>NZ_CP058246.1:0-3975248 GCF_013388355.1 Flavobacterium sp. LPB0248
TGGAGAAGAACTTCGAGAAGGCCTACTTTTATACCGAGAAGATCAGCTCTTCTTCCAGAAGGATGGAAAACCTGATCAAAGATGTGCTGCAGTTCTCAAAACTGACCCATAATTCCCAAGAGTTTGTCCCTGTAGGGCTCAATGATGTGGTCAGCGAGATCCTGACCGATTTTGAGCTGGTAATCGAGCAGAAAAATGCGCTTGTGAGCATCGGGGAACTTCCCGTTGTGGAAGCCATACCTCTTCAGATGTCGCAGCTTTTCGGCAACCTGGTCTCCAATGCCCTTAAATATACCCGGCCGGGTATCAGGCCTGAAATCGACATTACCGCACAGACGGCCGGCGAATCTGAAATCAGGCTCCATGCCCTGGATTTGAAAGCTGCTTATATAAAAATAGAAGTGCGCGATAATGGCATTGGGTTCTCCCAGGAGTATGCCCATCAGATTTTCCACATCTTCCAGCGCCTGCACTCCAACGAAGAGTATTCAGGCACCGGGATCGGCCTTGCCATGTGCCGCAAGATCCTGCAGAACCATCAGGGAGAAATTTCTGTCTCCTCACAAGAGGGGGCCGGAACTGCTTTTAGCGTTATTTTGCCTTTAGTTCATAAAAAAAATGGCGGATTATGAAAAATAATAGTGAAAATAGTATATTTACACTCCCTTATTACACATTATGACGACCATTTTTTTAATTGATGATGATGCCGATGACCGCGAAATCTTTGCGGACCTGCTGGCCGAAACCCATCCTTCAATTCTACTGCAGCAAGCCGTAAACGGGGCTGATGCCTTTGAAAAACTCAGATCTGAGAACTTTAGAAAACCGGATTTAATTTTTCTGGACCTCAATATGCCCATTATGGACGGGCGGACATTCCTGCAGCGCATTAAAATGGATCCGGACTTCGGCGATATACCCGTAATCATCTACACGACCTCCTCAAGTGATCCCGACAGGAGCTTTGCCATGGAAAACAAGGCCGCGTTTTTTCTGACCAAGCAATATTCGCTGGAGCAGCAAAGAAAAGATATTATGGAGGTAATAGGGCGTTTCTAAGCTCACAAGGTTTTAAAGAAACAGTCCCCTGAACAGGCAGTATTTTGAAGACGAAAAAAAAGGCCGTTATCTGCCTGAAGAAAATGTCCGCACAAGACAGGAAACTTTTGAAGAAACCTTCTTTATTTCTTCCAAGGTAGAAATAATCTTCATATTTAGAATATGCTTAAGCCGGGTTTGAGTTTTTCAAACCAGCCGGGTCTGCCCCCATACAATGCAGCGCCCATCTGTACTTCTTTCTGCATATCCTGAGATTCGATGATGGTGGAAGGCATGATGATGCTGATTGGTGGGACAATGTTATCATTAGCAATAACACAGAAACAACATACAACGCGATTCAAAAATAACAGGTATCATTGCATTATATCTGGATTAAATTGGCATTAGATTAACATTTCATTTTTCCCGAAAACCGTTTTTGAGAGTTAACTTTGTATTTCTACAATACAATTCAATAAAATGTTCCAAAAACAATTCGTAAAGGCAAAGAACCTCTTAATTTGGGGTCAGGAAAAATTAACCAGAAAACAGTTCATCTTCCTTTCCAGTGTCTTAATCGGAATTACTTCTGCCTTTGCCGTTATTTTTTTAAAAGCCTTTGCGCACTGGGTCTATTCACTTGCAACTTATATTAACAGTACATTAAAACTAAGTTTTATCAATAGTATTTTACCCATTATTGGTATCCTGCTGACTGTTTTTGTTGTGAGAAGAGTATTAGGAGGAACCCTAGAAAAAGGAACTTCACAAATTTTATATATTGTTGCGAGAAAAGCCAGTATTATTCCCAAAAAACAAATGTATGCCCAGATTATCACCAGCTCACTCACTGTTGGTCTCGGGGGATCTGCCGGACTGGAAAGCCCGATTGTCATAACAGGCGCCGCTTTTGGTTCCAACTTTGCCCAGCAGTTCAAGTTAACTTATCAGGAACGGACCTTATTGATTGGCTGCGGCGTCGCCGCCGGTATAGCAGCCGCTTTTAACGCCCCGATAGCAGGGGTCTTATTTGCCATTGAGGTATTGCTGGTTGATGTAACCATTTCTGCCTTCACCCCTATCATGATTGCAGCCGCCACAGGTACACTGGTCTCTACAATTGTATTAAATGATGATATATTACTGGCTTTTAGGCAAAAACAAACGTTCGATTATCATAATATCCCCTTTTATGTACTAATGGGACTTTTTACCGGTTTCATCGCTGTTTTCTATGTACGGAATTTTCTAAAAACCGAGCACTATTTTGCCCATTTGAAATTTGGCATTTATAAAAAAGCACTGATCGGAGCCTGCATTTTAGGTCTTATGATTTTTATATTTCCGACCCTTTTTGGCGAAGGGTATGAAAGCATTAAAACCCTGGCTGATAAAGATCCTGGGAAGCTGCTGGAAAATACGCTCTTTGCAGATTATGCCGGTGATCATTGGGTTTTACTGGTTTTTGTGGGCTTATCAATGCTGCTCAAGGCCTTTGCTTCGGGTATTACCCTTGGAAGCGGCGGTAATGGCGGTAATTTTGCCCCTTCCCTGTTTCTTGGCTCTTACGCTGGCTATTTCTTTTCAAAATTTTTAAATCTGACAGGCCTTACCGATTTACCGGTCAGCAATTTCACTCTTGTTGGTATGGCCGGAATCCTGAGCGGGTTATTTCACGCGCCGCTTACCGCTATTTTCCTTATTGCGGAGATCACCGGAGGATATGATCTGATGATTCCCCTTATGATAGTTGCCTCTGTGAGTTTTGCTGTTTCCAAACGTTTTGAAAAACACTCCCTGGATGTAAAGAATCTGGCCAAAAAAGGAAATGTTTTTACCAGTAACAAGGACACTAATATCCTCTGCACACTGGAAATCGAGGATCTTGTCAAAAAAGATTACCTCACCGTGGAAGCCACTCAGTACCTTGAGAATGTAGCCGAACTTCTTGCACACTCAGACCAGGTGATTTTTGGCGTTGTCAGTGATGAAAATGATTTGGAAGGCCTCGTTTATTTCAATGATATACGGGAAGTAATTTTCGACAATCTTAAAACCAAAAATATCATTGTCAGGGATATTATGGTGCAGCCCATCCAGACAGTCCACCTCTTTGACAGCATGGAAACGGTGATGAACAAGTTTGAAAAAAGCAATAAGGTCTTCCTTCCCGTGCTGAAAAATGGCAAATATTACGGTTTTATCACCAAATCAGATGTACTGGAGTCCTACAGAAACAGGCTTAAATCCATGATTTTTGAATAAAATTTTGCGTTAAATACAGCTACACTTACACCAATTTCCATCTGTTGTCATTTACGCATTAAGCCTAATAATTACTAAAATTAGTCTTATCTTAGCTATACATGCCAAAAAAAGGTATTTAGCTACTAATTTTATAGATGATGAGAAAAATTACAGATTTACTCAACCTTCGGGACGGAGAAGATGACAGGGCAAAAACCTTAGAGGCCGTAAAGAAAAACATAACCTTCAAAGGGGCCAACCTTTGGATTCTGGCCTGCGCCATTATTGTGGCTTCGGTTGGACTGAATGTAAACTCAACGGCTGTTATCATTGGGGCCATGCTGATATCCCCTCTTATGGGACCCATTGTAGGTGCCGGGTTTGCACTGGGCATTTACGACTTTTCACTGCTTAAAAAATCCCTCAATAACCTGCTTATTGCAACAGTGGTAAGTCTGGTGGTTTCAACGTTATATTTTTACCTGAGCCCTTTCAAGGATGTACAGTCTGAACTGCTGGCCAGGACATCCCCTAATATTTATGATATCCTTATTGCTTTTTTTGGGGGTGTCGTGGGGGTGATTGCCGTCACAAGGTCCGAAAAAGGAAATCCTATTCCCGGGGTTGCCATCGCAACGGCGCTTATGCCGCCATTATGTACGGCTGGTTACGGTATCGCTACCGCGCAGTGGACCTTCTTCCTTGGCGCCTTTTATCTCTACTGCATCAACTGCGTATTTATAGGAATTGCCACTTTTTTAATTATTAAATATCTTAATTATCCAGCCGTTAAACAGGTAGATGAAAAACATCAAAAACGCGTAAAATATACCATCGCTTTTTTAATTACCATTATGCTGGTGCCCAGCAGTTATCTTGCCTACTCGCTCTACAGGGAACAGCAGTTTAAAAAAAATGTAAATCTTTTTATCGAAAGCGAGTTCAGCAATAAAGGGTATACTGTAGTTTATAAAAAAACCGATTTTAATTCCAAAAGTAAAAAACTCGAACTGGCTTTCCTATCAAAGCGTTTCTCCGCTTTAGAAATAAAAGATCTTACCAACAGGCTGAACCGCAACAAATACCTGGCCGGCACCCAGTTACAGATTCGACAGGACAGCACCGATCGTTTCAATGCTTTAAAAGGGGATATCCTGAACCAGATCAAAAGCAGTGAAAATGAAATGAGTCTCAAGGACGTCAAGATCATGCAGCTGGAAAAAGAACTGACCAAAAACAAATTTGACAGCCGTCAGATTTTAAAAGAGACCAGGGTGTTATTTCCCGCTATAAGTTCACTCTCCATAACCAAAAGCACATTAATCAATCAGAAGGACAGCGCCACTGCCATAACGGCTGTCATCTATGATGCCCCCAAAGACCTTAATAAGGCTGAAAATGAAAAATTACAAAAATGGCTTAATGAGAGATTATCAGTTAAAGATGTGGAACTTTTCAGGAAGCCTTAATGCTCCTGAAAAGTCTTTTTTTGCTTTTTATTGTACAGACTCAAAATACAAAACCCGGAAATACCCGCTATTGTAGAGGCGATTAATATGGCGAATTTGGCTTCATTTTGATGCAGCAGGTCTCCAAACGAGAGCAAGGCAATAAAGATGGACATCGTAAAACCGATTCCACCCAATAACCCGAGTCCCAAGACGTGGGTCCATGTAGTTGATTGGGGAAGCTGGGCAATTTTAAATTTTACCGACAACCATGACATCGCAAAGATTCCAATTGGCTTTCCTAAAAACAATCCAAGGATAATACCCAGCCCCAGATTACTGAAAAGTCCCTCTATCATCGTTGATTCAAAAGTGATATTGGTATTGACAAGGGCAAACACAGGCATAATGATAAAATTGACAGGACGCGTGAGGGCATGTTCTAATTTTTCAAGCGGCGAATCGGTATCTTCTTCATTAGTGGGCAGCGTAATGGCTACCAGTACACCGGCAATAGTGGCATGAATGCCCGAGTGATGAATAAAATACCAGATAACAACCCCAGGAACCAGGTAAAAAAGCAGATTTTTAATCCCCATCCGATTAAAGATAATCAGTAACACAAAAAGTGCCCCTGCATATCCTAAATAGACAAAATTCAATTCTGAGGAATAAAATATAGCAATTACCAAAATAGCAATAAGATCATCGACAATAGCCAGGGCAGCTAAAAATATTTTAAGCCCTGAAGGGACTTTATTTCCCAAAAGGGACAAAATCCCCAGTGCGAATGCAATGTCTGTGGCCATTGGAATACCCCAGCCTTTTGAGGTATGCAGATCTCCATTATTAAAAAAGAAATAAATCAAAGCCGGAACGGCTACACCCCCTATTGCCGCTAAAACCGGCAGGGAAGCCTGGGAAAATGAAGAGAGCTCCCCTTCAATTATTTCCCTTTTTATTTCCAATCCTACAAGCAGAAAAAAAATCGCCATAAGCCCGTCATTGATCCACAGTAAAATGGGATATTTTAAATGCAAAGAAGATGTATTGAATCCGAGTTCTAAATTAAGGATTTCCTTAAAACCTTCCGACCACCCGGAATTAGCGATAAAAAGCGATATAATAACACAGATTAATAATATAATGCCTCCTGCTGAAGAAGAACGGAAGAAATGAGAGAATATCTTAAGGTTTATAAGTTTTGCCATAAATACAAATTTAGCTTTTCAAAACTGTCTCTGCAAATATTTAGGCTGGGCAATTCATTTTATAATTATTCTAATTTTTAGTTTTATATTAGCTCAATAAAATATTTAACAATATTAATCCGAAAGAATATAGCAATAAGGTTTAGATTTAATTTTTTTCCTAATTAAAAAGTCTGATTATAAGTATGAAGAAATATTTGATAGATACATTTATATTTAATGACACTGCCAATAAAAAACTTCTTTTGAAAATCCTGCAGTTATCCGATAAAACCGAGGCGGTTAAACTTTTTAGCCACTTAATAAATTCTCAATATAAATGGATGGCAAGAATCTTACATGATCCAAAAGCAGCACAAATGTCTTGGTGGGATCCTCTTTATTGCTTTGATGATTTAGAAAAACAATGGAGTAAAAGTCTCGATTTATGGCTTAAATATATCGCATCGAAGACTGATGAAGAATTAAGTGATGAAGTCACATTCATTGGATTTGACAATACCAAATGGGCAGTAAGTCCAAAAGATATTGCCTTACAGTTAAACTATCATTCGATTCATCACAGGGCACAAATTCAAACGCTAATTTGCCAGCAGGGAATTGAACCCGACTTTCTGGATTACATAGGGACAAAGTATCGGAAATTAACCCCATAAAACAATTAAATTGTAAATTTAAATCATCACCAGACAAGCTGTCAATCCTAATTTAATCTGGCTTGGTTTCAGTATTATTATTTCTTTGGAAAATCAATATTAGCTTTTATCTCCTCAATTTGCTGTGTATGCCTATTACTGTGGGCCGAAATGAGCAGTATGAATTGATACGCATCATAGGTGCCGATAGGAAGCACAGATACATGGTTTCGTAAGTCTTCTCTTGTGCTTTTAACAAAAGTGATCAATTTTTCACGGTTCTCTTTAAAAGAAGCAAGCGCCTCCGCCATTGTTTTATGATTCGAATTTGCCGGTTCTAAAGCCTGGAATGTTTTTGATTTTTGCGAGCGATCTTCCACGGCCTTGATTAATTGCTGATCCGTAAATTTAATTCCTTCTCTTTTTTCGGGGTTTGCCGGATGCTTTAATGATTCTTCGATCATCGCCCAAAGTACTTTTTCTGCAGCAGCAATATGTTTGACACAATCTTCCACACTCCATTTGTCGGCAGCAGGCTTAAATGTTGATTGTTCCCCGTTCAGGCTTTTTACTGCATCAAAAACCCCTGATTCGGTTTCTTTTAAAAATTGAACAGCATAATCCCTTTCCTGAGCCGTAAGAAGATTTTTTTCAGTTTTAACAGGTGTTGTTCTCATAGTCGTTGCTTTTATTTGATTAGCATTTATTTGCTGGGCATTACATGTATAACCGCTAAGGCTGATAAAAGCCAGTGTAAAAAAGGTAACTGTGTTTTTCATAAATTAAATATTTAGTTTTTTATAGGAACATTGAATAACAAATGTACTGTCCAAATTACGTTTTTAAAGGGTGTTATTCAGACAATTTAACGGGTTGATTTGGACAGCATAAAGTTTTATCTTTACGCAAAGCAGTATTTATGAAAAACTTAACCATACTTGTTCCTGACGGCGAAAATAACCTGAGCAGCATTGTTGGCGCCTATAAGATTTTTACGCGGGCTAACAACTATCAGAAAGAAATTGGAAAAAGAGAAATTTTCAACATTGAACTGGCAGGGATTTCAGACGAAGTCGGGTTCTATGGCGGATTGTTTACTGCAAGACCGCACAAAAATATAGCAGAAATCAGCAAAACCGACCTTGTTATTATACCATCGTTAAACCATAATTATCAGCAGGCTATTAAAGTTAATGGCCAATTGATAGATTGGTTAGGAAAACAATATCGATATGGAGCCAGCATTGCCAGTATATGTACCGGAGCTTACCTTTTGGCAGCATCAGGATTACTGGACGGTAAGAGTTGTTCTACCCATTGGTCAGCTGCAAATGAACTAAAGCAGCGCTATCCTAAAGTCAATCTACAAACCGATCAGCTGATCACAGATGAAAAGGGAATTTATACCAATGGCGGGGCTTATTCTTTCCTGAACCTTATCCTTTATCTGGTGGAGAAATATTACGACAGACAAACTGCCATTTTTTGTTCCAAGGTTTTCCAGATTGATATAGGCAGGCAAAATCAGTCAACTTTTATTATTTTCGAGGGACAAAAAACACATAGCGATGAACTGGTTAAAAAAGCACAGGTATATATGGAAAGCAAACCGGAAGAAAAGATCTCAATTGAACATCTGGCCGCCAGTCTTGCCATTGGCAGGCGCAACTTTGACCGTCGCTTTATAAAAGCTACTGGTAATACGCCAACAGAATATCTGCAAAGGATAAAAGTAGAAGCTGCTAAAAAATCTTTCGAAACAAGCCGCAGGACTATTAATGAAATTATGTACGAGGTGGGTTATTCAGACCTTAAAGCCTTCCGGGAGGTGTTTAGGAAAATTACAGGGCTGTCGCCATTAGAATATCGGAACAAATACAATAAAGATGTAATGCAGGGCGGATAACTCTAAATTCAACTAACTAAACTGGGTATGCTTCTTTTTGCCACAAAAAGGTAATGTTGGCTGTCTGCTTCTAATAAATCATAAAAGAAATATCTTATTTAAAATCATTTGTGAAATCAAATATTTTTTTTCAGTGCCTAGCGGGGCATCCAAACCGAAATACTAAAAAATATAGAGACATCTTCTACTTCCAGTAAGGGCCAATCTCATTTAGAAAATTATTCATCATCTCAACCATTAGTTGAATCTTAAGTTCTAATAAATGATATTAATAATTGCCGCTCGACAGAGGTTAAAAATTGACTTATTCCTGTTTATGGAAATAGAAAAAGCAACGGTGCAAGAGAAGAACATCCTCACAGCTTACCCCTCGAAAATTGGCATTTTGAAAGTGATACCCTTTATTTCTGCTTTTAGACTATTTACGTAAAAATAAATTACCTTTATCCGGCATTACCACTTTATAAGAAATTAAAATTTATTTAAGCTTTAAATCCAATCCTATGAGCCAAGAAGAATTATTGGTATTAATCCGCAAAAAAGATGAAAGAGCTTTCACCCATCTCTACGATATGTACTCAAAAAGCTTATTTTCGGTCATAAATGTTCTGGTAAAAAACCGGGAAGAAGCCGAAGATGTCCTGCAGGAAGTCTTTGTAAAAATCTGGAAGAACATCGATACATACAGCGAAAGCAAGGGCCGGTTCTACACCTGGATCCTTAATATTGCAAGGAATACATCTATTGACAAGCTGCGATCCAAAAATTTCAACAACACCCAAAAAAACCTTTCCTCGGATAATTTCGTAAATCTATTAGATGATAGCAACAAGCTCACAAACAGAATTGATTCTATAGGAATTCAGGAATTCGTAAAAAAACTGAAACCTAAATGTATCGAGATTATTGATTTGCTATTCTTTAAGGGATATACCCAACAGGAAGCATCGGAAGAGCTTGCCATGCCGCTGGGCACTATCAAAACACAAAACAGAAACTGTATCAACGATTTAAGAAATTATTTAAAGATATAATGGAAGATAAGCAATATATTGAATCAGGCATTTTAGAACTTTACGTTTACGGCCTGCTGACAGAAAAAGAGAACCTGGAAATTGCCGAACTGGCCAGAGAAAACCCCGAGGTTGAAAGTGAAATCATTTCTATAGAAAAAGCTGTTTCGGTCTTATCATCAAGCTTCTCACCTTTCCATTCGGTTGCCAATTTCGAGAAAACAAAAGCGCGTTTAGAGCTTAACCATGGTAAAGTTGTCAATATAAAATCACCATCAAACCATTCGCAGTACTTGAGCTGGGCGGCTGCCGTATTACTACTCTTAGGTTTTGGATATCAGACTTTAGAACTGGCAAAATCTAAACAGGCAGTCTCTGAGGCTGGAGGCGAAAAAAATAAAATTGAAAGAGAATATGCTTTTTTAGACCAGCAGAATAAACAGAGTGAGAAAAACCTGAGCATTGTGAGAGACATTAAAAACACAAGCGTTACTCTGGGCGGACAATCAGTATCTCCGGCATCATTTGCAAAAGTGTACTGGAACAAAGAAACAAAAACGACTTATATCGACGCGGCAGGTCTGCCAAACCCTCCAAAAGGAATGGTTTACCAGGTTTGGTCTTTAAAACTAAGTCCGGTGCTTACACCAACAAGTATTGGTCTGCTGGATAATTTTGAAGCAAACTCTCAAAAAATCTTCGCCGTAAGCCAAACCGATTCCGCTGAGGCTTTTGGCATCACGCTGGAACCTGCAGGGGGAAGCCTTACACCTACAATGGAGCAGCTTTATACTTTAGGAAAAGTCTAATTCTATAAAAAGTCCAAACTAAAAAGCGCATATTGATCCTATTCAATATGCGCTTTTTGGGATTCAATACTATACTCTGGCGGAACTTTATCCAAACCCCTTAGTCGTAGTAAAAAAATCTAAAATCATCGTCAAATTTTGATTTGAATAGTTTCTCATGATAATAGTTTAAATTTGTGCAGCCAAAGTAGAATTTTAATGCCTGGTTTCAATAATTAGATCCTTTCGACTGATACTTTATTTGATTAAAAAGTTTAAGCTTAAGTTTTTTTAGTGTTTAACCCTTAAAGATGCTTATAAACTGTTTTTGACTAATAATTTCAAATAATCATCTTCCCAATCCACTTGAAAAATAAGATAAATTAAAGCTTAGCGTAAGTTAAAAGTTAACAGGATTCGAACACCAAAAATGGAATAGCCTACATCCTCCTTTTTTTTAAATTTCTATTAATTGAAATAATGAAAACCTATTAAAAATGGTTGACTATTTATCATTTATTGAATTTTCCGCTCTCATTCTCTGATTATCAATTGTTGCTCAGCTGAGAAAGAAAATTAGTTTACTGCTCAAGCTGGCAAGCCGGCCTGCCTTTTTTAAAATGGCTTAATGATCTCAGGTTATTTATAGTAAAAAAGCTAATTATAAAATTAATTAATAATCATATAATTATCATCAAATTAATTAGTATAACTTTACCAAATGAGGAATTGATTACTCCCATGCAGAATTAAGTAAACATTTTTTGGAAGATTATGTTTATGGACAAGCCCGTCGCAGCGTGCAGCGCAGCTGACGGGTTCTATTTTTGTATCACTTGCTTCAGAACTTTGCTGTAGGTTTGAAACTGCAGCTGATTAAGCATTTATGACAGATTGATTTTGTATTTTTCTTCTATTGGTGAAAAAGCCTTATTCGGTGCAAGTTCTCCTATCTGAAATACTTTTTCAATAAATTCAATACTTTGATCTACTGAAGTATTTTCATTTTTTAAGTGGGCTGCAAAATGGTTTGTTAATTTTTGAATAATTCTTGAACTGATTAAATCCATCTGTGCATCATCAAAATGGGTTGTTTTCTTTTTTTGAAAAGTAAATTCTGCTGATACAATATCATTTAGCTTGGATTTTAAGGCATGAATAGTCGGAGCACATTTTCGGCCGTTCACCCAGGTATTCAGTTCTAATTTCAGATCATCAATAATGGCTTCCGCAGCAGGAATATGCTGTTTTCTCTTTTCTAGCGTGTCATCAGTAATTTGAGATAAATCATCCAGATGTATCAAAGTTACACCGGGGATTTCTTCTACATTGGTATCTACATTGCGAGGGATGGATAAATCCAAGATCAATAAGGGTTTCTGTAAAGCAAGCGATGTTTTGTCAATAGTCGGATTTTGTGCTCCTGTAGCTACAACCAGCACATCGGCCTGTTGCAGTTCCTGTTTTAAATCAGCATAATCTTTTACAATAACATTCAGCTTGCTAGCCAGTAACTCGGCTTTGTTTTTTGTTCTGTTTATAAGGGCAATATGGCTGTTTTTAGTATGTTTTACTAAGTTTTCGCACGTATTTCTTCCTATTTTCCCCGTTCCGAATAACAAAATATTTTTGTTTCCAATATCCGCCACATTTCGGATAATATACTGCACTGATGCAAAAGAAACTGAAGTTGCACCAGAAGAAATTTTCGTCTCCGTTTTAACTTTTTTGCTCGCCTGAATAACTGTATTTACCAACCGGTCCAGAAATGTATTGACCAAACCTTCCCGTTTACTATTGTTAAAGGCGGTTTTAATCTGGCTGATGATTTCAAAATCACCCAGAATCTGACTGTCTAAACCTGTTCCTACCCGAAACATGTGGCTGACAGCTTCTTGATTCTTATAGATATAAGCAGCCTGCCGAAATTCTTCTACAGATCCATTGCTATTTTCGCAAAGCAGTTTGATGAGTTCATAAGGATGATGGGCAAAACCATAAATTTCAGTTCTATTGCAGGTAGAAGTAACTATTAATGATTCTATACCTTCCGCTTTGGCCTGCATCAATAAATCAGATTGCGCTTTAGTATCTAAACTAAATTTTCCTCTAATTGCTGCATCTGCTTTCTTATAGCTTAACCCTAATGCGTAAAAAGTAGTGGATCTGGACATATTAAAATTTTCCATATTTATGCTCTGCTTAAAAAGTTCAAAAAAATATTACTAACTAATTTATATATAACAACGCCAGAAGGATTTAATATATCTCTGGGAAGTAAATGGATTCAAATTGGCAATTTTATATAATTCATGCCATTATACAAGAAATCTGAGTTTCAAAATATTTATGTACTGATTGTATAATATTAAGAGTCCGGCACTGCAAATAGTAATGAAATATAAAACGCTGCCTTAATAAGGCAGCGTTTTGAGAAGAAAATTATTTTTGAACTATAGGAGTTCTCAATGATTCCAATACAGCAACGATATCAGTATAAAGTTCTGTATTTGAAGCAACACCGTTTGCATTGGCCGCAGCCCCTACATACCCTTCGAATTTTGTATAATCCGCACTGCTGGATTTTGTCCCCATACGAGGATTTTTTGCAGGATCATGAGCAGCAACCATGTTCAAACCAGAATATGTATTTACAGCATTGGTGCCTCCCGTGTTAAATGAAAAGAAATCAGTCAGATTATCTGATAATTTAGCAATATTGGTAGACTGGGTAGTTCCAGTTTCTGCCAACAAAGGGGCAAAATGTGCCTGCAGGTTTCCTGCAGCATTCGATTGAACGTCAGCAACAATTAATCCTATAGCTGAATTTACGACTTTTCGGAAACTCAAACGTCCCTGCTCGATCATCTGACCTGAATTATCGGGATCGGCAACCATTTTAGTCCCGCCTAAGCGTTCATAGATTGATGCCTTTACAGGAGGTGCTGGGGTTTCGTCGTCATTACTGCTGCAGGAAATCATAGCTGCAGATGCAGCAAGTAATACACTAAGTGTAAGTTTTGAATAAATTTTCATAAATTTAAAGGTATTAAAGGGTTAATTAAAAAAACGATTTATCTTTTGAGACAGTCTATAGCTCAAACTATTTTGATTCATGGGGCAGACTTCTTTGTTTGCTAAATTGGCTGGTAAAATATAACGCTGGGCATCATAACGTCCTTTAGCCATCAACTCTTTGAAAACTTTCTCAGAGTTTGTAATTTTATTGTTGTGGAAGTACACCACAACATTTCTTTTAACGATGATAGAGTCTGATGTCAGGCCTTTTATGCTTCTAAGGTCGGCACAGATTTTTCTGGCCTGCAGAGAATCGATATCTGATTTAAAATCGATTCTGCTTACCTGAAGATTTGGCGTATCATAAACCGGTGGTTTGGCCGTTATGATATGAAAAAGCAAAATCGCGACAAACAGCCCAAATATCCCACTAAGTATAAAGATTCCTCTTTTGATTATTTTATTAGTTTTCATAGTTCTTTTAAGTTTTTAAAATTATCTACGTGTACTTCATCGCTGCGGTTTTAGAAATAATTGAAAATCGATCAATTTAGAATCATTTTAAATACAGAAATTACCTAATAATTTAATTATAAAGCAGATACTAGAAAACCCTGGCAAGATTGAATCCAAAAAATATATCTCCTTTTGTCCAGTCGCCAGTGGTTCTTCCCAGATACCCAGCCTCATCAATTGCCTGTGAACTGGTAAAATGCATTTGGAAAACATGTCCGCCGGTTTCTAAATCAAAACCTATAGATAATGGATTTTTATAAAGAGAATTTGGCGCCCTGTTTAAATGCGCCGCATAATCCATATTTAAGGACCAGCGCTTAGCGAATTTATATCTTCCTCCAAATCCTATGGCATATTGGGAATTGCTTTGGTCTACGTCATCAACAAAGTTTTGATGAAAGAATGACGGCACAATTTCTAAAGACAGCTTTTCAGAGAATTTTCTGGAAATCAGCAGCTGCGCAACATACGTAAGCCTGTCTTTAAATTGAAGTTTAGGATACAGGCTTTCTTTTAATGTATTGTTGATAGACAAACTATTAAAGCCGGCGATAGTAACAGGAAAACCGTCCTTTATTTGAGGAAGCAACATATACTTTGTCGCAAAATCATAAGCAAATTCACTTCTGGCGGCACTTACGTTGAGTTCATTTGTTACACCGTAAATAAATTTAATCTGCGTATTGGCATTATCGAGTCCATAGAAACCTTCAAAGCCATCTTTAATAGAGCCGAATCGGTGTGCAACAACAAAATACAAATCGCCTTTTGCGGCCAATTTAGTAGATTCGAGATTAACGATTTTTAAGGCTTTGAATGCAGATGTCACTTTTTCTTTTGCAGAAGGAGTTTCTACTCCAGACAATAAATCGGTTTGGGAGAAGGTTAAGAGCGGAAATAAAAAAAATAATAGAATAAAGTTTTTCATGAGGTTAGTTTTAAATTGTTATTTGTATTAGTGTACAACTGAAGATTGGTCTATTTTAAATTCCTGGAGCAATTCGTCATATCCTAAAAAACGCCCTTTAATTTTTAGGGTTTTTCCAGATATAATATTTTGCGGCAAACGGTTTTTGAATGTCACAAATACTTTTTCGCTCATAACAATTCCATTATTGGCTTTATCAATACTTGTTACTCGTGCAGATAGTTCAATTGTTTTGTCCTGATATTTGATGTAAGCCAGAGAGTCGTTTGAAGTAAACTCTCTTTCTAGTTCGTTAACGGTTACAACATAATCGGCAGTTTCTGATTCTATATTTCTATGCCCTTTGTAGATGTAGAGGCATGCGGAAATTCCGATTATTATAAAAAGGAAAATTGTAATTAGTATTTTTTTTCTCATAACTGGTTTTTAGTATTTCAAATTATCTACGTTAAAAAATACCTATTGGATTTAAATCATTAAATATGCCTCTTGCCAAATCTGTATTATTCTTTTCAACGTATATAATTTTGAAATGCCTGATGATCCTTAAAAAAATCATGTATTTATTTATAACTAAAAACCAATCTTATGAATTTAAAAACCCTTTTGGCCATCTCATCATTAGCTTCAATCTTTGTAAGCTGTGCCAACGATGATCCAAGTACTTTAATTGACTCTACACCAATTAATGGTTTGGCAACATACAGCCAAAATGTAAAATCTATTATTGATAATAACTGTGTTGTATGCCATGCGGCAGTTCCTAAAAATGGAGCGCCGATGTCTTTAGTTACTTATGAACAGGTTAAAAATGCAGTTTTAAATCGAGGATTGCTTACACGAATTTCTTTAGAAAATGGAGATAGTTCCTTAATGCCACAGGGTGGCCCAAGATTGCCTCAAGCGACTATTGACATTATAAATAAATGGAATCAGGATGGATTATTAGAACAATAATCCAGAACAAGAAAATGAAGAAAATCATAATTATGCCAATGCTATTGGCTTCTTTTATTGTTTTTTCACAAGAGAAAATAGTAACCAAATCAGCAACAATAACCCTTGAAGCTTCAGTTCCCTCTTTTCAGCCGGTTGTGGGAACTAACAGCAGCG
This sequence comes from Flavobacterium sp. LPB0248, assembly GCF_013388355.1. GTDB lineage: Bacteria > Bacteroidota > Bacteroidia > Flavobacteriales > Flavobacteriaceae > Flavobacterium. The sequence continues at coordinate 15,868 of NZ_CP058246.1, forward strand.
TAACTTTTGTTTTAAATCCCGTAACAGGAGAAGTAGCAAGTCTGGCTTTAATGAAAGGATTTGAATTTGAAATGGCATTAATGGAAGAACATTTTAATGAAAATTACATGGAAACCGATAAATATCCAAAAGCTATTTTTAGAGGGCAAATAGAAGGATTCGACATTAAAAATCTAACTGAAGATTATAAAGATTATATCATAAAAGGAAAATTAGAAGTACATGGAAAATCCAAGGATATAAGTGCCAGTGCAAAAATTACAAGATCGGGTTCCAGAGTCACCCTTATATCTGATTTTGAAATAAATGCAAGTGATTTTAACATTCCAATTCCAGCGCTTATTAAATATAAACTGGATAATAAAGTCAAAATTCAAATTATTGCAGTTTTAAAATAAGACTGCGCAAAAGTAGAATGATTTTATAAAAAAATAAAGGCGAAATAATGAAAAAAACAATACTTATTGCAATGCTGTGTGTTTGCGCCATTGGCGTATCACAAGAAAAAATGGTCAGTAAATCGGCAAAAGTTACTTTTGAAGCTTCCGTTGCTTCTTTTGAAGAAGTTAAAGCAGTAAATCGGAATGTTACTTTTGTTTTGAATCCAGCAACAGGAGAGATTGCAAGTTTAGCCCTGATGAAAGGTTTCCAGTTTAAGGTTGCTTTAATGGAAGAACACTTTAATGAAAATTACATCGAAAGTGACCAATATCCAAAAGCCGTATTTAAAGGAAAAATAGAAGGATTTGATCTTCAAAGTTTAAGCGCAGATGCTAAGGATTTTATCATTAAAGGCAAATTAGAACTTCACGGTAAATCCAGGGATATAAATACAGCTGCAAAGATAAGCAGATCACCATCAGGGGTTAGCATTTCATGTAATTTCAGCGTAAATGCCAGTGATTTTAATATTGAAATCCCAAATTTGGTTAAAAGCAAGCTTTCCAATAAAATAAATATCCAGGTTGCCGCAGTCTTAGGGGCAAATAGGCAATAACCGCCTAAACACTATCTTGAAAAGTCAATAATTTTTTATATCAAATAAATGCAGGAAGAAATACAAATTGAGCAAGGCCTTACCCTTATCCGTTTCCAGAACGAGAGTTCAGAATCTTTTTTTGCACAGCACGAAATAGGTGCCGGCCTGATACAGTTTCATTTCGGACTAAAAGGCAATGCATTTTTTTTGTCCAGTCAGGATCATTGCACTTTAGAATTGAAAGAGGAAAAATCACTGATTTTGTGCAATCTGCAGCAATCATTGCTTCAATTAGAGCTTTCTCCAAATTCATGGGTGATTTCAGTTATTGTTTCGATTGAGAAATTTCACTCATTATTTTCCGTTAAAACAGATTATATTACTATTTTTAGCCCCGATAATAAGAAAAAAAAGGATTATACCGAAGGGAACATTAGTCCTTCGATGGCTATTGTTTTGAGACAGTTGTTTCATTATAGCCTTCATCCCTCCCTAAAGAACCTTTATTATAAAGGAAAAGTATACGAATTGTTGAGTTTGTATTTCAATAAAATGGAAGATCCAAACGCAGGACAATGTCCATTTTTGATTGATGAAGATAACGTGCTGAAAATCAGAAAAGCCAGAGAAATCATTATCGCCAATATGGCCGAACCACCGGGATTACAGCAATTGGCAGATGAAATTGGACTGAACATGAAAAAATTAAAAATAGGTTTCAAACAAATTTACGGAGATACGGTTTATGGTTTTCTGTTTGATTACAAAATGGATTTCGCCAGAAAACTGCTTGACAGCGGTTCCTACAATGTAAATGAAGTGGGGCTTAAAATAGGTTACAGCACCGGAAGCCACTTTATTGTGGGATTCAGGAAAAAATTTTCCACAACTCCAAAGAAATACCTGATGTCTGTTACTACCAACTTTAAAACATCGTCGATTTTATTACAGCATAAATAAAAAATAATATTTTTCCTTTTTCTAAAAGGCAGCCAATACTATTTTTAGCATCAATTTAAACAACAAATACTTAAAGCCTGAAGCTTAAAGTAAAAAGCAAAAAAAAAAATGAAAGGTGTATTATTAGTAAATTTAGGATCTCCCGAAAGCCCGACACCAAAAGATGTAAAGCCCTATTTAGATGAATTTTTAATGGATAAATATGTGATCGATGTTCCGTATTTACTAAGAGCTTTATTAGTCCGAGGCATCATCTTAAGAAAAAGACCCGAAGAATCGGCACATGCTTATGCAAAAATCTGGTGGGATGAAGGTTCTCCCCTTGTGGTGCTTTCAGAAAGAATGCAGAAAAAAGTACAGCCTTTGGTAAACGTTCCGGTTTCTTTGGCAATGCGTTACGGAAGTATGACTATCGAGAAAGGACTGCAGGAACTGCACGTAAAAGGAGTTACAGAAGTACTGCTTTTTCCGCTGTATCCGCAATATGCAATGGCTTCAACATTAACTATTTTGGTTAAAGCAGAAGAAATCCGCAAGAAGAAATTTCCACAAATGACTTTTACCGATGTTCCTGCGTTTTACAATAAACCGGATTATATAAGGAATCTGGCGGATTCCATTCAGAAACATTTAGCCGGATTTCAATACGATCATTTGTTATTCTCGTATCACGGAATCCCGGAACGTCACATCCGCAAAACAGATGTAACCAAATCCCATTGCAAAATTGACGGGTCCTGCTGCATGACACCTTCGCCGGCACATAATTTTTGTTATCGTCACCAATGTTATCAAACCACAAAGCAAGTCGTACAATTATTAGGTCTTCCCGAGGATAAATACAGCTTAACTTTCCAGTCGCGACTAGCTGGAGATAAATGGCTTGAGCCTTACACTGATATTGAAATTGATAAAATGCCGGCAAAAGGAATTAAAAATCTGGCCGTTGTAACACCTGCTTTCGTTTCGGATTGTTTAGAAACGCTCGAAGAAATCGCCATGCGCGCCAAAGAAGATTTTGAGATAAATGGAGGAGAAAATTTCCTGGCTATTCCCTGTTTGAATGACGACCAGAACTGGTGCCAGACTGTTAGCAACTGGATTAATGACTGGGCTGAATAATGCTAAAATAGCAATAGGGAATATTGGAGCTTTCATTATTACTATATCAATTCGTCCCTTGTATTAATTTTAATTTATTTTTTTACCTCTTTTAAAACCAAAAAGAATATTAAAGCGTAAATGACTTTATAACTTAAAAAAGTAATTATGAAAACTAGAAAATTTTTAGCAGCAGCAATCCTGGCATTGGGATTTGGATTGACATCATTTGCACAAAAAACAGTAATGGTTGGCGGAGCAGCTATGTATCCTAATAAAAATATTATAGAAAATGCGGTAAACTCAAAGGATCATACCACCTTGGTAGCAGCAGTAAAAGCAGCAGGATTAGTTGAAACTTTACAAGGTAAAGGGCCATTTACTGTTTTTGCACCAACAAATGAAGCATTTAGTAAATTGCCGGCTGGAACTGTTGAAACATTATTGAAACCTGAGAATATTAAATCATTACAAACTATATTGACATATCATGTAGTGGCCGGTAAAATGAATAGTTCTGATATTGCAAAAGCAATAAAAGCTGGTAAAGGAAAAGCTTCTTTAAAAACAGTTAGCGGCGGAACTCTAACTGCCTGGATGGATGGAAAAGATTTGTACATTAGTGACGAGAGCGGCTATAAGGCTAAAGTTACAATTTCAGATGTAAATCAATCTAATGGTGTCATACATGTAGTGGACACAGTACTGCTTCCAAAAATGTAGTTTGCTGAAAATAAATTACAACTATATAAAAAGCCCTGAAATTTCAGGGCTTTTTATATAGTTACTATGCAATACAACAGTAATAGTCTATTGTATAAGAGTTTTTGATTACCATTTTATTGCCACCTCAGGACTTTAAATACTTTGTACCTGATATTTCTTTTTTTCCAAAAAATTAAGGCAGTCTCTTTTTACTTTGAGTAAAATAACATATAAAACTAAATATATTTCTGCTTCAATCCCCAACAGGACATCCAAACCAAGTTCTTAGTGCAGCTAAAAGACAGTGCCTACTTCCAGTACGCCAATCTCTTCAAATCCTCCATAAAATGGTGTGTAATCTGTCCTTTAGGGATCACAAAGCCAAATGGCGCCAATTGAAGCCAAATGGCGCCAATTGAAGCCAAATGGCACCATTTTTTTATTTATACTAGTAAAACGCTGACTTTATTTCATTTTTGCTATTATTTTTTCTAATTACTTCAATTTCGAAAATGAAATCTCACATTAAAACTGTTTAATAATTCATCATTATTTGTATTTTCCGCTCATTTTTTCAAATATAACTGCTGCTTGAGTGTAGTAACTAATTTACTCATTGCCTCAACCATCTCCCATAGCTTTAATCCCAAATAGCTGCTTTAAATTCTCCAATGACAAACTAGGCAAACCTAGCCCCGATAGAAGTGCAAATCCTTTTGAGCCGGAGTTCGGTTCAAAAGATTGAAACGCATAGCGGGAATAGCTCCCTAAAACATATAATAACTGGAACCTACTAATATTTCATCCGGCTAAAAAATTAATTACCGCAACCCCAAAAAACGCAGGATCTTTGATAAAAGCAAAAAGCCCGCCGGCCTGACTGCCGGCGGGCTCTGGTTTATACAGACATTTTGATTATTTGATGCTGATCGTGTCCAGAAGGTTTTCCTGATCTATGAAAGCGGCAATGTACTGCCGGGCTTCATTTCGTTTATCTATGGCAGTTTCAAAGGTATTGATATGGAACTCCTCGTCCTGGTCCAGGATATGGATGATCTCGGTATATCCTTTTGAAACCAGGCTTCCTTTGAGTCTGAGGATCGTATGCTGCTGGCGGGCATCCAAATCTTTTCTCACCTGTAGTTGTATCGCTTTTTCCATTGTGAAAGATCTGTTGGTTTTTATGTCATATTTTATTCAAATTTAGTGATTTTGATTGTACGCAGATCTGCTGATGCGTCAAAAAAATGGGAGTCCGAAAAATGAAAACCTTGCAAGGCCCATACAGCAGATTTTTCATCTGTTTTAAATTTGCGGCAAATAGTTGGCGTATGCTGTTCTTAAAACAAAAACGTAGAAAAAAGAGCCAGGGCACGTTTAAGTCATAAATATAATATCAAACCCAAACTGCTTTCAAAGCTACAATCTCAAAGCATCATTCAACTTTTATTACTGCCGGCGGAGTCCATTTTCCATTTACTACTTCCTGCTTTGGCCAGTAAGTGCGAAGATAAAGGGAAAAATCCCCCTTTTCCACTGCAGGAAGCCAGTTGTTCTGCCTTTTTGCCTCAGTTGGCGCTGACTGGACATAAATCGTGAGCGAACCGTCCGGATTATATGCCATTGTCTTGTTCTTTGTCCCCAATGAATATCTGTTGAGCTTGTTGATTTCAAAAAGTGATGCTCGTTATATAATGTAAGTGACCAAAATCCATTAACAGGAGGCAGCTGCCCTTTGGCAAAAGTAATTTTATATTTGTTCGAGCTGTTCAATCGGCCTCCTTCTGAATCCAGATCCTGATAAAAGTAGCGTGTTTCATTTGGGGCATTGACCAGGATATTGGATTTGGCTACTGCAGTGCGCGTAAAATAATCCGTGCCCCACGAGGCGCCGTTCGTTACCCCTGACCAGTGAAACGGCAATTGTATCCCCCAGCTGCGGAATTCCATTAAAGGTTTTATTACCTGACGCTCTGTCTCAAGCGCTGCATCGATCATCGCCTGTTTTAGTTTTGGGTCTTTCTTTGCGGCTTCCACTACAGCAAGTATCTGCTTGTATTTCGCCTCCTCGCCTGGCAGTGGCTTTGCATCTGCCAGCACAAGAGGCAGCTCGTCAAAGAATGTCTGGGGGTTTACCCATACCGCTTCTTCTTTTCCTCCTTCGCCTCCGGGAAGTTTTTTGATATTGGCCCAATCGATGGTTTTCATTTTGCCGTCATAATCAGACAAGGGATACATAACCACTGATTTGAGTACCTCCTGAATTGCTTTTCGGTCTTCTTTTGTGTCATCAAGAAAAACACGGGGCCCCACGAGTCCAGTATTGGTTGACGAACGGAAAACTTTTATTATTCCCTTAGGCACCTCTCCTTTCCAGTCCGGTCCTGCCAATAAATAAAATCCCGGCTTATTGTCGTACATCTTTCCCAATTTTGCGAAACTTTCGGTGCGCAGATCAACTATCTGGTAGACCCAAAAACGTTTGCCAAAATCAGGCACTTGCACCACAACCGGCGATTGGTCCAAAGCAAGGCATCCAATACCGTAAACCACATCCTGGTTCGGGCAGGCTATGGCACGTTCTGTCGGTATCACATAATCGGTAAGCATTGTAAACTGATTCAGCGGAGCCATAAGCAGAGGTCCTGACAAGGCCAGCTCTTTTACATCCTTGAAAGCCATGCGGCGGTTGTACATGTTTACCAGCGGCCATGCCCAAAAATAGGCCTCTTTAGCGGCCAAAGCGGCATACTCTTGAGTAATTTTTACATTGGTGTCGGGACCCGTTGGCAGCTGGCGTGCTGCCTGGGCTGGCGTTAGGCTGTCAATCCCTTTAGAATTTGATGCTTCCGCATCACTGTTTTTATTTTGGTTGCATGCCGTCAAGGCTGCAATCAAAATCACGCAGATGAGTTTCTTTTCCATAAGTTTAGCAATTGATTATTTAACCTCTTCTATATCTCCAAGTTTCCATACCCTCTCGAAAAAAGGTTTTTCCGGGCCGTAAATCCTGAATAATACTTCAAATTTTCCTTTAGGGTCCGTTGGAATCCAATTTGATTCTTTGCCTGCAGGAGATTTTGGGCCAAAGTAAATATCAACCGAGCCATCTGTATTCTTTTGGATCTCTGTCGCATTCGATGCTCTGCTTGCACGCGGCAGATTTTTGATAAGGCAATGTGTTGTACGGTCGTAGACTGTTGCCGACCAGTATTGCTTGGTTGGTACATTTGCAGGCACGTGGAGCATATAGGTTTTATCGCCGTCAAGCGCGCGGCCTTCCTTGTCTTTTCCTGCAATAAGATATATTTGTGCTGTACCCAGGCGTTTTATGCCTACATAACCGATTGAATAGGTTAATGCACGGGCATCTGTAGGATAAATATCAGATTCCGCATATCCCGAAGATCCCGCCTTGACGAGTTCCGGCATTGCGGGAACAGCCCATTTTGCATCAGGATTTATCGGCGGAAACCCCTTTTCAAGCATTGCTTCCAAATAGTCATGCGCACTTTTTGCCGCTGCATTCAGAATCTCGGTGGTTCGTGCATCAGGGTTATAGGCTTTCCCTTTTTCAATGCCTATGCTTTTTAGTTTATCAATCATCGCCTTATCGCGCACCAGTATAGGCTGGCTTTGCACAATGCGGTCAAGGGAGATGAAAAACCGGCTGTTGTAGGGGATGACGGAATTGTAAAGCACATCTTTCACGTCTGTATATTTTGTTTGGCCGGGATTTTTGGCTTTGGCAAGCGGATATAGTTTTAGCTGTTTGCCGTAATTGACGGCATTCACTATATCGGCATCACTGTGGCTGGGCAGGTTGGAGCGGAACAATCCATACCCCTCATAGGTATCGGCTTTCAGTACAATGTATCCTTTAGGAATATTTTCCTTATAGTCAGGCGGCAATATCAGGTATTTGCCGCCTGCGCCCTTGTCTGCCCCGTAAGGTCCTGCATCTTCAAGGGGCATCTGCCAGATATTGTCAATATTGGCTGCAAAGGAGCCTTTTTTTGCCGCAGGGACATCTATGACTATTGGCCCGGCATCCTTTGTGTTGAAAAAAAACATAAAGTAAATCGCGTCGGGATTTGGCGTTAATGTCTGATTATGCCAGTCTACGGGTTTTGACCAAAATATGATCTCATTTTGTTTCCCTTTGGTGCTGCCCAGCATTGCCTGAAGCATAAGATCATAATTAACGGCAGGTATCCCCCATACTAAAGCTTCGATTGCGCGCTGGTAAACAATCTGTTCCTTAATGTTGGCAGGTTTGAATTCTGCCGAAACAGCACCCTCAATATTGGCTTTCTCACCGGAATTTGCAGATGGTGTTTGGTTGCATGCCGCCAATAGCAGTACAAATGAAAAAACAAAGAGACTTTTTTTCATAATATTAATTTATTAGCAATTATACTCTTCTTCTTTAGTTATCCAACAAGCATAAGCCCCCATCATTGCAATGTTAATGTAATTAATAATATCGCACCTATGCAGTAATTAATAGTACTAGCCCCCTATAAATTCTCTCAATATTTTACTTATAGTATTGCATACTAAATAATTACATAAAAATAATTAAAAATCTTACAAGTTTTAATTTTCCTTTAATTTTTTTCATTTTGCAATATAGAATTAATTAGAACTGCAAAATACAGGAATGGAGTTGCTGGAGTCGATACCTTTTTTGCCATAAAAAGTTAAGGCGGCTTTAAGAATAAGGCGCTACCGATTTGTTTTTTGACGTTTCATTTCCTTTGATCCCCTGCAGGACATCTAAACCAAATTGCAAAAGCCAATGAAAGACAGCTTCTACTTCCAGTACGCCAATCTCTTTAAATCCTCCATAAAATGGTTTGTAATCTGTCCTTTAGGGTCACGTAAGGAGACAACTATCAAATAGTTGTCTCTTTTTTTATGCCCTAATGTGTAGATTTTTCAAGCCTTCACAGCATAATATTTGTGGTTCGATTTTTTCACAAGAAATTCTTAGTCTGTTTGAAATAAACAGTCTTAAAGTGGTGCTATCAGAGAATTAGTCGAAGCTGAACGATGGTTCGAAATCCCGTTAAGGATATAGGATTTTTTTCTCTTTTGGTTTATCGTAATTTTTTGATACTAAATACAGTAATTCCAAAATAATTTTAGCTTCCTTCTCATCTACCTGAATGCCGTTTTTGGAAAGAATAATAACGGCTTTCTCTACTGAAACATTCTTCTCAATGAAATTCATTTTTTCTATTGATTTTTCGGTTACTTTTTTTTGATAATATTTTTAAAAATGCTTGATTTAGTTTTAAAGAAAGTGCTCCTGTTTTAAAATCAATATTAGTAGGTGGAATAAGACTTACAAGATGCCTTTGGTCTGAGACATCAAATTCGGAAAATCTTTGAAAGATTTCGACTAATGCTTTCTCTTCTACTTGATTTTTTTTATCAATATTTTTTAATTTAACGACAATATCACGCAGTTCTTTTTTTAGATTTTTGATGCTGACTTGATTCTCTTTTTTTAATTCATTGTAGTCATCAATTTTTAATATTCCGGCAATAAATAATTTTCTGCCTCGAGAAAGGGTTACTCCCTCCTCTTTTATTTTCCTGTCTAATACTTTTTGAGCGTATAAATAACTTGCTTTCTGTGTCTTTATATTTTGGTCTTCTAAAATGTTCTTAAATAATTCAATTGTATTATTTGAGAGTATTAATTGTTGTAGTTTATTTTGATAACAATCATTAAGAAAGACCGCATCTATCCTTGTTTTACAACCATAATGACAATGATAATATGGATATTTTTTTGATCTTCTTTTTGAAATACTTCCGCTAAGTTTTTGATCACAAACAGGACATGTTAAAAAACCTCTAAGAAAAAATAATGATTGTAAATCATTTCTTTTAGCAGTAGTTCTTCTCTTTGTATTAATAACAGACTGAACCTGATTAAATAAAGACTCTGCTATTAATGGTTCGTGTAATCCTTTTACCATCTGCTCTTCACTAGACTCAAGTTTGATCGGTATAAGCCCGCAATAAACTGGGTTGTGCAAAATCCTGAAAAAATGGGATCTTGAACATATTAAACCTTTATCATTAGCTATTTTCATGATTTCAGTTATTTTATGATCATTCTTTGCAACTTGATAAAAAGCCCATTTTATAATTTCGGCTTCAGGCTCTTTAGGAGCAATACCTTTTTTACCATCCATTGATGTCAAATTGATAAATCCTAGTGGTGCCTTACTAGGATATCTGCCCATCAACTTTGCTCGACGAATGCCGTTCGCAGTATTTTGAGTCCTCCTGGCGTTTTCTGCTTCCGGGACAGCTAAATATACAGCCAGCATAACTGTACTTTCCGGCACAGAGAAATCAATTGGCTGATCAATAGCCTTTGCTATTGTTTTATATCTCCGAAGCTTTCCAATCATTTCGTAGGCATACTCAACATTACGGCTGAATCGATCCCATTTGATAAATAATATATTTTTGTCTTCTCCTGAGGATTTCTTTTTGATTTCCGAAAACAATCGATTCCATTCTGGCCTATTGAAATTCTTGGCTGAGTAATCTTCGCGATAAATTCCTTTGACTTCGATATCGTAATATTTACAATACTTCAATAGTCTGTCCTCTTGCTCTGGCAAGGAGTAACCCTTTCTTTTTTGTTCGTCCGTACTTACACGAACGTATAAATAGGCTAATTTCATATAATTAATTTACTTGTTAGAATTTACTACTGAATATTTTTAATACATGAACTCACTAATAAAAAATCATTTGGTTCTGTCGCATTTGGGACTAACTTTATCTTTATAATTTTAAACCCATCGAAAAATGAATACTAAAGGTCATTGTTATCCAAAGTCTATTATTCTGCAGGCAGTATATTTTAAGCTTAGGTTTACTTTAAGTTATCGGGATGTTGAAGAGATCATGAAAATGCGAGGAGTTTCTGTTGATCATGCTACTATTCAGCGCTGGGTTTATAAGTTTACACCTTTGCTTGAGTCGGAGATGAAGAAGAGAAAAGGCAGAGTGGGGACAAGCTGGATTGGATGAAACTTACATAAAAGTAAAGGGTATTTGGTGTTATTTATATCGAGCAGTAGATAAATTAGGCCATACAGTAGACTTTCTTTTGACCAGAAGAAGACAGAGAATGAGTGCTCAGGCCTTTCTAATTAGAGCAATTGGTAATAACTGCCGGCCAAGAGTTATAAACATTGATAAAAGTGGTTCTAATACTGCAGCGATCAAAGTATACAACAAGCGTTCGTTCTCAAAGATTAAAATCCGGCAGTGTAAATATATTAACAATATTGTCGAACAGGACCATCGTTTTATAAAGTGGCGCATACAAAACGGATTAGGCTTTAAAAGTTTTGAATCGGCCAAACGAACATTGAGCGGAATTGAAATTGTACATATGCTTAGAAAGAATCAGATGGTTAGACCAGGGGTAACTATGTTTAAATCATTCTGTAAATTGGCAGGCTAACGTTTAAATTACTTAAATTCTTATATTTGATTCTGACATATGCGACAGAACCTATTAAAATTGTAATAAAGAAAATAGTTGAATCTCAAATAAATGATTTTCAATATTTGAAATTTCAAAATGAAGAAGTATAACAATGTATAACAAAAAGCCTGACTTTGAAATCAGGCTTTTACATAAATTATAAACATTATTTTTTACGAAGAAATTATATTATACAAAATTGATCCAGTAATGTCTAAAAAAAACTTAAAACCAGAATTTATATTGCGATGTGTTCACTGCAATAAAAACTATTGATTCATGCTTAAATAAAGATAGCCTGCCGTTGATATTTCTCTTTCCTCTGAATTTTGATATCTGACGATGTAATAATATGTCCCTGTTGGAAGTCCTTTGCTTTGATTGATCACTGCCCTTCCATTAGAGTAGCCCTCAAATGCATTGCTCTCATTATTGTATCCATCGGTATGAAAAACAATTACTCCCCATCGGTTATAAATTTCAACTGTATTTTTTGGATAACATTCTATACCATCAATTTTAAAAGTATCATTTATGTTGTCTCCATTTGGAGAAATTGCATTATGAACTATTACCTTACAACCCACTATGTCAATTACGGTTGGGTCATTGTCCTGATTGGTAGGTGATGAATTATCCGATAAGTCGCTAACATCTTCTCCATTAGGGTTTACAGGTGTAGGCGGTCCGGTAGCTTCTGCCAAAGCCTGATTAACGACCTGTCCTTTTGCCAAATCACCTGAAGTGAGAACGTAGTCTGCTCGATAAAGCCACTTCTCGTTTGTATCCAAATATCCGTTTGAATTGAGATCACCAGTTTTATTGCTCAAATCTACAGGATCAAGTGCAGGAGTTGACATTCCAGGAAGCGGATCAGTCACTTTTACATTGCTTAAACGGGTATTTCCGATATTGCTCACAGTAAAAAGATAACTAATGACATCGCCAACTTTTGCATTATTAAAATTTCCGCTGAATGAAGAAATTTCTTTAACAATTGCAATTTTTGGGATATTTGGCAACGGAACTACTGTACATGCCGGACAATTTGGATCATAATACTCTTCACCAGGCTTAACAGGATTAGTTGGATCTTCAGATGTATCTGTAACAACTGTACCTCCCGGATTATCTGGTGTCGGAGGTGTATTTCCTTGTGCAATTGCGCTATTGTAAACCACTCCCTTCTCAAAATCTGATTCCTTGATTGTATAAATTAACTGAGCCCTGCCCGTTTGTCCAGGATCCAAAGTGCTAGGTGTTACTGATAAATTAGTTATACCTAAAAACTGATCATCAATTTTTACATTTTCCAATCTAATATTTCCTGTATTCTGCGCTGCAAAAGTGTATGTAATTGTTTCATTTACATCAGGGAGACCATTTCCGTTACTATCATTTGAAGCAGAGAAAGAAGCATCTTTATATAATAAAACTGAAGGCTGTGGTATAATTGGAGTCAAAATCACACTATCTTGATCATTTTCTGCTGGATCATTGTTGTTTGGAGTTGAATTTGGATCAAAATTATCCGAAGCAGTTATTTGAGCAACATTTTTGTATTCATCCGCAGTTCCAGTCGGAGTATTGACTCTGACTCTGTAAACCAATGAAACAGGATTACTAACTGAAATATTAAAGGTTGGCCATGTAATAGTATTACCAGATAACACTCCACCGTTATTTGCATTAATAAAAGTATAACCAGACGGCAATACATCATTTGCACGTACACCTGTTGCGTCATTTGGCCCAAGATTACTTACAGTTATTGTAAAATCAACCTGATCACCAACGAAAGGGGACATATTACTAACAGATTTCGTCAAAGCAATATCCGAACACAAAATAACTGCTAGATCAACTTTTAATGCATTTCCAATACTATTCTCACAAGTAGCATTATTTTGAACTGTAACATAATAAGATGTATTGACGGTTATAGGAGGTGTTACAAAGGTAGAACCTGTGTAAAGCAAAACGGATAAATTAACATCTTGGTACCATTTGAAAATAGGATTACTAATAGCACTAGTAGCTGTAATTAAAGCACTACCTCCTGTACATAACGAAGCATTTGCTGTGCTTACCGAAATATCAGAAGCCAAAGCCAAAGGATTAACCGTCACCACTACCGCCTTTCTGGTATTGATGGCGTTTTCACAAACGGCATCACCGCTTACGCTCACATAATACGTAGTGGTAGTTGTCGGCCTCGGACTGTAGGTAGCTCCAGTGCTTAATACCGTTGTGCTGGTCTGGTCGGCGTACCATCTGAAGACCGGAGTGGTAACCGTAGTGGATGAAGCTGTCAGCGTGGCGGATGCTCCCGCACAGATCACAGCGTCGGAGGCTATAATATCAGAATCAATTCCCAAAGGATTAACCGTCACCATTACCGCCTTTCTGGTATTGATGGCATTCTCGCACACAGCATCACCGCTCACGCTTACATAATACGTAGTGGTTGTTGCCGGACTAACGTTATAGGTAGCTCCAGTGCTGAGCACCGTTGTGCTGGTCTGGTCGGCGTACCATCTGAAGACCGGAGTGGTAACCGTAGTGGATGAAGCTGTCAGCGTGGCGGATGCTCCCGCACAGATCACAGCGTCGGAGGCTATAATATCAGAATCAATTCCCAAAGGATTAACCGTCACCACTACCGCCTTTCTGGTATTGATGGCATTCTCACACACAGCATCACCGCTTACGCTCACATAATACGTAGTGGTATTTGCCGGCGTCGGACTGTAGGTAGCTCCAGTGCTTAATACCGTTGTGCTGGTCTGGTCGGCGTACCATCTGAAGACCGGAGTGGTAACTGTAGTGGATGAAGCTGTCAGCGTAGCGGATGCTCCCGAACAGATCACAGCGTCGGAGGCTGTAATATCAGAAGCCAAAGCCAAAGGATTTACTGTCACCGCTACCGCCTTTCTTGTATTGATGGCATTCTCACACACGGCATCACCGCTTACGCTCACATAATACGTAGTGGTATTTGCCGGCGTCGCACTGTAGGTAGCTCCAGTGCTGAGCACCGTTGTGCTGGTCTGGTCGGCGTACCATCTGAAGACCGGAATGGTAACAGTTGATGAGGAGGCAGTCAGCGTGGCGGATGCTCCCGCACAGATCACAGCGTCGGAGGCTGTAATATCAGAAGCCAAAGCCAAAGGATTTACTGTCACCGCTACCGCCTTTCTTGTATTGATGGCATTCTCGCACACAGCATCACCGCTCACGCTCACATAATACGTAGTGGTTGTTGCCGGACTAACGTTATAGGTAGCTCCAGTGCTGAGCACCGTTGTGCTGGTCTGGTCGGCGTACCATCTGAAGACCGGAGTGGTAACCGTAGTGGATGAAGCTGTCAGCGTGGCGGATGCTCCCGCACAGATCACAGCGTCGGAGGCTGTAATATCAGAATCAATTCCCAAAGGATTAACCGTCACCACTACCGCCTTTCTGGTATTGATGGCATTTTCGCACACAGCATCACCGCTCACGCTCACATAATACGTAGTGGTATTTGCCGGCGTCGGACTGTAGGTAGCTCCAGTGCTTAATACCGTTGTGCTGGTCTGGTCGGCGTACCATCTGAAGACCGGAGTGGTAACTGTAGTGGATGAAGCCGTCAGCGTGGCGGATGCTCCCGCACAGATCACAGCGTCGGAGGCTGTAATATCAGAAGCCAAAGCCAAAGGATTAACCGTCAACACTACCGCCTTTCTTGTATTGATGGCATTCTCACACACGGCATCACCGCTTACGCTCACATAATACGTAGTGGTATTTGCCGGCGTCGCACTGTAGGTAGCTCCAGTGCTTAATACCGTTGCGCTGGTCTGGTCGGCGTACCATCTGAAGACCGGAGTGGTAACCGTAGTGGATGAAGCTGTCAGCGTGGCGGAGGCTCCCGCACAGATCACAGCGTCGGAGGCTGTAATATCAGAATCAAGTCCCAAAGGATTAACCGTCACCACTACCGCCTTTCTGGTATTGATGGCATTCTCACACACGGCATCACCGCTTACGCTCACATAATACGTAGTGGTATTTGCCGGCGTTGCACTGTAGGTAGCTCCAGTGCTGAGCACCGTTGTGCTGGTCTGGTCGGCGTACCATCTGAAGACCGGAGTGGTAACCGTAGTGGATGAAGCTGTCAGCGTGGCGGATGCTCCCGCACAGATCACAGCGTCGGAGGCTGTAATATCAGAATCAAGTCCCAAAGGATTAACCGTCACCACTACCGCCTTTCTTGTATTGATGGCGTTTTCGCACACAGCATCACCGCTCACGCTCACATAATACGTAGTGGTATTTGCCGGCGTCGGACTGTAGGTAGCTCCAGTGCTTAATACCGTTGTGCTGGTCTGGTCGGCGTACCATCTGAAGACCGGAGTGGTAACTATAGTGGATGAAGCTGTCAGCGTAGCGGATGCTCCCGAACAGATCACAGCGTCGGAGGCTGTAATATCAGAATCAAGTCCCAAAGGATTAACCGTCACCACTACCGCCTTTCTGGTATTGATGGCATTCTCACACACGGCATCACCGCTTACGCTCACATAATACGTAGTGGTATTTGCCGGCGAAGGACCATAGATTTCTCCTATTGAAAGTGGCGTAACAGATGTCTGATCCGCATACCAAATGAACTCAGGATTAATAAGAGATGATGATGCGCTTAAAACTGCAATCTCACCCGAACAAATAGTCTGATCAGCTACAATTATATCTGCGTCCGTCGCTAATGGATTGATTGTGACTGTCACCGCTTTTCTGGAATTTTGAGCATTTTCACATACTCCATCCCCACTCACACTCACATAATAAGTCGTAGTTGAACCTGGCGAAGGACTGAAAGTTGCTCCATTATGAAGTATAGTTGTTGTCGTCTGGTCAACATACCATCTGAATACTGGAGTAGTCACTGTAGTCGATGAAGCTGTCAAAACAACTGCATCATTTGGACAAGCTGTGATATCTGTAGCTACTATATCTGTAACTGTTGCTAAGCCGTTAACTGTAACTGTTACAGCTTTTCTTGTATTAATAGCATTCTCGCAAACTTCCGTACCAGCAACACTTACATAATACGTAGTAGTAGACACGGGTGAAGGATTATATGTGGCTCCAGTACTCAATACTGTTGAAGTAGTTTGATCAGCATACCATCTGAAGACCGGTGAAGCGATACGTGAAGAAGCGGTCAAAGAAGCAATAGAGCCTCCACAAATTTCTTGATTATCGGCGGCTATATCAGATGATGTAGCCAATGAATTTACTGTCATTACAACTGCTTTTCTTGTATTTACTGCATTTTCACAAACTCCGTCCCCGCTTACACTCACGTAATACGTTGTAGTTACGGCTGGAGAAACAGTATAAGTATCTCCAGTGTAGAGAACTATAGCACTTGTTTGATTAGCATACCATCTAAAAACGGGCGTGGTCACGGTAGTTGATGAAACTGCAAGTGCTGCAGAAGAACCATCACATATTGTTGCGTCTGCACTTGCTATATCAGAGTCAAGCCCTAAAGAATTTATTGTTACTGTAATTGGTTTTCTAAAATTCGGCTCATTCTCACAGACATCATTACCTTTTACACTTACATAATACGTTGTAGTTGATGCTGGAGAAACAGTATACGTTGTACCAGTATTAATTGCTGTCGTACTGGTTTGATCAGCATACCATGTAAAGGTAGGAATACCAATAGTCAATGTACTTACCGTTAGCGTAGCACTATCGCCGGGACAGACTGCACTGTCTGCACCCGTAATATCAGATGCGATCGCAGAGGCATTGACATCTACAGTAATTATTCTTGTTGTTGCAGCTGATGGACAGCCACTCAATCCAGTTATCGTGTAGGTAATTGTTGCACTTCCCACTCCAATACCACTAATTACCCCATTTGCATCTACAGTGGCAATACCAGGATTATCTGTACTCCAAAGTCCGCCCGGGTCGCCATCAGTAGTAAAAAGGGTTGTATCTCCAGGACATAAATTCTGTTTTCCTGATAAAGTCCCCGGATTTACTTGAATAATATTTACTGAATAAACAGAAGGTATAACCGGACAACTTCCCGTTTGTATTATTGTGTATTTTATATTCGTTGTACCACGTGCAACACCGGTCACCACTCCATTTATATCAACTGTTGCAATCGTTATATCCTCGCTTTCCCAAACACCTCCTGGAGTACCGCTCGAAGTTAATGCAGAAGTACCACTAATACAAATATCCTGATTTCCTGAGATAGTACCCGATTCTGCCGCATCTTCAACAGTAACGGTTCTTGTTGCAGATACATTTGTGCATCCTCCCGTTCCTGTTATTGTATAACTTATAGTTGTAGTGCCAGCTAATAATCCCGTAATTATTCCACTGCTGTCTACAGAAGCAATTGTAGGGTCAAGACTGGACCATGTCCCCCCGCATCACCATCTGAACTAAAAGTGGTCGTTGTTCCTTGGCAGATATTTTGCGTTCCTGATAAATTTCCGGCATTTGGTGGTGCAGTTATGGTCAAAGTTACAGGAGTCCTTACTGCTGTGACACACGTACCATTATTTCCTTGTGCATAATAAGTAATAGTACCAACAGCACTAAGAGTTGGAGAAGCTACTATATTTCCTCCCGAAGCTGCATCATACCAAACAACAGACTGACCAGCGGGAACACTGGCGGTTGCTGTCAGTGTAGTTGGGAAACACCCCTGAGATGATACGGTAGTATCTACTGGAACGCTTGCGGCGGTTAATGTAATTAACGCATTATTGGATATATTCCCATCTGCATCCCTTCCATTGTAAGCAATTGGTGTTGGACTTATTACACTGCTTGATTCTGGTTCAAAAGTTACTTGTCCAGATGTATTGATTTTCCATATTCCATCTCCTGGCATAGTCATTTGTATTATATCGCCAAAACCATCTACAACAATATTTGTTGCAGTGCCTGGATTCACTAATCCTGTTGTAAGGGGAACAATAACTTCTCCTGTAGTGTCATTGGAAAGTACATTAATCAGACCAGAAGGTGAACCAACATTAAAACAGGCAAAATCAGGCGTTGCAGCCGGAAGCCCAATGGCATAATCTTCTACTTCCCCATCCATAAAAGCACCACCGGAATCAGCAGTCGTTATAGCTTCTGTAGTTACTCGCACCCTAAGATATGTTTTTGCATGTCCGGATGTATTGGTCAATGTAACATTATTCCATGTAAGGTTTACACTTCCTGACAGTGTTCCCGCTGGAGTTGTTGCGGTAGTACCTTCTCCAGGCTGAAAAACACCATCATTGTTCCAGTCAATCCATGCCACATAATTTGCTGCAAGTCCCGTATTATTGTGAAAATTGGCAGCAACTGTATAACTGTTGATTAATTGTCCATTATTGGTCAATGGCGGAATTGTCGGAACACCATCATCATCAATAGAACTATTAGCCAGCGCAGAAGGCTGGCCATCCGCTTCAGCAAGATTAGAATCTCCTAACGAAAGAGTACCCACAACACCGTGCGAAGGACCGCCTGATGCCAACAAGGTTTTATAACTGTCTGGCGCATCACCAAAATCAGAACTAATTGTTATTACGATTGGACTTAAACCGGACGCTTGAACGTTGGCCTGACCCGTAACACTCCAAATACCAGTCATTAGAAAAAAATCTGTCACTTTGGTTGTAGATGAAGGTGGCGTAAATAACACTTGATGATTTAAATCATCTGGCGTTCCCGAGCCTCCATTTGTTGTTTGACGTCTTATGGTCATTGCGTTTGGCAAAGCGGCCGAAGCAGTCGCACCAATAGAATTCGTAATTAAAGTTCTCCAGCTATGTCCTGCTGCAGAAGTATTTATATTTTGATTTGTAAGTTGTGTCGTCGGACCGCTGATGGAATAAGGGACATATGTATTACCATTATATCCAAAAAAAGCCACCCACTCTGCATTTCCGTTCGGTGTGCCATGAACCCCATCAATATCTAAAGCAAGAAAATTAATACTCGAAATTGGCCTGCTAAAATAAATCCTGAAACCAATACTGGAACTGCAGTTGTTTCCCGCTCCATTATCAGCATTTAAAGTATTTGCCATTTGAATTTTAGTAAAATTTGTCGGAGTTTTATCTCCCACATAAGCCGGAAGCGTAACTCCAGTGAAAAGCCCTCCAATATCTGGACCGGGCGTACCGGAACCAGCTGCGCCTGTAGAATGTGTTGCCCCGCCTGTAGTAATGAGTTCTGCTTTTACAATTGTTCCGTCGGGCATTCTTTTACCGGTTGGCATTGAACTTAAAATATCAGCTATAGAAAAACTATAATTAGTTTGTGCAGACAAATTTGCCGCCAACAACGAACTAACAAATACTAAAATGATTGTAATTTTATTTTTCATCATCTGTAATTTTTGATTATAAAACTTTTTCCCTGATTAGATAGCGTTATAAAGCCGTAATAATAAATTCGCTTCGTCTATTAGCCTGATGTTCTTCTTCGGTGCACGGAACACCATCTGAGCATTTATTGACAAGTTGTGTCTCGCCATAACCTCTTCCCGTTAATCGGTCTGAAGAAATACCGTTTTTAACCAGCCAGCTAATTGTAGATTTTGCTCTTCGATCTGATAAAGCTTCGTTATATTGATGTGATGCTCTACTATCAGTATGCGAACGAATATCAAGTTTCATCTTAGGATACTCATTTAGGACAGCCAATATTTTTTCTAAATCTATGGCCGCTTCTGTTCTAATATTGGATTTGTCCAAATCAAAGTATATCATTTTTATACCAAAGCAAACTCCAAGATCATCGCCAACAGTTACTCGGCAAATACCTCTATCTAAAGCAATTGGCAAGCTGGTTTTTCCGGTAGTTTTTGAAATGGTTACAGTAACTTCCTTAGTTTCATAATCAGCTTTTTCGGCTCTCACATTATAGGTTTTACCGCATTCTACAGAGAATGAATAATTTCCTGAATTGTCCGAAACGACAGTACTCTTAACTGCCATTTGATCGTCAAACAAAGTAACCTTAGTTTCAGGCAGAATTGCTCCTGTTTGAACATCAGTTATGACGCCATAAAGTTCTTGAATACAATTAAGTCTTCTGGTTTCTAAGAAACTGTAGATGTCATCAGAACCATGACCGCCGTCTTTATTCGAACTAAAATAGCCTCTTCGGGATACTGGATCAATGATGTAAGCAAAATCATCTTTGGGAGAATTGACATCGGATCCTAAATTTTGGATATTGCTTATTTTGCCATTTGAATCAATATTGGCAACAAAAACATCCAAACCTCCCAAACCGGGATGACCGTCTGATGAAAAATAAATTTCATTTTCACTTGTCACATACGGGAAGGTTTCTTTTCCTTCTGTATTGATTGTATTGCCAAGATTTTCTGGCGTTCCGTAGCCACCATTAGAATTTATGCTTACTTTATACAAATCAGATTGGCCGATTGTACCTGGCATATCAGAAGCAAAGTAAAGTGTTTTTTCATCGGGACTTAAAGCTGGATGCGCCACACTGTATGTATTGCTGTTAAAAGGAAGTTCGGTAATATTTGACCACTTATTATCTTTATCTAACGTGGCTTTATAGATTTTTATAAAGGTCGTTTTGTTCTCATCTTTTCCTTTTTTTCCATTGAGGTAATTATTTCTGGTGAAATAAACTGTTTTTCCGTCACGTGTAAAAACCGGAGAAGCTTCGTGGAATTTGGTATTTATTGCAGTTTTAAACTTATTTACTTTTGTCGCGCTTCCAGATTCAGGATTAATATCGGCATTATAGATATTAGTAAAATATTCGCCGGTCCATTTATGTTTTCGCTGTGTAAAATTTCCGGTATCTCTAGCTGAAGCAAAATAAAGTTTGTTGTTGTAAACAAATGATCCGTAGTCTGAATATTTGCTGTTTACTCCAGCATCTTCAATTTTATATCTTCCTGAGTTTGCTTTAATTACATCCAAATAATTGACATCGTCTTTATAAAGCTTGCCTCTATTATCATTTTTTGATTTAAGATAAAAATCATCCATAAGCTTATTTGCTTTTTCAGCCTCACCTATTGACTTTAGTGATTGTGCATATCTGTAATAGTATTCTGGTTCAACAGCTGTATTCATTGAAAACAACTCGCCGTACCATTTTGCGGCGCCTGCAAAATCGGAATTAAAATAATAGGAGTTGCCCAGTTTTTTAAACATATCCTCAGACTTGTATCCTTTGTTGGCAACTTTTTCGTATGTTTTTATCGCATCAACGTAGGCATAATTATCATATTTTTTATCTCCGGAATTTACTTTGGCTTGCTGCGCATAACTGCCAAAAGAAAAAGTACTTACAGCTGTAAGGAAAAGTAGTGTATAGTTTTTCATGATACTTTTTTTAGAAGAAACGAGGAGTTGTGATTTTGCCATTGTTTATAAAGAATTCATAGCGCAGAAATATTTCATGCGAACCAGAATTATAGTTCCTTAATTGGGTGGTTTCTTGATCGTATCCATAGCCAACATATAATCCATCTGTGATTTGAAATCCAGCCATAGCACTCACTGCGGCGTCCCAACGATAGGCAACTCCGAGCGTCAATTTTTCGAAGAATAAAAAATTAGCCGATACATCGACCTGAAGCGGTGCTCCTTCGACCATTTTAGTCAACAGTGCTGGTTTAAATTTTATTTCTTGTGAAAAATTAAAAACATAACCGCCTATCAAGTAGTAATTTATTTTGTCTTTATAAATTGCTACATCATTGTCGTCATATCTGTTGGTCTGAATAAAGTTGGGGACAGACAATCCAATATAAGCTCGAGCTGAATGCCAATAAATTCCAGCTCCGACATTGGGAGATACATCGCTGTCTAAGTTTTGAAATTGAGGATCGCCTTGATTTTCAGGGTTTAGTTTGCTTGCATCAAGATTAAAGACATCTACTGAACCTTTTATCCCAAAAGAAAGTTTCCATGTTTCTGAGGTGGGGATTGTATAAGATAAATCTACAGAAAACTCATTCTCATTTGTAGGCCCGATTTTGTCGTTGACTAAAGATACGCCAAGACCAATATTGCTATTGTTTATCGGAGTGTTTACAGAAATTGTATTTGTTTTTGGTGCACCATCCAATCCTACCCATTGGTCACGATGCAAAGCAAAAATACTCAGCACGCCGCGAGAACCGGCATAGGCAGGATTTATGTTTATTGTGTTATACATATATTGCGTAAACTGCGCATCCTGCTGTGCATAACTGCCGCAATATCCAAATAGAAATATGTAAAAAAGTAATTTTTTCCTCATCTTTCAAATTTTTAAATTTAACATTAAGGCATGACGGATTAGTCATAAGAACTAGCGCTCTTCAACAAAATCAATAGAATACATATCTGATTAGTCAAATCAGTTCCAATAGCTTTATTGGAATCTTACAGACTAGACCAAAGTGAAATGATAAAATTTTAGGAGTGTAATAACCGGTTTGGAAAATATAAAGTGAATCAACACTTTATCAAAAGGCTTCAATTGGTTTGGCTGATAATGAATTTTAAATTCTAATAAATACTTAATGACAAAAAAAAGGTGGGGCCAAAAATTGATGACAAACCGAATGAGTTTATCATGAATTGATTAATGATGGGGTAGGCAAAAAATTTGAGGGCAGAAATTCAATTAATAATACACTCATTTTATTGATCAGATAAAATAAGGAAATCTAGTTCTCATATTATTTCTTTTACAATGAGAACTGGTTAACAGTCTACATAAAAAAATCAAACAAAATAATTTTAAGATCTCTAAAGATTCAAAATTTGAGTAGTTAATCTACTCGCTCAATCATACTATTACATAAAAATTTCTAATTACGAAAGTTCTCAAACTCCAATAATAGTGTTAAACCTCTTACAAATCTAAAAAATTTACATTGATAATCAACGATTTAGGTTGTTTAATTTTGAACTTTAACATAAAAAACTCTAAATCTACCTTTCCCACTTTTACTTTTCCTGGAGATAGCTCCAATTTTGTCACAAAAGCAAGTGGTTGTTTTTTAATAATTACAATATTAGTTTAGGAAAAGAAGGATCAATCTATTAATTTAAAATTAAAATCTTATTTCTAGAAGAAAGAAGAGTAGCTGCACAAAATCAAGTCAAAAATTAAAAATGACGTAACTACATAAAGTTCGAATCCTATCATTACTTACAAATGTCTACCAAATAACTTTCTGATTAGACTAAAGCCAGTTATAAACTCTAATACTGTCAACAAATTTTGATTTGAATAATCTTCGAATTATTATATAATTTTACTAAAAACTAACCCGCTTTCTTTTGACATTACTGTATTTTATTGTCAAGAATTTTTATAGAAGACAATTATAGCTTAACAAATTTAATTATACATATGTTTTAACATTTTTTAACGTTTAACCCCTACAATACATACAAACCGCTCTTGAATAAAAATTTAAAATAATTATCTTACAAATTCACTTGAAAGTAAGCCAATTTCTTTAAATCATTCATAAAATGGTTTGTAAATTGTTCAGTCGAGGTCACCACACAGCCAAATAGCACCAATTGAAGACAATTGGTGCTGTTTTTTATTGTTTTTAATCAAGCTATTAACCCTATCGACGGTGCATTTTCTATAGAGACATCAGAACTAAAAATAAAACCAAGCAGCTAATGCGATACCCTGTAATTGTGCAAGCGATACTTGCACAATTGAAAAATCAGTGCAAGGCTCAGAAAGGCTCTGCCGTATTTTATATTTCAAACAGAAAATCTCTACTTTCAGGAGAATAACTTGCCGAATCAGCATTGAATTGCCAATGATTTTTTAATATAGCAATTGGGTTGGACTATTGTTCTCAAAAGAAGGAACATGGCTCCACATTGCCTAGCCCCGATAGCAGTGGAAATCCTTTTGTGCCCGGGTTCGGCACAAAAGATTGAAACGTATAGCGGGAAGAGCTCTAAAAAAACAACATCAGCAACCCTCAAAAAAATTGCGCTTCTGTTAGCGCGAATTTTTTATAAAAGTACCGCATCAGTAATTGGGCAATGACAACAAGGGTATATCCAGACCCGATGCCATAGCTCTGGTCTTGCTTATATGCAGAAGGGAATCCCAAAAACCATGTTTTTGAGGCACCATGACTAAAATGTCAGCATCGTAATTTTTAATTTCATTTTTAATTTCATTCAATACAGTATCTGAACTCAGACTTTTAAAAACAAACTTAACTTTAAGATCAGGATCATCAATAATATCTTCCCTGTTTGGCTCCGTCTTGAGTTCCCCATCTTTTTGATCTACGCTAAAAAACTCAACTTCAGCCTTGAAAATTTTTGCCTTGCTTATAAACCAGTCCAATCTTTTTACTTTTGATAAATTCAGATTGTCAAAGGCAAAAAGTATTTTCTTAACGTCATTAAAGCGGGCGTGCTCAGGAACAGCCATTACCGGAATACTGATCTTTTTTATTACGGTAGTTGTAGAATTCCCCATCAAATCCTGTTCCGGCGACCTTTCGGCCATTCCCATTACGAGAAGTTCAGCCTCATGGATTTGAATAAAAGCAGAAAGTTCTTTTTCCCATGATGACATATATAGGCAGTAGCTCTCCACTTTTATGTTATATCTTCTTGATAAATCATTTCCCAGGCTGATGAGCCTTTCTGTCGTATAATCAAATTCCTTCTGTGCTGCTGCGGCCGATATCCTGTAATTTAAACTATGGATGGACAATGAAAATGAATTAAGAAGAATAAGTTTGGTATCTCTTGCTTTTACAAGCTCGCAAGCGTACGCCACCGCGCTTTCCGCTTTGGATGAAAAATCTGTTGCTGCAATTATTGGTGCTGGAAATGCCATAATTAAATATTTTAGGTAACTTTCGTTAGTTTGAAAATAGTACGGTTTTCTATAAATATTTTATTGAAATATTATTTTTTTTCAGAATTATAATCGGAAGTGCTCATATCACGAACACATACATATTTGCCATTTCTTTTCACAAACAGGCTCATGTAGTTCCCATTGTCTATTATTGCATTGGAAGAATCTACAAGCTTGAAGGAACCAACTTCCAGAACCTGCTCGCCATCAACTGATACAAAAACTTCATTGGTATTAAAAGATATCCTGTTTGAATTTGAAGCTGAAGCCGATTTTAAAAATTCTATAATTGCTTCCCTTCCAACTAGCGGAGCTGTATTCTGATAAAAACTTTTGGAGTCATCTGCATAATAATCAATATCTATTACCTTGCCTTTATTATAAATGGCAGCAAATTCATTTTCACGAGACTGAATCTCTTTTTTTACCTTTTCTTTATCAATGACTGCTACTGCATTTTCTTTTTCTTTTGAATTGCAGGCGGCCAGCATAATCAATATGCCACTGCAAGCTGCTGATCTGATAATTTTCTTTTTCATAATTTTATGGATTTGATCATTAGACTCCTTCAGGTTCATTAGATGTTTGTCAAGTGATTGGGTAGGCGAGGTCCTGGTTTTAAAATATTTTAAATATAGGTTCAGCTTGTGAGCAAATCATTTGAAACTGCGTTTTTAAAAATTGAGCGATTCGCTATCTTCTTCTTCCTCCTCCTCCTCCTCCTCTCATTCCGCCGCCTCCTCTCATTGCGCCTGAGCCGCTAAATCCGCCTGCGCCAGCCCGGCTGCGTCCCTGTGAAAAGCCTGAGCCGCCACGGCTGCCTGAAGGCGATATTCGATTATTTGAACGTGATGGCTGAAAACTGTTTGAGGAGGGCAAAGTAGATGGTCGATTAAGGCCTCCGCCAGATGGACGCGAAATCCCGGAAGATGGACGGTTAACCCCTTTATTGGGCAGCGTTGAAGGACGGTTTATGCCTCCTGCAGAAGGACGATTATTATATCTCCCGCCTGCATTATTTCGGGACACGGTATTTGATCTCATTTTATTATTATGATAATTATTGTAGTGATTGCGATTGTTGATAATTACCGTGTTGCCTCCTCCATAATGCCCCCCGTAATAACCGCCATGAAAATAAAAATTATTATGCCAGTAAATTCCAAGTGCCATTACCGAGAAAGCTGCAAAATAAGGAGGATAGAATCCATAATAATAGGGCGGTGTATAAGGCACGTAGGCTGGTGAATACACATACTGAATAATGGGCGCAGCTTCTACTGCCACAACTGTTGTTGCAGGAGTATTAACTGTAACCGGGTCTGGCCCCGTGTAGGCAGGATTAGCAGTGACAGGATCACTGACACTTCCTGCCGGCTTTGGCTCGATCACATAGTCTTTTCCATATAAATCTTCATCACCTACGATCTGTAAACTGACTTTACCATTTTTATCCTTTTCAACTAGAATTACCGCAACATCCTGTGTTTCTGTTTTGCTTACCGCATCCTGAAGTATGAATGTAAATGAGGAATCTTCCTTTTTTGTAACGACCTTTATAAAATCAACTTTTTTATCCAAATCCAAGTCAAGGTTATTTATACCCGTTTTCTGCTCGTTTAATGATTTTTCAAACTCCTCAATGGTTTTTGATTTTTGAAACAGAGTCAGTACAGCATACAAATCCAGATTATCTCCGGGAAGTCCCAGCATTTTCTGATCCTCCTGTGTCTGGGAAAAAACATTTCCATTAAAAAAGCCTGATAATAAAACTATTGCGTAAAATATTACATTTTTCATGATACATTCACTTTTTACATTGTATTAACTTTGAGTTTAAGAGAAGAATTGCCTGCTATTTATAAGCCAGACTCTAGAAATAGCCTATAACACGAAGCCATAATCCTCCAATAACCATGTAAATAAAAAGCAGAACGAGTCCTGTTATCAGCCCTTTGACCCACCAGCTTTTTAGATCGACATAACCGCTTCCAAAGAAAACAGGAGCAGGCCCGTGGCCATAATGGGTTAGGGTTCCGTATAATGAACCTACAAATCCAAGCATGAATGCAAGCAGCAGACCCGGAACCCCGATTGAAACACCAACGCCTAACAGTGCTGCATACATGGCGGCCACATGCGCTGTTGCGCTTGCAAAAAGATAATGGCTGAAAAAGTACACCAAAATGATAATTGGGAACGCCATTTGCCAGCTTAAACTGCCAATCTGCGCTTTTACCTGATCGCTGAACCAGCCAATAAATCCTAATTCATTGAGCGAGCTGGCCATCATTACTAAAACAGAAAACCAAACTATCGTATCCCAGGCGCCTTTTTCGCCTTTGACATCTTCCCAGGTCAATACTGAAGTCAGTAATAGTACAACCAGACCAATAAAAGCTGTGGTTGTAGCATCGATAGAAAACAAATCACCGGTTATCCAAAGAAATAACAAGATGAAGAAGGTCAGCAGCATTAGCCATTCATTTCGGGAAATTGGTCCCATTTCTTTTAATTTCTGGCCTGCAATTTGCGGAGCGTCTCCGGTTTTTTTAAGTTCTGGCGGATAAATTTTATATAGGACAAAAGGAATTACAAAAAAGGAAACGATACCCGGAACAATTGCTGCAGTTGCCCATGACATCCACGAAATTTTGATTCCCAGATTAAGTGCGAATTTTTGGCACATTGGATTGCTCGCTGTTCCCGTTAGAAACATTGACGATGCAATCAGGTTCATGTTATAGCTATTCAATGTTAGGAAGGCACCTAATTTTCGGTGCGTTTCAGGCTGCTCCGGCATTGAACCGAAACTCATTGACATTGATTTCATAATTGGATAAATAATTCCGCCACCGCGAGCAGTATTGCTTGGTACGGCAGGCGCAAGAACCAGATCGGCCAAACCTAAACCGTATGCCAGTCCGAGAGAACTTTTTCCGAATACTTTAATAAAGAGAAAGGCAATTCTATTTCCTAATCCTGTTTTGATAAAGCCCCTTGCAATGAAAAACGAAATACCTATAAGCCAGATTACTTTATCTCCAAAACCTTTCAACGCAAGTGTGATGGATTTTCCTGCTTCACCCGGTGCCAGAACCTGCGTAAATGCAGTCAGTGCAATCGCGATCATGCAGATGGTTCCCATGGGAGCCGCTTTGAGAATAATTCCAAGTATTGTGGCCACAAAAATGGCAAACAAATGCCAGGCCTCAATTACAACACCTTCAGGAGCCGGAATAAGCCAGATGATTACTCCAACTGCCAGTGTGATGAGTGTTTGGGTAATTTTTACTTCTTTCATAAGAATGAGAATTTAAGTTAAACTAAAGACGGCATTGCAGCTGAATTAAAAATAGATTGCTGCTGTAGGTCGATGTATCCGGGATATCTTTTTCATAATTGTCAAGTGTAAATCCTAACTCGATACGGCCTGTGTAGGCTTTGCCAAATTCGAGACTGACCATCGGAGTATAGGTTTGCCTTACGTTTGAATCGATCTTATAACTGGGATTAAAAGTCTCATATCGACAGGAAAATTCTATAGAGGACAACCTTTTGTAAGCAATCGAATATCTCAAATTCGGCAGAATATACGCCCCGCGCATTTGATAATCGGCAACACTTGCCGTTCGGCCACCGACAGGCAGAGAAAAATATAAATTATGATTTGTCCCTTGCTTGTATTCAATCTGCACCTCTAGATTCAATTTATCTGCAAGTTTGAAATTGCTGGTCATATCTGCCCCTACTGCAAAAACATCCTGTCCAAAAACAACTCCCATTCCGCCGTTTAAACCCAGATTAATTTTATTCTTTTTTGATAGCCCGAATACCAATCTTGAAAAATATTGCTTTCCATTATCCTTATCTTTTTCCTGATCTTTTCCATTTCCATTCAAAACGGTAAGGGCATAATCTACAGGGACCTTGCCAATATCAACTGACCCGAGAACGGAAGCCCCGAGTTGAAAACTGGTCCAGCCATTTTTCCCGAATTCATAATATTGGTTTGAGAAATCAAACGATTTAATGATGTCCACAGAAACCTGATCTTCAATGCCAAATGGAGCCCTGAACTGCCCTCCAATTAAGGCAACATATCTACTGAATGTATATTTTGCATAAGCATTCTCTAAAACTTTCCCTTTTGGATCAGATTTAAAATCGGCCAGGTTTGCTAAAATGACAACTTCAGTTTCTGGGCTGATTTTAGCGTTCACACCAACACGCATTCTTTTGATATCAAAAGAAGTCTGGGTAACTTCACCAGTAGTATGCTGAACGCCAAGTACGTCAACATTGTCTGTCATGGCGCCGAGAAACCTTCCCTGAAAAAGTCCTTTAAATTGAAATTGAGGGTATTTTACCGTGTTTTCAGCTTCAGAGCCCCCCGTTGTCTGAGCTCCTACAAAAACTGGATGTATGGCCAGTATAAAAACAATTATTATTCCTAGACTATTAGTACATTTCATAAAAAATGGGTTTCAATAAAGATTTATAAAAATGATTTAATCCAATAATAGAATTTAGTTGCTGTTTCCTCCTAATGCTAGAAAAAGATTGATGCGCTGGGTGATTTTTTCACTTTGAATTCTTAACAGACTTATCTGTGAGGCAAATAGATCTATCTGCTGTTTGGAAACACTTCTTAAATCTGTTTTTCCCACCTCAAATAACTTTTGCTCCAATTGAAATGATTTTTGATTGCTAGTAACCGACAATCGTAATAATTTTTCTCTTTCTTCGACAGTCTGCACAGCATCTAGAGCATTCTCTACATCAGCTATAGCATTAAGTACTGAACGTGCGTATTCTGCCACAGCTACTTTTTGTTCCGCAGTTCTGATTACTATATTGGCATTAATTGCACCTCCCAAATAAAGCGGCTGCGCGACAGTTCCTCCAACACCTCCGATCGGATTGGAAAAATCAGGTTTTAACTGAATGACTTCACTTGTAATGGCACCAAAACTTCCAGTCAGCTTCAAATTAGGCAAACGGGCCAGTCTAGACTCTTCAACTCTGTGAAATGCTGCTGCAAATCTTTTTTCAGCAGCAACAATGTCAGGCCTGTTTTCTAAAATCTGCAATGGAATTCCAGCTGGTATTGTACCTTTAATCTCAATTAATTCCTTGTTAACCTGAATTTCTGCCGATGGATACCTTCCAAGCAGAATCTCTAATGCTCGCAATTGATTTGAATAAGCCAGCTTAAGCTGCTGTTGGCCATCTTTCATAACGCTCAGATTGGAACTGGCAACCTCGATATCAATTTCTGTTCCGATCCCTATTTCATGTCGTTTCTTCGCTAAAGCTAAAATTTCCTGCGAGGCATCCACCATTTGATCAGCCAGCTGGCTTTCCAGATAAGTTTCAGATGCCAAGTACCAATTTCGAGCTACTGCCGCTGAAATAGATAGTTTAGCAAATTTGTAATCTTTTTGCGTTGCAACAAATATTGCCTGATTCGCATTTCTTGCATTTCTTAATTTTCCCCAAATATCAAGTTCCCATGAAGCAGAAAATAAGGCCCCGCTTAAACCTGAGTTCAAATCATCGCCCATTTTTGTGCTTGATCGGCCTAACAAACTTACTGCTGGACGAAGTGCAGCCTGAGATGCTTTTACATAACCGGAGGCTTGCTCAATTCTGGCACTGCTGACTCTGAGATCAACATTGTATCGTATGGCCTCCGCAACAATCGAATCCAATGCGGGATCATTAAAAAAAGAAATCCAGTTATTTTGAACCGCTGTGGCATCGGTGGCATCAGTTTTGGCTGCTTTCCAATTGGAAGGCAAAATCAAATTTGTAAAAGCTTCTTTCTGGAGTTCCTTATTTTCCGGCGGAGTTTTTACCTTGCAGCCATAAAGCATCAGGGCAGAAATAAAGCCAATAAGCAAAATTTTACCCGTATATATTCTCGAATAATTTGTTTGATATACTCTCATTCTGATTAGTGTAATTTAAGAATAAGCCAATCGAGTTTTGTACCTACTCTAAGAATCACTTTTCTTACCAATTGAATAGGTTTTCCGCTATCTGTAAAAATAGCGCCCTGACCCATTGCTCCGGGAGCCAGAAAAAGGTCTTTATCAGTTTGGGCTACTTTTAGGCGCACGGCAAAACGTCCCTCTGGAGGTGCTTCGCTTCCAGTTTGAGGGACAAGCCCGCTCATCGGTATCTGTCCCTGCCCGGTTGCCCAGACAATATTTTCAACCTGGCATTTTATGATATGATTCGGATAGGGCTTCAAGGCAACTTCTGCCTCATCCCCTCTTTTAGCATATCGCAGTTCGTTTTGTTCAAAAAATGCTATTACCCATTGTTCATCTTCCACAAAACTCATAACAGGTTTCAATGGAAGCTGCACAGCCATCGAACCTTTTCGAAGCTGCAGATTGATGACCCGGCCATCTGCAGGGGCATAAAATACAGTTTGTGAAAGCTGCCATTTGGCATCTTTTATCTGTGATTTTACTTCTTCTAAATCTGCTCTTGCCTGTGTTATTTCAGAAAGTTCTCCTGAACTGGCTTTTGCCGACATACGCTGAAGAATTGCGGATTTCTGAGCTTTAGAAACACCAATTTGAGATTCGAGATCCTGAAGATCAGCCTGCGCCTGCTCATAATCAAATTTTGTACCTGCTCCAGCTCCTGCAAGCGCTTTGGTCTGATCTACCCTTTTTAAAGCCAGCTGGTATTTGGCATTTACCACGCCAATAGTATTCTCAGCAGACTGCAATTGTGCTTCCAGTTCTCGGTCATATGCTTTTGCGCTGACAATTTTGGCTTCCAATGAAGGCAACCTTGCCTGCAGATTATTAATTTTATTCTGAAATGGGACCGGATCAATTTTAAAAAGCACTTCTCCCTTTTTAACATGGGTATTGGGCTCAACAGGAACATCAATAACCTGTCCTGAAACCGTCGGTACAATCTCTACAGTATAATTGATAACCCGAACGTCATGAGAAGAAGGCGCAAATAGATTCAAAAATAGAATCAGCAGCGTTAAAAATATAACAGGAATGGCTATCGAAATTATCTGGCTGGTCGTATTCCATGGTAGCCATTTAAATTTAAAGAAAATGAGCCAGACAAATACACCGTAAATTGCTAATAGTAAAATTTCCATAAAATGTATATTAAGATTTAATCAGGCAGTTTAAATTTTTTTATTCCAAGTCTTCTTTTTCTCTTTCAGCAGCTTTTTCTTCCGCTAAATCCTTCATTGTAGGTTCATGATAGTCACCCTGATCTGTTTTATAGGCCATTTTATAGAATACCGGTTTTGAGTAGGCCCAGAGCCAAGCCAGTGGCCAAAGTAGACCTCCAAATGCCAATGATAGCAGGCACAGGGTTTTTATTGCTTCTGCCTGTGGATGTTTCCTTTTTTCAGCTATTTTCTCAGGTAAAATATGTACCATCAAAAAGACGGTTATCCCAATTATCGGTGCAATTATTAAAACGACCCAGCTGACTGCTTCAGCGATACTGTCCAAAGCTTCTCCCGATGCATGGGCATTTGCAGATTGCGGAATTAATAGCAGAAAAAGAACAATTCCTAAATAAGGACAAATTGTACAATATTTTAAGTTTGTAGCATTTTTTTTCATGGCAATTTGATTTTAAACCTGTTAATTTAAGTTGCTTCCTATAGATAAATCCTAATTTTTTACTTTGAAAAAATAAAAATAACAACAGCCCGCATGCCCCAATCTGCTTTATTTGCTTCTGGGGCGGCCAAATTGAATCTGGATCCTATAAGCAGGGAAACTTTCTATTTTTCAATACTTGTCAATCAGCTTATTGTGGGTCTTAGCCAACTTGCGGTAGTACTGGCTTCCTATTTTGTTTTAAAATAACATCTGCGGGACTCACATCAAATTTATTGATGATTAAAAAATCATCCGTATCTGCAGGTATTAAAAAAACAGGTCCCGATCCTCCAAGTTAATCCATCCTTTTCATTCTTATGACTTAAAAACCCTTACAATCTTATTAATCCTCCATGAACATTTACTTTAGAGCGCCTTCCTATAATAAAAAGTATATCACATAATTTTATTGATTTATCTCCTATCCATAAAATAAACCCCCGAAACTATTTATCAACCAAAAAAATTAAAAAATGAAATCTTTAAATTTCTTTAATTTCTATATCGTAGGGTTGCTATCTAGAAAAACAATTCCAGATTCAGCATTCCTATTAAACCTTTAGCCCCAACTACAGTGGGGTAACTCAGATATCCTACCGGTGAATTTTCAACATATAATACTTCTGGATTTATACGAAGAACCCTGCTTTTTAAAATATACCAGTTAAGTCCGCAAGTCACCTCCCAAGGTTTTCCATATTCACCATCGATGTAAGAATAGGTGCTGTACATCTGAAGAGTTTTGTTAATTAACATGCCCGATGCCTGAATGGCATATCCATTATCAAATAACTCGGATACTGGCAATGTTCCGGTAGATTCAAAATCATTAACCCACCTAATATAATATTCTAAATCTAATGATAATCCTTTATATTTAAGTCCTCCATTAAAAGAAGTCATCTGATATTTGGCTGATAATACCTGAGTTCCATTCCCAAAAGCATTCAGTGCAAAAACTCCCGTTCCATCAGACAATCTAATCTGTGAATTCTCAGGATCTTCCGTCCCAGCCTGAGATTGTCTGGACTCTTTACTTGTAGTATAGGCTCCTCCTAAAAGTGTCGCCAGTTTTTCGTGCCTTTCGAAGTCACCAAAATTGGCCACTCTTCCAAAGTCATTTGTTGTCCACCAGACAGAGGTACTAAAAGTGTTGAAACCATTATCAAGCTGCCCGGCGTCAACACCTAGCTGGCTTAAATTATTGCCGAGCATTGTTTTATAATAAATCCCCTTGGTTATTTCGCCCTGCGCCCAGATTCCTGTCGTAAAAGAACCCCTGAAAAACTCCTCTGCCATAGGTCTGGCATCCTGACGAAGCCAAAACGGCCAATTGCCTATAAGCGAACGGCTTGTTGGAAGGCTTCCGATACCGGCACCAATATCAAAATGCCTGTTAATTTCATACTGCAGATTTCCCGCTACCACAACCTGTGCACCCTGTCCCTGATTGGCATTAGCCGACCAGACATACAGTAGATATCTGAATTTAGGATCCACCAGCCATCCTTTAAAATATACAACTGCTTTTTGAAACTGCAGATCATTTCTTTTATCTATAATAGAGGTTTGTCCTAAATGATTTGTATAAGTATCATCTAATGCACCTTGATTTAAATAACGGATTGTTACATAAGGGGAAATCGTAAGGGTTGCTTTTTTGCTATTGACTACAAGGAATCCCGAACCTGGCCTGTGATCATCTTCTTTTTGTTCTCCAATGCTGTCTACACTGACCGGATTAGATGGAATTTGAGCCCATGCTGAATTTAAATAAACGAATAATAAGACGGCGTATAAAAGTTTTGATCGCATAATTTTAGCTATTTGTTATTAAAACATTTCTACACTTTTTGAAATCTTTAATTTTTGATATTTATCTTTTCCCAATCCCTTACTTTTCCACGAGCATCATTAAAAAGTTTTTCATAATTTCCTTTTCTGACCTTCTCACTGGTCTCTGTTGTAAGTGCTTTCCAAAATGGTTCGTACATATTGTAAACTGCGAGATAAAATTTCTGATCTGGTGGTGCCACTACATCTGTGCCAAACAAAAAACGATCTGGATATTTATTGATTACATCCGCACTATTTTTAATGCTTTGAGGACTTGCTATTATATATTTAGCCACTTCATCCCAGGAAATATCAAAATAGACATGTTTCATTGCCGGGTCTTCCAATATCTCTTTTACTATTTCTATATGGTTTGGAGGCCTTTGCCCAGTGTCACTATCGGGAGAAGCTCCATAGCCTACCGGATGCACTATACGCCCCAGACCTATATGCGCCCAGATAATCGTAGTTTGCGGATGACGTTTAAGCACATCTTTCATCTGCGTCAAATAGGCAGGTTCTGTTTTTGGCTTTGCCATCGGCATATCCATGTCATTATGCAATACGACAATAAGACCTACCTTGCCTGCAAAATCTAAAATGCTGTCTAAGGCCGGATTGGTTAAACTAGCCACCTCTCCTGCAACTTTTGAGGATACAAATTCTTTATGGATCGAGAATTCGCCTATTCCTGAAAAAACTCCGGGAAAAGTTCTCAGCACCCGCTCAATATGCTTATACGCATACATATCTGCGGGATTGAATCCAATAATCATAGGATCAAATCTTGACTGCTGCTCCTTTGTGAGTGACTTATATTGCATGGCTATATAGGCATCAGTAAAAGAGTAGTAATATAGAGGCGCATCGCTCTGCAAGTAATAAGTCGGACTGAATTTACCTGAATTCTGATAAGACCACTGCTGCTGCAGTGGAATACCAAACAAAGTGGAACGCCCAACTTTATTGCCCATTATCTCCAAAAACTTTTTTGCCGTTATTCCTTCCTGAACATAATTGGTAAGATGAAAATGGCTGTCGTTATATAGATAGTCAACTTTTTCAGTTTTATTTTGTGCTGTGGAAATACCTAAATGCATATAGAACAACACTAAAACTAAAATTGACTTACTTTTTATTTGCATTTTATTCATTTTGACTTTGATTAAATGAATGCTTAATAAATTTTTACTCTAAGAAATAGCTATTCTTTTACTTCTTTTTTGGAGTTACATGATAGGGATTGACATCGAGCTCTTTAACAATATCAAAAATGGTCTTTTGTGCTTTAACACTATTTCCAACTTCATTCAGAGGAGGAGAAATGACTGCTATGCCAAATTTGCCTGGGCAAACAGCAATGATCCCGCCACCTACGCCGCTTTTTCCTGGAAGACCTACAGCGTATAACCATTGTCCTGAATCATCATATAAACCTGCTGTTGACATTATACCCATTGTAAAAGCACACGTTTCAGGCGAAACCACTTGAACTCCCGTAACTGGATTAATACCTCCGTTGGCCAGTGTAGATGCCATAACGGCAAGATCTTTAGCATTAACATTTATTGCACATTGTTTGGTATAGACATCTGTTGTCTGCACAGGATCAAAATACATACGACCGTATGCTAAAAGTAAATGTGCAATAGCCTGATTTCGCAGGTTATCACCAGCTTCACTAATATACACCGGTTTATTTACTTTGAGTGTAGTTCCTGCAAAGGCATTATGAGTATCCAAAATATTTTTCCATTTAGCAACAGAATCATTGCCTTTTATTAAACTTACCGTCGCAATAGCCCCCGGATTCACCAAAGGATTAATTTCTTTTCCTTTTTGCAGTTCAATGGCTACGATGGAATTAAATCGAAGCCCTGTGGCATCAACTCCCACTTTTTCAGCAACTGCTCTTGGTCCTTGTTCTTCTATAACCTTGGCCAGAGTAAATACTTTGGAGATTGACTGAATTGACACGCGATCATCTAGATTTCCCTTTGTATACACTTTACCATCAACTGTTACTATAGCAATACCGTAAATATTAGAATCAACAGTTGCCAGTTCTTTTATGTAATCGGCATTTTTTCCCTCTTTAAGGTCTTTGTACTTAGCATATGCGTGATCAATAGCTGCCTGATAAGCTGGTTCTTTTTGCGCAAGAGCTTTAAATAGCGGAAGTAATATTACTGCTATAACAAGAATAATACTTTTGTTGAATTTTGTTTTCATTTCGTTATGTTTTAAATAATGAATTTATTTTTTATAAAATACTTCTGAAAAATTGTATTTAAAAGAAAACTGGATTTTGGCGATTGAGGTATCCCATCCGTCTCTGAAATTTTCACGGCTTCCCCATTGAAATTCGACTCCCGCCATGCAGTTTTTTGCCGGATAGTACAAAATATTTGCCGCTGCGTACTGGCCCTTCTTGAAGGCATCATCCGTCTGCCCATCAGAATTATCAATATCAATCATTGAATACCCCAACGAGGTGCTGAATTTATCACTCCAGGTGTGATCAATAAAAGCAACAATACCAAGAACCGGAAGAGCAACGCCTTTGACAGGGGCTGTGGGATTAGATAATTGATTTTTAATACCTATATCAACCGGCGCATCATTCATATAGTTTTGGATTCCTTCACCATATACAACCTGTCCGCGAAAAACATCTTTTTTGGTAAATTTAAGGTTGGTGCTTAAATTAAGTCCCCATCCAAGGGCATCGCCAGATAAATCATACTGATCGTTATTTTGGTCTTTCCATTCGATTTTTCTCAGCATACCCGCTAGTTCGACATATCCCCAATTAGCGCCATAATGATATTCTGCTGAAAGATCAGGCAAGGGAAATCTAGTATTTACTCCCTGGAGCTCAACTCGATTTGCATAAACCCCCTGATCTGCACTTGCTCCGGGTCTTTCCAGTGCAATAGTCAAACGCGTGTCGCCCTGAATTGGCATGTACCTGATTTGTATGTTTCGAAAGAATACCATACCTGATGGTCCCCAATATTCTAAGGTATTTGGAAAAACATCAATATCCATAAAAGGACTCCAAGTTTGACCGGCTCCAAATTTTCCTAATTCGGCATAAGCATGACGTAAGCGGAACGTAGTTTGTCCTGCATCAACACCAGTTCCAAACAATTCAAATTCAAACTGAGTTTTCAGCTCTCCTATTCCAGTGTCAAAATAATTTTTGAATCCAAGTCTTGTCTGACGTACAGAGGCATAATAATTTCCGTCCACGCCATATTGATTCTCAAAAGCGGGTAATTTAGTAGGTCTGACAACATCGTACCAGTCGGCCTGTATCTGATTAAAATTATACCCTAAATCAGTCATGATAAAACCGTATATTTCCATACTTTTTTTAGCCTCGTTATCCTGCGCGTATACTTGGCTTGCCAAAACAAAAGAGATTATAATGGCTAGATATCGTATCCTTACCATTCTTATAAACATTTTTTTCATACTGATTATGGATTAAAAATTGTTAAGTTTATTTTCTAGATTTATTCTATGAAATTTTTTCGGCATACTAATTCCTAATACTTCCTATCGGTATTATTTGATATATAAAACAGAATTTCCTCTTCTAACTCTTTTGCTAAATTTTCATAATCTATCCTGTTGCGAAAATCTTCTTCAATTCTTTTCTTAAAAATTTCCACCTTATCTGTTGTAGTGCAGTAATCATCGCAAATACACTTAAACTTATCATCTACCAAATACAAAATCTTGATGGATTCTTGACAATTTGCAAATTTTTCATTTTGTAAGGCTGACGGAACTGACATTTTAACACTATTTTAATTGATTATCAGTCAAATATAAATACTATTGCTTTGTAATTTGAGTCAAACGGGGTTAAATGAAGTTAAATTTAACTGTGAAATGAAAGAAAAAAACTACATACTAATGTTAAAATCCTACAAAAAACAAACTAAAAGCGTTGAGCATTTAAAAAACAATTAACTTTGAAAATAATATGTACCACGATTCGATTGTTTCTTTAATTATTTCTAATTAAATGGAAGCCTTAAAAAAAATTACCCATAAGCAAATTTTTTCCGAACTAGAATCGATTTTAATGCATTCCGCATTAAAAAACTCTCCCATTTTACGGCGGTTTTTAAGGTATATTGTTACCGAAACCCTTAATGAAAAACAAGGTTTTATAAAAGAGTATTCAATTGCTGTTAATGTGCTCAACAGATCCCAAGACTTTAATGCCCATGACGATTCAGTAGTACGCATACATGCAGGCAGACTTCGCAGGTGCTTAGAAGAATATTATATGAAAGAAGGAGGTAATAGCTCCATTAGGATTATAATACCAAAAGGCTGCTACATACCTGAATTTATTTATCGGGATACTATCCAACCAACATTCACACCTATAGAGGCCCCAAATCCAGTTATTGCTATTTTTCCTTTTATATCATTAAATCAAAAACAAAACTTAGATATTTATTCCATAATTCTTTGCGAAGAGTTAAGTGCTGCGCTTTCCCGATTTCAAGAACTATCAATAGTTGGACACTTTGATGCGGAAATAATTTCAAAAGTAAATCAAAACAAAATTGAAGCTGCAAAATCAATAGGAGCAGATTTTATTATTTCGGGAACTCTTGTTTCTATTTCCGACAAATTACAGATAAGAATCAATCTTATCAATGTTTTTTCGGGTAAATACGTCATGTCCAAATTATTTGAGCACAACGTAATTGAAAATATTGATAAAATTCAAAATGAAATTGTTTCGCATTGCACCAACATTCTTGGTGGTTATTATGGATTCATCTTTAAGGAAATCATAAAAACCAATCCTGATAGGGTTTCAAGCAAACTTAGCACTTGGAGAGGGATATATAATTATTATAAGTATCAGCGATCTTATTCAAACGAAAATTATGAAATTGCATTTTCTACCCTAAAAGAAGCAGCAAAACTTCACCCTAATCATGCTCTGACCTGGGCACTGCTCGGTGAATTTTATCTGGATGGCATCGCTCTTGGCATAGATGACAATGAAAATACAATAGCTGAGGCATATAGTTGTTTGATGAGATCTATTAAAATTGATCCTGAGTGTCAGCATGCTTGGCATACCTTGACCTGGGCGAATTTATTTAGGAGGGATCCTGAGGCCTGTATGACTTGCGCGGAAAAATGCATAATGATCAATCCTCACGCCTCAGGTATGGTTTCGGGAGTTGGATGTCTGCTAATTTTTGCAGGGTATTTTGAAAAAGGCTTTTTGATTATGGACAAGGCGATCCAAGCAAATCCTCATTATCCATGGTGGATAAACATTGGGTATTGCTATTATTATATGGCAAAAGAAGATTATCGAAATGCCTTTCTTTGGGCTGAAAAGATGGATTGTGAAGAAACTTTCTGGGATCCTTTGCTTAAATCCGTCTCGCTATCGTTTTTGAATGAAGATGCAGAAGCTAAAAAATATCTAACAAAACTTATTGAAATTGAACCGGAAACGCCAATTAAAATTAAAACTATGCTCTCTAGTTATATACTGACAGAAGACTTAACTATTCGTATAATTGGAAGTTTGGAAAGACTAGGTCTTGAAATTCAAAAATAAAAACTCATGTGTTATCGCTCCGAAGTAAATAGTGGAGTTGGTGCCTTTTTTGCGACTATATACAAGAGTTTTAATTTCCTACACGGAAACATTAAGTTATTATTAGTATATTTGGAACTCAAAAAAAGAGTATATGGAACTGTCTGTTAACTCGTTAGTATTTTAATTTTTGTGATTAATTACTATGTGAATTTGGCGCAGAATCTGTGCACAGTGGTTCAAGAGTATCAATACAGTGGGTTCAACCTTAAAGTTCGAATCCTGCTATCCTCATAGGAATTACGTTTCTAAAATAATAACTTCCACTTCGATTTATACTGTTTAAAAACTGGTATCCGCCATGCTTTTAGTATGCAAATCTTTACGAATCCTCCATAATATTAGTGGAATTGTTTATTAGTTTACTGACATAAAAACAATTTTGTTTTTATAATTTTTACACCAATCCCCAACAGGACGTCTAAACCAAATTTGGAAAGCCAATGAAAGACAACCCTTATTTGTAGTAGGCCAATCTCTTCAAATCTTCCAAAAAATTTATGGTAATTTGTCCCGTAGAGGTCACAACGCCAAATGGCGCCAATTGAAGACAATTGGCGCCATTTTTTATTTATTTTTACTATATAATCAACTTAAAATAATTTTTTCCTTTACTTTCTCTTTTTGACTGAAATTAAATTTTTACTACAGACGGAGGCGTCCATTGATTTTTAATAACGGACTGCTTTGGGCCGTAGCATCTGAAATATAAACAGAAATCATCTGCAGGGCTTGGCAGCCAATTGGCTTTTTTGTCCCCTTCCGGCTCCGCATGCTGCACATACAATGTAAGGGAACCATCGACATTGTACTTTAAATCCCGGTTTTTGGTTCCAACCGAATAGCGTTTTATGACATTGGGATAGAAAAAGTGATGCTCGTCATAAAGTGTAAGAGACCAGAAGCCGTCTACAGGCGGAAGGTTACCTTTTGCAAATGTCAGGGTATACTGTTTAGAACCATTCAGTCGAGATCCTTTTGAATCGAGATCCTGATAAAAATACTTTGTTTCTTTACCTGCATTCACCAGTATATTGGATTTTGCTATGGCTGTACGGGTGAAATAATCCGTTCCAAAAGCAGCACAGTTATCGGCAGTAGTCCAGTTCCCTGGAAGAGGTATTCCCCAGTTGCGAAATTGCAGTAATGGATCAACCAGTTCTTTGTCCGCTTTATGGGCTTCATCAATCATCGCTTTTTTCAATGCAGAATCTTTCTTTGCTGCTTCGATCACCGACAGTACCTGTGCGTAACGAGCTTCCTCGCCGGGCAATGGAGGAGCATCTTTCAATACAATAGGAAGCTGATCGAAAAAGGTATCTGGAAAGACCCATTTCGTTTCTTCAGATCCGCCATCTTTTGTCGGCGAACCTAAGGATGGAAGCCTACTCCAGTCCTGCTGTTTCATTTTTCCGTCAAATTTATCCAGAGCATAGACATCAATAGAATTAATTATGGCCTGGACTGCATTTTTATCTGAGGGCGTATCATCCTGAAAAACTCTAGGTACAATAAAGGCTGTGCCTGTTTTGCTGTAAAATACTTTAGTGATTCCTTTAGGCACCTCTCCTTTCCAGTTAGGCCCCGCCAGCATGTAAAACCCTGGTTTTGTACCATACATCTTCCCAAGCTGGGCAAAAGCATCTGTGCGAAGATCCACCACCTGATATACCCAGAAACGCTTGCCAAAATCCGGAACCTGTATCACGACGGGAGTCTCATCAAGAGCGGCAATAGCAGCTCCGTAAACCACATCCTGATTTGGACAGGCAACCCAGCGCTGTTCAGGCTTAATATAATCATGCAACATTGCCAAAGAATTTAATGGCGCAAATGGCAGTACGCCATTCATAAGACCTACTTTTGGTGACTGCTTGAACGCAAGACGTCTGTTGTAAATGTTTTCCATTGGCCAAGCCCAGAAATAGGCATCTCTTGCGACCTGTCTTGCATAAGATTCTGTAATCTTTACATTTACATCGGGGCCATTCGGTACTGAATCCGAAAATTTGCCTGAAACATCAGCATCAGTTTCTGCAGAAGAGAATGTTCCATTTTTATCACTTTTATTCTTATTGCAGGCTGTCATTGCAAGAAGTACAATGATTAAAATCAATTTGTTTTTCATCTTTTAAAATTTAAAAAATAACTATAGCTTATTTAATTTTTTCTACGTCATTTAGTTTCCACCTCTGATCATACAGCTTTGGAGTTGGGCCTTAAAAGCGGGCTAAAATTTTAAATTTCCCTTTAGGGTCCGTTGGAATTCAATTTGATTCGCCGGATTCAGGTGCAGTTGATTTTAGCAAAAGCATCAACCGCTAGTTGAAAATGTACTGCCAGCATGCACCAAATGGCAGATTCTATTCCTCGTTGATACAAAATCTGTTCCTGAATATTAGCGTGCTTAAAATCTGAAATTGCCGAAACCTTACATAATCTACTAAAAAATAAACAATTTCAAATTATTATACAGTTTAAAGCTACAATATTTTTTTTAAAATACATTCACTTTTATGCACAAGTATAAAAATCAACAACATTAACTAGAGCTTCTCGTCCAAGTATCGTTTTTGCTTATGTCAAGTCATGGCAATTTTTGCTCTGGACTTGGCACTATCATGCCACAAAATGTTAATGAGAATATTAAATAAGTTCAGCAAACCATTCAACTACATATGTACACAAAATATCGGGAAGACTTATCAAACCATAAAAAAATGAAAAAGATTTATTTAAATACAAGATTGTAATTTATAGAGCCATAGAAAGACAATTTTACCTTAACTTAAAACATTCTTTCAAAATCCTCGATAATAGTTGTAGAATTGTATAGTATTTTATAGAAATAAATCAATTTTTAACCTCAATCGAACGACATTTAATGAGTTAATTAAATATTTTTTATCGTCCAGAGAATAGACAAATTAAATGTCCAATTCAATTACTTTCTGATTGGATTAAAGCAATATGAAAACACTAGTATCCTTACCAAATTTTAATTTGAATAATCTACGAATTATTATATAATTTTACTAAAAACTGGCTCACTTTCTTCAGGAAGTAATAAATTTTATTGTCAAAAATTTTATTCTAAACCTTTATATCTTAATAAATATAAATATATAGATGTTTTAACATTTTTTAACTTTTAACCCTTACAATACATACAAACCGCTTCCAAATAAAAAATAAAAATAATTATCTTACAAATTCACTTGAAAGTAAGCCAATTTCTTTAAATCATTCATAAAATGGTTTGTAAATTGTTCAGTAGCCGTCACAAAGCCAAATGGCGCCAATTGAAGAGAATTGGTGCCATTTCTTTTTTTAAGTGACAACTCGTAATTTTTAATTAAGCAAAGAGATGTCAATATTTAACTCTCCAAAAACAAAACTCACCATACAGCTGCCCCTAGCCCCGATAGCAGCGGAAATCCTTCTGCGCCGGGTTTCGGCGCAGAAGATTGCAGCGTATAGCGGGAAAAAGCTCCCAAAAAAAACAATCTAAAAACCAAACCCAAAAACCAAAATCTAAAAACCAAACCTAAAAAACAGCCCTAAAAACTAATACCAAATAAAAACTCCAATAAACAAACAGCCAGTTCTGTGAGTGTCGGGCCTCTTGAAAAAAAAGCGCAGAAACACCAAAAAAAATCCCGCGCCTCTCCCCCGAATCCCTTGACAGGACAGGGATTTTTGCCTAATTTTGCCCCATGAATCCTGAAGAGATAAAAAGATATTTTGAGCATAATCCCCCGCCCAAGGAAGTAAGACTTACCGAGTGGGCCAATATCACCGATACGCAGGTGTTTCTAAGGAGCTGCTATTTGACCATCAGAAACTTCAGCGGCCCTGTGGAGAGATGCCCCGCCTTCTGGCACCTGAGGGATTTCTATCTTCTGATGAAAAAAGCGCAGCAGCAGCCGGCTTTATCAGAAGAGAATCCGATAGGGGAAGAAAATACCACCCAGCAGAACAGCAGCCCGCAGACAGACCAATAGCCGTCATCATCTAAAGTCCGGCCGGTCAAAAGGCTGCTTTGCGGCCAATTGGGACAGAATTGCAGATATCCATGAAAGGGCGCCTACAGCGGATGCCGTATTGGAACATTGTTTGAATTAAAAATTAGACCGACAGCGTATACTTGGATTAAAGCGCAAAAACATTGATGTCCTGCCCTACTAGCCCCGATTGCTTCGCCAGTTCGCTTTCGATCGGGTAAAACGCATAGCGGGAAAAAGCTTCCGAAAAACAATATAATACACAATCTAAAGAGCCAGACAACAACAACAACAACAACAACAAC
This sequence comes from Flavobacterium sp. LPB0248, assembly GCF_013388355.1. Classification (GTDB taxonomy): domain Bacteria; phylum Bacteroidota; class Bacteroidia; order Flavobacteriales; family Flavobacteriaceae; genus Flavobacterium. The sequence continues at coordinate 60,529 of NZ_CP058246.1, forward strand.
AACAACAACAACAACAACAACAACAACAACAACAACAACAACAACAACAACAACAACAACAACAACAACAACAACAACAACAACAACAACAACAACAACAACAACAACAACAACAACAACAACAACAACAACAACAAGAGCAGACACAATCAACTATCGGCCATCAGCAATAATTTTTCTATTTTTGCACTCCATAACGCCCTATCAGCGCCACTGCAGAAAACATCCCTGCCTTTTAGAGGAGCCGTTAAAGAGATAATGAAAATGAAGAAGTTTGAAATAAAAAAGACAGAAAAAGGCCAGTGGCTGGTCTCCCACAACGAGCACCCCAAATTCACCTGCCTTTTTGAAGATAAAAAATTCCATTACCACAGGACCATCACAGGACTCAGTGACCCCGCAGGTGATCCCCAGCACATCCAGCTGCTTGAAAAAATGCAGAAATGGCTCTCGCGCTACCATAAGGAAAAAATAAACGGCTGAGAATGCACAGAGTACTTAGGAGCCGCACTGGAGATGCCAGCAGGTAAAATTTATCGTTCCAAAAATACAATTCGGATATCCTTTTCAGGCAATAAGAAATCTATTGCCGCTTTTCTGCACGCTTCCCCAGTCCATTTCAAACACTTTCTGCAAAAGGTCCTTGAGCCCCTGAAAGCTGCTTGGCTTCACGGCATAGAAATCAGCGCCGAGCTTATGGCAGAGCTCGATATTATCGGGGCTTTTGCTTGTGGAGAGCATAATGATCCTCACTTCTTTCAGGGCATCCTCCCTTCTGCGGATTTCCGCAAGGCAGTCAAATCCGTTCTTGATCGGCATATTGATGTCCAGAAAAATCATATCAGGCAGGCGGCCCTTGTTCTTGTCAAGGGTATGGAGCAGTTCCTGCCCGTCGCGGGCGCCCTGAACCACAGCAGGAAGGCTTAAATCCTCCAGGGCATCCAAAAACAGCAGCCTGTCGTCTTCATCGTCATCTGCGTGATAAATAATTTTAGGGGCATTCTGATGTGCCATCGCTTTCACATTTAGGGCAGTCCAAGGCAAGGGGGCCTTGGCAATCTGCAGGAGTTATGGTTAAAGAACCAATAAGGCTCTGCAAATAGGCAAACGATAGAATTATGTCTTGATGTATGGTGAAAAGCAAATATACGGCTAATTTTTAAAAAAAAGCGCTGCAAATTTGGCAAAATCGGCTTCGTTGCCCGTTTGAATTTGCCCGTTTGAATTTGATATTGCCATGGCCCTTTTTATCCGGCATGTCCATATCCAGACTGCTCTCTTCCACTGCTGAAAAGATCTTGATTGGAATATTTATCAATCCAAAACTCACCGAACCCGCCCATATTGATCTCATAATCTTCGTTTTTAAATTTTATCCTAGATTTAAAAAACACCAGCTGTAAAAATATTATAATTTCACTGGAAGGTTTTATAAAATATCTATTCCAAATACAGTCTAAAGAGCTTAAATAATCAGATATAAAAATGTCTTAAGATTTAAGAGGGCCTAATATATGATTTTTTTTCTCTTTTGCTTTATTGCAATTTTCTGATATTAAATGCTGCAGTTCAACTGAGGTCTAAAATTGGTTTATTCCTAAATCCCAGATAGCAATTCATAGAGCCAAAGAAAGGCAACCCTTTCTTAACTTAAAACATTCTTTTAAAATGCTCCAAAAGGTTTGTAAATTTACATATCAGTTTAATGCGATAAACCAATTGGGCTTTTATATTTTTTTGCATCAATCCCCAAGGGGGCATCTAAACCAAATTTACAAAGCCAATAGAAGACAGACGCTGCATATAGAAAGCCAGTCTCTTCAAATCTCCCAAAAAATTTATTGTAATTTCTCCCGTCGAGGCCACAAAGGCAATTGGCGCCATTTTTTTTGATTACAGTTCAATTTCAGAAAATGAAATCTCATTTTAAAACGGTTTAATATTTCATAATCATCTGAATTTCATGTTCTCATTTTTACAAATTTAATTGCCGCTCCACTGAAGCAAAAAATTAGTTTGCTTCCGTTTGCGCGAATATAAAAAACAAGTGATCACATAAAGAAGCGGTACCATTAATAAACAAATCCACATTACTCTATATAGATAGCCTGCGAAAAATAAAGATGGCCCCCACAGTAAAGTTAAAAGCGGCAATATAATGTTTATAAATCCACTTGCTATTTTTGATTTAGTAAGCTCTACATAGAAATAAGTCAATATAATAGTAGCTATCTGCGCTGTTAAGCTCATCCAGATATGGTTTCCATTAAATATTATCCCAGACAGCACGTAAATAAAAATAAATGAGACAGACCAAATCAGATAGTTAAATGTTTTGCTTTATTTTTTTGTCCTGTTTTTTGATAAAGTTTGGCCAAGAGATATAATGGATAAAAACGATTTGGTGTCATGTGGATAGCCTTTATATATGATGCCAGGTGCATAAAATATAACAGAAAAAATCCTTGGCAAGTTATACATCTTGCCAAGGACATCATTTCAATTCATTTCCTTCCTTACAGTTAGTATTGTGAAAATAATAGTTTAAACGAATTCTTGGCTTCACTTAAGAGTGAAATGGCAAGCTATAATGGTAATTGGTCCACTGAGATAAGTGATTAGTCGTTACCTCTATATTGTCTATGCTTACCAGCAGAGCTCTTCCATCATAGATCACCCTGAGTTATCCCTTAATCTGCTGTCCTGCGCACCATCACAAATGATCCGGTTTTTAACTGATTCCCTGTCTTTTAGCCGAATTCGAAACTACATTTCCTTCCTGTTGTTTAATTTTTCATTAAAATTGTTTTTTCCACTTTTGTTCCGTAACGCACGTTTACTATATAGGTGCCCGGCGGCCCTTCAAATTTTATATTTTCCTGCTGGGGCCCTGAATTGGCAGCCTTAAATTTCTGGCTGCTGACCAGAGAGCCGGCCAGAGAATAAATCTCAACGCTTGCCTCTCCCGGCTCGGCTAGCTCATAGCTTAGGCTGAAACTGTCTGCAGCTACCGGATTGGGATAGACAATAATAGCCTGAGAGCTTATCTTTCTGCCCTGAATATCCTCACATGCCCCTGAGAGAGGCGAACCCGGCTTAATGAAGGCGACCGCATCGCCTCTGACCGTAGCCCCGGTTGGGCTTTTCGCTTTTTGCACATAGCCCGCAGTGCCCTCTTCAAATGGATAAGTGCCGATGAACACCCAGCCCGATCTGGTGCTTGACGTTAGCGTATCATTGATGAACAAGGCAGCTTCACCACCGGCATAATTTACTGTGAGTTTGGAATTGCCGTCTGAATTTGAATCTACGATCCTGTAAAGGTATGCATCGTAGAGGCCGGCTGCCGGGATATTGGGCGTCCATCTCGCATACCCACCAGCAGAGGAGCTTTGGCGCGTAGCGGTATTATTATAACCGGTAAGCCCGCTGTCATTCCAGGATCCGGATTCCGAATAGCCAGGATCCACATTATCGACAATAAGCGCGCAGGGGGCAGGTTCCCCAAAGCTCTTGTTGAGCAGCTCCACCCTATCGACCATAATGGATTGTCCTGCGGTTCCATTCTCTGTGGTAAAGCCCGCCGTTATCTGATTATTGGAGATCTCTATATTATCTATGCTTATCTGTGTCCAGGCATTGGCAGCCGGAATGGCCGCCGACTTGGCGCTTCCATAGTTCAGCACCCGCATATGGGCAGAACCGGATCCCGGTGAGCGTTTTACCCAGGCAGTCATTCTATAGGAGCCGTTAGGAATGTGGGCTAAATTCTGTTTGACTGTAAGTGCGGATCCATCTGCCTTAAAGTCCTGTGCCAGATATCCCTCCCCTTCCTGAGCCGTTCCATTAAATACCACCCTGGCGCCATCGGTTGATTCGTTGTCATAAACATTATCGTTAACGGTCCAGTTCTTGACTGCCTCCTCGCTTTTTTTGCCGAATTCGAAACTGAAATTCCCCAGCATGTTGCCCCAGACAGGCTTATTGTAGTACCTGAAATAATCGACTCTCATTGCCGCTCCGGGAAGAGGAGCCGTACTGAGGTCCCCACCATAACCCGCCAGTGCGGTGAGCCATACCTCGGCCGGCGAAAATAAAGTATTGGTATAACTGAAGCGCTGCCTCTCTATCCCGTCCACATAATATACCACCATGCCCGGAGACCACTCAAATCCCACTGTTATCCAATTGGAGAGGTTCATATACTCGGCGGGATGATTGCGATGCGGTTTAGTGGCGATTTGCGTGGGGCAATTGCAGGGAAGCAGGTTGAAATGAAAATTGGTAAAGCCAAAATTGGTATTGGAATCCAGCTCAATTCCATCTATTTCCGAAAGCCAGTTCTCAGTGGGCAGCATATCATTTTTAGCGCTTTCCGTGTAGCCATCTTCCCCGGAGCTGTAGGCATATTTGCCCATTCCATGGGTCCAGAATGACTGGTGCAGTCCTTTTGTTGCGTTATAGAATTTTATGCGGGCTTCATAATACCCGTAGCCGAAAGGCTTTTTGGAAATTATGCCCCCGCCTGTAAAATCCGGCGCTCCGTCATTGTCCACATCTGCATCCCCTTTGAAATTGATCCTCAGGTAGCCCGTCCCTTCGGCCGTTTCAACAGATACATTTTCTGCCATATTGTATCCTTTGGTAGGCCTGGAGAAGGCGCGGTAATACCAGTTGGCGGTATTGAGCGAATTGCCCTCGAAGTTATCTTCAAACGCCAGGGCATAGCCGGCCGGCGGTTGGGCGGACAGCTGTTGTGGCGCACAAAAGGCAGCCAGCACAGTTAGGGTACAGAAATACCGAATAAGGGTCAATGGCAAAATTCTTTGTTTCATGATTTTTAGGTTTAAGGTTATTAGCTAGTAAGGAAGTTATTATTGAAAAATCGATATAAATTGCCGCTGGGTTTAAAGATTTCGGGAAAACAAAAAAAATGTGTCCCAAAAGTCAAGCTCTTTAATTTTTTGCTGCAATTTGCAGCTAAATCCACCTTACCGCTTGTAGTCTGGTCTGGTCTGGTCTGAATTCAAATATAGCTTTTTTTCTTTCAATGGCAAACTTTTTTTTCAGATCGCCGAAAAATTTTACACGCCCCTGATAGTCCGGCAAAAATATACGGCCAAGCCAAAAAACAGCAATGCAGATCCTGGAGCGCAAACCCATCTCTGAAAAGCAGAAAAATGCCATGAGGCCGCCAAAAAAGCAGATGGCCTGCCGCAAAATGGAACTCTCATAAAAAAAACGACAACTTTCGGTTGAGAATCAGCAGTTCTGCTGCGGATTTTTTAACCAAATACTACACAGGCACCTGCCTGGGAAACCTAGCGGCTAAGAGTGCCCCATCACTTGCCATGGAGATTGCTTTTTCAGCTAAAGAATATCTCCTCTGCCAAATCAGAAACAGAAAGCTTTATGGGTAAAAGCCTGACAAGCGATTTTTTCTCAATATTTAAATTGATACTCTTTTTTATAATCCACAAAAAATAAAGTCCCGGCAGGCGCTGCATAGCAATAAAATTTAGAAAAACATATCCCGGCATTATAAACTGCCGCGCAGCTTCATTTTTAGATTATCCATGCCAGTATTGATATACGATATCAAGGGATGTTTAATAAAAAGATGGAAGAAAAAGCCCTGAAAATCTCCAGAAGTGACAAAAGTAAAATCAAATGTCACCTGGACGGCATCAACATAAAGCTGCTTTACATGCACATAGCACCGTATCTCTTTGAAAAAATACCGTCCGGTCCCTTTTAAATTGAAAAACCGCAAAACAAATGAAATGTTAGGTATGTAAAAAAGAAGATCATGACCAATCATAGAATAATCATCAAAATACAGGACATTTTCCGATCCGGATCTAAACCTTTCATAGCTTCCGGCATGTACATAAACTCCTGGAAAGATGCCATGCCTTTTTAGTATCTGGGCAAGGTCAACCTTTATTAAATGTTCGAAAACATCCTCGCTTTTCCCCTGAAAAACATCAATTATTGTATAATTGGCCTCTTTCAGGCAGTTCTCTTTTTTTATATTAGAATCCATATCAAAATTATTCTTAGCATTTCTCGCTGATAAACCTGCATGCGGCTCAGGCAATATTTTTCTTAAAGGCAGCCAAAGACCTGGTGATTTCAATTCAGGCAAACCTGCATATCTCGTCGCATAAGCAGAGACACATCTTTCTTGAAAGCCCTACCAGAAACATCTTTCAAATCATTACTGATTTAGCCTTGGACCGCTCAGACCAGACGGCACCTCCTGCAATTAAAAAAAATAAATTCAGATATGCGGAACTCTGCGCCGAATGCCTGAATCGGGAACAGCCATTGAAAGCCCCCCTATCGGGCCTAATCCTGACAGCCTCTGCTTTGGGCCGGATCTGGAGCTCCCTGCAAGCCGATCATTCAAAGAATAGCGCCGCCGGCAAAAAAAATCATTTCTGCTTATTTTTAATTCAGCATAAAAGTATTCGATAATGAAAATGATTTCTTTTTTTTTACGCCAACGACAGATATTTTACGCCAGTGACAGCAGAAAAAACAAATTGGCATTAAATGCATGAAGCCTGAAAAGGGCAAATCCCCTATTGGGCATTATGCGGACTTTACCGGGCAGTTTTGCAAAAAAATGCCTCTTTAGTCCATAATGCAAATTACTATGCCTTAATATCTGGTTTCTTATCCATCCTTTGCTGCATAAGCCTAACGGGAAAAGAATTCAATCTAACCGATTTTAAAAGCTTTTCAATCAGATTTAAAATCCAGATTTAAAATTTCCGGCTATTTTAGCCTTTCAAGATCCTTTATTAAAGCCAAAATGGAAATAGAAAGAAATAACTGCAGAAATGCGGCTAATCGATTTAGATTAATTTAAACACAAACATGGAATACGTATATCTTCTATTGCTTAAATCCTGCGCCTATATGGCGATGGCCTACCTGCTCTATACATTATACAATGGGAATTTGGAAAAATTCAGAAAAGGAAATAAAGAATCCATTTTTTATAAAGCAAAGATTATAAGCGCGAAATTCTCATTATGCTGCATGCTTCTTGCACTGTTCCTCCTTACAATAGGCTCTTTAATGGAAGCACTAGAACATCTCTATAAATAAAACACCGTCTTATGTATTCTATCCTTAAAAATTATATCCTTCCTAACAATCACGGATAAAATGAAAATGAAAAACATAAAATATGCCTTATTCTTTATAATTCTGATGTCTGTCGCATGCAAACCGAGACAGGCTTTAAGGAATGCAAAATCTCAAAATGACACTGCTGTATGCGCAGGCAATAGTAAATTTAAGAACCCATACCATAAGCCTCTTGCTGAATTTAAAGGGGACACTTTAAAATATCTGCAGACTAATTTTTTATCAGATAAAGAATTCTATATGGGAAAAGAATTAAATGTCTTATTGGAAGATTTAGAATTGGACATAAAAGACTACTCAAATGGTCTCAGCGCCAAAAATATAAATCTGAGCCCCGATTTGAGCTTAAACTTTTATGATGCAAAGGCAAAAAATAAAAAGATAAAAAATAAGGAGAATCCTCTGATATTATTTGTGGAATGGGAAACTCCCATTTCAGCCTCGAAGGTTACAGCACTGCTCAAAAAAAATCAGGGGCGCTGGACTGCCGATGAAAAAAACTATTACGGCCAATTTAAAATCAAAGAAATTGGAATGGTCAGTTCTAAATGATGTATTCTTGTTTTAGATATATGCAAGAAAGAGCAAAGAATACTGATCACCAGAAGGCCAAATATATGCCTGCTATTTTTTACAAAGGCTCTCTCATTTTAAGAGGGAGCCTTCTTTGCTATATGTCTACGCTCTGTGAGCTTAAAATTATGAAACAGCTAATAATAATGGCAATAGCAGGCATGCTTTCGGCTTCCTGTTCAGCAATTAAAGTCGAAGAACAGATCGTTCAGGATTTTGTAAAAGAAAAGAATCTTAAAAATAATCCAAACGCCTCTCCAGCCTATCTGATTGAAGAATCGGGCCCGAGCGCAAAATCTTTAGAATACTATCAGATGGCCTATGCCGATAAAAGCCTGCCTGCCGGAAAAAAACGCATAGAGGTTTTGCCCGGCAGTTTTAAAAACTGGCCAATAGATGAAAATGAGCTTGCCCAATTACAGGAAAGCAATAAAGCAGGCCAGTCTGAGAGCTGGAATAGCAAAAATTTCAATTCTCTCGATATTCCGATAATAAGCCGAAAAGATCTGGAGTATGAAATAGCCAGACAGGTTCTGCCGCCCACTTCATCCGGAAATATAATATCAAGGCCAATTGTGACTGCGGATGGAAAATATGCCCTTTTTTACTATTACAGCTTTTTGCCCATGAGCAGCATCGCCAAAAAAGTCTGTCTAGCCAAAAAAGTGAATAATCGATGGCTAATAGAAGCAGAGTTTTATGACCCGAATGTTTTTCAGTAAAAAACGGATACTTTGAAAACCGCAGCTGATAAGACCCATACTATAAAAAAATAAAGCTCCATAGCGGTATAAATGTTCCTAATTAATGTCTTTCACCAATGCATAAAACAGGAAAACTTAAAAATCATGAAACAATTAATTATAGCAATGGCAGGAATTCTGGCAGCTTCCTGCTCCACGACAAAAATAGAGCGGCAGATCGTGCAGGATTTCGCCAGGGAAAAGAATCTTAAAAACATTCCATACGCCAATGCGTCCTATCTTATAAAGGAAGCCGCTTCAGACGAAAATGTCCTAGACATTTGCCAGCAGGCCAACTCCGATAAAAATCTTCCCATAAATAAGAAGAGAATTGAGTTCTCGCCCACAGGCATCAAAAACTGGCCAATAGGCGCTGAGGAAATAAGCCAATTGAAGCCTGCTTATAAAAAGGATAGCCAGCCCTACGATTGGAGCGCAAAAAAACTTGGAGCTTTTGATATTCCGATAATTGAAAAAGAGGAGCTGATGTCAAAAATCCATGACGGTGCCATATCGATAAGCGCAATGGGGCATATCATATCAAAGCCTATTCTGAGTCGTGATAAAAAATATTCCATCTTAAAATACTCCTCCATATTCTATACCGGAGGAGAGCCGGAACATGTCTATATACTGGAGAAAAAGCGGGACAGATGGACTATCTTGCTAATGCTGGTTAAGAATTACGACTACGATCCTTCCTAACTGATCTTTTTTTTCATTGAGAAAATGAAAAGCTGCAGAAGATCCAAAAAAGAATCAGACCGAAATAGCCGCCTGATTCCTTTTATATTGAAAAACCGTAAAACAGACTAAGTCTTATGCATATAACCAAGCAGATCATGACCAACGCAGAAGAATCTTCAGAAAATAAGTTATTTTCCAATCCAGCCTGCCCGCGTGATCTGCAAAATGCGTGCTGCCAAAGCCAAAATCCTTACGGCTGAAAATTAATGGCCCTGATCCAAAAGGATTTTATATTTTCTGCCAACCGGCACCGTTTTCTCATTCTGCAGTATCAGGACATTCTGCTTATAGGATTTTATTTTTTTTCTATTGACAATAAAGGAGCGGTGCACCCTGATAAAATCAGGATCCCCTATTTCGCTTAAGAAATTCAGTAAGGTTCCGTAAATTACAACCGGCACCCTACTGTTCTCAAGATGTATTTTAAGATAGTGCCCAAAGCTTTCTATAAAAATAATGGTGCTGTGGGCAAAGGAATGGTTCTCACCATTAATCTTAAAGGACAGGCTCTTGCTTTGGGCTTTTTTTCCTTTAGACAATTCGTATCCGGCATAATAGACCTTTAGTTTTTCAATAGCTCTGGTAAAGTCTTCCAGCGAAATAGGTTTGAGCAGATAATCAATTGCCTGGTGCTTGAATGCCGTTAAAGCATAATCCGAATAGGCCGTCGTTACAATGGTAAGAGGTCTGTTGGGCTGAAGTTCCATTAAGTCCACACCTGAAATCAAAGGCATATTGATATCTAGAAAAATCACTTCATACTCAAACTCATTGAGCAGCTGGAGCGCCTCTCTGCCGCTATAAGCGCTTGCAGTATGCTCCAAGAAATCAAATTTGGAAATATGAGATGCCAATGCACTGTGGGCAGGCGACTCATCGTCTATGATAAGACAGCGGTAGATAGTCCCCATATATTTAATTTTACGATGAATAGATCATCTTCCCTATAATAAGCCAATTCATGTTTATACTCATAAACCTCCAGACGCCTCTTCAGGTTCAGAAGCCCAATTCCAGTTCCCTTGTTTTGCCCCTGCTCATCCGGATAATTATTCTTTATTTTAAATGATAGATTATCACAATGAACTCTAATCTCAAAATCAATACAGGGCTTATCTGTCTGAGAAGAAAATTTTACAGCATTCTCCAGCAAAGACATAAACAAAAGCGGAGGAACCAATACTTTATCCTGGGGCCCCGCATAACTCTGGGTTACAGCAAGCCTGTCATTTCTGAATTTATAATAGTCCGCATACCGTTTCAAGAAATTGATCTCCTCGGATAAAATGACCAGATCTTTCCTTGAGGCCTCCACCTGATAGCGTAAAAGTTTGGAGAGGTTTAATATTCTCTCGGCGACATTCTCCGGGACTGACAATGCTTCTCCGTAGAGATTATTCATGGCATTAAGCAGAAAATGGGGATTTAACTGCTCTTTGAGCAGCGCCAATTCCAACTGGGTGTTTAAAAGCTCCTTCCTGCCCTTTTTAATATTGCGCAGAATGTACAGGTGAAGAAAATAGATTCCTAAACCATTAATGATTGCCGCAAGTGTAGAAATCAAAGAAAAGCTGCCAATTTCATTCAGTGCGAAATACCATCCCAGAAATTTGTGGCCCAGAAACCAGTAAAGGATATAGGCCAAAATGAATAGCCTGTACTTTTTTTTGATAAAAAGCTCTTTCACCAATACAACATTGCTTATCGTCTGCAGTACATAAATAGGCAACACTCCCACAACTATTTTAAAAAAAACACTTAGATGCCCAAATTTTTTAAAAATGGCGTGGTCGGTGTCATCTGCACAAACGCAAAAGAAAATCAGCACTATAAAAAATGCCAGCACAATGAGGTTCCTAAGCCAAAAATTCCGGTAAATATTCATCAGTTTCATACATGCAAAATTAATCTATAATCTAATTACTGCTGCACTGCACAGTGCCAAATTACACAAACGGCGTTGGCGTAATTGCTGTGGCGTTGGGGTAAAAACTCAATTGGCTCCAATTCATAGGCGATACATTTGCATCATCACAAGGGAAAAATTCCCCGCATTAAACCAATTACAATTTCTATGAGAATCCGAAAATTTTATTACATGCCTCTTTTTTTAGGTATAACTGCGGCTGCACAGGATGATGCAGCCAGAAGAGCCGGGACAGCAATTACAGAGAAGTTTCCCGCAACGCGAACTCTCGACGTGCAATATGAAACAATGGGCAGCGCGGACTATGACACAAAAGTCTTTGGCAGCGATTTTGAAAAAGCTGCAGTCAGGAATCATTCCCGTGTAAAGATCTCCACCAATATCTCCTTGTACAAATCAGAGTCACAGCGCTTATTTATCACCAATACGCTGCGCTACAAATATGAAACCTACCAATACGGGGATATCTACAACTATGCTTCCAATTCCACCGCTTCAAGGGCTGACCAGAATTTCCACTATTTGGCAGAATCCGTCAGCGCGACATACTTCTCAACGCTGTTCAAAAAGCCTGTGTTTTATAATGCTACGGTGACTCTTGATGGCAATGAAAAGGATCTGCAGCGTGTCAAGAGTCTTTTATCTGCTACGATGGTACTTAAAAAAACCGAAAATACAACCATGACAATAGGGGCTGTTGCGCTTATAGACCCGTCCTCTCCCCTTCCTTTTTTACCGGTCTTCACCTATGAGCATACCTTTGGCTCTTCACCGTGGAAAATTGATCTCATACTGCCCCAGCGCATCCAGTTTAAACGCCAGCTTCTTGAAAACGGCCGCTTAACCCTTGGAAGCGAACTCAACAGCGAAAATTTCTATATCGATATGGACAGCCAAAATCTTAAAGGGATTTATGAGCTTAATCAGCTGGAATTAAAAACTGGAATCATGTACGAATACAGTTTTGCCAAAAACTTCATAGCAACCCTAAAAGCTGGCCTGAACAATGTGGTGAGCTCCAGAATTACCGAAAAAGGAGAAAGAAATACCGACTATGTCATCGAGAATGAACAAGATGACCAATTCTACTTCAATATAGGTATGTCTTATAATCTTTTTTAACGGGCATCCCCTTGTAATAAATAATAGATAAGATGAATATGGACAAAAAAACAATAACACTATTGGCTGTGCTGATCTCAGTGCACATGATGGCACAGAAATCCTGGAATCTAAAGCAGTGTATTGAATACGGGCTCAAAAATAATCGCAGCAATTCCATTTACGCCAATGATAAACTTGCGGCTGATGCAAAAGTCAAAGAAGCCCTGGCGGATTACCTCCCAAAGATCAGTCTGAGTTCAACGTTGGACAATAACCTCAAACTGCAACAGAGCGTCATTCCTGCTGGATTCTTTGGAGAGGAACCCGTAAGGGTGGCTTTTGCACAAAAATTCAATGCAAATGCAACAGCACAGTTCGATCAGACCCTCTATGATCAGGCTCTCATTACAGGCCTCAAGGCCAACAAGTACAATAAAGAGCAGGCTGAACTTAACAGTGAGCAGAATCAGGAAACCCTGATCTACAATATCACCAAAGCTTACTTTCAGATTTCTGTCTACAGGCAGCAGCTTAATTTTCTCAAAAGCAATCTGGAAACCTACAGCAGACAGATAGAAATTTTCAAGCTGCAATCCAGCCAGGGCGTTGTTCTTCAAAAGGACCTCGATAAGGTAATGGTGGATTTCAACAATACAGCATCGCAATTACGCGTAGCGCAAAGCAACCTGCAGTTGGCCGAAAATGAACTTAAATTTGAAATGGGATATCCTATTGACCAAGCCCTGACGGTAACTGCGATAACACGTCAAACAGCACCTTCTGCACTGCTTGAAAACCCCAAAGCCGATTTCGACGTCGCATCCAAAACCGATTACCAGCTCTCCCAGGTGAATATAAAACTCCTGGATATCCAGCAGAGCCGCATACAGGCAGAGGGCCTTCCCAAACTCACCGCCTATGCGCGTTATGGCGCTGTAGGGTTTGGTGAAAACCTCAGCCAGGTCTACAGTGACGTTTCCGACTTTGCCACAGTGGGGCTCAGACTCAATATTCCTGTCCTGGATTTTTACAAACGTAGTGCCCAGTACAATCAGGCCAAAATTGAACGCATAAATGCTGAGGAACAGTTGAAAATTGATGAAAGCCGCTACAAGGTAGATCATCAAAATGCAATGAACACACTATTGCAGGAACAAGCCAATATGGATAATAATCAAAGAAACGTGGACCTGGCGCAATCTGTCCTGAACACTACAGACCTGCAACTGCAAAAAGGCGTAACGGATTTAACCGACTGGCTCAATACCCAAAATTCATTAAAAGAAGCACAAAACAACTATCTGAGATCCCTGTATTCCTACTTTCAGGCAAAAATTGATCTTGAAAAGGCTGCGGGAACTTTACAAAAATTTTATAACTCTCTTTAAAAAATGAAAAAGAAACATATCGCAATTCTCATCGCTGCAGCCCTGGTAGGGCTTATAGTTTTCAAACTCGCTTCCAACAAAAGCAAGATTGAGCAAAGTAACAAAACAGTAATACAGCAGATTCGGATTCCCGTAACTGCCAGTCCCGTTACTCAGGAGGTGCAGCAAATCAATATGGTAAAGACAGGTATCCTGGCGCCTTTTAAGGAAGCCAGGCTGATCTCAGTGACCAGCGGCAATGTGCAAAAACTCCTTTTTAATCTCGGCGACAGGGTAACTCAGGGACAGGTACTGGCTGTTATCGATACACATCTGCTGGAACTGGATCTTCAAAGATCGGAAACTCAGGTGAAAAAACTGCGAAATGACCTGAAAACCTATACGGAATTATTACAGGGAAACGCCGCCACACAAGAAAGGGTAAATGAAATCCGCCAAAATTACCAGAATGCCCTCACTGCATCTGATCAAATCAGAAAACAGTTAAATGATGCCAAAATTAAAGCGCCCACCAGTGGGATTATTGGTTCTAAGACTGTTGAAGAAGGAGTATTTGTACAAGGCGGAAGCGAAATAGCCTCTATTGTGAACCTATCGCAGCTTAAAATACAGGTCAAGCTGACCGAGACCGAAGTATACCAGGCAAAAGAAGGGCAGAGCGTAAAACTGACCACTGATATTTATCCGGGAAAAATCTTTGAAGGAACCATTTCCTATATCAGTCCCCAGGCCGACCAGACCCACAGCTATACAGTTGAGATCACGGCTTCCAATAATAAAGATACCCCCCTTCGCTCGGGAACTTTTGTCTTTGCTGATTTCTCACGAAAAACCACCGAGTCGATCCTGCTCATTCCCCGTGAGGCTTTAACCGAAAGTACTAAAAATGCAGCTGTATATGTGGTAAAGGATGGAAAAGCAAAACTGCGCCAAATAAAAACCGGCACTGTATACGGTAATGCCATAGAGGTCTTAGCCGGTTTAGAACTTGCAGAACAGATCGTAACCTCAGGGCAAATCAACCTGAAAGATAACGCATTAATCAGTATTTCAAAATAAAAATTATGTCTATAACCGAAATTTCCATAAAAAGACCGCTGCTGCTGATTGTTATTTTTACCGTTCTAATCTTATTTGGTGCAGTATCCTATAATAATCTCAATTACAATCTTCTACCCAAGTTAGAAATCCCTACCGTGTCTGTATCCACGATTTATCGTGGTGCTGCGGCCGCCGAGGTACAGACCTCGGTGACTAAAAAACTCGAAGATGCTTTCTCATCAATAGAAGGTCTGGATAAAATTACCTCTACCTCCCAGGAAGGATTGTCTCAAATCACCGTCCAGCTTAAAAACGGAACCGATATTGACAAAGCCGAACAGGATTTGCAGCGTAAAGCCGATCAGACTGTTAATGATCTTCCAGAGGATGCTGAGCGTCCCCAGGTGAACAAATTAAACCTGGAAGAAGCCCCTGTTATCCAGGCTGGAATAACAGCAGCTATGCCCCCGCGCGAACTCTACGAACTTGTAGACAAACAAATTAAACCCATACTTCAGAACGTTAAAGGTGTGGGACAGGTAAACATTATCGGAGGGGACGAGCGTGAAATACAAATCAACATCAATCAGGATAAAATGCATGCTTACGGCCTCTCTATAAGCACCGTTACCAATGCAGTGAATAACGCCAATCTTTCCTTCCCCGCCGGAAGCATAGAAACCTCCAGTCAGCAGCTCTCCATTCGATACGATGCCAATGTGGGCTCAGTGCAGCAGCTTCGAGAGCTCATTATAAGCCAGCAGCCGGGTCAGGGAAGCATCTACCTTGGTGATATTGCCGAAGTCTTAGATGCTACGGCAAAAACCTCTGCAATCAACCATATAAATGGTATTCCTTCCATTGGTGTGCAGATTATCAAACAGTCCGATGCCAATGCAGTGGATGTAAGCCAGCAGGTTAAAAAAACCTTTGCTCAGATACAAACCCAGTACATCTCCAAAAAACTGGAATTCAACGTATCTTCCGATCAGAGTATCTACACCCTCAAATCAGCAGATGCCGTAGGGGAAGATCTGATGCTGGCAATTCTTATTGTCGGAATTGTAATGCTGGCATTCCTGCACAGTTTCAGAAGTTCCCTTTTTGTGCTTCTGGCACTGCCTTCCTCTATTATTCCCACCTTTATTGCCATGTATTTTTTCGATTTTTCATTAAACCTGATGACCTTAATGGCAATGTCACTTGTAGTGGGAATTCTTGTGGATGATTCCATAGTGGTGCTGGAGAATATTTACAGGCATCTTGAAATGGGCGCCGATAAACGTACTGCAGCCCTTGAGGGACGAAATGAAATAGGATTTACCGCACTGGCCATCACCCTTGTGGATGTGGTAGTATTCCTTCCATTAGCATTCTCAGGAGGCCTGATTGGTTCACTGCTTCGCGAGTTTTCACTTGTAGTGGTATTCTCAACCTTAATGAGCTTGTTTGTTTCCTTCACCATTACTCCGCTTCTTGCCAGCCGGTTTGGAAAAGTTGAGGAACTTAATACAGATACCCTCTGGGGCAGAATAAACATTGCTTTTGAGCATTTAATAGAGCTTCTTAAAACCCAGTACGGAAAACTCCTTAAAAAGGCCTTAGGCAGAAAAAGATATGTACTCTTAGGTGTTACACTGCTGATCTTCGGGTCCATTGCACTTATCCCTGCCGGTTTTATCGGTGGTGCCTTTATCCCTAATGAGGACCAGGGCGAACTGGCCATTAGTATAGAACTTGAACCATCGGCTGCCCTGTACAAAACCAACATGCTCACACAGCAGGCAGAGAAATTAATCATGGCCGAGCCTGAGGTGGTAAAAGTATTCTCCAGTATCGGTTTTGTTACCGGAAGTGTTTCGGGAACCTCCAATAACGCCAATCAGGCAGAAATGATCATCACTTTGGTTGATAAAAAAAAGCGTTCCATCACTGCAGTGGATTTCGGAATTGCCATGCAGCGAAAACTAACCAAGGCAATACCAGGAGCCAAATTTACCGCATCAGCTACTTCAGTCTCCGGCGGTGCTAATGCCGCACCGATTGATATTGCCATAAAGGGAGTAGATCTTATAAAGGTAAGGCAAATCGCTGAAGAGTACCGCAAGGCGGTAGCCCAGGTGCCGGGAACACAATTTGTCAAATTATCGGTTAAAGATCCTAAACCTGAGGTAGAAGTAAAACTCAACAGGGAAAAAATGACCTTGCTGGGGATCAATGCCAGCCAGGTTGGTACTGCACTGCAAAATTCATTCAGCGGAGATGACAATAGCCAGTTTAAAAATAACGGAAATGAATATGATATACTAATCAGGCTTGACCAGTCCAATCGCAATAATATCAACAGCGTGCGGAACCTTCCTTTTGTCAATAATAACGGGCAGACTTTTGTCTTGAGCCAATTTGCCGATGTTACCGAATCAATGGGAGAAAGCACCCTGCAGAGAAGTGACCGTCTGGGTACCATCAGCGTACAGTCCAATGCGGCGGGAAGGCCCACCGGAACGATTATTTCCGACATCAGAGAGAAAACCTCCTCAATAAAACTCCCTGAAGGAATCACTATAGAGTATCTGGGTGATGCCAAAAATCAGGGTGATGCTTTCGGAAGCCTTGGACTGGCAGTGATCATTGCCATTTTACTGGTATATCTGATCATGGTGGCACTCTACGAGAATGCCGTTTACCCTTTTGTGGTGCTGTTCTCCATACCGGTTGCCCTTATTGGAGCCTTACTGGCCTTGGCTCTTTCAATGGAAACTCTCAATATATTCTCACTGATCGGAATAATTATGCTTCTGGGGCTGGTATCAAAAAATGCCATCCTTATTGTAGATTTTACCAACCAGCTTAAAGAACAGGGAAAAGGCGTCAAAGAAGCGCTTATTGAAGCCGGAGAGGAAAGGCTCCGACCTATCCTTATGACAACCCTAGCCATGATACTGGGCATGCTGCCCATAGCGCTGGCCAGCGGTTCGGCTGCGGAAATAAAAAATGGGATGGCCTGGGTAATTATCGGAGGGCTTACAAGCTCCATGATACTTACTTTGTTTGTTGTCCCGGCAATGTACTTAATCATCGAGCGTTTACAAGAGCGTTTACAGAAGCTTTTCTCTAAAAAGAGACCAAAAATAGTCACAGACTGTTAAACAAGCCCTGTCAAGAATTATCCAGCAGAGTATAAGCCTTAGGCTGCGCAACAGTCCAAGGCTTTATCAGCAGATTGTTATGGGATACTTGTAAAATACTCTTGCAGCATCGCCGCGGCCCTTCAATTACAGCGCAATGTCCTGTATAGCCCCATAATTTCAAAGGAAGGACAGTCAGATTGCAGCTAAAATAACAAAACTTAATTTTTTAGATTAAAATCATTAACCAATACACCCTATCATGAAAAAAGTAATTGTAATCACAGGCATTGGAGGTATGGGCCTTGCAATAGCCAGAAGAATTGGCACAGGACACAAACTTGTGCTGGCTGATTTTAATGGCGAAAAACTCGAGGCCGCTGCCGAAAGCCTTAATGATGCCGGCTATGAAGTTCAAACGGCCGAACTTGATATCACCAATAAGAAATCTGTTGAGCAACTGGCTCAAACTGCAGCGGAGCTAGGCGCGATTCATAGTGTAATACATACGGCAGGAATTTCCCCTACCATGTCTGATCCAGCCCATATATTGAATGTAAACCTAATTGGAACAGCCAGGATCATTGAAACATTTTACAAACATATCTCAGCGGGGAGCGTTGGGATTATTATCGCCAGCATGGCAGGTCATATGAGCACCCAATACGACAGCGCACTTGATCGGCAGCAATGGTCAGCTCAGGCTGACCATTTAAAATTATTTATAGACAGTTTAGAGATCAATGAGCGTGCAGATGCCTACTCGGTTTCAAAAAAAGGGAATATCCTGCAGGTTCAGGCATCCGCTGCAAGCTGGGGTGAAAAAGGCGCCAGGATTCTCTCCATCAGCCCTGGAATAATTTCTACCCCGATGGGACAGCAGGAAAAAAAAGAACAGCCTGTGTTGAATTACATGCTCCAGAATGGGCCTGTTAAGAGAATGGGCACACCCGAAGACATAGCGGGGACTGTAGAATTTCTCCTAAGCCCCCAAGCCGGTTTTATCACCGGCACAGATCTGCTCATAGATGGAGGCGCCGCTTCTTTTTTAAAAAAAATTTTTATCTAGACTTCCAATACTATCTCTTATGGAAACAGCGGGAGTGAATCGCATTTGGCTTAATTACCAAAACGATCGCCAGGCAAACTATTGATGCCCAATAGATGGGGCTTTGAGGATGATCAGCTAAAGAAACATAGCTTATAGAAAAAAGATGCCTTAAAATTAAGGCATCTTTTTTTTAATATAAATAACCATAATTGCTCAAATCACTAACTCTGAAATACCCCTCTGCCTCCATAGCCGGGCGCCAAAATTTACATTCCCACCAATAAGCCAATAAACCAGCAATAATCTGATAAAATTTACCGGACATTTAAGACTTGCATCCTTTGCAGCACACCCCCACATCACTATTTGTTTTTATGGACATATAGCGCAAAATTTAATTTTTATACGGATGGCACTCTAAACAAATTCACTATTTGGATAAAATTGAACGATTTTTAATCAAATTTAAAAGCCCTGTCTTTACTTTCACTTGTACCTTCACTTTCCTTTAAAACCCCCTCCAAATGTATTGGAACTTTACTACTGTAAGAAGTGAGAGCCATTTGGGTCATTTTGTCAGCGGAACCAGACAGTTTGGTATGCAAGCGCATAGTGATGCAAGCTGCTCTTTTTACTTAAGAGGAGCCGATAGACTGGGCCAATCGCCTGATTATGCAGCCAATAATGGAATTCCAGGAGTTGGCGACTTTTTATTAAACCAAGCGGCAGACGCTATCTGGAAAAATTTAATGGCAGCACTGCAAAACTACATCAAAGCAAAACCAGGTGCTATAATTGAGCCTTTTGATAAAGGCCAGGAATATGCCAAAAGACATGAATACAGTAAGAGCGATTGCCCTGAATAAATCAATTAAAACAAAAACACAAATGAGAAATATCATTTTTTTACTACTGGCGACAATCAATTTGTTTTCAAAGCCCTTAGAGCACAAGGATCATCATATAGGCAAAATAACCATGCAGCCCACAATTGCTGAAGTTTATTACAGCAGACTCGAAGTCTCAACAAGACTGCCCTATTTTGCAGGTAAATTTATTGACCGCAAGGCAAAACAGCGAACAGAAGTGCCTCCTGCCATTTGGCAAACCATAAAAAATTCAGTAGACTATACCCCATTTAAAAACGCTGCAATACAGCTATTGAATAATAATTTTACAACTGCCCAAATGCAGGAAACAATAAATGAATATCAGGCAAAACCATATATTCCTATTGTTAGTTTAAAACTTAGAAATGAATTGCAGCTGGCTTCACAGGATTTTGATACTGTCTTATTAAATCATATCAATACTGTTTTGATTGCTAATGGCTACCAAACTTTAACATTATAGATGCAATGGAAGAAATAAGTAATCCTAAAGGGCTTGGTTTTACAAAAAGTATAAGAATCCTAAATGCCATTATTTATGCTTTAGTGCTATTTTTGGAAATATATACCAGCATTTCGTTCTTGTGCTTTTGTTTTATTACCTGCATTTATTGGTGATCCTATTATTTATAATTTTAGAGGTGAGATATGCAGTGCTGGCAAGAAAAAACTTTTTAGAACACATTTTTACAAACTGGCTTGTGTTTTTAGGGTTTCTGATTATACTGTTTGATATCGCTAAAATATTTTTCCGCAAGAATCAATAGCCTCTTGCAGTTGTAAAATATAATAACGGCAAAGGCTGGCTGGATCAGCCAATTAAAAAAAGAATAAGCTGCAGAAGTGCAGCTTATTCTTTATCCTTTATAATCTATCTTTTAAGCTATTTTTAAAAGAGTGGCATTAAAAATATTCACTTGTCTTTAATAGCATTTCTGCCCTTTCTGAGTAAAGGGCAGAATGCATTCCGCTGCGTAATGGGGACCGCAGCGAGCAGGTCATGTCTGCTGCTGCCGCTTTAATTTGCAATTTTCAAACAATGCGTACCAAATTAAGAGCGTAGAAAATGACCTAAGAAGAAACGAAAAATGAAAAATATCAGGAACCCAAGGCATTCATGTCCACCAGCACCTGAAATCCTTCTTCAATGGTTTGCTGCATTGGACGGAAAGTTATTCCCAGATCTGCCTTTATTTTAGAATTGTCTGCATTCCAGGGAATGTTTATATTCTTCCTCACAAAATCTCTTGTCAGCATTTTATTGGCTACCGGGCCAATAAGCATCAGCAGGCATTTCGAGAGTGCTCTTTTGGGAATCGGAAACCTATTGCCGTATTTGGGCAATAGTGATTTTGCGATTTCCAGCATATCGGTATTATGCCCCGATGTAATATATCTGCCCTTGGCCTTAGGCAAAAATCCTGCCTTAAAATGTGCCACAGCGACGTCTCTAACATCAACAACCCCTATTCCTATTTTTGGAACACCCTGTTTCAAGCCACCATTTCCTAATAGTTTTAAAAAGTTCAGGCTTTCCGAAATGCTATAATTCGTACTGAGCGGAGGGCCAAGCACCATGCTGGGATTGATGGTCACTAGATCGAAACGCGACTGGCTTCCTGCAAGCTCCCACGCCCTTCTTTCGGCCAGGGTTTTTGAATAAGGATACGGCTGATAGCTCAGTGAGGCAGTACTGTTCCATATATCTTCTGTAAGGATGCCATTTGCTGCATTCACCGCATCAATAGCGTCCGTATAGAGAGCTGCCATACTGCTGGTAACCACTACCCTTTTCACTGAAGAAATCTTCAAAGCGGATTGAAGCACATTTTCGGTTCCTTGTACAGCCGGCTCTACAAGCTCTTTTTCAGGGTCTTTTACATCTGTATGAAAAGGAGATGCGGTATGGAAGACAAGCTCGCAGCCAAGCATTGCTGCATCATAAGAGCCCATCTCTAATAAATCTGCCTTAAAAAATCTTATCGTCCCTTCGCAATTGGCAGCAATCTCTCTCAAATGCCTGTTTTTCTTGTCGTCTTTTGGGTCCCTAACAGCGGCATGCACCGTTATGCCCGATTCCAATAATAGCTTTACCAGCCAGCTGGCAATGTAGCCATTAGCGCCCGTTACCAATACTGGTTTGGCCGTATCAATATTCTTCATTTCTATTAATTTTTTGTTGATGTAAAATTACCGGTAAAGAACCAATGCAACCAACACCAATCCTTGAAGTGATAACACAAAAGCAGGATTATGAAACTCCAGACATCAGAAATGCAGATGCAGCCCCTAATGAAGAAATGCCCTTTCAGCTTTTTTCGAAATTCAGCCGGTATTCATTGGGAGAGAGACCGGTTTTCAATTTGAACAGCCTGCTGAAATAATGGGGGTAATTAAAGCCCAGTTTATAAGCAATCACAGCGATATCACTTGTATTGCCCAAAAGCAGGGTCTTTGCTTTCTCAACAATGAAATTATTGATATGATCCTTTGCGGGATAGCCGGTTTCTTTTTTAAGCAGGTCACTAAAATAGCTTTGCGAAAGGTATACACGCCCTGCAAAATACTCGATCGAGGGAATACCATTCTCAGCAAATTTGCCTGAAGTGTAATAATCTCTCAGCAATAATTCGAATTGGGATACAATGTCTCTGCTCTGTGCCGTCCGCGTATTGAATTGACGTTCGTAAAAACGGATACAATAGTTTAAGATGAGTTCAAGAGAAGATACAATCACTCTTTGGCTATGGCTGTCAATGCGCTGCGCTATTTCTGACTGGATAAGGTTCCTGCACTCTATAATCTTTTTTTGCTCATCAGGGGACAGATGCAAAGCTTCATGCACATCATAGGAGAAAAAGTGGTAATCCTCAATATTTTTTCCCAGTGGAGTATTCCTTATCAGGTCAGGATGAAAGAAAATCATCCAACCGCTGGATTTATCAATCACTGGCGCTGTAGTAGACCGCACAACCTGGTCCGGTGCAGTAAAAAACATCGTACCCTTTACAAAGTTATAGATGTTCCTGCCATATTGGACTCCGCAATCATTGTCTACAAATCCAATAGTGTATAGATCAGAGGTTGCTTTAATCCCTACCCAGTTTTTTCCCGATTCTATTGCTGATACATCCATAATAGAAATTAATGGATGGGCAGGTTCTTGAGTTTCTACCAATCTATGCAGCTGTGAAATTGATTTTATTCTTATAATGCCCTGCATCACTTCTTATTGCTTATAAATAACAACAGTGCAAATATGCCCTGCACCCCATTTACAAATATAACACAAATGGCAGTTAAACTCAAACGCTTCACGTGTTAATCGCTCTTGGAGTTGTATTTATAAGATCTGCCTTACATCGGTGCGGTAATTACTTCTCAATTGCATAAATTTAGTCTTGTTTTATCTAATCTGAGATATTAAATTTTGATCAAAATGATACTCTTGATCTTTAACTGTAGAAAACCTCAGGGTTCTCTCACCGTATCTGACTTTGCAATCCTCTCCATTTTTAGAGAAAATGCTGACTTTCTCTAGTCTGTTATTTTTCCAGAAAAGATCAACAATAAAACCGCCACGGCTCACCAGTCCTTTAATGCTCCCTTCTTTCCACTTTGAGGGTAACGCTGGCAGTAAAACAATCTCTTCGTTCTGGCTCTGCATCAGCATTTCGGCAATTCCTGCTGTATTTCCAAAATTCCCATCAATTTGAAAAGGCGGATGATTATTGAATAAATTTGGCAGAGTGCTCTCATTGAAAGTCTCCATCAGCATTTTGTAGGCATGGTCCCCATCAAGCAGCCTTGCCCAAAAGCAGACTTTCCACGCTTTGCTCCAGCCGGTTCCTCCATCTCCCCTGAGGGTTAAACTCTTTTTAGCGGCCTCTGATAATACCGGTGTCGTGGCGGGCGAGATCTGATTGCTGGGGAATAATCCATATAAATGCGAAACATGCCTGTGCTGGGGTTCGGTTTCCGGATATTCCTGCATCCACTCTAACAATTGGCCTTTTGATCCAACGCGCATTGGCAGGAGCTCTGAACGCTTCTGCATTAGGTTCTCAGCAAATGCTTTGTCTACATCCAGTACACCGGCAGCCTTAGCGGTTATGGTAAATATATCATAAACAATCTGGCTGCTCATTGTAGTGCCCATATCTACTGAATAGCTTTTACCGTCAGGGCCTATAAACCTGTTTTCGGGTGATGCTGAGGGACCTGAAACCAACTTGCCATTCTTGGGGTGTTTGATTAGAAAACTGTCATAAAATAATGCGGCATCCTTGATGATCGGATAATATTTTTTTAGAAATTCTTTATCATTTGTATATAAATAATGCTCCCATAAATGCGTGCACAGCCAGGCCGCACCATCTTGAAACAATAAGCTCTCACTTGCTCTAAGCTCATTTACCCCCCAGGGATTGCTCCGGATGGACATTTCCCAGCCAGGCATGCCATAGCGTTCCATGGCAGATTTTTTGCCCGCCGGATACATGCGTTCTATCTGACTGAACATAGGCTGGGTCAGCTCAGACAAATTAGTGGCCTCTGCAGGCCAGTAATTCATTTGGAAATTAATGTTAATAGTGAAATCAGAAAACCAGGCAGGCTTAAAGTCTTTGTTCCAGATACCCTGCAGATTCGCTGGCAGGCCGCCTGGACGGGAACTGGAAATCAATAAATACCGCCCGTACTGAAAAAACAAAGCGCAAAGTTCATTATCGCTGCTTTGCTTGGCTTTTTTAACACGTTCATCCGTCGGCAGCGCATTATTAAACGATGTGCCAAGATCAATACTTAAGCGGTCAAAATAATAGCGGTAATCCTTAATGTGATCCCCCCGCATCTGCTGGTAGCTCTTCTTAGCGGCGGCGGCAATATTTTCGTCACATTGATCCGCAGGGTTTTTGCCCCAAAAATCAGTGGCAGCAGTAAGGAGAATTAAAACTTCATCAGCATTGCTGACACTCAGCTTGCCATTTGCAAAAGCGACAGATCCGTTAACCGGGATAACCTTTAACTCACTGCAAAAGCTTGAGCCGCCAAAATCATTTGTTCCCTGCATCACAAGGGCGTCTTTTCCTTTAAGCACGGTAGCTGCTCCTTTTTCACGGTTTAATTCTATATCAAAACTAATTTTTTGCTTTTGATCGCAAGTTAATCTTAACAGCATTACATTTTCAGGCGCACTGATAAAAGTTTCTCTTTTAAAAGCCGCATCACCTGAGGTGAATTCAATAGTGCTGGTTGCATTATTGAGGTTTAAGCTCCTTCTGTAATTCTTTACTGCTCCTTTAATGTTTTTAAAATTCAAGTATAAATCTCCCAAGGGCTGATAGCTGCCATAACGGGGATCATTGGCTGTAGTGCAGTATTTTGCAGCCTCTTCCTGGGCCTTATTGTAATTCCCTTCAAATAATAGCTTCCTGATCTCCTTAATTTTTTCAGGCATTTCTCTGTTTTCATTGAAATGATACTGTCCTGACCATACGCTGGATTCATTGAGATAAATATGTTCCCTCTCCACTCCGCCGCAAACCATTGCTCCAATAGCGCCATTGCCCAAAGGCAAAGCTTCGCCCCAATGGTTGGCGGGCTGATTGTACCATAATTCTAAAGGGGCATTTTTAGCGGACTGAGCTTTTAATAAAGCAGGTCCCATCAGCATGGTTGCAAAAACCAGAAAATAAAAGTGTTTCAATACGCAAATAAATTGATATTTTTCTAAATCAGATAACATATGCTTATGTTTTTTTTTAATTTTATAAATGATTCTTTACCTGCACAGATCAAACTGCCAGATGCTTCACAATCGGCATTTTCATTTTTGGACTTTAAACTAATCATTGGCAAAACTTACATTATCCACTATTAGCCATTGGCCTGCCCTCCCTTTGCAACTAATCTCAATAACGGCCTGATTATTTGACACCTTAACCTTAGGAATTATTACTTTTACCCAGCTGGCACTGTCTCTGAGAGGAACCACCTGCTTTCTATTTCCGCTTTTGACGCTGATAGATGCGTCTTTTTGTCCGCCCGAACTTTTGACCCATGCGCCAAAAGTATAGCTGCCATCGGGTATAAACTCTACTGATTGCCTTACCGAAGCGCTATAGGTTTTATCTGCTTTAAAAAACAGATAGCCTTTACCGGATTTTAAAGGAATGCCCTCTGGGACTACGCCAACAGCACTGCTATCGCTTCGGGGATCAACAATCCAGGCAGTTGGATAGGCATTGCCTGCCTTGGCATAATCAAAACAAGCATTGCCAATTCGGTTTACTCCGGGTAAAACTTTACCGTAAAACCGCACATAATCGACCTGCATTGCCGCATTTTTTAATGGTTTTTTCAAACCGCCCCATCCGGCGACATCAACAGGTAAGGCAGTAAGCCATAAATTTTGGGGAGCATAGACCTTCCAGATGCCGTCCAAATATTTTGTTGAAATATATTTCCCATCGCAGTAAAAATTAATTCTATCGGGCAGCCATTCATAGGCTACCGTTATCCATTGCGATAAATCTCTATTGATGCTCTCGGGAGTCGGCGCTTCACTTTTATGGGTTGGGGTATAAATGTGATAATTCTGGGCAAGTTTATCGCTGATGGAATTATGCTCAAAGCCATCAACTTCAAGCACTCTGTTTTCTTTTGGGATAACCCCTTTCTCAACTAAACGGTCTCTTACGCCTTTTCCTTCCGCTTCGTTTGTGCCGGTAAGGCCCATGGACCAAAATGACTGATGCAGACCCGCCATTTCTTTATTCCCTCCGTACAGCTTTACCCTGGCCTCATAATATCCATATCCAAAATTGTGAGTTGATACCACCCCGCCCCCTAAGTACTGCTGTCCCTCAGGCCTGGAGCCATCATAAGTGAATCTGATTAATAGACAATCTTTTGCGCTGCCATCCACAGCCTTGCCCTGCAGTACATTCTCAGGCAGGCTCATTCCACCCATTTTTACATTGCTGCGGTACAGCCAATCCTTTTTGCTGATTTTTCCCGCTTTCGAAAAATTGTCTTCAAACAAGAGCTGGTATGCTCTTGCTTTGGCGGCATGATCAATTGGCATACTGTCAAAAGATCTAATGGAATCATGCTGGGAATGCGTTTTAGCTGCAAAGAAAAACGTCAGAGCCCATAAGGCCAATCTTGCTGTTTTTTTCATCAGAATATATCTTTAAACCTGCTATTTTAAGACTATTGCATAACCTGTTTCTAAGCAGGGAATTTATAGAAAGCGCCGCTTATTCAACAGTAACCAAACCTCCTAAACCCGCAGGCCTGCCAGAACTTGTTTCAATAAGTATGCTCAGTTCTCTTTTGCCTTTCCCCGGTGGAATCTGCACCGAAAAATCACTTGAATCTTCTGCGCTTTTTACAGCCAGCAGTTTTTGATCCAGCCAGACTTCGGCTTTACCGCTCAAGCTTTTTAAAATTAGCTTCCCACCATTATTCTGCTGCGCCAGATAAGGCGTAAAGCTCGAACGGAAAACTGCAAAACTTCCATTAGCAAAAACTCGCAGCTTCCCGGCACTGACATGCTGCCAGCTGTTCATGTCATTTGATTCAATTGCCCTGTTTGGATCGGGCTTAACTGAACTTATTGGTGAGAGAAGCCATTTGTCTAATATCATATAGGATTTCTCCACTGCAACTGAGGGTATATTTTTCACAGATTCAATCTCAATTTTCAATACTGCTGATTTTAAGCCCGCAGAGTTTGCTTTTAATAGCAATTCGCCTTTCCCTCCAGCTTTGCTTTGCAGGATCACCTGGGCAAGTCCATTGAATAGACTTCTGCTGCTGCCCTTTTCCATTTCATGTGAATTAGGATCGCCGTTCCCCAGTCCAATTATAGCGGCATCGCCCTGCAATTCAAATTCGATAGGCAGGTTGGCCGTTTGAACAGGCCGCCCTTTGCGGTCTAAAACTTCAACTGTTACAGGTACGGCATCCCAGCCGTCTCCATTGATTTTACTGCGATCCGGAGTTAGTCTGATCTGCACGGCTTTCCCTGTAGTCTCCACACTGAAATGGGAAACTTCTTTTCCCTTTACATAACCTATAGCTTCTAATTTTCCCGGCTTGTAGGGAACCTCCCAACTGTTCATTTCATATTTGTCCACCTCCTGCTCTGCTATTACTTTTCCATTGAGCATAAGTTTGACTTTTTCAGCATTGCTCATCGCCATTACTTTAACGGGGGTCCCCTCTTTCACATCCCAGTTCCAATGCGGCACCAGATGAAGTATTGGCTTATCCTTAATCCACTGTGCCTGGTGGATGTAGAAAGCAGTTTTTGGAAATCCGCATAAATCCATAATGCCAAAATTAGAACCCGCCGTAGGCCAATCATAAGGAGTGGGCTCACCGCGATAATCAAAACCTGTCCAGACAAAACAGCCTGCCAAAAACGGCCTCTCCGCTATGGCTTTCCAGGCTCTGCGATGTGTAGATCCCCAGATTGGCTTTTGTGTATCGTAAGAATCTAAAGTGTGCTTTGTAGGGTCAGTGGTATAACTGCCGCGCACCATAAGTGCAGATGCATCCTCTGAACTGGTCAGGAGCATTTCAGGATTCTCCTTATGGAATCTGTCATAATTGCTTATCTGATAGTTAAACCCCACCACATCGACGGCCTGGGAAACATTTACAGGTTCGAAAAGCCCCCATTGGCTGCTGCGGTAACAGGTCGGGTGGTGTCTAATCGCTTCACCTCGGCGCTCATCCGGCGAACCATTTTATAGCCTATCTCGGTTCCCTGCATAGGTTCTTCATTAAAAACAGACCATAAAATTATACTGGGATGATTCCTGTCACGGCGCACCATCCAGGTCAGCTGGCTGATGTACTCGGGTGAGGAGTTAAAATTTCTATTCTCGTCCATCACCAAAATGCCCAACCTATCACAGGCATCTAAAAACTCGGCCGAGGGCGGGTTATGCGCACAGCGATACGCATTTGCCCCCATTTCTTTAAGTTTCTTTAAGCGGAAATCCCATAAAGAATTGGGAACAGCGACCCCTACACCTGCATGGTCCTGGTGATTGCATACCCCCTGGAGTTTAACAGGCTTTTCATTAAGATAAAAGCCCGAATCTGCATCAAAACGAATAGTTCTGAATCCACATAAAGTGGACAAGCTATCAATTACATGCCCGTTTTGTTCCACTCTGGTCTGTACGCGATAGAGTGTTGGAGTATCCAAAGTCCATAATTTGGGACTAGTTGTCTTAAGACTAAGGCGGGTTACGGTTTTATCAAGCGATGCTGTATGAACGGCCTGCTGCTCGCTTACAAGCTCCTTTCCCTGCGGATCAAAAAGAGTGGAGACCACCCGGGCATCACAGCCCAGCTCGCCACTATTCTCAAGTGTTACCTCCACGGGTATTTCCCATTGCGTGACTGTTTTTTTCACCGGATGGGCAAATACGCCATCAGTGGTAATGTGCAAGGGCGAGCGTTTGACAAGCCAGGTGTGACGGTAGATGCCGGCCCCTTCGTACCACCAGCCTTCCTGATTAACAGCATCCACTCTGATTGAAATGGTATTCAAATCATCTCCATATTTGACCATATCTGTTATATCAATGTAAAAGGAAGAATATCCCGACCAGTTTCGGTGTACAACACTTCCGTTTAGCCAGACCGTGCAATGCGTTGCTATGCCATCAAATTGCAGCTCGAGGTTTTTTCCCCTGTCTTTGGGGTCAATTTTAAAGCTGCGGCGGTACCATCCGATCCCGCGTTTGCGATACCCCTGGGAAAGATTGGCCGTCTGATCAAACCCGCCCTCTACCGCCCAGTCATGAGGCAGATTAAGAATTCTCCACTGCGTATCATCATAATCTGTCGCGGCGGCACCTCCCGCTTTCCCTGCCTTGGCATTTAAGTAGCTTTTCTGATGGCCTGTAATTTCCGGAAAAGGAATGTCTCCCAAATGAAACCTCCATCCGTTGTCCAAAGAAAGCTTTTCCCGATAATTCGAAGAAGGGCTTAATTGCGAGAAGCCCGATAAACTCAAAAGGGAAAAAAATATGATTGTAATGAATTTCATAGTACTAGCTTTAAATACTAAATTCCTGTTTATGAACATAATAAATATCTTCTTAGTTTGTTTGTTGATTCTCTAGGTTAAAAGTCTTGTTTAAAAACATATCAGAAAGTATACTGATCTCTGGTCTTGTTGCGCCAGATTCATTTTTACTGTTAATTTTTAGTCGGGTAAAAATGGCTTTATACCATTCATTTTATTTTAGATAAAACAGATGGATCGGATACGTTTTCAAAAAAATTCAAATAGGCGATACTCAAATTCCAGCATGCATTATAAGCTGTCCAGCCTTCTCCATGTCTGGGGCGCCCCATTGGATTAAAAGGGTACATTTCGGATCCCGGCAAAGAGCTTAGTGAGCCGCGGGTCAATTCAAGTCTTGCGCAAACATCAGTTCTTTTGTCCGGAAACGGCCACGCCTTATCAAGTCCCGTGAACCCTAAATGCGGATGGTTTGCTGCACTTGAGTTTTGGGGGTTTCTCCCCATAAAATTATCATAGTGCGCGTATGACAATTCAACTAATCTGTCTTTCAGTTCCCCTTTGTCCAGGACCATCGCCACAGATAAAGCACAGGCAGGAAATCCTATAACATTACCCGCTTCATTATATCCTGGAAGCGTCCAGGTATTCTGGTCAAACTTTCTAAAGTCCCACATATTATCCGAGAGTGACACTACTTGCCTGGCCCAATCCACTAATTTTTGTTTTAACCCAACCGGGGCCAATTGGGGATAATTATACTGAAAGTGCGCCAATCCGTTTATGGTTTTATGCTCACTCATACGCTGTCCTTTTGTAAAGGCAGGATTATTCCAATCGGCATTTTCAATGATCCATTGGGTCTGTGCCTGAGCTGCTTTTAAATAATCATCCGCATTGGCCAGCTTTTCTCTCCTGGCCACCTCGTACATCATTAAATTGGGCATAATGGAATGTCCGGGTGCATGACGCCCTTTTGGGTCCCCTACATCCGTAATCACCTTAAAAAGCCCTGATTTATCCCACCATTTTAAAGTGGAATCCAAGACCCTTTGATAGAATTCCTGTCCAATATATTTTTTATATGCCGGATACCCGTACAAAAAATAAGCAAATTGCTCGATGGTCTGACTGTGCAGTTGTTTGCCAAGGACATCACCTGAGGGATCCTCACTTACGGGATGAATTAAATTCCATCCTATCCCGTATCTAATGCATTGAATAATATCAGGCGTCCTAGGGTTTTCCAGTGGTGGCATCATGGAATAATACCCTATTACTTCCTCCATGGGATTGTCATCTTTGTAATCAGAAATAAAGGTAAACTCTTTTGAAAGGGCTTTTTCTTTTTCCTCTTTCCAGTTCACGGTCACAGGCATCGTATCAAAAAAATCAGGGTTGGAAAGATACATAACAATCATTGAGGGTACCTCGTACGTATAATAAGTCCCGTCTCTCCATGCCGTTCCTCCATATGCCGAGCGGTGACTCCCCATAATGCTCCTGGAATCGTTAAAAAAATCCACGGCAGACTGATAAGACATATTCTGAAGTACATGTTGGCCTATGGCAAATGGAAAAGATTTTGCTTTTCCAAGGCCATCACCCTCTAATTCAATATAGTATTCCCTGCCCGCTGAGTCTTGAGGATTAAAATCTGAAAAATCCCCTTTATTATGACGTAAGTTGCCTTTGTAAAGCACTTTTCCTGATTTGGTATCGCAGATAAAAAACGGCAAATCCGTTTTGGCCGTGGGTACAGTGAATTTTTTTGGCGCCCCTAAATTGTAGCCCATCTGGTTAACACAAATCCAGTGCTCACTGGCTACAAATGGTTTTGACACCTCTTTTTCGATCTGGCAGGGCATTTTAGGGACATCAGTCCCCCAAACCTGCCATTCAAGTAATCCAAAAACAGTCTCATTAGCGGTAACGATACGGATAGCACTCATTGCGATAGGTTCTTTAAAGACAATGCTTCTTTCACTGCTAAAATTATCTTTGATAACTGCCTCTGCAATCGCAAGCCATTGCGTGCCGGCTTTATACTGAATCTGAAAATTACGAACAGGTAAAATTCCCTTATCATCGAAATAAAGATGCACTCCCCCTATCTTGAATTCAGCTGTCAGATTTACTTCAATGACACATTGTTCACCCTTGGGATTAATTTTCAAAGAACCGGTTGAAAGATTACCATCAACCAGGATCCCTGCATCTTTAACATTTTGAGGAGTTATTTCAATAGCTTTTCCCTGAGCATAATTCACATAGGTTTGAGCATTAATACTGATACAGGAAAACAAAAAACTCCCTGCTATTATTATTTTTTTCATTTGTTTTTTATAGCATTTGCGCTTATTTTTTTCAGATATTTTTTCTAAATGCCCGTGTCTTTAATCGAAGTTCCATCTCAGTCATTATTGCTTCTATTTTAAAAACCCTGCATATAGTTTTAAAACCTGCCCATTATGATGAACAGGTTTTTAATGGTCCTGAATTAGTAACCGGGGTTCTGCTGCAATTTATTGTTAATGGTAAATTCTCCGAATGGTATCGCCCATAAATAATGCTTTTGAGGATCAAAAACTGTGGTGTATATAATGTTCAAATTAGATCCAAATGCCGAGTAATTTGGGATATCATTTTCATCAAATGTGGGAACGCCCCCTATCGGCCATCCGGGAGTTTCCGTTTTCGGATAACCATATATACTTTTGTTAAAAACTTCCGGTGCAATTTCCCAGCGCAGAATATCGCGATAACGCAAGCCTTCAAAACAAAATTCAACACGTCTTTCTCTTCTAAGAGATCGTCTTAATTCAGATTGATTGGTGCTTGTCAAGGCAGGGTAATTTGATGTATTGCTTAAACTGACCCCATATGCCCTGGCCCTAACGGTGTTGATTGCATCCAGCACGGTTTGATCTATTTCATTGAGTTCTATTTTTGCCTCTGCATAGGTTAATAATACCTCTGCATAGCGAATAAGAATGTAATCAAAATCCTGGCTTTTCCAGTTAATGGCAGGGTCATTTGGAATTCCTTTCTTTTTTAATAAACCTGTAAAACTAGGAAAAGCATTAACTGCCTGACTATCCTGATTACTAATTAATTTATTATCTGATAACCTTATTGTTTGCGCCGCACTTGGCCTGCTGTTAAAAACGTATCCCAGCCATTGATCTCCCGGAACGACAATCGATGCTCTTAATCGGGGATCCCTGTTCTCAAAGGGTTGGTTTACATTGTATAGAGGCGACTTATCAATTGTTAATCCGTCAGTGCACTCGAAACTATCTATCAGTGAAATCACTGGTATATTGGATGCATACCCTCCTGCCAGTCTGGAAATATCGTACTGAACATCATAAGTAACAGCAAAAGTCAGCGAACGCGGCAGGCTAAATACAATCTCTTTACTGGTTTGTCCCGGTGCCAGGAATAAATCTCTATAGGATGGATATAGCTCGTATCTTTTGGCATCCATAATTTGTTTGGCTGCTGCTGCAGCAACTGCATAACGTTTTGTATAAAGTGCTATTCTGGCCTTTAGTGCCAGGGCAGCTCCTTTAGTTATGCGCTGAACGCCACTATAGGACTCCGGTAATAAAGCAATAGCATCATCCAGATCCTGAAACACAAAATTAAGAACCTCTTCCTGTGGAGATTGCGCAACATTCAAAGCTTCACTGGTAGAAATTGACCTCAATATCAGGGGGACGTTTTTAAACCTGATCGCCAGCAGCGCATAATTATAGGCCCTTGTAAACTTAGCTTCTCCCTCAATACGATCTTTAACACCAGCTTTATAATCATTTGGTTTATCTATGTTCTCCAAAATCACATTAGCTCTATTTACAGCGGTATACGAATTTGACCAAGCACCCGAAAAGTCAGTGCTTTGTGATGTATTGGTACCTGCTAAAAAATTATTACCATTGGGTGAACGACTCCATTCGTTATCTCCCCATCGCTCACTATCCTTCTCAAAAAACGCGGCTGTATACAATCTGTTTACAGCAGTTTCCATTTCCACCTGATTGGAGAAAAAAGTCTTTGAACTAGGATTATCTAAAGGAAAACGATCCAGATTATCACAAGAAACTACTGCCAGAATTACAACTAGAACAACCAGTTTATTTAAATATTTTTTCATTTTAAGTCTGTTTTAAAATTTAACATCTAATCCTAATAAATAAGTACTGCTAATTGGTGATTCAACTACATTAATTTCCGGGTCAAAGCCCTTTGGAAATTTTGTTAAAAGCAGTACATCAGTTCCAGTAGCATATATTCTAATACTGGACAAACCAATACTCTTGATCACCTCTTTAGGTAATGTATAGCCTATGGTTATATTTGAAATCCTGAAATAACTGGCTGTTCGCAGCCAATAATCTGATAATCTGTAATTTATTTCTCCGTTTTTATCTGTCAATCGGGGATATTTGGCATTAGGATTCTCAGGGGTCCACGTATTTCCAACCACATCTAATGGAACATTACCTGTACTATACAAAAAAGGCCTCACCATAAAACTTGAATAATATCGTGTTTGTTTTCCAACACCTTGAAATGAAGCATTAAAATCAAAATTTTTGTAATCAAAACCAATATTTCCTCCGTAAACGTAATGCGGAGTAGAGCTTTTTAAAGGGACCCTGTCATCTCCCGTTATTTTCCCATCTGGAACCCCCATTGGTCCACTAATATCCTCATAGCGCATATCACCGGGTCTCTCGGTTCCGTTAACTAGTGCAACTTTATTATCTAAATCGTTTTGAGTTAAAAATCCTAACGATTTATAACCATAATACACTTCATATTCCTGACCTTCAAGTAATGCTTTATCACCTAAACTTTTTGTTCCCTTCAAATCCACTACCTTAGTTTTACTGTCCGAAACATTAGCGTCTATATGATATTTAAATTCACCTACTTTATCTCTCCATCTTAATCCTAATTCCCATCCGTAGGTCTCTATTTCTGCAACATTCTGTGGTGATGGACTTAAACCTATATAGGAAAGTATTGGAATTGAGCGCAATAAATCATAGGTGTTTTTTTTATAAGCTTCGCCTGTAATTCCTAATCTGTCTCGAAATAATTTTAAATCAATACCTAAATTGTAGGATTCGGTTGTTTCCCATGACAAGTCTTCGATATTTAAGGTTCTCACATCACCTGTTGCCAAAGATTTAATAACTCCATTGTCATAGAACAGGCTATTGCCTAATGTAACGGATGAAACATAGGGATAACTATTATAACTTATTTTTTGATTGCCTAACTTACCCCATGATCCTCTTATTTTCAGATAATTATCTCCTAAAATCTTTTTGGCAAAAGGCTCCTCAGATACTGTCCATCCAGCGGCAATTGATGGAAAGAATCCCCAGCGGTAATCAGCGGCAAAACGAGATGATCCATCATAACGTCCATTAACCTGAAGATGATATTTGTCTTTAAAATTATAAGCTATGCGTCCGAAATAAGATCGAAGAGCAGTTTCAGAGGCAGAACCACTTGTAGTTTGAATGGCTTGTGAACCTGAATTTATTAAAGTATAATCAGGAAACAAATATCCGTCCCTTCCCAGTATTAATTCTTCTGTCCTTTCTCTGTTATCCTCAAAACCGGCCAAAAACTCAAATTTGTTCTCTTTGAATGTAAAATCATAATTTGCAGTTGCCTGGATATTGAGTGTTTCATCGTTAACGCTTTTTTCTCTAAGGGTATTTACAGTTCCTCCTGCTCTGAAAATAACCTGAGTAGGATCAGAAACATCGGTATATTCAATCACTTTTCTAAAATTTGTCTCCCTGTCAAAACCAAGGGTTGGCGCTATAATTGCCCTTAGTTTCAATCTTTTTATGGGTTCAAATTCAAGTCCCATTCTAGCTCCCAAAACATTATACACACCATCTAAATTTCCTCCTTCATTTGCAAATCCGAGTGGATTTTCCCCGTTTCGTCCCGGTGCGTAACGACCATCCTGATAATAATCATCCCATATAGGCGCTATTCTATAGACCCCTAATATATCATCCGTTGACTGAGAAGGACTTCTTTTCATTGATCTTTTATAGTTAACATCAAAAATTGCTGATACTTTATCAGAAAAGGAATAATTGTTGTTCAATCTTAAATTTAATCTTTTATAATTGTTATTGGGTGTTAGGGATGCCTGCTCAATCCAATTAACCGATGCGTTAGATTTCAGTTTCTCCGATCCCACTGACATCGACAAATTATGCCTTGTCTGTAAGGCACTCTCATTGAAAAAAGATTTATTCCAATTGGTATTGGGGTAAGCATCAGGGTTCAAGGCATTGTTTGCGTAATAATTATCAATGTAATCCTGTGTATAGGTAGGGGTCTGCCCATCGTTGATTCGCATTTGGTTATAGTAGCTCATATAGGTTTTAGCATCAGCAAACTGAGGCAGCTTCCCAATTATTTGAAACCCTGAATCTACACTATAGGATAAAGTTGCCTTACCGTCCTTTGCTCGTTTAGTGGTGATTAATATTACTCCTGCAGCAGCTCTGGATCCATAAATAGCCGCTGCGGCCGCATCTTTTAAAACAGACATACTCTGAATATCGTCAGCATTAACATCATCAATTCCGCCTGGCACTCCGTCTATGAGTACCAAAGGAGAAGAATCCCCCAAAGAGGTAATGCCTCTAATTAAGATAGTGGCAGACGAACCCGGCCTTCCGGAACTCCTTGAAACAGAAACACCCGGTATTGAACCCTGTAAAGCCGTTGAGACTTGTACTGTTTTTTTAGATTCTATTGCCGAACCGTCCAGTACAGCAACAGAACCGGTTATATCCTTTACCTTCTGAGTTCCGTACCCCACTACGACCACTTCATTTAATTTTGAAACATCCTCCTTAAGTGTTACCTTTATTTCAGCATTTGATGTAACCTTAAATTCTTGTTTAACAAATCCAAGAGAAGAGATTTCAATGATTCTTTCTCCCTGCGCTAAATTGATAGAAAACTTTCCATCAAAATCCGTCATAGTACCTTTATTTGTACCTTTTACCAGAACACTAGCCCCTGCAATGGGCAGTTTATTTTGATCCAAAACAGCTCCTGAAACAGAGGTTTGTTGAGAGAATCCAATTTGACAGATAAACAGTGTCAAAAACAGTAGTTTAATTTTATTCATTTTTTTGGTTTGGTTAGTTAATTAGTTTAAATTATTAAGTTTATTTCATTTGATTAAAAATTTGAATTTCAAAGAGTGCTACCGGAGTGGTATCCGAGAGAGGCTCAAATTCTATGATTAAGCCTTGTGTTGAAATGGGGGAATCAAACTTATGGGTAACTATCGTTTGATAATTATTTCCAATGGTATACAGGACATTCCCATCTGCATCTGAAATTTTAAGATTTCTTGCGCAAAATGGAATTACATCTTCCGGATGTCCCATAAGAGAAGATTCCATGGGATGATCGTAATCAGTATCAAAAAACAATTTTATCTCACTTATGGTCTGCACGCAGTCCCAGCTAAGAGAAACCAATGGATTCTGATCTAAGAAATCTGCAGCCCAGGCATTGGCTTTTAAGTAGGGCCTTACAAAACCATTAACTACATTTTCTTTTGGGAAAGCTTTTAAAGCAGGCTGGACTGAAAATGCCAAATTTTGTCCATCAGGACGCCTCATTGGTATCCAGAATTCAAAAGCGTCTAAACCTGAATCAATTGGCGGATCCTGTTTTCCATTGTTATTAACCGCTTTGTTTTTACCATTAAACAAAGAAAGTATTCCTGTTAGCCGATCTTCCGAAGTTCTGTACGAAACTTTTGCGTTTTTTAGAAAAGTGATAAAGGCATATTGGTCTTTTTCCAGTGCGGTTTCAAAATCAAACGCTATTTCCTGTTCTCCAGCTGCAAGTTTTATATTTTTACTCTCTAAGATGGTATCTGGTGAGTAATAGCCTAAGCGTCCGGATATCCTGAGCTGCACTGTGATAGAGGTATCCTCTATTGCCGAAAAGTCAAATTTAAAACTATATCTTTTCTTGGATTCTAAGGGTAATAACTGAGCTGCACTAATATCCAATTTTCTCCATTGTCCGTTTGGCCTTAAACGATCCAGAACCAGCTCGCTGGAAACTTTTATTTTTGCTTTACTGGCCAAATTAAATTCCTGACTAATTGGTATCTCAGGTATGCTCTGACCATTTAAGCTTAAAGTTTGCTGTAGCCGTTTTATTTGATTCTGCTCCATTAAATGAGCAGGTAATATATTATTTTTAAGACACTGAGCTGCTGCAAAACCAGCTGCCTGACCTGCATGTCCACAAGTTGCCATCACTCTTGTAGAACCAAAAGCTACATGTGTTGCGCTTATAATCCTTCCTGCCAAAAACAAATTGGCAATATTTTTACTGATCATCGAGCGCAGTGGAATCTGATATACCCCTTTGGAATGGTATTGTGTGCACCCTGGTTTGGTATCATAAACCCCATCTGCCGGATGTAAATCAACAGCCCATCCGCCAAAAGAAACCGCATCTTCAAACAATCTCTGTTCCACAATATCCTGTTGCTTTATCATATACAATCCTTCAAAACGTCTGCTTTCACGTTTACCGGGAATTGTCCCTACCCACTCTAAGGTCAAATTTTCGGCATCGGGAAAATCACCAGAGTTTTTAATATAATCCCAAACGCCATATACTACTTTCCATAATTCCCATTTAATATCTTCCGATTCATGTATGGTGTCTTTCCTGCCTCCATATTCTAACCACCATAATCTGCAGCCGAAATCCTTATCATTAATATCTTTAAAACGTGGAATTTTTGTTATATCCTTCAAAGCAAATTCAGGAGCGACATATTTTACCGGAGCACCAACGTTTTTACTATAAAAATAGATTGTATGCCCCAGTAATTCTCCATAGGAGATATCCGGCGCAAATTTTTCACCAAATTCCTCTGCACTTTCTGCTCCCATTCTAAAGGCGGCACCTGCCTGAAATCCAACAATTCCATCACCTGAAGCATCACAAAACAGATCAGCATTTAATATATATGTGGTTGAATTTTGACTGCAAAAACCAATAACCTGGCTAATTGTGGCTGGATCAGCTTTCTTAACTTCATACACCGAAGTATTCAATAAAAGGGTAATATTTTTTTCATTCTTTACTTTCTCAAGTAGTATGGCATCAAAAATCAAGGTATTCCCTTCTTTATTCCGATACATATTCTCCACCAAAATCTCGTCAATTATGCCCCCTTCTCGAGACCATCTGTTATTATTGCCCATGTGGGATGTAGCCCCCAGAGTCCACAATCGCACTTCACTCGATGCATTGCCCCCCAACACGGGCCTATCTTGGACTAATGTCACCGATATTCCGCCTCGAGCGGCAGCTATTGCACAGCAAAGCCCAGCTAATCCCCCGCCTACAACAACCAGATCTGATTTAGTACTGATAGTTTTATTTATTCTTGCAGGTTCACTAAAATCTTCTTTTAACATGTAATTTATTTTTTGAGTATTTCTTTTTAGATCTTGTCTCATTGATACAAGTAATCTCCATATTTATCGGCTAAAGGCCTCTCTCCAGAACCAATTGCAGGGACAGAATGAAGCAAACCTGCATTATAAAGCAACTTCACGGCTAATCTAGCCTGACCTGATCTGTACTGCTTTGGTCTGGTCTGGTTTGGTTTGGTTTTCAAATATATGACATTTTTTATAATAACAAAACAAAACCATATTTTTTTTTCAATAGCAAAAAAAGAATCCCATTAAAATAAATATCCACTAAAATATCAGGGAAAAGAATTCGCCATCAGCAAAAGAGAGCGGTTCCGCAAAACAAAAAAATCCTTATTGTTGATTTGCATCAACAATAAGGATAATTTAAAACTAATCACCATCAAAACGTTCAAAACACAAGCTGATATTGCGCCTTAATAAGAATCTACAGAACAAAACCCGGATTGGATTTACTCTCCAGAACTTCAAAAAAAAGTAAAGATTAAGTAAATTTGTCTTGCGGCAAAATAAACAAAACCAATGCTTGATGATACAAAATTGTACACTCCTTAATTAGGATAAAAAAATTACCCCTGAGCTTAAACCTCCCGCAGCCCCATTAATTCTTTTTAGCTTTTATAACAAACCCATAGCTATATTCCTTATTCTTTAATTGGTACTGTCCATGCGGCAAGGCTCCCCAGCTCGTATCCCCGCCAAGACCTCTTTGTGCTAAATCAACACAGACTATTACTTCATTTCGTGGCATGATGTCATTCGTATGACGGTATTTTTTTGTCAGACCCGGATCAAAATCCTCCGGATAATAATGCAAGGCACTTACGCTTAATGGCTGCAAACCTTCTATCTCAATGCCATTTCCTGAATTAGTGGCCAGCGATAACCAGCGAACATCTGTTTTGTATCCATTCTCTTGAGGGCGGCTATAAGGCACATACTGGTCAGCTACATTACTTTGGTAAATTCCTTTCAAAGCAGCACTGTTTCTATCCTGATAGTTTTCCCAAGGCCCCCTTCCATAATAGGAGAAATTATCCAGTTCTTTCTTAAGTGAGAACAGCATCCCAAAACGAGGCATTTCCGGCAATTCATTGCTTCCTGCCTTGAATGAATTTGTCATAGACAGACTCCCATCAGAATTCATGCTGTATGTAATAGTGTAAACAGAGGCTACTTCTTTTAAGAACAGTTTCGCAACTACGCTTACTTTATCAGATTCCTGCTTAACTTCAATTGCATCCAAACTGCTGAATCTGCCAACAGCTCTCCATACATTGCTGGCTATAGGCATATTGTTGCCAAAATCATTATCTGTAGGCGCACGCCAAAAATTAGGAATCGGCATTTGATTGAAATAGTACTCCCCGTTGGCTTTGTATTGTTTCATTAAACCCGTTTTTTTATCTATTGCCACCTCAACTCCGGCAGCACTTAAAGTGATCAGATCTTTGGTCTCGACAACCATTGGTTTTCCACTTTGAACCGCAGATTTGGCAAAATAATTTCCATTGCCTATTGGAAATTGCTCCCTGGCAATTTCAAAATTTTGAGGTAAAATTTCACTTCCGTATTTTGTATGGGCATAAATATTTAAAAGATGCTCGACCCCATCTTCGGCCGTTATTTTTGGCAGCTCGATCTGAATCTGTTTTTTAGATTGCGGCGCAAGGTCAATGCCAATGGTGCCCGTTTTAATAAGCACTCCATTTTTTAAGACTTCATATTTAAAAAGATATTCCTTTAGATTGGTATAGCCAAATCCATTTTCCACCTCAATAATTCCTTTTGCCAAATCAACACCTGTGAAAAGAATGTCCTGATATACTTTTTTTATTTCAAAAGCGCCGGGATGCGGCGTACGATCAGGCCAAACTAATCCATCATTGCAGCCGTTCTCATCATTGGTATAATTCTGGCCGCCCAAATCACCGCCATAGGCCCAATATTTTCGTCCCACTTCATCAGTTGCCTCAAATCCTTGATCTACCCAATCCCAAATAAATCCACCCTGCATGTTTTTACTGCTGCGTATAACATCCCAATATTCCTGAAAATTACCATTGCTATTTCCCATCGAGTGCGCATATTCACACATGATAAAGGGGCGTTTTACATCTTTACGTTTGGCATACTCCCTCATATAGTTCATAGTGGGATACATAGGGCACACCACATCTGTATTTTCCTGTTCTCCGGCTTGTTCGAATTGGACCAGCCTGGTTTTATCTCTATTTTTCACCCAATTGTAAGCCTCGTGAAAAACAGGTCCGTTTCCGCATTCATTTCCTAATGACCAAAGAATAACAGAAGGCTGATTTTTATCACGTTCAACTAAGCTGTAAATACGATCCATATGGGCTGGTTTCCATTGTGGCAGATACGCCGGATGTTTGCTTTTATCAAAAGCTCCCTGTAATTCAGCTCCCATTCCATGAGTTTCGATATTGGCTTCATCCACTAAAAACAAACCATATTTGTTGCATAATTTCACCCACAGTAAATTATTTGGATAATGGCTGCAGCGTACCGCATTTATATTTAATTGTTTCATCAATCTGATATCTTTCATCATTGTCTCTTCATCCTGGTAATGCCCCGTCTTGGGATTATGCTCGTGAATATTGACACCATGAACCATAATGCGGATACCGTTGACTAGCAGCTTCCCGTCCTTTAATTCCACTTTTCTAAAGCCAATTGGGGTTGCAACCGTTTCAATAAACTTTCCTTTCCCATCTTTGAGTGTAAGCAGTAAAGTATATAAATTGGGAGTTTCATTGCTCCATAATTTAGGTTTGGCGATCTTTTGCGTTATAGTGGCAGATTGTGTTGAATTGGCTCCTAAATTTATTTTTATGCTTCTTTTAAAGACTTCTTTTCCTGCTGCATCGACTAATTTAGCCTCGATAGTCTGATTGTCTTTCGCCACTGCATTCATGTTCTTTAAGGTAACATCCACAGATAAACTTCCATTTTTATATGAAGAATCAAGATCGGGACGTGCAAAGAAATCTGCTATGCGGGTATCAGAGGTGCTATAAAGATAGACACTGCGATCAATTCCGGACAAACGCCAAAAATCCTGATCTTCTAAATATGAGCCATCGCTCCAGCGATACACCTCAACAGCTACCTGATTTTTACCAGCCTTTACGTATTTTGTTATATCAAACTCAGTTGGGCTCTTAGTATTCTCGCTATATCCCACTTTTTGTCCGTTTACCCAAATATACATCGCGGAAGTTCCTGCTTCAAAATGCAGGTAAACACGACGCGCGCTCCAATTTTCAGGTAACTCAAAAGTACGTTTATAAGATCCCACTGGATTATCTGCATGGTCTATGAACGGTGGATTTTTAACAAATGGATAGATTATATTGCTATAAACAGGAATGCCATACCCCATTAATTCCCAGTTGGAAGGAACCTTAATTTCTTTCCAATTGGCCGTATTAAAGTCAGTTTTAAAGAAATCTTTTGGCCGCTGATCAGGTGTGGGAGCCCAGTTAAATTTCCATTGCCCGTCCAGAGATAAATACCATGGTGATCGAGTGTATTGATCGGCTATTGCAGATGATTCGTCTGCATACGGCAAGAATGTGGCACGTGCTGATTCACGATTGATCTCAAAGACGGCAGGATTCTCCCAATCATTGCTTGTGGTCTTTTCCTGTGCATTAACAACCAATGAAGAAAGTGCCAAAATATAGGTTAAAATTGTATTTTTTTTCATATAAAATATTTTCTAAAATGCATCATCAAAATTTATCATTCTTTAAGCCTTTAATTTAATAGGTTGGCACTTAGCTGATAGTTAAATTGATGGCTGCGCAAAACAGTTGAACTATTAACAGGTCATAAGTAAGAGATGGCAAATGACTGATTGAACCCAGTCAATCATTTGCCCAACTCAACAACTAACTAATCAAACACTTACCAAGGTGCATTTTGGGTCATATTAGGATTATTATTCAATTCACTTTGCGGAATTGGATAATACGAGAATTTAGGAGTAAAAAGCTCATAACCTCCAACTTGGCTGGCTTTTATTACAGTCTCTAATACTCCCCATCTTCTTAGGTCGAAAAAATGCAATCCCTCGCGGGCAAATTCAACATTTCTTTGATGCATAATTTCTGCCATCATTTGATCTTTAGACCACCCAGCCATTGAAATATCAGCCAATTTTGCTCTATCTCTGATTCGCTTAACCAGCGGTATTGCCTCTGCAACCTTTCCCTGCATTGTTTTTGCTTCGGCAAGCATTAAAAGCACATCTGCATAACGCATTGCAAATTCATTCAATTCAGATTTCCAATCGCCTTCGTCATTGTTCCACCAATTTTGGTTTTTTCTGATCCATATTGCATTTGCCCCAAATTTAGTGGCAAAATCAGCATTATAAAAAACACAGTCAGGATAGTTCCATGCCAAAGTAGCTAAAGCCCTAGGATCAAATTCGCCTGCTGCAGTTTTCTCCTTTGTCATTGCATTTAGCAATACTGTAGTTGGCAATAATTCGTTCCATCCGCCGACTTCACCGGGAGCACATTCCTGAGCCATGGTTGTTGCTCTTGTTCTTTCTGCCGGTGTCCCGCCCCAAATAGTCGAACCTCCTACTTTGCTAAATTGAATTTCAAAAACAGATTCTTTACTGTTTTCATGTTTCCCATCAAATAATTCAGCGTAATTATCCAAAAGCCCGTAGCCATTTGCACCTTCGTTGTTTACTAATTTAGCAAACTGTTCTTCTGCTTTTGCATAGTCTTTCATATACAAATAGGTTTTGCCTAAAAAGGCGATAGCCGCATTTTTTGTCACTCTCCCCTTCTGAGCTGCAGGATAGATTTCAGGCAAAGCACTATTGGCCGCAAACTGAAAATCAGCAATAACCTGATTCCACACTTCTGCTTCTGTTGATTTTGATTTAAAATAATCCGATTGGGTCTGTATCAAATCAGTAGTAATAGGCACTGCTCCATACTCATTAACCAAATTAAAATAATTTAATCCTCTTAAGAAAGTGGCTTCTGCTACTAATTGTTCTCTTTTGGTTTGATTAATATTTTGAATCTGCGGTGCATAGTTTATTACCTGATTGGCGCGAAAAATTCCAATATATAGGGTTTTAAATATTTCTGCCGTCAGTTTATTGCCCGCATCATTCTTATAAAAAGAAACAGAATAACGGTCTTGCACATCGTTTCTTGCCACAAAATTTTCAGTTCTATTCTCTTTGAGCTGCATAGCCTGTATTTCCCAATAGCCGGCATTATTATTATCTACTAAAGTATTGTAGACGGTGGCTACTGCTGATTCAAGATCTTCTGGGGTTTTCCAAAAAGAAGTGGTTGTCTGCTGGCTTGGATTTTCCAATTCAAGGTTGGTATCACAGGAACTTACAGCTAAAAGTCCCGTCATTAGATATGCTATTATGGATATTTTTTTCATTTTTATCTAGTTAAAAGTTAATTTGCAGACCAAAAAGGATTGTCTTACTCAGTGGATATGATTTATAATCAATTCCGCGCCCTCCCAATGCATCTGCTGATACATCTGGGTTATAACCCGAATATTTAGTAAACGTATAAAG
Source organism: Flavobacterium sp. LPB0248 (assembly GCF_013388355.1). Lineage (GTDB taxonomy): Bacteria > Bacteroidota > Bacteroidia > Flavobacteriales > Flavobacteriaceae > Flavobacterium. The sequence goes on from NZ_CP058246.1 coordinate 105,471, forward strand.
GTTATCTCCTGCAAAATAAATCCTGCATTTATCGATAGATGCCTGTTTAGTTATACTATTTGGTATGGTATACCCAACTTGAATAGTTTTGATTCTTAGATAAGAGCCGTCTTCGAGAAATCGATCAGAATAATCTGCGCTGTTGTTATTTTTATCATCAATATCCAATCTCGGGAAATTTGAATTTGGATTAAAAGTATATGAGTCTAAAGTGGAGCTGGCATAATTAATATTTGCCCGTACTGTTTCAAGATCCGTATTGTTTCCATTATAAATCTTATTTCCGGAAGTTCCTTGTAAGGCTATAGTACAATCAAGCCCTCTCCAATCGCCTTGAAAACGCATTCCATATTCAAACTTCGGGAAAGCACTTCCTTTATATTGTCTGTCTTCTCCATTAATTTCCCCATCTCCATTATAATCGACATAGCGTATATCTCCAACTTGCGCATTAGGCTGAATAAGCGTTCCATTTTTTCTGTGTGCATCAATCTCTGCCTGAGATCTGAATAATCCATCTGTATCTACCAGAAAAAAGGAATAAATAGGGTAGCCTACTTTAGTGTATGTTACTGGAGCGCCATGAAATGACCCACTGGATCCCTCTACAATCTGACTTCCTGTACTAAGCTGGTCTACGTTATTTTTGATGCTTGAAAAATTCCCAGTGATACTGAAATTAAAATCTTTTATTTTTTCATTGTAAGTCAAACTCATTTCATATCCTTTATTGGTTACATTTCCAGCATTGGTATATGGATTGTTATTGGATCCTACCGACAAAGGAATTGGCACCCTTAAAAGCAAATCAGAGGTCTGCTTTTTGAAATAGTCAAAAGTATATTGCAGTTTTCCATTCCAAAGATCAAGATCCAAACCAATATCTGAAGTGGCTGTTTCTTCCCATTTCAAATCGACTGCTGGAGAATTAGTTTGAATATTTCCATTCCATAATGTATTTGGCTCTCCTGCTCCATAACTGATTCCAGAGGTAATTAACCCTAAATATTGATAATCCCCGATTTCCTGGTTTCCTAATACTCCATAACTTGCACGAATTTTCAAATCTGATATAGGCGTCTTTAGATTCGTAAAAAAGGCTTCTTTGCCAATACTCCACGCTGCTGAAACAGATGGAAAATTCCCCCATTTGTTCTCAGGAGAAAATCGAGAAGACCCATCACGTCTAATAGTAGCTGACAGACTATATTTATCATTATAGGAATAAATCACTCGGCCTAAATACGAAACCAGATTATTTTCCAGATTATAGCCGCTGGCCGCTGGCTGGATTGCTCCAGATAGGGTATATATATTATCCGGTATGCCGCTAACGGAGCTTGTTACTGATTTGAAGGTATTATTATAGACCGTGTATCCCGCCAAGGCATTCAAATAATGTTTGCCAAAAGATTTGGTGTAGTTCAACGTATTCTCTACCTGAGTGTAAAGATTAAATTCATCTAAATGGGATAAATCATTGTCTAGGTTCTTAAAGAATCCTCCAACCTCATATCGAGGTGTATAGTTGTCTCTTTTATAGTCTGAAACCGTTGCTCCAAGGTTTAATTTGTATTTGAAACCTTCAAAAATTGCAGCCTCAAGATAGGTATTTAATAAGGCTTGATAGGTATCGCTTGTTACATCCAAAAGATTTAATGCCGCTACCGGATTAAAGATATCCGTTACTGGGCCAGAAGCTCCTCCATATCCTCCAATGGCATTTTCATCGTAAATCGCAAATCCGGGAATCATTGTAATGGCGCTTCCCAGCACATTTCTTCCCTGTCCTGGCACATTAGGCAATTCTTTTCTTTTTTCTTTAGTTAGTAAAATGGTTTCCCCTATTTTGAATATCCCTTTTTTATAATCTGATTTCACTCTCATATTGAAACGCTCATAATTAGTTTCTTTAATGATACCTTCCTGATTGTAATAGTTCAAAGACATGCTGTATTTTAAATTATCCGATCCCCCTAAAAAACCTAACGAATAATTTTGAGTGGGCGCCACCCTAAATATTTGATCTTGATAATCTACTCCTGCACCGCCCACTTCAGGATTAAGTGCAATTGGCAATGGCGCTTTTCCAGCTGCACTATAAGCCGCATTGCTAACTTTTGCCCACTGTTCCTGATTTAATAAACTCAATTGTTTTGTTGCACTGGCAACTCCTCCAAATACATCTAGAGACACTTTAAAATCGCCTTTTTTTCCATTCTTAGTGGTAATAATAATTACACCATTTGCAGCTCTGGAACCATAAATTGCAGCAGCTGCGGCATCTTTTAAAACTTCTATAGATTCAATATCATTTGGGCTTAGGCTGTTCATTGATGATACTTGAATATCATCTACCAGAATCAAAGGGTTGTTATTGTTTAAGGAACCTGCTCCCCTGATCTGAATTCTTGTTCCCGAACCAGGGCTACCTCCTGCAGCTTCTACAGAAACTCCTGCCACCTTTCCCTGAATGGCGCTCCCTAAATTGGTATTGCTCTGGGCATCCAATTGCTTTGCCTTCAAACTGCTGATCGCTCCTGTTGCACCGCTTTTTTTCACGCTTCCATATCCAATTATCACTACCTCATTTAATGCATTGCTTTCTTCATTTAGCGATATATCAATAACCTCTCGGTTATTTATAGTCTCTTCGACAGTAGTAAAGCCAATGTAAGAGAATACAAGTGTGCTTTGTGAATTTGTCACACTTAGTTTATAAGTTCCATCAAAATCGGTTACTGTGGCATTTGAAGTTCCTTTAACAGTTACAGTAACACCCGGGATTTTCTGACCTGTTTTGCTTTCGCGTATTGTTCCCATAACTGCATTTTGAGCCTGCATACTGATAGCCGACATTATAGCAAAAATCGAAAGTGTGAGTTTGGACTCAATGAAAGATCTTAAGCTTTTCATTCGACTGACATTTTTTTTGTTTTTCATAAATTCATAGTTTTAAAATTGGTTTTGGTTAATAGTTATATTTTTATTGATGCGAGAGAAATAAAATTAAAAAGCCTTTAGTTTAGATTTATACTATTCGTGGAACTTGCCTTATTATTAAAGTAGCTACTTTTATAATCTATCAGATGAATTCTAAAGTGGCTTTTTAAGGTGATTTTACCCAAGGGTCAATTTTCTTGAATATGATTATTTCTATTGATACAAATAAGTCAAGATCGTCTGATAAAGAGGAATTAAATGTAAAAAACACGCTTTTATAAGGAGTTTCTAAAAGTAATTTTCAACCGCAATCTTAATTTTATTTGATGCAAAGTAATGTGTAGTCAAAAGTATTTAAGGGGGTAAATTCAAGAAAAAAGAAGGTCAAATTCATAATTATACTTTTTTTTCGGCAATAAAAAAATAAACTACAAAAAAAAACAGCACATTTTTTACACATATAACAACAACACAATTTAATCAGTAGATGTTATACTTCTATTAAAAAACCAGAAAATAGACTTGCTTTTTTGAATACTGCCACAGTAATTTAAAATTTAAAAATCGAATTGTAATCTCGCGTAAGGATGGCAAATGCTTAGAATGTAAGAAAATTAGTTTTTTTTTTTTTTTTGCAACAGGCAGTTGCACAACTATAAAAACATAGTTGAAAATGTTCAGTCATTGGATCCAATCATTGTAGTAATAATTGCTAGTTAAGTGAAATAGACATTTATTGCTCTTCACCAAAAAAAATGTGACTTGCCAACAATCGTCTGAGATTTCATGGACATTGTCAAACTATCAAAAATCATAAACGAAAACACAAAAAAATATTATTTGATAATATTGGTATCAGCGTTAAAAGAGTTTTTGTATTTTTTGATATATTCAGAGGGAGTCATTCCAAAAAGCTTTACAAATTGTTGTCTGAAATATTTTGGATCTTCAAATCCAACTTCAGCAATTGCCTGAGTAATATTAATATCTTTTGTCAACATTAACATTGCTGCTCTTCTGATTCGTACAGAACGAATAAAGGAATTCAAGGTTTGTCCCGAAATGATCTTTATTTTAGTATACAACATACTATGGCTCATCCCCATTTCCATTGCAAAATTTTTGATTTTAAAATCTCTTTTATGAATATTGGATTCTACGATATCGATACATCGTTTTAATATTTCCTGATATTCAACCGGTACCTTCTGAGTATTTTCTTTGAGTGTTATACTGTCTAAAAAATATTTGCGCAAATTATTTCGATTCTTCAATAAAGAATCCACTCGTGCCAGAAGAATCTCATCATCAAATGGCTTAGTAATATAATCATCAGCACCATCGCTTATCCCCTGAAGATGTGTTTCAGGATTTTTTGATGCTGTTAATAAGATAACCGGAATATGAGACAATGCACTATTTTCTTTTATTTTTCTGCACAGCTCCAGGCCGTCTAATTCCTCCATTGCAATATCACTGATTACTAAATCCGGCATATGTTTTTTAGTCAACTTTAAACCTTCTTCACCATTTTCTGCGCTATAAACCACATACGAATCAGAAAACAATTTGATCAGATAGTTTCTTATTTCGGCATTATCATCAATAATTAATACAGTTCGTTTTTCTGTCAGCATTATTCTCTGAAAATCATTTTCTGAAACAGTAGCCGAAAGCGAATTATTATCCTCATCCGGCTCATCAGCTGAAAGCTCATTAAGCAATTGGCTTCTTTGTTGGGCTATGTCAGTAATTTCAGCATCTTCAAAATGATATGCTCCTTTTAGGAATGCCAACTTAAATACGCTTCCTTTTCCAATTTCACTAGTGCAGCTTACATTGCCTTTATGTTTTTCTACAAAATGCTTTACAATATAAAGTCCAATTCCAAAACCTGTCCCAACGGATGCTTTGGAATTTATCTGTTTGAATTTTTCAAATATAGCCTCCATATTCTTTTGTTCAATACCCTTGCCATTATCAGCAATTTCAAGGACAACTTCTGAATTACTTTCAGTAAGTTTCAGTGTAATTCTGCCCCCTTCAGCAGTATATTTAAAAGCATTGGACATTAAGTTAAACAGGGAAATTTCAATTTTTTCATAATCTCCAATAATTTCAATAATACGGTCCGGCACATTAAAATCGTAATGGATGTTCTTATCTTTTGCTTGACTGACAAAACATTGATACACTTCATTACAAAGGCTATTTACATTAATAGTAGACAATCTAAGCGAATCACTATCATTTTCAGCTTTGCGTAAAAGCAATAGCTGATCTACCAAACTTAGAAGTCTTCTTGCATTTCTGTGGGCAATCGCCAAGTCACTGCCGGAAGAGCCATTTTGTACACTTTCTTTTTGAACCGCCTTTTTCAGTGGATTTATAATTAGTGAAAGCGGTGTGCGAAACTCGTGCGAGATATAAGTAAACATCGAAGATTGCTTCTCTGCAATTTCCTTTTCCTTCTTACCTTCTAATTCAGCTATTTTTACTTTATACTTTAAGGCTTCCTTATTTTTATTGTATTTTATGTATGCAAACACAATTGCGGCAATAGCCGTTAAATATAAAACATAGGCCCACCATGTTCTATACCAGGGTGGAGAAACAACTATTGCAACAAGACTTTTTGCTGCATTCCAGCCTCCCTTAAAATTGGTTGTCTTTACCTTAAAGGTATATTTCCCTTCCGGCAATCTCGAATAATTTGCCTTTCGCACCTGCCCGACATAATTCCAATGATTGTCCCAGCCTTCAAGGAAATAAGCATAATTTATCTTGTCGGAATTATTATAATCTAAGGCAACAAAATCCAGCGACAATGTAGTTTGGTCATAAGGCAGGCGCACTTCTTTGATTTTACCAGAATCCCAGTCTGAGACTAGTTCATTTTTGCTTTCTTCAATAGGCTGATTGTTCACGTAAAAATCTGAGAGTACAACATTATTCTCTTGCTTTAACTCTTTAATCTTTTCAGGAAAAAAAACATTAAATCCGTTTGTTCCTCCAAATAGAAATTCTCCTGAGGATAATTTCAACCCGGCATTAAAACTAAACTGATTGCTTTGGAGTCCGTCATTTACTGAAAAATTCCTGAATATTTTCCTTTTCCAGTCCAATTTGCAAATACCGTTATAGGTGCTCATCCATAAATTTCCGTCTTTGTCTTCGAGTAGTCTTAAAATTGTATTTGAAGGCAAGCCATCATCAGTGGTTAGTCGTTTAAAAACTTTTGTTTTTCTGTCAAAGAGCAGCAGCCCTCCTTCCTGAGTGCCAAGCCAAAGATTTTTGCTTTTATCTTCCAGTATGGATCTAATCGGATTACTAACGCTGATCTTATCAAATTTTCTTTTTTCTTTATCGATAACAATCAGGGAGTTGTAATTTCCACCCCAGAGCTTACCATCGCTAGTCTCTGTAAGACATTGCAAATTATCAATCCCTTTATCATATACTTCAAAATTATTTTTGCCATTATCAAAAAGATATAAAAAACCTTCATTTGTAGCACTCGCCCAAATATTCCCCTTAGAGTCCTTATAAACAAACCATACATTTCTCTCAATGCGCTTCGTGTATGGATTATAGCACGAAAAATGGCTTACAGTGTGATCTGAATTAATGCGATCTATCCCTCCCGCCCAGGTTGAAAGCCATATATCATTATTGCTATCGTCTCTTATAATGCTTGTAATAAATCCACTTGAAAGTTTATTGGGATATTTTATATAGGAATTATTCTTTCTATCCCAATACTTTAGGCCTGCACCATCAGTACCTATCCATATATTTTTCTTTTCGTCTTCGCAAAATGACAGAATAAAGTTCTCCGTTGGATCATTTCCTATTGCAGTATATCGAACGCTTTTAAAATATTTAGGCGCATTGCTCAACATGCTTATGCCTCCTCGCAGGGTTCCGATCCATTTGTTTCCTTCTTTATCTTCATACAGGCACTCTATGGAATTACTTTTTAGAAGTTGGTTGTCGCGCACAGAATTATAGACCTCAGCTTTTTTATTTTTGCCTGCTACTTTATAAATGCCACAGCCATCTGTAGTGAGCCAAATTTCTTTTTTTTTATCTAAAAGAATATCCATGACAGTACATTTATCTGAAAAATAATTTGCGGAAAGTGAACCGGATTGGGTATTAAGAAGAAAAAGACCTTCATCAGTACCCAGCCAAAGATTGTAATCCAAAGAAGGACTCATACATTTTATTTCCATCAATAATGGATATGCAGCCTTTAGCTTTCGGGAATCGTAGCTATATTTGCAAAGACCAACATTTCTAACATATACCCAGCAATAGCCTTTTAGGCCTACATCTTCAATAACTGCAGCATCGTATTTATATATGATCTTATTATTTAATCCTTCTAAGGGTATATTTTTACCCGTAAATGAACCATCTTCAAAAATAAGCAAGCCTAAATTTTGCGTACCGACTAATACATCCTTTTTATAGACTGATCGTATCTGTCGAATAATATCCTTTAATATTTTTGGCTTGCTATTATTAAAAACATACTGAACCGAGTGAAATGAAGCATTCGCTTTATTATGAACACAGACTCCATTGGAGCCTCCTAGCCAAATATTTTTATTTGAATCTCCTTCAATATAGCAAATATGATTAAAACCTAATGATTTTTTATCGCCAATCCTGTTTCGGTAGACTTTAAAATTATAGCCATCATATCTATTGAGCCCATCGTAGGTGCCAAACCACATGTAACCATCATTATCCTGAAATATTGACCTTATTGAATTATGAGACAAACCACTAGAAATATCAAGAAATTTAACAGGAGAATCTTGTGAATAGCCAATAGAAGCAAAACCAAATAGCACTGTAAAATAGAAGGCAAAATATTTCAAAGTAAAGAAGTTTTAGTTTTTATATTAAATCCACAATTATAAGTTAATTTTATAAATATTCTGCTTATAATTTTATAAAAAAAAAGACTCTATTATATCTTTTATATTAAAAAAAGAAACATTTGATCATTCTGATTTTACATAAAGAATAATTTGGACATAATCCTTCATGAACTACTTATCCATCTCGGCAGCATAAAGCAATTTATATCTTCAAAAATCTATTCTTCAAAGGATGCGGATTTTAAACAACTGAGACTGGAAACTGCAGTGGACACAAAGTCCGCAATAATGCCCTGATAGCGTTTTCTTCTCCTTATAGCGGCATAAATCATTCTTGTTTTCTGGCCAATGAAACCGAATATTATTTTGCCGTGGCTGAAATTTTATATATCCCTCCAAATTTCAATAATAGCCATGCCGCTGGATGCAAAAAAGCCATGATCAAAAACCATTGGGCATACCCTTGCCCCTGCACCGCATTTAAAATTGGATCTAAAAGTGCATAAAAAGCTGTATCTAAAAAACCCGATGGTTTATCCGATGGGCCTGTCACCATAGAGGCAACTATCATATTCATCATAATACCGCCAAGAGTGCTGCCAGCAGCCACAACACTAAATACAGTCCCTAATGAATGCTTAGGCACGATATCTACCACTAATGAGCTAATGTTAATTAGCCAAGCCAAAGCTCCTGCTACTGTAAACAGAGTCAATATTAATGATGTGTTTAAATTTGCTGCCGATGCTATAAAGGCTGACAGAGGCATAAGCAGGGCACAAACCAGCATAACCCACATTCTGCTGGCAACAGGCATCACTCCTTTCCTTACGATTTTACCTGAAATAACGCCCCCCAATAAGCTGCCCACACCAGCTGCCGCATAAACGAGCCAGGTAATTTTTAACTGCTCTTGTGTAAGGCTTCTATCTGAACTTAAATATTTCGGAAACCAAAATTGGTAGAAGTACCAAACAGGATCAGTTATTAAACGAGCCAATAATAAAAGCCAGGTTCCTCTAAAAGAAAGCACTTGTTTCCAAGACCATGTATTTTCAGGCTCTAAGCTTTCTCCTTCTTCAGCCAATGCAGCAGTTTGCAGCATAGCCAGCTCAGAACCGGTTATTAGCCTGCTTTTTCCTGGCTGCCTGTAAATCATTAGCCAAGGCATAAGCCATACCAAACCGGCTAATCCTGTAATTATAAAGGCTATGCGCCACCCTTGGCCATTTCCGAGCCAATTTGCTATTTTAGGAATTGCGTCGGCATAATTATAAGTGGCCAATGGGATAACTATATAAGGGGCCATAGTTGCACCGGCAGTAGCCCCCATGGTATACAGGCCTATTGCTAAAGCCCTTTCTTTTGCAGGAAACCACTCTGAAACTGCCTTTGATGCTGCCGGCCAAATGCCGGCCTCGCCTAAACCTAATCCAAATCTATAAAAACTTAAAGAATTTACGCCACGTGCAGCGGCGGTAAGCATATTGAACACCGACCACCATGCTACGAAGAAAAACAAACTGGCACGGGTGCCAATTTTATCCGCAACTCGGCCTGAAATCAAATAAGCGATGGTATAGGCGATTAAAAATATATTGATAACATTGGCATATTCTTGATCATCCATACCTAAATCTGCCTGTATGGTCGGAGCTAAAGCTGATAGGGTTTGCCTGTCGATATAGTTTAGAATGGCTGCAATAAACAATAATGCGATAATCCACCAGCGCATACCTTTTATTTTCATATGTAAATTTATTAAGCGGTTAAATGATAATACTCGTTTTATGCCCCATTCACTTTATAGGCAGCATGATATCAAAAAATAAGATGTCTTCTCCTTTACTTCTATTTGATGCCTTCCTTCAAAATCTTATCTTGTACTCCATCCACTTGGGCAAATCAGGCAAACCATGATACATATGGTCAAACATTTGGTCTGGTCTGGTCTGGTTGCCAAATATATGACATTTTTTATAATAACAAACAAAATCCATATTTTTTTTCCAATACAGAAATGGATCCTGATCTGATTGATCAGCATCTAATTAAGAAAGAAACATACAGCCAATCGCCGATAACAAAATAAGGGGTCGGCAAAAACAAAAAAAAACCTTATTTTGGCTATACCAAGAATAAGGAAATTTTTAAAATGGGATGCATTGAAAAATATTCAAGACCAATACGTAAAAAACAATAAATCAAGACCAGCAAAACAGCTCTATATTGATGCTCTAATAATGATTTCAGAAGGGTTGGCCTCCACAACAGTTTCGCTATTATTTATAACCTCAGCGGCTCGTTGGCCCATTTTAAAAAAGTCAGTGGAAATAACCGTTATTCCTCCCTCTAAAATTTCCTTCAGCTGTGTTTCATTATAAGATATCACGCCTACCTCTCTTCCAAGATTATAATTGTTCTGTCTGCAGAATTTAATGATTTTTACAAGATCATCATTTTTCTCACTAATTAAGATATATAAAATCCCTTTTTTAATATCATCAATCTCGTTATGGTCAATCGTTGAATTTTTCACGCCAAAGAGGGCGCAGTAACTTTCAAAACCCTTGATAACTGAAGTTCTATGGGGAGCTGTTGAATGGGCAACCAGGCAGATTTCATCATATTTCTTAATCTTATCAGAAATTTTTGAAAGCGATTCAAAAATGTCATTTTCAAAATTTTGATATATCTGGCTATGCTGGATTAAAACACCCTGCTCTTTTTGGTCAATTATAATTAATTTGCCTTCTGGAATTAAATTAAGCACATCACTCACGCTCTCACTAAAAAAAGTGCTGATCACAAAATGAGTATAAGAGTTTACATTTTCTAATATCAGTGACTTAAAAACTTTTTTATTGCCATGATGAAAAAAGATGTCAACTTCAGAGTTTTTATCCAAATTAAGCCTTAAGCCATCATAAATCCTTTCTTTAAATGAAGTCATCTTATCTAGCATAAAAAAAACCCTATACTCAATACTTGTATTTACTTTAGTAATAAAATAGCCCTTTCTATTAGACGAAGCGATAATCCCTTTTTCAGAAAGAATATTTAATGCCTTAAAAACAGTTTCGCGACTGAGTCCCAATTTGTCTGAAATATTCTTAACTGATGGAATCCTATCATTAATCTGGGCATTTCCAGATGTTATATAATCAACAATTGCATCTGCCAACTGTTTGTATTTCGGATTTTTAGACTCATGATTAATTTCTAAATGTTCAAGCATATCAGACCACTATTATAATTTAAACAAATATATGCAAACACAACAACAAATACCAGACCAGACCAGGTTTTTTCCTCTTCAAGACAAAGATGCAAAACCCGCTGTTGAATTTTCTCATGTATTCAAATACAGCAATGCAAAAACCTGAATATTTTCACCTTCTTTTTGTCTTCACAAATTCACCTCTAAGCAATATGCTAATCACTGTAGCCATCTGCTTCTCACCTGCCAGAATCAAACTAAAAAATCTAAAACAATTAAAAATAAATAGAAACAGTCTAAAAGAAAAAAAAATCCTAACTAACTAACTAACTAACTAACTAACTAACTAACTAACTAACTAACTAACTAACTAACTAACTAACTAACTAACTAACTAACTAACTAACTAACTAACTAACTAACTAACTAACTAACTAACTAACTAACTAACTAACTAACTAACTAACTAACTAACTAACTAACTAACTAACTAACTAACTAACTAACTAACTAACTAACTAACTAACTAACTAACTACTTAATATTATCTAAATAAACATGCCTGGCCTCCTACATCATGTCGGGCCAAAATAAAGCCAGAAAAACCCACCGCCTTAGTGCTCAAACCCGAAAGGCTTCGTGGTTTTTGCCAGTGCTGACAGCTGGTCTGCTGATACTTCTGGCAATTGAAACAAGTCTTTTCCATAATATTATGCCCGCTATGTTGGATTTTAGCTCATTTAAGACAATACTAAAACAAAAAAGATGAGCAATACTGCCCATCTTTAAATTATTGTTTGCCGATAATTATTCTATTCCAAGATCCTAGCAATCTAAATTTCCATATCACTAACTTTAAAACACTACGGATTTTCCGAACCATTAGTCTTGACGTTCCGACAATTGCGATAAGATTTCTGTCTAGGCAAGCAGAAATTTGCTGCTGCTTTTTTGAAAACTGCCCCATTCCATTTCAAATACTTTTTGGAGCAGGTCCTTGAGCCCCTGAAAGCTGCTTGGTTTTACAGCATAGAAATCAGCGCCAAGCTTATAGCAGAGCTCGATATTATCGGGGCTTTTGCTGGTGGAGAGCATAATGATCCTTACTTCCTTCAAAGCACCTTCCCTACTTCTGATTTTCTCAAGGCAGTCAAAGCCGTTTTTGATAGGCATATTGATATCCAGAAAAATCATGTCGGGCAGGCGCTCTGCAGTCTTGTCGAGCATATTGAGCAGTTCCTGCCCGTCGCAGGCGGCCTTGACAGCTGCCGGCAGCTCTAAATTCTGCACAGCGTCAAAAAAAAGCAGCCTGTCATCTTCATCATCTTCTGCCAGATAGATAATTTTCTCCCGATTTCGCTTTTGTGACATAGCTTTTAAATTTATAGTGCGGCCATGAAATAGCTCCGAAAACCGCAACGGTTAGCAAAAAAAACTTAGGTCTTAAAATTGAAAATAGAATTACACTTTTTTTGGTGGTGACAGTAAAGATAATTCTTTTTTTTCTTTGAAAGAAAAAGCTTTAAAAAAAGATCATTCTTGTGGCCCAAAATGCCCGTTTGGAAAAATCCAGACATTCTTCAGCGCCAGCCTGAAAATCTAAAAGAAAACTAACTATTTTTTTTTTATACTTTATCCATTTAAATAAACTTACTGCTTGATCAACGATATGCCATCTAGCCATAATAATACTAAAAATAAAAAGATGATTGCTAGATTACACAAAAACTTGTAATACTGCATTAAATAAAATTAGAACCCTTTCCATGAAACAGTTGCAAATTAACTGACTCGCAGCCAGATTTATTGCCGCTCTGCCAAGCCTTTAAAATTGATTTATCTCTGATCCAACTCAACTAAAGAAATATTATGAAAGGTGCGAGCCTATTATAAAATGTTTTAAAGATTTGCCCTTATGTTTGCGCAATGCCCTAAAACAGCTTGCCCGGCAGCCAAATCCACAAATAAGCGACATTTTTTCAATAGATAGATTCTTTAATATAGGGTCATTTATATTTTCCAGCAAGTATTGAATTCTTTTTAAATTTACATAATCATTAAAATTTACCCCAAACTCGGAATTAATCAGATAAGAAATTTTATGCCCGGTAATTCCTGTTTCTTCCGACAGCTGGGCCAGACACAAATCTTTATTCAAAAAAAGCTTTTTGGAATTCGTGTAAAATTCTATTCTTACCAAGCATTCTTCTTTTTCTACCTTTGTTAGTTTGCGAAACATACTCCCCATATGCTTATTTTTTTAAATTATTTCAATCTAATACCGCCAGTTAGACAGATTTTACATTGGCAGATACCATCTAAATCCTAATCTAACTCCAAAATTTGAAGAATTTCTCGGATAGCCGTCGGATCTATAAGCCATAACTTCAGGTTCGATATAAGCATTATACTTTAATTTGCCCGACCATATATATCCAACCCTGAAATCCATCGGTATAGCCACTTTTCCCGTCTTATAGTCGATCTGCCATTCGGGTTCAATCCCAGCATAAACCCCATTTGCCCATGTATAGAAGACATTTGGCTGCAAGACGGCATAAGCGGAAGAACCATACTTGTCATTTCCAGATATGGAGAAAAAATTTTCCCATATCCAGTACATCTGCCATTTTCCAAGATCTGTGAAAGTAACTGTGAAAGCCGGACCGATACTCCACTGGGGAGAACCTAGCTGGTCGTCGGTTCTTGTAGGGATCTGAATATTCCATCCCGCACCAAACTCCCCCCAGTCTTTCTTGGTGAGGAGAAAAAACTGGTTCAAAGTCAGATCGCCCAATCCGGTTTTGCCGTCTGGCGCCGTATTTAAAAAAGTAATGACCCTTATCAGCTGCGGCACTTTAATTAAAAATCCTTCTTTCAAAGGAATGATCCCCCTAAAACGAAAATTTTGTGCGAATCCATCCTGTCCCTCAGTCTTAAATATTGCATATTCTTCCAATTGCAGCTGCCAGGCTAAAGTGGTGGGATTCATCACTTCCTGCGATAGTTTTACCGAAGTGGCACCGCTCTGCGGTTCCTTGTTTTCTTCGGTTTCCTGAGCAGCCCCAGCAATGCACCCCGCGAAGAGCATCATTAATGACGCAGCATAATCTCTGGCGCCTTTTGCTTCCCGGTTAAATATTTTTAATTTCATAGCTCGCATTTTAATTAGTTAATTGCTCGGAAAAATCACTTTCCAATCCTTTTTTATGTCCGCAAAAGCCCAATTTTTAGCCTTTCCCTCGTCAAGCCCTTTATTGAGTGTCCCCACTGGAGATTTTCTGTCATATGCCCATTCGCGGATAGAATCTGTGTGGTGGACATACAGTTCAAAATTCTTGTATTTATTGGAAGCCGCCCACTGCAGCATCTGAAGGTCGCCGTCTGAATTTCCTGCCGCGAAAACCGGTTTTTTTCCAATATACTTTTCTATTGCAACTGGTTTTCCCTCTTTGTCATCATTAAAATCCAGGGCAGGCAGTTTTGTTATCACCGGTTTGCCATTGTTGTAGTCATATTTCGCCTGGAGTGTGCTGCCCACAATCTGGTCTTTTGGGATTCCGTAGACGTCATCAGCCCATGCGCGCATGAAATCAATACCGCCTCCTGAAACAATAAATACTTTGAACTGGTTATCCTGCAGATATTTGACCAATTCAAGCATAGGCTGGTAAATGAGTTCTCTGTAAAGTTTTTTCTTTGTCGGATGCTTCGCCGTGCTGATCCATTTGCCTACGCTAGCCTCGAATTCATCGGTAGACATTCCCGCATGGCTGACGGCCACTATCTGCATCAATCCTGCTTTGCCCTGCTTCATCAGTTCCCCCATATTATTTTCCAGCACTGCTTTAAAAGGCTGCTTGCTCTTCCATTCCGGATGTTTGGGAGCTAAGGCTTTGACCTGATCCAAGACGAAGAAAAGCTGGAAATAAAAAGGCTGTTCAGCCCATAAAGTACCGTCATTGTCAAAAGTTGCGATGCGGTCCTTTACAGGTATAAAATTAGGGCTTTCTGTATTGGTTACATCTTTTACATAGGCAATGATGTCCTGTTTTACTTTTGTATCGTTCCATGATGGCAGATGATCACCGCTTGAGACGGCTGTCGGAGCTTTTTCCTTGGCGGTACTGTCTTCTTTAATCCCTTCTCTTTTGCATCCTGCTGCAGCGATCAGCAAAACAACGGAAAGGAATAATTTAAGGCCTGCTGTATTATTTACTTTTTTCATCTTATCTGATTTAATTTTGCTGGTGGTCAAAATATGACCTTAATAAAAATTTGAAATCTTTCATTCCCTTCTTTATTAAAGCTAAAGTTAAGGCACTACATAACGATTTGAGAGGCTTTTTTTGCTCTTCCCTGCCATTTTCAAACCTCAAACATTCTCGCTTGCTTCATATGCTTCTGCATGCTAAGAAACCTTTGAGGAACGGCATTAGAAAAAGAGCCAGCTGCTTATATGCAAGCATAGCCGGCCCTTTCTTAAAACAAATCACATATTTCATGGCAGCCAAATAATAGCTTTTCAATCTTCAGCCGATATTTTATCACCCGCCTCCGCTTCTTTTTGCAGTAGTTGTGGCTTTAAGTTTTTCCTGAACATTTTTCATCATTATATAATCATTGATTGTTATTGGTCCAGGATACATTTGGCTCTGCAATGGACTTGGCGGATATTTTTCATACGTTTTGACAAAATCCGCAAGAATGTTTTGAACAGTTGGCAAAAACCATGTCTTCTCGGTAAAGTTGTTCATAAACAAATCATAGCGTTCTTGGGGATCTGCCCATAAATCAAATATCTGCGGTACGGTAGCCACATAACTTGCTGGCCCTTTCCACCCTAAATTGGCATCTACTGCCAGACCTCCCGTATGGGCGCCATCATCACCACGCAGATTAAATACCGCCTTGAATTTACCAATTCGGATTGCTCCCGGAGCCAATTCGTCTTCCGTAAAATAAAGCCACATATTTCTTTTTGATTTGCCTGTGCCAAATAAAACCGGCGTCATATCATAGCTGTCAAAAATAGTCGGTTTTCCTTCCCTGTCTACAGTCGGCAGGTCCTGTCCTGATAAAGCCGCAAATGTTGCCATAAAATCAAGTGTTCCTAAAATGTCACTGTTCTTACTGTTTGCCTTGATTTTCCCTGGCCACCAAGCCAAGGTCGGAATACGGCTTCCCCCTTCACGGTCTGTCCCTTTAGTTCCTCTGAAAGGCGTATAGCCGCAATCAGGGTATACATCCTGCCAAGTGCCGTTATCCACTGTGTAGATAACCAAAGTGTTTTCAGCAATTCCAAGATTGCGCACCTCGTCCATAATGCGGCCTATTCTTGAATCCAGTTCGACAATACAGTCGGCATATTTATTTTTTCCTGCAGATTTCCCCACATAATCTGGATGAGGCAGGTTAGGCTGGTGGTTTTTGGCAAAAGAAATTTCCATAAAAAAAGGCTTGTCCTTTTTAGCATTCTCTTTCAGCCATTTAATGGATTCCTCTTCCGTATACTGATCTAAAAACGGAATCACTTTTCCGTCGATTTTTCTTACTTCTCTATAAGGTTTGCCTGCCTCTCCTTCGAGTGCGCCTTTAGTCCCTTTAACCCACGTTGCTCTGATATCATCCGGCATGTCCGCGTTCCAATCCGGATCCGTATAGGTGTAGGCATTCAAGTGATATAATGTTACATTTTTCATCACATCAAAACCCTGCGCAATGGGCATAGAATAGTCTTCCTCGCCAAGATGCCATTTCCCAGCGAAAAAAGTACTGTAATTTTTGCGTTTCAATAAAGACGCCAAAGTCCATTCGGCTTTTGGAAGCCCCCCTCCATCTCCTGGAAAAGCAACTGTTGTCATACCGCTGCGGTTGGGAATTCTTCCGGTTATCAGGGCAGCTCTCCCCGGTGTGCAGCTTGGCTGGCCGTAAAAGGACCAGAACTGCATTCCTTCGTTTGCCATGCGGTCGATATTAGGAGTGGCTGCGCCTCTGGCTTCCCCTCCACCATAAGGGCCTAAATCACCCCATCCCGTATCATCTGACAGCAGAATAATAATGTTCGGGCTTTTTTTCGTCTGGGCATCAATAGCAACGCACGTAAATAACGAGAGCGCCAATATTGATAATAGATGTCTTCTTTTTTTCATAATAAGAGATTTATAATTATACAAGAGATTAATTTGTTATGTCATGGAAGAGCTGATTAAAAAATGATTAAAGATTTTTTTTGTGCTTAAGCATCCGCTCATTTGCAAGGAATTATAAATTTAAGGAAAGACCACACACAGAATAACGGTAAAAAGGTTTCATTTTATAATTTGCAACAAAAAAATAGAAAGTGCAACGAACTTATTTCCTCAAAATCAGATTTGAACTTACAGACTATGAGAGATTAGCCATTTATGCGGTTTATTAAATCGGCCCATATGATATCATGTTCCTATTTCAACATACCTTGTCCAGTACCACAGGCAAAAGGTGGAATCGATGATATTGGTGTCGAAAAATGTGAAGGCATATCCAACTACATAAATGCGGCAGCCCTACGCGTTTAACTTTGCTGGCAAAATCAAACGCATACAAATTTCTAAATATTCACAAATACAAAACTGATGCAGGTTTAAACTTGGAGTTGATATCTTTTTTGCGGCTAAATACCAATGCTTTAGTTTCTTAATCGGAAATACTCAGTGTTTTTATTATATTAGCAATACAAAAAAAAGAATAATGCTACTAGCTGTCAATTCGTTAGCATTTATTTTTTTGTGAATGATTTAATATTGAAATATCAAAAAATGAATTTGGTGCAGAATCGAGTGCACAGAGCGTAAAGATATAGATAAAACCTAGCATAGACAGGACTTCAGCCGTAATGTTAGAATCTTGCTCTCTCTTTCGAACCTACGGCCAGAAGCTAATAAGACTCTCGACGAAAGCTTAGAAAGACTTTCAAAATTCCCGTCTCAAGATAATACCCCTAATTATTAAAGTTACAAGCCGTTCCAAACCAACTCCCTTTCAGCGGCCAAAATCAAACAAACAAATCTGAAAAACAATTAAGCCAAATCAGAAAAACTAACTAACTAACTAACTAACTAACTAACTAACTAACTAACTAACTAACTAACTAACTAACTAACTAACTAACTAACTAACTAACTAACTAACTAACTAACTAACTAACTAACTAACTAACTATTTTTAGGTAAAATTTACTTTTTCTTATACTTAATTGGAAAACAGTGGTCAATATCACTGAGTTTTACAACAATGCTATAGATTATCTTATCAAACCTATCGTTAAGACAGATTTGGCAAAAGCGCTAAATAAGATAGAAACGATAAGGAGCATGTTTGAGGAGAATCTCTGCATTCAGAAACCGGCCAAGAATGCTGTCGTGTCCAGCAATATTCTCTGAGAATAAAACCAGCCTTTGGCAGAAGCTGCCACAATAGAAAAACAGGCCTTGCAATTAGTCTGCTTTATTTTTCAATGCGCTGCTTTCAGCGGCCCACAGATCAAAAAAGCCGACACTTGAAGGAGCGGCCCCAAATCTGCATCCAAAACATTTGACCTAAACTGATGGACACAGCCTGTTTTTAGTTTTGCGCGCTTCCGCCCCCAAGAGCCCGCATAAACTTTTTTTTCCTAGCCTAATTATCCATTGCTAAAGGCCGATAAAAAGACTATTTTTATAAATGCCGCTCTAATGGGAACAGAAGCATATATTAAAATTCCGAAAATGCATAAACTGTTTGGGCCTATTCAAGTTTTGAATCAGGCCATATATACTCTACCTGCATTATGACGCACCCTTGCAGCCGCCAGAAGAAAAGCCGATTCTTATGAACCGGCTTCAATGCATTGCCTATCATATCTGCTTTTTAAAAGATGCATTTCTTTTATAAAAACCTCAAGCTTTATGATCCTCAGGAATATACTTTTAAAATTTTTCCGTTAACTGCTCCTTCAGTGCTCAGTATGTAGGCATTTACAACTTTTTTCATTGGAGCAAGGTTATAGCCCGGAAATAAGGCCCCATATCTTTCAAAACTGTCTTCCACAAGACCTGGGCTCACTGCATTTATCCTAATGCCATTTTTCAGCTCCTGTGATGATCCGAGCACGAAACTGTTTACCGCACCGTTGATAACGGCCACCGCCGTTCCGTTTTTGGCTGGATGCTCAGCCGCGATACCCGAGGTGAGGGTAAAGGATCCTCCCTTTCTCATATACTCTTTTCCTATCAGAACGATATTCATCTGCCCAAGCATTTTTCCCTGTATTCCTGCCATTAGATCATTTTGGGTCATCGAATAAAAGTCTCCGTAAAAACCTGTTCCTGCAGTGCATATGCATGCATCAATTTCCTGAACCTCTTCAAACATTCTGCGGATGGAAACCTCATCTGCCATATCCACAAGAACATCACCGCTGCTGCGCCCTGCGATAATAACTTCATGCCTGTTTTTCAACGCCTCAGCCACTTTTCGGCCTATGGTTCCCGAACCTCCAACAATTAAAATTCTCATAACTTTTTTTTTAGCAAAGCTATATGATATGACAGTCTGGCCGTAAACAGAAAAAGTCCATTTTTTTTAGATTTCAGCTCTAAATTCTGTCGGTGTTCTGCCAAATGTCCTTTTAAAGAGCTGGGTATAGTAAGAGAGGCTCTCAAAACCGCATTTCTCTGCAATATCTGCAATCCTTTGCTCTGAATTTTTCAGAAGCAGGCAGGAATATTCGAGTCTTTTCTGATTAATCCACTTCTTAGGTGATGTCCGGTAAATCAAAGCAAAATCCCTTTTAAATGATGATAGGCTTCTGTTGGTGAGATTCGCATAGTCTTTCAGAGATAGGTTCTCAAGCGCATATTTATCCATAATATACACAAGGCCTTCCGACGAAGTGGATATTAGCGAATCCCAAAATGGGATAGTCTGGGAGCGCGGAACAGTTTTAAGTATATACAGCAAAATTTCTTGCTGCTTAAGCAGCAAGATTTCCCTATCCCAGAGCATTTTCTGCGTAAAATAAAGTGTCAGCTGGGCTTTAAAGGCCTCTATGGCGGGATTGGAGGGAATTTTCAGAAAAGGGACTGTAGAGTGCCTGCCGGATTTTTTTATCCGATATTCCGCAATCACTTCCTGAAGCAGTTTTGAATCCAGAAACAGCAGCACTGCCTCAAACTGCTCCCCTTGCTCAAAATATTCTGCCATCGCATATATGCCTTTTTTAAGAAAAATAATGTCCTGCGGCGTCACTTCAACTGTCTGATTCTCTATATGGAGGCGTTTGAATCCTTTCAAAACAAATACCAAGACATTTTCTGTCAAAAAAACATCCTTTAAAACAGTTCTGTTTTCTTTTTTAAACTTTGCAAAAATGGCATTTTCAATGGCAAGAAATGAGCTGTCGTCCGGATCAGCTTTAAGAGGCGGGAAATGGTAAATCATCTCAATAGTATATTTACGAATTTCAGAGAAAAGTACGCATATATTTTTAATGCGCGCAATCCAAAATTAAGGTTCTGTCGCATCTGTCAGAATATAATATAAAAATTTAAGCAATT
This sequence comes from Flavobacterium sp. LPB0248, assembly GCF_013388355.1. Classification (GTDB taxonomy): domain Bacteria; phylum Bacteroidota; class Bacteroidia; order Flavobacteriales; family Flavobacteriaceae; genus Flavobacterium. Next base: position 126,104 of record NZ_CP058246.1, read on the forward strand.
TAAAAATTAGCTTGCCAATTTCCAGAATGATTTAAACATAGATATCTCTGGTCTAATCATCTGATTCTTTCTAAGCATATGCACAACTTCAATTCCGCTTAACGTTCGTCTGGCCGATTCAAAATTTTTAAAACCTAATCCCCTTTGTATGCGCCGCTTGATGAAACGATGGTCCTGTCCGACAATATTGTTGAGATATCTGCACTGTCGGATTTTAATCTTCGAGAAAGAACGTTTGTTATAGACTTTGACCGCTGCAGTATTAGAACCGCTTTTATCAATGCTTATTACTCTTGGCCGGCAATTATTACTTATTGCTTTAATTACAAATGACTGGGCACTCATCCTCTGCCTTCTTTTAGTTAATAAGAAATCAACTGTATTGCCAGACCTATCAACTGCCCTATATAAATAACACCATTGCCCTTTAATCTTAATATAAGTCTGGTCCATTCTCCATCTACCACTAACTTGCACCTTAGGTTTCTTCATTTGCATCTCCATTAACGGGGAAAACTTATACCCAGCGCTGAATGGCAGCATGATCAACATGAACTCCCCGCATTTTCATGATCTCTTTAACATCCCGATAACTTAATGCAAACCTAAGCTTAAAATATACTGCCTGCAATATAATAGACCTCGGATAGCAATGACCTTTCGTATTCATTTTTAGACTGGATTAAATTCCAAAGATAAAAGTTATTCTCAGATGCGGCAGAGCCTTTCAAATCCTCTATAATATTTGCAGAATTGTGCATTAGCCTAGGGCCATAAACTATTTCAGCTTTTACAATTTTTACGCCAATCTCCAGCAGGACATCTCAAACCAAATCTGCAAAGCCAATGGAAGACAGCCCGTACATGCGGTAAGCCGATTTCTTGAAATCATCCATAAGTGATGTAAATTTATCCTGTCCCTCTCACAAAGCCAGATGGCGCCAATTGAAGACAATTGGCACCATTTTCTTTTATTTTCAATACTAGACACGCTGACTGTAAATCAGTTGAGGCTTGCACGTCAGCCCGCCTGACGCAAAACCCTTGCTGTGCGCAGGGCATTTCGTGCGACGGTTTTAAATTTACAGATCTTTGCCGCCTTACACGTTCGTGTCGCGCAACAAATCGAAATCCGCCGCTCATAGGAGGTCAGACGCAAATGTCCTGCAGCATTTGAATTCTTATTCCAACTCGTCTTTTAGCAGAGTAAAGAAATTATTAACTGCAGGTGTTTTCTCAAGCCAGGGAAAGTGCCCGCACTTTTCAATAAAATGAATTTTTGTCTGAGGGAGCAGTTCTTTTGTTTCAAATGCTGTTGATTCGCCTACCGGGTCTTGTCGGCCCTGTATGATAGTGACTGGGGCAGTGTATTTTTTTAATGACGTAGCCCTTGCTTTGCTTGTTATTGCATAATCTTTTGAAACCGCTGCTGATACTTCGGTATACTTTTGTCCAATGCTGCTGGCTGATAGATCACTTTTTGTTGCCAATGCCCGTTCACGACTAAAAAAATACCCTGGCCAAATTGTTAAAATTTGGTTCAGTCCCGTGCTATCTGCTTTTTTGGATTCTTCAAAATCTATTTCATGAAGCCTCATCATAATATTATCACTGAAGTATGTAAAGAAGTTTGCTGTAACGCCGCCAGAGTTTAGCAAAACCAGTTTTTCTACTTTATCAGGATATTTTGCCGCGTATGCTATCGCTAGCATACCGCCCCACGAATGCCCTACAATTGTAATTTTTGGAAGTTTCAGGCGAGTCCGCAGAACTTCAACGTCTTCTACATATTTATCAACCGAAAGAGTGGTGGCGTCAAATTTGACCAATAATGATTTGCCTGTTGTCCGCTGGTCAGGGACAACGAAGCGATAGCCAATTACTGTTTTCCATATCGGCTCCAAGTAAGCGGCTGTCATTCCCGGTCCGCCAGCGAGTAATACCACTGGCTTTCCTTGGCCATATTCACTGACGGAAAGCTGTACTTTGTCTGAGGAGGTAATGAAGTACGTTTTTTGCGCATGGAGTGATGCAAAGATACACGCCAGCAACAAGGTGAAGATTGTTTTTTTCATGGCTGTTTGGTTTAGGGTATTATAGTAGCGGACAGATTTATCCGCTTGTGAATATGTCTTTAAAAACAAATCTACGCTTTTTTTTCTTTGAATCTTACTCTATCCGCTTACAGAAATTTTGATTTCGCTGCAGATGTCTTACACCCTACGGTCCAGGGCTTGCCGAAATGAATGACACTTCAGCCAAAGCGCCAAAGTTCAGATTTAGCGAAAAAGGCAATTGTCTTGACAATGTGATAATTGAAAACTTCTTTGGAATATTAAAATCAGAGTTGTTTTATCTTAAGAAATGCACTTCCATTAATCAATTGAAACAAGAGATTGTTGAAAGCAATAAATCAATTTTTAGCTTTAGTCAAACAACATTAAATAAGTTAACTTAAATATTTATTCGTACGATAGATAAAATAAATTTAAAGTTTATAGTTTGATAGCTTAACAGGATTCGAACACCAAAAAATAGAACAGAAACTGGTTCTGCAGCACCCTAAATTGTTTCAATTTGTTTTTAATGCCAAATAACAACTGAGCCGATTTTACAATTAAGAATTGTCTTTTTAACTTTTTAGCCCCGATAGCAGTGTAAATCCTTTTGCGCCGGGGTTCGGTACAAAAGATTGAAACGCATAGCGGGAAGAGCTCCTAAAAATCATTAATATAAAATCCCAGATAGCAATTCGGCCGTTCCAAAAATAAGCGCTTTTTGCGCCCGCAAATGCTATTGCCTTGGAGCCGCGCATTATACTGCACCAAAACATGGCTGCGGGCTTATAGGCTAAAATCATTTTAGAAACATTTCCTAAAAGCTGAAATTGGACAAAATTGAAACATTTTTAACCAGATTTAAAAGTCCCTGACAGCGGCTGGTTTTACTTTTGCATCTCTAATAGATTGCATAAATGATTTGACCCTTAAAGAGACATATATAAGAAAAGAGTTAATTGATCTGTTTTTAGCATAACCTAAACTGCGCCATTAAAAAAACAGTATTAATTTTTCGAATTAAAGTTTTTGCCCCAAATAATTTTTAAACCTTACCTACATGATTCTAAAAACTAAAAAATGGCTTTTTATAGCTTTTCTTGCTTCCAGCTTTGTCACTCTGTCTAGCTGTGATGATAATAACGACAGTTATAAAGCCGACTATCTGCCCGCTATCGACGCCTCTGATCTTCCGAAAGGAAATCGCCCGATGGCAATGTTTGAAGACAGCGAAAGCCCTTCAAAAATGTACGACAACAAAGACCGCTGGTTTAGGGTAAACCAGCCGATGCAGATTATCCAGAAAGGGAGGGATTCCGTACAGATTTCCCTCTATTCCCCTGTTGGGCTTAAAGACGTAAAAATTTATGCAAAACTGGCCAATTATGATAAGCGCTTTTTAATGTATGAATTCACAAATGTCCCTGCCTTCCACCGTTCTTTCCACCAGATTCCCCTAGTAGCCGCAAAGCGCGATTACGCCTTAGAGAACGGCAAAACGGTGACCATCGATAAAATTGACGGATTCTCATCGGGAACCATAGAATTTTCAGTCGAATCCAGCGACCCTCTGTTTGCCAAATTCAAAAAAATAAAATCGAATCGGCTGGTCCAGTTCAGCGACCAGTACCACCTTAATAATCCTTCTGATGACCCTAATAAATACCTGCCGATGAATCCTGTCTTGGCCAAAGAGGCTATAGCAATGATCATCAACTTCTCGTATGCGCTGAGCCATCCGATGTATTATGACACCTTCATTAATTTTGACCGATATAAAAAAGAGCAGGCAGCGGCAGCCGGAACAGATGTAAACGGTGCTTTAAACTGGCACGGAAATGCCGATGATGCAGGCGGAGTTTACGACTATCTGACCAAAATTCAGATCGAACAGGCCTATAATACCTACATAGACAGCAGGACTCTGAATATGGCCATGGTAGGCGGCGGTTCTGCCAAGGGAGGCGGTCCTCTTGCTTCACAATGGGAATCGGGCTATGTATCGGGCCACTGGAGAGGGGAAATGTCTGTCTGGTCGCACGAATACTCCCATCACAGCGGCTACAGCCACAGCAGCAATCTGGCCAACAGCGGCGAAGGCGGCGGCCAGCAGGAAATGATGACCCATTTTTACAAGTATTTAATTTATCTTAATGATCTTCCTTTTACAGATCCAGAGGTTCTTCAGACCTGGACCAAAACAGCATACCTGCGCGAGCCCTACAAAAAGCCTGTTTTTAAAATTGACCCAAAAAATCCATTTCTAATCAAATATAAAGGCGAAGGAAAATGGAACTAAAATCTGCCACAAATATGAAATCTATCTTGCCCCTAATCCTTGCGCTCTGCCTGCTTGCAGGCTGCAGCAAAGACGATGCCGAACCTAAAGGCTACACCTACTATTATCCCTCAGATGAAGCAGTGCTCACAGCAGAAAATATTCCCGGCAGCACCGAAGCATTTGACCCAAAAGGAATTGCCGTTTCAAACGGAAAACTATATGCAGCCAATGGCAATGCACTTGAAATTTTTGATGCTCTGACATTTAATCATATAAAAACCATCAAAGAATTTGTAAAAGGGGCAAATGCAATTCCTTTAACAAACCTGACCTCTGTCTGTGCGGATAACGGCCGCATCTATGTGGGAAGCACAGACTCCAGATTATTCGTATTTGACCAAGCCACAAATGCAGGAATCAGCACGGTCGGAAACGGCAACTGGTGGGAAACCTTTGTGCATGTATTCGGCGTTACAGTTAAAGACGGACTGGTATTCGTAAAAGAGAAAGAAAAATCCATAAAAGTATTTGACGCTTCCCAGATCACAGAAACAAGCGGATGGAATCTCAAGCCCATTGCAAAATTAAACACCTTAAACGGCTATACGGAAACATACTCAATGGATGTATACGGCGGATATCTTGTGGTGGCGGGAAGAGATGCAAAAAGCTATCTGTATTACAATATAACGGGCATCAGAGCAAATGCGGCAAAATCGCTGGATGCGCCGATCGAGCCTGAAAAAACTCAGTTTTTAGATGCGAAGCCCGCTGCAGTGAGCTTCAGCACCGACTGGGCTGTGGCTGCAGAGAATGCCGGAAGCGCTTCCTATCTAAAACTGTATCCAAAAGAAGATTTTATCAGAAAAAACTATAAAGCGGCTTTAAGCGTATCCGATATACTGGGCAAAAATGCATTTGGAGCCATTTCCGGCACAGCACAGCTGAATGATCTGATCTTTCTGTCGGATAATGCCAATAAACAAATCAGAATCATTAGGCTGCATAAATCTGCAATTGCCGAGCAGAATTGATCGCGCTAAAAAATATCGGCAAAGCCGCACCATATTGCATATTGGTCTCCAGCACGCACTATGGTGCGGCCCCTATTCAATTATCATGAAAAAAACAGCAATACTTCTATTCTGTCTTGCGGGATTTAAAATGTGCTCCCAGACTTCATCAGAGCTTATCGGAAAATGGATACTGATAAAATGGACGGAAAGGGGAAGACAGAAAGACATACACGATTACTACAAAACAAACCAGGTTTTCCAGGTCTTTAAAGAGAACGGCCTCTTCCAGTTCATTGTCGGAGATAAAAAATATAAAGGCAGATGGGAAATATCCCGAAATAACGATAAGCTTATTATCGTTTCCGGGGTTTTCACCACAGTCTATTCAATCGCCCTGTTTGATTCAGAAAGGCGGATCGAAACTTCTGATGGTCTGGGGACATTTGAATATGAAAAAGTCCGCTGAAATCAGCTGCAGCAGAAATGGAGAAAATTATTTCGGCATCATCAAAATGCCTCCCTTCTGATAAAACCATAAGATAGCATTTTTTATACATGCACGAAGCATTGGCTGTGAGCCTTTTCGGCATTTCTTAGAAACAGGGCCTTTTTTTTCCGCTTGAGCTCTAATAAAACCGCCATTGCTTTACAGCAAAACTGCCACCCAAAAAAATATTGAAACTGCCCCTTACCATAAATGAAAAAAATTATCGCACTGTTCCCAGCCCTAATTGCCTGTTCCATTCTTTCTTCCTATTCCAGTTTAAAAAATCCATCCTGCAATGAAATTTTCGGCATCTGGACATGGGAGAAATCCATAAGCATCAAAGATCATAATTATACATCAACCCCCCATTCTATGGGATTCAGAAAAAAAATTGAATTTACCCAGGACGGCTTAATCATAACCTATAAAAATGGCTTTGAGATCAGAAGCGGCAGATATGCAATGGAAAAAGGCATTGGCGCAAATGACAGCCTGGAGCATGATCTTATCAGCTTTGAAGGCTCTGTCTACGTCATTGAAAATATCACTTCCAAAAATCTCACACTAAGGCATAATGTGCCGCAAGGATCCATTTCAGTATATAAACGCTGAATTTTATCCGCATCAGTCTTGAGACGATAAGAATATAGCAGGATATCGAATATGGATTTACTGGGATAGCGCCCTATTTCAGCATAAAATGCAGATGCTGGCATTAGCAACAAATTGATACATGAAATTTTGAGTTTTGCAAATAAAAAATAAGCATTTAAAATGCATTCTTTAATCGCGTTTGTCTAAATAATATAGGAAGGATTATTTTTTAGATGACAAGCAGGAAAAGGCGTATAGTTTAAAAAGTAAAATTAAACTTTTATTTCACCTACACAAATGAGCAAACAATATATCTGATGCGAAATAATAAAAATACTAATATTCATTTAATCAATTTAGAAATCAAATAGATTTTCCTATGAATCCCCGACGGGACATCTAAACCAAATTTCAAAGCCAATGGAAGACAGACATTACATAATTTCATAAAATGAAATCTCATTCTAAAACTGTTTGATAATTCCTCATTATTTGTGTTTCCCACTCTCATTTTTTCAAATATAGCTGCTGCTCGAGTACAGTAAATAATTTACTCATTGCCTCAACCATCTCCCATAACTTTTATTCCAAATAGCTGCCTTAAATTCCCCAATGACAAACCTGGCAAACCTAGCCGATATAGAAGCGGAAATCCTTCTGCGCTGGGTTTCGGTGCAGAAGATTGCTTCGCCAGTTCGCTAACGCTTGAGTGGAACGCATAGCGGGAAGAGCTCCCTAAAACATATAATAACTGGAACCTACTAATGTTTTATCCGGCTAAAAAATTAATTACAGCAGCCCAAAAAAACGCAGGATCTTTGATAAAAGCAAAAAGCCCGCCGGCCTGACTGCCGGCGGGCTCCGTATTGTCCAGATGCCATTATTATTTGATGCTGATGGTATCCACCAGGTTTTCCTGATCTATGAAAGCCGCAATATACTGCTGGACTTCATTGCGTTTTTCGGTGGCCGTTTCAAAGGTATTGATATGAAAATCCTCGTCCTGGTCCAGGATATGGATGATCTCGGTATATCCTTTTGAAATCAGGCTTCCTTTGAGCTTTAGGATCGTATGCTGCTGGCGGGCATCCAAATCTTTTCTCACCTGTAGTTGTATAGCTTTTTCCATTGTGAAAGATCTGTTGGTTTTTATGTCATATTCTATTCAAATTTAGTAATTTTGATTGTACGCAGATCTGCTGATGCGTCAAAAAAATGGGAGTACGAAAAGTAAAAACCTTGCAAGACCCATACAGCAGATTTTTCATCTGTTTTAAATTTGCGGCCAATAGCTGGCGTACGCTGTTCTTAAAACAAAAACGTAGAAAAAAGAGCCAGCGCAAGTTTAAGTCATAAATATAATATCAAACCCAAACTGCTTTTAAAGCTACAATCTCAAAGCATCATTCAACTTTTATTACTGCCGGGGGAGTCCATTTTCCATTTACTACTTCCTGCTTTGGCCAGTAAGTGCGAAGATAAAGCGAAAAATCCCCCTTTTCCACTGCAGGAAGCCAGTTGTTCTGCCTTTTTGCCTCAGTTGGCGCTGACTGGATATAAATCGTGAGCGAACCGTCCGAATTGTATGCCATTGTCTTGTTCTTTGTGCCCAATGAATATCTGTTGAGCTTGTTGATTTCAAAAAAGTGATGCTCGTTATATAATGTAAGTGACCAAAATCCATTAACAGGAGGCAGCTGTCCTTTGGCAAAAGTAATTTTATATTTGTTCGAGCTGTTCAATCGGCCTCCTTCTGAATCCAGATCCTGATAAAAGTAGCGTGTTTCATTTGGGGCATTGACCAGGATATTGGATTTGGCTACCGCAGTGCGCGTAAAATAATCCGTGCCCCACGACGCTCCATTGGTTACCCCCGACCAGTGAAAAGGCAATTGGATCCCCCAGTTGCGGAATTCCATTAAAGGTTTTATTACCTGACGCTCTGTCTCAACGGCTGCATCGATCATCGCCTGTTTCAGTTTTGGGTCTTTCCTGGCGGCTTCCACTACAGCGAGTATCTGCTTGTATTTCGCCTCCTCGCCTGGCAATGGCTTTGCATCTGCCAGCACAAGAGGCAGCTCGTCAAAGAATGTCTGGGGGTTCACCCATACCGCTTCTTCTTTTCCTGCTTCGCCTCCGGGAAGTTTTTTGATATTGGCCCAATCGATGGTTTTCATTTTCCCGTCATAATCAGACAAGGGATACATAACCACTGATTTGAGCACCTCCTGAATTGCTTTCCGGTCTTCTTTTGTGTCATCCAGAAAAACACGGGGGCCCACCAGTCCAGTATTGGTTGACGAGCGGAAAACTTTTATTATTCCCTTAGGCACCTCGCCTTTCCAGTCCGGTCCGGCCAATAAATAAAATCCCGGCTTATTGTCGTACATCTTTCCCAATTTTGCGAAACTTTCGGTGCGCAGATCAACTATCTGGTAGACCCAAAAACGTTTGCCAAAATCAGGCACTTGAACCACAACCGGCGATTGGTCCAAAGCAAGGCATCCAATACCATAAACCACATCCTGGTTCGGGCAGGCTATGGCACGTTCTGTCGGTATCACATAATCGGTAAGCATGGTAAACTGATTCAGCGGAGCCATAAGTAAGGGCCCGGACAGGGCCAGCTCCTTTACATCCTTGAAAGCCATTCGGCGGTTGTACATGTTTACCAGCGGCCATGCCCAAAAATAGGCCTCTTTAGCCGCCAAAGCGGCATACTCTTGAGTAATTTTTACATTGGTGTCGGGCCCCATTGGCAGCTGAGCTGCTCCCTTGGCTGGAATTAGGCTGTCGATTCCCTTAGAATTGGATGCTTCCGCATCCACATTTTTCTTTTGGTTGCATGCCGTTAATGCGATAATTAAAATCACGCAGATGAGTTTCTTTTCCATAAGTTTAGCAATTGATTATTTAACCTCTTCTATATCTCCAAGTTTCCATACCCTGTCAAAAAAGGGCTTTTCCGGGCCATAAATCCTGAATAATACTTCAAATTTTCCTTTAGGGTCCGTTGGAATCCAATTTGATTCCTTGCCTGCAGGGGATTTTGGGCCAAAGTAAATATCAACCGAGCCATCTGTGTTCTTTTGGATCTCCGCTGCGTTTGATGCTCTGCTTGCACGCTGCAGATTTTTGATAAGGCAATGTGTTGTCCGGTCGTAGACTGTTGCCGACCAGTATTGCTTGGTGGGCACATTTGCAGGCACGTGGAGCATATAGGTTTTATCGCCATCAAGCGCTAGGCCTTCCTTGTCTTTTCCTGCAATAAGATATATTTGCGCTGTACCCAGACGTTTTATGCCTACATAACCGATTGAATAGGTTAATGCACGGGCATCTATGGGATAAATATCAGATTCCGCATATCCCGAAGATCCCGCCTTAACGAGTTCCGGCATTGCGGGAACAGCCCATTTTGCATCAGGATTTATCGGCGGAAACCCCTTTTCAAGCATTGCTTCCAAATAGTCATGCGCACCTTTTGCCGCCGCATTCAGAATCTCGATGGTTCGTGCATCAGGGTTATAGGGCTTCCCCTTTTCAATGCCTATGCTTTTTAGTTTATCAATCATCGCCTTGTCGCGCACCAGCATAGGCTGGCTTTGCACAATTCGGTCAAGGGAAATAAAAAACCGGCTGTCATAGGGTATGACGGAATTGTAAAGTACATCCTTCACGTCTGTATATTTTGTTTCGTCGGGATTATTGGCTTTGGCAAGCGGATATAGCTTTAGCTGTTTGCCGTAATTGACGGCATTCACTATATCGGCATCACTGTGGCTGGGCAGGTTGGAGCGAAATAATCCATAACCCTCATAGGTATCGGCTTTCAGCACAATGTATCCCTTAGGAATATTTTCCTTATAGCCAGGCGGCAGTATCAGATATTTGCCGCCTGCGCCTTTATCGGCTCCGTAAGGTCCTGCATCTTCAAGGGGCATCTGCCAGATATTGTCAATATTGGCGGCAAAGGAGCCATTTGCTGCCGCAGGAACATCTATAACTATTGGCCCTGCATCCTTTGTGTTGAAAAAAAACATAAAGTAAATCGCGTCGGGATTTGGCGTTAGTGTCTGATTATGCCAGTCTACGGGTTTTGACCAAAATATGATCTCATTTTGTTTCCCTTTGGTGCTGCCCAGCATTGCCTGAAGCATAAGGTCATAATTAACGGCAGGTATCCCCCATACTAAAGCTTCAATTGCGCGCTGGTAAACAATCTGTTCCTTGATGTTAGCAGGTTTGAATTCTGCCGAAACAGCACCCTCAATATCGGCTTTCTCACCGGAATATGTTCCTGGCGTTTGGTTGCATGCCGCCAATAGCAGCATGAATGAAAAAACAAAGAGACCTTTTTTCATAATATTTAGGTTTTTAGCAATTATAAATCTTTCTCTATAGATATTCAACTGTCATAAGAAAGAATGGTCTTTAAATAATATAGTGCCATTTAAAAAAAGTCCAGTATACAACAATTAAAATACTTAACTATATGAACTCTTTGAGCACACAACCTATAGTATTAAACATCAAATAATTACATAAAAGTAATTAAAAATCTTACAACTTTTATTTTTACTTTATTTTTTTATTTGTAATACTAAATCGAACAAAATTTAAATACAAACTTCAAATTTGGCGTTCTTCTGGGACAAAAAAAAGGTTTATTAGTCCTGTAGTTTTCTCATCTTTTGATGGTATTGAAATTGAACGAGGAACTCCGGTTGACTTTACCTCTAAAATGCCATTTATTTTTTCGGGAAAACTCGAGAAAGTTTTCTAGATTTAAGATAAAATATTCAAAATTAATTTGCTGCATTTTTTTAGTTGAGAGTTTAAAGAAATAAATCAATTTTTAACTACGATCGAACAACAATCAAGTAATTCACAGAGCCAAAGAAAGACAACTCTGCCTTAAGTATAACAATCTTTTCACCCCCCCATAATATTTGTAGAATTGTATGTTAGTTTACTGACATGAAGCAATGGAGTTTTTATATTTTTCACATCAATCCCCAACAGGACATCTAAACCAAATTTACAAAGCCAATGAAAGACAGACACTACATGTAGTAAGCCAATTGCTTCAAATCATCCAAAAATGATGTTGTAATTTGTCCTTTCCCCGTCACTTAAGGAGACAACTAGCAAATAGTTGTCTCTTTTTTTATATACAAACATATAGATTTTTAAAGCCTTCGCAGCCTAATATTTGTGGTTCGATTTTTTCACAAGAAATTCTTAGTCTGTTTGAACAAACAGTCTTAAAGTGGCGTTATCAGGGAATTAATCGAAGCTGAACGATGGTTCGAAATCCCGTTAAGGATATAGGATTTTTTTCTCTTTTGGTTTATCGTAATTTTTTGATACTAAATATAATTATTTTACATTAATCTTAATTTACTATTTTAATTTGATCACAAGATCATAAGGAATATGTCTAGAGTAAATTAAATATTCAAAAAAAAAAAAAGCTATCCTAAAGATAGCTTTTTTTGTAGTTTTTAGCGATTTTGCAGCATCTCTACAATAACGCTTAATCAAGTTTTACAGCCTAAAATTTGCTGTTCTGATTTTTTCAAAATGAATTGTTGACCAAATCATAAGGCTAAGCATCTGGAAACCGAGAAAATAAATAAAATCCTTTCTCTCTTAATTATATTTTTTAAACATTTCTGGCATTGTCTCAACATCTAAGGCATCCATATCTACAAGTTTTAATGACTTAACCATTTTAAGTGTAGAAGTTTTGTAAACCAGAAAATGTGGGGTTTTCAAATGTGATTGATACGATTCTTTATCAGCATAAACTTCTAAAATTCTTAGCTGATTTGGGTTTTCCTTTTGAAACATCGGGAAAATTGCAATTACTCCAGGCTCTAATCGAACAGATGCTTCAGATTCTTCTTTGAGGATTGTTTTATACTGTTCCAGATATTCTGGTACTATTTCAATTTCAGACATGCGAACCATTTGATCTTTTTTTTGTGCAGAAACGATATTGCTGTTTAACAATGAAAAAAATGCAAAGAGAAATAATCCAGATGGAGTTATAAATGACTTTTTCATAAGCTAATTATTTGTTTTGTTTTGCCGCTATCACTTTCGCCAAAACTTCCCTAGCCGTATCGGCCTGCTGTTTTCCAATATGTTTTTCGATTAAATCGAAAGCTTGCAATAATTGCGTTTCAGTAATTCCAGTGTTCATACCCATCCCGATATGAGCCTGCAATTGAGGAGCTACGCCTGACATTGAAGCTAAGGCTGCTATAGTTATCAATTCTCTCTTCTCAAAAGTCAGTACATCGCGATTAAAGATATCGGCGAACAAGTGTTCCTTTAAAAAAGTATCAATTACTGGTGCGAATGCATTTGCGCCTTTCAATTCCTTCTCTTCAATTCCTGTAAGATGCTGTAGATTTTGTTTTCCAGATTGATATTTGTCTAATGTATTATCAATTTTAGAAACTTCTTTACCTTCTTTATCCTGAATCCCTTTTGTTTTTCTTTCTTCTAAAGCAGCCATAAAAGCATTAATCCCGTTTAAGCTTCTCGGAAAACCACAGTATGCATAAAGCTGAACCAATATCTCTTTGATTTCATTTATAGTAAGGCCAGAGTCAAGTCCGTTGTTTAATTCAACTTTTAAAGGCGTAATATCGCCAACTGCTGTCAGTGCAGAAATTGTTACGATACTTTGTTCCTGAGTATTTAAAGATTTATTTATAGAATTTTGTGCGCTCATTGTATTTGCAATTAACATGAAAACAAAAAATAGTATCAGCAGAAATTTTCTTTTGTTTGTCATGATTTACCGTTATTTATTTACATTTTTATAATCCTCTTCCGAAACTGCTTCAAGCCAGACTACATTGGTGTCGCCCAAATAATTTGTAATGGCTATATGAACCATTTTGCTTTTTGCCGATGCACCATGCCAGTGTTCTACATTTTCTGGAATGTTTACTACATCTCCTTTTTTAATAATTCTCGCTGGTTTTCCTTTCTCCTGATAAAAACCTTCTCCTTCTGTCACAATTAAGACCTGTCCTTTCGGATGCGTGTGCCAGTTGGTTCTTGCTCCTTTCTCAAATGTTACGCTTCCCATTGCAAACTCGTTGTTTTTATCTTTTGCCAATAATGGCGTTAGGAAAGCATTTCCTGTAAACCAGTCATTTGATAATTTATCTCCTTTTGGAAAAATCGAATTGTTGTTGTTGTTGTGCTCTGTCATCTCTTTTTTATTTTTATTAATGCTGCATCCCGATTATAGTAAAGCTCCGTTTATAATCAGGCATGCTAAAATTGTTTTTTTCATAATTGATTCTATTCCAATTCTACTTTTACTATTACAGCTTCTTTCGTATTAAAAGCTTCCATGCCGTTTGTTATCTTACCTAAAGAAACCAAACCAGTTGCATAGGTGAAATCTTTATAAAACAACGCAAGGTTACCCCAAGGCGCATAGTAAGTAAGATCCCCAACAGATGCGGAATAGCCGTTTGGCGCGCTCTGAGTTGTAAGTCTTTTACTTAAATCACTTACTTTTTCTGTACTATTATAATCTCTCAAAGTCAATGTTATAGGCAATAAAGCAGCAAAGTCCTGACTCGTAGGATTATTATACAAAACTGCTTTCGCTAATTTATCTCCTACCTGTATTCTTAAATTCATTACTTAATTGATTAAATTTACTAAATATTTGACATCCAATAAAATGAATAATCAATAGTTTCAAATTACTGTACTGTATAACCTCCATCAACAGAAATAGCCTGTCCGATTACATAGGTAGATTTACTGCTACAAAGCCAAAGCACTACATCGGCAATTTCCTCGGCCCTACCTAGGCGTTTTATAGGAAGCTGCTGTATTAATATTTCCATTTCATCTGATTGATTAACCAGCATATCCTCTACCATTGGCGTAATGATAATTCCTGGACAAACTGCATTAATTCTGATATTCTGAGGTGCGTACTCTAAAGCGGCACTTTTTGTCATCCCTAAAATACCATGTTTAGAGGCGTGATAAGCTGCACGTCCTGGAACCCCGACTAATCCTCCTAATGAAGAATTGTTTACAATAGCTCCGCTTCCCTGCTTGCGCATTTGCTGTAATTCGTACTTCATAAAGTTCCACACTCCTTTTAGATTTACATTCAGTGTCCGGTCGTATATTTCATTACTAACATCTGCAAGTTCTTGAGGCGGTGCCTGTATACCTGCGTTGTTAAAAGCAAAATCAATGCTTCCGAACTGTTTTACTATTTTTTCAATTGTACTTTTAACCTGTTCTTCGTCTGCAACATCACAGACGAATGCTTCAGCTTTATGTCCTGCGACTTTCAATTCTTCCGTCTGTGCACTGGCATCTAATATATCTACCAAAGCTACAGATGCTCCTGCTTCCGCAAATGCTTTAGCGGCAGCAAGTCCCATACCCATTGAAGCTCCAGTGATAACTGCCACTTTATCTTTAAATTCTTCTTTCATTTTTCTGTTTTTTAAAAAGTTGAAGCATCAATTACATAGCGGTAACGTGCTTTTTTATTTACTACTTTGTCCCAAGCGTCATTAATTTCATCTGCCTTGATAATTTCAATCTGCGGATAGATTTTATTAAGCGAACAATAGTCCATTACTTCCTGAGTTTCTGGTATGCCTCCAATAAGCGAACCGTTGAAATTAACACGGTTGAATATCATATTGAAATTATTGATTGTAAGTTCGCCATTTATAGGCTGACCTACCTGAGTAAAAAACCCGTTTGGTTTGACGCACGAAATATAGTTTGACATCTCATAAGCGTAAGGCACAGTAGAAATCATGTAATCCAATTTTCCGAAAAGCGGTTTAAGCTGCTCCTGTTTTTCATCTACAATAATGACTTCTTTAGCTCCAAATGATTTGATATCTTTTACCTTATCAGCCGAAGTTGTAAAAGCATATACATCAGCACCTTTTGCAGTCGCTATTTTCACGGCAAGATGTCCAAGCCCTCCAATGCCAATAACACCGACTTTATCCCCTTTTTTTATTCCTGTTTTCATCATAGGCGAATACGTTGTGATACCAGCGCACAACAATGAAGCAGCATACTGCAGGTCTATGTTTTGGGGAATCTTTACAGCAAAATGTTCTGTAACCACAATATTGTTTGAATATCCTCCTTGTGTAATACCACTTGGAGATGTAGTATCCGGCGCGCCGTAAGTTCCTACCATGCCAGTAGTTTCGCAATGATGCTCTTCTCCATTTTTACAGCTTGTACACTCCATGCAGCTGTTTACTATACATCCGACACCTGCCTTATCGCCTACTTTAAACTTGGTTACTTTATTACCCACTGCAGCAACCACTCCAGCAATTTCATGACCCGGTACCTGCGGATATTTCTGCGGTCCCCAGTGGTCTCTTATCGTGTGGATATCCGAATGGCATATCCCTGAGAATTTGATATCTATAAGAATGTCATAATCGCCTATTGCCCTGCGTTCGAACTCCCAATATTTAAGAGGCGATTCTTTATCCGTTCCGGCATAGCCTTTTGATTTTATCAATTTATTCATAATACCATTTTTAATTTCGTTATTTTTATTATTGCTTTCGCTGGCAAGCAGACCTGAAACATCCGCAAGTGCTAAACCAGTTCCGGCCAATGCTGCCTGCTGCAGAAACTTTCTTCTAGATTTTTCCATATCGCTTTTAACTTTTTTATATTTCTGTTATGTATATCTATCTTTTTCTAAAGAAGACAGCTGTGATTCAATGTTCATTTAACTTTTACAAAGTTCACTATAAGCTCAAAGACAGCGCTTATACATTCTACGGTTGTACTTACCACTTTTACTGATTCGCTATTTAAGACATACAAAAGGAATTTAGATTCAATACCTTTGTGTAAAATTACTATTATGAGTTCTGTTGAAAGATTTGATACCGTAAAGCAGTATAATGATTCGGTGGGTGCTGATACACTGCACCCGCTTGTAACTGTGGTAGATTTTAAGAACATTCCGCCGTTTAGCTATTTCCGCCGCTACATGGGGGTTTATGCTGTATTTCTAAAAGAAGTAAAATGCGGTGATATAAGATACGGCTGCCAGCCTTATGATTATGATGACGGAACATTAGTTTTTATTGCGCCTGGACAGGTTTATGGTATAGACACTAAAGGAGAAAAGATTACTCCAAAAGGCAAAGCACTCGTTTTCCATCCAGATCTAATTACGGGAACTAATCTTGGAAAAACAATTAAAGAGTACTCCTTCTTTTCTTATGAAGTCAATGAAGCGCTGCATCTTTCTAAAAAAGAAAGTGCCGTTATTAATGACTGTTTTGATAAAATTGCAACTGAAATAGAATTGAATATTGATAAACATAGTAAAAGCTTAATAGTATCAAATATTGAACTTTTTCTTAGATACGGCATGCGTTTTTATGACCGACAGTTTATTACCCGAACACATGTTAACAACGATATTTTAACCCGATTTGAAAATCAGCTGAGTGAATATTTCTTATCAGACAAACCTGCTTTAATAGGCCTGCCGTCTGTGGGGTATTTTGCCGATCAACTAAACTTGTCTGCTAATTACTTCGGTGATTTGATTAAGAAGGAAACTGGCAGTACTGCATTGGATTATATACAGTCAAAATTAATTGAACTTGCTAAAGAAAAAATATTAGAGCAGAATAAGACCATCACCGAAGTGTCTGACGAACTTGGCTTTAAATACCAGCAGCACTTTACCAGACTGTTCAAACAAAAAGTAGGAATGGCGCCTGTTGAGTTTAAAAGCTTAAATAAAATGAATTAGCAAATAAGGTATTTTCATGTCCCCTTTTAACATTTAACCCCTACGATACATACAAACCACTCTTGAATTAAAATCAAATATAATTATCTTACAAATTCACTTGAAAATAAGCCAATTTCTTTAAATCATTCATAAAATGGTTTGTAAATTGTGAACTCAACGTCACAAAATTAAAATCCCATTTCTTACGAAATGGGATTTTTTTTTATTTTAAAACACAGGTTTTAATTCAAAAAATGGCTTTATCTTTAAGCCTTTAGAAAATTGATATTCGTTATGGAACAGAAAGTACATCAAGGAAGAAACGTAAAACGTTTTAGAGAAATGCTAAGTATAAAGCAGGAATCATTAGCTTATGATCTGGTAGAAGACTGGAACCAAAAGAAAATTTCTATGCTAGAGCAGAAAGATGTAATTGAAGAAAGTCTGCTAAAACAAATTTCAGCCGTATTAAAAATTCCTGTTGAAGCTTTTCAGAATTTCGATGAAGAACAGGCTGTAAATTTAATTTCATGTAATTTCTCGGATAACGCAATGTTCAATAACAGAATTGAAATTTTTAACAACAATCCTATTGAGGAAATCAAAAAACTTCACGAAGAAAAAATTGCTTTATTTGAACGTATGCTGAAAGAGAAAGATGAAATGATGGCGAGGCTTGAGAAATTGATTGGGAAATAATTATCAATAACGATATTAATTAAAAAAGAGACTTTGAAAGTCTCTTTTTTGGTTTTAGAATATTATTTCCTGTTGCGAAGTTAGAAGATATTCGTAGGGCTTTTTATAAAAACTCTTTGGAATATTCGCGCAACTATCCATACAAATTTTTTATCTCCGACATAACAAACGTACTTTGGGTACTCCCTATACTTTCAACTGAGCCTAATTTATTAAATACAAAATCCTGATAATGCTTCATATCTTTGGCTGAGACTTTCATTAAAAAATCATAATCTCCTGAGATATTGTAACATTCCACCACTTCTTCTATTTTCATAATATCACTAACAAACTGATTCCCAATATTACGATCGTGCTGTTTAAGTTTGATATTACAAAAAACAATGAAACCTCTATTTAGTTTTTCTGCATCAAGGAGCGCTATATACTTTTTAATGTACCCATTATTCTCCAATCTTTTAATTCGCTCAAAAACAGGCGATGCTGAAAGATTTACCATTTTGGCAAGCTCTTTTACAGTGTATTTAGAATTATCGTGTAGTATATTTAATAACTGAAGATCAATATCGTCTATTTGTTCCATAGAATATTTTGGTTTGATTTATTTCGAATACAGAATAAAATTCTTCAAATATAACCAAAAACAATACAAAAATCTTATTTTACACATGTTAAAAACATATCATACTGCAGCGTTTATCTTCACAGCATAAAAATCTACAATGCAATATTTTATACTTCTTTTCTTCGAGCCATACCCTGAGCAATGATACTAGCGGCAATCAATTGCAAAGCATGGTAAAGCATGAGCGGTAGCAATACAATACCTGTGATGGTACTGTGCTGAAAAAGTACTTTTGACATAACGGTGCCGTGTACTAATGACTTTTTAGACCCGCAAAATAAGACAGTAATACGATCTTCATCTGAAAAGCCAAGCAAGCGACTGAGCAGTCCGACACAAAAGAATACGGCAAAAAACAATGCCATCATCCCTGCAGCGAGTCCAGCAAGTTCAAAAGCAGTGAAGCCGTCAAAAAGATGTTCTGAAAACGACTTGCAAAACGACGTGTAAATAATCGTTAGAATAACTGCCTGATCGAAGTATTTGAGCTGTTTCTTGTACTTTTCGGCAATGGCGCCGAAACGGGAATTGAGGCTTATACCAATAATGACAGGCAGTAAGACCTGCAGAATCAACTTTATGACGATATGAGTAACATCAAAATCGCCTGTTGCAGAAGCTATAAATAGCCCAACCCAGAGCGGCGTAACCACTACTCCGATCAAACTGGAAATACTCGCATTGAAAATAGCCGCGGGAATATTTCCCTTGGCAATCGAAACCATGACCACGGAAGAGGAAACTGTGGACGGCAATGCTGCCAGAAAAAATACACCCAGCCAAAGCAGCTCGAAACCGTTATTGACAAACAACGGGCGAAATGCCAAAACAAGCAGCGGAAAAAACAAAAAAGTTGTCAACTGGACGACAATGTGCATTTTCCAGTTGGAAAGTCCGGCTTTTAGTTTCTCAACACTCAGCTTCATGCCATAAAACAGGAAAATCAACGAAACGCCTGCATTGGCAATCTCCTCCAGCGAAACAGGTTCTTTGACCATACCTGGCTTTGGCAAAAAATAAGCCATCAAAATCATGGTGGCTATCATTAACAGGAAACCGTCGAAACCTGCTTTTTTTAATACTTCTAATAATTTATTCAATGTGTTTTTAATATTATTTCCCCGTGGAGACACGGACTCTCTTATTAATATATTAAGACTAAATCCCAAGTTCTTTGCGTATAATTTCTGCTCCTGCGCTTAAAGCACTTAACTTGCCTCTAGCCACGTTTCGAGATAGCGGAGCCATACCGCAGTTTGTAGAAGGGTAAAGATTTTCGGCATCTACAAACTCAAGGGCTTTACGCAAGGTATCAGCTACTTCTTCTGGTGTTTCGATAGTGTTTGTTGCCACATCAATGGCACCGACCATCACTTTTTTACCGCGAACAAGTTCCATTAAATCTAAAGGCACATTGGAGTTGTGACATTCTAAAGACACCACATCGATTTTAGATTTTTGAATTTTCGGAAAAATTTCTTCGTATTGTCGCCACTCTGAACCTAATGTCTTTTTCCAATCGTTATTTGCCTGTATTCCATAACCATAGCAAATATGAACCGCAGTCTGGCAATGTAAACCTTCAATAGCTCTTTCTAATGCCGCCATTCCCCAATCGTTTACTTCATCAAAAAACACATTAAATGCAGGTTCATCAAACTGGATAATATCTACACCTGCATCTTGAAGTTCTCTTGCTTCTTCGTTGAGTGCTTTCGCAAATTCCCACGCCAATTTTTCTCGGCTTTTATAATGGTCGTCATACAAAGTATCTACCATTGTCAGCGGGCCTGGCAATGCCCACTTTATAGGTTTATTAGTCTGTTTACGTAAAAATTTAGCATCTTCAACAAAAACTGCTTTTTGACGTGCAACCTCACCTACAACCACTGGAACACTCGCGTCATAGCGGTTACGGATTTTTACTGTTTTACGATTTTCAAAATCTACACCGCTTAAATGTTCGATAAAAGTCGTTACAAAATGCTGGCGTGTCTGCTCGCCGTCACAAATGATATCTAGATCTGCCAATTGTTGTTCCTGCAGAGAAATGCGCAATGCATCTTGTTTCCCTTCAAGTAGCTGATCGCCTTCTAATTTCCATGGTGACCAAAGTTTTTCGGGTGGTGCAAGCCAGGCAGGTTTAGGTAAACTTCCAACAATAGAGGTAGGTAATAATAATTTCTTCATAATAGTATATTTTTAATGCGTTGTAATCAGTTAAAGGGTAAAATTAGCAGACCATTGTTCCAAGAGATTTTTGTAAGGCTTAATGAAATGCTCTTCTGCATATTTACCTTGTTCAATAGCCAATCGGCTGCGCTCTTCGCGGTCATAATCCACGCGAGTTAGTGAATAATCTTCGTGTTTAAGACTAGGTTGATAGATTTTCCCAGCCCCTGAATTTGCATTGTAAATTTCAGGGCGATAAATCTTCTGAAAAGTCTCCATTGTGCTGATTGAGCTGATTAGCCCAAGATCAGTATAGTCAGCAAGCAGATCTCCTGAATGATAAAAAGCCATCGGTGCTACACTATTCGGAGGCATGAAAAAACGAACTGTTAAGCCCATTTTAGAGAAATATTCATCAGTGAGAGAATACTCATTCTGCAGATACTCAAAACCCAGAACTGGATGCTGATACTCGGTGCGGGTATAAGTTTTGTTGCTCGATACACTTAGACAAATGATCGGTGACATCTTAAAGTGCTCTTTATAAGTGACTGAATTCACAAAGCACTTATAAAGTTTTCCGTGTAAATCACCAAAATTTTCAGGAATAGAAAAATTAGATTTGTTTTTATTGTGTTCAATCAATAAAATACTGAAATCATAATCCCGAACATAAGAGGAATAATTATTCCCAGCAACTCCTTCGATTTGCTGGCCCGTCTTACGATCAATAATATTCGTTTTTAAAACTTCAATCATCGGTAAGTCGTCGCTACCATTCTTATCATCAATACTCATCGTTACCGTGAGAATTTCAAGTTCCACATGGTAACGATCTCCTTTTGGATTATCCAAATGAGCCAATTCATTAAATCGATTGTTAATCATATTTAAGGCATTACGTAAGTTTTGCTCGCGATTAGCTCCTCTTGCCAAGTTGGCAAAATTGGTTGTCAAACGCGTTTTACTTGAAGGGCGATAATTTTCATCTAAACAAGTGCTCTTTAGTGTGAATGCAAAATCATTTTGGATTGTATTCTGGGTGTTTTCAATATCTTGCTTTTCGTTTATTCCCTTATCTTCTTGTATGTTCGCTTTCATCTGATGACAATTTTTAGTTTTTTTACCCTGCAAAATTGACAATAAAAGATTTAATATTTTTAAAAAGCAATAAATTCAGATAATTATTCTTTTTTGATATCATTTTAAAGATTATTAATCTTTTTACAAATATAATAACAAGGAAAAACAGATAATTATTCTTTAGAGAACTAGGATATGACCGATTTGAAGTTCCCCATAGCCATTCAAGCCTCGAAAAAGAAAACAATATCATTTATATTTGCCAAAATTTAAGATAGACATAGCAATGAATTTAATAGAAAATTTAAAATGGCGTTACGCCACAAAAGCTTACAATAATATTAAAGTAACAGAAGAAAAGGTCGATCAGATCTTAGAGGCTATAAATCTTTCAGCATCTTCTTGTGGTCTACAATCTTACCGTGTTTTTGTTGTAAGCAACCCAGAAATCCAAAAGAAATTAGGTGCTGATTCGTATAATGGACAGATAAGTTCTTGTTCTCATCTGTTGGTTTTTGCTGCATTTACTGACATGACTTCAACTTACATTGACGATTATATCGCAATGACAGAAAAGCAAAGAAGTCTTGATGCTGGTGCCTTATCAGGATTTAGAAATGGACTGCATTCCTATTTTAGTACTATTAATGCAGAACAAAAAGCCCATTGGGCAGCCAAACAGGCTTATATTGCATTGGGAACAGCACTTATTGCTGCAGCAGAATTAAAAGTGGACGCCACTCCTATAGAAGGATTTAATGCCGCCATTATTGATGAGGTTTTGGGTTTGAAAGAGAAAGGGTTACATTCAACAGTTATTCTCGCTTTAGGATATCGTGATTCGGAAAAAGACTATATGGCAGCTACGAAAAAAGTTCGTTTGCCTATAGATGAAATGATAACGAAAGTCTATTAATATTCACTCCAAATTATTTTATAATTTTAATAAAAACTAAGTCATTTTCGTTGGATTGTACCCTATTTTATTATCAAAAAATTCATTAAAATATGTTTAACATTTTTTAAGGTTTAGCCCTTTCTTTTTCTTAAGATTTCCTTAAGATATTTCAATTTATTCAAAACCAAATCAAACCACAACAGCAAGAATACTTCTAAATATCAAATACTTACAATTCATATTTAGATAAATGATAGCAACTGTAATCCAAATATCATGATTTTAAGATTGTGTGAACTACTCTATTTGTTTACTTTTGATTATTTTAATTAAGTCTAAATAAGTAAAAATGAAATTCTACCTACCCTTTATGCTGCTTCTTATAGC
This sequence comes from Flavobacterium sp. LPB0248, assembly GCF_013388355.1. Lineage (GTDB taxonomy): Bacteria > Bacteroidota > Bacteroidia > Flavobacteriales > Flavobacteriaceae > Flavobacterium. The sequence continues at coordinate 149,213 of NZ_CP058246.1, forward strand.
AGCAAATTCTCTATCCGCACAGACAAATAAAAATAATTCAGAGCAACAGACTGTTCAAGATACAATCAAAGAAAAATCAAAATCTGATAATGAATTGCATGAAGTTGTAATCTCTGCAACCAGACAGCCAGAAAGTTTGGATCAAGTTCCTTCTTCGGTAACTCTTATTTCTAAAAAACAGCTTCAGCAACAGTTAAGCATAAGTACCAATCTTAGTGACATTCTAGGTGCTTCAGTTCCTGGACTGGGATTCAGTACCAATAGGACCTCTAACTTAGGACAAACTTTAAGAGGACGTCGTGTTCTAGTAATGATTGATGGTATTCCACAATCTACACCTTTAAGAGACGGCGCTAAAGATATCCGTTCACTTGATCCTGCAGCCTTAGATCGTGTGGAAGTCATCAAAGGAGCAACTGCTATTTATGGTAATGGTGCCGACGGAGGTTTAATTAACTACATTACTAAAAAAGCAGATCAGAATAAAGTTTTCAGCGGTACTACTGAGGCAGGAAGTGCTTTTTCATTAATTAAACCAAAAGAAACTGCGGGATTCTTTATATCGCAACTCTTCAGCGGTAAAATCAATAAATTTGATTATGTAGTCAGTGGCCGTTATGAAGAAACAGGTCTTTATCGTGATGCTAAAGGAAGAGTTCTTTCGCCAGATTACGGCATGAATGACTTGAGAAACTGGAATGCATTTGCCAAACTTGGTTATGACTTCAATCCAGATAATCGTCTGGAAGTTATGTATAATTATTATAAAAGTACTCAGATTACCGACTACATCGCAAAGGCTGGTATTTATGGAAACTTCGACAAACCAACCATTGGAGTTATAGGTCAAAGACCTGGAGAACCTGAAGGAACTCCATACAACCACAATGCAAGTTTAACTTATACTGGAAAAAATATTATAGGTCATACTGATCTGAGCGCTGTTTTATATTTTCAAGATTATTTGACGGTAATTAATTACAGCGATTTTTTTGAAAATAATGGTCAGCCGGCAACTCAAAGTAAAAAGTTCGGATTCCGTCTTAATATGAACAGTCCTTATGATGTGAGCAGTATGATTAATGGAAATATAACCTACGGACTCGACATTCTTTCTGATATAACAGATACTCATCTAACTGATGGAAGACTGGTTATCCCAGAAATGAAAATGTCTAATCTAGCTCCTTATTTCCAGATCAAAAATATGTTTGGACCTAATTTGGTTCTGAAAACTGGTTTGAGACTAGAAAATGTACATATCACAGTGCCTGATTATACTACAATTGCAATTCGCAATTATGTAACAAGCACTTACGTTGGCGGCGGTATTGCTGTTAATGGCGGAGATTTAAATTTTAATACCTTGATGTTTAATGCGGGACTTCGATATACAAAATGGAATGCTTTTAAGCCTTTTGCTAGTTTTTCACAAAGTTTCAGTGTTGCCGATTTAGGTCTTGTATTGCGCGCGGCGAAAGAAAATACAGTTAGTAATACCTCTATTAAAGCAGTAGTAGCCAATAATTACGAAGTAGGATTCTCAGGCTCTGTTTCTGATTTATCTTATGAAGGAGCCGTTTTTTATAGCACTTCTAAACTAGGCGCTTCTTATGTGTATGTCGACGGAAATCCACAGATTTCACGTTCACCAGAGAAAATTTATGGTTTTGAATTTGGAGCGAAATACAGATTTCATCCAAAATTTGATCTTGGAGCAAACTATTCTTACACGGAAGGTAAACGAGAAACTGCTACTGGAAAAGTATACCTTGGAGGAGATCGCATCAATCCGCCTAAATTAACTGCTTTTGCAGTGTATAGACCAATAGAAAACTGGTCAATCTTTACCCAAATGATTAATACTTCTGGAAGAGATAGATTTGAACCAGTAAACGGTGCGTATACTTATGGTACAGGTCCTATTAAAGCGTTTACTGCTTTTAATCTTTCAACAAGCTATATTTTCAGAGAAAAAACAACGCTTCGTTTGGGAGTAGAAAATTTGTTTAATAAAGATTACTTCTCTGTAATCTCGCAATGGCAAGTCAATAATATGAGTTATGTTAAAGAAAACGGAACTCGCATGACTGTGAGTCTTTCTCATTCATTCTAAAAATTATTAGTCTTATTATAATAAAGTTTTTCAAAAAGAAAATCTTCGATAGATTGTTACCTTGTTTTTTTTATTTTTTTTGATCAAAAGCTGTCCTTTGCGGACAGCTTTTTTATTTTCTGGCAATTATTTAAAAATATTCAGTTCTTCATTGTAAACAGGACTTCCTATATTTAAAAAATTTAAAACACTATGAAACACATGATTTTGTGATACTGTTTCATTTGCCTTAAGCTGTTTTGAATTATCTGACACCCAAACAATAAAAGGAATTTCATATTGTTCTTTAGGAGCAATACTCAAAGGCACGCCATGCATATACAAGTTCTTTTCGCCTAAAGATTCTCCATGATCGGAAACAAAAATCATAGTGCTTTTATATTCCTTTAATTCTTTTAAATCATCTATGATTTTAGAGAGAATATAATCGGTATAAACAATTGTATTATCATAGGCATTCATCAATTCCTGCTGAGAGCATTTACCCAATTCGACACTGTTACAAACAGGTTTAAAAGACTCAAATCTTGGCGGATATTTCTTGCTGTATAAAGGACCGTGGCTGGTGCTGGTATGCAATACAATTAATATTTTATTCTTTTTGCTCTCTAATATCTGTTCTTTCAGTCCCGTAAGCAAAATTTCATCATAATTGCATCCTTCTCCTTTGCAGTCCTTCATCAAATATTCCCTATTTTGATAATTTTTGATATGAACAGGAGGCTCGCCCCAGTTTGTTGTTCTCCAAATGACTTCTACATTATTCCTGTAAAGATAATTTGGAAGAATCTCATACAAATCATCAGAATTGGTGTGTTCTAAAATACATTTAACACCAGCCGTTGTATAAGTGGCGCATGACGAAGCATCAAAATGAAAGAGGTTCTTTTGTGCAGACAAAAGCGGATTAGTATTTTTCTTGTAACCGTAAAGAGAAAAATTCTGTCTTCTGGCCGATTCGCCAATAACCAAAACAACAACCGATTTCTGATTATCTTTTATAGTAGCTTTTGGCAGTAAAATTTCTTTTTCATTCTTTTTGTATTTGTGGATGTAAAAAAGCGAAATATTTACCGAATAAGACCATGGCATTGCAAGTCCGCCTAATTTTTTGGAGTTTTTATCAATCCAAAGCCAATTGCTTGCATTTGCAAAAACTAAAACAGCAATAAATAGTAAAGTAAGTGAGGAAAGAGTTAAAAATTTTCGCAATGAATCCTTTATTATTTGTGCTTTTATAATGAAAATTGCAGGAATAATACCTAGAAAAATAATGTAAAGGACTAATTTAATCGAGAAAAAACTGCTTGATTCTTCAAAATTGGTATTCAATATATTGCCAATCATGCTTTCATCAATTATAACACTGTAAGTATTAATAAAATAAACTGCAACAGAATTAATCAGAAAGAAAATCGTCAGTAAAAATTTTCCAAGATTACGAGAAAGGGAAAAAAACAAATAAAAAACAAAAGCATTTAAAACCAGCATTAATATTATTAAGCTGATAATTAAAACTACTCCGTTAAAACTTTTGTAATCAACATTATTAAAAACATAGCGGTAAAATGGCAAGTGAAAGAATAAAAAATTCAAAAAACTCATTAGTAAAACAAAATGAGTAAGTCGCAGGTTATTTTTTAACATAGATATAAATGATTAAAAACAATGACACAGCCAAACAGATTAAAGCGTAATAAAAAATTAATAAATTCTCAGAAAATATTCTGCAGATTAACGAAATGCAACATCCCAAAAACAACAGCATAAAAATAGGATAATATTTTTTGTCATTAATCCAAGCCCAAATTTTATACTTTCTGCTGATAAAAATACCCGAAAGTCCTGCAATATATCCTATAATTCCTCCTGTAATAACATCAATCGGATAATGCGCCCCAACACCTACTCTAGTAAAAATCAGAATCAATCCTATTATAACAATAAAAAAAGACCACATAAATCTATACGACAGTTTCTTTGGCATAAATCCATACAATAAAACCGACAATACTGTAAATATAGTTATCGAATGTCCCGATGGTAAACTATTATGTCCACAAACAGCTTTGCCAAAAATATAAAAACTATCATTATTAAAAACCGCAGCTGGTCGCGGAACTGCAAATGCTTTTTTTAACACACACGAAAATATAAGCGAAACGAGCAAACCCGAAAGCAATGATTCCCAAACTTTTGGAGCAAAAACAAATAAACTGCTTAAAAATGATAAAAAAATCATTGCATCTCCAAACTGTGTTAAATTGTACTCAAGTTTTGGATAGTGTCCTAAATAATAATTTATAGTGTAGAAACTCTTCTTTTGAATCTCAATATAACTGTTGACTGTCATTGCGTTATGACAGTATAAAAATAGTATTATCGCAGTTAAGAGAAACAGCGGAATAAAAAATAAAAAAAGCCTAAGCTTTGAATAATTAAGAATAATATTGGCATTCATTATATTTCTGGGTAAGAATTATGTATTAATTTAGATGAATCAAATAGTACTGCTATCGCGTTTAAAAACACTAGGAACCGATCCATCTTTTAGGAGAATTTGAAGTATAAAAAGCAGAGATAGAAAGCAGAGAACTACTTTGAATCAGAATAAATTTTAAACTTGGATTAAGATTTAAAGGATCTATAAATGCTGAATTCAAGTTTTTACTTTTAAAAACAAAAAAACTAATCCGTTTAAGAAATAAAAGAGAAAAGCAAAGTGTTGAAACCGCTGAAAGAATGTATATCCTACAGCATCTGTGCATAATTAATCTGTTCCTGCCTTTCATGTTTAATTATTAAAAACAGGTCAAAGGAATTTGTCAATTTAGAAGAAATTTAGAATTTTTGATAGATTCAATTTTTATTTGCAGAATATTAACAAATAGGTCTCAAAAACTTTACATTGCAAGCAATACTTGCTTTCGCTTAAATAAATACTTATTTGAAAAATTCAGGATTAATTCAAAATTTAGGTATAATTTGAAAAATTATTTTACCTCTTTTTGAATCCAATTTATTAATGCTTTGCTTAGAAGCGCAACAATAGATTATCGATTTAAAATTTAAATGAAAAACAAAAACATATGTGGATCGTATTTGCCTTACTTTCAGCCTTCTTTGCCGCACTGACGGCTATATTTGCAAAAATTGGCATCAAAAATGTAGACAGTGATTTGGCTACTGCAATCAGAACTGTCATTATTCTCATTCTTGCTTGGGGCATTGCGTTTGCCAGAGGTGGGACAGCCGCAATTAATTCCCTTTCCAAACAAAATCTGATTTTTATAATTCTCTCTGGTATTGCCACAGGCCTCTCTTGGATCTTTTATTTTAAAGCACTACAGATTGGAGAAGTATCTAAAGTTGCTCCTGTTGATAAACTGAGTGTAGCTATCGCTATAGTGCTTTCTGTTATTTTCCTGCACGAAAAAATCAGTTTTCTAGGTATTATGGGTGTACTTTTAATTATCTGCGGTACTATATTAGTAATTTATAACTAACTTTAAAATGTGCACTAAGATATATTTGACTATATTTAGTATTCAAAGTTTCTTCAAAATTCATTTGTAAAATTGCAGCATGAAAATCTTAATTATAGAAGACGAGCAGGAAATTGCTCAGAGCATAAAGAATTACTTTAAAGACAATGGCATACAATGTGAGACTGCTAAAAATTATAGTCTGGCATTGAGCAAAATCGAAAATTATGATTATGACTGTATTCTTTTAGACCTTATGCTGCCAGACGGCGACGGTTTTGATTTATTAAGGGAACTTAAAAGAAAAAACAAAACAGATGGCGTAATCGTGATTTCGGCAAAAGAGAATCTAGAAACTCGTATTGAAGGATTTAATCTTGGCGCCGATGATTATCTCACTAAACCTTTTCATCTGGCCGAACTTTTGGTTCGCATGCAGGCTTTAATCAGACGTAAAAATTTTAAAGGAAATAATAATATTGTTTTCAACGAAATTATAATTGATATTCTCTCCAAATCAGTTACGGTAAATGATCAGAAACTAGATCTTACAAAGAAAGAACTCGATCTTCTGCTATTTCTAATCGGAAACGAAGATAAGGTGCTTTCAAAAGCTGCAATTGCGGAACATCTTTCGGGAGATATGGCCGATATGCTTGATAATCATGATTTCATCTACGCGCACATCAAAAACTTAAAAAAGAAAATTCATCAGGCAGGTGGCAGTGATTACATCAAAACCGTATATGGACTTGGATACAAATGGGAAAATGACTAAAAAAAAACTGCTCAATAAAACCACTAGAAGCTTCCTTATTTTTGCCGTTGTCATACTTCTGGTTTCTGCTCCGGTATTCTACTATATCAGCCAGTGGCTATATGTTTATGAAACCGAAGAAGTCTTGCTTATGCATAAAGGCGAATTTGTAAAAGAGAGCCGCGAAAACTTTAATGAAGCAGATATAAAACTCTGGAATAAATATAATCGTGATGTTATGATTGTTCCAGATATGGGTGTTACCAAAGATTCTATTGTTGGCAAAATGATATTTGATGAAACTGCTGGCGAGAAAGAACCTTTTTATCTTATTTATGCTCCAGTTGACATTAATGGAAAAAGATATACTTACACAGAGAGAATAAATCTCCTGGAGATGGAGGGAATGGTTTACAGTGTGGCCATTATGTTCCTTGTTATCATTATCATTCTTCTTATCGGAATTATATTGCTTTCAAAAAACACGGCTTCTAAATTATGGAAACCGTTCTACAACACTCTAAATCAGATTCATGAATTTGAGATTGATAAAAACAAAGCGCCTCACTTTCCTCCTACAGATATTGAAGAATTTGACAGTTTAAATAAGAGTCTGCATCTCTTAATTGAAAAAAACACCGCAATCTATAAAAACCAAAGGGAATTTATAGAAAATGCCGCGCACGAACTCCAAACACCTCTTGCGTTATTTCAAACCAAAATAGATACACTTTCGCAGCTTGAATTAAATGAAAAACAGTCTAATCTTGTAGGTTCATTGAGCAGAGATGTATCGAGACTCAACAGGCTTAATAAAAACTTATTGCTTCTTTCTAAAATTGATAATGAGATTTATCTTGAAAAGAATGATATTCTAATCAATGATTACATTAAAAAACATCTTGATTTTTTTACAGAACAAGCTGCTTCAAAGAATCTCACTGTTATAACAGAATTTACCTCTGACTTAAAAATTAATGGAAACCCAGCTCTGACAGAAGTTTTGATAAATAATCTTTTCTTGAACGCCATTCGTCACAACGAAAAAAATGGAAAAATCGTTATAACAACTCTTCACGATGAATTAATATTCTCTAATTCGGGTGACAAAACACCTCTTGTTATAGACAAGCTTTTTAACCGTTTTTCAAAAAGCAATCCGTCTTCTCAAGGCAATGGACTTGGTTTAGCTATTATTAAAAAAATTACAGAATTAAACCATTGGCAAATCAACTATAGTTTTTCCAACAATCTGCATAGTTTTAGCGTCAAGTTTTAAAAATTCAAACTTCCTACAGATTCGTTTTTCAAATTTGTGCTAGGTTTTTTATTAATTAAAAAAATAGCACAAATGAAAAATTCACTTCTTGCTTGTTTAGCACTGCTTTTTTCCTGCTTTGTTTCTGCACAGAACATAAGCAGTAAAGATGTTCCCAATATTGTAAAATCAACTTTTCTAAAATCCTATCCTAATCAGACTGATGTAAAATGGGAAAAGGAGAAAGGCAACTATGAAGCCAATTTTAAAACTGGCAGTACAGAACGCGCCGTGCTTCTAGATACTAATGGAAATATATTAGAAACGGAAGAAGAAATCAGCGTTAAAAAACTTCCTGCGAAAGCTCTCGCATACATCGAAAAAAACTACAAACACAAAAAAATCAAAGAAGCTGCTCAAATAACTGATAGTCACGGCACGATTACCTTCGAAGCACAAGTGTCGTCAATCGATTTAATTTTTGACAAACAAGGAGCTTGCATTAAAAGTATTGCAGATTAAAACCATACCAATGAAATTAAAAATATTCTTAATCCTATCGCTATTTATAGCGAAAATTTATAATGTTACAGCGCAGAACTCAACTGCAACCATCTCAGGAATAATTAAAGATAAAAATTTAAAAACAGCAATTCCTTATGTCAACGTAGCATTAAAAAACACCAAAGACCAAAAAATAGTTGCCGGCACCGTTACCAATGAGGAAGGACGTTTTAATATCCCAGGAGTTCCTTCTGGAAATTATACCCTCGAAATTAGTTCAACAGGCTATAAAGTCAAATCTCAAAAAATTTTTGTTGGAACTCTTTCTGATTTTTTAGATTTAAATAGTATCGATCTTGAAGAAGATATTAATGCTTTATCTGAAGTTGTAGTTACTTCAAAAACTTCTGAAGTGAGCAATAAAATGGATAAAAAAGTATTCTCAGTAGCAGATAATATTACCCAAAGCGGAGGATCTGTACTACAATCCATGCAAAGTCTTTCGGGCGTAACGCTTCATGACGGAAAAGTGCAGCTGCGCGGCAATGACAAAGTAATGGTTCTTATTGACGGAAAACAGACTGCGCTTACCGGTTTTGGAAACCAATCTGGTCTTGATAATATTCCAGCTTCTGCTATTGAAAGAATTGAGATTATAAACAATCCTTCTGCTAAATTTGATGCTAACGGAAATGCTGGTATTATAAATATCATTTATAAAAAAAACAAACAAGAAGGATTCAATGGTAAAGTTGGAATAAGTTCTGGATATGGCGCGCTATGGGAACGCAAAGCCAATCTGCCAACAATTCGTCCGCAGTATCAGGTTACTCCAAAAATAAATCCTTCGCTCTCACTTAACTACCGAAAAGAGAAAATTAACGCTTATCTACAAGCCGATTATCTTTACACAGAAACCTTAAATAAAAATGAATTTGTGACCAGAACCTATGATGACGGCAGCGTTATTAATCAGCAGACGGTTAGAAATCGCAACACACATTTCACTACACTCAAAACAGGACTGGATTGGAATTATAACGAACACAATAGTTTTTCATTTTCTGGGCTTTTTGGAAGTGAAAAAATCATTGATAACGGAGATGAACCGTTCTTCAATCAAGATTATTCACAACGACTTCGTCTGTGGTCATTTTTAGAAGATGAACTTAAAACAACCGTAATGGCCAGTGCATCTTACGAACATAAATTTAAACAGCCTGGACATAAATTAAATGCAGGAATCAACTATACTTATCATCAGGAAGATGAGAAATATTTCTTTACCAACACCCTTCCCTCTTCTATTGGACAGGATTCTTTTAAGCTTCTTTCCGATGAAAAGGTTATCGATATTAATCTTGACTATATCAAACCATTAAAATACGGAAGGTTTGAAGCTGGTTTTAAATTCAGAAACAGAAATATTCCAACCAACATGCAATTCTTTCCTGGAGAAAACTCCCCGATTGATGCCAATGCTGGCGGTTGGGCCAATTACAAAGAAATCATTCCTGCTCTATATTCTAATTATATTTACGAAACGAGCAAAATTGAGGCAGAAATCGGACTTCGTCTTGAATATGTCGATTTACAGTACGATGTTAATCCTGATCATCCTACCTATAAAAGTGACGGTTATAATTATACAGAACCATTTCCTAATGTACGTTTTGGATATAAAATAAATGATGAAAATAAAATTACTGCCTTTTATAATCGCAGAGTAGACAGACCTGCAGAAGTAGATATTCGTATTTTTCCAAAGTATGATGATGCTGAAATTATAAAGGTTGGTAATCCTGCTTTGCGTCCGCAGTTTACAAGTGCTTTTGAGATTGGGTACAAAAAAACAATGCCAAAAGGCTACTTCACCTCTTCTGTTTATTACAGAATTATAAATGGAACTATTTCCCGAATTGCAACTACCGTTCCTGGAAGCACTTTGATATACAATGTATTTCAAAATGCTGATAAAAGTTCTTCAGTAGGAATTGAAGCCGTATATTCTCAAGAAGTAACATCTTGGTATTCTTTTAACATCAACGGAAATCTTTACCAAAACACGATTGATGCTTTTACTGTTACGAATCTGTATCCTATTCCAAGTATTTATCATGGAGACCGTCAGCAAATGGTTTCAGGAAATTTAAAATGGAACAATACTTTGCAATTAGACAAAACATTAAAAGGTCAGATTTCTGCGCTTTATCTTGCTCCAGATATTATTCCGCAGGAAAAAATTGGCACCAGATTCTCTGTTGATCTTGGACTTAAAAAAACAGTACAGAAAGGTAAAGGAGAAGTATTTTTGAACGCTACAGATATTTTTAACACATTAGTCCTACAAAAAAATATAAAAGGAGAAGATTTTAGCTACGTAAGCAAAGATTATTACGAAACACAAGTAATACGTTTTGGGTATAGTTTCAAATTTTAGATTTTTTTTCAAATAATTATCAAAAATTCAGAATTAATTCAAAATTGCGTTTTAAAATTCGCGCTTACAAAAAAAATATGCCGAAACTAAATCTATCTAACAGCAGATATGCTGTACTAGTTCATTTTATAATCTGGTTCTTAATTCTATCTCAAATTCTGAGAATTACTTTTTTCATTTGGCAATACGATGAGGTTTCTTGGAACATCATCAATTTTATAAGAACATTGCTCACCGGTTTTTTCTTTGATATAGGAACAATCTCCTTTGTATCACTGGCTGCGGTTGTATATTATACGATTATGCCCAATAAATGGATTGGTTCTTATCTGGATCGAATTTTAGTTTATTTTTTTACCACATTAACCGTTTTTATTCTCGTTTTTACCTTTTTTGCAGAACTTACTTTCTGGGATGAGTTTAAAACCAGGTTCAATTTTATCGCGGTTGATTATCTAATTTACACACACGAAGTGGTAGCCAATATTGAGCAGTCCTACCCTCTTCCGTTACTGGTTGGCGGTGTGCTGCTTCTCACGATTGCTTTTATTTTTATTTTTTACAAAAGACAAGCCTTTACTACTACTTTTACAGCAAAAGCTAGCGCTAAGATTAGATTATTGATCTTAGGCTGCGCTATTGCGGTGAGTTTATTTTTTGGCTTTTTTATTCATAATTATCAAGCCGAATGGTCTGATAACCGCTATAATTCTGAAATTTCAAAATCAGGAATTTATTCTTTTTTTGCCGCTTTTCGCAACAATCAAATGAAGTATGTCGATTTCTATACTTCTATCGATAATGATGAAGCTTTTGCGATAATAAAAGAAAAACTCAAAACTCCAAATGTGCGTTATAATTCGATGGGATATTCTATACACAGAACTATAACCGACAGTATGCCATCGTCTTCAAGAAAAAATGTGGTTTTTGTTCTTGTCGAAAGTCTTAGCGGAAGCTTTTTGAAGGAATTTGGAAACAAGGAAAACATTACTCCTTTTATGGACAGTCTGGCTCAAAAAAGTATATTTTTTAATAATCTTTATGCAACAGGCACTAGAACAGTTCGCGGTATGGAAGCCGTAACGTTATGCATTCCTCCGACACCTGGACAATCTATCGTAAAAAGGCCCGAAAATCAAAATCTTTTTACGGTTTGCAGTGTTTTTAAATCTAAATCATATGATTGTAATTTCTTTTACGGAGGCGACGGTTATTTTGATAATATGAATGCTTATTTTGGCGGAAATGGCTTTACCATTTACGACCGAGGACGTGGCAGTGTATTGAGTGATAAAATTAAAACCGTAAGGCACAATATAAACGACAATGAAGTAACTTTTGAGAATGCATGGGGAATTTGTGATGAAGATATTTTTAATAAAATGCTCAAAACAGCCGATGAGCAGTATAAAAACAATAAGCCTTTCTTCAATTTCGTTATGACTACTTCCAACCATAGACCTTATACCTATCCAGAAGGAAAAATTGATATTCCCTCAGGAACTAGCCGCGAAGGTGCTGTAAAATATACCGATTTTGCTTTAAGAGAACTCTTTAAAAAAGCTAGCCTTAAGCCTTGGTTTAAAAACACTATCTTTGTTATTATTGCAGATCATTGTGCTAGCAGTGCAGGAAAAGATGAAATTGATGTAGCCAATTATCATATTCCGGCATTTATTGCAAACCTGCCAGAACAATACAATCAAAAAATAGACAAACAGTGTTCTCAAATTGATCTTTGGCCTACCTTGTTTTCTATTTTCAGATGGAACTATGAATCTGATTTTTTCGGAAATAATGTGTTGGATCCTAAATTTGAAGAACGAGCATTAATGGGAACCTACCGAAAACTGGTATTGATGAAAAAAGAAAAAGTGATGATTTTGTCAGACCAGAAAAAACAGGCTTTTTATACTTGGAACAAGCAAGATAACAGTCTTAAATCCTTACCTATGAACAAGTCTTTCCTAGAAGAAACCATAGCTTGGTATCAGACTGCAGATTATCTTTTTACAAATAAACTTTTAAAATAATAATGATCTACATACATTTTATAATCAATCCAATTTCTGGAAGTGGGAAGCATGATATCACTACTTCTTACCTTTTGAGTCAATTCCCAAAGGAAGAGTACCAAATTGAGATCGATTATACGAAACAAAAAAAACACGCTATTGAATTGGCAAAAGCAGCCGTTGCAAACAATCCGCATTATATTGTTGCATGCGGTGGAGACGGCACTATAAACGAAGTAGCATCGGCTCTTATTGGCTCTAATATAAAACTGGGAATAATTCCTGTTGGATCAGGAAATGGATTAGCCTCAAATTTAAATATTCCGCGAAATTTTGATAAGGCCGTGGAAATTATTAAAAAAGGAAATACCGTTTCTATTGACGTTGGAAAAATAAATCAATACTATTTTTTCAGTAATATGGGAATTGGTATTGATGCTATGATTATAAAGAAATACGAACATTCGGGAAACCGAACCTTATCTTCGTATATTAAAGCGGCTCTTTCTTCAAGTTTTCAGTTTAAACCGCAATATACCGTTGTTTCTTCTGACGGAAAAAAACACGAAGTAAATCCTTTTATGCTCTTTATTTCCAATTCTAACGAAATGGGATATAATATGAGCCTTACTCCAAAAGCAAGTCTTAGTGATGGTGTTCTAGATATGGTTATTATTCCTGAACTTACATTTTTAGAAAAATTACTGCTTGGTCTTAATGTGCTGAAAAATTCAATCGAGAAATTTAAAAAAGCACAGCATGCACTAGTACGAGAGGTACATATAGAAATGCCTCATAAAATTTTTATAGACGCACAAATCGATGGGGAATTTCAGAATTTAAAAACCAATATTATCCAAGTTAGTATTCTGCCGAAAAGCATTGAAGTCTTAGTTTAACTTCCTTGAAAACAATTTTCAACTCCAAATAAGTTTCCTTATGAGTAATCTTATTTGGAGTTTTATTTTTAAATGACCACTTCTCTGTCAAGCAAAATTTCGTCCATCACCAAAATGTATTGGTTCTGTTAAACTCAAATTACTTGCGATGTACCTTAAAACTGTACAACCATTCCAGCGCCCATTTGCTTGCCATTATAAAAAGGAGCGACCATCGAGGTTACTTTATTTTCTTTGGAAGGAAAAAAAGTGTTTTTTACATACGGAAACAGCCAGTATGCGGCTTTGGTGCTTAATATTCCAATTCCCGCTCCTGCTGCAACATCGGTAAGCCAGTGTCTGTTATTGTACATTCTAAAAAGTCCCGTTCCTGTCGCAACTATATAACCGCTTATTCCGTACCAAATAGATTGATCTTTATATTCCTGCCAAAGAAATTCAGCTCCAGCAAAAGCATTTGCAGTATGTCCTGAAGGAAAAGAATTATTGGCAGAACCATCTGGTCTTTCTACTTTTGTAATACTTTTTAAAGCAAAAACCGTAGTGCTCATCATTAGATAAGATGTAGCCAAAATTATAGATCGATCTTTCAGGTTGTTTTTCCCTTTTATGCCCATCGCATTTAGAGCGTAAACAGATGCAGCAGGTGCATATTGCGTAAAATCATCAATAGTGATTTTATTATCAATATGTTCGTTTACCTCTTCTTTAATTTCTGCATTAAACCCCTTAAGCTGATCGCTCTCTAGTCCAATAAAACCATAACCAATAAGTACGGTGGGTATGATAAGCTGCTTATAGTTAAATTTTAAATTGTGCACGGTATCAGTATCTTTTACCGCTATAGAATCAGAAACAGTCTTTTGTGCATTTGTAGCCGTTATACTCAAAAGAAATAATAAAAAAAATTTTCGCATTTTAAGAGAAATTAGAAATCGAAATTAAACTGGCTATCAAACTATTGAAGTTTTATTTCTAAAAACTATCGCAACTTTAAACAGAACATAACCGAAATAAATCCTAATTAGTTGCACCAATAAACAACTCATAATAAACCGTTTAAATTCAATGCAAAACTCTTTAGCAATCCTGAATTAATTCTGAATTAATCTTCTGCGATTCTTAATATTGCATTAAGTAATACCGTAAATTAAATGGTTGGCTGTTGAGGTTCATTGTGATTATCGCCTTCTCCTTTCTTGAATTCTAATTTTCCGAATTTATAGCTAAACGAAATTCCAAAAGACTGAACAGGAATTTCTTTTATATTCACCTGATTAAAACTCGCACCATATTTAGTTGATCTTTGGCTCATATATTTATTAAAAGGATTCGCCATTGTTAATCCGATACTTGCAGATTTTTGCAGAAACTGCTTTCTTAAAGCCAGATTATAAAAGAACGAAGCTGGTCGGTTTCCTTGAATGTTTTTCTGAGAAGAGCGGTAGTTTCCAAAAATCTCTCCAGTAAAAGAAGGTGCAAACTGATAGCTCAAATTCAAATTTGCTCTGTAATTAAATCCGCTCACAGTAGGCAAAGAAGGATTGGTTGTTGTGCGGTCTCCAAATTCAATTGTAGATCTTATGTTTAGCTTTTCATCAATTTTGATAGATCCAAACAAGCTTGCTCCAATATCGGTTTGAGTTCCAATATTGTAACGCTGTGTTAGTGTTACATCTGTATAATCTGTTCCGTTAACATTCAGCACAGAATGATACGTAGAAAAACTCTGGATATCATCGGTATTTCGTCTGTAATAACCAGAGAAATAAATATTGGCATTATTGGCAAAATTTTTACTGTAGCCTAGTTCAAAACGATTCCCGATTTCTGGCTTCAAAAATGGATTTCCGGTACTAATATTATGCGGATCGCTGATATTAAAAAACGGATTTAATTCTTCGTAATCAGGACGCTCTATTCGATAGCTATAAGAAAATTTTACAGACTCATTTTCGTTGAATTTATGCTGAACAGTAAAAGAAGGAGCAAAAGTATTGTAATCGGGAATACTAACTCCGACGAAATCGGCAGTTGTATTGGTGCGTTCATATCGAAGACCTGCTCTTCCTTCTAAAAAGTCTTTAAATAATGAAAAAGATGTAGATGCATACGCTGCATAAATATTTCGTTTGTACTGAAAACCATAAGTTTGTCCCTGATTGTTTATATACGAACCATCTAGCGCAAGTGTATCTGTAATGACATTACTGTTGATATTTTCTAAAGATACTTTTGATCCCATTTCAAAGACAAACCCTTTAGAAATTGGCCTAACAAAATCTAGAGAAAGTTCTACTTGATGATCGTTTCCTGGATTATAACTTCTAAGTCCCGAAGTCGGATTTACATTGTCTCTATAATCAGTTTCCTGTGACGCATCATTTGTGCTTTTGCCATAACTTGACGTTACCAGAAAATTCAATTCCTGATCTTCTCTATCAAAAGTTTTTTTATATCCTAAACTCCAATCGATTGCATTATTTTTAAAATTACTTACAGAATTTCTTTCACTCATAATTTCAGACAAAACAGTACCGTCAGCCAAAGAAGAAGTTTGGTCTTGCAATGTAATTCCAGATGAATTATTCTCAAAATGATTATATCCCAAAGTAGCAGTTAATTCGTCTTTTGGCGTTATACTCCAATTTGCATTTATTCCCGTTTGATAACCGCTTCTGGTAAAAGGACTTGTGCCATTTTGATACAATCTGTTTATAGTGTCTCTAGCTTCATTATAAGAAATACGGTCGCTTGAACTCTTTGTTTTTGTTGTCAATTGCTTATTTCCGCTAAAATATACGCCTACGCCAAAATTTCCTTTTCGTGCATTTAGATTAAAAGAACCATTCTCTAATCTTGTTCCTGCCGATAAGTTTATACTGCTGTTAATTCCTTGAACTTTACTTTCTTTTAAAACAATATTTATAATACCTCCCGTTCCCGCTGCATCATATTTAGCACCTGGACTGGTAATAACTTCAATACTTTTGATCTGACTTGCCGGTATAGATTGCAATGCATCTGAAACGCTGGCTCCAAATATGCTCGAAGGTTTCCCGTTTATTAAAAAACGGATGTTTGGATTTCCTTGCAACTCCACATTTCCGTCAATATCGACACTTATCATCGGAACATTCTTTAGAACATCAGTAGCAACACCGCCTTGGCTATTAAGGTCATTAGCGGCGTTATAAACCATTTTGTCAATTTTATTTTGAACGGTCTGCGTTTTTGAAACAATTTTTACTTCATCTAATTGATTTGATGAAGGAACCAATTGAATATTCCCTAGATTAATCGAATTTCCCGAAGTATTTACTTTTACAGCATTGTACACGATTTCTTTATAACTGATAAAATCGATGGTAATGCGATATTCTCCTGTTTGAAGATTATCTATTGAAAACATTCCGTTTTGGTCGGTTGTCTGGCCATTAAAAGGTTTGCTTTCTCCAGTGCGAAACACACTTACAATAGCCATTTCTATAGGAACTTTAGTTTCAGAATCGATCACCTTTCCAGTGATTTTTGCTTTCGTATTAGAAGATTGTGCAACCGCCGCAAAAGGCAGAATATAAAGCAGACATAAGATAAAATAGCGCATAGAGAAAATTTATTTCAGCAAAATAAAAACTCAAATCTGAATATATCTTGAAGATTTTTATTGCTCTTTTATTTTCTAAAATGTATTAAAAAGCAAAAAATTCAGAATTAATTCAAAATTGGCGTTCATATTTGGAAGCACTTCAAACAATAATTCTTTCTGAAAATTAAATAGCCTTGAAAAAAGTAAAACTTATCGAAATGCGCCTGAAACGGGAAATAAATCAGGATTTGATGGCCGTAAAAGTCAACATGACTCAGCCTACTTACAGCCGCAAAGAAAGAGGACTTACTAGCATTACTGCTGCAGAATGGGACAAAATAGCTGAAGTTTTAGGCGTTGACAAATATGAAATATACGAAAACAGTTCCCGAAACAGCATGCTATCTGGAAATCTAAAAAAAACAAATACGATTATTCCTCCTGACCTTCTTGAACAGATTGAAAGCCTTAAAAAAGAAAACAAAGAACTGAAAGCGGAAATCAGAAGATTAAAAGCTAGAAAAAATAAAAAAGATTCGAATTAAAATCAGGTAACGATTTTTAATTTATTCAAAATCAATCTTATGAATCAGTTTGTTATTTTTAAAATAATAAGCTTCATAAGATCTTTTATTTATTGCATATACAGCTTCAATGATTATTTTATCTGCATTGTTGCTTTTACTTTTTACCAATGATTGCTGTTCGGCTGTCAAATCCTTCATCGGAATTATTTGTTCAAACTCAAAACCTTCGTCATAAGTAAATTCCATTGCAAAACGCGCATTTTGCCATTTTAACTTTGCTTCAATTCCTTTAGACATCGTAGTTGCGGTAAAATTACCTCCTTTTTCCATTGCCAAAGTCGATGTTGTTTTTCCTAGAATTACAAATCCAGAAAGTACCATTGCATAATAGCCGATTTTTTTGAAAACAAACTCACTTAATTTTGGTAAAATCCACTTCATAGACAAAGATGAAAGTATGGCTGCAACGGCAACTACAACTCCTATCGAAATTACTTTCATTGATATCAATCCAAAAAGTGTGTACAGAACTATTTTAATTAAATGAAGAATAATTTCGTTGGCCGCCCTCGTAGCCACTATTTCTTCTTTTGATAGTCCATAACGCAGATAAAATTTATTAAAAAGAAGTCCAACAACTCCGGTAAGACCTGAAAGAAATCCTGCTGAGAATCCGATAAGGCATAAAAGCCAATTTGCTGTTTTTTCTCCTGCATTTATTTCCGCAGGCTTTTTAAAAATAAACGGAAGATTGCTTATCAGGAAAAGTCCCATTGCGATTTCTAAATATAATGGATTTAAAAATTTAAGCAACCACGCTCCTAACCAAACTGCGGGTATTGCTGCAGGAACAAAATATTTGACAATATGCCAGCAGATATTTTTCTTAAAAAGAATAATTCTCGAAGCAGAACTTGTAAACGTTCCTATTGAAAGAGCCGCAGGAACCTGATTCATTGGCAAAAGCGCACCAAGAATTGGAATAAGCATAAGCCCTGCTCCACCTCCGCAGATTGCACTTATAGCAAATGCCAAAAAACTGCAGATAAATATTATTACTAAACTTGTAACCATTTTATGTTTATTAAACTTTGTTTATCTAACTTGAGAAAAGTAAGGCAAGTTATAAACGAATGTTGAATAAAACCTGAATGTGTTTTGCCATTTCTAGGCTACAGGCTTCTGAAATTAGCTTCTGAAAGTCTATCTAATAAATGAAATAAATTTTGACTCTATGTAAACTTACTTACCGATTTAACAAAATATGGAGAATCATTCCATCTTATTTTGCGATATGCAAAGTCTTTTTTTAGAGAATCTGGCAAGCAATTCCATATTGCTTCATTCATTTTTTCGAGCAGAAGTTTCTTCGAAAAAGAATCGGAAACTACTAAACTGATTTCCCTTACTGGTTTAGGTTCTTTAAACTGTTTAAAAAGACTCCTCTCTTTTTCATTAAGAACAGAAAGTTCTGGTATAATTGCAAAACCTAATTGCGCTCTAACTAAATTTTTAAGCGTTTCTATTGAGCTAATGTCATAGGTAAATTGTTCTTTGACTTTTTTCGGAGATTTAATTCCACAAATGTCAAGCAGCTGTGCATTATAACAAAACTCATGATGAAGCAGCAATAATTCTTCTTTGTCTTCCGATTGAAATTCGTAAAAATCCTCATTAATCATCGGATGAAGCTCATTTAAATAAGCTATAAAAGGTTCCTTAAAAACAGGATGCTCAATTAAATTTGGATTTCCTGTTGGCGTAGCCATTATTACAATATCGAGCGCACCCGTTTCCAAATCTTTCATTAACTGTCCCGTATTTGCTTCTTTTATTATAAAATGTACTTTGGGAGTTGCCTCTTTCATTGCTTTAATAAAAAGAGGAATTAGATAAGGTGATAATGTCGAAATTATCCCTAATCGTATTTCGCCTTCCAGTAAGTTTTTTTCGTTTACAACAAAATCCCTGATCTCATCAACTTCACGGAGTATTCTTTTGGCCTTGTTTATAATTTCTATTCCCAGTAATGTAGGTGTTAATGGTACTTTATTACGGTCAAAAATTTTAATCCCAATTTCTTCTTCCAGATTTTTTAATTGAATCGTCAAGCCTGGTTGCGTTACCATGCAAACTTCTGCAGCTCTTGCAAAATGTCTTTCTTCATCTAGAGCCACAATATATTTTAATTGCTGGATTGTCATGATTATAAATTTTTATTATAAATATCTAAAGTTATTAATTTTACTTGCAAACGAATTCTTTTTGCGAAGAAATAATCAAGTATAAGTTCTACAAAGATTTTTCTTAAATTTAGGAACTAAATAATTCATTTACATTTAAAGAAAGAAAAGATGGACGACGGGTATTTAAATTACAGAATCTCTGTTCATTTGGAATTTTCCGAAGTATTTACCCATTTTTATTATGCTGAGAATACAACGGATAGTGTGATAAAAAAAACTCTTTTACCTACATTTCAAACAATTTTAGCATTTAGCTTTGGCTGTAAAGCCACGCTCATCTCAAAAGAAAATACAGAAATATCATTGGATCGATGTCTCGTATTGGGACCGATAAAAAAGGCATTTGAATATGCTCTAGATCCTGGAAGCAAGATTTTGGTTGCCACCTTTAAAAATGATTCTTTCTATCGTTTTTTTGGCTCAGTATCTCAAGGAAAAGCGCCTTTTGATCCTGATGATTTATTAATCGAGAACTGCTTTTCTTTTCTCTGGCAAGAGATTGCAGAATTGGATTCAGCAGAAGAGAAAGTAAATTTTATTCTCAATTTCTGCAGGCCTTATCTCAAAAGCCCTAATGCCATATCAGCATTTTTGACAGACTTCAATAACGAAGCACAAAATCCGATAAAAGCAGTTTCCGAAATGAGCCAACTTACTGAAAGAGCCATACAGTACCAACACAAAAAGCTTTTTGGCTTTTCTGCAAAAGAGAAAATGCGATACCTGAGATTTTTGAAAGCTATCTGTTATATTCAGAATACATCAGAAAAAATAAACTGGTTTGATGTTATCAATGAATGTGGTTATTATGACCAAAGCCAACTCATACACGATTTTAAGCACTATGTTAATGCCAGTCCGAACCAATACCTGAAATTTCAGCAGGACATTTGCAGCGGTAATATATAAGCTGTTTCGTTTTCTTACAATTTCAAACCTTTAAATGAATCTAATTTTGTTTCATAATCTTAAAATAATAATTATGAAACATTTAATAATTTATGCGCATCCTGATAATTCAAGTCTGAATTGTCATTTTAGAAAAACAGTACAAGAAACACTTGTAAAGAAAGGAAATGAAGTTATTATTCGTGATCTCAACCAGCTGGGTTTTAATCCAGTTTTGTCGATTGATGATATAGCAGGACAGCGAAAAGGTATAGTTAGTTCAGATGTCCTTTTAGAACAGCAACATATTATCTGGTCTGACAGTATCACCTTTATTTACCCAATCTGGTGGACAGGCATGCCAGCTATTATGAAAGGATACATTGACAGGGTATTTAGCTATGGTTTTGCTTACTGCTATGAACAAGGCATTCAGAAAGGACTTCTTAGTGGCAAATCAGCATACATCATTAATACTCATGGAAAATCAAAAGCTGAATATGAAGCTCTCGGAATGGATAAGGCTTTATTACTGACTTCTGATAAAGGAATATTCCAATATTGTGGATTTCAAATTAAAGAACATGCTTTTTTTGATAAAGCAGATCGAGCTTCATCAGATGATGTAACGCAATGGACATCAGAATTGATTCAAATATATCATAACTGATATGAAATGACATTTTAAACAAAATAATTTGACGTTTTAAACAAAATCACGTGGTTATGTTGTGTCTAATTTTGTCTCATAACTTTTTAACAATAAACAAAATGAGACAGAGTAATTATCAAGGCGCACTACAGCAGCCAATAGGTTCAGGCTTTACTGCTACATCAACAGCAAATGATGTGACTAAAGGGATTAATCTTGAAGGAAAAACT
Source organism: Flavobacterium sp. LPB0248 (assembly GCF_013388355.1). Classification (GTDB taxonomy): domain Bacteria; phylum Bacteroidota; class Bacteroidia; order Flavobacteriales; family Flavobacteriaceae; genus Flavobacterium. The sequence goes on from NZ_CP058246.1 coordinate 170,822, forward strand.
GTAATTGTAACAGGCGGAAATACCGGTATAGGTCTTGAAACCACCAAAACACTTGCAAATGCAGGTGCTGTGGTTATAGTACCTGCAAGAGATATTGAAAAAGCTAAAAAGAATCTTGAAGGCATTAAAAATGTCGAATTAGAAACAATGGATGTTATGGATCCCAATTCTATTAACGCATTTGCTGAAAAATTTCTTTCGTCAGGCAGAGCTTTACATTTGCTAATAAATAATGCTGGTATTATGTGGGTGCCTTTGCGCAGAGATAGTCGCGGAATTGAATCACAATTAGCCACTAATTATTTGGGGCAATTTCATTTAACGCTCAAGCTTTTTCCCGCGCTTAAAAAGGCTAACGGTGCAAGAGTCATAAATGTGTCTTCGCTTGGGCATCATATGGCGCCTTTTAATTTTGAGGATCCTAATTTTCTTAACCGAGAATATGACACTTTACAAGCCTATGGCCAATCAAAAACGGCAAGTAATTTATTCTCTCTTGAGCTTGATAATCGTGCCAAAGCGTTTAATGTAAGAGCTTATTCTTTGCATCCTGGCTCCATTGCAGGAACGGAACTGGCAAGAGAAGCCTCATTAGAATTGTTTCAAAAAATGGGCTTTTTAGATGCAGATGGCAATATGCGTCCTGAAGTGGCAGCAAAACTAAAATCGATTCCGCAAGGTGCTGCGACAACTGTATGGTGCGCAACAAGTCCTTTGCTTAACAATATTGGCGGTGTGTATTGTGAAGATGGTGACATCGCAATATTAGCATCCGAACAAAGCACAGGTACATCTGGTGTTGCTTCTTATTCTCTCGATGAAGAAAATGCTAAAAAATTGTGGAATTTAAGCGAGCAGCTAACAGGTCTATCCTTAATCTAAAGAAGCAAATATTAAAATAAAAACAACTGATACTTTTTATATTTGTATTTATAAAATCTGATCAGAAAAAATCACGAAAGATAATTTAATCAATTAGTTATGGAGCATATATCAAAATACTTAACTCCTGAAATCAAGCTTTCCTGCTATGAAGATAAATTCTTTAAATCAGATATTATGTTTGATGAGCACATGTTAATCTGGTTTATCTCTGGTGAAACAAAAATTATACAGTATGATGCCTCCTTTCTTTTTAAGAAGGGAGACATCTTTTTAATTCCAAGAAATCAGCTCGCTACCATAATTAATTATCCTTCTAACGGAGAACCACATAAAACGGTTGTTATGCATCTTTCTGCTGAACGATTAAAGAAGTTTTATCAGAATATCGAGCATACGAAAAAGCCAATGCCTGAAAACAAAATTTATAGTTTTAATAGTCATCCGTTATTAGAAAGCTGTATGGCTTCACTTATTCCTTATTTTGATCTGAAAGATAAATTTTCGGAGGAACTGGCCTCTTTAAAAATAACGGAAGCGCTAAGCATTCTAAGAGAAATTGACAAAGATGTTGACACCGTGCTTTCTAATTTTGATGAACCAGGTAAAATTGATTTAGCCCATTTTATGGAACGCAATTTTATGTTTAACATGCCACTCGAAAAACTGGGTTATCTTACAGGCCGCAGTTTATCTACATTCAATAGAGATTTTAAAAAGTTCTTCAATACCACTCCGCAAAAATGGCTTACACATAAAAGACTTGAATTAGCCTATTATCAATTGGCCGAAAAAAAGAAAAAACCTACAGATGTTTATTTAGAAGTCGGATTTGAAAATCTATCTCACTTTTCGTACGCCTTTAAAAAACAATATGGAATTACTCCAAAACAAATACTTTAAATAGCGCAGAATTCGCTTGTATTTCTTGGTTTACAATACAAAATTCAACTTCTATCAAAACCAAACAAGAAAAATCACAACATATTAGTTATCAACAAAATGCAATTTTAATTACACTCGAAAGATCTTAAATTAAAAAAAAGAGTTACTTTTAAATCCCTAAAAATTTTCATTTACACTCATAACCAAAATCTTAACTGTCTAAAATTTTAGAATATGAAATGGTTTAACAAATTGAGAATAAAATCTAAGGATAGTTTTTTAAGATCAAATTCTAAGCAGGAATCAACCAGTTTAAAGAAAGGAAGAGATCTCTATTTGTCTTGCAAGTTTAATGAGGCATTATTTCATTTTGACCATTCGATAAATTCAGGATTTGATATTAAGATTCTAAAATTAAGAGCCAGGTGCCTTCAAAAATTAAATAAGCATTTTCTAGCTATTGAAGATTTTGATAAATTAATAGAAGAGAATCCATTAGAGTTTTCAAATTACTACAGGCGTGCAGTTTCAAAAAATGCCCTATTTGATTTAAAAGGTCAAATTGAAGATCTTCAGAATTGTATTTACTACTACAGAAAAAGTAAAAATGCGCAAAGTCTTATCCTAAAAAACCTCGAAATTGATTTGATAACAACTGGAAATTATGTTGAAGAAGTAAAAAATAATATTATTTCCATTCATAACATCTCTTATCTTGAAATAAAGAATCTCATAAGCGAATGTCTTATTCAGATAAAAAGAATTAGACTCCAGTCCAGAAGGTTTAAATCGCCAGCAAAAGGTAAAATTGCTACAAAGCTAATTCTTCCGTAACCACTAAGTTTAAATACTCTCGCGGAGTATAAGTCGTAATCTCCTTAAAATATCTATTAAAAGATGATTTTGAATTAAATCCAGATTCATAAGCCAATTCAAGAATACTAATGCTGCTGTTTTTTACAGACAGACTTTTTAATTTCTCCTTTACATATTCTATCCTATATTCATTAACGAAAGTATAAAAAGGCTTATTTACAAAATGGTTTAATGTTTCGCTTATATGATATTTATTTACTCCGATAAGTTTCGACAATTTGTCAAGCGTCAATTCACTATCCATATAATATTGCTCATTTTCCATTGCTTTTTCCAACTTCAGCAATATCTTGAACATTTCGCTTTGACTTAATATTTCTTTTCTCTTTTGAAGTTTTAAGGGTTCTATTTCCTGATTCGAAACAACTTCTGTACTCTTTGGTAAAATTGTATTTGTACTTGTCGTCTCTATTTCTGTTTCTACAAGCGTACCATAATTTGCCAAAGTTAAAAGCATTTCATTTCCTGTACTTTGTGAAACAGGCTCAACAAACACGTTATATTTATAGCTAATTATTCTGATGGTTATCACAATAAGAAGCGCATAAATAATGGAACGGCTTAAATAATTTAAATTGAAAATAGTCGAACTAAAAATAGTGAACACCGTTCCTAATATTCCGATACATAAAAAAAGAGATGCAAGCTGGACAATTAATTTTTTCTCTTGGCTATTTCTTGGCAGTTTATTTATTGCCAAATAAATTATGCCAGAGGAAAAAATAATATCCAAAGGAAGCAATGTGTAAAGACTGATAGTATTATACCAATATAAGACTAAATAAGCGTTTGGAGATGTGACAGATAAAACACAAACTGTAGAAAAATAACCGATCGCACCTATAATAAAAGGAATAAAAAGATACCACTTTGAAGCGCTAACAAATTCTGGGCGAATGATTTTTAAAGTATACAGATAAAGCAGCGGAATATAACAAAACCCGATAAAGGTATTCATCATATTAAGAACCTGCTGATCTTCTACAAAAGTAAAGATGAAAAACTTAATCGAAAGGTGAAGACCTATGCACACTACTAATGATATTAGCAAATCATCTGCATTTTTTCTGTATCTGCTTCTAAGCAATAATACGGCGGCTAAAAGAGCCTGAAATATTCCAATGGCAATAATGTATTTCATCTTAAAATCTTTGTGCTAAAGTATCGCGAGGCTGTTAATTTAATGTTTACTAAATGCGAAATAATTGATTCATAACAATTTAATAACAACAATTAAAACATTAAAAATCAACACATTAAAATCAGCACAAAAGATTGACACTTTCAAAAAGTAGTTCTAGTTCGATAAAGTCGTTTCGTAGTTTAAATCGCAGCAATCTTTGCAAAAAAACTATAAAACATGACACCTACAATTATTTTAAAATCAATGTTTAGAAAAGAGAAGATATTCAAAAAAATACTTTTCGCAACCATTCTTTTGGTCGGTTCTTTACAATCGGCTAATGCACAAACTATAAAAGGAATTGTTACAAGTGATGCCGGAACCTTGCCTACGGCTAATGTTACTGGAAAAACATTTAATAATTCGGTAATTTCAGATTTGCAAGGTGCTTTTACCCTTACAGCTCCTGCTGAAGGAGAAGCAGTTATTGAAATCAGCTACATCGGTTTTGAGACAAAATCTATAACCATAAATCTTGTAAAAGGAATAAACGATCTTGGATTGATTCAAATGACTCCTGACGGTTCAGCTTCGCTTAAAGAAATTGTGGTAAAAGGTACTATGGCGCCATCGCAAGCAAAAGCTTACAGCATTAAGAAAAACTCACTTGCTATAATGGATGTTATGGCTGCAGATGCTATTGGTAAACTTCCAGACCGTAATGCTGCCGAAGCCGTACAGCGTATGCAGGGTGTTGCTGTAGCACGTTATCATGGTGAAGCTGACCAAGCAACGGTTAGAGGAACTCCTTTTGCGTGGACTTCTACTCTATTTAACGGAAATCGTCTTCCGAGTTCAAATGTTATGGGTAACCGATCTTCTGTTTTAGATGCTGTTCCTTCTGAAATGATTCAATATGTTCAGGTAGCAAAAGCCATTACTCCAGATATGGAAGGAGATGCGATTGGAGGTTCTATTAATTTTATTACCCGCACCGCTCCATCAAAACGTGTATTGAATGTTAGTGCCGCAGGAGGTTACAACACTTTTAGCCAAAATGGCACTTATAATGGATCTGTAACTTACGGTGACCGATTCTTTAATAATAAACTTGGAGTAATTGTTTCTGGAGCAATTTGGAGCAGACAATGGGGTTCTGACGAATTTGCAGCAACTTATAATACTGGCGCAGCAATTGTTCAGCAAAAAAATTCACTTAATACCGTGCTTTTTAAACGTTATATGGGAGAACGTGAAACCAAAGGATTAAATGTTGGTGCCGAATATAAACTTACGTCTTCTGATAAAATATTCTTTAGAGGAATGGCCAATAAGTTTGATGACATTCGTCCTGTTTACGAATCCTATATTGATTATACTAACACTCGTTTTCAATACAATTACAGATACTCGCATTATCAGACTGCTTTAAATGGTTTTGAAATTGGCGGAGAACATCAGATGAGTGAAAAATTCAAAATAGATTGGAGTTACAGCAATCATAAATCAGAATATTATTTGGATACTCCTCCAACATCTGTTAATAAAGGACTTCCTATTGCAACATTTCGTCAAAAAATAATTGGAGGATTTAATAATCTTTCTAGCGACGGAAAACGTTACTGGGGATTTGATTCTCCAAACGGAGTTGGTGGTACTGTAGAAAATTTTGAAACAGGTTTAGCAAATCCAAATGAAGTTATGGATTCTTCCAAACTATTATTAAATCAGTTGGTAATAGCACAGCTTGATAACAGTGAAAGAGATCAGATTGCACAAGTTAATTTGAAGGCCGAAGCAAGCTCAAAAGTAAATTTAAAATTTGGCGCAAAATACCGTCATAAGGATAGAACAAATTCTTACGGATCTAATTATGTATATCTTCCAGGAGCAGCTGTCGGAATTCCAAATTCTCCTGCTCTAGTGCCGCTTTCAAATTTGCAAACCACAAATTTCCCAAGCGGAAGTAAATTCTTCGGAAACATGAATGGTGATTTCAGTCAGTTTATCGTAAATCCATTAACCAAAAATCAATTGTTTGATATGTATGGAGAATCATTCCAGAAAGCTAACGGATTTATGGATTTTACATCCAAAACAAATGCAACCTCTTTTTATACTGGAGATGAAAATGTAATTGCCGGTTATGCAATGGCCGAAATTGATGCGACAGACAACTTAAAAATAGTTGGAGGTATTCGTAACGAATATACCGCTATGACTTTAAACGGAACTAAAGCCACCACTTCAGGAACTCCCGCTGTAATTACATTAAGTCCTTCTGTTGTAGAGAACAATTACAATTCGTTTCTACCAATGTTGCATTTGAAATATCAATTAACCGAAAAATCAAATCTTCGTGCTGCGTACACTCGCACATTTGTTCGTCCTAATTTTGGCGATATGACACCAGGAAGTTCTACAAATACAACTGCATCTCCTATGACTATTACGCAAGGAAACCCAGATTTAAAACCAACTTTCAGCAATAATTTTGATTTAATGGGAGAATACTACTTTGATAATGTGGGTATTTTATCTGGAGGCGTTTTTTACAAAAATATTACCGATGTTGTCTTTACAGATGTAAGCATGCAGAATATTGATGGAAACGACTATATGGTTACTCAGGCAAAAAATTTAAACAAAGCTTCGTTGGTTGGATTTGAAGCGGGAATTAATAAAAGATTTGATTTCTTAAACGGTTTCTGGAGCGGATTTGGAGTTGAATTTAACTACACATTTTTAGATTCAAAAACAGAAGTGCCACGCATTAACGGAACTGTTACTTATAATGACAAAACCAGTCTTCCTAATCAGTCTAAAAATTTATTTAATGCCATACTTTTTTACGAGCGAAATGGTGTAATGGTTCGTCTTGCAGGTAATTATAGAGGAAACTCGGTTGAATCAATCAATCAGCAATTGGGACCAGATTATTATATCTGGACAGATTCAAACTTTACAATTGACGCTTCTGCAACGGTAAACATTAACAGAAAACTTAAAGTATTTATTGAATTAAATAACCTAAGCGATTCACCTGTAAAAATGTACATGGGACACAACAAACAGCGTATTACTTCGCAAGAATGGTACGGAAGCCGTGGACAAGCAGGTTTACGTTATGACATCTTTTAAAAACAAATTAATTAAGAATAAAATGAAAAAAACTCTATTATTGGCTGCTATTTTAGTACAAACCTTAGCAAATGCGCAGCTTACAGACAGCATTAAAAGATTGGTTCCTGTAAAAGGCGGATTAAATTTCAGAGATGTTGGCGGATACAAAACTACAGACGGAAAAGAAGTGGTTTGGGGAAAAGTGTACAGAAGTGCAGGAATTGATAAATTGACAAAGGAAGATATTGCACTTCTTGATAAAAAGAAAATTCATACTGTGGTAGATTTTAGAGGTGTTGCCGAATCGAAAGCAGCTCCAGATCGTTTGCCTCAAAATACAGATTACACTTTAAGTCCAGCTGGAAGCGACAGTATTCCAAATCCAGCACAAATGGTTAAACTTTTGAAAGAAGGAGGTTTTCTGGAAAAATTCTATGGTATAGATGCGGTAAAATACAGCGGTGACAGATTCCGTCCGTTATTTGTGAAATTATTGACTGCAGATAAAAAAGAAGCTGTAATGTATCATTGTACCGGAGGACGCGACAGAACAGGTATGGCAACAGCACTCTTTTTGTATGTTCTACAAGTTCCTGAAAAAACAATCGAAGACGATTATGTAGCGTCAAATGTTTATCTTAAAAAAATGAACAAAGGAATGATGGCTCCTTTAGCAAAAATGAGCGGTTTAACCGAAGCACAGATAGAAAATGAAATGGCCTTAAAACCAGAATTAATCCGTTCATTCTTTGGCGGAATTAAAACGCAGTACGGAAGTGTAGAAAACTTTTTACAGCAAGAAATGGGAATTGGACCAAAAGAGATAAATCTTCTAAGAAAAAAATATACTAAATAGTATTTCAGATTGTTGTTGTTTTTTAAAAGCCTTTGTTTCTGCAAAGGCTTTTTTTATTATATGATTTATAATGGTAATTCTTTTATTTTTTATCTTTAAGTATTAATTACCAACCATTTAAGAATAATAAAGAACAATTCTCCCTTTTCTTTATATTATTTTACCTGCACTTTATTTTTTTTCAAATTAATACTATTTCTCATTTTAGTATCAGCCCAGAATTTGTCGCATCTAAAGCTATAATTATAAATTTTATTAATAAGTATAAAAAATTATTAATTTGATTAATGATACATGTCGCCATACATTTGTCTCATCAAAATCAAACAATTGATTTTTAAAAACTTACAAACATCATAATAATTTAAAATTTTAGAAAAAATGAAAACAACATCTTTAAAAGAACAAATGAATCGTTATTTCATGTTCGCAGTATTACTTTTTAGTTTCTTATTTGCAACTGCAAATTCTAACGCTCAATCAGCAAATTCAGCACCTATTAAAAACGTTGTATTGGTACACGGCGCTTTTGCCGATGGTTCTGGATGGAAAGCTCTTTATGAAGTTTTAACCAAAAAAGGATATCATGTTAGCATCGTTCAAAATCCGTTAAGTTCTCTTGAAGATGATGTAGCCGCAACAAACGTAGTTTTAGACAGACAAGACGGGCCAACAGTTTTAGTAGGACATTCTTGGGGTGGAGCTGTTATTACTCAAGCAGGAAATCACCCAAAAGTTGCCGCTTTGGTTTATGTAGCCGCTTTTCAGCCAGATAATGGAGAATCTGCATTACAATGGTTGCAAACTGCTCCTCCAGCTCCAGAAAATGGTGTATTGCCTCCAGATGATAAAGGAATTGTTTATTACGATCAAGCTAAATTTCACGCAGGTTTTTGTGCTGACATTAGTAAAGAAGAAGCCGATTTTATGTACGCCTCTCAAGGAGCATTTTATGCAAAAGGTTTTGTAACTCCAATTACAAAAGCGGCTTGGAGAGATAAACCAGCTTATGCAGTTGTTGCCACAAATGATAAAAGCATCGATCCTTCTATTCAGCGTGCTATGTACAAACGTTCTAATACTAAGGTTACTGAAGTAAAAGGAAGCCATGTAGTGTTTATGTCTCAACCAGAAGCAGTTGCCAAAGTTGTTATCGCAGCATCTAAAAATAGTAAGTCTTAAACTCGAAATAGAAACTATCATAAAAGCCTGACTACAAAGTCAGGCTTTTGCTGTAAAATAAGGCTCAGTTCTATCTAATTCATTAAAATACGATCAAATGTGCTGACTTGAATACTCTCAAAATTTAATCAAAATAAAATTATCATACGAGAACAGAGATTGTGTTACAATTTTAGTTGATTGAGCTACAGCAATACTTCAATTATACTCGAACTTTGTACTATCTAAAACGAATGTGATATGAATACAATAAAGCTATTAATTATTGTGACTGGAATTAATGTGTATGAAAACAGTAACCTGCCAACTGGATTATGGCTTAGTGAACTTACACACATTTATGACAAGGCAAAAGAACAAGGTTTTGAAATTACCATTGCAAGTCCAAGAGGTGGCGACACGCCTATTGATCCTGAGAGCTTGAAGCCTTTGGTTTTAGATAATATTTCGAAAAACTATTGGTCAGATTCTGCTTTTAGAGAAATGCTGAAGCACACCAAAACTTTGAACGAAGTATCAGATCAAGAGTTTGATTGTGTCTACTTGGCCGGCGGACACGGAACTATGTATGACTTTCCTAACGATAATATTCTTCAAAAAATTATTAAAAACCACTTCGAGAATAATAAAAAAGTGGCCGCAATTTGCCATGGCGTTGGTGGTCTACTAAACGTGAAATTATCTAACGGCGAATATTTGATAAAAAACAAAAAAATAACAGGTTTTAACTGGTTTGAAGAGAGTCTTGCTAGACGAAAAAAGAATGTGCCTTTTAATCTTGAAGAGGCTTTAAAAGAAAGAGGTTCCGATTATGAAAAAGCGTTTATTCCAATGACTTCTAAAGTAGTTGTTGACGGCAATTTAATTACGGGACAGAATCCTTTCAGTTCCAAAGAAATGGCAAAAGTTGTTATAAAAGAATTGAAAAAGAAAGAATCAACTATCTAAACTAAAAATTATGCAGACCATATTAGGAGCCAACGGGCAAATAGGCGAAGAATTAGCACGAGAACTGAAAAGAAATTTTACTTCAGATATTCGAATTGTAAGCAGAAATGCCAAGAAAGTAAACGATACCGATACTGTATTTTCAGCAGATTTATCTATTAAAGAAAGTGCAATAGAAGCCTTAAAAGATACAGAAATAGCCTATTTTACTTTAGGGCTTCCAATGGACTCAGATTTATGGGAACAACAATTTCTGCTTATCACAAAAAACGTTATTGAAGCCTGCAAAATCAATCAGACAAAATTGGTCTTTTTTGACAATACCTATATGTATCCGCAAGATGATCGCCTGCTTACCGAGGAAACCGTTTTTGAACCAGTAGGAAGAAAAGGAAAAATAAGAAAAGAAATGGCCGAAATGGTTTTAAATGAAATGAAATCGGGTGAATTGAAAGCGGTTATTTGTCGCGCACCTGAATTTTACGGACCAAGAAAAACACAAAGCATTACCAATACTTTGATTTTCGACAATATTAAAGAAAATAAAAAACTAAAAGTCTTATTGAGAGACGATAAATTAAGAAGTTTAATCTGGACACCAGACGCGAGCCGTGCTACAGCCTTAATTGGCAATACTCCCGACGCATTTGGTCAAACCTGGCATTTGCCTATTGATGACAAAAGGTTAAATTACAAACAATTTATTGCATTGGCTTCAGAAATTTATGGTAAAGATTTAAAGTATTCTATTATACCAAAGTTTGTTTTCTCGATTGGAGCACTATTCAATAAAAGACTGAAAGAACTGCAGGAACTGCTTCCTAGATATGAACACGACAATATTTTTGACGATTCAAAATTTAGAAATCGTTTTCCAGATTTTCAGATAACTACTTACAATCAAGGCATTGAGCAGATCAAAAAGGAACAATTATCATCATAGAATTAAATTGTAACTTAGTCCTACACAAATCAGCATTTCAGCAAATGAAAACTCCATTAAAAATAGCATCAATAAGCGCACTGCATCAGTTTTTAGGTTTAAAAAAGCCTTCAAACCCACTAATTAGTGTGTTTAATTTTGATGAAGTAAAACTGGAGCCCGAAACCATTCTCAGCAGCGTAACAACCGATTTTTATGTCATTGCCTTAAAGAAAGAATGCGCTGGAGGAAAATGCAAATATGGCCAGCAATATTATGATTTTGATGAAGGAATAATGTATTTCTTAGCGCCGCATCAGGTACTTCATTTTGAAGATGTGCTTCTTGATAGCGTAAAAGGATTTGTGTCCATCATTCACCCCGATTTTGTGCAAGGATATCCTTTAGCTTCCATAATTAAAGACTACGGTTATTTTTCTTATTCTGCCAACGAAGCTTTGTTTCTGTCTGAAAAAGAAGAAAATTCTATAATGCACATAATAGAAAACATCAGCACCGAAATTGAAGCCAATATGGATTCCTTTACGCAAGATTTATTAGTCTCTAATATTGATTTGCTCTTAAAGTATTGCGATCGTTTTTATAACCGCCAGTTTTTGACAAGAAAAAAAGTCAACAGCGATTTGCTCAGCAAACTGGAAAATCTGCTTGACCTGTATTTCAAAAACGAAAAATTGCTGACAAATGGTATTCCAACCGTTCAATTTGTTGCCAACGAACTGAACCTAAGTCCCAATTATTTAAGTGATATGCTGCGAGTTCATACTGGGCAAACAACGCAGCAACATATCCAAAATAGATTGATAGAAAAAGCAAAAGAACTGCTTTCGACTACAACTATGTCAGTTTCAGAAATTGCTTATTATTTAGGCTTTGAACATCCGCAGTCTTTTCACCGTTTGTTTAAAAACCGTACTTCTACTTCGCCTTTAGAGTTCAGACAATCTTTCAATTGAGTACAAGTCTGCATTAAAAAAAAGACAGATACCAAAATATCTGTCTTCATTTATAACGATAAATAATTAGTGTAATTTAAAGAATCTTCGAAACTTCTAAGACTTCTGTAAAAGAGTAATTTCTATATTATTTTTTACTGAAATCGTAGCTTAACGAAGCACCAAGTCCGAACTGAAATGTTGATGCATAATCAGTAACTGCCACTGGTCCCCAATAGTAGTCCCAATAGTAATCATATCCAACAGCTGCCGACATAGATTGTAGATATGCATGAAGATTAATAGACAATGGCGAATCTGTTTTTACTTTCACACCAGCTTTAATCTCCCAAGCAAAATACGTTCCGCTACCGCTTCTTGGCGTTTCAAGAATTGAAACCCCTAAACCAGCACCAAGAAATGGAAGCGCTTTTTGAGAGCTTGAGCCAAAATAATAGGTGTAATCTGCCAATATGTAATTGATAGCACCTTTATCGTCTCCAGCATTAAGTTGAGTTCCAGCAGGAATAGTGTTGGCACCATTAGTTATACCAACTTTCGTATACAAAGGCATGTGTGTATCTAGCCTGTTATACTTTAATTCGATCGAAGCATTATCCATTATAAAATATTCCAAACCTATTCCGTACTCAAAACCATCTTCTACCTTGGCGTAAGAAGAATCAAAATCTACTCTGTCGGAAAAAGTATATCCTCCGTACAGATTAAGCAAAAATGACTGACTGCTTTGCGCTGACATTGCCAGTGAAAAGAAAAAAAAGAAACCTAATAAATGATACTTTTTCATAATTTAAAATTTTAGTTTGTAATAATGGGAGTTATTATTTTCAAGCCAGTTAGCTTAATTGAAACTAGAGTCTGCATCAATGGCTTATTTATACCCAAAGTTATCTTACAAAAAATGATTCTCCGCTAAAATCCCAGCTCAATTATGTTTCATATTATAAAATGAAACCATATTTTATAATATTTCTGGTAAATTATGTGTGTTATTTAAAAATTAAAGTACTGTTAAACATGTTTTTACAGTTTACAGAACATTACTTTATAGCAAACAACCAAAAGTCATTTGTCCTACACCAACCTAATTACCTTTCAGTATTATGTTAAATTGTTGTCTTTAAATTTTTATTTCTTTTAAATGTAAGAAAAATACGTATATTTAAAACCGAAATAAATTCTTACATACTTCTATGATTATTGGTGAAATTTTAGATAAGTTCGGAGTAGTTAAATACCTTACTTACAAGATACAAAAAGAAGACACTCCTGTTTCAGTGGCGGATAAACTTGGAATAACACTCGAAGAACTTAGATATTATCATAATTTTAATTGCATTGAAGATTGCGATGTAATAAACGCTGATTTTCCAAGTCATTTAGAACTCCTTCTTTTAAAACCAACAAAACAGGAATCAGATAATGAGCAAGAGAATTTACAGCCAACCAAAGTAACTTTTGATAATGGTTTCAAAATACCTTTCCATAATGTAAGAGGCAAAAATAGCTACATGGTGCTTCAAACAATTGAAAACGATAAACATATACAAACTATAAAATACAAAGTAAGCGTAGAACGTATTACAAAAGATAAAAATGGATACTCTCTATTTGAAATTGATAGAATATCTAAAGTATATTTAAATAATGCTCAAATTGAAGCCCTTACAGATATTATAGCCGAAGAAGTTTCAAATGTTTTGTATCCTTTACTAATTGTGGTTAATCCAGAAGGCAAATGGATCGATATTCATAATTTTAGTGCTATACGCGAACGATGGATTGCCAAAAGAAAAAGGATCATAGAAAAAAATGAGGGTCTAGCTATACATAAATATTTAGATACGATCGATTCTATATTAAATGAAGAAGAAAGCCTACTCCACAGTTTATCAGATGATTGGTTTTTAAACGTTTTCTTTAGTGGAATCCATACTACTTACACTTCAGATTTATCTTTCATAACAGAGGCAGATTTTGCCATTACGCCAAAAAATGATTTTATATCATTCAAGGTAACTCAAAAAATCGATGAGTATCTAAATGATATAAATATGGTCGTAATTGAGAAAAAAGGCACATTATTAAGTACATTAAAAAAAAGCGCTCTTGAAAAAAATACTTTTTCTGGCAACTATCATTCCATTTACCATTTGAATCCAAATACATATAACATCGAGGGCGCAAGTTTAGAATGTGATATCATTGGTGATTTTACTAAAAAAGCGACAGTCAAAATCTACAATCTCAATGATAAAAAAATTACAGCATCTGCGCAAAATCATGACTTTTTTATAGGTGAAACTGTAAAAAAAGAAAGTTTTTTCAAGGATCTTTTTAAACTCCATTAATTAAGAATAAGAGAAATTATGAGCGAAAAACACATTGTTGTGAACGGCGCAACACTAAAATGCAAATTTAGCGTAGAGCCAGAACTTGATAAATTAAAAGTAAAAACGCAAAATAAACATTATGCAAACGATAAAGATGGCAGTGCAAAACTTATAGCGACAGATAAAGAGATAGGTAAAACTCTAGAAAAGAATACTTTCGGAAAATGTAAAAAGCTACCTACTGGAAGCGGAGATTATTTACCATGTCAAGCTACAATTACGAAATGGAGCGGTTTTTATGAAAAAATAACCTTGTCTAATAATGGCAAAGCATTACTAGAAGATAGTAAAGGCGCTTGCCCAGTTGGCGGACCTGATTGTATCGAAGTTAAAAATCACGGGCAAATAGCTGAGCCTAGTGAGCAAAATTTCATCAATGCAAATCCAGATGTTCAAAATTTAATAAACCCGATGTTAAACATGGCGGAATTTCAAAATGAACTAAACGGAATACCTGAAGCTAAAAAATAATAGTTATGAAATTTTATATAAAAGGAGATTCTAGACCTATAATTGGCAAAAATGTTTATTTGTTAATGTATACAAAGACGGCTAAAGATCAAGAAAAAAAAGGAGTGCAATTATATGTAAATGAAAAAGAGGATAACCATAAAGAAGTAGATGGCAGTAAAATTGTAAAGCAGCATTGGACGCTTTTAAAAAACGGAAAACTGTTTTTAGATTTAGGTGGTGATGGCAGAGTTAGTTTTAATCAGGCAAGCATAGGAATCAATTATACAATTGCCGTTACGTTTACCGATATTCATGGAGCAAAAGATACTGTAGAACTGAATATTACCCCAGTTGCAGGAACACCAAGCATAGAAGATCTTAAATGGCAAGACCAATATTATCGCGACCTAAACGGTAAAGCAATTGGTTATGGTGACAATGTTCGTTTGTTTATTCACACATTAAATATTCCGGTTGGAGACAAGCTACAAGTAACTATTTGGGAAGACGAAGGCATGGATGGACATGGTAATAATTCTCGAAATATGGGAACCTATACCACATCTCCTGTTGACAAATATGGAAAAGCAGAACTATACTTTAACAACATAAAAGTATATCAAAAAATACTGAACGATAAAGATTATAGAGATGAAAACGAACATGAATTTTATGCTCAAGTTAAGTATATAGGCAAAATTGACACTATACAAGACACCATACAGCTTAAGATTATAAATGATCTCAAGAAAACAATTGAACCTCCTAAAAATAATAGTGTTGCAAAAGTTACTGTTTCTGATAAGCAAAAGAAACCTGAGGAAAAAGTAGGTGTAAAAGTAACAGTTAATGTGTTTTTTGATGGTACTTTAAATAATATGAAAAATACTGAAGCCAGATTAGCTTATGAAAAAAAGAAAAAAGGAATACTATTAACTCCTAAAGAAGAAATAGCTGCAAAAGCTTTTGAGGATAATGATGGGAATGAAAGCAGTTATGATAACTATTTTTCTAACATTGCTATTTTACACAACATAAACCTTGCAGAAAACAGTGAAAATAAAGTAAAAGTTTACATTGAAGGAGAAGGCACCAGGGATCATGATAAAGATGATTTTTATGGATATGCTTTTGGAAGCGGTGATAAATCAGGAATTCCTGTTAAAGTAAACAAAGCTTTTGTGGAGATAAAGAAAAAAATTGACAAACTCAAAGCTGATAAATTTATAAAAGAAAACCAATTTGTTAATGAAATAGATCTAACTGTTTTTGGTTTCAGTCGTGGCGCTGCTGCAGCAAGAAATTTTATATCACAAAGACGAAAGCTACAGGATATGTATGATCTAGAATCTAGCAAATTTAAAATACAATTTGTTGGGCTATTTGACACTGTTTCCTCCTATTCCGAAAGTTTTTCAACTTCGCCTAATTTTAACAATGACATACAAGAGTTAAATTTAAAATTAGAAGGAAATATTAAAAAAGTGATACATATTACCGCATCTGATGAATATCGTGAAAACTTTTCTCTTACCAATATTAAAAGCTCTATTGATGCTGGAATTGGCTATGAACTTTCTATTCCTGGTGTTCATAGTGACATTGGCGGAGGTTACGCCGAAATTGAAAAGGAAATAAGAAAACTACATTTAGAAAAGGGCTTTGATAACATAAAAGAAACTTTAATAAAAGAAGGTTGGTATGAAAGAGAACAAATTGTAACTACAACAACTTCAAAAAAGGGAGTCACATTTACTACACATATGGCAACTAGGAGAGTACCTCTATCCTATCAATTTATCCCCCTTTCTATAATGGTTAAGCTTGCTGAAAATTATAAAATGATGTTTGATAACTCGCTAATGCAAAAAGGCAAAAAGGAGACTTACAAAGTCCCTGAAGACCTTGAAGAAGCAAAGAATTTGCTATTAAATTATGCAATTACAAATGATGGAGCACATAGTAAAACAGTAACGTTTAAAAATGAAAAATTGCATTTTATACGAAATAAATACCTTCATCGATCAACTTGTGATAGCTATGGAAAAGGAGGCAGATATGAAGACGGAAAGCCTTATAGAAAAAAGATTGATGGATAAATATAAACGAAATTTAAACAAAATGTCAGATCAAAATAAAAACAAAATATTATCAATATTCTTAATTGTATTCATTTCATTTTTATCCTACTTATTTTATCCTGATTATCTTGGTTATTCTTATAGATTAATACTAGTGATTCCTGTTCTAACTATTCTACTGGCAATCTATACATCCATTCATGGATTTAAACGATTAATAACAAAAATAATATTCATACTCCTTATACTGGCAAGTATTACAATACTATCAATAGCCTGGTATACGTATCTATTCATCAAAGGTATGAAGCCAAATTAAATTAATATTATGAAGATAAATAGTTTAAATAAATTGTATTTATTGATAGCCATAGTACTATCGATACTACTACTTTCTAGATTAGGATATGACATATGGAAAGAAAAGGAAATACCATTAACATATTATTTTTTAAATACAGAAAAACAAAAAGAAATGCTTACAAAAATAGAAAAATTTGAATGGTTGGCTGAAACAAGTGCCGATGAAACTTGTCCTGTAGAGGTTGTCTATGGCAGTTTTATTTTATCTGATAACACCACTGCATGGATACCAAGCGAACAATATCTAAACGATAGTTGGGGAGCTAGCAGCAGCGGTACTATGGTAGTTGGTGATGATAAAAAGAAAGTTCCAGAACGCATGCAAATCACTTGGTTTTCGTATGCTGAAAATAAGTTTTTTTCAGGTGATTTCGAATTGCCTCAAAAAAAAATGTACGATATCTTTAAAAAAGATTATGGAACTACAATGGGTATGGATGGTGTAGAATATAAAAATGAATATAATACACTAACCGTCGCCTTTGCTCCAGAAGGTTTGGTCACTTTATGGATTGGCGGGATTGGTAATAAAGAAATTGGAACATATCAAGGACATGAAACCTTTGACATTGAATGGGGTGATTTCAGTAAAAATTTAGATAGAAAGGAAGTCATAAAAAACTATCAAAAAGATATGCCTCTATTTGTTCAGGAAGAAATAGCCAATAACAAAATAAATAATACATATTTCAAGAATCGTCTGAAAAGATATCATTTTAAAATTGGCACCAATAGAGCAGACTTTAAAATATACAATTACGATATCTTTTTTATGAATAACGAAGTTATCAGCAACACCAATACTGGTATTGAATTTCTTAACGATACTGTTGTCGGTAAAGCAGTTCCTATAAGCATGGTAATTTTTGTACAAGATCAATTTTCAAGACAATTAGAAGTTCGCATTTGGGTTGATTTACTTGATGGCAAAACAACGAGTGAAAATGACCACATAAAAGATCCATTGGAGAAACGTAATTTCAATAATCAATTAATGGAGCGTTTTAAAACATTTTTTGATAAAAATGAAAATGTTGAGTTGTATATTAAATTCAATAAAGAAATTATAAAAAGCAGCATCAAAAAACCTGTCTATTCTGGCAAAGTATATTTAAAATCCCCAACTTCAGAAGTTGAAATACCAAACTCAAAAGTGGAAGTTTATGATGCAGAATAAACAAAATTCTGTTCTGCTTCAACTTATAAAGATCGAAAAACCTAAAAGAAAAGTTATCGACGAGTAATCTTTTCAAACTAATTAATATTCACACTATACAACAAACTTATCTAAATAATGAAAAATAATATAATAAAACACTTAATAATTAGATTAGTCATTCCTGTCTTTTTCTTATATCTAATATCGATATTCGGGGATGCTAATTATAGAGGTTTACAACAGATTTTTTTCTTTTCATTTGTTTCAAGTTTACCATTTTTTATATTTAACATATTTATAATAAAGGAAACTATATTTTTTCATCGACAGAAAAACCTAACATTAAGAAATATTAATATTGGTTTATTAATATTTTCTATTCCTTTTTTTGTTTTCATGGCAATTGTAAGCGTCGCAATGATTAATTTTTAATATTCGTGAATAACGAAGCACGTAAATAATGCAGAATAAAGTTGAAAATCCCATTTCCAATAAATGGGATTTTTTTATGCTTTTTTGTAATCTTGATATTTTATTCTGTTACTGAAACCACCTTATCCAGTTTCCTGATTTTCTCGACTCCCCTTTCTCTTATTAATTCTGCCGCATCGAGCATTTTTATGACATAAATATAAGGCGTCGTTACATCACGGTCAGAATCTGCGACATGAGGAGACAATGTAAGTTCTAAGATTTGATATAAAAATGATTCAAATTCTTCTGGCGTTCTTTCTTCGAATGCTTTTTGAAATACTATAAAGGGATTCTCGTACTCTTCTTTTGTGAGGGAAGAAAGATGAAAAACTGTTTCAGATCGCAAAGGGGCCACGACTTTCCATTTCTTCCTTTTCTCTTTCAGAAAGTAGCAAATTTTGAGGAAAGATTTGATAACCGTATACAAAACAAAAACATCTGAAGGATTGTCTTGTTTGCAGACTTTACTTTTATAGCTGTATAATACCGCTTCGCTTAAACTCTGTTTGTAATAATCGAGATCTGCAAAAGTAAAAAAGGCATCGATTGCTCTAAACGGATTTTCCGCCGTATATCCTGCCCAAAAGCTAGTTTCGAAGGTTGTTTTATTCTTTTTCATGGCTTATAGTTTAAAATTCTAAAGCGAAATTCTGTTCTTTCTAAAGGATAATCTATTCTGAAAACAGATATATTATCTTACAAAAATAGATTCGGTTTTACCGTATATTTTTCTATCTTTGAAACTTAGGATTTTTAATCTAGACCAATTTATCTTGAACCTTTAGAAAATTGATACTCATTATGGAACAGAAAATACATCAGGGAAGAAACGTAAAACGTTTTAGAGAAATGCTTAACATAAAGCAGGAAGCTTTGGCTTATGATCTGGGCGAAGACTGGAACCAAAAGAAAATTTCTATGCTCGAGCAAAAAGATGTAATTGAAGAAAACCTACTGAAACAAATTTCAGCAGTATTGAAAATTCCTGTTGAAGCTTTTCAGAATTTTGATGAGGAACATGCAGTGAATATTATTGCTAATACTTATTCATTTCAAGATTTTAAAGATAATGCTGTTGCTTCTGGATTTAGCCACCAACCTACTTTCAATCCTTTGGACAAAATTGTTCAATTATATGATGAAAAAATTGCTTTGTACGAGCGTATGTTGAAGGAGAAAGATGAAATGATGGCGAGGCTTGAGAAATTGATTGGGAAATAATTATTTATTAAAATATATAAATTCCGCAAAGAGACTTTTTAGAGTCTCTTTTTTAATACTAATCTTCGAGTTCAAAAATTTGAATCAAATATTTTATATCCCGAAGAAATCTACAATAATCAATTATAAAATCATTTACAGCCACACTGTAAAATTGTGGACTATTTTCAGTAGTATTACGTTTTAAAGAATATGCATAAGCTATAGGATAATCTACCCCATGATAAGAGTGTACTTCTGAATTAACAAACGAATGTTTATAAGCATTTGTTACTTCATTTAATATGGTTAGTAAATGATTGTATTTGTTGACAAAATCGACATAAAAATTTGTACTACTTAACAAAAATCCTATACAATCGATTTTTATATTAGTTGGATATTCGCCATTTAAATTATGGTAGTCCAAAACATATAACAATGAAATAAGTTCATCAGTAGATTTACGTAACCAATAAAAAATTTGTTCTATTGTGAACTTTTCTTTGTAAAAAAAGTCAGAAATAAAGTTAGCAGTTTCCACATTAGCATCTTTTATATTAATGATTTTAAAATACTTATCCAGATCTGAAATTAAATCATTAATGCTATCAAATCGTTGCACTACATCTAACCATTTAAGATTTAAATTCCCATAGGGAGTATCGTCTGGAAGATTTAGAAAATGTTTACTATTTAGATTTTCATTTCGCAATTTTAAAGTTTCAATTTTATGCATATCTTTTTATTGTAATTACATTTATATGGAGTTATTTTATCCGTCCATTAAATCTTCGACGCTCTCTATCATATGACATAATTCCATTTTCTTCTTCTCCATTATATTCCATAATTACTTCATATTCCTTTCCATCTTCTAAAGATTCAATTTCAGATGAAAACTTGTTATGATAACAATTTTGAATAAGTGTAGAAGTCAAAAAACGAATTGTCCAATCATCATAACTTAAAAACTCAATATTAGCACTTCTACCATCATAATTTTCCAAATATAAATTATGTCCCTTTATTCCGAAATTAAAAAGAGAATGTGAAAAAGCATTTCTCAATTGGGAGCTGTAAGCTTTTTTCATTAATTCGTATAATTTCAAATTATGCTTTTGAAAACTATTAAGAATATTGTTTTTAATAAATATTGCTTTAGAATTTTTGCCATCATCTATATTCCAGCTGTAATCTTTTGAATCACACAGATCAGCAAGTTTTTTAAGATTATATAAGTTATGTTTTGACTCCCATATTTGACAATATATCATAAATTCTATTGTCAAACTAAATTTTGAATCTGCTGAATTTTCTGTTTGAAAATTGTATTGCTGATTAAGATATGAAAGTAAAAAATCCACTCTGTGTCTATCATATAATTCATCCGAAGAACGATCAAATTGCCATGGGGAATAGCCTTTTATAGAATCATCTTTATAATAATAAGAACGAGATAAGAACAAAATGTAATCATTTTCATTTTTTTCATGGTTCTTAGCGTAATCAAAAGCTTCGTTAATAGCCTCTTCAACTTCATATCTTAAACTTATAAAATCGTCTCGTCTTATCATATTATTTCAATTATGGTTTATTAAAATTATGAACAATGTTCATTAAGTCTATTGTTCAAATCAATTGCTGTTTTATTTATCTTTAATCTTCTAAAATGTCATATAAATATGCCAACAACCAAATTGTTATTCCCGTCTTTACTTTTAAGCTTCTAACTTGGTTTTCTGTTAATCCAATATTTGGTTGATGTACATTACATAAAATAGAGTAACAATTACAAACATATTGAATTTCATTTTTTGTAAAATCGTCTAGTGTTCGAAATTCAAATTTAGATGTGAAATATTCTATCTTTTGTTCTCTTTTAATTTTTATCGACTCTATTCTTTGCTTTCCTAAATGATATTTTCTGAAATTACTTTCAAACATTTGAGCATCTTTTATTTTCTCAAGTGGTGCTAATTTTTCATCAATTAAATATTCTAGAATAGTTCTCAAAGAAATTAAACATTGCCTTAATCTATCGGGATTATTTTCAGATTCAAGAGCTTGCCCTGCTCCAATCCAAAGGTTTTCAAGGTTATGATTTTCTAAATATGGTATAAGATTATCATTCAAAATTTTTTCTTTTTCTTTAATATCAGTGTCTGTTAAATCAGATGTTAATGATTCCTTTAATTCCGCCGCAGATCTTAAATTTAATATTTCTAAATCGCTAATAAAACCAAATTGCAATTCCGGGTTATTTTTTATTCTTTCCGGAATGGTAGAAATTAGTCTTAAAGTTTCTAAAAATTCATCATTAAACAAATTGCCAAACTTTGGTATTTCAATTTTTGGTATAACAAAACTCGGAATCGACATAATTTGAAATTCAATTTTAGGAAATTCAAAACTAGGGATTGTAGATTTAAACTTATTCTGCAATTCAATCATTTGCCTTACATTTTCTGGAATTGAATTAGCTAGTTTAGAAAACTGATTAAATCTTGCATTAATTCCCGCAATCTTTTGCATTTTATCAAAGTTACTTTCCATTTTTTTAGTTTAGTTAATTAATTATGAAGCAAAGATATTCTTGTAGTACGCAGTTATTTTGCGCACTTAAAAAACCTTTAAATTTATTTTTAACACTATAAATATATCCCGCTAAAAAAGCAGGTACTTTTTAGCAGTTTTCATTTAAAAATTATGCAAAGTCAGAGACATTTGCATAGTTTTCTGTTAAGCACTTCGAAGAGTTGGTCTTTAATTGACCCTTACAATTCTCGATTCAGGAAAATCAATATCAAGATACTTTCGTATAATACCAGTAATAATGTCAATACGTGTCCCAATAATAATACCTCTATTTTTAATTGGCCAATCAGTCATTATTGCAGTTAATTTGGGTTTCACAATTCCTGTCAATATATCTAAAGGATCTGTAAACCAGAGACCACAGCCACTAATACCGTGTAAATCTGGACCTGTTCCAAACATCATTTTTTTGTGATTAAATGAAAGCTTTCTATTATATGATGTAATAACATTAACCGCAGGATTTCTGTTAATTTTTAAATAATCATCATTCTTGCTTTTAGGAGTAGTAAAATGGAAAAAAGAGGTAGAATCGAAAATATCGCTTTTATATAAAACTTTTGATTTTGTGGTAGGATAACCTAGAAACGTGTAATACTCTTCACTTCGAAATATATGATTAATAGCTAGATCATCAGCTTGCAAAAAGTTATAAGTACGTAAAAGATGAGGAACACATTGATCATCTAGTTTCATAACAGCTATATCAATTCCATCTTTCTCTCTGTTTGTTTTGCTATTATGAAAAGTTTTACCTCCAGCCTTAATTATTTCATAATCTTGTGATAAAGGAATAAATAAATCTCTATAATTATCAAAAACATGAGCTGCAGAAATAAGAAAATAGTGGTTTTGAATCTGAATAAAAACTCCTGTCCCATAAACTTTATGATTAGGAATATTTGTCAAGAGCATACACGTATAACTCTTCATTGAATTTAAACTGGCTAATTGCAACGATCTATACTTTTCAGCTAACGTCTCCATATAATAAATCTTTCTATCATACATTTAATGCACTAAATTAAAAATAATTAATCTTGCAAAAAATACTCCCTTCATAAAAATAAAAAAACCGATCGCGCGGATTTGCAATCCGTGCCCGCAAAGTATATCCTAACAAATTTTAAAAAAAAGCACCCCGACACTCTACATCTTATAAACATACTTCGCGTTCACATATCCAAAATTACCTGATTGAATCCCCTTCACCTGCAACCATTCTCCATCAATAGCAATAACCATTAAGATAACATATTTTTTAAGGTTTTCTATTACATTATATTCATTTCCTGGTCCTTCACGCAACTTAAGGTTTTCCACATTTACGGCCAGCATATCTTCGGGACTATATGTAATCACCGCTTTTTTTGCTACAGCTTCTTTTTTTGTTTTGGATTTAACAGACGGCTCGGAAGTAAAAGAAACTGCTGCAGATTTTGCTGACGGATTTACAGTCCTGCTCTTCGTAGCTTTAGGTGCTGCTGTGTACCTAACGGGTGGCGAATATGAAGCGCATACCCCGCAACTTCCACCGTTCGAGCAATGTGCACACCTACTGCAGTTCGAACAGGCACTGCAATATGCACTGCCAGTACATCTGCCTTCCTCTTTAGGTTTTCCATCGCAACAGCTTGCCACTAGCTTATTGTTCTGTGCACTCGAGGTTAGTGCTGTAAAAAAGAAAAATGTATAAGCAAAAATTATTCTAATCATAATAAATCGTTTTATTTCAGACAAACCTAAAGAAAGCTTTTTAGAAAAATATACGGTTTTCCATAATTAGAGATTTATCCATAAAAAAAAACAGTGAAGTTAATTCACTGTTTTTTTTTCATCAATCCTTTAGGTAGTACAAACGTATGCGCATGAATATTAAATGTTTTAAAAGATGGGGCTCACGAACGGGACGCTCGCGCCAGCAAGGTGAAATAGTGATTTTATATATTTATCATCGCTAAATTTAGATGCAAATATTTTGATAAAAATTAATGTCACTCTGTTTTTTGTTTTTACATTAAAAAATATCTAATAATTAATAAACTCTTCTACAAAAAAATCGTCCTCCACCAGATCATTTACAAAAAATCTGAGATTTTCTCTGTCGTATGTTTTTGGGTACTGATATCCATTTATAAAAAGAGCTGGGGTAAAGTTAATGCCATTATTTTTACACCACTCATTTTGTTGTCTATAAATTAAATCTATTTTCTGACTATCAAAAGGTAATTCATATCTTTTTATCCAATCTTTTAAATCTTTAATTTCAAACCAATAATGTAAAGCCTCAAAAAAAGAAACAGGTCCTTTCTCAAAATAAATTCCTATTAAACTTCTATAAAAAAGTTTCTTTTCTTCGTCCAAAACATCAATATTAACACTTATTATAACTTTTATTTTTAGGTTATTGGCATTTGATTCTAATATCTCTTCCAGAATTTCATGAACTTTTCCACAATACCCACAAAAAGGACTTGTAATAATTGTTATTTCGGTATTACTGTCTTCGTTTCCTATAATAATTGGACTATATGGTAATTCCATTTTACGATCAGATACTAATACTTTTTTAAAAATTTCATAATTACGTATAAATCTATTACTGGATAACTGAAATTCTTTTAACTCTTTTTGCTTTAATAGTATTTTTTTTAAGGTGAACCAAGTTAAAGCTACTGTAGAGAAAACAAGTCCTAAAACAATTAATGATTTATATGAAATAGCAAAATCATTTACTTGAAATACAGCCAAATAAATTAACTCTAATATTGTAATCCCAATAATAACTAAACAAATTGGGCACCATTTTTTTTCAACATACTTTTGATAGTATAATGAAAGCAGAACTACAGGCAATGATAACAATAATAAGATTTTTTGAACCGAGAAAAATGTAATTGTATCTCCAAAAAGTAAAAGCGCAAAAAGTCCTAAAAACTGAAATGTGAAGAATATAACGCTCAAATCACTAAAATTCAAGAATTTAAAAATCTCCCATTTATATGAATTTACTACAGTTGCACAACTTGCATTAGATGAAATATTGCAAAACTTATTTATCAATTCACTTTTTGCTCCAAATAAATTTTTAAGCGCTGCTACAGAAAACAGAATCCCAAATAAAGGAAAAATTAGAAATAATTTGGTTATAAAATTCTCTTCTAGAACAAACAACGTTGATAAAAAGAACAAAACACCTAATAATGGGAGGCTCAAAAGTATATTACTTTTTTTTTGAGTAACTAAAATTGTTGTTTCTTCTTTTTCTACTAAAAATACAATTCCGTTCCATCTTGATTCTAATTCATCTTTAGTTATTTCGATGACTTCTTTATCTTTATTGTAAAAATAACTGGCTCCATCTTTTTTAACAAAATAGAGTTCTGGTGCATTATATGGTTTATCCTTATGCTCTTTCAAAACAGCAATAAAATATTCCGGCAATAATTCTATTTCAGAAACATCAACCCTAATTACACCATTTTTAATATTAAAAAAAGACAAAGCATCAGCAATAGCCAATATTGAAGGGTAATCAGGATGCGATTCAATCTGAAACAGGAATTCAGCTTTATCAATTTTTATATCTTCTTTTTCTAAATATTGAAAAAGATAATTGAAATTTTCAGTCATTTTAATGGCTTATTTTGTTGGAATTTTAATTCTTTGGCTATAAAGTCTTTATTTGTTCTCAGTTTATTATGTTTTTAAATAATGGTAGTTTCACCTCAATTGAGGTGAAACTCATTTTCAACTAATTATGGTTTAGTGCAAGTACCGCAATCACTGCAATACCAACCATCGTCACAACCACTAGAACATTGTGAGTTACTGCGACAAGGTTTTCCGCCAGAGAAACTTCCTGCCATAATAATTTTCATTTCATTTCTTGTTAACTTAGACTGAGCATTAGCCAGATTCATTTTTAATTTTTTCATGGAATTTTGTTTTTATTAAATAGTTAATTATATTCTTTTTACCTTCAATCACGTGCACTTGATTTATGTAAAGAATATCTTTTTCAGGAGAATTTTTCTCTCTTTTTATATTTATAAAGCAATTTTAGTAGTAGATGCTTTTTTTACTTATATAATATTTATCAGGTATTTTTCTAGGTTTTTTGAGCGGGATATAATTTTTTTTGAACCAAAATAAATGATACATCACACCTTCAAATTCATTTTTATAATAAATTCTTCCATTATCGAAGGTGATTCTACCAGTTAGTCCTTCAATGAGAATAAAATCGAAATGAGCATTTATTTCCTTAGTAAGTTGTGCTTTTCTGATAATATGCGTAAAACTTTCGATTTCCGTATTAATGTCAAATATTGAGTTACCTTCTGTTAATTCATCCCATGCAAAATTACATTCGTCAAAACAAAAATGTTCTGAGTTAGAAAAAACTCTTCTAAAGTCCTTACTCCTCATAAAAAAAGTGTTCATTAAGTCATTGTTTTTATATAATGCAAAGCATCCAGTAGTATAATCATGACGAAGACTTATAAAATCATATTGATTCAGCATGTCCTGATTGATAAAATCACGAACGTCTCCGTAAATTATATCTAAATCACTTTGCCCCCAAAAATCATATCCATTTATAATTTCTGGAAACAAAAAACCATATGCTGGCTTAAAATCGCATAACTTGTAGGGATAATCAATGTTTATTTTAAAACCTAATTTCTCAGATGCCGAGTTAATTATATCTTCCAGCTCTCTGAAAATAATTTTAACATTATCAGGTTTATTAGGTATTATTTCGGTATTATTGGTGATTATATAAAAATCTATTGTTGGGTTAAATCTACATGAATGTATGTAATAAGGAAGATACCAAGGATAATCTCCGTACCAACATGTAATGACTGCTATTGATTTTAATTTCATTCTTTTTATTAAATTAACCTAATTGTACTTTCATTTTTAATCGAATATGTAATAATTTACATTGATTTAAAACTTCGAGATAGAATGTAAATGTATTTTTTTTTATGATAATTTTCTTATGATTAATAGTCCGAAAAATAGACAAACATTAACTAATCCATAGAAAAGTCAACCATTTCCTATAATTCAATAAAACCGTAAAAATTTAATGTTGTGTTTTTGTAGTGTTTTTTAATAAAAAAAATCCTTTAGTTACTGTCTGCGAATGATGAGAAAGCTTTTGACAAAATTTAATCATAGTAATTTTAAGAAATAATCACCATTAAAATCTTTGTTTTTAACTTAAAAGAGACAGAATCTCTAAAATTAATTATAAAATTAAAACTTGTAAAAAAAGAATTTTCTTAAGGCTTAACTTAAAAAGCAAAATATTATTGACCTATGTAGTAAAGCATTTTCTATCTATACTTTTAGTCTAAAATAATATTATTTTTTGAAGCTTTTTTTGCAATCTTAAATATGAAAGCCTAATGAAACTATTTTTATTTATCCCCTTTTTATTGAAATAAAAAATATCTGGAATTGGATAAGTTACTTTCTTATTTTTACATTTTACCTTATAATCAATCATATCATAAAACAGACACTCAAACTGATCTTTAAATAAAATTATTCCATTATCCCATCTTATCCTATTTGACATTCCCTGTGCTATTATATGATCAAAAAAGACTCTAAAATCTCCATTTTGATTACCTTTCATTGCAAGATATGTCATGCTCTGAATATTTGAAGGAAAATCAAAAATAGAATATCCCATACTTAACTCATGATATAAGAAGTTACATTCAACAAAAGAAAAATGTTGTTCTTGTGTAAAAACATGTTTGTAATCCCTGCTCTCTGTAAATAGCATGTTCATTTTTTCATTATTGCGATATAAACAAAATGTTCCTGTTATAAAATCATGACGTGTATTTATAATATCATAATTTTCCAATAATTCATCTGTAATAAACCCTCTAATATCTCCATAAACCATATCAATATCTCCATGTCCCCAGAAATCGTACGAAGCTATAAGATCCGAAAATAAAAACCCGTAAGCAGGCTTATAATCACATAATTTATAAGGGTTGTTTAATACTATATCAAATCCTAATTTTTTTGTTGCATTAATTTTAAACTCTTCTAATGTCATATCTATAATTATAACATTATCAGGTTTATCAAATATTTCTTCTCTATTATCAGTAACTATAAAAAAATCTATCGTTGGGTTATAACTACAAGACTTAATAAAATAAGGAAAATACCATGGATAAACTCCATACCAACATGTGATCATTGCAATTGAATGCGAATTATTCATTTTGTTATACCGCTTTAAGATTCTAAATCAATTTATTTAAACTTACTCAAAATACCTTTTAATAGTTTATTGAATACTTTAGAATAAACATAAAACTTACGTTTTTTCTATAATATAGTTTCACCTCAATAGAGGTGAAACTAT
Source organism: Flavobacterium sp. LPB0248 (assembly GCF_013388355.1). Taxonomy (GTDB): domain Bacteria; phylum Bacteroidota; class Bacteroidia; order Flavobacteriales; family Flavobacteriaceae; genus Flavobacterium. The sequence goes on from NZ_CP058246.1 coordinate 199,726, forward strand.
GCTTATTTTTTAACAGATGATACAGAACCAACCATCACTGTAACCACTAGGGCATCTATCATCTTTATAACATTTAGAAGGACCACTTCCACTTCCCGCCATAATGATTTTCATTTCATTTCTTGTCAATTTTGTCTGTGCATTAGCCAAACTCATTTTTAATTTTTTCATAGAATTTTATTTTTTATTTAATAGTTAATTATATTCTTTTTTACCTTCAATCACGTGCACTTGATTTACTTAAAAAAAAATTATTTTAAGAGAATATTGTCTCATTTTTTAGTTCATTAAATAGTTCTTCACGAAGAAAATTCTCAATTTAATCTATCTATTACCATTATTATTTTACGGTAAAGAAATCTTTTTGCATTCATTTCATACCTTAAGATAAATTGTAAATGTATTTTTTTTATGATATTTTTCTTATCATTTCTATCCTGAAAAATTTAAAAAAATCTAACTAACTTGAAAAAAGTCAATTATTTCCTATATTTTATAAATCAGTAAAAAATTTAATGATGTGTTTTTGTAGCGTTTTTTTATAATAAAAAATAATTACTAGTCGTTACCTCCACTAGCGCATGCGTTTCACTCGTGAGCATATGTTTTGAATTCAGAAATTGATTAACGACAATTATTTCTAAGTAATAATGCAAATTGATTTTATGAATTGGGCACGAGCGAGGCGCTCGCTAAAGCGAAATTTACAATTTATGATAAAAGCTATACTTATCCACAAAAAAACCAGTGAAGTTAATTCACTGGTTTTCTAATCACCCGATCGCGCGAATTTGTAATCCGTGCCCGCAGCAGTAAGACGCAAAGCCAATCACTAAAGCAAAAGTTACAAATATTTTTCTGATTTAGTCTTGTAAATATATCTATCCATGGATTACAAATTCGCGCTATCGTTGTATAGTTGCTGAAATAAATCTATGAGAATATTTTTACTTCAAAAATAACTACCAATCTTTGTGGGCACGGATTACAAATCCGCGCTATCGTTGCTGAGCTAAATCTATGTGATCTGGTAAGAGACATTCATACATCTCTTTATAAGAACTCTTTGGAGAGCTGAAAATGAGAATGAGCCCGATACAATATCGAGCTCATTATGATGAAATTTAATTATAAATTTATCTGCAGTTCCTTTTATGAATTTTAATCTATCATTTAATAATCAATTTTTTAGAAACATTAAATGTATTAGAGTTAATTGTCACAATATATATTCCAGTAGCTAAATGATGACTGATTTTTGAAGATGAACTGATTCTGTTTACCAAAACTTTTCTTCCGGTGCTATCGGTAACTGTTACAATTGCTGTATCACCTGCTTCCAGTGGTGGCAAAACAATATTAAATTCATTATCAATTGAAGGATTTGGATAAATGCTAACTTCAGAATTCTCCACCGTAACTTCAACAGGATTCACTTTTTTCGATGTCGAAGTGTTTTGAAACTGCCATTGTGCACTTTCCCAATTATTCTGACCTCCAAGATATTGTGCAGAGCCATTTAGGTTTTCAATATGAATCATTGCTCCTGACTGCCATCTGTTTTTGATTCTTACCCAAGTTGCGTCTACATTTTCAGAAGACCATTGCGCACTCGACCAGCTGGATTGACCTACTGTACATTGCACTGCACCGGTTAAATTCTCAATATGCATTACATCTCCTGTACCTACATTTTTTATCATATAGTATGTAGCATCAACGGCCACTTTTTCCCATTTATAAGTATTGTCTGCAACTGTTGGACCGTATCCTACATTGTTTCCGGCATCATATAAATAATTACCTGTCCATTTGTTTTTAATTGTAAAATAGCTTCCTGTTGCGGCATTTACAGTAATTGTTGCAGTACTCGTTTTATTTCCATCAACTGTTGTTACAGTAATTGTAGCGGTACCTGCTGAAACTGCAGTTACTAATCCTGATGAATTAACCGTTGCCACACCTGTATTGCTTGAAGTATAATTAACTGATTTATTAGTTGCGTTTGAAGGCAAAACTGTTGGTGTTAGCTGCTGTGTTCCACCTACAGCTAATGTCGCTGATGAAGGACTTAAACTCACACTTGTTACTGCTACATTTGATGAGTTTACTGTTATTACAGAATTGGCCGTTTTATTACCATCCTGAGTCGTTACAGTAATGGTAGCAGATCCCGAAGCAACTGCAGTTACTAAACCTGAACCACTTACTGTTGCAACACCGGTATTATTTGAACTATAACTTACTGTTTTATTGGTAGCACTGGCCGGAGAAACAGTAGGAGTTAATTGCTGTGTAGCACCAACGCCTAGAGTTACTGTTCCTGGCGAAAGCGTTACACCTGAAACCGGAACATTTGTAGTTGAACAGTTTCCACCCTGCGTCCATGAAAATGTACCAATTGCACTAATTTCTTCATTAGTTGTGGCATTTCCGCCTCTATTAGAATAATTCATATTACAATAAGTACCATTTCCGCTTGGAGAACCTGCAATAAGTACAAAATAGCCTCTGCCCCAGTTTCTGTTCAATACATTGTTATTTGGATATTCTTTACCCGTTCCGTTAACGGTTATGTCTTTAAAAGAAAGATTATAAATACCATCTCCCGATCTTTTACTAATAGAAATAGCATCGTTTCTTGAATCTATAATATCAATGCTGTAAAGCTGAACATTCTTAACTTGACTTCCGGCATTCGTAGCACTAAAAATATCAATTGCCGCCACGGGATTATTGTAGGTATCATTAAAAGTTCCGCAGGCTGTTACGGTAATATCATGAATTTCGTGCATACCATCGTTGTTAAATGGTGCTCCCGGAAAATTATTACTCACTCTAATTCCTGCTTCCAGATTGTCTTTGATAATTAAATTGTAACCTTTGTTATTTTTCCCTCCGTAAATAGCAAGTCCACAAGCGCGCCAACAGTTTTCTGAAGTATTGTATCTAAATGTATTATTGATACATTCGAGTCCGTCAGCAGACCAAATCGCCTGATCATCGTCTCCATTGTTTCTAAAATTACAATGTTCTACAATTGAATTCGCTGTTCCTTTACAAAGATTGATTCCATCAGCATAATTATTTCTAAAACGACAGTGCGATAATGTAAATCCGTCAGCAATTGCCGGCCCACCAGAATTGTATTGCGCAATCCAGGCACCACATTCAAAATGTTCTGCCCAGATATTTTTTACTATTGAACCACTTGTAAAAACTCCATTTATTGCTTTATAAGAATTACTTCTCGAAGCTGAATTTGTTGTAAGATATAAATCTGTGAACGAAATGTTACTTGCATTGGCACGTAATCCGCCATTTAAACTACTGGTATTGGTAAAATTAATCTGTGTGTACCACATTCCTGCGCCAATTAGCGAAGTGTTTGCTGAACCAAAATATAATTCTCGGTTAACATTATAAACCCCAGCTGGAACAAATATTTTTTTTCCGCCATTTGCATCAATAAAAGTTTGAAGATCACTACCATTTCCTGAATAAGTTACGGCACCTGCAGGAGCTGTAACAGCTGTTGGCACTGGTTCCATTTCTGCAAAATCAATATGGACATTACCTGATTCTCTCACCAATTTTAATGTTCCGTTTACAGCAATTTTAGCAGGAAGTTTATAACGAACTTCATCAAAACGCATTCTTGGGTTTTGATTTGTAATTCCGTTATTGTTCGGATTTCCGTTGCTCCACAAATATTCCCAAGACCAGGTTGAAGTTAAAGTAAGCGTTGTAAGCTTTGTGTTGCCATTATAAACCCCAATAGTTCCGGATTGCCCGTCAGGAACACTATAACGAATTACTAATCCATCAGCAGCTTCACTAAGCATCCATTGAACGGTCGCATTAGTCGCAGACATATTCACACACTGCTGACCTGAAGCTTCTGACTGAAGATCGCCCTGACTGTATGATTTTGCAGTAACTGAAGCACCATTAGACAATTGGCCTAAATCTGCTTCGTATCTTTTATACGGTGCATCATAATAACCACGCTGGGCATAGGAACCTGAAGCAAAAAGAAGAAAAAAAAACCATAATATAATATGGTAATATTGGACTCTTCTCAAAAAAATAAAATGTAATTTGTTTCTCATAAATTTTGGTTTATTAAATAGTTAGTGCCTTACAAAAAGGTCATAACGAAACTATACTTAAAAAAGAAATTAAGGTAAAAATGGACAAAAAATCAAGATCAACACAAAGACTTAATAACTATAAAAGACTAAAAATCAATCAAATACACTCTTAGCCAAAATAAAAAATCAAGAATCAATATAGATGCAAATTTGATAATTTAAGGTCCTGAAAATGAGAATATAAAAAAACAACCTTATTTTTAATCCTATTTGTTTTTAAAAATTTACTTACAATTATTTCTCGAGAGTAGTTTGATTAAAAAAATTTATTCTTCTCAATTTGCATATTCACCCAAATCTATTTACTACAAAAACAATAAATTATTCATAAAAAAAACCAGTGAATTAACTTCACTGGTTTTTTATTTAATCTTTATAAATCATCATTTATTTTAAGATGATTTATATAAATGTATTTATTTCGTAATACCAAACATCATGACCAATCTATCGTTAAGATAAAAATTAAGAGTTTGTTCTGCTACATCAAAACGTAAATCTTTATTATTTAAATACGATAACATTTTTTGCTCTGTTTTATTTGCTTCTTCACTAATACATGCCATTGCCGTAACCGCTACTTTATCAAAAGAAATAGTATCGCCATTAGTTTCATAAGTTCCCGAGAAGTTGTTGCAACCTGAATTTCCGCTCACTTTCTTTTCTGCTGGGTTAAACTTAATAGAAGCTTTTCCGTAATCTTGTCCAACATTTTCTAGTGCGATTAGTTTCCAATTGTTTTTTGCAATAAAGCTCCACAATTCATCTTGAGTTGGAATAGAAAATTCCATAACCACTTTGTTCTTAGTGTTTTTAAACTGTACTTTATTGTTTTTCTTTACAATTTTGAACTTTTTGTTTGTGATCGCAGCGCTAAAATCTTGTTCTAATTTCATGCTTTCGCTATCACAAGCCATTAAAGTTCCCATAGGAGAATTGGTCTTAATTTGATTCTTTGAAGAAAGCTTCGTGTATTTTACGTTGAAATTATTACATCCGTTTTTACCGCTTATTGTGCCCGTTTCATCGTTAATGGTGATAAATGCTTTTCCGCTGTTTATCTTTTTCCCGTTTAATTGGGTTAAAATCATTTTGGTATTATAAATTCCTTTTTCCTTAGTTACAGGAGTTTTAGAAATTATACTTTTCAATTTATACTCGTATGCAGAAGCATCGGCCGGAATAGGTTCTGGTCTTTTGGCTTTCGTAACCAGTAATTCATATCGGTTTCCTTTTTCAAAATTAAAACCTTCAATATGATTATAAAAAAGCTGCCATTCTTTGTCGTTGTCATACTTTACCTGTAGACATTCCATTGGGCCAACACCCGTACATGGCACTTTACTTTCTTTTACAAACATTTTTAAACTTTCCTGACCATATGTAAATGTTGATAATAACACTACTACAAAAACATACATACATTTAAATCTTTTCATTTATTTTAATTTTTTTAGAACACCGATTAAGCGTTCTGATTATTTATGATTTTTTTGCAGGCACGAATTGTGCCACTTTAAAATAAAGAATGTTTTTAACTTTTTTTTATCAGCCTTAAATTTGGATTTTTCTTTAACAACCAAACTACTACATACTCATAATCAGCTTGTTTGTGTAAATATAACAAAAATTCTCCTTTCTGTTATATTTAAGAATAATTTTGTAGGATTTACACCTTATTTAGACTTAAAACTGCCATCATCTAGATATTTGACATAGTTTTTAACTCATGGATAAATTAGCCTAACGGAAAAGGAAAATATGATTTAAGATTTAAGCGCACTAGATCGAGAAGAAAGATTAGAAAGCAATTCTAAAGGTTCTACATAATGCGGATTTTTGCTGATTTTCCCATCTTTGATTACATAAGGATGTGTAAGCAATATATCTGTAAGCGTATTTGAACTGAAACTACTTATATCGTACATACAAATTAATGAAACTGAATGTTGCGGAGTTAGCAGATTCAGTCTGGCTTCATATTCTAAAAGTTCATCGGTTCCTGGCAGGTTTTTGAGCGCCCAAACCATATCTCCGCAAGCTCTGACACTATCATAACCCGCTCTTGAAGCCGACAGTAAAGTCTGTTCGAGCATTTTGTACATTTTATCTGCAGCGAACTCGCCATCTTTGATATAAGAATTTTCAGAAGCCATCACTTCCAATTGACCGCTAGACAGTTTTTCAGCGATAGAAATTCCATTATCAGCCAGACAACGGCAATGTTCACCATGACGGTTTCCTTCAAGAATGTTGATTACTTTGTCATTGGCCTCCAAACCCTCCAAAATATAAGGAATGATTACTTCATATTGCTGTTCTCTCGAATCGAAAAAACCGCAAATGTGCATTGGAGCCGACAATAATTCTCCGCATACCGAAAAAGGAGTTTGTTTATTCATGTATCAAATATACGCATTTAGTTTCATCAACAAATCAGCAACAATCGATATTCTCCATCATTTTCTACTGGTGCTCTATGAACACAGGGCAATACTTCTTGTTTTGGATGATCTACAGCCAGACGCCAAAGATGTCCTAAGCCGAGATTAATAGGTTCTGCATCTTTGTGTAATTGATAGTGCAAATCAAAATAATTTTCCTTTAAAAAGTCTTCGAACTCATTCTCTGGTCCATCATGAAGCTCTTTTAGCTTCGCTCGAATTTCTGGAATTAAGATTTTTTGTTCTGCCTGCGTATTAGAAACAATATCGCTTGCCGCTCCGTGATAGGTGCATAAAAAAGTGTCTGTTGCAATAGGCGAACGATCTACGTGAAACGAATACACATCGGTAGATATGAAATCAAATTCATCATCACGTTCATAACATTTCAGTAAATTGAGAGAAGGCGAAGCTCCGAAATCGGCTAATAATTGTAAATCGTTTAAGATTATTTCTCTTGCTATATTTCCCTTTTCCGAAAGTTGAAGCGCAATTAAATCTGCGGGAGAAACTTCGGTTATATTTTCTCTTAAAGACAACTTGGCAACAATCTCGCTAAAATCGCCATCCAGATTTCTGTGCCAGCAAAGTGCATTCATTTCTCCTTTAAAATTGGTCTTTACAAGTTCAGAGAAAGTAGATACTATTCCTATTTGATTGCTGTCAGAAAATGTGCTGCTCATAGTATGATGCAAAGAAATCAATTAATTTAATTTTTATATTTATTAATGTAAACCGTTTTCTTGTTTACAAATTCCTGAATACCATCTTGCGAAAGTTCACGTCCGTATCCAGAATTTTTAGTTCCTCCAAAAGGCAATCTTTGGTCGCTCTTTACGAGTTCGTTTACAAATACTGCTCCTTCATCAAATTTTGGCAATAATCGGACGGCTTTTTCAAAGTCTTCCGTAAAAATTGTAACTCCAAGCCCAAACGGACTGCTATTTGAAAGCTCGATAGCTTCTTCTTCATTTTTAAAAGTCGTGATTCCGATTACGGGACCAAAAATTTCTTCTTTAAAAATAGACATCTCCGCAGTAACATTTCCTATAACAGTAGGTTCAAAATAAGCTTTATTTCTTTTACCTCCCAGCAAAACTACGGCGCCTTTTTCTAGTGTCTGCTCAAGCTGTTTTTCGAGTTCTTCGGCAAGATCAATACGAGCCATAGTTCCAATTGTGGTTTCTTCACTTAAAGGATCTCCGTGACGAAGGCCTCTAACACCTTCAAGAAAGGCTTTTGTAAATTCTTTGGCAATAGATGATTCTACCAATAAACGCTTTCCAGCAATACAGCTCTGCCCCGCATTCTGAAAACGTGCTTGTACACAAGTTTTTACTGTTTGTTCCAGATTACAGTCTGCAAAAACAACCAAGGCATTGCTTCCTCCAAGTTCTAGCACTGTTTTTTTAATTTCGCTTCCCGCAACAGCGGCTACAGCCCTGCCCGCTGCTTCACTTCCGGTAAGTGTGACCGCTTTCATTTTTGGATTTCTAATGATTTCTTCTACCTTTTTACTGCCAATTGGCAGATTAGTAAAACAACCTTTAGGAAAACCTGCTTTTTCGAATATTTTTTCAATACTCATAGCGCACTTCATTACATTGCTGGCATGTTTCAATATTCCGACATTTCCCGCCATCAGCGCAGGCACAGCAAAACGCATAACTTGCCAGAATGGATAATTCCAAGGCATAATAGCCAAAACAACTCCAATTGGTTCGTAACTAACGTAACTTTTATGCGCTTCTGTTTCAATTATTTTATCTGCAAGCATTTCAGAAGCATGCGTCGCATAAAAATCACACAAAGCAGCACATTTTTCTATTTCTGCTATTGACTGAGTAATTGGTTTTCCCATTTCCTGAGTTATAATCTGTGCATATTCACGAGCGTTTTTTCTCAGTTCCTGACCAGCATTTTTCATCAATATGGAGCGTTCAGAAAATGGAACTTCTTTCCATAATTTATATTGCAGATCTGCCTTGTCAATTGCATTCTTAATATCTTGACTCTCTAATTCAGCAGATTCGTATACCGTTTCCTGATTATAAGGATTTATAGACTTTATCATAATTTATATTTTAATCTATTTAATTTAAAGCTATGTAAAAGGTACAATTTATTTTAGTTTTATCAAATAGGGTTATTTTTCTAAACTAGAAAAACATATTGCAAGTAACCAGAATAAACTAAACTGTTTTATCATGACTAGTGAAAAAAAAAGCATTGAAAATCATATCAATGCTGATTTTCAATGCCTAGAATAAAAATACGATTAAAACTACGTATTCTTTGTTTTAAAAACTTTGTAAAATACAAACAGAATACCCAGCCAAATAGGAATTAATTCTACTGATAATTTCATATTGGTCATCCACATGATACATAAGATACCTAATAAAAATACAAAACAGATGTAATTGCTAACTGGATAAAATATGGATGCAAACTTAGTTTTTGTGTTTTCCTTTTCTTTCGTGCGTCTAAATTGAAGATGTGTATACGAAATCATAACCCAGTTAATAACCAAGCAAGACACTACTAAAGACATTAAAATGCTAAATGCCTCTTCTGGAATTACCTTGTTGATTAAAATACAGATCGCTGCAAAGCATGAAGAAATTAAAATGGCGTTAACAGGTACTGATTGTTTGTTTAGTTTCTTTAAAAACTTAGGGGCACTGCCTTGATCTGCCAAACCAAATAACATTCGTGAGTTGCTGTATACACTACTATTGTATACAGATAAAGCAGCAGTTAATACAATTAAATTCAACACATTGGCGATAAGTCGCGTAAAGTATATTTTGTTGCCAAACAGCTCAAATTCCATTCCGTTTAAATTCTGAAAAACCATTACAAACGGACTGCTGTCTGTAGTAATTTGTCTCCAAGGTGACAAAGCAAATAAAATGACCAAAGCACCCACATAAAATATAAGAATTCTATAAATAACCTGATTGGTTGCTTTTGGAATATTTTTTTCTGGATTTTCGGCCTCGGCAGCGGTAATTCCAATTAGTTCTAAACCTCCAAAAGAGAACATAATTAAAGCCATCGCTGATAATAATCCTTGAAAACTGCCATTTGCCGTTTTTTCGAAGAAACCTTTTGGAAAAAAGCCTCCATCGTTATATAAATTATGAATTGTAGCATGTTCTCCTCCTGTTCCACTTATCAATAAATAAGTTCCAAAAAGAATCATTGCAATAATGGCAACCACTTTTATAATTGAAAACCAGAATTCTGTTTCTCCGTAAACTTTTACCGAAGCAAAATTTAAAGCATTGATAACTAGAAAGAAAAATAAACTCGAAGCCCAAAGCGGAACTTCTGGCCACCAAAATTGCACATAAACACCAATGGCTGTAAGTTCGGCCATACTGACTAAAATATATAAAATCCAATAATTCCAACCAGATGCAAAACCAGCAAAAGAACCGCAATATTTATAGGCAAAATAGCTAAAACTTCCAGATACAGGCTCTTCGACAACCATTTCTCCAAGCTGTCTCATAATAAAAAAGGCAATGATTCCGGCAATAGCATATCCTAAAATAACAGATGGTCCTGCTAATACAGCTGCTGGACCAATACCAAGGAAAAGCCCTGTTCCTATTGATCCGCCTAAGGCAATTAATTGAATGTGACGGTTAGTCAACCCACGTTTAAGCTGGTTTTCTTCTATAGCTTCATGTTTTTCTTTCACAAATTAGGATTTAAAGGAGTTAAATGTTTTTGGAAATGTATAAACAGCGAAGATAAGTTAAAAAAGGAATCGTGCAAAGCCACTTTTTTAAATATTATTTGAATAAAATGTCTCAATTCTCTTTAATTTGTTTTTGCCATTCTTTTAAAGGCATAGATATAAAAAAAACCGCTAATAGCGGTTTTCATGATTTTTAAGTGGCATGCATCCTTAAAATATTAATTTCAACGAAGTCCTAGATTGGTGTAATCCCATGTTCTATCTCCAGAAATAGTCCATTCTGAATTGCTAGCAGAAGTTCCTTTGGTAGTAGCCCAATCAGGGTTAGGATCTTTTACCGTTCCTTTTCTCCAAAACGTTCTGTTACGTGTGTCTTTAGTTTCTCCAGCAATTGTCCACATAAAATTATTACGACCACTGTTGCTTCCGCCCGAAGTTACACGCGCTACATTTGGACTACCAAAAGCATCAATAACACTATAAGATTCTCCGTTTAGAGTATATTTTCCTGCTGCATCCTTTTTTAAAAGGGCAATACCGCTATTTCCGCTTAACTGCAAAGGTTTACTTGCATCTGCATTTGCACTGCTTGTAGTTCCCCATTCGGTATCACGCTTTACTACAGTTGTACTTGCCTGTGGAGAAGCAATAACATAACATTTTCCTTTTTCTAACGATCCTGTCAATAATAAATAATTGGCACTGCTGGTAAAGCTCCAGTCTGTCAACGTGCTTTCATCAGTTGTAGCCTGATATCCAATAGCATATTTTGACAAATCTATCGCATTTCCTGTACCGTTATACAATTCAACATAGTGATTTCTAACTCCGCCTGCGGTTGCATCTGTATTAATGAATGTTGCAATTTCAGTTATAAGGAGATCTTTTCCTTCGTCTGGTGAAGGCGGTTCTGGCGATGGGCCCGAAAAATCAATATTTGAATCGCATCCAGCCAACAATAAGGCAATCGCTAGTATTTTTAGTGCTTTCATAACTGTTAATTTAAAATGAAATTTGTACTGCAAGGTTATTGATCCATGTTGTTTTGTTCTGACCGGCTCCATTCTGGTCAATATAGGTCGCATTAATTCCAAACTTCAAAGCATTATTCATCATATATTTATTAAATGCTGCGGTATACCAATGTTGCGTCTGAATTATAGATGTTGCGACATCAAACTCAGGTTTAACATAAGAATAACGCCCTTCAATTGCCCAACCATCGTGTGTAACATAAGAAGATTGGACGTTGATTGCGCTTCCCACACTATATTTTGCAGAAGCATTTTCTGGTGTAAGTCTAACCGCGCCTGCAGTGTCTGTGAATAAATCTTTTCCATGAATAGATCCATCAATATATTCTCCCACAAAAGCAAAACCGTTATACTTAAATATTAAATCCAAAACGAATTTATTATAATTTGCAAAAGCTGCTTTACCAGTTTCATCGTAAATCCCTGAAACTGTACCATTTCCCGCACCAATAGAATTACTCGTTTTTACATTATAACTGTCTGCAACTCCAATCGCAAATTTTGGTTTTGGCTCATGATAAATGTCTTGAGATATAAAAGCATTGTTCTTGATAAAATCTCCCAAAGGCATAAAATCAATTCTTCCTCCATACTTGAAACCAGAATTAGCCACTGGATCGAAAAATCCCTGTCCTTCTCCTGTAGTGATCGATACAGATGGATACAATCTCATTTTATTAATGCTGAAATTGGTTTCAAAATACAAACCGCCTTCTCTTGTTGTGCTTACAAAATTTTGCATTAAACCGCCATATATACTTCCATCATTCGATTTTCCAGATATTGTTGGTGCCATAACCGATGCATATCTTTCATCGGCCATTGCAAGTCTGTTATTGGTATTAGTTTGTCTTTCACCAAATACAAGTCTGTACTTTTTATTTTTGCTAGCAATTCCGATCCATCCTTCCAATATACCTGTTGTTCCAGTAAAATCAGATAAAATGGCCATTGTAAGCCTATTGTCGTAAGCCGAAAAATTAAGTCCGAGACGAACAAGGTTAAGAGATAACTGTTCTGAATTTGTGGTCACATCTTCAACATCTTCACTCTTTAATTGAAAACCAGGCTGCAAAGTGGCATTAATATTAAAAATAAATTTGTCTTTTTTGCTAAGCGTGATATATGTGCCTTCTCCAGTAACATAACGGACATTTGAGTCAGATTTTCCTACCTCAGACACTTGCGCACGTAACGATTGAAATGCAATTGCTAATGTGCAAAATATAAACAGGGTGTATTTTAATTTCATACTGTTATTATTTAGTGGATAATTGAGATAATTGTTCACGAGATATACGATATATAGGAATCATATTTTCTTTGCTTTTTTTTCTGATAATATTATTTGCATACAGAGAGTTTGCACCATCAGGCTCTATAAGGTCAGCAATTACATTGCTCATAGGCTGTTGAGAATCAATAACAAGAGCATCTTCTGGTACAGAAACTGCTCCTTCTACAATGTTTATTTGTCCGTTTTGATTTACGGCATATTGTTCTATGCGGTTAAACTGGAAGGGCTGTTTTATCACTTTAACGGAAACACCCGATACTTCAAGTACTTTTTTTACTTTCTCTGATGCTGGAAAAATTATAAATGCACCAGGTTTTGGCCGAGTAATAACAGGAGACTGATTTACATTGTAATTAGCATTAAAAACAATGGTTGTATCAGAAACTTTACACTTGTCTACAAAATGATAATCCCTTTTTATTATTTCAGGTTTTGAAGTGCTGACAGAAACACGTGTAGCTTCTACAGCATTCTTATTAGCCGTTTTAATAGCATTTCGTATTTCCGCTTCATGATCGTGTGCAATCTTTAAATATGATAATCCTGTGAGAGCTGCCGTTTCAGTTCTTCTTTTAGCCGACTTTTCTTTTTCTGATAATCCGCGAATTTCCATTAACATAGAAATTCTATTTTGCAGTGCGTAATTCGTTGCGCTTGAACGTGAAGCAATACCTCCTATATTTAGCCAGACTTTATTGTCTTTCATAAATGTGGTACAATAATCTGCAACTCTTCGGCCATGACTGGTTAAAAAAGATTTTGTAGGCTCTACAAATACTGTTTTGATTACATCACGAATTGCAGGATCTACATTTAAATTTCCCGTATAAAGGAATAAAATATCATAAGCCGATGTATAACAATCATTTAGTTCTTTAAAATCTAATCTTGCTGGTGAAAATTCATGAAAATCTACCACTACATGAGGATCAAATTTGTTAATTGCTATTTTAAGATTTGTACTTTCTTTTGCATTAAGAATCGTAAGATCCCTATTTAAATCAACACTGTTATTGCTTGCCCTTGTTTCTGCAGTTCTTCCGTCTGCATTTACCATGGGTATAACCTGTAAAATCATATTATCAAGCATAGCAGTATTTGAAGCATCATGGGTTACCAAATACATTAAATATAGCATACCATCGGTTGATAAAGGTTCATTACCATGTATACCACCTATAAAAGTGACTCTCAATTTATCTTCATCTGCTACCTTGCTTTTACGTGTCAGTAAAACCATGGGCTGATTTTTTCCTTTTTGAGTTGTTCCAATCGAACTAACCGTCATTATATCTGGATATTTGGCTGCTAATTCCTGAATAAAAGAAATCACATCTTTATACTTAGTAAAGTAATTAAATGTCGAATTCCCTTTTGTAATTGGCAATGGCATATCTGTCGCTGGGTCTGGAAAATATTTTTGATAAATATCTTCTGTCTGCCCCTGCATTACGGAGACAGCACAGATTGTAAACATGATAATTAATAGTGACTTTTTCATTTTCGCTATAATTGAAGAGTAAACATTATTTGACCATATATATTTCCCTTTACATCAGGTGTTTTTAACATGTCTTTGTATTCCTGATAACCCACTTCGGTCTGCAGTTTTAAATTATGTCCGCTAAAATAAAAGGTTCCAACACAACTGTAATAACGGTTCATGTCTGCAAAATTGGCGGTATTAGGATCGTTCTCGATATACGAGTATCTGCCAGATAAGGCAAATGAATTAAAACAATATCCTGCCTGCACATTAAAGCCGCTTCCTACATTTAATCGGCTAAGCACCGTATTTTTTATTTGTTCTGGAGTTTGGCCTGTATATGGTGTAAATTTTCCGCTTGTGCTAAACTCTCCTGCAATACCTGATGGCACTTTAGCATGAGTATAAACATATTCGCCTAGAGAATACCATCCGCGATATTTGAACATGTAGTCAATTCCCGTCTTAATTAAATCAGGCAAAAGCTCATTCTGTGCTGCATCACCATAAATATACCTTCCGCCATTGGTTCCTTTTGCTGAACTAATACCATCGTTATAACTAAAAGTAGGACCGATTATTAATTTCGGCACACGTTCATGCACTAAATCATCCATAAAATATTCACCTCCTTTACTAAAGGTTCCAAAAGGCAGATAATCTAAACGAATACCATATTTAAATCCGCCGTAATTCTTTTGCAAAGCAGAAGTTCCGTCTCCGGTAGTGATGGAAACATACGGTTTGAGGACATTTCCTCCAAAACGATATACGCCATAATATCTTATTCCATAATCAAATATTGGATCAAAGGCTGTAGATATGGCACTTCTTTCAATAAAGCCAAGAGACTCCCCTTCTATCCTAGCTTCTCTCGAGTCGTCATAATTGGCACGCACACCAAAATTGATTCGATGGTTGGGAGTTGGTCTATATTCTATTAATGCGTCTTGCAATGTACCATTATAAGAACGCGATCCAGTTGTCGTGCTCTGATAATTTCCAACTAGATTTACACGGAGTCTTACATATACTTTTTCATTGAATAAAGTTCCTCTAAAATTAAACCTAGCTCTACGAATATTAAATTCTGAACTGTACGTGTCAAAGCCGTCAATAGAATTCACACCTGCCAACAACTGCAAACTTTGCGTAAAGTTAAGCCAAGTGCTTTCAGATTCCAGAGTCAATCCATCGCCTAATGAATAGCCTTTTTTCAAACGCATGGCTTCAGATACCTCTTGAGTTTGAGCTGTCTGTTCAGAGTCCATTTCGTTCTTTACCTCCAGTTCGTCATCTTCCTGTGCTATTGCAAAGTAGCAGTTTGAGAAGAATAACAGCAATAAGAATAGTTTTATTTTCATATTCATCTAATCTTTCTTTTCAAAACTTCCGCGTACTAAAATTTCTTTTTCCTTCATCATTACTCTACCTCGAGCTATGACATCCGTCAAATTAAAATTGGAATCAAACAAACATAAATCGGCGTCGCCTCCTACGAAGACTCTTCCTTTTTGTGTAAGTGATAAATTACGTGCAGGACCTGATGTTACCAACTGAATAGCTTGCCCTATAGGCATATTAGCTTCTTTTACCAGTTTTTGCACCTGCTTATAATTCAGATCAATGGGTGCTTTTTTGAAGCCTACCAAATTACCGTCTTTGTCATTTACCCCTAAACCAGCGTTACCATCACTGCTGAAGGTCATATTTTCTATTGGAACTCCTTTATCCAGAGCATAAAGCACTTGTTTATAAGGTTCGTCAAATTTAGTTCCGCCTGTTGTTATATCAATCATTCCGCCTAGTTTTGCAAAGCGAATCGCTTCCTCAAATAAGGGAGCTGTTCTGCCTACATGTGTTGGCGATATATTTCGGATAGGAAAATCGTATTGTTCTACCAAATCAAGCAATAACTGCATGTTGGTTTTGAGTGCTCCGAGATGCACATGCATAATTCCTTTTTTACCTGATGTTAAACCACCAACATGTACATCTTTTAGAATTGACAACAGTTCTTTGGCAGTAGGAAAAGAAGAGCGTTCGTCACTAATTGCTACTTTACATCCTAATACTTTATCTATAAACAGCATATCTTCTAATACTGAACCCATCATAGTGATTGGAGGCAAACCAAAATAGCTGGTTAGCATATAAGCGGTAATGCCTTCATTGTCTAGCGCTTTGGTTTTAGCGTAAAGTGCTTTCAGACTTTTTGTGGCGCCATCTGTACCTAGCAGTCCCACTACAGTTGTTGTTCCGCAGGTAATAAATTCAGTCAAAGCAATTTCTGGCGTAAGCGACTGAAAGCCGTGCTTACCACCAGCACCTGTAATATGCACATGCTGATCTATAAATCCTGGCGTTACTGTTTTTCCGTTTGCATCAATAATCTCAACATCTGGAAGATTTGGGCTTATTTTATCACTGATTAGCGCGATTTTTTCTCCACAAATCAGAATATCTTTTTTCCCCAATGATTCGGGAGCATATAGGATTGAATTTTTTATCAGTTTAAACATCTTTACTTAAATTTTTAAATAAAATAATGAAATATGAGCATAAACAATAAACCTACTGACATGGGAATTACGTTGCGTTTTGCAAGATCCATTGGCTGAACCTCTGCTATTTTAGCGATACCTACTATTACACCCGCAATTGGCGATACTGCTCTTCCCATGCTTGATGAAAGCTGCATTGGCAAAATAATTCCTGCTGCTGATGTATTAAATTTGGCTGCGATTCCAGGAACTAATGGTGAGAAAGAAAAGAAAGAAGCATTACCGCTACCCATGAGTACAGAAGCTAGGAAAATTATAATAGTCATTAATATTCCAATACCTACTATTCCAAGTCCTAAACTCATTGAAGCATTGGTTAGGCTATCAATAAATCCTAGTGAAATTAATCCGTTAGCGAATATTTCTGCACAAACAATTAGCGTTACAACAGATGCAAATACTTTACCCATTCCTTCCCAAAATATTTTAAGTGAGGCAAAAACTTCTTCGACATTTCGTAACCTAATTATTTCCATTGCCATAGAAATAACCAATGATATAAGCATTGCTGTTGTCGTATCAAGATGAACAGGTTTACTAAAAATATTAAGAATTGGAGAAAATACAATTAAGAGCAATAATGGCAAAACAGGTAGCACTGCATAAACCAAAGGTGTTTTCAAAACA
Source organism: Flavobacterium sp. LPB0248 (assembly GCF_013388355.1). Taxonomy (GTDB): domain Bacteria; phylum Bacteroidota; class Bacteroidia; order Flavobacteriales; family Flavobacteriaceae; genus Flavobacterium. Next base: position 217,044 of record NZ_CP058246.1, read on the forward strand.
ATTTCATCAGGATTATAATTTTCATGATGTTCTTTTGGCAATTTTTGGTCATAATGTCTGTTTACAAAAAAATAGACTATCATAAGAAGCGTAGTCATCGGAATTACCAGTGGCAGCTGATACTTAATAAAATACTCTACATTATGCATATCTAGGAGTTGCGATGCACGGGCAGTATTTGCTGATGCTGGTCCCATATCAAAAACAGTACAGGCAGAAATAACAGCCACAGCCGAAACTCTACTTACTCCTAATGAAACTAATATGGGAAAAAATGATGCAACTAATAATAAACCTAACCCTGTTGCAGATGGTGTACAAATAAAAAGAACCTGACCGATAGGTATCACTATAGAAGCTGCGAGATACGGAAACTTTTTAAAAACCCCTAGCGGTTTAACAGCAACATGCACTAATGCATCACTTGCTCCAATCGCCTTCATATAAGCAACAAATCCGCCAATTGTCATAATCATGAGTCCGACATTGGCAGTTTTATCAGATAATGATTCTTGTAGACGTTTAAATAAATCGAATACGAAAATTCCTGTTGGCTGCGCTACAGGAGTGATAGGAAAACTTAACAAAGAAGCCATGACCATCATCAAGATGCCAGCAAAAAGAAGAACAGCTTGCGGATTGAATTTTTTCACAAGCAGATATGCTGTTACAGCTATAAACAAAATACTAACCACCAAACCTAATACATTCATAAACAATTAGATAAGTTAGACAATAAAAATATTCGATTAAATTTAGCTCTTTTTTTGCTTTATTTTAACAACTCAATTAAAATTGCCAATAAATCAAAATAAACTCTATTTATATAGTTTTTTACTAATAAACCTCAAAGAAAAATAGTTTTTTAATACAAATAAATCAAATTCAAGTGTTTTTTCTTACAGTCTCATTTTCAAAAAACATACATCTTTGACTTCAAAATACTTAACAAAAGGTAAATAAGATTTATTTTACAATATTTTTAAACCATGAGGTTGTTTAAATATGAGCATAGAAAATGAAACTTAGCATTCTTGAAGTTTGTAGAAGTAACATACTAAAAAAAGCCTATTTCTAACGAAATAGGCTTTTTTTTCATGGCTATAATTTGATGCTAAGCATGCTTTAACTCCATTCTGGAAACTGAGTTTTATTTAAATCCAATTTTGCAATCGCTTTCATATCAGCATCATCAAGCTTAAAATCAAATATATTTAGGTTTTCTAGAATATGTACTTTTTGAGAAGATCTCGGAATAGCCACAATACCGCGCTGGTAATGCCATCTTAAACTTACCTGTGCAGTAGTTTTACCGTACTTCTTGGTAATTTGAGTTAATACTTCATTTGTAAAAAGACCGTTTCGGCCTTCTGCAAAAGGCGCCCACGCTTCTGTTTGGATATTATGTTGTTTTAACACCGAGTAATCATTTGTCTGTTGAAAATAAGCATGGGTTTCAATCTGATTAACAACTGGTTTTACTTGAGCATAAGACAAAAGATCAGCTAATTGAACTGTATCGAAATTACTAATTCCAATAGCTTTTATTTTTCCTGCTTTATAAAGTTCTTCCATTGCTTTCCAAGATCCTTTTACATCACCTCTCGGGCGATGTATTAGATACAAATCAAGATAATCAAGTCCTAGTTTTTGAAGCGTTTCTTCAAAACCTTTTTTAGCATTTTCATATCCAGCATCATCAACCCATAGTTTTGAGGTCACAAAAAGCTGTTTTCTATCAATTCCGCTTTGTTTTATTGCTTTTCCTACTTCTACTTCATTCCCATACACTTTTGCGGTATCGATAAGACGATAACCTGCAGATATGGCTTCTACAACAGATTTTTGACATATATCACCGCTTAGCCCATAAGTTCCAAACCCGAGCATAGGCATTTTCAATCCGTTATTCAATTTAACATCAGGAATACCTTTAGCATTTGTATCCATCAATACATTTCCGAATAGTTTAGGCGTACCTAAAATACCCAAGTAAATTCCAGCAGTCGCTAATGTAGTGTTTTGCAAAAATTTGCGTCGGTTTATTTTGCTTTTTTGGTTTTGAGAATCCATGTTTTTTGGTGTATTAGTCAGTTCGTAAATCAATTAATAAAAATATATATTATATTTTAGATACAATATCTATTTTTTTCAATATTCGTAAATTAAAACACTACAAAAACTTACAAAGAACCTGCTTTTACAAAGGTCTGCCATCTTCGCATGGTTTCGATAAGGCGTTCGCTAAGTCCGCGTTGTTTAAGATAATGGGCCAACGAATTATTGTGGAAGCAAAAAGAGAATTGTACCTTACAAACAAAACAGTGAAAGAGATTGCGTATGAATTGGGTTACGATGACGAATACTATTTCAGCAGAGTATTTAAAGGCAAAACCGATATTTCTCCGCAATCGTACAGAGAAACAATAGGTTTTAACCGAGGTGCGTCTTAAAAAATTTAATTGATCCCCATTTATTTTTATTTTAATAATCAAATAACCAAAAACGATGCAAACTGAAAATTTAGAAATTCCGAAAATAAATTTTGATGCAAATGGAGAATTAATAATTATGGCCTCTCCCACTTCATCTAAACATGATTTTGATTTTTTTGAAGGAAAATGGAAACTTCATAATAAAAAACTCAATTCTAGATTATCTAATTGCACTGAATGGACCGAATTTGAATCTACACAAGAAATGTATAAGGTTTTAAACGGAATTGGCAATATTGATAATTTCCTAGCCAATTTTGACGGACAGCCATTTGAAGGAATGACCGTTAGATTGTTTAATCCGAAAAGCAGATTGTGGAGCATTTACTGGGCAGATTCTAATGAAGGACGATTAGATCCGCCAGTTTTAGGTTCCTTTGAAAACAATGTTGGCCATTTTGTTACTAAAGATACTTTTAACGGAAAAGATATTCTTGTGGTTTTCCGCTGGGATGCAAGAGATAAAAATAACCCTGTTTGGAGTCAGGCATTTTCTGAAGATAATGGAAATTCTTGGGAATGGAACTGGTACATGTATATGTCTAAGTTTAATGAAGAAAACTAATAAAAGTAAAGCCGTATCAAACTTCCTGTTGATACGGCTTTCTCATTTTTTATTATATTTCTTTTAAATTTACTTCTTTCTTTTCGCCATCCTTATCAATGGTCACACGCTTCTCAATGTTAGCTTTATCATTATAAGATTGACTAGCTGTACCATAATTGGTTGTAGAACCCTGATAGCCAAAATAATTATAATAATTGGTATATCCAGATACGTATGAATAATTATAAGAATTTGTAAAATCAAAACTCACCATAACCACATAAGTTCCTGGCATTAAATCTGCAAACTCAAAATGTCCCTGATCGTCATATACTTTGGCTTTTTTAACCGAATAACCAAAATCACTATCTAAAGGAACTTCTGGCATTTTTTTCTGTTTTCGAATTTTCTTGTTCACATCTAACCACTCTTCATAATAAGCAGAACTTGGAAAAAGCGTAATTTCCGTTCCTTTTGGAGCATATTGTTTCTTAGCTGTGTTAACTAAACCTCCTAATTTTTTACCAGAATCAGATCTTGCATAAGCAGTACCAATTATAACACCATTACCATTAGAAATCTGTCGAGCAACTTCTTCTTTATTAAATTTGTTTTTAATAGGCTGATAATCTAACTCTTCGTTAACTGTGATTTCCCACATTCCGTTTGCCATAGACATTTCTCGCTGCCAAAGACGGTGGTCTTTTTTGTCTATAATATAATTGTAATAAGCATTGGTGCTTTCTTCCAGAACTGAAACAATCCACGTATCGTGTTTACCAGTTCTCGGAGAATTGTAGACGTAACTTTTAACCTCTTTGATGGTGTAATATTCAACCAGCACATTTGACTCGTCATTATAATAAAATTGCGGAAAACGGCCTTTATAGCCTATATCTAGCGGTAATGTTCCGATTAAATGATCGGTCCAATTGAAGTCAAAAAATTCTTCTTTAGGCTTCAATTTTAGCTTTTTATCTTTTTTGGTTTTCTTTGAATAAAAATTACCTGTAATCGTTTCGCCAAAGTTAAGGTTCAATTTTGCATTCTTCGTTTCATCAGAATAACTAATCGCTTTCAACGTTAGAGCGTCGGCTGTACTAATACGCGTGGTAGGTTTTCCGTTATCTTTGGGAGTGAAAGTATTGTTTAAGGTCAATTGATTGTTGGCTAAAACAATGTCGTAGGTCAATGCTCCCATGTTTTTCCATTCTGTTCCTTTTACATAATAAACGGTATAAAGCGATTTTTCGGGTTTGATATATTTGGTGTTGATATCTTTACTTCCAGGAATTATCTCTTTTTGACTGAATGCAATAAATGGAAGCAGCATCATTGCATATAAAAGGGGTTTTACCAAAATTGCTGTTCTATTTTTTAAAAATGTTAATTTCATTGATAAAAAACTACCTAAACTGTTAACTTTCATTGGAAACTATTTGATTAGGCGCAAATTTACTGACGCTATCTACAGAAAACAATACCTGATTTCATGGTTATTTTCCAATAAGAGCTATATTTAAATCCAAATTAATTCAATTTCATTACTTTTCCTTACTCCCTCTTATTTTGTTTTTATTAATTGCTTTATGACAACTTTTTTCTTCATAGTCATTTAATCTCCTTAAGTCCAAATTAGAGAAAATTGCAGTAGTGTTTTTATAGTTGGAAACACATAAAGTAAATCACAACTATACTTTTTCACAAAATAACACACTACAAACCAGTCACTTAAAAACATTTCACAATACTTATTTATCGTTTCAGAATAGTCAAAATTGTTTCAAATTATAATATGCAACCATTTTTTTGAGGTTTTACATCTTATTACAAATTTCCTATCAACGCAGTCTTATTACAAGATAAGAATAGAAAACACTCATAGATATTCAGATAACAGCAAGAGAACGAAGATGATCCTTAATTACTTTAACAGTTATACCTTTACAAATTCCCTATCTTTATAATCCTACTATAAATCTGTTACAAAAAATATTATCTGCCCTCATTATTTTGTACAAAGAGACATTAAGATAAAATCTTACTATCTAAGATTCTAAGTAATAACTCCGCCTTGTTTTATATATTCCTTTAATTTCGGAAAGTCTACTTAATGGCCGTTATTGGCCAATTCAGAATATTTTAAAATGAAAAATGTAGATGAATAATTAAACTTTAGAAGTTCTCAATGCATCTAACAATTTAACAACAAAAAATATGACAGTAAAACTATTTTTCCTGATTTTAATACTTGCAGCTGTCGAATCCAATGCACAGCAAGATGCACAGTATACTCAATACATGTACAATACCATTAACATAAATCCGGCTTATGCTGGATCGCGAGGCGTTTTGAGTATTTTTGGACTTTACCGCACGCAATGGGTCGGTCTTGATGGAGCGCCAGAAACAAGCAGCTTTTCTATCAATACTCCAATTAACAATAGCCGACTTGGTGTTGGACTTTCTTTAGTCAATGATAAAATCGGTCCCACAAACGAGAATAATATATCGGCAGATGTTTCTTATACCATTCAGACTTCGCCCGATTTTAAACTCTCTTTTGGTATTAAAGGAACGGCCAATATCTTTAATCTTGATGTCAATAAGCTGAATCCAGCAGATCAGGGAGATCCGCAGTTTCAGGATTTAAACAATAAATTTTCACCCAATGTAGGAGCTGGTGTTTACTGGCATTCCGATAAAGCTTATATCGGATTTTCGGTTCCAAATTTCATCGAAACCAATCGATATGATGATAATGATGTAGCTATTTATAAGGATAAAATAAATTACTATTTAATGGGTGGCTATGTCTTTAACCTCGATAAATACCAATATTACAAATTCAAGCCTGCTGTATTGGCTAAAATGGTTGAAGGAGCGCCGCTTCAGGTCGATATCTCTGCCAATTTTATGTTTATTGACCGATTTGTTGTTGGTGTTGCCTATAGATGGAGCGCCTCATTAAGCGCAATGGTCGGGTTTCAAATCACCGACGGACTCTATTTGGGTTATGGCTACGATCGTGAAACCACACATCTGAATAATTATAATTCAGGATCACATGAGATATTCCTGCGTTACGAATTCTTCTCAAACAAAGGCAAAATGACAACTCCTCGTTTCTTCTAAAAAAAATATCATGAAAAATTATACAATCCTCTGCTTAATAATTCTAAATATTTTTTACGGCTATTCGCAAGAATCCAAAGTAAAATCGGGTGATAAAAAATATGATGGCTACGCCTATATCGATGCTATAAAAACGTATGAAAGAATTGCAGATAAAGGATATAAGTCTGAAGATCTTTTTAAAAAACTGGGCAATTCCTATTACTTTAATTCACAATTTGAAGCTGCCGCTAAATGGTACGGCGAGCTATTTGCGCTCAATCCAACACCCGAAGCCGAGTATTATTACCGATACGCACAATCTTTAAAATCAGCTGGACAAACCGACAAAGCCAATGCCATCCTGAATGAATTCAGCACTAAATATAAAAACGATTCCAGAGCAAAACTTTACACAGCAAACACCAATTATTTAGATCAGATTAAAGCCAATTCTGGTCGCTATAAAATTGAAGATGCTGGTATAAACTCCAAATATTCTGATTACGGAAGTTTTATTTACAACAATAAAATCTACTTTGCATCTGCCAGAGATACTGGAAATTTTACCCAAAGAAAACACAAATGGACAGGAGAATATTTTACCAATATTTACAGTGCTGGAATTGATCCGACAACTGGAGCCGCATCAAAAGTCAATAAAATTAAATCACTGCTAAACAGTCGTTTTCACGAATCTACGATTGTATTTACCAAAGATGGAAAAACAGCTTATTTTACTAGAAATAATTTTATAAATGGCAAAAAAGGAAAAGATGAAAATGATATTACACTCGTAAAACTTTACAAAGCCGATTTTGATAATGAAAAATTCAGCAACATCGTTCCTCTTCCTTTCACAAGCGATAATTACAGTACGGCTCATCCTGCGTTAAGTCCCGACGAGAAAACACTATATTTTGCATCAGATATGCCTGGTACCATTGGCCAGTCAGACATTTATAAAGTAAGTATAAAAGGTAACAACAGTTTTGGAACTCCTGAAAATATCGGCCCTTCGATTAATACAGAAGGAAAAGAGACATTCCCGCAAGTAACCACCGAAAACGAAATTTATTTTGCTTCAGACGGACATCCTGGACTTGGCGGTTTGGATGTTTTTGTGGGACAGATTCAATCTAATGGAAGCATTACAGATATTCAAAATCTTGGAAATGATATTAACTCACCAAAAGATGATTTTGCTTATACTATTGATCCAATAACCAGACGAGGTTATTTTAGCTCCAATAAAGATGGCGGACAGGGTTCTGATGATATTTACAAATTTCTCGAAACACGTGTATTAAAATGCCTTCAGGAACTAAACGGTGTAATAACCGATTCTCAAAGCGGTATAGTGTTACCGGGAACGGAATTGATTTTGTATGAGAACCAAAAAATTGTAAAATCGACGATTTCCAATTCTAACGGAGAATATACTTTTGCTGTAGAATGCGGAAAAACGTATATGGTTCGAGCGCATAAAATCGAATATGAAACAAAAGAAGAAATGGTAACCATCGGAAAAGTTTCTGGACAAACTCATCTTCCTATCGCCTTAGACAAATCGATCTGTAAGGTTACAATTGGAGATGACTTAGGAAAATGTTTTGGTATAAAAATGATTTATTTTGATTTGGATAAATACAATATCCGCACAGAAGCCGCTATTGATTTAGAAAAAATATTAGATGTTTTAAACCAATATCCAAATATGAAACTCGATATTCGCTCTCATACCGATAGCAGAGCTTCACACCAATACAATCTAAGATTATCTGATCAGAGAGCAAAATCTACTGTAAATTGGTTGGTTAAAAACGGAGTTGCTAAGAATCGTTTAACAGCCAAAGGATATGGTGAAACGCAATTAGTAAACAACTGCTCAGATGGTGTAAACTGTACGGAAGAACAGCATCAAATGAATCGAAGAAGTGAATTTATTATAACAGGTTTGTAAACTAATCTATTATCTATTGTAAAACGTTTTGATTCTTCACACCAGAAAACAAAAGGCATTTATCTTTCTGGTGTGAATCATTATTTAAAAATATTTCGAATCGCTTTTCCGATTTCAGCAAAATCATCATGACTGCTGACTGATCTTTTTTCGGTATTGTTTGAGGTAGTTTTAGAAAAAGGATAGATTAGCATGAAGTTGTTGTTACTGAATTTCAGATTTAAAAGATCTGGAATATCTCGCATTCGCGAAAAATACGAGTGCATTCCCTTATCTCCCATCATAATAATTAATCCTTCATTTTCTTCAATATTCAGAGCGGTTTGCTGAGCATCTTCCCAATTTTCAAAAACATCAAATGTTGCTTCTATAGAGGCTTTTTTGGCAATTCGTTTTAAGATATTTAGTGTTTTTTCTTTTCCGTAGAAACTCATTTTGGCTCCAGAATTACGGCCAATATTCCAGATTCTCAACATCGAATGAAAAAATCCCGCATCCAATTCGGCATCTGCTGGAATAAAAACCAGATATCTTTTAATAGTTGCTGCTGGCTGAACCGCATGATAGACCATTAAATTGATATTTTTATTTCGCAGATAACCATTATACAAATTGTATACAAATGAAGCCGAGAAGCCTTTTCCGCCTTCTAGACCTACAATAAGATCGGTAATATCTTTTTCTTTTATCACATTGCTTATTCCGCCAGCTGTATCATTGTCATGACGCGTAATTGGATGTAATTCTACATCGGCAGCCGAAGCGGCTTTTATCGCACTTTCTAGTATTCGTTCGGCATTTTTTTCAGAAGATTCATTAGCATCTTCATTAATCACATTTACGGCGTAAAGCTGTTTATTGGATGCCGTTTTTACCATCAAGCCAAGATTTACCATTTTTTCTACCGTAGCTTCATGGTTCACAGCAAGCAGTATATTTTCTTTTTCTTTACTATCACCCGATACTGTATTATCTTTTTCTGCTTGTGCAATGCGTTGTGCACTCGCCATAGACACAAACGATGATATGGTACAGGAAACTAAAATAAGAAGAATACTGCCGTTAAGCACATGTTCGTTTAAAAGTCTTATGGGTTCACCCGCATCATTTTCGCCAATAATTATATTGTAACCAACCATAACAGAAGCTAATGTCGCTGCCGCAGATGCAGAACTCAGTCCAAAAATTAACTGTCCTTCATCATTAGTAAGCTTAAATGTTTTTTTCGTTAGCATTGCCGCAACATATTTTCCTCCTATTGATGCCACCAACATAATTGACGCCACCCATAAAGTTTCCCAACTTTGTATAAATGCATTAAAATCAATTAGCATTCCCACACTGATTAGGAAGAAAGGAATAAAAATCGCGTTTCCGACAAACTCAACCCTGTTCATCAAGGATGACGTATGCGGAATCAGTTTATTTAAAGCCAATCCAGCAAAAAAGGCACCAATAATAGATTCGATTCCTGCCAATTCAGCCAAAAGTGCTGCCAGATAAATCATGACCAATACAAAAAGATATTGCGAGATTTTGTCATCTACAGTTTTAAAAAACCATCTGGCAATTATCGGAAAAATGAGCAGTACAATTAAAGCAAAGACAACCATTGAAACGGATAATTTTACCCAAAAAGCTGTTCCGACTTCCCCTTGCGACATTCCAACAATAGCCGCTAAAACCAAAAGCGAAAGTACATCGGTAATCATCGTTCCTCCTACGGTAATATTAACCGAAAGATTTTTAGCAATTCCCAAACCACTTACCATTGGATACACAATTAAAGTATGCGACGAAAAAAGACTGGCAAACAAAATTGAGGTAAGCAGTGAAAAATGAAGCAAATAATAACCGCCTACAAGCCCTAAAGCAAATGGGACGGCAAAAGTGAAAATCGAAAAGATAATACTCTTCCATTTGTTCTTTTTAAAATCGGCCATATCAATTTCCAGACCTGCTAGAAACATGATATACAAAAGACCTGTAGTTCCTGTAACCACAACACTACTGTCTCTGGAAAGCACTCCAAATCCATTTGGACCAATAAGAGCACCCGCAATAATAAGTCCAAGCAAATGTGGTACTTTTATTTTGTTCAATAAAAGCGGAATACATAAAATAATGATAATTTCGATAAGATACTTTAAAAGAGGATCTTCGATAGGAAAGGTTATATGATGTATACTCAGTAGCATAAATTACTTTTTAGTAGATGGAGTAAGTTCAACTGAGAATTTTGCGATACAATTATCCTGACCCGTTATAGTCTGTGTGCCTTTTATGATATTTTTCTTAATATCATCTAGCACGACGCTCACTTTTATTTTGTTTTTTGAAGAAGCTTCTTTTGCCGAATCAAGGACGATTTTACTTTCTAAATATTGTCCAGCAAAAACACGTTTAATTTCGTTATTGCTTAAAACATTCGTGTACATTCCGGTAGAATCTGACACAAACTCCCAAACCTCGCTGCGCTGATCGCCAATAACATAATTGCTGCAGTTAGATTCTCTACAGATCATTTTGCTATTCCATGCCACTTTAAGATTTTCTGGCCATTCTTTTATTTGAGGAAGTGTGTCTTTTACTTTAGAAATAGACAATAAACTGTCTCTCATTTTTAAGAGCTTATCATAATCTGCTTCTTTATCTTGAAATTGTTTTTCTCTTTCTAAAAGCGCATTTTCACGCATAATAAGTTCCTGTTCTTTTTTATTGCTGCAGGAAGATAAAACAAGTACAAAAAGGATAAAAAAAAGTCTCTTTAAAGTCATAAGAATTGGTTTTGGATTCTACAAGATAAGCATAAAAATCCTTTTTGAGAGCCCAAAAGCCAACAAAAAATGTTTATTTTTTATTTTTAACAAATACACTTTTAGACAAAATCAAAACATTTATAGTAAAAACTGAAACACGGTTTTCGTAGTCCCTTTTAATTTCGCTTTAAAGATATTCAGCCAAACCGAATATCAATAAACCGATTACACTATGAAAAAAACCTTTAACCTATTTCTGGCACTCGCATTTACCGCATTAAATTCTTCTGCAAAACCTGTTCTAGAAGATCCATCGCCACTTTGGTTTACAAAAACGACCGAAGTCATTCATTTTCAGTTAAACAAAGCCGCACAAACTTACAAACCCGGAAAAAATCCGCGATCTGTTAATCCAGACGGAACCGTTCGTCTTGCTGGAATAACCGATTGGACAACAGGTTTCTTTCCAGGAAGTCTTTGGTATGGTTATGAACTTACGGGCGATAAAACAATGGCAGAAGAAGCTAAGAAATTTACTCTTGCTTTAGATTCTATTAGAAATATCAAAAACACGCACGATGTAGGTTTTATGCTGTATTGTTCTTATGGAAATGCCTACAGAATTACGGGAGACAAAATCTATCTTCCTGTTTTGGCAGATGGCGCGGCGAACCTTTATGCACGTTTCAGTCCTGTAGTGGGAACTATCCGTTCTTGGGATTTTCCTTGGCTGCATTATCCAGTAATCATAGACAATATGATGAATTTGGAGTATTTATATTGGAGCGCCAATCAGTTTGATAAACCTGAATATGCTAAAGCCGCCAATACACATGCTTTAACGACTATGAAAAATCATTTTAGAAAAGATTACAGCTCTTATCATTTAGTAGATTATGATCCGAATACAGGTAAAGTTTTACGCAAAAGAACGCATCAAGGTGTTACAGACGAATCTTCGTGGGCACGCGGACAAGCTTGGGGATTGTATGGTTATACGATGTGTTATGCAAACAGCAAAAATCCTAAGTTTTTACAGCAGGCAGAAAACATTGCCAAATTCATTATGAACCATCCTACAATGCCAAAAGACAAAGTGCCAGTTTGGGATTTTGATGTGCATAATGCTTTAGACACCGCAGAACTTGCGCCACGAGATGCCTCGGCTGCCGCTGTTATTGCTTCTGCCCTTTTAGATTTAAGTACTCAGGTTAAGGATGGAAAAAAATACGTTGACTATGCCGAAGAAATACTTAAATCTTTATCATCTGATGATTATTTAGCAAAACCTGGAGAGAATCATTTCTTTTTGTTAAAACACAGCGTGGGTGCTTTTCTGTACAATTCAGAAATTGATACACCACTGGATTACGCCGATTATTATTATTTGGAAGCATTGAAGAGATATGCAGCAATTAAAAAAATTGAAATCTAAATCCAAGAAGTAAAATAAAACTATAGAAAGCTATCTTTGATATGACAATATCATCCAGATAGCTTTTTAATTATAACCACAAATTATCGAACTCACTTAATTAAAAACCTAAATGAAGAATTTAAAGAAAACAGCCATCTTGTGCTTTCTCTTCCTATCTTGGTTCTTGGGCAATGCGCAAGAAAAACCAATAAAAAAGAAAGCTTTGACATTATCAATCTAAACTACAAAGGCTTAGAAAAAGTAAGCAGTTTTTTTAACGCTGCCAAATACGATGCTGCAGCGCAAGAACTGCTAACGTATTATCGCAATAGAAAAACCGTTAAACATCCTGATTTTAATGCTGGAGACGAAAATAGATTTCGAGGAAAAGAAATTGGTAAAGCAAATCAGGAAAAAGCAGATAATGCTCTAGAACATAAATTTCAGCCTCAAAAAGGGTATGGATTTTATGATTACGGAAAAGATATTAACTGGGAATATTGGCCCGTAAAAGACAATGAAGTCCGTTGGCAATTGCACCGCGTTACATGGTGGCTGCCAATGGGAATGGCATATCGCAGTTCTGGAGATGAAAAATATGCCAAAGAATGGATTTCACAGTTTCGCGATTGGGAGAAAAAGAATTACTTAGGAAGTTCTAAAGAAAATGATTCTTTTGCATGGCGTCCATTGGAGGTGTCTGATCGTGTGCAAAGTCTTCCACCTACATTCAATCTATTTGTAAATTCTCCGAACTTTACTCCTGCTTTTTTAATGGAGTTTTTAAATTCTTATAACAAACAAGCCGCATATATTCCGGAACATTATAGCAAAGAAGGCAATCATTTATTGTTTGAAGCACAACGTATTTTGGGAGCGGGAGCATTTTTTCCTGAACTAAAGCAAGCTGAAGCATGGCGCAAAAGCGGTATCGAAATCCTAAACCGCGAAATAAAACTGCAAGTACTTCCTGACGGCATACAATGGGAACTCTCTCCTATCTATCATGTTGCATGTATCGATATTTTTCTGAAAGCTTACAATTCGGCTAAAATGGCTGGCGTAGAAAAAGAATTTCCAGATACTTATTCAAAAACCATCGAAAAAATGATTCTAGCTTCGGCAAGCATGATGTTTCCTAATTACAACAATCCGATGTTTGGTGATTCTTGGTTGGTTGAAAAAGAAAGCCGATTAAAACAGTTTAAAATTTGGTCTAAAGTATTTCCAGAAAATGCACAAATCAAATATTTTGCAACTGACGGCGCTGAAGGGAAACAACCAGATTATCTTTCAAATGCCTTACCAAACGGCGGATTCTATACTTTTAGAAACGGGTGGAACGACCAATCGACTGTAATGATTGTAAAAGCAGGACCTCCAGCAGAATTCCACGCACAGCCAGATAACGGAACTTTTGAACTTTGGATAAAAGGAAGAAATTTTACCCCAGACACAGGCTGCTACATTTATAGCGGTGACGAAGAAGTTACTAAAAAAAGAAATTGGTTTCGTCAGACCAAAGTCCATAGCACTTTGACATTAGACGATCAGAACATGGTGATTACTAAAGCAGAACAAAACAAGTGGCAAACTACGAAAAACCTAGATATTTTAACGTATAACAATCCAAGTTATACCGACTTGAATCATCAGCGCAGTGTTTTGTTTATTGATAATAAATACTTTCTAATAATCGATAAAGCAATCGGAAAAGCAACTGGTAAATTGGGCGTTCATTTTCAGTTAAAAGAAGATAGCAAACCTGTTTTTGATAAAGTAAACAACAGAGTTTATACCACTTATGAAGATGGAAACAACCTTTTAATTCAATCTTTAAATGCTGATAAAATTGCTTTAAACGAAGAAACTGGGAAAGTTTCCTATGCTTATGCTAAAGAACTTTCTAGACCTGCGTTTGTTTTTGAAAAAGCTAAAAATGATGCAAAAACAGAACAATTTATCAGCATCGTTTATCCTTTTGTAGACAAAGCTCCAGACATCAAAATTCAGCCCAACAAAGACAATGATTTTGAAAAAGGAATCATTAGTTTAAACATTCTAATTGATGGCAAAAAAAGCGAGATTAAAACTCGACTAAACTAAACATTACAATTACACTTCTTAAAAGCGCCTAAAAGTAAATTTTAGGCGCTTTTTTATTCAAAAAATTCATTCCGTAGGAATGTCTCGTCGGTAGAATTAAATATAAATCACGATTGTACGTTCCGTAGGAACGTTTGATTAGCCATCAGACATTTTATTTATTCCAAAAAAAACAGGTGTCCCTACAGGACACTATGCTCAACAACGCTATTTTTTTCTACCGACGAGATATTCCTACGGAATATTAAATATTATTATGAATACCGAATTTGTTTTTTATACCCCTCAAATCTTTATAAAAAACATTTTTTCTATTCTTTGTTATTTTAATTTTTTCAATTAATAAGGTTAATCTGAAACTCTTTTGTTCAAATAAATCTTCGGCTCGAATTTGAATTTGTAAAGATAATTTTACGTAACATTTTACTTCCTTTCGCTTAACGTATAAATTTTACGCAAACGATTTAGAGATTGCTCGTAATTGCTAGCTTTGCACCAAAAATTAATTTAGCAAAATACCACTAAACTCAAATTAAACCCTGATTTTAAAGGACTTTAAACATTGTATTAATCAAATTCAATAGTATTTTGGACGCATTCAAAACTGTCATGAAAACCCGATTTCTATATTTGTTTCAATTAAAAATCAAAAAAACATGACTAATCCAAAAAAAATGACCAGGCCTTTACAAAATTTAAATCTCTTTCCTAAACCTAAAATTCCGTTGCCCTTTTTTCAAGTTATTTAATTGTTATGATTTTCTCCACAACAGCTCTCCAAAAAATATTGTGGTGATTTTTTAACAAAACCTAAAACCAACTGAAATAACATCAACAGGAATTTTACTCAGTACTTATTCCTCTTATAAAGAAAAATTATGAAAAGGATTATATTTTTATTCTTACTGCTAACCACATGTAAGATGATGTACGGGCAGGACAAAATAACCGTAAAAGGTATAGTAACCGATGCCCAAAATCTGCCAATGCCAGGAGCAACTGTTACAGAAAAAGGAACTAAGAATGCTACCCTAACTTCAATGGATGGGGATTATCAAATTAAGGTAAAACCAAATGCCACGCTTGTGTTTTCTTTTATTGGTACCAAAACAAAAGAAGAGCAAGTTAAAAACAGAACAGAAATCAATACTAAACTTCTTGATGATACCAACAATCTTGACGAGGTTGTGGTTGTGGGATATGGAACAAAAACCAGAAAAGATCTTACTGGCGCTATTTCTTCTGTAAAAGGTCAGGAACTGGCCAAGGTTCCTGTACAGAACGTAGCACAGGCATTGCAAGGTCGAATTGCAGGTATGCAGGTAACTATGTCTGACGGAACTCCAGGATCTGAACCTTCATTAAAAATTAGAGGTGGAACATCTATTACACAGAGCAACGAACCTTTGTATGTTGTTGACGGAGTAGCACAAACGGGCGGATTAGGCTTTTTAGATCCAATGGATATCGAATCTATTGATGTTTTAAAAGATGCCGCGTCGACTTCTATTTATGGTGCGCAAGGTGCAAATGGCGTTGTTTTGGTAACGACTAAAAAAGCTAAAGGCGGAAAACTGACTATAAGCTACGATACTTATGGCGGAATAAAAACCATTGCTAAAAAGCTTGAGGTAATGAATCCGTATGACTATACCAAATTAATGTATGAAGCTGCTACAGATGATGCTAGAATGCAGAAGTTTGTAGGCGCTTATGGAACTTATGATGAACTAGAAGGTTTATACAAAAACAGAAAAGGAATTAACTGGCAAGATGAAGTTTTTGGAAACGCTGTTGTAAATCAGTATCATAAAATTAGCATTAGCGGAGGTGAAAATGATACTAAATACAATGCTTTTTACTCAGTAAATGATGATGAAGGAATTATGCTTGGAACGGGTTCTGTAAAAAACATCGTAAAATTGAACGTAATCAATAACATCAGCAAAAAATTCTCTGTAAATGCAATTGTAAACTATTCGAATCAAAAAATTACAGGACTTTCTACTGCTGATGGCGGAAATGCGAGATTGAGCATGCTGCAGAATTTATTGCAATACAGACCGACTATCGGAAAAAATGGATCTGATGAAGATCTAAAAACTTTAGTAGTTGATCCGTTGGACAATCAAGATTCACCAACATTCCAAAGTCCGCTTATTACAATTGACAGCCAGAAAAGAGAAGCCATCAACAGATCGATTAACATGAGCTTGCAGCTGCAATATAATATTACGCCAAACTTGATCTACCGCGGATTGGCAAGTTATACAGACAACAGCAATAAAAGCAAATTTTTTAACGACTCGAGAGGTATTCAGGCTATTAGAGCTGGTGGTGCAAATGGAGGCGTAACGCATAATATTGGAACTCGTTTAAACTACAACAACGTTTTAACGTATAGCAATACTTTCAACAAAAACCATAAATTTGACGCTACTCTTGGACAAGAATACATCTACAATTATACAGAAGGTGTTACAGCAACCGCTTCTGCTTTTCCTAATGTAAATTTAAGCTGGGATAAATTACAGCTTGGAACTATTGCCGGAATCCCGACAACTTTTGCAGAAGATGATAAATTGCTTTCTTTCTTCGGAAAAGCCAATTATTCATTCAAAAACAAATACTTATTCGCAGCTAGTTTAAGAGCAGATGGATCTTCAAAATTTGGAACCGAAAACCAATGGGGCTACTTCCCTTCCGCATCAGTTGCTTGGAGAGTTATTGAAGAACCTTTTATGCAAAAACTTCCTGTGTTTTCAGACTTAAAACTTCGTTTAAGCTATGGTGAAGCAGGAAATAACAGAATTGCTAATTATGCTGCTTTAGGAATTTTTAATTCTGGTTCTTATCCGTTAAACAACCAGACTAATATTACCGCTTTTCAAAACAACCTTCCTAATCCGTTCTTAAAATGGGAAGCGACCAAATCGACTAATATTGGTCTTGATTTAGGATTTTTTAAACAAAGAATCTCGTTAACGACTGAATTGTATGAGAATAAGTCGAAAGATTTGCTTTATAACACTCGTGTACCAGCTAGTTCTGGCTTTAAAAAGCAGTTTCAAAATATTGGAGCAACTTCTAATCGCGGTTTAGAGTTTACGCTGAATACGATAAATGTTAAAAACGATAATTTTATCTGGAATACTACTTTTAATATTGCTTTCAATAAAACAAAAGTATTGGCATTAAGCGAAGGCGAAACTTCATTAATTACAAACAGTTACACAGACAAAAACGATTATATTCTGAAAGTCGGACAGCCAGTTGGAACCATGTACGGTTATGTAAATGATGGTTTGTATCAGGTTAGCGATTTTGATTACAATGCAACCACAAAAGTGTATACTTTAAAATCGGGTGTTCCGAGCGATAATATTGTGGTACAGCCAGGATTTATCAAATTTAAAGACATAAGTGGCCCTGACGGAAAACCTGATGGCGTAATAAACGATTTGGACAGAACGATTATCGGAAATGCAAATCCAAAATATACTGGTGGTCTAAACAATACTTTCAGCTACAAAGGAATTGATTTGAGTATTTTCCTTGATTTTACGGTGGGTAATGATATTTACAATGCCAATGTATTAAACAATTCAAGGCTTAACCTAGACAACTTAAATACTTTTGCCATCTACGCTGATCGATGGACTACAATTAATAACGCTGGACAACGCGTTACCGATCCAGATGAATTAACAGCTTTAAATGTGGGCAAAAAGTATCCAGCTTTTAATGGTAATACTACTGGACGTTTGTACAGCGATATTATCGAAGATGGTTCTTTCTTAAGAATTAACAATATCAGCTTAGGTTATACATTGCCAAAAGACTGGCTTAAGAAATCTAAAATCTCAAACCTAAGAATCTATTTTACGGCTTATAACTTATATGTATTTACTAAATATTCTGGTTATGATCCTGAGGTAAATGTTCTTAACAATGCCATTACCAGGGGAGTCGATTTTAGTGCTTATCCTAGAAGTAAATCCTTTGTTACAGGATTAAATATTTCATTATAATTTAAAGTTTAAAAAGATGAAACACAATATATTTTCACGCAAAGCAATGGTTATAGCAGGTGTAGCCTGTCTCCTATTGCCTCTTAATTCCTGTGACAAAGATTTAGACGTTACTCCTTACTCTTACTTTACCACAGCCAACTTTTTTTCTGATGTAAACGAAGCCAATATGGCAACGCTCGGAGTTTACGAAGCGATGTCTTCTATGGATAGTTATGGATGGAACATTTCGCTAATTTTTGATGCTGATACCGATATTGAACAAATGTCGGGAATTGGTGCCGATGACTGGCGAACAATTGCACATTATCAAGGCATTTCGCAAACTAATACTTTTTATCTGGCTTGGAGTAAATTGTACGAAGGAATTGACAGAGCAAATGTGGTGATCGAAAGGATTCCACAAATGGAATTGTATACTAACGGAACAGAAACTCAAAAACAGCAATTAAACCGTTTTCTTGGCGAAGCTAAATTCCTTCGCGGATTTTACTATTCAGAACTGGTGCGTTTATGGGGAGATGTGCCATTTAAAACAAAAAGTTCACAGTCAGGAGATAAACTTAGCGGAGCTTTAGTAGATCGTCAGGAAATATACACTCAGGTTATAAAAGACATGCAGGAAGCTGCTTTACTTCTGCCAGACCAGATGCCAACAGACGAACGCATCAATAAATGGGGTGCAAAATCTATGCTTGCCAGAGTAGCTTTATTTGCGGGAGGATATTCTTTAGGCGCAGACGGCGTTATAAAACGACCAACAAACTATAAAGACTATTATAAAATTGCCCAAAAGGAAATCAATGATGTAATGGCGCAAAATCCGTATAAATTAAATCCGTCTTATTCCAAAGTATTTAAAAACCAATGCCAGCATGTTTTAGAACCAACCGAGAATATTTTTCAAGTTGCCTTCTATAACGCATCAGGAAATATTGGAAACGCTTCATGGGTTGGTAATTTTAATGGTCCCACGACTGCAAGCGGCGTTTATCCTTCAAATATTGCTCGATGTTTAGTTCCGAAACCTTTTTACAACAGTTATAATGCTGCAGACCAAAGAAGAGATTTCTCAATTGCCACTTATCAGATTAATAATTTGGGCAATAAAATTCCGCTTTTGACTACCAATCAGGACGAAAGATGGACCGTTTCAAAATGGAACAGAGAATTTATGACTAATGCAACAGCAGAAAGAGTCTACACGCACATTAATTGGGTAATTATGCGTTATTCTGACTTACTTTTAATGCGTGCAGAAGTAGAAAATGAATTAAACGAAGGTCCAAATGCACTTGCTTACGAAGCTATAAACCAAGTTCGAAAAAGAGCTTTTGGCGCTGATATTCAAGGAAGCCGAATTGCAATTGACTTAAAAACAAAAGGAACCGGATATACCAATGCAGCAAATGTGGTTATTCAAATTACAGGCGGTGGAGGTACAGATGCTTCAGCAGCGGTAATTAACCTTGCCAGCGGAGGTGTAAATACTATCGGAATGCTTCGTTCTGGAGATGGTTATACTTCTGTTCCTACAGTAACCATAACCAGTACAGACGGAAAAGGTTCTGGAGCAACAGCAACAGCGAGATTATTGCCTAAACCAACAACCGCCGAAATAAACCTGCCAACCGGACTTGACAAAGATGCTTTTTTTAAAGCCTTACAGCAAGAAAGAGCTTGGGAACTTTCTTTTGAAGGAATGCGTAGAGCCGATTTGATCAGATGGGGAATTCTAGCAGATAAACTAGCAGAAACAAGTGCAGCCGTAAAACAAATACGTTCAACCTACTTTTATCCTTCTATTACCAATTTTGTTACTGGAAAACACGAATTATATCCCTTTCCACAAAATGAAACCGATGTCAATAAAAGTATCACACGTCAAAATCCCAAATACTAAGTGCTTACTATTTTAGAAACCATTCATGTTTAATGTTAATGCAGAGCTTCGGTTCTGCATTAACTGTTATTAAAGAAAGCTGATTTTAGACGAAAAAGCGTTGTTTTTAGCTAAATCTAATAGCATTTTGAACAAATTCAAAACTATAAATAAACAAGGATTGGTATTTTCGTTTTTAGATTTAAAACATTAAAATAAAAAGAATCCACTAGTAAAATAGAGATGAAATTTCAAAAAAACATATTCGTTCTGTGCCTCTTAGGAATTTTAAATATTCCATTACTAAATCATGCACAAAATGCTGATCGTCCGAACATTTTAATCATTATGACCGATCAGCAAACCGCTGATGCGATGAGCAACGCAGGAAACTCAAACCTGCATACGCCTGCGATGGATAAACTGGCTCAAAATGGAGTTCGTTTTACCAAAGCCTATTGTGCACAGCCCTTGTGTTCGCCATCACGTTCTGCCATTATGAGCGGTAAAATGCCTTATGAAACTGGTTTTATTGGAAATGCCCCAGAAAAAGACGGACAATGGCCAGATGATTTATTGATGATGGGAAAAATTTTCCAAAACGGAGGATATAAAACAGGTTATGTTGGAAAATGGCATCTTCCCGTTCCTACTTCCAAAAAAAGTCAGCATGGTTTTGAATATATAGAAAACACCAATTTTCAGGATTATAACGATGCAGCGACGCCTTCTTTCTGTGCACGATTTATTAAAGAAAATAAAAATACGCCTTTTTTACTTGTAGCCTCTTTTTTAAATCCGCATGACATTTGCGAATGGGCACGCGGAGAAGATCTTAAAATGGATGTTTTAGAAAATGCTCCATCTCCAGATCAATGTCCGCCACTTCCTGCCAATTGGAAAATTCCAGAATATGAACCCAAAATAGTACGCGAACAGCAAAAAGTAAGCTTTAGAACTTATCCATCGGTAAACTGGACAGCCGATCAATGGCGTCAATATCGTTGGGCGTACAATAGACTAATTGAAAAAGTAGATAGTTATATTGAAATGGTTTTGGCTTCGCTAAAAAAATATGGAATCGAAAAAAATACAATCATTGTCTTTACAGCCGATCATGGCGATGGCTATGCTGGGCACAGCTGGAATCAGAAACAGATTTTATATGAAGAATCAGCTAAAATTCCGTTTATTATTTCCAAAATTGGAGAATGGAAACCAAGTACAGACGAAATGTTGGTTTGCAACGGAACAGACATTATTCCAACCATCTGCGGTTTTACAGGAGTTTCAAAACCTTCTGATTTAAAAGGAGTTGATTTAAGTAAAAAAATAGCAAATCCAGCTCTAAAACTTCGCGATACTTTGGTTATAGAAACCGATTTTGCCGATAACGAAGAACTTTTAGGAATTAGCGGACGTGCGGTAATTTCTAAAGATTTTAAGTATATCGTTTACAACAAAGGTGATTTAAAAGAACAACTATTCAACCTAATTACAGATCCAGGCGAAATAACAAATCTAGCCGTAAACAAAACGTATAAAAAAGAACTGCTTAACATGCGCCGTTATTTAAAAGAATGGTGCAAAAAGAACGGCGATTCGTTTCAATCTGGATTATAAATCATTCAACACCAAACAAATGATCAATAAAAAAACATATACAATAGTGTTACTTTTGGCAGCCTTCTCTGTTTTCAGTCAGAAACAGCAGGCTGTCATAAAGTTAACCGCCGAAAAACTGCACTCCAGAGTACGCGAATGGCCGTATCCTGTAAATGGTGTAACGGTTCCAACAAACGCTCCCGCTCTTCTCTGGCCTGGAACTAATGGCAAAGAAATGGTGAAACCAATGGAAAGCGGCAGTGATGTTAAAGAAGATCCAAATATTGGCAACGTACGCTATAAAGTGATGCTTGCCAGCGATAAAAACTTTACCAAAAATGTAATTGCTAGCGCCGAACAGCGTTGGGCAGTTTATCCTCTGCATCAAGCATTAAATGCTGGAAAATGGTATTGGAAATATGCTTATGCCCTAAAAAGCAGTAATCAATGGACATGGTCACCCACTTACGATTTTGTAATTGATGCAAAATATGCAAACGAAAAAGTTTCTCCGCCAGTAACCGAAGTTTTAAAACGAAATGAAGGAGCACATCCAGTTTTGTGGGATATTCGTACTATTGGCGACGATTTTTATCGCAACAACTTGAATAATCCCGAGGCGAAAAAGTTTATCGCTTTCGCGGAAAAATTGATGCTGGCGCCGCTTCCAACTGAGAAACCACAACGTGTTATTGATACAACGGGCAAAAATCCTTTAGAGAAAAAGATCATTATTGAGCGAATGTATCATGGTTTTGGAGATGCTGTTGGAACTCCTGTTCGCAATTTATGCATTGCCTATCAGCTTACTAAAGACGAGCGTTTTATTTTGGATGCGAAACGCAGAGCGATAAACATTGCCAACATGAATCCTGACGGACTAGCAACAGGCGATGACTTTACAGGAGGTGCTGTACTCGAAGCTTTAGGATGGTTTTATGATGCAGGTTATGAGTTTTTATCTCCACAGGAAAAAGAACTTTTTAAAAACATCATTAAACTGAGAGCCAAAAGAGTTTACGATCATTTGCCTAATCGCTTTGAATTGCACGTAAGCGACAATCACGTTTGGCAGATTACCATGCGAAATCTTACTATTGCAACTGTTGCGGTTATAAATGATGTTCCTGAAGCAAAAGAATGGCTTACGTATTTGTATGAAGTCTGGTCGGCACGTTTTCCTGTATTAGGCACAACAGATGGCGGCTGGCATGAAGGAAACGGCTATTTTAGAGTCAACTTTAAATCGATTATTTATCTGTCTCAAATGTTTGGTGATTTTAGCGGAGTCGATTATTTCAAACTGCCTTGGATGCAGAATCTGCCTTATTATATGCTTTATACACATCCTAATAAATCGGCAAGCACTGCTATTGGTGATATGTGGGAGAATATTCCGTATATAGTAAAAGGCGAAGCTTGGTTTGCAGATGCGCTTACTTATAAAATGGACAATCCGTATTTAAATTGGTATGTTGACGGAATAAAAAGAGATTATCCTTCATATTATCACGGTACAGACGATTATCTTCTTTTCAGACTTTTAAATTATAAACCTAACCGAAATCTGCCTGCTTCCTCACCTTCTGTTTTACCAAAAACACGCAAATTTGGAGATGTAGGTATTGTCGCAATGCACGAAGATTTAGCAAACGCCGATAAAACGCTAAGCAGTTATTTGTTCAGCAGTCCGTTTGGTTCTTCTGGACATGGGCACGCTTCGCAAAATGCCTTTACCATCAATTATAAAGGAAAAGTAATTTTTGGAGGAACGGGTTATTACAGCAATTTCAGTGACAAACACAATCTTCTCGATTATCGATCTACAAAAGCGTACAACACCATTTTAGCTGACAGTTTAAATCAGAAAATTGGTGAAGAAGGTTACGGATGGATTCCGAGAGCGATTGCTGGAAAACGCATTCAATATGCTTTAGGAGATGCCAGCAATGCGTATGGCGAAATTAAAAGTGAATTTTGGTTGAATAGATTTCAACAGATCAAAGTAGTTCCGAGCAAAGAAAACGGTTACGGAGAATCTGGCGTAACCTTGTACAGAAGACATATGCTGCAATTAGAAGGCGGATATATTGTTTTGTATGATGAATTAGAAGCGAAAACTCCAATAAAATGGACAACTCAGTTTCATTGCCCTTATTACACAATTGAAGGTCAAAATTCAGAAAACTCAAATCAGCAGCAATTTGCAGTCACAACAGATTTAGGAAATGTTACAGCCAATGTTTATGCTGAAAGTCCATTAAAAATGGCTGTACACAATCAATTTTTTGAAGCTGCTGTAAACTGGAATAAAGTGACCAATGACGAAGGAGAAATTAAAGATTTTAAAGATCAATGGCATGCAGGAGTTACCTCTCAGCCAAAACAAAAATTTAGATTCTTAACCATCATCCAAATTAAAGATGGGAAAACAGAAGTCAATAAAACACTATCTAACAAAGATGGAATTACAGCTTTACAAGTGGGAGATTGGAATATAAAAGCACAATTAAACGGAGAAAAACCGGCAGCATTACAAATTTCAGGAAACGCAGTAAAATCGATGTTTAGTTATGGAAATCTGCCAATTCAATTTGAAGGAAAAAAATACATGCCAAACATCGATGGAAGTTCTTTATTGCTTGAAATTGATCATGCTAAAGTAATTCGACAAGAAGCGATAGACGAATTGCCAGATGTCGCTAAATATGACAAAAATTAAGAATAAAAAGTGTTTGCTTTTTGTTTAAATTTAAACATTCAGTAAAAACAAACAACAAATTATAATTCAAACCTTTATGAAGAAAACGATTATCCTTTTTACGTTTTTCTACATAACTCTTTTCAGTGCGAAAAGTTATGCCCAAGTGCAAGACCGCTATTTCCGAACCATTTCGGTCGATAAAGGCTTGTCGCAAAGTTCTGTTTTTGCCATTCAGCAGGATACCTTGGGTTTTGTCTGGATTGGAACACAAGACGGATTAAATCGTTATGATAGTAAAGGTTTTAAAGTATATCGCCCAATAAAAGACGTTAAAAACAGCCTGCAATCGTATTACATTCGAAGTTTGTTTACCGATCATAAAGGACAATTATGGGTTGGCGGCAATCAAGGCATTAGTGTTTACAATTACAATACGGATAGTTTTATCAATTATCCGCTTCCGCGAAATATTGGCGAATGGTACATTTCTGCCATTACCGAAGACAATCAGCATAGAATCTGGGCTTCTTCTATTGCAGGAGATGTTTTTGTGCTTTCTCCAAATGAAAAGAATTTTGTTCCGGTAAAGTTTAATGCTTCTTCGCATGAAATCAAAAAAATCGCATACATCGGCATTTGGCAAAAACAGATTTTATTGGGTACAGATGTTGGCCTTTTTCAGTTGAATTCACAATCTCATCAACTTTCAAAAATAAATCTGACTTCAAAAAAACCTTATATTAATGATGTTTTTATCGAAGGAAAAAAATTATGGATCGCTACAGAAGGCGAAGGTGTAATTGAATACAATGCACAGAACAAAGTCCTTACTTCTCTCCTTCATCATGCCGGAAACAACAGCATTGCCGATAATAACATTAGATGCATTAATAAAGATACCGAAGGAAATTTATGGTTTGGAACGTTTAAAGGTTTGAGTATTTATAATCTTAAAAACAACTCATTCAACAATTATTCACACCAAATTTCACAGCCTTATACCATCAGTCAGAATTCGGTTCGATGTATTTTTAGAGACAAACAAAACGGAATCTGGTTGGGAACCTATTACGGAGGTTTGAACTATTATCATAAAAACGATATTAAGTTTAATCTTTTAAGCCAAAACTCAGGAAAACCATCTTTAAACGATGAAGTTATTGGCGTTATCAAACAAGATACTAAAGGCAATTTCTGGATTGGAAGCAACGATAAAGGATTGAATTACTGGAACAAAAATGCCAATACCATCAGTTATTATTCCAATAGCGAAAACAATCCGAACAGTTTAAGTTCGAACAATATTAAAGCCATTGAATTTGACAATAACGGAAATGTTTTGGTGGGAACGCATAACGGCGGATTGAATATTTTGAATCCGAATACGGGTTTGGTGCAGCGCTTTCGCCACGACGAAAACAATCCGAACAGTATATCAGGAGATTTGGTCTATAGTTTACTGAAAGATTCTAAAGACAGAATTTGGGTTGGAACACGATCTGGATTGGATCATTTTCATCCCGAAACCAAAACATTTACCCATATTCATTTGGATAAAGCTGGAAAAAGACCCGCTTCTGACGATATTACTTTTCTGTTTGAAGACAGCAGAAAACGAATCTGGATTGGCACTACCAACGGCGTAACGCTTTTTTATCCAGAAACACAATTATTTGGCACTATTGGCCACGGAAAATTAAGCGATGATATTGTAAACTGCATTACCGAAGATCAAAAACACAGAATCTGGATTGGAACGCGAGAAGGCTTGCGATTATACGATGAAACGCAGGAATCGTTTATTAGTTTTAAAGCTAGAAAAGATTTCTTCAAAGAAACGATTTACGGCATAATTCCAGACGAAGACAACTTATGGATTTCTACCAACACGGGATTAATTAAGTTTAATCCAGACAAAGGCTCTGTGCAGACTTTTGACGAAAGTGATGGTTTACAGAACAAGCAATTTAACGATTATGCCTTCTGCAAGGCTAAAGACGGAATGTTGCTTTTTGGCGGTATAAAAGGAATTTCGTACTTCTACCCGTCTATGGTAAAACAAAGTCCACTTCCTTTAAAGTTGAGTTTTACAGCTCTAGAAGTTCTCAATAAAACCGTTGCTGTAGGCGATGAAACTGATATTTTGGAACAGCATATTGATCAAGTTAAAGAATTGGAAATCGGACCAGAATACAAGCAATTCAGCATCTTTTTTAATACGTTCAATTATATTTCTTCCAATAGAACATACTATTTCTACAAACTGGAAGGCGTTGATAAAGACTGGCAAAGAACAGATGAATTGAAGGTAAGCTACAGCAATTTATCTGCAGGAAAATATAATTTTCAGATAAAAGCTGTTGGTCCAAATGGTGAAATGAGTGCTGTTAGAAGTTTGCAAATTGTAATACTTCCGCCTTGGTACAAAACGATATGGTTTTCATTGTTATTGTTGGTTATTATTGGTACAGCAGTTTATATCGGTTTTAAAATCATTAAAGAAAGAATTCAAGCCGAACAGCAGCTAAAATTGGAAAGAATTGAGAAGGAAAGAGTGAGTTATATCAACCAAATCAAAATGGACTTCTTTACTAATGTATCACATGAATTAAGAACGCCTTTAACCTTGATTTTAGCACCTTTAGAAGAATTATTAAAAATGCCTTTTGCAGATAAAATCACCAAAAAGAAACATGAATTAATGTTCATTAATGCCAAACGTCTTTACAATTTGGTCGATCAGCTGTTTGAGTTTAGAAAAACAGAAATGGGAACGCGTCCGCTAAAAGTGGGCAAAAGTGATATTGTTCGTTTTACACAAGAAATTTTTGAATCATTTAAACCGCTTTCAGAAAAAAACACCATTCATTATACTTTCCACTCCGCCGAACCGCAGCTTATATTTCTTTTTGATAAAGATGCGATGGAGAAAATTTTGTTCAATCTCTTGTCTAATGCTTTTAAATACACCAAAGAAAGACAAAGTATTCATGTGGAATTATTGAAGAAAAACGATACGGTACAAATAAAAGTCGCTGACACGGGAGTCGGAATTAGTGCGGAGAATTTATCTAAAGTCTTTGATCGTTTTTATCAAGTAAACAACCGCGAAATGAATTTGGGCTCTGGTGTTGGTTTGGCTTTTACAAAACGTTTGGTCGAATTGCATCATGGCGAAATTATCGCTGAAAGTGCCGAAGAACAAGGAAGCACCTTTACAGTTGCCATTCCGATTTTGGATCAGGTTTACAAAAACGATCAGCAAATAGAAGAATCATTATACGATTTGTCTATTGTTACTGATAATGAATTGGATAATGAAAATACAATAGAAGAAGAAAATGAAGCAATAGACAGCAATCAGCCAGTGAAATTACTGATTGTAGATGATAACAAGGAAATTCTAGATTATCTGCAGGATTATTTTAGTAAAACCTACGATGTAACGGTTGCGTACAATGGTCAGATGGCATTAGATTTATTAGAAATTAATCCTTTTGATTTAATTATTAGCGATGTAATGATGCCCGAACTGGATGGTTTGCATTTTTGCAAACGTGTAAAACAGAACATTAATACATCGCATATTCCGCTGATGCTTTTAACGGCGCGAAATGAAACCAGCCAGCAGATAAAAGGTCTTGAGATGGGTGCCGATGATTATATTACAAAACCATTTTCGACGCCATTATTGGCTGCAAAAATCACCAATTTATTGCGTTCTCGTAAACGATTAAAAGAATACTATTCTGTTGGAAAAGAAATGGTTCCAGAGAACATTGCATTCAATACTTTAGATGAAGAATTTTTAAAAGAAGCTATTAGAATTGTCGAAGATCATTTGGCAGATTCTGAATTTACGGTAGATCATTTCAGCCGTGAAATCGGAATGAGCCGCTCGAATCTTTATATCAAATTAAAAGCAATTACGGGCGAATCAGCAATGGATTTTATTAAACGAATCCGTTTTAAGAAAGCTGTAGAATTAATGCAAAGCAAACGATATACAATTGCTCAAATAACCTACATGTGCGGTTTTAATTCGCCCTCTTATTTCTCGACAGCATTTAAACAGCATTATGGCTGTATGCCAAGCGAATATTTAGCCCGATTAGAAAACACAAAAGAATAACTTACAACAACATAACTAACTCTATAAATGCAAAATTTCCTTAGTTCATCATAGCTTTTAAAAACCTCAACAAGGTTTAAAATCAACTTTTAAAAATTCATAAAAAAGTATCTGACAAAAAAATCACAAGTCGGACAGCCCAATCTATGCCTTAACTGAACCTATTCATTCAAAAAATATTCAAAACAAATCTCATGAAATTTTCACACTTTATCTTACTGTTTTGTGCTTTACCTTCTGCATTAATTGCTCAAAACAAGGCTAGCATTACCATTACAAACCATTCTGCTCTAGACAGAAAAGAAACGGTGACAGCCATAAAATGGAAAGACATTCTTCTCTTCTATCCGCAGATTGATACTGCCGATTTTTTAATCATTGATCCTAAAACAAAAAAGCAAATTCCATTTCAATTAGAGCACAAAGGACAATCTGCCATTCAGAATGTATTGGTTCAAATAAATCTTAAAGCAAAGAGTTCGTTGCAGCTTTTCATTCAAAAGGGAAAACCAGAAAAATTCGCTTCTAAAACTTTTGCTCGATTTGTCCCTGAAAGATTGGACGATTTTGCTTGGGAAAATGATAAAATCGCTTTTCGCGCATATGGCAAAGCTTTAGAAAAAACAGAAGGCGACGCTTATGGTTTTGACGTATGGGTAAAAAATACTTCTAAATTGGTTTTAAATGACCGTTATAAACGCAATGATTATCATATCGATCACGGGGACGGACTTGATTACTATCATGTTGGCTATACTTTGGGTGCAGGAAACATGGCTCCTTTTGTAAAAGATACTATTCGTTATTCTGGAAATTATCACCAATGGAAAATATTGGATAATGGTCCGCTTCGCACGACTTTTCAATTGATTTATGACAGCTGGAATGCTGGCGGAATTAAAGTGAAGGCTACAAAAACCATATCTATTGATGCCGGATCGCAATTAAATCGCATTGAAAACGTATACACTTTTGACGATAAAAACCCTTTACCTGTTGTGGTTGGGATTATAAGACGTGATAAGCAAGGCATAATTGGCTTAAACGAACAACAGGGAATTATGAGTTATTGGGAACCCACTTTTGAAAAAGAAGGAACTACAGCTGTCGGTGCAATATTGAGCACTCCTGCCCAAAAAATGTGGATAGATAAAGAACAATTGCTTACCCTAACTTCAGTAAGAAATAACGAACCTATTGTTTATTATTCTGGAGCTGCTTGGGATAAAGCAGGGCAAATAACCAATTCTAAACAATGGCAGGATTATTTGGATCATTTCAATCAGGAACTTCAAAATCCTTTGATTGTAAATGTGAAAGAAGCATCAAAAACAAAAAAATAATTAAGAATACTATTAACCAAAAAACAAAAAAATGTCAATTAACTTATTTGATTTAACAGGGAAAACAGCGCTAATTACAGGAGGAGTTCACGGATTAGGAATGGCAATGGCGAAAGGTCTTGGACATGCAGGCGCAAAAATTGTGGTAAACGATCATTCTTCGCAAGAAGCTGTAGACAGTGCAATTGCAGAATATAAAGCAGAAGGAATTGAGGCATATGGCTATTTATTTGATGTGACTGACGAAAACGCCGTAATAGCAGCAATCAACAAAATTGAAGCTGAAGTTGGTCCAATCGATATTCTAATCAATAACGCTGGAATTATCAAAAGAACTCCAATTATCGAAATGGAAGTTGCCGATTTTGAAGCGGTTATAAAAGTAGATTTAACGGGTCCTTTTATTGTTTCTAAGAATGTGGTTAAAGGAATGATCAATCGTGGTGGCGGAAAAATCATTAATATGTGTTCTATGATGAGCGAACTGGGAAGAGATTCTGTAAGTGCGTACGCATCGGCAAAAGGAGGTTTGAAAATGCTAACTAAAAACATGGCGACAGAATGGGCTAAATTCAACATTCAAACTAATGGAATTGGCCCTGGTTATTTTGCTACAAGTCAGACCGCACCAATTCGTGTAAACGGCCATCCGTTTAACGAGTTTATTATGGGAAGAACTCCTGCTGGACGCTGGGGAGATCCTGAAGATTTACAAGGCGCAGCAATATTTTTAAGCTCAAAAGCTAGTGATTTTGTAAACGGACACGTAGTTTACGTTGATGGCGGAATTCTAGCTACTATTGGAAAACCTTCAAACGAATAATTTCTATAGCTGGTGCATTAATCTGTTTTGATTGATGCACCAGTCTCATTTTATAATGAACCAAGACAACTTCTGTCAAATGAAAAATTCACTTGATAAGAATAGACGTTTACACAAATTCAAAACATTTATAATCGAATTTGAAATATCATTTTCATCACCGCATTTAACTTAGCTACATCAAACATTCATCAAATTAAGAAACCTTATTTTTTGTTTTAAAAATATAGCACTGATGAATTTCTATACAGCACTGAATCAAAAATTGAACTTACAAAAACAGCTTTATCGAATTAAGAACGAACATTAAAACATATTTTCTATAAAAACAACAAGCTTTTCTTTGGCTTGAAAATACAATCTAGCCAAAAATCGCTGATTTACTAACTCAACCAAAACCGCTTTATTATGAAAAAAAGTTTACTTGTTTTACTTTGTGTATTTTCTTTATTAGAAAGTAAAGCACAAAATTCCAATTGGGAATACAACTTTGGCATTACCGCCTCGATGCCATACACATCTACTGCTTATAGTTCAACTTATTTGCCTTCACCAACGGCTGGTGGAGGTACTGCTAGTGTAAGAGCTTCGTCTACTACTGAAGGTATTGTTGAACTCACTTCTTCTAATTTGGCAGGAGGTTCGGGAGCCGAACTTAAAATGAATGGTGGTACAACCGTATCGGGCGCAAAATTTGGTTTGGGTCCTTTTACAGCTACAGCCGTTGCTGCGTTTGAATGCAAGATCAACATTACATCAGGAACTAATGGCAGATTCTTAATCTATTTTGGCAATGGCAGCAATTTTACCAACGGTAGCGGAATAAGTTTACCGCAAACATTTGCCGCCTTAAGACTGTCTCCTACTCCCACCGCAATAAGCCTTGATTGGCTTTCGTCTACGACAAGTCCAAACTATACAACAGCAGGACTTTCGCAGGTTACAATAAATAAAAGTCAGGTTTATGTTCTGAAATTTTTTATGAACAATAGCAATGCTGAAACTTCCTATACAACTGGAAGTGCGTCTAACTTAACTACTCATAACCTTGCTGCAGGAACTTTTGACATCTGGATCGATAATACTAAAGTACTTACCAATGCTGACCCTGGAACTGGTTTTCTTCCGCAAGGCTCTAATATTAACAGTATGAATTTGCTGAATGTGGGAGCAGGATCATCGGCGCCTATACTATATGTTGATGATATCGTGTATTCTAACTCTTTAATTGCAACACCACCCACACCTCCTGCAACGATTACCGATACCCTTGTTACTGTTGACTATGAAAGTGGTACAGTAAACTCTGGAATTTCAAACTTGACTACAACACACGCCACTGCTAGTGATGCGGAATATTTAGTAAGTCCTGGCCGAACTGGCAATTATGCTATAGCTCATCGCGTAACCATTGGAGATTCGGGATATTTTTCTGATAACCATTGGCGAAGCGAGGCAGCTACAGCTCAAATGTTTGCAGATGGAAAATATTATCCTGGAGATGAACGTCGTTTTGAAGTGAGTTTGCAACTGAAAGATTGGGAATCTTATACTGCGGGAATGGCCCAAAATGGCGATATTATTTTTCAAGGCAAACAAAGTGGAGGAGAAAATCCTGCATGGTACTTAAGCGCAAAACGCAATAGCATTACCTTCCGTATACCTAACGACAATATTGAACCGTCTATCATAGATGATTTTCGTCCTTACATCAATCAATGGATTGATTTTAGGATTGATGCAAAAATGACAACCGATAATACGGGTTATTATAAGGTTTATTACAGGTTACCGGGTCAGACAGAATATACTTTAGCGTGGCAGGTAAGCAACTTTAAAACTTTCAATCAGGATGTTCCTGAAGCTAATCCTTCTGGATATTTGAAATGGGGCTTGTATCGTCCCGGACAGTCTATTACATCTGATCCTCCTAATGTTATGACACGAATTATTTATCATGATGACATCAAAATTTTTGAGCTGAATAATACTAGTGCGCCTGTACAAATCTGGGGAAACACATTCACTGGAAATAATGTTGAATTTATCGCGCCTATTACGGCAGGAAACACCACAAATCCTAATATAATCAGTGACGAAAATGCGGCACCAAATTTTTATTATGGCACTATCGGTGGCCTCAATACAGCAGGCGTAATTAGTGGTCGTGTTTTACTAAATGGCTGGACCAGCAAAACAAATGCTTCAGATCCTGCTACTTCACTTAATCCTGATCAGTATTTTGAGTTCAAACTTCAACCTAAAAATGGCTATAAAATAGATTTTTCTAATCTTCAATTTACGGCTAGAAAAGGAAACGCTTCTGATCCTAGCACATTTGTTATAAGATCCAGCATAGACGGTTTTACAAGTGATATTACGGCACCTCAAACCTTCACTGGAACTGCTGCAACTTTGCTTACTTATGACTTAAGCCCTTTGACCAATATCAAAACCCCGATTACATTGCGTTTATACTGGTACGGATCAAACAGAACCTCTGGAACTTCTTTAGTGGGTATTGATGACTTTTCATTCAACGGTCAAGTTAAACCAGTACTCTATCTGCCTGAAATGTCAAATATTATTACTAACACTAATACGGGTTTGCCTACCTATACAGCACAAGCCAATGAATTTGACATCACCGCATTAAACAACTGCAGTAACGTTGCTTACAGCTATTTGCTTACTGGAGCAACCTCTGCTACTGGTAATACTACATTAGCCAATAAAGTTTTTAATAAAGGAATTACAACTGTTACGTGGACAGCAGCCGATGGATGCAATAATAGTTCGACTTCTTTTACTATTACGATTAATGATACAGAAAAGCCTGTTTTTGCAATACCTGCACCCATAACGCTCTCAAATGACGAAAATCAGTGTGGTGCGACATTACTGTTAACTCAACCAATAGTAACCGATAATTGTGCTGTAACAGGTATTACCAATAACGCACCAGCATTATTTCCAAATGGTACAACAACTGTAATATGGACTGCTACCGATGAAAATGGCAATACCGCCACAACCTCGCAAACGGTGACGGTTACGGATGCACAAAAACCAACTGTAAACTCAGTTGCTTCTGTTGTTCTTTGTTATGAATCAAGCGGAAATTACAATATCCCTTCAGCAACTGCTACCGATAATTGTACAATTGATACCGTTACTTATACAATTACAGGTGCAACTACAAGAAACGGAAATGGATTAGATGCAAGTGGAAATTTTAACGTAGGAACATCCGTTATAACATGGACCGTTACTGATAACGCAGGAAATAATAGTACTAACACCTCAACAGTAACCATCAATAATATGATTGCGGCTCTCATTCCAGATGTATATGCTGTAAATCCGGGAGGAGACGCTAATATTATTTACTTAGGATATGGCCCTTCTTCTTTAACATTGAACGCAACGCCTACAAATGGAACAGCACCTTTTACTTATTTGTGGAGTAACGGAGCTACAACAGATGCTATTTCTATTAATCCGTCAACACCGGGAGTTCACGATTACAGCGTAACTATTACTGATGCAAAAGGCTGTTATATTACCATAACAAAACAAATAAAAGTAATCGATATTAGCTGTGGTGCAAAAAAAGTACTAATATGCCATACGAACAATAAAAGTCTTTGCATTTCTACCAATGCTGTGTCAGCACATTTAGCACATGGCTGTCATCTAGGCTCATGCGAAGCTACTTTGTCTTTAAAAAATACTGCAACAAAAATTTCAGAACATCAAATAGATGATTTTATAGTTAATGCATCGCCAAATCCAACAAAAACTGAATTTCAGATAAACATCATTGGAGGAGATGAAACACAGGCTATTTATATTAATCTGTTCGATATATTGGGAAGAAAAATAGATACTGTCAAATCAAATTACACGTCGGCCATAATACTAAAAAATAACTTTAGTGCAGGAATATATCTTGCCGAAATATGCAATGGAACGAATACAAAAACCATTAAGCTTATAAAACAATAATGTAATTCTTATTTGAAAAAATTCATCTCAAAAAAAACTGCCCCTAAATAGTGTTTAGCTATCAGGGGCAGTTCTTATTATTAACTTATTGCTTCTACTGTATTAAGCCTTTAAGTCGAATCGATCTAGATTCATCACTTTAGTCCATACGGCAATAAAATCATGAACAAATTTCTCATGTGCATCAGAAGCTGCATATACTTCTGCAATTGCTCTTAATTCTGAGTTTGAACCAAAAACAAGATCAGCACGTGTTCCAATCCATTTAGGCTGTCCGGTGCCTCTATCATTTCCTGCATAAAGTTCCTGATCATTAGAAACCGATTGCCATTGGGTATTCATATCTAGCAGATTTACAAAGAAATCGTTTGTCAAGCGACCTGGTCGAGTAGTAAAAACACCATTTTTACTTCCGTCCGCGTTGATATCTAAAACGCGAAGTCCTCCTAAAAGCACTGTTAATTCTGGTGCTGTAAGATTCAATAAATTTGCTTTATCTATAAGAAGTTCTTCTGTTAGAACAGATGATTTTGTTTTTCTATAATTTCTAAAACCGTCCGCTTTCGGTTCAAGATAGCCAAAAGATTCAACGTCTGTCTGCTCGGCAGAAGCATCCATACGTCCTGGAGAAAAAGGAACAGAAACTGAAGCTCCAGCATCTTTAGCCGCTTTTTCAACAGCTGCAGAACCTCCCAAAACAATTAAATCGGCTAATGAAACTTTTTTTCCATTTTGCGCGTCATTAAATTCTTTTTGAATAGCTTCTAATTTATCTAAAACCACTTTTAATGCCGCAGGATTATTTACTTCCCAGTCTTTTTGTGGTGCAAGTCTTATGCGTCCACCGTTTGCACCGCCTCGTTTATCTGATCCTCTAAATGTAGATGCAGAAGCCCAAGCTGTTGAAACTAACTGAGAAATACTTAAACCAGAATTTAATATTTTCTCTTTCAGCTGAGCTACATCTTGATCATTAATTAGTGTATGATTTACTTCTGGAATAGGATCTTGCCATAGCAATTCTTCTGCAGGCACTTCAGATCCAAGATAAAGAGCTCTTGGCCCCATATCACGGTGTGTCAGTTTAAACCATGCGCGAGCGAAAGCATCTGCAAATTCATCAGGATTTTCAAAAAATCGACGTGATATTTTCTCGTAAGCTGGGTCTAGTCTTAGCGATAAATCGGTTGTAAGCATTGTTGGCAAATGCTTTTTATTAGGATCAAAAGCATCTGGAATAATTGCTTCAGCATTTTTTGCGACCCATTGATGCGCACCTGCTGGACTTTTAGAAAGTTCCCATTCAAAACCAAATAAATTTTCAAAGAAGTTGTTGCTCCATTGTGTTGGCGTTTTTGTCCAAGTCACTTCAAGTCCGCTCGTAATTGCATCTGGACCTTTTCCTGAACCATAACTGTTTTTCCATCCTAAACCTTGCAATTCCAAGCCTGCAGCTTCTGGTTCTTTACCTACGTGATCAGATGAAGCAGCTCCATGAGTTTTACCAAAAGTATGTCCGCCAGCGATTAGTGCTACCGTTTCTTCATCATTCATTGCCATACGTCCAAAAGTATCTCGTATATCTTTGGCTGCTGCAATCGGATCAGGATTTCCGTCTGGCCCTTCTGGGTTTACATATATAAGTCCCATCTGCACTGCTGCAAGAGGTTTTTCAAGATTTCTACTGTGAATATTTCCATCTGCATCATCATCTGATGAAACCACACCATGATCTTTTGGAACACCTTCTGAACCATCTTTATAACGTTCATCGCCACCAAGCCAAGTAGTTTCAGATCCCCAGTACACAGATTCGTCTGCTTCCCATACATCGGCACGTCCTCCTGCAAAACCAAATGTTTTAAAGCCCATTGACTCCAAAGCAACATTTCCTGTTAAGATTAGCAAATCGGCCCATGAAATTTTTTGTCCATACTTTTGTTTTATTGGCCAAAGCAGTCTTCTTGCTTTATCAAGGCTCACATTATCAGGCCAGCTATTAAGAGGTGCAAATCGCTGTTGTCCTGCTCCAGCTCCTCCTCTCCCGTCATGCACTCTGTAAGTTCCCGCGCTATGCCAAGCCATTCTAATGAAAAGTCCGCCATAGTGACCAAAATCGGCAGGCCACCAATCTTGTGAATCAGTCATAAGAGCATGTAAATCTTTCTTTACAGCTTCAAGATCTAGGCTTTTAAACGCTTCTGCATAATTAAAATCCGTATTCAGCGGATTTGACAATACTGAATTTTGTCTCAGGATATTTAACTTTAACTGTTGAGGCCACCAGTCACGATTCTTCGTTCCTGAAGCTGCTTGCTTATCCATGCTCCCGTTATGAAAAGGGCATTTGCTGATGTCATTTGATTGATTATCCATAGTTGAAATATTTTATTTTTTACTAAATTACAAACTAATGAAAGAGAAAATTAGGGCTGTGGATTGTAAATACTACTTTCAAAATAGACAAAATCTATTTACCGATATTTTTCGTATTTAAAATCCTTATAACTAAGATCGTTTTCCAAAAAAAGATTTCTCTTAAAAAAGAACTTTTTTTATTATGAGATATTAACTACATAAATTTAATAAAAAGAATCTTTTCATTCGTATAAAATTTTAGACTACAGCTATTTGCAACAAACTCTTTAATTCGACGAGGCTTTTCGAAAGAAAATAAAGCTAAGAATTCTCCCAAAAACATAAGAAAAATACCCTTTGTATTTCTGTGTACGTAAAAACGTACTTTATTACCCCTTCTTAAAATTTATATTCTTCAATTTTACACTTTCGGTTCCCAAATACCGCAATCTACTATCTATTATTACTAACTATTAATCGTTTACTAACCTTAAAACTAAAAAATGAAGAATTTTTTAAAATTAACCAGCGTGCTATTTATTACAGCATTGGTACTTAATTCCTGTGAAAAGGAACAAGAAGATTTAAATGGAAAACAAATTGCTAAAAAAGAAGCACAGCAGCTTGCTAACAAAGATACCATCTCTGCTAATGCACCGCTTGAAGGCAGTACAACAGCTAAAGGAACAGCCGGAGCAAGAACCATTACATTACAAACCAATACATTATCTTGTCCTGGCGGTTTATGCACGTCATACGGCGTTTGGTCTACAGGTGTTTATACTGTTTGGTTCCAAATGAAATTTAACAACGGATTCTACTGGAGCCGAGGCGGAAAATGTGGATATGGAATCTTAATTGGTGACCAAAATACAGGAGGTGATGCAGCATGGGACGGAAATGGCGGAAGTGCTAGATTTATGTGGTACTGCCCTAGTGGATCTAACAGTGCAAAAGGAAGCGGTGCTTACCTTCAGCCTTATGTGTATTACAGAGATCAACCAGGACAATATGGAAATGACTTTGGTAAAAAATACTATATTCAAGAAGGTGTGACATATAATTGTCAAATATCTGTGAAGTTGAATACAGGTTCTAATACAGACGGATACGTTAAATATTACGTAAATGGAACAGAGATATTGAACGAAAAAATTCGCTGGGTAACGAACGATTCTAAGCGAAATGTAAATGCTGTAAGTCTACACACTTTCCGTGGCGGAAGTCAAGATTATTGGACAGCTCCGGTAACAAGTTCTATTTATTATCCAAGCGCATCTTGGGATGCTCTATAATGTATAGACTTTAAAACAATTTGGGCCGGAAAAAATTAAATATACAACTTCGATGCTTTTTATTATTTGCTAATAAAAACATCGAAGTTGTTTTTACTTAAAATTCTAATTCTTTTCTAAAACAAATACTAGTTTCGATGCCAGCATATTGTCCATAATTTTCAGTAACTGCGTAACCACTTTTAGTATATAGTCTCACTGCTTCGACCTGCACATTACTGGTTTCCAAAACGGTAGATACATAACCCAATTCTTTTGCCCAGTTTTCAAGTTCATTCAAAATTTTACTGGCAATGCTTCTTCCTCTAAATTCTTCAGAAACAAACATACGTTTTACCTCAACAGATTCTGCATCAAATTGTTTTATAGCTCCGCAACCCACTGCAGTACCATTGACATACGCAATAATAACATGCTTGATACTGTCCAATTTATTAAATTGATTAAAGTATTCCTGCATCTCACCATTTCTACTTGCTAAATTGGCATCCAATTCTACAATCAATTTTGAAAAATCTGCATTCTGAGAATTAGTTCTTTCGAGTGTCAAATCTTCTGTATATCCGTATATATTCATGTCTATTAAATCTTGTTCTCTCTTTCTGTAATCTTTCTTTAAAAGTCCTTCGTACACAAATCCTGAACGTTCTGCAACTTTAATGCTTGCTGTATTTTCTTCAGCAATTTTCATAAAAAGTCTATTAAATTTCTTTGAGGCAAAACACCAGCTCTTAAACGCAGTCAATGCTTCGGTAGCATAATTATTGCCATTGTGTTGCTTAAAAATAAAATAGGCAAGTTCACCTTTAGGTATTTTCCAATCGATTTCTCTGACAGATATATGTCCTATAAGTTCCTTGCTTTCTTTTTTAAATATTCCATAGGCATAACTTTTATTCTCTTTCCAATCCAAATCTTTCTGCTCGAAATACTTTTTGGTCGACTCCAAACTATCATTCAATTTTATCATGTTAGCAAAGTAATCAAACAAATGTTCTTTGTTACTAGACAAAATATTAAAAAAGTTCTCAGAATCTTCTAGTTTATAAGGTTTTATTATAAGTCGTTTGGTTGTAATCATTATTTGGCAATTTGTAAATAAGAAAGTATTGAATGCTGTTTTCAGAGGATAAAGCTAGATATAAATGTTATGCATAAAAATGCTATTTTTTTATTTGTTAATGCTTTTTTTGCATTACTTTTTTTGTTTCTCATATCAATTTACTTTTAATCTCTTTATACTTAGAACGGCCTATTGGCAATAAATCACCGTTCTTTAACTGCATACTGTACTTGCCTCCTGTTTCAACGACAATTTTCTCTGCTTGTTCCCAACAGAGAATATAGGATTTATGGATTCTTTCAAATGTTTCTGGAAGCAATTTTTCTAAGGCTTCCAGCGATTTATCGTGCAGCTCTATTTTATTGTTTGATAAGTGTAGTTCGGTATAAATTCCTGCTCCTTTGATGTATAAAATTTCATTAATTGGAACAAGTCGAAATGTTTTTCCTTTTCTGACTGCCAAAAAACGAACATCTCCATCTGATTGTTTTCCTTGAGTTGTAAAACGCGTAAAAGCCTGATTTAATCTGTTTTGATCAAAAGGCTTGGGAACAAAATCTAACACGCCATAATTGAAAGCCGTTATTGCTTTATCTGTATAAGCCGAAATGATAATGGTCTGAAATGGACCAGCAACGAAAGTCTGCAGAATTTCGAACCCATCTTCTCCATTTAGGTTTAAGTCTAATAAAAGCAAATCAATTGAATGCTGTTCAATTGTGACTAATCCATTCTCGAGAGAATCTGCAAGAAGAATTTGCACGTCCTTATCAAAGAATTCACGTGTCATTCTTTCTATCCGTTTTGCAATACGGGCTTCGTCTTCAATTATTAGTATTTTCATTTTTAATTGGAAATTTTAATCGTTGTTTCCCAGCCTTTTTCTACTGCATGAGAATCAAAAGACCAATTGGTGCCATAACTCTCTGTTAATCTTGCTTCGATATATTTAAATCCAGTTCCCATTCGACGCTCTTTTTTAGTATGCCGATTTTGAGCAAACGTCAACAAAGTATATTGTTTAAAATGTTTTTCTTTGATAAAACTTAGAGAGAAAATAATACATCCTTGTTTTGGAGGAAGGCTGTGCGTAATTCCGTTTTCTATAATGGTATGAAAAATTGCTGGCGGAATGGTTTCGTTCTCGTCAATTCCGTTTTCTTTCCATTCATAACAAATTTCTTTACGAAAAGACATTACTTCCAAATGCCTTCGACACAAATCAATTTCCTTTCTGATGGGAATTAGAGTGTCTTCGGCAATATCATTCATAATATCAAACTCTTCTGCAAGAGCACGAATAAAAACAACTCCTTTTTTTGGAGATTCTTCAATCCAATCAATTAATGAAGTTAACGTATTGCGGAGAAAATGCGGCTGAATATTTTTCTTGATTAATTCTAATTGTAATCTTGAAGAGAGCATCAAGGATGCATTATGAGCTTCCTCTATTGCTTTTGTCCGTATTGTATGTAGATAAAGCATGCATAATACCAAAATGGTAAAAGCGATAAACAATCCAAAATCGTAAAACATAAAATAATTAACCGCCACGCCTGCTAGTAAACCTGCGACAACAATAAGACCTCCTTTTACTTTTCGGATTGCCGCATCGATTGCGATCACCAACGAAAAAATACGAGCCGTAATAGTAAAATAAGCTGCAGAAGTATCATAATGACCGTAGTAGCCAATATAAACTCCTAAAAGAGTGAGTAATAAAAGAAATAAAAACAGTTTTTTCCCTTTAAACTCAAACTGCAGCATAAAATACCAAGGTATGAGCAATGAAATAGCTAAAGTCAGCCAACCAATAATTTTTAAGCGGGTATAATAATGATTATATGGAATATCTACATAAAATTTTACGTATTCTAGAATTAACAGAAAAAAGAAAAGCAGGCAGATTATTCCGAAAAGTAGAACCGTTAATTCTTTTTTGGCACTGTTGATATAAAGAAAAAAATAGTAAACCGATGCAATGAGGAAAGCGCCAGCCATAATATTCATAAAAGATAGTACAACAAGCGGTGCTCGATGAAGCCGTAAATAGCTTTCGAGTTTCACATGAATTTCACGCTCTGCATCACGAAAGTACGATTGCGTACCGATTAAGGTAACA
The DNA here is from genome assembly GCF_013388355.1 of Flavobacterium sp. LPB0248. Classification (GTDB taxonomy): domain Bacteria; phylum Bacteroidota; class Bacteroidia; order Flavobacteriales; family Flavobacteriaceae; genus Flavobacterium. The sequence goes on from NZ_CP058246.1 coordinate 258,811, forward strand.
GTGTGTTTTCTTCCGTAAGACAGTTTCTTTGGTATTTGATAATAAGTTGTTTCTGTTCCTGGCACCTCAGCACGGCCATCTTTTGCCATCTGTCCATTTCTTCCCACCAAAACTCCGTCCCAATACACATCAAAAGCACCAAAAGCATTAACCTGAAGTCCTAAAGGTTCGTTTTTATGTTGACGTTTTTCAATCTCAAGGTCTATTTGAAATTTAAAGTTGGAATTATCCCAATCATGCTGTTTATGATCATAATCAACCATGTAGGTCACGTCGGATGTAATGTACTCTCTATAGTGCTTACACGACGTAAGCAGCAGAAGGCATAAAACAGTAAAAAAGACAGATTTATACATAAGATAAAGATAAAATAAATATCGATTTGAGAAATGCATTTTAAAAGCTCATAGAGCCGTTCGCATGTTTTAAAAAGCAGCATTCTATTTTATAAAGTAATCTTGTACTGAAAAATCAATCAAAATCAATCAATCATGAAACAATTAATAATCAAAACTTTAATTCTTTTTAGTCCCCTTTTAGGAATAGGACAACAAACTTCTATTTCTGGTAAAGTTCAGGACCATACAACAAAAGAAGTTTTGCCTTATGTTGCAGTAACCATACAGGACAATGCTTCAAAAACAATAATGACTGGAATAACCGATGAAAATGGATTATTCAGTTTAGAATTAACCTCGACGGGACAATTAACAATCTTCTTTAGCTTTACAGGATATCAAAATTATAGTCAGCCCATAAATATCACATCTGGAAAACCAAATATTGATTTAGGAACAATCCATTTAATTACCGATGCTGTACAATTAAAAGCAGTGGAAATTAATGGTCAAAAATCGAATATCAGTTTAAAATTAGACAAAAAAGTCTTTGAAGTTGGTAAAGATGTACTCTCGCAAAATGGTTCTGCGCATGATGTTTTAAATGGTGTTCCTTCGGTCGCGGTAAGTCCGTCTGGAGCAGTAAGTCTTCGTGGTAACAGCAATGTTCTTATATTGATTAATGGCCGACAATCGGGACTTACTCAGAACAATGCGCTTGACCAAATTGCCGCCGATCAAATTGAGCGAATTGAAGTTATTACGAATCCATCCTCCCGATATGATGCTGCAGGTTCTGCGGGAATTATCAATATCATTTTAAAGAAAAACAAAAAAAGCGGATTTAGTGGTCAGGTACGTCTCGTAGCTGGTTCACCAAATGACAGTCGTCTTAATCCGAGCATCAACTATAAATCGGATAAAATCAATATTTTTTCGAATTTCAGTATTCGCTCGAGCGATTATGTTGGTTTGTATACCACTAATCAAGTGACGGATATGAATACCTCCCCTAATTACATGAATCGTGTGCAGAATGAAGACCGACATGATGATGGCAAGTTGCTCTACATGGGTGCCGATTATTTTATTAATGAACATCAGACAATAACTGCCGCTTTTTTAAAGAATGCCACTCATGACAATGACAAAACCAACTTAATGTATAATTATGATAGTGATCTTGGGAATACAGTGTCAGACAGTATTTTGACAAGACATGGAAAATCTTTAGAAAAACGAGATTACAGCCAATTTGAATTTAATTATACCCGAACTTTCAAACAAAAAGAAAAAAAATGGACTGTTGATGTTCAATATGACTGGTGGAACAGTGATAAAAAATGGGATCTTTCTACGCAGCGTTTACAGCCAAATCCTTTGGTTTATCCAGGTATTAGAACAAGTTCAGTAGGAAACAGCAAAGATTTTCTTGCCAAGACTGATTTTGTACAGCCTATTGACAGCGTTTCGGTTTTAGAATTTGGAATAAAAACTGAAATCAGAAAAGTTTCTAGCGATTATTTGGCAGAAGAACAGCAGCATAATGATTGGGTGGTTTATCAGAATATTGATAATAATCTAGATTACAGCGAAACTATAACGGGCGCTTATGCCCAATTTAGCGACAAAATCAAAAAGTTTAATTATATGTTGGGTCTGAGAACTGAGTTTACCGATATATCTATCAAAGATGCAGAAAACGCTTATAACGATAAAAAAAACTATAACAAGCTGTTCCCGACTGCCAATCTAAGCTATAAATTTGATGCTTCGACTTTGCAGTTAAATTATAGCAAACGCATTAGACGTCCGTATTTATATGATTTATATCCTTTTAATGAAGTCACAGATTTAAATGCACAATACGTTGGAAACCCCGATTTGAATCCTTCTTATACAGATACATTTGAAATGGCGTTCCTTAAAACTTGGAAAACCTTTACTCTGAATCCTTCTATTTATTATCAATATGAAAAGGGATATATTCAGGATTTTACGTATCGTCAAAACGATATTTTTATCACCACGCCCATTAATATTGATTATGAAATACGAAGCGGAATCGAACTATCCACTTTATACAATCCGTTAAAATGGCTACAGATTAATGCTGAGATGAACTTTTACCGTTTTAAACAAAAAGGAAATTATAAAGATGAAAATCTTGACTATAGCAGCGAAAGCTTCACAGGACGTTTGAGCACCCAGATCAAACTTCCTGCAAAGTTTAGTTTTCAAGGCCGTTATAACTTTCGAGGTGCAAAACGTAATGCGCAAACTACAACTGAAGCTTTACAATCAATTGATTTCGGATTTAGTAAACTTTTGCTAAAGGATAAAGCCACAATAGTTTTTGATGTCAGCAATGCTTTTAACCTTCGTCAGAACAAAAGCATTACAACAGGAACAGATTATGTTGTTAAGGAAAATAGTATTCCGAATGCGGCGAGATATCGTCTGAGTTTTGTTTATCGTTTTAATCTGACCGATCCAAAATCAATCAGACAAGCAAATGATGCCAATAGAAATTAATATAAGTGTTATTTATCCAGCTTTCTTTTCTTCGTCAGGATCATAAAGCATGGCGGTGCACAAACAGTTTTTTCTTTCTTTGCTCATTAAAATAGAACAGTTCACGCAGGATTTACAGTTCTCCCAAAACGTGTTATCTGATGTTAATTCTGAGAAAGTAACGGGTTGAAATCCTAATTCGTGGTTCATTTTCATTACTGCAAGACCAGAAGTTAAACTGAATATCTTGGCCGTGGGATACTTTTCGCGGCTGAGTTCAAATATTTTGTCTTTAATTTTTCTAGCAAGACCGGTATGGCGAAATTCGGGCGCTACAATAAGACCAGAGTTTGAAACATACTGACCATTTTCATAAGAAGAAATAAAAGAAAAACCCGCCCATCTTCCATCTGAAGCAAATGCAATAACGGCTTCTCCTGTATTCATTTTCTTTTCTAGAAATTCTGGTGAACGACCTGAAATACCTGTTCCGCGGGCTATGGCAGATGATAATGTAACTTCGTAAATTTGCTTGATCCAAAAAGTATGGATTGATCTGGCTTTTTCAATTATAAAATCGATTGGAGATTCAACCTCTTGATCAGATGAAACTGCTTTATTATTTGGGGGCAAAATAGAGAAAAAGCTCTTTTTTGTCAGGTTTATATTTGGATTGATTATGGGATTTATAATTTTCATTTCTGCTGTATTTCATTTATTAATAATAGTCAAAAGTGTAAAATTCATATGCGTAGTTTACACCATTTGAGCTAGCAGAAAAACAGCTATAAAAAAGACAATGCTAAAAACCATTACATTAATAAACTGGTCTTTATTTTCCCTTGATTTATTGGATACATATTCTTTTGTAATTTTTTTGCTTCGCGTTTTATCTGTTTTCATGTTATTGTTTTTTGGTTCTAATTTTCATCAGCAAAAACAAAGCACATGCCAAAACATTAAAAACAAAAACAACACCTTAATTATCAGTAATTTGAAGAAAATTCATTTTTTATCATGACACAAATACCTATCAAAATGATAAGATGAGCATTCCAAAATGAGAATTAAATTCCCTCAGTTCCAATATCTAATATTCTATTAGGAATATCTCATCGCCAAAAAATAAGGGGAGCATTCCAAAATGAAAAATAAAATTTCCCCGTTCTAATATTCAATATTCCGCTAGGAATATTTGATCGGTAGAAAAGAAAATGATATTGTTATGCATAGTGTCCCTTAGGGACACCTGCTCAGCGGAAACAATATGTTTGATCATTAATCAGACGTTCCCATGGAACGTACCAACGCAATTCAAATTTCTACCGACCAGACATTCCTACGGAATGATTTTTTTATTGCGTTAAGGAATATTTCATTGGAAAAAAAAGCCTCAAATAGTACTATTTGAGGTTTTTCTGTGTATATTATTTTAAAATTATCGCCAACCCAATGCAGGCGCAACGTGTTCTAAAATAGACGATAAAATATGTATGTTATAATCAACACCTAAAGTGTTTGGAATAGTCAACAACAATGTATCTGCTTCTTGAATCGCTTCGTCTTGGGCTAATTCTTCGATCAATTTATCAGGTTCAGCCGTATAGCTTTTACCAAAGATTGCTCTTTTATCTTGCTCGATATATCCGAAACTATCATTGCCCTTAGCTTGTCCACTAAAGTAATACCTATCCTGATCGTTGACCAATGCAAAAATCGAACGGCTTACAGAAACTCTCGCTTCACGCTGATGTCCTGCTTTTTTCCAAGCTTCTTTGTATAATCTTATCTGTTCTGCCTGCTGAACATGAAACGGCTTGCCATTTTCGTCATATTTAAGCGTAGAACTTTGAAGATGCATTCCGTTTTCGGCTGCCCAGATTGCTGTTGCATTTGAGGCTGCTCCCCACCAGATTCGTTCTCTCAATCCTTCAGAATGTGGTTCAATACGCAACAATCCTGGTGGATTCGGAAACATCGGGTATGGATTAGGTTCTGCAAATCCTTCTCCACTCAATTTATCCAAAAATTCTAAAGCTTTCTTACGGCCCATATCGGCATCAGTTTCACCTGCATCCGGTTCGTAGCCAAAGTAACGCCAACCATCAATAACTTGTTCTGGCGATCCTCTGCTTATTCCTAGTTGTAAACGTCCTTCCGATATCAAATCGGCAGCTCCAGCATCTTCAACCATATACATCGGGTTTTCATACCTCATATCGATTACACCTGTTCCAATCTCTATTTTGTTCGTCTTAGCACCAACCGCCGAAAGTAGAGGAAAAGGTGAAGCTAACTGCTGCGCAAAATGATGCACACGAAAATAAGCGCCATCTATTCCTATTTCTTCAGCTGCAACTGCCAAATCGATAGACTGCAACAAGGTATCTGCTGCTGTACGAGTCTTGTATGATGGATGATTAGACCAATGCCCAAATGATAAAAATCCTATTTTCTTCATAATGGCTACTATTTTTTTATTCTCTCAAATATACGCATAACTGAGAAGAAAAAGAAAACCATGTCTTTTTCTTGAAAAGGACATGGTTTTGCTCATTATATAAACTTTTAAAATAGACGATTTGCCTATCTACCTTTTTAGTTATTACTTAGTATCGACACTTAAAGGCGGAAGATCAACTTTCTTTTCATTCATCATTTTTTTCACTTGTTCGATTGTTCTATAACGTTCTATCTGCATTTCTCCAGTAAAAGTTTCACTCTGAGGCGCTCTTGGAGGTATTTTAGCGTATGTTTTCATCAAATCGGCAATAGCTTGATTAAAAATGATAGCTGTCCATGTTTTCTCTGTCCAGCTGTTCATAAATAGATCGTATCGCTCTTGAGGATCTTGCCATAAATTATAAATTGCAGGAACTGTCGCTACATAGCTTTCATCTCCCCTCCAACCAAGCTGCTGTCCAGGTGCATCACTTCCGGCAATAGCACCATTATCTCCTCGAGTATTAAATACTGCTTTGAATTTTCCAATACGCACAGCTCCTGGAGATAATTCTGCTTCAGTAAAATAAAACCATTTGTCGCGAAGTGGTGTTCCTTTTTTAAATAATACATTAGACATATCATAACTGTCAAATACAATATCAACACCTGCTCTATCTTTTTTAGGAAGTTCTACACCTGCAAGACTTGCAAATGTTGCCATAAGATCTAGTCCGCCTACAATATCATGGCTTTGGCTTCCTGCTTCAATTTGTCCCGGCCACCAAGCAATTGCAGGTACACGGCTACCTCCTTCTCTATCGGTTCCTTTTGTACCTCTAAAAGGAGTATATCCAGAATCAGGATGCACATCTTGCCAAGCACCATTATCTACTGTGTATATAACGATAGTATTATCAGCAATACCTAAAGAACGAATCTTATCCATGATACGCCCTACATTGTAATCCATCTCTACAACCGCATCAGAATATTTGCTCTTACCTGGCGATTTGCCAACAAATTCTTTGGAAGGAAGATTAGGCTGATGGTTTTTAGCAAAGTTGATACACATAAAGAAAGGGTCTTTGCTTTTTCCATACTCATCGAGTTGTTTCAAATTATTCTCTACCATCATCATATCTAGCTCGGCAATATTATCTTCAGTTACTTTGCTTACTTCACGCGCTTTTCCGCCTGCTTCACCTTCAAGTATACCAGTGGTTACTTTTTTAAAAAACGCTAACATTTCTGGAGACATCTCTGGATTCCAAGATTGAAAAGCATACGTATAAGCATTTAAATGATAAAGCACTACATTCTGCATTTTATCAAAACCGTGGGCTATTGGCATAGAATAGTCTGCTTCTCCAAGGTGCCATTTTCCTGAAAAATAGGTTTTATAATTGGCTTTTTTAAGTACCGAAGCCAATGTCCATTCTTCTTTTGGCAATCCGCCTCCTTGCCCCTGAAAAGCAACAGTCGTCATCCCACTTCGATTTGGAATACGTCCTGTTAGCATTGCAGCTCTTCCTGGAGTACAGCTTGGCTGTCCGTAAAAAGACCAAAACTGCATTCCCTCTTTGGCCATTCGGTCCAAGTTTGGTGTTGGCATTCCACGTCCGACTCCGCCACCGTAAACTCCTAAATCTCCCCAGCCAGTATCATCAGAAATTACCATAATGATATTAGGCTTCTTTTTGGTTTGTGCGTTTATGCATCCTATAAAAGTGAAACACAACAAACCTGCAAAAATAAATTCTAAGGCATTTTTTTTCATGGTTTAAGATTTTAATTAAATGTAGTTTGTTTGAAATCTGGGCAAAAAAGCTCTAGCAGAAATAATTTTAATAATTCTACCCTTCTGATAACTTCAGGAATTAAGAGGCTTTTTGATAGAGAAAAGTACAATTTATAGGAAAGCAAGATTTTTTTAACTGGTTGCAAATTATAATATGCAACGAGAATACAGTTTTCTTAATCGCTCATTTTTGAATTTTAATTCTAGAAAAACGCTGATCGATTTAAAAATTTTCTCTTTAGTATAATTTTCTAAACTTCATACTTATTTCCCAAAATCCGTAAAAACCTAAGTAGCTCAACACAAATTAACTCATATTCAAAATGTTAAGTTTCAAGTTTTCTTGTTTCAAATTATAACTTGGAACATGTCCACCTCTACTTTTATGCAATTATTCTCACTTTATGGTATATTTTTGAAAGACCTAAACAATTCGTTCTTAAACGCCTCTCTCCCAGATCTTTTCCTACTCCTCGATTTTCATAATCAATTATTGATATATCTAAACTAAAAACAAATAATTATGGATTGGATTATTACTACATTAAAAGATTATCCCGAACTGGCAGTTTTTCTCACACTATCATTAGGCTATTTTATCGGAAAATTTAAAATAGGAAGCTTTTCTTTAGGAACAGTTACTAGTGTTTTGCTTGTGGGAGTCTTAGTCGGACAATTAGACATTGTGATTTCTCCCAATGTAAAATCGGTCTTTTTTCTCATGTTTCTTTTCGCTGTAGGATATAGCGTTGGACCTCAATTTTTTGGAGGTTTAAAAAAAGATGGACTCCCTCAAATGCTTTATGCTGCGGTTGTCTGTGTTTTGTGTTTGATATGTCCGTACCTAATAGGTAAAATTATGGGCTACGATATGGGATTAACCTCTGGTATGCTTGCGGGTTCTCAAACCATATCTGCGGTTATTGGTGTTGCATCAGACACGATCAATCAGCTAAATCTTCCGGCTGATCAAAAAACGGCTTTAATTAATAAAATTCCAGTCGCGTACGCTGTAACTTATATTTTCGGAACGGCAGGTTCTGCTTGGTTATTGGCTTCTATTGGACCAAAATTATTAGGTGGAAACTTAGTAGAAAAAGCAAAAGAACTTGAGATTCAACTTGGAGGAGATGCCATAGGAGATGATCCAAGTATTGCCTCTGCTTATGATCGTGTAATTTATAATGCTTATCAAATTTCTGGTCACTCTTATGCCAATAACAAAACAGTTGCAGAAGTTGAAAACGAGTTGGAAAGAAACAACAGACGTTTATTTATACAACGAATTCGAAGAGGAAAAGAAATTATAGATGCTACTCCAGAATTTGTAATTAAAGAAAATGATGTTGTTGCTCTTGGCGGAAGAAGAGAATACATGATGAACTATGTTGCGGTGAATGAAAAAGAAGTTCTGGATATCGAGCTTCTTAATTTTCCAGTAGAAGTTTTAAGCATATTAATTGTAAAAAAAGAAGTCATAAACAAAACCATTGCCGATTTACGTCATTTAAAATATATGCATGGTGTTGTGGTAAGATCTCTAAAACGATCAGGGATTCAGATGCCTATATTACCTAATACTGTTCTTCAAAAAGGAGATATGATTGAACTGATTGGCATTAAACGTGACGTAGATCAAGTAGCAACACATATTGGATATCCTGACCGCCCTACAAATACTACAGATATGGCTTTTGTAGGTTTAGGAATTGTATTGGGAGGATTGCTTGGCGCTCTGACGATTAAAGTTGGCGGAGTTCCTATAAGTCTTAGTACTAGTGGAGGTGCCTTAATATCTGGACTTTTCTTCGGGTGGCTAAGAGGTCAGCATCCTACTTTTGGCCGAATTCCAGAACCTGCCTTGTGGATTATGAATAATGTTGGTTTGAACATTTTTATAGCCGTTGTGGGTATTACAGCGGGACCAAGTTTCATTGTAGGTTTTCAAGAAGCTGGCTGGGGACTTTTCATTGCCGGTGCAGCCGCAACCGCTATTCCGTTAATCCTAGCGCTTTTTATCGGAAGATATATTTTCAAATTCCATCCTATTATAACATTAGGATGCGCTGCTGGAGCAAGAACTACTACAGCGGCCTTGGGAGCTTTACAAGATGCTGTAAAAAGCAAAACCCCTGCATTGGGTTACACTGTGACCTATGCCGTCGGGAATACGCTGCTCATTATATGGGGCGTCGTCATTATTTTAATCATGAGTTAGTCGAATTTTTTATATAATCTCTAAACATTTTAGTTATGGCAATTGATATTTCAAAAATAAAAACATCAAGAGAGGTAGAAAAAACACTTCAGACCCTCAGTCCATTTGAAATTAAAAACGAATTAATTCATCTGGCAGAAGAAAGCGCGCTTAAATCGACAGCGATAACGCTTAATGCGGGAAGAGGAAACCCAAACTGGATTGCGACAGTTCCGAGAGAGGCTTTTTTCCTATTCGGACAATTTGCATTAGAAGAATGTCGTAATGTTATGGAAGAACAAGGTATTCTCGCAGGAATTGTACAAAACAAAAGCGGCGTGGCTTCTCGTTTTGAAGCATTTTTGGCTAAACACAAAGATAGTCCTGCTGCATCGCTTTTAGGCAAAACATATCATTATGGTATAGACAAACATGAGTTTGATGGTGATGCGTGGATTCGTGAATGGATAGAAGCTGTAATCGGATTTAACTATCCTGTTCCTGATCGTATGCTAAGTCAGATAGAAATTATTGTTCATGACTATTTGGTGCAAGAAATGTGTGGCGCAGGAAATGACAAAGGCAAGTTTGATATTTTTGCCGTTGAAGGCGGAACTGCCGCAATGTGTTATATTTTTGATTCGCTTATGCAAAATCACCTTACCGAACGTGGTGATAAAATAGCCTTGCTTACTCCTACTTTTACCCCTTATATTGAAATTCCAGAATTAGACCGTTACAAATTTGATGTTGTTTATGTAGAAGCAAGCGGAGTTGGTGAAAACGGTTTTCATACTTGGCAATATCCAAATTCTGAATTAGACAAGCTTAAAGATCCAGCGGTTAAAGTTGCTTTTGTGGTAAATCCGAGCAATCCGCCATCTTCTGCAATGAGTACTGATACACTCAATTATATTGCTGATATTGTAAAAAATCATAATCCTGGATTGATGGTGATTACAGATGATGTTTATGGCACATTTGTAAATAATTTTAGATCATTAATGGCTATTATTCCACAAAATACCATCACAGTATATTCATTCTCAAAATATTTTGGCTGTACAGGCTGGAGACTTGGAACAATTGCCATTCATCAGGACAATATTTTCGATAAAAAAATTGCCAATTTAAGTCCTGCTCACAAAAAAGAACTGCACGATCGTTATTCTTCTCTGACATTACAGCCAGAAAAAATCAAGTTTATTGACAGACTTGTTGCCGATAGCCGTCAAGTGGCTTTAAACCACACAGCAGGACTATCGTTACCTCAGCAATTTCAAATGATGCTTTTCTCTGCATTTTGTTTATTAGATACTCAAGATGTTTATAAAACGCTTACGCAATCTATTATCCAAAAACGTCTTAGCTTATTATGGGAAGGACTAGAAGTTCCAATTCTTGAAGATCCAATGCGTGCAGGATATTATTCTGAAATTGATGTTATGGTAGCTGCAAAACATTTTTACGGAGATGATTTTGCGAATTGGCTGAAAAAGAACTTTGAACCTGTTGATGTTTTATTCCGTTTAGCAGAAAAAACAGCAATTGTACTTTTAAATGGTGGTGGTTTTGCCGGACCTGAATGGAGTATTAGAGTTTCTCTTGCCAATCTTCCAACCGATAGCTACTTAATTCTTGGAAAAAACATCCGTAAAATTTTAATGGAATATGTAACCAGCTGGGAGAACTCAACAAAATAATAAAAGTTAAATTAAACACATCTGATCTATGAAAAATTTATTTACATTATTATTATCGGTTTTATTAGTAACAGGTATTTATGCTCAAAAATTACCTAGAATCAAGATACTTGCAACCGGAGGAACAATTGCAGGACAAGGAGCTTCAGCAGATCGTTCTGCTTATACTGCGGGACAATTACCAATTAAAGATTTAATCGCGGCGGTTCCAGGAATTGACAAAATTGCAGAGATTTCTGGAGAACAAATCTCAAATGTAGGAAGTCAGGATATGACGGTAGACATTTGGATTAAGCTGAATAAACGAATCAACGAGATTTATAAAAATAACGAAGCTGACGGAATCGTAATTACTCACGGAACCGATACGCAGGAAGAAACAGCTTATTTTTTATCGCTTACTGTAAGATATGACAAACCTGTTATTATTACAGGTTCTATGCGTCCTGCAACAGCCATTAGCGCTGACGGACCTAAAAATTTATATGATGCAGTAACTTTAGCAGCTTCGAAACAAGCAGCACATAGCGGTGTTTTATTGGTTTTTAATGAATATATTCTAACGGGAAGAAACGCTGTAAAAACCAGCACAACACACTTAAATGCTTTTACTGCTCCAAACAGCGGTCCAATTGGACAGGTTTACGATGGAAAAGTTTCTTTATACGAAAGTCCGATAAGAAAAACCAACAAAAGCACTCCTTTTGATATTACAGGTTTAACCACTTTACCAGATGTGGCTGTAGTAGAATTGTATGCTGATGCTCCTGCAACTGCACTAAATGCTTATGTGGCTTCTGGAGTAAAAGGAATTGTAACTGGTGGTTTGGGTAACGGAAATCTAAACAAAGTAAACTCTGATGCTGTAGCAAGTGCCGTTAAAAAAGGTATTGCAGTAGCGAGAGCTTCTAGAGTACCATCTGGAAGAGTTACTTTATTTGACGAAACCGATGATCAAAAGCTTGGTACTATAGTCGCAGATGATTTAATTCCGCAAAAAGCGAGGATTCTACTAATGTTGGGACTTACACAAACTACTGACAGTAAAAAACTCCAAGAATACTTCTTTGAGTATTAACCCAATTGAAATTGTAAACTATGCGTATCTTAACTTCAATAATTTTGGGCGTTTTTCTGGTAGCTGGCGCTTATGCACAGCAGGAAAAACAGACTGATACCATCTTAAATCATAAAACACCATTGATAAAAGCGACCAAAGTTGATTTGCTCAATAATGTTGATTTAATTTTTAATACTCAATTAGGCTTTAATACCTATGTCGACGACGGAAAATATACTGGCAGTAAATTTGAAGTAAACCAGTTTAGATTGGAAGTAAAAGGGAAAGTCTATAAGGACAAAGTATTTTTTAGGTTTAGAGACCGATATACTAAAGAAACCGAACCTCAATCTACAGACAACATCAGCAGTTCTACAGACTTGGCTTTTATTGGGTATAACATATCCAACAGAACCAGTATTGCTATCGGAAAAATGACAGCAAACTGGGGTGGTTATGAGTTTGATATGAATCCGATTGATATCTATCAGTATAATGATATTGTCGATAATTCAGATAACTTTTTAACTGGGGTTCAGGTAAACTGGAAACTAAATGCGAATCATGTTTTTTCTGGACAGATTTTAAATTCGAGAACAAAAACTTTCTCTGAACTGTATCAAAATGTACCCAATGTTGAAGAGGCAAAATTTCCTGCTGCATATGTAGGAAACTGGAACGGAAGCTTTTTAGATGGAAAGTTTAAAACCATTTACAGTTTCAGTATTTTTCAGGAAGCCACAAAAAATGGAAAACCTGTAAATATGTATTATACAGCATTAGGTAATCAGTTTAGAACTAAAAAATGGCTTTTTCAATATGATTTCAAATGGAGCAGTGAAGATCTGGATCGAACAGGAGTTGTGAGCAATATTATTCCAGACACTGTTTTAGATCATGCAGCAGAAAATGTATATTATATTGAACATTGGCTTAGAACTGTATATTCTCTAAATGAACAGTGGAAACTTACGGTAATCGGAATGGTAAGCAAGGCTTCATGGAAAGAAATTCCTGATCCAAATGTGAGTTCAAACCGAATTCGTACCGCTTGGGGCGTTATTCCAACAGTAGAGTTTTATCCAATCAAAAACTTTAACTTGAAGTTTTTTGCCACTTATGTAGCTCGATGGTACGATTACAGTGATTATTCGAAAGCAAGCTTGGGACAATCTAATAACAATACTGGAAAAATTATGCTTGGTGTAATTTCTCCGTTAGTCGTGTTATAAAAATTCAAGTAACTAAATCAATTCAAAAGCTGGAGCAAATCGTAAAATGCGATTTATTCCAGCTTTTTTTATTTGTTTTTCTGAAGATTTAAATAGGCTTTACAAACTAGTTTATTTTTTCTCTCGCAGATTGAGCAGATTAATTAGATTTAAGAATCATTCGCAATTCAAAACTCTTTAAGTTGAGCTTTTTTATGAATAGACTCCAGCTTCAGCTGGAGGTATTTAATGATTGTAATAACAAGGCTTTAGCCAAATCGCGTATGTTTGGCTGAAGCCATTTTGATTCTCTTTATTTAAACTCCAGCTAAAGCTGTAGCCAATTCAAATTAATAACTGGTTTATAAACATTTCACCCGTGTCCCCGTGGTTGAAACCACGGGCTATGCTTTAAATATATGCATAATGATTCGCAACACACTTAACTCATAACTCATAACTCTTTTTCAAATATCTTAAGCGAATAAAACAGATTGTACTATAAAAAGCAAAAAGCAGAATAAGATGCAGTAAAACAGAAGGATTGTCCCATAAACTGGCACCCGATTGTACAATAGCGGTATACAAAACAATAAATGGCGTTGTAGGCAAAAGATTAGACAGCCACTGCAATGCTAGCGGAAGCGATTCAAACGGCCAGCTGTATCCTGTAATCAAGAAAATCGGATAAGTGGAGAAAGCCATCATCTGCAGACAAAGCAATTGCGATTTGAAAAGCGAACCAATAAACTGAGCCATTGGAATTAAAGTAACGATAAACAAAAGCAGTAATAAACTTAATTCGAACCCGCTGCCTCTCATGGGTAAATTAAGCAGTTTGTAATTTACATTTAAAAAGAAAAAACCATACGAAGAAAAAAGTATTAAATAGAATAATCCTTTTCCCCAAATACCATTAGAAATGCCAGAACCCAGCCATTCACTTAATCGAGAACGCTGACGCTCGCCGGCGACGCTTTCGCACAAACCAATTAACAAGGTCTGCTGTAAAATCAAGGCCAGTAATCCGGGCAATAAAAAGGCGCCATAACTGGATCTTTCGTTAAATAAAGGGCGATAATCTAAATTTACAGGCATCACATTTTCCATGGCAATAGTAGTGCTCATACCTTCTTTTTTCTGATAGTACTGAAGCCTCACTCCTGCTCCAACGGTCAGACATATCTGCTGTACATTCAATAACAAATCACTCGACGGAAGAAATCTCGCAGCATTGATTGCCAATACCACATTGCTTTGTTTTAAACTCAATAAATTGGCTTCTGTTCCTTCTGGAATATAAAAATATCCTTGACAATTTCCTTGATACATCTGTTCTTTTGCCTGTTCCAAATTCGAAAAATGAATCAATTCTACTATTGGAGAATCGTCTATATTTTGCTGCAGCAAACGCGATAATCTCGAGCCGTCATCATCAACAACGGCCAATTTTACATCAAATTCTTCTTTATTGATATAAATACTTCCGTAAAAAAAGGCATAAAGCAAAGGAGCAATAAGAAGTGTAAGTAGCAAACTATGGTCCTTTACTACTTGCGAAGCTTCTCTTAGGAAAAGACTAATCAGCGATTGTTGCGGTTTTTTTTTCATCTTTAATCGAATTAAATTGACGTTTAAACAACAACATCGCTGTCGGATACATTACCAGACAAAACAATAAGAGTTTGGCCATTTCTCCTTGAGCATATCTCAAAGGCAAATTCATATAATACACCTTAAAAAAACCGTCTAAAAAAGCGGTATAAGGCATAATAAGCGCATAATACTGGTCGTACCAAGGCATTGCCCATCTCGGAAAAGTAAATCCGCTAAATACAAAAGCGGGCGAAGTATAAAAAAGAGCAACATCTCCCGAAAGCATAACGTCTTTAAACAAAGCCGATATAAACATTCCGATACCAATGCATGCCAAAGAAAGCATGGTGTATAGTACAAAAAACTTTCCCGTAGCTGCAGGAACACCAATATCGAAAAAAGTAAAAATAATTCCTGTAATAATGAGAAAATTAATCCAGCTGATGCTGAGATGCGCAATTGTTTTTCCCACAATTACTGCAACAACAGAACCTTTTGATGAATCGTAAAGTTCCTGCATCGTTCCTGTAACCCATTCATAATTTAGAGCTAGCATAGAACTAATAATCAAAATCATCTGCATTCCCACAGTTATCAATCCTGGAACCAAATATTCTTGGTAATTGTAAGTTGGGTTATAAAGCTGATAGGTTCTCAAACTTATCGGATTTGCAATTGCCATTGCCTGATCAGCTTTCATTCCGGTTTTTACCAATTTCTGCAAAATTACGCCTGTACTTCCTGTAATTACAACTTCGGCGACAGCCTTATAAACTAACTTAGCAGGAACAAGCGCGGCGGCATTGGTATACAAAGTCACATTGCTCGGGTGTCGGCTGTAGATATTCTTCTGCAGATTGGCAGGAAAATGTACGGCACCCAATATTTTCCCTTCTTGAATCAATTTTTTAACCTCGGCTTCACTGCTTACTCTTCTGGTAATCTGCAGCGTTTCTTTCTGTTCTAACAAAAAAATCAGCTCTCGGCTTATGGCACTTTGATCTTCGTCCCAAATTGCAAATGCTAAATTCTTTGCATCCTGCTTTTGGTAAATAAGAGCATAGAAGAAAAACAAAGCGACAGGAACTACAAGCATTACCAAATAAAACACCTTTAGACTTAGAATGCGCTTCCATTCTCTAATAATTATATTTATCATCAAAATCATTGAGGAAGAATTAAAGAAGCAGTCATACCAGAACGAAGTCCTTTAATTTGTGCAAGATTCTCCGGTTTTACTTCTATCGTAAAAGTTCTCAGTTCGAATTCTCCTTTATCTTTGGACGGAACCCAATTGGCAAATTCTAATGTTGGCGCAATAGAATGCACAACGGCATCAAACGTTTCTGGCTCGCAACCCGGAACTTTAACCGCTGTTTTGCTTCCAACTTTAAGCAGATTTGATTTATCCTGTCTGATATTAAACTTAATTATAGTGGAGTTTTTCTTCTCTATGGTCATAATCGGATATCCTATAGAAATAATTTCGCCCTGATGCGTAACCAAATTAGAAATTACGCCATCTGCAGGAGCATAAACTCTTGTATTATCTCCAAGCGCTTTGGTTAATTCATAGGCTTGTTCCGCTTGTTTTACAATAGCATTTGCGGTTTTTAGTAATTCTGGTCGAGTTCCGTTTTTTAACATCTGAAGATTTAACTGAGCGGTTTCCATTTCCTTTTTAGCCGCTTGAAATTTAAAATAGAAAACATCTTTTTCCTGTCCTGATATTACATCTTCATTATACAGACGTTCCATACGATCATAAGTCGTGCTAAACAATTTATATTGCTCCTGACTAATTTGGTAAAGTTTAGAAGTCGCTTCTATCAATTCTGGTCTTGCTCCTTGTGTAAGTAGGTCCTGTTGTCCTTTGGCAGCATCAATTGCCGATAATGCCTGCGCTTTTATGGCGTTTATTTCGTTAGAACGAAGTACAGCCAGCAATTGTCCTGTTTTTACAGTATCGCCTTGTTTTACAAGCAACGAATCTAATCTTCCTGGGAATTCGGCTGCAACATCCACACTTGTTGCATCAACCATTCCTATGAAATTGTTGTCTTCTTTGTTATTGTCTTTTAAGAAAAAAATCAGTCCTGCTATTACTACAAAGATTGGAATGATCAGCGCCCAGTAGTTTTTAAATATATCTTTCATCTATTTAATAAATTGCGTTATTTGACTTGGATTTCCTAAACTATTAAAATATTCAGCTAATGCTAAGTAGTATCCTAAAACAGCGGTATAATACCCTTTTTCTATTTCTGTTTCTACCAGCAAAGCATCATTTACATCTTTTGGCGATGAAAGCTGATTGTTCATTCTCTTGGTAATTAAGCTGCTGGTCGTATTGGCTTCTTTTCTCGCCGCATCCATAGCCATAACATCATTTTGCAGCGAACTCATTTTATTCTTTGCCACTCTTGATTGCACTTGAAGCATTAGACTGGAATTCTCCTCTCCTAACTTGGCTTCTTCAATAAGCTGTTTTGCTGCTAAAGTCTTTTTATTGGTTTGCCCGTTATACAAAGTCCATTGCAATTCTAAACCTACGAACCAATCGGGAATAGAAACTGGCAAATCTTTCTGATATAAATTGTAATTACCTATCGCAAAAACATTAGGTAAAGCCATAGATTTACTGATTTTTTCTGCAGTTTCTGCATAAGAGATTTTGTTGTTTGCAATTCTGTAAATTGGATTAGTAAGCCAATACTCTTTCATAGGTTTTTCTAGGTTGATTTCGGCATATCTTAAAGTATCCGAAATCACTATTGTGGTGTCAAGATCAACTCCCATTAGTTTATTCAGTTCAAGATGGGCATTTTGTTTTTCCATCTTGATATTGTTGTACTGACTTTGCGCTTGAATTAAAACCACATTGGTCCAGTTTTGTTGGTACGGAGGCAGTATTTTATTTTTGACCAATTCTTCGGCGTAGTTTCTATTTTTGTCTAAAGCACTTACAATTTGTTCCTGCTTTTTAATTAAAGAGTTGAGGTACAATATTCTTAAATACTGAATTGCAATTAAAAAATCGACTTCTTTACCCGCAATCTCTACTCCAATTCCCGCCGAATTTGCAACTGATTGAGCTAAATCTATACTCGAATTTATTTTATTTCCTAGAAAAATAGGCTGACGCACACCTACTCCAGCAACAAAATAAGACTGCTTGCTTAAACTCGGATTATAATCGGGATAAATACCTCCAATAACCGTTTTTGAAGCATTATAAATACGGTCTTGTGCAGCCTGAGACAAATTGCCTCCTGTAATTTCATGATAGATTTCGTTTGCCGTATTGACACTTTGTTTAGACGAACCTTCAACGACTCCGTCTCTAACGGTCTGCAAATTTATCGTTAGCGGACTGCTTAAATAGGAATAACTCGATAAGAGATCTACTTTTGGCAGATAGCCTTTCTTTTCGGCCTGCAGATTATATTCGCCTGTTTTTAATGCAGATTTTGCTTGTTTGATAGTAATATTATTTTGCTTTGCTAAAGAAAAACATTCTTCAAGAGAAGTGGTCTGCGCTTTTGTTTCCAAACCAAACAAAAAGCAAAACAAAATAAAAGGTTTTAGAAAATGTAGTCTTATATGCATCTATTTAGTATTCTTTTAATTGAAATTACTTTTAACTAGCGACTTCTATGCTGTTTAACTAAAAACAACAGGATAAAATAGAAATGAGATAAAAACTTATTATTCAGATAAATTCTGAAATTGTTTGAATGTATTTAGAATATACTGTTTACGAAAATATGGGGTCCTTAACCTAAACAGCTACAAAAAGTATAACAGTAAAAAACACATATAAACCGATATACTAACTAGTTAAAGATAAAGATTTTATTTTACAAGTGCTATTTTAATCTATGGAAAATAGCATGTCTTTGTTTTTTAATTAAAGTAGATTTATTTGTTTTTCTAATTGACCATTTTTAATGCCCAAAAATAAACCTGTTATAAATGTTTTCTAAAACCAAAAGCCCTAAATCTATTAAGACTCAGGGCTTTTTTGATGAAATTTTGTTTATTAAAATTCGAATTTATTTCACATCAAACCATAATTTGGTTGTCAATAAATCTTTTCCTTGTTCTGTAACAGCGGCTTGATAACTAGCTCCGTTTAATGACTGTTCTGTACCAGGATAGAAAAGACGCGAAGGAATTTTTCCGTCCAAAACAGTAGCTGGACCAGCTGTTAACACTGGATAATCCAATCTTCTCCATTCTGTAAAAGCATCAAGACCTTGTCCGAAGAAAGCAATCCATTTTTGCGTACCAATCGATTTAGCATAATTTGAAGCATCGTATTTTACACTTGCCTGATTCAGATAATTAGAAATAGTTGTTGCATTGGTAACTCCAAACTGATTCAAAGAAGCCGTAATCGCATTATTATAATACTGTTCTGCATCTCCAGAAATATAACCGCGTGCAGCCGCTTCTGCAAGATTAAACAGAGTTTCTGAATAAGAAGCAATTACAGCTGGTGAAGCCGATGTAAGAAAATAAGTTCCCGGTTTTGATGTTTTAGCAAAACCTTGGCTGTTTGCATCACTATTGGATAATCCGTTTGCTCCTCCAACATATTTACCTACGCTTGCATCTGATGGCAATTGTGCAAAAACCGGTAAACGCGGATCTGATAATGCGTATAATTGGTCGACCATAGTTTTCGAGATACGAAAATCATCTCTAGTTTCAAACCAAGCTGAAGCAGGGTTTTGCTGTGGCGAACTGGTATAAACAAACTGGAATGTTTCGGTATTACTGCTTATTAAACCTGCCGCATCACTTGTAGCGTCAATAGCAGTTTGTTTGGCCAAAGCAGGTTCTCTGTCAGAAATTCTCAAAGCAATACGCAAACGAAGCGAGTTAACCAGTTTTTTCCATTTCAAAATATCTCCTTTATAAGCCAAGTCTCCAATAACACTTCCGTTTGCAGGATTTAATAGCGATTGTGCTTCTTTTAAATCTTCCAATAATCCTGTGTACACTTCTTTTTGAGTATTGTACGCTGGAGTAACTTTTTGCCCCGCTTCTTTGTACGGAATGCTTCCGTAAGCGTCAGTCAGCAATAAAAATGTCCATGAACGAAGTGTTAAAGCAATCCCTTTATAATTAGAGTTAGCTTGCGCATCTGGAAATTTTAAAATGGTATTCAAATCTGTAATTAGAGTCGAATATCCTTTATCCCACAATGTTGTAAAAGAAGCATTCGAAACATCGTATCGATCTGGTTCTGTATATTGGATTTTTGCCCAATGCTGTGCAAATAATAAAGTCGAGTTAAAGTTATTTGCATCTCCCCAATACAAATCGGCACCTTGTTTTAAAGTTCCTGTTAGCAAATAAGGCGCTAACGGAGTTTCAGTTGCATTTGGGTTTTTATTTATATCGTCTAAAGTATCACTGCAAGAGCTCAGTGCCAATGCAAACAGTATTGTATATGATAGTTTTTTTAGCATGATTCTGAGTTTTTAAAATTTAACATTAAGGTTAAGACTGTAGTTTCTGGTTGTTGGCAACGCTAAACTTTCTAATCCTTGTGCATTTCCTGTATTGAAAGCCGTTTCAGGATCAATATTTGGTGCATCTTTGTAGATAAAGAATAAGTTACGGCCAGCAGCAGTAACGCTTGCTCCTTCTAATCCAAGTTTTTTAATGAGCTTTTTATTAAAATTATAAGTAAGCTTGATCTCTCTCATTTTTACAAAAGTTGAACTGTAGATATACGCTTCGCTAATGTTGTAAGAAGCTTTGTAATATTCTTGTGCACTAATCACTTTATTGTTTGGAGTTCCGTCTGCAAATACACCTCCGAAAATCATTCCGTCATCATAAACTGTTACACCGCTTGGAGCAGCTCCGCCTGTTACAAGAGTTTTCGGATTAGCCGTATTGTTTCCTGGATAGTAATAGCTTAATCCGCCGTTTTCAGCACCACGCCCTGGAAGAGTCTGCGCTAAAACTCCTGTATAGTTTCCTGTTCTATTTGTTCCAGAGAAAAGTTCTCCACCAACACTAGCATCAACAAGGAATGAAAGTTCAAGATTCTTGTATGTCAAAGTATTTGTAAGACCTGCTAAATAATCTGGCGTATAATGTCCTAAAACTCTTTTTGTCGGATCTGCTTTTGGAAGACCGTTTGCTCCTACCACAATGTTACCACTTGCATCACGCTCATACGCTGTTCCGTAAAGCGCTCCGTAAGCTTGTCCTACAGATGCCAAAACATCAACACCTCCAGAAGAACCAATAGTATAGTTTTTAATATCTCCTGCGTAATCTAGAATTTCTACTTTACTCTTATTTTTAGAATAATTTAAAGCCACATTCCATTTGAAGTTTTCTGTTTGAACTGGATTTCCGTCCAACTGCACTTCTATACCTTGATTGTTAATTTTACCTGCATTGATTAACTGTGAAGTATAACCACTCGCGGCTGTCGTTTTTATTTCTAAAATCTGGTCAAAACTATTCGTATTATAATACGCTACATCAAAATGAAGTCTGTTTTTCCAGAAAGAAGCTTCAAGACCTACCTCTGTAGAACGAGTTGTTTCTGGTTTTAAGTTTTCATTTAATTTCTTTTGCGAAGAAGTCTGGATCGGATTTCCGTCAAAAGCTGTTTGGAAATTATAAACTGTAGCCAATTGGTACGGATCTGCATCGTTACCTACTTCAGACCATCCACCTCTCACTTTTAAGAAATCAAGCGTACTACTCTTAATGTTTAATGCATCGGTTAAGACTACACTTCCGTTAAAAGATGGGTAGAAATAAGATCGGTTGCTGCTTGGTAAAGTAGAAGACCAATCATTACGTGCCGTAACGTTCAAGAAAGCATAATTTCTAAAACCAAACTGAGCAGAAGCATAAGCACTGTAAACTCTCAATCTAGATAATGAATTTGATGACGTTAACGGATCTCTCGAGTTGGTTAAAGTATATAAGTCTGGAACCGCTAAACGTGGCGCTTTCTGATAGTTGTTGGCATCGCTATGATTACGAATGTTGAATCCAGCAAGTGCATCTACAGTAAAATCATCATTAAGCTGTTTTGTATATTGAAATATACCCTCAGTATTTTGCTCATTTACAGTGTAAGCATCTTCTGCATACGATCCGAAAGGAGTTCCGTTTGTACCATACTTGATAGTATATTTTCTTCGGTCATTATAATAATCAACTCCTGTACGGAATTTGAAGTTAAGTCCTTCTGCCAATTTCGCATCTAAGTGAATATCTCCAATTATACGGTTACGTTGCTGGCTTGTTGTATTGTAATACGCATTCCAATACGGATTGCTGTAGTAACTGTTATTCCAGTTAGTGTTCCAGTCTTTATCCAATTCATTGATGTCAACCTGACGTCCGAACCAAAGAAACTGAAGCATTACACCTGCCGCACGTCCACCATTTGGACCACCAGGCAATTGTGGAGAATTTGTTACAATATAATTCGCATTAACCCCAACTTTTACATTTTCAGAAATCTGATAGTTGGTATTAATGGTAAAGTTTGTTTTGTTTATTTCACTGTTCGGTACAGTTCCAAGCTGTTTTTGGTTGTTTACACCTAAACGGAAATCCGATTTTTCATTCGATTTTGCAATAGAAACACTATTATCATAAGTAAGTCCTGTGTTAAAGAAGTCCTTCACATTATTTGGGTGCGCCACAAAAGGAACTGCTTCACCTTTAGAATAAAACTGCGGAATAAGACGGCCATCCAATCGTGGTCCCCAGCTTTCATCAACACCATCATTAACTCCTCCTCCTTTTCCGTCTACGTAGCTAAATCTTCCATTAGAACCTTGTCCGAAACTATTCTGGAAAGAAGGTAACGTAGCGACTTGAGAAACGGTTATACCAGTATTAAAAGTAACTCCATATCCTGATTTTTGGCCTTTTCCAGATTTTGTCGTAATAAGCACTACACCATGCGCAGCACGCGATCCGTAAAGAGCAGCAGCATTTGGTCCTTTTAAAACAGTCAAAGTTTCAATGTCCTGCGGATTCAAATCGGCAATTGCATTTCTAAAATCACGTGTAGCTCCACCAAAATTCAATTGTGAGTTATCTACAGGAACTCCATCTACCACAAAAAGCGGCTGGTTATTTCCTGCGATAGAAGTTTCTCCACGAATAATAATACGTGAAGATCCCATATCTCCTTGCGAATTGGTAATACGCACACCCGCCACTTTACCTGAAAGAGCATTCAAAAAGTTGGTTTCTTTTGTAGTTGCCAATTCTTTTCCTTTAACAGCTTGAGTCGTGTATCCTAAAGATTTCTTTTCTTTTGAAATTCCAAGTGCCGTAACCACTACTTCAGACAATGCATTCTGTTCTTCGGCAAGATCAATAACAATCGCGTTTTTGTTGACTACAACTTCTTCTTTTTTATATCCTAAATAACTAATTAAAAGCGTATAAGGGAATTTTTGTCCTGTTTGGAAGAAAAATTTTCCATCTGTATCTGTGATAACACCGTGTGTAGTTCCTTTAATAGTTACTGAAGCCCCAATAATTGGCTCTTTTGTAACGGCATCGACTACGGTTCCTTCCAGTTTAGATTGAATCAAAGGCTGAGTATCTTGAGCTTTAACTCCTATGGAAATCAATAAAATACATAGCCAAGCATATCTTTTTAATTTTATTTTCATTACTTTGTTTTAGTTTAATAATAAGGCGAGCTGTGAATAGATTTTTACTATCCATGCTTTCCTTGTAGAGATGACAATTTCTTTAAACTCCAACCATTTCTGCTGCAACAGAAATGGTTTCTTTTTTTATCTGCAGCACATTCGTTTTTTCATTTTTACTTTTTTTAGATTATTATTTTATTTGGCCTATACAATTTTTACCCTTGTTCAGGGTAGTGTTATTAAAAATCTATAATGAATTTAAAAAGAGGAATTTTAACCGTAGTGATGCATAAGGTGTAAACGTCTTATGCTTTTATATTTCTGAAAATGAAATGATAAGGTTTTAATCTCTGTATTTCTAACTAAATTTTAAACTCTACTAATTTGATAGAACAAAAGTATGTTAAAAATTTTAGTTCCCAAATTTTAATTAAACTTTTTGCAAAAAAAATGTTAACTCCCGTCAACAAAACACCTTAAAAACCTAAAAATAAAATAGTTATACAAAATGTAGCTTTTTATGATTTTATAAGAATTATACTAATCTGAAACTTAAAAATTACTTTTAATTGCATTTTTTGTAAAGTTAAATGCAAAAAAAAAAGCTCCAAGATCATAAGACCTTGGAGCTTTCTATATTTTGGTATTGAAATATTATAATTCGTTAAACTCGTGCAATGATTTCAATGTAGTTTCATAAAACAATATTGCAGCGATAAGATTTCCTTTATCAGAATAAGGCATCATTTTTCTTTGGAAATCTACTGTAGTATCTAAGAAAACATTTGTGCCTTCTGCCTGTCCATCTAAGATTTTTTTATTCTCACTAGTGTCCGGAATACCTAAATCTGCCATTGTTACACCAGGTTTAGTAACCAAAGCAATGTAAGGAAGTGTTTTTACAAGAACTTTAATACGTTCAATGTACAATTCTAAAAGTTCTCCTTTTTGCATACCACTTAATTCTTTTTGGTCATGGTATTTACGGATTAAGGCTGTTGTACTAATGATACTTCTTGGTGCATTTTTTGCCTGTGCAGAAACGGCAGCAGTCGTCAAGAAGAAAAGGACACATAATAAAATAATCTTGCTCTTCATTTTCTTAATAGATTTGGTTCTTGAATAAAAACAAAAATATATAAATTATGTTAAAATGCAACTTTTATAATTTCTTTTTCACAATAAAATTATAATTGTGACGTTGCGATAGGGAAAATAGTACAGCCAAAGCAAGAATTTTGGCTATTTCAGCACATTTTTCCAAAAGTTATTTTACTGTTTTACGACTTAATTATTCTGAAACGGCTCGGATATTTTATCCATAAGCTCTTTTTGTTTCCATAATAGTCCATAAATTCTCCGCAGACAAAAACAGCATGCACTTTTGACCAAGCCACAACACCGCAATAGTCTGTTCCTGATTCTTTTTTTAATTTTTGAATCTGTTTGCCTAATGCAAATCCGAGATATTTATAAATTGTTGGAGTATACACTGTCCCATCTTCTAAATCTTCGAGCGCTTTATCAAAAGTAGATTCTTTATCTATAATCTGTTTGTATTTTGCCATTACCGCATAAGTCAGCTCTGCATAATCGGTAATTTTTTCGCTATCGCAATTGTCTTTAATATAAACAAAGCCTGCAGATTCTTTGGCTTTATTTATTTCACTGCTATTCAGATTAAATGTTGCGTTATTTTTTAGTGTGATTTTATATAAATCGTCGTTTAACTTTTCGCTCACAAACAAGTTATCTAGACCATAAATGTTTAAAGACGCTTTAATAAATGCTATAGATGAACAATTGGTGCGTTCCCCTTGTTTAAAACTCTCGAATATTTTATCAGAGCTCAATTGTGAGTATGAACTTGTACAGACAAACATTAAAAGTAAAAAAACTGAAGTAACCGATTTCATGCGTTGTATTATATAATTGCTTCCCTATTATGGGATAGTATTGTATTAGATTATTACAAATCTATAAAAATCAAGTCATATTTTTTACTTCTTCTCTTTTATCTCTTAAAAAAAGTCGTTTAAAGGCAACAAATGAATTTATAACCAAAAGAAAACGCCTCAAATAAAACTTGAGACGTTTTCATATTATTTTTTTTCTTCATTATTCAACTTATCATCGAGTTCAGGTTCTTCACCTTTAAACTTTTTCGTGTCAACATCATAATTTTCATCATTTGTCAA
Source organism: Flavobacterium sp. LPB0248 (assembly GCF_013388355.1). GTDB lineage: Bacteria > Bacteroidota > Bacteroidia > Flavobacteriales > Flavobacteriaceae > Flavobacterium. Next base: position 284,537 of record NZ_CP058246.1, read on the forward strand.
AACTTCGTCATGTTCTTTATATTGATGTTTTCTCGTGTCATTTCGATGATCTCCTCCTCCCTGTTGTTTAGGATTCGGATTTTTCTGGGTTTGATTATTCTTTTCCATAATTCTTCGTTTTTAAATGATTATTAAAATTACCTCAAATACAATGGTTTGACTTATATAATCATTTTTAAAAATTATAAAATAATCCTATAAAGCACTGAAAATCTTACCTTATAAAGATTAGCGATTTATTCTGACATCATTTAGTTATTTTTACACCTTTAAAATAAGCTACAACAGATTATGTGGACTATATGTCATGAATGCCAAGGACAGGGCAAAATAAATCGCGGACTCACTAAAAAAGCACAACGACGTTATCAGACGGAATTGGCTGTATTTGAGAGTACACAAAGCGGTGTTGCCCCCATTCGTCCTAAAGCTCACTTGCATTTGTGCCAAAATTGTTCGGGATCTGGATTAATTCAATCTGAGAAGTATCTTGAACCTGATCTTGCAAAACCACATGTCGCCATTATTGGTGCGGGTATAGGCGGTGTCGCTTTGGCCGTTGCATGTTTACATCGCGGAATTCCTTTCACAATTTATGAAAGAGACAGCGACTTCAATGCGAGATCTCAGGGCTACGGACTTACTTTACAGCAAGCCAGTAAAGCCATGAAAGGATTAGGAATTACTTCTTTGAATGGCGTAATTTCAACAAAACATATTGTACACAATACTGAAGGCAAAATATTGGGCGAATGGGGAACTAGAAAATGGCTGGAAACCGCCATTAAAACGCCTACAAAACGTACCAACATACATATCGCAAGACAATCGCTGCGATTGGCACTTTTGGAACAGCTTGGAGGAAATAACAATGTTCAATGGGGACGTCAATTAGTAGATTTTAATGAATCTGAAGATGGTGTCAAACTTAATTTTCAGGTAAACGGAGAAATAAAAACGGCAAAAGCTGATCTTGTTGTAGGTGCAGATGGCATTAGAAGCGCTGTTAGAAAACTAACAATTGGAGACGATAGTACACCGCTTCGTTATTTGGATTGCATTGTTATCTTAGGAATTTGTCCTTTAAGTGCTCTCGAAGGAGTTTCAAGTGATTTATTAGACGGTGCAACAATATTTCAGACGGCCAACGGAAACGAACGCATTTATATAATGCCATATACTGTAGATTCTGTAATGTGGCAGCTTAGTTTTCCGATGTCTGAAGAAGAAGCCAAAGAATTAAGTGCAAAAGGACCTAAAGCACTCAAAGAAGAAGCTCGCAAAAGAACGCAATGGCACACTCCTATTCCTCAAATTCTAGAAGCAACGCAGGAAAATTTAATTTCTGGATATCCTGTTTATGATCGTGAATTATTGAATTCGGAGTTACTAGAAAAAAATAAAAATGTTACTTTAATTGGCGATGCGGCGCATCCGATGAGTCCGTTTAAGGGACAAGGTGCCAATCAAGCTTTACTCGATGCTTTAAAACTGGCTAGAAAAATTTCGAAAGGCTGTAACGCTAAATCGAAATGGAAAGAAAGAGGATTGAGAGCATGTGTACTAAACGAATTTGAAGCCGAAATGCTAGAACGTAGTGCCGCAAAAGTACAAGGTTCTGCAGATGCCGCTCAGTTTTTACATTCTGAAATCATACTTCAAGAAGGCGATGAACCGCGAGGAAGGTGTCTTAATAGAGAGAAAAACAGAAAAAAATAAATGTAAAAAAGGCTGTCTCAAAAGCATAATCATTTTGAGTTAACAGGATATTGATAAAATTATTCTATCAGCAAACTCCAGCGGGGTAAAATATTTATAGAATTCAATAAGACAAATAAAGAATAGCTCCGGAGGAGCGACATATATTCCGATTATGAAAAAAAATATGTCGCTCCTCCGGAGCTATTTTTATTGCAAAAAACATTTTTGACTATAAATATTTCGCTTCTCTGAAGCTTACAAAAAACAGCTGTCTTTTTGAGACAGCTGTTTTTATCAAGTTAGTTTTCAATCACATACATGCAAATTAAACAATAATTTAATATTATTTTATAATTAATTATGATTGGTTATTTCTACTTTTATAATCTCATTTACAAACAATTATAATAATTACGTCATGAAAGATTTACAAATAAATTTCAGTCCAAACAATGAAACCTGTACAGACCGAACTTTGGTTTGTAATGGTGATAATAACGAATTAATATTCCGTAAAACTTATGTAGGAGATTGGGGAGATTGGGACGAGAAACCAGATGATGCTAAACAAGATAAGCCTATTTATCTGGATCAAAATACAAGTTTTACAAGTGCAGTTTAAATCTGCGATATTAAGCACTACAATTGTACATTCTATTGTACATTCTATCAAATTATGCTAGAACACTAATTGTATTGCTTAAATTTTCTTTGTTTATAAAATCTAAAATAAATTCTTTTACTTCATTGCTTGCTTCTGTTTTGGTTGCAAACGAATTAATGTAAAATTCATCGTCCTTATCGCTAATATGGATAATTTCTGTGTAGCCTTTGGTGATTAAACTGCCTTTCAGCTTAATTATGTTGACCTGCTGCTTCCCGTCAAGTTCTTTGCGAACCTGTAATTTTATAGCTCTTTCCATATTCAAATACTTTTAAATAATTAACTATCATTCAGTTACTAAATTTAAAACATTTAATCTATCGAAATCAGATTTTAACACTATCCGCAACGTATTATTTATCAACATATTATAAACATTTCTTCTTTTTTATAAAAGAAATGCCAAATACCAGTAAAATCAAGTCTTTCGAGATTACTTCCCTGTAAAATCTTTGTCGCTCAAGGTTTTCATGAACGCAATAAGGTTTTCTTTTTCCAATTCTGTAAGCGGAATTCTGTTACCATTATTTTTAAAAATCGGATCTAGATTCTCTGCTTCCAAAACACCATTGTCAAAATAATCCAAAACAGATTTTAAAGTCGCGAACTGTCCAAAACTTCCATAAGGTGCCGTATATTCAACATTACGTAAACTCGTAACTCTAAAACTCATAAAATCAGATGGAATTCCTGTTACCCTTCCTCTTCCTGCCTCATTAGAATCTGTATTTAGCGGAAATCCAATATTTCTAAAACTCTGGTCTGTAAACAATTCCGTACTATGACAGCTAGCACATTTTTGCTGAAATGTCGCATAACCCGCCGCTTCACTTTCTGTAAACGTCTGACCTTCTTTTCGTTTTACTTTATCGTATTTGCTATTAGCAGAAATTAAAGTGTATTCAAACTGAGCAATACTTTTATAAATTCTATCAGCTGTAATTTCCTGATCTCCAAAAGCTTTTTTAAATAAGTCTTTATAAGAAGCATCGTCTTTAATTTTTCCGATCACTTCTAGAATCGAAGAATCCATTTCTTCGTGTGTAATAATAGGAACTAAAGGTTGTGTTTCCAACTGGAGTCTGCTTCCATCCCAATTAAAGAACTTTAAAAACATTAAATTCTGAAGTGGTGGTGCATTTCTCAGTCCGACTCTTCCTTCAATACCAATTGCTCGTGCATTATGATCTGCAAAAGCATTTCCTTGAATATGACAGCTTGAACATGAAATTGTATTGTCTGCGCTAAATCTTTTATCAGAAAAAAGCTTTTCGCCCAATTCAGCTCCATATTTTGTAGGCTTGTTCAAACTCACATAATTGTTTACTTCTGGAAAATCTGTGGGAATATGTAATGAAAGCTCAGGATTATCAAAATAAGTCTCATCAGAATCACTACTGCTACAAGAAGTGAAAAAGATTACGGTTATAATGAAGCCAAATATTTTTTTCATTTTAATGAGTTTTAAAATAGAGCCGTCTTTTAATTTCAGACGGCTCATATAATTATCAACAGACTAATTTAATCTGCCTAGATCTGCCTCAATCCTCTTTAAATCTGCGTGAAAAAATCTATGCGCAAAAATATTTCACGCAGATTTTAAAAGATTTAAGCAGATTAAATTAGATTTCTATCAAAGAGTTAACTTAGTTTTCTACACTAGTTACAGAAAACATTCCTGAAATATCGTTTGTTCCGTTTCCTCCTAAATTATCCACAAATTTTACCATTTGAGCTGCAGTATGCACATTTGGAGTAGCATTGTCACTCATACCAGTTCCTGTTGATAATGTAATTGTATTGATTTTTCCGCTCAATAATTTATCAAAATCAGCTTTAATTTTGATTTTTGGAGCTTTACTTCCAACCACTGCATTTGTTGTAAGGCTTAATGTAACATCTCTATAAGCATTTACACCCTGTGTATAAGCACCTTCAGTTCCAGCAACAGTGCTTCCTGTGTGAATAGACATCGTTTTATTATCAGTATCATAAAAACCTTCTACTTTTGTAAAACGATATCCTGTTCCCCATTCCCACATCATTGCTGTATCATTGGCTCCAGCTGCTGCATAAAATTTAGGAAATCTTGTTTGGTCTAAAGTATTTTGTTCTGTCTTGATTCCTAAACCAAATTTAATCTGCTTATATGTTGCAGATGGCACATTATTCAAAACATAACTCAAAGAAGCTGCTTTTGCCTGATCGATAACCGTTGCACCTTTATCTAAATCATTTACATTGTAAGGCACTTCACTTCCGTCATCTTTTATAAGACGAATGTTACTGATCACATATTTTACTTCAGAAAAGTGATGAATTTGCCCTGCTGCAGAAGTATTTGTAGTTGCAGAAGCTGAAGTCGCATCTCCTAAAACAATTGTCTTGTCTTTGAAAGTATTATTAAATTCTAGCGTTAGATTGTTTGCTGCAGGAGTGCTATCATCGTTTGAACAAGATGCAAATGCCAAAGCAGCTGCTGATAATAAAAGGTATTTTTTTAAAGTTTCCATTATATGATTTTAAATTTTTGTAAGGTATTCTATTTTTATAATTGACAAGGGGTAATTACAAAATAGGCGGTGGCACAAAAATTTCGAGACAAGGTTCTGTCTGATCGGTTTCTTTATAAAGAGTAACTTTTTTAGAATGTATAACTTTTGGAACAGAAACAGCAAATTCGATATTGGAAATTAAAGCGATATCAATCTTCTTGCTGATACTTCTCAATTCTAAATCTGTATTTTTTTCCGTTTCCTGAAGCTCTTTCTTTAAATGGCATTTACCATGACATTGTAATTCTGGCTTGGCTTTATTGACACAAAACTCTTTTTCTATAGCATTTTGATTCAGTTTAAAGTGCACAATGATAAGCGCCTGCTGGAATGAAACCAGCAGGAACAGAATTGTCATTGTGATACTAAAAACTTTTTTCATTTTTATTTACTAGAAATTCAATTTTAAAGATGTGAAAATATTACGTCCCATTCTCGGGATATTTCCCCAATCGGCATATGTGCTGTAGTATTTGTTTAATAAATTCTCTGCGCCAATCTGTACTGTGCTTCTAACTTTATTGATTGTAAAAGAATAATTGGCAGAAATATTCCAAATTGCATAAGCTGCCGTTAAATCTTCACCATATTCCGGACTATAGTTAATCTGTTCAAAATCGCCATTTACAGAAGTCTGGATTCCGAAATTTTTATACATATAATGCAATGAAGTCACATAACTTAACGGACGAATAAAAGGTAGATTTCCTCCTTTATTATCCATTCCACGGGCATAAGTAAGCGTTCCTTTCCAGTGAAGATGTTCCAAAATATCATAACTCACATTCGCAGACATATTCAAAAGTGTTGCATAATCTAAAGATGTATATCCTTTTACCCCAACCGATTGATAATTCATCGGACTTCCTAAACTCAGGATTTTACCAATAATATAATTATCAATGTAGAAGTAATTAATTTTTCCTTGAATGCTTAATCTTTCGTTTTTAAAACCTGCGCTTGCATTTCCTTCATACGAAATTTCATTTTTCAAATTCGGATCTCCAATATAATCATAACGGTCAAAACTATTATAAATGTAATATCCGTAACCTTCAGAAACAGAAGGCGCTCTATGGCCATAACCCGTTCCTACAGAGAAATTAAACTGATCTATATTTAATTGGTAACTAGCATTTAAACTTGGCAGAAATCTCGTTTTTTCCTGAGGCGCTCCAGGATGAAAAATCCAGTTGAACTCTATATATTTAGAATAATTGTAATTTACTCCCAAAGAACCTCCCAGATTTACCGTGCTTTTCTCCGAAAGTTCCCAAGAATTATTCATTGAAAGTCCAGCAAAACGAGTCGTTACCCAAGGCCAGCTGTAAGCAAACATTGTTCTCTCACTTCTATCTTGCGGATACATGCGCATTTCTGCAATCGACAAATTATCATAAGCATTCAACTGAATTTCAGACGAATAATTATTCCTTTTCAAATTGGCTTTAGAAACCAATCCGTAAGTTGTGCTCCAGCCCGGCATATCCATATGAACTAAATTTTCTGGTCGCGTTGTATCATCCATATAATGTTCAATGGCATTAAAATATACTTTTGTGTCCACTACCCTAACCAAACCTTCTTCAAACAATTGCTTATAAGAAGCCGAAGTAATCAGTGCGCGCGAAAGCCACAAATCCATTGGCAAAGCAGGATAACCTACATCTTTTGCCACATCAAAAATCGCGTCTAATCGTAACGAAGACAAATCGCTTGTTTTATACGCCAATCCCAATGAAGTATTGAATTTATTGTATTGCGAATGCTTTACTTCATCGTTATTTCCATCATGATAATTATCGGCTGTTCGGTACGAAATACTTCCGTCTGCCACAAACTTAGTTCCTGAATAAGATATATTCCCCAAATTGAAAAACTGCTTATTATTAAACTCAAATCCTGTTTGATAAACACCATTCCATTTCTTTTGAAGACCAAACGGCGTACTTTTTCGTTTTAAATCGATGCTTCCTGCAATCGTTGCACCATGAAGACTTCCTTCCTGTCCCGATTTAATATCAATTGCCGCTAGATTATTGCTCTCTACATAAGACGTAATCGGGTCCATTTTATCAGTACAAGCGCCAAAAACGTGCATTCCGTCAATAGTAACCGTAGAACGTTCGGTGCTCATATTGTTCAATAAAGGTTCCCAAGCATAAGCTCCACGCTTTATAAAACTGATATTATCCGATGATGATAGAAATTCATCAACAGAAACTGCCATTTTCATCTCGGTTTCTATTTTCTTTTTTGTGGCATTTTTTACAGTTACTTCTTCTAAGTTTTTAATGCTGTCGTGATGTGCATGCTGATTTTGTGCTGTTACCGACAATCCCAAAAAAAGCAGCATTATAATATATTTCATGTAATTAGAATAAAGTATCAATATATAGTTCGCTTTTCACACCTTCTACTCCTGGCGTGTGATCCGTTGAAACTACGGTTCCTTTTATGATTAGTCCGTTTTGATTCATCATAATTAAATTCAAGGTCCAGTTACCAGTCATGGTATAATTAACAACACCATGATACAAACCATCATTTTCCTGAACCAAATCCTTGTTATTTGGCGAAGAATGATTCCCCATAGAAGGTTCAGGCATTCTCGGATCTAACTTTAAAGTATATCCAGCAACTTCTGAATAAGAAAACTGCGTAGGATCTGGAAAAGTTCCCGCAGGAGTTGTTGGTTTGTTGTATTTGTAAACTCCGGCCACAAGCGGATTCTCTGAAACTGTAGGCTTTTGTGGTGAAACAAGCGCAATTATATATTGTTCGCCATCATTTCCTGCAAAAGCAGTCATGTTAAGATTCTTATTGGTTTGTTTTTCAACTACTACATCTTTATTGATCTCCTGCTTTTGATTATCTGCCGTAAAACTGATGTACAATTTCCAGCTAGCAGTTGTAGAACTTTCGCCAGTAAAAACAGAATAACCGCTATAATATTTATTAGTAGCGTCGTACACCATATTATACTCATGCGGACATGAACTTTTGCTTCCGTCAGCGTTGCTTAATATGGGTAGAAAAGTTACAGCAGAAGAAGTCAGTTCTTGATTGTTCTGAGTATTCACAATTTTTAAGTGAAGTTCATTATATCCTTTATAAAATGTTCCGTTTAAGGCATCTATAGTGATTTTATAGTTACCGCTGGTAAAGGAAACAGCTTCTTTAAAAATATAGTTTTCAGGAACTTCAGAACCGGTTTCAGCTTCGTAATCTGTTTTATCAATTGTACAGGAACTAATCGCAAACAATACTGCGATAATCCAAAAATTAAAAGATTTCATTTGATGATGTTATAAAAAAACGTTTAAAATTTAGCATAAAGCTATAAATTTTTGAATATCAAAAATTCCGAAATGCTAGTGAAAAAGCCAAGAAAATGGCGAAAGTAAATGAAGTTAGAATATTGTTATTCTCTTCAATTACAAAAGAAGATCAATATCGTTTTAAAAGAATAAACTATGTGATTTGTTACTCAAATTTGGATTTAAAATCCGCGTAAGCAAGCAATAAGACATTCAAAATTTCAATTATAAAAAATTGGAATTCGAGAGAATATAGGACTTAAAAAAGATTGACCTCTACACTGTATGGAGCGGAGGATGAAAAGTAAGATTAGAAGCCCCGATTGGTTTCTTATCAAATAAAATGGAAGAATTATCTTTAGATTCGATAACAGGAATTGTGCTAAAATTGATTTCAGCAGTATTTTGAACATATACAAGCTCTAATTTATCTTTTAGGCTGTCTTGCATTTTTCGTTCGTTATCTGAGTATTTTTTAATGCTTTTTTGAAGTTCACAACGACCGTTACAACTGTTAAATGCTTGTTTACGCTGAACGCAAATCGTTTTAGCAATTTCTTTCTGGTTGATTTTAAAAGAAGCATAAACGAACAAGCTGCCAAAAGATGGCGAGAGAATTAAAATAGAAAGTGCTATGATGATTAACCTTTTCAAGTGCTTGTTCAATAGTTTGCTGGCAAAAGTACACACTATTTTGTATTTATTTTAACGAAATGCAATTTTTATTTCATTTAAAGAAGACGTTGTTTTTATTTCTGAATCATTTCTTGATTTCGTAAAAAATTTCTTTAACATAAACAACCTTGATATTTTCTATATTTTATCTAAATTTGAGTATTGTCGTTTTTTTAAGACATTTTAATTCTAATATAGCTTCTAAATAACCCCAATTTACAGCGAATGAAAAAAAACTTAGCCATTACCTTTTGGGTACTCTACATGCTCTTTTTTGCAATTGCTTTTCCAATGATTTTGTATTATGCAATCAATAGCGATTTAGATATCAACGATTTAAAGACCAAAGATCCTTATTGGGCTTTAGGCGTTGTTTTATTGTCTGTAATTCTCTGGCTGATCCTTTTAATTGGTTATTTATATAAATGGATCATTCAGGTTTTTGTCAATAAAAATAATCTGGAAAAAATAAAATTAAACGGATTACGTCGCGAAGCTGAAATAATTAGTTCGAAGAAAAGTTCTAAATTCAATTCTAAATTTGACAATTACCAACTCAAACTGTGTTTTAAAAATCTTGCAAATACCGAAATCATTCATAATACCGATATTACAGACACCAAACCCAGTGAAAAACGTTTCGAAGCTGGAAAACATATCAGTTTATTACTAGACAAGCATATGAAAAAACCTCCTTATTTTGTGATTTCATCTGCTACTCCAACTCTAAGTATCGGGAATTTAACAATTAGAATTTTAGGTTGGCTATTTTTTACGTTTATCGTTGTAGGCTATTATTTCTTTTCCTATCAAACCGAAAGTCATGGCATGGGTTGGCGTTTTATGTCTTTTGGACATCCGTTAGTAATCATTCCGTTAGTACTATTGTTCTATCGCGTTTTGGTTCAATTTATATTTAAAAAACTAACTGGCATAGATCAAAATTCGCTTGCACTCAAATTTAAAGGAATAAAAACTCAAGCCAAATTAATTAAGGTAAGCCAAACAGGAACATATATTAACGAACAACCAATGATGCGTTTTGAGTTAGAATATAAAGACACAAAAAATCTAGTGCATCAAAATAGTTTGAAAAAAGTTATTGGAATTTTAGATTTAGAAATGACCAAAAAACAATTTATTGATATTTTTTATAATCCCGAAAATCCAAACCAAATTGCTTTTGCAAATGATTTAAACAAAATATAGCAAATGAAAAAGATAGTTATTTCGATGCTGTTTTGCACTTTATTTTTAAGCTGTGAAAAGATCTCAAAAAGTATAGATGAAACTTTAAAACCTAATGATACAATCGTAAATAAAAAATCCGAAAACGTCACTTCCACGCCTTTGCAAAACGAAAAAAAGGAAATTAATCTATTGACTAATATCGAAATATTAAAAAAAGCAGAAGAACAACTGAAAAACCTTCCTCAATACAATGGAAAAGAAATCTTTATTTACTCGATCTTATACTTTTACAATGATGGAAGAATAAATGCGATGCTGCAACATCCCGAAAATCCAAAATATGTAGACATTTATGAATTTAATGATGAAAAATGGTCTGGACCAAAACCAGTTCAGCTTTCTGTTCGTGATGATGTTAAAGGACGTTTGGTTTCTTTAAATAAAATCAGTTTTATAAATGCGGCAAAAGTGGCTCAGGTTTATAATGAAAAAACAAAGGAAGTTGAAGGCGCACAACCTACCACAAGTGTTTATATTTCTATTTGGGATAATAAAATAAGTTGGCATCCGTCATCTATAAGCGGAAGCCGAGAACGCTATTCGATAGAATTTAATGATGATGGAAGTCTAAAATCATTTCAACAAGATTAACTGCTAAAATGCTAAACAATTCCGTTTAGCATTTTTTTTATACTAAAATGAAATTCTTTCCAAATAAAGAAACTAAAAAACGTAATTTTATAAAAACCTAAAAATCAACAAATTATATCAAAAATTCATTAATTTAACAGTGCTTATCAACTTAAAACTTTCAGTTCTTAATCTAGATTAATAGATGCAGATTTTATTCTGTAATACATTTGTACCATAATCAAACAAAATAAAACAAAAAACAAGTTACGAGTTTAAATTTTAAACCAATAACAAATTTATACTTAAAATTATAAAACAAATTAATCTTAAAATCAAAAAATTATGAGCACATTTACAGTAAAAGACGGAACACAGATTTATTACAAAGATTGGGGAAAAGGTCAACCAATTGTTTTTCACCACGGATGGCCTTTGTCAAGTGACGATTGGGATGCACAAATGATGTTTTTTCTTCAAAAAGGATATAGAGTTATTGCACACGATCGCCGCGGACATGGCCGTTCTGGTCAAGCTTCTGAAGGAAACAACATGGAAACTTATGCATCAGACATCGCTGAATTGACTGAAGCTTTAGATCTAAAAGATGCGATTCACGTTGGACATTCAACTGGAGGTGGTGAAGTAATTCGCTATGCTGCAAAATACGGAAAAGGTCGTGTTGCAAAAGCTGTAATTATTAGTGCTGTAACTCCAATTATGATACATAGCGAATCGAACCCTGAAGGTGTGCCATTATCTGTTTTTGATGAAATTAGAAATGGAACTGGATTTAACAGAGCACAATTTTTCTACGATTTCCCGATTCCGTTTTACGGATGGAACCGCGAAGGACAAACCGTTCAGGAAGGCATCAAACAAAACTGGTGGCGTCAAGGAATGATGGGTTCTGTTTTGTCTCATTACGAAGGAATTAAAGCATTCTCTGAATCTGATTTTACCGAAGATTTAAAGAGTTTAGATATTCCTGTTCTAGTTCTGCATGGAGAAGATGATCAGATTGTTCCTTACAATCAAGCGCCTAGAGCGGCCAAATTGTTGAAAAACGGAAAATTGATTTCATATCCTGGCTTTCCGCACGGTATGCCAACGACAGAAGCAGAAACCATCAATAATGATATTCTTAATTTTATAAAATAAATAGATACAGAAAGACTTAATTAAACTGTCTGTAGAACTATTTTTATAGACAGTTTAATTTTCTTAAATTCAACTAAATAATTTTCTCTCAAAAAATTGAATCAAAAATATATGGAAACAATAAAATTAGAATTAGACGAAAAAAAACATGGCGCTTTTAATCTTTATGTTGATGATAAAAAATTAGGCGAAATGACGGTAAGTATTAAACCTGATTTACTAACGGTTTATCATACTGGAGTTGAACCTGAAGCTGAAGGAAAAGGATATGCTAAGAAGCTTTTAGAAGAAATGGTTTCTTATGTTCGCGCAAATAATTTGAAAGTTTTACCACTTTGTCCGTATGTTCACGCACAATTTAAAAGACATCCAGATGAGTATGCTGATATTTGGAAGAAGTAAAAAAGATGAAAGAATAAAGACGAAAGACTCCAATCTCTAGACTAAAAAGTAAAGATTAAAAACTATGAATACAGAAATATTAACAGACGGTGTTCCTTTAAATGAAGCGAAAAAAGCTTTAATTATGATTCATGGACGTGGTGCAAGCGCACATGATATTCTTTCGATTGCAAAACATCTTAAGGTTGAAGATTTTGCTCTGGTTGCACCTGAGGCAGAAAACAGAACTTGGTATCCGTATTCGTTTTTAGCGCCACTAAACGAAAATGAACCTTCTTTTTCCAAATCTTTAGAAGCAATTCATCAGGTTGTTGTCGCGATTCAGCAAAACGGAATTGAGAAAGAGAATATTTATTTCTTAGGCTTTTCTCAAGGAGCTTGTCTTGCTTTGGAATTTGCAACCAAAAACGCTGCAAAATATGGCGGAATTGTAGCTTTTACCGGCGGATTAATTGGCGACAAAGTATATGAAAATCATTATTCTGGAAACTTTGAAAATACGCCAGTTTTTATTGGTACAAGTGATCCTGATTTTCACGTTCCTGTAGAAAGAGTTAATGATACCGAAGCGCTTATGACAAAAATGGGTGCCGATGTTACTAAAAAAATCTACCCAAATATGGGACATACCATCAGTAAAGATGAAGTAGATTGTGCTAACGCATTGATTTTTAATAAAAAATAATGATTACCATAACTCGTGTTTACAGCGATTCAAACGGAGAAAGTCATTTTGAAGATTTTCAAGTTCCGCTGAAAAACAATGGCGATATCGGATTTTTATCTGAGGATGAGCCTGTCCAATCTATTGTTTTTAGAGAAGTAAGTCAATCTTACGATTACGATTTTCATAATGCGCCAGACCGCCAGTATATTGTTTTACTGGAAGGAGGCGTAGAAATCGAAACTTCACTGGGAGAAAAAAGAACATTCCCAACTGGTTCAATTTTATTGGTTGAAGACACTACTGGAAAAGGGCATAAAACTAAAAATATTGAAACAAAGCTTCGAAAATCAATATTTATAAAATTGTAATTTTAAAAAGCACCTCTCCCAATCGCTGTCGGGAAAAAGGATTCAATGGATTTTTTTTGCCACGAAGACGCGAAGACACAAAGTTTTCTTTTAAAGAATAATAAAAAGGAATCTCGCAAAGACGCAGAGTCGCAAAGTTTTTTTCTAAAATAAACTAATAAATTAATTTAAATCTGCTCAAATCTTTTTATCCCGATTGCTATCGGGAGCGTGAAAAATATCAATCTTAAAAATTTTCTTTTTTTATTGATTCTCTAAATATACATTCCCCATTTTTAAAATCACGATATATCGTGTAATATCAAATTGATTTTTTCATAAAAACCTTGAAAACAAAGCGTTTAATCAAATGGAATAGGATTTGGTTGTTCTTTGAAAAATTTAAAACTGTATCGTATTTCATTTCTTAATCTAGGTTAATCGATGCAGAAGCATAACGGACGTAAATTTGTAAAAGAAAATCAAACAACAATTTAATATAACAAATACCATGGAAAATAAAATATTAGGCTTACATCATATTACTGCTATTGCAGGCGACGCTAAACGTAATTTTGACTTTTATTCAAAAGTTTTAGGATTAAGATTCATCAAAAAAACAGTAAACTTTGACGATCCTGGAACGTACCATTTTTACTTTGGTGACGAAGTAGGAAGCGCTGGAACTATTTTAACTTTTTTCCCTTGGGGAGAAGGAATCCAACAAGGAAGAAAAGGGTCTGGAATGGCAACCGAAATTGGTTATTCTGTTCCAAAAGGAAGTTTGGATTTTTGGCAGAAACGTTTTGAAAAATACAATGTAATTTACAATAAACCAGCTGAAAAGTTCGGAGAAAAATATCTGACTTTCCTTGATCCAGACGGACTAAAATTAGAGTTAATCGAATCTAAAACAGACGATAACAGAAAAGCTTGGGAAACTGACGAAGTAAAAGCAGATGTAGCTACAAAAGGTTTTCATAACATTACTTTGACTTTAAATAACATCAAAGCAACTGCTGCAATCTTAACAGATATATTCGGTTACAAATTAATCGATCAGGAAGTAAATCGCTACCGTTACGCAACAGATGCTGTAGAAAGCGCTGCCATTGTTGACTTGGTAGAATTGCCAGAGGAAAAACGTGGTTTAAATGCAAACGGAACTGTTCATCACGTAGCATTCCGTGTTCCAAATGATGAAATTTTGATGAAATTCAGAGAAAAAATCGAAGATTACGGATTGTCTATTACACCACAAATTGACAGACAGTATTTTCACTCTTTATATTTCAGAGAACCAGGAGGCGTTTTGTTCGAAATTGCAACTGATAATCCTGGATTTACTGTAGACGAAAGCTTAGAAGAATTAGGTCAGAATTTAAAACTTCCTGCTCAATACGAACCTCAAAGAGCTGCTATCGAAGCTCACTTGGTTAAAATCAATTAATTTAAAAACTAAGCCGGTTTGTTTTAAACCGTAACACAACTATTTGAAAAAGCTGTCCTAATTTGGACGGCTTTTTTTATGTGTATGCCTTAAAGGAACGATATATAGTTAGGTTAAAAAATATACCGCTCCTCTGGAGCTTTCTTCATATGTCTTATTGAAATTCTATAAATATTTTACCCCGCTGGGGCTTTCTTTCATTCATCCTATTGCTTTTTTGAGGCAATCTCTTTCTGCAAGCTTCGGAGAAGCGAAATATTTATAGCAAAGTATAGCCGTTTACAACATAAAGCTCCAGAGGAGCGACATATTATTACCCCATTTATCTAATCTTCTGCAGCCATTAATTCTAGTTTAGCCATAATCAATGCAAGATTATTTTCAAGTTTAATTTTTCCATCACGCCATTCTTTTTTATTTGATCCTCTTGAAATTCTAAAAATAAAATCGCCTGTAAAAAAGTAACCCCAAGTTTCTCTTAAACCATTTTTGATTAGTCTTTTTTGTGCTTCTCTTAAATCAACTTTTATTTCAATTCCGTTTTTAAAAACCACAGTATCTAATCCGTCGAGACCTTTTCTAAATTCGTGCCCACGGTATCGAACCAGTTTTATAAAAGCATTCATAAACAGCAAGGCACGATTCAGGTTTTCGACAGAAACGCTCAAATCCAAAATCTCCAATTTATCGGCTAGAACGTCATCATTTAAAATTTTACTTTCCCAATACTCTTTAGTCGTGGTGATAATATCAATTGACTTATCGAGCTTTACATCAATAGTCAAAGGAGCTTGAGAGTCATTTTTTATGCTTTGAGTTAAATCAAGTAAAGGTGTAGATTTAGAAGGAACTCTAAGTTGCATTTCGTACGTCTTTTTAAAAATAGCAATCTCATTATTTCCGTCAAAATCTAACGGTAACTGCGGGATGATTTTTCTCTTATATTCTGGCCCAACCCAATGTCTGCTTTTTGGTAGCGGAATCTTCATTTTTTCGCACGCATTTTTAATTCCCATACTGGAAACTTCATAATGTTTTGCAATCTGTGGAATCGGAAATTTCCAAACCAAACCATAAAGTTCTGATCGGGTAAAAGTAATTTTGTCCATAAATCAGTAAATTCAATTCAAAAAGAAATTCACCACCTCTATAATTGCTAATAGAAATGGTGAATCATCAAAAATTAAGTGTTACTCTACTCCGCCGCCTAAAGCACGGTACAGGTTAATTGCTGCATTCAGCTTTTCGAGTTTTATTGTTACCAGATCCAATTCGTTTTGAAGCGAACTGTTCTGAGCCGCGATTACTTCAAGGTAATTTGCCATTCCACTTTTATAAAGCAAAGAAGCATCAGAAGTTGCTTTGTCTAGAGACTCTGCTTTATCTTTCGCTAAAATCATACGTTCATCGGCATATTTTAATCGAGACATAGCATCGCTTACTTCTCCAACTGCTGTTATAAAAGACTGCTTGAATTGTACAACCGCTTTTTCTTGCTCAATAACAGCCACTTCGTAAGCCGTTCGCAATGCTTTTTTTCTAAAAATTGGTTGCGCTAAATTGGCTGCAATCGTTTTGGTGACAGAACCTGGAAAATTAAACCAGTTTTCGAATTCAAACGAATTAACACCAATTGACGGATTCAAACTTAAAGTTGGATACATAGTTGCTTTTGCCAATCCTGTTTTAGCGTTAGCAGACATCACGGCATATTCGCTGGCTTTTACGTCTGGTCTTCTGCTCAAAAGCGAAGCAGGAATTCCTGCTGGAAAAACCACAGCAACTTCTGCTGCATCAATGTTTCCTGCTCTTTCAATCTTGTCTGGATATTCTCCGCACAAAATCTGCAAAGCATTTTCTTGAACCGCAATATTCGCTTTCGCTAAAGGCACCAATAATTCAGCTGTTTTCTTCTGAGCTTCTGTCTGATTTACCGCCAAAGAACTAATTGAACCTGATTTATACTGTAATTGCATCATATTCAAAGTATTGGTACTCAATTCGATGTTTTTCTCTGCAATTTTCAATTGTTCGTCTAAACCTAACAAATTATAATAAGATTGCGCTACCTGAACAATAATTCGGGTTTTTAATGCCGAAAGATTTTCTTTTTGAGCAAAATAAGCTGCTTTTGCATCTCTTTTCTGCATTGCTGCTTTTCCCCAAATATCTACTTCCCAAGAAAGACGAAGATTAGCACTGTAATCATCCATATAATCTTTACCAATAAACTGCTGGCTCAAAGATCCATTCAAAGAGTTTTTTGACGGATAAGCACGGCTTGCACCTGCATCAAAATCAAGCGTTGGCATTAGAGACAATTTGGCTTGTTTATAGTTCAGGTCAAGCTGTTCCATGCTTTTCATGGCAATGATAACTTCATTATTTTTAACCAAAGCCTTTTCAATCAAAGCAACCAAAAGAGGATCTTTGTAATAGTTTTTCCACGGAAGTAAAACCGTATCTCCAGTTACCGCGATTTCCTCGCGGTATTTTTCTGGAGCATTTAAATCTGTACGGGAATATTTTTTTCCTACCACGCACGACGTCATAATCGCTCCGGTAAATAAAACAATTCCGATTTTATATAGTGTTTTCATTATTATTCTTTTATCGTTTGAACTTGAGTCGCGATCTTTTTTCTTGATACTTTTTCTTGTAAATATTGGAATACAATGAAAAGCAACGGAATCACGAAAACGCCCAGTACAACACCGCTAAACATTCCGACAGCAGCACTCACACTGATAGATCGGTTACCAACTGCAGTTCCTCCTGATGCAAACATCAACGGAATCATACCTGCAATAAAAGCCAGCGAAGTCATGATAATTGGTCGCAACCTCGATCTTGATCCTTCAATTGCGGCTTCAACTATCGTTAATCCAGCCAAACGTCTTTGTAAAGCAAATTCGACAATCAAAATGGCATTTTTAGCCAAAAGTCCGACAAGCATTATTAATCCGACCTGCACGTAAATATTGTTGTCTAAACCAACCGCTTTAATTCCGGCGAAAGCTCCTAAAATTCCTGTCGGAATAGAAAGCAATACCGCAAGAGGCAATAAATAACTTTCGTATTGAGCAGCAAGCAGGAAGAATACAAACAATAGACACAACCCAAAAATGGCAACTGTCTGGCTTCCTCCTGCTTTTTCCTCAAGACTTAAACCAGTCCATTCGTAAGTATAGTCAGATGGTAATTTATCTAAAACTTTTTCCAGATTTCCCATAATTTGTCCGTTACTATAACCAGGTAATGCCATCGCTGTAATGTTTACCGAATTATAAAGGTTGTAACGGTTTACTGATTCTGGACCGTATACTTTATGGAACTTCACAATTGATTCTACTGGAACCATCTGCATTTGAGCATTTCTCACAAAAATTTCATTAAACGCATCTTCATCCATTCTAAAAATACCGTCGGCTTTTACATTCACACGGTAAAATTTACCAAATCTCGAAAAGTCAGCTGATTGATCTCCTGCAAAATACGTTTGAATATTTCCTAAGAGTTCCTTGATATTTACTCCCATTTGACGCGCTTTATCTTCGTCAACTTCCAATTCCAACTGCGGATAATCGGCCCTAAAAGTCGTGTAAGCATATTGCACTCCAGGCTGTTTCATAATCTCTGCGATTACTTTATCAGACATGGCTTTTAAAGTTTCTGGGCTTCTCGCCATTCTATCCTGTAACACAATCTCAGCACCACTCGTTACACCAAAACCTTCTACCGGAGGCATTCTGAAAACCATAATCTGACCTTCTTTAATCTTTGCCAGTTTTCCGCTTACGATATTCATAATTTCTTCAATATCCTTAACTGCTCCCCTGTCTTTCTTTGGTTTCAGTTTAATAAAACCTAATCCATAGGCAGGACTGGCACTATTACTCAAAATATTGAATCCTGTAATACTCGTATTAACATCAATCGCTTCTATCGGAGCCAATTCTTTCTCTAATATCTGAATTACAGCTGTTGTACGATCTAAAGCCGTTCCTGGCGGCATTGATAAACTGTATACCATAAAACCATCATCTTCAAGAGGCACAAAACTTTTTGGCGTAGACATCATGGTATATACCGCAATGACAGTAATTCCTGTAACTACTCCTGCAGCAAGCCATTTTCTTCCAATTAAGAAACGAACTCCTTTGATATATCTTCCCGTTAAATTGTTGAAGCTTGTATTGAATCCAACGAAAAAACGATCTTTGAAACTTGTTTTATGCTCATTATTATCTCCATGCTTATGTCCATGATTTTTTAGCAAAAGCGCACATAATGCTGGTGTAAGCGTCAAAGCATTTACAGCAGAAATGATAATCGCAATCGCCAATGTATAAGCAAATTGTTTATAGAAAATTCCTGAAGATCCTGTCATAAATCCAATCGGAATAAATACCGCTGACATAACCAGAGTAATCGAAATAACCGCTCCCGTAATTTCTGCCATGGCGCTATGTGTCGCTTCTTTGGCTGAAATTCCTTCATCTTCTTCCATTTTACTGTGAACGGCTTCGACAACCACAATCGCATCATCGACCACAATTCCAATCGCCAATACCAATGCAAAAAGCGTCAAGATGTTAATCGTAAATCCGAAAACCAGCAGGAAGAAAAACGTTCCCACAATCGCAACTGGAACCGCAATAGCCGGAATAATCGTCGAGCGAAAATCCTGAAGGAAAATAAACACTACAATAAATACCAGAATAAAGGCTTCTAGCAAGGTTGATTTTACTTGTCCAGTTGCTTCATCTAATCTCTCTTTGGTACTCATTACGTTTACGTATTTAATACCCGGAGGAAAAGATTTAGACAATCGTTCTACTTCTTTGTTGATTCCGATTTCGATGTCATTGGCGTTTGAACCCGAAGTTTGTAAAATCGCCATCGTAACAGCATTTTTACTATTCGATTTATTATCACCGCTGTACGAAATCGAGCCAAATTCTACTCTCGCTACATCTTTAAGTCTTAGAACATTACTTCCCACATTCTTAACCACAATATTTTCATATTGTTCTGGTTTGTTCTTTTTCCCTTTGTAACGTATTACGTATTCTAATGCCGCTGAAGATTCTTCTCCCAATTTTCCGGGAGCCGATTCTAAACTCTGCTCCGCAATAGCTTGAGTAACATCTGACGGAACCAAACCTGCATTGGCCATTTTACGAGGATCAAGCCAGATTCGCATCGAATAATCTTTTACCCCAAAAATCTGAACCTGCCCTACTCCAGGAACACGTTTCATTTGAGGTACTAAGTTGATATTGGCATAATTCTGCAGAAACAACTCGTCGTATTTGCTATTATCATCTGTATACAAGTTGAAAATAACAATCATACTATTTTGCTGTTTCGAAGTCGTTAATCCCATACGGATAACTTCCTGAGGCAGTTTTGGAGTTGCCTGCTGCACTCTGTTTTGCACGTTTACAGCAGCTTGATCTGGATCTACACCTTGTTTGAAAATGACACTGATCGAGAAAGATCCATCATTACTTGCAGTAGATTTAATATACTGCATATTTTCAACTCCGTTAATCTGCTCTTCTAAAGGCGTTACTACCGAACGAATAACGGTTTCACTGTTTCCTCCCGGATACGAACCACTTACCATAACTGTTGGTGGCGAAATATCTGGAAATCGCGTTACCGATAATCTGGTAAGACCTATAATCCCCAGTATAACCAGTACAATAGAGATAACTGTGGCCAATACTGGCCTGTCTATTATTTTCTTTAACATGGAAATGTTATTTTATTGAATGAAAAATTATTTACTGCTGGTGTTTTTAGCAGCGATTTTTGGAACGACTTCCATACCATCATAAAGGACATCGATATTATTAAGTGCCACTTTATCTCCAGCTTTCAAACCAGATTTTACAAAATAATCTGCTCCAGCGCTTCCTGCGATTTCAATTGGAACCATGGCTACTTTGTTACCCTCTTTTAGAACAAAAACAAAGAATTTATCTTGAATATCTTTTACACTCGCCATCGGAACTGTAATCACAGATGACAAACTTTTGTTTAAGACAATTCTTGCCGAACCTCCAGAACGCAATTCTTTTTTAGGGTTTGGAAATATGGCTTTTAAAGCAATTGTTCCTGTTGCACGATCGATGTTCCCGCTGGCAACTTCCAGTTTTCCTTTTTGATCGTACTTACTGTCATCGGCCATAATTAAACTCACGGTTTGATTGCTTTTTGCATCTTTTGAAAAAGCCAAATAATCTGCTTCTGTCAAAGAAAAATATACAAATACGCTATTAATCTCTGAAAGTGTCGTTAATGGAACGGCATCATTTGGTGTAACCAAGTTTCCGATACGGTTTGGAATACGGCTAATATAACCGCTTACAGGAGCTTTAATCAAAGAGAAATCGGCATTTAACTGAGATGACCCTAAAGCGGCTTTTGCCTGTGCTACTTGTGCTGTTGCGGCTTCGTAATTGGCTTGTGCTGTTTTTAACTGCATATCTGAGAAAACTTTTCCTTCAACTAAAGGTTTGATTTTCTCTACTTCCAATTTCGCATTCGCCTGATTAGCCAAAGCGCTTTTGTAAGCTGCACGGCTGTTATTTACCTGCTCTGCGTAAACATCGCCTTTAATTTTAAAAAGAGATTGCCCCTTGGTTACATAGTCTCCTTCTTTCACATAAATAGCTTCCAAATAACCTGATACCTGAGCTTTTATATCAACGTTTACAGTACCTTCGACTGTTCCTGGATATTTCTTTTCTACTTCTCCTGTAACCGAATTGGTCTGAAGAAAGTCTACTTCTGGCTTTGGAGGAGCCATTTGTGCCTCTCCGCTTTTTCCGCATGATGCAAGAGAAATGGTTATCAATAAAATTGCAATCCTGCCAATTGCTTTATTATTTTTAAAAAACTGTTTTGTCATTTTACTTTTCATTTTTAAATGAATTACCTCAAATTTGGCAGCAAAATAACAGCGTAAAACCGTTTTTTTAAGGAAGAAATTTACCCAAACGACATATTTTGATACTGAAACGGATAGGTTTTGTTATGCCGCAAAGGCGCTATGGCGCGAAGTTTTTTCTGCCACGAATTCACGAATTTTCTCTAATTAAAATTGTTTTATGAAATACTGTGGATACAATTTCTCGAATTTTTACTACAAAGATGTTGAGGCACGATTTTTTTTTGCCACAGATTAAAGGATTAAAAAGGATTATTTCTTGCTGATTGAACAGATTTTGATGCATTCTTTGTCATCCTGACGAAGGAAGGATCGCACACGGAATTACGCAAAGTATGACGGACAATCTTTGTTGAGTTTCTAGTGTGATCCTTCCTTCGTCAGGATGACAAATTGGATGTAAATCACACTTTTTGAAGAAAAGAAGAACCTTTGAACCTTTGTCTCTATGAACCTTTGCACCTAAAAACCTTAGAATCTCAGCATCTCAGAACCTTAGCACCTTAAAATCAGCGATCCATCCACTGCTTAAAGAAAGGAGTTTTCTCACGACTAATAATCACCTCGCGTTCGGGATCTAGTTTTAGTTGAATTTTGAGTTTTGCGTTGAAGTAGTTCGCAATAGATTTGATGCTTTCGGCACGAATGAAAAATTGACGGTTGGCACGGAAAAAGAGATTCGGATCTAGTTCCTGCTCTAGCTCTTCCATGGTTTGTGGAATCGAGATAATGACACCCGATTTAAGGAATAAATTACTGGTTTTGAATTCAGAATATATAAAGTCGATATCTGAAACATCTACGCTTTTATAACCGTCGCGATACGTTACTAAAAAGCGCATTCTGAAAACTGGTTTCTGAATCAGTTCTTTTAGAATTCCAGCAATATTGCTAACATTGCTTTCGTTTTTATTTAAGGATTTAAATTTAGATAAGGCAAATTCCAATTCGTTTTTTTCGATAGGTTTCATCAAATAATCGATGCTGTTAACCTTAAAAGCACGAATTGCATATTCGTCATAAGCGGTAGTAAAAATGACTGGACAAGTAATATTGATTTCGTCAAAAATTGCAAAACTTAATCCGTCCGCGAGACGAATATCCATCGTGATTAAATCGGGAGCTGGATTTGACTTTAACCAAGCTACAGTATCTACAACTGTATCAATAATGCCTAAAATTTCACAATTGGGTTCCAGTTCTTCAAGCAGTCTTTTTAAACGGCTGGCGTTAATGCTTTCATCTTCTACAATTAAAATTTTCATAACTTTTAAATTAATGGCAGACGTACCTCATAATAGCTGCTTGATTCATTAAAAATCGGCATTCTTTCGGATAAAATTTTATAACGAAATTCGATGTTTTTATTTCCTATTCCTGTTGAAACCAAACTTTTTCCAGCAGTTCGCTGCAAGTTATTACGAACAATAATATCCCCAGAATCAGAAAAAACAGTAATAGTAAGCGGATTGGCCAATGTTGCCATATTATGTTTTACAGCATTTTCCACCAACAACTGCAAGGTTAAAGGCGGTAAATGAAGTGCTAAAGAAGGAGAATCAACCTCAATTTTCAAATCGATTTTATCTCCGAGTCTTTTCTTTAGTAAATAAAAATAAGCATTAAGAAATTCTAATTCTTCTTTTACGGTGATAGTATCTTTATTAGAATTCGAAATCATATAACGATATACTCTCGTTATATTTTCTAAAAACGAAGCCGCTTCTTTCTGATCTTCATAAATCAGCTCTGTCAATGTGCTGAAATTATTGAACACAAAATGCGGATCTAACTGCATTTTTAAAGATTCTAATTTCGAGCGCGTTACTGCTTCTTGCAATTCTGACGCTTTAACTTTTAATTCAGCCGTTTCTATAGCATTTAAACGCCATCTGTTCAGCAAAAATATTCCGGTATGAATAGCACTTATGAAAAGCGAAATAATGGCGGCCATAATTTTAGACTGCCAAATGATAACCAAATCATTTACTTCTAAAGCTGTACATGGATATAAATAATCCCAAAGACATGAAAAAAAGTAATTTAAAAGTATATTTCCTGCAATTAAGCAGATAAATTGGGCAATAGCCCTAAAAGCTGGATTTTGTTCCCAACTTATGTAATAGTTTAATTTTCGGCCAACAAACAAAGTAAGTTCTGTAAGTATGGCACAATACAATAAAATAATGAAGATATCGAAGGTCTGATCTAAGTCGAGCAAACCTTCCTCTTCAAAATTTCTATACGGATTCAAGAAATAATAAGACGAAAGATAGACCAAAAAAACGGCTGGAATTACTATAACCCTGTAGTATTTATAGAAAAAATTCTTGCTCGATTTTTTATTTTGGTTCTTTCTACCCATTAATTCACCCAACTTGTAAAAATTGAAAAATCCTACTTATTAGTGCTCTACTAAAACACCTTCTGCCTTATTGATGGCTGTAATAGTTTCAACTGATTTTCTTTCACGCATAACACCCCATTTCAAGCAAGTTGCTCCCCATGAAAATCCTGCTCCAAAAGTAGTTATCAATACATTCTGTCCTTCTTTAAAATCGTCTTTGAAATCCCACAAACACAACGGAACTGTTGCAGATGTTGTATTTCCGTAACGATCAATATTTACTTTTACTTTTTCAAAATCAATTCCTAAACTTTCGCCTACAGCAGTAATAATTCTCAAATTAGCTTGGTGTGGAACTACCCAGTCAATTTGGTCTGCTTCTAGTTCATTTTTTGCCAAAGCATCTTGCGAAACTTGGCTCATTGCAGCCACCGCTCTTTTAAATACAAAAGCTCCGTCTTGTTTTAAATAGTGTGTTCTGTGCAAAAGACTTTGCATAGAAGTTGGATTTCTAGAACCTCCAGCTGGTACAGCCAAAGAAGAAACACCGCTTCCGTCTGTTTTAAGAATCGTTTTCATTAAACCTGCATCAGATTCTGTTTTTTCTAATAAAACTGCTCCTGCTCCATCTCCGAAAAGAATACAAGTATTACGATCTTCATAATCTACGATAGAGCTCATTTTGTCTGCTCCAACGATGATTAGCTTTTTGTAGCGACCGCTTTCGATCATGTTTGCTCCCATTTCTAGTGCATACAAAAATCCGCTGCAAGCTGCATTCATGTCAATTCCAAAAGCATTTGTAAGTCCGCTTTTATCGCAAACAATACTTGCTGTTGGCGCCAAAATGTGATCTGGAGTTGCTGTAGCTACTAATAAAGCTTCTATTTCTTCGCGATCTACATTATAATTTTCGATAAGATTTTCAATCGCCGCTGCGGCAAGATCAGATGTTGCTGTATCGTCGTCTGCGATTCTACGTTCTCTAATTCCAGTTCTTTTAATGATCCATTCCTCCGATGTATCAACTGTTTCTGAAATTTTCTTGTTGGTCAGAATTGATGATGGTACGTAACCACCTATAGCTGTAATTACTGCGCTCA
This sequence comes from Flavobacterium sp. LPB0248, assembly GCF_013388355.1. Taxonomy (GTDB): domain Bacteria; phylum Bacteroidota; class Bacteroidia; order Flavobacteriales; family Flavobacteriaceae; genus Flavobacterium. The sequence goes on from NZ_CP058246.1 coordinate 309,711, forward strand.
TTGTTTTTTGTTTTTTTTAAGCTTTGTACTCTTAGAACCCAATGCTTATACCTTTTTCTTCTTTTTGACAGCTCATATTTAGGAATAAAATCTTTTTGAGCCATCGCAGGAAACTGCACCAGTATTCCTTAAAAGCTAATTAAATCTGATGGTAATAACTTTTTCTGAGAAATAATGTTTTAAAAAAAATCCTAACAAACTAAAAACATTATACAAAATCCAATTAAAATAAATTAAAAACCTATACAAAGCGTTCTCTCGGTCGTACTCGGTACAGAACCTTTAATTTATTTTATTTTTAAAATCATACAATGCGATTTCAGTTTGCAGATAATTCCCCATTTTTAGCTGTTGCCATACTGATAAAAAAACCTATCTGCATTAAGTTTTTAGAGTGCCACAAAATTAATTTAAAAATATCTGAAACAAGCAGACAATTAAGAATAATTAACAAAACTGCCTTAAATGTTAAAATATACTTTTGAAATTCGGCAATCAACCCTCAAAATTATAGAATCCCTAAAATCAAAAAAAATCTGTTAAAATTTATTTTGATAAAATTTCCTCAAAAAAACCTTGTAATTTTTATATCATTATTTTTAAATCAAATCAATCTTTAATAATTCGGAAACGACAATAATGGGATATCAAGACCTGCTGCCAGAATCCTAGTTTTGCTTCTGTGGACTAAAGAATCCCAGAAACCATACTTTTGAGGCACCATAATCAGCAAATCGGCCTCATAATTTTTAATTTCTTTTCTAATTTCGTTAATAACGGCATTCGATCTTACCGTTTTATACATGTATTTTACGTCTTCAAATTCTTTTTCGATATTTGAATTCATTAAAATTCTGTGCTGTTCTTCTTTCAAATCGTCTAATTTATCGTCTACGCTAAAGAACTCAATTTCCGCGCCAAAATCTCCAAGAGCATTTTTGATCCAGCTAAACTTTTTAATAGCCGAAAAACTTAAGCTATCACAAGCGTATAATACCTTTTTGATATCTAAGAAACGTGCATTTTCTGGAACAGCTAAAACTGGAATAAGCAAACTTTTAATCGCTGTTGTAGTTGAATTACCCAATAATTCCTGCTCAAAAGAACGTTCTGCCATTCCCATTACCACAACATCTGCATTTGTTTCTTTGATAATTATCGGAAGTTCATCTTCCAAAAAAGAATAAGTACAAATTGAAGCAGTTTCAATTTGATACGAATCGGCTATTTCTTTGGCTGCATTCTCAAGCTTAGAAATAGCTCTGTCAATCTGCTTTTGCATTGCATCTGCAGTTATATGTGAGTTGGCACTATGTACACTTAAAGAAAACGAATTAAACAAAACCAATTTTGCGCCAGTAGCTTTTGCTAGTCCAGCTGCGTAGGCAACGGCGTTATTTGCAATATCAGAAAAATTTGTTGCGGCGATTATAGTAAGAGGTGAAATCATAAAAATAAGATTAAGCTTTCTGCAAAATTGCTCAATTATATGCTTTAGACCTTTTTTATATAACTGAATAATCAATTTTCACGACCCAACCGTAAAATATCATTCCTGAAAAAATAGGCTTTCCTTTTTTGTTTCTTACTTTAAAAACGATAAAATGCAGGTGTGATTTAACCGCGAAGCACGCAAGGTTTTTTACCCGTTGGAATTTGTAAAAACGTAAAGATCGCAAAGCTGCATCTATAAAACTGATGCAAATTGCTCGCAATCCCGAAAGCTATCGGGAGCGAAGCTATAAAGAATTATATTTTTAAAGCCACAATTAATATGATTAAAAGGATTCTTCTCTCGCAGATTTGGCAGATTCAGCAGATTATATTTTTAATATGAAAAAAAAATCAGCTGAATCTGCCAAATCTGCGAGAGACAAAAAAACTTTGCAACTCTGCAAAATTAAGTTTAAGCACAAGCATTACATCTAGTAGGACCTTTGCGAACTTAAATTCACCAGCATTTATATAAAAAAAACCTTAGCGAACTTTGCGTTAAAAAACACCAACTCGCTCCCCGTCCAGTTCGCCCTAAAGTTTGTCCGTTTCACCAAAATTCCGATTTCGTTTTTAAGGCTTTCAACGCACATTTGTACCGTTAAATAACTTTAAATATCAAAATCATGAACTCAAAAACAACAAAAATTATCTATTGGACAGGCGCAGTGTTAACTTCTTTATGGTTTGGCGCAAGCGGTTTCTTCGAATTAACAAACAATCCATTGGTTTGGGGAATCACACAACAATTGGGTTATCCAGCACATTTTATTTATATCCTTGGCGTTTTTAAAGTAGCTGGAGTCATTACACTTTTAATTCCGAACAAATTATTACGATTGAAAGAATGGGTTTTCGCAGGCGTATTTTTCGATATCATCTTTGCTTTCTTTTCAAAAATTGCGGTCTTAGGTTTTGGCGCTGCGACAGATGCGATTATTGCCTTTGTAATGGTAAGCGTAACATATGTTATGTACAGAAAACTGTATACAGCAACTTATACTCCATCTTCAGAAAACTTGTAAGGAAGTAGAAATTATTTTACAAAAGTGCTCCAGAGGAGCAAAATATTTATAGAATTCGATTAAGACTATTGAATAAAAGCTCCAGCGGAGCGGAATATATTAGCTTGTAAAAAAATGTCGCTCCTATGGAGCTTTATAATGACAACACTATTCTTTGCTATAAATATTTCGCTTCTCTGAAGCTAACAAAAAAGAGATGCTAAAACAGCCTCTTAAAATTTTTATTTAAACCTAATTCTTTCCAATGAAAAAGATCATTCTAATTCTCTGTTTTATACTTTCAGCTTTGTTTTTCATAAGCTGTTTTATGTTTCCTGGATTGTAAAATCAAGCCAATTAGTTTGTCTGAGAAAAGATAAATTAATTGGTTTTATCGGTTTTCTAACCAACTTAAAAATGCAGTTGCTTTTTCTTTTCCTACCAATATTTTTTCTTCTGTCGGAACACTTAATTTCACGATTATTTTACGCGAAAAATAATGTTCTGCTTCGCGAATGGCCGAGAAATTAACCAAATACTGTCTGTTGATTCTAAAGAACTGAATTGGCGATAAAAGCTTATGAATCTCATCTAACGACTGTGTTAACGGATATTCATTTTTATCTAAAGTCATAATTGTCGGCGTTTCATTTTTGATAAAGAAAAACGCAATATTCTCGGTTAAAACGGTTTGATATTTATTGTTTTTGAAAACTAAAAAGCTGCTTTTCCCTTTATTTTCACCAGTTCTAGTCAACAAATAATCAAAATCGGGCATGACTTTTTTGTTTCTCTGAAAGAAGTTTTTCAGTTCTCCCGCTTTCTTTAAAGCTTGTGAAATACTATCTCTCGAAAAAGGTTTCAAAACATAATCAATTCCGTTTGATTTGAAAGCTTCGATCGCATAATCATCAAAAGCAGTGCAGAAAATTACAGGCGACAAAACCTCAACATTCTTAAAAATCTCAAAACACTGACCGTCTGCCAGCTGAATATCCATAAAAATAAGATCTGGCTGATCGTTTTCTAAAAGATAATCTACTGCGCCGTCAATGCTTTGTATATAAGACAAAATCTGAACATCGGGTCTAATGCTCAGAATTAATTGACCAAGTGCTTTGGCTGTTTTTACTTCATCTTCAATTATTATGATAGTCATAATTAAGTGGTATTTTTACTTTAAAGGTAGTTTCGTCTTTGTTAATTTCAATTTCTTTATGAATCAGGTGCATAAAACGCTGGTTGATATTATCTAAACCAACACCTGTAGACACGGCGCCTCTTTTGAGCTGAATTTTATTTTCAACTACCAAAAACTCGTTTTCTGTATAAAGTCTTATTTTTAAAGGTTTTTCTAAAGAAACGACATTGTGTTTGATGCAATTTTCAATCAATAATTGCAATGTGAAAGGCGGAATTGCCGAATCGTACTGTTTGGAATCAATTTCGTTTTCTAAGACAAATCCGTCTTCAAAACGTGCTTTTAGCAGGTAGACATATGAATCTAAAATCTGTAGTTCTTCGCGAAGCGGAATCAAATCCATTTTTCGGCTTTCTAGTGTAAAACGATAAAAATCAGATAATTTCAAGATAAAATCAGAACTCTGCGGATCTTGGATATCGACCATAGATTTTAGCGTATTCAAACTATTAAACAAAAAATGCGGATTTACCTGCTGTTTCAATAATTCGTATTGAGCACCAAGGTTTACGGCTTTTGTACGTTCTAGCTCAACTCCCATTTGCTGTGTTTGATAATTTTGAAAAAGCAAATGCAAGAACATATACACAATCAAGTTGATCAAAACTCCGCGAAGTTCGAACATAATTGGCGCATCCATTTTTGAAACCTGAAACAGTTCTTGATGCGCGATTACCAGAATTACCATTAAGACAATCCCCAGAATAACACTTAGTAAAAGTTTCCAATTAAAGAGACTTTTATTGGCATGATTAGCAGAAAACTTTGGCAAACTATAAATGTTGTAATACCATATAAAAAGGGAAAACAGGAGTGTAATTGAAGAATTTATAATAAGATCTCCAGGTGTCGAATCGGCATCAAATAATTTAGGTATCGAAGCCATAACTGCCAATGCAATTGAACTTCCCCAAATGACTTTGAGTGAAACCTGAAAACGTTTTGTTTTTTCCATATTGTAATTGGTTTGTTATGATCAAAGATAAGTTTATTTGAAAAAGATTTCACGCAGATTTTATAGGATTTTAGGAGACAAGTGCAGATAAATTTTAATCTCGCAAAACTTTATATTCTCATTTTTGTCATCCCGAGGAACGAGGGATCCCCGCAAGTAGCTCTACAAAGATTGTCGATTTTGTTTGCGGAGTTTCTTGTGGAGATCCCTCGTTCCTCGGGATGACAAACTGTGTGGAAAAACTAGGAGTAAAAAACTAGGTTCTTTGAATCGGTGAATTTCTCTCGCAGATTTAGCTGATCTAGCGGATTTATTTTTATCTGCTTAATCTCCAAAATCTGCGAGAGAATTAATCTAAGCCTTCTTAACTCCCAAAATAGCGCCTGAATTCATATCCTGAATAAACCCGATTATTTCGAAATCCTGTCCATTATAATTTTTAGGAAGACGAACAGATGCCGTTCCTTTTTTGTTTTTATTTAAATCTACAGATTGCAGATTACGAACAATTTGATAATGCGATAAAACTCGATTAGCATTCTCGCCTCTTTTTACATTGCTTTTGGCTTCTTTCTGAATAACTGCAAGCAATAAACGGCTGTTTTTTGAAGTGCCTTCGACATTATAATTTACAGAAATTAAATTTTCATTTTGACTTACCTCTAAATTTAAACTTGCTGAAACTGGTTTAGAAAGTGCCGATTTAATTCCGTTTCGCAGACTCGTTTCCTGAGAACCTATATAATCAGTTTTTCCGTTAATGATTACTTGAGGCGTGTAGATTGGTTCTTTTCCTAGAAATTGAGCATAATCGTATTGTCTTTTGGTGAAATCGGCATTGCTGAAAATATCTTTCCAACCTTGCTTGTCCCAATAATCTACATGATACCCTAATACATAAACGTTTTTATCACGGTATTCATTCTGAATTTTACCCAGCAATTCATCTGCTGGCGGACAACTCGAACAGCCTTCTGAAGTGTATAATTCTAAAAGTGCAAAACCTTTTGAATTGTTTTGACTAAAAACGCTGTTTCCAATTAAAAAAAACAGCATTAAAAAGCTACTTAATAATTTTATCTTTTTCATAATTGTATTTATTAAACCTGACAGGTTTTAAAAACCTGTCAGGTTTGTTAAGAGTAGAGTTTTCGAATCAACTCATAATTCATAACTTAAAACTATTATAGAATATTAATCTCAACGTTTATATTTCCTCTTGTTGCTTTAGAATAGGGACAAGTCTGATGCGCTTGCGCCGCCAAAGCTTCTGCTGTCGAAGTATCAATTCCAGGAAGACTTATATTTAATCTTGCTTGAAGCGAATATTCCCCTTCAGTTACGCACAAATCGACTTCGGCATCTACAGCGGTTTCTGCTGGAAGTCTAACGCCAAGTTTAGAAGCCGCAATTCCCAAAGCTCCAATAAAACAAGCTGACCATCCCGCAGCAAACAACTGCTCCGGATTTGTTCCCGGACGTGAAGATCCCGGAGCGCTTAATTTGATATTCAATTGTTCGTCTGAACTTTGAGAAGCTCCTTCTCTACCGCCTGTTGTGTGTGTTTTTCCTGTGTATAAAACTTTTGTTTCCATGTTATTAATTGTTAATTGCGAATTATTAATTGTAAATTTTTATATGCTCAATGCTATTGTTTTGTGGAATGTAAAAGTGAAATGTGCGAGAATAATTCACCATTTACAATTCACCATTATTTAGATACGTCAATTATCGCTTGTGCAAATGCCTTTGGATCTTCTTGCGGAACGTTGTGTCCGATTCCTTTTAAAATTCTGTGTTCGTATTTTCCGGTGAATTTGTTTGCGTACGCTTTTCCATCCGCGAAAGCGCCATCAAAATCACTTCCTATTGTAATCGTTGGAACTTTAATTTCTGGTTTTGCTGCCAAACGTTTTTCTAAATTATCGTATTTCGCTTCACCTGCTTCTAGAGACTGTCTCCATCTGTAATTGTGAATCACAATTGCTACGTGATCTGGATTATCAAAAGATTGAGCCGTTTGATCGTAAGTTGCTTTGTCAAAATTCCATAACGGAGAAGCGATTTTCCATATTAGTTTATTAAAATCATAGGTATTTTGAGTGTAACCTTGTCTTCCTCTTTCGGTTGCGAAATAATATTGGTACCACCATCCTAACTCAGCTGTTGGAGGAAGCGGTTTTAAGTTTGCTTCTAGATTTACCACCAAATAACCACTTACCGAAACCAAACCTTTTACGCGTTCTGGCCAAAGTGCCGATACTACAACCGCCGTTCTAGCGCCCCAGTCGAAACCGCCAATTACAGTTTTGTCAATTTTTAGTGCATCCATAAAAGCGATAATATCACTTGCTAAAGCTGCCTGTTGACCGTTTCTGAAAGTCTCTTTTGAGAGGAAAGTCGTTGTCCCGAATCCGCGTAAATATGGTGTGAAAACGTGGTATCCTTTTGCAACCAAAATCGGAACGACTTCGTTGTAACTGTGAATATCGTAAGGCCACCCGTGAAGCAAAATTACTGGTGTTCCGTTTGACGGACCTGCTTCGGTATAACCTACGTTTAATAATCCAGCATTGATTTGTTTTAAAGTTCCTAAAGAACTGTTTACTTCAATTGCTTTTTGTTTTGAAGTTTGTGCTTGAGTTAAAGCAACATTCATAAAAAGAATAGCGATTAGAATTTTTGATAGTGTTTTCATAATTTTTATTTTTTGATTAGTTGATTATCAGTTAATTTCTTCATCAAAGGTATTTTGACAATGCTTGTTTTAAAAGGCAAAAAAAGGTGAACTGGACAAAGTTGAGGGTGAAATGGACAAGCCTTGTTTTTGTATCGCAGAGAGCCCAAAGGATTTTCGCAGAGTACACAAAGTTTTTTGAGTTGAAACTAAGTTTCTTTTAAGTTCACAAAGATTTATCTACCAAACTTTGCTATTTTTTGCCACTCCCGATAACTATCGGGATAAAGGATTATAATGATTAAAATCTGTGAAAATCAATTTAATCTGTGGCTAAACTTTCAACACAAAGCTTTGCGAACTTAATGTCTATTGACATTCTCCTTAAACAAAACTTCGTGTACTCTGCGAAAATCCTTTGTGATCTTTGCGTTAAAAACTATACGCATTTCAACCTGAAACCTTAAACTTGGAACTATTTTTTCATTACAAGTATCGGTTTCCCTTTTTCTACAATGTAAGTCGCCAGTTCTGATGCTTTAGCATTTGTATTATTTTTAGCCGAATGCACTACGCCTGCCGGAATAAAAAGTACTTCGCCTGCTTTTAGTGTCACTGGCTTTTCGTCTTCAATCTGATATTCCAGCGAACCTTCAACCACATAAATCACTTCTTCGCCAGGATGAGAATGTTTCCCGAAAGCAGAATGTCCTTCAAAATCGATTCGTGCCTGAACCATTTCTTTTCCTGGAGTACTTAGATCATGTTTTTGCAAATCGACGCGTTTTACTCCTTGTGCCGCAATCTGATTCGGAACTAAAAAGGCAATAATTCCTAAAACAATAATTGCGATTATAACCCATGTTTTTTGTTTTTTCGTTTCCATAACTTCTGATTTAAATTATTTGTTTTCGTTAATTTCTTTGTCAAAAGTATTTCGATAACCCTTTTTACGAAATGAGAAAATAGGTGAAACGGACAAACTCTACGGTGAACTGGACAGCACGTGAGTTGTGATTTGTAAGATGTGAAATGTTTGAGGTTTAACCGCAATCCCGATAGCTATCGGGAGCCAAGTCTTTTTAATCTCGCAAAGACGTGAAATCGCAAAGTTTTGTCTTTATTTTTTGCCACAGATTAAAAGGATTAAAAAGGATTTTTGTTTCACGCAGATCCAGCAGATTTTAGCAGATTTAATTTTTGAGATTTTAGAAAACAATTTGCCTTTATCTGCTTAAATTATTTAATCCCGATAGCTATCGGGAGCGTGAAATAAATCTTTTGAATAAAATAAAAATTCACAAAATTTTAAAAAGAAAACTTAGTGCCCTAGCGCCTTTGTGGCAAAATGAGCAAAAAAAAAATCAGGATTAGCATTTTACCGCCGTCCTGATTTTCTGAATTAAAATTAACCTTCACTTTTATCTTCTTCCTCTAAAGCCGCCTCCGCCGCCTCTGAAACCACCACCGCCGAAGCCACCGCCATTAAATCCACCTCCGCTTCTTTGGATATTTTGGAAATTTCTGGTTTGCATTTCACCGCGATCTCTTGACATAGCCGAACGATCAAGATCGTTTGTAATGTCAGGACGTCCTGGCTCTCCAAGCGGTTTATTGGGCTGTCCGAGCGTTTGATTTGCTTTTGGGAAATTATCTCTCTGAATTCCGTCTCCCATTCGGGTTTCGCCTCCTAGATTCTGACCAGCTTTTGGCAAATTATCACGTTGAATTCTTTCACCTGCACCATTTGCTCCAAGTCCATCATTAGGTCTGTCACGCTGAATTCGTTCTCCCGCTCCATTCGCTCCAAGTCCTTTATTCTCTCTATTCTGAATCCCTTCGCCTGTTTTTTTGGATGAACCTAAAGTTCCCGCTTGCGTCCAGCCACCGTTTCCGTTATTATAATGGCTCCAGTTTCCGTTGGCATCTCTTTTATAAACATGTCCATCGTGACCAGCATAGAGATTATTATTGGTATGAATTGTAGTTCCTCCACCTCTTCTGTGTGTAATTACGCCTTTATTTCCGCCAGAAGTTTCATAACCAATTGCTGTTCCGCGTCGTGTAGTAATATGTCCTGTCTGCGCCCACTGATTCCCGTTTGTCGCAGCCGAATGTCCCCATTGTGCATATGCATTATGCCCTTGATTTGTTCTCGCATAATTTCCCGTCCACGGATTGTATGTACTTGCAGCCGTGCGTCCGCCATACCAGCCTTGCACACTTGCAGAACGACCGTATCTTCCCGTTGCAGGATTATACCAAGCCGAAGTTCCAGCTGCACCATAAGGTCCGTAAACGCGTCTTCCGGCGGCATAACCACCCGTCCACGGATTGTAGACTGCTCCTCCTCCGTAGGCATAAGGCCACGGACGATAAATTGGATACAGTCCACCGTAATACATATAAGGCGGATAATACCATCCTGTGCCATAAGTCAAAATAGCGCCAAATGTTGCTCCAATAATAAAAGCACCCAAATAACCCGCTGTTGCGCTACTTTCTACCGTTGTATCGGTTGTCGTTTGCGTTACATACGTAACATTATATACTGGCGAACTTGGCGGAATTGTATAAATTTCTTTCGGAACAGAATCGCATGTTTTCCAAGGTCCGTTTGGACTAGTCGACATAAACCAAACCGCCTGAAAACACAAATAATACAAATCGCCCACTTTTATAATCTTCTCCTGCGTGTTGCTTGCGTATTGCATTTTAGTTCCGTCAATTGGTTTAAATTGTGGTGTTCCGCCATCATACGATACTTTTACTTTTGCCTCAGCATCCGATTTCTTTAAAATAGCCGTTGTCGGAACTTGCGATAACATCACAGCATCATTCGCTTCCTGCGTTCCTGGCACAGATGACAATACATTAGCACGTGGAGAATCTTTCGGAATTTTAGCAAAATCTGCAGGAAGACTGTTACTAGCATAGCTCCACGGTCCAGTTAGTTCTTTAGACTTAAACCATCTTCCAGACAATAGTACATAATACTGACCTTTGTTTTCATCGGCAAAAACATCATTCTCAGTATTGTCAATATATAACAATTTAGTTCCTGGAATTTTAACGAATTTCGGACTTCCGTTTATCGCAATCAACTCAGCAGGTTTATTGCTGTAGAAAACCTCTGGAGCTCCGCCAGAAGACGGAGGCGGAATCATTTTCTTAACATCATCAAAATTCTGACCCGAAGGCAGATTACTTAAACCCGAAGGCAATTTGGTTGTTTTGGTCCATTTGCCCGCGACATTTTTCGAAGTCAGCCAAATATTCTCCACCAATAAATAATAATCTTTTGTTGTTTTATCAAAAAACAAATCCCAATTGGTATTTACCACATATTGAATATCCGTTTTTTCTACAGGCACCAAAACCGGTTCGCCTTGCACGATAAGCAAAATCGACGGACTCGTACTGTAAAAAATCGCAGGAGGATCGTTTTTAGCCGCAATTCCTTTTGGCGGACTTTTGGTATGACTTAAATCTGCCAAAATACGATCTACCGAAATAGGATCTCCGCTCTGAGGCAACGTTTCTTTAAACAGCTTTTCCATTTCAGGAACTTTCTTTTCGTCCAAAGCAGGAAATCGCACATCAGTTACTTGAATATTTTTTATAAAAGCGCTTCGGTTATCTTTGTCTACCAAAGTTTCCGCTTTCAAAGAAGCCACGCCCAAAACCTGTTTTCCGTCTTTTGGAGTCAGCGAAAAAGCCACTCGAGCTGTAAGTTCTTTAAAATCTTTCCAGTCGTCTACCTGAGGCTGATAATAAACCAGTTTTGTCCCGTTATTTTCGGCTTCGCGAGGCCAACCTCGATCTGCAATTAATGTCGAGTCGGCAGTTTCAGACTTTCCTGTTTCAGAACTTGACTGCTCCGTATTTTTATCTTTTTTGCAGGAGAACAAAATTGCACTCAAACAAACTCCAATTATTAGAAAAGCATTTCTCATAAATTTAAAAGTTAGATTATTCATTGAAAATTTATTTTCTCGATCGTCGTATAAAATTCTTTCCTATAAAATTAAATTCACCGAATAAATAAAACTACAAATCAGCCGCTTACTTTGTTTCAGATTATAATTTGAAACCAAATAAGTGCCTAAATGATCCTTCTTTTATAGAACCAAAATTTTAATCTGAACCCATAAATTGAGCTAAATTGAAGCATTGATATCGATTAGGAGCTAATTCCTGCTATCCGCTATATCTTTTCCTTGCTAAAGAAGCAAGAAAAAGGATGCCGCTACTATCAGGGCTAGGACACTCATTTTCAAAAGGAAGTTTTTGGGAAATTGAAATAGCAAAATACCCCATTCTATTACTTTTTTGTCTTTTAGGGGCTCTTGTTATTATTTCTCCCTAGCTATATTTACCATAATACTACACTAAAAATACTGCGAATATACCAGCAGTAAATCCAACTACATTTTAGAAATCCAACTATTCTCCTCTATATCAAAATAAAGGATCGCAAAACTATTGCATCAAATTAACCTTAAAACAATCAGAATGAGCTTTCTAACAAACCACAAATCAACAAAGAAGAATGTAAGAGTTTGAGCAAATAACAATGCTCATATCAATAGAACTGACCGCCAAAGAATCGGTTTTTGGCAATACCAAGTTCTTTAAAAAATAGATTTCAATTTAACCAATCATTACCTTATTTAAATTTCTAAAAAATGTCAAAATTCTCCGAACAGGTACATATTACCATAGAAGGCTTTACCCAAAATGTTATCTACTACAATCTTGAGCTTTCTCAAAAAATGGCAGACCATCATCATTTTTCTTTCTTTTGGCAATACACAGGAAAACCTATTATTGCCCCACAAGATCAGGAAAAGGCATTTAGCAATTATATTGGCAGCGAAGTCATTTTTACCTTTAAAGTAAAAGGCATCCGACTGATGTCTAAAGGACGAATTACAAAATTAGGTTCTGTCGATCTAAATGGAAGCCCAGCTGGACTGCACGTAACAGGAACAAGCCACACTATTGCTCTTGATGATATGCCAAAATCCAGAATCTTTCGCGAGAAAAACCTTCAGCAGATTGGGCTCGAAATTTTTGCAGAAGAAAGTTCGGGAGAATTCTATCAGAGAGAAGCCATTGTGCCTACTTATACAAAAGAATTCAGCTTTAAGACTCAGTACAACGAAACAAGCTTTGATTTCCTTAAACGCCTTTCTGCACGTTATGCCCAATGGTTTTATTTTGACGGAATGCGCATGCAATTTGGTCAGATTAAAAACACCGAAATAAAACTTATAAACGAATCTTCGCTGCATAACTTTAGCATTGAAGCCAATTTAGTTTCTCATAAAACTTCGTTCAGCAGTTATGACTACAAAAATGCTTCTAATATAAAAAATGGTGCAGAAAAAACCTCCGAAGGAAGCCGAGACCGATTTGCCACGCTAGCCGTCTTTAAACAGCCTTACATAGTAAGACCAGGGCTCGAAAACGGCGCGTACACCAGCAACGCTCAAAATAAAGAAGAAATTGATGAAATGGTGAAAATGCAAACCGCAGGACGCGATGCCAACAGCATATTCTACAGCGGTACCTCCTATTTGCCAATAGGCTTGGGACAGACTTTTTCTATTGAAAACAAAAACGTAGAACATCATTTACTGGCAATTGAAATTATACATTGCTCTGAAGTAAACGGAAATTACACCTGCAAATTTAAAGCAATTCCTGCCGATGTTGCAGCGCCACACTACACAGACGTAAATGCATTTGCTCCCGCCGAAAGCCAACCCGCAATAGTAATTGATAATAACGATCCCGAAAAAATGGGACGCATAAAAGTGGATTTCTTCTGGAATGGCTGGGCAACTAAAAGCGATTGGATGCGTGTAGTACAGCCTTACTCTGGCTCTGGAAAAGGGCTATATTTTAGACCCGAAATTGGCGAAGAAGTTCAGGTAAGTTTTGAAGGCGGCAATGCAGAACGCCCGTATGTTTCTGGAACCTATTACAACGGAAAAGAAATGCCCGATTTCTTTGATGACAAAAACCGAATTAAAGGCTGGAAACTCCCTTTTGGACAGCTTTTCAAATTTATTGAAAAAGTGTGCATCATACTCTCTGACCCGAGTGGGAATGAGCTAAATATGAATGAAGAAACTAAAAGTACAACGATCACTGTGCCTGAAACACTAACCCTTAACTGTAAAAATCTAATTATAAATGCTTCTGAGAGTGTTACGACAAATGCAGGAGTAAATATTTCTGAAAATGCTACAGTAGATAAATCTACAATGGTTGGCGGAATGTTGCACACAAATGTTACTGGCAATAGTATGTTTTATGTGGGTGGTAATCATGATGAAAATATTGAGGGTGATTTAAATTCAGATATCAAAAAGGACAAAAATTACATAGTTTCTGGAAAAAGCATTAATCAAAGTGAAAATGGACATGAATTTCATTCAGATACAACTATAAAAAACAATAGTTCAGAAGATACAAGACAAAATTAAATTGACAGGATATAACAAATTCAAGAAATGACCAAAACAAGACGTGTTGGCGGTAATGCAACTTACATAGTAAGAGGAACTACAAAAGAATTTGCCAACGAAATAGAAATAAACTCAAATGGGCGCATTGAATATAATGCGCCTGAATATACCTATGGCGAACCTGAAGCAAGACCCATTACAAAAGAACCTCAAAAAGCTTTTTCAGGCTGGTGGAGTCCTGATTATGAAGGAATAAGTAACATACCTGAACAAGATGCTAATTGGCCAAAAGCCTATTTGGAAGAAACAGTTTATTTTCAGTTAAATGTAAGTGAAAGCATTCCTGTTGGAACAAGCATAACCTTTCAGCTTTGGGATAAAGACAACCCTTTTAATGATCTGACCATTTTTGATGATGGAAAATTTGATGGGAAAAGCGTTTTCAAAACGGCAATGGTTAGAGAAGTAAATGGACAGCACAGAATAACAATAGAACTATACTTGAACCCAAAATGGCAAATTGATATTAAAAAAGATGAAAAAGCAAGCATAAATGGATGCCTTGAATTTTATTGGACATGGAAATATCATAACACTTATTGGAAATCTAAAAACAATATACTAGATGTATATCCTTCTAAAACAACTTTGTTTATAAAACCAGCTTATGAAGGGTATGGTTTTCCCGAAATCAGATCCGCAGACGGAGAGATAATAGTGTTCTCAGCAGGAATAGTAGCCACCGAAGAGCCATCAAAAGAACTTGAGAATGTAATGGACAAGATTTGTGAGAATATAAAAAACAATGCGATGTTCGAATTGCGAGAGGAAATGGTTAAGTATAGTGATAAACTTAGATTTTCTATTGCAATAAAACAACTTAAAAAAGGACATCTTGTAAATAATATGGGCAAGTTAGAATACAGTCGTAGAATCTACACTAAACCTGTATTTGACAATGGCGGTGAATTGTATGAAATTACCCAAGCGGCCAATTTTGGTTATAAAAAAGAAGGAAAACTTATAACTACTAAGGGCATAAGCCAATTGGATTATTTTAAACAGGTTGGGGTACGTAATGCAATATTAAAAAATGCTGAAAAATTGAACTTCTTTATAAATAGTATAGATATAGTCAAATTTGGAATGGATGGAAAAATGGAAACCCTCACCACGATGTTCGTTCCTTTGGACTTTTTAAATGCGGTGGTTTATCCAAGCATCAGTAAACCTATTGAAAAAGTTTGGGATAATATAGTAGTACATGATGTTGAAAAAGCAAAAGACATAGGAATTCGAGGTATTTATGAGTTAGCGCGTTCTGAAATGTTTAATACAGATAGATATGGAGATTATAAGTGTTTAGAAATTGACCAAAAAATATTAGATAAATTATTAAAGGGTGAAATCAAAACTTTAAAAGAGTTGACCGATTTAAAAGAGAAACATTATATAGAAAGTAATTACGACAAAAGTAAATTTATATTCACCTTATTGCATTACACAAAAGAAGATGAAAACACCCATAAATATTTAACATACGTAGATACTATTTTTATAAACTAATAAACAGAACTATGAAAACAAGACATAGATTTTCACTTTTAATTCTCTTGGTATTATTAGTCTCTTGTCAAACTAAAAAACCTATAGAAATCAAACAAATAGATTCAAAAGAAATGGTAACACTTATACCAAGTTTGAAAAATCCTTCAATGAAAGACAGCGTAGTTTTAAGTATTCCTACTGAATTTAGAATTATTATAAATTCTTCGAATGTGGGTTACATAGTTTGGCGTTATCGTGCAAATGGGAAAGTTGTTCTAGATGACATTACTGATTATCAGGTTTGCAATAAAAAAAACAAATTAAAACTAATTTATAATTTAAATTTTGATGAAATTCCAAAGGACGAGTTTATCGATATAATCATTAAAGAAAGAAATCGTCTAATTTCTAAAGTTGAAGCTAATAATTTACTTAAAAAGTATAAAATTAATAAGTCAATTGATCATTTAAAAATTGGTGACACTGTAAAATTAGTAACGTATGATAAATTTAGAATTGAAAACAAGGATATAATAAATAGTTTAAATAAAGTTCAAGATTCAATTGATTTTAAGGCAATGAGAGATAAGGATGAGAATTTTTATACTTCAAAAAAAATCAATTGGTAAAAGGCTACCTAAAATTTATCATGCTACTAAGCAGAATTAACAACAATTCGGCAAAATTATAGTAACCTATTTTTTTTTGCAAAATAAATTAAAGACTAAAAAATATGAAATTTATAATTGTATTTGTGTTTTTAACACAACAGTTCGTTTTCTCTCAACAAAAAGATATTGATTTCGCACCCTTAAATAAAGAGAATTTTCAAGTTAGACTTAACTCAGTAACTTATAAGTTTTCTGTTCTGGCTAGTAAATATAAAAACCGTTATGATCTCGCTCGAGACACAATATTAAAAGAAGGAAATTACATAATTAAATATGACGATTTTTTTACAAAATTTTCAATAAATAAAGCTGGCAAAATTGACGGAAAACTTGATGAAAAGTTTATGAAGCGTGGTGAAACATATACGATTAAATACATAGTTACAGATGGCTTTGTAGACAAAGCTACTTTATATGATTCTAAGAATAGTTTAATTCACGACAGTGATGTTTATTATTGTGGAGATAATATTGAAATAGTGAGGATTACAGCAAATGGTGAGAAAATAATAACAATTGAAACTCCCCACACTACGGAAATTAGAAAATATGATAAAAATGGCGATTTTTTAGATGAAGAAATATGGAATAAAGCTGGAATAGGTGGTCCCGGTAAGTAAACTTCAAAGACTAATAATTAACAAAATAGTTAAACTCTAGTTTGATAACCTTTTCGTGCTAGTAGATTAAAATAATAATGTGCTTGTGAGCATGATGTTCATGCCTGCAAAAGATATTAATATAAAACAATGATTACAGAGAGAGAACTTAACATACTGAAAAAATCGATTTTACTTATTAATAGTTTTGGAGACAATGTGAATAATATAAATTCGGGAAGAGAATTTATTTTTATTCACAATCGCAATATAGAAACAATTGAAAAGATAGCCGCTGATCGTAACTCAGAATATTTAGCGGCAAGACTAGATGAATATCCAAACATAACCGCTGCACAAATAGACGAATATATTAAAATTCAGAAAAACGAGGTTAGCCTATTAAATTTTTTGTTAGTATTTCTGTTTGGAATCTTCATCGGTTTATATTATTTACTTTTTGAAAGATTTTTAAAAACAGGAAAAATTACTGGCAATCAAATTAAATCCAAAGTGTTAACAATAATAGAAGTTAATAAATATATCCTAGAGGTCGTAGAAAATCCATATATGGAAAAGTTGCGTTAAAATAAAAGGAACTTATATTTTTCTTACTAAAAGAAACATACCCGATGCGGATTTACAATCCGTGCACTCAAAGATCGGTTTGGTTCTCTATTTTAAATACAAAATAAAAGCTGTATGATTCTTTATAGCTTCTGTCTTGATAATTTGTGTTGTGTGTTATTGTTACGGGCACGGTTGGAAAATGTGCGCTATCAGGAAAATAAATATTTAAGAATTTTACTACTTTTAATACTATTAAACCAACTTCTTTTTTAATATATTTGCAGTCCTAAAAGTTAAGACATGATTATAGAAAAAAAGTTTGCCCGTGTGGTATGGTGGCGGTATTGGAAACAACTGCAACGCGTTCTTAACTGCGTAGGACACCTAACCTGCGCGGGTTTTATATTTCCCTAAAAGTTAAGATTATGAGTACCAAAACCCTTTCAAAAGAAGCCGAAATCGGTCTAATGAATTTCTTCAACGACAGAATTGACCCACTCGATATGGCGAGAGCTATAAGACAGGTAAATTTAACCCTCGCATTGGGCGTTCTAAACGATCAAGAAAACATTCAGTTAAACGCTGCCAAACTTGGAGACAGCTTCTATTGGCTCAATGAACTAGCCGAAATTTTAGATCCTTATCTGGATTTGGAGTAAAAAGGTTTGTGCTTTTTTGAGAAAATTAAAACCCTTGGTCTTTGAAAGAAGATTGAGGGTTTTGTTTTTTTTTGAAAATACCGTATAAATACTTATTGTCTTGAATTTGGATTATTGTTATTCTTGCTGAAATGTTTTTTACAATTATGGTTTTCCGTAATAAAAACATTACTAAATCCACAACCTTTGTTTTTCAACTTATTAATTATCAACCAAGCATTAAATCTTAATTATTGTGAATTATGGCAAAGAAAGAATCCCAAACAACGATGTATGAACATTCCGAAGTCAAAGTAAAACTATTACAGACTTATCTTCAAAGGTATTTTAACATTCTTAATAATTCAAAATTTATTGGCGATATTCACTATTATGATCTATTTTGCGCCGAAGGCATTTATTCAAATGGAGGAAAAGGAAGCCCTATAATTGTATTAGAAGCCATTAAAAATGCTTTTTATGCTTCAAAAAACAGAAATGGACAGTCTGGAAAATTTCATTGCTTATTCAATGATATAGATATTTCAAAAATAAATACTTTAAAAAGTAATATTGAGAAACATAAATTACATTATCCCGAAATTGGTTTTATTAATTTCGACAATAAAGATTATCAAGTTTTATGCCCTGAGATAAGCAATAGAATAAAAAGCATCAAAAAAAATGAAAAAGCTTTTATATTCATAGATCCATACGGTTATAAAGAAATAAGAATTAGTGACATAAAATCATTATTAGAAAATGGCAAATCAGAAGTTCTTTTATTTTTACCTACTCATTTTATGTTTCGCTTTAGTGAAAATGGAACACCTGAAAGTTTATATGACTTTATTACAGAAATAGTACCTGAAAATGAATGGCCTGAAAGTAAAACAGGATTAGAATTTATCGATAATCTAAAAGAGGCTTTTAAGAAATACTTAGGCAGCTCATTTTTTGTTGATACCTTTGTAATTAGTAGAGAGAAAAATCAATTTTTCTGTTTATTCTTTTTCACTAGTCATATTTATGGTTTTGACAGAATGTTAGATGCAAAATGGAAATTAGATGAAGAAGATGGAAGAGGCTGGAAATATAATGCTTCTTCTGACGATTTGTTTTCTTGCATTGAAAAAGAACCAAATACAAAGAAATTCGAAGATGCTTTGTGCACATTTCTAAAAGGGCAAAAGAAAAACAATAAGGAAGTCTATGAATTTACACTTAGAAATGGTCATTTAACTACTCATACAAATCAAATATTGAAAAAGTGGCAAGATGATAAAAGTTTAGTAACTAATAATCCTGATGGTTCCGCTGGGAGAAAATCATCATTTTATTTAGGATACAAAGAATATAAAAGAGATCAACCTGTAAAACTTTATTTAAGTCTAAAAAATTAAATCATGGCAGAATCTAGTATAGAATGGACAGAACTAACTTGGAACCCAACAACTGGATGTGATAAAATATCTCAAGGTTGTAAAAACTGTTATGCAGAAAGAATGGCTAAACGTTTACATGCGATGGGAGTAGAAAAATATGAAAATATTTTTAAAATAACTGAGCATCCTGATTCATTAAATGAACCATATAAATGGAAAAAAAGAAAAGTCGTTTTTGTAAACTCAATGAGCGATTTATTTCATGAAGAAATTTCCAATGAATTTATATTAAAGGTTTTTGAAGTTATGAAAAATACAGAACATGTATATCAAATTTTAACTAAACGTGCTGAACGTTTATTAGATTTTGATAAAAACGTTTTAAAGGGTAAATGGCCTCATAATGTATGGATGGGAGTTTCTGTGGAAGACAATAAAGTAATTAATAGAATTGATTATTTAAGAAAAACAAAAGCTCGCGTAAAATTTCTTTCATGCGAACCCTTGATTGGTCCACTTCCTAACTTAAATCTTAAAAAGATTGATTGGGTAATTGTTGGAGGTGAAAGTGGTCCAAAATCTAGAATAATGGAAGCCGACTGGGCTCTTGATATTATGGAGCAATGTAAAAAAGCTGACGTTCGATTTTTCTTTAAACAATGGGGTGGAGCAAATAAAAAGAAAACTGGAAGACTTATAAATGGAAAAACTTATGACGATATGCCTGACCTAGATGGCGTACTTGCAGATGCTGGTTATTAGTATTCGTCGTATTTTTCAGTAGAAACAACATTTCACAATGACAATAAAAGATATTGCATATAAGATAAGTAATATAGCTTTACAAGAAAAAAGACCTGTTTCAAAATTACAAACAATAAGATCCAAAAATTTAAAAATTACTCCAAATACATGGCATATATTTTCTGAAAGATCAGTAAAAGATAAAGAAAACTATGCTTTTCATTCAGGCGGAAGAAAGGAATTTCAATTTAATATTGCACAAGATTGGATTAAAGGGAATTCAGTTTTTAGACACGGTCTTGCTTTTTCTTTAAAAGAAGACAAAACATTACATGATGCAAAGGCAGAATTTAGACCTAAGATTGAACGTTTTAATAATTTCGTTTTAGATAACCCAACTTATTTTGAAGGATATTCAATGTGGTATTATTCGAATGGGAAATTCGGTGAGTATTTTGATAATGTCAAACCAATCGATGAATTAATGTTTCAAGCCGAAAATTTCATATTCATCGGCAAATTTATCAATAAAGAATTAGATGAAATAAATATCTCTGACATCCATATTGTCCTTACTTCATTTGACCACTTAATTATTGCATATGAAAAAATAGAATTTGGAAAAAATAAAATTGAAAAGAGAATTGCTAGATTGACATGGAATAAAAATGGATGGGTAAAGCCATCAGGTCCAGAAGGAAAAAGTAAGAATGTAGATACTCATGAAGGTCAATTTGGTTATGGCCATGAAGAGTGGTTATTTGATACCAGTAAATTAATAGACGGTTATCATTATGGCTTTTTGGAACCGATTAGGAAACAACAACAAGCCTATATTGGTAATAATTATAATGTTTGGTTATATACGATTGACAATATTAGTAAAAAAAGATTTTGGATAGGAGAAATTAATAATGTAGAAGTGATCGATAATAGTCAAGCTGAAAAAATTAAACTTGATTATATTGAAAGGAAATGGTATCAAGAAATGGAATCTCAAATATCTAATTGTGGAGCAAATGCAAATGGTTTTTCTAACTATAATGGCGTTGATTTGTTTAATATACGATTTTCACCTCTTGACATTAAGTTTAATAGTGAATATTTTGAATTACCACGAGAAAATAAAATTTATGAACAATCTCGATATACTTTCGCAAATTTCACTGATGATTTAATTCCAAAAAAGATAACTAAAAATTTTGTCTTCAATTCTGATAAAGAAACAAATGAAAATCCTGATAGTCTTGATAGTACAGTTAGCTCTTCTACTTATGATAGACTACCAAAAGCAATTGAAGTTACACATGTTCATCAAGCAATTTGCAACGGTTTAAAAATGAAACTAAAAGAACAATACGGATCTGAAAATGTCAGTACAGAACATCAGGCTGGATATGGAAACAATAGAATTGATATGGTAGTTAAAAGCGGTACTGAATATATATTTTATGAAATTAAAGCATATAATTCAACACGCACATCTATTAGAGAAGCAATTGGTCAATTATTTGAATATTGTTTTTGGACAGAAAATAACAATGCAAGTAAGTTAATTGTTATTTCTCAAAAACTTGGAGATTTAGAAGATGCAAAAATATATATTCGAAATTTAAGATCTAAACTTAATTTTCCAATTTATTTCCAAACATTTGATCTATCTACGAAAGAACTTTCTGAAGAATACTAAAAAGTTACATAATTATTTAAAATCTTAAAAAAGAATGTTTAGAATAGAATATTTAAAGTTAACAGATCATCCTCAATTAGGAGAAATTGAATTATTCCTTTCTGATATTGAAGAATTAAACAATAATTTAAAACCATATACTTCCGTTATTATTGGTCCAAATGGAACAGGTAAAAGTTTTATTCTTAGAACTATTTCAGACATATTAATGCAGTTTAATATTTTTAAAACTTCTGAAATCAGAAAAATTAATCTTCCGTATAGTTTTCAACTTAGATATTTCCTCGAAGGAAATAACTATGAAATTATTTCAAGTTTTATAATTACAAATGGCAGAACAAAAATTAGAAGTTATGAGTATTATATGAATCGTCCATTTACCATAGAAAATAGCTTTTTTGTAAACAAAAAATTTGACCAGTATAAAATCCCTTTCCAAAAATTAGAGTTTCCAAAATATGTAATAGTAAATTCTATATTGCAAACTGATCGTTTTTTGTTTAAAAATAGTAAACCGGAAGATTTTTATCAATATTTAGGAGCTAGAAGTACAAGCTCGACATCTAGTACAAAATCATCATCACGAAAAACTATTAAATATTTATTTAATGCTAGCTCAAGTAACATTGATTTCAAAAATAACCTAAAAGAACTATTAGAGTTCTTAGGTTTTGAAAAAAGCTTAAAAATAAACTATAGTACAAAAATTAATAAGCTTTTTTTTTCGGGTGAATTAATTGAAACAAATTTTAAAAGATATTTTGAAGAATGGTGGCATGATGATTTTAGTTACTCTAAACGAAATCAAAACAATCCTTTATGGAGTATTCCGCACTATAATAACAATTTCCGAAATAATGATAAAAAAATTTCAGATACTGTCGAATACCTTAATCATGTAGCAAAAAATAAGCTAATACATAAAGCTCGTTCAACTTCAAAAATCTTATCGATAGATTTGTTTGATAATAATTTGAGTGAAGAAGAATTTGAAATTATTCGTCAATTGGAGTATTTAGATATAATTAATATTGATGGAATAATTATTAATAAAAATAATTCGGTACTTTCTTTAAGTGACATTAGTTCTGGAGAATTTCATTTAATAATTTCAATGATTGGGATATTTTCTAAAATAGAAAATAATTGTTTAATTCTTATTGATGAACCTGAAATTAGCCTACATCCAAATTGGCAAATGCAATACATTTCATTCTTAAAAAAAGTATTCTCAAAATACCAAAGCTGCCATTTCATTTTAACTTCTCATTCTCATTTTATAGTGTCTGATTTAGAGGGGCAAAGTTCTTCTATAACTGCTCTTAACAGGGATAATGAAACTGGCGATATACAGGCCAAACTTTTACTTGCAGATACATTTTGCTGGTCTGCTGAAGAAGTACTGTATAGTGTTTTTAATGTTAGATCAACAAGAAATACATTTTTAGAATATGATTTAAATAAAATGATATCCCTTATTAATAACAATTCAAATGATTATAATGAAATAAAAAAAATTCTCCAAAAATTTTCTTCAATAGTAATCAGTGAAGGAGATCCATTAAATATAATAATTGAAAAAGCTCAAAAATATATTAAAAATGCTTAATATAATCAATCGAATATCTCTGTCTAAAAAATCAAAAAAATTGATTAAAAAGTTAAAAAGAGAAAAAGGAGAATTTACAGTTAAAACTTGGTCGGAAATTAATAAATCTGTAAAAAATGAGATTTCAAGGAAACTATTATTTCATCACAACCCATATTGTGTCTATTGTGAAAGACTTTTATTAGGTACTGGAAATCAAATAGATCATTTTGTAAATAAATCTAATTTCCCTCAATTTACTTTTAATACAATAAATCTATTTTATTCATGTACATATTGCAATTCTTCTGTCCGAAAAGGGCAAAAAATAACAGTGGTTGCGCCAATAAATAATAATTATAAACTCTGTACATTTAATATAGTGCATCCTTTAATACATAATCCAGATGCAGAAATATTATATCAAGATACTGATAAAATTTATTTTGATAGAATAAATTCTTCTGTATTAGGTAATAACACAATTGATTTTTTTGGCTGGGATGATAGACAAATGACTATGTTAAGAGCTAGAACTTTATTAAATGAAAGATTAAATCGCATAAGTGATAAAGATAATAGAATGTTAATCGAAGAAATAATATCTTATAGGTAAATAGTTTTAGACAAATATAAATTATAATGAGCTCGAATGAATCGAGCTCATTATTATAATTATTTACAAATTACGCTCGGCTGATATTTGATCAACTTTTTAGTGTTTTTTTATTGATCTTCATCAAATTCAAAGAACCAATATCACCCCAAACTCATCCCACCATCCATAATAACATCCGCTCCAGTCATAAAAATCGCAGCCTCACTACTCAAATGCGAAACCATTTTAGCGACATCTTCCGCCCTTCCCATTTGTTTTAGCGGGACTTTTTCTACTACGACATCCATAATCCCTTTTACAGTGGCTTCGTCTAAGCCTACTTTGTTCATGACTTTGGTTTTGGTTGGTCCTGGGCTAACCGAATTTACACGAATCTTTCTTGGCGCTAATTCTAAAGCCGCCGATCTCATAAACGAATTCAAAGCGGTTTTACTCGCCGAATAAACTGAAGATCCCGGACCTGGCATACTCGCAGTATTCGAAGAAAGAAATACCACCGAAGCACCGTCTTTCAGAATCGGAATAAATTTGCTTAAAGTGAAAAAAGCACCTTTTAGATTTACATTCATAATATTGTCGTACAATTCTTCTGTAGTTTGTTCAATTGTTCCTAAACCCGCGATTCCCGCATTGATAAACAAAATATCAACCGAACCGAAATCGGCTTTTACCTTTTCAGCCAGTTTTTCGATATCCGAAATATTCGATTGGTCTGCTGTAATGGCCGTAACGCCTAGTTCTAAAGCTGCTTTTTCTATGGCTTCTTTTCTTCTTCCTGTAATAATTACGTTTGCGCCTTGCTCTTTTAATTGTTTGGCTGTTGCATACCCTATTCCGCTGTTTCCGCCTGTTATAACGGCTGTTTTATTTTTTAGATTTTCCATCTTTTTGATTATTTAAAAATTATTTAGCAAATTTAAATTCAAATTGGTATAACTTTGTAACCACTATCATGGAGTATACCAAACTAATTAATTTGATTCTTCAATGGAAAAAATTATAGCCACGAATGCACGAATTTATTTTTATAATCTATGCCTAAAAATGTGATTAATTATACGAATTGTATTGATTGAATATCAATATAATTCGTGAGGAAAAACTTTGAAAAGAAAAACTTCGTGAATTACTTCGTCTGTCCCTTCGGTCGAGTCGTGGGGGAAAAACTTTGATAAAAATTAAGCAAAATGGAAAGAAACCAGAAAGAAGAAGTACAGGCGCTTCAGGACACGTTGCATGTTTTGGGCGGAAAATGGCGTTTGCCGATCATCAATTCGATCTGCAACGGAAATCATCGTTTCAGAGAAATTGAACGCAGTATTCCGGGAATTACGACACGCATGCTTTCGCGAGAACTCAAAGAAATGGAATTGAACATGCTGATTAAAAGAACCGAAGATCGCGATGCTGAGATTCAGGTCAAATATGAATCGACGCCTTATTGCAAATCTTTTGGTCCTGTAATCGAAGAAATGATCAAATGGGGAAAATCGCATCGAAAGGAGATTATTCGAAATTCTTAAAATATTCTCTCGCAGATTTTGCAGATTATACAAATAAAAAAAATCTGATTTATCAGCTGAATCTGCGAGAGAAAAAATAGAGAATCGATAAAATTGTTTAAACACGAAGCCAACTTTGTCAAAGTTCGAAACTTTGACAAAGTTTAAACAGCTTAGGAAAATCGAAACCAAAGAAATCATTCAAAAATTCTTAAATAAAGTTGTAATTTTATTTGGTCAAAATCTGTTTTTTGAGTCAAAAAACGCTCAAATAAACTTAAAAAGCGCTTAAAAATGTAGTTTTTAATCATTTTTAGCTATAAAAGTTCTATCTTACAAAAAAGGCGAACGCCTGTTCTTTTGTCCTATATTCTAAAAACTACAAAAAATGAAACAATTATTACAGTGGACCATTATAATTCCTATTCTATCATGGGCGCTCCTATTTAGCGGACTGATAGAAAACAGCACTATTTTTCAAATCGTTGCAAGTATTCTGCTTATTCTAAGTGTGATGTCGGCTGTACATCATTCAGAAATTATTGCAGAACGTGTTGGAGAACCATATGGTACGATTATTTTGGCTATTTCGATCACTGTAATTGAAGTTTCTATTATTGTTTCTTTAATGCTTTCTGAAGGTTCAGAGGCAGCTTCTTTGGCCAGAGATACGGTTTATGCTGCCACAATGCTTATCTTAAATGGAATTATAGGCTTGTGTCTTCTTATTGGAAGCATCAAACATTACGAACAGAATTTCTCTCCTTCTTCGGTAACCATTGGTTTGGTTTCGCTTATTTCGATTATTGTATTCACTTTAGTGTTTCCAACATTTACAGAAAGTGTCCACGGTTCTTATTATTCAACGCCTCAGCTTATTTTTGCTTCGATTGCCTGTCTGATTATTTACGGTTCTTTTTTGTTTGCGCAAACCAAAGGATATCGCCAATATTTTCTAACCAATACTACAAACGAAGACGAATCTAAAACACATCCAATTGAAATTAATAACAAAACATTTTACACTAGCCTATTTTTTCTACTAGTGAGTTTAGGAATTGTGGTTTTACTAGCCAAAACCCTCTCGCCTACTATTGAAACTATAATTATAAGTCACAATCTTCCAAAATCTTTGGTTGGGGTTATAATCGCCATCATCATTTTATTGCCAGAAGCGATCGCAGCGATAATTGCAGCCAAAAAGAACAGATTGCAAACGAGTTTAAACCTTGCTTTAGGTTCTGCACTTGCCAGTATTGGTTTAACTATCCCAACTGTTGCGTTAGTTTGTATCTTATTGGGAATTCCTATTGTTTTAGGGCTTGATATTAAATCTATTGTCCTTTTGGCGCTGTCTGTTTTTACCGTAATGCTTTCTCTTAGCAAAGGAAAATCGAATATCGTTTACGGCGTTGTACTTTTAGTCAATTTGTTTGCTTATATGTTTTTGATGATTTATCCTTAAAAAATGGGATTTAAACACATAGCTTAAAAAAAGCCTGTAAAATTAATGTTTACAGGCTTTTTATCATTTTTTAAAACAACGTCAATCCAAAACTCCATCCTATCCATCCGAGAATATCTTTGCTATTATTGTTGATTATAGTGTAGCGTTTCGTACGATCCTGAACGAATGTAGAAGTATTTACGTTTCCGTTTTTATCTTGTTTCTCAGACCAATAAAAATTTAAAGACGGTCCTGCAGATATCGCTACGCCTTTACACAATTGAAAAGAAAAGGAAGAATCAAATTTAGATAACGAATTATAAATGTCCCAATTTCCTAAATAAAGATACTGTGTGCTAAATTCGGGATTAAAAGTGAAACGTTTCCCTAACGGAATGTTCTTTCCTAATCCGATTCCAAAAGAGAATAGTTTTTCTTCATCGTTTCTATCGCTTCTTCCCGCCATTAAAATGGTATACATTTTATGATCTCCTGTTTTTACAGCAAGATTTATATCTGAAATTTCGTTGCTTGTTATGCTGATTTTTTTATATCCGCCTTTTTTAAAGTTTAACAGACCAAAACTATAACCATACGGTGAATCTGTTATATTGACTAATCCAAATTGTACTCCATTTAATTCTTTGGCATAATTAAAAAGACCTGTAATTTGAGCGCCTCGCACGGTATCTTTTCCAATATTGTAAATTCCCGAAAGCTGTAATCCGTTTTGAGAACCCTTTACTGTATTCCCAATTCCTGCAATTTGAAGTCCTTTAGAATCTTTATATACATTGTTGTAGATACCGCCCATTTGCAAACC
The DNA here is from genome assembly GCF_013388355.1 of Flavobacterium sp. LPB0248. Lineage (GTDB taxonomy): Bacteria > Bacteroidota > Bacteroidia > Flavobacteriales > Flavobacteriaceae > Flavobacterium. The sequence continues at coordinate 337,345 of NZ_CP058246.1, forward strand.
GACTTGCGAACCTTTTACACTATTATGAATACCGCTTACTTGCAATCCTCTTAAATTGCCAAAAACATTATTATAGATTCCGGCTAACTGAACTCCGTTAACAGATCCACCAACAGTATTAAATATTCCGGCTATTTGAAGCGCATCAACATTCATACGATTAATGTTGTAAAGTCCTGCCATTTCAAGTCCGCGAACTCCAGCATTATAACCTCCTAATATATTTAGCGAAAAATTATTGACAATCTGCGTATTCAGCATTCCTCGAGTGCTGATACTCGGAATTAAAGAAGCCTGCAAAGGAACCTTAGAAATAAATCCTCCTAGATTGAGCGCTTGTATTTTTTGTTTGGAAGAAATAAAGAAACGGCCAATTCCTGATCTTTCAATTGCAGAGAAATCTCCATCAATATAATCTGTTTTATTTTTTTTGTCTCCCATCTGAATTTTAATTTCAGAAAGAAATACCATCGTTACCGTTTTATAATTCTCCTTAACCGCTGTAAGTTCTATAGCTTGAGGTGCATTTTTTAATCGAAGTTCAAAAAAACCATCTTTATTGGTTAATGTAGACACTAGTGCATTCTTCTCTAATACACTCACATTTTCAATACGATTATTGGTTTGTGTATCTACAATATAACCAATAACAATTTGCTGTCCGTCACTCATAACAGTGTTTTTTTCTAACACTAAAGCAAGTTCTAAAGGCGCATAACGAACAATAACAAATCCTGGCGATTCTTTAAATTCATATTTGGCACCTAACAACTGATCTAGAACTCCTTTTATGGTATTATTATCGGTATGAATGCTAACGACGCTATCTTTTACAGCTAGTTTGCCATAATAAGCAAATCTAAAATTTCCTTTCTCTTCCACTAAATCCAAAACACTGCCTAATGGCTTCTTATCTGCCTGAATAGAAATTTCATTTTCTAGTACCGATTGTGCATTTGCTTTAAAAAAGATACCCGAAGTAAGGGTTAAAAAGATGGCTGTAAAAACAAACTTTATGTTTCTTGGCATAAAAAGGATATAATACTTTAATGAATTAAATCTTGGATCCAGTGATTGGGTTTCCAAAATTACCTCAATTCCTATATTTTCAATAAACATTTTTATATTTTTTTACTTCTTTTTTCTTACGAACAGTAAACGGCTTCCAATAAAAGTAGTTCACAATTGACATTAGCAGTATTACAACGATTTAGTTGAAAAATAGTCTTAATAAGCGTAATTTTTACACATAAAAAGTATCACAATAAAGACCAAAAGTGAACGATTTTACCCCTTATTTTTCAGCATTTTTCTCTAACTTAGCGCTCTACATTTTGAAATGTAAGATTAAAATAACCATTGTTTTGCTGCAAAACATTGAATGAAAAAGAATTACCATACTTTCTCTTACTTTTTGCTGCAAAAACATTTCTTCTAATAATTTAGTTAATTGAAAACTATGAGCAAATTTGATTTTGGAATTGTAGGACTCGGCGTAATGGGTCGTAACTTACTTTTAAATATCGCCAGCCATAACTTTGCGGCTGCAGGTTTAGACTTAGACACCGAAAAAGTCAATTCTCTTCAACAAGAAGCCGATGCTAATCACACTATTGAAGCGACGACAGATGTAAAACATTTTGTAGAGCTTATTCAGCAGCCAAGAGCGATTATGTTATTGGTTCCTGCTGGAAAACCAGTAGACAGCGCTATTGCAAGTTTATTGCCTCACTTAGATAAAGGAGACATTATTATTGATGGTGGAAACACTTATTTTACTGATACTGACAGAAGATTTATCGAATTGTCTGAAAAAGGAATCCACTTCTTCGGAATGGGAATTTCGGGCGGTGAAAAAGGTGCTCGTTTCGGTCCTGCTATGATGCCAGGAGGAGATCAGAAAGCGTATGAAAGATTACGTCCTATTTTTGAAGCAATTGCAGCAAAAGTAGATGGCGAACCTTGCGTAGAATATTTAGGAAATGGTTCTGCTGGAAACTATGTAAAAATGGTTCACAACGGAATTGAATACGGAATTATGCAGTTGATTTCTGAGATTTATGACTTAATGAAAAGAGGTTATAACTTAGACGACGAAACGATTCAGAAAACTTTTGAAGAATGGAACCAGACTGATGATTTGAGATCGTACCTGATTGAAATCACTGGAAAAATCCTAAAACAAGAAGATACAGACGGAGGTCTTTTAATCAATAAAATTTCGGATTGGGCAAGATCTAAAGGAACAGGAAAATGGACTTCGCAAAATGCAATGGACTTACAAGTTCCAGTTCCGACAATCGACGCAGCGGTTAACATGCGCGATATGTCTAAAACTAAACCAGAAAGAATTGAAGCGGCTACAAAATTAGTTTGGAACGCTGGTGAAAAGAATGTTTCTCAAAGCGAAGCAATTGCATCTTTAAAATCAGCTTTGTTCTTTTCTATCGTAGTAACTTACGCTCAAGGTTTAGCACAGCTACACACGGCTTCTAAAGAATACAACTACGGCTTAAATTTAGAAACAGTTGCTAAAATCTGGCGCGGCGGATGTATCATTCGTGCTACCATTTTAGAAGATTTTAGAAAAGCTTATGTTGCAAAATCAGATTTACCAAACTTACTTTTGGATAATGGAATTGCTTCAAAACTAACCGAAAATCAAGCAGGAATGCGTGCTGTAATTCAGTTTGCAGTTCAAAAAGGATTACCTGTTTCAGGATTAATGAATTCGCTGGCTTATTATGATGCTTACAGATCTGCAAATCTGCCAACAAACTTAATTCAGGCACAACGTGATTTCTTTGGAGCACACACTTACGAACGTATCGACAAAGAAGGTGTTTTCCATACCCAATGGGCTGAATAAGACAACTAAAAAAACAACACAACTAAACTACACAATGACTAAAAATAAACTAAAGAATCCAACAATCATTGTTATTTTTGGTGGAACTGGAGATCTAGCAAAGAGAAAGCTATTCCCCGCTTTTCAAAATCTGTATCTTGACGGACGTATGTCTGAAAAGTTTCAGATTATTGCTCTTGGAAGAGCTGAAAAAACCAATGAAGATTTTCGAGCTTATGTAGCAGAAAATCTAAATCTATTCTCAAGAAGAAAAGGAATTGATGATCCAGAAACAGAAAAATTTCTTTCGCACATCTCTTACCACAGTCTTGATATCGATAAAGAAGAGTCGTACATTGGATTAAATGAAAAAATAAACAATTTTGACCTTGCCTTTGGTGAACGTTCTAATCGTCTTTTCTATCTTTCGATTACGCCTTCTTTCATTTCAACGATTTCAAGCAACATCAAGAAAATCGGACTTGCTGCAAATCCGAAACAAGATCGTATTATTATCGAAAAACCATTTGGTTACGATAAAGCCTCTGCAATTGAGTTGAATGAAATGCTTTCGCAGACTTTCAAAGAAGAGCAGATTTACAGAATCGATCATTATTTAGGAAAAGAAACGGTTCAGAATATTTTGGCTTTCCGTTTTGGAAACTCAATGTTTGAGCCTTTATGGAGCCGTAATTTCATTGATTTTGTGCAAATTACCGTTGCAGAAGAAGTTGGCGTTGAAGAACGCGGTGGATTCTACGAAGGTGTTGGTGCATTGAAAGACATGATTCAGAATCACTTGTTTCAGATTTTATGTATGACGGCTATGGAAGCGCCTGCTTCTTTAAATGCTGATGACATTCGTAATCGAAAAGCAGATGTTTTAAAGTCAATTCGTCGTATTAAACCAGAAGAAGTCGATCATTATATTGTAAGAGGTCAGTATGATGCTGGAGAAATAAAAGGAGTTCCTGTTCCAGGTTACCGTCAAGATAAAGGCATTGCGCCAGATTCTAATACAGAAACTTATGTAGCAATGAAAATCTATTTGGACAACTGGAGATGGCAGGGAATTCCGTTCTACTTGCGTTCAGGAAAAAGAATGGAAGAAAAACAGTCTTCGATCATTATTCAGTTTAAACCAGTGCCACATTCTTCATTCTCATACGGAAAAGAAGGTATGACACCAAACCGATTGATTATCAACATTCAACCTTCAATGGACATTAAACTGCAGTTTATGACCAAAAAACCAGGCTTATCGATGTCTTTAAGACCTGCAGAAATGGTTTTTGATTATTTTTCTTGTTCTACAATGTCGCCAGAAGCTTATGAAACCTTAATTGCAGATGCATTATTGGGAGATCCTACCCTATTTATGCGTTGGGATCAGGTGGAAGAAGCTTGGGATGCAATTGAAACGATTCAGCAAGTTTGGAAAACAACGCCTCCAAAAAATTTCCCAAATTACAAAGCAGGAAGCTGGGGACCTGAAGAAGCTGATGAATTGTTAGCACGTCAAGGCCACAAATGGATTCCGAATACACAAACAAAAGAAGAAGTTTTAAATGATACAGATTTATAATAACACAGAAGAAATTAATACTACAGCAGCAGATCTTTTTGTAGAATCGGCGCAAAAAGCAATAGCTGCAAATGGCCAATTTACAGCTGTACTTACAGGGGGTTCTTCTCCTGCTGGGATTTACAAATTATTAGCTTCTAATGCTTACAAAAACAAAATAGACTGGAGTAAAGTTTATATTTTTTGGGGTGACGAAAGATGGGTTCCGCTTAACGATGATTTGAGCAATGCTAAAATGTCTTACTCCACTTTATTGAGCCACGTTCCTATTCCGCAAGAGAACATTTTTGAAATGTACAAAGACGGAGTTACACCAGAAGAATATGCTGCTGAATACGAAAAGTCAATTAGAACAGTTTTAGGTGAAGAAGGTAAATTTGACTTGATTCTCTTAGGTATGGGAGATGACGGACATACGGCTTCTCTTTTCCCTGGTGAAGCGGTTCTAGAAGAGCAAACCAAATGGGTTGACGCTTATTATTTGGCTCCACAAAAAATGTATCGCATCACGCTTACGGCTCCAATAATCAATAAAGCAGAAAAGATTGTAGTAGTGGCTTTTGGAGAAAAGAAAGTTCATGCTTTGAAAGAAGTTACGACGGGCGAATACAATCCAACATTATATCCAATGCAATTGATTAAACCAATTTCTGGTGAATTATTGTTTTTGGTGGATAAAGTTGCTGCCGGAACAAACTAATAAATTATTTATTCCCATATAATTTAAGGTCTATGCTGAAAAGTGTAGACCTTAATTTTTTTGTTTTTTTTCTCTCGCAGATCTTGCAGATTTGGCAGATATTATAATTAAAAAAATCTGCTGAATCTGCTAAATCTGCGAGAGAACTATATGCTTAAAGCAATTCAAAAACCGACCGCAAAACACTGAAAAACAAATATTTACAAAACCTATTTCTTTTTTATTTAATTTTGTTTAATACTCTCCGTATCAAACTATTATACTATAAGCATCATTTTTATTCTTTCGAGCTTTTACACTGATTATATAATTTCAAATCCATTTTGCAATGAAATATAATTACTTTTTAATGGCTGTTTTTCTTCTTTTTATTTCCTGTAAAGAAAAAAACACCGAACCCAAATCAGTTAAAGCTTCTCAAGGATGTTATATTCCGAAAACGAACGATAAAGATTGGTACACCCAAAACAAAAAAGCACCAAAATTTAAAGGTCTTGATGGTGTGAACTTTAAAATTACAACCAATAATCCCGAAGCGCACGAATACTTCAATCAGGGAATGATGTTGGCGTACGGATTTAATCACGCCGAAGCAGCAAGGTCATTTTATGAAGCTTCGCGTTTAGACCCGAATTGTGCTATGGCATATTGGGGATTTGCTTATGTTTTAGGTCCGAATTACAATGCCGGAATGGAAGAAGATAATTTTCAGCGTGCTTATGATGCGGCTCAAAAAGCTAAAAAGCTTTCTGCGAAATGTTCTCCCAAAGAAATGGCTATAATTGATGCATTATTAACGCGTTATGCTAAAAATCCTCCTGCTGATAGAAAACCGCTCGACATTGCGTATGCCAAAGCGATGAAAAAAGTATATACGCAGTTTCCTTTAGATCCAGATATTGGTGCGCTTTACGCGGAATCTCAAATGAATCTCCATCCATGGGATTTGTATGAAAAAGACACCGGAATACCTAAAAAATGGACTCCAGAAATACTCGCTGTTTTAAACGAACTGATTAAAAAAAATCCGAAACATCCAGGTGCGCATCATTTTTTGGTTCATGCGGTTGAAGCTTCAGCACATCCAGAAAACGGACTTAAAAGTGCTAAATTACTAGAAACTTTAGTTCCAGGATCGGGACATTTGGTGCACATGCCATCTCATATTTACATTCGCACAGGAAATTATCATGAAGGCACACTTTCTAATATTGAGGCTGTTCGAATTGATAGTTTGTATTCTACTGCCTGTAATGCACAAGGTGCTTATCCTCTTGCCTATTATCCACACAATTATCATTTCTTGGTGGCTACAGCGGCTTTAGAAGGAAATTCAAAATTGGCTTGGGAATCGGCACAGATATTACAGCAGCATATGTCTCCTAAAATCATGCGTGAAGCCGGTTGGGGAACTTTACAGCATTATTATAGCATTCCGTATTACATAGCTGTAAAATTTTCGATGTGGGATAAAATTATGGAGATTCCGAAACCTGAAAAGGATCTCGTATATCCAAACGCCATTTGGCATTATGCAAGAGGAATGGCTTATCTTGGGAAAAATGATATCGCCAATGCCGAAAAACAGCTTGCTTCTCTGAACCAATTAGCAAAAGATAAAACCTTAAAAGAGGTTACCATTTGGAATATCAATACCACTTATGATCTTGTTCAGATTGCTGCCAACGTTCTTTCAGCAGGAGTTGAAGCCAAAAAGAATAATTTAGATAAAGCGATTTCTCTTTTAAACAAAGCAATAGCAATCGAAGATCAATTAAACTACAACGAACCACCAGATTGGTTTTTCTCCGTTAGACATTATTTAGGCTCAGTTTTGCTTAAAGCTGGAAAATACGCCGAAGCTGAAAAAATCTACAAACAAGATTTGCAAACGCTCCCAAAAAACGGCTTCGCCTTAATCGGACTTTATAATTCTCTAAGACTACAGAAAAAAGAAAAAGAGACTTTAAAAATTAAAACCTATTTTGATGATGCTTGGCAATATGCTGACTTTGAGATTAAGGATTCTTCTAGTATTGTGGAGTGATTTTTATCTTTATAATTTATTTTCAAGCTTTTCTAAGCGCTTACTTTGGTTTAGAATAATTTCATTTTGCTTCAAAATAATTGATTTTAATTGTTCTGTTTTTTTCTCTTGATCGATCATATAAAGTGTCAGTTCTTCTATTTTCTTCAATAAATTCATGTTCATCTCTGCCAGCATGAAACCTTTTTTTTCTATTTCTTGAGCTGAAGGAATTTCAGGCAAATGATGATTCTCTTCAACATATTCTTTAACTTCCTGTAATGATTTTAATTTATAGTCTTTTGAGAAAACATAGTCTGGCCAATTCCAAGTACTAGCAGATTTCACTACAATTTCTTCACAACCAATAGTACCTCTAACTGCTAGCTTATTTCCATTTGAATTACTCGTACCAATAGAAACGTCACCTGAATTCCTATCAAAACTCATCAATTGTATTCCCTGACTTGTTCCATTTCTTCTAAATATATCTAAATTCCCATTTATTGGATTATCGTAAAATGCCCAACCGTATTTGGCATCAGTTGGATTTACTGAATTCAAAACTGCTAAAAAGGGTGTAGAATTACTAGCTCCGTGATTAAGATATAAAGGAGTACTTTCTCCAATAGCAACATCTCCTGTATTTCTATTAAAACTCATGAGTTTTATTCCTTGTGAGGTGCCATTTCTTCTAAAAATATCTAAATTTCCATTTGTGGAATTATCATAAAATGCCCAACCATACTTGGCATCAGTTGGATTTACTGAATTCAAAACTGCTAAAAAAGGTGTAGAATTACTAGACCCGTGATTAAGAAACAGAGGGCTACTTTCCCCAATAGCGACATCTCCAGTATTTCTATTAAAACTCATGAATTGTATTCCTTGCGAGGTTCCATTTCTTCTAAAAATATCTAAATTCCCATTTGTAGAGTTATCATAAAATGCCCAGCCATATCTGGCATCAGTTGGATACGCTGAATTCAAAACTGCTAAAAAAGGTGTAGTGCTGCTAGCGCCCTGATTTAAAAATAGAGGTGCGCCACCTCCCACTGTCAACATAGCGTTTGGATTCGAATTTCCAATTCCTACATTATTATTCCCTGATGATCCTTGCTCTATTGGCATATATATTTGTGCCTTTACAAACGATGTAAAAATTAGTAATGCTATAAGCGTTAATTTTCTATTCATTATAATTATTTTATTTTTTGCACAATTTTAGACAAATTTTCTAAACCTAATTTAAGCCCATCATTTTCTTTTTTAATAATTTCTATTTCCTTTACTTTCTTTTCATTTTCTTTTTTCATTTCAATCATGTACAAAGTCAATTCCTCAATCTTCTGTAAAAGCTTAGCATTCATTTCTCCAAGGTTAATTCCGTTTTTAAGAACCTCTTCTTCACTTGGAATGTTCTCTAAATGTCCTTTTTCTACAATATGTTTTTCAACTTGTTCTAACGTTGGCAGATTGTATTCTTTTTTAAATACAAAATCTGACCAGCCTGTCATATCTACTTTTACTTCTTTGGAATGGATTGTGCCATTGACATCGAGTTTGTTTTTAGGATTTGTTTGTCCAATACCGACATTTCCATTATAATTCCATGTCATCACTTGCTGATCTGGTATCGAGGTTGTATTTTCATTACCATTAATAAATAGTTCTAGTTTACTTCCAGTAGTTCCTATTCCTCCGTGACCAATTCTGAATTCTGCATGTTCATTCCAGCTGTAACCATTAGTTCCAGATCGCGAAAACTTTAAAACTGATTTACTTTCAACATTTTGTCCATTTGGTCGGCTTTCATTTGTATCCCATAATTGCATAATTCCTACGACAGTTTGATTTCCTGTAAAAGTATTTACTCCTCTTGTTGCTAATTCATACCATTTTGAGTTTGTTGAATTATCTATTTTCCTAAAAAACAATTTATCATTCTCACTATAGGTAGAAGATAATTGTAATTGATAATTATTTTCAGAATTTGCGTGCCTTATGACAAATAAATGCTGCCAATCATGGCTATTATCTGGTGCTTTTCCAATAGAATTTGGACCTCCATATACTCCGGAAAATAAAGGAGTCGTAAAATCTACTAAGTGTGTTGCATATCCATTTCCTATTTGCTGAGAATAAGAAAAAAAAGTATTGATAAAGATTGTTATTATGACTAATTTTAGTTTCATTCTTGATTATTGTCTTTTTAACTTTAATAGCTCTATTTCTTTATTTTGTTTTTCAACTGCATTCTTCAAGACTTGGTTTTCTTTTTTCATTTCAATCATATAAAGAGTCAATTCCTCAATCTTCTGCAAAAGCTTAGCGTCCATTTCCCCAAGATTAATTCCGTTTTTTAAAACCTCTTCTTCACTTGGAATGTTCTCTAAATGTCCTTTTTCTGCAATATGTTTTTCAACTTGTTCTAACGTTGGCAGATTGTATTCTTTTTTAAATACAAAATCTGACCAGCCTGTCATATCTACTTTTACTTCTTTAGAATGGATTGTGCCATTAACGTCAAGTTTATTTTGAGGATCTCTGGTTCCAATTCCTAAATTTCCATTCCCCAATAAAGCCATTAATTGATTTGGAGTAGATGCATCTGCCCCTCCATACCATCTAAATGCAGTTCTTGCAGCCGCCTGATTTGCACAAAAATCCATTCCTCCTGCAGCCCCATTAACTCCAAAACCATATCTAACACTATTACTACTATCATTATATAATATTAAATTTTGTGGATCACCAAGAATTCCTGAAACTTTGTTTAATGTCAACTGAGCATATGGAGTAGCTGCTCCAATACCAACATTACCATTATCCATAATAGTAAAACGATTAGCGCAAAGCCCACCGCCACAGCCTAAATCATCATAAGCCCAGAATTGCAAACTATTTCCATATCCTCCTGTCATATTATAAATTGTCCAAGTACTTGCTTCGCCAGTAGAAACCTTAGATAGATTTTTTAATTGAATCTGACCACCTATAACATCTGAGATAGAACTCAAGATAATACCGTTAAATAAACCATTTCCTCTTACATCTAATTTTTGAGTTGGTGAAGTTGTTCCAATCCCAACATTCCCACCATCAACAGGAAAAATACTTTGTGCAAAGTTGGTTTGTGTAATGAATACTATTATTATTAGAATATTTTTCATACTTTAAATGTTTTAATCATCTATCTATTGAATCTATTTTACTTTTTAAATCTTGATTCTCTTTTTCTATTTTATTTATACGTTTATTTTGTTCAATCATATATAAAGTCATTTCTTCCATCTTCTGCAAAAGCTTAGCATTCATTTCTCCAAGATTGATTCCACTTTTTAGCACTTCCTCTTCACTTGGAATATTTTCTAAATGTCCCTTTTCAGCAATATGCTTTTCAACTTCTTCCAATGTTGGCAAATTATATTCTTTTTTGAATACAAAATCTGACCAGCCTGTCATGTCTACTTTTACTTCTTTGGAATGAATTGTGCCGTTTACATCTAATTTATTTTTAGGATCAACTATTCCAATACCAACATTTTTATTATAATTAACCCTCATTACTTCTGAAGCATCTACACCTCCAACCAGAAAAATTGTAGAAGAGGGATTACCTGTATTTGGTCCAATTCTTATATCACCTCCATCACCTCCCATAATATCATTGACATAAAATAGTGATCTTACCATAGCTCTTCCATTTACATCCAAAATAGTAAGACTATTTGGTGCTTCTGTTCCTATACCAACAACTCCATTGATAATTTGTTTCCCTGCAAAAATATTTTCTCCGCGTGTTGCTAATTCATTCCAAGAATTCCATGTATTATTATCTCCATTTTTAGTTCTATACGATATATGATTACCCCCATTTGGTCCATAATCTGAACTAATTTGACAATCGTAATTATTGTATTGAAAACCGCCAAAACTTATTAGCGCTCCATTCCAAGGAGTCCCAGATGTTGCATACGAAAATGTATATCCACCTTTGAACGCATCAGCATAACCTGGTGCAGATATCTCAGAAGTAGGATTTAAACTTTGTGCTTGAATGGTAACAGCCACTAATATATGTAATAGTATAAATTGTATTTTTATCACTTTACTTGTCTTTAAGTTTTATTATTCCTTTAAGATTTTCTATTTCCTCGTTCTGCTTTTCGTTCTGCCTTTGATTCTCTTTTTTAATTTCTATAATATAAAGAGTTAATTCCTCAATCTTCTGCAAAAGCTTAGCATTCATTTCTCCTAGATTAATACCGTTTTTCAAAACCTCCTCTTCATTTGGAATATTTTTTAAGTGTCCTTTTTCAGCAATATGTTTTTCTACTTCTTCAAGAGTCGGCAGATTATACTCTTTTTTAAATACAAAATCTGACCAATCCTTCATGTCTACTTTTACTTCTCTGGAGTGTATTGTACCGTTTACATCAAGTTTATTACTTGGATTTGTTTGTCCAATACCAACATTGCCATTATCCATAATTGTAAAACGATTATTGCATAATCCATTACCACAGCCTAAATTATCATAAGCCCAGAATTGAAGGCTGTTTCCATAAACTCCGGTCATATTGTAAATTGCCCAAGTACTAGCAATTCCATTTAAAGCTTTAGATGGATTTCGTAGTTCTATTTTACCTCCTCCATTATCCGAAATAGTACTAGCTAGCACTCCCTGAAACAGAGCACCTCCAGATACTTCTAATTTTTGAGTTGGGTTAAAAACTCCAATTCCAACATTTCCACTATTTGACATAACAGTCAAATGTGGAAAAAACTCACCTGTACCCGTTAAAGCTCTTCCTAACTGAATATATTGGTCAGAAATAGTATTTGATGAACTCACTTTAATTGCACCTCCCGAACCGTAATTATAATTATCTCCTCTTAAAATACCACTCCCATTTTTATTAATTACAATATCTCCCTCATTAACATAAAGTCTAGCATTTGGACCACTTGTTCCAATTCCGAAATTTCCTGAAGATATGTATGAATTGCCATTATCTTTAAAAAACACACTTTTCCCAATCAATGTTCCTCCAGTAAAATCTTCGTTATAGTTTAAACTTAATATATTGTTAGGATAATGAACAAAAGCTCTTCCACCAGATCCCCTTAATGGGTACTTAAAAGTAACGTCAGCTGCGCCATCATACTCAAAAATGTTATTTCCATTAGGTGAATTAATTTGGGAAACAGCAGTAATTGCAATTAGAAGGAAAACTAGAATGTAAAATTTCTTCATAATAAATTATTTTTCTTTAGATTTAATATTTTTTAACTCCTGTTTCAAACTTTCAATTGATTTATTTTGCTCAATCATATACAAAGTCAATTCTTCAATTTTCTGCAAAAGCTTAGCATTCATTTCTCCAAGATTAATCCCGTTTGTCAACACCTCTTCTTCACTTGGAATATTCTCTAAATGGCCTTTTTCTACTATATGTTTTTCTACTTCTTCTAATGTTGGTAAATTGTATTCTTTTTTAAATACAAAGTCGGGCCAGTCCCAGCCAGACATATCTATTTTGACTTCTTTGGAATGAATTGTGCCGTTTACGTCTAACTTATTTGATGGATTCTCTTTACCAATTCCAACATTCCCATCTATAAGAAAAAGTTCGTCTTTATAGCCTTTAGAATAAGAACTTAAGATTAATCCCATACGCGAATTTGTACCCGATGCAAAACTTAAATAGCTTCGTATTTGTGGACCTTGCAAGTCATTTCCATAAGCTGTAAAAATAATTTTATTACCTTTTCCCCCATAGTTTTCATAATTACGCAATACTAAATCTCCACTAACATCTAACTTCGCTAACGGATCCGAATTACCTATACCAACATTTCCGTTTTCGTCTGTTATCACAAATTTTTTCCATCCACCCCATTTTGTATCTCTAGGAAATGCAGTTCTATAAAAAATACCGCCATTATTAAAATTTAACTGATGATTTTTATCACCAGAATTATCCAGATCCGTCCATGGCGATAAAGTTATACTTGTTGACCAAAACCCATCGCCTGGAACTCCAACAACACTTCTTTGTTTAAAATCTGCTCTTAAACTATGTGATGAAAAATTCGGCATATCATTTACTGCTCTAGTATCTATTACATCTAAGCTACTTGCGATCTGTGCATCAATACTGGTTATAAAAAATTGTATAAGTATTACTGGAAATATTTTTTTTATCATAACTCTATTTACTTTCAAGTTTTATTAATCTATTTTTCATCTCAACATTTTCCTTCTTCATCTCAATCATATACAAAGTCAATTCCTCAATCTTCTGCAAAAGCTTAGCATTCATTTCCCCCAGATTAATTCCATTTCTCAAAACCTCTTCTTCATTTGGAATATTCTCTAAATGACCTTTCTCTGCAATATGCTTTTCGACTTCTTCAAGAGTCGGCAGATTATACTCTTTTTTAAATACAAAATCTGACCAGTCTTTCATGTCTACTTTTACTTCTTGGGAATGTATGGTTCCTTTAACATCAAGTTCATTCTTTGGATTTGTCGTACCTATACCAACATGGCCATTAGACTGAAAAGTCACTTTTGCTTCATTCCCAATTACCCCATCTGAACCTCCAAAACTTAATAATAATTTCCCTTTATCTAATGAGCTGTTAGGAATCCATACAAATCCAGCATTCTGGATTCCATATCCTCCAAAACAAATTTTTGAGGAAGGCTGTCCCGAGACCGCAACAAGATCTCCAAAATAAATATGAGAGTCATTTGTACCAGGATTTTTTTTTACAATCATACTGCCAATTCTCGTATTACCATTTGCATCTGTCATTAATAATTGTCCCCATCCTCCCCATTGTGAATCTAACGGATAAGCATTTCTGTAAAAAATACCGTCATTATTAAAATTCAATTGATGATTTTTATCCCCACTATTCTCAGTACTTCCCCATGGTGAAAAAGTTAAACTTGTTGAATAAAAACCGCTTCCTGGCAAACCAATAATACTTCTTTCTTTAAAATCTGCTCTGATGGAATAACTCGAAAAATTAGGCGCGTCATTCACTGATCTGGTATCATTGATAGTTATTGTCGCCGCTGCTTGCGCATTAGAAATAGAAGTATATATAAATACTCCAAAAATTAATATGATCATTTTCATTTTTGCTTAGTATTAATCAATTCTAAAATTGTATTTTGAAATTCAATCTGATTATTTTTTAAAAGAGTATTTTCTTTCTTTATTTCAATTATATAAAGTGTCAATTCTTCAATCTTCTGCAAAAGCTTAGCATTCATTTCTCCCAGATTAATTCCGTTTTTCAACACCTCTTCTTCTTTTGGAATATTTTTTAAGTGTCCTTTTTCAGCAATATGTTTTTCTACTTCTTCAAGAGTCGGCAGATTATACTCTTTTTTAAATACAAAATCTGACCAGTCTTTCATATCTACTTTTACTTCTTTGGAATGGATTGTGCCGTTTACTGCTAATTTCGAATTGGGATTTATTGTTCCAATACCTACGTTACCTCCTTTAGCATTTAGAATTAAATCATAAAAAGCATTCGGATCATTAAAATCTTGTGGCTGTATCCATCCATAACTTTTTATATTCATTCCAAAATCTAATACTTCTCCTGCTCCACCTGGAGAAGATTGAAGCCTTAAAAGAGCTGTTGAGTTTTGTCCGTTTACAGGACCTCCTTGATCTCTTGCAATTTGATCTCCAACAATTGTTACCTTTTGTTTTGGTAAACTTGTCCCAATACCTACATTTCCATTCACATCAATTTTCAATCTTTCAAAACCATTTGTCGAAAACCCTAAAAAACCACCCCTCGTAGAGTTTCCTCGATAGAATGAGATAAAGCCGTTTTCTTCAGTATTATTATGCTTTAATCCTAATCTAAAAGCTTCTGAGTAAACAGGCTGTGTATATAAAGATTTAGCATATAAGGAAAACTCTGATTCACTGCTTGTTGCCAAAATTGTTCCGTATGAATTATCACCATTATTTACGTGAAGTTTACTTTGTGGAGCTAATGTTCCTATTCCCACGTTTCCTACTAATTCTATTTTGTTTTGTGAAACACTCTTGAACGCAGTGAATATAATAAATGCTAAAAAAACTTTTTTTTTCATAGTCTCTTTCAATCAAATTAATTTTACTTATAATTTTATAACTATCTTCAAATATATCTTAACAAAAAAAACTTTTTTTTTCATAGTCTCTTTCAATCAAATTAATTTTACTTATAATTTTATAACTATCTTCAAATATATCTTAACAAAAAAAGCTTTTTTCCTACAAATAAATCAAAAATAATTATCCTAAACAAACTAATAAAATAAATACAAAACAACTTTACGGCTTTCCTCATTTTGGAACATTTTTATAGAATATAAACTGAAGTGACAATAGCTTCTTCATAAGCCAAAAAAGAATCTAATTTTAATTTCTCTTTTTGTAAGAATGCTAAAAAACAGTGCGAAGTCAGAAAGACACTTGCACTGTTTCCACTTAAATCATTAATTCTTTTAAGAAATAACAATAAAGAAGTTTACTATTTTACAGAATTCTCAAAATCTAATCAATACTAACTTTTTAATAAGTAACACACTAAAAAACCAAACCCCTAAAAACCACCCCCAATTATTATCAAATTTTTAAATCTCATGGTTTTTAGAAAAATTTTAAGAAACCTTGCTTTTCAAATTACTATATTTGGCGCACTTTAGAGAATAATTAACCCACTTTCTAAGAAACAAAATTGTAATTCCTGCTGTAGTTGTATGAAACCCACTAAGTTCATATATATCGTTTTACTTTCGCTGCTTTGTTTTTTCAGAGGCACCGAAACGTATTCGCCAATTTATACTTTCAGCAACTGTATTACTTTAGATAGCGTTGCGGCAGACGACACGCAGATTTTTTCTTCTGACTTTTCTTCTTCTAAAAATCTAGAAGTTCATTATAAGCTCAAAAAGAAAATGAAATGCAGAGCGACTACTTTAGAACAAAGTACGATCAAAGCTCCATATTTCAGCAATTTAGTCAACTTCAAGCTTTATAAAGAAAGCTTAATCTATGGTATCGCTTCAATATACCATATTGAAAGACATCCCCACTTACATTTGTACCAGTTATTCTAGACTGATGTATTTCGTTGTTTTTATATTCTAGTATTCTGGAACAATCCCTCATTTACGTATGTGATTGAGCTGTTATTGCTATAAAAACACCTCTAAACGGTACTTTTCTAAAAGAGAAGCATCCTAATCCATTTTTATTTTCTGTTTCGATTTTTATCGAAAATAAAATCCAAATTCAGACTCCCGATATTTTAGTATCAAGGGAGCACATCTATTTATTCAAAAATTTAAACCTAATGATGAGCATTTATAAAAATCCATTCCTTTTATGCACCTTGGCTTTATTCGTTTTAGTCTCGTGCGGTGATAAAGCAAAAAAAGATTCAAACAACATAAAAACAGTTCCCGTTTATAAGGTAACTCTAAAAGACACCATAGTTTCGAGCAAATTTGTTGCCGATGTACATGCTAAAAACAATGTAGAAATTCACGTTCGTATTCCAGGTCTACTAGACAAAGTATATGTTAGTGAAGGACAAAAAGTAAAAAAAGGGCAAATCCTTTTTAAAATAAGCGATGTTGAACTTCAGATCCAATTGCTAAAAGCCGAAGCCGTTTACAAAAGTGCAAAAGCCGATTTAAGAATTGCAACTGTAGAACTAGAACAGGCGCAAACTCTTTTCAATAAAAAAGTAATTGCAGATAAAGAATTAGAATTATCTAAAGCAAAAAATGATGCCGCTTCTGCAAAATTGGCTCATGCTGCTGCAGAAAGAAAAGCAATCAACCAACAGATTAGCTTTACCACAATCCGCGCGCCATTTGACGGAACAGTTGACCGTATTCCGTTTAAGGAAGGAAGTTTAGTAGAAAATGGTTCATTACTAACAACCGTTTCTCAATTAGACGATGTGTACGCCTATTTCTCAATTCCTGAGAATACCTATTTCCAAATGATGGAAGACAAAACCTTAAACACACAAGGCGATATCAAATTGGTGTTACCAAACGGACAAGTTTACGATCAAAAAGGAGAATTAAGAACTGCCGATGGAGATATCGACAGACAAACAGGTTCTATTCAATACAAAGCAAAATTTCACAATCCGCAAGGATTTATCAAACACGGAACTTCTGGCAAACTGATTATTTCTGAGCCAAAAACCAATGCAATTTTAATTCCGCAGAAAGCTGTTTTTTCTATCCAAGACAAACAATACGTTTTCCGCGTGAACAAAGATGGAGTAGTTAAAATGACGAATGTTACCATTGAAACGACTCTAGATGATGTGTATATCTTAAATGATGGTCTAAAAAGCGATGACCTGATTGTACAAGAAGGCACACAATCATTGAGAGACGGCGATAAAATCAACATGAAACAAATGTAGATTATCAATCTGTAAAAACAGTTATTTAATTATTTATCTAAAACATTTAAAATGATAGAGTTATTTATCAGGAGGAAAATATTGTCATTAATCATCTCGGTTATGATAGTCCTTCTGGGATTGCTGGCGTTGTTTCAGCTTCCTATTACCCAATTCCCAGATATTGTACCACCGTCTGTAACCGTTACAGCAAAATATACAGGAGCAAATGCAGAGGTTTCGGCCAATGCCGTCGCCCTTCCGTTAGAAAGAGCCATAAATGGAGTTCCTGGAATGACATATATGTCAACCGTAACTTCCAACGATGGTTTAACCTTAATTCAGGTTTTCTTTGAAGTAGGAACTGATCCCGATCTAGCTGCCGTAAATGTGCAGAACAGGGTTACCACGATTTTGGATGAACTTCCAGAAGAGGTAATTCGCGCCGGGGTTACCACCGAAAAAGAGGTAAACAGTATGTTGATGTACTTGAACATTACGAGTACCGACAAAACTCAGGACGAGCAGTTTATCTTCAACTTTACCGATATTAATATTCTTCAGGAATTAAAGCGTATTGATGGTGTCGGACGTGCCGAAATCATGGGTCAGAAAGAATATTCGATGCGTGTTTGGTTAGATCCAGAAAAGATGCTTTCGTACAATATTTCGGCAAATGAAGTTATTGCTTCACTTCAAAAACAAAACATTTCTGCCGCTCCAGGTAAAGTGGGTGAAGGTTCAGGACAAATGAACAATCAGCTGCAATACGTAATTAAGTACGGCGGAAAATTCTTCGAACCAAAACAATATGAGGAAATTCCGTTAAGAGCCAATTCAGACGGAACTATTTTAAGATTGAAAGACATTTCGAAAATTGAATTTGGCGCGATGAGTTACGGAATGGTTTCTAAAACAGATGGAAAACCTTCGGCATCAATCATGTTAAAACAGCGTCCAGGTTCTAATGCGTCTGAAGTTATTGCCAGCGTAAAAGAAAAAATGACCGAACTGAAAGGTTCTTCTTTTCCTCCTGGAATGGAATTTAATATTGCTTACGACGTTTCGCGTTTCCTTGACGCTTCGATTCATGAAGTATTGAGAACTTTGATTGAAGCCTTTCTTTTGGTAGCATTTGTAGTTTTCCTTTTCCTTCAAGATTGGAGATCGACTTTAATTCCAGTATTGGCAGTTCCTGTGGCACTTATTGGTTCGTTTACCTTTATGTCGATGATGGGATTCTCGATCAACTTATTAACGCTTTTCGCTTTAGTACTTTCGATCGGAATCGTGGTCGATAACGCGATTGTCGTCGTCGAAGCCGTTCACGTAAAAATCTCCGAAGAGCATATGTCACCAATGGAAGCTACCATTAGCGCGATGAAAGAAATTACCGGAGCTGTTATTGCAATTACGATTGTAATGGCAGCCGTGTTTATTCCAGTTGCATTCTTGAGCGGTCCAGTCGGAGTTTTCTACAGGCAGTTCTCATTGACAATGGCAATAAGTATCGTAATTTCTGGTATTAACGCACTTACCCTTACTCCTGCCCTTTGTGCGATTATGCTAAAAGCGCATGATCCTAACAAAGAGAAAAAATCGCTTTTAGATCGTTTCTTCCACAGATTCAACCATTGGTTTGATAATATTACTTCAAAATACATCAAAGTATTAGTAAAATTTGCTGATCGCAGCACTGTAACTATTGGATTATTGGTATTGTTCTGCATTTTAACATGGGGGACAACAAAATTCTTAGCATCTGGATTTATACCAACTGAAGATCAGGGAATGGTTTACGTAAGTGTTACAACGCCACAAGGAGCAACAGTAGAACGTACTGAAAAAGCTCTAGACGAAGTAACTAAAATTGCACAAGGAATTAAAGGTGTTGACAACGTAACGACTCTTGCGGGATACAGTATTGTAACCGAAATCGCTGGAGCTTCGTACGGAATGGGAATGATTAACCTAAAAGACTGGAGCGAACGTGATATTTCGGTAACCGAATTTATGGCGGAACTTACAGAAAAAACCAAAAATATTACCGACGCGCAAATCGAGATTTTTGCACCGCCAACCGTTCCTGGTTTTGGTAATACGAGTGGTTTTGAGCTTCGTTTACTGGATAAATCTGGAGGAAGTATTACCAATACCGATAAAGTAACCAAAGAATTTATCAAAGAACTAAATGCTTCGCCAGAGATTCAGAACTCTTTCTCGAGTTTTGATGCCACTTTCCCGCAGTATTTAATTCATATTGATTACGATTTGGCTGCCAAAAAAGGAATTTCGGTAGACAATGCCATGTCGACTTTACAAACCATGTTAGGTTCGTTTTACGCAACCAATTTTATTCGTTTCTCTCAAATGTATAAAGTAATGGTTCAGGCAAGTCCGCAATTCCGTCAAAATCCAGAAAGTATTTTGGATATGTACTTGAAGAATGAAGCAGGCGAAATGGTTCCGTTTTCTACTTTCATCAAATTAGAAAGAGTTTACGGTCCTGAGGTTTTAACGCGTTACAACATGTACATGTCGGCTATGATTAACGGTGAACCTGCTGAAGGTTACAGCTCTGGAGATGCCATTGCCGCTGTTGAAAAAATTGCTGCAGAAAAACTCCCAAGCCGTTTCGAATTGGAATGGTCTGGTATGACGCGTGAAGAGATTTTATCAGGAAACCAAACCATCTACATTTTTGCGCTTTGTATACTTTTTGTATACTTATTGCTTGCTGCGCAGTACGAAAGTTTATTGCTTCCGTTCCCAGTATTGTTGAGTTTACCAGTTGGAGTTTTCGGTTCTTATATTGCACTTGTAATGGTTGGACTCGATAATAACATCTATGCCCAAGTAGCACTCGTCATGCTGATCGGTCTGCTCGCCAAGAACGCCATTCTGATTGTTGAGTTTGCGATGGCACAAAATAAGCTCGGACGAGATATTGTCGAAGCAGCAATTGAAGGAGCAAGACTTCGTTTCCGTCCTATTTTGATGACCTCTTTTGCTTTTATTTCAGGATTGATTCCGTTGTGTATCGCTTCTGGTGCGGGTGCAATTGGTAACCGTTCAATCGGAACAGCAGCTGCGGGAGGAATGTTAATCGGAACAGTGTTTGGTCTTTTAATCATTCCTGGACTTTACATACTGTTTGCGAAATTGGAAAAACGAATGAATAAAAATTAAACAATGAAAGAGATATTAAATCAATATAAAAATGCTGATGTGCAGTTTCTAAGGACAACCAAAAGTGCCGTTGTAATAACCGGAATTTTACTTTTGACAGCTTGTTCTGCACCAAAAGTTAGCACCAAACTAGACGCTGCAAAGCTTCCAGAAAATTTTGATGCACAAAGAAAAGAAGCATCAAGTGAGACTTTTATTCCATTAAAAACAGAAACCTTTTTTAAAGATCCAAAACTAGAAGCTTTATTAAAGAAAGCCATTGCCAAGAATCCTGATTATTTAATCATGCAGGAAAGAATCCTGATTGCCAATTCGCATTTAAAAGTGGCAAAACTGGCGCTTCTTCCCTCTTTAGATTTTGTTGCCGATGCTTCTGGAACACATTACGGAAAATATACGATGGATGGAGTTGGTAACTTTGATACTAACTTTTCTCAAAATATTACTGAAAAACAAAGAATCAACGAAAATGTAACTCCAAACTTATTTTTAGGCGCGAAAGTTTCTTGGGAAGCGGATATCTGGGGAAAACTGAGCAATCGCAAAAAAGCAGCGCAACAGCGATTTTTTGCTTCTCAGCAGGGAATGCGATTATTACAAACGCGTCTTTTAAGTGATGTTGCCGACTTGTATTTCAAACTGATTGCTTTAGACAAACAAGCTGCGATTTACGATAATAACTTGAAAACACAGGAAAGAGCTCTTGATATTGTATCGGCACAAAGATCTGTTGGTAAAGCTACAGAATTGGCAGTACAACAATTTAATGCACAAAACAATAACATTCATGCCGAAGCTTCAGAATTAAAATTAAGCATCGATCAAACTGAGAAAGCTTTATTGACACTTTTAGGAGAATACGGCGGAAAAGTTGACCGAAGCAACGACTTTTTGGCTGGACATTTAGAAGTTTTAAACCAAAAAATAAGCGTAGATTCTATCATTCATAAAAGACCAGATGTGTCTGAAGCTTACTTCGAATTATTAGCAAGTAACGCAGATGCTAAATCGGCTCGCGCTGCCTTTTTTCCAACAGTAAATCTAGGCGGATACGCGGGTTTCAACTCATTCTCGTTCAATACTTTCTTTGATGCTGGTTCTTTTGCCTGGCAATTATTGGGCGGTTTAACAGCTCCAGTTTTCAATAAAGGACAGATCAAGCAGGAATTTTATGTTTCGAATAGAAGACAGGAAATCTCATTTCTTCAATATCAAAATGCTGTTACAACAGCTTTCAATGAGTTAAGTGCTTTATTGCACAGAAATGAAGCTTATGAAGATGTTTTAAAATATAAATTAAACGAAATTGATCATCTAGAAATTGCCGTAAATGTCTCAAACGATTTGTATTTGAGCGGTTATGCCAATTATCTGGAAATCATCAATGCGCAAAAAAATAAATTGCAAGCCGAATTGGATTTTGTTGATATCCAACTTCGAAATGCAAACTCACAAGTATTGCTGTACAAAGCTTTAGGCGGAGGAATAAATTAGTTTATATGTTGGTCAAAAATGGCTTCTGTTTATAATAGCTCATCGCAGAGGTTGTTTTTAAGTCCCGTTTCTATTTTGAAACGGGATTTTTTTTTATAAAACCAACACTCATTTTACCGTTTACTTTTTACCTTTATTCCAAAATACTAAAATTCCGTTGATGGATATTTCCAAAATTCTCGATTACATACACGAACTTCCTGAGCAATCTAAGCTTGCTTTGCAAAACAATGTCACCGAAATTGCTTTTGCTAAAGGGCATATTTTGCTAAAAGCCAATAAAGTAGAATCGAATATTTATTTTATAAAGAAAGGATTGGTGAGAGCTTATGTAGAAAGAGATAATGAAGTTACGTTTTGGTTTGGAAAAGAAGGTGAAACCATTATTTCGATGAAAAGTTATGTGGAAGATCAG
This sequence comes from Flavobacterium sp. LPB0248, assembly GCF_013388355.1. Taxonomy (GTDB): domain Bacteria; phylum Bacteroidota; class Bacteroidia; order Flavobacteriales; family Flavobacteriaceae; genus Flavobacterium. The sequence goes on from NZ_CP058246.1 coordinate 360,060, forward strand.
CCTGGATATGAAACCATCGAGCTTTTGGAAGACTGCGAATTGTACGAACTCAAAACGGAAAATCTAAGAAAACTCTTTAATGAAGATGTTCACATCGCCAATTGGGGACGAAAATTTGCTGAAAAAGAATTAATTAAGACCGAAGAACGTTTGATCTCTAAACAATTCAAAAATGCATCTGAACGTTATTTAGAATTAATGAAAGACCATCCCGAATTATTGCAAAGAGTTCAACTAGGACATATTGCTTCCTATTTAGGAATTACACAAGTCAGTTTAAGCAGAATACGTGCAGAAATAAAATAACCTGTTTAGATTTTTTTTTCAATTCTATCCAATTAATTATATTTAAATCTGCTTTAATCTGTGTAAATCTGCGTGAAAAAATCATACACAAAAGTATTTCACGCAGATTACAAAAGATTTTAGCAGATCAAATTAGATTTTAATTGTTCAGCAAAACAGATTAAAATAACTTCATTTTTTATCATTTGTTAATTTTTTTCTGATTTCCATAAAAGAACTTTGCATCACAAAATTTTAACTATATGAACTGGATTATTTTAATCATCGCGGGTCTATTTGAAGTAGCCTTCGCATCATGTCTTGGAAAAGCAAAAGCAACTACTGGAACTGAAATGTACTATTGGTATATTGGTTTCTTTATTTCATTAACTGTAAGTATGCTTTTATTAATGAAAGCTACAGAAACCCTTCCGCTAGGAACGGCTTATGCTGTTTGGACAGGAATTGGAGCTGTGGGAACTGTGTTAGTTGGTATTTTTGTTTTTAAAGAACCTGCAGCGTTCTGGAGATTGTTTTTCTTAGCGACATTGGTTGGTTCTATTGTTGGGTTAAAGGCGGTTTCTCACTAAAAATATATTATACGAATTGGATACAACTTTGTCAAAGTTTCAAACTTTGACAAAGTTTTTTTGTTTTAAACACATAGAAATTACCCCAATCTTGTCATTCCGACGGAGGAGGAATCACACGCGGAATTCGACAAAGATTGTAGGCATTCTGCGTGGGGTTTCTAGTGTGATTCCTCGTTCCTCAGAATGACAAGCTGTTAGCAGAACTTTGTCAAAGTTTAAAACTTTGACAAAGTTAATCCTTGAAACAACTAATGCAATTCCAGCATCACATGATAGAAAAATAGCATTTTTAATCATTATTCACTCCTTTATCTTTGCAAAAAAATTAAAGCCTAAAATAAAAAATGACATTCAGCCATTCCATTAAATCTTTTGACGAATTAACCAATCACGAAATGTACAATATGCTTCGGTTAAGAAGCGACGTTTTTGTAGTCGAACAAAACTGCCCTTATCTCGATTTAGACAATAAAGACCAAAAAGGTTTTCATTTATTGTATTACGTCGATAACGAATTGGCAGGTGTGACGCGTTTACTTCCTAAAGGAGTATCGTATGACGAGGTTTCAATAGGAAGAGTTGTAATTGCAAAATCGCATCGCGGATTAGGTTTAGGAGTAAAACTAATGGAAGCTTCAATTGCAGGTTGCGAAGAGAAATTCGGAAAAGGTCCAATTAGAATTAGTGCACAATACCATTTATCCAAATTCTATCAATCTTTAGGATTTGTAGAACAAGGAGAAGTGTATGATGAAGACGGAATTCCGCATATTGGAATGCTGAGAGCTTAACGATTTACGGAATAATCAATTTCAGAACATTGGCCAACACGGGATTATGATCTTCGGTTCTCCAATTGACATAAAGATCGGTTTCTAAAGGCAATTTTATAAATCGGATTCCAGGGATTTCATGAAAGACATACGAATCGGGTAAAATGGCGATTCCGAGTCCCTTACGAACCAAAGCGATTATAGAAGAACCAAATTCAGACTGAAGATAAGCTTCTGGCGCGTTTTCCAAAGAATTGAATAATCTCTGAATAAGGTCGCTGTAACTGCTGCCTTCGTCATTGGTTGGCAAAATAAACTTTTGAGAAGCAAGGGTTTCTTTAGTAAAATCCTCTGGCGTTTGATATGGATGATCTTCTGGAACAACAACTGCTAAGTGATCGGTATAGATTTTTTGAGATTGAATATCTTTTGAATTATTGATATCTCTGGTAATCGCCAGATCTATTTTATAATTTCGCAGAAAATCCTGCTGATTCTCGTACAGCACCTGAACCAGTTTGATTTTTAGTTTTGGGAAAGCTTCTGAAATACGCGACAAAATTTCGGGCATAAGAGAAGCCGAAATAGAATCGGGATGAGAAATGGTAATGGTACCGCTCTCTCCTAGCTGAATCTGACGGGCAGATTGATGAATAAACTCTAGTTTACTCAATTCAACCTCCCATTTTTCTTTTAAGAACTGGCCAGCAGCAGTAAGTTTAACGTTGCGTTTATTACGCTCAAACAGCTGCACGCCAAGCTGATTTTCAAGAGACTGAATTTGACGGCTAAGTGCTGATTGTGTAATATTCATCTTTCCGGCGGTGTTCCAGAAATGAAGTTCTCGCGAAAGAGCCAAAAAATATTTAATCTGCTGTAAATCCATTGATGCAATTTACGCATTTATCAAAAACAAAACACAGCATTTAATGCATTAGAGAAATAAAAAATGAATACGCTAAAAATAACCAAAGCCACAGCTGAAGATGCTTTAAAATTGCAATCCATTGGCAGACAAACTTTTTCTGAAACCTTTGCCGATGTCAACAGCGAAGAAAACATGAAAAAATATCTGGACGAAAGCTTCGCTACAGCAAAACTGACAGCAGAATTAAACAATTCTTCCTCTTATTTCTATTTAGCTGTTTTAGATGAAAAAATAGTCGGTTACTTAAAATTGAATACAGCTGATGCACAAACCGAAAAAGAAGATTTAAATGCCTTAGAAATAGAACGTATTTATGTAGCAAAGGAATTTCATGGTAAAAAAGTCGCGCAGGCACTATACGCTCAAGCAGAAGAAATTGCCCAAGAAATAAAAGCTACGTACATGTGGTTGGGTGTTTGGGAAAAGAATTTTAGAGCTGTAAGTTTCTACACTAAAAATGGTTTTGTACAATTTGACACGCATATTTTTAGATTAGGAGACGACGAGCAAACCGATTTAATGATGAAAAAAGTATTGATTTAAAATGGAAAGAAGACAGCTTTTATTGTTTTTATTAATTCTTGGCACTGCATTTTGGGGAGTATCCTATTCCGTTACCAAAATGGCAATTGGCCACTATTCGCTAAACGTATTTTTATTTTATCGTTTCCTGCTGGCAGTTGTGGTATTGAGTATTATTTTTTGGAAATATGTCAAAGATATTAATCGAGAAGCTATTAAAACAGGCTTTTTGCTTGCTGTACCCATGTTTTTAGGCATTCAGCTTCAAACAGTTGGACTTAAATATACAGATGCTTCACAATGCTCTTTTATTGCAGGATTAACCGTAATTATTATTCCGTTATTAAAACTAGCGATTTATAAAACCAACGCTTCACTAAAAATCTGGATTGCCGCTTTGACGGCTTTAACTGGGTTATTTATTATTGCCATTCAGGATAAATTTACCATAAATTTCGGGGATTTATTTACCATTGCAGGAGCCTTTGCTTTTGCAGTTTATTTGATTGCTGTCGAAAAACATTCGGCCACCAAAAACCTTTTGTATTCTATTGTACCAATGTTTGCATTTTGTGCGCTTTTTACATTTTTTATAGCGTTAACAGACAGTTCATCAGAATGGTTGCCTCAAAATAATACGTTTTGGATGGGCGTAATTTACTGTGCTTTGTTTTCTACCGCTTTTATGTATACGGTTTCAAACATTTCGCAGCGTTATTTATCGGCAGAACGTGTAGCGGTTATTTATTTGTTTGAGCCTGTTTTTGGGGCAATTGGAGCCTTTTTCATTTTAGGTGAAAACCTTTCATGGCGTTTACTTTTAGGCGGAACTTTGATTTTTTCTGCTACAATTATTTCTGAAGTCAATTTTAAAAGCGAAAAATTAAAGCTGTTGATTAGAAAAAACTAATATTTTAAAATATTTCATGCAGATTTAAAAAGATTTAAGCAGATCAACGCAGATTTTTATTTTAATAAATCTTTTTAAATCTGCTGAATCTGCGTGAAAAAATCTAAACTGTTTTTTAAGTAGATCAGCATAAACTTTGTCAAAGTTCCGCCATTGTTTGTCATTCCGAGGAACGAGGAATCACACTAGAAACTCCGTGCCGAATTTCTCCAATCTTTGTCGAGCTTCAAACGGAGATTTCTCCTTCGTCGAAATGACAAAAATGCGCAAACTAACTTTAGATTATATCTATCAATCCTCAATCAAAGAAATCTCAAAAGTCGTTTTTCCATTTTCGTTTTTATGCGAAATATAACCGCCGTGTGCTTCAATAATATTTTTAGATAAAGTCAATCCAATTCCCGCTCCTTCCGTGCGGGTGGTGAAAAACGGAAGAAATATTTTGTCCTCAATTTCTTTTTCAATTCCTTTTCCAGAATCTGAAACCTTTATAAAAATGCGATTATTTTTGGCTTCCGCCGAAATCGAAATTTGTTTCGTATTGCTATTTTCTAAAGCATTAATCGAATTGGTCAATAAATTAATTAATACCTGCTCTATCTGCTGCGAATCTATATTTATTAGATAATTTTGAGTAACGGAATTGGTAACTTCAATATTATTTTTCCTAAACAACGGATTCATAACCTGAATACAGTTTTCAGTTATGTGCTGCAGTGAAGTTTTTTCTTTTTTAGGCGAAGGAAGCATTGCCAATTTTCTATAACCTTCTACAAATTTTTGCAAATGATCACTTCGTCTCAGCATTGTATGTACGCTGTGTTTGATATCTTCTAAATCTTCTGTCGAAAGCGAATCTTGTTCTACTAAATCTTCTAAATTCTGGCAAATCGAACGAATTGGCGTGATGGAATTTAGCAATTCATGCGAAATCACTTTCATCAAATTAATCCACGCATCTTTTTCTTTCTTTTCTACTACATTCTGAATGGAATCTAATAGAACAATAAAATAATCCTGCCCAAAAATTTCGGTTCGTGAAGCCTGCAAAACAAACGTCTGTTTGCTTTGTTCGTTTATACTAAGTTCGATTGAAGTTTTAATTTCATGAAAATCATCTTCTTCGATAATTTCGCACAAAGAGGGCAGCTGATTTTTAAGATATTTCCATTTTGAAACTTTCGGAACATTAAAGTGACTCGAGAAATAATCATTCATCAAAAAAATACTCCAATCGCTTTCTTGTTTCTGCAAAATAATTACACCCGATTCTATATTGTTTAAAATCGAACGGTAAATAATATCTCTAGTAACTTGCTCGTTTTGTTTACTTTTTAAAGTTTCATATAAGGTAAAAAGCTCGTTATATGTACTATTGAATTTATGTTTTGAGAAATCGGAACTAAAATCATCTTGCAATATCGAAGAGATGGTTTTATTATAAATCAAAACCATATTTCTAACATAAAAATACATTTCCCTTCCTAGTAGAAAAACCATGCAGAGACCAAAAACTCCCGTAAAAAGCAAACCAATTCTAAAGAAATACAGCGACAATTCGATTCCGATTACAATAAAAATTAATCGCAGAAAAAGGAGTTTATAAGTTTGTAAAGTCCTTAGCATAATTAGTCGATATTGATATTAAATTTCTCCAAACGTCTGTACAATGCACCTCTTGACAAACCCAATTCTTCGGCAGTTTTACTGATATTGTTGTTGTTTTTAAGCAGTGCTTTTTCAACCGTTGCTTTTTCAACAGAAGAAAGCTGAATATCATCTGAGTTTTCCTCGTAAGGTGTTATCGTTTCTAAATCAAGATCAGAAACAGTTATGGTGTTATTTTCACAAAGAATAACAGCACGTTCAATCTTATTCTCCATTTCGCGGATGTTTCCGTTCCAAGCGTGTTTTTCAATTTGTTCTAAGACTTTTTTATCAAAAGTGATTTCGTCACGGCCGTATTTTTCAATCATTTTATCCAAAAGATATTCGGCAAGCGGAATCTTATCTTCATGACGTTCTCTTAGTGGAGGCAAAACAATTTCCATTGTATTGATGCGATAATACAAGTCTTCTCGGAAGTTTTTATCGGCAACTTCTAGTTTTAAGTTCAAGTTTGTTGCTGTAATAATTCTAACGTTTAAAGGTCTTGCTTTAGTTTCTCCTAATCTTGTTACGGTTTTGGTCTGAATAACTTGCAAAAGTTTTGATTGTAGATGAAGCGGTACATTTCCTATTTCATCCAAAAAAATGGTTCCGTTCTGCGCCATTTCAAAACGTCCCGCTGTATCGGTTTTGGCATCGGTAAAAGCACCTTTGGCATAACCAAACAATTCGCTTTCGAAAATATTCGAATTCAAAGAGCCCAAATCAACTGCAATAAATGGCTGGCTTTTTCTTTCTGATTGGGTATGAATATGATGCGCTAGAACAAATTTTCCTGTTCCGTTTTCACCCAAAATCAAAACATTGGCATCAGTTTTTGCGACTTTATCTGCTAAAGAATATGCCTTTTTTATAATCTCAGAACTGCCAACAAAGAATTCTTCTTTTACTTCTACTTCTTTGTTTTTCTTCTGTTCTTTTCGAGCTTTATCTACAGCTTGTTTTACCGATTCTAAAAGCTTTTTATTTTCCCAAGGTTTCAGAATATAATCAAAAGCACCCGATTTTAAGCCTTCAACAGCTGTTTCTACTTTTCCGAAAGCGGTCATTAAAATTACCACCGTTTTAGGCGAAAGCGTTTTTATTTCTTTCAATAAATACAAACCTTCTCTCCCATCTTCAAATCCTAATCTGTAATTCATATCCAAAAGGACGACATCAATGGCATTTTTTGCCAATAATTCGACAATGTTTTTCGGATTATTTAGCGTATAAATGTTTTCAAAATACTTTTTCAAGTAGACTTTTGATGCAAAAAGAATGTCTTCCTGATCGTCGATGATTAAAATAGATGCGTTGGTCTTTTTCATTATTGTTCAGTTTTGGACGAAAGGTGTCCACTTATGGACAGTTTAAATTTATTCAGAAAAATAATCCCTTAAAAACAAGGTATTTACAAGGTTTAATTTACTGGCACGAAAATCACATTAAAACTTGTAAATCATTAATAATTAACCTCTTTCGGAAGTACAAATAACAAAATAAATAGCGATAAATTAAAAATAATTTATCTTAATTTTCAGACTTGTTTCTATCATTTCCAAAGGGCATAAAAATTTTAAAAGAAAATCAATCAAAAATTAAAACAGTCAAATTATGATTACCATTACAAAACTTTCAAAAGTATTTAGAACTGAGGAATTAGAAACCAAAGCATTAAGTGACGTTTCGCTGACCATCAATCAAGGCGATTTTGTATCGATTATGGGACCGTCTGGAAGCGGAAAATCGACTTTATTGAACATCATTGGACTTCTGGATAGCGCTTCTAGCGGAAGTTACCAGCTTTTGGATCAGGAAATGGTTGGCTTAAAAGAAAAGTCTAGAGCGCAAGCCAGAAAAGAAAACATCGGATTCATCTTCCAGAACTTCAATTTAATTGACGAATTATCGGTTTTTGATAACATCGAACTGCCTTTAATTTATAACAATGTTCCTTCTGCCGAAAGAAAATCGCGAGTAAATGAGATGGCGAAAATTTTGGGAATCGCTCATAGATTGAAGCATTTTCCGCAACAGCTTTCAGGCGGACAGCAGCAGCGTGTAGCCGTAGCAAGAGCTTTAATCAATAATCCGAAAATTATTCTAGCCGATGAGCCAACAGGAAACCTAGACAGCAGAAACGGAAATGAAGTAATGGAATTGTTGACCGATCTTCATGCCAGCGGATCGACAATCTTAATGGTAACACACTCAGATTACGATGCTTCTTTCTCGCAAAGAACAATTTTAATGAAAGATGGCGAAATCCTTTCTGAAAAAGTAAATCATAGAAATGTTGATGTTTTAGTTAATTCTAACTGCTAAAGTCATGTTGAAGAATTGGACAAACATATTTGTTTATCATATAAAGAACAACAAATTCTTTACAGCCCTAAATATATTGGGCTTGAGTATAGGAATTGCAGGTTTAATCTTTGCAATTCTATACTGGAACGACGAACATTCTTACGATCAATGGAATCCTGAGAAAGATAAAATTTTTATTGCAATGAATGATTTTGGAGGTGGAAATATCTGGACAACAAATTCTCCAATTCCAGGTAGAATGCTTAATGCAACTACTTCATACTTGGATAAATACTGTTATTTCAGAGTAAACTATACCACGGAAACTATTCAGTATAATGGAAAAATCGAATTGGTTGACAAAATCTTTTCAGCCGAAAGGAGTTTCTTTTCTTTCTTCCCTTTTGAATTTATTCAAGGTAATGCTAAGACAGCTTTTAGCGACCGCAACAGCATGGTTCTTTCTAAAGAAACTGCTGCGCGCATTTTTAAGAATGAAAACCCAATGGGAAAACAGGTCAAATACGCAGATCGAATTTTTGTTGTTCGCGGTGTATATAAAATGCCTGAAAAATCATCAGTAATGCCTTCGGTAATTACTCCTGTTGTAGAAGAGGAATTAGAACAAAACAAAGATAACTGGGGTTTCAGTTACGGATTAATGTTAAAGCTCAAAAAGCCAATCGACACTACAGCAGTTATTCAAAAATTAGACAAAATATTTCTTGAAGACAACTACAAAAAACAGGCAAAAGCTGAGGGATTATCTATTGAACAGTTTATAAAACAATATGGAGATCCTATAAAATCAAGGCTTCTTCCTCTTTCAAAAGCAAGGCTTCGTCAAGGAAATTATGCATTTCCTGAACAGAATGCCAATTTGCAATTTCTAAAAATTGTAATGGGTTTATCCATCTTAATTTTAATACTTTCGGTTGTAAACTACATTAATATGGCTACTGCAAATGCAGTAAAGCGAGCCAAAGAAGTTGGTGTTCGCAAGATAGTCGGTGCTACGAAATCGCAAATTGTTACGCAGTTTGTTTTTGAAACCACACTTATTACCTTGTTCTCAGTTTTACTGGCAATGGTAATCGTAGAGCTTTCGCTTCCTTTCTATAATGCTTTTTTAAACAAAGACTTAATGCTAATTGGAAATCAATTTTACTTCCAACTTATTTTAATTTTCTTCTTTGTAATTATCGTTTCGGGCGTTTTTCCTGCTGTTTACATTGCAAATTTTGAAACACTGAAAGTCTTAAAAGGCAATTTTTCAAGAAGTAAAAACGGTGTCTGGATTCGTAACGGAATGCTTGTTTTACAATTCTCTATTGCTACTCTTTTTATCATCGGATCTTTTATTGTTCATAAACAGGTAAATTACATGATTTCCAAAGATTTAGGTTTTGATGGTGCACAGGTTATGGACATTGCTTTTAGACCTGTAAAAGATAAAATTCAGTATGAAAGATATAAAACTATAAAACAGGAACTTTCAAAAATTAAAGGTGTTGAAGCTGTTTCTACTGGAGTTTTTTCCATTGGAAGCAATCTCAATTCTTGGCAAGGGCTTCATTATAAATCTAATAAAGAAGTTATTACACAGCAATTGGGACTTGACTTTGGCCAATTAAATTTACTAGGAATTAAAATAGTTAAAGGAAGAGATTTAAGCAGCAAACTGGCAACAGATAGTATTACAAGTGCATTATTGAATGAAACTGCTGCAAAAACTCTTATGGTAAAAGATCCTATAAACAAAGAAATTACTTTCGGCGGTCAAAAATATAAAGTTGTTGGCATCGTTAAAGATTTTCATTATATCGGAATGGAATATAACGTGGCGCCTATGATTTTCTTTCACATTAAATCTGTTTCCTGGATGGAAAATTATTTACAGTTTATTACGGTTAAAATATCACCTGACGGAATGCCAGAAACGATTGCTTCAATTGAAAAATTCTGGAAAACTAAAGTCGATCAGGAATATCCGTTTGAATATGGTTTTGTAGATAAAAACTTTGCTCGAACTTATAAAAAATATCAAGATCAAAGAAACTTGTTTGCTTTACTGAATGTGGTCGTAATATTAATTGCTGTTTTTGGATTATTTGCTTTGGCTTCTTTTTCTATGGAAAGAAGATTGCGCGAAATCGCCATTAGAAAAACACTCGGTGCGGAAACCAATATTTTGCTAAAAGAATTATCTAAACAGTACGTCCTTTTCTGCGTAATTGGTTTCTTAATCGGAATTGTTCCTGCTTATTTATTGATGCAGAAATGGTTAGAAAACTTTGCTTCTCGAATTGATATTCCGTTTTTGCCATTTTTAGTTGCTTTTGTATCACTGTTGTTTTTAACGCTGACCATTGTTTTAGCAAAAGCCTACCAAGTGACCAAAGTAAATGTTTTAAAATATTTAAAATACGAGTAAACTAACTCCAAAACCAAAAAAACACCAACAAAATGCTAAAAAACTGGATCAATATATTTATCTATCAAATCAAACACAGTAAGCTTTTTACTGCTCTCAATATTCTCGGATTATCAATAGGAATTTCGGGTTTAATTTTCGCGCTTCTTTATTGGAACGACGAACACAGCTACAATGCTTGGAATCCAGAAAAAGATAAAGTTTATCAGGTTTTAGCGCAATTGAGCGATATGCCTGTAACTGCAAATAATCCTGTACGTTTAAAACCTCATTTAGAAAATGACCCCAACGTAGAAGCTGTTGTTTATGCAGATGAATGGTATCAAAAAGACAAAGTGGTTTACAATGGCCAAAAGGAATTTGTAGATAAAATCGTAAATGCCGAAAAAGATTTCTTTTCTCTTTTTCCGTTTGAATTTATTTATGGAAATGCCAAATCGGCTATAAAAGACGAAAACAGTATTGCCATTTCAGAGAAACTTGCAGAACGCTTTTTTGGAAATAAAAACCCAATAGGCAAACAAATCAAATGTTTGGATGCTACGTTTACAATTTCAGGTGTTTATCGCATTCCAGGAAATTCATCGATCGCACCAAACATAGTGATAAACCGCATGAAAGACTTGGCAGATCCTGACAAAAACCCTGGCCTATTTGTTTTAAAAGTATTGGTAAAACTAAAAGATCCATCAAAAGTAGAATCGACCAGAAAAATGCTTGATAAAGTATTTTATGACGAGGTTATTGTAAGAACTGCCAAACAAGCGGGTTTTACACCTGCCGAAATGGTCAAGAAAATGGGAAGTTTCAAAGTTTTGATGGAACCGCTTTCATCTGCCAGACTGCATTCTGTTATTGATGGATATCCTGAGGGAAGAGGAAATTATCAGTTTCTGGTAATTATGGCTTGCTTATCGGTTTTAATTCTTATTCTGTCTATTGTCAATTATATCAATTTGGCAACAGCAAATTCGATTAAAAGAGCCAAAGAAGTTGGAGTTCGTAAAATATTGGGCGCTTCCAAAAAACAGATTGTTTGGCAATTCATTTTTGAAACCGTTTTGATGACTGCTTTTTCGGTTTTATTAGCGTTAATGATTGTAGAAATTGCTCTTCCTTATTACAATTCTTTTTTAGAGAAAAACTTAAGGATAATCGAAAGTCAATTTTATCTCCAGTTGATACTAGTTTTTCTCATAACCATTGTATTTGCAGGAATATTTCCAGCTTTATATGTTGCTAATTTTGAGACTTTAAAAGTTTTAAGAGGCAATTATGCTCGAAGTAAAAGCGGCGTTTGGATCAGAAATGGAATGCTGATTTTTCAATTTGCCATTGCTTCCTTTTTTATTATTGGTTCTGTAGTGGTCTATCAGCAAATTAAATATCTAAACAATAAAGATCTTGGTTTTAAAGGCGATCAGGTTATGGCCATTTCGTTAAATCTTCCGTCTTCCTATTATCAGGGAGAAAATGTTGGAAAGAATATTTTTGAAAGATATAACACTATAAAACAGGAACTTTCAAAAATTAAAGGCGTTGAAAAAGTTTCAACTGGTCTTCTTTCTTTTGATGGAGAAGATGATTCACAATGGCCAATTTGGTATCGAGATGTGCTTTTCAAACAAAAAGCAATTGGACTTGATTATGATATGCTAAATCTGCTAAATATAAAAGTAATAAAAGGCAGAAATCTTAGTCCAAACATAGCTTCAGACACTATAAATTCTGTTTTAGTTAATGAAAAATCATTGAGTTTAATGCAGATAAAAGATCCTATTGGCAAAGAGATCAAAATTGGAAATCAGAAAATGAGGATTATTGGCGTGGTAAAAGATTTTAATCTTTTAAGTCCAGAAGTCGATGTTCCACCGATTACTTTTTATCATATAAAATCTCTAGATATGGCCGATGAAATGAATCGAATCTATGTAAAATTAAAAGCAGATCAGATTCAAAGTAGTATTGCTGCAATTGAAAAATTTTGGAAAACAAAAGTCGATACCGAATATCCATTTCAATATGATTTTGCCGATAAAGAATATGCCCGAACTTACGAGTCTTATGTAAAGCAGAAAAATTTGTTTTCTCTGCTCAATGTTATTGTGATTCTTATTGCCCTTTTTGGACTTTTTGCTCTGGCATCTTATTCCATTCAAAGAAGAATGAAAGAAATTGCGATTCGAAAAACTTTGGGCGCAGAGACTAATATCTTATTGAAAGAACTGTCTAAACAATATGTAGTGTATTGTGCAATAGGTTTCCTTATTGCTGTATTTCCTGCCTATGTTTTATTGCAGAAATGGCTGAATAATTTTGCCTTTAGAATCGAAATTCCGATGCTGCCGTTTCTACTTTCCTTTTTGCTTTTATTGTTTTTAACGCTATGCATTGTTTTAGCAAAAGCGTATCAAGCAACAAAAGTCGATGTGCTGAAATATTTAAAATACGAATAAGTTAGTTTTGAGTTTTTGTAAAAAGCTGTGCAAGTCTGAGCCCTTGCGCAGCATTTTTTATTTTCGATTAAGCGTAAAATCGTTTTAAAATTTTCTTTGCACTGTCTGAAGCTACGATCAATCCGCCACTCATCATGATAATATCTTTGAGAACCAAACGGTCTCCTACAGAAAGATACGGAAACCCAAATTCTGGTGTTGGAAAATCTCCACCCAAATTCGGAACGTAAACTTCTGGCGTTGTGATTAAAAATGATAAAGTTACAAACGCCATTCCGAATGTCAGAAGTCCGCCCAAAAAGCCCATTTTAGGAAACCAGATTCCCAAAAGAACCAACAAACCAATTGTGACAATAACAGTTCCTAGTCCGTAAGAAAAAATATAAGTTCCGTTGGCTTCGTGCCATTTGATGTTTTTCTCAACAGTTTTACCTTCAACGTTTTTGTAAAGTGTGTACACTTTTACTGTTTTACCTTCATCATTTACAACCTGTTGATTAGCATCTTTATAAAAGAAACTCATAAACGGACTATTCGCAACCAGCGGAACAATTCCGTCAGCTTCATATTTAAAGGCTTTTAATCCGCCAATCCATGCCATTACAACAAATATGGCAATTCTTAAAAAGTGAATAAAGTTATTTTGTCCACCCGCAATAAATCGTATAAATTTTTCCATTTTGATTCTGTTTTAAATACAAATCAAAATTACTTTATGCTTATCTGGATAAAAATGGACGTAAAGGAGTTTTCATGGACTATTTTGCCACGATAGAAATGCCAACTTCTTTTCTGAATTCTTTAGGCGAAATGCCCACACTTTTCTTGAAATATCGGCTGAAATAAAATTCGTCTTCAAAATTAAGATCGTCTGCAATTTCTTTTATTGTTTTGGTTGTCAAATGCAACAATTTCTTAGCTTCCAAAACAATGCGATCTTGAATAAGCTGAGAAGGCGATTTCCCGAAATGTTTTTTGATTCTTTTACTGAAAGTATTGACGCTCAAGTTGTATTTTGAGGCATAAAAAGCGACTTCTTTTGCCTCTAAAAAATGAGAATCCAACAAATGCTGAAACTTCAAAATGTCAGCGTTTCCAATAGATTCCTGAATCTTTGGTGACATTTTGAGCTGTTTTTCTTTACTGCTCAAGGCTAGAATAACCTGCAGATAAGACTTTAGAATCGAATTATCATAATCCATTTCTGAGTCTTCTACCCTTTTCATTCTTTCCATAATGCTCGTGATTTCCTCGTAAATAAAATCGGAAACAGCTACAAAAGGTTCGCTATAAATATCATTGAATAAAATTCCGTTGCAAGCCACTTCTTTTTTATGGTATTCAATACAGTAAAAATCTCCATGAAAACTGAGAATATTTAGGAAAGGTGCTGTCGAATTTTTCCATTGCAATAACTGATACGGTGTTAAAAACAAAAGACATTTTCCTTTACATTCGTAATCAGTTAAATCAACAGAAAAAGCCGCTTCTCCATCAAACATTAAAATGTTGTAATACGGTTCGTTGATTGCCTTTTCAAGAAAAGAAGATTGTTTCAGTTCGATTTTCATTTTACTAAATTACAGATTTGTTTTTGTTTCACGCAGATTCTGCAGATTTGAGCAGATTAAAACTTTAAAACTTTACGTCTTAGCGACTTTGCTAGATTATATTTTAAGTATCTTTTTCCATTCTTTGAAAAATTGCTCGCAAAGTCGCAAAGACGCAAAGTTATTTATATTCATTCTTAAACCGATTTTGACATTCGTCAATGTTTTTTTCCTTGATTAACTTTACTTTTGATAATGATTAATTTTTGAGAAATGATGAGTGAACTTGAGGCTTTAATTCAGAGTAGATTACAATTGGAAAATGATGAACTTAACACCATTTTATCCTGCTTTAAATTAATACAAGTAAAGAAGAATGAGCAGTTACTTAAAAGCGGAACCGTTGCGAATAAAATATTTTTTATAAAAAAAGGCTGTCTGCGATTGTATTACAGCACAGAAGATCATAATATAACTACACGTTTTATGGCTTTTGAAGGTACATTTCTAACTTCGATTGTCAGTTTTATTTCTAGAGAACCAAGCACTGAATACATTGAAGCGGTTGAGGCTTCAGAGCTTTTGGCTATTTCTTATGAAGATTTTTTTCATCTTCGCAACACCATTCCGCAATGGGATAAAATGTACATCTATATTCTCGAATATGGTCTTACGGTGATTACTTCTAAACTTAGCAGCCTATTGACACAAAATGCAGCTGAACGGTATAGAAATCTTCTTAAAAACAACCCCGAACTCATTCAGAGATTGTCCAATGCCAATCTTGCGGCATACCTTAATATTTCGCCAGAAACATTAAGCAGAATAAAATCACAGATTTAATTATAATCTGTTAACTATCAAAAAAAACAAAAAACAACATTAAAAAACATTTTCTATCATGAGAAGTGATGAAGTAAAAAAAGGTGTTCAGCGAACTCCTCACAGATCCTTATTGCGAGCTACGGGCTTGAAAAATGAAGATTTCAGCAAACCATTTATTGGAGTGGCAAATTCGTTTATCGAAATCATTCCAGGACATTTTTTCCTAAACAAAGTCTCTGAAATTATCAAAGAAGAAATTCGTGCCAATGGCTGTGTTCCGTTTGAGTTTAATACAATCGGAATCGATGACGGAATTGCAATGGGACATGACGGAATGTTATACTCGCTTCCGAGCCGTGAAATTATCGCCAACTCTATAGAAAGTGTAATGAATGCGCATAAACTGGATGCGATGATTGCAATTCCAAATTGTGATAAAATTGTTCCCGGAATGATCATGGGTGCTTTACGTGTAGATGTTCCAACCATTTTTGTAAGCGGAGGCCCAATGTCTAAAGGTTATACTAAAAATGGAACGGCAATTGACTTAGCTACAGCTTTTGAAGCAGTCGGAAAACACGAAGCAGGAAAAATCTCTGACGAAGAATTATATGATATTGAATGTAATGCCTGTCCAAGCGGTGGAAGCTGTTCTGGAATGTTTACCGCAAATTCTATGAATACTTTGATGGAAGCAATGGGAATTGCACTTCCTGGAAACGGTACTATTCTAGCTCAAACTCCAGAACGTGAACAATTGTACCGCGAAGCAGCAAGAAGAATCTGTGATATTGCAAAAGATCAGCAGGCTATTGAAAAATTCAAACTGAAAAATATCTTAAACGAAAATGCCGTTCGCAACGCTTTTGCTGTCGATATGGCAATGGGCGGAAGTACAAATACTGTTCTTCATATGCTTGCAATTGCGAACGAAGCTAATGTTGATTTTAAATTAAAAGACATTAATACCATTTCTGGAAATGTGGCGCATATTGCTAAGATTTCACCAAGTTTAAGCACGGTTCATATGGAAGATATCAACAGAGCTGGTGGTGTAAATGCGGTTATGAAGGAAATAAACAAAAGAGGTTCAGGCGTTTTAATTGATAATCTTACGATTAGTGGTGAAACTTTATTGGAAAAAATTGCTAATGCCGAAATTAAAGATACTACAATTATTCATACTATCGATAATCCGTACAGTAGAGTTGGCGGATTGGCCATTTTATACGGAAATCTTGCTGAGCAAGGTGCAGTTATTAAAACTGCAGGATTAACTGGAGATCGCGTATTTACTGGTAGCGCAGTCTGTTTTGACGGTCAAGCCGAAGCGATTGCAGGAATTATGATGGGAAAAGTGAAAGCCGGAAATGTAGTGGTTATTCGTTACGAAGGGCCAAAAGGCGGACCTGGAATGCAAGAAATGCTTTCTCCTACGAGTTTAATTATGGGAATGGGACTTGGAAGTTCTGTAGCTTTAATTACTGACGGAAGATTTAGCGGTGCAACCAGAGGAGCTTCAATCGGACACGTTTCTCCAGAAGCTGCTGAGGGCGGTATGATTGGTTTGGTAAAAGACGGAGACGAAATTCACATTGATGTAGATCAGTATATTTTGTCTGTTAATTTAAGTGATGAAGAAATCGCAACAAGAAGAGCAGCTTTTAAACCATTAAAAAAACCATTAAACTCAAAATGGCTTTCACAATACAGAGCGTTAGTAACTAATGCTAGTACTGGAGCTGTCTTAAAAACAGATTTAGATTAAAAATTAAAAAAATCCAAAAAGAAATGTCCCAGAAAGTTAGCTTTTCTGGGAACATTTCGGGGGTTTGAACAATTCTAATTATTCAAAGCTGGTATCGTAATATTTCTTTTTTAACTCATGAAACAAGAATGCATTGGAAGTTGGTACAATTCTTCAAAATCGATCCCAGTAAGATTTAGGCTTTTAAAAAATATTTTGGCTTTATTTTTTGCCTGTTTATTCAATCCTGTATAAAATATTTCATTGCCATTTTGCTCTTGGTTTACCATCGAAAGCACTTCTGGATTCACTATATTAAGCACCCTAATCACATGAGCTTCTGGCAAAAGTGATGCAATTATTTCAGATGATGATTTTGCATTTGGCTCCAGACATTCTAAACTAAAAATTGGATTGCTGGAATGTATTAGCACTTTCTCATTCATGTCTGGCAAGTCTGTCAGGAATAATCCAACATCTTCACGTGGAATAAAGAGTATTAAAATACTGGCTTTTGCGGCTTCGTCTTTACTTACCAATTTTACATTCTTTCCTAAGGTTTTAGCTATATCTTTAAACTGGCTATTTTCGCGGGTCGAACTCAATAATACTTGATGTCCTGCCTCGACTGCACGGCTCACAAAATCCATTGTAAAACTACATAAACCTATTACTCCTATTTTCATACTTCTAAACTTTGCCTTTAACCTTATAAGACAAATATAGTCTTATAGACTATTAGAAAGCTTGTCTTGTCTGTCTCAATAAATCTACAACGTTGTAGATTTAAAACTACAAACCGTGATTTCTGATTTATGTTTGCTAAGTTTGTCTTATAATTTTAGTCAGATGCCAAAAATAGCGGTTCATATTTTACGTTACTGTTGTTTTCTGCTGTTGCTTACTACAACTAAAATGATCTGCCAAGAAAACTACTTGGCGAGATGGTATACTGCGGATAATAATGAACTGCAACAGAATAGTATAAAAGCAATAGTTCAAGGCAAACACAATTTTATATGGATGACTACCGAAAATGGTATTGTTCGTTATGATGGAAATAATTTTCTTGTTTTTAATTCTTCCAATACCTCTTTAGAACATACTCGTTTTACCGATATTTTTGGAAGCATTGAAAAAGACAGTCTCACAAGTTATAATGAAAGCAAAAAAGAACTTGTCTTCATTAAAAATGCCAAAGTCCAGATACTTAAAAAAGATGCTCCAAAATCTAGTTTGGTGCGAAACGGAAGGCATTTCTTCTTTCATGATGGTCTTCCATCCAACTATTCTATTAATCAGCATGAGCCTTATTATATCAGATTATCTAATGGAAATATATTCTTTATAGACAACCAAACCATTGAATTATGCGATTCTAAAATGAAAAGCATTTCTAAAACTCCTTTTAAAAACGATAATATTTTTAATTTTTTCGCAATCAGCAATTCTCTTTTTTACCTAACCGATAACGGCTATTATCATTGTTTTTCTCAAAAAGCTGAATCTTCAGGAAAGCTGAATATAATACCAACTAAGAATCGTAAGTTATTCTGGAACATCACAACAGGTCAGGTTTTTCTATCTGTAAAGAATAAAATTTATCAGTTAAAAAATCAAAATGACCAATTAACTGCTCAATTAATTGTCGAATACAAAGATTTTGAAACAAGCAATATTATCGCAGTTTATTTTGATCCGAAAAATAAAAAACTGTACTTAGGAAGCGGCACAAACGGATTGTGCATTATTTCTTTTCCTACTTTTAAAACCATAAAAAAAAGTAAAGAGAGAACCGAAGTTTACTACGCTGCGCAAACTTTTAGCGATAGTACCGTAATCACTTCTGAAGGATTGATTATAAACGACAAAAAAGTGATTGACAGCATTCCTTTTCCTAAAAGTGTTTTTTTGGATGAACGGCTAAATATTGCTCTCGACGATGAAAAAAATATATGGATCAGCCGAGCCATGAAAGTACTTTGCTATCTAAAAAAATCGGGATACAAAAAATATGTCACCTACCCTTTTGATCAAAATCCGAAAACCATATTTAAAGATAATAGCAATACCATTTGGGTCTCTTTAGGAATAGACGAGTTTCATAAACCTAAATTGTATGCTATAAAAAACGGAATTGTAAAGCTTGAAGCCGTTTTTAAAAACAACATCAACTATATCGTTCAGCAAAACAATATTTTGTATTTGGCTGGAGATAACGGACTGTTTTTGTATGATTTAAAAACTAAAAAACTACATTTTGCAAAAAACACTAAAAACATAAACATTCGAAGCGTTTTTATAGACAGCAAGCAAAAAGTATGGCTTACAACATATGAAAAAGGCTTCTTTCTTTATGAAAACCAGAAACTGTATTCTTTTCCAACAGACGAAGAGCATTATCTTAATTCTGCTCATTGTATTATTGAAGACAAAAACGAATTTTTCTGGATATCAACCAACAAAGGACTTTTTCAGGTTTCTAGAAAAGCGTTGCTACACCATTACAAAAATAAAAATACGGTTATATATTACCATCAATACAATAAAGCAGACGGTTTTCTGATTAATGAATTTAACGGCGGCTGCCAACCTTGCGGGAATTTTCTAAAAAACAATGATATTGTTTTTCCATCTATGAATGGAATTGTTTTTTTTAATCCGTATAAAGTATCTCCTTTACTTCCTGGCAAAGACCTTTTTATTGACAGAGTTGTTCTCGACCAGAAAATAATTACTCCGAAAGATACTATTGTCTTAAAAAACAATTTTCAACGCGTAAGTTTTTTGGTTTCGTATCCTTATTACGGAAATCCAAAAAATGTAGCCATCGAAGCAAAAATGGACAGAATTGGAAGTGATCGCTGGGAACGATTGAAAGCCGATAAATCAATTTCTTTTACGACATTGCCACCTGGAACTTATACGCTTACCTTTAGGAGTTTATCTGGTTTTGATGCCAATTATGCTTATAAAACTGTCATTCTTGTTGTACCTGCAAAATTTTATCAGACCATTTGGTTTGCTGTTCTTTGCTGTTTTCTTGCCGCCGGTTTTGTAATTTCACTTTGGCATATACGATTGTATTACCAAAGAATGAAAAGAAGACAGCTGGAAGAAGTAATTGCTAAAAAAACAAAAAAATTAGCTTCTACCGTTAAAAAACTAGAAAAAGCAGAAAACAACTTAAAACAAAAAATTAAACAGCACGAAATGTTGGTTAAAAGCATGAGCCATGATATCAAAAGCCCGCTGAAATTCTTGTCTTCTTCTATTAAACATCTTTCTGAAAACAATACCATTCAAGAAGATCAGAAACTTAAACAGCAATTGGGAACTTTGCAGACTTCTACCTCTCAATTATACGAATATGTAGAAAATCTTATCAAATATTCTTCTATTTTTATTGAAGGAAAAAAACTGGAAAATGAAAGTTATTCTTTGTATGAATTGATTGAGGAACGAATTCAGATTTTTGAAAAAATTGCCGAAGCAGAAAACATTTCCATTTTTAATAATGTAGAAAAAGATTTTCACGTACGAACAAACAAAACAGCACTTTCGATTATCATTCATAATTTAATTGATAACGCCATAAAAAATACCAAAAATGGAAAAATTGAGCTTTTATGTACAACCAAAAAGGCTCTTCTAATCTTAAAAATTATAGATAATGGTAAAGGAATGAGCAAAGAGCTTATTGATTATTATCACAATTTTTATAAAAATCCGATTTCAAAAAATTATCATCTCGGACTTCATATGATTATTGAGCTTCTTATTCTTATCGAGGGAAACATCAATATTATTAGTGATATTGATAAAGGAACTACGATCGAGATTATGGTCGAATACAACTAACTTTTGAAAGTATTATATAACTTAATGAGTTCTACTAGATTATTGACTTTTAGTTTTTCAAAAACTCTTGCTTTGTAGGTACTCACAGTAGACATATGAATGTTGAGTTTATTTGAAATTTCTAAATTGCCATTTCCCTCCACTAAAAGGGCTGTAATTTGAAGCTCTCTTTTAGACAACCCTTCTAACGGATTTAAAGTTTTTTTGCTTGTTTTAATATTGACTAATTTGCTAACCAGTTCTGAAGAAATATAAGTCCCAGACTCAAAAATGGAAGTAATAGCAAACATGATTTTTTCTTCACTGCATAGTTTATCTACATAACCGTTGGCACCAGAAGAAAGGTATTTTAAAGCATATTGTTCTTCTTCATGAGCCGAGAAAACCAATATTTTGACATCGGGCTGAATCGCTCTAATGTCGGTTATCATATCGGTATTTTTTCCTCCCGGAATATTAATATCTAAGATAACTAAATCAAAAGGCAGATTTTTTAAAAGTGTAATCGCTTCAAAGAAATTTTCAGCATTAGAAATGGCAACATCTTCAAATTGCCTTTCCAAAATCATAGCAACTCCGTTTCGCACCACCAAATGATCATCTACTATTAAAATCTTCTTTGTCATTTTCATTATTTCTTGGTAAATCCTTTTCTGGTCATTTCGCCCCAGCCTTTGGTTCCCATAATTTTTTCCTTATAACCAATTAACGCTGCATAAACCGTAAGCGGATGAAAGTAAAACGGTTCTATAAAAGCCGCCATTAGCAACTTAAAAAAATCGGTTTGTTTGGGATATTTATGATAGGTTTTTTCTTCGCTGTACAAAGCAATCACCGAAAAGAACACTGCAAAGGTATATACAAAAAGCAGCAGTAAAAAGAAAAAATACCAGTTTAGCAAACCTAATATTATAAACACTGCAGTGATAACCAAACCAATAAACTCTATTGCAGGAGCCAGAAATTCAAACAAAGTCCAATATGGAACGCTTAACATTCCTAATAATTTGTATTTTGGATTTAAGAACATTCCACGATGAATGCTCAATGTTTCTATCGTTCCTCGCATCCAACGAGAACGCTGTTTTTTAAATATATTGAAATCTTCAGGCGCTTCGGTCCAACACAACGGATCTGGAATATAACTTACCGAATAAGGCAGTTTATTATCCAACATAAAGCGGCGCATTCTTACAATGAGCTCCATATCTTCTCCGACCGTTTTGGTACTGTAACCACCAGAAAGTATAGCAATTTCTTTATCAAAAGCTCCAAAGGCACCGCTTATCAGCAATAATCCATCTAGTTTCCCCCAAGCCATTCTTCCTAATAGAAAAGCTCTAAGATATTCTAAAACCTGAATTCTCGATAGCATTACATCTGGAACATTTACTTCGACCAAACGTCCGTTTTTAATGATACATTGGTTGGCAATTCGAACTACTCCTCCAGTTGCAATAATACGTTTTCCGTACGATTCTAAAAATGGTTTTGCGAGTTTTAAAAGCGAATCTTTATCGAGAATACAATCGACATCAATACAAACAACATACGGATTTTGCGCAATATTTAGTCCGACGTTTAAGGCATCGGCTTTACCTCCATTTTCTTTATCAACGACAATCAGTTTTTTGAAAGCCGCATTTCTTGAAGTATAAATTCCTCTGATTTTTTTGGTTTCAATTTTCGGATGAAATTCCAAATCAGTCAAAACAAGATCGTAGGTTTTAGTCAAGATTTCCATTGAATTGTCTTTACTTCCATCATTAACCACAATAACCTGATAATTATTGTAATTCAGCGAAAGCAGCGATTTTACATTCTCTTCAATCGTAAGACCTTCATTGTAAGCCGGAGCAATTAGCGAAAGATGAGGAGCAAATTCACTAGTCAACAAAACATCATAATCGACAAAACTGTTTCTTTTAAGATACTTTCTCAGCTCTTTTGTAGAAAGATAAGCCAAGATTAGGTACGAAGACATGATAAGTATGGCGTAACCGAGAATAAAGAGTATATATGCCTCTAAAAACCACGTTATTTCTGTATTAAAAAAAGTCATTTCTTGTTCAATTATACCGTTAATGTCTGCAAAAGACTCTGGGCTTTGTATTTAATTACAGTGTTTGAAGTATGTTCTGCCAAATGAGCCACATAAGGAAGCTTCTGTGTTAGCTTAAGTTCTTTTATAAGTTTTAAACCAAGTGCAATTACTGTTGTGTTTTGCGATTCTAATAAATGCTCAACTCCTTCCGTATCGCCAATATCATGTTTTTTGAAAGCTCCAATAATATTCAGCTGCATCCAATCGTCTATAGGGTCTGAATGCTTTACTAAATATTTTATGCTCCGTCCTCCTTCAAGTTTGATAGCGGCACTTAGAGCAACAATCTTTAGTGTTTTTTTTCTGGCTTTAGAACAGGATACAATTGGAACAAATGCTTCTTTAATATTAAATTCTGCCAATTCGGTAATCCCTTTACATTTTACTTCCCATTTTAGGCTTTTAAGTTTTCGAAAAGAAACTTTTATCAAGTGGGAATCTTTATAAAACTGCTCTAGTTTTTGAGCATAAACACCTTCGTAGTTTTTATGCAGATTGATAAGAGATTCTGTCAAAACTTCTCGAAAAAAAGGTGTATCAAAAAGCATTTGAAAATTCTCGTCTCCTTTAATTTTTGAAAAAGGAACATCTTCAAAAATAACGGCCGACAATATTTTATCTATTATAACACTGTATTCTTTACTAAGTCTTTCCTTTTTAATTTTACTGTTTCTGCTGGCCACAATAACGAGATATAGAACAAGTGAAGCCGCAACGAACAGATAAATAGAAAAGGTAAGAAAAGGCACTTCCCATTGGCCGTTTTTATATAGATTCCAGATTTCTGTCATATTAAAAACGTTTCGTTACAATTAACTGGACATTAAACTTGTTTCTATATTCTCCTGGAATATATTCTTCGTATTCGTAAAGGAAAATCGGACGCACAAAAAACGAATCGCCAAAACGATGCTGATACTGAATTCCAACACGATATGCTTTTAGCGGTTGCGTAAAATTATTGTATAAATAGAGATAAGGAACATTTCCGTATTGCAATTCCAATCTTATTAAGCGCTCTTTTTCTTCATTTACTCGCTGAACACTCAAAACATGAGAAAACAATTCGTTCGAAATATCGTAATAAGGTCTATAAGCAAAACTGTAAATTCCGGCGTGATAGGCAACTTGTCCTGTTAGCAGCGTAATATCGTCTGTATCAAAATGCATGAATCGTCCTCCAAGCGAAAAATCAAACTTTTTCTGTGGCTTAAAATAATATTCTAAACCTGCTTTGGCTACAGGAAATATTGTTTCTCCTGTTGATACGCCAGCATTTGCATACAAATAGCTTTTGTTTGAAAAGGTCTGATAGAAATCGGTTTCAAACAACATTTGAGTTTCATTGCCAATATTTCCAATATTTGCTCTTCCTACGATTGCCGATTTGCTGAATTTATGCGAATACTCTACATATCCATAATGAAATGGCTGCTGTCCAGAATCTGAAGTTGAGATATTTAAATAGGAAGCCGAAACTGTATTTTTGACTTTACGTCCAATAAGTGTGCGTATTCCGCTAAAAGCTTGAGTACTATTATCAATATAAGATGCTTTTTCGATTAAATCTAAAGCTTCCTGATCGCGATTTAGTTTCTCCAGACAAGTGGCTTTAATCTTTAAAACATCAATAGATTTTGGATCAATAGCCAGATATTTATCACAGTAAGAAATGCATTTTTCGTAATCTTCGGTCCAGAAATAAACATTTAGAAGTGCTTGCAAAGCTTCAGGATTTGGATTGTTTCTGTCTGCCATTGGAGACAAAATCTTTATGGCAGTTTTATATTCTTTTTTCCAACTATAGATACGTCCTGCGTATGTCTGTATATCTTCATTTTCAGGATATTTGGCACGCAGAGGCTCAATAATCGATAAGGCTTTATCAAAATTTTCTTTTTCGACCTCGCGCTTCACATTAGCTAAAGCTTCGTCTATATTGATTTCTTGCGCAATTGCAACAGAAGAAATAAAAAGCAGGAAAATAGAATAATAAATAAACTTCATCAGATTCGGGTTTTTAGTAATTTATTAATTCTCACTAAAAGTACTGCCGGACTTACTGGTTTAGCAATAAATTCATTTGCTCCGATATCAAAAGAATCGAGCTCAGTTTGCTCAACGCCCGAAGAAGTCAATATAATTACAGGAATATCAGATTTAAGGTTTTCTCGTACGTGCTGCGTAATTTCCATTCCGCTAACACCCGGCATGTTTATATCAGTCAATATTAAATCATAGTTTTCTTTTTCGATCGCTTCAAGCGCCTCTTTTCCGTCAGAAAACTGGTCAACACTAAATCCTTTAGACTCTAAGAAAAAAGATAACGATTTGCGTAGGATATCATTATCTTCGGCTACAATAATTCTCATTTTTTATTTTTTTATCTGGGGGATATTCAAAATTTAAACATCTTTATTATAAAGCTACTGCATATTTCTTTTATATCATAGCTCTTTCAAAATTTTAACGACTTCTTCAATTCCGCAATGAAAAATATTCACTTTATCTAATGTTTCGGCAGTAAATTCGCCAGATGACGCTTCTTCTTCGATAATCGACAAACAATTACTTAAATCTTGCAGCATAAAAATATCCATGCTTGATTTCATATTATGCGCCAATTTTTTTACGCTGTCGTAATCGGTATTTTTAAAGGCTTCTTCTAACTGTGCCGACTGACTTGGAATCTTTTCAATAAAAAGACCTATCATATCTTGCCTAAATTCGGGATCGCCTCCAGACATATCATCCAAAAAAGACAAATCAATAATTCTTTTATGATGTGCATCACTGTCTGGTGTCATTACCGTTTTTATGGCTTTTAAAAGTATCGACTGTTTAAAAGGCTTTGGTACATAAGCATTCATTCCCACTTTGTAGCATCGCTCCTGCTCTCCTACTAGAGAATGTGCTGTCATGGCAATAATTGGTATGCTGGAATTCATTTCATTCCTGATATATTCTGTGGTTTGGTAGCCATCTTTTACAGGCATCTGCAAATCCATTAAAACCAAATCATAGTTATTTTGAGACAAAAGTTCAATGCCTTCTTCACCGTTTTGTGCAATATCCAAATCGAAGCCAAAATTATTAATTACGCTTTTTGCAAGCTTTTGGTTTAAAACATTGTCTTCGCAAAGCAATATTTTAAGATTTCCTAAATCATTTTTAGAAACCGTTTTTACCGTTGTTTCTTCAAAGTTTGATTTTTTGTACGAAAGGGTAAAGAAAAACTCTGAACCACGATTTAGAGTACTTTTTACGTGAACTTCTCCTTTCTGAAGCTCTACTAACTGTTTTACAATATTCAGTCCAAGTCCGGTACCGCCAAATGTTCTTGTAGTACTTTCTTCGCCTTGTGTAAAACGTTCAAAAATAGTTTCGAGTTTATCTTTTGGGATTCCGATTCCGGTATCTTTTATAGAAAACTTAAACGAGTAACTGTCTTCCGTTTCCTCTATTTTCTTTACCGAGACGGTTACTTCTCCTTCATTTGTAAACTTAAGCGCATTACCGATAAGGTTTACCAAGATCTGATTTAATCTTCCTTGATCGCCAACAACCAAATCTGGCAATTCGGCATCAAGAAAAAGATTAAACTCAACGTCTTTCTGTGCTTTTACTTTGAGTAAACTATAAACATGTTTAAGTGTTTTCTTTAGATTAAATGGCTCAGATTCTATAGGTAAATTTCCTGATTCAATTTTTGAAAGATCTAGAATATCATTTACAATCAGAAGCAGATTTTCGCCTGCAATTTGTACACTTGCAATATAATCTCGCTGTGTATCATCTAGTTCGGTCTGCGCAAGTAAATCTGTAAATCCGATAATGGCGTTTAATGGCGTTCTAATTTCGTGGCTCATATTAGCCAAAAAACTATCTCTCGCCAAAACGGCACGTTCGGCAATTTTTCTCTGTGTATATAACTGATTGTTTTTTGTGCTTAATTCCAGCTGTGCAATAACATGTTTTGCAATAATAGAAAGTGCATTACGCTGATTCTCATTCAGTTCTTTTGCTACATGATCAATAGCGCACAATGTTCCAATATTATAACCGTCTGGCGTTGTAAGTGGTACACCAGCGTAGAATCTCACATTGAAACCTCCCGTAACATTTGGATCGTCTTTGAATCTATCGTTGACATGTGTATCATTAATTTCTACAATTTCTGTATCTAAAATAGTGTAATTGCAGAAAGTGATTTCACGGGGCACTTCCGAAACTCCAATTCCAATCTCCGATTTAAACCATTGCCTGTCTTCATCGATAAAAGAAATATGGGCTATTGGTACGCCGCAGATATAAGAAACAAGCTTTGTAGCATCGTCAAAAGCATTGTCTGGAAGCGTATCTAGTATGTTATAACGTTTAAGGGCTGCTAAACGCTGTAGTTCGTTTTCTGGAATGGGGTAATCTTTATTCATTTCTTTGGCGTGGTAAAGGTATAAAGGTAAGGCAAATTCGTCTAAAACCCTTAATTAGCAAGAATTCTTATTTAAAAAGATACCGAATTCATTCTCGATGCTATAAAAAGATTACAAGTTAAAGCTGCAGAATTCGATCCAATTCTAATATTGTTGTTCCTGTTGAAAGTACCTTAGGCGCTTTTACTAGTTTTTTGGCTAAAAATGCGGTTGTAATTGGTTTCAGATTTTTGAAAAGCCCAATTGCATTAAAGAATTTTATGACTTTGACTGAAATTTTTTCGCCTAAACGATCTGTATTTTCTCGAATTAAAGGCCCAGGTCTGAAAATAATATATTGCGGAAAATGAAGCTCTTGAAGATGGTCTTCTAATTTTCCTTTCATCATAGAATAATATACGTTGCTTTTTGCTGATGCTCCATAAGAAGAAACTAAAACCAAAGAATTAACTCCATTTTGTTTTGTAGCAGCTGCGAATTCAGCAGGAATATCGTAGTCGATTTTCCATTGTTTTTCTTTGGACCCCGCATCTTTCAAAGTAGTTCCTAAACAAGAGAAAAGCACATCTCCAGTAATGGCGCTTTGAAATGAATTTATATTCGAAAAATCAACTATATGCTCGGTCAATTTTGGATGTGATTTTCCTGTTGAACGTCTCACAAAAATTGAAACTGCCGTATAATTATTATCTTTTAAAAGAAGATCAACCAGCTCTTTTCCTGTTGCGCCTGTGGCTCCAATTACCAATGCTTTCATAATGTTCGGAATTTTGTATTGTAAATATAATGATCTTTTCATTGAAAAAAACGTCTACCAATATGTCGCTCCTCTGGAGCTTTTTCTCTCGTTATTTTATTTGCTATAAATATTTTGCTTCTCCGAAGCATTTTGTTCCCCAAAAAAAAGGCTGTCTCCAAAGTGACAGCCTTAAGTTATTTAATTTTAGAATTTTATCTTTTAATAAATTTCTGTGTATACTTCGCTTTATCGGTTGCAATATTGATGATGTAAAATCCTTTGGCAAAATTACTTACGTCAATTTGATTGTTATTTAATCTGGTATTGATCGTTCTTCCATTAACATCATAAATCACAACATCTGTAATTTCATCTTCAGTACTGATATTTAGATAATCTGAAACTGGATTTGGATAAATTGATAATTGCACTTTCGTGAATTCATCTCTGCCTAAAACCGCTGTATCAACCAAAATCGATTTTTCGACTATTTTACCATTTGAGTTAAAACTGATTACAATTGTCGCAGTTCCTCCTATTTTTGGTGTTAAAATCAGTTCTTCGTTTGTATTAATTTCTGCTGAAACAATAGTTTCATTACTGTTTGATTTTATCGTTTTTACAATCGCTGCAGATAAATTGTCTTCATCTGAAACTACTGTTTTTAAATCAATGATTGTTGGACTTCCTGTTGAAAGTTGCGATGGCAGAATTGCATTTACAACTGGTGCTGCATTATCTGGAAATACCGTCATGGCAGGAAACCAGTAATAATCGTTTAACGTTTTTGTATCGATCAATTTTCCTGTATTGTCAAAAGTATGAATCCAGTTTTTTTGGTAATGTGCTCCAAAACCGCTTTCTGTTGTGTTTACAATAATCTGATCTGAAACAGGATCGATTCTCAACGCTGCTCCATAAGGAATTTGTTTAAAGCTTCCCGTTTGTCCCGGAAGTGTAGCAAAACTTTCATTGAATTTTTTGGTTGCCACATCAAACTTTATAATTTGAACGCCCGAAGTAAATGCGTTAACAGAATTCATCCAATACAAAGCATTTTCTTTATTGCTATACGTAAAACTACCAGCATTCCATGCTCCCCAAGAGCCTAAATATTGAGTGGTTGGTATGGCATATTCAATAGTTGCAAAAGTCAACGGATCAATATTAATTATTTTCTTATTCTGGATTCCCCAGATGCTACCGTCTTTAGATTGTGTAACAGAATGAAACGCGCCTGTAATCGTTTTTACGACACTATTTGTTTTAGGATCAATGACCAAAATTCCACCATTTTGTTTTACTGCAAATACATATTGAGAAGTACGAATCATGTTTCCAATCTGCCCCGCATACTGACTTCCTCCTCCTGTTCCTGCAATGAGAGTTCCCACTTTCATATTGGCAATATCAAAAGTAAAAACTCCATTTGAAGCGCCTATATATCCCGTTTTTTCATCAACTCCAACAAAAGAACGACCGTCTCCTCCTCCAATATTATCAAACTCTGCAAGGGTTTTCATCGTTAAAGCATCGGCAACAACTAGTCTTCCGCCA
This sequence comes from Flavobacterium sp. LPB0248, assembly GCF_013388355.1. Classification (GTDB taxonomy): domain Bacteria; phylum Bacteroidota; class Bacteroidia; order Flavobacteriales; family Flavobacteriaceae; genus Flavobacterium. The sequence goes on from NZ_CP058246.1 coordinate 389,734, forward strand.
GGAGTATATTGTGTATCACCTCCATCTTTAGCCTGTTTAGAAACAAAATAAAATTTATCTCCATAAATAGTTCCGTATTGCGTTGTAGCACCAAAAGCTTTATTTTCATTTACATCACTATACACTCTATAATTAATTTTCCCGTCATTGGTGACAAAATTTACAGATCCATTGGTGTGGCCAAACCATTCTTCGTTTACCATGAAATACCCTTTTGTAAAATCTACGGCATTCGAATACGGTGTGACAGGAGTAAATGCTGCAATTGGTTCTTCTGCAAACGAAACATTAAAATTCCAGACGTCCCAAGAACCATCTTGTAAAACTCGGCTCGATGCGCCTAAACCAGAATAATCAAAACCGTTATTCACATCATCTCTTACCCAATAAGACCAGTATCCTTTAGCCGTCCAGCCAGACTGCCAGTGATCTGATGCATCAATTGGTGTATATTCGTCAAAATCATAAACGGTTGTATTTACAATACCACTTACAGGATAATAAGGATAGGTTAGGTTTCCGCTTTTGTACAATCCGATTGTGTTGGTTCCATCCAAATCGAAACCGAATCCTCCAATTGCAGTTCCAAATTGTGTTCCCTGCAATAAAAGAGTATAAAAACGAGGGTCAGCTTTGGCAATGGCTTTCATCATATCTTCGCCAGTTGCATTTCCATCCCATTTAAATCCCCAGATTAGTGCGTCTGCATTTTTTCCGTCATTCCATTGCACGGCAAATGCTGCTTTATTGGCACCGCTACCAACCCAAAACTGAATATCATCAAAAGTGGTTGCATTGGCACTTTTTGCTGTTAGTTGCTGTTGCGTCGCTGTTTTTAATTTGATGTCATTTCTAGGAACGCCTTGCACTTTTATTTGTGCGTGGGTTAGAAATGCAAAAAATAGCATTATTACTATAAAGTAGTTTTTCTTCATAATTGTATTGATTTTAAAGTGTTGTATTAGTTAAGATGTAAATCGTAAGCGCCTGAAACTTCTGTAGAAACTTCGCCAAGCCAGCCTGCTTCCTGATTGATTGCAGTGTATATTTTTACGAAATCTATTCCAGGAAGTTTTACGTATTTTCCGTTTTTATCGACTGCCCAAGAAATATCAATATTCGAAGCTTCATCATTATTTGGTGCATTATCGGCATAACCAAATTCAAAAGATTTGCCTACCCAATATGAACCTTCGCCACTTTGATCGTAGAAATTATCGGCTATTCGCGTTCCTTTTAAAGTATAAGACGTATCGACAATCCAGAGCGGGTAATAACTTTGGTCATGAAACACATTTTGTGATTTATAAGCTGAATTTCCAGCATTGTCCTGCCATTTGATATATTCGGTGTTAACCTGCCAAAACTCGTTTCCTGCAGCTGGCAATTTGTTTGGATCTGGTTTGAAATAAGTAATCGAGTAATTTTTTGTAGTCGTATTTTTAAAGTATTCGCTTCCAGCAATTTCATACCATTCGTCTTCGTCTGGTTTTCCATTTTTATTCTTGTCGTAAGCCACCATAATAATTCCGGGTTCACAAGATCCTGCACGCGCTTCGTTGGCTTCATTTCCCCAAAAAGCATTTCCTAAAACTTTAAAATCTCGTCCGTTCATGTTCGGAATGGTGTGATCGAAACCAAAAACCACATAACCGCCAAAACCACCTAGCGAAATCATTGTGGTGTTGGAACCCACAATTGCTTTTTTCGCTGCAGAAATTATGCTGGCTTCTGTATTTCCTGATGTATATAGTGGAATTTCGTTTGTGAATTGTCCAACTGCGGGACGAAAATCAAATACATTAGAAATATATTTACTGTATGTTCCTGTTTCTTTTATCACATTTATGGATGCGTTATAAATCTTGGTTTCTCCATTTACTTCAACTTTTAAAGTCAATGGATAACTTTTTTGAAACGGACTTATAAAATCCAAATCGGCATTTTCTGAGATAATCGAATCTTTAATGCTCCAAGTCAGTTTTGCCGTACTTGGAAGATCTGTTGCAATATTCAGAACTTTAAAACGATCAATTGTGTAGTTTTCCTTCAGCACTTCTGCTGGAAGCAGATTTTCTTCATTGTCATTATCCTTATCGCAAGAAACAAATCCTACGAAAAGAATTAAAAACAGAGCGATTTTAAAAAAAGCTTTATTCATCATTTTTTAATTTTTAGTTATAAAAGCAATATGAGCGGGAATATTTCCTGCGGTTGTTTTCCATTTTAGTTTTCCATCTGGCGTAAAACAGTAGATATAGCCTGTTACAACGTAGTTTTGCGCATCGGTAATGTAGATTTCTTTGGTTTCAGGATTAACCTGAAGTCCATACGGAATCATGATTTTTTTGTCGGTTCCATCAGTGATAATCTGATTGGTAATTACTTTTTTGGTTTTAGTATCCAAAATCCCATAACTCACTTTATTACTGCCTGATAAGTAACTCCAAGAAACGCTGTAGTAATACAACAAATCGTCAACGAGACAGGTTCCAGAAACAGGAATATCGAGCTGCATTTTCTTTTCGTCTGTCTGTGTATCAATCACAAAAAGATTAGATGGCGTGTTGTAGTAATCGCCTCGCGAACTGACGTAAATATCACCGCGGCTGTCAATCTGCATGCTGTACAAATTAATGCCCACATCTATTTTTTTGATTTCTGTGAAAGTCGCCAGATCAATAACCGAAACAGTTCTATCGTAATTTGGAACTCTGTAACCGCCAGAATTTGCGACATACAATTTTCCGTTATGAACAACCATTTGTTCAGGCTGATAACCAACGGTTACTTTTCTCTTTAATTCTAATGAAGTGGTATCAATTTCGGCCACAAAACCGATTTCTGCATTCGGATTAATGGCAACTGGTCCCGAATAAGAACTCACATAGGCTTTGTCTTTATAAAAAGCCATATAACGACAATTCGGAATGTCTATTTTTTTGATGCGTTTTGCCGTCCACTTTTCTAAAACCTCCACTTTGTTGGAGCAATTTATAACTGCATAAACCTTATTCCCGTAGATTTTAATATCGTTTCCAACATCTCCCAATTCTTTTACGACACTAGGGTTTCGTTCTGAATATACATCTGTGGTATAATTTCCTGTTCGGTAATTAAAAACATCCAGACTCGCACGATTCATTCCCATATTTCCTTCGTTTAAAAGATAGAAACCTTCAATATTTCCGTCACTTCTGGGTGCGGCAACGGCAGTATCGGAAGAAAGAAATACAGTTTCATCTTCACGGCAGGAAATCATCAAAACCGTTACGGCTAAAACAAATAGTATTTTTAAAAAGCTCTTTTTCATAACTCAAAACTGATTATAAATTTGAATGTTCGCCCTGGCATCGGGTAATTGTAAATCACTTCATATTGCTGATTAAAAGCGTTGTTGATTTCAATCGTTCCGTTTAATTTGTAATTTTTAAATGCGAAAGATTTCTGAACCGCCAAATCGTGTGTGTACCACGGCTGTACTTCGTTTACTTTAATATTATTGACATTTCCGTTGTAACGCTTTCCGACATAAATGAAGCTGTAATTGAAGTTCCAAGATTCATAATTGGCATTCAAAATCCCAGATCCGCTATGCCAAGGCGTGTACGGAATCTGATCTCCGTAAGAAGACATTTCTAAACCGACAATTTTTGTAAAATCCTGACTTTGAGAATACGTATAGGTTAAGTTGGCATCTAATTTTAACTTATTAAAATGAGTTCCCATATTGAGAACCGTTTCGATTCCTTTTCCTTTTACTTGTCCGATATTAGTCATCATCCAACGAAATAAATTTCCAGTCGGAGCCGCAACAATTTTGTCTTTTGTATTGGTATAATAAGCATCTGCCTGAAAAGAAAATTTGTCGAAAAAACTTTCCCTTACCGGGAAATTATACGTAAAACCAACATCGTACTGATTCATATATTCTGGCCTCAAAGTGCTCGAACCAATCATGGTATAATACAAATCGTTGAAAGTTGGCATTCTGAAAATACGTTTGGCAAATGCTCTTAAATTGAAATCATATTTTTTAAAAGGCGTGTAGCCTAGAAATATAGCGGGCGTAAATTCAGTTTTATTGGGAGCTTTGGCATTGTATTCTACTTCCTCAATGACACGGGTTCCTAATACATTTCCTAAAACTTTAAAACCTTCATATCGATACGAAGTTGCTAGAGAAACAAGCGCTGTATAACGTTGTGGAAAAGAGAATTGTGTTTGGATTCCTCTTCTTGTCGCATTTAGTTTATTGTATTGAAAATCGGTCGACAGCGAAACATCCCAAGTGGGTAAAATGCTGTACATATTGACTGCAGAGAAATAAGCTTCCTGTTGAAAATAACTGTCATCAGATTGTGCTCCTTCGGTTACGGTTTCGCCTAAAACATTAGTCGTATCTCGTGCAATATAATGGGTATAATCGTAAGCGAATTTTCCTTTTATCTGGAATTTATATTTTTCTGAAACATCTTTAGTTAAAGAAGACTGTCCGAAAAAGTTCTTATCAAATTGTCTGAAACCGTCTTTAAACTTGTTTTCTACAATTGCTCCCGGTGCACCACGTTCAGAATCATAATAATATACTTTAGCATCCCACGTTCCCTTGTTTATTTTTCCATACAAACCAGATTCAAATCGGAATGCTTCTATATCGCTGTTCCATCGAGTAGCTGTGGTATCGTAGGCAATGCTTCCGTCTTGGTTTTTTCTTTTGTATCTAAATTTATACTGTCCGTTTGATTTGATGTATTCAGAACTTACGCTTAAACTTACTTTATCGCTCAGCTTTTGTTCCCATCTAAAAGAAGGATCATGATAATTAATGGACATTGTTTTGTAACGAACCAGTAGATTCGTTTTTTTATTGCCAATAAAAACAGGACGTTTGGTTCGCAAATAAATGGTAGAAGCAGCTGCAAAGTCTTTTGCTGACTGGAAAATTTCGCTTTTCTGGCCATTGTACATCGTAAGCGATTCCATATCGTCAAGCGAATACTTTCCTAGATCGGTTACGCCGTTTTGTGCATTTCCCAGCTGAATTCCGTCATAAAAAACACCAACATGATGCGTTCCCATATTACGAACATCAACTGTTTTGAGTCCACCAACACCTCCATAATCTTTGATTTGTGTTCCCGCAAAATAACGAAGCGCATCGGCAACATTATGACTGGAAAGATTTTCGAGCAGAACACCCGAAAGGCTTTGAACAGGAATAACTTCCTGATAAGGCTTTCCTTTTAGAATAACTTCTTTCAAAACCCGCGAACTATCGGTCACTGCTTGGGAATGAAGCAAAAAAGGAATCAATAAAACAAAAGTTGCAAGAAGCGTTTTTCTAAAATTATACATCACGATTTAATTAAATAAACTTTGCGTGATGCCGTAATTATATAACAGTAGTAATCCCGCTATGCAATAGCAGGTTATTTCTTGTCATCAACTTCATACCACGAAAGTTTTAAACTATGTGATCGTGGCAGGTCTCCTGACTTATTCTATCTTTAAACGGCCTTCTCATCCCTCAAAACGGAACAATGGCATTGGTAATGTTTAAAGACTTTGTGTAGAACTTACAGTAGCGGGTCTGTTCAGGATTTGCACCTGATTCCCTTTTAACTGCTTTTTCGGTTTGAAAAAGCAGACCAAAATCTGAGGGTAAAGATATAACTCAGGTATGGTGTCTGCAAGTTAGAATTTGATTTTTTACAAAAAACAAAAAACCACTCTTAAAAAAGAGTGGTTTTTAACAGTGATGAAGGTTACTAACTCTAATTAAAAAAATAACCGATTGTTATTTGAAAAACTTTATTCTTCATATCGCTGTTTATAATATAATTGGTGTTTGCTGTTACGTCTTTAAACACATTGGTATAAGACAAATTATATCTTGCATCTGCATAAAATTTATCCTTAAACTGGTAACCCAATCCGAAATTTACAGAAGCATCTACTCCATTTGAATAGTCTGACAAATTCATTTTTTCGCTATTCTCATAACCCAAAAAGTTGTCCTGATATTTGTTGTTTGCTTTAAGTAAAATTCCAACTTGTGGTCCTGCTTGCAAGCTCAAACCTTTTACAACATAATACTTCAACATTACGGGAATGTTTAAATAGTTTAAGGCAATAGTACTTTTGTAATGCGAATTCTGAACGTCTGGATCTGAATAAGATAATTTCATTCCCTGCTGGCTGTACAATAATTCTGGCTGTACTGCGAAGTTTTTTGCCAACGGAATCTCTGCCATTAAACCGGCAGTAAATCCTGTTTTTGCAGATGAGTTCAATTCATTTTCATCAAATGTAAGGCTCGCAACATTTAATCCTGCTTTTACGCCCAGTTTAACCTTTTCGGTTTGAGCCATTGCACCTGCACACATCATTAGTGCACAAATTATCAGCTTTGATTTTTTCATCGTATGTATTTGTTTTTTAGAAGGGCAGTTCTACGCGAGAACTGCCGTTTCTATCTGTAATTTGTTACTTTTTAATAATCTTAGCCGTGTACTTTTTACCTTGTACAGTACAATCTAGAATATAAACTCCGGTTGTAAGCTGACTTACATTTACGCTTGACGGAACAGCAGAATAGGTTTTACTCCAAACTGCATTACCTTCCATAGAATAAATTTTCATCTCTGCTTGACCTTCTGCTTTTTCAGCCAAGAAGATATTTACATTGTCTGCCGCTGGATTTGGAAACACTCTGAAAGAGTTTGTCAGTTTTCCAATAAGAAGACCTTTAGAATCAATTGGAGCCGACATACTTGTACAGCCATGTGCATTAGTTACTTGAAGACTATAGCTTCCTTCCCAAATTGTAGAAACCATTTTTTCGGTTGCATTTGGCAAAGGTTTTCCGTTCAAATACCATTGGTAACCAGCCGCATCAGCAGAAGCAGTTATTTTGTTTCCTTCTAATGCCTGAATTTCTGGAACTGTATTCTCAAGAACATTGATCGTTGTAATGAAAATTTTACCTAATCCATGTTCGTTGTAAACCGTTACGTAATATTCACCGCTTTCTGTTGTAGTGAAAGTCGGATCTGTAGAACCATCAAACCATTCATAAGCAGCATAATTCCCTGGATTTAAAACTACTTCAGGTCCGCATACATCACCGCTTGGAAGATCAGAGTCGAAAGTGTCAAATGTTACTGTTACTTTTTCTGTTATCGTACATCCGTTTTCAAGAACCGCCGTAACAATATAATCGCCCGGTTTAGTCACTTCAATATCGCTCGTTGTTTCTCCAGTATTCCATTTGTATGAAACTGCATCAAGCTCTTTAATCAGTAAATTGGTTTGAGCATTAATGTAAACACTTTTACCTGCATAACCGTGAATCAAAGCATTATCAAATAATTTGAAATCACCAGAAACCCCTTGGTAGTAATAGTTTTCGATAGTATTATTTTGATCAACAATATCACCTTCCAATTTGGCTGTAAAATTAAACACATGCGAATCTCCCATATCGTCTAATTTTGGCTGTTTTTTGAAGATATATTCGATACTCTCTCCAACAGGAATTCCTGCTTCTACTGTTTCTGAAATAGTTTCAGAAGTATTTACATATTGTATTTCTACCTGAACTGTATTTTCTTTGATTGCAACCTGACCTTCATTAGTCAATCTAACTTTATACTCTTGACTTCCGCAAACATCTTTTGGCGATAAAATCTGCATAGCAACGTCTGTAATCTCTTCGTTGAAGATTTTTAAATCGTCTAAAACCATATAAGAATACCCTGCCGCTTTTGCATGTCTAAAACGGAACATTACCGATTTACCTTTGTATTTACTGATATTCAATGATGCTCGTTTCCAATCTGCATCTGCATACATGCCTTCTTTATTTCTTCTCCAAAGTTCTGTCCATTCTCCACCGGCAACTTTGATGTCTACTAAGAAAATATCATTTGCATTACTCTGCATTGCATAATAAAACTCTACGGCAGAAGCTTTTTCAGACAATTTATACATTGGTGAAATTAATTCGCCATAATAAGACAATCCTTCTAACTGGCTATAAAGCAATGTTTTTGCTGTATCCCCAGTATGATCTTTTTTAGGAACAGTTAAGTTCACATTATCAGGAGTAGTTACAGCTCTCCAAGGATAATTATCATCGCTTTGGCTTGAAACAAATCCTTTTTGTCCCAATAATGAACCAGCTGGCAGATTTGAAAAAGTTTCAACACTTAATTCTGGAGCGTTTGCAGCAACTTGGAAAGAACCTTTTACCACCTGAGCCTGATCTTTTGGTTCATCTGCCGTAAATGCTTTTAAAGCAATTTCATAATTTCCTGCAGCCAATTTCGGTAAACCATCAATTTTATAGGTAATGGTCTGACCCACTAATATTTCATCATTTTTTTCTAAAGAAACTGGTGCTCCAATGGCAGTTCCGTTTTGAGAAATCTGATACTCAACTGTAACTTTATTAATTGGTTTATAAGCTGAATTTCTAGCGCTTACTACAAATTCGTGTGAAGCTGAATCTTCGTATACATTTTCTGCAACACTTAGATTTGACAGCCTTACATTCGATTTTGTTTCTTTAATTTCAATGTTATCTACTGCAAAACCATTTGCAAAATATCCATTATCATTATGTACAAATGCTACCATTACACAAGATTTTCCTGCATACTCAGTCAAATCTACACCATATTCCCACCAAGCTCCATAATAAGGCATGTGGAATACTTCTTTCCAAGTTTCACCACCATCAGTACTTACTTTTACATATCCATCTGAAAGGTGCTGACCATCACCAAAGCCGTCAAAAGTTAAGTGTGCTGTTTTGTAATTTGTTAAGTCAAATACAGGCGAAACCAACATATCATTTCCTTCATCACAATTACATTTATCATCGTTACTCGCCATGAACTTCGTATGATCATCAATAAACCAGCCCGGAGAACCTAAATCTGCACGCACACCGTGATTCCATCCTGCAGAACCATTATTTTCATACGTTCTCCAGCCCTTGTATTTACTATCGTCTTCAAAGTCCATTTTATAAGGAAGAACAGAAACTTTTAAGTCTTCATTATTCCAATTATCATACGTAAAGGTCAAAGCATTATTACCTTGTTTTACATCCTTAGTCATATCTTCTGGGAAAACAGAAACCGAAATAGTATGCGTTCCAACAGTCTTTAAACTAATATTTGGAGTAGAAAAACTAATAGTATCCTTAAATTTTGTAAAGTTTAAAGTTGTTAATTCTGTTTTAGAGAAAACTTCATTTTTAGCCGCATCTAGAATTTTAGTTGTAACATTTACACGCTGACTTGTTGTTGGAAAATTGTTACTGATTTTACTAACTATTGTTACATTATTATTATCTACAGTACATTTTCCTGCTTCTAGTTTTGATGATAACAATGCCAAATCGTAAGGCGCATCGCTCACTTTAATATTGTCAACAAACCCTCCTAAGAAACCATCATTATAATCGTCTGTTTTGATACGAAAACGAACTGCTACTTTTTTTCCTGCCAAGTCGTTTAAACGCATTTGATAAGGATCTTTTTTAAGAACCGTATTTACTCCTGTAAACCATGGTCCACCAAATGATTCATATTCATCATAATGCACAGTTTGCGGATAATTAATATTTTCTACTTTTTTCCAGTTTTTACCTTTATCCTCTGAATATTCAACAATTAATCCGTCATATCCAGCATGGAACAAATAATACAAATCGAATTCAATGTACGGCGAAGCTACATTCGTAAAGTCAAATATTGGAGATTCTAATACAAAATCAGAATTAAGAGCCATTCTTTCATTTGATCTAAAGTCTACTGTTGCCCAATTGTATTGTGATTTTATATCTCTAAAAGATCCTGGATAGTTTTGAAACACAAACTTTTGATTTACATCATTTAATGACCTTGTATTCCATCCTCCAGGTGTTCTTTCAAAACCTTCACTGTAAGGAAGCTGAGTTACAATACCACTGTAAGCGGCATTCAAAACACTGTTGTTGGTTGTAACTGGATCTTGAGCCAATGTTACATATCCTTCATAAGTATGCAAGCCAAGTCCAGATAAATCGAAAGTACTATCAAAAGCAATTGTCATTTCTGAATTTCCTTTGAAATCTGCGGCTAAAGTAACGTCTTTCCAAACGGTTGTACTTCCAGGAGCTGTATCAGCATATCCTACTTTTAGCACAGTTCCTGCTGGAATAGCTGCGCAACCTAAATTAAAAATTGTAATTGATGACTGATAACTTGAAGAAAGCGCATCTCCAGTATAGTAAGGCATGCTTAATGCGGTCGCTTTAAGATCGTAATCTTTTTGAGCCGTTGGAACAACTACTTGTGAAATAAAGGTATATCCTTCTTTTGCTCCAAATTCTGCGATCGGATTTAAATCTATTTTTACTTCTACATAATTTATTGCTCCTCCTGTTTGGTACGGAATTTTACTTTTTAAAGCAAGCGTAGCTTCTTCACCTGGTTTTAAATCTTTTCCAAAAGCAGTTGTACCATCATAAGTATAAAAAGTAATCATTCTTCCTAGAGCGCTTGCCATTGCTCTCAATTTGAAGTTTAAATTTTCATCTGCTTTAATGACAGTGCTTCCTGTATTTTTAATTTTCACATAAAAAGGTTCTTCTCCTTTTAAAGGACCGCAAGGAACAGATGGATTTTCATAAGAAACCAAAAGCACTTGTTTATCTCCATACGCAGGTCCTACGCCAATTGCATACCAAGCATTTGTAACTTGTTTGTATTCTTCAGAACCTAATCCATATAAATCTTCAGTTGCCAATAAACTTGCCTGACGCATTGCCATAAAGTTCGAAGACGGCGATAAATATTCGGTAAGCGTAGCATAAGCAATTTTTTCTGCTTTCTCAAGACCAATTGCTTTTACACTATAGCTATTATTTAAATCATTAACTCCATTGCCACCTTCAACTAGAAGATAATACCAATAATTGGTGATTCCGCTATTTTGATGCACTCCACCATTGTCGTCTTGGATGTTTGCTGGATTAGTCCAAAATTCACCTGCATAAGTATCAGGCTGTCCAGCTGCTTTTGGGTTAGACATGCTTCTTAAACTTCCGTGTTTGTACAATTCATCACCCAGCATCCAGATATCATTTTTAGAATCTTTTCCAGCATAAAGCTCAATCGAAATTCCAAAAATATCACTGAAAGATTCGTTCATCGCTCCAGATTCTCCCTGATAAATCAATCCAGCAGAAAACTGCGTTACAGCATGTGTCATTTCGTGACCTGTAATTGCTAAACTTACAAAAGGCTGCTTATCTCCATCACCAAACTGTGCCCATCCACCTGTCCAAGAAGCATTTTGAACATTGGTTCCTAAATGCGCTAGTCCAAAAATGGTCATTCCTTCATTATCAACACTATTGCGATCAAATTTTTCTTCGTAATAGTTCAAAGTCTTTTGTAACCCCCAATGAATATCTATTGCTACTTCATCGTGATCTTTATTATATAAATCATTCCAGTTATTATCTTCATCGATATATTCTGTAAGCACTTCATCAGATGCGTGCTCGGCATGATTCATGTTTAAAGTATAAATAGGCACTTTATATTTTCCTTCTAAAGTTTCCAACTTATAACCTTCCCTATATTGAGTGGTTCCAAAAGTAACATCTCCAGAAAATCTCGCTTTTCCTTTACCGATAGCTGCTCTTCCATCAGCAACAGATGCAGAAGACAAACGAAGATCTCTGTTTAAATCAATTTTTAGAATGATTTTTCCAGTATTTGCATCTACATAAATTGTCTGGCTTGACTGTGGATTTGTAGCAAAAACATCAAATTTCCAAGCCAAATAGTATTCTTTTAATTCTGAAGAAAAATTTGGGCCTACATAAACTAATTCTCCTTGAGGTTTTGTGCTTATTTTTTTATGAACTAATGGCGAAAGCTTTTTACTCTGCCAAACATATTCTTTTGCATTTACCTCTCTTAAAGCATTCTCTAATCCTTGCGAAGCACTTACTTTGTAATTGCTGTTTGTTGGAAGCTTTTTAGAAGTTTCACCAAAAGCATCAATTTTAGTTTTATTTTCTCTAACCTTGTAAATTGCGCCTTCTACAGGAACAGAATTGTGCAGTTGCTGATAAGTTGCCAGCTTTCTGCCATGTTTTTCTGAAACCGATTTCAACTGCATTTTGTCTGCATTCGACAGTTCAAAATCTTCTTTCCTAACTTCAAACACGTTTCGTAATGTCAAATTAGAAGATTTGGCAAAAGATCTCACTTTAGTGCTATCTGAAGCAACCTGAATAGTTCTAGCCGTTGCTGAACTCTGATTTGAACTCAAAAGCTTTTGGCTTTCCTTCATTCTTTTATTGACAGCGTCACTTTCTTCCTGCGAAAGTGTTATGCCATTTACACTTTTCTGAGTTAAAAAAGGATTAACATTATCTTCTTGATTGAGGGTTGGATCAGAAGCTTTCTTAAAAACTTGATCATTTTTCTGATTTGCGCCAGACGATCCTAATGTCGTCTGCACATTTGCGGTTTTGTTCTTTGGCAAAGGAGACTGAGCCATTCCAGCAGAATAGGTCAGTAAACCTAACAAAAGAAACAAATACCTCGGTTTAGGGTAAATCTGGTTCATTCTTTTTAATTTAAAATTAGTATTAAGGCTTCGAGTTAATAGCGCAAAAGCTTTTACAGAAAACCACATAGGCAATTTCCTTAGAATCAATTTGGCGGTTGATTCTTAGAATTTGTTTTTGTTATTTTTTGTAGAATTTTTAAGAGAGCGCTCTTCTTAGTTTTGGTTTCTTCTAAAAGTTCTTCTAAACTTTTATTAGGTTCTTCTTTTTTTGTGGTATTCATCAAACGTATTTATTGCAATCGTCTGGTAAAAATAGAATGGGGATTCTTTGCTCAAAAAAAAAGGACTAATGCAAAAACACTCACGGGTAAAAAAGGAGCACTTATTAAGCACTCATTTTAAAATAAAATAAACTATACCAATTAGTTACAGTAAAAATTATTTTAAATGGATTCTGCCTTAAAACTGTTTAAATAAGTGGAAAGATTAACTTTTTCGTTGGTTAAATCGAACTTTTTACGCAATCTGGTTCGCGCATTTTCTATCGATTTAAACGATTGTCCTGTAATTTGAGAAATTTCTTTTGTAGTTAAATCTAAATAAAGCAGTGCGCAAAGTCGACGCTCTTTTGGGGTAAGACTTGGGTAATCGATAGTTAGTTTATCAAAGAAAGATTTATGAACCTGCTCGAAACTGATTTCAAATTCTTTCCAGATATCTGTATTCAAATCTTTCTCCAGACGCTTTAAAACAATATCAATTGCCTGCTGCAATTCTTTGTTAGGCGTTTTGAGTTTGATCATTTTAAGATCGGTCAAGATTTCATTAATATTATCAGTACGGTGAATTTCAGCCATAGCTTTTCCAACCAAAACCATATTTTTAGCCTCTAGACTTTGGTTGAGCTCCTGCTGCTTTGCTCTTAATTTCTCTTGTTCGAGCTGGTTTTTGATGTGTTTATTGCGATATTTAATCAGTAAAATAATGAGAACCAAGATTCCGACAATCAATATTAACCCAACTACATAATACTTAAATCTTGTTTTCTCTTCTACCAATGTTCTTATCTGGCTTCTTACTTTATAATCTTGCTCTAGTTTAAGCCTCTCCAGATTTACCGCTTTTTGTTCGATATTAATGCTGTCGCTTATTTTATTGTATTGTTGAAAATAATACACTGCATTTTTATAATCTCCTTTACTCAAATAGGCATCATAAAGCATTTTGTTCAAACGCATGCTCGAAAAACCAAATAGATTTTCTTTGGAATATTCTAACGACTTTTTTGCGTTTAGAATGACTTCATCTAGTTTTTTTTCTTGCAATTTATATTCAGAAAACGATTCGAAAACAAAGGCTTTTAATGAATTATCGATAGGAGTATCTATTAATGAAAAAGCTTTTTCAAAATATAAATCAGCATTTTTTTTATCTTTTTTTAAACTATAAGCCCTAGCCAAATTGGTGTATACATAAACCGTTAAGGTATAGTTTTTCAGTTTTTTTGCAATTGCATCGGCTTTATGATAATAATGCAACGAAGAATCTAAACTTTTACCGAGATAAGCTGTACCAATATTGTTTAAGATTTTTACTAGTTTATCTGGCTTATTCTTAGCTTTCTCATAACGATATACATTCAGGAAATATTTAAGCGCTTTTTCTTGGTTATTGGTTTTTCCATAAATAATAGCAAGACTATTTTCTACCTGAACAATTTCATCTTCAATATTATTGCTTTTATAAATTTCATAAGCCTTTAAATAATATTGTAAGGTAATATCAAAGACATCTTTTGAACTATAAATTCCTCCTGCAGATAAATAAACTTTAGCCAAAGCTAAATCGGCTTTGTCTACTTTTTTTGCCTCTGTTTCAGCAAGCTCTATATATTTTATGGCTCTGTCCCAATCAGTATCCTTAAGTTTGGAAGCGATTTTTAGGGCTAAGTCAACCTTTTTCTCGTGGCTGTCAGTAATATTTAGACTATCAATCCATTCTTTTGTTGAAGATTGCGGATAAATATAAAAAGTAGTGAAAATAAAAAATATGCAAAGTAATCGACCCATCGTGTATAAAAATCATAAAGATGGATTCAAAATTATATAAAATTACTAGCATTTAATAATAAATAGAAGAAATAAACCATATCATGAAAAAACTAAAAAGTTAATCATGATTTACGATTTGGCGAAAAAGCAGTAGTGCTCCATCATTATTTTTTTTCCAAACGTTCATGCTTTTACCTTTTACATTTCCGTGATTTTCGCCGTCATGCCAATCTACACTATAAAAACCAAACTCTATAATTGCTGTTCTAGCATAGATAATTCCAGAAGTTAGAATCGAAATCTTATCAATACTTAAAGTTCCTGGTTTTTCATGTTCGGTAAAATAGTCTGTAATTTCCTTTTCACCAGAAAGAATCGGAGTATAATATGTCAGGTACATGGCATCTGGCATAAACATTTTGGCATGTTCTGCTCCTTGCCTATTTTGAACAAAATCTTTAATAGCCTTATTTTGTTCTTTAATCTCTGATGCTAATTTGTCTGACACACTATATTCTTCCGTTTTTGGAACAGAACTGTCGTTAATATCAGGAATATTTTTGTCATCAAAATAACTTGTAGAGCCCCATATTTCAGTAGCAATTGTTAAAGGAAGACTTCTTTGCGAAGGTTTTTTCCATAAAACCGCATATTTTCCAATATATGAGAACGGATTTTGTTCGGTTAGATTTAAGGTTTCATCAAAAGTTCCAATTTCCAGAATATAGTTTCCAAAATCTTGCAATTCCAGAATTTTTCTCTCGAAAGAAGCAATTTTTGCCTGAGTCAGCCATTGCTTGTAAAAATCTTCAATCGCTTTTCTGCCCACTCGCTGTCTACTATGCTCTGGCATAAATATGGTTTGATCGGTATAAGCATTTACCAAATCGCCCCTACTTCCTTTTATAAAAGCGCTGGCAAATGAAGAATTGTACTCTTCAATTTGTTTTTTAATAACCGAATCGATTTTATTTCCCTGAGCAAAAGCACTGAATGCAAAAAGGAAAAAGATAAAACTTAACCTATTCATATTTGGGCTTATTTAATTGAACAACTAATATACAAAATATTATTATTCAATAACTTACAAATAAAATAGATACAAAAAGAACTCCAATTAATTATTTTTCATTCTTTAAATAATTTAAAAAAAGTCACAAATCTTTGTCGAGTTTCTCGTGAAGATTTCTCCTTCGTCGAAATGACAAATAGTACGATTTTGAATCATTTCTAAACTAAAATTTCAGACAAAGCTTTCTGTTTCTTCTATTAAGTTTCGGATGATAATTTCAGTGGAAACTTCACTATAACTGCCAATTGACTGTCCCGCCCAAATACTAACAAAATCAGTCTTTTGTTCCAGTTTTGCTGTTTTTCTCAACTCCGCAGTCAGCTTATTTTGATACGGATACGGCAACACAAATTCAGAATTTTCAATTTCTTTTATAAAAGCATTTCGAATACCGCGCGCGTATCTTCCTGTAAAACTTTTGGTTAATACAATTTCATTTTCTTTTAAATTTCTAAGACGGTGCTTTTCAAAATCCTGCAAGGCACTTTCAGCAGATCCTAAAAGCAAACTTCCAATCTGGAAACCATCTGCGCCTAAAGTTTTAGATGCTAGCAACGTTTTTGCGTTATAAATTCCACCAGCATAAATAACGGGGGTATTTACCGTTTCGGTTACTTGCGAAAGTAGTGATAATCCTCCAATCTGCGGAATGGTTTCTTCTATAAAACTTCCGCGATGGCCTCCTGCTTCAATACCTTGTACACAAATAATATCAATACCGTTATTTTCTAATGCAATAGCCTCTTGAACCGACGTACAGGTTCCAATTAAAAGCACTTTATTTTCTTTTAAAGTCAAAATACTTTCGTTATCCAAATTTCCAAAAGTAAAACTCACGATATTGCAGTTTTCCAATACTATAGCTTCAATCTGATTGTGATAATCAGTGAGTTTGATTTCGTTTATATTTGGAAAATCGGCTTTAATTCCTGTTTTCTCAGCAAACTTTTCCAAATGATTTTTCGTTTTAGCATAATCAGCTTCCAATTTTGGTGTAATTGGATCTATTGTATGGACAAAAATATTTACGGCAAAAGGTTTATTGGTTAATTTCTTTGTAGTCCTAATTAATTCAATACATTTTTCTGCGGGAAGATCACCTAATGCCAATGATCCCAAAACTCCAGCGTTACTTGCAGCCGCAACCATTTCTGGAGTTGTAACGCCTAACATTGGCGCTTGTATTATCGGATAATCCGTTTTAAATAAATCGGTCAGAACATTTTTCCATTCCATGATATTTGATTTTATTGTTTGAAGAGAATCTTTTAAAAGATAGAATCTTCAAAACTTCAAGAGAACATAAAGATAAGTCAGTTTCAGCAGAAAATATTAGATTTTTACTCGCAAAGAAGTTAATTTTTCGACAAAAAAATCTTAACGATGCAATATTTGGTTTCATAAAATGTTTATATATAAAAGATTATGATGCATCTAATTTTTTTAATCAATACCACACAAGATTAATAGTATAAAAACATGAAAAAAATATTTTTTATAATTGCCTTTGCTTCCTTTTCACTGCATAGTTTTGCTCAAGAACTTGATAATAAATTCAAATCGATTCCGGCAAAAAAATCTCCAGTAAAAGAAGTTATTCCGCCAGCAGAAGCTGCTCCGAAAGAAAATCCGCCAGCGCCTATAGAAAAGCCTGCACCATTACAGGTTAATCCAGACGAATTATTTAAAAACACAAATCTTTATAAGCCAGAAGCTAATGTTGAAGGGATATTTTATAGAAGAAATCAATTCTTAGGCAATTTCAACACAACTGCAGTAACTTCTACTATAATGTACCGTGATGCCGCTTTTGTAGACGGCGATAAAATAAAAGTATATTTGAACGATAAAGTTATTGAGCCTGAAGTCTTTTTAAACGGAGATTTTAAAAGCGTCAAAATCAATTTGGAAAAAGGAATTAATAAAATTGATATCGAAGCTTTAAACGAAGGTTTTGCTTCTCCAAATACAGCCGAATTCAAGGTTTATGATGATAAAGGCCAGGTTATTTCGTCAAGCGAATGGAATGTTGGAACGGGATATAAAGCTGTTATTGTATTAGTTAAAGAATAAAATCAGAAATAAAAAATTGTAATAAATCATAAAAAACACTTAAAACTGCTAAGTTCGGCAGTTTTTTTCTTGCATATATGTAGTCAACTACGTAGTTTTGTACTGTTATTTAATTTTTGAAATACCATGCAGATTCAGCCAATACAAAATGAGTACGAAAACCAGATCGTAGATTTAATCTTAAACATTCAGCAAAAGGAATTTAATGTTCCTATTACTCTAGAAGATCAGCCCGATTTACAGGATATTGCAAACTTTTACTATAAGCCAGGCGGGATTTTTCTGGGTGCGTTTATAGACGAAAAACTTGTTGGAACGATTGCTTTGGTAAAGTTTAATGCCAAAGCTGGAGCCATCAGAAAAATGTTTGTAAAAAAAGAGTTTAGAGGAAAAGAATTTAATATTGCCCAACAGTTATTAGAACAGTTAGTAAAATACAGTGAAGAAAACGGAATTAAAGACTTATATTTAGGAACGGTTACTATTTTGCAGGCAGCATTGCGTTTTTACGAAAGGAACAATTTTGTTACTATACCAAAGGAAACGCTTCCGGTAGATTTTCCGTTAATGAAACCTGATAATGTTTTTTGTCATTTAAAATTAAATCCATAGCAATGAATATAATTGACGAAATTGGCATTTTGGCCATATCAACTCGCTTGCAGCGCTTGAGCGAACAATTGCGCAAAGACGGTGCACAGATTTATAGTTATTTCAATATAGATTTTGAACCGAAATGGTTCCCCGTAATCTACACCTTGCATATAAAAGAAATGCTGAGTGTGGTCGAAATTGCCAGCGAAATTGGTTATAGCCATCCTTCAACCATCAGTTTATTAAAGGAATTAGAAAAAGAAAAACTTATCAGTTCTAAAAAAGACAAACAAGACGAACGCAAAAGATTGATTATCTTAACTGTAAAAGGAAAAGAATTGGTTTCTAAAATGCAACCGGTTTGGACGATTATGGCCAAAGCTTTAAACGAAATTACCAATCCTCAAAATAACCTTCTTCGAGCAATTGAAGAAGCAGAAGATAATTTGACGCGCCAAAGCTTTTTTCAAAAAGCAATTGAACTAAAAGACAAAGACTAATCTTTTCCTGTAATTTTCTTTCTATGGTTGTGTCCCCACTTTGCTAGAGAATCTATCACTTCTTTTAAAGTATGTCCATATTCTGTTAACTTATACTCAACTGTAACGGGCTGTGTATTTAGAACAGTTCTTGTAACCAATTGATTTTCTTCTAGATTTTTTAATTCCCTGCTAAGCATTTTTCCAGAAATGCCTTCCACTTCTCTTAATAAGTCGGTAAACCTCAATGTATTGAAGCATAACGATGCTATAATAGAAATTTTCCATCTTCCGTTTAAAATATACATGGCGTCGTGTACTGCCATAATATGCTGATTGCAAGATTTTTTATCGTGTATTGGTTCTTTTATCATGTTCTATTAGTAAGTTACCTCGATGTTACAGTTACTTTTGGTAATCAGATGACAAAAATACACTTAAGTTTTTTTACATTTGAATACAATTTTAATCAATTAAAAAAAATGGCCTTAATAGATGCACTAAAGTGGCGTTACGCTACAAAAAAAATGAACGGACAAGCGGTTCCGCAAGAAAAAGTAGATTATATTCTTGAAGCTGCAAAGCTAGCTCCTTCTTCTTCTGGTTTACAGCCTTATAAAATCTTTGTTATTACAAACCAAGAAGTTAAAGAAAAACTTAGAGCGGTAAGTTTCGACCAAAGCCAAGTTACTGATGCTTCTCACGTTTTGGTTTGGGCTGCATGGGATGGTTATAATTTAGAGAAAATTTCTGCTGTATTTGACAAAACAATTGCTGAAAGAGGAATTCCTGCTGATGCAATGGACGAGTACAAACAAAGACTTTGGGGAATGTACGAACCTCTTGGACAAGAATGGCATGCTAACCATGCTGCAAAACAAGCTTATATTTCGTTTGGTATTGCAATTGCTGCTGCTGCCGAACAGCAAGTAGATTCAACTCCAATGGAAGGATTTATTCCTGCTGAAGTAGATAAACTTTTAGGTTTAGGCGAACTTGGTCTAAAAAGCGTTTTAATTTTACCTCTTGGTTATAGAGATGATGCAAATGACTGGTTGGTAAATCTTAAAAAAGTAAGAACTGCTCAAGAAGAATTTATAACAGAAATCAAGTAAAAAATTAATTTTTGCTTAAATAAAAATGCTTTTGGAATGGCACGACCGTGCTTTTTCAGAAGCATTTTCAGTTTAAATATTTCATTTTCAAAACAAAAACAAACTCAGTTTGCAAGAATAAAAAACGGGTTTTAGAACGCTAATATTATTTTTTAATTATTGTATAAAAAAAGGTACGCAATACGGATAATTAAATAATATTGTATCCCTAATTTTGCTTTTATCCAAAACAATTCAATCTTATTTACAACATTTAAAATTCTAACATTATGTCTGATTTTTTAACGCAATTTGGGGAAGACCTAAAAAAGAACGTCCCAGGTTTTATTGCCGTTTCGGTAGCTGAAATCGCGAGCGGTATGTCCTATTATTCTCAGTCTGTTGTCGCAGATTTTGATCCAGAATTGGCATCTGCATACAACCTTGAAGTAGTTAAAGCAAAAATGAATGCTATTAAAGCTCTAGGATTAAAGGGTCAGGTTATTGATAATATCATGATCACCTTAAGTTCTCAAATTCACATTATTGATGTTTCTGATAATCAGGAATATTTTATTTACTTAGCGGTAGACTCAACTAAAGCTAATTTAGGTATGACAAAATCTATCCTTAATAAGTATAAAAAAGAAATCGCAGCTAAATTATAACACAATTTTGCCCCTGATAAAAAGGAATATTCAGCTCTTGAATGTTCCTTTTTATTTTTTAGACCTATTTTAAAATCTGTCGCTCCTCTGGAGCTTTATATTCTTTACGCTATTTCCTTCCATAAATATATCGCCTAACTGAGGCTCTTCTAAAATAGAAACAATCTTTTTCTAGAAATACACCTATTCAAGAAATCACAAAAAACCTTTCTATTTTTATATAAATTGTTATTCGGTTCTGTTAAAATAATCTATATTTCGAAATGTTAACAAGGAACTGTATAAATGGAATTACGCGCTTATTTCGAAAAATATTCTGATGAAGCAACCTGTATTGAAGAGCTCAAAAACAAACGTTTAGAAAATGGTCTTTTATGCAGGAAATGCGGACATGACGTACATTCTTTCAGACAAAATGATTTAAAATTTCAATGCCGAAAATGCGGCAGCCGCACTAGTCTTCGTTCTGGAACTGTAATGGAAAATTCTAATCTTCCTATTCGATATTGGATGATCTGCATTGAATTGATGACGCTTTCGCACAGAAAAATGTCAATTCTTAAAATTCAATATTTACTTGGACATAAAAGATACGAACCAATCTGGCTGATGGTTCAGAAAATACGTCTGGTAATGAGAATTAGAGATGAGAAATATCGATTAAGAGCTTACTCCGAATTTGACCCCGAATTTCTTCAGAAAATAGATAAACTTGCCATGCAGAAAAAAAAGCAAAAGCTGAATGATGGTGAGATGTGAAATGTGAAATGTGAAACGTGAGATGTGAGATGAAAAAACTTTTGAATAAAAAAGCCACAGATTACAAGATTAAAATGATTTTAAATCAGCGCTAATCCTGTAATCTGTGGCTCTATAATTCTATTGTTACAATTGCTTTGGAAAAATTTACAATTAACCATTCACAATTCACAATTATTATTTCTTTTTATTCTTTTTCGCTTTAGATCTTTTTGCTTTGTTTTTAGCGATCTTTTTTGCTTTAGCTTTTTCTTTAGCTTTTTTAGCTTTTGCTTTCTTTTTAGCTTTAGCTTTTAGTTTTGCTTTTTTAGCTTTCTCTTTCTTTTTGTCTTTTGCTTTTTCTTTTTTCTTAGCAACAGCTTTTTTCTTTTTCTCTTTTTTCTCTTTTTCCTTTTCTTTTTCTTTCATTTTTTTACTCTTTTTAGATTTTGGCTGATTTTCGTTTTCTTCAGATGTTTCTTCTTCAGCCTCAGATGAAATTTCTTCTATTTGTGATGATTCTTGCACTATTTCCTCAACTGCATTATCCTCTTTTTCTGCTACTTTTTTTGGAGCTCTTTTAGGTTTTGGTTTTACTTCCGGAGTTTCAGCAGATTCTAGAACTGGAGCCTCTTTTTGCTCGATTTCGTCATTTGAAATAACCGAAACAGCTTCTGCCTCCTGATTGATTTCATCAACAAGTATTTCTTTTGCCATTATTCTGTTAATTTTAAGAAATTGATTAAATTTATTTTTAATTAAACTAATTTTTAATGTTATTAAATCATTAAATTAACATCAAAAAATAATAAACAAAGATAGATTGAAAAAGACATTCGCCAATGTTAAGTTTTTCATTGCAAGAAAAAACCACCTCTAAGATACTAAAAAACAACAACTTACCCAATGTTAAGTTTTTTATCACACTTTTTATCAAATTACAAAGTCTCTTATAAGCTTTCTATGAGCGATACTTTTAATAGAAATAAAGTACATTTTGTTTAATTTCACTTTAAAATTTGATAAAATGCATCACGATTTATCCTATCAATACATCAAACCCAACAAAAACCTTTCAGATTTTGTGGATAGTTTTTGGTGTATGGAAAATAAATCGGGTGAAACACTGGAAACAATTGGCCTTCCCGACGGACGAATTGATTTATCACTTATAAAAACAGCTGAAAATCCTTTTCAAATCAGACTTCTGGGTTTAGGAACGCAGCAATATGAAAAAGGAATAATTCCTGCTAACAGCTTAACGTTTGTTATTAGTTTTAAACTTCTTGCAGCCGAATATATTTTTCATGAAAGCATTGCAGATCTTATAAATTCTGGAAAAATACTGGAGTCTGGCTTTTGGGATTTCGAAGAAAGTGATCTGGAAAATTTTGAATTGTTCTGCGAAAAAGCTGCTTCAAAAATCAACTCCTTATTAATAAAGGAAGTTGATAGCCGAAAGCAAAAGCTATTCCACCTTATTTATGAAACTCATGGAGCAATGACTGTAAAAGAATTATCGGAACAATCTAACTGGAGCAGCCGTCAGATTAATAGGTATTTTAATCAGTATTTTGGAATTTCGTTGAAAGGGTATTGTTCGATTCTTCGTTTTCGCGCTTCATTGGAGCATATTGCAAAAGGGAAATTGTTTCCTGAAGAGAATTTTTCTGATCAGACTCATTTTATTAAAGAAGTTAAGAAAATATCGGGCTCACTTCCAAAGGAACTTTTTCAAAACAAAAACGACCGATTTATACTATTATCAGCTCTTTCATCACAATAATTTTGCAACATAGATTTTAAATAGAAAACTATGTTACTTAAAAATAAGAAAGTCGCTATTATTGGCGGCGGAATGGGCGGTTTAATTTTAGCCCGTCTTTTACAGCTGCAAAATATTAATGTTGAAGTTTACGAAAGAGACCTCAACTCAGAAGTACGTGTTCAAGGTTCTCCTTTAGACTTACACGAGGATTCGGGTTTAAAAGCCATGAAGGAAGCTAATTTATTGACTGAATTCTATCAAAACATTCGCCCGAATGCCAGCAAAGCTCGAATTGTGAATCAGAATTTTGAATTAAAATTTGACGAACATGCTATTCAGAAAGGCGTTTCTCATACAAACTCAGAAAGCAATCAAGATTCGCTTCAAGCCATTTCAAAACCGCGTCCAGAAATAGATCGTTCGGTTCTTCGCAATATTTTATTGAATTCTCTCCTACCCGAAAGCATTGTTTGGGACAGTCAATTTATTTCTATGGAAAAAGAAAATGAAGGCTGGAGACTATATTTCAAAAACGGAACAACTGTTTATGCCGATCTGGTTATTGCCGCAGATGGTGCAAATTCTAAAGTACGTCCTTATATAAGCATAGAAAAGCCCATTTATTCGGGAATCACGATGATTGAAGGTACTATTTATAATGCAAGAGAAAATGCTCCAAATCTTTTTGAGTTTTCCAAAGGCGGAAAAGTTCTTGCCCTCGGAAAGGAACAAACCATTATGTACGGTACAAAAGGAGACGGTTCATTAATGTTTTTACTTAGCAGCAAGATTCCTGAAAATTGGATCATCGAAAATGATTTGGATTTTAAAGACAATCAGAAAATTTTTGAGTGGTTTAAAGAAGTTTACCAGGATTGGAGCACAGAATGGCATGAACTTTTTAAAAGTAATGATCTGTATTTTACACCTCGCCCGCAATACTATTTCCCGCAAGATCAATCTTGGCAAACAAAAGAAAACATCACCATGATTGGAGATGCAGCGCATAGAATGCCTCCTTTTGCGGGAAAAGGTGCCAATTTGGCCATGCTTGATGCTTTGGAATTGGCAGAATCTTTAACCAGTAATCCATTTTCTGATATAAAAACTGCTATTTCATACTTTGAAAAACGAATGCTAAAAAGAGCGGCAAAGGCTTTAGAGGATACTTTAAATAATGGCAAACAGCTGCATTCTAAAGATGCTCTGGAAAGATTGCTTGTAATATTTAACCGACAGAACAAAACTTAATTATTTTTATTTCAAACACTTACATTTTTTACTTAAATTTACAAGTATCGGAAAAGCGTAATTTTAAGTAATTATACGCCAATATAAGTTTCACCAAACAAATTTATACAATGAGGCATCTTCTACTCCTATTCTTTTTTACAGCTTTTATATCTTCTTGTTTCGGTCAAAAAATTAAAGATTCTGTTACCGAAAAACCTAAAGAAAAGAAAATTGAATTAAGGGTAATGCCATATTTGAGTTATAACAGAAATCTTGATTTTATGTTTGGGGTTATTCCAATGGCGATGTATAAAGTCAATCACAACGATACTATTTCTCCTAAATCATTGTCTGGAATGTCGGCCATTTATACGACCAATAAATCTTATGTTTTGGCTTTCTTTAATAGATGGTATTTAAAAGAAGACAAATGGCGTTTCAAACTTTTCTTTTTTACAGGAAATCAGAATTCTCAATTTTATGTTGATGATGTAGATCAGCCTGATTTTTATGATTATGGAACCAAAACAACTATTTTAGGCATTGGTGGACAGCGGAAAATTGTTGGGAAATTTTATGGAGGTCTATCGTATACCTATTCCCATTACAACACAGTATATCAAGATAATATTTCTCCATCGTCGGTTTCACATAGTAATGCCTTAGTTGTAAACTTATTATATGATACTAGAGATGCCGTTTATTATCCAACAACAGGATATAAAATTAAATTGGACTGGTCTACTTATCCCGATTTTTTAGACAATGATCTGGCATCTAACAGAATATCCTTTCAAGCCAATAGATATATTCCAACTAGAGATAAAAAAGATGTCATCGCAGTTCGTGCTTTTGGCAAATTTGGACTTGGAAATGTCGCTTTTGAACAGCAAAGCACAATTGGAGGAACAGATATTCGCGGTTATTCTGAAGGAAAATATAGAGGTGCAGGATTAATGGATATTCAAGGCGAATACCGATACAACTTTGGACAGAAAATGGGATTGGTTGGCTTTTTTGGTATTGCCACTATTTATGGTTCGGACACTCCAAGCTTTGATTGGAAAATGTATCCTGGTGGTGGTGTTGGATATCGATACAATCCATTCAAAAAATCAAAATTCAATGTTGGTTTAGACGGTGCGGTTGGTAAAGGAGATTGGGGAGTTTATTTTAGAATTGGTGAAGCTTTTTAATTTTCAGGAAAAGATTAAAACGAAGGGCTGTCTTAAAAAGGCAGCCCTTTCTTATTTATATCATATCACATTCTTCATCTCTTTTCTAAGTCTTTTTTGATAGTTTAAAAACTAAATTTGATTAAAATATTTCACTCTACTCAAACTTTTTTGTAAAAATAAGACTAAGTCCACTATTACAGTAAACGCTTACTGACGCTATTATAAAGCAGTTTATTGTTTCAAAACCTATTTTTTATGTTTCATTTTATAATCTGCAACATACAAAAAAAAAAATCATAACTATCTTTCTTTAAATTTGAAGTAACCCCAAAATATATTCTAAATCTTAACTACGATTAATGCTCAAAATCAATTTATTAATTTAAGGTAGTTATAAATTTGCTGTGCTGCCTTTTCATTCCTGATTGCTTATGGCACAATTTTATTTTTCTTGGAGAACTTGCATTTTATCAAAAAAACTAGCTTTTGCTGCATTATTAATCTTTCTCACTTTTCAATCAAATGCACAAAACTGTACTGTAAACGCCGGAGTATTGAATATAACCATTTGCGCCACTGATGCAATGGTTTTAACCGGAAATAATCCGAGCCCCATTATTGGCACAGTCAAATGGACTCAAATTTCTGGTCCAGCAGTAACCATCAATTCACCAACAAGTCCAAGCACAACTGTTTCTGGCTATACAGGAGGAAATACTTACATTTTTAGATATAGCGCAACCTGTGCAGATGGAATTACAGCCTATCAGGATAAAGTGGTAAATGTTAAGCCTATTACTACTGCAATTGCAGGAAGCAATATAACAAGCTGTCCAAATAGTTCTGGAAATTTATCTATTACAGCAAATGCGCCTCAAAATACAGGCGAAACAGGTCATTGGGAAATCGTCGGGGCTAATAATGCCGGAGTCGTAATTAATTTTCCTAACCTGCCAACCTCAACTATAACTTTACCTACAACAAGCTGTGGTGTTACAACTCTTCAATGGGTTATTGAAGGTCCTGAATATGCTCCAGGACAGCGCTGTAGAACTACTTCTCAAATAACCGTAACCAATTATGGAGGTGTAAAACCAGTTTCAGCAGGACCAGATCAAACACTCAGCAATTGTTATACCACTACACAAAGCACCAATCTTGATGCAACTTATGGCGGTTGCGGACTTAATGGACAAAATGGACAATGGACTTTTGTAAGCGGTCCCAATACGCCAACAATTGCCAATCCTAGCGCTAATAATACAGGAGTTTCAAATCTCGTTCAGGGAACTTACACTTTTCGATGGACTGTAACTGGTCCTTGTGCTTCTGGCAATGATACGGTGGTAATTAATGTTCCTGCTGCGACACAAGATGTTACGACTCTTCCTGGTGGCGATGAAAATATTTTCTTTTGCGACAACAATATTAATCAAGTAACATTAGTAGCACAAACTCCATTATATGCTGGCGAGACTGTTCAATGGACACAAATAGCCGGAGATTCTGGTGCTGTGATTGTTTCCCCAACAAACCCTACTACATTAGTTACAAATATATCTGATGCTGGTGATCCATATACGTTTAGATATACACTTACCAATAACAATACAGGTTGCGTTTTTACTAAAGATTATCATGTCGAGTATAACGGAGCAACAAGAACTATTGTTGCCAATAATGGTGATGATATGGTTGGAAGCTGTAATGCAACTGTGTTTACAATACCACTTACTGTTACAGGAACTGGAGTAAATCAATATCGAATTGTGACAGGACCAGACACTTCTCCGCTCGCTCCTTTTCCTACTGCATTACAAGATGCCGGGAATTCTTTGACTTTAACGCTTACTACACCTGGAGAATATACTGTCGAATTTATTAGAAGCCAAAACGGATCAATTCTTGCTGGTTGCGATTATGGTTTTGATACTCTAAATATTCTAGTTTCTGGTGATCCTACTCCATCTAATGCAGGATCTGATGTAAGTTTGCCTTGCGGTGATACCAGTACAATGCTTTCTGGAGTTGTAACTGGCGAAGGCATGCATTTTTGGAGCCAGCTTAGCGGACCAAATCAGGCTATAATTGCAGATAATTTTGCCACAGATACTCAGGTAACTGGACTTGTTCCTGGAACTTATGTTTTTCAATACATAACCAAAGGAGGCGGTGCAACCTGTGGTTTTTCAGTTGCCACAGTAACTATTTACGTATCCGATACTAACTTAGGAACTCCAAATGCAGGACCGGATCAGGTTGTCTGTGCCAATTCTCAAGTTCAACTTGCAGCGGCACCTGTACAAAGTGGAGAAATAGGCACATGGAGCCAAATTTCGGGACCAGATCCTATTACATTTTCTAATATTAATGATCCAAATGCGATAGCCAAAGGCTTTACATTAAATTCAACACTATATGAATTACAGTGGACCGTTTCTTATCTTCATCCCGGTCCATCTTGTAGTTCATCTGTTTCAGATACCGTGCTAATCATTACTAATAATTCTACTGCATCATCAACTTCAGATGCTGGTCCAGATGCCTGTTATCCTTCTGGAACAACTTCTTTTAATCTTAGCGGTAATACTCCCGGTTTTTTTGAAATAGGACTTTGGTCGGTAACACCATCTGCAGGAGTTGTTTTTGCGGATACTAGTGATCCAAATACATTGGTAACTGTTCCAGGAAACGGAACCTACGTTTTTACCTGGTCTATAGAAACCATAACAAGACTTTGCACACCCAATAAAAGTGATGTTTCGGTTACAATTGCCAATACTCCTCCTGCGGCAAATGCTGGTCCTGATCAAGAAATCTGTGCATCTACCATTACAATGGCCGCTACAACCAGCAGTGGAGCAGTTGGAACTTGGACAAGAATTTCTGGTGTTGGAGACTATACTATAAGTGATATTCATGACCCGAATGCGGTTTTTACTTTTACCTATAGTGGTTATTATATTTTTAGATGGACAGTAGATGCTGCGGTCTGCGGTCAGGCATTCGACGACGTTAATTTAACAATAGGTATTCCGCCTCACCAAGCTATTGCGGGGCCAGATCAAAATATTTGCGCTAGTACAAGCGTTACAATGGCTGGAAGCGCTTATGACAGCTTTTTTGAAACTGGACAATGGTCTGTATTAACTGGCGCACCAAACCAGCCCAATATTGTTGATCCGACTAATCCAAACACTGTAATTAACGGGCTTGTAGCGGGAACTTATACCTTTAGATGGACTATAACTGCAAAAAGTATTTTCTTATGCCAAGGAACTTTTGATGATATGGTTGTAGTGGTTACTCCAGCGGCAGATGCAGGACCTGATCAAACTTATTGCGATGTTACCAGCATTCAGCTAACAGGAAATAAAAATTCAACTGGAACCTGGACACTTACTAGCACTTCTGGAAATCCAGCAGATGTTCATATATCCCAATCTCCACCTAACAGTTATATTGCAAATGCTACTGTTGTTCCTGGGACTAGCTACGTTTTTACCTACACCACATCTAGTGCCAATTTTCCTAACGGATCAACTTGTCCAGGATCCTCTGATTCTGTAAATGTTGAAATATTCAGCGGAGCGAGTATACCACCAAATGCAGGTCCAGATCAAACATTATGTATTTCTGATGTTAACGGAACCGCAACTTTACAAGGAAACATACCTCCACCAGACGTTGCTACCTTCGAATGGCGTTTTGCATCTCAACCTGCTGGAAGTGTAGCTGTAATCACAACTCCTACTGCTCCACTGACAACAGTTACAGGTTTAACAGTGCCAGGTTTATATATTTTGGAATGGGTTTTTGAAAGCCCTTCTTGTAGAACATTGTCTGATATTGTGAGAATCGTCATGAATGCACCTCCAAGTGGTGCAAATGCTGGCCCTGATGACACAGTAGCTTGTCAGACTACTTACAAAACTGCAGCTGTACCACCTACGGTAGGTATTGGTACATGGACATTTGCTTCTCAGCCTCCGGGAGGAGCTGCTGTAATTGATAATCCAAACAGTCCAGTTACTACATTATCCAATATTAATGTTTTAGGGACTTATGTCTTAACTTGGACAGTTACAAACGGTCCTTTTACCAACCCTTCGTTATGTCAGCCAACCTCAGACACAGTCAATATTACTTTTAACGATAATCCACCAACCGTAGCCAATGCAGGTCCTGATCAAGAAATGTGTAATGTTACTACAGCAACTATGGCTGCGAATACTCCACTTATTGGCACTGGACTTTGGACTCAAGTTTCTGGACCTAATACGGCTACAATATCAGCTCCAAATAATCCAAACTCGCTGATGTTAACTTTAATTCCTGGGACATACATATTTAAATGGACAATAACCACAACCGGATGTATTTCTGAAGATACTGTTCAAGTTACAATTTATGCAAATCCATCCACTGCAGAAGCAGGTCCAAATCAAAGAGTTCCTCAATTTACAGCAGTAAATATGAATGCAACTCCTCCAACAGTTGGTACTGGAGAATGGACTCAGGTTTCAGGACCAAGTACGGTAGGTTTTATGGATCCAACCTCACCTACGACAGCCATTACGGGAACTGTTCCTGGAATATATACTTTGCAATGGACCGTAAGTAATGGTAATTGTGCCGTTTCATCAGACACTATGAACCTAACCATTTTATCGATTGCTGATCTTGAATTAACTAAAACAGTAACACCAACAACAGGAAGTATTGGCGATGTAGTTACTTTCAATATCAACGTTTTCAATAATAACGCACTAGGTGGGTCCGCTACCGCAACTAATGTTTCCATACGTGATTTCATTCCGTTCGGTTTTGCACTTGTTGCTGGAACGGTTACTTCGGGAGGAGTATACAATGTTGGAGACAATACCATTACTTGGAGTGGTATAACAATTCCGAGTGGCAGTATTTTAAGTTT
Organism: Flavobacterium sp. LPB0248; assembly: GCF_013388355.1. Taxonomy (GTDB): domain Bacteria; phylum Bacteroidota; class Bacteroidia; order Flavobacteriales; family Flavobacteriaceae; genus Flavobacterium. The sequence goes on from NZ_CP058246.1 coordinate 420,200, forward strand.
ATCTTTTAAAGCCACAATTCTGGGCGGAGGATCTTATGTTAATACTGCAGAAGTTGTCGCATCAGATCAATTCGATCCTGATAGCACACCTAACAATCAAAATCCTGCAGAAGATGATCAGGATAGCGCAACAGTAGTTCTAGATGTGGCCGATTTATCATTACAGAAAACCGTTTCACCTGCTACTGTAAGTATAAACGATAACGTCGTGTTTACAATTAGAGTTACCAATAGTGGTCCTAATAATGCTACTGGAATTACAGTTTCAGACAATCTGCCACCTGGATATACGTATGTAAGCGATAATGGAGGTGGAAAATACAATAATACCACTGGAATTTGGAATGTTGGCAATCTGAATAATGGAAACTCTCTTGCCTTGCAAATCACAGCAAAGGTAAATGTTGTGACATCAATGAGCGATTATTTTAATACGGCAGAAATTCAGACCGCACATCAATTCGATCCCGATAGTACCCCAGGAAACGGATTACCTGAAGATGACATGGCCAGCGCTACAGTTTCTTTAAAACAAGCTGACTTAGAACTTACTAAAACGGTAACTCCAACTTCTGCCGCAGCTGGAGATCAAATAACTTTTACAATTAATGTGCTTAACAGAGGACCTGGAAACGCGACTGGAGTTGCAGTAAAAGATGTTATTCCTGTGGGATACACACTTATTCCAGGATCAGTATCTGCTGGCGGAACCTATCAGGTTGCGACAGCAACACTTGAATGGAAAAATCTGTTAATACCTGCAAACTCTAATGTCAATCTGACTTTTAATGCGTTTGTTAATCCTTTAGGAAATTATCTAAATGTTGCACAAATTACAGCTAGCGATTTACCTGATCCCGATAGTGTGCCAAATAATAATGTTCCATCTGAAGATGATCAAGATGATGCTGAAATAACTTTTATCGGGCCTTCTGCCGACTTATCTTTAACCAAAAATGTAGTTACAGGTAATACAAGTCCTGTAGTTGGAAGCCAAGTTTCATTTGAACTTAAAATAAAAAATGACGGTCCAAATAATGCAACTGGAGTGCAAGTAACAGATTTATTGCCTTCTGGCTTTCAATACGTAAATTATAGTTCGTCTGCCGGAACATACGACAGCACCACTGGAATTTGGGATGTTGGTACAGTTGATACTGGTGTTACTGAATCACTTATTCTTGATGCAAAAGTATTGCCAACAGGAGATTATAAAAATATAACACAAGTTACTGCCAGTGATCTTCCTGATCCTGACAGTACACCAAATAATGACGATGGAGATCAAAGTGAAGATGATGAAGATAATGTGGTATTAACTCCTATACCTCCATCTGCAGATTTATCATTGACTAAAACGGTAAGTAACACTACTCCTCTGGTTGGTTCTCTTGTAACATTTACTATTATCACTAAAAACAGCGGTCCACAAGACGCCGCTCAAGTCCAAGTAACCGATTTACTGCCTTCAGGTTATACTTTTGCCACTTTTAATGCAACAAGCGGAACTTATGACAGCACAACTGGTTTATGGACTCTGGATATATTAAAGAACAGTGAGTCCGAAACCTTACAGATAAATGCAATAGTCAACTCAACGGGAGATTATACTAATATTGCAGAAGTTACCAATAGTGATACTCCTGATCCAGACTCAACTCCAAATAACGGAGTACCGACAGAAGACGATTACGGAACGGCGACTACTACTCCTATCCAACAGTCTTCAGATTTATCTTTGGCTAAGATGGTTAATAATGCTACACCGTTAGTGGGTTCTCTAGTTACTTTTGAAGTGGTTGTAACCAATAATGGCCCACAAGATAATCTTGGCATACAAGTAACAGATGTACTACCGTCAGGATATACTTTTACTGGATTTACCGTTTCTACAGGAACTTATGACACCGCTACAGGAATATGGAATGTTGGTAATTTGGTAACGGGCGATGCAGAAACGCTTCAAATTGTGGCAAAAGTAAATCCGAGCGGCGATTATACCAACAAAGCTGAAATAACCGCTGCAAATCTTCCAGATCCAGACTCCACACCAAACAATGGAGTTACTACAGAAGATGATTATGCCGAAGCTACAACAGTTCCTATTCCTACATCAGCAGATTTATCTTTAACTAAAACCGTAAATAATGCTGCTCCGCTTGTTGGTTCGCAAGTAACTTTCAGTATTCAGGTAACTAATTCTGGTCCGCAGGAAGCCAATGGAGTTACTGTTACCGATTTACTTCCTTCTGGATATACCTACGTATCGTATAGCGCAACAACAGGAAGTTATAATCCGACGACAGGTCTATGGACAGTTGGAAACATGCCTATTTCAGATTCTTACACTTTACAGATAACAGCTATAGTAAATGCTTCTGGAAATTATACTAATAGTGCAGAAATTACAGCAAGCAGTCAGCCAGATCCTGATTCAACTCCAAATAATGGTGTTACGACGGAAGATGACTATGCCGAAGCAACAACAGTTCCGGTACCAGTATCGGCCGATTTATCATTAACTAAAACAGTAAATAACACTGCCCCACTTGTAGGTTCTCAGATAACTTTCAGCCTTCAAATAAGCAATGCTGGACCACAAGCCGCTGATGGCGTTGCAGTTACCGATTTACTGCCTTCTGGATATACTTACGCTTCTTATAGTGCAACGGCTGGAAGCTACGACTCGGCAACAGGAATATGGACTGTTGGAAATGTCGCAATTGGTGTTACTCATACTTTACAAATAACAGCGGTAGTAAATGCTGCAGGAAACTACACAAATACTTCCGAAATTACAGCAAGTAATCAGCCTGATCCTGATTCAACTCCAAATAATGGAGTTACGACAGAAGATGATTATGCTGAAGTATCAACAACGCCTGTAACGCAATCATCTGATTTATCCTTAACTAAAACGGTAAACAATACTACGCCTGTAGCTGGCTCACCAGTAACTTTTGCAGTTGTTGTTACCAATAATGGACCACAGGATAATACGGGAGTTCAAATAACCGACTTGTTGCCTTCAGGATATACATATAGTGGTTTCACTCTTTCTAGAGGAACTTATAATTCAACAACAGGTCTTTGGACAGTTGGTAATTTAGCTAATGGAGAATCTGAAACACTGCAAATTACAGCCATAGTAAATGCTTCTGGTGATTATCTTAATATTGCCGAAGTAACTGCAGCAACTCTTCCTGATCCTAATTCTACTCCAAACAATGGTGTTCCTACTGAAAATGATTATGCTACAGCCACTATTAATCCAACAGCACAATCTGCAGATTTATCATTGACCAAAACAGTAAGCAATAGTAATCCGCTAGTAGGTTCTTTAGTTACTTTTGAAGTGATTGTAACCAATAACGGGCCTCAAGATACTTCGGGCGTGACGGTTACCGATTTACTTCCAAGTGGCTATACTTACTCGAATTTCACAATTTCTACAGGAACCTATAATCCAACGACTGGATTATGGACCGTTGGCAATTTAATCAACGGAAAATCCGAAACTTTACAAATCTTGGCATTAGTAAATCCGACAGGAAATTATGTAAACGTTGCCGAAGTAACCGCAAGCGCGCTTCCCGATCCTGACTCAACACCAAACAATGGAGTTACTACAGAAGACGATTATGCAACGGCAACAGTTACTCCAAACGCACAAGCGGCAGATTTATCTTTAACTAAAACAGTTAACAATACAGTTCCATTAGTAGGTTCACCGGTTATATTTGAAGTAATTGCAACTAATAATGGGCCTCAAAATACGACTGGCGTTGAAGTTACCGATTTATTGCCTTCTGGCTATACTTTTGCCAATTACAGTGCTACAAAAGGAACTTACAATCCCACAACTGGAAAATGGACAATTGGTACATTCTTAAACGGAGACTCGCAAGTATTACGTATAACCGCTATAGTAAATGCTACAGGAAATTATACAAATGTGGCTGAAGTAACAGCTAGCAGTCTTCCAGATCCTAATTCTACTCCTGGCAATGGTGTTCCTACTGAAAATGATTACGGTACAGCTACCACTTCTCCTTTAGGACAAGCAGCAGATTTATCTTTAACTAAAACAGTAAATAATCCAACACCATTAATTGGAACTCCTGTAACTTTTGAAATAATCATAACTAATCAGGGACCTCAAAATGCAACAGGAGTTGAAGTAACCGATTTACTGCCTTCTGGTTACACTTTTAGCAATTTTACAGCGACAAAAGGGACTTATACGAGTGCAACCGGAAAATGGAACATTGGATCTTTGGCCAGTGGAGATTCTCAAACACTTCAGTTAACAGCTATAGTAAATGCTTCTGGCAATTATTTAAATACAACAGAAGTAACCGCCAGCAGTCTTCCCGACCCAGATTCTACTCCAAACAACGGAATCAAGACAGAAGATGATTATGCCGAAGTCGCAACAGTCCCTGTTGTTCCAATGGCCGATTTATCACTTACAAAAGCGATCGTAGGCGGTAACTTAAGTCCAATATTTGGTGCAACTGTTACTTTTGAGATAACAGTGACAAACAGCGGACCGCAAAACGCAACAGGTGTTAAAGTAATAGATATGCTACCAAGCGGTTACGATTATGTGGTATACGCCTCAACAGCAGGACAATATCATAATTCTACTGGAATCTGGGATGTTGGAACTATACCAAATGGAAGTTCAGAATCTTTACTAATAGGTGCAAAAGTAAATACCACTGGTGTTTACCAAAATATTGCAGAAGTTTATGCTTCTAATGAATTGGATCCAGATTCGACACCAAATAATAATGTGAGCGGTGAAGACGATATGAGTTCATTATTATTAACTCCTGTTCCTGCAGTTGCCGATCTTTCTATTGAGAAAAAAGTAATCAACAACATACTTAACCCTGCTGTAGGATCGCAAATTTCATTCTCTATTACGGTAACCAACTCAGGACCTAGCAATTCTACAGGCGTTACTATAAAAGATGTATTGCCTTCTGGATATGATTATATTTTCTATAATTCAACTTCTGGAGCTTACAACCCTACAACAGGCATATGGACTCCTGGAGTCATACTTGCTGGAAATAGCCATACTTTGCTTTTAAATGTTTTTGTAAAAAGTCCGACAGGCACTCCAGATGAATACTTAAATACAGCCGAAATTATGACTGCAGATCAATTTGATCCAGATAGTACGCCTGGCAATGGAGTTATAACGGAAGATGATTATGATAGTATTGCTGTTACGCCAGTAATTGTAATGGCAGATTTATCTATTAAGAAAACAGCTCTTAATCAGGATGCGGTTCATGATGTTGGTTCAACAGTTATTTTCACTGTCACTGTTACCAATGATGGTCCGGCAGATGCTTCTGGTGTAAGAGTCAAAGACTTGCTGCCACCTGGATTTACCTATCAGACTAGTAGTCCTACAAGTGGTTTATACAACTATGTTACTGGAGTTTGGAATGTCGGAAACATTCCAACTGGAACCGATCAGTCACTAGATATTTATACAACAGTAAATAAGCCGAAAGGTATAGCAGGCGAATATACCAATATAACCGAGGTTATTGCCAGCAATCTTCCTGATCCTGATTCTACTCCAAACAATGGAGTGACAACAGAAGACGATTATGATAGTTTGCAAATCAAAGTTGCAGTTGCCGATTTAAGTCTGGAGAAAACAGCCAGCAACAAAAACGCAAATGTAAACGAGGTAGTTACATTCACCCTGCAGCTTAACAATGAAGGTCCGAGCACCGCTACCGGAGTTGCTGTTGAAGACTTGATACCGCTTGGATTCAAGAATATATCGAATATCAATAATGGAGGTATTTTCAGTAAGAATGCGATCAAATGGGTTGACCTAACTGTTCCTGTGGGAGGTATTACGTTAACCTATGAAGCAACTGTAGCGAATCCGTTGGGACTTGAAAGCGTTGATTATGTTAATATCGCTCAAGTAACTGCCAGCAATCAATTTGATCCAGATTCGACACCAAATAATGATAACGGAGACCAAAGCGAAGATGATGAAGATTCTGAATCTATCAACATTCCTTCTACCGACGTAGCCATCAATAAAGAAGTCGATAAAACAGATGTTCCGATGGATAGCCAAGTAGTCTTTACCATAACAGCAGAAAATTTAGGCAATTTAACTGCAACAAATGTAGAGGTTCAAGATGCATTGCCTAAAGGATATTTATTAGTAAACTCAGCGGTAACTTCTGGAACTTACGATTCGAAAACAGGCATCTGGAGCATTCCAACAATTAATAAAGGAACTCCTCAAACATTAACACTAACTGTTAAAGTGGTTGATTTTAATGATTATTTGAATAATGCTCATTTGGTTAAACTAGATCAGATAGACACCAATTCAGCAAACAATCAGGATAGCGCTACCGTTTCGCCAAACTGTCTGAAAATCTACAATGAGTTTTCACCAAATGACGACGGCCAAAACGATTTCTTCTACATTGATTGTATTGAAAGATATCCAAATAATCAGCTCGAAATCTTTAACCGCTGGGGTAATTTGGTTTACTACCAAAAAGGATATAAAAATACTTGGGACGGAAAAGCAGATGGTTCTGCCAAAACGCTTCCTGAAGGCACCTATTTCTATATCCTTGATTTAGGAGACGGATCTAAAAAAACCTCTGGATGGGTTTACCTAAAATAAAACCATCCAGAAAAAGAAAATTTAAGAATAGGATTAACCAAAATAAAATTGGCTATGATTAAAAATATAAAAAAGGTTTTCGCGATAATAACTCTATTCTCGGTATATGGAGCCTTTGCGCAGCAAGACCCACAATACACGCAGTATATGTACAACACACTCACCGTAAACTCTGCTTATGCCGGTTCGTTGGGGCATTTAGCTATAACAGGAATCTACAGAACGCAGTGGGTTGGTATTCAAGGTGCTCCAGACACCCAAAGTTTTTCTTTGGATACACCAGTCGGAAAAAATGTAGGTCTTGGAATTTCAATCGTAAACGAAGAAATCGGACCAACAGATGAGCAATATCTAGATGCCAATTTCTCTTATACCATTAAATCTGGAGAAAATCATAAACTTTCTTTTGGAGTAAAAGGAGGCGGACGTGTCATCAATATCGACTGGTCTAAAGGAAGTTATAAAGATCCCGATGTACAATTTCGTGAAAACATTACCAACAAATTCCTTCCTGTTATCGGTGCTGGATTGTATTGGCATGGAGAGAGAGATTATATCGGACTTTCCATTCCGAATTTTATGACCCGCGAACGTTATACTTACGATGATATCAGCGAAGATTTGGTCAATCAGAGAATACACGTTTATCTTATTGGAGGTTATGTTTTTGACCTTTCGGCACATACCAAATTCAAACCTGCTCTTTTCTTAAAATATGTGGCTGGCGCTCCAATGATTGCCGATATATCTGCCAATTTTATGTTCAACAATGCTCTTACACTCGGTGTTTCCTATCGTACATCAGATTCTGTGAGCGGTCTTGTTGGAATACAAATCACACCAATGATTATGGCAGGTTATGCTTACGATTATACTACAACCGCTTTGCAGAATTACAACAGCGGTACGCACGAAATTATGCTTCGTTTTGAACTGGTTTCACGCAAAAAAGGACTAAAATCACCAAGATTCTTTTAATACGGATAGTCTATGAAAAGAACAATTACTATACTCGCATTATTGGTTTTACAGCTGATTCATTCGCAAACCAAAAACAAAACTGCCGATGCTCTTTTTGATAAGATGTATTATGTTGAAGCCGCAAAATCGTATGAACTTTCCATCAACAATGGAGATGCTTCCAAAGAAACACTTCAGCGACTTGGAGACGCTTATTATTTCAATACAAAAATGTCCAGTGCTTCAAAATGGTACGGAAAACTGATTAATGAATATCCTAATGAAGTTTCCGCCGAATATCTATTCCGTTATGCACAATCACTGCAAGGAATTCAGAATTACGAACTGGCAAAAAAATGGATGAAAAGCTTCGCCGAAAAACAAAAATCGACCGATGCCAGAGCGAAGAACTTTTCGCTTAAAAATGTCACTCTAGAAGATATCGAAAATATAAAACCTTCTTTTATACTGGAGAATTTAGACATAAATACTGCTAATTCCGATTTTGGACCAATGTATTACAAAGGCGATTTAGTGTATTCCACTACTGCTGACTCTTCGTATTGGAAAACAGATAAATACGGCTGGAACGATCAGCCTTATCTGAATATGCAACTGGGAAAAATAAGCGAAACGCAATCTAGTGTCACTTTCAAAGAACGTTTCGGAAAAGACATCACCACCAAATATCATGAAGCCTGCATTGCCTTTTCTCCAGACGAAAAAACAATTTACTTTACCCGAAACAACTATAACGGTAAGCTGAAACGTGACAGCAAAGGCATTAATAACCTAAAAATCTACTCCGCAACGGCTGTAGAAAACCAAAATGGCACCACACAATGGACTGACATTAAAGAATTGCCTTTTAACAGCGACAATTACTCAGTTGGACATCCTTCAGTAAGCAAAGATGGTAAAAAGCTTTATTTCGTTTCAGATATGCCAGGAACAATTGGTTCTACCGATATTTTTGTAGTGGATATTTTGGGCAATAATCAATTCTCGGAACCCAAAAATTTAGGCGAAAAAATAAATACGACGGGACGTGAAATGTTCCCATACATTACCGATCAAGCATTGTATTTTTCTTCTGACGGATTTTTAGGATTAGGAGGTTTAGACGTATTTGAAAGCCGAATAAATAATGGTGCTTTTGACACACCAGCCAATCTCGGAGCGCCTTTAAACAGCAATAGAGATGATTTTGGATATATCGTTAACGAAGCAACTAACAAGGGTTTTGTGTGCTCAAATAGAAAAACAGGAAAAGGCGATGATGATATTTACTCTTTTGAAAGATCGTGCAACCAAGCCATAAGCGGTTATGTTTTCGATGCTATTTCAAACAACAGAATTGCAGGTGCTATGGTAACACTGAAAAACGCAAACGGGATAAAAGTGGCAGAAACCGTTTCTCAGCTCGACGGAAAATATGATTTTAATAACAATGTAAATTGTAATACTCCTTACACAATTGAGGTTACAAAAGACAATTATAACGCCAATAACAAGGCAATTGTTACCGCAAACAGCTCTGGAAAAACAGAAGCTCTTGTAGGTTTGGATCCTGCTTTAATTGCTAGGGAAAACGGGGTCCTGAAAATAAAAATCGGAATTATTTTCTTTGATTTAAACAAATCAGATATTCGCTATGATGCTGAAATAGAATTAAATAAAATAGTTCTCTTAATGCATCAGTATAACTCAATTGTTATAAAAATTGAATCGCACACCGACTCTCGTGCCAATGATCAATACAATTTAGAATTGTCGGACAGAAGAGCAAAAGCCACAAGAGACTATCTCATTTCTCAAGGAGTTGCTCCCGAAAGAATCGAAAGCGCAATAGGCTACGGAGAAACTCAGCTAATCAATAATTGTTCTAACGGCGTTCCGTGTACAGAAGCGCAACATCAAGTCAATCGCCGAAGCGAATTCATCATAACAAAAATGTAAAAAAAATATTTGCAACACCCCAGCGGGGTGAAATATTTATAGAATTACGGTAAGAAAAATAGAAAAAGCTCCGGAGGAGCGACATATCTAGCTAAGAAATATGTCGCTCCTCCGGAGCTTTTTACTTTAAAATTTTATCCCAAGCTATAAATATTTCGCTTCTCCGAAGCTTTAAAAAACCTCTTTTCGATACATCCACTAGATATTCTATATCTAGCTTCTTACTTCTATAGTCTTACTTCTATAATCTTGCTTCTTTCATCTCTCTTCTTACTTCTCTCTTCTATACCACATTACTGAAGCTTCACACACATCCATTCGCCTTTCATAATCAATTTATCTTCATCAAAAGCTTCACCAGATTGTTTTATGATTTTTTCGCTTGTACGAATGTTTTTTACAACAAATTTAACGAGTTTATTGAATTCAACACCGCCAAAAAATTCCACTTTATCTAAGCTTACTAAGCCAAAAACGCCATCTGCGATTCCTAAAAGCTTTATTCCTGCACCACCACATTGCGCCATAGCTTCGATCAAAATAGTTCCCGGAACAAAATTAAAATCGGGAAAACTGCCCTGAAGCCAGGCATCTTTATCTGTAAATGTCTTTAAACCAATGATTGTGTCTGTTGTATAAGAAATAATTTCATCTACAAAGAGAAAGGGAGCACGATGCGGAATTAAATCTTCTATTTTTTTAGTCATGTCTGTAATTTTTAACAATGTACGAATCTGAACTGAAATAGACAATATTAAAATGGCATCTGTGTTAAAAGCAGGTTAAAATGTTAAAAAAAGGCTGACTTAAAAACAAGTCAGCCCACGTTATCAACTCTAAAATCACAAGTTTTATTCTGTTAGCAAAACAAAACTTTTCGCATCTGCTTTGATTTTATTTCCTTCAAAATCAATATCGATTATTGCCGCTTTTCTTGGAGAAACACCGCTATTGCTAAAATGCGTATGCAGCACATACTTCATTTTTCCGTTTTTATCATAGAAAACATCACCGTGACCTACTCCATTTACACCAACATCTTTTCTGCTGATTATCGGACTTTCAGCTGCTTTTTCCCAAGGCCCCATTGGACTTGTAGCTGTCGCATAACCCACTGCGTAATCGGGATTTCTAAAATCGTTTGCAGAATAAATCATATAATACAGGTTATTGTGCTTTAAAACTGTCGGACCTTCTGTAACCGGCCATGAAACATTCTGGCTGTTTTCCCACGGAAGAACACCAGAGATACATTCTTTAAGCGTTTCTTCTTTTATTCCAGAGAAATCATCATTCAATTCAGCTACAAAAATTCGGTTTCCATTAGTCAAACGCACCTGATAAAGGTATTTTTTGCCGTCCTGATCAACAAAAAAGAAAGGATCAATCTGTTTGCCCGAATTAAACATTGAAGCCTTAGAATCGTTTTTAAATGGCCCAAGCGGACTATCGCTGCTTGCAATGGCAATATTCTCATCGGCAGTATAAATCATATAAAACTTATTGTTGTTTTTAAAAACTTGCGGTGCCCAAAAACCTTTCGTTCCATAAGCGTCTCCCTTTTTTAATGCCAATCCATTTTGCGCTCCAACAGGACCTTTCCATTTTTTCAAATCGGAAGAAGTGTATACTTGAAAACCTTCTCCATTAGGAAAATCTCCTGTCGTCGTTCCATATAAATAATAAACTCCATTTTCGTAAAAAATGGTTGGATCTGCCAACAAGATTGGTTGCTCTTTTGAAGTCGTTTTTTTAACCGTTTCTTTATCTTGAGAACAACAAATAAAGGCACAAAACAGACTTAAAAGCGTAAAATACTTTTTTATTTTCATTGTTAAACTTTTTATTTAATTAAATCAATTTAAAAACTAAAAATCAATTAGTTAAAACAACACTATAGAAAACCTCTATGAAGCTAATTTTGATAAAAATCCGTTATTTCGCTTCAAAAAACTCCTTTTTATTTTTCACAAAAAAGTCTTTCGCATAACGCTTTTCAACTCCTAATTTCCAGCTCAAAACTCATTACTATTTTGCCGAAAATTGATATAAAGAAACCGTATGATACTTCTCTCCTGCCTTTAAAGTTATTTGAGGGAATTTTGGCTGATTTGGCGCATCTGGAAAGTGCTGTGTTTCTAAGGCGAAAGCAGTCCTAAAATCATCTTTAGCGCCTGATTTAAAGGTATTTTTGCTTTGCATGAAGTTTCCGCTATAAAATTGTAGTCCAAGCTCTTCTGTATAAATATCTAAAGTAATACCTGAAACATCACCTTTAATCGTTGCCGCATGCATAAATCCGTCTTTTTTAGCCCCATTAAGCACATAATTATGGTCATAACCTTTTCCGAATTTCAGCTGTTCGTCTTTGGTTTCTATTCTTTCGCCAATTTTATGTTTTGATGTAAAATCGAAAGGTGTATTTTTTACCGATTTCAATTCTCCAGTCGGAATCAAACCTTCATCAACTGGTGTAAATTTATCTCCGTAAATCTGTAATTCATGATTTAAAATTGTTCCGCTTCCTTCTCCATTCAAATTGAAAAAGGCGTGATTGGTTAAATTGACAATCGTAGTTTTATCCGTTGTAGCTTCATATTCCATTTTTACCGTATGATCATCTGTAATAGAATAAGTTACTTTTACGTTTAAATTTCCAGGAAAACCTTGTTCTCCATCTGGCGAAGCATACGTAAAAACCAGCGTATTCTCATTTGTCTTTTCAGCATTCCAAACAACGTCTTGAAACCCTTTTACACCACCGTGTAACGCATTTTTCCCGTTATTAAGCGGAATCTGATAGTGTTTTCCTTCGAGCGTAAATTTGCCTAATGCAACTCTGTTGCCAACTCTTCCGATTGTAGCACCAAAATAAGGTTCAGTTGAATTCTTAAAGCCTTTTACGCTATTCATTCCGACTACGACATCGGTTGGTTTTCCGTTTTTATCCTTAACCCATAAACCTACTAATCGCCCGCCATAGTTGGTAAAAGCAGCTTTTATATCTTTATTTTCGATCCAATACAAACTGACTTTTTTACCATCGATTATCGTATCGAAGTTTTTAGTCTCTAAAACCGTTTTTATAGAATCTGATTTGGTTTCTAAGTTTTCTTTTGAAGCTGTATTTTCTTTTTTATTGTCTTTACAGTTAAATTGGAAAAGTACAAGCAACAAAACTGCAGCAATTTGAATATTTTTCATTTTTATCTTTTTTGAAATGATTTTAATTTGACGGAATAGCCAATGGCATTCCTTCACTAACTGGTTCGCCCAAAACTGGAAAACCGTTGGCGTCCCATTCTATTTTTTGCATTCTTGGCGATCTTTTGTTACCGCATCCCTCTCCTGGGTTTGAATTGGCATGATACAAAATCCAGTCTTCCTTTCCGTCAGGAGATTTAAAGAATGAATTATGTCCCGGCGCGTAAACTTTGTTTTTTTCTGATTGTTTGAAAATAGGCTCAGGAGATTTCTTCCAAGCATTTGCATCTAGCAAATTATCTGTGCCCGTAAAGGTTAACAATCCTAAAGCATAGAAATCGGTCCAACAGCCGCTTGCAGAAAACACAATAAAGATTTTTCCGTTTCTTTCTAAAAACTGTGGCCCTTCGTTCACATTTACCTGTGGCGGATTCACCTCATCATGCAAAGCTCCGTGCGTTTCCCAATCGTTTGTTGGTGCAGAAATCATAACGCGATCGCCATCAATCTCTAACGGATTTTTCATTTTGGCAATGTAAATATTCTGCTGACCGTTTTTGTCTCCTTCCCAGCCTGCCCAAATCATGTACAGCTGTTTTTTATATTCAAAAACATTTCCGTCAATTGCCCATTTATCGGTTTTTGCAGCGATTTTGCCTTTAAACTCAAATTTCCCTTTAAACGGATCTGAAGATTTATTTTCTAAAACATACATCCTGTGATTGTTGTTATCGCCATTATCTGCCGCAAAATAGCAATACCATTTTCCGTTGATAATATGAAACTCAGGCGCCCAGATTTCTGCCGAATAATCGGTGTTTTTCGGCGGTATCCAAATCACTTTGCTTTCTGCATTTTTAATATCCGAAAGATCTTTTGTTTTCCACAAAACCAATTTGTTTCCAAGTGTGTTCGTATAGTAATAATAGCCTTTGTAATACGTGCTGTAAGGATCTGCTCCCGATGGAAGGATTGGATTAGTGAATGTTTTTTGCTGTGCGAAACTTATCGTTGTGAACAGGAAAAGGATTAGATATTTTTTCATTTTTAGTTTTTTGTTAGTCTTTGAATTTTCTCACGCAGATTTTACAGATTTTTTTATCAGCGTAATCTGCCAAATCTGCGGGAGAAATAAATGTAATTCTAATTCAAAGCATTGATAACCTCCGTGTTAATTTTGTTCACAGCTTTAAAATCCATTTTATCCACTTTTCTATCGTAGGTCATAAAACCGTTTACTTCGCCTTCAACATCGGTTGTTTGATTATAGACTGCAGCCGAGAATCCCGTTTTAACGTATTTTCGAAGCGTTTCCGCGTACTTTTTGTATTCGGCGGTAACTTCTGCCTCATTTTTAAATTTGATGTAACCCCAGTTGTCATTTGCTCTCCAAAGATGTCCTTCTAACGGAAGACCGATTCCGCCATACTCTCCCAAGACCGTAACTCTTCTGGCATCGTACAAATACATATCTGGACCAGGATAATTGTGTAAATCTAAAATATCTCCCGTTTGAAAGTGATTTCCTCCACTTGCAGAATTAATCAGACGCGTTGCATCATGATTTTTTGTCCATTCTGTAATTTCAACAGTTTTAAATTGTCCCCAAGCTTCGTTAAACGGAACCCAAACCACAATACTTGGATAAGAATACAGATGATCCATAATTTCGCGCCACTCTTTTCTGTAAATTTCTTCCGATTTTGCTGAACGCTGTAATTCTGTTCCTTCAAAATACTTTCTATTTTGCCAAACTGGCTGATCATCTCCGCTTGGCATATCTTGCCAAACCAAAATCCCTAACTGATCGCAATGCGTATACCAGCGCTCCGGCTCAACTTTTACGTGTTTACGAATCATATTAAAACCTAGTTCTTTGGTTTTAATAATATCATATTTCAAAGCTTCATCAGTTGGCGCTGTATACAATCCGTCTGGCCACCAGCCTTGATCAAGAGGTCCGAATTGAAAATAATCTTTGTTATTTAACTGCATTCTCACGATTCCGTTTTCATCGCGTTTAGACGAGATTTTTCGCATTGCAAAATAACCTTTCACCTCATCAACCACTTTGTTTTTGCTGATTAAGCGAATTTTAGTCTGATACAAAAACGGACTTTCAGGCGACCACAATTTCGGATTATTCAAAACAATATCATTACTTTCGCCCACAACCGCTTTTTCTTTAGCAATCTCTTTTCCGTTATCGAAAACAAAAATTTCAACTAAATCGCCTTTTTCTGCTCCATTTGCCTCAGCTTTTATACTAATCGTATTTTGATCAATATTTGGCGTTGTTTTTAATGCTGCAATGTTTTTAGCATTTACAGGCTCAATCCAAACCGTTTGCCAGATTCCAGTAACAGGCGTGTACCAAATTCCTTCTGGATTCTTAACTTGTTTTCCTCTTGGTTGAGGCCCATCGTTGGAAGGATCCCAAACTTTTACAACTAGCTTTTGATTTTTCCCTTTTTGGATGAATGGCGTAATGTCAAACGAAAACGGCGTATAACCTCCCGTATGCGAACCCACTTTTACATCATTCACAAAAACTTCTGTTTTCCAATCGACAGCTCCGAAATGCAAAAGGATATTTTTTCCGTTCCAGCCCGATTCAATCGAAAATTGAGTTTCGTACCAAAGTTCATTTTTAGCACCAACTTCTTTCATCACGCCAGACAAACTCGATTCGGCTGCAAACGGAACCAGAATCTGCCCGTCATATTTTGAAGGCGCGGCTTTTCCAAACTCTTGAATGCTATAATTCCACAAACCATTCAAATTTTTCCATTGGCCGCGCTCCATAATCGGACGGGGATATTCGGGTAAAGTTTTCTTCGGATCAACCTGCTCTGCCCATTTGGTCTTGATTTTATCACCTTGTGGTTTCCATTGCGCATTAGCAGCAAACATGGATAACAAGGCTAAAAAAAGGATACTTTTTCTTTTCATGTTTTATATTTTTAGGCATTTAATGAATGCCATGATTTTCTTCTAAATCAAAATGAATTACCGGGCTCATCTCCACATAAGCCCGATAATTACTGAACTAAACTAACTTAACTAACCATTTTTTTAATTGGTGAAATGTGAGATGTGAAAATGTAAAATGTTGGACTGAGTTTTTACTTCTCAACTTTTTACTTTTTACTTTTTACTTTTTACTTTTTACTTCTAACATCTTTCACAATTCCGAATTTCTTCACCAAACTGTCGTATTCTTTTTTAGAGATTGTAATCATGCAGCCGTGGCGTACTTTTTCTGGGAGACTGTATTTGTCCCAATCTGAGAAAAAAGTGTAGCCTGAGGCTTGAAACCAAGGTCCGTTAAGGTTATCTGCAATCGATAATCCGTAGGAAACACCTGGATATTGTTCGTAATACATGTACCATATTTTGTCATCTGGAGAAGGAATTAACATTGGCGCTTCTCTAAAGTTTGGACTGATAGATTGCTGGGGCAAAGAATAAGGTCCTAAAAGATTTTTTGATTTGGCAATTCGGATCGTTTTTCCGGTTGTCCAATACAAAGTTGGATACGTCTCGTCTTTAATCACGGCGTAGTAAGAATCGCCAACTTTACGAATAAAAACATCAATTGTTCCCATATCCCAATCGAATAAACGTTTTGGTGTTCCTTCGAAAGTTTTTAAATCTTTAGACAAAACATACAATGTACGCTGACTTGCCCAATAACGTTCTCCATCTTCTTTAGTTCCTTCCAAATGTGGCGTGTGCCAAGTCATGATGAACTTTTGAGAAGGTTCGTCATAATATAATTTCGGAGCACCAATTCGCTGTAAAGCGTTAGAATAATCTGGCGTGCTTTTTAAATCTGGAGTATAATCAGAATGTTTTTTCCAAGTGATTAAATCATCCGAAACCCAGATATTAATGCTTTTAGCATCGTCTCCTGTATTTCCTGCAATGTAATATTTCCCGTCTGGGCCTTTGCAGATATCGGGATGTCCCTTATAATCTTCAAAAACGCGTTTTCCGTTATTTAGATTTTCCCAATGAAGTCCGTCCAAACTAACAGAATAGTACAATCTGCCGTAATCGTTATGCGTCATGTGCGCAAAAAGATAGGCTTCGTTTTTTGGTTTTTCGCTTCCTTTTACCTGTCCAGGAGGATCTGGCTGTTGCGCTTTCGCGGAAAATCCAACCAGAATCATCATTAGAAAAAATAAGTTCTTTGTTGTTTTCATAAGCTATTTTTTAATGTGATAATTAGAAAATGAGATAATGTGTCAATTAGAAAATTAGTCAATTAACACATTTCAAGAATTATCTAATTACCAAATTGACACATTATCTAATTATCTAATTCTTCTTATTAGCTTCAGATGTCATTTTCTTAATCAAATCGGTTTCGGCTTTAATATATGGTGTTCCGTCTGTGTGTAATACATCGTGAAACCATAATTTTGGTTCTGCTGTGTATGTTTTTGTCCAACTGTCCCAAGCGTATTTCGTTTGTGTTTTTCCGTCTACAAATCCCCAATTGATCATTCCTATGTTGTATTTTCTAGCTATTGGAAGAAATCCTTCAAAAGTGCTTCCGTTTGGTCTTGCCATATATTCTGTACAGATTAATGGTTTTCCGTAACGCTGTAATTGCTTGATTACTTTTTCGAAATCCTGAGGCGTGTTGTAATTGTGGAAAGAAACAATATCAGACTGCTCGATCTGCATTTTATGCATTGGTTTCATTTTCGCTTCGTCGCTCCAATCTCCTACCCAAACTCCAGAAGTCAGTGGCTGAGAAGGATTGCTCTCTCTTGCCCACACAAAAACATCTTTTAAAAGCGGTAAAATCAAATCGACTTTATTTTTAATTTCTACTTTTTCGTAAGATGGTCCTGTCATGTTATCTGGTTCGTTCCAAACATCCCAACCTAAAATACGTTTGTCATCTTTAAAATGAGAAACCGTTTCTTTTACATATTTCTCTAAACGCGGATATTGTGTTTTATCCTGAAGCGCCTTTTGTCCCGGAGCCTGCACCCAACCTGAATTATGCGTATGCGGTTTTGGAGCACGCTGTTTTCCTAAAGCTGGAAACGGATCCCAACAAGAATCAAACAAAACAAAAAGGGTTTTTATGTGGTGTTTATCAGCAATTTCTAAAAACTGATCCATGCGTTTGTAAAGTCCTTCTGCATCTTGCTGATGCAATAAATCGTGCAGATACACGCGCATTACATTCATACCAAGACCTTCGGCCCAGCCCAATTCCTGATCAATTCGTTTTGGATCAAAAGTATCTTCCTGCCACATCTCTAACTGATTTATAGCTGTGCTAGGAGAATAATTTGCCCCAACTAACCAAGGCTGTTCTGCGTACCATTTATTGGCCTGATCTTTTGTCCAGATTTCTCTTTTTTCTATTGAGGCGACTTCGCTTTTCTTTTCTTCAGGATTATTTTTTTTATTGTTGCAGCTAAGCAATACGAGTCCTGCTAACATAAATGTCAGACACAATTTTACTTTCTTCATTTCAATTTTATTTTTTTGAACAATCGTTCTTTATGATAAGGGAACCAGACTTTTACATCTGATCCCCTCAAAAAATCAGTTTTAATATCCAGAGTTCTGCTCTAGATTTGGATTATTATCTACATCGCTTTGCGGAATTGGCATTCTGTGATTTTTTCCAACTGTAAAGTTTTTAAAATCTGGATCACGAAGCGCAATTTTATCAACAGAAGCTTGAGAATTTAAATCTCCCCAACGTTTTAGATCTTCCCAACGAACGCTTTCGCCACACAATTCCAAAACTCTTTCCATTTTCAAACGTTCTAGGAATTTGTCGTGATCGTTTCCAATTTCTGGATGTGCTGTTGCCAATGCATTCATATTTGCACGAGTTCTTACTAAATCAACATACTGATACGCTTGAGCAGTATTTCCTAATTCGTTTAAAACTTCCGCGTAGCGCAATAAAATATCAGCATAACGAACCAATCTGTAGTTTACTTGGTTGTAGTAATCTTCGTTGTTTCTGTAATAATCGCGGCTTCCTTTTCTAAACCAAGCTTCGTTATTGTTCCATTCCCAGTTTCTTCCGTATGTTTTGTCTCCGAAATCAGCTAATAACTGAGGGTAGAATAAAGTCCATCTTAACCTTTCATCCAATTTTCCGTCTTTATTGTTTTCCTGTTTAAAAGCATCCACTAACCAAATACGCGCTTGTCCGTCAGACCATCCAATTCCTCTTGGCGCAAAAAACTGAGAACGGTTACTAGAAACTGCAGCATTTTGCGCTTCATCAGTTCCTCCTTTTCTTTGGTCTCCAAACTGAATTTCAAAAACAGATTCGGCATTATTTTCATTTGTATCCGTAAAATTATCTCTGTAGTTAGATACCAAACTGTACTTCGCTCCTGCTCCAGAAATTAAAAATTCAAGAGCTCCTTTTGCTTCATTCCATTTGTGCTGTTGCATATATACTTTGGCAAGAAAGGCCTTTGCGGCACCTTTATCTGGTCTTCCTAATTGGTCAGCTGACCAATCTCTTGGCAAATCTTCAAAAGCTTCATTCAAATCTTTTTCTACTTGAGCCCAGATTTCGTCTACCTTTACTTGTTTTGGCAAATCTGCTGGCGTAGACGGATCTAAAACCAACGGCACATCTTCCCAAATTACACCTGCATAATAGTAGTGTAATGCTCTAAAGAATTTAGCCTGCGCGATAATTTTCTTTTTATCATCTTCGTTCTGAAAAGTGATATTCGGAACATTAGCCAAAACCTGATTACATCTAAAAATAGCTTTGTAAGTATCTCTCCACGTTACGGCATTTCCTTCCCAAAAATTATAATTGATATAATTGAATCTAGTCCAATCTGCCAATTCTGTCCACGGACTCACGCTATAACCTTCGTCAGAAGTTAAATCCAGACGGAAATAAATCCATCTTGCCCACAAACCATCTTTATAAAACATGGCATAAATAGAGTTTACACCGGCTTGTGCATCACTTTCAGTTTTCCAATATTGGTCTACTGTAATATCATTTGGGCTATTCAAGTCCAATTCGTTTTCACAAGCGGTAAAAACAAGACCTAGAAAAGCTGCTGTTATAATTATTATTTTTTTCATTACGCTGTTTTTTTAATTAAAAGCTAAACTCTACACCCAAAGAATATGTTCTAAGATTTGGGAATGCCCCATTATCTACACCTCTTTCAAAAATATTACTGTTGGTAAACTCAGGATCCAATCCTTTATACTTAGTAATCGTAATAATATTCTGTGCAGATAATGTTAATCTTGCTCTCGAAATACCTGAATCTTTTAAGACACTTTGCGGAAAGCTATATCCAAATCCGATATATTTCAATCTGATAAAATCACCATTTTCTAAGAAACGATCTGTATCTCCTCTTGAATTTAAAGTTGAACCTTTTGTAATTCTAGGAAAATCGGTATTTGGATTTTCAGGTGTCCAAGGCTGAATGCCTCTTCTGTAGTTACTATTGTCATCAAAACGATCTACAACACTTCTAAATCCATCATAAACAGTAGCTCCATGAGAAGCAATCCAGTTCATAGAAAAATCAAAGCCTTTATATTCAGCTCCAGCGTTTAAACCCATTTCAAATTCTGGCCACGGACTCCCAACGATTGTTTTATCTTCATTCGTAATTTGTCCGTCTCCATTGTTATCCTTAAAACGAATATCTCCAGGAACAGCATTTGGCATGATTACTTTTCCGTCAGCATTTTTGTAATTATTAATTTCTTGCTGATTTTGGAATAATCCATCTGTTTGCAATACATACCACATTCCTACTGGCAAACCCGCTCTTGTTACGGTATTTCCTGAGTAGTTTTCATTTTGTCCGTTACCCAATGAAACCAATTTGTTGTTTATTTTGGTAAAGTTGACAGAAGCATTAAATGAGAAATCATTGATTTTTTTGCTATAAGCCAATTCCAATTCAAAACCTTTATTTTCTACAGTTGCAGCGTTAGAAATTGGGTTTCCTCCGTCGTTTCCTGTAGTCAATAAAATTGGGAAACCAAATAATACATCTTCAGTACGAGCAATAAAATAATCTGCCGTAAAACGCAAATCATTATTTAAAACTCCTAAATCCAATCCGAAGTTGGTTTGTTTTAGTTTTTCCCAACGCAATTCAGAATTTGATAATTTTACTTGAGTTGCAGAAGGATATAAAGTCTGGTCTTTTCCTAATACAATTTGTCCAAAATTATTTACGAAGCTTTTGTACTCGTAATTTCCAATATTTCCAGATCCTAATTCTCCATAACTTGCTCTTAATTTTAAATCTTTAATGAATTCTGATTTAAAGAAAGATTCGTTGCTTATTCTCCATCCCGCAGAAATAGATGGGAAATTGCCCCATTTATTGCCATCGCTGAATCTTGAAGATCCGTCACGTCTGATTACGGCATTAAATAAATAACGATTATCATAATTGTATTCTAGTCTTCCTAAATACGACGTTAAAGCCGCTTCATTAATAAAACCTCCAACAACTGGCGAATCTCCTTGGTTTAAAACTTCATAATATTCTCCAGTTCCAGAATTCATCGGAAGATTTCTTTTCGTTCCGTAAATCTGATTGTAATTGTCTTTTTGATACGTCTGACCGACTAAAACCGTGATATCATGCTTTCCAAATTCTTTCTTGAAAGTCAATGTATTTTCGAACAATAAAGTTTCTGATCTTCCTTTGTTTTGGTCTGTCTGAGAAGGATCTTGAGGCTGGTTTAAAGTCCAGCTTCCTTTTTTTCTCATGTATTTATAAGAATCAAAACTTGTTTCATAACCAAAATTGAAACGGTATTTCAACCAAGGCACAAATTTTAATTCGGACCAAATGTTACCTCTAATTCTAAAGTTTTCGTTTGTTGTGTTAGAAAAATCAGCCAAGGCCAAAGGGTTTGTTCCAAAAGTATCGGCAACTCCTTGTTTTCCGTAACCGTATCCACCTGGGTTAGAAGCGTCATAAAGCGGAATTGTAGGTGTCATTCTGTATACATCAATAATTGGATTTCCAGACATTTCATCTGTTTTAGAATTACTAATGGCTAAATTTTCTCCAATGCTAAAAATTCCTTTTGTACCGCTTGAATTCACACGGAATGAAATTCTGTCAAAATCAGTTCCGATAACAGTACCTTGATTTCCAAAATAATTTCCAGACATAAAGAATGAAGAATTCTCGCCTCCTCCAGAAAAACTAGCATTATAATCTTGCATCATTCCCGTTTTAAAAACAGCATCTTGCCAATCTGTATTTACAGCCATGTTTAAGTTTTGTCTCGGAAGTCCAGCATTGTCATACGCCATATTGTTGTATTTAGCAAACTCTTCGGTTCCCATTAAATCATAACGAGGCATAGACGTAAAGCTGCTTTTTGCTGATACTTCAACCTGAAGCGGCCCTTTTTTACCTTTTTTAGTCGTAATGATAATAACACCATTTGCCGCTCTAGAACCATAGATTGCTGCTGCAGAAGCATCTTTTAAAACCTGAATCGATTCGATATCATTTGGGTTAAAGTCTCTGTTGGCAGAAGTTACCAAACCATCAATTACGTATAATGGGTTTGTATTTTGAAGGTTTTTAAGTCCGCGAATTTCAACATTGGCTTCTTGTCCTGGGCGTCCGCCACCACGAACTTTAACTCCCGTAACCAAGCCCTGAAGTCCGTCTGCAACTGTTGTAACTTGTCTTTTCTGAATTTCTTCTGGTTTAACCAATGCAACAGCTCCTGTAAGGTCTTTTTTCTGTTGCGATCCATAACCTACAACAACTATCTCGTCCAATTTCATGGCATCTTCTTCCATGGTAACATTTAAAGAAGTTTTGTTGTTGATTGCAATTTCGATTGTTTTGTAGCCTTGCGAACTAAAAACTAGTGTCTGATTTCCACTGGCGGTAATTTTATAGCTCCCGTCAAAGTCTGTAACGGCACCATTTTGGGATCCTTTTATTAAAACATTCGCAAAAGGAACCGATTCGCCAGTTGCGGTAGTCACTTTTCCTGTAACATTTATTTGCTGGGCAAAAGCGGACTGCAGTAATAAACTAAAGAAAACCAAGAGGTAATATCTCTTCGTTAAAAAGTGAGTGAACTTTGTTTTCATTGATTTTTGCATTTTAGATAGTTTTATTTCTTTTTGTGGTTTGGTTTAATGAAATATTGCTCTTTTTTATCCGTCTGGAATACGGGCAAAAAAAGAACTAATATCCTTTACTTGTAATAAATTGTTCATTTTGTTTCAAAATTATTAATGGTTAGATTTTTCAAACTTTATTTTATTGATAGTATATTTTTAACCTTAAAATTTTATCAATATCGTTTATTTGAAAATTCAAATTAGGCGCTTTTTATTCAAAATAAAATGCTTCATTTGTGTCAATATCTCTCTCAAATGATTCAAATTGTATTAAAAACAGTCCGTTTTCATTCAGATGCAACATTTTGTAGAATATTGAGACGATATGCAGAAATATTGATTTAAGCCTTATAAATAGACCTATGCGTAAATTCTTTCTTTTTTTATGTTTCAGCTTTTTTTCGATAAATTTTTCGAATGCGCAAGATTATTATTTTAAACATTTTCAGGTTGAAGAAGGACTTTCCAACAATACCGTTTTAACCTCCATTCAAGATAATGATGGTTTTATGTGGTTTGGAACCAAAGATGGTCTAAATCGTTTTGACGGCTATCGTTTTAAAACCTACAGAAGCAATGGAGACCCTATACATAGTTTAGGAAGCAATTATATACAATCCCTGCATGAACACAACGGCACGATTTGGGTTGGAACGGACAAAGGTTTGTATCATTACGATAAAAAGCTGGACAACTTTACGATTTTGAACGAAGCCATAAATGATCGTATCAATGACATCAATCACGATCAAAAAGACAACATTTGGTTTGTTTCGGGCAACATATTGTATAAGTATGCACCAAAAAAGAAAGAAACGACCACTTTTAATCCGAACAAATATTTTATTACTACTTCGATAACAAAGGATTATAAAGGTGAAATCTGGGCTTCTTCTTTAAATAAAATCTATCATTATTCTGAAGAAAACCTTTCTTTCGAAAATATTACTCTAAATCCACCTGCTGATAAAGCCAATTTTAGAATCACTGTTATTTATGCTGTTGATCGCGAAAACATTGTAATTGGTACACTCGATCACGGTGTACTCCTATATAATAGAAAAGATAAAACAACAAGCGAACTTAAATTTGGAATTAAAGAACCGGTTTTCGTGCGTCAATTCAGAAAAAAAGGAAACGACGAACTTTGGATTGCGAGCGAATCGTGTGTTTATGTGTATAATCTGAAAACCAAAACGGCTGTAAATCTGAAGAAAAATTACAACGATCCGTATGCGATTTCAGACAATGCGGCCTACTCTATTACTATCGATAAAGAAAACGGAATCTGGATTGGAACTTATTTTGGCGGTGTCAATTACCATCAAAAACAATATACACAGTTTAAAAAGTACTTTCCGCAGAACAATCAAAACTCCATTAGCGGAAGCGCAGTTCGAGAAATTCATAAGGACGATCATGGCGATTTATGGATCGGAACCGAAGATGCTGGCGTGAATCGTTTTAATCCGAAAACACAAAAATTTACATCTTATCCTGTTTCCTATTATAATATTCATGCTCTAATGCCTCGAAAAGACAAAATTTGGGTGGGAACTTTTGAGCATGGTTTGGATGTTTTGGATAGAAATTCTGGTGCAGTTTTAAAACATTACAGCGCAAATGATGGACGAAGCGGACTACATAGCAATTTTATCTTTTCTTTCTACGAAATGAAAAACAAGGAGCTAATTGTCGTAACAACATCTGGACTTTACCGCTACAACGAACAAGCCGATAATTTTGAAATACTAAAGTTCTTTCCAGAAACGTATCATTATACCAATATGAAGGAAGACAGTGATGGCAATCTTTGGGCAGGAAGTTACCGTGACGGATTGTTATTTTATAATCCGAAAACTAAGAAAAAAGAGGTTTTTACCTATGATTATAAAAATCCGAATGGAATAAGCAACAATACTATCAACGCCATTTTTGAAGACAGTTTTAAGAATCTTTGGATTGCCACCGAAAACGGATTGAATCTCGTAAACAGACAGAATCATACTTTTACCAAATTCACAACCAAAAACGGAATGCCGAGCAATGTTTTCTATTCTATTTTGGAAGACGATTCTAAAAATCTCTGGCTGACAACTTCTAAAGGTTTAGTGAAATTTGGTCCAGATCATAAAACCATCAAGATTTTTACCACCGCAAACGGATTACTGAGCGATCAGTTCAATTACAATTCGGCTTTTAAAGATGCAAACGGCGATATGTATTTTGGAAACCTAAACGGAATGATCAGTTTTAATCCGAAGCACTTTAGCAAAAACAAATACACGCCTTTTATTTACATTACCAATCTACAAATCAACAATAAAGATATTGAGGTTAACAGTCCCGACTCTCCTATTTCGCAATCTATCTCGTTTGTGGACGAATTGGAGCTCAACAACAATCAGTCAACCTTTAATCTGGAATTTGCTTCCTTAAATTATACGGCGCCAGAATTGACAGAATATTGGTTTCAGCTCGAAAACGTCAATAATGATTGGGTTTATTTAGGAAGAAACAACAAAGTTTTCTTTACCGAACTGGCACCAGGAGATTATGTTTTTAAAGTAAAATCATTGAATAGTTTTGGGGTTTGGAGTAAAGAAATAAAACTTAAAATTACCATTCTGCCTCCGTTTTACGCCAGCACTTATGCTTATATCTTGTATTTTATATTGTGCTGTGCTGGATTTTATTACATTATCCGTTATTCTCAAAATCTGACTCAGATTAAGAATAACCGCAAAATAAAGCATCTAAACGACGAAAAAGAAAAAGAAATCTATCAGGCAAAAATTGACTTTTTTACCAATGTAGCGCACGAAATCAGAACGCCTCTAACTTTGATTAAAGGTCCGCTAGAAAAGCTTTTAGGAATGAAATACGAATCGGAAGAAGTGCCTCAGCATCTTTCGATTATGAAAAAAAATACTTCGCGCTTATTAAAACTGGTAAATGAATTGCTTGATTTTAGAAAATCGGAAATTGGAGGTTTGAAATTGACTTTCGTCGAAGCGAATGTTTCTTCGATGGTTCGAAATTTTCATTTGAGATTCAGCCAATTAATTGAAGAACGCGGATTGGAATTTGACTTGGAATTGGGCGAAAAAGACATTCATGCTTTTGTCGATAAAGAAGCTTTTAAAAAGATTCTCAGCAATTTGATCAACAACGCTATTAAATATTCAAACAAAAAGGTTTCCATTTCTTTATTTAGAGATGAAAAGAAACTGCATTTGATTGTAAAAAATGACGGAAACATCATTCCGATTCATTTAAAAGATAAGATTTTCGAACCATTTTTTAGGGTTGATGATAGCAGTACGGCTTCAGGAACTGGAATTGGACTTTCGCTAGCACATTCTTTGGCGCAATTGCATAACGGAAGTTTAGAACTAATTGAAGATGCTAATTACAATATCTTCGAATTGGTTGTTCCGTTACATCAGGAAGAAGAGTTTATCCTTTATGCCGATGCAGAGAAAGAACAGACAGAAAATGAAACGCCAAAAGAAGTCGTTGAAATTAAAAACGAAAAAGCGCAGGTCTTGGTAGTAGAAGACAACGAAGATCTTTTGAGCTTTATTACCACAGAATTGGCTGGAACTTATACTGTTTTAAAAGCAGAAAATGGCGAAGAAGCACTCAAAATCATTCATAACGAAAACATTCAACTTGTTATTTCAGATGTCACAATGCCCGTTATGGACGGAATTACGATGTGTAAAAAGATTAAAACCAATCTGGAAACGAGTCATATTCCTGTGATTCTATTGACTGCCAAAAATTCGCTAAAATCTCAAATCGACGGACTTGAAGTTGGTGCAGATGCTTACGTAGCAAAACCTTTTTCTATGGATTATCTGAAAGTTCAAGCAAACAACTTGATTGAAAACCGTAGACAGATTATGAATTATTATGCGAGTTCTCCCCTTTCGCACATTAAAAGCATTGCTCACAATAAAACAGACGAAAAGTTCTTGAAAAAACTCGACGACGAAATTCTTAAAAATATTACCGATCAGGATTTGAGTGTAGAATCGCTTGCCGAAATCATGAACATGAGCCGTTCGACTTTATACCGAAAAATTAAAGACATCACAAACCTGAGTCCGAACGAATTAATTAATATTGTACGATTAAAAAGAGCCGCGGAGTTATTATTAAATGAAAACTACAAAATGTACGAAATCGCAGAAATGGTAGGCTACAAATCGCAAACGAGCTTTGGTCGAAATTTCCAAAAACATTTTAATATGTCGCCAACAGATTATATCAATGCGAATAGATGATTAGATATTGTGTCAATTAGATAATTAGTCAATTACTCTCATTATCTAATTATCTAATTGACTCATTGGCATATTATTTAATACCTAACAGTTGATACAATTCTTCTTTTTTATTCAAAGCAACAGAAATAGTTTTCCCATCAATCAATTCCACCACATTTCCGTTGAGGCTTCTCACAGCTTCCAAATTTAAAATAAAAGAACGCTGTACACGAAAGAACATCGGTAATTTCAGCACTACCTCCATTGACTTTAAAGTTCCTAAAGTTGTGTACGATCCGCCATTTATGACGAATTTCAGATAATCACCTTGGGCTTCTACATAAAGAATTTCACTCAAAAGAATCTTAATCAGTTTTCCTTCCGATTTGATAAAAATTCGATCGGAATTGATTTGATGAACCGAAGTTGTTTTCTTTAGCGAAAGATATTCTTTGGCACGATTTACCGCTTTCAGGAAACGATCAAAACGAACGGGTTTTAAGAGATAATCGGCTGCTCCGGTTTCAAATCCTTCTAGAGCAAAATTGCGATGTGCTGTGATGAAAATAATAACTGGCGCATTCGTAAGCGACTGCGCCAATTCTAAACCATTAAATTTAGGCATTTCGATGTCGCTGAAAACAATATCAATTTCATTTTCCTGTAGAAATAATAAAGCTTTAGAAGCTTCTGCAAACGACTCTTTTAGTTCCAAAAACGGAATTTCAGCAATAAAAGATTCGATAATATCTCTTGCAATTGGCTCGTCGTCAACAACAATGCATTTTAGTTTTTCCATTATTTTCTTAAAACTATTTTTAAATCGACTTTAAACGAATTTTGCAGTCTTTCAATTTCTAATTTATATTGATCGGGATATAGCAATTCTAAACGTTTACGGGCATTCTCTACTCCTATTCCGCCAAAATCAGAATCATTTTCCCTTTCTTCCGAATCGTTCTCTAAGCTGAACCAAAAAGTATTGTTTTCAATCTTAATGTCGAGTTTTATAAAGGCATTTTTACTTTTTAAACCATATTTAAAAGCATTTTCTATGAAGGTAAATGTTAGAAGTGGCGCAACAAAAAGTCCTGCAGTTTGTCCGTCAATAGTAACGTGAATATTGGTATCATCGGCATAACGCATTTTTTCTAAAGCGATATAATTTTTGATAAAATCCAATTCTTTTTCCAAACGGACAATTTCGGTATTCGATTCATAGAGGGTATAGCTCATAATATCAGAAAGATTCAAGATTAATTCTGGAGCCAGATGGTCTTTTCTAACCGTTAGTCCGTAAAGATTATTCAAGGTATTAAATAAAAAATGCGGATTTAACTGCGCTTTTAGAAAGTCTTTTTCAATTTGAATATTCTGAATTTCCAAAGCTGTTTTTTCTCTTTCAATTTGGAATTTCGTGTTATACAATTTCGTGATTTCGACCAATATTTTAGCAAAACAAAAAGGTGAAAGCAATGAAATAATAATTATGGTTTGCGAAAGCATTCTTTTTGGAGAAACCGCTTCCAGAAAAGTTTGATTTGCACTCATTTTAATGACGCCTTTCAGTTCTCCAAAAGTAATTTCAAGACCTAAAGCATAATAAATCAATGAAATAAAATACGTTGACGCCATCCAGACAAATATTGAAACTGGAAAAACCAATAGCAACAGTATTATAATTCGAGTTTTGCTTCCTGAGAATATTTTTGGCAATAGTAAATAAAACAGCATATAAAATACAATCATATTTACTAATGCCATTCTTATTGTTAGCAAAACAGCATCAAAATAGACTAATTTATAGCCAATTACATAGCTCAAAAAAAGCAAAATGGAAAAACCTAACCACATGAAAACGTGCAGTAAAATTCGATTTCTTCTGGTAAAAAAGCGATCAAAATTCATTGAAGCAATTTTATCTAAAAAATATCCCGAAGTCGATGTGGTATTTGGCATGTAATAGGTTTGTAAAGCAGTTTCAAATATAACTTTAATTTGGCAGGTTTTATAAAATTCTAATAACCGCATTGATCAAATTAATCGTGTTATGACCTAGAATAGAATAAATAAGATTTCCTGAAAACTGTCTTAAAATACCAACACTCAAAGAAGAAATTAATGTTAAGTAGACCATTGTAATAATATCAAATTTCAGATGTAAATCTTGATCCAGAATCGCTCCGTGAGAAACTCCAAATAAAACCGTTACAATAACAAACGCCCAGCCAAATCTAATGCCTCGATAGTTCCATTTTGGCACAAAAGCTTTGTCTAAAAGCCATAAAGAGATTCCTCTAAAAAGGATTTCCTCCGTTAAACCAGGCATTGTCGCTTGAAAAAGGAAGGTTTCTAGATTAAAAGCATTTCCCTTTGGAAATAAAATGAGCTTAAAAATTATATCAAACAAAGTAAATCCAAAGAAAACTAGTAATCCAAATTTCAAGCTTGCTGGCGAATTGGTTTTAGAAGTAAATCCGATTTTGATTCTTTCTTCTTTTGAAACCGAAAAGATAATAACCAAACCTAAAATTAAACTCAGAACTTTTCCTGCCCAATTGAAATTTAAGTTTAGAAAATCAAGATCTATTAATTGTTTCCCGGAAGCCTGTAAAAACACATCGGCAAGGAAATATAAAATGAAAAATACTAAATACTTTAAGTTTGGTTTTTCCGATTTGAAATACGCAATAACAATAAGCGGAGCGATTAACAAAATCCAAAGAAGAGGCGTAAATAATGACATAATTTTGATTTTTAAGGTTTTAATTTGAATCAAAAGTATATCGGGAGTATATCAATTAAAATTGTGATCGGTAGAACACATGATCTGCTCGGTGAAAATGTCATTTTAGACGATAATAGAATTTGATAATTAGAAAATGTGCCAATTAGATAATTACTCTCATTATCTAATTGGCACATTTTCTAATTGACACATTGACTAATTTCTACCACATATATTTCAAAATCAAACGTGCATTAAACGGCGTTCCTGCTGTAAAATGAATTTCTTCTACAGGATCGGTTTCATTTGCCAATCTTGATTCAGTTAAGAATTGTGTTTCTTTCCATTTGGTATTGAAAATATTGTCGATGTTTACGCCAATCGAAACTTTCTTAATCTGATAATTTACAGAGAAATCGGTAATACAATACCCTTTTGCCACAACCGAATTGTCTTCATTTGCTGGTCTGTCTCCTAAGAAACGAGTTCTTATACTTCCTGAGAAACCTTTTAAATCTTTAACCGAAATTCCGTTCATTAAAGTATTTTTTGGCGCCAATGGCAGATAATCGTTTCCTTTAGGCTCATCTATCGCTCTTGCGTGCGTATACGTGTAATCGGTATTCCAGAACAACCAATTGGTCAATTGATACCTGAAACCAAAATCGAAACCTTTTCTTTCTGTTTTTCCGCTTGGTTCAACAACCGCTTCGTCTCCAACATAAACAAATTCCTGCGCCAAATACAAATACCAAATTGCCGAATTAATAATCATACGGGGAAATGGTTTCCAGTTGATTCCTAAATCTGCTCCGTAGGTTTCTGGAAGAATTTTTTCCCCTTTTTGCGCCACTACTACACGCGTATCATTGCTATGAAATCCTTTTCCTAATTTCAGGAAATAGTTTAATTTATCATTTTGAGTATACAAAAAGTTCAGTTTCGGACTCACAATTGCTTTTGTCTGTGTCTGATTCGTGTAGGTTGCCGCCAATTGATCTTCGTAACCAAATTTGAAATAATCTAAACGCAAACCTCCGTTTACCAGCCATTTTCCAGATGTAAAATCAAGACTTGAATACGTAAATAAATTGGTCTGATTTACAGTTCCTAAACTCAAATACTCTAAAACTGTTTTTCTGTTTAAAGTATGCGATAATTCTACATCTTTATTATTATCATTTCGAAGTCCAGCGCCCAATTTAAAACGCCATTGATTGTTTAATTTCTGATCGTATTCTGACTGAAAACCAACAATGGTTCTATTTTCTTTCTGTTTAATCTGATCTCCGTTTACAGGATCATTTAAGAAAAAAGTAAAATTAGAATATAGTTCAAAATCATATTTGCTTAAATAAGCACTGCTTTTAATATGCGTATTTTCGTCAATTTTCGCATCATACTGCAAATTGAAATTGGTTCTATCGGTATTTCCACCTTCATTTGGATCGATTGCTCCGAAATGCGAAATGGTTCCATCATTTACAGCGCGATCTGGAATCTGTCCGCTAGCATCCCATTGGCTTTTAAAATGCGAAACTGAGATAGCCAAACGATCCCCATTTTCCATTTTAGCATTGTATTTTCCAAACAAATTTATTCGATTAAAGTTCTGAGGAGCATCAAAATATCCATCGGTCATCATGTATTCTCCCGCAAAATAAGCCGACTGGTTTTCTTTATTCAATAAATTAAACATGGCAACAGTACGGAAAGTATCAAACTGTCCGCCCTCAAAAGAAATAGAGCTATTTTGCAATGCATTTTTGGTATTAAAACCAACATATCCTGCAGTGGTAAAATCGCCTTTATCTGCAAAATAAGCACCTTTATCAAAATCAATATTATCAACCGTTTCCGGAATTACAAAATGCAAATCAGAATAACCTTGTCCATGTGCGTGCGAAACCATATTTACTGGCATTCCGTCAACGGTAATATTGATATCGGTTCCATGATCACAGTCAAAACCTCTTAAAAAAATCTGTTCTGCTTTTCCTCCACCAGCATGCTGACCTATGAAAAGTCCTGGAACCTTACGCAATAAATCCTGAGAATTTGAAATAGGCTGAATTTCAAAATCGATTTTAGAAATCGTGTTCAGGTATTTTAAATTATTACTGATTTTAACTTCTTCCAATAAAAATGGCTTTTCTTCCAATTGAATAGAAAGAAAATCTAATGAGGCAAGTTTAATTTTTTGAGTAGAGAATCCCTTTTTGGTAATAACCAAACTATCATTTACCTGCACAGATTCTAAGGTAAATTTTCCGTTTGCATCACTATGAGCGTGTGTTTTAGAATTTAGATTTCGAATTAAAACTTCTGATGATGCTTTTCCATCAGAACCATTTACAATACCATTTAGAGATTGAGCATTAATTGCAAAAGAAAAAATAAAGAGGATAAAGGAGAATAAGAACTTCATTGCTATTTTGATAATTATTGGGATAGTATGAACACAAAAATAGCATAATTAAAAGAATAACCATAAAAAAAGCTCTAAATCAAAAATTCAGAGCTTTTCTATATAGAAACCTTTTACTTTGAGAAAATTAATCCCATGTATTGGTTTTAGAAACGGCATATTTACCAGCTCCTGTAAAGAACAATGCTAGAGCACCAAACAAATAAAGCCCTAATAATTCTAAAGCATAACCTCCATGATCGCTGATAGAGAAAATCTCCTGAGCATGTGCTGTTGCAACTGCCACGATACAAGTTATTGCCAAAAGAACAGCAGCAATTCTAGTTCTAAATCCTAATAAAATAGCAATTGGAGCTAAAACTTCGCCAATGTAAACAGCATAGCCAAATGCGCCCATATTTTCTACAAGGAACGAAATTCCGTGAATCAGTTTAGAAACACCGTGAAAGAGCATTAATCCACCAGTACTTAAACGCAATAGCAATAATCCAAGGTCTGTATTTTTTGAAATCATAAATAATTTTGTTTAGGTTAAAAATTTATATCAATTGGGTTTGTAAGCCGACTAAAATACAAAAATTTCCTATTTAAAAACAATATTATTTAAAACAATTCCAAATAACCGTTTTTAGGCTATCACAAAGCTCATTTTAGCTTTAAAATTTGATAGCAATCTTTCCAATTGTTCGTCCAGACTCCAAAAGTTCGTGCGCTTTCTTAAGATTTTCAGCTGAAAGTCCATTTAAGGTTGCATTTAAAGTTGTTTTCAAAATGCCATCATCCAACAAATCTGCCACGATATTTAAGATATTATGCTGTTCTACCATATCTTCAGTTTGGTACATAGATCGGGTGTACATCAATTCCCAAGAAAAAGACACGCTTTTGCTCTTTAATTTGGTTAATGCAACTGGATCGCTGCTACCTGTGATGGAGGCAATATGTCCTTGAGGTTTTATCAATTCGACCATGGTATCCCAATAAGCATTGGTATCTACAAAATCTAAAATAAAGTCAACATACTCAAAACCAGCATCTCGAACAGAAGAAATTAAATCTTTATGATCTACCACAAAATCTGCTCCTTGCTGTTTGCACCACGCAATTGTTTCTGGACGCGACGCTGTTGCAATAACAGTTAAACCCGCTATTTTCTTAGCCAATTGAATGGCAATCGAGCCTACTCCTCCTGCTCCGCCAATAATCAGAATCGATTTTCCTTTATCCTTATCTGCCGTAATTCTGATTCTGTCAAATAAAATTTCCCAAGCAGTTAAAGCGGTTAACGGAATTACAGCTGCTTCTTCGATGCTTAACGATTTAGGTTTTCGGCCCACAATTCTTTCGTCAATAATCTGATATTCGGCATTGCTCCCCTGTTTGGTAATATCTCCTGCATAATATACAGGATCTCCAACTTCAAACAAAGTAACATCTTGTCCGACAGCCTGAACAATTCCGACAGCATCCCAGCCAATAATTTTTGGAGTTTCAAGAACCGTATCTTTTGCGCTATTCTGGCGAATTTTAAAATCGACTGGATTTACTGAAATCGCATCAATTTTAACTAATAAATCGTGTGGCCCTGGAATTGGTTTTACGGCTTCAAATTCGATAAAACTTTCTGGGTTTTCTATGGGTAATGATGTTTTAAATCCTACTGCTTTCATTTCTTTTTAATATTTAAATTAAAACTATACTACAAATATAAGACGAGTTGAAATCTCTTAATTGGTATATATTGAGTGTATATTTGTATATATTCGGCAAATTTTTTTAACGCACATGAAATATTCTTTTTATCCTCTCGCAGATTTTACAGATTGAGCAGATTTTTTAATTTCAAATCTGCTCAATCTGTAAAATCTGCGAGAAAAAAATAAGCGCATAGAGATATAGTTTTTTTTCATTTTCAAAATCTGCCAATTCTGCTTATATCTTTTTAATCCCGATAGCTATCGGGAGCGTAAAATAATTTTAAAGCCTTAAATTTGCTAAAAATACTACACTATGAATATCAGAAAAGCCGAAAAATCAGACTCAAAATATATTGCTCCTATATTATTATTAGCAATGGAAGACATTATCTATAAATTTATTGCAAAGGAAGATTACGCTGTAGCGAAAGATTTTCTGCAGCATTTTGTCGAAAGTGATAACAATCAGTATTCTTATCAAAACTGTTTTGTGGCAGAAGAGAATAACGAAATCATTGGTGCAGTAAATATTTATAACGGTGCAGACATCGAAGAATTGCGCGCACCGATAATCGAATACGTTCGAAAAAACTACAATCCTGACTTTGATCCAGAGTTAGAAACCCGTGCTGGAGAATATTATATTGATTCTTTAGGCGTGAATCCGAAATATCAGGGAAAAGGAATTGGTTCTCAATTATTGCAATTTTTGATTGATAAATACGTTCATAAAAATAAAGAGGTTTTAGGTCTGCTGGTTGAAGAGGACAATCCGAGTGCTAAAAAACTGTATTTAAAGCTTGGTTTTAAAGTAGTTGGAAACAAAACTTTGGTTAAGAAGAACCTGGAACATCTTCAAATCAAAAATTAATTATAGAATGAAAAACATCACAATATTAGAAGCAGGTTTAATTTTAAGAATAGTTTTAGGAATCACAATGCTTTCGGCCGTAGCAGACCGATTTGGAGTTTGGGGCGCACCGGGATCTAACGCAGTCGCCTGGGGAAATTGGGAAAACTTTGTTATCTACACACAAACCCTAAATTCTTTTGCCAACAAAGCCACAGCAGAAATTCTGGCAGGAGTTGCCACTTTCTTTGAAGTTTTACTGAGTCTTCTACTATTATTTGGTTTTAAAACTAGACTTGCCGCTTTAGGAACTACCATTTTAATGTTCTTTTTTGCTTTTGCCATGTCGGTTTCCGTTTCTGTAAAAGCGCCTCTTGATTATTCTGTTTGGACAAGTTGTGCGGCAGCTTTACTATTGGCTAATATTGGAAAAACGTCTTACGCTGTTGACAATAGAATATAGTTTTTTAGGTTGATGGTTTTTGGTTGATAGTTGATGGGTTAAAAATTTTTCACTATCAACCAAAAACTATCAACCAAAAACTATCAACTATCAACTATCAACTATCAACTATCAACTATCAACTATCAACTATCAACCAAAAAAATCAATTCAAATCTTTTTTCGGAAATAAATTCGTTTTGGAAATTGATCTTCCCTACTTTCTTCCAAATCAAATTCTTCGTAATTTAATGATCGTAATATGTCAATTAAAGCAGTATCTGCGGCAAAAGTTTTCACCCAGATTAGATCGTGTTTTCGCTGGTAAGCAATTTCTTCTGAACGTTTAATAAGCGCTTTTAAATCTTCTTCATCAAAATAAATAATCTCACTTAGATTAATTGCTTTTGACGCTCCTAGATTTTCGTTTAATATTCTCGACGAATCCAATTTTAAATAAGATTGTGGTGCTTCACCAAGATATGCCATTAGAATTTCGATCGAAAAATCATTCTGAATTCGAAACAATTCTTTTTGAGAAAGATGCTGCTCTGCATATTTTTCTCCCAAATCTTTTTCCCTAAATAAATTGGTATAAAACTGAACGGCTTTGTCTTCCATCCAAGAGACATTATCGTTAATGATGACAACAAATTTTGCAATTTTACTCATTTCTTTTCCTTTTTAATAAAAGAGCAAAGTTGTACCGATTATAGGTCTGAAAAAAGAGCGATACGGCTTCAAAATTGTGCAAAATGTCGGAAACCTTATTTTAATCGTTTTGTTTTTTCCGATATTCTAAAGGCGAAATTCCTTCGTAGTTTTTAAAGAATCTTCCAAAAACAGATTGATCAGTAAAATGGAGTAAATCGCTTATCTGATTGATGGACATTTTTTTATGCTGCAATAAAACTTTGGCTTCCAGAATCACCATTTCGCTAATCCAGTCACTCGCAGTCTTACCGCTGTGTTTTTTAATGACTTCAGACAAATATTTTCGGCTTACATTTAGTTTATCAGCATAATGCTGTACCGTTCTAAAATTCAAAAAGTCCTTAAATAGCAGTTCTTTAAACTGTTCGAATAAAGAATTGTGCGTTTCTGTAATGCTCTTTTCTTCCTGAATAGCGTCAATTTCAAAAATTAAAATATACAGATAACTTCTCAAAATAGAAGCTTGATTCTTAGATCTGTTTTCTGATGCTTCTTTAATTAAATTAAAAATGCGTTCAAATTTATTTTCATCTGTTTTGGCAAGTTGTGACAAATGACTATGATGATTTTCAAAGAAATCATATTGGGCAAGAAAAAACACATTTGTCTGATTTTCGAGAAAAAAATGCGGCTTAAAAAATATAATATCAATTAAAATTTCGTCATCATTTTTAGAAAAACTTCTTATTACTGATGGTCCCAAAGTAATAAGAGCTGGTGCGTGAACGACTTTTTTTTCGAGTCCCGTCTGCATGATTATGCTTCCTTTTCTCAGAAATTCAATTGCATAACTTTCTGCACGGTAAGGTTCGCTGATATAAGGATGCTCGCTTGTCTGGATATAGAAATACTCTTTCTGATCTGCATTAGAAAACAAACTCTTATGATGCGTTAAGGAATAAGTGAGGATTTTATTCTTCAAGACTGCTTTTTTTTGGTAATCATTATCATTTCAAATATACCTTTTTTTTAGTTTTCAGTCGCAGTTTTTAGTCTCAGTCACAGTCTCAGTTTGCGGTCTTTGCGGTAAGAACAGGTGTCTTTGTAAAAGTTTGAAACTTTGACAAAACTTCTCGACTCTAAAGCTAACTGAGACCGAAAACTAAAAAACTTAACACTGCGACTGCGACTGAAAACTGTATACTAAAAAATTTTTAAGGTATATTTAAGGTCATAAAGCTGTTTCTAACAAATTTGTATTCGTAAATTAGCAAATACAAAAACATATCTTAAATGACAATACTTACCTTTACGCTTATAATGATTCTAGGAGCTTTTTTAGCTGGTTTTATCGGTTCATTATCAGGCTTGGGCGGAGGAATTATCATCATTCCGCTTCTCACCATTATTCTCGGTGTCGATATTCATTATGCCATTGGAGCTGCTTTAGTCTCTGTTATCGCCACTTCTTCGGGTTCTGCTGCAGCTTATGTAAAAGAAGGAATCACCAACATGCGAATGGGAATTTTTCTCGAAATCGCCACTACAATTGGAGCCGTTTGCGGAGCCTTGCTTTCGACTATTGCCCCAACTTCTTTTATAGCCGTTTTGTTTGGTTTAACGCTGATTTTCTCTGCTATTAATTCGCTTCGAAAAAAAGAAGAACATATTGTTTTAGAATCTAGTCCGCTGGCTAAAAAGCTAAAATTGGACGGAACTTATCCTACTCACGACGGTGAAGTTGTAAAATACGGAACCAAAAATGTAATTGGCGGTTTTAGTATGATGGGTGTTGCCGGAATGATGTCTGGACTGCTCGGAATTGGTTCTGGTGCTTTTAAAGTAATTGCAATGGACAATATTATGCGTGTTCCTTTTAAAGTTTCTACCACAACCAGTAATTTTATGATGGGTGTTACGGCAATGGCAAGTTCTGTAATTTATATTCAGAAAGGATATATTGAACCTGGAATCTGTATGCCAGTTGTAATTGGAGTTTTGTTTGGAGCTATGGCTGGAGCCAAAATATTGGTACGAACAAATCCGAAGAAATTGAGAATATTTTTTGCCTGCTTGATTTTTGTTTTGGCAATCAATATGATTTATAACGGACTAAATGGAAAAATCTAATATGGTACAGGAAGAAAAATTTGGAGAAAAAGATTTTCAGACAATTATAGGAAACTTGCTTCGTTACGGAGTTTGGATTTCGTTATCGGTAGCTTTCATTGGCGGAATTGTTTATTTGATTCATAACGGAAATCAGATTGAGGATTATTCTGTTTTTAAAGAAAACGACCGAAATATTTTTGAAGTAATCGCCGCAATTTACAACGGAGCAATTCAAGGAAACGGAGAATCGTTAATATTTACAGGAATTATTTTCTTGTTTATGACACCTGTTTTACGTGTATTGCTTTCGTTATTTTCATTTTTATTGGAAAAAGATTACTTATACGTTGGCATTACATTAATTGTAATCTTGATTATCATTATCAGTATATCTTTTGGTTTCTCACATTAAAAAAATTGTAGATTGTAGATTTAAGATTGTAGAATTTGGAATTTAAATATTGAAATTTAAAAATATGGAAATAGGAATAGACAGTTTTGCTTCGGCAATGTATGGCGATAACAATACTCTGAGCAGTGTTGATGCTATGGAACAGCTACTGCAGCGAATTGAATTTGCAGATCAGGCTGGTCTAGATGTTTTCGGAATTGGAGAACATCATAAAAAAGAGTTTTTAGATTCTGCTACGGTTGTTATTTTGAGTGCAGCTGCTGCAAGAACAAAAAATATCCGACTGGCAAGTGCTGTTTCGGTTTTAAGCGCTGCAGATCCTGTTAGGGTTTATCAAAGTTTTGCGACTTTAGATTTAATTTCGAAAGGAAGAGCCGAAATTGTGGTTGGTCGCGGTTCTTCTATTGAGGCTTATCCCCTTTTTGGATTTAATCTGAATGATTATGATAAGCTTTTCAGCGAAAAACTAGACTTGCTTTTGCAGATTCGTGACAACGAGTTTGTAAACTGGGAAGGAAAATTTCGTCCTGCCATAAATAATTTACCAGTTTATCCGAGAGCAATACAAGAGAAATTGCCTATTTGGCTTGGAGTTGGCGGTACTCCCGAATCTTTTATAAGAGCTGGATCACTTGGGCTTCCGTTAATGGTTGCTGTTATTGGCGGACAAACACATCGTTTTAAACCTTTAGTTGATTTATATCGTGAAACAGGAAAAGCTGCGGGTTATAAACCAAATGAATTAAAAGTCGGTTTGCATTCGCCTGGATATGTTGGCACTACAACAGAAAAAGCAATTGAAGAATACTATCCTGGTTATGCCGAATTATGGACTAAATTAGGATTCGAAAGAGGCTGGCCACCAGTAACAAAAGGCAAATTTGATGGATTAATTGATGATCTAGGCGTTTTAATTGTCGGAGGTCCGGAAAGAGCTGCAGAGAAAATTCTTCGTCATAGTGAAGCACTTGGAGGCGTAGATCGATTTACCTTCCAAATGGATAATGCTGGATTAACGCATAAACAATTAATGAATGCGATTGAATTGATTGGCACAAAATTGATTCCTTTAATTAAGAAGGGATAAATTATTAATCTCGTAATTCCCGATAGCTATCGGGAGCTAAGACGCAAAGATTTTTTTTTAAAATTGAATAGCATCTAGCTTAAACTGAATGAAAATATAGAACAAATATTAAAGACTTTCTCGTCCTTAATTTGCGCCAATTCTTATCATTTATACAAAATAACTAATAAATTCCTATAAAAATAAAACAATGTATAAACGTTATAATAACTCGCGTTTTTAAGGCCAAAATATTACTTCCAAATTGGAAAAATCGTATAAAAACCTTATCTTTATATCCATAATTTCAATCAACAATACCTCGCGAAGTCCTGATTTTACGGATATCCGTTAAAAAAAGCGCTTTTTTTTCGTATAATTTATACGAATATCAAAGTATGTTTTGTACATTTGCAATGTTCTTATAAAAACAAGAAAACCTCAAATGTGCCTAGGAACACAAATGAGGCTTCAAGTCTGATTATTTAATGACAATCAAAAGTCAATTGATTATACTACTTAGAAAATCCATCAATGTGTGGCAAGCACTATAAACGGATTCTTTTGGTATAAATCTAATTAGCGAACTAAATAGAGTAATCCATGTATTGGAAGACAAGGAATTTGATACTACTTTGTTTTGAGTACCTAAAGCTTTTTGGTTATTAGCTTTCTTCGCTTTTTGGGCGGACTTCTTTTTTCTGTTTTTACACATATTATTAAATTTATTAAATGATCACGACATCTTACGGAGTCGCCACGGTCTTGAAAATGATTTTTGGTTTTCATAATGATAATATTTATTTGTTATACTTTGGATTAATATGAACTTTCCGATGCCTAGTATTTAGGAAATTCATACGATGCAAATGTACGCCAAAACTTTAACACCTCAAAGTCAAATTTTAGCAATTATTTTATTGTAATTTATTTTTTTTTCATTATATTAAACTAAATATTTGATTTTTAATTATTTAATAAGAAAAAAAAGATGCAAATTATTTTCAGATAATTTGCATCTTTTTTTTTCTGAATGAAATAACTTACCAAATACATACATACTTTTATGTAAAATCAATTTTATCTATCATTTAAAAACATTCTTACAAAAAGTGTTTTTTTTTATTAGTTAAGCATTTAAATTTACGCAGGTAAACTCAGTACATTACTTTAGCAACTCAAAAAAAAGCATCCAACATAATCGTCAGATGCTTTTTTGTGTGATTTGTAATTTTTCAACTAAAACAAATCGATTTAGAATTTATAAGTAACACCAACTCTAAAGTTTCTTGGCGCTTCTGTCTGCCAGTAGTAAGCACTTAACCAGCTGTAGTACGAACCGCTATAAAGATATCTGTCTAAAATATTAAACACGTTTGCAGTCACTTTAAATTTACCGGTTTCATAAGATAATCCACCGTCTAGTTTAAAGTAAGTCGGAAGTTTTACAACTCCTGGACTCCAAGTATCTGTTTGACGTCCATCAAGGAAAGTTCCACCGATCGAAGCACCAAAACCTTTTAGCTTACCATTTTGAAGCGTATAATTTAACCACGCATTTGCAGTATGTTTAGCATAGCCAGGCACAACATCTCCTACTTTAATACCATTAGCTTCGGAAACATCTGGATCAACTTTGGTTACCGTTGACTCTGTAAAAGCATAATTTGCAATAAGATTTAAACCATCAAAGATTTTTCCTCTCAAATCAAATTCAACACCACGAGCTCTTTTTTCACCCAAAACTATTTTATATTGCTCATTTGGCTGATTATTAGGATCTCCCGTTAGCTCATTTTTCTTTAAGATATTATAAACCGATAAACTGGTATTCCAAGAACCGTCAAACCAATCTTTTTTAAGTCCAAATTCAACATTGTTTCCTGTAAGCGGTTTTACATCACCACTTCTCACTACACCCGATTGAGGTGTAAAGGCTTGATCATATAATCCGTAAACTGCAAAATCATCAGTAATAGAATAACTTAGACCCGCACGAGGCG
The DNA here is from genome assembly GCF_013388355.1 of Flavobacterium sp. LPB0248. Lineage (GTDB taxonomy): Bacteria > Bacteroidota > Bacteroidia > Flavobacteriales > Flavobacteriaceae > Flavobacterium. Next base: position 461,836 of record NZ_CP058246.1, read on the forward strand.
TAATATGGCTATCTTCTTGCGGTTGATCATAACTGCTCGTCTGGCTAATCCAAGTATATCTTGCCGCAAGAGTCAATCTCAATTTATTCTCTAAAAAACCAAGTTCATCCTGTACATATCCCGCAGCATATTTCGAACCATAACGTCCTACTGCTCTTTGGCTTAACGGAGTATCGTGATCAAATTGCGGTAAACCATTTGATGGCGTGCCATAATTTGGATTGTAAACGTTAAAAGGATTTGCATAAGTATCCAAATCATGAGATTGTCCCCAATCAGCCATATAATCTTTACTTCCTAAATCTACTCCACCCAATACTTTATGAGAAACATTTCCTGTACTGAATTTTCCATTTACAAAAATCTGCCCTAAATACATATTGCTTTCTGCATCCCAAATACCAACATTTCTAATGATATCTCCTTTATCAAGGAAAACATCTGAAATTTTGTCTCCATCCGTATCTATTTCAGCTGGCCCAACTAAACTTGGCCAAGAGCTATACCCTTGCTGAATGTATTTAAAATAAGACGTTTGAGCTGTAAGCTTCCAATTTTCGTCAAACTTATGTTCGAACTGAAGATAACCGCTATGATCTTGAATGTTTGTATCAGGCAGTCCAGGCTGTGTCATCGTAAAATTACGAGGCAAAGTTGCATATCCATCAGATTTAGGTCCAAAAACATAGTAAGAACCTACTTCAGTCATATTTGCGTATTGAAAATTATACTCGGCAGTAATTTTCGTTTTATCATCAATTTGATATGAAATCACAGGAGCAATTACATAACGATTATTGTGTTCAAATGGACGATGCGATCCTTTTTGCTGCGCTGCTCCGTTGAATCTATATAATAATTTTCCTTTTTTATCCAATTTTCCGTCAAAGTCAACGCTAACTCTATAAAAATCATAGCTTCCGCCAAGCACACTCACCTCACCTTTTGTTACACCTGTAGGCTTTTTAGTCACCACATTATATAATCCGCTTGGATCACCGCTTGAAAGCATAAAACCCGCTGGACCTTTTACAAACTCGATATGATCAACAAAACTCATATCTTCAGTTAATGGTCCCCAGAAAGAAGAAACCACATTAAATCCGTTTCTAAAAGCCTGGATTTGAGAACCTCTCATGGTAATATTGGTGTACAAATCTCCCCAATGTTCTAAACGTACAGCACCACTTACGTTACGGATTACACCATCGCTCATACTTGTAATCTGTTGGTCTTTTAAAGTCTGTCCACTTACAATTTGTATGTTTTGAGGAATTTCTAAAACTGGCGTTTGAAGACGTAATGATAATGAAGGCTTATCTTGCTTGTATTTATTCTTTTTAATCACCACTTCTTCAAGATCTTGCTGGCTTTCTGAAAGAGAAAAATTCTTAGTTGTTACTTGTTTTGAATTAACTACGATTTTATCCTCAATAGGCTGAATTCCTACTCCATTTAATACAATAGTGTATGTTCCTGGTTTTACATTTTTAATTTCATAATGTCCTGAAACAGTTGTAATATCTGAATATTTTGTTCCTTTTAAAGCCATAGCAATATTTTCTGCGGGTTTATTTCCGCTCAAAGAAACTTTCCCGTTTACAGTTCCAAGCTGTTGAGCCATCATATTTAATGAGCTCAAAAACAGCACAAAAAGATAAACTTTGGCATTCATAATTATTTTCATTTGGTTTTGATTTTAAATTGAGCGACAAAAGTATATGCTAATCTTAACATTTCCAAATTATTTTAATTCATTCTAAATAAATATAAATTATTATGCTAAATCCGTTAAAATAAAATTTGAACCATTCATTTCTCTCCTATTTCCTGATAATCTTAATCTGCATTAAGCAGGAAACCAAAATCTATTTCTATCTTTATATTTCGAAATTTCAAAACCAAAAACAAATAACTTCCTGATATGAAATCAAATACAATAAGAAAAGTTGCCATTGTAGGCTATAACAGAATTCCTTTTGCAAGAGCTAATACAGCTTATTCTAATGTGGGAAATAAAGATATGATGACCGCTGCACTCAATGGTCTTATTGATAAATACAATCTAAAAGGAAAATTATTAGGCGAAGTTGCTGGAGGTGCTGTAATTAAACATACTTACGACAATAATTTGATTCGAGAATGTGTCATGCAAACCAGTCTAGACCCCGCAACACCTGCATGCGATCTGCAGCAGGCTTGCGATACCGGAATTGAAAGTGCTATTTATATTGCCAACAAAATTGCGCTCGGACAAATTGATTCTGGAATTGCTGGAGGTGTAGATTCGATAAGTGATATGCCAATTGCGGTAAGCGAAAAACTTAGAAAAGTATTGTTAGAAGCCAGGCAAGCAAAGTCTTTGGGTGAGAAAATCAAAACGTTTCTAAAACTTCGTCCAAAAGATCTTAGTCCATTGGTTCCTAAAAATGAGGAATCGCAAACTGGACTCTCTATGGGCGGACATACCGAGATTACAGCAAAATATTATAAAATTTCGCGTGAAGACCAAGATGAGTTTGCTTTAAGAAGTCATTTGAATATGGCCAAAGCCTATGATGAAGGCTTTTTTGATGATATGATTACGCCTTTCAACGGATTGGATACAGACAATAATCTTAGAAGAGACAGTACAATTGAAAAACTAGCGAAATTAAAACCAGCGTTTGATAAAGTAAATGGTACTTTAACCGCAGGAAATTCAACACCTTTAACAGACGGAGCTTCTTGTATTCTTCTGGCTAGCGAAGAATGGGCAAAAGAACAAGGACTTCCTATTTTGGCGTATATTACTTTCGCGGAAATTGCTGCTATTGAATATGTCAAAAATCAGCAGAATCTTCTATTAGCACCTTTATTCGCAGCTTCAAGAATGCTGGAAAAAGCAGAATTAAACTTGCAAGATTTTGATTATTACGAAATTCACGAAGCTTTTGCAGCTCAGACTTTAGCAACTTTAAAAATCTGGGAAAGCCCAGAACTAAGCACCGAAATAGGTTTAAAGAAAACGTTAGGGGCTATTGACCGAAACAAACTAAATGTAAAAGGAAGCAGTTTAGCAGCCGCACACCCATTTGCCGCAACTGGCGGAAGAATTATTGGCGTAATGGCCAAATTATTGAACGAAAAAGGTTCAGGAAGAGGCTTAATTTCGATCTGTGCCGCAGGCGGTCAAGGAGTTACCATGATAATCGAGAAATAATTTTTAAAAATATTTCAATTCAATTTTATAAATCTGCTGAATCTGCTAAATCTGCGGGAGTAATTTTGCTCGCAGATTCAGCAGATTCAACAGATTTTTTTTTATTTAAAATCTTCCTAAAAGATTTAAATATATAACTGCTAAAATTTTTTTGTTTCACGCAGATTTAGCAGATTATTGCGGATTTTTTTATTAGAATCTGCAATAATCTGCTTAAATCTTTTTTAATCTGCGTGAAAAATTTAAACATGTTACTGTAATTAAAATCCATTTTTTATTTAAACATATTCATACAAAAACAGCTAAATATCAATATTTTATACTAAATTTAGTTTTCTATTAAAGCTTTTGTATCAATTCATTTTAAACCACTAAAAATGATGGAATCAAAAATACCCGAAGGTCCTCTTGCTGATAAATGGAGTCTTTACAAGTCTAAAGCCAAATTGGTCAATCCCGCAAACCGAAAAAAACTAAATATTATAGTCGTTGGAACAGGTCTTGCAGGCGCTTCCTGCGCGGCTTCGCTTGCTGAACAAGGTTATAATATAAAATCCTTCTGCTTTCAGGATTCTCCACGACGCGCGCATTCTGTTGCCGCTCAAGGCGGAGTAAATGCTGCCAAAAACTACAAAAACGATGGTGATAGTACCTACAGAATGTTTTACGATACCATAAAAGGTGGCGATTTCAGATCTCGTGAAGCCAATGTTTATCGTTTAGCCGAATGTTCTGCACATCTTATAGACCACGCAGTTGCACAAGGTGTACCTTTTGCAAGGGAATATGCGGGTTATTTAAACAACCGATCTTTTGGAGGTGTTCAGGTTTCTCGAACTTTTTATGCTAGAGGCCAAACCGGACAACAGCTTTTATTGGGCGCTTATCAAGCCTTGGAGCGTCAGGCATCTTTAGGAAAAGTGACTTTGTATACCCGTCACGAAATGCTTGAACTCGTTGTTATTGATGGCAAAGCCAAAGGCATAATTGCACGAAATCTCGAAACTGGAATTTTAGAGCGTCATGCCGCCGATGCCGTAGTTTTGGCTTCTGGCGGTTACGGAAAAGTATATTATCTGTCTACTTTGGCCATGGGCTGTAACAGCTCTGCCATTTGGCGTGCGCATAAAAAAGGTGCTTATATGGCAGGCGTGAGCTGGATTCAGTTTCACCCTACTTCTCTTCCTCAACATGGTGAAAACCAGTCAAAACTGACTTTAATGTCGGAATCGCTTCGAAATGACGGACGTATCTGGGTTCCTAAAAAAGCCGCAGATGAACGAACTGCAAACGCCATTCCCGAAGAAGAACGCGATTATTACTTAGAACGCCGTTATCCTTCCTTTGGAAATTTAGCGCCAAGAGATATTTCGTCAAGAGCGGCAAAAGAAAGAATTGATGCGGGTCATGGTGTTGGACCTATGAAAAATGCTATTTATCTCGATTTCTCGGATGCCATTAAAGCACAGGGAAAAGATAAAATCGAAGCCAAATACAGCAATCTTTTTGCGATGTACGAAAAGATTACAGGAATAAACGCTTATAAAGAACCAATGCTGATTTCGCCCTCGGCGCATTTCACTATGGGCGGGCTTTGGGTCGATTATGAACTTATGACTACAATTCCAGGTTTATTTGCTTTAGGTGAAGCCAATTTTGCCGATCATGGCGCCAATCGTCTAGGTGCCAATTCACTGCTTCAAGCTTGTGTCGACGGTTATTTTATTGCGCCATATACCATTCCGAATTATTTGGCTGGCGAATTGAATTTACCGAAATCTGATATTTCGCATCCTGCATTTGAAGAAGCTGAGAAAGCCGTGAGAAGGCAGCTGGATCGCTTTTTACATACGAACGGAACACTTTCAGCAGATTATTTCCATAAAAAAATCGGACGTCTTCTATACGAAAAATGTGGTCTTTCACGAAGCAGACAAAAATTGGAAGAAGCTTTAATCGAAATTCGTGAACTGAAAGCTTCATTTGAAAAAGATCTCAGAATCACTGGGGATAATACTTTAAACAGCGAACTAGAAAAAGCAGGCCGAATTGCCGATTATATCGAATTAGCCGAATTAATGTGCTACGATGCCTTACAGCGTGAAGAATCCTGCGGTGCACACTTTAGAGAAGAATATCAAACTGCTGATGGCGAGGCTGTTCGCAACGACAATGAATTCTGCTATGTTTCTGCCTGGGAATGGAAAGGTTTAAATAACGAACCAGAACTTCATAAAGAACCTTTAACCTTTGAATCGGTGGAACTTGCAGTGAGAAGCTATAAATAATGGTGAATTGTTAATTGTAAATTATTAATTAACAACTCAAAATTCATAACTCATAACTCATAATTATCTATGAAACTTTATCTAAAAATATGGCGCCAGTTTAATTCTTCAACAAAAGGAGAGATGACAGATTATGAAATTGATGGAGTATCTGAACATATGTCGTTTCTAGAAATGCTGGATCTTTTAAACGAATCTCTAATTCAAAATGGGGAACGTGTAATCGAATTTGATCATGACTGCCGTGAAGGAATCTGTGGGCAATGCGGCGTAATGATAAACGGACGCGCTCATGGTCCTTTAAAAAATACTACAACCTGTCAGCTTCATATGAGAAGTTTTAAGGATGGGGATACTATTTATATTGAGCCTTTTCGCGCTAAAGCTTTTCCTGTTCTCCGCGATTTAAAAATTGACCGAAAAGCATTTGATTCTATCATTGCTTCGGGAGGTTTTATTGGCGCGGCAACGGGTCAAGCGCCAGAAGCAAACAGTATTCCGATTTCGTATGAAACTGCAGAAGCCGCTTTTGATGCTGCCGCCTGTATTGGATGCGGAGCTTGTGTCGCTTCCTGTAAAAATGCCAGCGCCGCTTTGTTTGTTGGTGCCAAAATAACGCATTTAGCACTTTTGCCACAAGGAAAATTAGAAGCCCAAACACGTGTTGTTTCGATGGTAAAACAAATGGATGAAGAAGGTTTTGGAGCTTGTTCTGATACAAGAGCCTGCGAAATAGAATGTCCACAGGGAATTTCGGTGCTTTCTATTGCTAAAATGAATTTAGAATATATGAAGGCTTTGACTTTTAGGAAATAAGTTTTTGCCGCTAAGACGCAAAGGTGGAAAGTTTTAAACCTAAAAAACTTAAAAAAAGAAAAACTTTGCGACTCTGCAAGATTAAAAAAACCTAGTGTCTTTGTGTCTTAGCGGCAAAAAACAAACTTAAACCGTAAAATAAGGCGTTAGAATATCTTCAAAATTGTATAACCCTTTTTCTTTCTCTTTTAGATTTTCGGCCACAAAAATAACTCCGTTTCCGAATGCTTCTCTCGAAATCGATTCGTGAATTAAACGCACGGTTTGAAATGGAAAACCAAAAATAACTTCATGTTTTCCAACGATTCCTCCTGCTCTAACCGAATTGATATTTTCTTTATCCACATCCAGTGCTTCGGCAATTTTTACTGCTGTTCCAGATGTTCCCTGTTTGGTTTTAAAGTGCTCTTCGTTTACTTCGATATCCACCCAAGGTGCAATTTTCTTTAAAAATTTAGCAGCAAATAATAAATAGTTTACTCCTAAAGTAATATTAGGCGACCAGAATACTGTAGTTTTCTTAGCTAGTTTCTTTAAAAAATCTAGTTCTTTATCTTTATAATGAGAGATTGCCGATATGATTTTTATATTCTTTTTGGCTGCCGCTTCACCGTACGTGTAAATTCCCTGATGCGATGAAAAATCGATAATAACGTCGACAGGATGTTTATCTAATAATTCCTCGATAGAAGTTTTAGAACTAGAATAGATTAAGCCGGGTTCTTCTGACTGCACTCCAAAGAATTCTGGTACCGATCTGTGTTCCAAAACTGTACTTTGTCTTAAAACCCATTCTAAGCAGAATTTTTTATTTTCTAATAATATTGAAGCTACTGATTTTCCAGTTTTTCCGAATCCGATTAATCCTATTTTCATAAGCATGTTATTTTTTGTGGGCGAGACTGCCCGGTTGAAAAATATTGATATTATAAAGAAGTAAATATCAATTCTAATTTTAAAGAATACAGCAGTTTTAGAAACCGCTTGTTTATAAAAATAGGAAAATCATAACAGAATTACCAACTAAAACTTCATTTTATAACAATAAAATCATTTATTAATACGATTTTATCTGTTAATGCAAAATAAATCTATCCAATTTTACACCGAATCGCTTTTCTAAATTATTCTGTTGAAAATGTTAAAAAATGGCATTAAAAAAAGAATCTGACCTTATACAAGTAAACATATTTTGACTAGATTTATGGCCTGATACCCCAAATAAATATCAGTAAGTAATGGCCTACAACAATAATGGACTGCTTCGTTTTTTAGATGCTCAGAATAAATTGTATCTGACAGCTCTGGACGAAATTAAAAATGGTAAGAAAGAATCTCCTTGGATGTGGTTTATATTTCCGCAGATAAAAGGAATGGGTTCTAATGATACTTCCAAATTTTACGAAATCAAAAATGCCGATGAAGCAATTGCTTTTCTAGAGCATCCAATTCTAGGAAAACATCTTATAGAAATCACTTCTGAACTGATCAAAAAGGAAGAAAATGTTTCTGATATTTTTGAAAGCATTGATGTAGAAAATCTTCAATCCTGTATGACATTGTTCGCCAGCGTTCAAAATACAGAACCAATTTTTCAAGAAGTGCTTCACAAACACTTTGATGGTTCATCCGATTTTCATACACTGCAATTATTGTATAGCAATCTTTGATATTTTAACTGCTTATTTAACCGCAAAGAGCGCAAAGATTGATTCTATACAAAGCTTTATTGAAACGCAAAGTTCGCAAAGCTTTGGTAAAATACTTTGCAAACTTTGCGTAAACCTTTGCGTTCTTTGCGGTTAACTTAGCAGCCAATTAGCGGTTAAATAAACCTATTCTGAATAAAATTTCTTCAAACACTCAATAATTTTATTTTATTTAGAATTAATATAAATAAACTTTTATATTTGCCGCTTTCTGAGCAAATTTGAGTTGTTTTTAATATTTACTTCATATTGCTTTTTTTCAAATAAATTCCGTTTAATGAATAATAATGCCAGTTTCGAATTAGATCTTTTCCATTCTTTTAAGGAAGGCGACGAAACTGCATTTAAGTTTTTTTACGATAAATATTTTAGAAGAATTCAATCTTTCAGCGTTCAGTTCATTTACGATCAGGACGAAGCCGAAAATCTGGCTCAGGAAGCCTTACTACACTTATGGCAAAATAGAGAAAATGTGGAATCTGTTAACGGAATTCAGGCTTTCTTGTTTACCTATGCCAAATCAAAATGTTTGAATTTAATTCGCCACAATAAAGTGAAAGATAAATTCAAAAATGACCTCTTAAACCACAAAGAGCGAGAATTGGATATTGAGGTTTTAAACTCCATTCAGTTCGACACTTTAGAATTAACCGAGTTAGAACGTATTATTCAGGAATCTATTAGCGATCTGCCACCAAAAACGCGAGAAGTTTTTATAAAAAAACGTTTCGAGAATAAAAAAAATGCAGAAATCGCCGAAGAAATGGGAGTTTCTTTAAAAGCTGTCGAAGCCCATATGACAAAGGCTTTGAAGATTTTAAAAACCCGCTTATCTGATTATTTGTTCTTAATTTTTATCCTTATTTATAATAATTAAGAATAAAAGGTAGGGTATTTTAATTCTGAGGTGTACTTATAATGGCGAGAAGTTTTAAAACGCAAATATGACATCGGAAATAATATATAAATACCTTTCTAATGAAGCTTCAGAACAAGAAGTTCAGGCACTTTTTGATTGGATTGAGGCATCAGAAGAAAACAAAAAACAATTTATAAAAACGAAAAAGATTTGGGCATTCACCACTCTTTCTTCCGATTTATCTATTGAAACGGTTCCAGTAATCCAGATGAAACCAAAAAATAGCATTAGACAGTATTTACAATATGCTGCGATATTTTTAGTGTTCTTGGCGTTAGGAACAACTTTTTACTTATTTAACAGCAAATCTGAAACTCCAAAAGAAATTGTTCTGGAATTGGGCGACGGCCGTCTGGAATATATATCTGGAAAAAAAGAAACTGCATTGTTGAATGACAAAGGCGATTTGATTGCCAAAAAATTTCCGACTGAAATTATTTATTTTGGCAAAGTTCAGGATCATAAAGTGATTTACAATACACTCTCGGTTCCATACGGAAAACGCTTTAAACTTAAACTTTCAGATGGTACTATTGTGAGTTTAAATGCCGGCAGTTCTTTACGTTATCCGGAACAATTTGGCTTAAACGGAAACAGAAATGTATACTTGACAGGTGAAGCATTTTTTGAAGTAGCCAAAGATAAAGAGCATCCGTTTGTTGTAAACGCCAATCAGGTTGATATTAAGGTTCTTGGGACAAAGTTTAATGTGAGCGCTTATCCCGAAAATCCAACTGTTAACAGCACTTTACTAGAAGGAAGCATCCAGATGTCTGAAACCGCAGATCCTTCAAATGTTATTTTGCTCGAGCCAAATCAAATGGCAACTTGGCAAAATAATACTAAAAAAATTACCCTCAAAAATGTTGATGTTTCCCTTTACTCAGCCTGGACAAAAGGAGAACTGGCATTTAAAGACACCCCATTTTCTACAATCGCTAAAATTATTCAGCGTACCTACGACGTTGAAATTATCAATGAAAATTCTGATTTGGCCAGACAGAATTTTACTGGTACAATAAATATTAGCGAATCTAGTGTCGAGAACATTTTAGATCTCCTAAAACGTGACACGCCTTTTAATTATTCCATTAAACAAAAAACGATTACCATCACCAATCCGCGATAAATAAATAAACATGACATTTACGATACAGCCCGCTTTAAGAAAAATTCTGTTTTTCTTAGCCCTCCTCATATCTGGATTTAAAGGATTTTCTCAGAATAAACTCATAACATTACATGCAAAAAATAAACCTATAAGCCTAATTATCAAATCTATTGAAGAGCAAACCGATTTTAGGATCATTTATAATGCTAGAAAAATCGATGCCGATCAGCTTGGTGATTTAGATGTAAATAATGTCAGTTTAGAAACGGCTTTAACGCAGTTATTAAAAGACAAAAACATTTCGTTTTACATTCAGAAAAAACAAGTTCTTTTAACGAGTTCAATTTCTGACGCTCCAAATAATACTGTTCAGGAAACGCAGCGAATGATTAGCGGAACGGTTTACAATGCAAAAGACAGACAGCCTCTTCCAGGCGCTTCTATTCGAATAAAAGGAACTGGAATGGGTGCTATAACCGATTTTAACGGAAAGTTTGTTTATCAGCTAAAAGGAAGCAATATCGAAAATCTGGTTCTTGAAGCAGGATTTTTAGGAATGGAAACGCAATCGCAAAAAGCAGAAGACAAAAAAACGTTTGTTTTTTATCTTCAGGAAACTACCGATGAATTGAATCCTGTTGTGGTAACTTCTTCTTATGGCACTACTAAATTGAAGGAGGAAATTGTTGGAAGTATTTCGACTTTAAATGCTAAAGATATTGCGGTTGAACAGGCTTCTGAAAGTTTTGACAAAATGATTACAGGTCAGATTGCTGGAGTTTTGGTTGAAAATACTTCTGGCGTTGGCGGTCCGGTTAAAATCAATATTCGCGGACAAGGTACTTTGTCTTCTTTAAGCGGTGCTATTACAGGAACTTCGTCTCAGCCTCTTATTATTGTAGATGGTGTGGTTATGAGCGAAGAATATGCAATTGACAGTGCCAACTTTAATGGAAACGGCGATTATGCCGAAAATTTGGCGAATCCGTTAATGAAAATTGCTCCAGAGAATATTGAAACTATTTCTGTTTTAAAAGATGCTGCAGCGGTTGGTATTTATGGTGCTGACGGAGCTAATGGTGTAATTTTGATTACAACCAAAAAGGGTAAAAAAGGAAAAACACAATTTGGCTTCTCAAATCAGCTTGGAGTTTCTTCTGCCATAAATCAGATTAAATATTTAAACGGAGAACAATATACAGAACTGCGAAATGAGTTCATGAAAAATACTACTCCAGGTTATGTTCCTGTTTCGTATAACGGTATCAATACCGATTGGTTTAATATATTAAATCGTGCAGGAATATATAATAAGTATAATTTTAATGTTTCGGGTTCTACTTCTAAATTTTCGTATAGAACTAATGTAAGTTACACTAAAATAGATGAACCGCAGATTGGTAACGAAACCAAACAGTTAAACGCGGGAATCAATTTGGGTTACAACTCTGGAAAATGGGACATTAACTTGATGCTGAATCCTAGTTATGTGCAAAAAGATGCTCCAAATATCTTTTATAGTTTTGCCTATCTTCCAACGCTTGCTTTGTATAATTCTGATGGTTCTTATGCCAATTTGGGTGTAAGCGGTTCTGCAAGAGGGAATCCTTTGGCGGCAATTGAGCAAAATAAAAACGAAGCACAAACTTTTGGTCTTTTAGGAAGTTTGAATTTATCTTATAAACTCAATAAAAACATTAAATTTTCTACTCTTTTCGGTATGGATTATACCGATAAAGAACAGGATCGCTACTTTTCTGCAGCAAATGAAAGCGGTCAATATAACGGAACTTTTATGTTGGAGGGAATTAGTCGTCCAGCTTGGGGACGCCGCGTTATCAATCAGAGAAATTCTACCAAATGGAACTGGCAAGGACAAGCTTTATTCAATAAACAATGGAACGAAACTCATGAAATTGATGGTGTAGTTGGTTTTGAACTTGCTGAGGATAAAACTGATTTTAATTATAAAGCTGGAATTGGATTTTTAAACCCAGAATACATTCATAAAGTTTCTGAAGCGATAAGAGACGACAATCCAGATACGCCAAAAGATGAATCTATAGATGGACAGAGTTATAGAAACGAAATTAGCTATAACTCGAGAGTTTCTTTGTTCTCGCAAGTAAACTACAATTACAAAAAACGTTATTTCTTGTTGGCCAATTACCGTCGCGATCAGAGTTCTGTTTTTGGAGATGATACCGACGTAGCTCATAACGGTGGTTTGGGCGTTGGATGGATTATTACCAATGAAAATTTCCTGAACTCAAATTCTTGGATTGATTTCCTGAAATTAAAAGCCAGTTATGGTACAACAGGAAATTCTAAGATTGGTTCTTATAGATCTAAAGGATTATATAATATTAGCCAAAACGGATACAATGGCGGTATAGAAGCAACGCCTGGAGCGGCTCCAAACGGCAGATTAAGCTGGGAAAAAAACACAAAATTCAACGCTGGATTTGATTTTAATGTTTTCAAAAGAATCGAATTGACTTTAGAATACTACTATGATAATAAAAGCAATTTAATTACGGCCAGAGACATTCCTACCGAAACTGGTTATAGCTCGATACAATTAAATGCGGCCAGCATGTACAACAAAGGTTTTGAACTTACTACAAGAATTAAATGGATAAAAAGCAACGCCTTTAAATGGACAACAGCGTTCAATATTTCTACAGTAGACAGCAAAGTAACCGATTTAAAAGGTTTAGGAAGCGACTATTCGGTGGCAAATTTAGCATTGGCACAAAAAATTGGCTACAGCACTACGACATTGTGGGGAGTTAAATGGGTTGGCGTAGATCCTGCTACTGGAAGAGATCTTGTTGAGAAAAATGGTCAAGTTTACGATGCTAAAACGTATGGCGAATTATACACAATTGCAGATTGGGAACCTATTGGAGACAAACAGGCAGATGCTTATGGAGGTTTCTATAATAATTTTACGTTTTACAATAATCTTACTTTATCGATTAGAGGCGATTATCAAATTGGCGGAGACTTTTTAGCATCAAGTGTTCTTATTGATCAATATAACGTAACAACAAACAGAAACCTTTCTGTAAATGCTTATGACTATTGGAGAAACCCAGGTGATAATGTTACACAATCTGCCGTTACGCTTTCGCCAATTATAACCAACTTAAGCAAATACGTTTACGATGCCACTTACATCAGAATCAGCAATATTAATCTAAGCTATAACGTACCGTTAAAAAATACTTTTCTGGATGCACTTTCTGTTTTTGCCGATGCTACAAACGTGGCCTATTGGTACAAAGAAAAAAGTCCAAAAGGAATGAACGGCGTACGAGAATACAGTTATACGTATCCGCAGGCAAGAACAATTTCGCTAGGAATTAATGCTAAATTTTAAGAAAATGAAATATTCAAAATACCTATACCTATTCTTTCTACTATTTTCATTGCAAAGCTGCAGTGACTTTTTAGAGCAAGAACCAGGAACACAAACCTCTATAGACGAGCTTTTGCAGAATAAAACAGGCGTTTTACAAGCGCTTAGAGGTCTTTATTCTTCACTAGAAGCCAATGTTCGACCAGAACGTTTTGCTGTTTATGCAGATTTACAAGGCGGTAATATCAAATTTACTCCAATTGCAACAGGAAGTCTTAGAGGGCAGATTTCGACACCATCTAATGTTGAACAAGTATATTCTTTTGATGATCAAGCGCTGACAAGTAATTTTAAAATATTTTACGATGAAAGTTATGATATTATAAATCAGGCGAATCTAATTTTAGAGTATACTCCTTCCCTAACCGACGCTACCGTTGCAGAGAAAAATCAGATCAAAGCAGAAGCGTTGGCTATAAGAGCTTATACGCATTTTCTTTTATCGCTGGTTTACAGTCAAGATTATAAATATACTGCAGATGCATCACATTTAGGAATCGTTTACAGTACAGTATCTATAAAAGCCGGAATACAATATCCTGCACGTAAAACCGCTGCAGAAACGTATGCTTTACTTATTAATGATCTCCAGACTGCTCTTGCTAATTATTCGGATAGTTCTTTGCTTTCTGGCGCTGCTTACTCTTTTTTCAATCAAAAAAACACAAAAGCTTTATTAGCGAGAGTTTATCTTCAAAAAGGAGATTGGGCAAATGCTTACGAAACAGCAAATGATGTTATTACCAATTCTGGAACCGCTTTGACCAGTAAAGAAAACCTATTAACAGAATGGGCAAAACCAGATCTTCCAATTTCAGAAGTTCTACTTGAATTTGCTATTCCTACAGACAGTGAAAACAATGTTTCGGGATCAATGTCAAAAGTTTTTGGCTATAATACAGATTTGAGTTTTGAAAAATATACCGCTTCAAATGATTTGATTAATTTATATGAAAACAATGATTTAAGAAAGCAGCTTTTCTTGGTAAAACCTCTTTTCACATTGGTTGATGGCGTTCAGACTTACGTAAATTACAGTTTTACCAAAAAGTTTCAAGACAATGCGGGTTATGTCGCTTTTAGACTTAGCGAAATGTATTTGATTCGTGCCGAAGCTGCTTTACAAACCAACAGGGCCGATATTGCAATGGCAGACATTAACACGATTCGCGCCCGCGCCAATGCTTCATTATTGACCAGTACAGCAAATCTAAAAGAAGATATCTTTTTAGAAAGAAGAAAAGAATTGTGTTTTGAAGGCTTTTTGTTCTTTGATATTGCCAGAAACCATAAAGATGTTTCAAGAACCGATGGCTGTCTTGCAAATGTGTGCAGTTTGACTTATCCGTCTTTAAAATATGTCCTGCCAATTCCAACATTCAACACTAATCTTAACCCAAACTTGCAGCAAAATGACTCGTATTAAGATATTTAGCCTACTATTTACTGCCCTATTATATATTTCCTGTTCCAAAGACGATTATAAATTAGGTTCTGAAATTGATCCGTATTTACGATTTAATTTCTTGGTAAAAGCAGATAATTCTCCGTTGGAATATCCTGCTATAAACGGAAATTTAGTTCCTCAATCCACTTATGAAAACAAATCCGTAAAAACATTAAAAGTTCCAGTAACTCTTACCACTCGTTCCTTAAAAGAAGCCGTTACAGCCAATTTTAGTGCCGAAACATCAGGCGTTGCAAATAGTTTTAGCGTAAATCCGGTAAATCAGCTTTCATTTCAAGGAAACAAACTAACCGATACTATTTATGTTTCTTTTGATAAAAGATGGACTGCAAATCAAAGTATTAATCTAAAGCTTGAAACCGTTTCTAATCCTGATATTCATATCGGGAATTTAAATTCGACCTATCCAAACAATACTTTCAAAATAGATTTAGGAACGATTGCCACCAATTATACTTTTCCGGTAACACAATATAATGTGAAAGGCGAAGTAGGCGAAACAATCGATTTTAAAGTAAATTTTCCAAATGGTTTCTTTCCTGAGGAAATTGAAAACGCTAACTTTTTCAAGTTTCAAAATGGTTTTGAATATTCTTTAACGCATGATGATTTTGGCGATAACAGAAGTTCTGTAACGTATCATTTAACTCTTTTAGAAGATCTTCAAAATGATGATGCCCGTTACGAATCGAAGATTACTTTAATAAATATTCCTAATTACACTGCTACAGGAAACACCAATCTAACCATCGTAAAACCAATAAAATCTCCGAGAGATATTCAGGCCAATCCAGCATCTAAATTTACAGATCCAACAAATGCCTTTTATCTGACTTACGGTGAACATTGGTTTAATAATAATGGAAACTGTACATGGCAGACTTTTAATGCTTTAACTTATCCAGTTGTTGTTACCAAAGACGATCCAAACGCCATTTTATATAGCGATAAAGGCACAACAAACCCTAACGATGACATTTACCACGACGCCTTCAAAATTGGATTTAATGTTTCTAGCGGAACTAATACAGTCAACTCTTTTGGCTTAAAAAGATGGTTTTCTAACGAAAGTAACTCTGCCGCAATTTCGCCTGGGTTTAATATCACTTCGGCTTTGGAGTTTTTCCCAGCAAACGGAAACAACAAAACAGAAGGAACCGTTCTCGTGATTCCGCAAGATATTACGATCGGATCAAGTGCTACAAATACGCATGTTATTGCCATTTCTGGAGAAGGAACCTATAAAGAAATCAGCGCAGGTTTATATGAAATTTCATTTGAATTAAAACTAACCAACGATAAACTGTTTGGAGGAACGATTTCGACACAATACAGAATGTACAACAACAAAACATATCCAAAACCAACAGCATTGAGTATTTCATGTCCTAAAGAAGTTACTCTTTAATATGAAAATGGTTTCAGGTTTCAGGTTTCAAGTTTCACGTTCTGTTGCAACGTGAAACTTGAAACCTGAAACAAAAAAGAACAAAAAACAAAAAACAAAAAGAATTGAAAAAACTAATCTTCCCACTCCTATTCTTACTTGGATTATCGGCTTATAAAACAGCCGAAGGTCCCGATTATATTGACATTCAGGAATTACGGGAACTGTATTCCAGCGGAGATTCGTCAAAATGGCCTGCTGCGGAATTACACGAAAATGTCGATAAAGCCAAATTTCAGGATATTGGCGTTTTGCCTGCGGTTCCTTATCCAGCTTATAATCCGTATTCTAAAGAAAAGGAAAGTTTAGGGAAAATATTGTTTTTTGATGCGAGGTTGTCTAAAAGCGGACAAATTGCGTGTGCTTCCTGCCATAATCCTGAATTGGGTTGGACAGATAATTTAACGCGTTCTTTTGGCCATGATCGCCAAACTGGAAAACGCAATTCGATGACAATTTTAAACGCAGCTTATGCCACTTCTTTGTTTTGGGACGGACGTGCGTCAAGTCTCGAAGATCAAGCACAATTTCCTGTTCAGGATCCTTTAGAAATGAATGAAAAACTGACTATTGCTGTAGATAAAATTGCAAAGATAAAAGGCTATAATTCTTTATTTACTGCCGCTTTTGGCGATAAAAAAGTGACTTTAGAAAGAATTCAGTATGCCATTGCCACTTTCGAAAGATCGATCAATAGTCCGAAAAGTAAATTTGATCAGTTTGTAAGCGGAAAATCAGACGCATTTACCGATCAGCAAGTAAAGGGAATGCATTTGTTTAGAACCAAAGCACAATGCATCAATTGCCATAATACGCCATATTTCAGCGACAATCAGTTTCATAATGACGGACAAACTTTATTCGGAACAAAAAATGAAGATTTCGGACGCTATAATGTTACTAAAAATGTAAAAGATATAGGCAAATTTAGAACGCCAACGCTTCGTGAAGTCGTAAACACAAAACCGTGGATGCATCACGGACATTTTCCAACTTTATTGGATGTTGTCGAATTATACAATTTAGGAAATCCGTCTCCTGTTCAAAAGAAATACTTAGGAACTGCAAGAGATTCACTTATTCCAAAAGCAGATCCAATGCTTAGAAAGTTAGATTTGAGCAAAGAAGAAATCAGCGATTTACTCGCATTTATAGAAACTCTAAGCACTCCAACAAGAAGAATTATAATTCCAGAAATGCCAAAATAAGTTAGTTGATAGATTTGCATTTGCCCCAAAATTTGCAAATTTCCTAAGCCCATTTCTTTACGAAATGGGCTTTTTTTTATTCAAAAAATTTTAGAAATCGCCTTTATAAAAATTTTAACATTATTTTAAATATCACATTTTAAATTTCGTACATTTACTATGTATTCAACTAGAATACAAGTTCTTAAAAAAGTTATCACTGTTTTTTTTATATAAATATAATACCACTTAATTTTATGAAAAATAACTTTTTATTCGCAGTACTAATCACATTTCTTGCCTTTGGTAAAATGCATGCCCAAAATTGGCCAGATAGAACCGTTTTACCCATTGAGCCTTATCAAAAAGTGGGAAAAGTAGCTCCCACAATTAAAGATTCTGATCCTATAGAATGGCCAAAAGAAATTAGTGCTCCTGAAGGTGCACCAAATGTTTTACTGATTATGATTGATGATGTTGGTTTTGGAGCAAGTTCTACATTTGGAGGACCAATTCCAACACCAAATTTTGATGCTCTTGCCAAAAGCGGATTACGCTACAACCGTTTTCATACCACAGCGGTTTGTTCTCCTTCGAGAGCAGCTTTAATTACAGGAAGAAATCACCATACTGCAGCGACAGGAATTATTATGGAATTCTCCACTCCGTATCCTGGTTACAACAGTTTAGTGCCGCGAAGCGTTGCTACAATTGGTAAAATCTTAACCGATAATGGTTACGGAACTTCATGGTTTGGAAAAAATCATAATGTACCTGATTGGCAATCTACTCCAGCAGGACCTTTTAATTTATGGCCTACAGGTTTAGGTTTTGAATATTTCTATGGTTTTTTAGGTGCCGATGCGCATCAATTTAGACCTGCTTTATTTGAAGGAACAAAACCTGTCGATCCATATTTAAAAGATGATAAAGTAGATTCTGAATATATTTTAGACAAAGATTTAGCCGATCATGCCATTCATTGGATACAAACTCAAAAGAATGTTTCGCCAAACAAACCTTTCTTTGCTTATTATACTCCTGGAACTGCGCATGCTCCGCACCAAGCACCAAAAGAATGGATTGCAAAGTTTAAAGGAAAGTTTGATCAGGGATTTGATAAACAACGAATTGAAACTTACGAAAATCAAAAAAAGCTTGGTATTATTCCTCCAGATGCCTTATTAGCTCCTACTCCAGCAGATTACCAAAAATGGGATGCTTTATCGCCAGGAATGAAAAAAGTGGCAGCGAGAGAAATGGAAGTTTATGCCGGAATGCTTGCGCATTGTGATTATCAAATAGGGAGAATATTGCAAAGCATCAAAGATCTTGGCCAATATGATAATACTTTGGTCATCTTTATTATGGGAGATAATGGTTCTAGTGCCGAAGATCCTACAGGACAAGGATTAACTAGTGAAATTGGTATTATGGTTAATGGTGAAGTTGACTCCGAGGATTTTATGCTAAAACATTTAGATGATTTTGGCGGTCCATGGATGGCTGAACATTTTTCACATAGTTGGGCACATGCTATGAATACACCTTTTCAATGGGACAAAAAAATTGCTTCACATTTAGGCGGAAGCCGCACAGGAATGGTAATTTCATGGCCAGCACGAATCAAACAAACTGGGCAGATAAGAAGTCAGTTTGCTCATATAACCGATATCGTTCCAACCATTCTTGAAGCAGCAAATATTCCGCAACCTAAAAAAGTTGATGGTTTCGATCAGACGCCAATGGCAGGAAAAAGTCTTGTATATTCTTTTGATAATGCCAATGCACCCGAAACACACAAATCACAGTACTTTGAGGTTATTGCAAACAGAGCTTATTACAAAGACGGATGGATGGCGAGCACAACTCCAAAAAACCTTCCGTGGCAAGGACATCCTGTACCAACCGAAGATCCTGTTAAAGATTATAAATGGGAATTGTACGACCTGACAAAAGATTACAGCCAAGCAAAAGATATAGCGGCTGAGAATCCAGAAAAACTGAAAGAAATGCAAAAAGCATTTATGGAAGAGGCAGAAAAATACAAAGTTTTCCCATTTGATGATCGTTACATAGACAGAGTAAATCCCGAAAATCGTCCTAATTTAAATAAAGGCAGAAATCAGTTTACTTTTCATCAAGGTACATCTCGTATCACAGAAGGAATGGCACCTAATATGAAAAATACATCGTTCAGCATAACAGCCGATGTCGATGTAAAAGCTGGACAAGAAGGGATGATTATTACGCAAGGAGGTTATTTTGCCGGATTGGCTTTAATGCTTCAAAAAGGTAAACCAACGTTTGCGTATGCTTTTTCTCATTATCCAAATCATAAATGGAGCATACAATCGCCAACCGCTTTAACTGCAGGCAAACACAAAATTGTAGTGAATTTTGATTACGCAGGCGGCGGTATTGGAAAATCGGCTAAAGCTACCTTGCTTGTTGATGGCAAAAAAGTAGCCAGCGGAGATATTCCGAAAACAGTGCCAAGCCGTTTTTCTGCCGATGAGACTTTAGATGTTGGAGAAGATTTTGGAACACCAGTAAACAGAACTTATGATGCTCCTTTTACTTTTCAAGGCAAAATTGAAAAAGTGGTGGTGGATTTGAAGCCTTAACTGGTTCTCTTAAAATAAAAACAAAAGCCTATTTCTTTGTGAAATGGGCTTTTTTTGTTTCTCAACTTCATCTTTTGAATATATTTGTGGTCAACCAAACTTATACGCCATGCCATTATTAATTACTCCAAAAACCACAAATTATGAAAAGAAGCTTCTTCTTGCTCTTTCTTTTGGCAATTGCCTCTTTAAGCATTGCTCAGAATAAAAATTCAAATTCTAAACCCAATATTATTATCATCAACATGGATGATATGGGCTATGGCGACACAGAACCGTACGGAATGACGGGAGTTAACACTCCGCATTTCAACCAGATTGCCGAGGAAGGAATGCGTTTAACCAACTTTAATGCTGGACAGGCCATTTGTACAGCGTCACGCGCGGCTCTACTTACGGGCTGTTATCCTAACAGAATCGGAATGTCAGGCGTATTGCTTCCTGGAGCCAAACACGCTTTAAATCCGAATGAGGAAACCATTGCTTCGCTTTTGAAGAAAAACGGTTACAAAACAGCTAATTACGGAAAATGGCATTTAGGGAACGAACTTCCTTATTGGCCAACAAATTACGGTTTTGATGAATTCTTCGGGATTCCGTATTCGCATGATGTATGGCCAATAGATTATGACGGCTACTCAAAAGTTACCGATTCTAAAGACATGCGTTCGAGCTTTCCTCCGCTTCCGTTAATCAGCAATACAACCATTATTGATACGATTGAAAATATCAAAGATGCTTCAAAATTAACGACTCTTTTTACTGAAAAAGCGATTGGTTTTATTCAGAAAAACAAAAAAAATCCTTTCTTTCTATATCTAACGCATCCTCTGCCTCACGCACCTTTGGCTGTTTCAGACAAATTTAAAGGGAAAAGTGATTTAGGTCTTTTTGGAGATGTTATTATGGAACTGGATTGGTCAATTGGCGAAATTATAAACACATTAGATAAAGAAGGAATTGCCAAAAACACTGTTTTAATTATTACCAGCGATAATGGCCCGTGGCTTGTTTTTGGTGATAATGCAGGTTCTTCGGGAGGTTTTAGAGAAGGAAAATCAACTACATGGGAAGGCGGTACAAGGGTTCCGTTTTTAATTCGCTGGCCGGGTAAAATAAAAGCTGGAACGGTCAATAGTTCGTTAATGACCAATATGGATTTATTGCCTACAATTGCTTCCATCACAGGTTCTGCTTTACCAAAAAACCAAATTGATGGTTTGAATTTTCTTCCTGTTTTTACTGGAAAAACAGCTTCAGGTCCACGAGAAGTTTTTTATTATTATTTCGGAGTTGGAAGCAATAATTTAGAAGCCATTCGCTATAAACACTGGAAATTGGTTTTTCCGCATAAAGGCACAACCTACAACAAAAAATTACAAGGAAAAGACGGTTATCGCGGTGAAGGCGCTTCGGCTGAGTTTCCTATGGCGCTTTATGATTTAGCCCATGATCCAGGAGAAGTCCGAGATGTGCAGCAATTATATCCCGAAATAGTAGCCGAAATCCAGAAAATTGCCGATACTGCAAGAGAAGATCTTGGCGATGATTTGAATAACAAAGTGGGGAAAAATGTTAGAAAACCTGCTACATATTAAAAACAAAAAGCCCGATTATCATCGGGCTTTTTTATATGCACAGAGATTGCAAAATGAAAGTTTTTACGATAATCTTACAACACTTCCTGTTTGTCTTTTTGTAACTTTAATAAAATATTTAGAGATGCGATTTTGCTTCAGCCAATACTTATTTACTATACTTTCATTGATGTATAAAATAGCGTCGCATCGTTGATATCACAGGCATTTTCTAAATTTGTTTACCATTCAAAAGAAACTTTTTTCTTTTATAAAAAATTATTGTCATGAGAATAGATCAGATACAAATTAAAACAAACGATATTCAAAAAACGAAAGCATTTTATCAGAACATTTTTGGGCTTTTCATTCTTGAAAATGACCAAAAATCGCTAACATTTCAGGCTGGAACTTCGATTTTAAAATTTGTCGAAGACAAGGAGTTTAATTCCATATATCATTTTGCTTTCAATATTCCTGAAAATCAGCTTGAAGAAGCTATTGAATGGTGCAAAGACAAAGTTGATTTAATTGTTTTAGAAGATAAAAGTGTCGTTACGAATTTCGAAAATTGGAATGCACATTCTATTTATTTCTTTGATCACAATGGAAATTTACTCGAATTCATTGCCCGACACGATCTTAACAACGAACAAATTGGCGAATTCAACTCTGCATCCATTTTAAGCATTAGCGAAATCGGAATTGTTACGGAAAGTCCATTACAATTAGGAAATCAATTAATTGAAGAACACGGATTGCATTTCTTTTCTCAAAATACCAATACCGATAAATTTGCTGCAATTGGCGATCATGAAGGTTTATTAATTTTGGTGCAACCTACTAGAAATTGGTATCCAACTCAAATTCCTTCTGAAAGTAATCCGGTGAAAATTACTTTAGAGAATAATGAAAACATAATTGAATTGGATTTTTAATAATCTGGCAATTCTAAATTCTGTATTTTTATATAACTTTTAAATGAATCAAAATGCCATTTGTTAGAATCAGTCTTCCCAAAAAGCTTTCTCTTGAAACAAAAAATACTATTTCTGAAGCTGTTCATCAATCTTTAATCGAAGAATTTAATATTCCTGTCGATGATTATTTTCATGTGATTGAAGAACTAGAGCCTCATCAGATAAAATATCCTAAGAGTTATTTAGGAATTTCACATTCTGACGAAATCATTTTTGTGCAAATAACTGCAGGACAAGGAAGAACTTTAGAACAAAAGAAAAAGCTATATCACCAAATTGCCTCAAAAATTTCAGCTTCAACTGAAATCTTAATCAACAACATAATTATTGTTTTACTGGAGAATAATGGTCATGAAAACTGGTCTTTTGGCAATGGAGAAATTCAAGAGCAAAAACATTTAAAGAAATAAGTAAAAAGCCCAATTCATACGAATCGGGCTTTTTTTATCTTAAAATTTCATTCTCTGAATTCGAACCGCATTTAATATCGCTAACAGCGCTACTCCAACATCAGCAAAAACGGCTTCCCACATGGTGGCAAGTCCGCCAGCACCAAGAATTAGCACAAAAGCCTTTACGGCAAAAGCGAGTGTAATATTCTGCCAGACAATCTTCTTGGTCTGTTTTCCGATATTGACTGCCATTGCAATTTTACTGGGTTTATCGTCCTGAATAACAATATCTGCTGTTTCGATCGCAGCATCGCTACCCAAACCTCCCATTGCAATTCCAACTGTACTCAAAGCAATTACCGGCGCATCGTTTACACCATCGCCAACAAAGGCCACTGTTTCGTTTTTAGCTTTAATTTCGTTGACTTTATTGACTTTATCTTCTGGAAGCAAATCTCCAAAAGCACTTTTAATTCCGATTTTATCTGCAACAAACTGAACGACATTAGCTTTATCTCCACTCAACATAGTAAGTTTAACACCTAATGCTTTTAGTTTTGAAACCGTTTCTTGAGCATCTTCTTTAATTTCATCGGCAATTGTAAGGTGGCCTGCAAATTGACCTCCGTAAGCAATTGCAATCGTCGTGTAAACAATTGAAGACGGATCAATATCATACGAAATCACATATTTATCCAAAAGCTTAAAGTTCCCTACCAGCAACTCTTTTTCGTTATAAGAAGCTTTCAATCCATGGCCTGAAATTTCTTCGATATCTTTCAGTTCAACAGAAGGATCTATTGCCCCAACATGATTATGAATGGCCGTTGCGACAGGATGCGTGCTTCTACTTTCTAAAGCATTGACCAGTTTTAAGATTTCTGCCTGATCAAACTCGGGTTTTATAATGACTTCTTGAACTTCAAAAACACCTTCGGTCATGGTTCCCGTTTTGTCTACCACCACATTCTGAATTGTCGAAATACTATCAAGGAAATTACTGCCTTTAAACAGGATTCCGTTTTTACTTGCCGCACCGATTCCGCCAAAATAACCCAACGGAATACTGATAACCAAAGCACAAGGGCAAGAAATAACCAAGAAAACCAAAGCCCTATACAGCCAATTACTAAATACATAATTATCAACAAAAAGCATTGGAAGCAAACAAATCGCAATTGCCAGATAGACTACAATTGGGGTATAAATTTTCGCGAACTTTCTGATGAATAATTCCGCTGGCGCTTTTTTTGTTGTAGCATTTTGAACTAACTCCAGAATTTTAGACAGTTTACTGTCGTTGTAAGCTGTTGTTACTTTTACTTCTGCAATAGTGCTACCGTTTAACATTCCGGCCAAAACTATATCGCCTTTCTTTTTAGTATCTGGCTTGCTTTCTCCTGTCAAAGCGGCTGTATTAAACGAAGCCGAATCTGATAGCAAAACACCATCTAATCCTAGTTTTTCTCCTGCTTTAAGCTGAATAACCGCTCCAATCTGAACGTCTTTGGCTTTGACTTTTACCGCTACATTATTCTCTAAAACATGAACCTCATCTGGGCGCTGGTCTAAAAGACTTTTAATACTCGATTTGGCTCTGTTAACCGCCATTCCCTGAAAGGTTTCCCCAATGGTATAAAACAGCATAACAGCTACACCTTCTGGATATTCTCCAATGGCAAAGGCACCAATTGTGGCAATACACATCAGGAAAAATTCAGAGAAAACATCTCCTTTTACAATGCTTTCGTAAGCTTCTCTTAAAACCGGAAATCCAACCGGAAGATAGGCAATTGCATACCAAACGATTCTAATATAATCTTTAAACCAATCTTGCGGAAAATAATTGTCTAAACCAATTCCGATTAATAATAAAACAAAGGATATAATTGATGGCAGAAACAATTGAAAAAGACTGCCGTTTGCGTTATGTTCATGATCATGCCCTTCGTGATTGTGCCCATCATTATCAGAGTGCACGGGTTCGTCATGTGAACAGCTACAGGAGGGTTTTACTCTATTTTTTATCGTTTTTACTTCTTTATCTTGATGTATCATGGATAACTTTTTTAACTTTTAAAGTTTCACGTTTCATGTTTCAGGTTAGCAAAACTTTGTTTAAATAATGCCCTAAATTTAAGCATTTTGCGGTAAAGTTTGTTGACACGAAGGCACTAAGTTTTTTACTGAATGAGAATTAAACGTTCTATTTGTCATTTCGACGAAGGAGAAATCTCCACAAGTAACTCCGCACCGAAAACCCAATCTTTGTCGAGCTTCTCGTGGAGATTTCTCCTTCGTCGAAATGACATAAAATGAGAAAAAACTCATCATCTTAGCACCTTAGTGTCTCAGCATCTTTAAAAAAAAATCAATGCTCATGCTCTCCGCCGCCTTTCATTGCAGAAAGCAGATAAAAAGCACCTTTTGTAACAATTTTTGCTTGAGGATCAATCTTATCAACGAATTTAACTTCTGTAAACCCTAAATCGGTTGTGCCTGGAATTACTTCTACAGCTTTAAAATGAATTTCTTCCTCGTGCGCTTCTTCTTTTTTGCCTGCTGCGTGTTCATGTTTTTCTTCTGCATGTCCTTCTTCTTGAACAAAAACAAAATATTTATCGGCATTTCGAACCACAGCATCTTTTGGAAGTGCTGGAACAGTTGCATTGGTAATATTAATATTTGCCGAAACGTACATTCCTGGAATCAATCCTTTCGCATCAGCCGGATCAATTTTGGCATGTACTGCAACTGTTTTACTTTCATTTGAAAAAGATTTATTGATTCCGAAAATCTTTCCTTTAATCGATTTATTGGACTGATTTGTTAAGACAAAATCAATTACCTGACCAATAGAAATCGAACCTAAATCTTTCTCATATACATTCAAATCCAAATGCATCTGACTGTTGTCAACCACTTCAAAAAGCGAAACTCCTGTATTAGCAAAAGCACCTTTGGCAATATTAATTTTTCCAACAAAACCATTTATTGGCGAAACAATCGGCACTACAGATGTTGTTCCTTTTGTATTAACATGCAAAGCATCTAGTTTGTTTTTTGCTGCTTGAGCTCTGGCTCTTTCAGCTGTTAGTTTGGCTTTTACTTCCTGGAAAGTCTTTCTCGGATTCACATTTTCATCACTCAACGTTTTCTGACGATTATATTCTAACTGCAAATACTCTACATTTGCAACCGCCGACTGATAATCTTCCTGCATTCCTATAACTTCCAGATTCTGAATCGTTGCCAATACTTTTCCTTTGTTGACATAGGTTCCTTCCAAAACAAAAATATCTTTTACCGTTCCGCCAATTAAAGTCGAAACCTCAGCTGAGTTTTGTGGAGGAACAGTTGTATAACCATTTGCTTTGATTACTTTATTCAGATTACGATCTTCTACAATACCAGTTTCTATTCCAACTGTTTTGTATTGAGAAGCGCTTAACGCCACTTCTGTAGTAGATTTTTCTTCTTCTTTTGTTTCCTCGGTCTTTTTTTCATTACAAGCTACTAAAGTAACCGCAAGGCAAACAATCCCGATAGCTATCGGGAGCAAGGCGCGCAAGGAAATTAAACTTTGTGTTCTTTGCGAAACCTTAGCGTTCTTTGCGGTTAAATAACTAGATATATTTTTCATGATTAATTGTTTTTGATAGTTGGAAATTGAAGTTCGATAGCGCTTTGATTATAGCTGTGTGTCGCTTCTGCAAATTGCTTTTTTATATCGATGGCCTGATTTAAAAAGCTGATATACGACCAATAACTCATATCGCCATTAGCATAACTTTTCTGAGCCGTTTCAATAATCTGATCGGCATAATGCAAACCTTCATTTTGAAAATACGCTAAGTTTTTCTGCTGTTTTTTGAAATTGTTCTGTAATTCTTCTTTCTGCAGATTCAGCATCATTTTATTTCGATCTAAAGCTAATTGCGATTGCGAGATACTGATTTCGGCTGCTTTAGCTTTTGTCGTATTAACACCACCAAATAACGGAATCTGCAATCCGGCTGTAAATCCTTGAAATAAAGATTCGGTATTGATGGTTTGAGCAAAATACCCTAATCCTACTTTGGGCGTACGCAAAGCTTTAAACGTTCCCGCTTCTTTTTGATAAACCGAAATCTGCTGCTGATAAAAATCGGTCATTAGCGTTTCTGCTTTTGTATTTTCCTGATTTTCTGCAAAGGTGTATTGCAAAACAGTATTAGAATCTGGAATTACATTTTCATCTGTTTGGATAAAAAACTGCAATTGCTTCTGATAAATTGCCAAGTCATATTCTAACTGTGCTTTCTGCGTCTCAATTTCTTTTACTTTGGCTTTTGCGCTAATTACTTCAATATTCCCGCTTTCTCCTGTTTTAAAACGAAGTTCGGCGTTCTTCAAGAACTTCGTATAAATATCATTCAATTCTGAGTTGAGTTTCTGGATTGAAACACCATACAAATATTGATAATAGGCCAATGTCACCGCTTTCTCAATTTCATACGAAGACAAAGCTTTTCGTTTCTCTGCCAGTTTTGCCAATTCTTCCTGCAATTGTCGGTTGGCTTTTGTAATATTCCCTAACGGAAAAAACTGCTGTACCGAAACATTATGATCGTAATCGGCACTATTAAACTGACCGCCTTGATATTGCACTTGCAACGGATCAGGCTGAAAAGCCGCTTTTTTGAGAACGGTTTGTTTTTCGATTTCTTTATCGGCGATTTTTAAGTCGACGTTGTGCGATTTGGCTAGCTCTATTGCTTTTTCTAGACTTATGGATTGCTGTGCAAATGTTACTGTACTTGCTAGTAGAAATCCACTTAAACACAAAACCTTATTTGCTAATAGCAACTTATTTAACCGCAAAGTCCGCAAAGGATGCGCGAAGTTCGCAAAGATTATCTTTCTTAAACTGTATAATAAATTTTTCATTTTCTTTAAATTTTTCTTTGTGTGCTTTGCGTAAACCTTAGCGTTCTTTGCGGTTAAACCCACGCTCCAACAATAAATACAAAATCGGCAAAACGATTAAGGTTAATAAAGTTGCCGAGATTAATCCGCCGATTACTACGGTCGCTAGAGGTTTTTGTACTTCTGCTCCTCCACTTGTAGATAAGGCCATTGGCAAAAATCCTAATGAAGCTACTGCTGCAGTCATTAAAACAGGACGCAAACGAGTTTTGGTTCCGATAAGAACGCGCTGAAACGGATCTAAAATTCCTTCTGTCTTTAATTGATTGAAATACGAAATCAATACAATTCCGTTCAAAACTGCTATTCCGAATAAGGCGATAAACCCAATTCCGGCAGAAATACTAAACGGCATTCCTCTCAGCGAAAGCGCAAAAACACCTCCGATCGCCGATAGCGGAATCGCACTAAAAATCAGCAATGCTTGTTTGGCACTTTTGAAAGTGAAATACAGCAAGACCAAAATTAGTCCCAAAGCAATTGGCAAAGCTACAGAAAGTCTTTTTGAAGCTTCAATCAGATTTTCGAATTGTCCACCGTAAGTCACATAATAACCCGCTGGAAGTTTAAAGCTTTTATCCAATTTTGCCTGGATTTCTTCGACTACACTTTTAATGTCTCTTCCGCGAACATTCAATCCAACCGTAATTCTTCTTTTTCCGTCTTCGCGGATAACTTGCACAGGACCTTGTTCATAATCAACAGAAGCAACCTGAGAAAGCGGCACTTGCTGTCCACTCGGAAGCGGAATAAACAAATTACTGACATCTGTAATATCAGCACGATTATTTTCGTCCATTCTTACTACCACATCAAATCTCTTGCTTTCGTCATAAATCTTTCCAGCTACTTCTCCCGCAAAAGAGGAACGAATAATTTGATTGATATCTGAAATATTCAGTCCGTACAACGCGATTTTATCATAATCGTATTTGATGGTAATTTGAGGCAATCCTGTTACTTTATCAGCTTTTAAATCACCTATTCCGTCGATTCCTTTTATTTTCGAAATCAATTCCGTCGCTTTAGCATCTAAGATTTCCAAATCGTCACCAAAAATCTTGATCGCAATATCAGAACGGCTTCCCGTCATTAGCTCATTAAAACGCATCTGAATAGGCTGAGAAATTTCGATATTGGCTCCAGGAATAATCTCCATTTCCTCTTTCATGGCATTGGCCAATTCTTCCCAATTATGATATTTGCCTTTCCATTCTTTTTTGTCTTTTAAAACAATAATTAAATCCCCACTCTCTATTGGCATCGGATCCGTCGGGATTTCACCACTTCCTATTTTGGTGACAATCGTTTTAATTTCTGGGAATTTAGCTTTTAAAATCTGTTCGTATTTGGTTGTAGTTTCCACCATCTGCGTAAGCGAACTTCCCGTCATAATCGTAGCATTGATTGCCAAATCGCCTTCTTCGATTGTCGGAATAAATTCGCCTCCCATATTTTGAAAAACAATAAAGGCAAAAGCAAATAACCCAATCGCAACAGAAAGCACTACTTTTTTAAACTCTAAAGCTTTTTTCAACAAAGGCGTATAACGGCTTTCTAGCCATGCAATCATGCGATCACTGAAGTTTTCTTTGTGTTCTGTTTTTTTAGAAAGAAACAAAGCACTCATCATCGGAATATAAGTCAGCGAAAGAATAAATGCACCAATAATGGCAAAACCAACCGTCATCGCCATTGGTTTAAACATTTTTCCTTCGGTTCCAATTAAAGCTAGAATTGGCAGATACACAATCAAGATAATTATCTCACCAAAAGCGGCGCTGTTTCTAATTTTTGAAGCCGAATTATAAACCTCAGCATCCATTTCTTCCTGCGTTAATTCTTTTTTGTTTTTGAATTGCTGCAGATGATGCATCGTGGCTTCGACAATGATGACGGCTCCGTCGACTATGATTCCAAAATCTATGGCACCTAAACTCATCAGGTTTCCGCTTACGCCAAAGGCATTCATTAAAATAACAGCAAATAGCATTGCTAGTGGAATTACAGAAGCAACGATTAATCCCGCTCGAAGATTTCCTAAGAATAAAATCAGAACGAAAATAACGATTAACGCTCCTTCTAATAAATTCTTCGCAACCGTTCTAATAGAATTGTCTACCAGTTTTCCTCTGTCAATAAAAGCCTCGGCAACAACGCCTTCTGGAAGGCTTTTGTTAATCTGAGCCATTTTTTCGTGAACGCGATTTACAACAGCACTAGAATTCTCTCCTTTGAGCATTAAAACCATTCCGGAAACAATTTCTCCTTTTCCGTCTTTGGTTGAAGCGCCATAACGCAACGCTACTCCTTCGCGTACTTGCGCCACGTTACGCACCAAAACTGGCGATCCGTTTCGGTTTTTAACTACAACATTTTCAAGGTCTTTTATGCCTTTTGCCATTCCGACACCTCGAATAAAATAAGTGTACTGATCTTTTTCGATGTATGCTCCACCTGTATTTTGATTGTTTTTTTCTAAAGCATCAAAAATTTCAGTGATCGTTACACCGAGACTGTTCAGCATATTCGGATTTACGGCAATTTCGAACTGTTTCAATTTTCCGCCCCAAGTACTTACGTCGGCAACACCTCGGATTCCCTGCAATTGCGGAATAATAATCCAATCCTGAATGGTTCGCAGTTCTACAGCGCTGTATTTGTTTTCGTACCCTTTTTTAGCATAAACATCATATTGGTAAATTTCTCCCAATCCTGTAGAAATTGGCGCTAATTCTGGAGAATTTACATAATCTGGTATATTTTCTTCGGCTTGTTTTAAGCGTTGAAAAATCTGCTCGCGCGCCCAATAAATATCAACATCATCCTCAAAGACAACAGTAACAACCGATAGTCCAAAACGGGAAATACTACGGAGTTCAATAATATTAGGAACTGTCTTAACCGCTCTTTCTAAAGGATATGTAATTAATTGTTCGACTTCCTGACTTGCCAATGTTGGCGCCGTTGTAATAATCTGAACCTGATTGTTGGTTACATCTGGTAGCGCGTCGAGCGGTAAATTTTTAAGCGAATAGCTTCCCCAAGCAATAAGCACTAGGGTAAATAGTAGTATAACGAATTTGTTTCGTATACTAAACTGAATGATTTTATCTAACATTTGAATATATAATGACATGAGAAATTAGACAAGTAAATTGTCTGTAAATGTGTGGAAAGTCCACAACTCTCTCGCCCATTTCCTAAAATATAGGAACAGGCATAATCATTATACTATTTGAGGTGGCTGCCAAATACTTCCGTAGAAATTGGAAATAAAAACAGAATTGTAACTCGGTAAGGCAATTGAAATTTGATTGTAAGTTTTAGGGAATTCAAAACTTACAGCAGAATGGTAGCTTAAAACTTGTGCTCCACAGCAGTTGCAGACACAAAAAGGAGAACATAAATCATTGTTTTTGTCGTGCGAATGATTGTCTTCTGAAGCAAACTGGGCGGTTTTATGCATAGTGCTGTTTACTTCCATATCCGCACATGGCATATTAGATAATGCCAGCAGGTAAATTGATAATATGATTGTTATCCATTTCATAGTGGTAAAAGTACGATTATTTTTTAAATTGATAATTAATGGCAATAATTCCTAAAAAGAAAAATACTTAAAAATATCCTAAAATTATTTTTAAAGCTTTTATCATTTTCTCATTTAATTTTTGTCGGAGGTAAGAAAATTTCGTTAACTTTAACACTAATTAACACATTATTAAGCCTTAACCTTTAATTATAATACAAACCTATATCGCATACCAATAAAAAGATTCCCACAATAGCATTAGTACATATTTATTTTTCGCAGTTTAATTAATTAACATTAAAAACACTCTAATCAATGAAATGTAATACACTAATATCAGCCTTTTTATTACTATTCAGCATGCAAATTTTTGCGCAGGTTTATACCGATAAAATTGTAGGTAAAAAAAATGAAGATTTAAAAGATAGTCTTAAAGTCGAAAAATACCCTTACGCACTACCAATCTGGGGAGAAAAAGTAGCACAGAAAGGCTATAAACTTCCATACTCTGCAGGAGTTTCTGTTAATTATTTTTGGCAGGAATCTGAAATTGTTATTAATGATTTAAATATTGGTTTTAATCATGGCCCTCAATATAATTTAGATGAAATTGTACGATTTGATAAATCAACAGTTGAAGCTGGTGCGCTAACGATTAGACCTGATGTATGGCTGCTTCCCTTTTTAAATATTTATGGAATTTTTGGAAAAGCCAAAACTTCAACTAAAATCAATGCTGGCATTTGGGTGCCAGACGCAGATAATAATTGGTCTGAAATTGCCAATTTTAGCACTAAAGCCAATTTTGACGCTACCACTTTTGGTATAGGTATGACGCCAACAATTGGTATTGGCGGTGGTTGGTTTGCTCTGGATATGAACATGGCTTGGACCGATATTAGTTCTCTTGACAAACCTGCATTCTCTTATATTTTTGGTCCGAGATTAGGTAAAACATTTAAATTCAATAAACCAGACACCAATATAGCGGTTTGGGTTGGAGCTTTTAGAGTTCATATTTCTGGAGATACCAATGGAGATTTGCCTTTATCTGATTTTATTGATCTAAGTAGTGCCCAAGCTAAAGTAGACAGCGGACTTCAAAAAGTATCTGACAATCAGACAAAAGTAGATAACTGGTGGGATGGTTTGACTCCAGCTGAACAAAAAAATCCGGTTAATATTGCTAAACATAACACTGCCGATAGAGCTTTAGATAGAGCAGGAACATTCTTAGCAACCCTAGACGGAGCATTAAGCACAGCTTCAGATTCATCGGTTCAATATTCACTTCAAAAAAGACCAAAAGATATGTGGAACTTTATTATAGGATCTCAATATCAATTCAGCCGACACGTTATGTTTCGCGCAGAAGCCGGTTTCTTAGGTTCACGCACACAAGTTCTGGGCAGTCTTCAGTATCGTTTTGGACTTTAATTCAGAAATCATATGAAAAAAGGTTTTCTGATCTTTATCGCTTTCTTTTGTATTACCACAGCACAATCCCAAGTCTTGATTTCCTTGATATTTGGAGATAAACTCAATTCGGAGTTTTTAGAATTTGGTTTGGAAGGCGGTGCTAATTTTTCTACCATTTCCAATATGGGTTCTTCTGCTTTAAACCCAGGATTCAATCTTGGTTTTTACTTTGACTTTAGGTCTAAGAAAAATCCAGCTTGGATGATCAATACGGGAGTAATTGTAAAATCGCCTATGGGCGCCAAAGATATTCCGGTGTATTCTTTGAATGATGAAAATTTGGATAATACTTTTGCTGGCGGGCATGTAAATCGTGAAATTCGTTATTTTAATGTTCCGATATTAATTAAATATCAATTTAAAAATAACATCTACCTTAAAGCTGGTCCACAATTTGGTTTGTTAGCCAAAGCTTTTGATGAGTTTACAAAAGAAATCAACAATGATGACGTCGTTTACAAGAAAAACATCAGAGATCAAATTCATGTTATAGATGCTGGACTTGCCTTTGGCGCAGGTTATCATATGAATGTTGGTCATGGTTTAAATATTACCGTTCAATACTACTTGGGACTTGTCACTGTAATGAAAGGAGATGGTCCAAACAATCAATACAACAGATCTTTGTATGTTACTGCGGGATTGCCAATTGGAAAAGGAAAAGCAGCTCAGAAAAGAGCAGAAAAAGAAGCTGAATTAAATAAAGTGGTGCTTCCTGAAGACGAGAAAAAATAGCCTTTTATAATTCAATATATATTTCGCTCCGCTGGAGCTTTTGACTATTTTTACTATTGTTTTCTATAAATATTTCGTCCCTCTGGGACTACTTCTAGATTGTTTTTACATTTTAACACCTGAATTCCAAACTTTATGCTTTTAAAAAGGCTTCGGAGAAGCTGAATATTTATAGCAATAATTTTATAAGTATCCGAAAAGCTCCAAAGGGGCGACACTTCTTTTCAGTAAACCTCCTATTCCTGATTTATTTCTTTTATAAACTCCAAAATTTCTTCGGTAGTTAAAACAAAATCTGGTACAGTGTGCAAAATGGCATTATTGGGCATAAAAGGCATATCTGCAGAAAGCGGATTCTGTACAACGCTTATTCCGCCAGCTGTTTGAATTGCTCTCGATCCAACTGTTCCATCCGAATTGGAACCAGAAAGTAAAATACCAACTAAATTTTCACCATAAACCTCTGCAGCAGACTCAAAAGAAACATCTATACTTGGTCTGCTGTAGTTTATTTTTTCTGAAGTGTCTAAAGACAAGGTTTCGTTTTTTTCAAATAATAAATGATAATTAGAAGGCGCGATATAAATAAATCCTGGTTTCAGTTTTACTTTATCTTCTACTTCTTTTACGCCTATTTTTGATTTTAAAGCGATTAAGTCTTCTAAAGTTTGTTCGTCTGAGTTTTTTCTGTGAACAACAATAACAATTGCAAAAGAAACCGCTTGATCTAAAAATGGCAAAATCTGCAATAATGCCTGCAAACTTCCAGCCGAACCTCCAATTATAACTACTTTACAATTTGTTATTCTTTTATTTTCCTCCATATTTTCTCCTTATCAAATTGTTTGTATTTGGTTTGAGATATAGAATACTTTATAGTTTCTTTTGTTCCGAGAGCTAAAAAGCCTAAAACGGCCAGACTGTCATCAAAAAGATTGACTACTCTTTTCTGCAGATTATTGTCAAAATAAATTAAAACATTGCGGCATAAAATGAGGTCAAATTCATTGAACGAAGTATCTGAAACCAGATTATGCTGCGAGAAAACCATTTTCTCCGATAGGTTTTCATTAAATTTTGCAAACCCATAATTGGCAATATAATAATCTGAAAAATCTTCCTGACCGCCAGCTTCACGGTAATTATCGGCGTAATCTTTTATCATTCTCAACGGAAAAATACCGCTTTTGGCTGTTTCCAAAACTGTTGCGTTTATATCGGTTGCATACAATAATGATTTATGCAGCAAACCTTCTTCTTTGAGCATAATAGCCATCGAATAGACTTCTTCTCCCGTAGAACAGCCAGCATGCCAGATTCTAATAAAAGGTTTTGTTCCCAGTAAAGGAAGAATTTCTTTTCGAAGGGTTTGATAAAAAGACGGATCACGAAACATCTCTGTAACGTTAACCGTTATTTCGTCAATCATTTTTTTACAATATTCTGGATCGGTGCGGACTTTAGACAGAAATTCATGAAAATACTTGAATCCATCTAAAGTAAATACCCTGCTTACACGTCTTTTAAGTGATGCTCTTGAATAACTTCCAAAATCAAAACCATAATATTCGTAAACTTCATTAATGAGAGTTTCTAATTCAATATCTTCAATCATAATTCATTTAAATTTCTCCCAAGATGTGAAGTAATTTATCTACATCTACAGGTTTTGAGATGTATGCATCTGCTCCGGCTTGTAAACATTTTTCTTTATCTCCTGCCATAGCTTGCGCTGTTACGGCAACTACAAAAGTATTCTCTTGTGAGGGAATGGCTTTAATAAGTGGAATCGCCTCGTAACCGTCCATTTCTGGCATCATCATATCCAATAAAACGGCATCAATTGAGTTATCTTTTGCTAATATTTTCAGGGCTTCTTCGGCACTTAAACAAGACAAACAGTCAAAAGATTTTGCTTTTAAAGTATTTACTAAAGCAAAAATATTTCTAGAATCGTCATCTACAATCAATACTTTTTTCTTTTCCATGTACAGTATTTTTAAGATTAGATTTTATCGTATAACCAAACTCGAAGCAGCGATAACAACTGATCGACATCGACCGGTTTTGTAATGTAATCTGAAGCTCCTGCTTTAATACATTTTTCTCTATCGCCTGTCATAGCTTTTGCTGTTACAGCGATTACTGCTAAGTTAAGAAATTTAGGATTGCTTCTAATCTTTTCTGCTGTTTCGTAACCGTCCATATTTGGCATCATCATATCTAAAAGCACTACATCTGTATCTGGGTTTTCGTTCAGAATTTTAATTGCTTCTTTTCCGTCAAAAGCTGTAATGACATTCATTTTAAATGCTTCTAAAGCTTTTGAAAGCGAATAGATATTTCGCACGTCATCATCAACAATTAATACTTTTTTCTCAAATAAAATATTATTTAACGAATTCAGTTTTTTACTGCTTTCTTTTCCTGCATTTCCTTCTTTTTTATTTTCTACTAAGTGAAGGAAAAGCGAAACCTCATCGAGCATTCTTTGGTACGAATGTGCCGTTTTTACAATGATAGAATCGGCATATTTCTTAATTTTTAATTCTTCTTTTATAGAAAGGCTTTTTCCTGTAAATACAATTACCGGAAGATTCTCTAGACCTGGACTTTTCTTAACGCCGTCTAGAATTTCGTACGCCTGCTTGTCAGGAATTCCCATATCTAGAATTACGCAATCTACCTCTTCTTTTCCTAAAGAGGATAAACCTTCTGAAACTTCGCTTTTAATCTCCGAATTAATATTATAAGTCTCTAGGAAATATGCTAGTGCTTTTGCATGTTTCGGGTTATCTTCAATAATTAAAACCTTCTGCGATTCTTTATTTATAATGTGTTCAATACGTTTGAAAACATCTGGAATTCGGTCAAAAGCAACGGGTTTGTCTAAGAAATCTACAGCTCCTTTTAGCAGACTTTCCTGTTTCAGTTTATGCGAAGACATAATATGCACCGAAATATGTTTGGTATGAGAATGATTTTTTAGCTCTTCTAAAACCTGCCATCCGCTTTTTATTGGAAGTTCGATATCCAATAAAATTCCGATTGGTCTGTAAATTAAAGCAAAGTTTAAAGCATAATCGCCTCTTACTGCTACTACACCTTTGTATCCTTTTTTCTGTGTGAAAGCCAATAACGATTTGGCAAAATTGATGTCATCTTCTACAATCAAAATTACTTTATCTCCTTCGACAATTGAATCTCTGTCGTCTTCAATTTCTTGTGGAATAACTTCACTGATGTATTTTGGTTTTTCCTCCTCACTTTCGGTCGTTACTTCGATTTCTTCTGCATGCGGAATTTTATTTACCGAAACTTTGTTGATAGCAAATCCTAACTTTGGAAGGCATAATGTAAAAGTACTTCCGTCGTTAACTTTACTATGAAGAATAATTTCTCCACGTAATAATTTAGCCAATTCACGACTGATTGAAAGTCCTAAACCAGTTCCGCCATATTTACGTTTTGTTGAACCATCGGCTTGCTGGAACGCTTCAAAAATCAATGGCTGTTTTTCGATCGGAATTCCTATTCCGGTATCTTTTACAATAAAGCAGATAATTTTATCATCGTCTGTATCGACTTTAATTTCAAGCGAGACAGTTCCTTTTTCAGTAAATTTAATGGCGTTCGAAATCAGGTTTTTCAAAATCTGCTCCAAACGCATTTTGTCTGTTTTAATAACAATTGGCGCTTCTTTGGCAATAATTTCAAAATTAATTCCCTTTTCTTTTGCAACCAGATAAAACAAATTATGAAGATTATCTGTAATTTCTTTAGTTGAAACATCTAAGAATTCCAGATCCATTTTTCCAGCTTCAATTTTAGATAAATCTAGAATTTCATCAATTAAGCCTAACAAACTGTTTCCTGAACTCTGAATTACCTTTGCAAATTCGATTTCTTCATTATTCATCGTTTTATTGTTGTTTTCAGACAGCAAACGGCTTAACAATAAAATAGAATTCAGCGGTGTTCTCAATTCGTGCGACATATTAGCCAAAAACTCCGATTTGTAACGCGTAGTCAATTCCAAAGCTTCTGATTTCTTTTGAATCTCGGTGTTTTTTTCTTCTAATAAAACGCTTCTTTCAGACAATTCTTCATTGGTTTGTTCCAATTCTTCCTGCTGCACACGAAGTTCTTCTTCCGAAGCCTGTAATTTTTCTGTCTGTGCTTCTAATTCTGCATTTATCGCTTCCAATTCGCTATGCTGAATCTGTAATTCTTCTGCCTGAGATTTGGTTTCTTCCAGAAGTTCCATTACTCTTTTACGGTTTTGGGTCGCTTTAATCGCAATTCCGATATTATTTGCTACGCTATTTAAGAATTCAAGCTGCAACATCGAAAATCCGTATATGCTAGCCAGCTCAACTGCTCCTTCAATCTTGAAATCCATTAATGGCATTGCCACGATATGGGTTGGTTTTATTTCTCCCAATGCATAATTGATCTGAATATCGTCTGGAGAAAGTGTTTTTAACTCCAACATTTTTCCAGAAACAATAGATTGTCCAATCAACCCCTCCCCTTTCTTGATTCGTTCTCTATTTTTACTCGGTATATAACTATAACCACCAGTAACAGTCAATTCTTCTCCATCTACAACATACAAAACTCCTGCACTGCTGTTGGTATATTGGCACAAAAATTCGATTACATCTTTAGATAATTTCTGAATTGTTTTTTCGCCCAGCATTTTATCATTCAAAGTCGCAACGCCTGATTGAAGCCATTCTTTTTGAGATAATAATTCAAAAGAACTTTTTAAAGAATCTTTCATCTCATGAATAGAAGATCCAAGAGTACCTAGCGTATCTGCTTTTCTATCATCAATTTGTACATCATAATTTCCTTTAGAAATTTGAGTTGCAATACCGCTAATTACTTGAAGTCTTTCGGCTGTTTCTTTATCTTTTTTGATTAATTCTTGCTGCAATAAAGTTCTCTCGTTGTAATCTTTCAGAATTCTGATTAGGAAAACAATAGAAATAAGAAAGGCTATAAAGAAAGCAACAGCAATTAAAGCCAAACTATAATTTCCGTAACGTTTTGAATTTGAGTTACGTTCATCTAAAAGTTTTTGTTCTGTATTTTCAACTTTTCTGACGATTGACCTAATGTCATTCATCATTTTTCGACCTTCATTTAAATCGAAAATCAGTGTTTCTTTGCTTAAACGTTTTTTGACAATCTGATTATTCAAATATTTAAAGAAACCAGAACGTTTGGTGCGTAATTCATCTAGTAATTTTGTCTGTGAAGGATTATCAGCTGTAAGTTCATCCAGTTTTGTAAAATAAGAATTTGATTTATTTTCGGCATCATTAAAACGGTCCACAAACTGCTCGTCTCCAGTAAGCAGATATCCTCTCATACTAGTTTGAGCTTCTGTAATAATCGATGAACCCTCGTTTAGGTTATAGATTACATCCTGCGTATGGTTTACCCAAAAGTTACTGTTTAGTAAACTTTTAATACTAATAAAAGAGGCAACAGAACTAATAGTAAGTACAAGCAGTGAAACTAGTGAACTGATTAATAAATTTCTTTTAAAATTACCATTCATATATTTCTAAATTATTTTTATTCGTATTTTAAAGGAAGAACAATGATAAAGCTTGCACCTTCTCCCACTTTACTTTTAGCCGTAATTAATCCGTTATGTTTTTCTATGATTTTCTTAGCAATTGCCAGTCCAATTCCCGTTCCTTCGTAAGATTGGCGATCGTTTAAACTTTGAAAGATAATAAAAATGCGATCAAGATAAATCTCATCAAAACCAATTCCGTTATCTTTTACTGTAATTCTGCAAAATTTTCCTTCTGGCGAAGTCGGACTTTCGATTGCTTTTTCCAAAATAGTTTCCGAAGTAATTTCAATTACCGCTTTTTCGTCATTTCCAGAAAACTTCAAAGCATTTCCAATGAGATTTTGAAAAACCTGACGCATCTGACTCGGAATACTGTCAATTGTTGGCAGTTCGCTGGTTTTTATTGTAGCATTTTTGCGTTCTATGAGATAATCAAAATCACCCAACACTTCTTGTAAAACCACGTTTAAATCTGTTTTCTCAGGTTTAACTTGTGCCGAAAGCCTAGAATAAGCCAAAAGATCGGTAATCAAAGTCTGCATTCTTTCTGCCGATTTTATCGTTCGATCTACATAATCAATCGCTTTGTCGTCTGCCTTTAAATAGAGATCTTTTATTATTTTAATGAATATCTGAATCTTGCGAATAGGTTCATTCAAATCATGCGATACTACCCACGAAAACTGCTGCAATTCATGATTTCGGAGTTCCAGTTCTTCGTTTTTCTGAACCAATTCCCGCGTTCTCTCCGCAATTTTTATTTCAAGATTGTCCTGAGCTTCTTTTCTAATTTTGATTTCTTTAGAAAGCAGATCTTTCATAGCTCGAAGTTCGTTTTGCTGTTCGTAAATCTTAATGAAAGTCTTTACTTTAAGAATCAGCAAATCGCTGTCTACTGGCTTGGTAATATACTCAACAGCACCAGTTTCATATCCTTTAAAAATGTATTTTTTCTCGGTATTAAGTGCCGAAAGAAAAATTACGGGAATGTCTTTTGTGCGTTGATTTCCTGAAAGGATTTTTACCACTTCAAAGCCATCAAGTCCTGGCATTTGAACATCCATAATAATCAGACAATAATCTGTTTTTAGGATTTTCTTTAAAGCTTCTTCTCCAGATTCGGCACTATCGACATCGATATTATGCAGCTCTAATGTTTTCTTTAAGGCAATAATATTGGCCCTTATATCGTCTACAATTAATACCATGCCGTGTGGGAGCTAAATCTGTTGTAAATCAAAACTCTTGAATTTAAAGTGAAATTTAAAAATTTTCTTATTTTTTTAAAGAATTGCCGAAGTAACTCTTAAAAATTATGTGGAAATTCCCAAATGTATAAAAAAAATAACGAGCAGGTTTTTTATCTAAATCGGAAATAGTTACAAAATTCCCATCTTTTACCGTCATTTTAATCATAGCGTATGATTGCTAACTTATTAGAAATTTCTTGTTATTTCAACTTTTCTTGCTAATTGATGTATTTTCATACAACACACCTCTTTTTGATTTTATTGAGGCAAACAAAATGTCTTTTAAGGCAAGTAAAATTGCAGCTATCCTCTAATTTTAATTGCATTAAAAAAGCTTAAAAAGAGAAATCATGAAAAAGAAACAAACATTTCCCGAGCAAAAACAAAATCTTCCCGGCAATGAACACATGATGAATCCCGAGCCTGAAATTATAAGAGAAAACTATGTTGGAAGCGGTAAACTATTTGGAAAAACAGCTTTTATTACTGGAGGAGACAGCGGAATAGGACGAAGTGTCGCGGTACATTTTGCTCGTGAAGGTGCCAATATAGCGATTGTCTACTTAAAAGAAGATAAAGATGCCAAAGAAACCAAAGCAATGATCGAAAAAGAAGGTCAGCAATGCCTATTGATTAGCGGTGACTTGAAAGATGAGAAATTTTGCCAAAATGCCATTAAAAAGTGTCATACTACTTTTAAGAGCCTTAATATTATTGTGAATAATGCTGCAACTCAGTTTCCGCAAACTGAAATTGAAAATATAACTTCAACACAGCTCCATAAAACTTTTGAAACCAATATTTATCCTTTCTTTTATATCACCAAAGCAGCACTTGCTTTCTTAAAAGAAGGCGATTCTATTATCAATACAACTTCTGTGACGGCTTTTCGCGGAAGCGAGCATTTAGCAGATTATGCCAGCACAAAGGGTGCGATTGTTAGTTTTACACGATCACTTTCTACTATGTTGGCAAAAAAGAAAATACGTGTAAATGGCGTTGCTCCAGGACCAATCTGGACTCCTCTGATCGTAGCCAGTTTTGATAAATTATCTGATTTCGGAAAAGATAATCCGATGGAAAGAGCCGGACAGCCATCTGAAGTAGCTCCTGCGTATGTATTTCTGGCGTGCGAAGATAGCAGTTATATTACGGGCCAGTTTATTCATATCAATGGCGGTGAGTTAGTAGGGTAGAAAAGATTCTGAGGTTCTGAGATGCTAAGATTCTAAGTTTTTCTTTTGTAATCTATGTAATGAGTCTAATA
This sequence comes from Flavobacterium sp. LPB0248, assembly GCF_013388355.1. Lineage (GTDB taxonomy): Bacteria > Bacteroidota > Bacteroidia > Flavobacteriales > Flavobacteriaceae > Flavobacterium. Next base: position 503,813 of record NZ_CP058246.1, read on the forward strand.
ACAAAACCAACGAATACCTCAGAACCTTAGCGCCTTAGGAGCTTAGAACCTTAAAAAAAGAAAAATGAATTATATAGATATCATCGGACTTTTTGCTGGAGCTTGTATTACACTATCTACGATTCCGCAAATTATAAAGGTCTGGAAAACTAAGAAAGTAAAAGAAATTTCGCTACGAATGTTCAGCATTTTAACCTTTGGAATTGCGGTCTGGATTGTCTACGGAATTCTTAAAAAAGACCTTCCAATTATTCTGACCAATAGTATTTCTTTCGTTTTAAATCTCATTATGGTTTATTTTATCATTTATTATGAAAAAGAATAAGCATAAAAAAACAGCTCGGATGAAGCTGTTTTTTCAGAAATTGAAGAATATAATATTGCTTACTAGCTAGCTAATTTTTGATTATAAGGTTTTAATTCTAAATGCAACTTTTCTTTTAAAGTTCGCGATTGCAAGCTTCTTTTAAAGAATAGTACTGGCGACATAACTGCTCCCAAATTTATTTCTGAAAGTTTTCTGATTTCGCCTAGCTGTTTAATAGCGAAATTCAAAATCGGAACAAACGGAGTTAAATAATTGTAACTATGCTGCGCTACCTCCAACTCTAAAATATCTCGCAAGATGCTTTTCATCAGCAGATAACGAACAGTTCCTTGCTTTGGAATTGCCTTAAGTTCCTGAAACTTCTCGCCTATTTTTAAATTCTCAGCTCCGATATAAATATAATTTCCAGATTCGCACGTAAATCTCTTTCTAACTTGAGCAATAAAATCAACATCGGCTTCTTTTGATTCTCTATTAGTTGGCATTCCAATCAATGAAAACTGAATCTGTTTGTGGCTTTCAAAATACAACACGCTATTAATTGAAGAAGAATTACTCATAATACCAGACTGTTGCTTTTTTAAGCGTTTAACAGCTCCGTTTGCGCCAAAACTGTGCAAGACATTTCCATTTTCGCAATAAGCAAAAAACACAGGCGCAAATGGATTAGATTCGATACTTAAATTAACGTCTTGATTAAAAGCCAAATCAAAGTTGAGATACGTCATTTCTTTTTCAAAACGCACTCCAGAAATGCTTCCTGTTGCCCATTTTGATTTAATTGTCAATTTGTATTCATTGGCAGTAACTTTTAAGTTTCCGCCAAAACTATCTTTCAAATTGTTAAAAACAGCATCAAAGCTTCCAGTATTTATGTAAAGTTTTTTCATTATATGGTTTGGTTTTAATAAAGTGGTTAGTACTTATTTACGTACAAAAACTAACTTTGGTTTTTACTTCATTTCTATAATCCAAATTTCGTTTATATTAACCTTCAACTCTTTATACAATTTTTGGAAGATATTTCATAATTTATATTTGGAAAGCAAAAAGGTTCAAAGGAACAAAGGTTCAAAGGTTTAAAATCGAATGATTTAGTAAGATTCAAAAGCCTGTCTTTAGCCTCTTAAACCTCTTTAAACAAAAACAAACTTCAAATAGAAACCTCTGATCCTTTGTTCCTCTGAACCTTTGCACCTAAAAAAAAAAGCAGCTGCCTCAAATAAATTTGAAACAACTGCTCATCAGCAAAATAAAAATACCAATCTATTTTTATTCTTTTAAGTCAATTCGTTTATGTCTGCATTTTTAGCATAATTGGCTTTCGGAATGTCTTTAAAAAATTCTGCTTCTTCCAAATCGGCCATTGGACCGTATCCTAATAAATGAGTTCCTTTTCTTTTATCTTTTGTTTCGATAACGTATAAAATTGACATATCATCTGGATCGCTCATTCCTTCATATCGATGATGCGCTACAATAAATACATCTTCAGGATTATAAACCTCTTTAGTTTCTGAGTCTACTAAACGATCATTTTCGAATATGTAATTAGCAGTATAACCTTCCTCTTGATATCTTTTTATATTGTCGGTTTCATGTTTTGAATCTTCTCGTTTCATATCTTTTGAGTTTATCTGTTTATCAAATTTCCGCATACAAACGAGATAAAATTAACTCAATAGATTTTAATCTTACCTCATTCAAAAAAGGGCTTTAAAAGAGATTTTATTTTTTATTAATTTTAACAGAGCTTAATTCGGAACATGCAATAAAGTCTGATAATAAGCCCATTAGAAATTAAATAAAATACAAAATATTAATGATTAAAAACTATGATTTTCTGGCCAACGGAGGAGAAATGGGTGAACTTACCCGTGCCAAAGATTGGAGCAAAACGGCAGTAGGGCCAGTAGAATCTTGGCCACAAAGTCTTCGCACTACTCTGGGAATTCTTTTAAACTCCAAATTTCCCATGTTTTTGTTTTGGGGACCAGACCATATTTGTTTTTATAATGATGCTTATCGCCCGAGTTTGGGCAATAATGGCAAACATCCATCGATTCTTGGTGAAAAAGGCGCTGATTACTGGCCTGAAATCTGGGACTTTATTGAACCGTTGATAGATCAAGTGCTCACGAAAGGAGAAGCAACCTGGCATGAAGATCAATTATTGCCTATTTATAGAAATGGTAAGATGGAAGATGTTTACTGGACTTTCAGCTACAGTCCGGTAAATGATGAAAATGGAAAAACGACTGGTGTTTTGGTTATCTGTAATGAAACAACAGAGCAAGTACTGACTCGAAAAAAATTAGAAGAAAGTGAAAAGCGATTTAGAAATACGGTAAAACAGCTTCCTCTTGGAATCTGCATCTTAAAAGGTCCAGATCTTATTGCGGAAATGGTCAACTCAACCTATCTTCATATTATTGACAAAGAGGAAAAAGATATTCTTGACAAACCTATTTTTGATTCGGTTCCTGAGGCAAAAGAAAAGGTTTTCCCGTTGCTGAAAAATGTTTTCGAAACTGGAACTGCCTATTTTACTGATGAACTTCCGGTGACTTTAAATCGTTATAACAAAGAAGAATTGGGCTACTTTAATCTCGTTTTTTATCCGCTAAAAGATGAAAACGGGGTTATCGAAGGTGTCACCGTTGTGTCTTACGAAGTAACCGAAGAAGTAAAAGCAAGACATCTTTTGACTGAAAGCGAAAAAGCGTTTAGAGAAATTGTAATGGACTCTCCTATTGCTATGGCGATATTTAGGGGAAAAGATTTTGTAATCGAAATGGCCAATAAAGCCATGATGCATAATATCTGGCAAAAAGAAGAAAAAGACTGTATTGGCATACCGCTACTAGAAGTATTTCCTGAATTGAAAAATCAAAAATATCCTGAATTATTGCTTGAAGTTCTGATTAATGGAAAAACAATCCAAGAAAATGAAGGCGTTGCTTATGTTGATATCAACGGAAAACTAAAAAAATTCTACCTTGATTATGAATATACAACACTTTATGAAAAGAATGGAACGGCCTCTGGTATTATGTGTACCGTTTATGATGTAACTGCTAAAGTCAAAGCCCGTAAAAAAATTGAAACTGCCGAAGAAAGAGCTAGACAAGCTGCCGAAATTGGCGAAATTGCAATGTGGGATTTGAATTTAAAGAACAAAAAATTAATCTACAGCGATAATATCCTTGACATTTTCGGATTTGACAAAAATACGAAAATAGTACATCAAGACATTCGAAGCCGTGTTATTCCTGAAGATGAACATATTGTTGCAGATGCGTTTGAAAAGGCTTTACAAACGAGTATTTACAAATATGAAGCCCGTGTTTTTAAGCTAGATAATTCTATAGCTTGGATTAAAGTGCATGGCAAAATCTTTTTTGATGAAAATAATGAACCTTCAAAAATGGTGGGAACTGTTATGGATGTTACAACCGAAAAAGAAGGTCAGCAAGTTTTAGCAAAAAGTGAGAAAAAATTCAGGCTCCTTGCCGACTCTATCCCTCAATTAATCTGGACAAGTGACACTTTAGGTAATCTGAATTATTTTAATGAAACTTTCTTTACCTATTCTGGATTTACAAAGGAAGAAATTGACAAAAATGGATGGCTTCAGGTCGTGCATCCAGATGATAGAGAAGAAAATGTAAAGCTTTGGATGGAATCTGTTAAAAGCGGTCACGAATTTCTTTTTGTACATCGTTTTAGACGATATGATGGAGAATACAGATGGCAGCTGAGCCGCGCTGTTGCACAATTGGACGAATCTGGAAAGGTGCAAATGTGGGTTGGAACCAGCACCGATATAGAAGAACAAAAGAACTTTACCAACAAATTGGAAGAACAGATTATTGAACGTACCACACAGCTGGAACTTACCAATAGAGACCTTGTCAATATGAATATTGAACTGCAATCATTTGCTTATATTTCTAGCCATGACCTTCAAGAACCATTACGAAAAATACAGACTTTTGCAAGCCGATTATCTGACTTAGATGAGCAGAATATTTCGGCGAATGCCAAAACCTATTTAGCAAGAATTGAGTTTTCGGCAAAGAAAATGCAAAATCTAATACAGGATTTACTAACCTATTCCCGCGCCAATTCTGCCGATCGTGTTTTTACAACGGTTAAAATAGACGAAATTGCCGACGACATAATCAGTGATTTTTCGGATCGAATTGAAGAAAAAAATGCTGTAGTTGAATATCACGATTTAGGAGAAGCTACTCTTATACAATTTCAGTTTAGACAGCTGCTTCATAATCTAGTAGAAAACGCCTTAAAATTCTCGCGTCCGGGTGTTCCTCCAAAAGTAAAAATAGCGGTTACAAAAGTTGATGGAAAATCGGTTCCAAATGCTGAATTTAAAGACAAAATGTACCATCATCTCCAAGTTTCAGATAACGGAATTGGTTTTGAATTGATTTATAAAGAAAAAATCTTTGAAGTTTTCCAGCGCCTAAACACCGAAAGCGAATACAAAGGAACAGGAATCGGTCTTGCAATAGTTAAAAAAATCGTAGAAAACCACAAAGGCGTAATTACAGTTTCGAGTGAAAAAGGTAAAGGCTCGGTTTTTAATATTTATATTCCCGATTTATCAGATATTAATATTTAAATACAAAATTAGATCGGTTCGGGATAAATTTAGACCAGTCAATTTGCATTGCGTGTTCTATTGCCTTTATAATATCGCTCATTAAAACTGGTTTGGTAATAAAGCAGTTGGCTCCAAGATTAAGACATCTCTCAATATTTCCAGGTTCGCTCGATGTTGAATAAATCACAACGGGAATGTCTTTTTTATCATCAGATTTTCTAAGTTCTTCCAAAACATCAAAACCATTTTTTCCTGGCATATTTAAATCCAAGAAAATAACAGACGGAACAACAGATGAATCTGAAAGAGCATTCAGAAAATTTTGACTTCCTGAATAAGTTTGCAAATTGATATTCTGAGGTATAGATTCTACAGCATCAGCAAAAATACACAAATCATCTTCGTCATCATCGGTATAGAATATGGTAAAATCTGTCATGGTATTTTCGGCTTAGAAGTTTATTTTTCCAAATATAGTGCAATTTTATGTAACAAAAGGCAGAACCGCCCGAGTTTGTTACAAAACAAATAGAAATCTCATAATTTATAAGTTTAATTATATAAACCAAAAAAGTACAAAAAGCACCAACTTTACTTTCGGTATTTTTCAGACAATATCTTATTGTAAGTCAAATAATTAAATATGAAAAAACTTAAAAAAATAACGTTATGGGCGATCATAAAGACCTTACAGATGAATTTGCTGTTGATAAGATAAAAGATCTTGCTGAGCATATTAAAACTTGTATGTTTTGTACATACAATGAATATAGACTACAGTCGCGACCAATGTCTGTTCAGAAAATTGACGATTTGGGAAACTTATGGTTTTTATCTGACCGAAACAGCAGTCAGAATGCAGAAATTACATTAAACCCAATGGTTGAAATCTTCTTTTCTGAACCGCATGATAAATTTCTAACACTTCACGGAACCGCAAGCATTTCATACGATAGGGAAACTATCGAAAAATTATGGAATCCTACTGTGAAAATCTGGATGCCTGGCGGTGTCGATGATCCAAATTTGAGTGTGATTAAAGTAGTTCCTGAAGATGGATATTATTGGAACAACAAAAATGGAAAAATGGTTGCAATTGCAAAAATGACCGCTGCTTTTGTAACAGGAAAAACAATGGATGATGGAATTGAAGGAAGCTTGAAATTGTAGTTTTCTGTTTAACCGAAAAGGTTTTAACCGCAAAGAGCGCAAAGATTTACGCTAAGTTCGCTAAGATTTTTTCTTTTGCTTGTCTTGCGTAAACCTTTGCGCTCTTTGCGGTTAATTTTTTTTGCCACTCCCAATAGTTATCGGGATAAAAGATTAAATTGATTTTGAATCTGTTTAAATCTACATATACTAAGAACAGCTTTGCGAACTTTTTTACGTTTGCATTAAGCCTTCAAAATAAAAAACTTTGCGAACTTTGCGGTTAAAAAAGCAAGAAAGACTCTAACCATTCATTCTTTTCAACTCTAAAGCATTCAAAATTCCTGCTTCGCTTGCTGTGTTATTAAAATAAATAAAACCTTTTTTGGAATGAATTTCACGGTTTATTTTAGTCAATTCTTCAGTAGAATAACTGGAATAAAACAATTTTGGAACTCCGTGAAATCGCATATAGAAAAGCGGAAAATCTTTAAAAATAGTTTGAGGAAGATTGGGATGGCTCACACTGCAAAATGTAATATTATTTTCTTTGAAAACATTCCACACCTCGTCATTCCACCAGCTTTCATGACGAAATTCGACTACATTTTTAAAATTATAATCTAGGCTATTGATTATAGTTTCTAATTTTTCTCGACTAAAAATATAACTCGGAGGAAATTGAAATAAAACTACTGCAAGTTTTTCCTTCATACCTACTTTACAGACTTCATAAAAGTCATTCAATAGCGTTTCACATTCTTGCAGTTTTTTAATATGTGTAATTTCTTTGGGCACTTTTACAGAAAACAAAAAAGATTCAGGCGTTTTATTGTACCAATTTTGAAAAATTCTTACTGTCGGAAATTTATAAAAACTGCCGTTAAATTCGTAAGTATCAAAATGATGACAATAAAACTCAAACCATTGCTTTGAAGGCAGGTTTTGAGGATAAAAAATATTTTTCCAGAAACTGTTGTAAAAGCTTGAACATCCTATTATTACTTGATTTTTCATTTGTATAGTTGTTGACAATTGGTGCAGAAAAAACTTCTGCGTTTTCGCTCTCCCGTCTGTTTTCTTTGAAACGGAAGATTACATCGCAAACAAATACTTTTGGTATAAGCTTCCCAATGTTGTTTCAGTTCGAATTTCTTTTTCCAATACAAAAATTCAAAACTATAAGTAGAACATTCTGCAATAAGCTCACTAATAACATGAGACGGAATTTTCTCTACAATCGATTCAGGATGTACATAACAGCGGTACAAAACTTCATTTTTAATGATATTACCCACTCCAGAAAAAATTTCCTGATCTAGAATTACATCGCAAATCATTTTATTTTCCATTTTGTCGACACTAGCTTTTGCCTTTTTCGGATTCCAATTTTCATTCATTACATCGACACTCCAATCGTAATGTGAATTGACATCGCCTTCTAAAATTTTAACTGAGCAGGTGTAGAAATTGATCTCTCCATTCTCAAAAACTAAACTCAATCTCGGTTTTGAATCTTTACGTTCATTAATTCGATACGTTCCGAACATTAACATGTGAATTTTCACTGTAAAGGAATCAAAACAGATTAAAAAATGTTTTCCCCAGGTTTTAAAAGCAAGAACGGTTTTATCCTTCAGGCGAGAAATATCAATATGGGCATTTCCAGATACAGAAATTATTTTCTGTCTGGCAAATTGCTGCACTTCTTCTTTTAAGATTACTATAGACGGACCTTCGGGCATATACTGTATTTTTTATTTAACTAAAAAAGTGCAGATTTAGAACTGCACTTTTATTTCATTTCTTAATCTGCTACTCAATTTCGGCAGCTTCAAGATTTACTGCGTTTACAGCGACTTCTGTAAGGGTTTTATCGGCTCCTTTTTCTTCGTCGAGCGTTTGTTCTAATAAAGTTGCCGCTTCTGGCAGACCGAGCGTTTCTGCAAATTGTCTTAAAGTACCATAAGTAGCAATTTCATAATGCTCAATTTTCTGACTTGCTGCAATAATTGCTGCATCTCGCACTACTCCAAGTTCGGTTTCCTCGAGCATTCCTTTGGCTTCTTCAATTAAACCTTCCATTGCATCGCATTTTTTTGCTGTTGCTTTTTTACCAATAATTTTAAAAATTTCTTCCAAACGAATAATCTGTTCTTCCGTTTCGGTTAAATGATTGTCAATCGCATCCTTCAATTCAACAGAAGAAGCATTTTTTACCATTACAGGCAAAGCTTTGGTCAGTGCTTTTTCTGCCCAATAAATATCTTTTAATCCGTCTTCAAATAATTCTGTTAATCCTGAAGCAGCATTCGACTTCGGCTTGGTAACTCCTCTCGGCGTAGTTTCTTTTGCATTTTTATTATCTGTAGTTTTCATGGTAATAGTTTTTATGATTAATATGCTGGTAAAATTACTGCCTGCACAATCAGACTGGTTATATGATTACAAGTTAAAATTCTATTCTAAACATCTGTTAATTATAGAATTACACTTTATAATTTTATAATATATTCTGTCAGCTTCATGCTAGCTTTGTATATATAATCATAAAAACAGCGACCATGAGTACTATAGATAAAAACAACGGCACAAATAAAGATTTTAGAGAACATTTCTCAGATGACCGAAATTTGGCAGAAGATCTTAAAAACGATATTAGAAAACCGGATACCGATAATCGTGAAATTGCAGAGCGAGGATATACGGTAAGAAATGGCTACAATCCGAATCGACCTAATCCAGATCAGGAAGATTTTGCCGATGATGATTTGGATGATTTAAATGATGATTTTCATAAGGACAGAGATTTAGAAGATAATAACGATGATATTTATGAAGTCGAATTAGAAGATGATTTCGAAGAAAACGACGAATTTGATAATCCTTCAGATTTAACCGAAGAAGAATATGATTTTAATGAAACTGAAGACGTCTTGGAAGATCTTGATGAAGACGATGATGATGAAGACGACGAAGACGAGTACATAGAGGAAGATATTGACGAGGACGACGACACCGATTATATTGAAGATGATGTTCAGGAAGATAAGGATGATGAAAGATATCCCGAAAATGATCCTCGCAAATTCTAATTTCTTATTTAAAAGGATAAAAAACCGTCTCGTTGAATAACAAGACGGTTTTTTTGAGTTTAAAATTTAACACTAATCTCCAATAATTTTCAATACTGGAATATCGTCCATACGTGCCAAACGCTCGGCTAATCCGGCTTTGGCCTCGTTAAGCTCCTGTTCTGCTTTCCCTAATTCTTTATACCATTTTTCCTTGCCAACTGATGCTGATTCTATTTTTCTGACAATTTCATAAATTTCCCCTTCGGCTTCCATCACTTTCAATCTTTTATAATATGTTAGACTTTCAGTCATGTGTGCAAGCGCAATCATAGCCGTCAAAAACGGATGGTTATTGGTAACATTTACATCTTTTACCCTTCCGTGCTCCAATTCAACTTTTAATGCAAAAGCAAATTCTTCCATATTAAAAGCTTCATGTTTGCTTTTCGGATCCAGGTAGGCTTTTATTGCATGAACGTTATTCATTGTAGAAAGATCAACATCGGTGTGTTTTTTATCATTTAAATCCTTAAAAACCACATTTGCAATAGCTCGCGCTTCTGCAGTTGTGGGATCGTTTTTAGGATTTTCAAAATCACGCACCGACCAATCCCAATCTTTAGGATGAACAGGTTTTATATACTTTTCACAAAAATCTGTCACATCATTTTTAAGGCTCACCATTTCATCTTCTCTTTTAATATAAACATCCTGATAAGCACCGCTTTTTGTTCCCATGATTTGCTTTTTTTAATGAAACCACAAACGACACATCTTCGAAATGAGATGTGCCGTTTTGATTTGTTTGTATTTACTGATACTTCTTTTATACTCTTGTTGATCTTCCGCTTATTAAAGAAATAACGAAAAGAACTAAAAATATAAAGAATAAAATTTTAGCTATACTAGCGGCTCCAGCGGCAATTCCACCGAAACCAAATATTCCCGCCACTATGGCTAGAATAATAAAAGTGACTGTCCAACGTAACATAATAATAGTTTTTTAGTTAATAATGATTTTGTTTGTAATTCAAACTTTTAAGCTTTTTAAGAGATGCAGTAACTCTTTTATTGACAAGGCGTTTCTAAATTGATCTGATAATTCTGAATCAATTCTGAAAATGCTATTTCTGATTTTGTAAAATACTTTTTTGTACTTCGGCTTTTCTTGGCTATATCAAAATATTTCTGAATCGAGCCGTCTTCATAAGTCGAAATTAAAAGCGGATGAACGTAATAATCTTTGCATACTTTTCTTGTATTTCCAAGTGCTTCGGCGGTTAAATCGAAAGCAGTTATAATGTTCTGTTTGCTTTCTTTTTCGTCATCTGCAATTCCGAGCTCCATTAGACTTTCAAAAAAAATAATCGAAGCTGCCCAAGTTCTAAAATCTTTTGCACTAAAATCTTCTCCCGAAATAGTATGCAGATACTCGTTGACCATATGGCTGTCGAGCACTTTCTTTTCGCCATTTTTATCGTAATATTTAAAAACTTCCCAACCTGGAATTTCTTCGCAGCGGCTTACCAGTTTGATCAATTGTTTATTTCGGGTCGTAATGGTATGCTGTACTCCCTTTTTTCCAATAAATTCAAATCGAAGCGAATTCTTATTGATATTAATATGGCGCTTTCTTAAAGTCGAAAGTCCATACGATTTATTGTCTTTGGCGTATTTCTCATTTCCAATTCGAATGTGCGTCTCTTCCATTAACCGAATCACCAAAGCAATTACTTTCTCTTTTGACCATTCTTTCTTTTCTAAATCAATATCAACCTGCTTTCTAATTAAAGGAAGCTTGGCACCAAACGAAGCAATTTTGTAAAACTTGGTTTGGTTTCGTATCAAATTCCATCTCGGATGATAACGGTATTGTTTTCTGTTTTTAACATCGGTTCCTACTGCTTGCAAATGTCCGTTTGTTACATCTGTAATTCTAACATTTTCCCAAGCCGGCGGAAGTACTAAGCTATTAATGCGTTTAATTTCATTTTTATTTTTAAGGTTTCTTCCGTTCTTTTTATAAACGAAATTCTCACCTTCGCGGCAGCGTACAATTGTCAATTGATGATCGTTGATATATTCCAAATCCAGTTTTTCGATGACCAAATGTGGAGCTTTAATCAGCTGATTCATTAAGATTTCTTTTCTAGCTGCAGCATTCATGGTATTTAAAATTTTATCACATTAAAACTTATTTATAATTTTAGTTATTTCTTAGAGAATCAATTAAACCTCTTTTGTTCATATAAGATCTTCCTTTTATGCCTACTTTCATAGCTTGCTTTAGAAGTTCTTCTTTAGTCCATTCTTCATACGGTTTCGCTTTTCCGCCTTTTTTACCTGCGTCTGGGGTATTGGCAATTCGAGCCGATTTTTCTTTGCTGTATCCTTTTTTTACCAACGCTTCATACTGCTTTTCATTTTTAATTCTTGGATCTGGCATGACTTTAAATTTTAAGGGGTTAAATTCTAAAAATCTGATAAGTCAAAGTTCCTTAAAATGTTAAGCGAATCTGTTATAGAATTTTGGCTCGATATTTCATATTTTTAGGATGGGAATTGTGTAAGAGGAAATGTAAAATGATTTTTGTGTGAAATGTGATTTGTGAAATGTTAGTAGTCAAAAAAAAATCCCAATTCTTTTTGGAATTAGGATTAGGCTCTCTTATTGATTTCTTAAACTTAAAATTTCTCATAAATATAACTCATCAAAGTCTGATAATTTTTAAAATGATCTGGAGAGATTATTATACTTGTATTATCTTTAAATATCAATGTACTATAATAATATCCATCTGATATGGCTCCTGTTTTAGTTCGAAATCTAACTTTTCCTCTCTTAATATTTTTAATACTATCATAAGCAATAAACTTTTTACGACCAGTAATAAGCGTTCTTATTTCAATTCCATCATCTTTAATCGTCAATGTAAATATTTCAAACAAATCAGGAATACAATAAATAGTAAATAAAAGAACCAAACATGTAACAATCAATAATGGATTTGGATTGAAGATTATCAGTAAATTATATACAACATAAAATAATGATGTTACAAAAAGAACAACACCCATTAGTATTCTTACAAACAATGCATTTCTAAACTCTGATTGAATATTCATTTTTAAAAGTAATATTTTTCTTAAAATAACAAACTTATGCTTATTTAAAATACCAAACAAAATTAAATAGCTAATAACTACATCTTAATCCTATAACAATCTCTCAAAATCCTGTAAGACATTCCTGTAACTACTCCATAATTTTACATTATAACATTTAAACTATTAAAATCATGAAAAAGTTATTATTAGCCGGAAAAGCCATTTTAGGAGCAGGACTTATTATTATATTCCTTCAATCTTGTAAAAACGAAACCAAACAGGAAGATCCAAAAGAAGTTGCAGAAGACGCAAACGAAGCAAAATTTGATTCTATAGGCAGCAAAGAAGATGATTCTGAATTTTTGGTAGATCAAGCTGAAATTAATTTGGCTGAAATCGAAATCGGTAAACTGGCACAAACAAAAAGTACAAATCCTGAAGTGAAAAAATTTGGTAAAATGCTTGTTGATGAGCACACTAAATCGGCTTCTGAAGTAAGTGCTTTAGCAAAAGCGAAAAACTTTACTCTTCCAACTTCTCTAACTGAGGAAGGACAAGAAGAATACAATAAATTAAACGAAAAATCGGGTGTTGATTTTGATAAAAAATTCGCCGATATGATGATTGATGGTCACGAAAAAGCGATAAAAAAACTAGATAAGGCCGCAAAAGATGCTAATGATCAAGAAGTGAGAACTTGGGCTTCTAACAATATTGTAGGTTTAACAGCGCATTTGGAACACGCTAAATTGCTGAAACAAAACCTAGACAAAAAGTAAAAAAATAATTGATTATTTTTTTAGATGCAAAGGCTCAAAGATGCAAAGGTTCAAAGGTTTCTTTTAAAAGAAAAATTCTTTACATTTTAAGTCTTCGTATATATTACAAAACCCTCAAGAGTTGAATTGCTTGAGGGTTTTTCTTTTTTAAGTTATAGAGGTATAAAGCTGAAAAGGCGCAAAGATTTTTGCCTTTAAACCTTTGCATCTTTGCAACTTTGAACCTTTTTAAAATTTACTTTCCAGCTATTTTCTGTAAATGCTCTGGATATCTGGAACCTTCTATTGTTATTTTTGATGCGGCATCGTTAATTTCTGAAAGGTCGCTAGCAGAAAGCACTAAGTTTAATGCGCCAAGGTTTTCTTCTAAACGATGTAATTTTGTAGTTCCTGGAATTGGTGCAATCCAAGGTTTTTGAGCTAAAATCCACGCAAGTGCAATTTGTGCATTTGTAGCTCCTCTATCGGCAGCCATTTTTCCTAATAGATCTACAAACGCTTGATTTGCTTTTCTGGCTTCAGGAGCAAAACGAGGCAATGTATTTCTAAAATCGGTGCTGTCAAATTGTGTGTTTGCATCAATTTTTGCAGTTAAAAAACCTCTTCCCAACGGACTAAAAGGCACAAAACCAATTCCTAATTCTTCTAAAACAGGTAGAATTTCTTCTTCTGGAGTTCTCCACCACAGCGAATATTCGCTTTGTAGTGCGGTAACAGGTTGAACAGCATGCGCACGGCGAATACTTTCTACGCCAGCTTCTGAAAGTCCAAAATGTTTTACTTTTCCTTCCTGAATTAAATCTTTTATGGTTCCAGCAACATCTTCCATAGGCACATTCGGATCAACACGATGCTGATAATACAAATCGATTACATCGGTATTTAATCTTTTTAACGAACCTTCTATGCTTTTTCTAATCCATTCTGGACGGCTGTCTAATCCTTTTTTAGAATCGCCTTCCAAAAAGCCGAATTTTGTTGCAATTACTACTTTATCGCGAAAAGGCGCTAAAGCCTCTCCTAAAAGTTCTTCGTTCAAAAATGGTCCGTAACATTCAGCCGTATCAAAAAAAGTAATTCCTTTTTCATAAGCAGAACGAAGCAGACTTATCATTTCATTTTTATCATGAGCTGGACCGTATCCAAAACTCATTCCCATGCAGCCGAGTCCCAATGCTGAGACTTCTAAACCGCTATTTCCTAGTTTTCTTGTTTGCATGATTTTTTCTTTTTTAGGTGCAAAGGTTCAGAGGGACATAGGTACAAAGTTTTTTTCTCTGCACCTTCAATCCTTTCCTTAATAGATTTCTTTTTTAGAAACTAAGATTAAAAACTACCTCCCTTTCTTTTTTTATTGCTCTAAACCTTTATTTAATACAAAGATTGGAAACCTTTTGTCTCTTTGAACCTTTGCTTCTTTTTTCCTTAATGCAGCATTTTTGTTTTCAGCACAAAGATTAGAAACCTTTGCTACTCTAAACCTTTGCCACTTTGAACCTTATTTAAGCGAAGCCATATCAATTACAAAACGGTACTTAATATCTCCTTTTAATAATCTTTCGTAGGCGTCGTTTACATCATTAACACCAATTACTTCTACGTCTGCTGTGATATTGTGTTCGGCACAGAAATCAAGCATTTCTTGAGTTTCTGCGATTCCTCCAATGGCAGAACCAGCGAAGCTTCTTCTTCCTAAAATAAGACTGAAAGAAGTTACAGGAAGCGGATCCATTGGCGCTCCAACTAAAGTTAAAGTTCCGTCGACTTTTAATAAATTTAGGTAAGAATCGATGTTGTGTTCAGCAGAAACGCAGTCTAAGATAAAATTCATGCTTTTGGCGTGTTTTGCCATTTGCTCTGGATCTGTAGACAAAATAACCTCATCGGCACCCAAACGTTTTGCATCTTCTACTTTAGATAAAGAAGTGGTTAGAACCACCACATGAGCTCCCATAGCTTTTGCTAATTTGATTCCCATATGCCCTAAACCTCCAATGCCAACAATTCCAACTGTTTGACCAGGACCAACTTTCCAGTGTCTTAACGGAGAATATGTTGTGATTCCCGCGCATAATAATGGCGCAACAGCAGAAAGTTCTAATTTATCTGAAATATGAAGTACAAAATCTTCATCGACTACAATACTTTGAGAATACCCTCCAAAAGTTTGTCCGCCTAAATGTTTATCAGGAGAATTGAATGTTAAGATACTTCCCGGATCACAATATTGCTCTAATCCTTCTTTACATTGCTCACATTCTCTGCAAGAATCGACCATACAGCCAACTCCCGCCAAATCGCCAACTTTAAAACCTTTTACATGATCTCCTACTTTTGTTACACGACCTACAATCTCATGTCCCGGAACAATCGGATAAATAGTGCCGTGCCATTCGTTTCTAGCCGAATGCAAATCTGAGTGGCAGATTCCGCAATACAAAATTTCTATTTCAACATCATGCGCCTGTACAGCTCTTCTTTTAATATCTAAAGTTTTTAATGGTGCTTCGGCAGCTTCTGTACCAAAGGCTTTAATGTCTTTTGTTTCCATAATTTTTTATAGTTTGTTGTTAATTGTTTTTTGTTTCAGGTTTCAGGTTTCAGGTTTCAGGTTTAAAACTGTTGCGAAATTGGCGTAAAGATTCGACTGATTTGCATTGATTTACAAATAGTTATATAAATTTCGATTATTTTAACCTAATCAAAAAATAAAATCTGTTATAAATCAATAAAATCTGTGTAAAAAAACTTAGAATCTTAGAACCTTAGCCTCTTTAAAAAGAATAATATTCTTCATCGGTAACGCTATCCAGCCAAGTTCCATGACCTTTGTCTACTTCTGTAACAATAGTAATATGAGAATATTTCGTTTTTGGTGTTGCTCCATACCAATGCTCTATTCCAGGTAAAACCGTGATTACTTTTCCTTTTTCGATAAGATTAATTTGTCCGCCTCTTTCTTGGTAATAGCCCGCTCCATCGGTTACAATAATCAATTGCAGACTCGCATTGATACGCCAATTGCTTCTTGCACCAGGCTCAAAAGAAACATCTTTAATAACGGTGTTTTCAGGATGAATTTCGCTTGTCTGCTTCTTATATGACACTTCGCCTGTCATATAAGTATTTGGAATTTTACCTTCTTCGGTTACGGCAGTGAATTGTGTCGACATAATTTCGATTTTTTTAGGTTAATAATTAATTTTAAAAATTCTTATAAGCTTATTTGAATGAAATAATCAGCACATCGAATCTCTTATAGAAGGAGATTGTTGATTTTAATTAATACTTTAAAAATTTTATATTTTTTCTACTATCAAAATTTAAAACTAAATGCAAAGCGGAGCATCGCTTTTGTGAAGTGTTATTTAGTCATTAAAAAAACTGATACAAAGATTCGTTGTTTATTTCAGGGCAAATGTAGTGCAATACTACAATGCCGAAATAACAAAATTCAAACAAAAAATTAAGAAATTGAAACAATTTACACTCGAAGTGATTTCGGAACTGTTCCTGTAAGTCTTTTAAAATAATTATTGAAATAACTTGGATATTCAAAACCAAGCGAGTAACCAATATCCGAAATACTCCAGTCTGTATGCTGCAGTAAAGCTTTTGCTTCGTTAATGACTCTTTCGGTAATGTGTGCTGTAGTAGGTTTTCCTGTAACTTCTTTTACAGAACGATTTAAGTGATTCACGTGCACAGAAAGACTTTGCGCGTAATCTTGAGGTGTTTTTAGAGCCAAGGGCTGATCTTTGGTTTCTATTGGGAATTGTCTTTCTAGTAATTCTAAAAACAAAGAAGTAATTCTCGATGAAGCATTTTTATGTTTAAAGAAACTTTCCGAAGGTTGCATTTTCATCGATTCATGAATAATCAAATTGACGTAACTGCGCATCAAATCGTCTTTGAATGCATAATCGGTTTCGTATTCTTCAATCATTTTTTGAAACAATGAATCTATAAATGCTTTTTGTTCAGGTGTTAAAGTAAAGATTGGTGTTCCTCCTATTTTAAACAAAGGCGATTCCTGAAGGGTTTCTGAACGGTCTTTTGTTTTAAAAAATTCTTCGGTAAAAACACAAGCATAACCTTCAAACTTCTCAGAAATCGTTTCCCAAGAATAAGGAATAATCGGATTGCCGAAAAACAGAATCGTCCCGTCGGTTTCTATTCCGCGGTCGGCATATTGTATGATGCTTTTACTGGTGTTGATGCAGATTTTATAAAAGTCTCTTCGGCTGTAAACGGGAACTTTACTAAAATCTCCATTTATAGGATACACTTTAAATCCCTTCATTTTTAAATCTGAAGTAAAATCGCAACTCTGAGTTTCTGTTTGATTATTCATTTTGCAAAGTTATGAAAATCAAACATTATTCTTTTGTTAATTTTTTGTTCGTTTTTTTACCGCAAGTAGCACAAAGAATTACGCAATGTTTCGTTGTAATGTTTGTCATTTCGACCGAAGGGAGAAATCACACTAGAAACTCGACAAACTAATTCGCCAATCTTTGTAGATAAACGAGTGTGATTTCTCCCTTCGGTCGAAATGACAAAAATGAGACTAAAAACTACTTCACCACAATCACACCATTCTTTAAACCTTTCGCGGAAGCAGATAAAACAACTTCCTTCGCATTTTCATCTTTCTGAATAATAATTTGAGCATAACCATTAAAAAGCTTTCTTTTCCAAGGCTCTGCAGGTGTTAGTACCTGAATAATTCCTGGATCGGTGTTCATAACATCCCAATCTTTTACCTTTTGTAGTGGAGTTGCTGCAATATGAATAGTGTTTTTTCCTTGTTTTAAAATGGCTGTATCAAAAATATATTTCTGAGCATCTTCAGCGCTTGGTTCGATCTTTTTTCCGTTTACGAAAACGACGGTTTCAACTCCTATTTTTTTGTAGAAGAAACTAACAATCGAAGAACCTGAATTGCTTTTCAAATCAAATTCTCCTTTATAAATATAAGACGGCGCTTGTTTTTTATAATCACGGTCTTTAAAAGCTTCTTTCCATTCACTCTCTGAATAATCTGATAATTGCTGAGGCAAAGATGCACTTGTTTCTTTTTGTTCCTTAAAATTATTTATAGCAACCAAGACGATGTCATCAATAAACTGATCGCTTTCTAACGAAGTTGGATCACCGTTTCCTACTCCTAAAATTTTACCGCCTTTGATAGAAAATGTAATTTCGTCATTGGCTGTCGGAACATGCAAGTCATTTTTATCTGTGGTTTCTACCGTTACAACCGAAACCTTTCCTTTTAAAACATTTTCTTTATCTAAAGACAATTTGATGTTTTCTGATTTTCCAGTTGTTTTCTGAACATCTGTCAATATCTTTTTACCGTTTTTATAACCAATTGCTTCTAGCGTCCCTGGCGTGTAATTTACTTTCCACTCCAAATGACCATTTTGCTCCATTTTCTTTTTTCCTAAACTCTTTTTGTTGAGAAAAAGCTCCACCTCATCGCAATTCGAATAGGCCCAAACATCAATTGCTGCACCCTCCATTCCGGTCCAATTCCAATGCGGCAATAGGTGTAAAACAGGTTCTTTTCCCCACCACGATTTTAAATAGAAAACATTGTCTTTCGGGAAACCGCAAACATCCATCATTCCGAAATACGAAGTTACAGAAGGCCAGCCATAAGGAGTTGGTTCGCCTCGATAATCAAAACCTGTCCAAATAAACATTCCTGCCAAATAAGGTCTTTCGGCATAGAATTTCCAACCTTCTTCGATACTATAAAAAGTCGGACGAGGTTTTTTATCGTAAGCACTTTGGTAGTGTTTGGCATCATCGGTAAAATAAATACCGCGTGTGGCAAAAGTTGAACCTTCTTCGGTTCCAATTCCCGGCTGATTTTTGAACTGATTTCGATGCGCATCGATATCTCCATTTCCGAGATAATTATAGCCCATAATTTCTACAACTGAAGAAATTCCGCTTTTAAATCCGCTGCTGATTCCTACGGTAACAGGTCTTGTTGGGTCAATACTTTTAGAAAAATCCTGCATTACATTGGTAATTCTTTCACCAATAATTCCGCCCTCAATCTGCCATTCTTCATTTCCAACAGACCAGCAGAAAATACTCGGGTGATTTCGGTCACGCTCCATCATTCGCTGCAAATCATTCAAATGGTAATCGTTTATTCCCATTAAACGCGTTTCATCAATAACCAACATTCCTAATTTATCGCAGGCATCCAATAAGTCGGGTGTTGGCGGATGATGTGAGCATCTATAGGCGTTGGAACCCATTTCTTTCAGCTTTTTAATTCTATAATATTGTATTTCATCTGGAAGCGCTGTTCCAATTCCAGCATGATCCTGATGATTATTGGTTCCTTTTAGCTTTAATGCTTTTCCGTTAAGGAAAAAACCATTTTCAGCATCAAATTTTATCGTTCTAATTCCAAATGAAGTTTCATATTTGTCGATTGTTCTCCCTTCACTTTTAATTTCGGTAATCAGTTTATACAAATTTGGATTCTCAACATCCCACAAAAGCGGATTTTTGACATTTAGTTTTGATGAATACCGATTTGTTTTATAAAATTCTGGAGCTGTAACATTTTCCGAATTTGTAGCAACCTGATTTCCTAAAGCATCTAAAATAGTCTGGTTTATTTCAACATTTCCTTTAAAATGTCCTTTGTTTTCCAATTTTACTTCTGCAGTAATGACAGCATTATTATTTTCAATTTCTGAAGTTACATAAGTTCCGTTCTGTGCCACACGAAGCGGATTGGTTTTCTGCAAATACACATGTCTATAAATCCCTGCTCCTTCATAAAACCAGCCTTCTTCCATCGAAGCATCAACGCGGACTACGATTGTATTTTCACCTCCATAGTTTACGTAAGCCGTTACATCATACTCAAAACCATTGTAACCGCTTTCCTCTGTTCCTAAGTAAAATCCGTTAAAAAACACTTTTGAGTTTCTGAAAACACCATCAAATTTTAAAGAAATTGTTCTTCCTAAATCTTCATTCGGAATCGTTATTTTTTTTCTGTACCAACCAATACTTTTTTCTGGGAAATTTTTTCCCGCTGCTTTAAATCCGTGACTAAAACTTGCGCTTTCGCTAAAAGGCTGTTCGACTGCCCAATCGTGTGGTAAATCTAATTTTCTCCAAGCGCGGTCATCAAATCCAGAAGCCGCTGGTCCGTCAGCAAATCCGGTTTTAGTTAGATAAGAGAAATAACCTTCGGCATGACCAAAGTCTTTCTTTGTATCATATAAATGCCCGAATGAAAACCGCCAGTCTTTATCAATCAAAATCAATTCTCTTCCTGATTTGTTCTGCGCGGCAATATGAATTGAAAATGCGAATAAAAAGTAAGCAATTGTGCTTAAGCTAAAAGTGGTTTTCATAAGGTTGGTTGTTAGTGAAATCAGATAGCGATAAAAATAAAGCTTTTAAAGAAGAAAGATTAATAGTATTTTATCAAAGTCTGATAACTCTTTCATACAAATACTTCCAGAAGGTGATCTAAAATTTAGAATGAATCTAATGGCTTCAGATTCAAAATTGATTTTCTTTTAATGTAATTTTATATTGAAAATCATAAAAAGCAATTACCATTATGAGTACTATTATTAATGAAAATAGACTCCAGACAACTTTTAAAAACCTAGATCATAAGATTAATAAGCTTAATGATCAAAAGATTGTGGCTTTTTTTGAATCTTTAGGATTGTTAGAACGAAAAGATGTTCCGAGAGACTTCTTGAATTGGGAAAACATACTTATTGTAGTTCCAAATCGACATGTTTCTCATGAACTGAAATATTATAAATATACCATTTCGAGAATTTCATTCTTAACTAATCCTTATGCAGATCAAATTCATATTTTTGATCTTAAAGATTGGAAAAGTGCATCAGGAAACAAAACGCAATTTCAGATTAGAGAAATGCTGAAAACGAGTTTTGGAGGTGTAAAGAAAGTTATTAAAGAGTCTTAGAAACAAAAAACTAATTAGAAAAGCCCAATTGAAATCAATTGGGCTTTTTTTTATCTTTGAATAAAAAACTAAAAAATCTAATTTCTCTTAATCAGTTCTTTTACTCTTCCAAAAACAAAATTGGCTTTTTCATCAAAAACTACCATCTCAAAGTCTCTAGTTCCTTCTTTGAAATTTCCTTCTCTCTTGGTGTCAGCATAAACCTTTTCAAAGTATAAATCGCGTTTTTTAAGCCATTCTAATTGTTCTTTTTTCAATTTGGACTGTTCTTTTGAACTTATCCTCTCCTTAAGATTTTTATAAACTACATTTAACAAACTGTCCGATTGGTTGTAATACATAATAGAACAACCACTCATATTATTTCCTTTATCCAAACATTTCTGATAATCAGATTTCATTTTTGAAACTGTTTCAAGTGTCTGCGAATTGGATTTAAATGAAATCAAAACCAATAATGCTAAAAGTGTTTTTTGAATCATAATCTTATTATTATTTAATTATTATTAATCTGATTGAAAAGCATAAAAGCCAATCAATACAAAAGCTGAGAAAAGTTATTCCAAAATACTTTTTACCATATCTTCAAGAGCCTTTCCATGAATGTTTTTTGCTAAAATAATTCCGTTTTTATCTACCAAAAAGTTCAAAGGAACCGATTGCAACATATAATCTCCCACAACTGGAGACTGCCAGTATTTTAAATCACTAACATTTGTCCAAGGCAATTTCGCTTTTGCAATTGCTCCTGTCCACAAAGGCTTTTTGGTATCCATCGAAACTCCGTAAATAGATAATTTGTCTGGATAAGCATTGTGCAATTTTATTAATAAAGGCTGTTCTTTAATGCAAGGTCCGCACCAAGAAGCCCAGAAGTCCACTAAAACCAAAGAACCTCGCAAAGAAGAAAGCGCTACTTTTTCTCCTTTTGTATCCGGAAGATCAATTTCTGGAGCAATATCACCAACATCTACACCTACAACTTGAGCTTTAGAACTCGTGATTACACTGCATAAGAATGCTAAAATAAGTACAGTTTTTTTCATAATAGATTAAGTTTTGTTTGTTTTGGAGCTTTTATCAATTTGATTTGTCATTCTGAGGAACGAAGAATCACACTAGATATTCCCCATGTGAAATTTCCAATCTTTACAGAGTTTCGAATGCGATTCTTCGTTCCTCAGAATGACAAAAATGCCGCAAAATTGTTTGCGTCATTAACTGAAAAGCAAATATAATTTTTCTTTGTTAAATCTTCCATCATTTTTGCTTCATCACTCCCTCTCCAATCATAAAATTATCCTAAATATTTTTCTCTAAATCCATATATCGGGAAAAGTCGATATATTTGCGCTATGGAAACGATAGAAATTTTTAAAGCATTATCTAATAAGTCCCGACTACAGATGTTGGAATGGCTAAAAGAGCCTGAAATTAACTTTCCTGGCCAACTAGAACATGCAGGATTTGAGCATGGAGTTTGTGTTGGGCAGATTCAAGCCAAAGCTGGTTTGACACAATCAACCGTATCCGAATACCTGTCTATTTTACAGCGTGCTGGTTTTATTGAAGCTAAACGTGTTGGACAATGGACTTATTATAAACGTAACGAAGGTGCCTTTGAAGCACTTAGTAAATTAATTCAATCTAATTTGTAAAATTACTATGAGTACAAACAACCTCTTTTCTGAATTTAACTTAAAGTCGTTAAATCTGAAAAACCGAATCGTAATGGCGCCAATGACGCGCTCTTTTTCTCCTAACGGAGTTCCAACTGATGAAGTCGCAGCTTATTACCAAAAAAGAGCTGAAGGCGAAGTTGGATTAATTCTGTCTGAGGGAACTGTTATTGACAGAAAATCATC
This sequence comes from Flavobacterium sp. LPB0248, assembly GCF_013388355.1. Lineage (GTDB taxonomy): Bacteria > Bacteroidota > Bacteroidia > Flavobacteriales > Flavobacteriaceae > Flavobacterium. The sequence goes on from NZ_CP058246.1 coordinate 526,739, forward strand.
TTCTAATGATGCTAATGTTCCTCATTTTTATGGCGATTTAGCTCTAAATGGATGGAAAAAAGTGATTGATGGAGTTCATGCTGCTGGCGGGAAAATGGGTCCGCAGATTTGGCATATGGGAATTATGGACAATCATCATTCTGGATGGGTTCCTCCTGTTCCCTTTGAAGGTCCGTCTGGATTAAATCGTCCTGATTTTAGAAATGGTGTTGCCATGTCTGAAAAAGATATTGAAGATACCATTCTAGCTTTTGGTAAAGCTGCTGCTGATGCTAAAAGATTAGGTTTTGATACTGTAGAAATTCACGGCGCACACGGTTATTTAATCGATCAGTTCTTTAGAGCTGAAACTAACTTACGTGAAGATATCTATGGTGGAAAAACATTACCAGAACGTAATCGTTTTGCAATTGAAGTGATTAAAGAAGTGAGAAAACAAGTTGGAAACGACTTTGCTATTATCATGCGATTCTCTCAATTTAAACCTTCTGATTATAATTATAAATTGGCTAAGAATCCACAGGAATTAGAGGCTTGGCTTACTCCTCTTGTTGATGCTGGTGTTGATATTATTCATGCTTCACAACGTCGTTTCTGGGAACCTGAATTTGAAGATTCTGATCTGAACTTCGCAGGATGGGCTAAAAAAGTAACTGGCGCTCCTACTATTACCGTAGGTTCTGTTGGTCTTTCTGGCGATTTCTTTGGTGCATTTGCTGGAGAAAGCTCTCAGCCAACTTCTTTAGAGGAATTAAACAGACGCTTCGACAGAGGTGATTTTGATTTGGTTGCCGTTGGAAGACCTCTTTTATCAGATCCAAATTGGGTGGCTAAAATCAAAGCAGGAAAAACTGATGAGTTGAAAGGTTTTACTAAAGAAGCTTTAGGACAATTGGTGTTAGAATAAGTTTTTTTTAAGGTACAAAGAAGCAAAGGTTCAAAGGGACGGAGTTTTTCCCCTTGATTGTCTTTATTTCTATCCGAAAAAAAGTGGTTGTTTCGATTTCGAGACAGCCACTTTTTCTTTATATATTTTTGTTCCGTAGGAACATTTCATCGGTAGAAAATAATAATTTCATTCCGTTTTTACGTTCCGTAGGAACGTAAAAATATATGGGCATTGTTCTACCAACCAAACATTCCAATGGAATAATTTCTTAATGAAAAATGAAAAGGGATAAACATAATTGTTTATCCCTTTTTGAATATCTATAACTAACAAAATTTAGAAATTCAATACCTTTTTTAAGGTTCAGAGTTACAGAGGTTCAAAAGGACAAAGTTTTTTACCTCTGCACCTTTGAACCTTTGCCTCTCTGTACCTTATACAGCAACTTTTCTTTTTTGAAATTTCTTCATCAGCCATTTTCTAACTGGTTCATCGTATAATTTTAAGCATACAAAAGCTAAAACGATGCTTACGATTAAAACTCCGATTCCTTCCAGATAGCCATTTTCCATTGAAACTTTGTTATCTACAACCCATGCTGTAAACCAATAAATTAACGGATAATGTGTAATATAAATTGGATAAGAAATATCGCCTAATAGTTTACATATTTTTAATGAAAATTCATTTTTAATCTCTCCTCCTGCTCCAATTGCTACAATTATCGGGAAAATAAAAATAATACAGATTGATTCATACAAACCATTTATCCAAAGACTGTTTTCATCTCCAAATCTTGGCAATGCCAAAACAATAGTGATTAAAATACTGCAAATCCAGAAAGCATTTTTTACGTGGATTAATTTTCCTAATCGGCATAATAAAACTCCAGCAAAAAATGGGTACAGCAAACGGGTAAAACCAACATACATTTGCTCAACATTTAATGACCATCCTCCGATTACGTCACCTTTTGGTCCAAAAACAGTATAATTAATTAATAGTCCGGCAAATATCAATACAAAAACTGACATTACTTTATTCGAAAATTTACGGAAGATAACGGCGTACAAGATATTTGCAATATATTCGAAAAAAAGCGACCATGCCGGACCATTTAAAGGATGCATTTCTCCCCAACCTCTAATTTCTAATGAAGGAGGAATTGGCAATAACGTAAAACCTATTATCATTGTCAGAATCACTTTCCATACTTCCATTCCTCCAATCATTGGAAACAATATATCTGAGGCTTGGAAATAGTAAAAGATAGCACCAATAATCATCCCCATGATTACCATGGGCTGTAAACGGATTAATCGGCGTTTGTAAAACTCCCATTGTCCCATTTTTACCCAACGATCGTCGTACGCGTAAGCAACAACAAATCCTGACAAAAGGAAAAAGAAATCTACGGCAAGATATCCGTGGTTTATAATTTGTTTAAAACGGTTTCCACCAGCAAAAGCTTCAAAAATATGAAAAGCAACTACCAGAATAGCCGCTACGCCACGAAGACCGTCAAGTATTTCGTAATGTTTTTTTGGTTTAATATCAGATGAAATTGAACTCATTTGTTTTTGGTTTAAGTTAAGTTATAATTTATAGTTTAAGTTTTTGGAGTCTAATCTATTGGTGATTTTTAAGCCATTCTAATCTTCTTTGGTCTGGCAAGTGTTTTACTGAAAAGTTCTCAAATTTGGCTTCAAAACCTTTTCCGTCTGGAGAAGCAGCCATTAAACCAACCATTACTGGTGTGTTATCTTGCAAAGGCGCATTTCTGGTCATGATATAATTTTTATCATCAAAAGAATAAAATATTTCAACAGCATCTAATCGTCGTACAGCTTTTATCCAGATAAAAGGAGGCACTTTTTCTAAAGTTGTCACACTCCAATCACTTTTATCGTGCGTTACAACGGTACTGATATTAAACTTTCCATCAACGAATTCAACTCCTGTTTTAATGTAATTCTTTTCGTCGATACGAATCATCAATCCCATTTGGTCAAAACGGGCAATGTAATTTCCTGTCAATTTTACTTTAGCTTCAAATTCGCCACCATAAGTTGTGTAGTAAAAAGGCGCATCATCGACAGTAAAACCATAATACGAAATTCTCCAATAATCGCTGTTTGCAGTGACATTCATAATTAAAGCATTGTTTTTAATTTCCCATTTTTCAGGTTCATTAAACCATTGCATTTTATTCAGACTTTGTGCTGAAATATTCTTAGCAAAAAATAAAGTCAATATTGCGAGCGTAATTTTTTTCATATCCATTTTTTTTTTAAAACCATTAAGATATTAAGCTTTTACTTCATGAACTTAGCTCAAAATATAAGACAATAAAGCTATTCTTTATATTTCTTAATGTCTTAATGGTAAGATTTTAACTAAAAGCAAAGCTGCAAATTTTTACACTTGCAGCTTTACAAACCAACCAATTTTTAGAAATAAAAAAACTTATTTAAGTGAAAAATTCACTTTAGATTTAATATCTGTTGAAGAAGCACCAATAATTGCCTCAAAATCACCAGGTTCAGCAACCCAGTCGTGTTTTTTATCGTCAAAGAAACTTAAAGCCGTTTTATCAACTGTAAACGTTACTGTTTTCTCTTCTCCAGCTTTAAGAGCTACTTTCTCAAAACCTTTTAATTCTTTTACCGGACGTGGCAATGAAGATTTTAAATCAGAAATATACAATTGTACTACTTCAGAACCTTCTCTACTTCCAGTATTTTTTACATTAACAGAGAATGTTATTTTATCTCCAGCATTCATTTGTTTTTTGTCTGCTGTTACTTTTCCGTAAGTAAAAGTCGTGTAGCTTAAACCGTGACCAAAAGAGAACAATGGTTTGATTTTGTTTTTATCAGCCCAACGGTACCCTACAAAAATTCCTTCATTGTATTTTACTGAATCACCACCTGGGAATTCGCCTAAAGCATGAGCTCCGTTATCAGATAATTTTACTGGGAAAGTGAAAGATAATTTTCCTGACGGATTCACATCTCCAACCAAAACATTTGCTAAAGCATTTCCAGCTTCAGTTCCTAAAAACCATCCTTGAACAATTCCTGGAACTTCTTTAATCCAAGGCATTGCAATTGCATTTCCAGAGATATTTACGAAAACAATGTTTTTGTTTACTTTCGCTAAATCGCTAATTAATTTATCCTGACCATAAGATAAATTCAATTCATTACGATCATGTCCTTCGTCATCTTGATTTGGACTTTTGTTCAATCCACCGATGAAAAGAACAATATCTGCATCTTTAGCCACTTTTAAAGCTTCTGCAGTTAACTCAGCTGGAGAGCGTTTATCTTCTAAACTTACTTTAGCTATAACTCCATTATAGTTACTTGTCGGATCTCCAACATAACCTCTTGCGTATACAATTTCAGCTTGATTTCCGATTCTTTTCTTCAAACCTTCTAATGGTGTGATTTCGTATCTAGCTTTAAGCGAAGAACTTCCTCCACCAACAGTCATCATTTTAATAGCATTTTCTCCAATTACAGCAATCTTTTTAGTTTTAGAAAGATTAATTGGCAGAATGTTGTTATTGTTTTGCAATAAAACAATTCCTTCTTCAGCAATTTTACGTCCTGCAATAGCATGCTCTTCTGTTCCAAAAGATCCAAAAGGACGATTTCTATCCATAGTCGTCAAGAAAGATAAACGAAGAATACGACGTACTTTTTCATCTAATTCTTTTGTTCCAATTTCACCTTTTCTGATCATTTCAGAATATGGTTTTGCTAAATAATAATTGTCATAAGCATTACTTGTTCCCCAAGACAAACCATTTGTCCAAGAACCAAATTCCATATCTAAACCATTGTGGATAGCTTGTTTAGTGTCGTTAACACCACCCCAGTCAGAAACTACAACTCCTTTGAAGCCCCATTCTCCGCGAAGAATATCGTTTAACAAATATTCGTTATGGCAGCATTGCTGACCTTTGTATTTGTTGTATGCTCCCATAATTGACCAAACATCACCTTCTTGAACTGCAGCTTTAAAAGCAGGAAGATAAATTTCGTATAATGTACGATCGTCAACAATTACGTCAACAGAATTACGTTTAGTTTCCTGGTTGTTTAAAGCAAAATGTTTTACACAAGCCGCAACTCCATTTGACTGCACTCCTTTAATATAAGGAACAACCATTTTTGAAGCTAAAAACGGATCTTCTCCCATATATTCGAAGTTACGCCCGTTTAATGGACTTCTGTAAATGTTTACACCAGGCCCTAATAATACGTTTTTGTTGCGATAACGTGCTTCTTCTCCAATAGATTTACCATATAAAGAAGCCAATTCTTTGTTCCATGTTGATGAAAGTGCTGTAAGCGCTGGAAAGGCAATACAAGAATCATTTGTCCAACCTGCCTGATCCCATTCGTCCCATTTTACCTCTGCACGAATTCCGTGTGGTCCATCGGTCATCCAGTTTTCTGGAATCCCAAGACGTTTTACACCTGGAGAACTAAATTTTGATTGCGCATGAATCATGGCAATTTTCTCTTCGGTAGTCATTCGTTTAAGCGCATCTTCTACTCGCTCTTCAATCGGTTTTTTATCGTCTAGATAAACTGGCACTTTGTTCTGGGCATTCATTCCAACAGAACTTAGTAAAAGTAAAACAACAATTGTTTTAACGTTTTTTAACATAACAGTATTTATTAAAGCATTAGTTTATAATAGGAAAGTCTTCTTACCGAAAAACTTTTTTTATCATATTGTAAAACTAAAACGTTATCGTACATGTTACATTTTTAGACAGAAAAAAGTAGTAGATTAAAAAACTAAAACATTGAATTACAAAAACTTAACATTTTAAAATCACTAAAAAAAGTAGTAGATTTAAAACTATTTTTTACACTTTCAAAGTCTTTGAACCGATTTTCATGACCTTTTCTTCGAAATCATTTCGCGAAACTGCAGCCTTATTTCGAGCTCTTGTGCGATAGTTGTAAATTGTGCTTAAAGAATAACGTAAAAATGCCGCTATTTTAACACTATCAGTAATTCCTAATCTGATTAGAGCAAAAATTCGAAGCTCGGTATTTAGCAATTCATTTTGCTTGAGAACAATCTGTTCTTCTGGTATTAATAAAACATTGAAATCTTTGACAAATGTTGGGTATAAGTTTAAAAAGATAATATCGAAGTTCTTGTATAATTCTTCCAACTCATTATCAACCAAAGTAGTTGATTTTAATATTTTATAAATTTCATCAAATTGTTTCGCCGTTGCTTTCTTGTTTAAAATAATACGGTAATTCTCTAGTTTATTGATATAAGTCGAACAAAGATTGAAGAAATGTGCAATGTATTCTTCTTTAACCAAATTAGATTCAGACAATTGCAGGTTGCTTTCTTGAAGCTGACTGTTTGTCTCGGTAATATCTTTGTTTAATTCTGCCAATTTCTGACTGGTTTCGTAAAGTTCTGATCGAATTCTCGATACCTTTTTCATCTGTAAATACACATAAATAATCGCAACAATCAAAAACAAAGAAAGCAGACTAATGCAAAGCAAGTAAATCTGCAATTCGCTTTTTCTTTGCGCTTCACGCTCTAAATACACAGTATTGATAATCGAATATACTTCTGACATGAGCAAAGTTCTGAACTGAACATTGCAATAAAGCGCATCTTCAATAGCAGATTGTGTCAGTTTATAGGCCATATCTACATCGCCTATTTCGTAAAAAACTAGAGCCAATTCTTGCAATGAAGCGTTGTCTTTATTGGCGTTTTTAATATCTGAAGTAGCAGAAAGTGCGTAGTATCTTTTTCTGGCTTCCAAATCATGTGTCGCTTCACCAATTTTTCCTAACAAATAAGTAATCATCGCATATTGCGGACTTTCTTCTTTTGTTTTATTCAATAAAGCCAATAATTGCTTTTTGGGATCATTGTATTTTTTATCAATAAAAATATCCTGCTGAATTCTATTAATTTGAAAATCCAATGTATTCGGATTTAGAATACTTAATAATGAATCTCTATATTTTCCTATCTGTTTTCGATATTCTGGACTGTAACTATTTGCAGCATAATGCTCGAAAAACTCACGATACGAAATATAATAATTTGGGAGTAAGGAAGCAGGAAGACTTTTTTTATTAATACTCTTTAAAATAGCTTCAGATTCGCGGTATTTTCCAGAAGAGGAATAAAGCGTTACCAATTCCAATTGAGCCAAATTGAAAAGCTCTTTATTTTGAAGTTCTTCTGCAATTTTGAGGTTCTTTTTTACGTATTGAATAGCAGAATCTGAGTTTAGTTTCTGATATTCTAAATACAGCGTTTTATTATAATTGTACTCCTGCTCTTTCGTAAGGTTATCAGATTTAATTTTCTTGAAGTTCTCAATTCGTTCTTCTTTTATTTTTACGTAATGCTGTTTATTCTTGATCGCTTCATTTAATTCTTTTAAAATAACATCTGTGCTCTCCGACGCAAAAAGAGGAAAGCTGATAAGAACTATAAAAACGGAAAGAAATAGATTTTTCAAACTGACAAAAAAATAAAATAAGATATACAAATATAATAAAGTGTGTATTCTAAAATATTACAAGTAAGCTTTTTTATAATTTTGTTTCAACAAACCCTATAAAACATAAAAATTATGCCACACTTTATAATTGACTGTTCAGAAAATGTACTGCGCCGACTAGCTGCGGACGAAATAATACAGGGAGTTTTTGATGCCGCTTTATCAACTGATCTTTTTACTGCTTCGGAAATTAAAGTTCGTATTAATCCTTTTACAAATTATAACAACGGAAATACCTTAGATGATTTTATTCATGTTTTCAGCTATATTATGGAAGGACGAAATGATGAACAAAAAGGTAACCTATCAAAAGTAATTGTTACAAAATTGAATGCTCTGCTTCCGGAAGTTTCTGTAATTTCTATGAATGTCCAAGAATTTGAAAAATCAAATTATTTTAATAAAACAATGATATAAAAGTCTTTATGCGATCATCAATTTTATAGCTTAAGCTTTAATGGCATAAAAAAATCTTTGTCAAAGTTTAAAATTTTGACAAAGATTTTTTTAAAAGTTATATTACTTATATGGTTTAAAATCAAACCGCAATTGGCGCTGCCAAACAGCTTTCTGGAATATCAAAAGCATTTACCAGAGCTACAGCATCAGGACGAATATCCCAGCAAAGCTGATTTACAATTTTACGGACTGCTTTAGTCTTAACCGCTTCCATATAACCGTCTTCCAAATACCAAGCTTTATTTTTTTCGATTGTAGAAAGTGCGTATAGCTGATTCAGTTTCGTCAAAATTACTTTTGATGGTTCATCTTCAACCGCTTTTATTGCAAGCTGAAATTGTTCTAAAACTATTCTTTCTAAATACGCCTGTGCAACATCAATCATTTGGTGCTGAACGACATTAAAGGCGTCATAAGGTTCTAATCCCCCATCAATCAATTTCTTGATACGTCGCGCTGCAGAAGCCAAAATTGTCTTTTCTCTGTGAACAAATGCCTGAAGATGAAATTCTCCATCCAATAAATGCTCATCGTCAGTTCTTCTGGTTGCAATTGGATTTTTCTCAGCAATAGCTGTTTTCGCATTTTCATATACATAATTAATGATTCCAAGCGAACCCATTTCTCCAAACGATTTTCTGAATTCTGCCAAACGATTTTTGGCTACTAATTGCATCAAAACCGTATTATCCCCCTCAAAAGTGGTGTAAATTTCAGTATCATTTTTAAGTGCATCGATTCGGTTTTCAGACAAATATCCTTTTCCTCCACACGCTTCACGACATTCCTGTAAAATATCTCTCGTGCTCCAAGTTGAATACGATTTCATTCCCGCAGCCAAAGCTTCAATTTCTTGCATTTCGGCCTCTGTTCTGTTCAAAAATCTGTTGGTTAGATATTGTAATGCAAAATGAACCGCATATGTTTTAGCCAGAGGCGGTAACAATCTGCGTTGATGCATTCTATAATTTAAGATCGGAACTTCAGAACCGCCTTCTGGTCCAAATTGCCTTCTTTGATCACTGTAGCGAATGGCAATTGTCAATCCAGATTTTGCTGCCGCTAAAGCCGAACGCGGAATCCCAATTCTCCCTCCTACCAAAGTGCCCAACATGGTAAAAAATCTACGGTTATCACTCGGAATCGGACTTTCGAATTCGCCTTTGTCATTCACAGAAGCAAAACGATCGAGCATATCTTCTTTCGGAATTACTACATTATCAAAACTAATGGTTCCGTTATCCACACCATTTAATCCCATTTTATGGCCACAATCGCCAATTGTTACACCATTTACGACATTTCCATTTGGATCGCGCAATGGCACTACAAACGCATTTACACCGTAATCGTGATCGTCAATAATTAACTTTGCAAAAACAGTTGCCATTTGTCCGTGAACAGCTGCATTTCCGATATATTCTTTTTGCGCGTTTTTATTTGGTGTGTGAATGGTAAAAGTCTGATCGCTATGATTGTAAGTTGCTGTAGTTTCTAAACCTTTTACGTTCGATCCGTGATGTGTTTCGGTCATTGCAAAACAGCCAGGAAGTTTCAGCGAACCAATATCTTTTAAATATTTAGCATAATGTTTATCAGTTCCAAGAGACTGAACACTCATTCCCCATAGTCCAAACTGAACTCCGAATTTAATCACCAGACTTAAATCGTGATAACTCAGCGTTTCCATAATTGCAAAATAATCGGCTATGTTTTCTCCTCCGCCATATTGTTTTGGATACGCCATACTTCCAAGATTTTCATCGGCCAAAATTTTACACCATTTGTAAACGGTTTGTCTGAAAACGTTAATATCGGTAGAAGTCTCATAAGCAAATTCGGGTCTTGAAATCACCGATTTTACCCTTTTGATTATTGCGGCTTCTTTTCCGTCTAAAATCTGAGTGATTTTCTGAATATCAAAACTAGCATTGGTATGAGAATCGGCAGTAAAAGAGCCTGCTTTGGTTTTGAAGTTTTGAAGTGCTTCTTCACCCAAAATTCCCAAATCATTTTCCAATTTTTTGAAATCGGATTCTATTGGAGTTAAATCTAAATCGGTTCCTGAAAGTGCTTTTGCAATATCAAAAATCGACTTAACAGAAGATTTATCTTGAATGCTTTTTTCAATATCTAATTTCCATTGTGTGAGTTCATTTCGCGAAGGCGGATTTGAAATATCTACTTTCGAAAGTAAATATTCTTTTTCTTCTTGAGATAATACATTTAGAGAATTTATAAATCCTTGCAGAGTTGTAAACTCTTTCTGCGTCAGTAAATCATCTGACCACACTAAATAAAATAACGGAGTAAAGGCTTGAAGTCTGGTATTTTTCATATCAATGGTATTCAATTTGGAAATAGTTTTTTTTAGCCACGAATTCACGAATTTTTTTAATCTAATTTTTTCAAAATAATTCGTGAATTCGTGGCTATCTTTTATTACGCGTTATCGCATAAAAAAACAGGAATGAAATATACTCATTCCTGTTTAAACATCCTGTTAAGATTCTGACAATTTTCGATTTTAAACCAATAAAAAATATGAAAACTAAGAATTAAGAACCTTTGGATATTGAGGTCATTTTTTGCTTTATGGCAAAAATATGATGCGAATTAAAAACTAACACTGCGGTAAAAATGATACCGTATGCTGTAATCTGCAATGGCGTAATATTTTCTTTGAAGAAAAAGGCTGCCAAACCAAATGCAATCATCGGATTAATGTTTAATAACATTCCAACTGTTGAAGAGTTGATTCCTGAAAGTGCATATAAATTGAGAAATAACGGAATTATAGTAAATACAATTGCAATGGTTTCAATGCAGAGATAAAACTTAAATTCCGTTGGAACCGGTCCCCCAAAAACCGGATAAAACGGTAATAATACTAATGCTGCCAAAGTAATATGAAATGTCAATACAATAAATTTATCAAAACCTTTATTCGCGCGTTGACTTACTAAATAAGAAGCATATGTTAATCCGATAATAATACTAAAAACCATATCCATAATAGCAGCGTACGACAATAATACACAGCCTGAAATGCTTAATCCTACAGAAATCCACTGCATTTTAGACAGTTTCTCTTGTAATATAAAATAAGCTAATATGGTAGTCAGAATTGGACAGACTAAATACGCCAGGGAAGTTGCTTTAACACTGACATGATTCATTACATAAATATACGTAAACCAATTTCCCATCAAAAAAGCACTTCCGCCAATATTCAATAAAACAGATTTTCTTTTTTCTGATTTTGGCAATGCTTTAAAGATTTGTACGGTTTCTTTTATTTGTTTTCTTTTGAAGATCAGAGCAATCAAAAGCATCAAAATACTACAGCTAAAAACACGGAAAAACAGAATATCTAATGACGGATACTCATGAATTGGTCTTAAAACCAAGCTGAAAAGTCCCCATGTGGTAAAAGCAATAATTGCTGCTATATAATACTTTGTTGTTTTCACAAAAACTCCGATTTGATTTGTTTTCTTTTGATGAAGCAAATTTCTAAAAAATTAAACAGCAATACAGATACAGTTTTTGTAAATTGCAGCATAACAGTTTTTATTTTTACAATGAAAAATTCGAATTACTTATATCTTCAATTTGCTGACCTCATCGAAAAACAGATCAAATCTGGACTTTTAAATGTAGGCGACAAACTGCCATCTATACGAGAAGTCTGTGCTGAAACTGGTTACAGCATGAGTACCGTCAGTAAAGCATATTACGAAGTTGAAAGCCGTTCTTTGATCGAATCTAGACCACAATCAGGTTATTATGTAAGTAATATTTCGGCTAGAACAATTCCAGAACCATCGGCAAGCAAACCGCTTTTAACCCTTGAAAATATTGAACGTGAGGACTTAGTAGATTTGGTTTATGGCGATATGCGTAAAAAAGATATTACGATGCTTTCGCTTGGTTTTCCATCTAATGAATTACTTCCGATTGCGAAACTAAATAAGGGAATGGTTCAGGCCATGCGTCAATTGCCCAACAGCGGAACAAGTTATGAGGAAATTGAAGGAAATAGTAATTTAAGAAAAGAAATTGCGCGCTGGTCATTTACTTGGGGCGGTTCTTTGACTGAAGATGATATTATAACGACTCCGGGCTGTATTTCGGCAATTTCGGATTGTCTATTAACGCTGACAAAACCAGGAGACACTATCATTACAGAAAGTCCCGTTTACTTTGGAATTCTGCAATTGGCGAGATCATTGGGTTTGTACGTAATGGAACTTCCAACCAATATGACAACAGGAATTGAAATAGAAGCAGTTAAAAAAACACTTTCTACAAAGAAAGTAAAAGCTTGTGTTTTGATGAGTAATTTCAGTAATCCGTCGGGAAGCATGCTGCCAAACGAACATAAAAAGGAAATTGTCCGTTTAATGGATTTCTATAATGTTCCGTTGATTGAAGACGATATTCATGGCGATTTGTATTTTGGAACAAGCCGTCCGACAAACTGTAAAACGTATGATGAAAGCGGTATCGTTTTGTGTTGCAGTTCGGTTTCCAAAAGTCTGGCACCAGGCTATCGTGTGGGTTGGGTTTCTCCAGGGAAGTTTAAAAAAGAAGTTCTGAGAACTAAATTGTACCATACGATCTCCAATTCAACTATTACACACGAAGTCGTTGGTGACTTTCTAAAAAATGGACGTTATGAAAACCATCTTAGAAAAATTCGCCAAATCTTGAATCGCAACTGCACCAATTATATCAACACTGTTTTAGAATCTTTTCCAGCGGGAACCAAAGTGAGTCAGCCTCAAGGTGGTTTTTTCCTTTGGGTCGAATTGAATAAAAAAATAGATACTGCTGCCTTTTATCATTTAGCATTACAGCATAATATTAGTATTGCGCCTGGAAGGATTTTTTCATTTCAAAATCAGTTTTCTAACTGCATGCGTTTGAGTTTTGGATTGCCTTGGTCTAATGAATTGAGAACTGCTATTCAGACATTGGGGAGATTGGCGAAGCAATTGTAATTGCCATTTTTTTGTCATTTCGACGTAAGGAGAAATCTTCGCGAGAAGCTCCACAAAGATTGGAAAATTGTTACGGAGTTACTTGTGGAGATTTCTCCTTACGTCGAAATGACAAACTATGAGATTATCTATTCTTTGTAGAATTTCTTGTGTGATTTCTCTCCCGAATCCTCGGGATCGAAATGACAAAACTATGTGTTTAAATAACAAAAAAACTGGACAGCGCAACTACACACTGTCCAGCCAACAATTAAAAGAAGACCAAAATTAAATAGTTATAAGACAAAATAAGCGTCTTTCTCGACTTTCTTAGGTTCGTCATTTAATTCAAATTCTTTTAGAATATCAAATTCACTTTGATATTCATTCAGCATTTGTTTAATATTTTTTTCAATTGTATTTGCAATTGCCGTAACCGGAGTATCTGTTGGTCGGTTTTCAAACGGATCTTGCAAATGAATGGCCATTCTTTCGATTAAAAAGAAAGCAGCACCGATTGCCGTAATCAACGGAATTGCAAACCAGCTCAATACACTTGTTAGTCCGAAAGGCAATACAAAAATGAATAAACACAAAGTCAATCTAATGTACATGCTGTATGTTGTCGGGAAAATCGTGTTTTTAATACGCTCACATTTTCCCATTTCATCACATAATCTTGACAAGGTATTATCAATTTCTACCTGCTGGTACATGTTGATTTTCTTTTCGTTTTTAGCGGTTCTTAAATCTCTTGCATGCAGCATCAAAATGGCATTGGGAACGTTCTGATGATTTTTGATGTATTTGATTTCTTCTTCGCTAATTAAACCTTCAAGCGGTTTTATAGCATCTCTTTTTCTAAGCGATTGTCCTAAACTGTAACACCAAGCAATTTGTCTTTTAGCAAAATTTTCTTTGAATTCGCTGGCTTCAACCGAATAACCAGGATCATTGTAAAAGGTTAAAACTTGACGAATAAGTGTTCTGGAATCATTTACTACAGCTCCCCAAACTATTCTCGCTTCCCACCATCTATCGTAAGCTTGATTGGACTTAAAAGCTAATAATAAGGAAATAATTGTTCCAATCATGGTTGGAATCGCAATCGGAATATCTACAGGAAGATTGATAAAATAATGATGGAAAATTTCAAATAGTACTGTATACGCGAGTACTAGAGCAATTTCTACTTTAATTTTCCCGAGAACGTACTTCATTGGTATTCTTTTCTTTAATAACATATTTTCGGTTTTAATTAAATTAATATTTTTTTTTAAGGTTCTAAGAAACTAAGGAGCTAAGACGTTAAGGAATTAAAGTTTACCAATTAAAAAACTTAGAACCTTAGAACCTCAGAGGCTTAGATTCTTAGAAATCAAACCATCTCTTCGTACAATGAAAGAACCGGAAGGCCTAATTTTTCATTGACATTTTCTTTTTTGACTTTTTTAAATTTGATTTTTTCGCCTTTGCGCGTTTCCACTAACATATCAATATTATGTTTTGAAATGGCTTCTGATAAAAACGGCGCAACATTTTCGTAGTTATCTTCAAAACTGGCGGTCTGGCTAACAATTTCAAAAGAGAAATTGGCGCTTAAAAATTCCTGCACATCTTTTACATGGATATTCTTGCTTGAATTTTCTACATATAAAGCTTTATGGAAAACCTCTTTATTGACTTCTGTACTTAAATGAAGAATTGGGCATTTTTGATTCCCAGCCAATTGCACTAAATACTGATGAATTCTTTTGCTTTCTTGCTTATAAGAGTGCGTAAGAATAACCAGCTTCACCGAAAAAGCTTCAATGAGACGTTTGAAAATTGGTGCTGAAAGTCCGTATTGATTGTGAACTTTTAGCTTAATATTTGGAGTATGTTCTATAATATATCGGCAAGTTTCTAAAACTTCTTCCTGACTTTTGGTAAGTCCAGATCTCATTTCTCTTAAAAAACCAGAGGATGAAAACGTATCAGGAGCTTCTGTAACTAATACTAAAATAATTTCCGATTCCGTATTCTTAGACTGATTTACCGCAGATTTAACAGCCGAAATAGTATCATCTTTTAAAGTTGTAGGTATAAGAAAATTTTTCATAAGTATATCTTTTAGTTTATACCTACAAAATAACTGTCCGCAAATTAGACCTTAATTAATTTAAAATTAGAATTTTCTAAAATTAAACATTAGATTTTTTAATGTTGCCTTTTTTGAAGATGATCGTAACGATTGTTCCTTTGTTTTGTTCTGACTGTACTTGAAGTTCACCATCGTGCATTCTAATAATTTTAGACGCTAAGGGCAATCCTAAACCATAACCAATATACTTAGCTGCAATTTTACCTCTAAAGAAAGGCTCATATAAATGCGGAATATCTTCTGGCGGAATTCCGATACCAATATCATTGATCGTGATTTTAATCATTTCTTTATTGGCCGTAAGATTTACAAAGACTTCGTTGTTGTCTGAATATTTTACTCCATTGGTAATAATATTATTGATTGCCAATTCTAAAAGCGGTTTATTGCATGGTAACAATAATAGATTAGAATCTTCTGGAGCAAAATTAAGTTTAATGCTTACGCGGTTATCTGGATAAATTTTATCTAAATCTGATTTTACATCCAATAACAATTCGTCCATTCGGGCAATATCTGAAACTTGTTTTTGTCCGTCATATCCTGTCTGCGTCAATTTAAGAAGACTTTCTGTCAAATTCCCTAATCTTGAAGCCTGGCTGTAAATATTTTGCAAAGATTCTACATATTCATACTTTTCTCTCTCTTTTAGCAACATAATCTCAGATTCGGCAATAATGGTTGTAATTGGCGTTTTTAATTCATGAGAAGCATTATTAATAAAGTTAGCCTGAATTTCAAAAGAAGTTTCCAATCGATCCAACATATTATTAAACGTATTGGTTAAATCTGATATTTCATCAGAATTTTTAACTTCGGGAAGACGGTTGTGTAAATTAGAAGCACTAATTCTTTTTACTTCTTTTGTTATTCTCGCGACAGGATTAATAACACGTTTTGCTAGGAATCGTCCTAAAAGAAAAGCAAGAATTACAAATCCGATTCCGCCAAAAAGCATAATTTTGACAATATAAACGGTTGTATCTCTACCTTTACGGTCTCTCGCACCAACAATCACAATATATTTCTGATTGTTTTCTTGAAAAATCTGTCCTAAATAATATTTATTATCCCTTTCATAAGAATCTTTTCCTGTTCTTAAGATATTGGTATAAAAGGTATTTGGAAGATTGAGATTAGTATTATAATCAAAACTATTATGGCTATTTATTTTTAATACATATTCTTCTTCCTCAATTAATTCCTCAAGACCATTTTTTTGAAGATTTTTATAATATTTAATTTTCTCTGGGTCTTTTTGAAAATGAATTGAAGCGACAATTTTTGCTCTATCGTCTAATCGCTTTAAAAAGTGATATCGATTGTTTTCTCTAAAAAGAAAAAATACGATAATACACAATAGCGAAGTGCTAAAGGTTGAAAGGGCAACATAATTGAAAGTGATTTTTTTTCTAATATCCATATTATGGCTTAATTACATAACCTAAACCTTTCATGGTATGAATCAGTTTGGTTGAAAAAGGCTTATCTATCTTTCTTCTTAAGTACGTAATATACACATCGACAACATTGGTATTCATATCAAAATTAATATCCCAAACATTGTCCAAAATTTGATCGCGCGAAACAATGCGTCCCGTATTTTTCGCTAAATAGTATAGCAGTTTAAATTCTTTGGCAGTTAATACAATATTCTCGCCATCTCTTTTGACTGTTTTGGCGCGTCCGTTTATTTCTAAATCAGCAATTGTAATAGTGTCTATTTTTTCTGTTTCCTGCTGTGATCTTCTGTATAAAGCATTTACTCTGGCGTCTAATTCACCAAATTTAAAAGGCTTTACCAGATAATCATCTGCACCAGAATTAAGACCGGTTACAATGTTTTCTGAAGTTCCAAGAGCCGTTAAAAGTAAAATGGGCACAAAATTTTTCGCTGCTCGAAGTCTTCTGCAAATCTCGATTCCGTTAACATCAGGAAGCATAACGTCTAAAATTACAACATCGAAAGTATAATTATGAATCATTTCCATGGCAGTTTGACCATCCATAGCAACGCTTACTTCATTATTATTTTCTGCAAAACCTTTTCGTAATATCGATAATAGATTTGGCTCGTCTTCGACTATCAGTAATTTCATATTAAGAAGTTTGTATATACAACAAAAATAAGAATACTATTTAAAATAATTTTAAACAACTTTACAAATTATGATTTTATTGTGAACAATAAAAAAAGCAGACTCGATAGCCTGCTTTTTACTATTATTTTGCGCTTAAATTTTTTAAAATTAAAAAGTTTCTCCAGCATTCAAATAAAATCCTTTAGAATTATTACCCCAAGCATAATCGAAAATCAGATTGGTTTTGGATGCTTTATCTATTAAAAGCCTTAAACCAATACCTGCTGCGGGCTGAATGGATTTGAACAATTTAAGATCATTATCAGAATTACTTGTCGTTACAAAATTGGTAAAAACAGTACCGCTTAGCAATTGGTTGCAAGTAATTGGAAATCGAAATTCTGTCGATAAATAAACCAACCCATTTCCTCTAAACAATCCCTGCGTATACCCTTCCCCGCTTCTGCTGCGCTGATCCCAGCCAATTGCCGGCAGGTTTAAGTACGGAACTTTTCCTCTTGTCACAAACTGTCCATAAGTCCAAATTGCCAAAATATAACGCGGATTCTTATGTGAAACAGGAATAAAATGACGGTATTCTGCAAACAGAACATTACTATATTCCTGATTATTAAACAGTACTGGATTAAATCTATAATTTATATTGGCAAACCAACCTTTTGATGCATTTACCTGATTATCTCGTGAATCGTGAACTAAATTTAAACTTACTCCATTCAAGAAATACTCATTATGATCAAAACCATATTTCTGACTGTAATTGTAATGATAAGTATAATTTCCGTTATCAATATCTAGTTCTTTGTCATCAATACTTGAATACCAATCGATATTAATTCCTCCTCCAACATAATAATTTTCCTTAACTTCAAAAGAAACTGTCTGATGAAACTTAAAGTAATTATAATCCATATCCTGAGCTAGCGAATCGACACTAAATCCAGGCGGACGGTCACGTCTTGGCGGAATTATATCGGTTCCTAAACCATAATTGGGTTGTGAAAACAGATATAATCGGTAATCTCCGCTCAAAAAGATTTTATTATTCTTGAGCAGAATATTGTTTTTTACATTAACTAACCATTGATTTTTAAGCGTGTAAGTAATTCCGATATTAGCAATCGAATATTTATCTTTTTCTTCTTTTCCTTTAAAAGTATATTGGGCAACGGCTCCAAAAAAGAAACCAGTTGCAGGCTGAGAACCTATTGCTGGGATTACTAAAAAGAAATTGTTTTTTGTAGGCTTAACGACTAGCGCATCATCATCTTTTTTAAAAATATCGAATATTGTTTTGGGAGGACAAATATTTGGATTACTGAGTTCTTCTTGAGAAAATGAATTAAAAGAAATAAGAAGCAATAATCCTAAGATTTTAGACTTGTACTTATCGGCATTATTTTTAAAAAAAATTACCATTTACAAAGTTTAGTTTTAGAGATAAAAGCTCAATCCTACTGTAAATATAAGTCTTATTTTCAACATCTTACAAACTAAAACTAATTAATTCAAAATTATTTTAACAAAAAAAGCCGTCAAAAATAAATTTGACGGCTTAGGAATATCATCTCAAATATTACTTGGTAATAAATTTTGGGTGAATCAGATTCTCAAGAGAATAAATTTCATCCCATTTTTCTTGTGTAATGAGCTTTCTTTCCAAAACTGCAATTTGATGTACACTTTTACCCGTTTTTAAAGCTTCTCCAGCAATACTCGCACTTTCTTCGTAACCTAAAATTGGGTTCAATTGCGTTACAATTCCAATGCTGTTCATTACCATATTATAGCAATGGTCCACATTTGCTGTAATTCCGTTAATACATTTATCGATTAAAGTCTGAATAGCATTTGAAAGATAATCCAACGAAGTAAACATTGCGAAAGCAATTACAGGTTCCATTACATTTAATTGCAATTGTCCCGCTTCTGCCGCCATTGTCACCGTTAAATCTTGACCGATAACATAAAAGCAAGTCTGATTTACCACTTCTGGAATTACCGGATTTACTTTCCCTGGCATAATAGATGAACCTGGCTGACGCGCCGGAAGATTGATTTCGTTAAAACCAGTTCTTGGCCCTGAACTTAATAAACGTAAATCATTACAGATTTTAGAAATCTTAACCGCAGAACGTTTTAAAGTTCCCATAATCTGAACGTAAGCACCTGTATCAACCGTTGCTTCAATTAAATCTGGTGAAAGTGTCAACGGGATTCCAACCTCATCTGCCAAATATTTTACGCAGATTTCTGGATAACCTTCTGGAGCATTTACTTTTGTTCCAATGGCTGTTGCTCCCATATTGATTTCTAACAACAATTCCTGAGCATTTTTTAAACGCTGAATATCTTCTCCAATTGTTGTAGCATAAGCTTTAAATTCCTGCCCTAAAGTCATCGGCACCGCATCTTGCAATTGCGTTCTTCCCATTTTCAGGACTTCTTTAAACTCCTCTCCTTTTTTAGCAAAAGCGACTTCTAAACCAGCAAGAGTTTTAATAAAGCTTTCCATTTTCAAATACAAAGCTATTCTAAAAGCCGATGGATAAGCATCATTTGTCGATTGAGAACAGTTCACATGATTGTTTGGATGAAGAAAATTGTATTCGCCTTTTTTATGCCCTAAATATTCCAAACCAATATTAGCAATGACTTCGTTCGCATTCATGTTTACAGAAGTTCCTGCTCCACCCTGAATTAAATCGCTCACAAATTCCTGATCAAATTTGCCCGCAATGACCTGATCACTTCCGTAACAGATTGCTTCAGCAATTTTAGAATCAATTGCGCCGCAATCTTTATTGGCTAAAGCAGCAGCCTTTTTTACATATCCTAAAGCTTTGATAAATAAAGGTTCTTTTGAAATCGGAATTCCTGTAATGTTGAAATTCTCTACAGCTCTAAAAGTCTGGATTCCGTAGTATAAATGATTCGGAATTTCTAATTCTCCCAGAAAATCATGTTCCTTTCTTGTTGGTTCCATATAATAAAATTGATATGTTTTGACTTATAAAAATAAGTGTAAAGCTACACCATTTTACGGATTAAAAATGTGAATGAAATCAAAATCATTTATAATTTGTTCCCATTATTTTATCGTAAATTATTACCTTTTCACCTTCAAATAATTATAAAAAAGGTTGAAAAAAGAAAGCGAATATTTTCTTGATAAAGAATACAATACGATTGTTTACGCCAAAGACGATTTGAATTTTAAAGACTTTGAATCTTGCGTTTTTAACAATTGTAACTTTTCTGCATGCACGTTTTTAGCCGTTACTTTTATTGATTGTGTTTTTAATGACTGTATTTTCAGCGAAGCAAAAATCAATTATGTGGCATTGAGAACCGTTACTTTTAATCGATGCGAAATTAAAGAGGTGAATTTTGCGATGTGCGACAAACTGATTTTTGAAGTTCATTTTAATGATTGCATCCTCGATTTTTCTAAGTTTTATACTTTAAAATTGAAAGGAACTCCGTTTACCAATTGCAGTTTGATTGCAGTAGATTTTATGGCGACAGATTTAACCAACGTAATTTTCGATAATTGTGATTTATATAGATCAGAATTCAACAAAGCGATAGCTAACAAAGCTGATTTTAAAACAAGTTACAATTATACTATTGATCCTTCTAAAACTAAATTAAAAAAGGCTATTTTTTCTTTGAAGGAAGTGAAAGGTTTATTGTTTACGCACGATGTGATTGTGAGTTAGAAATAATCATTTTTTTACTATTCTTTTTCTGTTTTTGCTGGAAGAATAGAATTGGGCAACAGAAATAAAATAAGCAATACACTTGTTAAGCAAAGCAAATGAATTAATGTGCCATAGAAAAAAGCATTATAGAAATCTGTATAATCTGTTTTTCCTTTTGCAAAATAGTAAAATACACCTCCTGTTAAAGTAATGCCCAATGCACCAAACAATTGCTGCAATGTAGAATAAACTCCTGATGCATTTCCAATCCTGTTTTGGGGTAAATCTTTCAGCGCAATATTAGCAAATGAAGGCAGAACCAAGGCTACACCAATACCGTGCAAAAACATGGCAAAGTATCCCTTGTAATCGATTGATTGATAATAAAAAAGAACCAGCTGAAAAATAAGAGAAAGCATAAGAAGCAACACTCCAAAAATCAATACATTTTTACCATACTGAAGCACCAATCTAGCTGCAAAAAATGATGCTAAAATAAAACCGCATCCTTGAAATACAATAAAATATCCTGCTTGCATAGGAGAAAGTCTAATCCCGTCTTGCAGAAAAATTGCCAATACAAAAAAGTACGCATCGAGCATTAACATAAAAAGAGCCGAAGCCGAAACCGCAATATTGAAATTCTTGTGCGTAAAAAGCTCCATGTTCAATAATGGCTCTTTTTTCTTTAATTTTCTTTTGATCTGTCTAAATATAAAACCTATCAGAAATACTATAGAAATTGTCAGCGTAATTGCAATCAAATCTTTTTGTTCTAATCCCACAGCCATCGAAAAAACCAGTAAAGCAAGCCCTATGCATAATATAAATGCGCTCCAATAATCCATTTGCAAAGAAGAATTGTCTCTGGATCGATTGAGATAACGCATGGCCAGCAAAATCGCCATTAAACAAATAGGAATATTGATAAGGAATATATACCTCCATGATTGATCGATTAAAAATGGTTGGAGTTCTACAAGAAAACCTCCTAAAAACTGCCCCAGCATCGTGCCAATTCCAATCGCAATTCCGTACCAGCCCATTGCATAAGTACGTTCCTTATGACTAACAAAGAGAATTTGAATATAAGATAAAACTTGTGGTGCCATTAAGCTTGCACTTATACCTTGAAAAAACCTCAAAGCAATAAGCTGATTTGTAGTGGCAGCAAACCCGCATCCCGCAGAAGTAACCATAAACAAAAACAGTCCTAGAATAAAGATTTTTTTTCTTCCAAAATAATCTCCCATTTTTCCGCCAATTATCAAAAAAGAAGCAAACCCAACCATATACATAGCTACAACTAATTGAATTTTTCCATTACTGGAATCAAGACCACGTTGAATAGATGGAATTGCAACGTTTACAATAAATATATCCAAAATGGTAAGCAAATGTGCGAGTAACAAAATGAGAAGCGAAATATATTTTTTATTTTTCATATTATATAGAGTAGTCTATCTATTTTTAATCAAAAAATAAATCAGAAAAACTGATTTATAGCTTTTTTTACTTCTTTTAAATCATTGGTATTACCGTTTATACTTGCTGAAACCACAGCTCCTTCTATCATTAAAAAAATGCTATTTTGAAGTGCTTTTTTTTCTATTGAAAATGATTTTACAGTACTAATTTCATCAACTAAAGATTTTATATAGTCCCGCTGACGTTCTTTATGAGCCACAATAAACTGCTCTATTTTTTTATCTCCTCGTCCAATTTCAGCATTTACTTTAATAAAATGACATCCGGAGCAATTTGATTCTTCCTGAACTTTAATACGGTAATCTATTAATTTTAGAAGTTTTTTTAATGGCTGTTTCTCGTCTTTCAAATAGTCATCGAGATTGGCAAAATATTCTGTTTCCTGCTGTTCAAGATAATGATACAACAAATCACTTTTAGACTGGTAATGTTTATAAAGCGATCCAATAGCAATATCTGCCTCAGCAATAATTTGATTAATTCCTGTACTATTAAACCCCTGATGATAAAACAGACGAGATGCTGTATCTAGTATTCGTTTCTTTACATTGCTTTTCTGTTTCATTTTCTTTTTTTAACAAAGATAAAACAAAAATAGATAGAGTTATCTATTTATTTTGAAATAAAAAAAATCACAAAAACTGTGATTTTAAAATTCGTTAATTATAAAATGGCTATAAACCTTTCCCCATCACATAATCTTCCATCAAATATCCATTTCCAATTTCTATATCAACGGTTTCTTTAATTTCGAAACCTATTTTTTTATAAAAATCTAATGCTGTATTAAATCGGTTTACATTCAATGACAATTGTTTTGAATTGTTTTCTAAAGCCAGTTTTTCTATAAAATCAAATACTTTTTTTCCATAACCTTTTCCTTGTGTTTCTGGTAACAAGTAGATTTTATGAATTTTCGTAATGGCTTCATTTTTATAATGATGCTCAATTCCGATAAAACCAATTGTAGATTCAGAATCTAAAATAAGATAGAATAATTGTTCTTTATTCTCAATTTGTTTTGCCAAAGCCTCATCAGAATAAAATAAACCTAACATATAATCTAATTGCGATTTAGATAAAATTTCACCGTAAGTAATTGGCCAAGTAATGTTTGTAATTTTCTGAATTGTAGAGATATCACCTAACCCTGCTTCTGAAATGCTAATCATAATGTATTTTGAAATATATTTTATTTAGTAAAAACTTGATTTTCCTGTTCGCTTACGCGGATGAAAGTCGTTCGTTTAGTCAATTCTTTTAATCTTGAAGCTCCAACATAAGTGCATGTGCTTCTTATTCCGCCTAATATATCTAAAACAGTATGAATGACGTCACCCTTATACGGAACTTGAACTGTTTTCCCTTCGCTTGCTCTGTATTCTGCAACACCGCCTGAATGTTTGTCCATTGCTGTTTTTGAACTCATTCCGTAAAATTGTTTGAATTTTTCTCCTTTGACTTCTATTAGTTCACCGCCGCTTTCTGTGTGTCCTGCGAGCATTCCTCCCAACATTACAAAGTCGGCTCCTGCACCAAAAGCTTTAGCAACATCGCCCGGAGTTGAACAACCGCCATCACTAATAATATGCCCACCTAAACCGTGCGCTGCATCAGCACATTCGATAATGGCCGATAACTGCGGATAACCAACGCCTGTTTTAACACGAGTTGTACAAACAGAACCTGGCCCAATTCCGACTTTTACAATGTCTGCTCCAGCTAAAAGCAACTCTTCAGTCATTTCTCCTGTCACCACATTTCCAGCGATAATTATTTTGTCTGGATATTGTTTACGGGTTTTCTTTAAAAACTGAACAAAATGTTCTGAATAGCCGTTTGCAACATCAATACAAATAAATTTCAATGACGGATTTGCAGTAATTATTGCTCCTATTTTTTCAAAATCTTCTTTTCCTGTTCCAGTGCTTACGGCAATATAATCGTAGAAATCTGGAGTTGCATTTTTTAGAAAGTTATTCCACTCTTCTAAAGTGTAGTGTTTATGAATGGCTGTAAAAAGTTTTTCTTGTGTCAAAACCTTTGCTATTTCAAAAGTTCCCACAGTATCCATATTGGCAGCCATAATCGGAATACCTGTCCAATTTGCAGTACTATGCAAAAACTTAAAGTTTTGTTCTAAGGAAACTTCAGATCTACTTTTCAGGGTTGATCTTTTAGGTCTAAACATTACGTCTTTAAAACCTAATTTTAGGTCCATTTCTATTCTCATAGTTCGAGATTTTGGTTACTCTCAAATGTAAGGAATTTTAGATTGTAGACTTTAGATTTTAGATTAACAAAAACTCGAACTTTTGAACAATTATAATATCTATTCGCTTTCGCGAAAGCGGTGATCAAAAGTAATTTTTGAATATTTGATAGACTTTGCGCGGGCTTCGACTCCGCTCAGCCTGACAAACTGAAAACTGCGACTGTGACTGAAAACTTAAAAAACTGAACACTAAAAAACTACCCGTGAATCGTTTCTCCTTTTCCGTAATTCGTAATAATTGATTCTTCGAATGCCAACCATTCTCTCCAACGCTTTTCAACATCGATTCCGGTTCCGTATTTACGTGCGTACGTGATAAAAGTAGTGTAATGCCCTGCTTCGCTCTCCATTAATTCTCTGTAGAAAAGTGCCAATTCTTCATCTTTAATATTTTCAGAAAGCACTTTAAAACGTTCACAGCTTCTAGCTTCAATCATGGCTGAAAATAATAATCGTTCTACAAGTCCAGAAACACGGCTTCCGTCTCCGCTTCTTTTCATGTATTGGTATAGTTCGTTTACGTAATCATCTTTGCGCTCACGTCCTAGTTTTAATCCGCGTTTAATGATGATATTATGAACCTGTTCAAAATGATCGATTTCTTCTTTGGCTAAAGCCAATAAATCTTTTACTAAATCTTGATGTTCAGAATTGTTTGTGATAATTGTAATCGCATTTGTTGCCGCTTTTTGCTCGC
The DNA here is from genome assembly GCF_013388355.1 of Flavobacterium sp. LPB0248. Classification (GTDB taxonomy): domain Bacteria; phylum Bacteroidota; class Bacteroidia; order Flavobacteriales; family Flavobacteriaceae; genus Flavobacterium. The sequence continues at coordinate 552,058 of NZ_CP058246.1, forward strand.
ACCAAGCGTGATCTGTTAAGATTTCTTCAATGTTTTTCTCAACAATATTTACCCATCTTGGGTCAGTTGGCAATTGTAATCTTAATACGCCCATAGTTTTTTGTTTATTTTGTTTCAGGTTTCAGGTTTCAGGTTCTTTTAGGAACGAAAAAAGTTTAAAGTTTCAAACTGTTTTTCGGACAGCATAAAACTTTAAACTTGAAACTTGAAACTTGAAACTATTTCTTAATATGCAAAAATCGGTTTTTCGCTCATCATATCATTTACTTGTTCAGCAACTTCTTCGATAACATCTTCATCCGTATGATTAGATAAAACTTTATCAATAAGCTCAACAATAGTTTCCATATCTTTTTCAACTAAACCACGAGTTGTGATTGCAGCTGTTCCAACACGAATTCCAGACGTGATAAATGGTGATTTATCGTCAAAAGGAACCATGTTTTTATTTACTGTAATTTCAGCTTTTACTAATGCATTTTCAGCTTCTTTACCAGAAATACCTTTGTTTCTTAAATCAATAAGCATCATGTGGTTATCTGTTCCGCCAGAGATAATGTTGTAACCTCTTTTTACGAAAGCATCAGCCATTGCATTTGCATTCTTTTTTAATTGCATTGCATAAGTAAAGAAATCATCTTTTAATGCTTCACCAAAAGCAACTGCTTTAGCAGCGATAATATGCATTAAAGGTCCACCTTGGTTTCCAGGGAAAACAGCTAAGTCTAATAATGAAGACATCATTCTGATTTCTCCTTTTGGAGTTGTTAATCCTTGTGGATTTGGGAAATCTTTACCCATTAAAATCAAACCTCCACGTGGTCCTCTCAATGTTTTGTGAGTTGTTGTAGAAACAATGTGGCAATGAGGAATTGGATCGTTCATTAATCCTTTTGCAATAAGACCAGCTGGGTGAGAAATATCAGCAAACAAGATTGCTCCTACGCTGTCAGCAATTTGTCTGAAACGAGCAAAATCCATATCACGAGAATAAGCCGAAGCTCCAGCGATAATTAATTTTGGCTGTTCTTTAGTTGCAATTTCTTGAATTTTATCATAATCTAAACGACCAGTTTCAGCATCTACACCGTAGAATACCGGACGGTATAAACGTCCAGAGAAATTTACAGGAGAACCGTGAGTTAAGTGACCTCCATGAGATAAATCGAAACCTAAAATAGTATCACCTGGATTTAAACAAGCATGATAAACAGATGTATTTGCCTGAGAACCTGAGTGAGGCTGTACGTTTGCATATTCAGCTCCAAATAATTCTTTAGCTCTGTCAATTGCAATCTGCTCAATAACGTCCACTACTTCGCAACCGCCGTAGTATCTTTTGCCAGGATAACCCTCAGCATATTTATTAGTTAAAACAGACCCTGCTGCTGCCATTACTTCATCACTTACAAAATTCTCAGAAGCAATAAGCTCTAGTCCGTGAATTTGTCTTTCTTTCTCCTCTTGGATAAGATCAAAAATTTGTTCGTCGCGTTGCATTTTTTTGTTTTTCGTTAATTTCACGCAAAAATACAAAAAAACGTTTGTCAAACAGCTAGATTATGATATATTTGACATGTAATTTTTCAACAAACAATTAACATTAAACATGCCAATAACCGCCAACGATACCAATAGAAAATCATGGTTAGAAGTGCCACAAAATAGCGACTTCCCTATTCAGAATATTCCTTTCGGTGTATTTCTTACCAAAGAAAATGTCGTTACTGTAGGAACAAGAATTGGCGATTATGCCATAGATTTAGGAGCTTTACAGCAATTAAACTATTTTGAAGGAATAGAATTAACCGATGATATGTTTATGCAGGATACGCTAAATGATTTTATTTCTGATGGAAAAAAAACATGGCGCCTGGTGCGAAATCGCATTGCTGAGATTTTCGACGAAACTAATCCTCAATTAAGAGATACAACAAAACATCGCGATATTGTTATATTTAAAATCGAAGACGTAGAAATGCAATTACCAGTTTTAATTGGTGATTATACGGACTTTTATTCAAGCAGAGAACATGCTACAAACGTAGGAAAAATGTTCCGTGATCCAGATAATGCTTTATTGCCAAACTGGCTACACATTCCGGTTGGATATCACGGAAGAAGCTCTACAATTGTTCCTTCTGGAATTCCAGTTCACAGACCAATGGGACAAACTTTACCCGCTGGACATGACACACCAGTTTTTGGAGCATCTCGTTTAGTTGATTTTGAATTAGAAACTGCTTTTATTACTACAGATGTAAATGTAATGGGCGAAAATATATCAACTTATGAAGCTGAAGATTATATTTTCGGAATGGTTTTACTAAATGACTGGAGTGCGCGCGATATGCAAAAATGGGAATATGTGCCTCTTGGGCCATTCCTAGCAAAAAACTTTGCCACTTCAATTTCACCTTGGATTGTGACTATGGATGCTTTGGAACCTTTTAGAACTAAGGGACCAAAACAAGATCCGTCTCCGCTTCCGTATTTGCAGACAAAAGGAAAAAAAGCTTTTGATATTCATTTAGAAGTTTCTTTACAACCAGAAAATCAAGAAGAAACGATAATTTCAAAATCTAACTTCAAGTATATGTACTGGTCTATGGCTCAGCAATTAACGCATCATACTTCAAATGGATGTCGCGTGAATTCTGGAGATATGATGGGTTCTGGAACTATTTCTGGTCCAACTCCTGATAGTTTTGGTTCTATGCTAGAATTAACTTGGGGAGGAAAAAATCCGCTTAAACTAAGTGACGGAAGTGAACGTAAATTTATTGAAGATAATGATACTGTTATTATTCGCGGTTTCTGTGAAAACAACGAAGTGAGAATTGGATTTGGAGAAGTTTCAAGCCAGCTTTTACCTCCATTTACGAGACAATGAAGAGCAGAGCAATCTGAAGAGATATAGAAAAACAAAAAAACCTTGGCGATGCCAAGGTTTTTTTTATGCTTTATATTTAATCTAGAAAAAGTTGAAAAAAAAGCTATTTATTCTAAGACCACTTTTACCCAAACCAAACGATGATCTGAACTTGATTCTCGTTTTTCTACCAATTCTGACATTGGCTCACCTTTTGCAGGCCAGAATACACCGCTATTAACAACCTTGAAACCAAGTCTGGATGGCAATACATAATCAGCTCGCATTCTCCAAAAGGCTGTATGATTAACTCCAAAAGGATTTTTAGGACTAAATTCAGCACCACCTTTACTAGCAGGTGTAAAGTCGCTATTAATTTTCGGACTTTCTATTAAGGATTTTATACCTTCTCTCATAGCATCTCCTTCAACTGGCGAGGCGTTTTGATCACCCATGATGATAAATCGAGAATCTCGAGGCAAACCTCCTTTTACTCCTTTATCATCATAAATATACGAAGCAGAATTGTCTGAAATATAATCTCTCCAGAATCGGATTTCATCATGATTTCTTTTTCCATTTCGATCTTCATCTCCATCAAAAGTAGGAGGAGTTGGATGACTGACTAAAACGTGAACTGTTTTATTCCCAATTTCTACAGGAACATCCCAGTGAGATTTTGAAGATAATGGAAATTCCTTCCATGCTTTCTTACTGTACCAATCCGATCCATCTGCTTTTTTGGTAATCAATGCTCCTGGCATGTCTTTCCATTTAAAATGCTGGAAAGTACGAACCGCCTTAACATCAATAGGATATTTAGATAAAAGCATCATCCCGTATTGTCCAGGATACATGCCAAATGCCCATGCATCGTTTCCAAAATTATCCAACTTTCCATCATTGTTCAAATCGTAAGGACTTGGCTGACCTGTATTCACTGTCGAATAATAGTAATAAGGGTAATCAATAGCGGTTGCTCCACCTTGGCTCACATTCAAATAATTTTTTATAAACGCCTTTACACCAAGTTCAGGGTCTTTAATATAATCAAATTCGTTTAGCAAAATAACGTCTGGTCTAACGGTCTGAATAATCTGGGCAATATTTCTGATTTGAGTATTATGCCCTGAATTAAGCTGATAAATCAGTATCTGCTCCGATTTTCCCATTGCACCTTTGGGAGAATAATTATCAGATTCCATACTTACATTGTAGGTGGCAAATGTAAGTTCATTTTTGTCTTGTGAATCAGACTGCGAAAAAAGAACTCCGGAAGAAAGCACGGAAAGGATAAAAAATATTTTCTTCATATAAAATTAAATCTGCATTTCTGCATTATTGAACATACGAATATAAGAAGGATGTGTGGACACACGGCAAATCTGTCTGTTAAATATACAACAAAAAAAAGCTGCCCCTTTTGGTGACAGCTTAAATTATATAAGAAAGTCTCTGTATATCTGATAATTTTATCACAGATTAAAAATATCAAAACGATTATTTTATAATCTGTGGCTACTATTTTTATGCAGGAATCTGCTGACTTAAACAATGTAAAGTTCCGAATCCCCAGATAAAATCGATGCAGCTAATACCGATTACTTCACGATCTGGAAAACATTCTGCTAATATGTTTAAAGCTACTCGATCGTTGCTGTCGTTGAATGTTGGTACTAAAACGCAATTATTCAAGATTAAGAAATTAGCATAACTTGCCGGCAATCTTAAATCTTCAAAATCAACACGTTTTGGCATTGGCAATGCTACAATAACTGGCGATTTTCCGTTTTCTAATTTAGCATTCTGCAAACGTTTCAAATTGTCCTGTAAAGGTTTGTAATTTGAATCGTTTTTATCTGTTTCTACAATTGTTACAATCGTATCTTCGTTTACAAATCGGCATAAATCGTCGATATGTCCATGCGTATCATCTCCTTCTATTCCGTCTCCTAACCAAATTACATTCGTAACTCCAAGATATTCTTTAAAAACAGCTTCGTAATCTTCTTTTGTAAAACCAGGATTTCTTACTTGAATTGTAGGATGCATCAAGCATTCCTCAGAAGTTAATAAAGTTCCTTTTCCATTTACATCAATCGCTCCACCTTCGACAATTACTGGTTTTCCTTTGTACATTACTTGAGTCAAAGGAACATCAATACAATCGGCAACTTTACCTGGAACAAATTTATCTAATTGGTAGTTTTTATATTTTGCCCATCCATTAAAGTTGAAGTTTAACGCTTCTCTTTTTGAACCATTTTTTACAATAATTGGTCCTGAATCGCGCATCCAGCTTCTGTTTGTTTTATGAACAATATAAGAAACGTTTTCAGTATTAACGCGAGCTCTTTCAAGCATATCAGCAACTTTCTCTTTCAGTTTTTCATCGGCTACAACCAAAAAAACAGTTTCAAAAGTGGCTACTTTTTTAATAAATTCTACAAAAGCCCACTGAACGGCTTCATATTTTCCTGGCCAATCGTTACCATTGTGCGGAAAACACAATACAATTCCTTGTTGCTTTTCCCATTCTGCTGGAAATCTTCTATTATTTGTTGACATAAATAGGTTCTAATTTAGAAAGTGCAAAGATAAGCATTCGTTAGGATTATAAAACATTTGGTTGAAATTCCTCTGTAATTTCACAAAACTTATCCTGCAAAATTTAAGTTAAAGATTAAATAATACACACTTAATATTTAACAGAGAGCTCAGAATTACTTTTGCCAAAACTAAAAACTAACACATGAAAAATTTATCTCTCTCATTATTAGCTGCTCTTTTTTTATTGGCAAGCTGTAACAATGATGAAAATTCAAACACCGAACCAGAAGTTGTTGTAAACGAAAATCCAAGAACTTTTAAAGAAATTGGTTCTATTACAATTGGCGGAGAAGCTGCTGCTGAAATTTCTGCTTACTGCGAAAAAACGAAAAGACTTTTTACAGTAAACAATAGCGGTGTTAATCAAATTGACGTTATCGATATTAGTGATCCAACAAAACCACTTAAAATCGGAAAAATTGATTTAGTTGCCTACGAAGGCGCAGCAAATAGCGTTTCTGTTTTTGACGGAAAACTTGCTGTAGCTTTAGAATCTACAGTAAACAAACAAGGAAACGGTAAAGTAGTTATTTTTAACACTTCAGATTACAGCTTAATCAAACAAGTAACAGTTGGTGCTTTGCCAGACATGATTACTTTTTCACCAGACGGAAAATATATCATGACTGCTAATGAAGGCGAACCAAATACAGATTACACACAAGATCCAAACGGAACTGTTTCTATTATTGAAACGAGCACTTATAATGTAACAACTTTAGACTTCGCTTCATTTGCTGGTCAGGCTTCGGCACTGGTAAAAGATGGCTTCAGAATTTCAAAATTTGCTAAAACTAGTTTTGCTCAAGATATCGAACCTGAATATATTACAATTTCAGACGATTCTAAAACGGCTTGGGTAACTTTACAAGAAAATAATGGTGTTGCAAAAGTTGATTTAACTTCTAAAACCATTACAGCGATTTATCCCTTAGGTTTAAAAGATTACAATACTGCTGAAAATGCAATTGACGTAAGCGATAGCGACAATAAAATTGCTTTTAATCCTTGGAAAGTAAAAGGATTGTATATGCCAGATGCAATCAGTCATTATACTGTAAATAATGTTCCTTATTTTGTAACCGCTAACGAAGGTGATGCAAGAGAATACACTGCCTACACTGATGTGAAGCGTATGAAAAGCATGACGCTTGACGCAACAGCTTTCCCTGATGCAGCTACTTTAAAATTAGATGCTAATATGGGAAGATTAAACCTTATTGCTGACATGGGAGATACTGACGGAGATGGAGATTTAGATCAAATGGTAAGTTTTGGAGGAAGATCTTTTTCTATCTGGAACGGAAATACAGGAAAAATTGTTTTTGACAGCAAAAATGATGTTGACAAAAAGACTAACGAAATTGGCACATATGATGACAAAAGAAGTGATGATAAAGGTTCTGAACCAGAAGCTGTAGTTGTGGCTAAAATGGGAAATCAAAATATTCTGTTTGTAGGACTTGAAAGATCTGATGCTTTTATGGTTTATGATGCTACAAACCCAACTTCTCCTCAGTATTTACAAACGGTAAAAACAGGAGATGCTCCAGAGGGTATTCTTTTTATTCCGGCTTCAAAAAGTCCGACAAAAAGAAGCTTATTGGTAGTAAGCAGCGAAGGAGATGGATCTGTTAAAATTTATCAGCCTGATTTAAAATAATAACTCTTTTTTAAGGATAGCAAAAGGACAAAATGTGAATTTTGTCCTTTTTTATGCATTCTATTGTACTTATTTTAACGGATTTACACAATTAAAAGCCAAAATATGGGAATTATGTAAGGGTATATACAACACTTTCTAGAATTCGACCTCTAATTTTGTTTCAGAGTTTAAAATAAAAACAATTTAATTTTTGATATCATGAAAAAGAAATTAGTATCAGTATCCTTATTATTACTATCATTTGCTGCAGGTGCTCAAAATATGGCTACTACTTCTACAAAACCAAATGTAGATCAAGAATACAACAAATGGTCGATCGAGCTTAATGGTGGGGTCAACAAACCAACCAGAACAATGACTCCAGGTTATACTACAGAATCGTTAAACTTTTTCCACGGAGATTTGGGCGTAAGATATATGTTCAGTCCAAAGTTTGGGGTAAAATTAGATGTGGGTTACGATCAATTCAAAGAGAAAAAAAACACTCCAGATTTTGACAGCCGCTACGTTAGAGCAAGTTTACAAGGGGTTATCAATGTTGGACGTGCTTTAAATTTCGAAACTTGGACAAACACAATCGGTCTTTTGGCACATGGTGGTTTTGGGGTTTCTCAAATCAGTACTGAAACAGGATTTGGCGGACAAGATTACATGGCTCACGGAATTGCTGGTTTAACAGGACAAATTAGATTAAGCGACCGAGTAGCGTTGACAGGTGATCTTACCGGAATTGTTAACGGAAGACAAAACTGGAACTTTGACGGAATGGGAAATACTACCACAGGTTCTTTTGATGGCGTTTTATTAAATGCTTCTGTAGGTTTAACTTTCTACCTAGGTAAAAACCAAAAACATGCTGACTGGGTTGGTGAAGAAGATAGAATCAGCGAATTGGAACAAAGAGTTGACTTAATCGAAACTGGTCTTATTGATTCAGACAAAGATGGAGTTGCTGATTTATACGATTTAGAACCAAACAGTATTGCAGGAGTTGCTGTTAACACAAAAGGACAATCTATTGATACCAATCAAAATGGCGTTCCAGATGAGTTAGAAAGCTACTTAGACAAAACTTACGAGAAAAAAGGTGCTGGAACAGCTACAAACAATACAGTTGAAGAATTAATCAACGGTGGTTATGTAAATGTTTACTTCGATTTCAATTCGTCTAAACCAACAAATGCTTCATTATCTGGTGTTGATTTCTTAGTGAAATACTTGAAAAACAATCCTGGAAAATCTGCCGACATTATTGGTTATGCTGATGAAATTGGAAGCTCAAGCTACAACACTGAATTATCTAGAAAACGAGCTGAAGCTGTGAAAAAAGTAGCAGTAAATGCTGGAATCGATGCTTCTAGACTGAATGTAATTGCTAATGGAGAAGATACTTCTGTTAACAAAAATTCTAAAGAAGCACGTCAAATCGTGAGACGAGTTACTTTCCAAGTGAAGTAATCTATATATAAAGCTAAAAGCAGAAAAGGAGCTATTTCGTATTGAAATAGCTCCTTTTTTTATTATATTGTATACTTATTTAAAGCTTCGGAGAAGCTAAATATTTATAGCACTACAAACAAGACAAAATAAAAAGCTCCAGCGGAGCGACATCTATTAAATTCTAAAAGAACATGTCGCTCCGCTGGAGCTTTACATTGTAAACATTTATTCTTTGCTATAAATATTTAGCTTCTCCGAAGCTTACAAAAAAAAAGGACAAAATGTATATTTTGTCCTTTTTATATATTTTAGATAAATCAAATTATTTATCAATTGCTCTTTTTGTAATGTCTCCAAAAGCATCAATTCTTCTATCTCTAAAGAATGGCCAGTTTTGACGAACATTTTCTTGTAAATCTAAATCAACCTCAGCAATTAAAATTTCCTCTTTATCATGAGAAGCTTGAGCTAAAATTTCTCCTTGCGGTCCTGCAATAAATGAAGCTCCCCAAAACTGAATTCCTTCTGTTCCTTCAAGGTATTTTTCAAGACCAATTCGGTTTGCTGCTGCAACGAAAACACCATTTGCTACTGCATGACCTTTCATTACATTCATCCAAGCACCATATTGATTCTCTCCGTATTGTTCTTTTTCTTTTGGATGCCATCCAATTGCTGTCGGATAGAATAAAACTTCTGCTCCTTTAAGCGCTGTAATACGAGCTGCTTCTGGATACCATTGATCCCAGCAGATTAAAGTTCCAATAGTTCCTTTTTTAGTTTCGATTGCCTGGAAACCTAAATCACCTGGAGTGAAATAGAATTTTTCATAGAAATGAGGATCATCTGGAATGTGCATCTTACGATATAAACCAGCCTCTGTTCCATCAGTATCAATGATGTAAGCACTATTATGATAGATTCCTGCCATTCTTTTCTCGAAGAAAGGAACAATAATTACTACTCCTAATTCTTTTGCCAATTCGCTGAATGCAATAAATGAAGTACTGTAAAGTGGTTCTGCTAATGCAAAATTATCTACATCTTCACTTTGACAAAAATAATGACTGCTATATAATTCAGGCAATAAGATAACTTCTGCACCTTGACTTGCAGCGTCTCTTACCCAGCTGATACATTTTTTAAGATTATTTTCGGCAACATCATTCAGATTTAACTGAATCACTGATATTTTATACTTTCTTTTCGGCATGACATAAAATTTAGAGTGCAAAAATAATACTTTTTAAAGGAATGTCAAAGCAGATAACTTTTATATAACAACTAATAAATCAGTGCCAATTCCTTAAAATCAAAAAACCATTTCACGTCCGTTTAAAATAAAACTTCCGTAAAATGGCTTTCAACCTAAAAAAATATCAACTTAACAAGTTGTTATTCGATCACTACTTTTTGAGTAAGGAATTCAGTTTCTGATTTCTTGAATTTAATTTCGAAAGTTCCTTTTGTTGCAGATTTAAATTTATAAACTGTTTTTTTAGGATCTGGAATTTGCTGTGTACAAACATCTGAAGCATATTTTGCCACAACTTGCAATCCTTTGTCTGTACCAATCGTTGTTTCGCTAATTTTATCAAATTCTCCACAAGCATTATCTACAATAAAAGTCACGTCATAACTTAATTCTTCATTTACTTTTCCAGTTTCTGGTCCTTTAATTTCGGTTACAAATGCTGTTTTTGTTTTAACTGTCGATTCTACTTTATCATCGTCGCTACTGCAAGAAACAAATCCAATTGATAAAAATAATACTACTAAAGCTGTTTTTAATCTAAAACTTTTCATATAAAATAATAATTAATTGTTAATTACTATGAAGACGCACCTTGGTTGCAAAGGTTGCTTATAAAAAATGTTAAAAAGTTGCGATGTATCATTAAAGAACTAAAAATCAGTAATTTATTTTATAAAAAAATATTTAAAAATTACTGTTATTTCCTATAAAAACAAAAATAATATTAATCAACCCCAATAGAAACGGCATCTTTTTGCAGCAGTTTTGATGGCGATCCGGAACAAAAAATATGGTAGATAGAGAGCTTTTTGAAAATGAATCAATCTGCTCAAAAAAAAACATCAGCTGTGAGCTGATGTTTTCGTTAAAGTATATTTTAATGCAAATTTATGCTGTCTTCTTTTGAAAAATCTTTTTAAAGAGATTTACAATTGCCAAAACAATAAAACCCATTATAAGTCCAATTGCAAATTCTTTTACAATTGAAGGAAAGTTTGGCAATAGATGGTGAAAGAACTCGATGTTATGGACAAATAATCCACCAGCAACCAAAATCAACGCAATAGTTCCGATAATAGTTAGCGCTTTAATTACTTTTGGAAGTGCTTGAACCAATATATTTCCAACACTTTTTAAAAGACTTTTTTCCTTTTTACTGTGCTGAATCATCTTAAAACCTACTTCGTCCATACGAACAATAAGCGCTACGATTCCGTAAACTCCAACTGTAGCAATCAAAGCAATAATTGAAACAGTTATAATCTGTGATAACAATGGTTTCCCGATTACGGTTCCTAAAGCAATAATCACAATTTCGACAGATAAGATAAAATCGGTTACAATGGCAGATTTTACTTTTGTTTTTTCTACTGCTAAAATTTCTTCTTCAGTCAATACTTCATCAGTTATTCCTTCCGATTCTTCATGTTTGTGAGGAACAATAAACTCATAAATTTTTTCTGCTCCTTCATAAGCCAAAAATAACCCTCCAAGCACCAAAATTACCATAATTGCAATTGGAAAAAATGCACTTAACAAAAATGCAATTGGAAGAATGATAATTTTATTAAGTAAAGAACCTTTGCTGATTGCCCACAAAACTGGCAACTCTCGTGAAGATGCAAATCCAGAAGCTTTTTCTGCATTTACCGCTAAGTCGTCGCCAAGAATTCCAGCAGTTTTCTTTGCAGCAACTTTACTCATTACTGCAACATCATCCATAATTGCTGCGATATCATCTAATAGAACAAAAAAACCTGAAGCCATTTTTTAAATTTATTTTTAGTGATGCGAATCTAGACATTTTGACTTAATCTGCCCAATATTCCTGCATCAAAATTTATGATTTTTACAGGTAATTTCCTGTATTGCGGTTTTAGTTACATTGCCCTAATAGAACCCATAGAATAATAAAAACGATAATGGTTCCGAAGCATCCGCCTCCTAACTTTTTAGCGCCGTATCCTGCCAATAATCCTCTAAATATGTTATTCATGATTTCTATTTTTAATTAATAATTTAATGATTTTTATTAATTTAAAATTGGCTCTTTTTTAAAAATATCTCGTTATATGAATTGGGGAAAAAGTTTCAAAATTTTATACAAAAAGCATCAGCTAAAAAACTGATGCTTTTATTATGATTTCTTTTTTAAATTAATCGGTAGAAACACTGTTGCCTCTGTTTATTAAAGTTGCTTTATCAAGAATTCCTTGCCCTGTAGGAGGAGCAGGTGGATTTTGGCCTTGCAACTGAATATAACTTTGTGCAGCAGCAGGAATATTAAGTAATCTATGTAAAATTAAATTGACTTGTGAACTAGAAAGCGCATTTTTATTAAAATTGAGTGATAAACTTGTATCTGTAATAGATGCTAATAATGGTAAGTCAATAGTCGTGAGACTTGAATTATTTTGAAAATAAAGACCTTTACTAGAAGTTAAAACTGGAAATGAGATCGATACCAACGAGGGATTATTTAAAATACCTGTATCGTATGCATGTAATATTTTCAAAGCAGGAAATGTAGCTGAAGTTAGCACATCATTATTACCGACATCTAAATCATTATAAACCTCAATAAGATTACTTAAATTGAAGCTAACTAATTTTGAATTATTTTGGATCTTTAAGTTTACTAGTTTTTTTATTACACTCAAATCTATAGTTGTCAAATTTGTTGTACTAGTTACGTAGATATTTTCTGTATAAGGTCCAAATTCGGCAGATATCTGCGTTGCTGCCTCTGCATCTGTAACATCTCCGGTAATGATTATACTGGTTTTCCCTTTATTCGCACTACTTCCAGCATACAAAGCATAAGGAACGCTTAATAGCTGACTTGTACCACTAATTGTATAATTGGTTCCTCCTGTTGGGTCAATTTCTGTTTTAACAAAATGAGACCCCGCACCCCAATCAATTCCCGAAAATGTACCTGTAACTGGAGTTCCTCCCCCTATTTCTATTGTTGCTAATCCGTTTACGTTTGTTGTTGCGATTTGGGTTTCTACATAAGAAGCAACCCCTGTTAGTGAACCTTGCAAAATACTCGTTTTAATACCTATAACGGTATTTGCCAACAAAGTGCCATCTGTTTTGCGAATCACAGATTGATAATTCATTCTTTGTGGCGCTTGCGCGAATAAGGCTGTAAAAGAACTTAATAATAGTAATACCAGAGTAATTTTTTTCATATATTTTTCTACGGTTTTAGATTTCTATTTTTTAATAATTTTAAAAGTTTTTATTGCTTTAGAATTGTTATTTACTACAAGAAAATACACTCCCTTTGTTAATCCTTGCATAGAGACTTTTGTTTCTGACGAAGTAACATTTACAGCTTTTGCTATAATTCTCCCATTGATATCAAATAAATTATAGGATAAAACCCCAAATTTATCATTTACAACGATAAGATTTAGCTCATCGACAACAGGGTTAGGAAAAGCTGTCATCACTAAACTAATTTCATCAAATTTCTCATTACTGAGAGTCGCTATTTCATAAGGTTGCTGAATTCCCTCTTGTGCCGATCCACCACTTCCTTGCAATCGTACATCGGCAATTTGCCCTATTGAATAGCTTGCCGTTCCGCCTGCACCAGTGCCTTTTCCGCCAGTAACAACAATGCTTTCTTGCGCATTAGAATGAGTTACAAATAAAAAACTGGCAAAAACTAAAATTAAAAATGTTCTTTGGTTTCTTTTCATATATTTGATTTAATAGTTGATTCAAATATAGATTATTTCTTACGCAAAATAACCGTTAAAAAAGATTAAATCTCATTACATATTAACAAAAAAAGCACCAGCTTTGACACTGATGCTTTTTCAAGATTAACTAAAAAAAATAATTATTTAACTGTCTGGTTTCTAAAAACCAGTTTGCCATCGAAAGCATCTAATAAAATGATGCTGTCTGTTGTAATATTTCCTGCCAAAATCTCTTTTGACAATTGATTTAAAACTTCTCTTTGAACTACACGTTTTACAGGTCTTGCCCCAAAGTGCGGATCATAACCTTTGTCGGCCAAGTAAGCAATAGCTTCTGGAGTTGCATCCATTGTAATGCCCTGCAAAGCCAGCATTTTTGTAACACTCTTTAACTGTAAGTTTACGATTCTCGAGATATTCTCTACTGTAAGCGGTGTAAACATTACAATTTCATCGATACGGTTGATAAACTCAGGACGAACCGTTTGTTTTAACAATCCTAAAACTTCGTTTTTAGCTGCTTCTGTTGCTGCCTCAACACCTCCTTTTAGGTTTTCAAATTTCTCCTGGATGATATTACTTCCCATATTTGAGGTCATAATAATAATCGTATTTCTGAAATCTGCTAGGCGTCCTTTGTTGTCTGTCAAACGACCTTCATCTAGAACCTGCAATAAAATATTGAAAGTATCTGGATGCGCTTTTTCAATCTCGTCTAGCAACACAACAGAATAAGGTTTTCTACGAACAGCCTCTGTCAATTGACCTCCTTCATCATAACCTACATATCCTGGAGGTGCACCAACTAAACGGCTCACACTGTGGCGTTCTTGGTACTCACTCATATCAATACGAGTCATGGCGTTTTCATCATCAAAAAGATATTCAGCCAACGCTTTTGCTAGCTCCGTTTTACCAACTCCGGTTGTTCCTAAAAATAAGAATGAACCAACAGGTTTTTTCATATCCTGTAAACCGGCACGGCTTCTACGAACAGCATCACTCACTGCTTCTATCGCTTCTTCCTGACCTACTACACGTTTGTGCAATTCGTCTTCAAGGTGCAATAATTTTTCTCTTTCTGTCTGAAGCATTTTGGTTACTGGAATTCCAGTCCATTTTGCTACAACTTCTGCAATATCCTCTCTTGTTACTTCTTCTTTAATCAAAGAGTTTCCAGATTGAAATTCTAACAACTGTTTTTGCAGACTTTCCTGACGTTCTTGTGCTTCTTTTATTTTTCCATAACGAATCTCAGCTACTTTTCCATAATCACCTTCACGTTCTGCACGTTCCGCTTCGTATTTAAAGTCTTCAATTTCGTGTTTTACAGCCTGAATTCCGTCAACAATATCTTTTTCCTGTTTCCATTTTGCATAGATTTCGTTGCGCTCTTCTTTAAGGTTGGCTAATTCCATACCTAAAATTTTCAGCTTGCTTTCTTCCTTCTCACGTTTGATAGCTTCAATTTCAATTTCCAACTGCATGATTTTACGATCCAAAACATCTAATTCCTCTGGTTTCGAATTGATTTCCATACGTAATTTAGAAGCAGCTTCATCCATTAAGTCAATCGCCTTATCTGGTAGGAAACGATTGGTGATATATCTTTGCGAAAGCTCAACTGCAGCAATAATTGCCTCGTCTTTAATCTGAACTTTATGGTGTGTTTCGTATTTCTCTTTGATACCACGTAAGATTGAAATAGCACTTTCTGTATCTGGTTCATCGATAAGAACTTTCTGGAAACGTCTTTCAAGCGCTTTATCTTTTTCGAAATATTTTTGATATTCATCTAAAGTTGTAGCACCAATTGCTCTCAATTCTCCACGAGCTAAAGCTGGTTTCAAGATGTTAGCCGCATCCATTGCGCCTTCACCTCCACCCGCTCCTACAAGCGTATGAATCTCATCAATAAACAAAACTATATCTCCGTCTGCGGCGGTAACTTCTTTTACAACCGATTTCAGACGCTCCTCAAATTCTCCTTTATATTTCGCTCCGGCAATCAAAGCTCCCATATCAAGAGAAAAAACGATTTTATCTTTTAAGTTTTCTGGAACGTCGCCATCCACAATTCTATGTGCCAATCCTTCTGCAATTGCAGTTTTACCAACTCCAGGTTCCCCAATAAGCATTGGGTTGTTTTTTGTTCTACGAGTTAGAATCTGCAACACACGACGAATTTCTTCATCACGCCCAATAACTGGATCTAATTTTCCTGTACGAGCTAATTCGTTTAAGTTTTTAGCAAATTTATTAAGCGAATTATAGGTTTCTTCTGCCGAAGCCGAAGTTACTCTTTCGCCTTTTCTTAGTTCCTCAATAGCCGCTTTCAAACCTTTTCCTGTAACTCCCTGATCTTTTAAAATCTGAGAAACTTTACTTTTTGAGTCAAAAATGGCTAAAATTAAATGTTCGATCGAAACGTATTCGTCGTTCATTTTTTGTGCAATGATTTCAGCTTCATTCAAAGCTTTGTTCGCGTCTCGAGAAAGCATAACATCTCCTCCAGAAACTTTTGGAAAACTCTGAATTGTACTGTCTAAAATTTGCAAAAACAAAGGCACATTTACATTCAATTTTTTTAGAATAAATGGCGCCACGTTTTCATCAACTTCAAATATTGCTTTGAAAATGTGCTCATTTTCAATTTGCTGCCGGCCATTTCGTTGTGCTAACTGCTGAGACAACTGAATGGCTTCCTGCGATTTAATAGTAAACTTATTTATATTCATATCTTTTTGATTTTGACTGATTTAACCTTATAAATTAAATAGGATTAAAGTTACGATTTATTGAGGTAAATAGTTAACTCAAATAATTTAACTTTGTATTCTAATAGACAAATTATATTCCACAGTAAAAAAACAGACAAAATGACGGTTAAAATCAAGTTTTTATCGTTTTAACACGTCAAAAAGTCACAAAGTAAGCCAAATATGAGTTTTTTTAATTCAATCTTCGGAAGTTCAGAGAACTCAGAAGCAGCAAAAAGTAAAGTTAACTGGACAGAATTAACAGATATTCTTCAATTAATGGAAATTGAAGCCATTTCAAATGAGAAACCAGTTGTAATTTTCAAACATAGCACAAGATGTAGTATTAGCCGAATGGCCTTAAAACAATTTGAAAGAGAATTTGATCTTGAGGGTGTTGTTGATGCGTACTTTTTGGACTTGATCGCACATAGAGACGTTTCAAATGAAATTGCCAGCAGATTTGGAGTATATCACGAATCTCCACAATTGATTTTAATCAAAAACGGAAAAGCAGTTTACGATGTTTCGCACAGTGATATTGATGCAGAAGCATTGAAGAGTAAGATCTAAGTTATGAGTTAATTACTTAAACTAAACAAAATTAAAAGCCTGAAACTATACAAATAATTTCAGGCTTTTGATTTTTTACGTCAACTTTAAATTTTAATCCAAATTAGCGCTCAACTCATAATTCATAATTAAACTTAAAAACTTCCCTCAGAGCCTCCTCCGCTGAAACCTCCTCCTCCAAATTCCATTGGAGAATCTGTTTTAACTCCTGGTTTCATACCGAAAGTTGAAGCTACCACTAAAGCTTCTGCATTTAATAAACTGTCAGAATGATTGATTCTATCTGGCTTAAAGGTTAATCCGCTCTCTTTTTCTTTTAATTTTTTAATTGAAAAATAAGCTATTGCAAATAGAATTATCCCTCCTAATGTAAGCGCAACTTCAATTGGCAAAACGGAATGATAAAATCTAATCGTATAAATTGAAAATGCGATCGCTAAAAAACTCAACCAAAGCATTATTCTATCTTTTGTTTTTATAGCTTGCCCCAAATAAACAATTGGAACAATGAAAGTAAAAGCATAGAAGAAATAAGCAAACGGAATGTCGGTTCCAGGTTTCACTTCTACTCCTAAAAGCTCTGCAGAAAGTTCTCTTACCACCAGATAATTGCAAGAAAGATAAAATAACACCAAACAAAAACTATTAGCTAACAAAAGTCCATTGTAGTAATAACTTTCGTTTAAACGATTCATCCTTTTTTTTGTCAAGAAATAAAATACAGCCGCAAAAATCATTGCTATAAATGGCAAAATTGCTTTTCCTATATCTCCAAATTCAAACATTCCATAAAACAAAAAAGCAGTTGCTGAAAGGCAAAACATAAGCATTGACAGCACATGCAAATACCTTAGAAACATAAAAAGCGCTCCAATTGTAACAAAAAAAGCAATTACCATTTCGTACCCTTCTGTTGTTATTCCTATTGCTGCGCCTAAGCATAACAGTGCATTCAATATAAAAGCATCATCTAAACCGTGATTATGAAAATTTTGATTTGCAAGCAATTCTGCTCCAACAAATCCCACTGTAGCAAAAATGTAACAGCAGATCTGAAAAAATGTATTCTCAGCGCTTAGTCCAAACAAAGAAATTGCGCCGCAAACCGAAAGATATAACAAGCAACCAAGTAAAAAGAATCCTATTCTAACTAAAATATTACTTTGGCTTTTTAAAACTGGTAATTCCTTTTCTATAAATTTCTTCTGATCTTTACTTATAAAACCACCTTGAAATAAAGCATCTGCTTCATCTGTTAAAGCCTCATTATCTAATAATTGTTTGTTGTATACTATCATTCTGCAATAACTTTATGGAAGTTTTTAATTAATTTAATAAACATTACAATTGATCCAATGAAATATGCTGGCAATAGAAAAATAAGTAATTCCCAAATATCAGAGAAATCAACGTTTTCAAAAATTCTAAACAAAACAATATTTCCGCCGATGTAAGCATACACAATCATAAATACATATAAAGACATTGCTTTATATTCGTAGCTGGCTTTATAAAAATAATATGTTGAACCAGCTAAAATCAAAGCAAATATTATCCATGTTAAAGTATCATAACCTGTCAAATTACTAATCGAAGCGATACTTACAATATGCAATGCGAAAGTCAGGAAAACCAAGCTAAAGTGCGTTTTGAGCGAAATTCTACGGCTGTAAATCGTCCACAAAACCAGCAAAACCCCTAACATTACGGCAGAATAACTCAAACTTTGGCTAGCGTACAAATTATTGCTGTCATTAAATATATCCTGTGGTGTAACCGAAAGTCCCACATACGCCGCTAAACCTGTAACAGCAATAGTCAAGACACTTCTATTATCAAAATAATAAGCGCAAAAGAAACTTACTATTGTTGGGATTAAAGTAGCCAATCCGTAGTGATCTCCAAAAGGTTTATATTGAAATTGCAGATATCCGATAAAGATACAAGTCAGAATATTTCCTGCCAAAACCAGATATTCTAAAACCGGATGTTCAAAAGTAACTTCGCCTTTCTGGAAACCTTTAGAATATTTGAAACAATAGAAAAAACAAACTGCAATAACTATTAAAAGCAATGCTAGAATGGCGATATGTCCAATTGTATCAATATTTTCATAAATCAGAATTCCAATTCCTGAAGTAAATAACAATATTGATAAATAAAGGAATAACTTTAATTCTGCATTTAACGAAAAGATATTTAGATTTCGATAGGTCTTAACTTCTTCGAATTGATTTTCTGTAATCAAACCTTTCTCAAAAAGATCTAAGGTAGAATGTTCATTGAATTTTTTCATTGATATGTTTTAAACTGGCATATCAAATATAGGTATTTAGCATGAAAATTCTGCTTTTAATTTTAAAACCTTTTTCTGTTTTCTAAAACATTATCGTAGATCGTTTTACGAATTAATAATGTAAAAACAACATTTACAATTCTAAAAATCAAAAGTTTAAAACATAAATATTTAATAAATTAATTTGAAATTATTTTAATTCTTTTACATTTGTGCAATCGATTACATTAACTATTGAAACCACAAAAACCACGCTTAAAATGAAAACAAAACTTATTTTATTAGCATTGCTTCTGCCTTACTCCTTTTTGTTTGCTCAAAATTATTATATGAGCGCTCCGGAAGGATTTGGTGCATCTGCAACTGGCGGAGGAGCCGCAACTCCTGTTACTGTAACAAATTTGACTGATTTAACAGCAAAATTAAAATTAACCACTCCACAAGTAATATTGGTCTCGGGAACCATAAATTGCACGTACACCAGTCTTCAAGTAAATGACAAAACTATTATCGGACTTCCTGGTGCTCGTTTGGTCAATCTGGATCAAACTGCAGCTGGTTCAGGAATTTTAAATCTTAAACCTGGTTCAAATAATATTATCATCAGAAATTTATTTTTTGAAGGCCCAGGTGCTTACGATGTTGACGGACGCGATAATCTTACTTCAGAAGCGACTAATATTTGGGTCGACCATTGTGAATTTCAGGACGGAATGGACGGAAATTTTGACAACAAGGGTGCTGCTGATAACGTAACGGTTTCTTGGTGTAAATTTATTTATTTGAAATCGCCAAAAGCAGGAGGATCTGGTGGAGCCGATGACCACCGTTTTTCTGACTTAGTAGGTTCTTCTAAAACCGATGCTCCTTCTGACGGACATTATAGCATTACTTTTAAAAACTGTTATTGGGCAGAAGGCTGTAAAGAAAGAATGCCAAGAGCCAGAAATGCTGAACTTCATATTTTGAATTGCTATTATAACACTTCTGTATCTGGTTCACTAGCAATTGGTTTAGGCGGCGGAAGCAATAATACAACTTGTTACGTAGAAGGGACTGATTTTGCTAAAATCGGAACTACCTTTAAAAATTACGTGAGTACTGACGGTGGTACAATCGGAATTGCTTTTACAGATTGTTTGAATGCTCCAACCAATTCAGGAACAACTGTAACAAAACCTTCATACACGTATAGCGTTTTGCCTATCGCTAATGTTGCGGGATATATTTCGAACGCTTCATGCGGTGCTGGTGCAACGCTTCAGGTTACCGCTCAAGGTGCCGTATCTACAAGCTGCAATAATTTAGGACTAAACAACAATGCAAATAATCTGGATTTAAAGTATTATCCTTCAATTATAAATCGTTTGTTAAATATTGATTTTTCAAGCTCTGATAATGGTTTAGCTGAAGTGAATTTGTTCTCTTCTAATGGATCAAAAATATATTCACATTCCCAAAATGTTTCTTCAGATGAAAAATTAGAATTAAACGTCGGAAATCTTGCAAAAGGCATTTATGTATGCAAAGTTCAAATAGACAACAGAAGCAAAACTTTTAAACTCGTAAAAAACTAAATTTACTTTATAAAAAAGGTCATTGAAATAATCAATGACCTTTTACATTTTACTGCTTACTTTTTACATTTCACTAAAACATTAAAAAGTAGCTTTCATTTTATCTTTAATCGCATCCAAGCATAAATTATTGATGCTTCCTTCATGCGTATGTTTGGTTTGTTTTGGAGATTGGTACGTTCCCGCTTCCAATTGTTCTGCAACCGCTTTATAAGCATCTCTAAACGGCATTCCAGCTACAACCATTTCGTTTAAAGTATCTACCGTAAACAAATAATCGTATTTTTTATCTTCTAAAATATGATCTTTAACCGTAATATCTTTTATTGAAAATATAGCAATATCCAAACAAGCTTTTAGGTTCTGAATCGCTGGAAATAAACCTTCTTTTAAAAGCTGTAAATCCCTGTGATAACCGCTTGGAAGATTATTGGTAATTAAAGTGATTTCGTAAGGAAGCGCTTGAATCTTGTTACATTTTCCTCTGATTAATTCGAAAACATCCGGGTTTTTCTTATGAGGCATAATGCTCGAACCTGTTGTAAGGTGTGCCGGAAGACCAATAAAATCAAAGTTCTGACTCATATACAAACAAACGTCCATTGCAAACTTTGACAATGTTCCTGCTACACTTGTCATAGCAAAAGCAACGGTTTTCTCTGCTTTTCCACGACTCATTTGTGCGGCAACGGCATTATATTTTAAAGTCTCAAAACCTAATTCTTTCGTTGTAAAGCTTCTATTGATTGGAAATGAACTTCCATAACCCGCAGCAGAACCTAACGGATTCTGATCTACAATTTTTGAAGCTGCGTTTAACATTGTAATATCATCAATTAAGCTTTCTGCATAAGCAGAAAACCACATTCCGAAAGATGATGGCATTGCAATTTGTAAATGTGTATAACCTGGCAATAATACATTTTGATGTTTTTCTGCCGATTCCATCAACAAGTCAAACAAAGTTTTTACTTGTTCTTTTATTGCTTTTAACTCATCTTTCAAATACAAATGAACGTCTACTAAAACCTGATCATTACGAGAACGCGCCGTATGGATTTTCTTTCCTGCATCGCCAAGTTTTACGGTTAGAAGATATTCGATTTTAGAATGTACATCTTCAAAACTGTCTTCGATTTCGAAATTTCCAACTACAATATCTGCGATAATTTCGTTTAAAGCATCAACTAAAGATGTTGTTTCTTCTTGAGTTAATAAACCGATCTGTCCCAACATTTTAGCGTGTGCAATTGAACCTAAAGCGTCGTATTTTGCTAAAACTAAATCCAGTTCACGATCATTTCCAACTGTGAATTGTTCGATTTGTTTATCTGTTGGTATTCCTTTTTCCCAAAGTTTCATAGGTACTATTTTTTTTCGCCACGAATTCACGAATTATTTTTGATAATCTTTGCGATTATTTTTTTCGAATTAATTCGAATTAATATCTCATTTAGATAGTAAAAAATTAATTCGTGAATTCGTGGCGGTTTTTTCTTTTCTTATAATTTAAAGAAATCAGTTAGTATTTTGATATACAGGTCGACTCCTTCTACAATTTCATTTACAAAAATAAATTCGTCTGCTGAATGCGAACGCAATGTTTCTCCTGGTCCTAATTTTAAAGACTGACAGCTCAAAACGGATTGATCTGAAAGTGTTGGCGAACCATACGTTGTTCTTCCTAATGCGATTCCAGCCTGAACCAAACCGTGCGAAACTGGAATAGACGATGCGTTTAAATGCATGGATCTAGGAGTTACTTCAGCATTTACGTTTGCTTTCACCACTTCTAAAATTTCAGCATTTGTATAACGATCTGTTACTCGGATATCTACAACCAAATCACATTCTGACGGAACGACATTGTGCTGTTTTCCTGCATTAATCTGCGTTACAGTCATTTTTACAGGACCTAAAACATCAGAGATTTTGTCGAATTTATAGTTTTTAAACCATTCCATTACTGGAATTGATTTGTATAAAGCGTTGTCGTCATTTTGATGTGCGGCATGACTTGCAGTTCCTTTTACTTTTACGTCTAAAACTAGCAATCCTTTTTCCGCAACTGCTAACTGCATTAAAGTTGGTTCACCTACAATAGCACAATCTAATTCTGGTAAGCTTTTTAAAACGCTATTTAAACCATTTTTCCCACTGCTTTCTTCTTCTGCTGAAGCTACAATTACAATATTATGAGAAAGGTTTTGATTTTCGTAAAAATGTACAAAAGTTGCTAATAACGAAACTAAGCATCCTCCTGCGTCGTTACTTCCTAAACCATATAATTTTCCGTCTTTTTCAATTGCTTTGAAGGGATCGTTTGTGTACGCCTGATTTGGACGAACGGTATCGTGATGTGAATTTAGTAAAAGTGTTGGTTTATTCTCGTCGAAATATTTGTTGAAAGCCCACACATTGTTGTTTTCTCTCTTGAAAGGAATTTCATTCTGATTGAACCAATTTTCGATTAAAAGAGCTGTTTGGTCTTCTTCACTTGAAAATGAAGGAGTTTCGATTAAGCTTTTTAATAAACTAATTGCTTCCTGGGTAAGCGTATCTATATTTTTCATTTTAATAAGGTTCAAAGGCTCAAAGGGGCAAAGCAACAAAGTTTTTGAGCTTTCCTTTGACCATTTTTACTTGCGCAAATTTATTTAAAATACCTCGTGCGCTCTATTTTTTTGCCACTAATTACACGGATTTTCAAACATTATTTTTTTATCACAGATTTAAAATCAAAATAAACTTTTTGATGTATATCTAAAATTATTTTCTCTTTTAACAGCAAAAATTAATGTCAATTCGTGGCAACATTTTTTATAATGTAATCGTTGTATGCGGAATATCTGAATTCTGGAGCATTCTGTGATGTCCAATTTTGATTTTCTGTACGCCTCTTGATAGACTATTGAAACAGTTATCCAGTTTTGGAATCATTCCAGAATGGATTACTTTTTCTTCTTTTAGTTTATTATATAATGTTTCGTTGATTTCAGCAATTACAGATGAATCGTCTTCTGAATCCATTAAAACACCTTGTTTTTCAAAACAATAGGTTAGCGTAACATCAAAAACTTCAGATAATGCAATTGATAATTCGCTCGCAATCGTATCAGCATTGGTATTTAGTAATTGTCCATTTTTGTCGTGTGTAATCGCACAGAAAACGGGAACAACTCCAGCTTCTAATAAAGTTGCCAGTAATTTGGTGTTGACTTGTTTTACGTCGCCTACAAATCCGTAATCTATTGTTGGGTGATTTCTTTTTGTTGACTGAATTAAATTCCCATCAGCTCCAGAAAAACCAATTGCGTTATTGTCTTTTGACTGCAATTGAGCAACAATATGTTTGTTGATTTGTCCGGCGTAAATCATGACCACAACATCTAACATTGGAGCATCTGTAATTCGGCGTCCGTCAATCATCTGCGGAACCAAACCAATACTCTGCGCCATTTTTGTAGCCGACTTTCCGCCACCGTGAACTAAAACTTTATGGCCTTCGATTTTAGAAAAATCGGTTAAAAATTGTTCTAATTCTACTGGATTGTCGATGATGTTTCCACCTATTTTTATTACTGATACGTTCATTATCTTTAAGGTTCAGAGGCTCAGAGTTACAAAGGTGCAAAGGTTTTTCGCAAAGTTTTTAAACCTCTGCACCTTTGTAACTTTGTAACTTTGAACCTTAAATTTATATCTTCTTAAGAATCTTTTGTAAAACTAATTGTGCTGAATACGTTCTATTGTTCGCTTGTTCGATTACGATTGAATTTTCTCCGTCTAAAACTTCGTCACTTACAATTACGTTACGACGAACCGGAAGACAGTGCATGAATTTTCCGTTATTGGTTAAAGCCATTTTTTCTGCCGTAACGGTCCAATTTGGATCGCTGTTGGTTACTTTTCCGTAATCGTTGAAGTTGCTCCAGTTTTTTACGTAAACAAAATCGGCATTTTCAAAAGCCTTGTTTTGATCGTATTCAATTGTGCAGTCTTTTGTAATTTCTGGACTTAGTTCATAACCTTCTGGATGTGTGATTACAAAATCCATATCTTTTTGCATCTGCATCATTTCTACAAATGAATTCGCAACTGCCTGAGGCAAAGCTTTTGGGTGCGGCGCCCAAGAAAGAACCACTTTTGGTTTGTGTTTCGTTTTGAATTCTTCCATTGTAATGGCATCTGCTAAAGACTGCAATGGATGACGTACAGCGCTTTCCATGTTTACGATTGGTACTGTAGCGTATTTCAAAAATCCTGAAATTACAGTTTCCTGATAATCTTTTTCTTTGTCTACCAAACCTGCAAAAGCACGAATCGCGATAATATCACAGTATTGAGAAACTACTTCTGCGGCTTCTTTTATGTGTTCTGAAGCCCCAGAATTCATAACCGCTCCATCTTCAAATTCTAATGTCCATCCTTCATTGGTAAAATTCATTACCATAACGTTCATTCCTAAATTCATTGCCGCTTTTTGAGTACTCAAACGCGTTCTTAAACTCGGATTGAAAAATAACATTCCCAGAGTTTTATTCTTTCCTAAACTCTGATTTTTAAGCGGATTCTTTTTGATTTTAATCGCTTGTTTTACCCATTTTGATAATGAGTTGATGTCTTTTATTGAGATATAGTTCATTTGTTTTCTTTATTAATTTAGATAATGTGATAATTAGAAAATTTGATAATTGTGCATTATCTAATTAACTAATTTTCTAATTGACTCATTAGATTATTTTAGTAAATTCAATTTCATCCTTTAGTGCCTTCAAAATAAAATTATCATTCAGTCCATTTACAATCCAGGTTTCGATATTTGCTGCTTTTGAAATTGCGGCTGCTTCTATTTTAGACTGCATTCCTCCTGTTCCGTGCGATGATTTCGATTCACCGATTTCCTTTTCAAGCGACTTCAAATCATTTACCAATTTAATTGTTTGAGGAACTTCATTATGAATAGAATCTTTAGTGTAAATTCCGTTTGTATTGGTCGCAATAATTAGAATATCGACATTTAAAAGAACCGCTGTTAAAGCTGCTAACTTATCATTATCTCCAAACCGAATCTCATCTGTTGCAACGGTATCATTTTCATTAATAATCGGAATGTAATTATTCTTAACTAATACATTAATGGTATTTACAATGTTCTTTTTGGTTTGTTCTTTTTCAAAATCAGAATAAGAAAGCAAACACTGCGAAGTGTTTAAGCCTAAATCCTTAAAATTTTCATTGTAAATCCGCATTAAATGAGGCTGCCCGATTGAAGCTAAAGCTTGCTTTACAAAAACATCTTTATCCTGATTATCCAGCTTTACAAACTGTTTCGCTGCTGCAATTGCTCCTGAACTCACTATTATAAATTCATACTCATCATTTAAAGCCGCAATCTGTATTCCTAGGTCTTCAATCTTTCCCCTCGAAATATGATTGGTTTCTTTGGTTAAAGTATTACTTCCTATTTTTAATAAAATCCGTTTTTTTGTCATTTTATTTAAAGATACTGAGGTTCTAAGATGCTGAGATTCTAAGTTTTTTTTTAGAATTTTCTAATTATCTAATTGCCTCAATTTTCATGTTATCTCAATTACCTAATTTGCCCTTCTCCATACACGTACCATTTATTGGTTACGAGATGTTGAAGACCGATTGGACCTCTTTGGTGCAGTTTATCGGTACTTATTGCTAATTCACCACCAAGTCCGAATTGTCCGCCATCTGTGAATCTGGTTGATGCATTTTGGTAAACTGCTGCCGCATCTATCGATTCCATAAACTGCTGCGCAACTTCATCATTTCTTGTAATAATTGCTGCTGAGTGCCCTCCACAGTATTTATTGATCATATCAATAGCATGTTCCTGAGAATCTATAGTTCCTATTACGATTTTATAATCCAGAAATTCTTCGTACCAAATATCTTCGTTTTGAATCGTTTTGGTATTTTCGAAATATTCTAACGATTTATCTACAATCACTTCAACTTTTGATTCTATTAACTCTTCAATCAACATCGCTGTGAAGCCTTCAAAATTGGGTAGTTTAGTGTCTATTAAAACTTTATCTAAAGCATTACAAGCCGAAATTTTAGATGTTTTAGCATTTAAAATTACCTTTAAAGCCAAATCTGTATCAGCATCTTTATGAACATAGACAAAATTGTTTCCACGTCCACTAACGATTACCGGACAAGTTGCATGCGCTTTTACAAACTCAATTAGTTTTTCTCCGCCTCTAGGAACTATTAAATCAACTTTTTGAGTTGGTTTTTCTAAGAATGTCTGAGTCTCTGTTCTGTTGTAATTCAGATATTCCACCCAGTCTTTTGAAACTCCGTTTTCTTCTAGAGCTTTATGCCAAAGACTTACGATTTTCAAATTTGATTTTAAAGATTCTTTTCCTCCCTTTAATAAAATTTTATTTCCGGATT
Source organism: Flavobacterium sp. LPB0248 (assembly GCF_013388355.1). GTDB lineage: Bacteria > Bacteroidota > Bacteroidia > Flavobacteriales > Flavobacteriaceae > Flavobacterium. The sequence continues at coordinate 579,257 of NZ_CP058246.1, forward strand.
TAAAAGCAATTCCGCCCGCTTCAATGGTAACATCTGGACGGGATTCATAAATAATTAAAATCGTTCCGAAAGCAGCGGTTTTATTGACCACTTTTATTCCATTATCATGAGTAAAATGAAAACGCTCAACGCCAACGGGATCTTCCTGAGAAGCTAGTTGGTTTAATGATAAAATCATCTCATCTACTTTTTTATCATCTACTTTTAAGCGTTCTTCCATTGCTAAATCTGAGCCGTCGTAATCGGCAAGATCTTCCTGATTAGTCAAGATTATCTCATTCCGCTCCTGCTCAACCAGCTTTGCCATAGTCCGCAAAACCGCATTGCGTGTTTCAATTGATAATGGTTTCATAATTTCAAGTGGGTTGGTTGTTTTTTGGTTGTTTCTTTATATAGAAACTTATTGATACCTAACAGGTTTTAGAAACCTGTTAGGATAATTGCGTGTTTAGTTTTTTAATTCTTCTAAACTTTCTTTTAAAGCTTTTACAAACGTATCGATATCTGCTTTTTTGACAGTTAAAGGCGGTAAAATTCTTAATAGATTTTTATTGTTTGCGCTTCCTGTAAAAATGTGTTTTTCGATGATTAATTTCTTTCTTAAAGCTGCAACATCAAAATCAAACTCTACTCCAAGCATTAAGCCTTTTCCTTTTACTTGTTTGATTCCGTCAACTTCTTTGATTTTTTCTAAGAAATATTCATAAACTTCGTTTACATTTTTTTGTAAATCCAGTTTTTCAATTACATCCAAAACTGCAATTCCTGCAGCACAAGATAAATGACTTCCGCCGAAAGTAGTTCCTAATAATCCGAAACTTGCTTCGAATTTTGGAGAAATTAAGATCGCTCCAACAGGAAAACCGTTCCCCATTCCTTTAGCAACTGAAATAATATCAGCGTTGATTCCGTGATGTTGGAAAGCGAAGAATTTCCCGCTTCTTCCGTATCCCGATTGTACTTCGTCTAAAATTAAAACAACATCATATTTTTTACAAGCTTTTTCTAAAGCCTGGAAAAACTCAGTTGTTCCCTGATCTAAACCTCCAACTCCTTGAATTCCTTCAATAATTACAGCAGTAACATCTCCTTTTGCTAACTCAGCTTCAACTAATTCGATTTGGTTTAATGGTAAAAAAGTAACTACTTGCTGTGCATTTATTGGTGCAACTATTTTTTTGTTATCAGTAACCGCAACCGCTGCAGAAGTTCTTCCGTGAAAAGAATTATCAAAAGCTACAACTCTTGATTTTCCATTATGGAAAGAAGCTAGTTTTAAAGCATTTTCATTGGCTTCAGCACCAGAACTGCATAAAAACAATTCGTAATCTTCAAGACCAGAAAGCTTTCCTAATTTCTGAGCCAATTCTACCTGCAAAGGATTCTGAATGGCATTTGAATAAAAACCTAAGTTATCTATCTGATTCTTTAATTTTGCTACATAATCCGGTTGTGTGTGTCCAATAGAAATCACACCATGTCCGCTGTATAAATCTAAATATTCTACTCCTTTGTCGTCAATAATTGTACAATCTACTGCTTTTACTGGAGTAATATCATATAATGGGTAAACGTTGAATAAGTTCATTTGTGTTTTGTTTATTTTGTTTCAGGTTTCATGTTTCAAGTTACTCACTGAACGTGAAAACTAAAACTTCAAACCTTAAAACTAGTTATGTTTCTTCGTATCTATTTCAAGTAACGTACAGAACGTGAAACCTGAAACTTGAAACTTGAAACTAAAAAATTAAAATCCGCTTGGTTTCAAATGTAAACCTGTGGTTTCTTCTAAACCGAACATTAAATTCATGTTTTGAATCGCTTGTCCTGAAGCACCTTTGGTTAAGTTATCGATAATTGATGTTATGAGAACCCGGTTTCCTTTTTTCAATAAACTAATAATACATTTATTCGTTTGCACCACCTGTTTCATGTTGATGTTTGTTGTGGTAACGGTTACGAAAGGCTCGTTTTTATAGAAATCCTCGTATTTAGCAACCAATTGCTCCAAACTATCATCGCATAATGTATAAAGCGTTGCAAAAATTCCTCTTGGAAAATCTCCTCTATTCGGAATGAAAAGCAATTCGCTGTCAAAATCGTCTTGCAACTGAACTAAGCTTTCTGAAATCTCTCCTAAATGCTGGTGTTCAAAAGCTTTGTAATGCGACATATTATTGTTTCTCCAGCTGAAATGAGAAGTTTCTGAAAGACTTACTCCTGCTCCTGTGCTTCCAGTTGTTGCATTAATATGAACATCATTATTCAGCAAATTATGTTTTGCTAAAGGCAATAATGCCAATTGAATAGCAGTTGCAAAACAGCCTGGATTTGCAATATAATTTGTCTTTTTGATCTCGGCTTTATTAATTTCAGGCAATCCGTAAACAAAATCTTTTCCTTCAAAATGAGCGTCTTTATTCAATCTGAAATCATTTCCTAAATCGATGATTTTGGTATGGCTTGCAAACTGATTTTCTTTCAAAAATGAAATCGATTTTCCGTGACCTAAACACAAGAAAACAACATTCACATTTGGATTGATTTCAGCTGTGAAATTCATTTCAATATCGCCCATCAAATCGTGGTGCGCTACAGAAAGCGGTTTCCCAGCGTTTGTTGTACTGTAAACAAAATCGATGTTTACTTTGGGATGATACATTAAAATTCTGATGAGTTCTCCAGCCGTGTAGCCCGAACCACCAATAATTCCGACATTAATCATGATCTAATTTGTTTACAGATGAGAATATGTTTTGTGCATTTCCTAAAATCTTAATAAATCCTTTTGCATCGTCAGATGTCCAAGCATTGTTCATTTCTCCGTATTGACCGAAACCTGTGTTCATTAAATCATTTTCAGATTCAATTCCGTCAAGTGAAAAATGGTATGGTTTTAATGAAACTGTTACGGTTCCATTTACTGTTTTTTGTGTGTCTTGCAAGAAAGTTTCGATGTTTCTCATTACTGGGTCTAAGAATTGACCTTCGTGGAACAACATTCCGTACCAGTTCCCTAATTGTTCTTTCCAATATTGTTGCCATTTTCCAAGAGTGTGTTTCTCTAATAAATGGTGCGCTTTGATAATAATTAACGGAGCAGCAGCTTCAAAACCAACTCTTCCTTTAATTCCAATAATAGTATCTCCAACGTGAATATCTCTACCAATCGCGTAAGCACTTGCTAGTTTTTCTAGAGCTACAATATTGTTTGATGGTTTATCTGTTTTTCCGTTTAAACCAACTAATTCTCCTTGCTCAAAATGAAGCGTTACTTTTTCTTCACCATCTTTTTGTAATTGTGATGGATATGCTTCACTTGGCAATGGCTGACTTGAAGTTAAAGTTTCTTTTCCTCCAACGCTTGTTCCCCAAAGTCCTTTATTGATAGAATATTGTGCTTTTTCCCAAGAATAGTGAACTCCGTTTTGAGCTAAATAATCAACTTCTTCTTGTCTTGATAATTTTAAATCTCTGATTGGAGTAATAATTTCGATTTCTGGAGCAATAGTTTGGAAAATCAAATCGAAACGAATTTGATCATTTCCTGCACCAGTACTTCCGTGAGCGATTGCAGTAGCTCCTACTTTTTTCGCATATTTTATAGCTTCAATTGCTTGAAAAACACGTTCCGCACTTACTGATAATGGATATGTGTTATTTTTTAATACGTTTCCGAAAATCAAGTATTTGATAGCTTTATCGTAATATTTATCTAAAATTGTTAAGTTGGCGTGTTGTGCACTTCCTAACTCGTAAGCTCTTTTTTCAATAGCTGTTAATTCTTCAGCAGAAAATCCTCCTGTGTCAACAAGAACAGTGTGAACTTCGTATCCTTTTTCATTTTTTAAATATTTCAAACAATACGAGGTATCTAATCCTCCGCTATAAGCTAATACTACTTTTTTCATTTTTTATAATTTTGGCTAATACTTTCGTATTTAGCAGTTTGAGATTTTTTCTAATTAATTTGACTTAAACAAACAATGACAATATTTTATTTAAAAATAAAGCTTGCTTTATTTTTCTAAGTCTGTTTAAGACAGCCTCATTAAAAGGATGTCTTGGCGGTGTTTTTTGTTTTTCTTTTGGGTCGTATAACATTCCTGTACAAAGACACATTTTGTTTTCTTTGCTTTGCAGAATATGATAGTTTGTACATGTTTTACATCCTGCCCAAAAACTCGGATCGGTTGTAAGTTCTGAAAACGGAACTGGCTTATAACCTAATTCAGAGTTAATTTTCATTACAGCCAAACCAGTTGTAATTCCAAATATTTTAGCGTCTGGAAATCTTTTCAAAGAATATTCAAAAACTTTTGATTTTATCTTTTTAGCTAAACCATGACTTCTATAATCTGGATGTACAATTAATCCAGAATGTGCAACAAATTTTCCGTGCTGCCAGCTTTCTATATAGCAAAAACCTGCAAACTTTCCATCAGCCAAAGCAATCATTGCATCACCGTTTGCCATTTTTTTCTGAATGTACTCAGGAGTTCTTTTAGCAATCCCCGTGCCTCTTAACAAGGCAGATGATTCTATCGTATCGCAGATTTCTTGTGCGTATTTGAAGTGTTCTTCCTGGGTAACAACAATAGAGATCTTCATTTCAATTATTGAAGTTAGAGTTAAAAATTAAAGCATATTGATTCGTTTGAAATCCAGAATTGAATCCAATAAAATTAAGCAAAATAGAAGTAACATTCTCAAAATCAAAAACTTGATTAAGAAAATTTACAAAATAATAAATACTTTTAGGATATGTTTGTCCAATGGACAAATTATGTGATTTCAAAATGAAAAATGGATATGAATAAATATACGGCTATAAAACTCAGTGAACACTATAGAGATAGTGTCCGTACTTCGGGAGAAGTAATCGGTGAGTTTGTCCGTGACAAAGAAGTTATATGTAAACTTATTTTATTCATCGGTGCAAAAGTACATTATTTTTTTATTTTCAAAACAAAAAATAAAAATTCTAACATTTTTTTTACGTTTTGTGAATATACTAAAAAACAAAACCCGATAATTATTTCTAATTGTCGGGTTTTCAAGACTTTAAACTTTTAAAATATTACTTTTTTGTAAACGGAATAACTTGCCCATTTCCTATAAGTATCAAATCGAAACCAGTTTTTGCTTCATTAAACTTGATTTTTAAACCAGCTCTAGCAGATTCGAAAGTATCTTTTTCGTTTGCAACAGGCTCTAATGCAAACTTAGGATAGTTTGGAAGTTCTGCATTTAAAACACTATTTTTCTCTGTCAATTCAATTGTTAAAGGAGATTTTGCAGTAATGTAGTTTCCTATATACGGATCTAAAATAATATCTTTTTCTACCTTACCTTTTCCCGCCGTCCAAACATTATTAGACGTATTGTTGTCTGGAAAAGCATTATCTGGATCTAAAGTGATGCTTTCGATCTCTTCAGTCGAATTATGTTTGAAAGACCAAGAATTATTTCTCTGCCAAATTTCTACCGGCAAATTAACTCTTGTCACTTTTCCGCTTTTTGTTTTTACATCTAAAACAATTGGCATAGGCATTTTATCAAAGTTTTCAACTGTGATTACAGCACCTTTAGACGGATCATTTTTTACATATTTCACAGAATTGACACCTTGGTCGAAACGCCAATTGTTTACATACCAGCTTCTCCAGAACCAGCTTAAATCTTCTCCTGCTACATTTTCCATAGATCTAAAGAAATCGTCTGGTTGCGGATGTTTGTATGCCCAACGTTGAATATAAGTTCTAAAAGCAGTATCAAAACGTTCTTTCCCTAAAATTTGCTCTCTTAAAATAACTAAACCTGCACTTGGTTTAAAGTAGCATAACATACCAATATTAGCTTCCTTCATGTTGTCAGGAGAACTCATAATCGTTTCTAAGTCAGGTCTAGTAAAAGGTTCTGCCATATCATGTAAATTTGTTGGCCCTTCTTTATATTCACCATTGTTAAATGCAGCAGTACTTAATGAGTTAATGAAAGTATTAAATCCTTCATCCATCCAAGCAAATAATCTTTCGTTTGACCCTACGATCATTGGGAACCAGATATGACCAAATTCGTGATCTGTAACTCCCCAAAGATCTTGTCCTTTAGATTTCCATCCACAGAAAACAATTCCAGGATATTCCATTCCTCCTTCATTCCCCGCAACGTTTGTCGCTACTGGATAAGGATATTCGAACCATTGTTTTGAATAATGCTCGATTGATGCTTTTACATATTCTGTAGAACGCCCGTAAGCACCTTGCCCGGCACTTTCAACAGGATAAGCAGATAATGCTAATGCTTTTTTACCGCTAGGAAGATTAATTTTTGCTCCATCTAATATAAAAGCTGGAGATGATGCCCAAGAGAAATCACGTGCATTTTTAATTTTATAATGCCATGTTTTATCTGTTCCACCATTTGCATTTGAGGCTGAATTTACTTCTTGCTCAGAACGAATTGTTACCGTTTTATCATTGTTTGCTGCATCTTTATATTTTTTGAAATGATCTGCAGAAAGCACTTCCTGACCATTTAATAATTCACCAGAAGCAACTACAAAGTGATTCCCAGGAACGGTTAATTTTACATCGAAATCGCCATATTCTAGATAAAACTCAGATGCACCTAAATAAGGCGCTGTATTCCATCCTCTCACATCATCGTACACGCACATACGTGGATACCATTGTGCAATTGTAAAGATTTTTCCGTTTTTAGTTTCTAAAACCCCCATTCTATCCGATCCTTCAAAAGGTGCAATGAAAGAGAACTCAATTTTAATTTTTACAGAAGCTCCTTTTGCAGCCAATTCCTGAGGAAGGAAAATCTGCATTCTAGTATCTGTAACTATATATTTAGCATCAACTTCTGTTTTGTTTTTTCCTCCAGAAATTACCTTTACAGATTTAATTTTATTTCCACCATCAAAAACTTGTCCTTGAGCACCGTTACGGCTTCCTGTTAAAGGTACAACAGCGTTCCCTCTAGAGTCTTCTTTAAATAAGTTCTGATCTAAATTCAACCAAAGAAAAGATAATTTATTTGGACTATTATTAGTATAAGTAATTTCATCTGTCCCTACAATCTCATTTGTAGTTCCATTTAATTTTGCCGTAATCTGGTAATCGGCTCTATTCTGCCAATATTCTACTCCTGGCTCACCGCTCGCAGTACGGGTTGATGTAGCATTTTTGGTGTAGAAATGAGGTCCAAAGGCATCATGATAATTGTAATTGTTTACTGGATTTGCTGCTGGTGCTGACGGAGTTTGCTGCGCCCATACTGAAGAAATCCCAAAAAATAAAGCCGCGGTTAAAATGGCTTTTGCAGATTGCTTTTTCATATTTTTTAGCTGTTTATGTAGCAAATTAATGAAAAAAAAAGCTATTTACAGAGATATTTCAAAACATAAATTCAATTTTAGCAAAATTTTACCAATAAAATAATTTAAGCCTTTTTCTTAAAAAAATAAATTTTATAAAATATATTTACATCTATTAAAAGAACATTCATTTTAGATTCAACATTGTGACTACAACTATCTCAAATTCTATATTAAAAGCTTCTATTAAACATGCTGGAGCCGAATTATTTTCTATAAAAAACAATCAAAACAACGAATACATCTGGGAAGGCAATCCAGATTTTTGGGGTAAGCATTCACCAGTCCTTTTTCCAATTGTAGGAACTTTAAAAAATAACACCTATACAATCAATGAAAAAGAATATCATCTGTCACGACATGGATTCGCGCGTGACATGGATTTTGAATTGATTGAACAAACAGAGAATAAAGCTGTTTTCTCTCTTAAATCCTCTGCAGAAACATTACAGAAATATCCTTTTGAGTTTGAATTACAGCTTATATATACACTTAATGAAAATGCATTAGAACTTGAATACAAAGTAATAAATAACGGAAAAGAAAAAATGCCTTTTTCACTTGGAGCGCATCCAGCAATCGCACTTCCTGACAATTTTGAAGATTATGCCTTCCAATTCGAAAAAGAAGAAAATTTAAAGTATTACCTTCTTGAAAACGATTTGATTTCTTCTAAGACCAAAGTTTTAGAAACAAAAGACAATTTAGTTCCTTTAAATTATGAGCTTTTTAAGAATGACGCTTTAATTTTCAAAACATTAGAATCCAAATCATTGACTATTCTCAACAACTCAAAACCGTATGTAAAAGTTAGCTATAATGATTTTCCAAGTTTAGGAATCTGGACAAAAGAAAATGCGCCATTTATCTGCATTGAGCCTTGGCTTGGCTATTCAGATACTGATGAAAACACTGGCGATTTATACAAAAAAGAAGGAATTTTGATTTTGGATGGAAACAAAAATTTCAGTGCAAAATTTAGTATTACTATATTATAACAAAACAAAATGTTAGATTTTAACTTTACTCCATTTCCAATAATAGAAACAGAACGTTTAATTTTAGACAGACTAACAGATAAAGATGTACAGGAAGTCTTTGAATTACGCTCTAATCCTGAAAACATGAAATATATTCCTAGACCTCTGGCAAAAGATCATGAGGATGCTTTGGAGCTCATTAGAATGATTGATGAAAAAATTGATACTAATGAAGGAATAAACTGGAGTGTCCGATTTAAAAATGATTCTAAATTAATTGGAATTATTGGATATTACAGAATGCAACCAGAAAATTACCGCGCTGAAATTGGCTACATTCTTTCACCCGATCATCATGGAAAAGGAATTGTAACAGAAGCAGTAAACCAACTGATTAAATATGGTTTCGAAGATTTAAAACTACATTCAATTGAAGCTGTAATTGATCCAGAAAATTATGCCTCTGAAAAGGTATTGCAAAAATGTGGCTTTATAAAAGAAGCTCATCTAAAAGAAGTAGAATTTTGGGACGGAAAATTTATAGATAAGGTAATTTACTCATTATTAGAAAAGTAGAGTTTTATACTTGTTAAAAAAATCTTATAGACAATAGTTATCTACCATTATACGTTATATTTGCGCTCAAAATCAGCAAAAAAAGAGCTGCTTTTAAATTCCAAAAATATCTTATGAAAAAATTATTCGCCCTACTTGTTCTTTTATTTTGTGTGCAAATGCAAAGTCAGACTTTTGTGAAATTTAATGGAGCTACAGCTTTGTTGGCTATCCCTAACATTGGCATTGAAACCAGTATAGGAGAAAAAACAACTTTTAGCACCGATGTAATGGCTTCATTTTGGGAGTCTTTTAATGGCCATAGCCCTATGAAGTTTGTTACTGTTACTCCCGAAATTCGTTATCATTTTAAAGAAAAGTACAATGGTTTTTATGCAGGTGCGCATATAGGTTTTGACAAGTACGAAATACAAAAGTGGAACTATTGGGGTAGCAACCATTACGAAGATGGTTTTGGCTACAGACTTGGCGCTACAGTAGGTTACAATCTAAAACTAAGCGATAAATTTTTACTTGACTTTTTTGTAGGTGGTGGATGGCACCAAGGATTTTATCACGGATACTATAATGACGGAACTCCAGGAAGATATGAAAAAGCAGTACACTGGAACAAAAGTGGTGAGTGGCTACCGTATCGTGGCGGAGTTATGATTTCATACAAATTATAAATCAGCTTAACTTAAGAAGTGTTTTGATGTAAAGCTCCTCTACTTTCTTACGAGCCCAATCTGTTTTTCTTAAAAAAGTAAGACTTGATTTTACACTTGGATTTGAAATAAAGCATTTTATCGGAATTAGTTCGCCTAAAGTATCAAACCCATAATAATTGACTAAGGTTTCGACAACTTTTTGAAGTGTAATTCCGTGTAAAGGATCTTTAGATTGATTTTGCATTTTATACTTTTTAAATAATATCAAAAGACCGTACTTCAAAAAAGTACGGTCTTCTTTTTTTGCAAAATTACTAAAAGAATTTTACGTTAATCAAATAAAGAATAAATTAGAATATAAATTTAAAACCTACAGAAATTGGAGTTGTTAAATTTGAAGCACTTCCACCTAAAGCTGTATTATAATAAGAATCAACATTGGCAACATGAGCTAATCCAAAATTTGTAACAGTGGTTTTCTCTCCATTCTCTGGCTTTAGAGTTGTAGAAGTAAAGTTTGCCAAATCATAAGAGAACTCAACTGAGAAATTCTTAGTTACAAAATAATCCAAACCTCCTGATACAGAAACCCCAACTTGATTTACTTTTAAGTTGCTTTCTTTTTCTTTCCCAGTGATAACAGGTATCGCAGCTTGTCCGAAGAAATATAAAGAACCCGCTACATTCCAATATTTTCTAACTAAAGGCTGAAAAACAAATAAATCTGTTTTAGCAAGTGTTTTAACATCTGTACTTCCTTGCGGATACCCATCTGATTTAATATTAATATAGCCTATTCCTGCACCTACAGCCACAGATGGCGTAATAAATGTTCCTACAATTGGAAGCACCGATAAATTAGTTCCTTTTACATCTCCACTTTTAGTTTGCTGATAACCAAACTGAGAAGTTGCAAACCAAGCTCCTTTTAACCCTTGAGACGAATCTTGAGCTTTAGCAGTTAAACCGATTAACACCATACTCACTAATGTTACAATCTTTTTCATTTTATTTTGTTTTTTTAATTACAAGGCAAACTTATAGGTAAGTTTTTTCCTTAATACTGATTAAAATCATAGATTAAAAAAAATCTTTAATTATCTTTAACTGCTACATTATTTTCAATTTTGTTTTACATTTGCAACTATGATAAAATCAGTCAATATACTTAACAAAAGAGCCCGATTCGATTACGAAATAATCGATACTTATACTGCTGGAATTGTTTTGGCAGGAACAGAAATTAAATCTATACGTTTAGGAAAAGCAAATATTACCGAAAGCTTCTGTGAGTTTAGTGGCATGGAACTTTTTGCTATTAATACTTATATTGAAGAATATTCTTTTGGAAATCAATTCAATCATAAATCCAGAAGCGAAAGAAAATTGCTTTTAAATAAAAAAGAATTAAAAACACTTCATAAAAATGTTCAGGCAAAAGGTTTAACTATCGTGCCTTTAAAGCTATTTACAAACGAAAAAGGTTTGGCAAAACTACAAATCGGTCTTTGTAAAGGAAAAAAGAATTACGACAAACGTGAATCTTTAAAAGAACAAGACACCAAACGTGATTTAGATCGCATTAAAAAAGCTTATAATTAAAACCAAATTTAATTTTCTCTAAATGATACATTTATAATATTTTATCGTTATTTTTATTACAAAATAATTTAACTGTAAAATATGAAAAAGTACTTAGTTTTGTTTTTCGCTATAGCAGCGTTTTCAAGTTGCGGCAGTAATACATCTATTGTAAACAGCTGGAGAGATCCAGATGTAACAATTACACAAGAACAATTTAAAAAAGTTTTGGTGGTAGCTTTAGTCAAAGATGAAGCTTCGAGACGAATCATCGAAAACAGAATTGCTGCTGGCAATCCGGTATTTAAAACTTCGTATCAGTATTTAAATGCAACCTCTGAATTATCACAAGAACAAAAACTAAAGGTTTTACAAGACGAAAACTTTGACGGCGTAATTAGTATGCGTTTGGTCAGTAAAGAAAAAGAAGTTAATTATGTTCCCGGCACTTATACAGGAATGTATTATGGCGGTTTTGACGGAATGTATACAGGCATGTATGGATACGGTTTTGGGAACTGGTATGGCATGTATTCTCCAAACTTTTATGACCCAGGTTATTACCAAGAGACTACTTCTTACATGGTGGAAACCAATGTGTTTTCATTAAAACAAAATAAATTAATCTGGACAGGAACTACAGAATCACAATATGTAACCGATTTAGGACAAACAGTAGACGCGATTATGCAAACTGTAGTAAAGGAAATGCGTAAAGATGGTTCTCTACCTCCTAAATAAAATAAAAATAAAAGCAACTTAAAAATGTTGCTTTTTTTATGATTAACTTTATGACTATTTTTGTCAAGACTATAATTTTCATCAAAAATGAAATCACTTTTAAAAAATGCAAGAGAGCAAAAAGGTCTTAAAACCCGTGAGTTGGCTCAACTGGCGGGAATAGATCAAGCATTAATCAGTAAATTTGAATCGGGAACGCGTAAACCAACAAAAGAACAAATTTCAAAACTAGCCCAGCTTTTAGAAATTGATTACGAAACTTTAATGATTGCCTGGCTTAAAGAAAAAATTCTTTATGAAATTGGCGATGAAGAATTTGCTTTGAAAGCATTAAAAGTTACTGAAGACGAAATCAAATACAACAAGACAGTCTCTAATCTTAAACTATCTACTTCTTTAGAAAAAATCTTAAAAGAAATTGATCTTCTAAAAGAAAAATTAGATTCATACAGACAATTCGACAGCTTTAAGATCAAACAAGCATTGGAACTTGAATATACATTTGAAAGCAATAGAATTGAAGGAAATACTATGACTCTTCGTGAAACAGATATGGTTATAAATGAAGGTTTAACAATTTCTGGAAAAAGCATGCGAGAGCATCTTGAAGCTATTAATCATCAAGAAGCAATTGCTTTTATTAAAGATTTAATGAACAAAAACAATTCACTAAACGAGCGCGATCTTTTATCAATTCATAATTTAATTCTAAGAGGAATAATTCCCGAAGATGCGGGACGATATAGAAAAGTTCAGGTTATGATTCAAGGAAGCACTCACATGCCTCCACAACCTTTAATTGTTCCTCAAGAAATGGAAGAATATTTTACTTGGTATGAAATCAATAAAAATAAATTGCATCCTGTTATTTTGGCAGCCGAAATGCATGAAAGATTGGTTACAATTCATCCATTTATTGATGGCAATGGAAGAACTTCAAGATTAATAATGAATTTAATTTTAATGCAAAAAGGCTATCCGATTGCTAATATTAAAGGAGACTACGAAACCCGAATGCAATATTATCAGTCTTTAGAAATTGCTCAGACTAAAAAAGACAAAGACGATTTTTTTCTTTTTATAGCACAAAAAGAAAAAGAAAGTCTGGAAAGATATATTTCAATTCTTACTCAATAAAAAAAAGCCCAGCTAAAACTGGGCTTTCTCATTAATTTTTATCTTCTAATAGAGGAACAAATCTAAATTCTCCAAACTCATGTTTTTCAAATTGAGTTTCGTTCTTTCTAATCAATAAAGTCATAATCTGAACATCTTCTCCTAACGGAATAACCAATCTCCCTCCTATTTTCAATTGTGCCATTAAAGGCTGTGGAATAAAAGGCGCACCCGCTGTAACTATAATACTGTCAAACGGTGCAAAATTTGGCAATCCTTTATATCCATCTCCAAATGTAACATGCTTCGGACGGATATTTAATTTTGGAAATAAGTTTGATGTTGTTTTAAACAATTCACTTTGCCTTTCAACAGTATACACTTTAGCTCCAAGCATAAACAAAACAGCAGTCTGATAACCAGAACCAGTTCCGATTTCAAGAACTTTATGATCTCTTTTTACTTCTAACAATTGCGATTGAAAAGCAACTGTATATGGCTGCGAAATAGTTTGCCCTGCTCCAATAGGAAAAGCCTTATCTTGATAAGCATAATCTTCAAAACTTGAATTTAAAAAAAGGTGTCTCGGGATTTTTTTTATCGCATCCAGCACCGCTTTATCAGTAATTCCTTTCTGCTCTAAAGTAGTTACTAATTGATTACGAAGTCCTTGATGTTTGGCAGTGTCTTTCAAAATTAGGTAGGTTTTATTTTCGCAAAAATAAGAAACAAAACAGGATTTCAAATATTGATTTTTAAATAATAAATTAATACAGTCGAAAGCCAAAAGTCAAAAGTCAAAAAACACGTACGATAATTTACAATTCGCCATTTACAACACACAATTCGCTAAATTCATTTTCACGTTAAACAAATAAATTATATTTTTGTTTAAAATACATTCTCATGTTAAAAGTAGGAGTTTTAGGTGCTGGTCATCTTGGTAAAATACATTTACGCTTATTACAACAATCTGACAAATACGAATTAGTTGGATTTTACGACGAAAATCAAGAAAATGCCGAAAAAATCTCAAAAGAGTTTGGCTACAAAAACTTCAGTACAATTGCAAAACTCATTCACGCTGTCGACGTGATTGATATTGTAACTCCAACTCTCTCACACTATAAATGTGCTAAAGTTGCCATAAAATCAGGAAAACATATCTTTATTGAAAAACCAATTGCAAACACTGTAGAAGAAGCCGAAGAAATTATCGCTTTAGCAAATGAATACAATGTAAAAGGGCAAGTAGGTCACGTAGAGCGTTTTAATCCCGCTTTTATTGCTACGAAAAACATGATTGAAAATCCGATGTTTATAGAAACGCATCGTTTGGCAGAATTTAATCCGCGTGGTACAGACGTTCCTGTGGTTTTAGATTTAATGATTCATGATATTGATGCTATTTTAAGCGTTGTTAATTCAAAAGTAAAAGATATTCATGCAAGCGGTGTATCTGTAATTAGTGATACTCCAGATATTGCCAATGCCCGAATTGAATTTGAAAATGGCTGTGTTGCCAATTTAACAGCAAGCAGAATTTCTTTGAAAAACATGCGCAAATCACGTTTCTTTCAAAAAGACGCTTATATTTCTGTTGACTTTTTAGAAAAAAAATGTGAAGTAGTTCGTATGAAAGATGCGCCAGAAGTTCCTGGAGATTTTGATATGATTCTTCAAAATGCCGAAGGAGTTAAAAAACAAATTTATTTCACTAATCCAGATGTTGAGCAAAACAATGCAATCTTAGATGAATTAAATTCGTTTGCAGATGCAATAAACAACAATACAACTCCAGTTGTAACACTTGAACAAGCAACAGACGCATTACGTGTGGCGTATCAAATTATTGATTGTTTCAATAAATAGTTTAAAAAAAATCAAAATAAATAGCCACGAATTCACGAATTATTTGGTGAATTCGTGGCTAAATCATAAAAAAATATCTAGCACAAAATGAAAACAATAGCTGTAATTGGAGCAGGAACAATGGGTAACGGAATTGCTCATACCTTTGCGCAAAGCGGATTTACCGTAAAATTAATCGATGTTTCTGAAAAATCTTTAGACAAAGGAATGGCAACTATTGCTGCCAATTTGGATCGTATGTTATCTAAAGGCACAATAACTCAAGAAGACGTTACCAAAACTATCACTAACATCATTACTTATACTGATATTAAAGACGGTGTTGTAGGTGTTGATCTTGTTGTTGAAGCAGCTACTGAAAACGTTGAATTAAAACTGAACATCTTCAAACAATTGAATGAATATTGTTCACACAATACGATTTTAGCAACCAATACTTCTTCTATTTCTATTACACAAATCGGAGCTGTTGTAGCACATCCAGAGCGTGTTATCGGGATGCATTTTATGAATCCAGTGCCGATTATGAAATTGGTCGAAATCATCCGTGGATACAATACAAGTGATGAAGTAACCAAAATCATCATGGATTTATCTGAAAAATTAGGTAAAGTTCCCGTTGAAGTAAACGATTATCCAGGTTTCGTAGCAAACAGAATTTTGATGCCAATGCTAAACGAAGCAATCGAAACGTTATACAATAAAGTTGCCGGAGTTTACGAAATCGATACTGTAATGAAATTAGGAATGGGGCATCCAATGGGACCGCTTCAATTAGCCGACTTTATTGGTCTTGATGTTTGTCTTGCCATTCTAAATGTAATGTACGACGGATTCAAAAATCCTAAATATGCTCCTTGCCCGCTTTTAGTAAATATGGTTAGAGCCGGAAAACTAGGAGTGAAATCTGGAGAAGGTTTTTACGATTATAGCGAAAGCAAAAAAGCAGAGAAAATCTCGAAGCAGTTTATTTAGAAAATAGTATGAGGAATCTATTTGTATTTTTTACCTATTTTACACTGACAACTTGCTTTTCACAAAATACAAAAATAGATTCTGATCAACTTTTTACCACTCAACAGATTGATAGCATTTGTGAGAAAAACAACAGAAGTATTATTTCAGAAGGCAGTACAAACGTCATTCTTGAAACTAAAACTAAAAAAGAAAAACCAGTAATATCAAATGGTCGTGGGGGCTTCTCTTATCAGCTTTATTTAAATCACTTTAATGAGGAAAATTACAATGCGTTATCAAATGCAGAAAAAAGAAAATACAATATTGATAAGTATAGCAACTTAATAAAAGGATTATATCATCAGAGTATCCATTTTGAAAATTCTTATTCAGAAAATATTTATGGTGAATTTTATTATTTTAAAACAACTCTTTTCTATGCTAAAATTAAAATTGAAAGAATTGAAAAAAACAAAGAAAACATCTCTGAAATATTTAATTTAAGTATTGCTGATTTAAATGATCCAAGACCAATAAAAAATGTTTTTTTGAAGGATATCAAAAAAATGATAGAGGAAAAAAATAAAAAAATAATTGAGATTTATAATAATAAATGACAAGCATCAAACAAAATATAAACGCTATAAAAACTTCGTTACCTGAACACGTAACTCTCGTTGCCGTTTCAAAAACTAAACCTGTTTCAGACTTGATGCTGGCCTATGAAGCAGGTCAGCGCATTTTTGGAGAAAACAAAATTCAGGAAATGACTGAAAAATGGGAACAAATGCCAAAAGACATTCAATGGCATATGATTGGTCATGTTCAGTCGAATAAAGTCAAATTTATGGCGCCGTATGTCACTTTGATTCACGGGGTTGATAGCTTGAAATTATTGCAAGAAATCAACAAACAAGCTGTAAAAAACAATAAAACAATAGATTGTCTTCTTCAAATTTATATTGCTGAAGAAGAATCTAAATTTGGCTTAGACGAAAACGAATTAAATGAACTTTTAACTTCTGTGGAGTTTAAAGAGTTAAAAAATATTCGTATCTTAGGTTTAATGGGAATGGCAACATTCACAGAAGATCAAAACCAGATAAAAAAAGAATTTACCCGTTTAAAATCTATTTTTGATTCAACGCAAAAACTGCAGACCATTAACGATTTTAGCATCATATCTATGGGAATGTCTGGAGATTACAACCTAGCTATAGAATGCGGAAGCACAATGGTAAGAATTGGAAGCAGCATTTTTGGCGGACGTTAATAACTGTTGTAAAGGCGCACTGCAGCACGTAGAAAAACTGAACACTAATTTCGATAATAATCGAAACTGAACACTGAACACATAATTTGTACGCAATATTAGACATAGAAACAACTGGAGGACAGTTTAATGAAGAGGGAATTACCGAAATCGCCATCTATAAATTTGATGGGCATGAAGTAGTTGATCAATTCATCAGCCTTGTCAATCCTGAAATTCCAATCCAGCCTTTCGTTGTAAAACTGACTGGAATCAATAACGCTATGTTGCAGTCTGCACCAAAATTTTATGAAGTTGCAAAACGCATTATCGAAATTACTTCAGATTGCGTAATTGTTGCTCACAATGCTTCTTTCGATTATAGAATCCTTAGAACTGAATTTCGTCGTTTAGGTTACGATTTTGAAGCCAAAACACTTTGTACAGTTGAATTAGCAAAAAAACTAATTCCAGAACAGCCTTCATACAGTTTAGGAAAACTAGTCCGTGCACTTGGAATTCCAATGGCCGACAGACATCGCGCTAGCGGAGATGCTATGGCTACAACCAAGCTTTTTAAAATGCTTTTAGAAAAAGATGTCGAAAAAACTATCGTAAAAGATTTTATAAAACTCGAAGTCGAAAAAGGAATTTCTCCAAAATTTCTGGATATTTTAAGCCAAATGCCAACAAAAACAGGCGTTTATTACATCTATAACGAAAGTGGCACTTTAATTTACATCGGCAAAAGCCAAAACATCAAAAAAAGAGTCAATCAGCACTTTACTGGAGTTACTACTAAAAGCAAAAAGATTCAGGCAGAAGTTTTTACAATTACTTATGACGAAACTGGAAGCGAATTAATTGCACTTTTAAAAGAAAGTGAAGAAATAAAAATTAATCGTCCGCGCTATAATCGTGCACAGCGAAAAACAATTTTTCAATATGCCTTATATGCCGAAAAAGACGCTCAAGGATATTTGAATTTAAAATTAGAAAAAGCCGACGGACGAAAAAAAGAAATAACTTCTTTTGCTTCACTTCAAGAAGGCAAAAATGCTCTTTTCAGGTATACTGCAAAATATCGTTTATGCCAAAAACTAACTGGTTTATATCAAACCAAAAAAGAATGTTTTCAATATAAAATCAAAGAATGCGATGGCGCCTGTATTGGCGAAGTGACTCCCGAAGTTTATAATTTGAGAGTGCAGCAATTCATTTCTGAAAATAGTTTCGAAAACAAAAGCATGATTCTTATAGATAGAGGTCGAAATGTAAATGAAAGAAGCGCTGTTTTGATCGAAAACGGAATTTACAAAGGTTACGCCTATTACGATCTTAATTATCAGATTACAAACATCGATATCTTAAAAAATATCCTAACGCCAATGCAGCACAACCGAGATGTCAAAAACATCATTCAGAATTACATTCGCAAGAGCAAGTCATTGAAAATACTGCATTTTTAACAAAACAAAACTTTGATTATCTTTAAGGATATGAAAAAGACAAAATCACAATACGAGATCTTTAGAGAAAAAGTCAAAATCGTTCTATATGGCACCAATACCATCTTAGGACGAATGTTCGATTTAGTATTGCTAGGTTTAATCTTATTGAGCGTTCTTTTAATAATGCTTGATACTGTTGAAGGCGTTAGTTCTAAATATCACGAACAATTATTAGTCTGTGAATGGATCATTACCATATTCTTTACCATCGAATATGTACTAAGAATTATTTCAATCCAAAAACCAATCAAATACATTTTCAGCTTTTACGGAATCATCGATTTGCTTGCCGTCTTACCTATGTATTTGTCGATTTTTTTTCCTGGCGCGAGTATTTTATCAATCGTAAGAGCGTTACGTTTTCTCCGATTATTCAAGATTCTACATATTCCGCAAATCAATCATCAATCCTTACAACTAAAAGAAGCTATAGAAGCCAGCAAAGAAAAAATTCTGGTTTTTATTTATTTTGTCTTAATCAGCACCGTAATTATCGGTACAATCATGTATCTAGTTGAAGGCAGAGAATCTGGGTTTACCAGTATTCCAATGGGAATCTACTGGACAATTGTAACCTTAACAACGGTCGGTTATGGAGATATTTCGCCACAAACGCCACTTGGACAATTTATAGCCGCATTTGTAATGATTTTAGGTTACGGAATTATCGCCGTTCCAACCGGAATTGTAACCGCTGAATTTGCAAAAAGCAGTCTGAAAGGTAGTTTTGTAGGCACAAAAAAAACATGTAGAAAATGTCAGTCTCAAGTCCATTTCGATAATGCAAAATATTGCTACGAATGCGGAACCGAACTGCCAAATAATTAATTATAGAAGCTAATCCAGCTGTACATTCCAACTCCTCCTTATATTTGTAATTTTTTAAGGCATAAAAGGAGCTTCCGCTGGTCGCTCTTTTACACCAAAAAAATTCAACAAATATAAGTCCGGGGTTTCCATTTCCATCTGGGCTAAAAATTATGAAATATCTAATTACCATTGTCGGACCAACAGCTATAGGCAAAACAGCCTTGAGCATTGCTTTGGCACAACATTTTAAATGCGAAATCGTTTCTTGCGACAGCCGTCAATTTTTCAAAGAAATGACCATTGGAACCGCAGTTCCCAATCAGGAAGAATTAAGTTCTGCAAAGCACCATTTTATCCAAAATAAATCTATTTTTGAAAACTACACAGTTGGCGACTACGAAAAAGAATCTTTAGCTAAAATCGAAGAACTATTTCAAACCAGTGATTTTGTAATTCTTATCGGTGGTTCAGGATTATATGTTGATGCCATTTTAAAAGGTTTTGACGAATTTCCAGAAATTGATCCAAAAGTTCGACATGAAGTAAATTTAAACTACGAAAAACACGGAATCGAATATCTTCAGGAACAACTCAAAAATTTAGATCCAGAATATTATCAAAAAATAACTGTAGAAAATCCACAGACATTACAAAATCCACAGCGCATGATGCGTTTTGTTGAAGTTTGCATTGGAGCTCAAAAGCCATATTCTTCCTTTTTAAATCAGAAGAAAAACAATAGAAACTTCACTCCTATTCTAATCGGTTTAGATGCCGACAGAGAAATCATATACAGCAGAATTAACCATCGTGTTGATATTATGATGAACGAAGGATTATTAAAAGAAGCCGAAGCACTTTATCCTAACAAAGCGTTAAATGCACTTCAAACGGTCGGTTATAGAGAATTATTTAGTTATTTTGACGAAGAATTCACTTTGCCTTTTGCGATAGAAGAAATCAAAAAAAACACACGAAGATTCTCAAAAAGACAATTAACGTGGTTCAAACGAAACGAAAACACCAAATGGTTTGATTATTCAACTGACAGAAATGAGATTACTCATTACATCGAAGAAAATCTAAAATCATCAATCTAAAATCTAAAATTTACAATGCCAATATCTCCCAATTTCACATCAGTTTTAAGCAAAGACTGGGAAATCAATTTCACACAATGTACGCCTACAGGTTTTTTAAAATATACCGATTTGTGCAATATTTTACAATTAACCGCAGCTGCACATTCAGAAGTTGGCGGAATCAGCTTTTATGACATGCAGGAATTTGATCAGGCATGGGTTTTAAGCCGAATGCGTGTTGAAATTACGGCATTACCAAAATGGCAAGACGTTGTTACCGTAAAAACATGGATTAATAGCTTAGAAAACTCACGTTCTGTTCGTGCACTGGAAATGTATGTAAACGGAAAAAAAATAGTAGGTTGCGAAACCTATTGGGCAGTTTTCAATACAAAAGCACGTAGGCCAGAAGCTTTAGCACTGCCTTTTGAACATTTCGAACTATTCCCAGAAAACAGAGCAACGGAAGAAGGTTTTTCTAAAATAAACATCAATCATGAAAAAGAAGCCGTTTTCGAAAAAACAGTCTATCTATCCGATTTAGACATTGTAAATCATGTAAATAACGTAAAATATCTGGAATGGTGTTTGGATCATGTTGATCCAAAAAGAATCATGAAACAAGAAGTTAAAAGCTTCGAAATGAATTTCATGAAAGAACTTTCACTACAAGATAATGTTGTTATTCACGAAAGCGAAGACGACGATCACACAACAGCAACATTCAGCATTACAAAAGGCGAAAAAACATGTTTTGCTTTGGAATTGCATTGGAAGTAAAATTTATTTTAACCACAAGATTTACCACAATATTGTCATTTCGACGAAGGAGAAATCACACTCGAAACTCTACAAAAATTGGCGATTCTCTTTGTGTAAATACTAGTGCGATTTCTCCTTCGTCGAAATGACAAACGAGGTGTTTGCTTACACTTAAAAACAAAAAAACGATGCAATTTGCATCGTTTTTTCATCACAATCATTTCGATTTCTTTTTAGAACCTTTCTTTGTTTTTTTCTCTTTCTTCTTTTTCAGCAAATCAATTTTATTCTTGATTCTCTTCTCAACATCTGTAATATCATATTCATAATTGAATTGCAACAAATGAAGTTTCGCATTTTTAATCTCTTTTAATGCCTTCTTAAACTCATTTTGCGCTTCTAAAAGACTAGCTTTCTTGACATAAATCTCCGATTTATTGATTCCTTTTACTGTCAAAGCAAAATCAATTAATTTCTGTGCTTCTTCATAATCTTCATTTAAAATCAATGTTTTCAAATAATACGGATATACTTCAAGAGCATGAATATTAATCGCTAAAGCCAGCTGAAAATAAGACTTTGCTTCTTCATAATTCATTAATTGCTCTGCCTGAATTCTTCCATACAGACATAAAACCATTGTGTTTTTATCATCATAAGAAAAAGCATAATCCAAAGATTCTATTGTTCCTTCCAACCAAAACGGATAATTATCCAAAGCTTGAAAAAGGTATTTATCAGTTGTTTTCATTTCTTAAATCGTTTTTTAATTTCTGACGAGTTCCTTTGTAGCTTTTCTCCACTTTACTCTTTTTAAAATCGCTTCCAGTAAAAACTCTAATAGGATTTCCACGCTCTACATTGAGCTGGTTTTCCCATTGTTTCTCTACGTGATTTTTAAGCTGAACAAGTTTCTCGTCTTCTAATTTTCTTAATAATCTTTCTGTTGCCAGTTTTTTGTTTTGGTGTTGCGAACGGCTGTCCATTGCTACAACAGCAATTCCTGTCGGAATATGTGTCGCACGAATTGCCGAACTTACTTTATTTACATGCTGACCACCGGCGCCTGAACTTCGCATCGCCTGATATTGAATGTCATTCTCTGAAACTGATGCATTTTTCTGTGCTTCAATTTCAAAAATTCCAATAAACCAGTTTTTGCGTTTGTGCATTTTCCTAAACTGACTCTGACCAATCCACTGAATCGTTCCGACCCAAGATTTCACAAACTGGTCGACATTTTTTCCTTTTACAGAAATCGATACAGTTTCAATCGTTCCATTTTCTTCTCCCTTTTCTCTTTGGAGTAAAACAACATCTAAATCCTGATCTTGAGCTTCCTCCAAAACTTTTTTAAGTACTTGGGCAACAACCCAAGTGCATTCTGCAGGTCCGCGACCTGCTGTTATTTGAATTATTCTTTCCATTTTTAAATCTCTTTTTAGCGATCCATTCTAACGATCTTTGGCGTGAAAGTTCCTAAGACTTCAACAAGCTCAGTTTGGTTTGCCATTACTTTTGTAATGTCTTTATATGCCATTGGTGCTTCATCAATATTTCCTCCAATCAAGGTTACATCATTTGCTTTCAAAACCTTTTTAATTTCACTTTGTGTAAATGTACTTTTACATTTCGCTCTTGAAAACAAACGTCCCGCACCATGCGAAGCAGAATTCAAACTTTCAGAATTTCCTTTTCCTTTCACAATAAAACCATGAGCAGTCATTGAGCCAGGAATAATTCCTAATTGTCCCTCTCCCGCTGGCGTCGCTCCTTTTCTATGTACAATACATTCCTGACCGTTTACGATTTCTTTCCAAGCAAAATTGTGGTGATTTTCAATCGTTACTACCACTCTTTTTCCAATCGCTTTGGCAACTCTTCTGTGAATATCATCATGGCAAGCTTTTGCATATTCTCCGGCTAAATTCATTGCCAGCCAATATTCCTGACCGTCATGCGTATTTAAATCTAACCAAGCCAAATGCTGCACATTTTTTGGCAACGGACATTGTTTTGTTGCCAAATAAGTATAATGTTTCGCAATATTTGCACCTAATCCGCGAGAGCCACTGTGCGACAAAACGGCAAAATATTCGCCTTTTTCCAATTTCCATTCGTTCTCTGGATTCTCAATTTTAGCAATTCCAAATTCCACAAAATGGTTTCCTCCGCCTGAAGTTCCTAATTGTTTATAGGCTTTTGGCAAAAGATTTTTCAACAATGGAATATCTTGAAATCCACTATTGTAAAATACCTCATGATCTACTCTAGAAGTATGAGTTTCATACATTCCAAACTTTGTATTGTCTTTTAAAATCGCTTCCAATTGATGTTCTTTTCCTTTAAAATGAGAAGCTGGCAAATCAAAAATCGAAAGACTCATTCGGCATCCAATGTCAACACCAACTCCATAAGGAATCACAGCGTTATCAGTCGCCAAAACTCCCCCAATTGGCAATCCGTAACCTGAATGTGCATCTGGCATTAAAGCTCCTGCAACAGAAATTGGCAGTTTCAATGAATCATACAATTGAAATTTTGCCTGTTCATCTATTTCATTTTCTCCAAAAATTTTAAAAGGTGCTCTTGTATTTTTAAGCTGATGCATTCTTACCTGAACTGGTTTAATTAAGCCTTCTGCTACTTTCCCCCAAGTTCCGTTTCCTTCATATTTTTCAGGATGCAATAAAACGTCTTTTGCTTCTGTTAGAATAGATTCTTTTTTTTCTCTTTTTCTATATCTATTTATCTGCCCTAAGGCAATGTTTATTGAATTGTTCTTTGGAAAACCTAATTTAATTAGGTCTTTTCCAGATAATTTATTTCCCATGATTTATATCATTTCATCTATATATTGCTGATACAATACATTTAGACTTTTATTTTTAATTGGACTTATCTCTTTTGGGTTTTCCTTTTCATAGTAACTCCATTTACGAGAACTGCCATGTATTAATCTGTTTGTTTTACCTCTAAGATTATGATTAACAATATAATTTTCAATCACTTGAATTTCACTTTCTAAATCCGAATCAACCATTTTTGTATGTGTTATCATATAAGGGCTAACACGAAGCACATATCGCCACGGCTCATTAAATACATAATGAATTTTGTATCGTTTACAATTGCCACACCAGCGCTCTCTTTTATAAAAATGTGCTTTTTCTTTTTCAGTTAATTCTAGTTTTGAACTTTTCCATTCCCACTCTGAAAACTCTTTTACAGTTTGGAATTTCTCCACATAAACGTGTTTTCTTTTCCTTTTTTTCTTTCTCTCAAAAGATTTTTCTGGAGAAAACTGCCATGTATTTATTTTTTCCAATAATTCCTTGTAGAATGAAGCTTCACTTGATCTGGCAATGTCATCTCTTAATTTAAAGTTGCGTTGCCAACCTTTTTGATACGGAACTTCTAAAGAAACTAATGGTAAGTCTTTACGTTTTCTCCAAAGTTCAACTTCAAGTTTTCTTAACTGAATTAAATGCTTTTCAAAATCTTCTTTTACTAATCTTTTTTTTCTTCTTTTGCTTTTAAAACGAGTACACAAAGCATACTCATCTACAGCATAATTTTCCATAAAAATTTATTATGCATTAAATTAATAGCCAAACTTGGCTAACCATCTTATCCAAAAGGATAAATTTAAAATCGTTTTTTCGGGAAAATTTTGAAGTGTCTAGAATAAAAAAAGCCCGAAACTTATTGTCTTCGGGCTTTTTTATATATCTAAAAATGTATTTCTAAGATTGAAATAAGCCACGAAGAATCACTTCACCAAATCTATTTGGAGTGAAGCTCTGAGATGTCGATGTAAGTACAAACATTTTTTCTTCGTTTTAAAGGGTTATTATTTTTTTCGTCTGCAAATATTCAGAATTGTTTTTTGATTTTCCAAATTATTTTAAAGAAAATTCTTTAAAATAATTAAACCATATATTTTAAGCCCTTAACAAAACATATTATCTACCTGATAACTAAAGATCTAAATTAACTTTAATTAGAAAAAATATAACAAGATAAATTTTCAAATTATAACATTTTTTCAAGCTATTTGTCATTTTGGACGAAGGAGAAATCTCCGCATCGAATTTCACCAATCTTTACCGAGTTACTCGCGAAGATTTCTCCTTCGTCGAAATGACAAGATTATGTCAAATTGCGATTAAATAATTTTTACGCATAAAAAAAGCCCTGATTTCTCAGGGCTTATATTTTTTTAGTGAATTTCAATTATTCAGAAACTTTGCTTTTTACAACTAATCTGAAACCTTCACCGTGAATGTTCAAGATTTCAACATCTTCATCAGCTTTTAGGTATTTTCTCAATTTAGCGATGTAAACGTCCATACTTCTTGATGTGAAGTAGTTGTCATCTCTCCAAATTTTAGTTAACGCTAATTCTCTCGGCATTAAATCATTTTCATGAAGAATTAACATTTTAAGCAATTCATTCTCTTTTGGAGATAATTTAATCGGTTCCTCATCTTGGAAAGTAAGGAATCTCAATTTTGAATTTAAGTGGAATTTACCAATATTAAACTCAAACTGTACTTGTTCTGCTTTTGTATCTGCTGATTTTCTTTGAATGATTGCTTTAATTTTCATTAAAAGAACTTCAGAATCAAAAGGTTTATTTAAATAGTCATCAGCACCAGCTTTGTAACCTTTTAACACATCTTCTTTCATAGATTTTGCTGTTAAAAAGATAATTGGCACTTCACTGTTCTTCTCTCTAATTTCTTTGGCCAAAGTGTAACCATCTTTATAAGGCATCATTACATCAAGAATACATAAATCATATACATCTTTCTTGAATTTCTCGAAACCTTCCATACCGTTTTTAGCTAAAGTAACTTCAAAGTCATTTAACATTAGATAATCTTTAAGAACCGCCCCAAAATTTAGGTCATCTTCTACTAAAAGTATTCTTTTGTTAGTATTTTCCATATTTTAATTTATTAATGGTATTTTTATTATAAAGGTGCTACCTTTTCCTTTTTCGCTTTCTACATATACTTGACCATTGTGATCCTCTACTATTCTTTTTACATAAGCCAATCCTAAACCGTGCCCTTTTACATTGTGAAGATCTCCGGTATGTTCTCTATAAAACTTCTCAAAAACTCGTTTTTGAGCTATCTTACTCATTCCTAGACCATGATCTTTTACTTTTATCAGAATCATGTCTTTTACATTTTCTGTAAAAATTTCAATCTTTGGTGTATCAGGAGAATATTTTATTGCATTTTCTAAAATATTAACCAATACGTTTGTAAAATGAACTTCGTTAATTAGAACCGTTGTTCTGGCTGCATTGTAATGTTTTTCGACAGTTCCTTGTCTGTCTTCTAAAATTAGATTAACATGCTCAATTGCATCATCTATTATATCTGTAACTACTGTAGGCTCTTTTGTAATATCAAGCTCCCTTTTTTCGAGTTTAGAAATACGCAATACATTTTCTACCTGAGCGTGCATTCTTTTGTTTTCATCCCTAATCATTTGAAGATAACGATAAACTTTTTCTTTATCTTCAATAACCTTAGGACTTCTAATAGCATCTAAAGCTAGATTTATTGTAGCGATCGGAGTCTTAAACTCATGCGTCATATTATTAATGAAGTCTGTCTTGATTTCAGAAATATGTTTCTGACGCAATAACTGATTTAATGCACTCGTGTATGCTACAATTATAATTAATGTAAAAACTATCGATAAAATAGTAATACTTAGTAATTCGGATAATAAGAACTTCTTTTTATGAGGAAATGTAACTGAAAGTTCATATTTACTATTTCCTTCATTATCTGTATAGATTGGAATACTATAAGTGGCTTCTTTATCATAATGAAATCCGTCAGATTTTATCTTAGTCGGATTGCCGCCGCTGTATATCCCGAATTCAAATTTGGTCTTTACACCATATTCTTCAAGCTCTTTCTTCAATAATTTATTAAGCTTTTCTTTTGTTATCCTACCTTCAATTGGAGTCAAAGAAGCAATGTCTTTATATTGAATTTGCTGCTGAACTTTATTTAATATATCTAAACTTCCTGATTTTTCAATTTTAAGGTCAGGAATAATACTTTGCCCTAAGCTATTATTATCAATTCCATTGTTATTATTATAAACTTCAGTTACTCTTCTTGAACTAAAGTTTTTAAAACGTTCACTGCTGAATTTTTTGTTAAAAACCGATCCATTAATATCATAATCTTCAGAAGTCAATGTATTGGAATAAACAATTGTTTTATTCGTTTTAGTATTTCTCTGAACGTAAAATACTTGTAATAAATCTTCTTTTTTTGGAATTTTACCCGTACTGTCTTTAATACGGTTGTATTTGTCGTAGAAACTGTACTCTTCTTGTTGCTCCAGCTTATCTGCAACATTTCCAATTACTTGAGTAACGTGGTATTTAAACTGCTCTTCATTATTTTTGAACGAAGAATTGAACCAAAACACTTGTACCAGAATTATCCCTATTAAGGACAGACTCATCAATAAAACAAGTATTCTAAAAAATAATTTATTCATCGAAACAAAATTAATATTTTAACAATATACTAAATAATACATTAACCAAATATTAACATTTAAGACTGTTTTTGTTTTATATTTAAAATTTTAAGAATTTTAACAACTTCTTCTTTAGCTTTTTTAAGATTATTGTTATTAATCACGAAATTGCTCTTAGAAATTCGTTTTTCATCATTCCACTGCATTTTCATTCTACTTAAAACTTGTTCTCTCGTGGTTTTATCTCGTTTTATAACTCGTTCAATTCTCATCTCTTCTGGAGCTGTAACGGTTATAATTACGTCGCATTCTTTGTAACGGCCACTTTCAAATAGAATAGCCGCTTCATAAATCACATAATCATAATCTTCATGCTTTTTCAACCAAGCTTCAAAATCCAGTTTTACAGCTGGATGAACAATAGCATTTAATTTTGCCAATTGTTCTTTATCATTAAAAACAACCTGTGCTAATTTGGCACGATTTAAAACTTCACCATCAAAAATGTTGCCACCAAAAGTAGATTTTACTTCTTCAAGGATATTTTTTGACTGCATTACTCTTTTTGCACCGTCATCAGCAATATAAACAGGAACGCCCATTTCTTCAAAATAGTTTGCTACAGTGGTTTTACCGCTGCCAATTCCTCCTGTAAGACCAATAACTTTTGTCATTCCTATAATTTAAAAAACATACGTGGAAAAGCTTCCTGCGGTTTCTTCTTTAGTAAAATCACTTTTACATATGACTTTAAAAATCCAGTTCCGTAACCATAAAATTGTTTCCACACAGCTATTACAGATAGATACCCAATTTTAATGCTTTTGTTTTGAATACTAGCTGTAAGAAAAATTATAACGAAATATACGAAATATAATTGTAATAAAATATCGATATTGAAAATTAACAATAAAAAAGCTAATAATAATCCTAGTATAAAAAGGGTCGGAAAGAAAAAAGTAAGCTTATTATGTTCTGGATACCAACTGTTTAAAATTGGCCTTGCAATACCAAATTTATTAACCTGAATGGAGAATTTTTCCCAGTCAATTCTTCTTTTATGGTATACGTAAGCCTCTTTAAACAGCCTAGTTTCAAATCCGAGATTCCATAAACGAATAGATAAATCCGGATCTTCTCCTGGGTGAATATTCCCAAAACCTTTTGAAGCTTCAAAAGCTTTCTTAGAAATTCCCATGTTAAAGCTGCGAGGCTGAAACTTGTTAATTTTCTCAGAGCCGCCTCTAATTCCTCCTGTTGTGAGAAATGAAGTCATAGCAAAATTGATAGCTTTTTGAATATCAGAAAAACTATCGAGCGCTTTATCTGGCCCTCCAAAACAATCCACATAATTTGCATCTAATTCTTTACGGACTTCTGTCAAATATTGTGAAGGAATAATACAATCTGAATCAAAAATGATAAAATAATCACCTCTGGCTCTCTGCATCCCGAAATTTCTAGAATCGCCTGGACCAGAATTCTCTTTGAAGTAATATGATATATTTAATTTTCCTTGATAATTCATCACCACATCTCGACATGGAATTGAAGATCCATCTTCGACAAGAACAATTTCAAAAGCTTCATTATAATCAGATTTTGAGAGACTTTCTAAAAGCTCATCAACTTCATCTGGACGATTATACACGGGTATAATTAAAGAAAAAATCATAGCAGAATGCGCGTTATTAAAGGGTATATTTTTATTGTTTCAAAATTTTAACAAAGATATGGTATATTCACAAAAAAACCATCAACTTTTGGCTGATGGTTTTTCGTTTACTAGTAGTAAAATATGTTATTTGATACTTTCAATCTCAACAACTTCGTTTGTATCTGCGTTGTAATCAACACCAGGCACTTCAAATCCGAATAAATTTAAGAAATCACTTCTATATCCTGCTAAATCTCCAATTTCAGGCAATGTTTCTGTTGTAGCTTCTAACCACAATTTAGCCACTTTTTCCTGAACATCTTCACGCATTTCCCAATCATCAATTCTGATTCTTCCTTTTTCATCAACAGGAACTTCAGAACCATTGTATAATCTGTCTTGGAATAAACGCTGGATTTGCTCAATACAACCTTCATGAATTCCTTCTTCTTTCATAATTTTATATAAAAGAGAAATATATAGAGGAATTACTGGAATTGCAGAACTTGCTTGAGTAACTAAAGCTTTATTTACAGAAACATAAGCTTTTCCTCCTATAGATTCTAAAGAATCTGAAATAGTAAACGCTGTAGCTTCTAAATGATCTTTTGCACGACCGATAGTTCCTTTACGGTAAACCGCTTCTGTTAATGATGGTCCGATATAAGAATAAGCAACTGTTGTAGCACCTTCAGCTAATAAATTTTCAGCTTTCAAAGCATCAATCCACATTGCCCAGTCTTCTCCCCCCATAACAGCAACAGTATTTTCAATATCTTCCTCATTTGCTGGAGCGATTGAAACATCTGAAACTTTTCCTGTGTGAAAATCAACTGTTTTATTTGTAAATGTTTGTCCGATCGGTTTTAAAACTGAACGGTGTGTAACACCTGTATTTGGATTAGTTCTTACTGGAGAAGCTAAACTATAAATTATAAGATCTACTTGTCCTAAATCTGCTTTGATTAAATCAAGAGTTTCTCTTTTAATTTCGTTTGAAAATGCATCTCCATTGATACTTTTTGCATATAAACCTGCTTTATGAGCCTCTTTTTCAAATGCTGCAGAATTATACCATCCTGGAGAAGCTGTTTTTCCTTCAACTGGTGGTTTTTCAAAAAATACACCAATTGTAGATGCACCAGAACCAAAAGCACTAGTAATTCTTGAAGCTAATCCAAAACCTGTAGAAGCACCAATAACTAAAACTTTTTTAGCACCAGCGATTTCTCCTTTAGATTTTACGTACTCGATTTGATTTTTTACATTTTGTTCAGCTCCCGTTGGATGGGCAGTCAAACAAATAAATCCTCTCATTCTAGGTTCTATAATCATATTCTTTATTTTTCTATTTTAATTTGTTTTTTTTCAAAAGAGCTTCTAAAACTATTTTATAATTTTTTGAATGTTTTCACGTACTGTCAAAATATCAACATCTTTTTCTTTACATTCAATTTTATTGCCGTTGTATTTCTCGATTAAAAGATTCAAATCTTCGCAATTTCTAATAAAATTAGTTTCTTTTTTATCCACATCAAAAACAACACCTTTTAACCTATTCAAGTTTGCTCCTATTGTTCCTCCAACTGCTCCTCCACTACCATAAGCAAACGCTTTTGACCAAGAATTTGCAAACAACCCTTCTAGATAGAAAAACTTTCCATCGTTCATAACTCTATGATAAGAATTCGGATTATCTCCATCTTGATTTTTATCTTCTTTTACAGAAAATTTATGAAAATATCTTTGCTGTATGTAAAGACTGCCATTATAGCTAACAGCAAAAAAATCAGTGATTTTCGCATCATTTCTTGTCCAAGCAAAAAAGACTTGATCCGCAAGAAATGTTCTATCAAGAGTTTTGTAACCCACTACCGTTTTTCTTATTATCCCATCTCCCATGTTGATTGCGTTTTTTTCTATAAAATCTTCATAGGTTCTGTAAACGCCTTCTGGAAAATCTTTTGCTATATAGGATTTGGTTTCCCCATTATTAGCCCCAGCTACTTCATTTGCAATCTGATCTTGCGCGCTAATCTTGCTAACAAATAGGCAAAGAAAAAATAAAACATGTATTTTTTTAATCATATTTCCTCCTGTTTATACTAATTTGGTTAGTGGCAAATATAATTTAATTATTTAATTTAATAATTCTTTTGCATGATTTAATGCCGAATCAGAGATGTTTGCACCTGACAACATTTGGGCTATTTCTGTAACTCTTTCGTTATGAGATAAAAGTTTTAATTCAGACTGCGTATCGTCTCCAATTGTAGATTTAGAAACTTTAAAATGAGAATCTCCTTTTGCCGCAATTTGAGGTAAATGTGTTATGGCAAAAATCTGCATTGTATTACTCATTTCTTTCATGATCTCTCCCATTCTAATTGCAATTTCCCCCGAAACGCCTGTATCAATTTCGTCAAAAATTAATGTTGGCAATTTAGAGTATTTAGCCAAAATTGCTTTTACAGCAAGCATAATACGAGACATCTCTCCTCCCGAGGCTACTTTTTTCAGTAGGCCAAAATCGGTTCCTTTATTTGCAGAAAATAAGAATTGTAATTCGTCTTTTCCGTTTTGAAAATACGTTTCCGAAGGCAATAATTCCATATTAAAACGAGCATTTGGCATTCCTAATGTTTCTAAAATTGAAACTAACTGTTCTGATAATCTCGGAATTGCTTTTACTCTATTTTCATGGATTTTTGATGCGAAATTATCCAACTCAGTTGCTTTTTCTTCTATAATATTAGACAAAGAAGCAATTTCCTCATCCATATTATCCAACTCTAATAAAGAATTACCCAAATCTGATTGAATCTGAAGAAGTTCATCTACAGAGCTTGCCTGGTGCTTTTTCTGTAAATTATAAATCAATTGTAATTTTTGATTTATAAGTTCCAACTGCACTGGATCATTTAACAATTTTTCAGAGCAATTCTGCAATTCTTTAGAAACGTCATCAAATTCTATCGTTAAGCTTGTAATTCTCTCGAATAAATTTTGATATTCTGATGAAAACGGAGCAACTTTTTGTAATGCATTTTTAATTTCATTCAAATTATGAAAAACACCAAACTGCTCTTCATTTGCAATTGACAATGATTTATCTAGAGATTCTTTAATAATCTCAACATTATTCAGTTTTTCGTAGTCCTCTTCTAATTCTTCTTGTTCACCAGATTTTAATTGCGCCGAAACTAATTCATTCAGCAAAAATGTATGATATTCCTGCTCCTTACCTGCATCACTCTGCTTTTTAAGCAACGCATTTAACTTCGCTTTATCTGCTTTATAAGATTTTAATTTTTTTTGATATTCAGCAATTATTTCTGCATTATTAGCAATAGCATCAATAATTTTAAATTGCACATTTTCATCTGACAATTCTTGTGTTTGTTGCTGCGAATGAATATCAATTAAGTACAAGCTTAAATCTTGCAATTCCTGAAGATTTACAGGACTGTCATTTATAAAAGCACGAGATTTACCAGAAGGTAAAATTTCACGTCTAATAATCGTTTCGTCTTCATAATCTAAATCATTGGCTTCAAAAAAGTCTTTCAGATTATACTTTCCAATTTCAAACTGTGCTTCAATAACGCATTTTTCTTCTTTATTTTTTAGCGAAGTAAGGTCGGCCCTTTTGCCTAGAACAAGACCAATAGCTCCTAAAATGATTGACTTTCCTGCACCTGTCTCACCTGTAATTATAGAAAAACCTTTAGAAAAATCAATGGCTAGTTTTTCAATAAGAGCATAATTTTTAATTGACAGCGATGTAATCATAGGGCAATTTTGTAAAAATGAGAGTTAAAGAGTTTTAAGTGGATTATAAAAACGAGATTAATATTTAATCTGTGACCATTTAGTAGAGTTTAATGGAGAAACCTTATTTAAGACATCTGTTAAATCTGTAATTGGAATACTTGGTCCGCCAGAAAAAATAGAGACAATTTCGTCTGATTTTGCATCAAAGAAAACTCGGGTAATAAAAGCATTTGGCTTCACCGAATTTAATTTTCCAATTAACAGCAAAGCATTTTTTATTTTCTCTTTTGCTGCTTTCTGATCCATGGTCATGGCATCCAATCCTGTATGATAAGCATAAGTTGTCTGACGTAAATCGCTATAAGTTGGCGCAATCATATCATTAATCAAATAATACCGATTTTGAAGTCCATCAGATTGATTCCAACCTTTAAAACCACCTTGCTGCGCAACATTTGCAATATTTTGAGCCGTTTGAAGATATGGATTTCCTGCGCCCATTTGAAAAGTATCGGCGTCCATACCTAAAATCATATAACAGTAAAAAGACACAACAGAAACTAAATTTGAGTCGTAAGTATTTGGGTTAAACAACAATGGCTCGTATTCTGTATATCTGAAGTTAAAATCTTTATCGTTGTAATTTAAAACGGGAGAAGAATAAGTAGAATTAAAAATCAATCTGGAAGACTGAACTTGGATTGTTCCTGTAAACTGATCTGAACTATTTGATGATAAAGTAATATACATCGAACAGTTTATTCTTTCGTTTTGTTTTAAAACAGATCCCGTCCAGTCTGTTTTATTTACAAATTCAGACAAAGAAGTTTGAAGCGTTTTAAAAACCTGATTATTTGGATTTGTTAGCCGTTCTGTATTAATAGTTACTGTACAATTTAGCTGTTGAGCTTGTACAAAACCAAAGCTTAAAAATACTAATAGAGTAACTATTTTATTCATAATCGTCTAGATATTTAATTTTATAAAACACAAATCGTTTCCAATTTATGTTTTCGGCGTATATTCTAAATTTATGATTTTGAAAAATGCAGAATAACTTTATTCAAAATATCAGCCGCTACAGATTCTTTTGATTTCAATTCCATTGGTTCTATTTCAAAATTTTTATCAATAAAAGTTACTTTATTGGTATCTTTTTTAAAACCGGCACCTTTATCTTGTAAGGAATTTAAAACAATCAAATCTAAGTTTTTTTTCTGAATTTTCAACTTAGCATTTTCAATTTCATTTTCAGTCTCTAATGCAAAACCAATTAAAAACTGATTTTTTTTGATAGCCCCCAAAGAAGACAATATATCTTTTGTCTTTTCCAATTCGATCGAAAACTCTTCAGTATTTTTCTTAATCTTTTGATCTGCGACAAATTTAGGTCTATAATCTGCTACAGCTGCAGCTGCGATTGCTGCATCAACTTCATTAAAATACAGATGACAGGCATCGTACATTTCTTGAGCCGAAACAACATCAACCACTTTTATCAAACTATTTTTAGCCTTAAAATGAGTCGGACCTGCAATTAAAAACACTTCTGCTCCTAAGTTTGCCGCTTCATTAGCAATATCAAACCCCATTTTTCCAGAAGAATGATTTCCAATAAAACGCACGGGATCTATAGCTTCGTATGTCGGGCCGGCCGTAACAAGTATTTTTTTTCCTTTTAAAGGCAGTTTGCTCTCCAAATCGGCTTCTAAAAAAGCAACGATATTTTCAGGTTCAGCCATTCGGCCTTCTCCCGACAAACCACTTGCCAATTCTCCGCTTTCAGCAGGAATCATAATATTTCCATACTGCTTTAACGCAGCAAAACTCGATAAAGTCGAAGGATGTCTATACATATCCAAGTCCATTGCAGGCGCAAAATAGACTGGACATTTTGCTGATAAATATGCCGCAATTAGAAGATTATCACAGTTTCCTGTTGCCATTTTAGATAAAGTATTGGCAGTAGCAGGCGCAACCAACATTAAATCGGCCCAAAGTCCTAATTCAACGTGATTGTTCCAAACTTGATCTTCATCATCTTGATTAAAGAAACTTGAATGTACTGGATTTTTTGATAAGGTTGATAATGTAAGTGGGGTTACAAAATCCTTAGAAGCAGGTGTCATGATCACTTGGACATGTGCACCTGCTTTTATAAAAAGTCGTACTAAAGTAGCTGTTTTATAGGCTGCAATTCCACCGGAAACACCCAGTAAAATCTTTTTCCCGTTTAAAACTGACATTGTACTATTATTTGTTTGAACTTCTGTGGTAAGTTTTACCGTCTAACCATTCTTGAACAGCTAAAGCGTGTGGTTTTGGTAATTTTTCGTAAAATTTAGAAACTTCAATTTGTTCTTTATTTTCAAAAACTTCCTCTAGACTATCATTGTAAGTAGCAAATTCTTCTAATTTTTCAGTCAATTCTTTTTTAATTTCTGAATTAATTTGATTTGCTCTTTTAGCCATAATGGTAATTGCCTCATACACATTTCCTGTTGGCTCTTCAATAACTGTTTTATTGTAAGTTATTGTGTTTACAGGAGCATTCGTCTTTTTTAAATCCATGACTTTATTTTATTTAGTAAATTTTTGTAAATCTGTTTCAACTCTGGCATTCATCTGGTCTGCCTTTTCTTTATACTTTGTATCGCTTTTAAATTTCATCAAATTCGCATAAGCTGCTTGTGCAACATGTAAACGTTCTTCCATTTTTGAAGGAATACTGTTAATTGCCAATTGATATGCTGAATCATATTTATAAAACAATGCATCTTCTTTTAAAGGTGTTCCAGGAAAATCAGCGATAAAATTATCAAAAGCAATTAATGCCGATTTATAATCTGAAATGGTATTATATCCTTTAGCATTTTCGTATGCTTTTTTCTCTAATTTACCATTTAGCTTTTGTACAGCCTCATTTGCCTGAGGGATGTATTCTGAGTTTGGATAATTATCAATAAAAGCTTGCAATTTTTCTAATGCTTTTACAGTATCTGCTTGGTCTAAACTGTAAACCGGCGACAACTTAGAATAGCTATAAGCTCCTAAGAAAGCAGCTTCCTGCACTTTTTCACTTCGCGGATAACCTGAAACAAACGCTTCGAACTGATAGCCTGCCAAATAGTATTGTTTTGTTTTATAATACGATTGCGAAAACATGTAAAACAACTTTTCTGCCTGAGGTTTTCCTCGGTAAGAAGTTGCTAATTGCTCAAAAAGACGAATCGCTTTTGTGTATTTACCGGCATCATACATTTTTGTTGCCATTTCAAATTTTGCTGCAACATCTTCATTTTTCAATGCTTTTTGATATTCTCCACAAGAATAAAAAAGAGTTACAACAATTAATAGCGATAGTATTTTTTTCATTTTCTTACTGTTATTACAATCTCAGACAATTAATTATGCCAAAGTGAAATCGCACCGAAGTTTCGGTGGCAAATTTAGTTATTAATTTAGCTACTGCAAAATAATTTTTTAGTATCTTAAAATACTAACACTTTAACAATTATTTAATGCTGTTTTTTACAAAGTCATTTAGTCTTGTTGCAAGAGATTCATCAACAGAAACCAATGGTAGACGAACAGTATTCTCAGCAATTCCAAGGGCTTGGAAGATTTGTTTGATTCCAGCTGGATTTCCTTGCTCAAAAATCATATCAATACTGTCTGACAAAAAGTAATGTGTTTTGTAAGCGTCGGTTGCTTTTTTATTCAATCCTAAACGAATCATTTCTGAAAATTCTTTAGGAAAACCTTGTCCAATTACAGAAATAACGCCAGCTCCTCCCGCTAAAACGATCGGCAATGCCAGCATATCGTCTCCAGAAATCACTAAGAAATCTTTTGGAGCATTTTTAATAATCTGCATAGCCTGAGCCATATCTCCAGCAGCTTCTTTAATAGCTACGACATTTTTAAAATCATTAGCCAAACGCACCACTGTTGAAGGAAGCATATTACTTGCCGTTCTTCCTGGAACGTTATATAGGATTACTGGAATTGGAGAAGCTTCAGCAATTGCTTTAAAGTGCTGATAAATTCCTTCCTGAGTTGGTTTATTATAATAAGGTGAAACAGACAATATCGCTTCAAAAGCAGAAAAATCTCTTGTTTTCAACTCTTCTACAATCTGCATAGTATTATTACCTCCAACTCCTAAAACTAGAGGCAATCTTCCTTTATTCACATCGATTACAGTCTTTATAACCAATTCTTTCTCTTCTGCTGTAAGGGTTGCATTTTCTGCTGTTGTTCCCATTACAACAAGATACTCCACTCCACCATCTATAGAAAAGTTTACAACTCTCTGTAAAGCTTCAATGTCAACTGAAAAATCTTTTTTAAATGGCGTCACAAGTGCAACACCAGTACCTATCAATGATTGCATATTAATTATTATAATTTATTTTATATTTTTCAAATACCTAAACAATTCTGAAATGAATAGTTTATAGTTCCCTAATTCTGTATTAATCATCAAACGATTTAAATTTTGATCTACAGCAGAAAATCCGATTTTAAATTTAGCTTTTGATTTGTTTGTGATAAACATTAAAAAGACATTTTCAACATCGTAATAACTTAGTAAAAGATCAAATTCTGAATTTACAAATTCATTCAGATATCCTTCTATAACTTCACCTTTCCAATTGATGTGTTTTTTACCAAAAGTTGGACGAAAATAGGTTTCTTTTTCCTTAAATTTTTCTCTGTAGGCAAGAACTTTTATATTTTCTAAAGCAATTCCGTGGAGTGTTAACTCCTTAATTAATGCTTCTGAATTTTCAAAAGTGCTCTCATCTATCAATAAACCAATTGTTTGAACGTTTTTAGCTAATACTCCGCTTTTTTCATTATTTAAATTAACATTTAATGATTTTTTTACAAAAAATTCCTTTATATAATTTAAAAACATAGTACTTTTACTAGATTACAAAATTAATTATTTAAGTTGCATTTAAAATGGTAAAACTAAAAAAGTATAACGGATTTTTAAAACTTTTTGTTATATTCTTAACACTTTTTTCAATCTCTTCTTGTAGTACGAAAAACTACAATTTATCTAAAATTGAAGGAAAACAACTTCCTGTTACCGAAAAGACTGGGGAAACTCCTGAAATTGAAAATTTTATTAAACCTTATCGTGATCACATTAATAAGGATTTAGATAATGTATTGGCTTATTGCCCCGAAACTCTTGACAAAAGCACTGGAAAGTGGCAAACTGGCATTGGAAGCTTAATGGCAGATGTTTGCGTGCAGAGAGGAAACATTGTTTTTAACGCTCGTGAAAAGAAAAACATAGATATATGTCTTTTAAATCATGGTGGTATCCGTGCTATTTTGCCAAAAGGAAATGTTACAACAAGAACGGCTTTTGAAATTATGCCTTTTGAAAACAGTTTGGTTGTTTTAGCTTTAAAAGGTGATCAGATCTTAGAAATTGCGGCTTACATTATTAAGGAGAAAAAACCTCAGCCATTGTCTGGAATGACTTTTACTATCACAAAAGATAATAAAGCAAAAGATATCATGGTGCAAGGCAAACCTCTTGATTTAAACAAAACGTATTATGTTGCTACAAACGATTATTTGGCAAATGGAGGAGACAGTATGACTTTCTTTGCAAAAAGTACTCAAAAGTTTGATTTAAATTACAAATTAAGAGATGTACTGATTGATTATTTTAAAGAAGTAGACACAGTTGTTGCTCCTAAAAATATCAGAATTACCGAAGAATAAAAATTACAAAAAAACAAGTATAGCATTTCTGCAAAAAATATATAAAATGAAAAGAAGAGAGTTTATCGAAAAAACAGCAGCGAGTACTGCCCTATTAAGTTTAGGATTGTCTTTGAGCAGTTTTGAAAGTAACGATATTAAGCATCTAACAATTCTACATACTAATGATGTGCATAGCCACATTGATCCTTTTCCTGCTGATGATCCGCGTAATCCTAATAAAGGAGGCGTTTCTCGCCGTGCAACATTAATTGAAGCTATCCGTAAAGAGAACCCAAATGTTCTTTTATTGGATGCTGGAGATATTTTTCAAGGAACGCCTTATTTTAATTATTATGGAGGTGAATTGGAATTTAAATTGATGAGCATGATGAAATATGATGCTTCAACAATTGGAAATCATGATTTTGACAATGGTCTTGACGGATTATACGCTCAGCTTCCGCATGCAACTTTTGACTTTATCAACTCTAACTACGATTTTAAAAACACGGTTATGGACGGACATGTTAAACCGTACAAAATCTTTAATAAGAATGGAATTAAAGTTGGTGTTTTTGGTGTTGGAATTGAACTTCAAGGCTTAGTAGATAAAAAATTATACCTGGAAACCGTTTACAACAATCCTGTTGAAGTTGCTCAGGATATGACAAAACTTTTAAAACAAGAACAAAAATGTGATTTGGTAATTTGTCTTTCGCATTTAGGTTACAAATATAAAGACGAGCCAAGTAAAATAAGTGATTTGACATTTGCTGCACAAACTCAGGATATTGATCTTATCATTGGAGGCCACACACATACTTTCTTAGACAAACCTACAATCGTAAAGAATAAGGCAGGAAAAGATGTACTGGTAAATCAAGTAGGATGCTACGGAATTAATTTAGGCCGTATCGATTTCTATTTTGATAAAGACAAAGCTCATACAAACCAAAGCGCAACTATTGTTGTATAGTCTTTCTTTGAATTCTAGCTTTTTCTAAAAAGTACTCTACCATAAAGAAATAAGCTAGAATTTGAGTTGTATCTCGTATTAGGACTAAAACAACCG
This sequence comes from Flavobacterium sp. LPB0248, assembly GCF_013388355.1. GTDB lineage: Bacteria > Bacteroidota > Bacteroidia > Flavobacteriales > Flavobacteriaceae > Flavobacterium. The sequence continues at coordinate 619,298 of NZ_CP058246.1, forward strand.
AGTATGAGAAATACTCATTAAAAATATAAAAGATATCAGAGAAGATATAGCTTATTGCCATTAGCGACATCATCAAAGCCATGTGTGTTCCTTTTGTAATGTAACTAACAAAACAGAAATAACTCAGCACGCTCAAAACAATTCCGTATACAGTATAAAGCGTAATAAATTTTCTCATGCTGTCAAGCTGCAGGCTTAAAACAGAGATTAACAAGTAGACAATAAAAACAACTACGATAGAAATGGGCAGAATATCCCGTTTGGTTAATTTTATTCTTTCGTGTTCCCGAATAAATATGGTCACAATTAAAATATAAACAATCAGAAAACTCAGTACTCCACCTATTTCAGAGCTTTCAATATCCATCAAGTCATACACCTGGCCAACAAAACAGAAGAAAAAAATTAAACCTTCTGTTTTTTTTATTTCGAACTCACTGCTGATTAGATAATAAATAAAAATCGCAGGAAGAACAATTGCTTTTGCATATGTCGCAAAAAAATCTTGTCCTGTCCAATCAAAAATGATGGTACAGAACAATGCCAGGAAGAACAAAATTAATGATGGTTTATTAGGCTTCATTCAATTTGTTTATAAAATCTTCTTCAGACAATATGGTGATATTTAATTTTGTTGCTTTTTCCAGTTTTGCTGGTCCCATATTATCTCCCGCCACTACAAAATCTGTTTTTGCAGAAATTGAGCTTCCTACTTTTCCTCCGTTATCTTCGATGGCTTTCTTTAGTTCGTCTCTAGAAAATTGACTAAAAACGCCAGAAACCACAAAAGTTTTTCCAACAAATTTATCAGTAGCATTTGGGTTTACTTTTTCTTCAATTTCAAATTGAATTCCATAACTTTTTAAACGTTCAATAATTTTTTTGTTCTCTTCATTTTCAAAGAATTCGATAACACTTTTAGCAATTCTTTCTCCAATTTCATCAACTAAAACCAAATCCATCAACGAAGCCTGACTCAAAGCATCGATATTTTTATAATGTTTTGCTAGTTTTTTAGCCACAGTTTCTCCAACAAAACGAATTCCAAGTGCAAACAAAACACTTTCAAACGGAATTTCTTTTGATTTCTGAACTCCATTTACCAAGTTTTCTGCCGATTTCTGAGCCATTCTTTCTAAATGCAGAATGTCTTCTACTTTCAACTCATATAAATCTGCATAATTGTGCACTAAACCATTTTTAAACAACAAAGCAACAGTTTCTCCTCCAAGTCCTTCGATATCCATTGCTTTTCTTGAAATGTAATGCTGGATTCTTCCAATAATCTGCGGAGGACATCCGTAGAAATTAGGACAATAATGATTCGCTTCTCCTTCGTTTCTAATCAATTCCGTTTGGCATTCAGGACAATGCGTAATATAGTGTGTTTTTTCTGAATCTTCTGGGCGTTTATCTAAATCAACTGCTATGATTTTTGGTATAATCTCTCCTCCTTTTTCAACAAAAACAGTATCATTTATTCTGATATCTAATTTTTCAATCTGATCGGCATTGTGAAGAGAAGCTCTTTTTACAATAGTTCCTGCAAGCTGCACAGGTTCTAAATTGGCAACTGGCGTTATAGCTCCGGTTCTTCCAACTTGATACGAAATTGATTTTAATTTGGTTGAAACCTGTTCTGATTTGAATTTGTAAGCAATTGCCCAGCGTGGAGATTTTGCAGTATAGCCTAATTCTTCCTGATGCTGAATGCTATTTACTTTAATAACCACACCATCTGTTTCGTATGGAAGATTATGACGGTGAACATCCCAATAGTCAATGAAGTCAAAAACTTCTTGCATGCTATTGACTAATTTTGCCTCTTTTGGCACTTTAAAGCCCCAGCTTCTAGCTAGTTCTAATCCTTCAAATTGCGTTTTAAAAGGCAGGTTGTTTCCTGTTACGAAATAAAGCAAACACTCAAGCGGACGCTTAGCAACCTCAGCACTATCTTGCAATTTTAAACTTCCTGAAGCCGTATTTCTTGGATTTGAATATGGAGTTTCTCCAATTTCGATTAATTCCTGGTTCATTTTTTCAAAACCAGCAAATGGAAGAATAATTTCTCCTCGAATATCAAACTTATCTGGATAATTTCCTTTTAAATGCAAAGGAACTGATTTTATCGTTTTAATATTGGTTGTTACCTCATCTCCCTGAAAACCATCTCCGCGGGTTAATGCCTGAACTAATTTTCCGTTTTCGTATGTAATGCTTATTGAAGCTCCATCATATTTTAATTCACAAGTATACTGCAAACTAACATTGCCTAAAACTTTCTGAATACGGTTTTCCCAGTCTAAAAGATCTTCTTTAGAATAAGAATTATCTAAAGAATACATTCTGTATTGATGTGCAACTGTTTTAAAATTTTTGGTTACAGCTCCACCTACTCTTTGTGTTGGCGAGTTTTCATCAAAAAATTCTGGATGTTTATTTTCTAAATCCTGAAGCTCTTTCAGCTTAATGTCAAAATCGTAATCTGAAATCGTGGCATTGTCTAGCACATAATAATTATAGTTGTGCTGATTAAGTTCATTTCGTAATGTTTGAATGGTCTCTTGAATGCTCATAAATAGTAAAATATTGCAGATTATTGTGATGAAAAACTGAATATCAAAATTAGAATTTATTTTTGTTCAAATGCAGAAAAAATAAAAGTTTTAAAAAATCAAAAATCAGACTGCAAATTCATGCAGCCTGATTCTCTCCTTGTCCATTATTCTTAAAAAAGAATTAAAAAAACCAACTTCCAAATGGTTTCGACTTTTTATATTTTTTAACTGAAAATCAATATCTTACAGCGAAAATATAAAATTATTTTTGAATAATGATAAAGTCTGAACGTCTATTTTGAGCATGCTCCTCTTCAGAACATTTTACACCATTTTTACATCTATTGACTAATCGAGTTTCTCCATATCCAATGGCACTTTCGATTCTAGAAGGATCTATACCTTGCGAAAGGAGGTAATCTCTTGTTGATTTTGCTCTATTGTCTGAAAGTTTCAAATTGTACGCATCTTTTCCGCGCGAATCTGTATGAGATTCAATTTTGATTCTAATGTTTGGAAATTTCTGCATTACAAATACAACCTTAGTCAATTCTTCTACTGCTCTTGGTGTAATATCATATTTGTTATAGTCAAAATAAATTGGATTTACATCTACTTTTTCAACTCCTTGTTTTTTCACAACCAAATCGTCATAATTGCTCAATTCAAAATTCACATCTTTTATTTCGCCACCATTTTGATTGGTGGTTTCTACAGTTTTGTCATCGCTGCTATAATTTGGTTTAGCAGCAATCATTTTGACTACTTTGTTACAAGGAACTTCGATTGCATATTTACCATCAAAGTTTGTTTTGGTTTCGCCTAAAATTTCGCTAAAAGAATTATAAGCCATTATGGTAACATCAGTCAAAGGCTTTTTGGTTTTATGATCGATAGCCATTCCAGAAATACTTTGATTACAAATTGGCTTTCCTTTTACAAAAGAATAGATATCGTCATCGCCTTTTCCTCCTGCTCGATTTGAAGAAAAATAGCCATAACTATCTGTTTTGTCAATTATAAAAGAAAAATCATCTTTGTTACTGTTGATTGGCGCTCCAAGGTTTTTTGGCACAGAAAAAGTTCCGTCTGCTTGAAGCTTACTTTCGTAAACATCTAGATCTCCCCAACCATAATGTCCGTCAGAAGAAAAATACAAGACTCCGTTTTGGAAGAATGGAAAAACTTCGTTGCCAATTGTATTGATATTTGGCCCTAAATTCTGAGGCGAACTCATAGTCCCATCCGCCGCAATTTTCACCATATAAAGATCGGTTTCTCCTTGTCCTCCAGGCATATCTGAAGCAAAGAAAAGTAATCGTCCGTCTTCGCTTAATGCAGGATGCCCTACGGAGTAATCGTCACTATCAAAAAATACTTTTTCTGGATTTTCTAATTTATTATTTACGATCGATCCTTTAACAATCTGAAAATTATTAACTCTCGCCTCGTCTACTACCAATTTGTTTTTCTTTACAATATTGGTTGAATAATAAATCGTTTTTCCCTGACTATCAAAACTTGCCGTAGCTTCATGATACTTGGTCATTATATTTGGAAGGAAGACTGTTTCGTTGAATAAACTTCCATCAGCTGGATTTCTTTCTGCGATATACAAATTAAGAAAAGGCTGATTGTTCCAAGAATACAATTTCTCGCTGAACTTTGTGGTATCGCGAGCTGATGTAAATACCACATTGTCTTTAAAAAATGTAGCTCCAAAATCTGATTTACTGGTATTAATATCTAAATTTTTAATGGTATATAGAGGTTTTGCCTTTGCTACGCTGTCCATATATTTCTTTTGGGCAACATATCGGTTAATCTCTGTCTTATCACCTTTTTTATCTAAATATTCTTTTGTCATTTTATCTGCTTCGTCATAATCCATAACTGCTTTCATAGATTGGATGTAACGCAAGTAGTAAATATCAGTAAGATTATTTCCTTGCACTTCATATAATTTTCTGTACCATTTAAGTGCATTTCTAGAATCGGAAATAAAATAGTAGGAATCTGCCGCATTCTTCAAAGTCTGCGCTGATGGATCTTTTATGTTTTGTAAACATTCTTCATAAGCTTTGGAAGCATCCAAATAAGAAAAGCTTCTAAATAGAGCATCAGCTTTCTTCAAATTAGTTTTTTGAGCGAAACTAAACGTAACGCTCAAAATTAAACATAGGATATATAGTTTTCTCATAAGTTTTATTTTTAGAAGAATCGAGGAGATTTAATTTTACTTTGTTTTTGCACAAATTGATAACGCAAGATGAATTCGTGTGAACCATCATTGTATTTGTTCAATTGGCTTACAGTGTAATCAAAAGCATATCCAAGAAAGAAACTTGGTGATATTTGAAAACCTGCCAGTATGCTTATCGAATCATCTGTTCGATATGCTCCTCCTATAACAAACTTTTCCTGAATCATGAAATTTGCCGATATATCTGCGGTAAGCGGAGCACCACTTACTGCTTTTACTAAAAATGCTGGTTTAAATTTCAAATTTGGATTCAAATCAAAAACATAACCTCCCATTAAATAGTAATGCATACGCTCATAATCAATAGATTCACGAACATCGTCATAGTAATCATTCTGAATAAAACTCGGAATCGAAAATCCTACATACCATTTATCTGTATAATAGTAAATCCCTGCTCCAACAGCTAATTTCATCTGATTATTAATGTTCTGATTTAACAAAACATCATCATTATCATAATATCTTCCTTTAGACCAATCGATGTTTAACATTCTTGTTCCTGCTTTAATACCAAAAGCCAATCTTTTTTCATAACCAAGAGGCAATGAATAAGAAAAGTTTCCATCAAGATATAGTTCGTTGGAAGGTCCAATTTTATCATTTACAATGCTTAAACCCAATCCAAGTTTTTCATTTCTAAGTGGAGAATGAATGGAGAAAGATTGTGTTTCTGGTGCACCAGGCATTCCTACCCATTGAGAACGATATAAAAGTGCTGCTTCTATGGTTCCGGTAGATCCAGCATACGCTGGATTTACCGCCATAGTGTTATACATATACTGCGTATATTCGGGATCTTGCTGTGCCGAAGCGCAAACCGTAATAAAAGAACATATTAAAATGAAATATGTTTCTAATGATTTTATATATAGTTTCATAACGATACTTATTTAGTTTAATTAATTAGATGATTAATAGAAGTGGGTTATCTCATGATAGACAACCAGCCTTTTTTAACCGTTCCATCTCCAATGGTTATCACATAAAAATAAGTACCTGTTGGCAGCATATCTCCTCTATTAATTACACCGGATACATTTGCTGTTCCGTTCCAATCATTTTCATAATGTGCTTTACTATACACTAATGCTCCGTATCTGTTGAACACTTTCAACTCGTTGTTTGGATAAGACTCAATACAGTCTATTCTGAACAAATCGTTTTTACCATCATTATTTGGAGTAAACTCATTGTAAACAGTTAAACAAATTGGTTCTAATGTAACTGAAGCTGAATTGTTTGATGCATCAACATCTAGCGGAGTTGAAGTTTCTACAGTTGCGACACTTGTATAATTACCATTTGGTAAAACTTCTGCCACTATTGTCAATACTACACTCTGACCTGCATTAAGCGTTGGTATTGTCCAAAGCTGTGTTGCTGGATCGTATGTTCCTGATGTTGCAGATGAACTTACCAATTGTAAACCACTAGGAAGTAAATCACTCACAAGCGTATTGATGAAATCGCCTTCTCCTACATTGTTTACAGTTATTGTAAAGGTTACCTGATCACCAAAATTTGGAGTTGGATTATCAACCGTATGAGTAATCGTTAGATCTGAACAGCTTGCTACAGTAACATTTAGAGTTTTTATGGTTCTCTCATCACAATTATTAACATAAGCCACTGTTACAGTTCCAGGACCAATATCTGACCAAGAAACAGTTACAGATCCATCGTTTGTACCTCCGCCTGAAACAATTGTACCTCCGTTAATAGTCCATACATAATTAGATTTACCATTTGCAATTGAATACGTTACTCCTTTGAATACACATGGAGTATCATCTGTTGAAGCAATTTGAACTGCAGCATCATTTTCGAATGCAATTGTAATTCCTAGTCTTGGTCCGTTATCACAACCATTAAATGTATTGGTCAATGCTCCAGCATAATAAGTAGTTGCTGTAAGTGGAGTTGTATTAGCCAATGGTGTTCCACCAGTTGCTGATGCATACCAAACTACATTTGTTTCGTTTACCAAAATATTAGCCAATGTTGGCACTGCAGATAAACAGAAAGTTTGTGTTGTTCTTGGTGTTGTTATCACGCTTGGTGAATTTACATTTACTACAACAGCCAATCTAGCTGGATTTTCGCAACCAATTGTACTTGAAACTGCACCATAATATGTGCCTGTAACAAGTGCTGTTGTTGGCGGAATTGCTGTTCCTCCTGTTGCTGTGCTATACCAAATAACATTTGCTTCGTTTACTTGAATGTTTGCCACTGTTGGCGAATTTAAAGTACAGAAGTTTTGTGTTGTGTTAGCTGTAGTCGGTGTCGCGCTTGGATTAACTACGGTAACAGTTACCTGAAGACGAGTTGAACTTTCGCAACCTATTCCATCTACAATACTTCCAAAATATACTCCAGAAGCAAGAGCTGTTCCTGCAGGAATTGCTGTTCCTCCTGTGGCAGTTGTAAACCAAGTTACATTGCTTTCATTTACTTGAATGTTTGCAATCGTTGGCGCATTTACAGAACAGAAAGTCTGTGCTATATTGTTTGTTGTTGGATTTGCTGGATTACCAACTGTTACAGCCACTTGCAATCTTACGCTGCTTTCACATCCTGTTGCTAAATCTTTAATTGCTCCAAAGTAAGATGTCGTTGTTAAAGCATCTGTTGCAGCTAAAGCAGTTCCTCCTACTTGTGCTGTATACCAAACTACATTACTTTCATTCACTTGGATATTGGCAACTGTTGGATTTGCTCCTGAACAGAAATTTTGTGCTGTACTATTTGTTGTTGGCGTTGCAGGATCAGTTACATTCACATCAACCGGTAATCTCGTAGCGCTTTCACATCTAGTCAACGGATCTGAAATTGCCGCAAAATACTGGCCTGTAGTTAAAGCTGCTGTTGGCGCAATTACTGTTCCGCCTGTCATAGCTGTGTACCAAACTATATTTGCTTGATTGAACTGAACGCTTGCAAATGTCGGAAGATCTTCTTTACAGAAGTTTTGTGGTCCTGCTGTCACCAAAGTCGGAGTTCCTGGATCATTTACATTCACATCAACCGGTAGTCTTGTAGCGCTTTCACAGCCTGCTGTTGGATCTGAAATTGCCGCAAAATACTGGCCTGTGGTTAAAGCTGCTGTTGGAGCAATTACTGTTCCGCCTGTCATAGCCGTATACCAAACTATATTTGCCTGATTGAACTGAACGCTTGCAAAAGTCGGCGCATTTGCAAGACAGAAGTTCTGCGATCCTGGCGTTACCAAAGTCGGAGTTCCTGGATCGTTTACATTCACATCAACCGGTAATCTCGTAGCGCTTTCACATCTAGTCAACGGATCTGAAATTGCCGCAAAATACTGGCCTGTGGTTAAAGCCGTTGTTGGCGCAATCAATGTTCCGCCTGTCATAGCTGTATACCAAACTATATTTGCTTCATTTGTCTGAATGCTTGCAAATGTAGGCTGATCTTCTGTACAGAAGTTCTGAGGTCCTGCTGTCACCAAAGTCGGAGTTCCAGGGTCTGTTACATTTACATCAACAGGTAGTCTTGTAGCGCTTTCACAGCCTGTCAATAGATCTGAGATTGCTGCAAAATACTGGCCAGTTGTAAGAGCTGTTGTTGATGGAATCAATGTTCCGCCTGTTAAAGCAGTGTACCAAACTATATTTGCCTGACTGAATTGAATGCTTGCAAATGTCGGAAGATCTTCTTTACAGAAATTTTGCACTCCTGCTGTTACTAGAGTCGGTGTTCCTGGATCATTTACAATTACATCAACTGTTAATCTTGAAGCACTTTCGCAGCCTGTCGTTGGATCTGAGATCGCTGCAAAATACTGCCCTGTTGTCAGAGCTGTTGTTGGCGCAATTACTGTTCCGCCTGTTATAGCTGTATACCAAACAATGTTAGCTTCATTAGTCTGGATGCTTGCAAAAGTTGGAGCATTTGCCAAACAGAAGTTTTGCGTTCCCGCAGTTACCAATGTTGGAGTTCCTGGATCGTTTACAATTACATCAACCGTTAATCTCGCGGCACTTTCGCAGCCTGTCGCTGGATCTGAGATTGCTGCAAAATATTGGCCTGTTGTCAGAGCTGTTGCCGATGGAATCAATGTTCCGCCTGTTATAGCTGTATACCAAACTATATTTGCTTCATTAGTCTGAATGCTTGCAAATGTTGAAAGATCTTCTTTACAGAAAGTTTGCACTCCTGCTGTCACCAAAGTCGGAGTCCCTGGGTCGTTTACATTCACATCAACCGGTAATCTCGTAGCGCTTTCACAGCCTGTTAACAGATCTGAGATTGCTGCAAAATACTGGCCTGTTGTCAGAGCTGTTGTTGATGGAATCAATGTTCCGCCTGTAAAAGCAGTGTACCAAACTATATTTGCCTGATTGAATTGAATGCTTGCAAATGTCGGAAGATCTTCTTTACAGAAATTTTGCACTCCTGCTGTCACCAAAGTTGGTGTTCCTGGATCGTTTACATGTACTGTTATTTCTGATCTAACTGAACTCTCACAACCTAATAAATCCTTTATAGCTCCATAATAAATTGTTCCATCAACCAATGCTGTTGTTGGATCTAATGCAGTTCCTCCCATATCAGAAAGATACCAAACTACATTAGCTTCATTTGCCTGAAGATTAGCCACCGTTGGCGCATTGATTAAACAGAAATTCTGTGTATTCTCTGTGGATGTTGGTGTTGGAGGATTATTAACTATTACAGTAGCCGCTTTAAGCTCTCCGTTTTTATTTTGACATGTATTGTCACTTGTAACAGCCACATAATAAGTAAGAGGACTCATAGCAGGCGTTAAACCTGATACGGTTAAAACTCCCGTAGTGCTATCAACAGCATACGTTACGCCACTTACAGTTCCATTTAAAATTGGCTGTGTTTTATTGGCATCTAAGTACCAGAAGAAAACAGGAGTTGACAACGTACTTGTTGGCGTTAATACTGCATCTGTATTATGACAAATAGAAGCGTTATTTACCACTATATCCGATTCAAGAGAAGTTGGTAAGATTGTAAATGTTACTTGTTTTCTGTTTGCTGGTATAGTTTCACAATATTCATCTGAACTAACTCCTAAATAATAAGTATAAGTTCCAGGAGCTAATCCGTTTATTACTAATTTAGATGTTGTTTCACCTGCAATTAACTGACTTGTTGTTCCATCAAAACTATACCAGTAGTATACTGGATTCGTAAGAACTGGTGTATTGCTTAAAATCGCATCTAATGTTACTGTTCCTGTTTCAGAACAAATAATAGTACTATTTCCTCCATTGATAGTTACATTTGCTACTGCAGATACAGGAGTAGTAGCTCTAACAACTACTGTTACCTCTCCTCTTTCTAAAGCCGCACAACCGTAACGAATTGGCTGAACATAATATTTATAAGTCCCCGCAGGCAATGTAACCGGAATTGTATAAGTTTGACCACTAGCTACAAGATTCCCTCCTGTTGGCGAGTCATACCAAGCGTAATCAGCACACGATTTAGGCGGTACCTGGAGAGTAATATCATCTCCCGGACAGACTGTTAATTTATTATCAAGATCACTTCCAATAACTTTCGTATTGGTTACACGATCGATAGTATGAACTCTTAACTGATCTAAAACACTTGCTACACCTCCAAAAGTAATTACTACTTTATCATATGGTTGTGTTTGAGGCGCCACAATTGTCATAGCCATTGTATCTCCCGAAAGTAATTTTAAAGTCAATAAACTACTTGTATTTTCTATCGGAGCACCAACAGCAATATTGCCTGAATACAACTGAATTCTAAATCCTGTAAGTAAGTTAAGATTTAAAAGTGTTCCTGGTTTAGAAATTGTAATTCTTAAACTATCCCCAACCATAGACGGTGTTCTAAATGTTGTAGTAAGTTCAGCAGCCGCAAGTACTCCTGCTCCGCTAAACATTGTAGCATAAGTAGCAACATCGCCATCGGCTACATTCCATGGGTTAGAAACACCTACGGTAGCGGTTAAAGCACCAACGCCCATATCTTTTACGCCAGAGAAAATATCTTCAATATCTCCTTGACCACAAGCTATTTGCGTAACTTGTTTTTTGTAATAAGCATCATAAACATTAACATTTTGTGCCACACTTAAAACTGATCCTAATTGTACACGAATACCATCATAATCCTGAACGCCTGAAGCATTAGAAGGTACAAATGTGTATTCGAATGAATTTTGACCTGGTAATAAATTCAATAATGAACTTGATACCGATTGTAAAGTTCCAATGTCAATTGGATTATTAGATCCGTCGCGTTTAGTACCTATCACTGAAACACTTTGACCAACAGCAATTAAACTGTTCTCTAGACCTAATTTTACTGTTACTGGAGTTCCTTTTGGTATCGTTGTTGGCCATTGTAAATTTTGCCATGTAGTTCCAATACCTAAAAGTCCCAAACCAGTCGTAATAGTCGAAAAAGTACTTGGATCAGTATCTACTGCCAAAGCTCCATTTGTCACATTGCCTGTAATAACTGAACCTGATAATTGAGAATTAGCATAAACTCTTTCTAAAAGAGTATCACAAGTCGCAGGATCAATAACGCTAATAGTTACCGTTTGGCTTGTAGTACAAGGTCCATTGCTAGCAACTACAGTATAAGTGAAAACTCCTACTGTATTAAGAGGACCTGTACTATTAGATCCTAAAGCATTTCCTTGTGGATCGTACCAAGTTATGGTTCCGTTTGATGATGCTGTTAAAGTAACTGATGAACCTTTTGTAACCGCTATTGAATTTGTTACCCCTGTCAATGTTGGCAATGGAGTTACATTTACGGTTACCGGTACTTTTACTGATGGGCAAGCAACGCCTGTTTGTTGGGCTTGAATAAAATAATTTCCACTTACTGTTATATTTGCGGCAGCTTGATCTGTAATTGGATTATTGGCTGAATCAAAGAAAGTGTAAGTTACATTTGCATCAAAATTTGTAATAGCATCTTTTAGGTTAACTTTAGTACATCCCGCAAATGGACTTGTAACAGTCAAACCTGAACCAGCTGGATAATTTACAACTACTTCTTTTAATGTCCCATTTACGTTTTCACAAAGTCCTCCATTAGAAACAGATACATAATATGTGTATGTAGGACTAGCAGAAGTAAGTCCGCTAATTGTTAATGCCCCTGTTGCAGGATCTTTTACATAAGTTATTCCTGCTACTGTACCTGTAGTAATTTCTTGTGTTTTATTTTGATCTGTATAATATCTAAATGTTGCTCCCGCTAAAGCAGATGTTGGAGCTAACACAATTCCTCCTGCACAAGAAGCAGTCAAAGGACTTGCAATTGTAATATCTGCATCTGTTGGAATAGATAACACATTAACCGTAACAGGCTGACGAACACTATTAATACAAGTTCCCCCACGAGTTGCTTCTAAATAATAAATTGTAGTAGCAGTTAATGGAAGAGTTGGGCTAACTGACACAATATTTCCACCTGTAGGAGCATCGTACCATGTAAAGGTTTCAGTTCCTGTAGAAGAAGCTGCTAATGTTGCTGTTTGTCCAGCACAAATTGGCGTTGCCGCTCCCGTTATTGTTGCATTTGGAAATCTATAAGAAGCGCCATAAATATTTACAGTAGTTAATAAGCCAACTAATGCTCCCAATCTAATATCTACTCTATCGAATGCGGCAGTCGACGGGTAACTAACTTTAAATTTATTTCCTGACAATACTTGTAAATTCAATAAACTACTATTTACCGCAAGTCTTCCAGGATTTTCAACTCCTGCTAAAGAAGTTCCTATACTTACAGATCCTAACAATGCAGCATCAGCAAGACCACCTGGCAATTCTAATTCAACATCAACAATATCTCCCGCTTGACCAGGTGTTAGAAAATTTAATTCTTGTTGTATGTATGAATTAAGTACTCCCGCAGTTATAGTCAAAGAAGAAAATGTATTTGGATTTCCATCAACAGCGTTAAGTCCGTTAACGCCATTACATAAAACACATAATAAGCCAGGGTCAACAGTTATTGCTTGTGAACTTGGTTGCAAACAAGTACTAACCGTATTGGTTACCATTACATTAATCGCAGTTCTTGAAGTACTTTTACAATCTGATGCAGTACTCACAGCTTCAACATAAAATGTTTTATTTGCAGTTAAAACGGGATTAGGTGTATAGATATTACTGCCAGTACCTTGTAAAAGATTTCCTCCTGTTGGAGCATCATACCATAAATAAGAAACTCCAGGATTGCTTACAACAGACAGCTGTACATTCTGACCTGACTGAATAATAACGTTCGCAGATACAGGAACCGGAGGCGCTGGTCTTGGATTAACATTTACATTAACTGGTGTACGAGCACTTAAACAAGTTCCAATTACCGCTTCAATATAATATGTTGTTGGAGCAGTCAAACTTGGAGTTACAAAAGAAGTCCCTGTAAATACCAAAGTTCCTCCTGTTGCTGCATCATACCAATTATATGTTGTACCGGCAACTGGAGATTGAATTGTTATCGTTGTAGTTTCTCCGCTACATAAATTTGTAGGAACAGTAGAAATCGATGTTGGTGCCACTGGATTATTTACAGTAACTGCAGCAGGATTTCTTTCACTATTAACACAACCATTACGAGTTAGTTCAACATAATAAATTGTATTTGCTGTTAAAGCTGGTGTAGTAAATGAAGCTGTGCTTGCTAATAAATTTCCACCTGTTAAAGCATCATACCATTTAATGGTTTCGCCCAAAGCCAGAGTAGCATTTAAAGTTGCCGTTTGTCCACTGCAAATCGTAGTATTTCCAGAAATAGTTGGAGCTTGATATCTATAAGTAGCCTGATAAATATCTAAATTAGTTAAAAGGCCTAAAACTCCTCCTAAACGAACTTCCACACGGTCGAAGTTAGCACCTGCTTTAACACTTGCTCTATATTTAGTACCACTTAATAACTGTAAAGTAATAAGAGGATTATTAATCGTAACTCTATCATTATTATAAGTTGCACCATTATAGGTTGCTAAACTAATAGCACTTAATAACTGGACATCTGCTAGGCCTCCTGGTAATTCTAAATCGACATCAACAGTATCTCCAGCTTTTCCTGGATTTGTGAATTGTAATGTTTGTTGCATAGACCCTGATACATTAGCAGGAATAGTCAATCTTGCTGCAGTTGAAGGATTTCCATCTACAGAGAAATTCGGATTTGTAGCGTTACACAACAAACATATACCAATTTGAGTAGTTACCTGACTGCTGGCTTCAAGACATCCTCCAGAAGCTGTCGGCTGAACCGTTACGGTTACAGGCACTCTGGTTGCACTTACACAACCTCCTGTAAGATTAACAGATTCAACATAATAAGTCTTAGTTGCTGTTAAAATTGGAGTGGTAAAAGTATTCGAATTAGCTAATAGTTTTGTTCCTCCTGTCGGAACATCATACCAATCTAAACCAATACCAGGTTCTGTAGTAGAAGCGCTTAAAGTTGCATTCTGACCAGAAAGTATCGATACACTTTGTGTTAAAACTGTTGCCAAAGCAGGAACTGAAGTCGACGTAACTGTAACTGGAGTACGCGTTGATTTACATGTTCCAATTGAGGCTTCTACATAAAAAGTAGTAGTGCCTGTTGGCACTGTTGGTGTATAAGTACTTCCTGTAGTTAAAAGAGTTCCTGCCGTCGCAGCATCATACCAATTATAAGTGGTGCCTAATACCGGATTTATAACAGATAATGTCGTTGCCTGCGTTGCTCCAGCAGAGCAAATAGTGGTACCAGTAGTACTTATGACAGGCGCAATAGGCTGAAGTACATTAATTGTAACAGGTAATCGCTGATCACTTTCGCAACCAGCATTTCTTGAAGTACTTACATAATATGTAGTCGTAGCTGTTAAAGCTGGTGTAGTATATGTTCCCACACTAGAAAGTGGTGTAGTTGCTGTTGGTGAATCATACCAAGCTACTGTAGTACCAGCGGCAGCTGTGGCAGAAAGCGCTACAGATTGTCCAAAACATACCGATTGTGTCTCTCCATTTGCAATTGTTGGTTTTGCAAACTGCAAACGCACATCATAAATTCTTAAATTAATCAGCAAACTAACAAGTCCCCCTGTTTGAATTTTTATCTGATTAGCATCTGATGTCAGAGTATACTTTACAACATTAATATTATCTCCATTATCTAACAGTTGAAGATTAACTAGTCCACTTAACGGAACTGTATCTCCTGCAGGAGTACCAGATAACAAAGGTTGCAAAGTCGAATTTGCTAATACCCCCGCACTTATTACAGCACTTCCGTTACCATAATATAGCACAATTTCATCTCCTGCTTTCGCAGTTTGATTAAAGGTTACCGTTTCCTGGGCAAAACAAGCAACTCCCAATGAGTTTGTTATTGTTGCATATGTACTCAAGCTAGAATCATAAGCAAAAGCAGCATTAGTCACTCCAGTAGTACCCAAACAGACTCCACCAATACCGGTAGTGTTTGCTGTTGGTCGGCAAAACGTTTGTGCAAAGTTCTTATTACTCAAAAGCAATAAAAACAATAGAAGCCATACGGCAAATAATCTCTTCTGGATGATGAGATCATAAAAAGTAAATTTTTTTTTCATAATTTGGAAGATTAGAAAATGGACAATAAAACACCTCTTGCAATAAGTGCATGCACCTACGCAATTAAACAATCAGTTAAAAATCAAACAGTTAAAACAAACCTTAGTAACTTATAAAAAAGCTGCTAAATTCTGTTTTAGTAAAAAAAAATTATGTTGAATTCGGTACATCAAAATATACCGGAGAACTTATTCTATCTCCACGAGACAAAATAAATTCCGTTTTTTTTGAGGAAAAATGATTGTAGTCAATTTTCCAAGAGGAGTGATTTGTTGCAGGCCTAATTTTCATAATGAAAATTTTAGTTTAAAGTAGAATGGGGATTCTATATATATGTCGATTCGTTCTTTAGAAAGTTGATTAGGCATTCTAAACTATCTAGCTGCAAAAGCTAACAGGAATCTCTTTATATCCAATAAAATTATTGCTCCTTACAATCAGCCCGCAAAATGGGGTAGCTATAAGAGAGCAAACTAAAATGTAAACCTTTTGAAAAAAAATTAGATATCGAATAACGATTAAAAGTTTCGTTGAGATGAAGTAAGCTTAATAGGATAACATATAAAGCTAAAACAAAGTAAACAACTAAAGTAAATTTGATAAAGAAAGTAATTGTCAATTCCATACACAGACTTATTAAGTTATTATTTAATTTTTTTGAATTTCAATCTCAACTTTTTGGGAAAAATAATTTAACCCTCATGTTTAGAAAAAACAAAAGCAAAACTTTGTTTAACTTTTGTTACCTAAAATTAGAAAAAACAAAAACACAAAACAAGCATAAAATTCTTATAATTTATTCTTAAAACCTAAACCACAGAATTAAGAGCATCGTAAAACATCAGAAAATACGCTACTTTTAACATATTTTAAGTGCCATTTATTAATTAAACAAAATATCAAACATAATATGTTAAATCGATTTAAATAAAGTATAATCCTACAATTAATACAGTTTTATCGACAAAATTATCCGTAATATAGACCAAATACATCTCCTGTTTCTCAAACAAGCATAAATTTTCGGATTCTTTGAAAGATTCAAAAAAAACGCGTAGAAATACGGGGATAAAATTTAGAAAAAAATTAAACAAAAGTTAAAAAACAAAAAATGGCAAACAATTATTATTAACTGCTTGCCATCTTAAAAAGTTATTACAATTAAACTACGATTCTATAATTGTATTAATTTGATTAAATAATTGACCATCACTTAAAAAAGCACCTTGTTTAATTAATTCAAAAATCGAAGAATTTCGTTCTTCAGTGAATACTTTTTTTCCGATTTTCATTTCTATATTTTCAGTAAACATATTATCACTTAACCATTGCAGTCCTTCTTTTGTCAAAAAATCAACATCTGAAGAAAGTGATTTCAAAACAATCGATTGGATGTAAGTATCAAAACAATGAAATAAAAATATATGGTTTTTAGAAAAATGCTCTAAATATTCTGCTCTAGTCAATACACCTTCCCAAATTAAATCTGAAAAGACATCAAGCTCCTGTTCTGCTACTTCTGGTTTATTAACTTTAAGCTCCTCCCACTCTTTTCTGTCTATAGCTTGTGTAGCCAAAAAACTTGCAAATTCAGCATGTAATTCATCAAATTGTTCTTTTGTTAATCTTGCGTATTTCATTCATTTTAGGCTTTATGCTTTAGCTGTTAGCTATAAGTCTAATTATTACTATTCTTTCTATATTAAACAAAAAAAATCCCGATTTGCATCGGGATTTTAGTATAGATTTAAAAACTATTACTTTTCAGCAACAATTTCGTATGGTAACTCAACAATTACATCTCTGTGTAAACGGATACTTGCACTGTATTTTCCAGTACGTTTTACGATACCACTAGTGATGAATTTTCTGTCGATAGCGTTTCCAGATTTTTCTAAAGCTTCAGCAATGTCGATGTTTGTGATAGAACCAAAAAGTTTCTCTCCACCAGCTTTTGCAGAAATTTTAATTTCAAGAGCTTTAATTGCTTCTGCCAATGACTTAGCATCAGCAACAACTTTAGCTTCTTTGTGTGCTCTTTGTTTTAGGTTTTCAGCTAAAACTTTTTTAGCAGAAGGAGTTGCTAAAGTAGCAAAACCTTGAGGAATTAAAAAGTTACGACCGTAACCAGGTTTTACAGATACTACATCATCTTTAAATCCTAAGTTTTGTACGTCTTGTTTTAAAATAATTTCCATGTTGTTGTCCTTATATTTTAGAAGTTAGGTTCTGCTTCAACAGAAACCAGCGACTAGATTTTTATACTATTTTAATAAATCGGCCACGTATGGCATTAAAGCTAAGTGACGAGCTCTTTTTACAGCTACAGAAACTTTTCTTTGGTATTTTAATGAAGTTCCTGTTAAACGACGAGGAAGAATTTTTCCTTGCTCGTTAACAAATTTCAATAAGAAATCAGCATCTTTATAATCGATGTATTTGATTCCTGATTTTTTGAAACGGCAATACTTTTTAGTTTTGTTAGTTTCAATGTTTAAAGGCGTTAAATATCTGATATCTCCGTCTTTTTTTCCTTTTGCAGATTGCTCGATTGTAGACATAATAATTACGCTTTAGTAGATTTTAATTTTGCTCTTCTTCTCTCAGCCCATGAAATAGCATGTTTATCTAAACTTACAGTTAAGAAACGCATAACTCTTTCATCACGTCTGAATTCAGTTTCAAAAGCTAAAAGAACTTCTCCAGCTACTTTGAATTCGAATAAGTGATAAAAACCACTTTTTTTGTTTTGGATTTCGTAAGCCATTTTTTTAAGACCCCAATCCTCTTTCGATACCATTTCAGCTCCTCTACTAGTAAGAAATTCTTCAAATTTCGTTACTGTTTCCTTCACCTGAACCTCAGATAAAACGGGATTTAAAATGAAAACAGTTTCATAATGATTCATAAATAAAAATTTTATTTGTTAAAATTGGGTGCAAAAGTAAGCATTTAATTTATATATGCAACAGTTTTTTTCTTTTATTCGTCATAATGCAAAAAAGATGCCTCAACTTTAGTTTTTTTTACAAAAAAATAATACATTTACTACTGCTATCCTGAATTTATTCTAAATTTAAATGTTATGAAACTAAACTGTGTTGTTGTAGATGATAGTTCTATACAAAGGACAATTATTGCCAAATTGGTAAATAATCACCCAGGCTTGCATTTAATCGGGGATTTTTCTAATGCAATTGAAGCAAAAAGTTGTATCTCATTAAATAATATCGATTTAATATTTCTTGATATAGAAATGCCCGTTATAAACGGCTTTGATTTTCTAGACGGATTAAAATCAAAACCGCAAATCATATTTATCACTTCCAAAGCCGAATATGCTTTAAAAGCTTTCGACTATGATGCTACCGACTATCTTCAAAAACCTATTGCAGTGGATCGTTTTAACGCCTCTGTAAAAAGGGCAATTGATATGCACTTGCTTAAAAAAGATATCAAAGAAGAAGAAGGAGAACATATATTCATCAAAAGTAATCTAAAAAAACTTAAAATCTTTACTTCAAAAATAAAATGGATTGAAGCTTTTGGAGATTATGTAAGAGTAGTAACTGAGGACGACAGCAATCTGGTCCTTTCTACTATGAAATCTTTTGAAAATGATTTATCAAAAGACAAGTTCATCCGTGTCCACAAATCATATATTATCAATATAGATAAGGTAGAACGCTTTAACAGTAAATTTGCCGAAATAGGCATCACTAAAATACCTTTAAGCCGTAATAAAAAAGAAGATCTTGTAAAAGCACTTTCAACTTCTTCTTAATTAACCCGTCTTAGTAGAAATCTACATTAATCACAACTTTTATAGCTCTATATTGAGCAACAGCTTCAAAACTATTCAGCATTTTCTGGATAGTTTTTTTTGTATTCCCTAAATGAAGATTTTGCGGAATTTTAATTAATATAGTTCTAATATATTCATTTCGTATTCTGCTTATTGCAGGTTCTTCTGGACCTAAAACTGGTATTCCTAAATTTTGATTCAAAACCTGATACAGCCACATCGCCCCTTCTTTTAATTTATCAAAATCTTTGTGCTTTAACGTAAGTTTTATAATTCTAAAATAGGGTGGATATTTATAGATCAACCTATCATACAACTGCTCTTTATACATACCTATATAATTATGGTTTGTAACTTGCTGAATTGTATTATGATTCGGATTGTAAGTCTGAATAACTACTTTTCCTTGTTTTTCTGACCTTCCTGCTCTTCCTGCGACTTGTGTCATCATTTGAAAACTTCTTTCAAAAGCCCTAAAATCGGGATGATGAAGCATATTGTCAGCATTCATAATTCCAACCAAGCCCACATTATCAAAATCAAGTCCTTTAGCTAGCATTTGTGTACCAACTAGAATATCAATTTCACGATTTTTAAACGCATCTATTATCTTTTCAAAACCAAATTTACCTCGAGTAGTATCTTGATCCATTCTGGCTGTTTTCGCTTTAGGAAAAAGTGAAGATAGCTCCTGCTCTATCTGTTCTGTACCAAAACCTTTTGTAGTTAAATCTATACTTGAACAGCTATGACAATTAGTAGGTTTTGCAATCGAATATCCGCAATAATGACAACGAAGTTGATTTTTATGCTTATGATATGTTAGACTCACATCGCACTGTTGGCAATGCGGGACATGCCCACAGGTTAAACATTCAATTATAGGCGAATATCCTCTCCTATTTTGAAATAAAATAACCTGCTCGCCCAATGACAATGACTCGGCAATTTCTTCAATTAAAAGATCACTAAAATGCCCTGTCATTCTTTTCCTGAAATGCTTGTCTTTTATATCAACTAAAACCACTTCAGGCAAACGGACATTTTTGTAACGTTCAGAAAGAGTTACCAATCCATACTTATTATTTTGCGTATTAAAATAGGTTTCAATGCTAGGTGTTGCAGAACCTAATAATACTTTAGCTTTATGAAAATTAGCCAAAACTATTGCAGCATCTCTTGCATGATATCTTGGCGCTGGATCTGTTTGCTTAAAAGTCTGCTCATGTTCTTCGTCAACAATTAATAATCCTAAGTCATTAAAAGGCAAGAACAAAGCCGACCTCGCTCCTATTACAATTTGAGCTTTCGGCGAATTTTCTAGCGTTTGCCTCCAAACCTCAACTCTTTCGTTATTACTGTACTTCGAATGAAAAACTGCAACTCTATCGCCAAAATGAAGGCGCAATCTAGAAACCAGCTGTGTTGTAAGCGCTATTTCTGGCAACAGATACAAAACCTGCTTTCCTGTTTCCAAATACTCTTCAATCAGCTTTATATAAATTTCTGTTTTTCCGCTCGAAGTTACGCCGTGAAGCAGACATACTTCTTTTTCTGAAAAACTATTCTTTATTCCAGAAAAAGCATTTTCTTGAGCGTCACTCAGCTGTAATTCTTTTTCTGATTTTTCACCATTAAATACAATACGATCCTGCTGTACATAATACTCTTCAAAAATCTCTTTTTCAACCAAAGACTTTACAGCTGCCGAACCTGCATTTGAAACTTCTATAAGTTTTTTTACTGTAATAGGCTTTTTTTCTGAAGCACTGATCTGAAAATAAGCCAAAACAATTTCCCTTTGTTTGTTGGCATTTTTTAATGCTGCCAGCAATTCTTCCAAACCACTATCCGATTCGTATTTTGAATGCAGTTTAACATAACGAACCAACTTTGGCTTGTATGTTTCTTTTATTTCTTCCTCTAAAAATATAATATCTTTCGCAATCAGTTTTTGCAGAATCGGAAGTATATTTTTTTTATTTAAAATAGAAGCAATTTCCTGAACCTTTAAAGAACTCTGATGATGCAATGCTTCATAAATCAAAAACTCATCATCAGAAAGTTCGCTGTCGTTGACCACAACATCTGGTTTATGTGAAATAATCGTTTCGCTTTCCAGCAATAATCCGCTAGGAAACGCTCCTCGATACACATCACCAATGCCGCACATATAATAATCTGCAATCCAAAGCCAGTGTTTAATCTGAATTTCGGTTGCGATCGGTTTTTCATCTAAAATCTGATGGATTTCTTTTGCTTCATATAATGTCGGAGCATTTTCATGAACATCCAAAACAAGCCCCGTATATATTTTATTTTTACCAAAAGGCACCGCAACACGCATTCCTTTTTTAATGAAATGATATTCGGCCTCAGAAATACTATAAGTAAAAGTCTTTGCTAAGGAAAGCGGTAAAATAACTTCGATGAAATACATGAAAAATTTTTATAAGTCAGTAATTATTTCTGACCAGTTTTAAGAGAAGCATTTTTTGAAAGATTATATTCCTTCACCAGCTCCAAAGTATGATTTATAGATTTATTCGTTGTTCCGCCATCGTGTCCAGGAATAACGTATTTTGGATTTTTAAATTTCGACTGAACCTTTTTTATTGATTTCTCCCATTCTTTAACATCAGCATCTCCTAAATACCCCAAATCTTTTGCTTCGGTACTTTTTATGAAACATCCGCCATAAAGAACTTTCTCTTTTCCGAACCACGCTACAATATTGTCCGGCGCATGTCCTTTACCTGGATAATATACTTCAAATTTATATTGCCCAACTGTAAATACAGTATCATTTGGAATTATAAATTCAGCTCTTGGCTCATTTTTACTTTTCAGAATATCATCTGTCAATTTAATTGAATAGGTTTTGATTCCTTTTTTTCTGTAAAAATCAAATCCTCCTGCACGATCTTCATGAGAATGTGTGCCAAAAAGCATCACAACTTCTTTATTGTGTTTTGTTTTTATACTATCCAATAAAGGCTGAAACTGTGTTTTATCCCAAGGTGCATCAAAAAGCACAACACCTTTATCTGCAACTACATACATGGCATTGGCAGAAATTAAAGTTCCATTATAATCATGAAACGTTTTATAAACATAAAAGTCACCTGTTAGATGACTTATTTGTAATGGCGAATTCTTAGATTGTCCAAAGCTGTTTGAAACTACCGCTAAGAATAAAATTATCGAAGCTAATTTTCGCATTTAAATATGAATTAATTTTTTATTCTTGTCCAGTATTGTGTTCTTCCCATTAAAGAAATTCCAACATAACCGCGAAGTTTCAATTTATCTGCAGATTCTAAAGTAACATAACATTTGTATTTTTTACCGCTTGTAGGATCTAAAATTGTTCCTCCGTTATATTCAGAACCATCTTTTTTAAGTCCGTTTATAATAACCATTCCTAAAATCGGTTTATTTTTTTCAGCACCATCGCATTTTACACAAACATCTTTTTTGTGGCCTTCACGAAGTATATCTACAATCTTTCCATAAATTTTTCCAGATTTCTCGTAAATTTCTACTATAGATTTTGCTTCGCCTGTTTCATCGTCAATTGTTTTCCATTTTCCAATTACACTTTGACTTTGCATGGTTAGGGCAAAGAAGAACACTCCGATAGTTAGCATCAAGTTTTTCATATTATTTTTCTTTTTTTTGTTTTAATTTTCTGATAGAAGCATTCAATTCGAACCCTAAAAGCAGAATCATACAGTTTATCCAAATATAAAACATTAGAATTAATAATGTTCCAATTGAACCATAAAGTTCGTTGTATTTTGAAAATTTTATAACCCAAATCCCAAAAAAGAACGAAGATATAACAATTAAGATTGTGGTAAAAACTGAACCAATACTTATAAAAGGCACCTTATTATACTGTTTTGTACCATAACGCAATAATATTGAAGATGTTATCAAGATCATTAAAACAACAAACAAATAACGCCCTAAAATAATAAGCGGAATTCGATCACTCAGCACATCCTGAATAATTGTTTTTTGAATAAAAACCTCAAAGACTACAATTGTTGCGACTGTTACAAACAAAATAATAGTCATCACAATAGATATCGCCAACGCAACTAAATATTGCTTGAAAAAACCTCTTTTATCAAAGACATGTTTAGAAGATTCAAAACCGCTTAGAATGCCATTAATTCCATTTGCCATTAAAAAAATCGAAAGAAAAAATCCAGACGAAAGCAAACCCGAGTGACTATTATTTAAAATATCGCTGATAATTTTGCTGATTGCATCAAACGTATTTGGAGGAACACTCTGTTGTACGAACTGCAAAAAATCTTCCTGAAAATTATCTATCGGAATAAACGGAATCAAGTTTAAAATAAATAGCGCAAAAGGAAACAAAGCCATGAAAAAGCTAAACGAAACCGCACTCGCATGATATGAAAAAGCACCATCAACAATTCCTATGGTATACATTTCCAACAAATCATACAATGAAAACCCTTCCAGCCAAGGCAGTTTAATTTTCTTCAAAAGTCGGGCTAATGACCGCACCACAGGCAGTTTCTCAATCCGATCTTCTATCTCTTGCGACATATTTTTTGATTTTAGATTTTAGTCCCGAAGCTATCAGGAGATTTTAGTTTTACAAAAACCATAACTTATCACTCAAAATTCATAACTCCATTAAAAAGCTTTCAAACTCAAATCCATATTGCAAACAGAATGCGTTAAAGCGCCTGACGAAATATAATTTACACCACATAGAGCATATTCACGAACTGTTTTTTCGCTAATATTTCCAGAAGACTCTGTCTGACATTTTGAACCAATCAAATTTACTGCCGTTTTTGTATCTTCATAATTAAAGTTATCTATCAGGATTCTATGAACTCCGTCGCTCAATAAAATTTCTCTGATTTCATCTAAATTGCGGGCTTCAACAATAATTTTCAGATCTAAATTATTTTCCTTTAAATATTCCTTTGTTTTAGAAATAGCGCGCGTGATTCCACCAGCAAAATCAATATGATTGTCTTTCAGCATAATCATATCATACAAAGCATAACGATGATTTTCGCCACCACCAATTTTTACAGCCCATTTCTCTGCGGCTCTAAAATTTGGAGTCGTTTTACGAGTATCTAGTATTTTAGCATTTGTTCCTTCTAGAAGCTGCATTAAATGGCTTGTTTTTGTAGCAATCGCCGACATTCTCTGCATGGTATTCAAAACCACTCTTTCAGCTTTTAAAATAGATTGAGAGCTTCCTGAAACTTCAAAAACGATTTCACCATATTCTACACGTGTCCCATCTTCAATAAATGTTTTTACTTTTAATTTTGGATCAACATGTTCAAATATCATTTTAGCAAGCTCAACTCCAGCAATGATTCCTTGGTCTTTTACTAATAGTTTTGCCTTACCATGGGCAGTATCTGGAATACAGGCCAGCGAACTGTAATCACCTGGTCCTACATCTTCTCTAATGGCATTACTGATTAAAAGTTGTAATTCTGCTTGAAATTGAGCTTCGCTTATCATTTTTCTGTTTTTAATAATAATGCTAAATTAGGATATATTTTATGGATTTGAAAGTTCTAACAACATGAAAAATTAGATAAAACATCAAATACCTCTTTTTTAAACATTAAGATATTCACAAAAATAAAGTTACAATTCTTAACAATACTTAATCTCTTAATAAGAGATCAATTAAATATCTTTGGAGTTCAATCAAGCAAAATTTATGGGATTAATTAAAGATATTTACTCACTTTCTTTTTACGAAAAATTTGGTCAGGCCGTCGCCGAAGCGCATCCATCATTCAAAAAAGAGAAATTCATTGAAGCGATTTACGAAGGCAATTTTGCTCAAAAAGAATGGAAAGAAAGAATGAAGCACACAACAGTGGTTTTACATCAGTTTATGCCTCAAAATTTTCCCGAAGCCGTTGCTTTAATTGATAAAATCATCGAAAATTTAAAGAAAAATAGTTTCACTGATGGCAATTTGGCTTTCATTTTTTTTGCCGATTATATTGAAAATTACGGTTTAGACGATTTTGAAACATCTGTAAAAGCCTTTGTTTCTATCACACAATTTATAAGTTGCGAATTTGCCGTTCGTCCTTTCATTTTAAAATATAAAGAAAGAATGATTGACGAAATGACAAAATGGTCCTTACATGAAAATCAACATGTTCGCAGATTAGCAAGTGAAGGTTCACGACCGAGATTACCGTGGGCAATGGCAATTCCGTTTTTGAAGAAAAACCCTTCTCCTATTCTTCCTATTTTAAAGAATTTAAAAAACGATCCTTCAGAATATGTTCGAAGAAGCGTAGCTAATAATTTAAATGATATTGCTAAAGATAATCCGCAAATTGTATTAGAAATAGCTTCAAGATGGAAAGGCCACAGCAAAGAAACAGACGGAATTATTAAACATGGAAGCCGAACTTTACTGAAACAAGGACATCCTGAAATTTTAAGTCATTATGGTTTAGAAAGCACCAATATTGAACTTTCTTCTTTCGAAATCAAAACACCAACTGTAAAAATTGGAGATTATCTTCAATTTCATTTTCACTTGAACAATAAAAACGAGGAACCAAAAACAGTTCGTTTAGAATATGCTGTCCATTATAAAAAAGCAAAAGGACATTTGGCCAAAAAAGTCTTTAAAATCAGTGAGAAAATTTATCATCCGAATCAATTAACTAAGATTGAGAGAAACCAGTCTTTTAAACTCATTACAACGCGAGTTTTTCATACTGGAAAACATCAATTGTCTATTATTATTAATGGGACAGAGAGTGAAGCTTTAGAATTTGAGTTGATTGATTAAAAGTGAAGAATTCTCTTTTTTTTTTGTCATTCCGAGGAACGAGGAATCACACTCGGGATTCAACAAACATTGACGCTTTACTTTGCGGAGTTTCTTGTGTGATTCCTCGTTCCTCGGAATTGTAAAGGTTAGATATTTCGGTAACAAAATTTAACTTTAATAAATTTTGTTGCGATGAGAAATAACAGTCAGGATTCAACATTAGAAAGAAACTATTTAGAGAAGTATCGATTTTTGATAAGAGAATATGAGCAGGTAAAAAGTAAAACTCATCCAGTGCATAAAAAGGCGATGGATTTTTATAAGGCAAATGACACCTGCAGAAAAAGTTTCTTAAAGTATTATAACCGCTATAAGCAGAGCGGTAAGTCTTTAGATTTACTGCCTCAAAAACGTGGTCCAAAATACAAGACAAGACGTCCTTTACCTTTTATAGAACAAAAAGTAATTGAATTAAGAGAAAAAGGAAACAATAAATATGAAATTGTTAGTATCTTAAATCCCAGATTAGGAAAACATACACCTTCATATTCTGGAGTTTATAATATTTTAAAACGGCATAGAATAAACAGGTTAACTCCGAAGATTAAAAAGAATCATCAGAAAATAATCAAGGAAAGAATGGGACAGCTGGGTCATATTGATTGTCATTATTTAAGTAAAAGTATAATTCGTGGAGAAAACAAAAAGCTTTATTTAGTCTGTGTAATTGATGATTACAGCCGGATTGCTTGGGCTGAATTAGTTTCAGATATTACCAGTTTAACAGTAATGTTTGCTTCATTAAAATGTTTAAATATCTTAAGCAGCCATTATGAAATAAAATTTGAAGAGATATTATCTGATAATGGAGCTGAATTTGGACCTAAAACAAGCAAAGTAAAAAGCCAGCATCCTTTTGAAAGAATGCTTATGGAATTAGGCATAGTGCACAGATATACAAAGCCATATAGACCACAGACAAACGGTAAAGTAGAGCGCTTTTGGAGAACTCTAGAAGAAGATTTATTAAGAGATACTGATTTTGATTCTCAAGAAGAACTAAAAGAAGAATTATTACAATACTTATATTATTATAATCATGAAAGACCGCATCAAGGTATTGATGGTAAAAAACCGATCGAAATGATAAATCCGTTACCGAAATAAGTGACTTTTACAGGAATGACAAACAGAACTGCATAAAAAGAAGCATTTGAATTATTCCACATTTTCCTTACTTTTATAGATAATACAAAAAAACAACTTTTCTTAATCTAAATTAAGTTACAGATTTCTATCACCACCGTAATTTTGTTTTCAAATCAAATAAAAAATACCACATGTCAAATATTAGTTTAATTATCGAAGAACGCGCTGCCAATATTGGCAATTTTATGGTAGGCCGTTTATTGCCTTTCCGTGAAAAAAGAGCAGTTGGACCATTTGTATTTATCGACCATATGGGACCCGCACATTTAAGTGATCATGAAAATATGGATGTTCCTCCGCATCCGCATATCGGACTTTCTACTTTGACATTTTTGTTTGAAGGAAGCATTATGCATCGCGACAGTTTAGGAACAGAATTAGAAATAAAACCGGGAGCAGTAAACTGGATGACGGCTGGAAAAGGAATCGTTCATTCCGAAAGAACTCCAGAATATTTAAGACATTCAGATAAAATGCTTCACGGATTGCAGATTTGGGTGGCGCTCCCAAAAGAATTGGAGCAAATGGAGCCTAATTTCACACATGTTGAAGCAGATGACATTCCGGCTTGGGAAGAAGATGGCGTTTCATACAAATTAATTGCTGGCGAAGCATTTGGCAGAAAATCACCTGTTCCTGTTTATAGTCCGTTATATTTTATTGAAATTAAAAGCAAAGAAGCTAAGAAAATTAATATCGGACACCATTTGTTCGGAGAAAGCGGATTGTATATTTTAGATGGGAGCATTAAAAATGGCGAACATACTTACGATCCAAGACAAATTTTAATTACAACCGAAGCTTCTCTTTGTGAATTTGAAATTGCTGAAAACTCTACCGTTTATATTTTTGGAGGAGAACCTTTTCCTGAAGAACATTTTATCTTTTGGAATTTTGTTTCATCAGACAAAAACCTCATCGAAAAAGCAAAAACTGACTGGACAAACCAGACTTTTCCAAAAGTTCCAGGAGAAACAGAATTTGTTCCATTACCAGAACCAAGAATTAAATAACTTATGGATACAGTAAAAGCAACAATAGACACACGAAAATATCGCACCGAAATAACTTCTAAATCAGGGAATATTCTAATTGCTGACGAACCGCAAGATGTGGGCGGAAAAAATTTAGGATTTAGCCCGTTTGAACTTCTGGCTTCCTCTCTTGCTTCCTGCACTTTAATTACACTGCGAATGTACATTGACCGCAAAGCTTGGGATGTTTCAGAACTTACAATCTGGGTCGATTTTGAAAAAAATGAAGAACATACTGTTTCTTTATTTTCAACTAAAATCTTAATTACAGGAAATGTAGACGATGCTCAAAAACAGCGAATTTTGAAAATTGCTAACAGCTGTCCTGTTCATAAAACACTTATAAACACAATTAAAATAGAAACTTCTTTAGTATAAAACAATATGGAAATTCAACAAATAAACGATATAAGAAAAGGCTATTTTGAAGCCATCGAAGAGGGAAAAGAAGCCGGAAAAATGACCTACACTTGGGCAGGCGACAGCAAATTTATTATTGATCATACAGAAGTAAGTCCTGACTTTAACGGAAAAGGCGTGGGCAAAAAACTGGTTATGGCTGCCGTAGAATATGCGAGAACAAACAACTTAAAAATTATCCCGCTTTGTCCCTTTTCAAAAAGCGTTTTTGATAAGGTTGAAGAAATTCGTGATGTACTTTTTTCGTAAAGGTACAAAGTTGCAAAGGAGCAAAGCGACAAAGATTTTATATTGAAGACGCATTTTTGCGTCTTTTTTTAACATCCAGTTTGTCATTCTGAGGAACGAAGAATCACGCTAGAAATTCCGCAAAGCAAATTTTGACAATCTTTGTCGAGTTCCGAGTGTGATTCTTCGTTCCTCAGAATGACAAAAATTGTAAAACCTTTGTCGCTTAGCTCCTTTGCAGCTTTGTCCCTTTAAAACAAAATTTTCAAAATTCTCCGAAAACTCGTATATTTGCGCGTAATTTAATCTTAGAGTATGACAAGAATAATTACGCTTTTCTGTTTTTTTATAGCACAAATCGGCTTTTCTCAATCGGCTGAGAGTTATTTAGAAAAAATCAGAAATAATGAAGCTCTCTTAACAGCTTTCTTTCAACAAATGCCTAAAGGAGGCGATTTACACCATCATTTTTCAGGATCAGTTTATGCAGAACCTCTTTTAGAAAGAGCAATTGCAGAAGACTTTTATTTGAATCTTGAAACGATGGCAGTTTCTAAAACTAAACCTGCAAACGGAAACTGGGAAAATTTCTCCTCTATTAAAAATAAAGGAAAATTAGAATATTACGAACAGCAGATTATGCAGACTTGGTCGGTTAAAGATTATAACGGATCGGTTCCTTCTGACGACCAGTTTTTTGATTCTTTTATGAAATTTGAGCCTACCATTCAAGGCCATTTTGCAGAAGGAATGTTAGAATTAAAAAAACGCGCCATTGCCGAAAATGTAAGTTATATAGAAACACAATTATCTACAATTCCTTGTGATATGAATGTTTCGGATTTAACCGATTTCAATACCAAACTTCGTCAAGCTTCAGAACAAAAAGACGAAAAAGCAGTTCTGAAACTTTTGGATGAATTGTATAAATTGCTTCAGAAAAAAGATGCTAAAAAATATGCTGAAGATTTCAACAATAATTTTATAGCAAAACTCCATAAAGATTTGAAAATGGACGACGAACGTTTTACAATGCGTTATCAAAACTTTGTACTTCGTTTTATGGATCCAGTAGATTTATTCAAAAATTTGGTGATTGCTTTTATTTCGTCAAGCGAAAGCAAACTAACGGCTGGTGTAAATATCGTTTCTCCAGAACACGGACAAACTTCTATGAAAGATTACTGGTTACACATGGTGATGTTTAAATACTGCCATTCCAAATTTCCTGATGTAAAATATACGCTTCATGCAGGCGAATTGACTTTAGGTTTAGTTCAACCAGAAGAATTGACCTGGCATATTAATGACGCTATTTATGTTGCAGGCGCAAACAGAATTGGTCACGGAGTTGATATTGCATACGAAGCCAATTCGTATGATTTATTAAAATACATGTCTAAAAATAACATCCCTGTTGAAATCAATTTAACGAGTAACGAATTCATTTTGAAAGTGAAAGAAAACAGACATCCGTTTACGCTTTATAAAGAATTTAATGTGCCAATTGTGATTAGCACAGACGATGCAGGAATTTTAAGAAGCAATATGACAGAACAATATGTTTTATTAGCGAAAAGATATCCCGATGTAAATTACGAAACGATCAAAAAATACGTTTACAACAGCATCAATTACAGTTTTATTCAAGACGCATCAGTTAAAAAACAATTAATCAAAGATTTAGATAATCGTTTTAAAACTTTTGAAGCAAAGTTTTCCAAAAACTAATAAATAAAAATCAGCTAAATCTGCGAGAGTATATTTTTTCTCGCAGATTTGGCAGATCAAGCAGATAAAATTCATATAAATATGGTTCTAGAAGCAGCAATTCTCTATGTAAAACCAGAATTAGCATCAAAATTTGAAGCTGATTTTGCAAAAGCAAGTCAATACATTTCATCAATTGATGGTTATTTAGGTCATCGTTTAGAAAAATGTTTGGAAGTCGAAAACAAATATCTTTTATTGGTCGATTGGAATACATTAGAAGATCATACAGTAGGTTTTAGAACTTCTGAAGCATATTTGGAATGGAAAAAGATCTTACATCATTATTACGAACCTTTTCCTATTGTAGAGCATTTTGAAACGGTTTTTGAAAACAAAAAATAAAGTTTTCATTTTGCCACAGATTAAAAGGATTAACACAGATTAGATTATTTTAAATAAAAAAAATCTTTTTAATGCTTTTAATCTGTGGCAAAAAAAATAAAAAATAAAATTCGCGCTAATTAGTGTAATTAGTGGCAAATAAAACTGAACCAATGAACATCAAACTTATCGCCATAGGCAAAACAGATAATAAATCGCTTCAGACTTTGATAGACGATTACACCAAACGTTTGTCTTTTTACATCAAATTTGATCTGGAAATAATTCCCGATATCAAAAACGTAAAAAACTTATCTGAAAGCCAGCAAAAAGAAAAAGAAGGTGAATTAATCCTGTCTAAACTTTCGGCCACCGATCAGTTGATTTTATTGGATGAGAATGGAAAAACATTCTCAAGCGTTGGTTTTTCTGAAGAATTACAGAAGAAAATGAATTCTGGAGTTAAAACTTTAGTTTTCGTAATTGGTGGTCCTTACGGATTTTCTGAAACCGTTTATAAAAAAGCGCAGGGAAAAGTTTCGCTTTCGCTAATGACATTTTCACACCAAATGGTTCGCTTGTTTTTTATCGAGCAATTATATCGCGGATTTACCATTTTACGCAACGAACCTTATCATCATCAATAAGGTTTTGTTTCAGGTTTCAAGTTAGAAAATGAATTCTACTGGAAGTATATCAAGATTATAAGTCACGTCTTTTTGAAGTAGAATTTTATATTGAATGTATTCTTCATAACTCATATTCTTATCAAATAAAAACACCAGATCTGGCACTTTATCAAACTTTATACTATAAAAATGCTTTAATATTTCCGATATTTTTATTTCCTGATTTCCCATAAAAACTCGTTTCTTTCCTTTGCTAAAGTAAACTACAAAACTTCCTGCAGTAGGTTTCTCCATTTTATAAAACACTTTCGTAAAAGGCAAAAAGGCTAGATTTTTCCCAATAGAATCTGCATAAGAATAATAGTTTTCAGAATCTTCGTTCTGATGCATTTTCTCGTTACGCTTTTTTTCCTGCATTTTCATTACTTGCGGAATCACTAATTTCAATGGAAGACGTTTGTCTATATTTAAAATCCAATTGGTTGAAATTATGGCACTTTTTCTATTTAAATCGGCAATCGTGTCTTTTCCTTCAATTTTAAAAAAGATATAAATTGGCGAATGATCTTGGACGTCTTTTACAATTGAAACATTTGATTTTGGCAATAAAACGTCTTCTTTTTTTCCACAGGAGAACAAAAGACAGATTATAAGTATGGTAAAGTATTTCATTTTATTTATTTTTTACACAAAGAATTAATACAACGTTTTGTCATTCCGAGGAACGAGGAATCACACTCGAAACTCGACAAAGATTGGCGACATACTTTGAGGAAATACTAATGTGATTCCTCGTTCCTCGGAATGACAAATCTATCGTTTAAATAGTATTCAAACTCATTTTACCAAACAAAGTAACACATTCCATCGCTTCTTTCACATCATGAACACGAAGAATTTTAGCACCTTTTGTCAACGCAATTGTATTTAAGAATGTTGTTCCGTTTAAAGCTTCTTGTGGTGTAATATCAAGCGTTTTATAAATCATCGATTTTCTTGAAATCCCTACCAAAACGGGTAATTCTAAAATATTAAAAAGTTCCATTTTCTGCATTACTTCATAATTCTGATCGGTTGTTTTTGCAAAACCAAAACCTGGATCTAAAATCAAATCGTTGATGCCTAATGCTCTTGCTTTTTTCACTTTTTCAGAAAAATAGAAAAGCATTTCTTTAATAATATCGTCATATTGCGTCAAACTCTGCATCGTCTGCGGATTTCCTCGCATATGCATCATAATGTACGGAACGTTGTAATGCGCAATAACATCAAACATTTTATCATCAAGTTCTCCCGCAGCAATATCATTAATAATTGCAGCACCACTTTCTATACTTGCTTTTGCAACCTCAGCTCTAAAAGTGTCAATTGATAATAAAGCTTCTGGAAAATGCTTTAAAATCAATTCGATTGCCGGAACAATTCGGTCAATTTCTTCTTGTTCCGTTACAAATTCAGCGCTTGGTTTACTAGAATATGCTCCAATATCGATGAAAGTTGCACCTTCAGAAAGCATTTTATCTACTTGCAAAATAATTTCGTCTTCGTTTTTATATTTTCCTCCATCAAAGAAAGAATTTGGAGTAACATTTAAAATTCCCATTACTTTAGGAATCGATAAATCTATAAGTTCACCTTTGCAGTTAATTGTCATTGTTTATTTTGTTTCAGGTTTCAGGTTCCAAGTTGTGCATTAACACTTTGTTTAGAAAAAACTTGACACAAAGCGAACCTTAAACTTGAAACTCTTAAAAAATTATCCTTATTTTTGAAGAAATTTTAGCAAATATACAGCATATAAATGAAGAATACTTCCCAAGAATTTGATAATGTTATAGCGGTTTGTCGCACTTTGTTTATCAATAAAATGAAAGATTACGGCAGTGCGTGGAGAATTTTAAGGTTACCATCGCTGACGGATCAAATTTTTATAAAAGCACAACGAATCAGAAGTTTACAGGAAAATGAAGTCCGTAAAGTAGATGAAGATGAAAAAGGAGAATTTATCGGAATCATCAATTATTCTATCATGGCTTTGATTCAGTTAGAGCTGGGCGTTGTGGATCAGCCGGATCTTGACGTCGAAAAAGCAACTGAATTGTACGATGCTAAAGTAAAATTGACAAAAGAATTAATGGAAGCCAAAAACCACGATTATGGTGAAGCTTGGCGTGATATGCGTGTTAGTTCTTTAACAGATTTGATTCTTCAAAAACTACTTCGCGTTAAACAAATTGAAGATAATAAAGGAAAAACAATCGTCTCTGAAGGAATCGATGCCAATTATCAGGATATGATTAATTATTCTGTTTTTGCTTTAATCTTAAACCCTATAAATAAATAAAATTTCAAAATTTTTAAATTCCAAAATCCAAACATGATTGGAATTTGGAATTTATTTTTTGAGATTTAATATCTTAATATTTACGCCATGAAAAACATCATTACCCAATTCTCCCGATTATTTGTCGGTGTATTATTTATCATTTCTGGATTAATAAAACTGAATGATCCCGTTGGATTCTCTTATAAATTAGCAGAATATTTTAGTGAACCTGTTTTCAACATGCCTTTCTTAGAACCATTGGCTTTAGGATTAGCTATTTTTCTAGTAATTTTAGAAGTAGTTTTGGGTGTTATGCTTTTGGTTGGATATAAATCAAAACTAACAATCTGGGCATTATTGCTACTAATCATTTTCTTTACTTTCCTTACCTTCTATTCTGCTTATTTTGATGTAGTTAAAGATTGCGGATGTTTTGGAGACGCTTTACACTTAACGCCTTGGCAATCATTCACAAAAGATGTTGTTTTATTATTCTTTATCCTGATTTTATTTATCAATAAAAAATTAGTAAAACCTTTATTCTCTAAATTGGTTACCAATATTATCACTTTAATCAGCATCATTTTATGTGTATTTATGGCTGTTTGGGTGATCAATCACAATCCTATCAAAGATTTCCGCCCATATAAAGTAGGAACAAACATCGAGAAAGGAATGGAAATTCCAGAAGGTGCTCCAAAATCGGTTGTAGAAATGATTTTCATTTATAAAGTAAATGGCGTTGACAAAGAATTTACAGAAAAGGATTTAATGAATATTCCCGAAGGTGCTGTATTTGTTGACAGAAAAGACAAAGTAATTTCTGAAGGTTACGTTCCTCCTATTCACGATTTTACGATGACAAAAGATGATTCTGACTATAAAGAAGAATTATTAAAAGAACCAAAATTACTAATCTATGTAACTTACGATTTGAATTTATCAAATCCTGAAGGAATGAAAAAATTAGCTAAAGTTACTGCAGATGCAAAAGCAAAAGGCTACAAAGTAATTGGGATGACCGCTTCTGGAGCTGACGAAATTGCTAAAGCTAAAAAAGATTACGCTTTAGATATTGATTTCTATTTCTGCGATGGAACTGCTTTAAAAACGGTTGAAAGAGCAAACCCAAGTATTGTGGTTGTACATGACGGAACTATAGCTCAAAAAGTACATTACAATGATGTTGATGATTTGAAATTATAATATTTCGCAAAAGTATAAATTTCGAAAGCGCTAATAAACAGTACGTTTATTAGCGCTTTTTTTATTTTAATTATTTTCATACAAAAACCCATCTTTCAGATTCAGAATAATAATCCTACATTTGATTAAACCAAAAACTTATTATAATCATGAAAAAACTATTATCTATTTCATTACTTCTAGTTTTAATTCTTACTACGGGATGTGGTTCAGATGTACTCTGTTCTACTGGACCAGCAACTATTACTGTCGAATTTGTTGACAAAGATTCAGGAGAAAACCTGTTTGAAAACGGTACTTTCGATTCTAAAAAAGAGGTAACTATTACAGATTTAGATCAAAACAAAGTAATTGAATCTGCTTATGTGAATAGCGATAAATTAAATCGACTCACTTTCAGCTTAGGCTGGGAATCAAAATCACTTAAATATGCTATAACTATTGAAGGCAAAAATGTTTGCGAAATATATGCTGTCACAGAAAAGAGAACAGGAGGCGAATGCTCATCGGTAGCAATAAAATCAGTTGAAGTCAAAAATGCAGAATTAAAGCAAGATAATACAACTGGCGTCTACAAAATTCTAATTAATACAAAAGGCTGATTATTTTGTTTTTATATTTGTTAAAACACTCCGACAAACAAATCCTTTTTATGAAACAATTTTCAAAGTTTTTCCTAACTTTTATTTTTAGTTTTCTTTTAAATCTTAACAGCCATAGCCAAGAAAAACCCGCTGGTAAAGATCAACGCTACATTTTCTTTTTTCACAACAAATTTGTACAAGAAAACGATCTAAATGCCGCTCATCCTGAATATGGAAAAGCCGAATATAACGAAATATTAGAATCATTCAGAAAGGATAATTTTATTGTTTTTAGCGAAAAAAGAAAGAAAAACACAAACTCTGCTGAATATGCCCAGAAGATGGCAAAGCAAATCAAAAGTCTTATAAAGAAAGGCGTTCCTTCCAATCATATTACGGTAATTGGAACATCGCAAGGTGGTTATATTGCTCAATACGTTTCGACTTATCTTTCTAATACAGATCTGAATTTTGTTTTTATTGGATGCTTTAGAGATATCGACATTCAAGAAATTCCCGATCTTAATTGGTGTGGAAATATTTTGACTATTTATGAAAAATCAGATATTTACGGAGTTTCTGCCATTAAAAGAAAAGAAACTTCAAAATGCAAAATAGAGCATTTTAAAGAAATTGAACTTAACACAGGTCTAAAACATGGTTTTTTGTTCAAAGCTGCAGACAATTGGATTGCTCCAAGTAAAAAATGGGCAAATGGCAATTATGAATTAAATTAAGCATTTGAAAACATAAAGAAAGCCTTCAATAAAATCAAAATTATTGAAGGCTTTCTTTATTGCAATCTGACGTTTTTTTGATTAAAATCTTTTTCTAAAAATAAAATTTTTATCTTTTTTTTATCTGCAAAATATCTCCGTTAGAAAAAAACACCATTTTTCGTCTCTACTATTACGATTTCAAAACACTTTTTTCAACCAAAAAACGTCGTTTTGTTACAAAATAAACGACTCTTCAAATTTTGTTAATCTGCAATTGGCATTCGATTTGTTTGTTTAACTTTGTGAATTCAGTACCCTAATAAAAAATAATTTTAATCAAATATGAAACAATTAGTCCTAGCCGTAATTGCATTTATTTCTTTTTCTTGCACGCAAGCTCAGAAAACTGCTTTTTCTAAAGAAGCTTTGTCTGAGAAATTACTAGCCACTGACGGAAGTCAGGTTACTTTCAAAAACATCTTAAAAAAATATAAAGGCAAAACTTTGGTTATCGAAGTTTGGGCTTCTTGGTGTGGTGACTGCGTAAAAGCAATGCCAAAATTAAAAGAATTACAAGCCAATAATCCTGATGTGTCTTACTTATTCATTTCGGCTGATAAAACGGCTGATAAATGGAAAGCTGGAATCGAAAAACATGAGTTAAATAAAGGCGATCATTATATGATGAACGATGGCATGAAAGGTCTTTTCGGAAAAGCTATTGATTTGGACTGGATTCCAAGATATATTGTGGTTGACAAAACAGGTAAAATTGTTTTATACAGAGCGATCGAAACTGATTTCGAAAAAATCAATTCTACTTTACAATCATTGAAATAATCTTTCAATAACAATGTCAACATCAAAATTCAATTTAAATTTTGACTTCTTTCAAAACAAAAAACAAAAAAATAATATAAAACTACCAAAATGAGAAAATCGATTGTTGCAGGAAACTGGAAAATGCATAAAAATGCTGCGCAAACTGAAGAGTTATTAAACGAATTAATTGCTAAAATTCCAGCAAAAACAAATGCACAAGTAATTGTAGCTCCAACTTTTGTAAACTTACAAGCTGCTGCAGCTAAGTTGAAAAATACAACTATTGGAGTTTCTGCTCAAAACGTTCACCAAGCAGAAGGCGGTGCTTTTACAGGAGAAATTTCTGCAGATATGTTAACAAGCATTGGCGTTAATACAGTAATCTTAGGTCACTCTGAGCGCAGAGCTATTTTCCACGAAACTGATGCTTTAATCGCAGATAAAGTTGATACAGCTTTAAAACATGATATGACAGTAATCTTCTGCTTCGGAGAAGAATTAAAAGATCGTCAGTCTGGAAATCACTTCAACATTGTTGAAAACCAATTACGTGATGGAGTTTTCCATATTGCAAAAGAATCTTGGTCTAAAATTGTTTTAGCTTATGAACCAGTTTGGGCTATTGGAACTGGAGAAACTGCTTCGCCAGAACAAGCGCAAGAAATGCACGAATTTATCAGAGAAGTTATCCGTAAAGCTTTTGGAGCTGAAATCGCTGACGAAGTTTCTATTTTATATGGTGGTTCTGTTAAACCAGAAAACGCTAAAGAAATCTTCTCTAAACCAGACGTAGACGGTGGTTTAATTGGAGGTGCAGCTTTAAAAGCTGACGATTTCTTAGCAATTGTTACTGCTATCTAATTTTAGATTTTGAAATCCCTATATAAAAAAAGCGTCCCGATGCATCGGGACGCTTTTTTTATGCTTATACTTCTTGTTCACTCAAAGTCAAGTTTATATTTACTTATATAACTTATATGGTTCAAAAAACTTCCTAATTTATAAATGAAGATAGTAACGGACAATTATATTTTTTAAACGTTGATGTTGTTTTATAAATCGAATAAAAATTAACCAGTTCCTTCCCTGCTTTAAACGGATTTTTAGCTTCTTCTTCGGCAGTAATCATATCAGCATAGTGATTGTAGTAATTACACTCAAAAATCATTAAACTGGCCATTGCTTTTTCGTTACTGTTTTTAGACATTTTTAGAGCCTTTTCGTAATACATTTTGGCCATTTTCAGATTGTAATAATTACCGTTCTGATATTTCTTTTCATTTTCAGTATTATCTCCGTAAACATAATCTGTATATGACCCGCCTGAACTCCAATCGTAGGCCGTCATCATCCAGGAATTCCCTAAATAGGAAACATTAAAATAAGCATGTGCTAATTGCAGATTACTGCTTGCTGTATTTTGTTTTTTAAGCTGAATTAATTTCGCAATAAAATCAGTTTTATTGAAACGATAATCGAATTTACGCTCTTTGTCGTTTTGAAGAATTTTAGGCGTAAAAGGGTTTTCGTTTAAATAATTCTTATACTCATAATTCTTTTCCCAAAAATCCTGAGGCATACTTGAAAAAGTTTCGTAAGCCAATTCTAGATCGTTATTTCTAAAAGCGATTGTTCCTTTTAAATCTTTATAATAATTGACATTTGGTGCAATTGTTCCTGAACAAATGTACTTTTCAAAAGGCGTTTTATTGGACTTCTCCTGTAAAGCGATCAAAATATCCATATCTTTTACAGATGCATTGCGGTCAAAATATCCTATATAACTAAAAAAATACGGGTTATTGTAAGCCGAATATTCTCCTTCATTTTTAATGTCCGATTTCATTGAAAGCAAACCAGCAGCAACAACATCTCCTTTTTTACGAAAATCATCACTTGCAATTCGATACAAACTATATAAATTTTTAAATAGTCCGTGATCGGTTTCTATTAAATCTTCAACAGAGCTGAAATAAGCATAAAGCTGATTCTGAACTTTTTCATTCTTTAAATCATCTTGTTTTAATGAAACCAAAGCCAATTGGATGTTCTTTTGCATTTGTATTGA
The DNA here is from genome assembly GCF_013388355.1 of Flavobacterium sp. LPB0248. Taxonomy (GTDB): domain Bacteria; phylum Bacteroidota; class Bacteroidia; order Flavobacteriales; family Flavobacteriaceae; genus Flavobacterium. The sequence continues at coordinate 658,702 of NZ_CP058246.1, forward strand.
AGCATTAGCTTTATCAGAAATCAAGTCAGTATATTTTTTTCCTTCGTCAATCTGATCGTCAATAAAACATAACTGGGCTATTACTGCAGTGATATAATCTTTCTGCTCGCCTGAGGTTTGTTCGCGAATCGAAATCAGGAAATATTCTAATTCTCTCAAGTATAAAATATCTTTATTGAAGTTTTCTTCTTTCGCTTTAGCGTAATTTTCATACCAATCTGTAGAACTAAAAGTTACTGAAGGAGTTCCGTCATTGGTGTACTGAGGTGTAAAAATCCAATCTTCAAGTTTATTTACTTCTCGTCCTATTAAAAAGCTTAAAAACAAACTATTCGGACTTAACTCAAAAATTTCTTTAATCGCTTTCAAATCAGGTGCAGGGTTTCGAAGACTTTCGATGGATAAAATTACGCTTCGTTCTTCATCGTTTTGTGCCAATTCCAGAGTTTCTGCTGTCAATTTCCAATTATAATGCTGTAAAACGGCAAACGATTTTTCTTCGCAAGTATTAAAAACTGTACTCAATAAGTAATTTTGCAAAGGTTTATTATCAACACATAAAGCATTATAATACAATGCCCACGGTTTAAGAATTGTATTTGATTCTAAAGCAAAATAGTCATTATATAATTGCACAACTTTTTGCTTTTGCTGCGCATAAAAATAATATCGTAATGCTAAAAAAGCGTAACGCTGTTTTAGAAAAGAATCTTTAGCAGACTTTATTTTCTTTTCAAAATCGAAATTATCTACTAAATCATCATTCTTATAATTACTGCCTACTTGTCCCCAAGATTCCCATTTTGTATATTCCACATTACCATATTCCAGTTTTTTAGCCAGCAGAATATAATTTAAAAAGGCTTTGTTTTTAGACAATAATAAAGCTTCTACAAAAGTGTTTTTTGGGAATGCATTTTTCAAAGTTTTGTTTTCGAATGCCGTTTGAAATTGTTCAGAATCTGTTTCATACAAAATCACATGAACATCGTCTGGATTAATACTGTTTCCTAATTTCTTTTTCCATTCTAAACAATTCTTTTCCTGATCAACACTAGAAATAGTATTGGTTGCATAATAATTATCTGCCGAATAATAAAATGGCGTAAGCTTAAAGAATCCTTCACGTTGCGCCTTAAACAAAGCTAAACGGCTCGTTTCTGGAGAAACACTCCATCCGCAGGCAAATGAAAACTGAACGCTTAAAAGTAAAAGTAAACTGCTAAAAGCGCGCATAAAAATTGGAGATATTTTCGGTTCCATAATCGTTTATGTATTTTTTATCAAAAGAGAAAAAAGTCACTTTTGTTTCATTATCAATCTGAATTTTATTTTTAACAATCGAAATCATTTTATCCAATTCATTGTCTGAAATTTTTTCGATTCTAATTTCGTCACCATTTCTCAGATACGTCTGACCTACTAAAACATCATCTTGCAAAACATATTTTGAATCTGAAGTTTTCTTTACTTTAATCGTATCTTTTATCAATTGATCGTAATCGGACAAAATGCCTTTAAATTGATTTCCTCTAAAAGCAACTGCCCAACTGTATAATGGCAATGCAATATCTAATTTGAGTTTATAATCGCTATGCGTTATATATTGCGCCAATTCTTCGCTAGTTCCAATTGAGTTTTTAGTCTGAAAATCATCTGGTTTTGTAATATTATAACACATCAGCAAACCTCTATCAACTGGTGGAATTCCAGCTTTTGTAGCATATTTATATTGCCAAAGCCTGATTGTTGCTACAAGTTTTGAAGACGGAAACTGCTTTTTAATCTGCTTTAATAAATAAAAATAATTCTTCTGAGTTTTTTCGGTCCAGTCACAATCGATTAAGATTTCTTTAAAATCAACTTTCAATTTGGCTGATTCGGCTGATTTTACTGAATCGTAATTTAATTGTTTAAAGTCTTTTTGTTTGTAGTAATCTTTTGGATACACAATGTTTGAAGCCAACAATTCGGCTTTTCGGTCATTCATTCTTTTTCCAATCTGCTCTATTCGTTTTGCCATTCTTACCGCCAAACTATCCAATTGTTTTGTATCTGATTTTAAAACAACTTCATTTGTAATAAAAATGCTTGGCGTTATTTCTGGATTGCTTTTATTGAGTGAAATGTCCTGAATAGTAGCCACTGGAAGGGATTCTTTTGAATAGGGATTATAATCGACATCAAAGAATCGGACGTACATATGTTTTACATCCATTTTATTTACTAATGAATCTTCTGCCTCTTGAAAATACATATCGGTTTTCCAATAACAAAAGGATCGGATAACGTCATGTTCTTTTTCACAGCTCGCAGAGCTTAAAATGACAAATAGAAGTACTAAAAAAGCATTTTTCATGATACTAAAAAACTTACAAAATATGATTCAAAATTAGTATTAAAATTTAGAACAATATGATTTATTTATGAACAACTTTTGCTTTGTATTCTTACCTTTGCAAAAATTTTTATTTATGTCGAATATATATTTAGGATATCATTTTATAATTGAGCCAAAAGAATTGGGTTCTGAAATTTTAGTGGCTGAATTAGGCGAAAAAGCATTTGAAAGTTTTACAGAAACTGAAAACGGAATTTCGGCTTTTGTGAAGAAAGATTTATGGGATGAAAATATTCTAGATGATATCTATATTTTGCAATCTGAAGAGTTTAAAATTGAATATACAATTGAAGAGATCGATCAGGTAAACTGGAACGAGGAATGGGAAAAGAATTTTGAACCAATTGATGTAGACGGAAAATGCCATGTTCGTGCTCCTTTTCATGAAAAAACAGATGCTGAATTTGATATCGTAATTGAACCAAAAATGAGTTTTGGAACTGGACATCATGAAACCACTCACATGATGATTCAGCATTTACTTGAAATGGATGTTAAAGGTTTAAAAACACTTGATATGGGATGTGGAACTGCCATTTTAGCTATTTTAGCTGAAATGAAAGGCGCTGAACCTATTGATGCGATTGATATTGATAATTGGTGTTATTTGAATTCTATCGAAAATGCAGAACGCAATAATTGCAAACACATCAGCGTTTATGAAGGCGATGCGGCATTATTAACTGGCAAAAAATACGATTTGATTATTGCCAATATCAACAGAAATATTTTGCTGAATGATATGCAAGCATATGTAGATGCTTTAAACCCAAAAGGAATTATTCTTTTTAGCGGTTTTTACGAAGAAGATATTCCATTTATCGACGCATCATGCGTTGAAAAGGGTTTAACTTATGTTAAAAAGCTACAAAGAAACAATTGGGTATCTTTAAAATACGTAAATTAGATACTGATAATCAATTCAGTACAAAAACTATAAGATATGAGTACTAAAGAAAAAGTAAGAGAAAGAGTTCGCGAAAAAGAAGCCATTGCTTTTAATAACGAGATCATTGTGTATAATGATGATGTAAACACTTTTGATCACGTAATTGATACTCTTATGCGTGTTTGCAGCCACACAGCCGAACAAGCTGAGCAATGCTCTTTGATTGTACATTACAACGGAAAATGCACTGTGAAAACAGGCCCGATAGAAAAACTTAAACCGCAATGCACACAACTTCTTGAGGCTGGTCTTAGCGCCGAAATTGTTTAATTGCACATAATTTTTAAACGCATTCTGCTTTATTCTATACTAGAATTGAACAGAATGCGTTTTTATTTTTATCAAGTTAAAATCATGAGAAATATCTTTCTTTTAGTGGTTCTATTATTATCTTTTATCTCAAAAGGGCAAGCAAAATTTGAGCCTCTTCGCAAGCAATTGATGGAAAATAAGACTTACGAATATGTGTATGGTTTTGAAAATAATTATGCTGTATTTAGAACTTTTAACGAAAAAATGGGATTAATTGATTCTCTCGGAAATGTAGTTATAAAGCCCACATATCAATACATTCATAATAGAAAAGATCTTAAAAATATATTTGAAGCTGGTAAAATAGTCAATAAAAAATTCAAAAGAGGTTTTATTGATTTGCAAGGCAATATTATGATTCCCTTTGATTATGAAGATGTTTTCTACTTAGGAAATAATCTGGTAAGAGTTTCAAAAAATAACAAAAGCGGAGTTATTGACCTAAAAAATAAAATCATGCTGCCGATTAAATATGAGAATATAATGGGCAGCAATGCTATTTTATTTGTCCAGAGCAATAATAGCATTGATTTATTTAATGCTGAAGGAAAGCAGATTACCAATTTTCAGGCTTTTGATATTGAATATTTTCAGCATAAAAGATCGATTGTAACACTTCAAAACAAAAACACTTTAATAATTGATACTCTCGGAAATACTGTTTTAAATACTATTAAAAATCATAAGTTTGAAAGAATACTTGCTCAAGATGCTTTCCTCGTTTTAAACACGTTGACTAAAAAGAAAGGCATTATAAATTCAAATGGAAAATACAATATTGACTGCAAATACGATGAAATTTATCCTTCTAATTCGATTTATATTGTAAAAAGTAAAGCAAAAAATGGTTTGGTCGATCAAAAGGATTCTATTTTGAAACCTTTAGTTTACGATAACATTTATGCTGTTTATTCTAAAGATAGTATTTCATTCAAAGATCATTATTTTGCTTATAAAAATAATTTACAAGGCATTGTAAATCCTTATCTGGAAAAAGAAATCATTCCGATTTCGTATCAGTATATTAATCCTTTTTCTAAATACTATATCACAACTAACTCTGAAAACAAAGAAGGTTTGCTTTCTGCCAAAGGAGAAGTTATAATTCCTGAAGAGTATGATTTTTATAGTGCTTCTCAAAACAAAATTTTTGCTGTAAAAAATTCTAAAAAATATCTTCTTACGGTTGAAAACAATAATTACAATGAAACTGAAATTTTTGTAGATGAATTTCTAAAGGATAATTCTATTTTTAGAGGATTTGCAAAGAGCAACTATCAAGTTTTTAAAGACAAGAACAAATTTGGTGTTTACAGCAATAACAATACAATAGCAATTCCGGCAGAATATGATGCGATTACAGAGATTTACGGAACGGGAGAATTTGTTGTGAAGAAAAACAATAAGTACGGAGTTGTCAGTTCTGATAATCAAATACTCTTAGATATAAAATACGATTCATTTCAAATCATAAAAGAATCGGTACGATTTAATATAAAGAACCCAAAAACAGTTAAATTTCATCCTGTAAAATATCCTTTTGAGTCTCAATAATTTGCAATTCTATTTTGAATAAATAACACAATCATAACTGTTTAATTACAAATAATTCAAAATGCATTTGATTTTATTATATATTTGAACGAAATAGAATGCATTTTTTATGGAAGAATACGGAAAGATATTGATTATTGCAATGCCGGTTTTTTTAGCCTTGATTATCATTGAAAAAATTTACGGCATTTACAAAAAAAACGACACTGCACCATTAATAGACAGCGTTTCCAGCATCAGTTCTGGCATTACCAATTCGGTTAAAGATGTTTTAGGACTGAGCGTGACTTTTCTTTCTTACGAATGGCTAGTTTCTAAAATTGCATTACAGCATTTGGAAGCAAATGTTCTCTCCTATTGCATTGCCTTTTTTGTTATCGATTTTTACGGTTATTGGAGCCATCGTTTGGCACATCAGATTAATTTCCTATGGAACAAACATGCCATTCATCATAGCAGTGAAGAGTTTAATCTTGCTTGCGCATTGCGTCAGCCCATTGCTAGTTTGGTCAATTTATTTACTTTTTTATTGATTCCCGCAGCTTTATTGGGCGTTCCTGCTTCTGTAATTGCGATTACCCTGCCTATTCATTTGTTTTTACAATTTTGGTATCACACCAAACATATCAAAAAAATGGGGTTTATTGAGCATATTTTAGTAACTCCTTCTCATCATCGTGTGCATCATGCCATTAATCCAGAATATCTCGATAAAAATCATTCGCAGATTTTTATTTTTTGGGACAAGCTTTTTGGTACTTTTCAAGAAGAATTAGACGATGTACCTCCTGTTTTCGGAATCACAAGACCAGCCAATACTTGGAATCCTATAAAGATAAATTTTCAACATTTGAGTTTATTAATGAAAGATGCCTGGCGCGCTCCAAAATGGAAAGACAAATTGACAATTTGGTTTAAACCAACAGGCTGGCGTCCGGAAAACTTTGAAGAAAAATATCCCGTAAACAAAATCGAAAATGTTTTTAATTTTGAAAAATATGGCACGCAGAATTCTCAAAAACTGATCTATTGGTCTGTTATTCAAATGCTGATAACATTATTATTTGTAAGTTATCTGTTTGAGAATATTGCTAAAATTGGTCTTCCAAATATTTTCCTCTACGGCTTTTTTATTTTTGTAACCATATACAGCTACACAGAGTTAATGGATAAAAATCGGTTTGCTATTTTATGGGAAGCTATCCGATTGGGAATTGTAATTTGTATCATTGGTTATTATGGAGATTGGTTTGGTTTAAATCGTACAATTTCAATTAGTAATTATATTATTTTTACTTACCTAATTTTATCTTTCTTGACAACACTTTATTTTGTTAATTTTGACTTTAAAACCAACCAAAACCAATATACCAATTCATAACCCCTATTATGAGAAACTCATCTTTTTTTAAAATTTATGTAGCATTTAGTATAGTTTATCTCATTATTCTGCTCTTTGGCTACGAACGTTTTGATATCTTTCTTAAACCTATTTTGATACCAATTATCGGATTTGGTGCTTATTTTTATAGAAAATTCCCGACTCAAAATATTTTATTGGCCGCACTTGCGCTTTCTTGGCTTGGAGATGTCATTTTGCTTTTTACTGATCTTGGTGAAATTTATTTTATTTTAGGGCTTTTATTTTTCTTAACGGCTCATATTGTCTATTGCGTTCTTTTTAATAAACAGAAAAGAATCAGAAAAAAACAAAACAAACCGCTTTTTATATTTGGAAGTGTCTTTATTGCATGCTATTTAATTGGAATGGTTTCTGTTTTAATGCCTTATTTAGGAGAACTTGAAATTCCTGTTTCCATTTATGCTTCTGTGATTTCAATTATGCTTTTATTTGCTTTCAACGGATTTTTAGTATGGGAAAAACCAGGGAATAAACTTGTATTTTTAGGTGCTATTTTCTTTATTATTTCTGATAGCATTTTGGCGATGAATAAATTTTATGCTCCCATTCCTAAAAGTTCCTTTTTTATTATGCTGACTTATCTTCTGGCACAATATCTGATTGTAGTTGGTACTTTAAGACTAAATCCAAAAACAGTAGAGCAAACAGTTTAATTATCCAACAACCTCAACCATGAAAAAAATAGCTTTTTTAATTGTTTTATTAATCAGTGTTTCTTCTTGCGTAAGTACAAAATCGACTTTAAAGAATGTCGACGATAACGCACCCGATTTGATTTTGAAAAAGGATAACACTTTTGCTATAACGCAATTTGCCAAAGATAAAAAGTACGGTTATGATCCTGATTATCCAATTAATATATTTTTTCAAAACACAAATAACGAAGCTTTAAACGAAACTCGTTTCTTAAACGCTTTGGCTGGCCCAAATGGCGAAAAAATAACGTATTCCAGATTAGAAACGTGTTGTCCTTTCCCTACTAAAAGAAGCAATATGGGCGCTGGATTTTTGAATGTTTATGAGTTAAAATGGGAAGGACAGAAAAAACCAGTAAAACTGTATTTGAATATTTACGAAAAAGGGATTTTAATGGTTCCTCTAGGTTTGAGACTGAAATAAGCGGTGTCAGATTAAAATTATGCTTAATATATTACCATTATTGCTTATTATTCTCCCCGTATTATCTCAATTAATATTGGGAACATTTTCTACCTATAAACCTGCCTCATTTAAATTCAGTCAAGTTACTTGGATTAATTTTATACTGCAAATTATACTCTCTTTTATAGCTTTTAATATTGCCGATTATAATCTTGCGAAACTATATGAACCAAATACTCCAAGATGCGGAATGCCTCTTGTCGGAATTGCTGTAGCTTGTTTCTTTTTTCTTTTTGTTCTCATTTTGATTATTGTCACTCAATTTTTGATTAAAAGATGGAGAGAAAATAAATCAAAAAGACATATAAGTCAAAACTAAAAAACAACATTAAATTGCAAAACTTCAGAACATGATAAATGTCATTCATAATGTTCTTTCCATGCTTTAATATTGCCTCGGAAAAAGCATTTAAACATTTTAAAGAAATTTTAGAAAATCGTTAATTCTACTAAGCTCCTAGTCAGTTATTCGACTTCTTAAAATAATCTTAAATCTTCATCTGCTATTCATAAATCATAACTACCTTTGCATTGCAAAAAAATAATTTTATGAACTTACAACATATTCCACAAATTAAGCATACTGACAGCGGAAATTTCTTTTTATTAGCAGGACCTTGCGCTATTGAAGGAGAAGAAATGGCTCTTAGAATTGCTGAAAAATTAGTTGGTATTACCGACAATCTTCAGATTCCTTATGTATTTAAAGGATCTTTTAAAAAAGCAAACCGTTCTAGAATTGACAGTTTTTCTGGAATTGGTGACGAAAAAGCATTAAAAATCTTAAGAAAAGTTTCTGAAACTTTTCACGTTCCGACTGTAACAGATATTCACACCAATGAAGATGCTGATATGGCTGCACAATATGTAGATGTATTGCAAATTCCTGCTTTCCTAGTTCGTCAAACTGATCTTGTTGTGGCTGCTGCCAACACAGGAAAAACGGTAAACTTGAAAAAAGGACAATTTATGAGCCCAGAAAGCATGAAACATGCTGTTCAAAAAGTTTTAGACTGTAATAATGAAAATGTTATGGTTACAGATCGAGGAACTATGTTTGGCTACCAAGACATGATTGTAGATTTTAGAGGAATTCCTACTATGCAACAATATGCTTCTACAGTTCTAGACGTGACACACTCTCTTCAACAGCCAAATCAAACTGCTGGAGTTACAGGCGGAAGACCTGACATGATCGAAACAGTAGCAAAAGCGGGTATTGCAGTTGGTGTTGATGGTATTTTTATCGAAACGCATTTTGATCCTGCTAACGCAAAAAGTGATGGTGCTAATATGCTTCATTTAGACTATTTTGAAGGTTTGATGAACAAATTAGTAGCTATTAGAAAAACAGTTAACTCATTTTAATTTTTTATAATACTTAAGTTCTTTGAAAACAAAAATTTTATTTTTCTTACTGGCTTGTGTTTCTTTAAACACATTTGCTCAGGAGGAAATACCAGTACAAAAATACGCTGCACACAACAAAGGAAAATTCTTTGTAATGTGGGGTGGTAATAGAGAAAGTTACTCAAAATCTGATGTTAACTTTAGAGGTAAGGATTACAACTTTACTGTTGAAAATATGTCAGCTCATGACAAACCAAAAGGATGGCATGTTGATTATGTTAATCCTGCAAATATGACTATTCCTCAAACGAATTTGAGACTTGGTTACTTTTTTAGTGATCATTATAGTGTTACAATTGGTGTTGACCACATGAAGTATGTAATGGCTCAGAATCAAATTGCAAACGTTAACGGAAACATTAATTTGCCTTCAGATGATCCTGCATCAATCTACAATGGTAATTATAACAATACTCCTGTCGATATGTCTCAGGGAGGAGCTAAAGAAGGGGGTTATGGCAGTGGTGAAGTAAATGTAAACGGTCCAGCTTTTTTAATGTACGAGCATACAGATGGCTTAAACTACATTAATACAGAAGTTGCCAGATTTGATGATATTTCTAAATGGTTTGGTTTGCCAAATATTGATAAAGTTCAGATTAACTTAACTGAAGGTATTGGCGCTGGGGTTTTATATCCAAAAACTAATACTACACTTTTAGGTAAAGAACGTCACGATGATTTTCATGTTTCTGGTTATGGAGTTTCTGCAAAAGCAGGTCTTAACATTACTTTTTTCAAACATTTTTATGTTCAAGGAGAGTTAAAAGGAGGTTATATCAACATGCCGGATATTAAAACTACAACAAGCCCTGAAGATAAAGCGTCTCAACACTTTACTTATTTTCAACGAATTATTGCTGTTGGAGGTATTTTCAGAATCTAATATTTCTCAAAATATATTTTAAAAAATAGCTGTCATTTTATTTGGCAGCTATTTTTTTTATTATTTACTTTGTAACTCAAAGTACTTTAAATTTTACTTTATGAAATTCAAAAAATACCTATTCCCGATCATTACTTTTATCATAAGCTTTGGCTGTGCCTTGTTTGTGGCAATAAAAGTTTTTCCGAACAATCCGTTTACTGGAACCAAAGAAGAAAAAATGGCGGCAAGCAAGTTTAAGGATGGTGATCTTATTTTTCAAACCTCAGAATCTAAACAATGCGAAGCCGTTCGAATTGCAACTAATTCTAAATTCTCACATTGTGGCATTATTTACGATATTAACGGAAATTGGTTTGTTTTTGAAGCCGTTCAACCAATAAAACTTACTCCACTTGAAGATTGGATTAAACATGGAAAAGACAGCAAATATGTCGTAAAAAGATTAAAAGACGAAAATGCTTTAAGTCCGCAGATTTTGCAAAAAATGAAAGATTACAGTCAGCAATTTGACGGTAAAGAATATGATGCCTATTTTGAATGGACTGACAACAGAATATATTGCTCTGAATTGATTTGGAAGATATATAAAAATGCCGCCGGAATTGAATTGTCTAAACTTAGAGAGTTGAAAGATTTTAATTTGCAAGATCCGAGAGTTCAGAAAGTACTAAAAGAGCGTTATGGCAATGATATTCCATTAGAAGAAAAAGTCGTTGCTCCTTCTGATATTGCCGAATCTAATATCTTAAAAACAGTAATAGATACTTATTAATATTTCAAAAAAGCTAGTCCTTATTCATTCTAGCTTTTTTATTTGCTAATTAACTTTGAAATTCAAAGAACTTTTAAACCAATACCTTATGAGAGATTATTTGATTGAAAAACTGTATGAATGTTCTAAAAAACCGTATCAAAAATATTTTAAAAAGAATGAACCTTGGAATATTGATAAAAACACTCTAATGGATTATCCTGAAGAAAGCTTAGGATTTGGCTTGGGAAGTTTTCTTTACAAAAATCATTTTGACATTCAGGAAAAACTAGAAGATCACGACATTATTCATATTTTGACCAACACGGGAGTTTCAGTTTATGAAGAAATTGGCATGCAGTATTATTTGCTTGGCAACGGAAAAAAAAGCTTGTATCTGTTTATGGTAATAGCAGCCGGAACTATTTTTTATCCAAAACGTATAAATTACTTCATCCAACAATTTAAAAGAGGCAAAAAGGCAAATGCGTTTCATTATCTCGATTTTTCAAAAATGCTTTTTATGCCTATACAATCTATTCAGCAAACTTTTAATATTTAAAATCATGAAAACAATTCACAACCCTTTTGAAGAAAAACAATCTATTGAATTGGCGGTTGGCACTTTTATAATCAGCACAATTCTGTTTATACTTTATATCATTTCTTACGGAAATCCGATGATTTTGGTTATTGCTTGGCCGTTTGCTTTAGCTGCCATTGTGGTTAATTTAATCATGTTTGTTCATTTAATGGAAAGATTTATCCATCTACCTCATCAACGAAAAGAAATTGCAATAAAAATACTGCTTCTCCTTTCTAACATTCCGATAACATTTTTGTATTATCTGGTTGTAATGAAATCTTGACTTTTAAAATCATATTAACAAAAAAAAAAACTACTACGAACCCCAGAGGGGTAAGATATTTATAGAATTTCAATAGGAAAATGAAAAAAGCTCCAGAGGAGCGACATATAGTATACATTACAAAAAATATGTCGCTCCTCCGGAGCTTTATATTTGGAAACATTTTCCCTTTTCTATAAATATGTCGCTTCTCCGAAGCCTACAAAAAAGAGCTATCCCTTTGAGACAGCCACTTTCGATTTATTATTTTGTCTTAATTTGCTTTTTTAGTCTCGATTCCGTTTTGATCTAATAAATACATTAATGTAGTCATTGTTGCAGCACCAAGCTCTAATTCTCTTTTATTGATTGCATCAAATTTATCATTTGCAGCGTGGTGATAATCAAAATAACGCTGAGAATCTGGTTTCAAACCTGCTTTAACAATAGCTTGTGAAGTCAAATGATTAATATCAGAACCTGCGTGGCCAATTGTAAAACTGTGCACCAAATAAGGCTCAAAAAGATCTTTGTAACCTTGTATTTTTTTCAAATTAACATCATCAGCTTCAATTGAAAATCCTCTTGGAGAGAATCCGCCTGAATCACTTTCTAAAGCAAAAATATGATTCTCTTTGTTTTGTTTTGAAACTTCTTCGTATTTAGCACCACCTTTTCCGCCGTTTTCTTCGTTCATAAACAATACAACACGAATTGTATTTTTAGGTTTATAGTTTAAGTTTTTCAAAATACGGATCACTTCCATACTTTGCACTACTCCTGCTCCATCATCGTGAGAACCATCTGCTAAATCCCAAGAATCTAAATGCCCTCCAACAACCATTATGTTTTCTGGAGTCACTGTTCCTGTCAATTCACCAATTACATTATATGACAACGCATCTGGTAAAGTCTCGCAAGATTGTTTGAAATAAAATTTTAAAGCTGGATTTGCCTTTAAAGATTTACTCAGCAATTCAGCTCCATTTGTACTGATTGCCGCTGTTGGAATATATTGCTCCTTTGGCAAGTCTCCATAACTTTGAGCTCCTGTATGAGGAAAATCGTCTAAACGTAAATTCATAGAACGAACAATTGTTCCTACTGCGCCTAATTTTGCAGCTTCTTTTGCTCCTGCATATCTTTGGTCAACACAAGCTCCATAAGAAGTAAAGGTTTCAATATTTTCAGGATTCATTGGTCTGTTATAGAAAACAATTTTACCTTTTACTTTATCAGCTCCAAGTTCGTTCAATTCTTTTATTCCTTGAACTTCGATTATTTCTGCTGTAAGACCTGTTTTTGGAGTGGCAACTGAACCTCCTAATGCACAAATCGGCACTGTAGTTTTTACTTTTCCATTAAGAATATATGCCGTTTCTTTTTCGCCACGAACCCAATGTGGCACCATAACTTCTTGCAAATATACTTTATCCAGCCCTAAACTTTCTAATTGGCTTTTAGTGTACTCAACTGCTTGTTCTGCTCCTTTAGATCCAGACAAACGAGCGCCAATATCATTTGACAAGTATTCTAGCCACGTGTAGCATTTTGCTTCGGTTAAAGCTTTTTTGTAAAATAATTTAATGTTTTTTTCATCATTTGTCTGCGCAAAAGATGTCAATCCGTTTAAAACTAAAGCAGTTAAAAGAATCGTTTTTTTCATAGTTTTTGTAGTAATTTGGAGTTTAGCATGCCAATGGCATATTCGCAAAGGAACAAAATTATTGACATTTCTGAAGTTTTTTCCTCAACCTTTTCACAAAAAAAACTCCAATTACAAATTCTTCAATTTGCAATCGGAGCTTTTACGTATTCTTTAAATAAAGATTATTTTACTTCAATAATCTTATTTTTTGTTCCAATTCCGTTTTCATTAAAAGGCTCTATTGTGAAATAATATTTTGTGCCTTTATCCAAACCTCTAAAATCGTATGTATTGTCACCATAAACCATAATACTATTGTACAATTTATCAGGATCAATTCCGTAATAAATATTGTAACCAATTGCATCTGTCTGTTTTTTCCATGAAATCATAGCATTTCTTGAATCTGCTTTGTTTCTGTCTACTTTAAAAGAAGTAACTGCTTTTGGTTTTGCTCCTAAACCATTTCCAAAAACTCTAAAATCAGAAATCGCAAACAAACCTGACGCATTGTGAATATTTTCCATTTTGATGTAACGCGCTTTAATCGATTTTGAAAGCTCTACATAATCATGTGGTGCATCTTTATCATTTTTAGATTTATCTACAACCAAAGTCCAATTTTGAGCATCATCAGACATGAATATTTTATATTGATAATAAATATCCATTGCTTTATTAAACTGCGTCGCTTTATGGTCTGCGTAATTAATCTGCAAAGCATTAATTTCCATTTGTCTTCCTAAATCCATTTGAAGCCATTCGCCTGGATTACTTGTTTTTGCCGACCAATAGGTTTGAATGTTTTCATCTGTCAAATTTTCTGGTCCATAACAGAACTTCTCGTACACTTTTTTACCGCCATTATCCATTCTATGAGTTTCCACTTCCATACATTCCTCAGAAGAAGAAACAGTAACAGGCTTTTTATATGAAAGCAACATCCATCCAGATGAAGCACCTTTTGTCTGGTCGCGCTCGCTTGTTGGCAATACAATTGGGAAATCTCCATAAGCGGTGATCGAATACATTACATCGTCTTTATCAAATCCTGCTGGAAACATATCAATACGACGCTCGAAACGATCTTTAATAGAAATTTTGCATGTTCCAGTATTCCAGTAATTTCCATAATTATCTGCAAAAGTATTTCCGTGTCCAGCTCCAATTACAAATCCGCCTGGTTTATAAGACATCGGATTGTGTTTCTGATACGTAAATGGTCCTAACGGATTATCTCCGACATGAACTCCATTTGCATAACCTTTAAACTCGGTTGCAGGAGCTCCGTATTGCATATAATATTTTCCATTATGTTTCGTCATCCAAGCACCTTCAATAAAATTTCCCCAAGGTGCTGGTTCCATATCATTATTGGGTCCAAAACGTTCCCATCCATGAGCTGAAGGATCTAAAATGGCAACTTCTTTAATTTGCCCATAAGGTTTCTGAATATCCTCTACTTCTGTCGCTTTATACAAAGTTGCATAATCAGCCTGATTTCCTTTTGGAAGCCATGTATTATAATCAACTTCTACTCCAACAAGTGGTAATTTTCCGCTTGAACCGTAGTACATGTATACTTTTTTATCATCATCCTGAAAAATTGCAGGATCCCAAGTTGGAAGCATTGCTTTATCTACATGGCGTGTCCATCTTCCTGATTTTGGATCAGCTGTTTTCCAAATAGGATGGTCTCTTTTCCAAGTTGAACCAACATAAAATAATGTGTCATTTACAACCCATGCTGCAGGAGCGCATTGATCGTCATCGCCTGGCTGTCTTTGGAAGCTTCCGTAAACAAAATTCCAGTCAGACATGTCTTTACTCCAAAAGAAACCTGCCTGATTGGTAGCAAATAAATAATATTCGCCTTTATAAGTAATAATTACAGGATCGGCGCTTGAACGGCGTGATTCTGGAATTCCGTTGTGATTATGAGTCGTAAAATTGTACCCAATATTTATCGGATTACAATAGGTTGTTGCGGGTCTGCTAGGGTCAAACCATTCCGTTTTACCAGAATTTTGTGCCAAAAGAGTACTTCCGAAAAGCATCGAAAACAAAATTGGCGTAAGTTGTTTATATATCTTTTTCATGGTTAGATTTCTTTAATAAAGTTTTAGAAGATTAGTTTTTAACTTCCTTTCTTTCCTTTAAAAGTTCAGGTTCATTTGTGGTAATGTAATTGAATTTATGAGCTATAATCCAATCCATATCTTTTGCGTCATTAACAGTCCAAGCATTTAAGATAATCTTATTGTCTTTAGCTTCCTGTATCCATTCTGGGTGTTTTTGGAAAACAGAATAATGATAGTCAACCCCATTAATTTTATCTGCTTTTACTTCTTTTGGCGATTTATTTCCTTCTAAATATTGAAGAGAGGTTTTAGAATCTATTTCTCTAATTTTCTTTAGAATATCATAATCAAAACTGATGTAGCAGGTATTTTTATCGGCTTTTAATTTTTTAATGGTTTCGACAGCTGCTACACCCGTTTTTTGTCCTCTTTCTTTACTAATTTCCGAAGGTTTGATTTCACATACCAAAAGTGTGTGTTTGTTATTTCTCATTCCTTCTAAAATATACTCATGAAGCGTTGGAAGCTTTTCTCCGTTAGAAAGTTTAAATTTTATCAAATCTGCATAATTCGTCTCTTCAATAAGCAGTTTGTTGTAATGCGCATCATGGTTGATTACAAGTGAATCGTCTGCTGTTCTCCAAACATCAAATTCTGAACCTGGCAATTTTAAATCGATTGCATGTCTTAAAGATGCAATAGAATTTTCAGGCAGATTGTTTTTTTTCCATGCACCGCGATGCGCTACAATGGCATTTTTTTGTGCATTACAAAATGAAAAAGCAATAAGGCATACTGCGCTAAATATTTTGATTTTGTTCATAATAATCGTAGTTAAAAAATTACAAAAAAGGTTATTCATTTTAGAAAAAAAGCCCTCCAAACGAAGGGCTTTTCACTAATCAAATAAACCAACTATTTAGTTAACTCAAAACTAACTTTCTTATCGGCGTTTGAATTTCCTCCAACGAAAATATCAAACTGCCCAGGCTCTGCTACGAATTGTAAATCAGAGTTATAAAATTTTAAATCTTCAACAGTAATATCAAAACTTACTGTCTGTTTTTCACCTTTTTTAAGTGCTATTTTTTGGAAACCTTTCAATTCTCTAACTGGTCTCGTTACTGAACCAACTAAATCTCTAATGTATAATTGAACTGTTTCTTTTCCGTCAAAATTTCCAGTATTTGTTACATCAACAGTTACTTTCAATTTTCCGTTTGAATCCATCTTATCAGAAGAAATTTTCAAGTTTGAATAATCAAAATTGGTATAGCTTAAACCAAATCCGAATGGGAATAATGGCTCGTTTCTTTCGTCAATATAATTTGATCTAAACTTCTCGAATTTTCCTTCTGTATTAGAAAGTGGTCTTCCTGTATTTTTGTGTGCATAGTAAATTGGTAACTGCCCAACGCTTCTTGGGAAAGTTGAAGTCAATTTTCCTGAAGGATTAACATCTCCAAATAAAACATCAGCAATAGCGTAACCTGCTTCTGTACCTGCGAACCAAACATTTAAAATTGCTGGAACTGTTTTCTCTTCGTCAGTAATTACCAACGGACGTCCATCAAATAAAACTAAAACAACAGGTTTTCCTGTTTTCAATAAAGCGTTTAATAAATCTTTTTGCGCTTGTGGAATTTCTAAGTTTGTACGGCTGCTAGATTCTCCACTCATCTCTGCAGATTCTCCTAAAGCTGCCACAATTACATCAGATTGTTCAGCAACTTTTAAAGCTTCTGCTAATAATTCTTCTTTTGTACGAGCATCACGATGTAACGTTTTACCGAACATTGTCGCATTAGTTTCAAAAGTTTCATCGTAATCTAAATTGCTTCCTTTTGCGTATAAAACTTTAGTTCCTGTTCCAGCTACTTCTTTGATACCTCTCAATAATGAAACAGCATTTTCCATTTTTGTAGCCACACTCCAAGTTCCTGGCATGTTTTCTTTAGCATCTGCCAGTGGTCCGATTAAACCAATTGTTCCAGATTTTTTAAGAGGCAACAACTGATTTTGGTTTTTTAATAAAACTAAAGATTGAGCTGCAATATCACGTGCTTCTTTTCTGCTATCTGTTGTAAAGATTTCAGTTTTTGCTCTCTTCTCGTCGCAATATTTATATGGATCTTGGAATAATCCTAAATCATATTTTGCCTCTAAAATAAGTTTTACAGCATTATCGATTGTTTCGATTTTTACTTTTCCTTCATCTAAAGATTTTTTCAAAGTTCCTAAGAAACCTTCTCCAACCATATCCATTTCAACTCCAGCGTTTAATGCTAAAGCAGAAACTTGCTGTAAATCGCCCATTCCGTGAGGAATCATTTCAGGAATTCCTGTAAAATCTGTTACTACAAATCCTTTGAAACCCCATTGTTTTCTTAAAACATCTGTCATTAACCATTTGTTTCCTGTTGCTGGAATTCCGTCAACTTCGTTGAAAGAAGCCATAACCGAACCTACACCTGCATCAACTGCAGCTTTGTAAGGAGGAAAATAGTCATTAAACATTCTGATGTGGCTCATATCAACTGTATTATAATCACGTCCTCCTTCTGGAGCACCGTATAATGCGAAGTGTTTAACACAAGCTAAGATTGAGTTATTTTTAGTAAGATCGTGCTGTTGGTAACCGTTAACCATTGCTTTTGCAATTTGGCTTCCTAAATATGGATCTTCTCCTGAACCTTCCGAAACTCTTCCCCATCTTGGGTCACGAGAAATGTCAACCATTGGAGAGAATGTCCAGTTGATACCGTCTGCACTTGCTTCTTTTGCAGCGATTTGAGCACTTCTTTCAATTAAGCCCATATCCCAAGTACAAGATAATCCTAACGGAATTGGGAATGTTGTTTCGTAACCGTGAATAACGTCCATACCAAAAAGCAACGGAATTTTTAAACGGCTTTTTTCAACCGCAATTTTCTGTACTTCTTTAATTTTTTGAACTGATTTAATGTTGAACAAACCGCCCACTTTTCCTTCAGCAATATTTTTTGCCACATTTGAGCTGTTTGCCTGCCCAGTGGTAATATCACCAGATGTTGGCAAGTTTAACTGACCCAATTTCTCGTCTAAAGTCATTTTTGACATTAATTCCGCCACAAATTCAGACTTTGGTTTAATTTTCACTGTATTTTTAGCTGGCTTTTTTTGAGCATAACCCAAAACAGCGCATCCTAAAAAAAGTAAGACTAATTTGTTTTTCATTCTATTCTATTTATTTGTTTGTATTCGTTTTTCTTTGCTGCAACATCCAGTCATAGATTTCTTGATTATCGTATACTTTTGTCCAGCTGTCATGACCTGCATCATCAAAAATGGTCAGCTTCACATCTTTAGCATTACATTTTTTTAGTTCTTTGTAAATCGTGATTGCATAATTCACATTTACCACATCATCGAGTAATCCATGAAAAATCCTGGTTGGAATATTGGCTATTTCACATGCTTTTTCTAACTGAATCAAATCTACAAAGCCAGCGACAGGTACATTTGCGGCAAATAAATCTGGATGTGCAAAAGCCAAATTCCAAGAAGCCCAACCTCCTGAGCTCAAACCAGTAACATATATTCTTTCTGAATCAATTTTATTCTCTTTCTGAATTTTTAGAATCAGCTGATAAATTGATTCTATATCCCAGTTTTCAACTTCTTTACATTGTGGAGCTAGCACGTATGCATCTAATTGATGAGTCTTTAAATATTTTAAAGGTCCATTAATTTTTACTTTCTCCAAATCAGTTCCTTTTTCTCCATCTCCAGAAATAAAAACTATTAATGGCTTTTTCTCTTTTGCATTTGCCGGTTTATGCAAAACATAACCAAGTTCATACTTTGCCATTACAACTGTATTTATTTTGCCAGTTGTTTCGCTCTGGCTAAAGCCTAAAAGCGAAAACAAAAAAGATAAAAAAGCTATTTTGTATTTCATGTCAATTATTGAATCCCGTATTTTCCAGATTTAAATCCAAGTTTTGTTAAACCTTGTTTTACTTCAGGTGCGTTCATAAACAATTTCCATAATAAGCCTGTTCTATAATTTTCAATCATTACAACTTCAGGACCTTGATCTATTGCTAAATAACGTTTTGCTACCCATTTATTCCCTAAACTTAAAGCATCGTAAAAACCGGCATCTCCCCAAGTTTCGTCTTTATGATTTTCGTATAAATTTCTGATCACAGCCATCGATTCTTTTGGCGTGTAAACAATTGAGCTGATTGCAGCTGTTGGAGAAATCACACCTTGATCGTTGCTTGGCATGTGTGCATTGTATCCGATCGATCCATCAGGGTTTCTTGAATAAGAAGCTGTTAGCCCCCAATATTCAGGACCATAACCTGCATTTTTATTTGGATTTTGAACACAATACTCATAATTGATTTTAGTCTGATTTACATTTAAATCCCAATAATTAGCATATTTATCTGTTAACTGGTTTGGATCTAAACCTACATAAGAATAATGAGCCCAAAATAATGGACCACCAAATTCTTCTGCACCGTTGTGCTTTAAAATAAGTGGGATATTGTATTTTGTTTTTGAAGAAACTATGCCACCGCTTCTCGCCCATCCTTCGTGATATGCTTTCGCATCGATTGTATGTGTTGGCGAAGACGCTGCCATTACGTAAGTAATAAGGCATTCGTTATATCCTTGTAGTGGAAAATTCATCTCCCAAGCATAGCTAGGAGACCAGTGCCAATATAAGACATTTTTCTGATTTGTGTACCATTGCCAATCAACGCCTTTCCAAAGTGCATCATATTTTTGCGCTACGGCTTTTTCTTTTTCAGAACCATCTTTAAGATACTCACGAACCGTAATCATTCCTGCAACCAAAAATGAGGTTTCAACTAAATCACCACCATTATCCTTGGTTCCAAAAGGCTTTACTTTTCCTGTATTTCCGTCAATCCAATGTGACCATGCTCCGTGAAAACGATCTGCTTTGCCTAAAAAATCTGCAATTTTGTTAAGTCTTTCTACTCCTTGTTCTTTAGTGATATATCCTTGTGACATTCCTGAAACAAGCGCCATTAATCCAAAACCTGAACCACCTGTTGTAACGATATTTGAGTCATTTTCAGGATAAACTCCGTCCGGATGATAACGCTCTCTGGCTAATCCAGAATTTGGTTCTGCATAATCCCAGAAGTATTTAAAAGTTTGTTTTTGAACAGCATCTAAAAGTTGCTCATCTGTTAATGCAGTAACGCCAGAAGTATTTTCCTGTACATTTTCTTTTGACTTATCTTCTTTTGATCCACAACTAAAAAAAGCAAAAGCTAAAAATAAAACTGAAATTCTAACCATTATAAAAATTTAAGATTTTTGATAAATAATCACTTCCCTCAGGAAATCTGAAGGAAGTGATTTTTAAGATTTTGATTAATAACCAGGATTCTGTGAAGAATATCCCACAGATTGCTGAATAAAACTTGATGGTATTGGCCATAACTCGTGTTTTCCAACAATAAAAGTTTTTCCATTAGGAAATTGTGCACTCTTATCTGCTGCCATTGCTGCTTCAGCTTGTCCAGTTCTAACAAGATCAAACCATCTATCATGCTCGAAAGCCATCTCAACTCTTCTTTCTTTCCAAATAGCAATTTTAACATCAGCTTGAGATACTGCTGGAGTGTCGCCAAGATTAGCTCTATGTCTCACTTGATTTAATAATGGAATAGCAGCACCTGTCTGACCTAATTCATTTAACGCTTCCGCTTTCATTAACAATACCTCTGCATAACGTAAATATCTAAGGTTTGTATCCGTGAATTCTAGATTGTAAAAAGCAGAAGAATATGCTTTATAATTGTACATAGGATTACTTACAGTTGAAGCAACTACTCTACCATCATACAAAGTCGAACCTCTAAAAATAATAGTAGCTGCACGTCTAACATCTCCAGGTTCGTAAACATCTGCTAAACCTTGTGTTGGTGTATTGAAACCCCAACCCCATCCACCAGCACCACGAGGTGCTTGTGAAACGGTATAATTTCCAATACCAAACCCTGGAGCAGTAGGTGAACCAATACCATTAATTTCGAAAATTGATTCAGAACCAAATTCTCCTTCTTTTTTATATTGTAAAGAATAATCAGAAACTAAAGAATAACCTGTTACTTTATCACAGTTATCAATTACAGCTTGCCATTTTTTCTGATATAAACTTACTTTTGCTAATAATGCATAGGCAGAACCTTGAGAAACTCTCGCTACATCTGAACCTGAATAAGCTGATTTTAAAGGAAGAGCCTCTATAGCATCTTTTAAATCTTTTTCTATAAAAGCATAAACATCTGCAACTGGTTTACGAGTTAATTGCATTTCTTTATCTGCTTGAGAAATTGGAACTGGAGATAAATGATCTACAATAGGCACTGCTCCATAACCTTTTACCAATGTAAAGTACATGAACGCTCTTAAAAACTTAGCCTCACCAGCAAGTCTTGTTTTTAAAGATGGTGTAACCTGATCTAATTTAGGCAACATTTCTAATGCCTGATTAGCTCTGTTAATACCTGCATAATTATAATCCCAAATACTTTGAAATGACGGTGTTGAAGCATTAAAAGTTAAAGCATCCAAAACATCCTTATCTGTACCTGTATCTCCTGGATCAGAACCTTTGTCTGCATCGTCGGTCATAATACTGGTTACTCCGTTCCATGCAAAAGAAGACATATCCCAAGATAAGAATGTATTATAAACTGCATCTACCATTGACGTAGCTCCAGCATCGCTATTAACTTGCGCAGGCTCTCCAGGTACATTTTTTGTTTGATCTATATCTAGAAAATCATTCGTACATCCAGACATACATAATGCTGAAAGCACAAAAAATGATATATATAACTTTTTCATAATATTAAAATTTTAAATTAGCCCCAATAACAAATGTTCTTAATGCTGGGTAAGCATCTAACTCAACACCCTGAGTTCCTTTAACTAAATCTCCATCTCCCAATACCTCAGGACTAAATCCTGAAAACTTTTGAGTAATAAATGGATTCATAGCATTTACATAAATTCTACAGTAGCTTATAAAACCTTCCTCTTTAATAGGCAGTTTGTAACCTAATGTTATGTTATTTATTCTAAAGAAATCAGCTGACTCTAAATAATAAGTTGATGCAACTGGAACTTGATTAAATGGAGCTGGGTTTGTACCTGTTTTATTTGCTTCAGTCCACACATTGTTTAATAAAGAAGTTTCTACATTTTCTCCATAAAAACGTTGTGCTTTTTTTCCGTTATAAACTTTCGCTCCCCCTGTTCCGTACCCATCCACTGAAAAATCAATGTTCTTATAATTCAATCCTAGAGTAACACCATAATTTAAAGTTGGTAAAACTGAACCTACATATTTCCTATCTCTAGTTTTATCTAAATCTGGACTACCTTGAACAACTTTGTCTCCATTTGCGTTATAGTACAACATTTTTCCATTGTCAGGATCAATACCGGCATATTCATACATATAAAAACTTCCTAAAGGATGACCTACTGATGAATTATCCAAAATTTTCGTAGTCTCCCCATTACCTAATGAACCTCCATTGATTGTAGCCAATTCTACATCTTTAAGGCTAGTTAGCTCATTTTTATTATGAGAAAAATTCCCTCCAATCCAATAACTCAAATTATCATTTATTTTGTCATCCCAACGTAATGAAATTTCATAACCTTTATTAGAAACTTCACCCACATGTGTTGGAGATTCAAGTGTAATACCCGAAGATGAGTAAGGTTTCGAATTCAATATTGCATTTGTCGTATTTTTATTATACCAGTCAAAAGTTCCTTTTAATCTATTGTTAAATAATTCAAAATCTAAACCAGCAGAAGTCTCTTCAACAATTTCCCATCCTAAATTAGGATCTATTTGTGCAATAATACTTTGACCAGTATTACCATTGTAATCTAATCCTGAACTAAAATATGCTCTATTTAGTGGCACTTTTTGGTTTCCTAATTTACCCCATGAACCTCTTAATTTTAAAAGGTCAAGCCCTTTCACATCAGATAAGAAACTTTCTTTAGTTACAATCCATCCTAATCCAACAGATGGGAACGTTCCCCAACGATAGTCACTTGAATAGTTAGAAGAACCATCACGTCTAATTGTCCCTGTTACTAAGTATCTATCCATTAACTTATATTGAAAACGTCCAAAATAAGAAGCTAATCTTTCTTGATTTTCATCAACAGCTTTGTAATTTGTCACCCCTCCATTTTGTGCATATGGATAATTATCAAGTGCCCAAAAATTACTATTTGGATTTACGTTTTTAATATCTGCAGTCGTTTTACTTCTTGTACCTCTCACATTAGCTTCGATACCAGCTGTAACTTCTACATCATGAATTTCTCCGAAAACTTTGTTATATGTAAAATAGTTTGACAAATTCCAGTTGAAATAATCATCTGTATTTCTTGTTAAAGTATTTTTATTAGAGCTTTTATCATAATTTGCAGCATCTCTAGTTGGATCTGCAGCTAACCATGTTGCAATATTATCAACAAAATTGTATTGTTTATATGTGAAATATTCTCCATTAAATTGTGAAGTAAACTTTAATGATTTTACAATATCCCAATCCAATTTTAATCCCCCCTGAAGAACAATTGTTTTTTGCTGTTCATCATTTAATTCTAAAGTAGCTACAGGATTTCCTACTGAATTAAATGAGTCGCCTGTTTCACCTACAATTCCATTTTTCACAAATGGAACACCATATTTTCCGTCAGCATAACGAACTGGAACTAATGGAGATTGTCTGTAAGCAGAAGTAAATGCACTCAAAGGTTTTGGTGTATTTTTTATCGAGCTTACACTAAAATTTTGGCTTAATTTTAATTTTTCAGAAATTTTGTATTCATTATTACTTCTAAAAGTCGTTCTTCCATAATCCGTTCCATTTAGAATCCCTTTTTCTTCATAATTACCCACACTGAAAAAGTACTTTACGTTTTCTGAAGATCCAGAAAGAGAGATATTATTTTGAGTATAAGTCCCTGTTCTTGTAATCTCATCCATCCAGTTAGTGTTATAAGCTTGATTTTCTGAAAATCTTCCTCCTGGAAACTGAGCACTAAAAGCAGCATTGTTATACTGAATATATTGATCAGCATTAGCCATTGTAACCTTTTTTAAAGGTGTTCTGATACCAACATAACTGTCAACATCAACAACAACTTTTCCTTTACCTGTTTTCGTAGTAATCATGACAACACCGTTTGCCCCTCTAGTTCCATAGATAGCAAGAGCAGACGCATCTTTCAATACTTCATATGAAGTAATATCATTTGTATTGATATTATTAATGTTATCCGCTGGCATACCATCAACAACATATAAAGGATTTCTTCCTCCTAATGCTGTACCAACACCTCTAATTACAATAGATGGTGTACTTCCTGGCGCGTCTGATGTAGCCACCTGCACACCAGCTGCCTTACCTTGAATGGCTTGCGAAGCATTGATTACTTTCATTTTGGTAATTTCTTCGGACTTAATTGAGCTAACCGCCGAAGTATTATCAATTTTCTTTCTTGTACCGTATCCAATTACAACTACTTCTTTTAAAGCAGTATCACCTGCTTCTTTTAAGGTTATTGTCATTGGTGCGGCAGTAGCCGGTACAGAAACCGAATCAAAACCTAACATAGAGATTTTTAAAATATCTCCAGGTTTTGCATTAATTGTAAAGTTTCCGTCGAAATCTGCATCTGCAGTTGCTCTAGCATCAGCTGAAGCGATAATTGCTCCTGGAATTCCCATTCCATTACTGTCTACTACTTTTCCTTTAATTGCTTGAGCTTGCCCCATCATATAGGTAGGCAGCAGCAAGAGCGCTAAAAAGCTAAAAATAAAATTTTTCATACAGTACGTAATCGTTTAAGTTAGTAGAGCCAAATTAAGCAATTACAACGTTGTAGTACATCAATTACCACTACAACATAGCTACATCAATGTGTTAAAATTTTATCTTATCATTATGATTATCAATACCATAAATATTAACAAAAATCGTTTAACATAACATTATGATGTAGTAATGATGTATCGTAATTATATAAAAAATGATATGGAAAAATATAAATTCTGTAAAAAATAAAATGGAATCTTACAGAGTTAATAAAAACTTTGATAGGTTTTCGTCCTGATTAAGGTTTAGCTTCTTTCTAAGACGATATCTGTGTAATTCTACACCTCTAAAAGAGATATTCATCATCGGAGCAATTTCTTTAGAAGAAAGGTTCATTTTAAGGTAAACACATAGTTTAATATCCTTTGGAGTTAGATGCGGATATTTTTTTGACAGATTAATAATAAACTCATTATGAATTTGGTTCAAATTGGTCTCAAATGTCTCCCATTCGTGTTTATTTACTTCATTAATCTTTATTGCTTTTCTAATTTCATTTTTAAGTTTACTAAAGTCTTTTTCACTTTCCAAAATACCTTGAATTTTATCAATCATCTCGGTTTGTTTGGCAATCGACAATGACTTGCCTGCTACTTCTGAAGATTTTGCCTGCAATTCTAATTCTAAAATGTGTTTTTCGTATTCTTGGATATTAAGTTCGTTTTCTTTCTTCAATTCCATTTCAAGAATTTCTTTCTGATGTTTTAATTCCTCGGCCTGCAATTTTAGCTTCTGCATATAACGAAGTTTGTTCCATTTATAATAGAAAAATAAAACTGCTCCAACAACAAGAAAATATAGTAGAATCATCCAAAAAGAAAAATACCACGGTTCGGCAACTTTAAATTTATAAGACGAAACTTTTTCATAAGTTGCTCCGTCGTGTTTATATATTTCTGCCGTATGATACCCGCTGCTTAAATTATTCAAAACAATCAATCCGTCTGAAATTGGAATAAAATCTTTTTCTTTATCTAGCTTGTAAAATAAATTAGGTTTACTTGCTCCGTAAATTCCAGAAATAACATTAATCTGCAATTCGGTGTTGAATTTGATTTTTTCTTCATCAGGGATTAAAACATTGTTGCTAAATGCTTCAACTTTTACTCCTGAATTTTGTTTATTTTCATATTGCAGCTTAAGAGATATAAATCCATCATCCAGATTAAACAAGTAATAATTGTCTTTTTTGAAAATTCTTAGATTCTCGTTAATCAATTTTCCTTTATAATATTTCTCCTGAATAATATTCCAGACAAACTTGTTTCCTTGAGCATAGATATGATATAAGATTCCGTTTTGCAAAACCATAAAATGATCTTCATCTATCGAAACAACATCTGTCACATTTCTAAAATTTGTATTGAACAGCTCATTTTCTTCCAATTTATTAGATATAGAATTGTACGTATACCAAGAGTTATTAATTAGAAAAAGGATTTCTTTTCTAAATTCAAAAATCTTTATTCCAAAATCGTTTTGTATTTTGCCTTGCTGTGTGACATTTTCAACTTTTAATGTATTATAATTATCATCTAGCAAAACACGATACAAACCTCGATAATTATCGGCTGCCCAAATTTCATTTTTCTTATTTTGAGCAACATATTTTATAGGTTTTGCGAGATCTTTGATAATCTTATAATGAGACATATTTGAAGGATCATCATAAACCAGAATACCACTATAGGTAGATTGAAAATAAGTATTATTAATGCTGCTTTTAGACATATTCCATCCCCCACTGACACCATTTATTTTCGTCAGAGTATTATTTTCGTATGAAAAAGTGCCATCATTATGACCAATAATATATTTTCCATCAATTAGAGAAATATTCCAACCCTGACCTTGCGTATTAGGCATCATATTAAACTTTCCAGCACTGTACTCAAAAATTCCATGATTGGATGCAATTAAATATCCTTTATTAATTGTTGCCACAGCATATACCGATCCTAAAAGTCCTGAATTATCATAAAAGAAAGAAATAGGAGAATTAACCTCGACATGTGCAATACCATTATCTAAACCAACCCATAAATCATTTTCTTTATCCAATCCTATACTCAGAACCGAATTGTTCATTAAAACATTATTGCGTTCGATATTTTTATAGGTGTTGTTTTTTAAATCTAAAATGAAAATTCCGCGATTTCCAGTCCCAATAATCAGCTTATCATTTTTAACAAATTTAGCGACATTGATGGTTGCTGCTTTTAAAGTTTCATTTATTGGATGTTCCCAGCTCCTTAGTCCATTTTTTTCTACAATGAAAACACCTTTTTTCTGTGTAAAAATATAAGTTGTGTTTTGAACCTTTTCGATAGCATGGACGACTGTGTTTTTTAGAATATCCCATCCTTTTGGATTGGCAATATATTTACCGTTCATTTTGTAAATTCCATCTTTAACCGAAGCAACGTATAAATTTTTATCTACACCAAAACAATACGAAATAAGAAAAGGGAACTTAATTTTCTTAATTGTTTTTCCGTTATAAATAAAAACGTCATTAAATGATTGAAAATAAAGTGAACCATTAAATCTGAAAATTTTCCAAATTTCCTCATTATCTTTTTCATCAAATAATCTGAGATTTTTGGTAATCGAAACATAATGCATAGTGCCGTCTTTTCTGTACCAATAACCAAATTCTTTATAGGAACCTGAGTATATTTTGTCTCCTTCAATCAGAATTGATCGGATAATTGTTTTGTTCGGAAGTGTATATTTCTCCCATTTTACTCCGTCGTAACGAAGCAAATAGTGATTATTAGCAAAATACATGGCATTATCATTGCCTTGTACAACATTCCAGATTTGATTATCTCCCTGATAATCAGATTTGCTATAATTTTCTACAAAGGGAAGTAATTCTTGTGCCTGAAGCTGTAAAGCGATGAAAAAGAAGAAAACGGATTTAAAAAGTATCGATTTCAAGATATTCGGATTTATACCTCAAAGATACTCACAAATATTTAATTATAAAGCCATAAAAAAGCTCCCTAAAAGGGAGCTATCTTATAAAAACTTACTTATTTAATTCTAAAATTAAAGTCAATATGCTAATTAGTAAACATAATGGTGAATAATATTTTGTGTCATTAACACCAAACTGCGATTTTTTGTGTTTTTTAAAGAACCCAACATAGTTAAATTCTCCGATCGCTCTTAAGGCAAATATCGAAATTATGAACCAAAATCCGTATTTATCGATCCATACTGGTAAAGTTAACTGTATAAATCCAAATTTTATCAAATATAGAACCCCAAAAAGCAACGTCCCAACTGCCACGACAAAACTCGAAATTGGTCCTGGTGTAAAAAGCGGTGTTTCATCATCTTTTGTAGGAACAGCTTCCTTGCTTCCCCATTTTCTGCCAAAACCCCAATAAAAATGAATTCCTGAAATGGTGGCAAAAATTAAAAACAGCAATAGCGAAATAATACTCATTTTAAATAATTTAGCAAATTAGTTATTTAATAACTGAAAAACCTGATTTGCAATTTCGTATTCTTCATCAGTCGGAACTACCAAAACTTTTACTTTAGACTTCTCTGAGTTGATTTCTCTTAATTCTTTAGAACGGATCTGATTTTTAGCTTGATCAATTTCAATTCCGAAATAATCCATGTCTGTACAAATCAAATTACGCATATACGATGAGTTTTCTCCAATTCCTGCAGTAAAAACAATTGCATTCAATCCGTTTAGAGCTGCAACATAAGCCCCTATTGTTTTTCTAATTCTATAAGCATTCATCTGTAATGCTAAGAGACAATCTTTATTTCCTTTTTCGGCTTCAGCTTCAATGTCACGTAAATCACTATAACCCGTAAGGCCAAGCATACCGCTTTGTTTCAATAAAACAGCATTTACCTCATCTGGAGTATAACCTAAATTTTTAATCATATAAAAAACAACAGACTGGTCAATATCACCTGCACGGGTTCCCATAATTAAGCCATTTGAAGGAGAAAATCCCATTGAGGTATCAATACACTTACCATCTTTAACTGCGGCCATACTACAGCCATTTCCTAAGTGGATTGTAATTATTTTAGACTTATCTACTAAATAATTAATTGCTTTCTCAGAAACATATTTATGGCTTGTTCCATGAAAACCATAAACACGAACTTTATTTTCTGTCAAAAGGTAATTCGGAATTGCGTATTTATATGCTACTTCTGGCATAGTTTGATGAAATGCAGTATCAAAAACAGCAATTTGCTCTGCCGAACTGAAAATTTCTTCTGCCACATTAATTCCTTCTAAATTGGCAGGATTATGCAAAGGAGCCAACTCAAAAAGCTGTTTGATTTTTTCTTTAACTTTGTCATCAATTTTTACTGTTGCGCTAAAATCGCTTCCACCATGCACCACACGATGACCAACAGCAGCAATCTCTGAAGTAGATTTAATTACTCCTTTTTCAGGGTCCAAAAGCATATTAGCCACTTTCTGCAAACCTATTTTATGATTGGGAATTGGAAGTGTTTCTTCTCGTGAAGCAACAGCTGTTTTAAAAGTAATATTTGAAGTTTCTAAACCAATTCTGTCAATCATTCCAGAACAGATTACTTCGTTTTCTGGCATTATCATCAATTGGTATTTAATTGAAGAACTCCCTGAATTTATAATTAATATTTTCATTTTTTTTAAAGATTCTAAGATGCTAAGTTTCTAAGGTGCTGAGTTTTCTTAAAAGACTCAAAACTTTCTGTTTTTGTTTCACAAATTTATAGTTAATAAAAGTGATTTATAAAGCAAATTATAATTAATTAATCATTTACCATTAACAATTCACAATTAACTACATTCCTTGAGCCTGAATGGCTGTAATTACGACTGTATTGATAATATCATCAACAGTACATCCTCGGCTTAGGTCATTTACTGGTTTATTTAAACCTTGTAACATTGGTCCAATTGCCAAAGCTCCTGTTTCTCTTTGAACTGCTTTGTAAGTATTATTTCCTGTATTTAAATCTGGGAAAATCAATACGCTGGCCTGTCCTGCGACTTCTGAATCTGGCATTTTGCTTTTTCCAACGCTTAAATCCACCGCAGCATCATATTGAATTGGGCCTTCAATTTTTAAGTCGGGTCTTTTTTCTTTTACAATTGCTGTTGCAGTTCTTACTTTGTCTACCTCATCTCCTTTTCCTGATGATCCAGAAGAATAAGAAAGCATGGCTATTTTTGGTTCAATTCCGAATGCCAAACTTGATTCTGCTGACGAAATTGCAATTTCTGCCAATTGTTCTGCTGTTGGATTTGGATTAATAGCGCAATCTCCAAAAACAGAAACTCGATCTTCTAAACACATAAAAAATACTGAAGAAACTACAGATGAATTAGGTTTGGTTTTAATGAATTGTAGTGCTGGTAAAATCGTATGCTGTGTAGTGTGAGCCGCTCCAGAAACCATTCCGTCTGCATGACCTTTATACACCATCATGGTTCCGAAATACGAAACATCTTCCATTAAATCTCTTGCCATTGTAATACTTACGTTTTTAGCTTTTCTAAGCTCATAGTACGTATTAGCATAATCCTCATACATTTCAGATTCGATCGGGTTAATAATGTTTACTTTAGAAAAATCAAATGTAAGTCCAAGCTCTGCGACTTTACTTTCGATTTGTTTTTTATCTCCAATAATCGAAATATCTACTACATCCATATCCAGTAATCTCGATGCGGCTGTAATAATTCGGTCATCATTTCCTTCTGGCAACACAATATGTTTTCTATGCTGTTTGGCTCTTTTAACCATGTTATACTGAAACATTTTTGGCGTCATACCTTCCGGCTGAAAAGTAATCACTCTTTGCGATAAAGCTTCAATTTCGACGTATTTTTCAAAAGTATTAATTGAGGTTTCAATCTTGTGTGTATTGTTGGCGTAAATCTCCGATTTTATAGAACCTATTTTATTTGTAATATGGTAAGTTCCTCCATCTACAGCAATAATCGGAACAATAGCCGAAAGCCCTTCAATAAGCTTTAAAATACTTTCCTCTGGAACAATATTTCCTGTCAAGATAATTCCTGAAATCGTCGGATAATTTGCCGATTCATTAGCTTGTAAAGCTCCTAAAATAATATCGGAACGGTCTCCAGGTGTAATTACCAAAGCATTGTTATGCAAATGCACCAAATAATTATGAAGCTGCATTGCTCCAACACTGTAATGTCCGATTTCGTTATTCAAATAATTTTCCCCAAACAAAACTTTGGCATTCAATTCATTTACAATTTCCTGCATGGTCGGATTATTCAAACTCGAAATAAGCGGAATTGTATTTATCAAAACATTGGATGGCAAACTTTTCTGCAAACTTTTAGTCACCAGTTCAATATTTTCAGGCTGTACTTTATTAGCAAAAACAGATAAAACTTCAACCTCTTTTACTTTGAAAGAATCGTAAACGAGATATAAACTATCTAAAAGTTCTTCTAAAGTCTTACCAACTCCTGAACCGACAATTATGGTTGGAATTCCGAGGTTTTTGGCAATCAAAACATTCAAATCTAATTCGATAGAAGTTCCTTCTCCCGTAAAGCTTGTTCCTTCAACCAAAACAAAATCAAAACGTTCTTCTAGTTTTTTATACTTCTCGATAATTAAATCTAGGACCTCTCCTATTTTCCCTTTGTTCTTTTTCTTAATTAATCTGCTTTTGGTAATAGCATAAGCATCTTCAAACGCAATATCAAGGTTAAAATACGACAAAACAGTCTCGATATGATTATCTACCTCACCATCCACAAAATCTTCGATTATAGGTCTAAAATACCCTACTTTGGCCGTTTTACCAATTAAGATGCTCATCAAACCGAGCGTAATAATTGATTTCCCACTATTATGGTCGCTAGTGGCAATATATATTGCTTTACTCATAATTATTTATATTTATTCTAAATAACAAAATTACATAAATCCTAATTCCTCACAGCTGTAACAAACGTTAAAACCAGCGTCTTTTTTTGAAATAGATAATTAGGGCTATTACCAGCAGAAACATAATACCCATGACCACAAAATAGCCGTTTTGGGTTTTAAGTTCTGGCATGTTTTCAAAGTTCATTCCGTACACTCCAACAATAAAAGTAAGCGGAATAAATATGGCCGAAATAATGGTCAGCGTTTTCATGATTTCATTCATTTTTCGGCTTTGTTCCGAGAAATAAAAGTTTGAGGCACTTTCTAATGCGCTCATATCCGATTCTACCTGTTCCAAAAGTTCCAGGCTTTTTTGATGTAGCCTGATAAAGAAATTAAATGTTTCTTTCTGGATTAAGCCGTTTGATTCATCATCATCTTTAATTGTTTTTAGATAATAAAGTGAATCTCGAAGCGGTACAATAGAACGTTTTAAAAAATTAAAATTATCTCGATGATTTTCAATTTTTTCAAGAATAACAGGATGCGCTCCTTTTTTAGCCTGATTAATTAATTCTTCGATTTTATCTTCTTCATCTTCAATAGTGATATAGAAGTTTTCCATTACAGCATCAAGCAATAAATAAAGAAGATAATCTACTTTTTTAGTTCTAACAATTCCTGCATGTGTGCGAAGTCGCTCTCTGATATGCGTAAAAAAATCACTTCGTTTTTCCTGAAAAGAGATTAGAAGTCCATCTTTCAAAATAAAACTGATTTGTTCGACACTAAGATTGTCCGAATACTCAGAAGGTAAAAGCGATTTTATGTTGAAGAATAAAACGTTTTGCTGTTCTTCTAGCTTAGTTCTTTTAGTCGTATTTAATATATCGGCTAAAAGAAAATCATCAAGTTTAAAATGAGCACCAATCGTTTTAATAAGATCAATGTCATTTAAGCCATGAATATTTAACCAATTGTTTTTAGTATAATCAAAACAAGAATTTAGAGCCAAGACGGTAAACTTATCGTATTCAATAACATCGGCATCATCGTATACAAAAAGCTGCATTTCGGTCTCATGCTCTTTATGTGAGCCTGTATACTCTAAAGTAATGTGTTGCAGCTTGCGTCCTTTCTTGTATTTGATCTTTCTCATTCATGAAAATTTACAATAGTAATATTACGAAAAAGATTCCGAACAGGAAATGACAATTATCAGTTTGTGAAAAACCTCAATTTAGACGAACTGTGGTGCGTATCTACATTAATTGATACAAACAAAAAAACCGAGCCATTTCTGACTCGGTTTTCATATTTAATTGTAAAGACGCAATACGTCTTTACGGAGTAAATTATTTTACTTCTTCGAATTCAACGTCTTCAACGTTATCTCCAGAAGACTGCTCTTGTTGTGGAGCAGCTTGTTGTCCTTCACCTCCTTGAGCGTACATTGCTTCTGTAGCTGTTTTCCAAGCTGCATTAACATTGTCTAATCCTTTTTGGATTGCATCAAGATCTTGAGATTGGTGAGCCATTCTCAATTCAGTTAAAGCATATTCGATAGCTGTTTTTTGATCGTCTGTCAATTTATCTCCTAACTCTTTCAATTGAGATTCAGTTTGGAAAATAGTACTGTCAGCTTCGTTCAATTTCTCAGCTCTTTCTTTTGCAATTCTGTCAGCATCAGCGTTAGCTTCAGCATCTTTTTTCATTTTTTCGATTTCTTCAGCTGTTAATCCAGAAGAAGCTTCGATACGGATATCGTGAGATTTTCCTGTTCCTTTATCAGTTGCAGAAACTTTGATGATACCATTAGCATCGATATCGAAAGTTACTTCGATTTGAGGAACTCCTCTTGGTGCTGGTGGAATACCATCTAAGTGGAAACGACCGATAGTTTTGTTATCAGCAGCCATTGCTCTTTCTCCTTGTAATACGTGGATTTCAACAGATGGTTGAGAATCAGCAGCAGTAGAGAATACTTGAGATTTTTTAGTTGGGATAGTTGTGTTAGACTCGATTAATTTAGTCAATACACCACCCATAGTTTCGATACCTAAAGAAAGAGGAGTTACGTCAAGTAACAATACATCTTTTACATCTCCAGATAAAACTCCACCTTGAATAGCAGCTCCAATAGCAACAACCTCATCAGGGTTAACACCTTTAGACGCTTTTTTACCGAAGAATTTTTCCACTTCGTCAGCGATTCTTGGCATACGAGTAGAACCTCCTACAAGGATTACTTCGTCGATATCAGATGTAGATAAACCTGCATCTTTTAATGCTTTAGCAACTGGTTCCATAGAACGTTTTACTAAAGAATCAGATAATTGCTCAAATTTAGCTCTAGTTAATTTTTTTACTAAGTGTTTTGGTCCAGAAGCAGTAGCAGTTACGTATGGTAAGTTGATTTCTGTTTCAGCAGAAGATGATAATTCAATCTTAGCTTTCTCAGCAGCTTCTTTCAAACGCTGTAATGACATTGGATCTAAACGTAAATCAATTCCTTCTTCAGTTTTGAATTCGTCAGCTAACCAATCAATAATAACTTGGTCAAAATCATCACCTCCTAAGTGAGTATCACCGTTTGTAGATAATACTTCAAATACACCGTCTCCTAATTCAAGAACAGAGATATCAAAAGTACCTCCACCTAAATCGTAAACAGCAATTTTTTGATCAGTTCCTTTTTTATCTAATCCGTAAGCAAGTGCAGCAGCAGTTGGCTCGTTGATGATACGCATAACTTTAAGACCAGCGATTTCACCAGCTTCTTTTGTAGCCTGACGCTGAGCATCGTTAAAGTAAGCAGGAACAGTAATAACTGCCTCAGTAACTGTTTGACCTAAATAGTCTTCAGCAGTTTTTTTCATTTTTTGAAGTGTCATTGCAGACAATTCTTGTGGAGTGTATAAACGTCCATCAATATCCACACGTGGAGTATTGTTGTCACCTTTTACAACACTGTAAGGAACTCTTTTTGCTTCTTCTGTAGTTTCAGCAAAAGTGTGTCCCATAAAACGTTTAATAGAAGCAATCGTTTTTGTAGGGTTAGTTACTGCTTGTCTTTTTGCAGGATCACCTACTTTAATTTCTCCACCTTCAACAAAAGCGATGATAGATGGTGTAGTTCTTTTTCCTTCTGCGTTAGGGATAACAACTGCTTCGTTACCTTCCATTACAGAAACACAAGAGTTCGTCGTACCTAAGTCAATTCCGATTATTTTACCCATTTTTTATATATTTAATTTTTGATTTTATTTTAATAACTCAGGTGGCATAAGTCAATCTTTGTGCCAATATAAAAAACCAAATAAAATTGTCAGTTTTCATGTTGACACATTAAAAATCATCTGACAACATGACATTTTGCGTCTCTGACATGCATGGCATACTTACATAATCATGTCATTATTAATTAACTGACATAAGCAAAATGAGAGAAACGTTTTATAATTTTAAGAATATCTAAAGATTTTACAAATTCTAAAGTCAAAGAAAATGACAATTTGTATATCTGATTTGCCAAAACCGAAAATAGAGTTTATTTTAGTCGCATACACACTACAATAGTTTAGATGCCATGTGGAATTTTAATAATTTGTATTATAAATGATATTTAAAGCAGAAATAATAAATCAACCATATTCGGGAGAGTATAGTGAAAGAATTTTCGACAATGAAAACTCATGGAATTCTCAAAGTTGGACATTTATAAAGTTCACAAATGATGACTATACAGAGTGGTGCGGTCATTTTCGTGGATTTCCGAGAGAAGTTGCGATTTCGATAATCAGAAATATTGTTTTAGTCTTGACTACTGATTACTTATTTCAACTTGACAGAGAAACAGGAAATTTGATGGATTATGAGGATCATCCTCAATATCAAAATCTGACAGTTGCACCGAATGGAGATTTTATTCTTGCCGACAATTACGACTTTGAAAAAGTTACAACAAGCATAAAACAAAAATCCCCTATTGAAAGTCCAATACAAATGGATTTAATTGAATTTAAAAACTGGGAGAAATCAAAGCTTGAATTTACATGTAATGAATTATTAAACTGGGACAGACATTTAATAATGATTTACAATAGTGAAACTAATAATATTGAGATAAAAAACAACCAATAACAGCATTTAAAATCATTTTTTCTAATCGTCTTAATACAAACCAAAATAAATCTAGCACATTTACACAATGGAAAACTACAGCATTATCATCTTTATACTTGCCATCGTAATAGGACTATCTGCTTTTGCCGACAAAGCCAAACTTCCCTACCCGA
This sequence comes from Flavobacterium sp. LPB0248, assembly GCF_013388355.1. Taxonomy (GTDB): domain Bacteria; phylum Bacteroidota; class Bacteroidia; order Flavobacteriales; family Flavobacteriaceae; genus Flavobacterium. The sequence goes on from NZ_CP058246.1 coordinate 695,273, forward strand.
TTCTGCTTGTAATTGTTGGAGTTGCCATCGGATTTATTCCAACAATCAATGAAATCGAAATCAATCCCGAAATCATTTTCCTTATTTTTCTTCCTCCGCTCTTATATGATGCTTCTTTTAATATTTCGCCTAAACACTTCAAAACCAACATAGGTACAATTAGTTCACTCGCAATACCATTAGTTTTTTTCACGACCTTTTGGATCGCCGTAGTTTCCCATTATATGATTCCCGGCATGACATGGCCTTTATCATTTGTACTGGGAGCTGTACTTTCAGCCACCGACGCTTTAGCTGCCATAAACATTACAAAAGGACTCGGAATACCTCAAAAAACTTTAACCATACTCGAAGGCGAAAGCTTAATAAACGACGCCTCTGCATTAGTTGCCTATCATTTTGCAGTTGCTGCCGTTATGGGTGCTACTTTTATAATCTGGAAAGCCGCTTTTCAATTTGTTTTCTTATTGGGAGGAGGTTTTTTGGTAGGTGCGGTAATGGGGAAAGTATTAGGAATCATACTAAGAACGGTTAGGAACAACACTAATGTCGTTGTTAGTTTTATGCTTTTAATGCCTTTTGTCACCTATCTTGTTGCTGAACATTTACATGTTTCTGGAGTTATAGCAGTTGTTTTCTTAGGTTTGGCAATGGCACGTTTAAGCAGTAAAGTTTTTCCTGAGCACTTAAAAAACAGTTCTAAAAGCCTTTGGGACGTTATTATCTTTTTACTCAACGGATTAATTTTTATCTTAATCGGACTCAATTTCAGATACGTTTTAGAAGACATAGAAAATAACATGATTTTGCCTTATATTGGTTATGCAGTGATAATAACAATTGTGGCATTACTCACGAGAATGGTCCGTATATTTCTTCAAAAAATAAACCTTCAGAAAGCCTTTAGAAATAATGACAAGAAAAAGCGAAAAGTAAGCGAAAATGCTCTTCTTGACTTCGGAAATAGCTTAATTATAAGCTGGTCAGGAATGCGAGGCATTGTTTCGCTGGCTATTGCAATTGGATTGCCAAAATTCTTAGAAGATGGAACGCCATTTCCGCTTAGAAATGCTATTATTTTCATTTCTATTGCAGTTGTACTTCTTACCTTAATTGGTCAAGGATTAACGCTCCCATGGATTGTCAAAAAAATAAACGAAATAGAAGAAAAAAGAAAGCTTAAAAATTAAACTCAAAATATATCTAACCAACCAGTCTAAACCAAAAACAAACCATGGAACAAGAATTAAAAAGCCATTTTGATGAATTTGAAAAACCAGAAATAATAAGACGCAAACTTCTGCCTTGGTGGATAAAAGTTTTCTGCTGGATTTTTATGTTTATGGCTATATGTGCAATAGGCTCTCTTATTACAAATCTTTTTGTTCCAAACGTAAATTTATCTCTTTACGGATTCTCAACCGATACAGCCTATTCTGGAACTGGAATTTTTATAATTTCTATTATGGTTTTAAAAGGATTTGCAGCATATTCTCTTTGGTTTGAAAAGCCCAACGCCATTATGATTGCCAAAATAGATGCCATAGTTGGAATTGCAATATGCATTGCTTCTCTCTTTATACTTCCTTTTAGTACAGGAAAAGATCATTTTTCTTTTAGATTAGAAATTCTGCTATTAATTCCATATTTCATGAAAATTAATAAAATCGAATACGAATGGGACAATCTTGAAAGTATTTAAAAATAGACGTAATTTTATAACCGTGAATTTTTGTTTAATTTAAAACTTAAAAAAATGACTTCAGAGATTCTTTCGACAACCCCAGATTCAGAAATTGTTACCACACGTATTTTGAATTTCCCTCAAGAACTTGTTTTTAAAGCATGGAGCAATCCTGAACATTTGAAAAATTGGTGGGGACCAAAAGGCTTTACTAATACGTTTCATGAATTTGATTTTCGCGAAGGCGGAATATGGAAATTTACCATGCATGGCCCAGAAAGAGGAAATTTTGAAAATGAATGCGAATTCATCAAAATTGACAAACCGAATCTAATTGCATGGAAACGTCATTCTAAACCACTTTTTCAAATTCTAACAACATTTGAAGCCATTTCTGAAAATGAAACCAAAGTCGTTTTCAAAATGCTTTTTGAAACCGAAGCAGAATGCCAGAAACTAAAACAATATGTAGTCGACAAAAACGAAGAGAATTTTGATAAGCTGGAAGTTGAATTATCGAAGATGAAATGATAAAATAAATTATATCATAATTAATGAATTGAGGATATGTGCAGAGTTTATAATATCATTGGATGTCTTAATACTTTACAAATTCATTTAATTAGGTCTCAAATTGATGATTTTCACACATTGAATGAAGTAATTAATTTTCGTAAAAATTATAAAATCAACGAAGAGGAAATTATTTCAACCCACAAATTATTGATTGAAGAGGAAAAAATAATGCTCGAAAAAGATCTTTCCGAGTTACATGATACAATTCCGCAAAAGAAAACTGATCTGTCAATTCAATTACGACAAAAACTTGACGATCTTAATCAAAAAATTGATAATCTTCCCGAGACAAATTCTAAGATTATTCCAACAATCAAAGACTATTGGTACAATCTTATACTATGCTCACAATTTTGGTCTGCACAGCTTAAATTTCATTACGAAGTTTACCTTTTTAATCGCCAAGTAAAAAAACTGTATTTGCAAAAAAGCAAGCGCTACGAATATGTTTCTGCTAATTTTCAAGATGCTGTAAACGAAAGCAGTCTCGATGCTCTAAAAACATTTCGATTGAAAAAAGAACTAATCGAAAATCTTAATAATACCATTTACGGCGCAATTGGCGAACAAAAAGTAGAAAACACTTTAAAAAAACTGTCTGATGAATACATTTTAATAAATGATTTTTGTTCCACTTTCAATCCTCCAATTTACAATAAACGCAATAATGACCGAATTCACACCATACAAATTGACCATCTTTTAATTTCACCAGCTGGAATTTTTTTAATTGAAACAAAAAATTGGAGCGAAAAATCAATAAACAATCCAAATTTACGATCTCCCGTTGAACAGATTCTTAGAACAAATTTTGCACTATATATTCTTTTAAATAATGAAATTGGTCTCCTAAAAAACAATTTTCTTCAGCATATTTGGGGAAACAGGAAAATACCAATCAGAAACATTATTGTCTTTACAAACAATAAACCAATTGAAGAATTTCAACATGTAAAAATTACCACATTAAACGAATTGCTTCCATATATAAAAAGTTTTAATCCAAATTTTGCAAATGATGAAATTGAAATGATTGCCGATTTTCTACTTAAATTTTCTGAACAGAAAAAAAATTATTCTAAATTAGAATTGGGATAAAAAGTTTTTTCAAACTCAATTAGAAATAAAAAAAAATATGCATGCATAGTAATTTTATAATTTTCTTTTATTTTTTATTCGTAATTTCGATTTCTCATTAAAATTACAATTATAAAATGGCTTCATTTGTAAAAGAAATATCTTTCCGTTGGTCAGATCTTGACCCTAATTTTCACGTTCGTCATAGTGCTTATTACGATTTTGGTGCACAGCATCGTATCGAAATCTTAGAAGAACTAGGTTTAACTTTAAAAGTAATGCAGACACAAGGTTTTGGTCCTGTTTTATTTAGAGAAGAATGTGTTTTCAGAAAAGAATTAAAGCTTTCAGACAAAATATTCATTCATACTAAAACTTCAAAAATGAAAGCCGATGCTTCACGCTGGTCTATCATTCACGAATTTAGAAGAGAAGATGATACACTTTGCGCAACGATTACGGTTGATGGCGCATGGATGGATACCAAACTTAGAAAATTGGCTTCTCCAACACCAGAAATTGCAATTCAAGCTTTGAGCATTTTCCCGAAAAGTGATGATTTTGTTGGGCTATAAACCAGAAAATCTTAATCTTATAAAAAATCCCAAAAACAATTGCTGATATTGTCTTTGGGATTTTTCTCTTAACCAAACTTTATTTTTAATTTCGTTATTCAAACTTTAATCCAAAATTTACTCTTTCAAAAGTAGTACTGCATGAAAAGGCAAATCGTCCGACATTAACGGTTCCGAAAATCCCACCAAACGAATGTCCAGAATAAAATCCTCCCGCTGAAAATCGGCGAACCTGGTATTTTAAAGCGATATCATTTACTCTCGAACTCAGCTGTCCAAAAGCAATTATATTTGGGATAATTTCATAACTCCCAAAAACTTTGGGAACAAGTTTCTTATAATAATCAAAACTTTCGTCAGTATCATAATCAATTATTGACGAATGTAAATTTTCTAAGTTTCCACCAATATAGGTATTTTCAGAAAAATGCCATGAGATGCTAAAACCTGTAAAAGTTCCCTCGTAACCACTTCTAGAATCGACATATCCTATGCCAATTGTAGCTCTAAATTTATCGCAAATCTTTCCGATATAACCCACATAAGTACGATCGATTTTAGATTTGTCAATTCCAGCACCAAAAATGATGTCGTCTTCACACATTGTAAGAGCGTACTGAAAATAAGCTGAATATTGATCTTGGTTTGCCGCGACGACACTTCGGCCTTTGTCAAGATCTATATTGGCAGAAATTAAGGTTGAGTTTATAACAGCGAAGTCAAAAGTATTGAGTTCTTGGGCAAATGTGGGGACTGTGAGCAGGAGCAAAAGTATTGTTTTTTTCATAATACTATCATTTAAGGCTTACAACATTCTTACACTAAATTACGTCCTATTTTCCTATTAATAAAAGAAGTCCTTTGAAGTGCTCCATTATTCGTTAAAATACAGTATTTTCATAATCAGCATCATTTAATCGATAAAATTTCAACAAAACATCGATTATTAGCATTAAAAACAAGAAAATCATTTCAAACTCTTTTTTTCTGATAACTTTAAGATTTTAGGCTTTGTTTTAAAAATGGTTCCGTTTAACTTTATAAATCATAAAAACAATGCCTTCTAAAATGAAAATCCTAAGACTATTATTCATACTTATTCCCTGCTTAAGTTTTGCCCAACAGGGAAATATAAAAGCATTAGATATTAATTTAAGTAATTACGAATATCCATTTCCTGTTCATTTTATCGAGTTGAGCAGTCAGCGACAGTATCTAAAAATGAGTTATATGGATATTATTCCCGAAAACTATAACCAGAAAAATGTCGTTTTACTGCACGGAAAAAACTTCAATGGCGCTTATTGGGAAACTACAATTAAAGCACTAACAAAAGAAGGTTATCGCGTAATTGTTCCAGACCAAATTGGTTTTGGAAAATCGTCAAAACCAGATCATTTTCAATACACTTTTCAGCAGCTGGCAGAAAACACCAAGAAACTCTTAGATCATTTAGGAATTAGCAAGGCGACTATATTAGGACATTCTATGGGCGGAATGCTGGCAACACGTTTTGCATTAATGTATCCGGAAACTACAGAAAAATTGGTTCTAGAAAACCCGATTGGTTTGGAAGACTGGAAATTGGTTGTTCCGTACAAACCAGTTGACTGGTGGTACGAATCGGAATTGAAACAGAACTACGAAGGCATTAAGCAATACCAAATGGCAAATTATTATGACGGAAAATGGAATACCGATTATCAAAAATGGGCTGAACTTGGCGCAGGCTGGACAACTGCACCCGATTATGATCTTGTGGCTTGGAATTCGGCTCTTTTGTACGATATGATTTTTACACAACCCGTTTTGTATGAATTTAAAAACATTAAATGCCCAACATTATTGATTATCGGAACAAGAGATAAAACGGCCTTAGGCAAACCATTGGTTTCTGAAGAAGTGAGAAAAACAATGGGAAATTATGCCGAGTTGGGTAAAAGAACCCAAAAAGAAATTCCGAACTCAAAATTGGTAGAGATTCCAAATACAGGACATTTGCCACATATCGAATCTTTTGATTCATTTATAAAAGCATTAATTGTATTTTTGAAATAGTTTATTAGCCTCGACTCGAGCGATAGCGAACAGGCGAAGCAATTCACAAATTATATTTTTTAGAATAAAATTCGTGAATTCGTGGCAAAATCAACAATCTAAAATCTAAAAATCAACAATCTAAAATTAAAAATATGTTTACAATAGAACAAATAAAAGAAGCTCATTCAAAAGTAAAAACGGGCGCAGATTTTCCTAATTACATTCAAGATTTAATAATTCTGGGCGTGAAAGGATATGACACTTTTGTACATGACGGAAGCGTTGTTTACTATGGATTAAATAATTACACCGCAGCTGCAGAAGAAAAATATCCTGAAATAAAAGTAGCCGATTTTCCTAACAAAGAACTTTTTATAGAAAATTTGGTAAAACACCAGCATGGAGAAACCGATTATATGACTTTCTGCAAGCACTGTGCACAAGCTGGAATTGCAAAATGGAGAGTTGATATTGTGGAAATGACTTGCACGTATTTTGACAAATCTGACAATGAAATTTTAATCGAAAAAATTCCAGTATAATTCCCTAACCATTTATGACTATTTTTAACCAAAACCACCAAACCTATTTTAAAAAAAGCCTTTTATTAATTCTTTTCCTTGTTTCATCTTTTGGCTTTTCGCAAAATAAAAAAGAAAATCCGAAATTTAAAGTCATTGCTTTTTATACAGCAAAAAACGATCAGGCACATATTAGTTTTGTACATGAAGCCAATAAATACTTTCCAAAACTAGCAGAAGAAAATCATTTTCAATATGATTCAACTAGCAATTGGGATAATTTGAATGCGAAGTTTTTATCTAAATATCAAGTCGTTTTGTTTTTAGACACACGACCTGAGAAAAAAGAACAGCGTGACGCCTTTCAAAAATACATGGAAAATGGTGGCGGTTTCATCGGATTTCACTTTTCGGCATTTGCTTTAAATAATTCGACTTATCCGCAAGATTGGAATTGGTATCACAATACTTTTTTAGGTTCTGGCGAATACGGAAGCAATACTTGGAAACCAACTTCGGCAGTTTTAAGAGTAGAAAATCAGCATCCTGTAACTAAAAACCTGCCTAAAACCTTCTCTTCGGCTCCAAACGAATGGTATAGATGGTCGAATGATTTGACTAAAAATCCTGATATCGAAATTTTATTAGCAATAGACGAATCTAGTTTTCCTTTAGGAACTGGTCCAAAAGCACATGAAATTTGGCATAGCGGTTATTATCCAGTTGTTTGGACCAATAAAAAATACAAAATGCTGTATATAAATATGGGACATAATGATATTGATTATGAAGGAGGAACAAACAAAACCTTATCGCACACTTTTGAAAACAAAACACAAAGTCAATTAATCCTGAATGCCTTGCTTTGGCTTGGCAATTCAAAGAAAAAATAAAAAATGTCAACTACCCTATCTCCAATAATTTCAACTCAAGAATTAATTGCAAATTCTAAAATCATTTTAGTTGATGCTAGAGCCGGCGCGAATACTTTTGAAAATTATCAAAAAGAACATTTGAAAGGCGCTCGTTTTGTAGATTTAAATCGCGATCTGGCTAAGATTCCAGAAAATCCAGTAAATGGAGGAAGACATCCTTTACCATCTCCAGAAGATTTTTCTAAAGTACTTTCTTCATTAGGAATTTCACCTTCTGATCATGTTGTCGTATACGATGATAAAAACGGTTCTAATTTCGCTGCTCGTTTCTGGTGGATGATGCGCGCCATTGGACATGAAAAAATTCAGGTTTTAAATGGCGGTTATCAAGCTGCGATTCAAGCAGGTTTTCCAACCAATTTTGGAATTGAGACTTTTGATAAAACAACATATCCTTCTCAAAAATGGAAATTGCTTTTAGCCGATATCGAAGAAGTCGAAAAAGCCCGCAAAAACGATCAAAATATTGTGATCGATGTTCGTGATAAAAATAGATTTGATGGCTTGGTAGAACCGCTTGATTTAATTGCAGGACATATTCCAGGAGCTGTTAATGTTCCACTAACGGAAAATCTGAATGAAAACGGATTCTTTAAACCAGCAGATGAATTGGCTGAAAAGTACAAAGCCGTTTTAAAAGATAAAAAACCAGAAAATACAATCGTACATTGCGGTTCTGGCGTTACAGCCTGCCATACGTTATTGGCGATGGATTACGCTGGACTTCCAATTCCGAAATTATATGCTGGTTCTTGGAGCGAATGGTCAAGAAACGACCGCGAAATGGCAACACAAAAAACAGAATAAAATATATTTTTTTGCGACAGATTAAAAAGATTCGAATGATTAATCTTCTCTAATCCTTATAATCTGTGGCTAAAAAAAAATAATACAAATAAAAATTACAATGCAACATTGGGATATACTTTTATCAAATCAGGTAAATAAAAGGAAATTAATAGAAAATATATTAAACGGCGAAGCAACTGGAGAATTAGCTGTTTTTAACAATCAAAAAGGAATACTGTTTTCTGATATTGCGATCGAGAAATTTATAGAAAAAGAATTTCAATACGACAGCGTTGAAGCTTCTCCAGATTCGCACAGACAACTTCGAACTTTTTCTTCTGGCGAACGAAAAAAAGAGTTTTTAAAATACTGTATCAATCAGAAACCGGATTACATTATTTTCGACAATCCTTTTGATCATTTGGATCAAGCTTCACGAATTGTTTTAGCCAATTCGTTAAAAGAGCTAACCCATGATATTGCGATTATTCAGCTTTTAAACCGTACGGTAGATGTGCTTGAATTTGTACCAAATAAAGCTCAAATTAAAGACAATACATTCGAATTGCATCCATTTAAAAAAGCCGAAAATCATTTCAAAACACTAAATACAACTGCAATTCCTAAAGCAACAGAAACTCATACTTTTCCAGAAGACGAATTAATAAGACTTGAAAATGTTTCAGTTAGTTATGACGAAAGAAAGATTCTCAACAACATTTCCTGGACAATCAAACAAGGTGAATTCTGGCAGTTAGTTGGTCCAAATGGTTCTGGAAAAAGTACTATTTTGTCTTTGATTACAGGAGACAATCCGAAAGGGTTTGGACAGAATTTATTTTTATTTGGAAGAAAAAAAGGAACTGGCGAAAGTGTTTGGGATATTAAAAAACAAATCGGGATTTACGCTACTTCTATGATGGATCTGTTTCAGAAAGGCCATACGGTTGAACAGATGATATTATCGGGATTCTTTGACCAGATCGGATTGTATACAGAACCTACAACACATCAAAAAAATATTGTAACACAATGGCTTGAAGTAATTGAAATGACACATTTGCGTAAAAAACGTTTTATAGATCTTTCTATCGGACAGCAACGTGTTGCATTAATTGTTCGTGCCGTTTTAAAACATCCGCCTTTATTGATTCTAGACGAACCTGTAGAAGGTTTAGACGACGAAAATGTAGATTTGGTAATTCAGCTTATCAATACCATAAAACAAGAAACAAACGTCTCTATACTTTACGTTTCACATCGTATTGAATCGGGCCTTGCTCCTACTTCTGTTTTTGAACTTTTACCATCTGAAACAGGTTCAATCGGAAAAATAAAATAGCAATCAGAATTAAATTAAATGAAAATAAAATTTGCAGTATTTCTACTGTTACCATTCGTGTTGATTTCTTGCTCTAGCACCATTTCAACAGCAAAAAAAGAATATACTTTTAGTACATCAAAAGAATTAAAATCAGATTGGGCGATTAACTCTAAAGAATGGATTTTACAAAATGATACTCTTACAGGAAACGGCTCTCTTTCGCCTTGGGGAGTTTTGGTTTCAAAAAAACAGCTTCCGGAGAATTATGAAATCGATTTTAAAGTCAACATGACAAATGCATCTTTATTCGAAACCATGCTCAATTTGGACAAAGGAAAATATATTAGAACATATTTATATCAAATTGATCAAAACCTAGTAATTGGCGACGGAGTTTATGATAAAAAAGACGATTCGTATGGCAAACGTGGCGGCCCAACCTTATTCAAAAAACCAATGAAGCTGGAAAACAACAAATGGTATGCTATAAAAATTAGAGTTCAAAACAGCCAATTATACTTTTCTATAGACAGCCAAACTTCATTAGAATGTTCTCTTGAAAAAAGCAATCTAAACCAAAAAGGAAAATTAGGCTTCATAACCAACGGAGAAGTCAAAATAACCAATTTAAGAATTAAAATGCTTTAAAAAGGTTTACCTTAATGCATTAATGATAAAAACAAAAAAGCTCCCAAAAAGGAGCTTTTTTTATCTAGTATAAGAATTATCTAATTTTCAAATTGACAAATTATCTAATTAATTTTCTTCTTCCGTATTATGCGATTTCACATAAACACGCCATTTCTCGATACAATCCTGAAAATCCTGAGGCAATTCTGTATCAAAACGCATCATTTCTCCCGTAGTTGGGTGAACAAAACCAAGCGTTTTAGCATGTAGCGCCTGACGAGGTAAAGCTTTAAAACAATTTTCTATAAACTGTTTGTATTTCGTAAAAGTCGTTCCTTTCAAAATCAAATGACCTCCATAACGCTCATCATTAAATAACGGATGACCAATATGTTTCATATGTGCACGAATCTGGTGCGTTCTTCCTGTTTCTAATTTACAAGAAATAAGAGTCACATAACCAAAACGCTCCAAAACTTTATAATGCGTAATAGCAGGTTTTCCAATTTCTGGATCATCAAAAACGGCCATTTGCATTCTGTCTTTTAAATGTCTAGCCAGATTTCCTTCAATTGTACCGCTCTCAGCCACAACATTTCCCCAAACCAGAGCAATATACTCACGTTCAGTAGTTTTAGCTTCAAACTGCTTTGCTAAATGCGTCATAGCAGCTTCTGTTTTAGCTACAACCAAAAGCCCGGAGGTGTCCTTATCGATTCTATGGACCAAACCTGGACGCTCACTGCTATTCATTGGCAGATTATCAAAATGATGCGCCAAAGCATTTACCAAAGTTCCTGTATAATTTCCGTGACCTGGGTGCACAACCATTCCAGGCTCTTTATTAATCAATAAAAGAGCATCATCTTCATAAACAATATTCAACGGAATATCTTCAGGAAGAATATGATTTTCAAATGGAGGATGCGACAACATAACCGTTATCACATCAAAAGGTTTTACTTTGTAATTTGATTTTACTGGAATCTCATTTACGAAAATGTTTCCATTGGTTGCCGCATTCTGAATCTTATTTCGTGTGGCATTCGGAATCAAATACATTAAATATTTGTCAATACGCAAAAACGCTTGACCTTTTGGGACTTCAAATCTGTAGTGCTCAAATAATTCGTCTTCCAGATCTAAATTTTCTTCAATATTATTGTTCATCATTTGGGGTTTCTGCAGGCACCGCAGTACTATCTGTCGCCTGACTTTCATCAACATAACTTGCTTTTCCATCTCCTAAAACCAAATCAATTTTAGAAGCTTTAAGCACTCTATCACCTACTTTTAAGTTTCTTCCTTTGTAACGCATTTCCAAAACCATATCTTTTCCAAGATTCGGAATATACGTGATCGTTCCTGGCTCAAGACCTAACGCCTTTAACGTTGGTACAGCTTCACGATATGTTTTCTCGATCAAATCTGGAATTTTCACAGAAGAAAAACCAGAAGCATTAATCTTGATATAAATTTTTCTACCCACTTTTACCATTGTTCCAGGCAACGGATCTTGCTCCACAACACTATATTTTGGGTATTCACTTCTGTAATCAACACTGTCTAAAAGAACGTAATCTAAATCAAGTTCGTCCAATTTGTTTTCCACTTGTTCCTCAGTTAGTTTTGACAAATTCGGAACAGCTATTTCATGTCCGTGATCTGTTGTAAAAGTCAACCAATGCATAAATAAATAACCAATAACCGCAATGATGGCTGCGGCCGCAAGCAATTGCAAGAAAAAAACTCGGCTTGTTAAATACTGACGTAAACTCATAAATTTATTTTTAATAGCGACAAAGATAAAGTATTTCGTTTCAAAAAAAATGATAATTTTGTTTAAAACAAGAAACTCGCATGATTGTCATCCTGAGCGAAGTCGAAGGATAATTTTCAGGAGCTATTTCCCGCTTTCGCCTATATTCCCGATAAACAAAAACTACGGCTAAAAAGCCTTGTTTTTCTAAATCGGGAGATACCGGCTCTATCGGGGCTAGGGCACTCGATTTCATAAGAACGTTATTTATTAAAAAACATATATCAAATAAAGTTTCAAAACAGGTTTAAACGATTTACATCAAAACCTGAAACTTGAAACAAATTAAAACCTGAAACAAAAACATGAAAAACATTGCCATCATCATGGGCGGCTATTCCAGCGAATACAAAATATCATTAATCAGCGGGAATGTCGTGTATCAATATCTTGACAAAACAAAATACAACGGATTTCGTATTCACATTTTCAAAGAAAAATGGGTTTATGTAGACCAAAACGATGCCGAATTCCCAATCGATAAAAATGACTTTTCTGTTACAGTAAATGGCGAAAAAATCACATTTGACTGCGTTTTCAACGCTATTCACGGAACTCCGGGCGAAGACGGATTAATGCAAGCTTACTTTGAATTAATCGGATTGCCGCAGTCTTCTTGCGATTATTACCAATCGGCATTAACATTCAATAAAAGAGATTTATTGTCTGTTTTAAAACCATACGGAATCAAAACAGCTATTTCTTATTACTTAAACAAAGGAGACGAAATCGACACAGCAGAAATCGTTAAAAAAGTTGGGCTTCCTTGTTTCGTAAAACCAAACAAAGCGGGTTCAAGTTTCGGGATCTCAAAAGTAAAAACCGAAGCTGAATTGCCAATCGCGATAGAAGTTGCGTATAAAGAGGACAACGAAATCATTATTGAAAGTTTCCTTGACGGAACTGAAGTTTCTGTAGGTGTAATTAACTACCAAGGAGAAATTAAAGTGTTGCCAATTACAGAAATTGTATCAGACAATGACTTCTTCGATTACGAAGCAAAATACGAAGGGAAATCTCAGGAAATCACACCAGCAAGAATCTCTGACGAATTGACTAAAAAAGTAAGCGAAACCGCAAAACGCGCCTACGAAGTATTAAAAATGAAAGGCTTCTCAAGAAGCGAATTCATTATCGTAAATGACGAGCCTCACATGCTGGAAATGAACACTATTCCAGGTTTAACAACCGAAAGTTTAATTCCGCAGCAAGCAAGAGCAGCGGGAATTTCACTAGAAGATTTGTTCACAAACGCAATCGAACTAGCTTTAAAATAGACGCTAAGATACTGAGGTGCTAAGATTCTAAGTTTTAGCACCTTTGTTTTTTACCCTAATACAAATGTCAGACTGAGCGAAGTTGAAGTCAAAACCTTTGAACCTTTGTCACTTCGATCCTAAAAAACTTAGTCCCTTAGAATCTCAGAACCTTAGAACCTCAAAAAAAATGCGAAAAGCCATATTTCCAGGATCATTTGACCCAATTACATTAGGACATGAAGATATCATCAAAAGAGGAATTCCTTTATTTGATGAAATTATAATTGCAATTGGTGTCAATGCCGAAAAAAAATACATGTTTTCCTTAGAAGAAAGAAAACGCTTTATTGAAGAAACTTTCAAAGACGAACCAAAAGTTTCTGTAATTACCTATGAAGGCCTAACGATTGATCTCGCTAAAAAAGAAAAAGCCAATTTCATTTTAAGAGGTTTGCGCAATCCTGCCGATTTCGAATTTGAAAAAGCCATTGCCCACACCAACAGAAAACTTTCGAAAATAGAAACCGTTTTCTTACTGACAGCTGCAAGTACCTCATTTATCAGTTCGAGCATTGTACGCGATGTATTGCGTCATGGTGGTGAATATGAAATGTTGGTTCCGAGTGCGGTTAGGGTTAAGAAATAAAAATCATTAAAAAACAACCCGAAACTATTACAAAATGAAAAAAATAATTATACTTTTTATTTTACTCTCTATTTCGAATAACTCTATATCCCAAAGCGTAATTGCGACGGTCTATAGCGGTCCCCATTTGATATTAGCTACTGATTGGTCAAGATTTAGCACTAAAAGCATAATCGTAGAAAAAGTGGATGGAAGCAAAAGTAAAACATATTACTTTTCGACTCCTAGACCCATAAATCCAAGCGCAATGTTTGTTGAAGGTCTGGACAACGATTTCGAACAAGGCTCATCCGTAAAAGTTTACATCTTAAAACCTAAAATAAGTGGTATTACTTCTAATCAAATACAAGCAACTGTCATTAGTGGACCACACTTAGAGAAAACAATTGATTGGTCTACCTATAGCAATAAAAATATACTTGTAGAAGAAACTAACGGACAGAATCAAAATATCTATAAAGCAACCATCAATAGAAATTACAATCCCAATGCTATGGCAGTTCCTGATATGAATAATGACTATCCGCAAGGAACCATTGTAAATGTTTATACAATAGAAGATCTAAGTTTCTTAAATAATAATATCGGCATTGGTACCAGTGTTCCTGTATATAAACTGGATGTCTGCGGAACAATCAGGGCTAAAGAAATAAAAGTGGATTTGCAAGGAGGTTGCGATTTTGTTTTTGAAAAGGACTATAAATTATTAGGACTTAATGAACTTGAATCCTTTGTAAATACTCATAAACATCTTCCAGAAATAGATTCAGAAAAAACAATGATTGAAAACGGACTAAATATGAAAGATTTTCAATTGAAATTATTACAAAAAATAGAAGAATTAACGCTATATACAATTCAGCAAAACAAAGAAATAAACACTCTAAAAAAGAAAGTTAATTCACTAGAATCCAAAAGCAAAAGAAAATAACTTTTTAGTTTTTATTTGCTATCTCAGCTAATAAAAATCAACAAACTTGCCAGCGAAGCAAATTATAAGTAATTTCGCATTTTTAAAATAAACACCAAACAATGAGTATCGAGAGAGAATTAAGCAAACGAAGCGGATCTAAATGTGAACTTTGCGGTAGTGAAGAAAATTTAAAAGTCTATCAAGTTTTGCCAACTAGAAAAGGCGGAATTGATGAAGCTGTATTAGCCTGCAACACTTGTATCGACCAAATCGAAAATCCAGATAATGTTGATTTAAATCACTGGAGATGCCTTAACGACAGCATGTGGAACGAAAATATTCCTGTACAAGTTGTGGCTTGGAGAATGTTAAGCCGTATGCGTGCTGCGGGATGGCCACAAGAATTGCTTGATATGATGTATTTAGATGAAGACACTCTAGAATGGGCAAAAGCAACGGGAGAAGGCGAAGATGACGAAAATAAGTTAGTTCATCGTGACAGTAACGGCGTAGTACTACAACACGGAGATTCGGTTGTTTTAATCAAAGATCTTAAAGTTAAAGGTTCGAGCATGGTTGCCAAACAGGGAACCGCTGTTAGAAACATCCGTTTAGATCACGAAAACGCCGAATATATTGAAGGAAAAGTAGACGGACAGCAGATTGTGATTATTACACAGTATGTGAAAAAAATATAATTTTTGAGGTTCAGAGAAACAAAGAGACAAAGGTGCAAAGTTTCCAAACTAAAATAAAATCTTTGTCCCTTTGTAACTCTGAGCCTTTGAACCTAAAACAAAAAAAGCTGTTCTATTAGAACAGCTTTTTTTGTTTATTCTTGAAAATTATTTCTGGAATAATTTATTGATTTGGTCTTTTACGAATGGCTCAGAAACATTGTTTGTTGCTGCGTCTCTTTCTTTACCAGAAACCATAAATTGAACTGTAGCTTTGTCTGGAACCACATTTCCTGTGTAGTGCAACCAAATATAGTTGTTAGGTAACTCTAATTTGATATCGTACAATGGAGAAGCTGTAAATCCGCCCATGATAATGTTATATAAAGAATTATAAGCATTATCTATGTTTTTAAATGAAAATTTTCTCAAAGTCGAATCGTCATCACTTTGAACGATAGTGTAATACACAGTGTATTCGTCACCAATTTTCTGAATGTAGTTGTTATTTACTTTTCCTAATTTTTCTACAGGAACTGTTTCTAGAACCTTAACCTGTGCAAACGAAATAAAAGTAAAAAACAATGCGGCAAGAGTAATAATCTTTTTCATATAGTATTTGGGGTTACAATTTTACGAACACAAAAAAACATAGAAATATTGAAAAAACACCTATCAATTCGTTATTTTTTTAACATAAAATTGTAAAACTTAGCCACTCACTTCTAAACTATTGAAATACAATAAAATAAACACCAAAAATTAAAATTACAAATTCCAATCTTCATGTCTACATCTTGCTTATCGCATCTTTCCTTTTAATTAACTAAAATCAATACTTCCCTTTCTTCTCCTCCTCTACTTTCTTGATGACATTTCGGGCAACTTCGATTTTAAACTTCTTGCCTTTCATTTTTTCATCCTTGATATTTTTCAGAAGTTCTTTTACTTTATTGTATTTTACGGCAGCAAACGAAACAAAATCTTTTACTTCAATTAAACCTAAATCGTCTTTTTCTAATTTTCCTTTTTGAGAAAAGAAGCCTACAATGTCAAATTTATTCAACTTGGTTTTCTTTCCGCCACTGATGTAAATAGTCTGAAATTGAGGCGGATTCGGAAGCGAAACTTTTCCTTCAACATCCAAAACCTTCATTTCATAATCTATATAATCTAGTTGCTTTTCACTTTCGTGAATGATAATATACGCCGTTCCTGTTGCTTGCATACGCGCCGTACGACCATTTCTATGTGTAAACTCGTCTTCTTTTAATGGCAGATGATAATGAATAACATGTTTCATTTCTGGAATATCCAAACCTCTTGCTGCCAAATCGGTTGTAACCAAATACGTTACACTTCCGTTTCTAAACTGAATCAGCGCACGCTCACGTTCTTCTTGATCCATTCCGCCATGATAATACACCGAATAGATTCCTTTTTCGTTTAACGTGTCACTAATACGTTCTGCCGCATCGCGATGGTTACAGAAAATAATTGCTGATTCTGATTTCAATGAACAAATCAAATTGAATAAACTCTCCAATTTATCTTTTGATAGCGAAATCACCATTTTCATAGATAGATTGGCTTTTTCTTCTTCCTCTGGAATAAAATCTAAAACCGTCGGATTAACAACTCTTGTATATTTCGGAATCTCAATATCTGAAGTTGCTGAAACTAAAACTCTCTTATTGACTTTTGGTAATCTCCCAATGATAAAAGACATTTGCTCGTGAAACCCTAATTGAAGTGATTTATCAAACTCGTCTAAAATTAAAATCTGAATTTTATCGGTTCTAAAAGTTTCTCTGTCAATATGATCGGCAATTCTTCCAGGCGTTCCAATTAAAACCGCTGGCGGATTGCTTAAGTTTTTGATTTCAGTGTCAATTGAATGTCCGCCATAACAAATATTTACTTTGTACTGCGTTCCCATTTTTTTCCAAACTTGTTCGATTTGAAGCCCTAATTCACGTGACGGAACCAAAATTAAACATTGAACAGAAAGAATTTCAGGCTGTAACAATTCTAAAATAGGAAGCAAAAAAGCTAATGTTTTTCCAGATCCTGTTGGAGAAAGTAATAAAACGTTGTTTTCGTTTAAAATAGCATCGTGTGCCATTTCCTGCATTTCGTTCAGGCTCTGAATTCCTAAATTCGAAAGTATATCGTTGGAATGGTGTTTTTTCATGCTGCAAAAGTAATTAAAAGGTTTCAAGTTTCAGGTTTTCTTTGTTTCAAGTTCTCTTAACGGCAATTCCAATAGCTATCGAAAAAATTTTTTCTCGCAGATTTTGCAGATCAAGCAGATTAAATTTCAAATACCAAAATAAAAAATCTCCTAAATCTGCAAAATCTGCGAGAGACTAATAACCACAAAGCGTATCAACTTGAAACTTGAAACCTGAAACAAATAAAACTATTATATTTGACCATCAAAAAACCAAAACCATGAAACTTTTTACATTTCTCTTTTCACTTTTCACCATCACTATTTCCGCTCAAAACAATAAGAAATACGATACCTTTTTTGAGAAAGGAAACGGAAATCAATCTGCTTCTTATCAGGAAACTATCGCTTACTGGAAAATGCTTGCTGCTGATTTCCCAACGATTCAAATGAAAGAAATGGGACTGACAGATTCTGGTGAACCTCTACACATGATTACCTTCAATCCTGACAAGGAATTTGATTTTGATAAAATCCAGAAAACCAAAGCCGTTTTGTTTGTCAATAACGGAATCCACGCTGGAGAACCTGACGGAATCGACGCGACAATGCAATTTTACAGAGATTTGGCAACAGGAAAAATGAAAGCGCCAAAAAACACCGTTTTGGTTACCATTCCAGTTTATAATATTGGCGGAGCTTTAAATCGAAATTCTACAACTCGCGCCAACCAAGACGGACCAGAAATTTATGGTTTTAGAGGAAATGCAAGAAACTATGATTTGAATCGTGATTTAATGAAATCGGATACTCGAAATACAAAAAGTTTTGTGGAAATTTTCCAGAAAATAAACGCCGATGTTTTTATCGATAACCATGTAAGTAACGGCTCTGATTATCAATACAAACTGACGTACATCATGACACAGCACAACAAACTGGGAACAGTTTTGGGCGATTTTATGAATAACGAAATGATGCCGGCTTTGGTAAAAGATCTTCAGAAAAAGAAAATCGAAACTACGCCTTATGTCGATTCTTTTAAAGATACACCAGACAAAGGTTTTGGGCAGTTTGTCGATAGTCCACGATATACAACGGGTTACACTTCATTGTTTAATACGATTGGTTTTGTGGTCGAAACACACATGCTGAAAAAATATGCCGAACGTGTAAAAATGACCTACGAATACATGAAATCGACTTTGGATTTTACCGATGCTAATTATCAAAAAATAAAAGATTTAAGAGTACAGAATTTAGAGCAATATCAGCCAAAAAAATCATACACTTTAAAATGGGAATTGGACAGTACAAAAGCGACTACTTTTTCGTTTTTAGGTTATGAAGCAGGTTACAAAAAAAGCGACGCTACAACAGGAAATCGTTTGTATTACGACCGCACAAAACCGTACAAAAAAGATGTTACGTACATTAAAGAGTTTAAATCGATTAAAGAAGTCATGATTCCGACTGCTTATGTTGTTCCAAGAGGATATTGGAACATTATCGATCTTTTAAAAAACAATAATATTTCCTTTAAACAAATTAAAAACGATACGATTATTGAAGTCGAAAGCTACAGAATTGCCGATTTTAAAACCGTTCCGTCTGCTTATGAAGGGCATTATTTGCACAGAAACACAACCGTAACTTCTAAAATCGTTAAAATGGCTTTCGCCAAAGGAGATTACATCGTGCCAACAAACCAAAAAGGCGTAAAATATCTTTTAGAAGCTTTTGAGCCAGAAGGCGTTGATTCGTTTTTTAACTGGAATTTCTTTGATGCTATTTTACAGCAAAAAGAGCATTACTCAGAATATATTTTTGAAGATACTGCTGGACAACTATTAAAAGAAAACCCAGCTCTAAAAGCAGAATTAGAAACAAAAAAGCAAAACGACCGCGAGTTTGCTAAAAGTGCAGAAGCGCAATTGGATTGGATTTACAAGCATTCTGTTTATTATGAAAAGGCGCATATGCAGTATCCTGTTTATCGCGTTTTGTAGATTTTTTATTGCTTTTTTTTTAACGCAAAGTGCGCTAAGTTTTTTTGATTTTGATTGGGTTTTGTTTGCGATAAGAACGCAAAGCTATAAGTGTACAACTTTGTCAAAATTCTTGCTCAAAGTTTTGTTGCACAACGTTTGTCATTTCGAGGAACGAGAAATCATACTCGTAGCTCGACAAAGATTGTCAATATTCTGCATGGAATTACTAGTGTGATTTCTCGTTCCTCGAAATGACAAAATATTCTGTAATTTTAAAAAAATTGAAAATGCCATACAAACTTTTTCTCGACGATATTAGAGATGTAAACATCGTTTACAAAAATCTAACTAATGATGATTTTGTTATAGTTAGAAATTTTGAGGATTTTAAAGCCGTAATTCTAGAAAAAGGACTTCCTGAATTAATTAGTTTTGATAATGATTTAGGTCTCGATGCAAATGATCAAGTTGCCGAAGATGGTTACGCTTGCGCTAAATGGCTGGTTTATGAATCTGGAATTGATTTGCAAAATTTAATGTTTAATGTGCATTCTGCGAACCCTGTCGCTAGCCAGCAAATTCAAGGCCTATTAGATAATTACATTAAACATTTGAAATCACAATAATTCAGATTTACATTCCTTCATGTAACAAAAGTAACTATAAAAAGCGAGGATGTTTTATTTTGTGGGCACACATTACAAATCCGCGCTATCGGAAAGAGACGCTCGCGCCAGCTACAATAAACCAAACAAAAAAGCCTAATAAAAAACAACTTTTATTAGGCTTTTCTATATCCAAAAAGAACAAAAAACTTATTTATCCTTCAATATTTTTTCTAAGTACTCCACTTTATCTTTTTCAGCTTGAACCAAACGTTCGTAAAGCTTTTTATTTTCTTCGTAAACTTCAACTAGCTTATCAAGCGGATTGAAATTACATACATTATTGGTTCCGAAATTAGTGCCATGACTTCCACTATTGTCATAGAAATTATTAAAAAAATTAATTGCTGCTTCGTCTGAAAAGTTTTTTAGCGCTTCAACAGTTACTCCTAAAGCTTTAGCAATTTGCTTTAACTTTTCATCATCAATCTCTTCGCTATTTTCTAAAGCTGAAACAGTTTGTTGGCTCATTCCTAAAGCCTGTGCCAAAGCTTCTTGCTTCATGTCACGAAGTTCACGAATTCGGCTTATTTTTCGCCCTATATGGCTTGGTTTTGTATGTGTGCTCATAAGTCAAAGATAATATAAAAAGGTCATAACAAATATCTAGTAACAAACAGATTTAAATGGTATCGTACCATTAAAATGATTTAATCTTTTTAGTTACTAGGTTTTAAACAAAAGTACGATTTTTGAGACATGAAATTAAGTAAGTTTTTAAGTTTCTGAGATTCTAAGGTGTTAACTTTTAAGTTTGTCAAAGTTTAAAACTTTGACAAACTTAAAATTAGATTAAAAAAAAGTCTTAATTTGCTTTCTAAAATATCTCTTTTGATAATTAATAAAAAGATCAATTTAAATTACCTTAACCTTATTTTTTTAACCGTAAAACAGAAACTTTAGACATTATGAATGCAGTTATAAAAGATTACGATTATTCGTTGATGGCTTGGCAATTTTTTTGTTTACTTTTTGGGATAGCAATACTTTATTTGCTGTACAAAGTTTATAAAAAAGTTAAATAAGTTATAGCTAATAAAATAAATAGTCCTAGAATGCACTAGGCTAATTTTATAAAAAAGTTGAGCTAAAGAAATTCAAAAAACCGAATATTAATCCTACTTTTAATTTGTATTTTCGTTTTACTTAACTTCTAACTTATATTTTATGTCATTTCAAGGATACCTAAAAACGATTAAAGAAAAAACAGGAAATGGTCCTGCTGAGTTTAGAACTTTGGCAGAGCAAAATGGTTTTACTGCAAACGGCGAATTAAAACCTGAAGTAAAAGCTGGAGATATTGTAAACTGGCTTAAAAATGATTTCGCCTTAGGGCAAGGTCATGCAATGGCAATTTATGCGTTGCTTAAAGGCATTAAAAACGAGGATAGCGAATAAAAAAGTTCTCACTACAAACAAAATGAACTTTTAAAGACGAGTGCCGCGTGAGGGATAGAGCCAAGCTACCGAAGTAGCGGCGAAAGCCCGACAGCAATAAAAAAAAGACCCAATGAACGCAAAGTTGATTGGGTCTCTTTTTTATTGGTGGCACGTCCAAATGATTGATTTCTAATTTAAAAAACTTTAAATATCTTTTATTTTAGAATCTGGGCCTGAGCGATAAGCAATTGGCGCAGCCATTTTTTCTTTTGGATTTTTTTCTTCTTCAAATAACAATTTGATGTTTTCGTAGGAGTTTTTAAGTGCTTCTTTGATTTGTTCTGGATTTAACCACGCTACTTTTTCTATTCCTTCTTCGATTTGTCCGTGTGGTGTTCCTTCAAAATCGGAGAACATTTCGAACCAATGCGTAATTTTAAGTTTGTATTTTCCGTTGCGTTTAAAGATGTGATAGGTTTTTTGAAGTTTATTCGTAATACGAAGCTGGTTTACTCCTGTCTCCTCCTCTACCTCACGCATAGCCGTCGCTTCAATGTCTTCCCCTTTCTCGATTCCGCCTTTTGGCAGATCCCATTTTCCGTTTCTAAAGATAAACAAGACTTCGCCTTTCTTATTGTAGACAAAACCTCCACCTGCTTTATTCACAGGAATCTTGGCTTTAAGGGTTTTCATTATCTCACTTTCGTCGGGATGATATAGAATGGCTTTTTGAATTTTATTTTGAAAAATTTTTATAATAAGCTGTTCGATATCAATACTCTCCAACAAGAACAATTGGAAATCTGTTTCACGCGAGATTTCATTTGTCAAAAAAAGTGGTTTGTCGTTTACAAAAACTTTATACATTTGTACTATGATTTTTAATAAAGATACTGCCGAAAAAACAGCCGAATTGCTTTTGCAAATAAATGCAATTAAATTGAATCCCGAAAATCCTTTTACATGGGCTTCTGGTTGGAAATCTCCTATTTACTGCGATAATAGGTTAATTCTTTCATTTCCGAGCATCAGAAACTATGTTCGTGATGAGTTTGCTAAAAACATCGAAAAACAATTTGGAAAACCTGATGTGATTGCTGGTGTTGCTACTGGAGCCATTGGAGTTGGAATTTTGGTTGCCGAAAGTTTAGGTCTTCCGTTCGTATATGTGCGTCCGGAACCAAAAAAACACGGTAGACAAAACCAAGTAGAAGGTTTTTTACAAAAAGGACAAAATGTTGTGGTTGTAGAAGATTTAATTAGTACCGGAAAAAGTAGTTTATTGGCTGTTGAAGCTTTAAGAAATGAAGGTGCTAATGTTAAAGGTATGGCAGCTGTATTTACTTATGGTTTTGGTGTTGCCGAAGAAAATTTCAAAGAAGCTAATGTTGATTTGTTCACTTTAAGCAACTACGAAAACCTATTAGATTTAGCAGTTCAAAAGCAATACATCACAGAAGATCAGCAATCTACTCTGCAAGAATGGAGCGTAAGCCCATCTACTTGGGGACAGGAATAAGATTTTAGATTTTAGATTTTCTAAAAATCGCTCTGCTCTTTTTTTTAATTTTAGCTTTGCGAACTTAAATAAAGTCAAAATAACATAAAAACCTTGCGTCTTTGCGGTAAAAAAATATTTGCGGTAAAACAAAAAAAACAAAAAACAATATGAACTTAGAAAGTCCAAAAGTTACTGTTCAGAAATCAGCTCAAGATTTATTCGATCAATTGACTGACGTAAAGAATTTCGAAAAATTAATGCCAGACAACATTGCTAAATTTGAAGTGACTGGCGAAGACGCTTTTATTTTTGGATTGAAAGGGATGCCTGAAATCAAATTAAAAATGAAAGATAAAGTAGCTCCAAACAAAATTGTTTTGGGTGCTGCAAGTGATAAACTTCCGTTTACACTAACTTCAAACATTGACACTGTTTCTGATTCAGAAAGCGCTGTTCAGTTATTTTTTGAGGGCGAATTCAACGCGATGATGGCGATGATGGTTAAAGGTCCAATCAGTAAGTTTATTGAAACTTTAGCAAACAATATGAACAAGCTTTAATAATGGTAAATTATTAATTGTAAATTATAAATGAAAATGTCCGACTATTGTTGGACATTTTTTTTAACCGCAAATGACACAAGGAATTACGCAAAGTTCGCAAAAATTTCACCGCATTTTTGTCATTTCGACGTAAGGAGAAATCTTCACGAGAAACTCTACAAAGATTGGCAATTTTAGGAGCAGAGCTACTTGTGGAGATTTCTCCTTACGTCGAAATGACAAACTACATTTAAACTTTATTATTTATAAAACTCTGCGAATTAATATCTTTGCGAGATTTCATAAACACGTTACTCGCTACAGTACGTCTCTTCAGAAAACCTTAAAAAAACTTAGAATCTCAGCATCTCAGAACCTTAGCAACTTAGTAAAGCATCTTAACCTCTTTAATCTCAAACTCTGCAACAGAATCATCTTCTAATAGAACCTGCAGTTTTCCAATTGGAGAAACTCCCTGAATGATTCCCATGAAATCTTGGTCATTATTATCCCTGAATGCTGTCGGAACTCCTTTTTTAAATAAAAAATTAAAGTAATCGTCCCAGAAAATCTGTGCTGAGGTATTCCATAATTGGATTTTCTCTTTTAGTTTTTCAACAATTAAAATAGCTAATTCTTCTTTATCAAAAGATTTACCCGCAATTACTGCCATAGAAGAAGCAGTTGGCAATTCGATAAAATCGGTTTGATTGACATTGATTCCGATTCCGGCAACTGACACGATTCTGCCATCACTTTTTAAGGTATTTTCGATTAATATGCCAACCAATTTCTTATTGTATGACAGAATGTCGTTTGGCCATTTAATACAAATATCAGGAATATTTAATGCTTTTAAGACCTCTGCAACAGATAAAGATACCAAGACGCTCAAATTAAAAACTTCGTCGTTAATAAACAGAAAATCTTTCACCAAGACACTCATAGTTAAGTTCTTACCCGCTTCAGTCTTCCATACGCCACCTACTTGTCCTTTGCCTTTTGTCTGATTTTCAGCTGTTACCGTTGTAAAATTCTCCAGTTCATCTTGACTTGACAAAGCTTTTAAGAAGTCGTTTGTAGAATCTATGGCATCGAGTTTGATTAGTTTCATTAAATAATTTAAATATCTTAGTTTAATATTTTGTTAAGGTTCAAAAATAATCACAAAATTTGGTAACTTTACAAATTCATATAAAATAATTCATGGCGAAAAAGACTGTTAATAATGATGTTCTACTGGCGAACATAATCAAAGGGATTGAGGAAGTAAAAGGAAATGATATCGATATTCTTGACTTAAGAGAAATAGATACTGCTGTATGCGACTATTTTGTTATTTGCAACGGTAGCTCAAACACCCAAGTAAACGCCATCGTAAACTCAATTCAAAAAATTGTATCAAAAGACTTAAAAGATAAACCTTGGCACGTAGAAGGAACCGATAATGCAGAATGGGTTTTAATGGACTATGTACATATTGTAGTACACGTTTTCCAAAAACATATTCGCGAATATTACAACATCGAAAGCCTTTGGGGCGATGCCAAAATAACTTCAATCGAGAACAAATACTAAAGAAACTTTCATTAAATGGCTAAAGATAATAATCCAAATCCGAATAAATTTAAAATAAGTCCTTGGTTAATATACACCGCAATACTTTTAGTTTTTTTATTCATAAGTTTTGCCACAGGAGGATCAAGCTTAAGCGAACCTGCCCAATTAACTTCTTCTAAATTCAACACCCTTCTAGAAAAAGGACAAATTGAAAAAGTAATTGTTTATAACAAAGCAGAAGCTGAGGTATACTTGAATGCTGCGGCTCTTAAAGACCCAGCAAACAAAAAAGTTGCTGAAGATATTTTCAAACAGCCAAACAAAGGTCCACATTATACTTTGGAAATTGGTAATGATCAAATCTTTCAGACTAAATTAGAAAAAGCAGTTAGCGAAGGGAAATTGAAAGACTTCAACTTTCTTCAAAAAAATAACTGGAGCGATATTTTAATTAGCTTACTTCCTATCATCATTATTGTTGGTGTGTGGATTTTCATTATGCGTAAAATGTCTGGCGGAGGCGCTGGTGGAGGCGGACAGATTTTCAACATCGGAAAATCTAAAGCTAAATTGTTTGATGAAAAAACAGACATTAAAACTACATTTAAAGATGTTGCAGGTTTAGAAGGCGCTAAAGAAGAAATTCAAGAAATTGTTGAATTCCTTAAAAACCCTGAAAAATACACGAATCTTGGAGGTAAAATTCCAAAAGGAGCTTTATTGGTAGGACCTCCGGGAACTGGTAAAACTTTATTAGCAAAAGCAGTTGCTGGTGAAGCGCAAGTACCTTTCTTCTCTTTATCAGGTTCAGATTTCGTAGAAATGTTCGTAGGAGTTGGTGCTTCACGTGTACGTGACTTATTTAAACAAGCTAAAGAAAAATCTCCTGCTATTATCTTCATTGATGAGATCGATGCTGTTGGTAGAGCGAGAGGAAAAAGCAATATGTCTGGCGGAAACGACGAAAGAGAAAATACTTTGAACCAATTACTGACAGAAATGGATGGTTTTGGTACAAACTCTAACGTAATTGTTCTAGCTGCAACAAACAGAGCTGACGTTCTAGACAAAGCTTTAATGCGTGCTGGACGTTTTGACAGACAAATTTTTGTTGACTTACCAGACATTCGCGAAAGAGCTGAAATTTTCAAAGTACACTTAGCTCCTATCAAAAAAGTCGAAGGTCTAGATTTAGATTTCTTAGCAAAACAAACTCCAGGTTTCTCTGGTGCTGATATTGCCAATGTTTGTAACGAAGCCGCTCTTATTGCTGCACGTAACAACAAAGCTGCGGTTGACAGACAAGATTTCCTTGATGCTGTTGATAGAATTATTGGTGGTCTTGAAAAGAAAAACAAAATCATTACTCCAGACGAAAAAAGAGCAATTGCAATTCACGAAGCTGGTCACGCTACTGTAAGCTGGATGTTAGAGCATGCTGCACCACTTATTAAAGTAACAATTGTTCCTCGTGGACAAAGTTTAGGAGCTGCATGGTATTTACCAGAAGAGAGACAAATCGTTAGAACAGATCAAATGTTAGACGAAATGTGTGCTACTATGGGAGGTAGAGCTGCTGAAAAAGTAACTTTTGACAGAATTTCGACTGGCGCATTAAGCGACTTAGAAAAAGTAACTCGTCAAGCTCGTGCTATGGTAACTATTTACGGATTGAATGACAAAATCGGTAACGTTACGTATTACGATTCAACTGGACAAAGCGAATACAACTTCTCTAAACCATATTCTGATGAGACTGCAAAAATTATTGACAAAGAAATTTCTGAGTTAATTGAAGGTCAATATCAGAGAGCAATTCAGATTTTAGAGGAAAACAAAGACAAGTTAAACCAACTTGCTGATATTCTGATTGAAAAAGAAGTAATCTTTAAAGATGACTTAGAAAACATATTCGGAAAACGTACTTTTGACAAAAATTTAGAAGAAGTAGTTTCATAAGTAATTACGAAATACGTAATAATTTTTTAAAATCTTAATTCAAAACATCCTTTTGAATTAAGATTTTTTTATCTTTGAACGTTTTCAATTAACATGTAAAGCATTTCATATAAAAAATGAATTTTTTCAAAAAAATATTTGGCTCTAGTGAAGCCGCTTCTGACGAAGAGAACGAAAGCGAATATGCGGGAACTTCTGCGCAGAACAGTCATTTATCTTTAGACGAGCAATTTATTTTCAATTTCAAAAAAAATGGAGGTAAATTTTTGTACTGCGAAAATACAGGAGAACTTTCTGAACAGTTTGAAAACATTTTAGAAGAAAATGACTGGTTTGAACAAGAAGTTTTATGCTATGAACCTGCTTTATTTGGTTTACTAGAAGAAAACAAACTTTTTTACAGTGCACCAACCAAACCAAGGTTCTTATTAGCAAGCTGTGAAAACCTTATTGCCGATGAAGGTTCTATCTTATTTTCGTCTAGACAAATTAAACAAAACAAACCAAACGAATTACCCGCAAATATTGTCATAATAGCCACTACCAGCCAAATCCTTCCTATGAAAAGTGACGGATTAAGTGCAATAAAACATAAATACGAAAGGGACTATCCTACTAATATCACTACCATAAAATATTTCGAAAAAGCGAAAGAAGAAGATTTTACACAATACGGAAGTGTTGCTAAGAACCTTTATTTATTGCTTTTAGAAGATCTTTAAGATGAACGAAACACTGAAGAGAACCATTTCTGGTGCTGTTTATATCGCTTTATTATTAACTTCAATATTGTTTTCTACTGAAAGCTTCATTACTCTTTTTGGCGTTTTCTTAATTATTACGATATATGAATTTTCTAATATAGTAAACCTGAATAAAGTGTTTTCTATACTTTTTGGAATTCTGATTTATTCGACCACTATTCTAGTAAGTCATTACAATAAACAGACAAGCAAATTCTTAAACGATACTTTTAATTCCAACATAAACCTTGAAGTTAACATTAAACAGCTGGACTTAATTCTTCTTGCTGTTACTATTGTTGTATCAATAAAATGTATCATATTCTTATTTTATGATTCTATTCAGAAAATAAGCACTTCTTCAAAGTATTTATATCTTCTTGGATACATTACCCTTCCATTTATTTTTATTGTAAAAATCTCTTTTGGAACAAATGATTATAATCCGAAAATCATCTTAGGATTATTTGTTTTAATCTGGACCAACGATACTTTTGCCTATCTCGTTGGAAAATCAATGGGAAAACACAAATTATTCGAGAGAGTTTCTCCTAAAAAAACAATCGAAGGTTTTCTTGGCGGGGTTGTTTTTGCAGCTTTTGCCGGCTTTTTGATTTCTAAACTCTACATTCAGCCTAAGCCTGAATTTAGCAACACATCGATCTTAATTTGGACGATTATCGCATTAATTGTGAGCATATTTGGTACTATTGGAGATTTAATAGAATCCAAATTTAAACGAATTGCTGGCATAAAAGACAGCGGTTCGATAATGCCAGGCCACGGAGGTATTTTAGATCGATTAGATAGTGTTATATTTGTAGCACCAATTATATTTTTATTTTATCAAATTTTATATTATGTTTCATAAAGAGGGAGGCCCGTCCATTTTATTAGGTACTGTATTTACTGTAGCTGTACTTTTAATTGCTGAAAGATTTATAGATATCAATTGGCTTAGAATGCTTGTTCAAATTGCAGCGCTTGTGATTTTGATTATTATTTTACAATTCTTCAGAAACCCGAAGAGAATTGCAGTTAGAAACAGCGATCATATCCTAGCTCCAGTTGATGGAAAAGTGGTGGTGATCGAAGAAGTTTATGAAGGAGAATATTTTAAAGATAAACGTTTACAGGTTTCTATTTTTATGTCGCCAATCAATGTGCACGTAACACGTTACGCAATGGATGGTATTATTAAATTTAGCAAATACCACCCAGGTAAATTCTTAGTGGCTTGGCACCCAAAAGCGAGTGAAGAAAACGAAAGAACTACTGTAGTAATCGAAAACGAAACTTTTGGTGCTGTTCTATACAGACAAATTGCAGGAGCTTTGGCTCGCCGAATTGTTAACTACGCTAAAGAAGGAATGCAAGTTGTACAAGGAACTGATGCTGGTTTTATTAAATTTGGTTCAAGAGTAGATTTATTTTTACCTTTAGGTACACCAATCAATGTTGAGTTGAATCAAAAAGCGATTGGAGGAAAAACAATTATTGCTACAAAAGCATAAATGGCCGATAAAGATTTAGATATTCGCTTCGCTAAAGCCGTAGAAGCTGCTATGACAATGACTCAGGCTTCGCTGCCACAAGATGTGCAGTTAAGACTTTACGCTTTTTACAAACAAGCTACTTTTGGTACAGCAGTCTACAATCAATCTGAAAATTTTGATTTGCGAAATGCTTTTAAAACCAATGCTTGGATGCAGATTAGCCATATGTCTGTAGACGAAGCCAAAGAAAATTATATCGAAATCATCAATTCATTAACATCAAAATAAAAACATTATGAAGAAAAACGTTGTTCTTTTCAGCACTTTAGCTTCATTTTTACTATTATTTTCCTGTAAAGAAGATAAGCTGGTTGAAGTAGTTGAAGTTCCTCTTCCAACAAAAGAAGAAAAAATAACTATTGGTTCACCAAATGATGTTAAAGCCGATCCTGGTTCTTTTGAAATGACAAAACTGCCATTTAATTATGATGCACTTGCCCCAGACATTAGAACTCTGACTTTAGAAACACATTATTCTAAACATTATTTGTCATACACCAACGCTTTTAATAAAGAAATTGTATCGACTGAGTTTGAGAATATGCCTATTGAAGACATTTTAAAGAAAATGCCTCTTACGAATTTAAAACTTCGTCAGAATGCAGGTGGATATTACAATCATACTTTGTATTTTAACATTCTGACTCCAAAAGAGCAGACACCAAAAGATACTCTCGCAGGTTCTATTGATAAAGAATTTGGTTCTTTTAATAATCTGACGAATCAATTTAAAGCACAGTCAGAAAAGCAATTTGGTTCTGGATGGGTTTGGTTGGTTGTAGACCGTTATGGCAAATTACAAATTACCACAACAGACAATCAAGATAATCCGTTAATGAAAAACGCCTTGATTCCAGGAACTCCAATTATGGGAATTGATCTTTGGGAACATGCCTATTATTTAGATTATCAAAATCGTAAAGGCAGCTATATTGATGCCTTTTACAATCATATAAATTGGGAAAAAGTAAACGAATATTACGTTGAAGCACTCAAAAAGGTTAAAAAAGTATAGAAAAGAAGCTGATACAAGTAAGTATCAGCTTTTTTTTATACCTTTTAGGTACTTAAACGAAGATCATGAAAGATATTGCCAATCGTTTTACAGAAAATCCTTTATTGTCGCCATCTGATATACCGCCCAGCAGAGAAGGTTTAGAAATCACCTGTCTGTTGAATCCTGGCGTGTTTCAGTTTCAAAATAAAACATGGCTGGCAGTACGCGTTGCAGAAAGACCAAAACAAGTTGAAAACATCATCTCATTCCCAATCTTAACAGAAGCAGGAACCATTCAAATTATCGAAATTTTAAAAGATCATCCTGAACTTATTGCAACAGATGCTCGAGTAATTAACTATCAAGGAATTGATTACCTAACTACTTTATCTCATATTCGATTATTGTGCAGTGAAGACGGAAAACGGTTTTATGAACCTGAAAATTATCCGCATTTGGTTGGCGAAGGAATATTAGAAACTTTTGGGATCGAAGATTGTCGTGTCTCTCTCATTGAAGGAAAATATTATCTCACTTTTACATCTGTCTCTCCTAGTGGTGTTGCCGTTGGCTTGAGAACTACTACAGATTGGAAGAATTTTCAAAAACACGGATTAATATTTCCTCCGCACAATAAAGATTGCGCCATTTTTGAAGAGAAAATCAATGGCTTATTTTACGCCTTACATCGACCAAGCAGCGTAGATATTGGCGGAAATTATATTTGGATTGCTTCTTCTCCAGATGGCATTCATTGGGGAAATCATAAATGCATTGTCAAAACCAGAAAAGAAAGCTGGGACAGCAAAAGAGTTGGTGCTGGAGCTGCTCCTATAAAAACAGAACTGGGCTGGCTTGAAATTTATCACGGAGCCAATGAATTTCACCAATATTGTCTAGGTGCTTTTTTAATGGATTTAGAAGATCCTACAAAAGTCATTTCAAGAACAGAAACTCCAATTATGTTTCCAAAAACGAGTTACGAGTTAAGCGGTTTCTTTGGAAACGTGGTTTTTACAAACGGTCATATTGTCGAACCAGACGGCGAAACACTAATCGTTTATTACGGCGCTTCAGACGAATTTGTCTGTGGTGCGACATTTTCTATTAGAGAGATTTTTTCTTTGCTTAAAAAGGTTTAAAAGCAAAAAAAACTTGCTTAGAACATTCTAAACAAGTTTTTTCTATGATCTCAAACATTTTTATTTCAATTCCAAAATCAAAGATTCTGAAGGCTGAATAGAAATTTTAGCCTCACCTACTCCATTTTGCACTTTTAGCATAAAAATTTTATTCTGATACAATTGATCTTTCATTTGATATTCTCCGTCTTTCAAATTCCATTTAGAAATAAGCGACGAAGGCACTTTCAAATTAAACTCGCTTCCTTTTTCAGAAGAAAAATTCGCAATTACAATCAGTTTCTGGCTATCAGACCAACGCGCATAAGAATAAAGCAAAGAATCATAGCCTTCATTGTTTTGTCGGTTTACGGTTTGAATTTCTTCAAAACTTCCCATTAAAGCACTGCTATTAATCGTAAAATTTAGTAAGCGTTTGTAAAAATCACGAAGCTGTTTTTCAGATTCAGAAAGCTGTCCTCCATCAAATTTACCATCATTCATCCAACGCTGATGATTTGGAACTCCGATATAATCAAAAATTGATGTTCTAGAGCGTTTTCCAAAACCAGCATCTTCATTTCCAGCCTCTCCTACTTCTTGACCAAAATAAATCATAGTGGGCGAAGTGCTAATTGTTGCCGAAACCACCATTAAAGGTTTCCCTCTCTCTGGAGTTCCTGCAAACTCAGGACTTGCCAAACGCTGTTCATCATGATTATCCAAAAAATGCAGCATATGATGCTCGATATCTGCCATTCCGTTTTGAATTTTGGTTAATTCGTCTGGCGAAGATTTTCCGCGAATTACATCTTTCAGCTTATCATACGTTTCCACTTTATCATACAAATAATCCATTTTGCCTAAACGAATGTAATTGCGATACTCATTCGGATTATAAACTTCGGCCAATAAAAATGCATTCGGATTTTTCATTTTTATGGAAGAGTTCATATAACTCCAAAATTCGTACGGAACCATTTCTGCCATATCGTAACGGAATCCGTCCACGCCTTTTGCTGTCCAATACAACGCAATGTCTCTAAACTTTTTCCAGGAATCAGGAACATCTTGATCTTGCCAAAAAGCAAAATGTTCTTCATACGATTTCTGGTCAAAACCGGCAGGAAGTTCAGGAAAATCTTTAGTGCCATCTGGACGCACTCCGTAATTTACTTTTACCG
This sequence comes from Flavobacterium sp. LPB0248, assembly GCF_013388355.1. Taxonomy (GTDB): domain Bacteria; phylum Bacteroidota; class Bacteroidia; order Flavobacteriales; family Flavobacteriaceae; genus Flavobacterium. The sequence continues at coordinate 728,110 of NZ_CP058246.1, forward strand.
TTTCGTACCAGTCGTTTTGGTCTGGTTTAATTTTACGAGAACCATTTCCTGTCCATTTAGCAGGGTTTTCGTCAAATTTCCCATCAATAAGTACATTTTTTTCTCCGTTTAAAGGAATATCTCCGTCAGGAATTTCAAAATGTTGCCTCGGAATATAATAGAAATTATTATCACGCTTATATTCAACCGTAACATCATCATCTGCACCAAAATCTTTTACGCCTTCTGGATTTGATTTTCCTTCATATTTTCTAGCAATATGATTTGGAACAATATCGATAATCACTTTCAAACCTGCATTATGAGTACGCTTGATTAAAGCTTCAAACTCTTCTAATCGTTTTGCAGGATTTACGGCCAAATCTGGATTTACATTGTAGTAATCTTTTACTGCATACGGAGAACCGGCACGGCCTTTTACTACTTCTGGATCATCATTTGAAATTCCATACGCTGTATAATCACGCACCAAAGCATGATGCGGAACTCCCGTATACCAAATATAGGTAACCCCTAAATCTTTTATTTCATGAAGCGCTTTATCTGTAAAATCATTAAACTTCCCTACACCATTTTCTTCAATTGTTCCCCAAGGCTTATTATTTGTATTTTTATTTCCAAATAGGCGTGTAAAAACTTGATACACTACAACTTTTTTATCAGTTGCAGTTTGCTCTTTTGCAGTACTCATTTTTAGTTCTTTTGTTTTACAGGCCGAAAAAAGTACCGTTAATGTAATTCCGGCTGCAATTATTTTTTTAGTTATCATATATTTTGGGCTATTCTTGTCTTGTCTATCTAATTTTGATACCAAAAAGCATCAGAACAATTTCTAAAAATAGCTCATTTTTTAAAACCCCGAAAACGATTTATCTAATTTACATCCTTTTCTGTTCAAAATACAACTACTACAACGTGAGAGTTGGAGATTTTGTTGAAAAATTAAATCGCATTCAAATTCAACATTAGACTGTTAATGACTAATTATAAATTAATGCTAATAACCGCCACAGGTTCTAACCTTTTTTATAAATTTGACAAAAATTTAATCAGTTGAAGAAATCACTCTTTTTCATATTTATTTGCCTGTCTTTTTTAAGCGTTCAATTTACTTTCGCGCAAGCAAAAAAACCTGCACAATCTCCAAAAACAATTGTCATCGAGAATGCTGACTTTTCTGACGTGGATCAAGTTAATGTACCTGATGCACTTTTACTTACTGGAAATGTAAAAGTAAACCATGATGGAGTTGTATTAACTTGCAACAAAGCCTATTTTTTTCAAAAAGAGAATTATCTAAAAGCATTTGGAAATGTACAATTGGTACAGGGAGATACTTTGTTTTTAAATAGTAAATACGCAGAGTATAGCGGTAATGAAAAAAAAGCTTTTGCAACAGGAAATGCGGTTCTAACTTCGCCTGATGCTACTTTACAGACTGATACTATTAATTTTGATAGAAATATTCAAGAAGCATTTTACAATACAAAAGGAACTATTGTAAACAAAGACAATACTTTGGTCAGCAAATCGGGAAGGTATTTTGTAAAAGAAAAGAAGTTTCAGTTTTTAACTGAAGTTACCATTACGAATCCGAAATATGTAATTAAATCTAATCACTTGGATTATTACAGCAATTCTGGGCACACTTATCTTCTTGGACCTTCTACTATTACCAGTAAAGCCAATTACATTTATACTGAGAAAGGCTTTTACGATACAAAGAAAAACTTAGCACATTTTCTTCGAAAATCATATATCAAATACGACGATCGGCGTATAGAAGGCGATAGTTTATACTATAATCGAAATACCGAATTTGCTTCGGCAACTCGAAATGTAAAAATTACCGATTCTATCAATAAAGGAATTGTAAAAGGCCATTATGCAGAACTTTACAAACTGAAAGACTCCATGTTTGTAACCAAAAGAGCTGTCGCTGTAAATCTAGTTGAAAATGATTCGGTTTACATTCACGGACAAAAATTAATGGTTACTGGTAAAGAAGGAGAAAGAATCCTTAGAGCTTTTAAAAATGTTCGTTTCTATAAAACAGACATGAGCGGTAAATGCGATTCTATTCATTCGAATTCTAAAACTGCTTTAACAAAATTGATTGGAAATCCGATTCTTTGGAATGGTGACAATCAGATTACTGGAGATTTAATGCACTTAATTGGTGACAATAAGACGAGAAAAATTGATTCTTTGAAAGTTCTAAACAACACTTTTGTCTTATCGAAGGACACGCTCGGAACCGGTTTTAATCAAGTCAAGGGACTCAATTTGTTTGGAAAATTCCGGGATGGAAAACTTCATGATGTTGATGTCATCAAAAATACCGAAGTAATTTATTATATGCGTAATGATGCCAATGAATTGATTGGTATTAATAAAAATGTCAGCAGTAAAATCAATATGATATTGGAGAATAATGCGATTGAAACCATTACGTTCTTCAATAAAGTCGATGGAGATATTTTTCCTGAGGATGAACTTCCCGAAAATGCTCGTAAACTGCGAGGCATGAATTGGCGTGGAAACGAAAGAATAAAGTCGAAAGATGATATTTTTACCGCCGAAGAAAATGAAATGAATGAAAAACTGATTAAACAAGGTAAAGACGAAGAAGAAAAAGGTAAAAATGTTCCTTTGAAAGTCAGGAAGGAAACCTTGAATTACGATAAGAAAAACCCAGCTACTAAGACAGACACAAAAGCTAAAAGCAAGTAGTTTTCAGTCACAGTTACAGTTTATAGCACTTTACGATTGTTTAAACCACAAAGTTAACTTAAGCGTAAAGTAAAAAAACTTAGAACCTTAGTACCTTCGCCACTTTGAACCTAAAAAGTTTTCAGTCGCGGTCACAGTTTACAGTTAAAAATTATAGAAGCTCAGAATCTTAGTATCTCAGCAACTTAGAAGCTAAAAAAATGAATCCAGATTTTATAAAATATCAAGCGCAAACCTCTCCTTACCCACTCGGAATAGAAGTTTCGCATGCCATCGGCTCTTACATTTACGATACAGACGATAAAAAATATTTAGATTTTGTTGCCGGAGTTTCGGCTTGTACTTTAGGACATCAGCATCCGAGAGTAAATCAAGCTATAAAAGATCAGTTAGATAAATATTCGCACGTAATGGTTTACGGAGAATATTCTCAGAGTCCAGCAGTTCAATACTGCAAATTAATGGCTTCTCTCCTGCCTGAATCTTTAAATAAAACCTATTTAGTTAATTCAGGTACAGAAGCAATCGAAGGTTCGCTAAAATTAGCAAAACGAGTTACAGGCCGTAGTCAGCTTATTTCTTGCCACAATGCGTATCATGGAAACACAATGGGTTCTATGAGTGTTATGGGATTTGAAGAGCGTAAACAGGCTTTTAGACCTTTATTACCAGATGTTGATTTTATTACTTTCAATAACGAAGAAGATCTACAAAAAATAACTACTAGAACGGCAGCGATTCTTTTAGAGACCATCCAAGGTGGAGCAGGTTTTATTCAACCAGAAAACAATTTTCTCCAAAAAGTACGCAAACGCTGTGATGAGGTTGGAGCTTTAATGATTGTTGACGAAATCCAGCCAGGTTTTGGAAGAACAGGAAAACTTTTTGGTTTCCAAAATTATGATGTTGTTCCAGATATTGTAGTTATGGGAAAAGGAATGGGCGGCGGTATGCCAGTTGGTGCTTTTACTGCTTCTGCTGAAAAAATGGATCTTTTAACAGAAAATCCAAAATTAGGACATATTACCACTTTTGGTGGTCACCCTGTCATTGCGTCAGCTTGTTTGGCTACTTTGCAAGAATTAACTGAAACAAATTTAATGGCAGAAACGCTGGAGAAGGAAAAACTCTTCAGATCGCTTTTGGTACACCCTTTGATTAAAGAAGTTAGAGGAAAAGGATTAATGCTTGCTGCTATGACAGAATCGGCAGACATTACCAACGAAGTCATTTTAACCTGTCAAGACAGAGGACTTATTTTATTTTGGCTTTTATTTGAAGGATGTGCTATACGAATTACACCTCCTTTGACCATTTCTGAAGACGAAATTAGAGAAGGATGTGCCATTATTTTAGAGGTTATGGATGGGATAATGAAAAGGAAAAACAGCTAAAATGAAAATTTCTTTTTGAAATATTGATGCGTGATTTCCACAAACAAAACAGGAAACAACACTACAATTAAATTTCAGCTTAGTCTTTCCCCTTAATTAAAAAAATGACAAAATTGAAGTTAATCCCTTAATTACAAAGGAGATTTCTTCCCAAAACAGAATAAAAAACGCCATATTTTGTTAATTAAATTGTTCAAAACAATTAATTTCCTATCCTTACAACAATTATATGGTTGCCTAAATTTATAACAGGCTAATTTCAAATATACGAAGTATGCAATTAAGCAACGAAGAAGAAGATTATAACCTATCCCTATCCAAATTTGAGTCGATGTTAAAAACTAACAAAGTGCTCTTTTTTGATTCTGAAGAATTCGAAGAAATAATTCTTCATTATTTAGACATAGGCAAGGCTAATTTAGCAAAAAAGGCCTTAAAACTTGCATTAGACCAGCATCCAAAATCTACAGGCTTAAAATTAGTACAAGTAGAAATGCTAGTTTATGATGACAAACTCGAGATTGCTGAAAAGCTTTTGAATGAGTTATACGCAATTGAACCTAACAACGAGGAAATCTATATCCAGAAAGCCAATATCTGTTCAAAAAGAGATCAGCACGAAAAAGCAGTCGAACTGTTAAAAATCGCGCTTCAATACACTGATGATTACGCTGACGTGTACAATTTGATTGGAATGGAATATCTATTTATGGACAATCTCGAGCTGGCAAAGGAGAATTTTATCAAGTGTCTTGAAGAAGACTTAGAAGACCAATCTGCTCTTTATAACGTAGTCTATTGTTTTGAATTTTTAGATCAAAACCAAGAGGCTATTGTATATCTTAACGAATATATTAACAGAAATCCGTATAGCGAAATTGCGTGGCATCAGCTTGGACGTCTTCATTATGGCGTAAAAGAGTATGAAAATGCTATTCGCGCATTTGACTACGCAACATTGATTGATGACGAATTTTTAGGAGCTTTCATGGAAAAAGCAAAAGCTTATGAACGCCTTAAAAAATACAATGAAGCAATTGAAAGCTATAACAGAACCATCGAATTAGATGATGCAACATCGTATGCATTGCTTCGCATTGGAAAATGTTATGAAAAACTTGGAAATTTAGCGAAAGCAATCCAATACTATAACCAAACTGTACATGAAGATCCGCTTTTAGATAAAGGTTGGATTGCGATAACAGATTTTCATCTTCGCCAGAAAAACTATCAAAAAGCATTGTTTTTTGTCAATAAAGCATTGGCAATCGACAATCAAAATCGTTTGTACTGGAAAAGATATGCGACAATCAACAAACAAATGAATTTCTTTGAAGAAGCCGAATTTGGTTTTAGAAAAGCAGTTGAATTTGGAGATTATGCATTAGATACTTGGTTATACTGGGTTGATATTCTTCAATTTTTAGGAGAATTTGAAACTGCGATCCAGACTTTATTGCAGGCTACAGAATATTTTCCTGAAGAAAATGAAATCGAATACCGTTTAGCAGGATTGTATTTCATGATTCAGGATAATACAAAAGCTAAATTTCATTTAAGCAATGGTTTACGTCTAAATTTTGACAATTATATCTTGATAGAAGATTTGTTTCCTGTGGTTTGGACAAAAAAAACAGTAAAAAATTATATAGAAAAACATCGTAAATAAGAATGGTTGATATTTTATTAAGAAGACGTTTTGGATTATTAGGACGCAACATAAGCTACTCTTTTTCAAAAGGTTATTTTACAGAAAAATTTAATAATGAAGTTTTTGCTGGCAACAGCTATGAGAATTTTGACATTTCTGAAATTAATTATTTCACAGAATTAATTAAAAACAATCCTGATTTAAAAGGGTTAAATGTTACTATTCCGTACAAAGAACAAGTTATTCCTTTCTTAGATAAACTATCAAAAAAAGCCGCTCTAATTGGCGCTGTCAATACAATCAAATTTACTAAAAATGGCAAATTAAAAGGCTACAACACCGATTATTACGGGTTTAAAAAGTCTTTGAAGCCATTATTAGAACCACATCATAAAAAAGCTCTTATCTTAGGTACAGGAGGCGCTTCTAAAGGCGTTGCTTTTGCTTTGGATGAATTAGACATTCCGTATACTTTTGTTTCTAGAGAAGCAAAAGAAAACATTATTGATTATGATTTGATTAATGCTACTACTTTTGATAATTTTCAAATTATAATCAATTGTACGCCAGTTGGAACAAGTCCGAATGTTGATGCTTGTCCAAATTTGCCTTATGAATTTTTTACAGAAAAACATATTGCATACGATTTAATCTACAATCCAGCAGAAACCACTTTCTTGCGAAAAGCAAAAGAAATGGGAGCTGTAATTAAAAATGGACACGATATGCTTATTTTTCAAGCGGAAAAAGCTTGGAAAATCTGGAACAAATAAAGATAAAACGTTAAAGTAATTTTCGTAAATTAGTCTACTCATTTGCAGACAGTTATGAAGAGACAATTACTTTACTTTAGCATTTTTTTTCTTATTCCATTTTTTGCAGTGGCCCAAGACGAGGATATCGATAGAAGCGAAAGTCCGTTTGCCGAACCTCGTTATCATTACTTTCTGCAAACCATTTTACTATACAACGAATATTTAGACACCAAGAACGGTTCGTACAATACCACAAATTTACGTGTTTTACAGCCAATAGGAAATAAAGCTTGGAATCTGAGATTTGATTTGCCTTTAATTTCAACCAACTCCAATTCTATCAATCAAACTGGACTTGGTGATGTAGGTGCTGGAGTTAGTTTTATACCCTATTTCAAGAAAAACAACGGAATTGGCCTTAGAACCCGTGTCATCTCAAATTCTGCCGCTGATCCAAGTTTTGGAAGTGGAAAATGGGTCGTAATTCCTGCTGGTATTTTTGCAAAATACTTCAATCACAAGAGATTCTTATGGTTTGCGACTTTGGAACATTCTCAGAGTTTTGCGGGATCAAGCAATCGTAGCGATGTAAGCGTAACGCTGCTTGAAAACAACTTGTTATGGTTCTTCGGGAAAAATTGGATTGCTACAGATGTAGCATTTAGATACAATTACGTCCTGGATGGCTTTCAAAATAATGCTTTTATGGAATTTGGCCGAAAAATAACTCCAACAAACTTAGTCTATGTACACCCCAGCATAGCTTTTGGTGGCGAAAAATCATACAATTTTGGTATGGAAGTCGGGATGCTGATTTTGTTTTGATTTTGAACAAACTGCTATTTCAGCTTGACTTTTTAAGATTTATATGTTTTTCAATTAAAAATCGAAAAAAATATTATTTCCAACTTATCAATTAAAACAACAAAAATTAATATATCATACTGTCAAATTGAAGTAAACAATAAGAATTTCATCGCAAATTAGCGTATAAACAAAGGATTTATTTTGTAGTTAGAAACACCTTTACTATCTTTCGCACTGTTTAAAATAAAAACCTTATACATTTTTAAAGATGTTAGAAGAAAAGAATGATAACCTGCAAGAAGCAGACGGAAAATCAGGAATCGAAATAAATGATTCTGTAGCAAATGATGCAATCGAAATCTCAGATTCTGAAACTTTGACCGAAGATTTGGTCTCAGAAACTGAAAACGAAGTAACAAAACAAGAAGATGCCCATCAGGAGGCATTAGATGTTATTACCAATTCGAACGCTGCTGAAAGTGAAGACGAAACGCTAAAGGAACGTCACGACATTCCTATGCAAGATTACAATACATTTACTCTGGACGCACTTGTTGATGAACTTAAAAAATTGGTGAATATAGACAAGGTAATGTCTGTAAAAGATCATATTGAAGAAATCAAAAAAGCTTTCTTGCTACAATATCATCATCTTATAGAAGAGAAAAAAGAAGAATTTTTAGCTTCTAATCCAGATCCGAATGAAGAATTTGAATATCACCTTCCGTTAAAATCAAAATTCGACGAATATTATAATGTTTTTAGAGAGAAAAGAAATGCTCATTTTAAACATTTACAGACGAATTTAAAAAGCAACTTAGAAAATCGTCTAGCTATTGTTGAAGAGTTAAAAGAACTAATCAATCCGCAGGAAAACATAAAAGATACTCTTAAGCATTTTAATGAATTAAGAGAAAGATGGAAAAACGCTGGAGCTATTCCAAAAGACAAATACAATCACGTTTGGAATAATTACCATTTCCACGTAGAAAATTTCTACGATTATCTTCATTTAGACCGTGAGGCTAGGGATTTAGATTTTAAACATAACTTAGAATTAAAACAAAAAATTATAGCGCGCGTTGAAGAATTGGCAAACGATGCCGATGTGAGCAAATCTTTCCGTGAATTACAAGATTTACACAGAATCTGGAAAGAAGAAATCGGACCTGTTTCTAAAGAACATCGTGATGCCATCTGGAATCAGTTTAGTGAACTGACTAAGAAAATACATGACAAACGAGAACTTTTGTTTGAAAGTCAAAGAGCAAATGAGCAAAAAAATCTTGAAGCCAAAAAAGAAATTATTGCTAAAATTGAAGCACTTGGAAGCGAAAAAGTAAATTCTCATTCTCAATGGCTTGTTCAAATTCAAAAAGTAGAAGAGCTAAGAAATGAGTTTTTTGCAGCTGGAAAAGTACCTTCTGAAGTTAATGAAGAAACTTGGGCGACTTTTAAAACTGCGGTTAGAAATTTCAACGCTTTTAAAAATTCGTTTTATAAAGACATTAAAAAAGACCAAAACGATAATTTAAATAAAAAACTGGCTCTTGTAGCAAAAGCTAAAGAATTGCAGGAAAGCACCGATTTCCAAGCTACTACACCTGTAATGAAACAGATCCAGGAAGAATGGAAACAAATTGGGCACGTTCCTAAAAAATATTCAGACAAAATCTGGAAAGAATTTAAGGATGCTTGCAACCATTATTTTGACAAATTAAAAGAGCACAAATCTGAAGAGAACAGTGATGAAGTTGCTGCTTTTGACAATAAGAAAGCTTACTTGGATGTTTTAAGAGCTTTCCAATTAACTGGAGATCACAAAACTGATTTAGATGCCATTAAAGCACATATTGAAACTTGGAAAGGTTTTGGAAAAGTTCCTTTTTCTAGAAGGCATATTGAAGGAAAATTTAATAAAATCTTAGATGCTCTTTTTGAAAAACTAAGTTTAAGCAAAAAAGAATCTGAAATGATGCGTTTTGCAAATCGTCTTGATTCTTTATCTGACAGCAATGATACGCGTAAATTAGACAATGAAAAGATCTTTATTATGCGTAAAATTGAAGAAGTTCAAAATGAAATTTTCCAATTAGAGAATAACATTCAGTTCTTTACCAACACAAAAAATGCTAAAAAAGAGAATTCAATTGTTACAGAGGTTCGTAAAAACATTGCAATTCACAAAGAGAGCCTTGAGGTTTGGAAAGACAAATTGAAACAATTAAGAAACTTAGGACAAGAGTAATTCTAGTCAAATTCTAAAGAATAATAAAGTGTAACGAGCAATTGTTACACTTTTTTTTTGCACTTATTTTTTAACGTAAAGCCCGCAAAGCTTTACTTAAAGACTTTGCCAACTTTGCGTATCCCGATAGCCATCACGATTGTTCGCTTTACGGTTAAATCCAAATTCAAAAACCTGAAACTTAACAATCTCATTAAATTTCATAAAACTATTCTGCAAAATATTGATTATATTTGAGTTACCACTATTAACTAGCAATCAAGCAAATAACATTTAATACTAATTTTAAATAAGGAGAATATGAAATTTACAAGAAAAGCACACGCCAACTGGAAAGGAACCGGTATGGAAGGAAAAGGAACAATCAGTACACAAAGTACAACTTTAGATAATGCACAATTGTCTTTTAAAACAAGATTCGCTGACGGCGTTGGAACAAATCCTGAAGAATTGGTTGCTGCAGCTCATTCTGGCTGTTTTACGATGCAATTAAGCTTTTTACTAAATGAAGCTGGGTTTACAGCCGATGATTTAAATACAGAAGCTACAGTAACTTTTGAAGATGGATCAATCACTTTGATCCACTTAGATTTGAAAGGTAAAGTTCCATCCATATCTGCAGAGGAATTTGCTTCAACAGCTGCAAAAGCCAAAGAAATCTGTCCGATTTCAAAACTGCTAAATACAACTATTACTTTATCTACTGAACTAATCAGTTAAGGACATAAAAAAACCATTCACAATTGTGAATGGTTTTTTTTTATTTTATAATGCCAATAATTACATTTTTGCTTTTAAAGCTTTAGCTTCTGCAGTCATTTCAAGAGCGCTATAAACTCCTAATAATGTTTTAGAAACATCCTCATTTTTAGGATCTAATTCATTCGCTTTTTTAAGGTAAGGAATAACTCCTTTGAAAACAGCCTCTCTTTGTGCTTTTAAAACATCGTAACGTTTCATATCTTTAGCAGAAGTACCTAATTTATTCATTTCATCAATGATTGGTTTTTCAGCTTCCAATTTTAATGCCGCAAGATTCAAATAAGCATTTGTATACTCAGGATTAATTTCAATTGCTTTTAAGTAATATTTCTCTGCATCAGCATTGTTTTTAGCTCCAGCACTGATTACCCCTAAATTAAATACTAAGTCAGCATTTTTAGGATCTTTCTCTAAAGCTTCATTAACTAATTTTTTGTACATATCGTAGTCTTTAGTCTCTAGATATAAATTAGCTTCTGTTAAAATTAAAGAAGAATCTTCTGGATTTGCTTTTCTAGCATCGGCGATTGCTTTTTTAGCATCTTCTGTACGTCCTTTTTGAACTAAGATTAATGCTAAGTTTTTGTAGATCTCACCTCTTTTAGAAGGAATAGCTTCAGTTTTAGGTTTTTCGTGAGTGCCTAATTTAACAGCTAAATCTCTTTCTTTAGCATTAGCAAAACTATCATCATTTCCAGAAGCTTTGTTTATAGCTGTATACAACGTTCCTTTTCCTGAATAATTAATTTTTTTCAACTCTTCGTACATTGGCAAAGCAAGATCAAAATCTTGTGAATTTACAGCTGTAGAAGCTGCATAGTACAAGTTAATAGTATCTTTTTTGTCTAATTCATATGCTTCGTACAATTTTTTTGCACCTTCAACATGTTTGCTAGCCTGCGTATCAGCAATTGCAGAATTGATTAACAAACCTTTAATGTTTGTAATTGAAGCCGCAGCTTGTGTTGAATATTTTTGTTTTCCAGAAGTTTTTTCTACTTCAATTAATTTCTTGTAACTATCAGCTGCTGCTAATAAGTTTTTACTTTCTTCAACCTTTTTGTTTGCAAGTTCAAGAAAAGCATTTCCTTGAACGAAATAATACTGTGCCTGCTCAGTATCTTTAGCATTCACAATTAAACTCTCTGCATCTTTTAATTGAGCAAGAGCACCTTGCGCATCTCCTCCTTTTAATGCTTTTTCAGCATTTTTAATTTGATCTTTTTGAGCAAACGTAGCTACAGAGATCAGTAATGCTGATGCAAGTATTACATATTTACTTTTCATAATGGTATTTATTTGTATTTAATTTTTTGTTTTTTACTTATTCTTCAGATTCTTCATCTTCTGCCTCAGCATCGTCTTCATCTTCTACCTCTTCATCATCAGAATCATCGTCATCTTCCGCAGATCCGTCATCTTCAAGAACTTCCAAGTCTGGTTTAACTCTCTCGATTGCCCCAATTACATTTCCATCTTCATCTACTTCTACTTCTTCTACATCATCTTTCATTACAGTTGTTACAGCAGCAATAGAATCTTTTCCTTTTAAATTGATCAATCTAACACCTTGAGTTGCACGTCCCATAACACGTAAATCTTCGATTGCCATTCTAATTGTCAATCCTGATTTATTGATAATCATCAGATCATCTGAGTCAGTTACTGCATTAATAGAGATTAATTTACCGGTTTTTTCAGTAATATTAAGCGTTTTAACCCCTTTACCTCCACGGTTTGTGATTCTGTAAACATCTTCTCCATCTTCGTCAACCAATTTAGTACGTTTTCCGTATCCGTTTTCGGTTACCACTAAGATTTGTGATTCAGAAATATCATTTTTATCAACCGTAACCATTCCGATTACTTCGTCAGTTTCATCTTTTAAGGTAATTCCACGTACTCCAGAAGCTGTTCTTCCCATCGGACGTGTTTTAGTTTCTTCAAAACGAACTAATTTACCAGATTTAACCGCTAAGATAATTTGGCTTTCACCATTTGTTAACTGAGCACCAAGCAACTCATCACCTTCTTTAATTGTAATTGCGGCAACTCCATTTACACGAGGTTTAGAATATTTCTCTAAAGAAGTTTTCTTAACCTGTCCTTGTTTAGTTACCATTACAAGATTATGAGTATTGATATAATCTTTATCTTTTAAATCTTGCGTACAAATGAAAGCTTTTACTTTATCATCACTTTCAATATTCACCAAGTTCTGAATTGCTCTACCTTTTGCCGTTTTACTTCCTTCTGGAATTTCATAAACACGCATCCAGAAACATTTTCCTTTTTGCGTAAAGAACATCATATATTGGTGGTTTGTTGCCACAAACATGTGTTCCAAGAAATCCTGATCTCTTGTTCCAGCACTTTTTTGACCAACTCCTCCTCTATTTTGAGTTTTGTATTCTGTCAAGTTCGTACGTTTGATGTAACCTGCATGCGAAATGGTAATTACCACATTTTCATCAGCAATCAAATCTTCAATACTTACATCTCCTCCAGAATATTCAATTTTAGAACGGCGCTCATCACCGTATTTATCACGGATTTCTGTAAGCTCTTCTTTAATCAAATCAATTCTCAAATTAACATCTGCTAATAAAGCTTTTAAATGCTCGATTAACTTCATTAACTCGTCAAACTCAGCTCTTAATTTATCTTGCTCCAGACCTGTTAACTGACGTAAACGCATCTCAACAATTGCACGAGCTTGAATATCCGACAATTTAAATCTTTCGATTAATTTCTCTCTCGCTTCATCTGTGTTTTTAGAACCTCTAATTAACGCGATTACTTCGTCGATATTATCAGAAGCAATAATTAATCCTTCTAAAATATGTGCTCTTTCTTCTGCTTTACGTAATTCAAATTGCGTTCTTCTAACTACCACATCGTGACGGTGCTCAATGAAGTAATGAATCATGTCTTTTAGATTCAGTAATTGAGGGCGTCCTTTTACTAATGCAATATTATTAACACTAAATGAAGATTGTAATTGAGTGTATTTGTATAAAGTATTTAAAACTACGTTTGGTGTAGCATCACGTTTTAAGATATAAACGATACGCATACCATTTCTATCCGATTCATCACGAATATTGGCAATACCTTCAATTTTTTTATCGTTAACCAAATCAGCCGTACGTTTGATCATTTCGGCTTTGTTAACTTGATATGGAATTTCTGTAACAATAATACATTCTCTTCCGTCCACTTCTTCGAAACCGACTTTAGCACGCATTACAATACGTCCTCTACCCGTTTTAAAAGCTTCACGAACACCTTCATATCCGTAGATAATACCTCCTGTAGGGAAATCAGGCGCTTTAATATGAGTTATTAATTCATCTACTTCAATATCGCTATTATCAAGATATGCTAAAGTACCGTTGATAACTTCAGTTAAATTGTGTGGCGGCATGTTTGTCGCCATACCAACTGCAATACCTGTTGCTCCATTTACTAATAAAGTAGGAACTCTTGTTGGCATTACTTTTGGCTCATATATTGTATCGTCAAAGTTCAATTGAAAATCAACTGTCTCTTTTTCGATATCGGCCATAATCTCTTCAGAAATTTTACGCATTCTGGCCTCAGTATAACGCATTGCTGCAGGACTATCTCCATCGACAGAACCAAAGTTACCCTGACCATCAACTAATAAATATCGCATACTCCACTCTTGAGCCATACGAACCATTGCGTCGTAAACAGAGGTATCTCCGTGTGGGTGATACTTACCCAGAACCTCTCCCACGATTCTTGCAGATTTTTTATGGGCAGATCTTGATGTTACACCTAAATCATACATTCCGTAAAGAACTCTTCGATGCACTGGTTTCAAGCCATCTCTAACATCAGGAAGTGCTCTCGATACAATTACTGACATCGAATAATCGATGTAAGCTGATTTCATTTCATCTTCAATGTTAATAGGAATTAACTTTTCTCCTTCAGACATAAGTTGTTATATTAAATAATTATAATAGTTTCAAAGCGTGCCAAGATACGTTTTTTTAAAATTTTTTCAGCTATTTCCTTACACTTATTTAAATGATTTATTAACAACTTTATTTTGGCTTTTAGTTAATAAATTAAACGTTTTTTAACTCTTTTATTGTCTTTTTTTTCGTCTATTAGCTGACAGGAGATGTCGATGGGTACGGTTTTTGTTTTTAAAACTGTAATTCACTAAATTTACAATACCAATTATATATTATGGATGATAATTTTTCACCAAGAGTAAAAGATGTTATTACGTACAGTAAAGAGGAAGCTCTACGTCTAGGGCACGACTTTATTGGTACAGAACATCTTATGCTAGGTATTTTAAGAGATGGTAACGGAAAAGCTATTCATATACTTAATAACCTAGATGTCGATTTAGATCATTTACGCAGAAAAGTAGAAATACTGAGCCCTGCCAACCTGAGCGTTGAGGTAAATGCTGAAAAGAAAAACCTTCATCTTACCCGACAGGCCGAAAGAGCCCTGAAGACCACTTTTCTGGAAGCAAAAGTATTTCAAAGTTCATCGATTAGCACCGCACATTTGCTGTTATGCATCTTACGAAACGAAAACGATCCAACAACCAAGCTATTGAATAAACTAAAAATAGATTATGACGTAGCTAAAGAACAGTACTTAAATATGACTCCAAACGAAGAAGAATTCTTAGAAAACTTGCCAAGAAACGAATCGTATAATGACGATTCAGGACAAGATGACAGTCTAAAAGAAAGCAGTTTTAATAATCCCGCCAATAAGTCAAACAAAAAATCAAAAACTCCTGTTTTAGATAATTTTGGGAGAGATTTAACAGAAATGGCTGAGGAAGGAAAATTAGACCCTGTTGTAGGACGAGAAAAAGAAATTGAGCGTGTATCGCAAATTTTAAGCCGTAGAAAAAAGAACAATCCGCTTCTTATTGGAGAGCCTGGAGTTGGTAAATCTGCTATTGCAGAAGGACTTGCTTTACGTATCATTCAAAAGAAAGTATCTCGTATTCTTTTCCACAAACGTGTTGTTACTTTAGATTTAGCAAGCTTAGTAGCGGGAACTAAATATAGAGGGCAATTTGAAGAAAGAATGAAAGCTGTGATGAACGAGCTTGAAAAAAATGATGATATTATTCTTTTTATTGATGAAATCCATACTATTGTAGGTGCTGGTGGAGCAACAGGTTCGCTTGATGCTTCAAACATGTTCAAACCTGCTTTAGCAAGAGGTGAAATCCAATGTATTGGTGCTACTACTCTTGATGAGTACAGACAATATATTGAAAAAGACGGTGCTTTAGAAAGACGTTTCCAAAAAGTAATTGTAGAACCAACTTCTGTTGAAGAAACTATTGCGATTTTGAACAACGTAAAAGATAAATACGAAGATCACCACAACGTAACTTATACTCCAGAAGCTATTGAAGCCTGCGTTAAATTAACAAACAGATATATGTCTGAGCGTTTCTTACCAGACAAAGCGATTGATGCTATGGATGAGGCTGGTTCTCGCGTACACATTACTAACATCGATGTTCCGAAACAAATTTTGGATCTAGAACGTCAGTTGGAAGAAGTTCGCGAAATGAAAAATATGGTTGTTAAAAAACAAAAATATGAAGAAGCAGCCAAACTTCGCGATGATGAAAAACGTATCGAAAAAGATCTTGCTTTAGCACAAGAACAATGGGAAGAAGATTCTAAAAACAACAGAATTGAAGTTACAGAAGATAATGTAGCCGATGTTGTTTCTATGATGACTGGAATTCCTGTAAACAGAATTGCACAAACAGAAAGCAATAAATTAGCGCACTTGCCTGAACTAATTCAAAACAAAGTAATTGGTCAAAACGAAGCGGTTCTTAAAATTGCTCGTTCTATTCAGCGTAACAGAGCTGGTCTTAAAGATCCGAACAAACCAATTGGTTCATTCATTTTCTTAGGTCAGACTGGTGTTGGTAAAACGCAATTGGCTAAAGTTTTAGCAAAAGAATTATTTGATTCTGAAGATGCTTTAGTTCGTATTGACATGAGCGAATACATGGAGAAATTTGCGATCTCTCGTTTAGTTGGAGCGCCTCCAGGATACGTTGGATACGAAGAAGGTGGTCAATTGACTGAGAAAGTTCGTAGAAAACCTTACTGTGTAGTTCTTTTAGATGAGATCGAAAAAGCACACCCAGATGTATTCAACATGATGCTTCAGGTTTTAGATGACGGATATTTAACAGATAGTTTAGGTCGTAAAATTGACTTTAAAAACACTATCATCATCATGACATCTAACGTTGGTGCACGTCAGTTAAAAGATTTCGGACAAGGTGTTGGATTCGGTACTGCTGCAAGAACAGCACAAGCTGATGAAAACTCAAAAAGCATTATCGAAAATGCATTGAAGAAAACCTTTGCTCCTGAGTTCTTAAACAGAATTGATGACGTAATTGTATTCAACAGTTTAGAAAAATCAGATATTGATTTGATTATCGAAATCGAATTGAAAAAACTATATTCTCGCATTGCAGAGTTAGGCTACAAATTAACTTTAACAGACAAAGCCAAAGCATTTATTGCTGAAAAAGGTTTTGACAAACAGTTTGGAGCACGACCATTGAAAAGAGCAATTCAGAAATATGTTGAAGATTTGTTGGCCGAAGAAATTATCACTTCAAAAATTCATTCTGGCGATGAAATCATGATGGACTTAAAAGATGATTCTCAAGAATTATCAGTTGAAATTCACAAAGCCGAAGAGCCATCGAATCAATAAATTAGTCAAAATTTATAACATTCATAATATGCCCGTTACGTTTTCATAACATAACGGGTATTTTTTTTATCAAAAATCACTATCTTTAATAAAAGCAAATAGCTATTTTTGAATTTAAATTCTATAATACAAAACAAAATATGCTTCAAAACAAAGTCATTTTAGGCAGCGAAGAATGGTGCTCATTTCCAGAACTAGGAATCCCGACAATTAAGGCTCGTGTAGATTCTGGTGCCAAAACTTCGGCAATGCACGCTCTAAACATAGCTCCTTTTATAAAAAATGATGCGAATTGGGTAAAATTCGACATTAACCCGATTCAGAATAATATCAAAACCATTATTCATTGCGAAGCACCTTTGGTTGATAAGCGAATTGTAAAAAGTTCGAGCGGATTTAGAGAACATCGCTATGTGATCCAAACCAACTTAAAAATTGGCGATGCAAAATGGCCAATCGAAATGACTCTAACAAATCGCGATTCTATGGGATTTAGAATGCTTTTAGGACGCGAAGCGATGAGCGGAAGGGTTTTAGTCGATCCAGAACAAAAATATCTCTTAGGACAGCCTACAGCAGAATCCTTAAAAGAATTATACCAGAACTCAGAAAAAGCAACGACAGGTTTACGAATTGGTCTTTTAGCCAGTAATCCAGAATTATACAGCAATAAAAGAATCATGGAAGCGGGTGAAATGCGCGGGCACGAGATGCATTTCTTAAATATTAAAGAATGCTACATGAAACTGGACGCTAAAAAACCCGAAATTCATTATAGAGGCGGTAAAATCTTAAACGAATTTGACGCTATTATTCCAAGAATCCGACCAAGTATTACTTTTTATGGTTGCGCTTTGACACGTCAATTTGAAGCTTTAAAAGTCTTTGTACTAAATTCAGCTACAGCAATTACGCAATCGAGAGATAAATTATATTCACTGCAATTACTTTTAAACAGCGGAATAGACATTCCAACTACAGGATTTGCCAATTCTCCGCTTGATACAGACAATTTAATTAAAATGGTAGGCGGATCACCTTTAATTGTAAAATTATTAGAAGGAACACAAGGAAAAGGCGTTGTTTTGGCCGAAACCAAAAAAGCTGCAGAAAGTGTTATCAATGCTTTTAAAAGTTTAAATGCTAATATCTTAGTTCAAGAATTTATTAAGGAAGCCAACGGAAAAGATATTCGTTGTTTTGTAATCGACGGAAAAGTGGTTGCCGCAATCCAACGTGAAGCTATGCCTGGCGAATTTAGAGCTAACATTCATTTGGGCGGAACCGCATCTGTCATTAAAGTAACTGCAGAAGAAAAAAAGATCGCGATTAAAGCTGCAAAAGCAATGGATTTAAAAGTAGCCGGAGTTGATATCATTCGCTCTTCAAAAGGACCTTTATTGCTTGAAGTAAATTCTTCGCCAGGTCTGGAAGGAATTGAAGGCGCAACTAATAAAGATGTAGCTGGCGAAATGATTAGAGCGATTGAAAAGAATTTTAAACTATAATTAAGTTCATTTAAACTTAATTTCTCATAAATAATTTAGCAGCTTTGCCAAAGTTTAAAACTTTGGCAAAGCTTTTTTATTTAACTTTAAAATAAAAAATATGACTTTTCCTTATTTAGATATTATTATCAGAAGCGTTGCTGTGTATTTCTTTATGACAATTGCGCTTCGCGTTTTTGGCAAAAAAGAACTTTCACAGCTAAATACTGCCGACATAATTCTAATTTTATTGATCAGCAACTCTGTTCAAAATGCGATGGTTGGTCCAGATACAAGTTTAATAGGAGGATTGGTTGCTGCATTGGTTTTGTTTTCGATCAACTTTGCTATTAAGAAATTGACAAAGAAATTCAAAACTCTTAGCGATTTGCTGCTTGACAAACCTGAAATCTTAATTCATGATGGCATATTAGATTTTAAAACTTTAAGCAGATTAGATGTTTCGCATGAAGAACTAAAAGAAGCAGCACGCGAACACGGTTTAGAACATCTAACGGATATTAAACTTGCCATGCTTGAAATTGACGGAACTATTAGTATTATTTCGAAAGATCAGAAACAGCTTAAACAGACGCATTACAAGCGAAAACACAATCGTAAAAATTTACAAAAAAATTAGAAAATTTCATTTCCAAAATATATACCATTTTTTCCCTCTTTTATTTGGCAAAGCACCAAAATCTGAAGTTAATATTGTTTTATTTGTCAAGCCATAATCTTTCAATCTATGATTCAAATTAACCAAGACATAATCCTGTTCCACCGGAAACCTTTCTGCTATATTTTTATAATGTTTTAAAAGTTTTTCTTCTTTCACACCATCTAAAGCCTGTAAAGTAGTGTGTACAATTCTATTTATTTTGTCATTCAAACCTGTAATAAAAATATCCAAATAATCTGCTTTATTTTCTAATTTCCCAAGAGAATAATAAGCCGTCACTCTTATCTCTTCATTTAAATGAGTAGTAAACGGAATAATTATTGAACCGTAATCTATATTCATTTCCTTCAACAAATAAGTACAAAATCGAAATGTTTCTTCATCATTAATTCTTTCAATATTAGTTTTAATGAATTGCAACCAATCAGCACTTTTATTCTTTGCATACCAGTATACAAATTTAAAAACACTTAATAAATCTTTTTCAGCAAAATCAAGTAAATACTGATACGCACGATTATAATCAAATTTAGTAAGTATCTGCAGCAGACTTTTTTGAATTTCATTTTCACTTAATTTATACTCCTTTTCTAAAAAATCTAAAGTCTGTGAATCTACATTTTTCTTTTTTAGAATCCCCAACAAGCATTGTTGTTTTGTTTCTTTATCATCCGCAAATTTGTATACATCCAAAATATGATTTATAGCACCACCAAGTGTATAAGAGAATAAGTCATTATCTACCTCTGTATTTTCTGCTGTAATTTCATCTAACCAGCGTTCATACCAGTCTAAAAAATTAGATTCAAAAGGAAAAAATGGTTTTTGTCTGTCTACATCAATATATACAACATGCCCTTTAAATTTTCCGTTTAAAACCAATCCATAATAATAAGAACATCCTTGACTGCCAATAGGTAAAACTCCAGCGAACATTTTTCCTAATTCATTATCAAATTCTTCATCAGAAATATCATCATTCTCATCTATCTTTTTAGTTAATTCCTGCCATTCCTGATCTGCCATTTCAGGATAAAGAACACAATCATTCCTTAAATAATTTTCGGGATTATCATAAACAAATTCATTTATATACTTACCTAAAGGATAAATACCATACGAAGGACCAGCAGCAGAATTTTGATATGAAATCCCACCATTTCCAATACAAAGCAAAAAAGCTTTATACGATTCTGGCAGAGAAAGAATACACTCTTTTTCAAATTCTAAAATATCATCTTCATTTACCGTTTCGCCTAAAATATATTCATGAGATTCTGCACCAAAAACTTTAAAGTCTTTGTCTATATCTTTTGCTAAAATCAGCTTCTTCTTAATTCTTTCAATCTGACTTGTAATTTCTTCACTCATTATAATTATTTAAAAAATTATCAAAGAACCCTAATCTAAATTTACTTCGAAGCCTCAATTCTAACAAGACCTAAACCCTCTTTAAAATCATCTGCTTTTTCATATTTAGGCATTACGATTTCTTTCCCTTCTTTATCAATAAAACCATATTTTCCATCCAACTTTATCACAGCAATTCCGTCTTTAAACGATTCAATTACATCATATTTAATTGGAGCAATTTCTTTTCCTGTTTTATCAATCAATCCGTATTTATCGCCTATTTTCACTTGAATTAAGTCATCATTTAAAAACATAAAATCGTATTTTAATGAAACGATTTCTTTTCCGTCGTTATCCAAAATGCCATATTTATTTTCCTGTTTTACAATAGATACATTATCCTTAAAATAAAAATTCATATCGTACTTAACAGGAACTACAATTTTCCCTTCTTCACTAATTACCCCAAACTTATTATTAGATTCTACTACTGCGAAACCTTCTTTAAAATTTTGAACTTGATCATAAATTGGAGGAACAACCTCTTTCCCAATCTGATCCACGATACCAAATTTGCCATTTAATTTCACAACGGCAAACCTATCTGCAAAGTCAATTATTTCGTCATATTTCGGAGTTATCTCTTCTCCAACCACATCTATAAAACCCCATTTATTATTTAGTTTTACAGCTGTAATTTCTGGAGATAAAGTTTTTGCTTCATCGTATTTTTTAGTTAGCAAAACATCTGAAGACTTGATTAAATATTGAGTTTTAGCATTTTTATTGCTTATAGTTATCCAATTCTGCTTATTAATTATTTCATCATAAATACAGCGAATTACTTCTTTTCCGGTTTTATCAACTACCCCGCTTTTGCCTTTTAATTGCACAACAGCAAACCCATTTTCAAAAGCAGTAATACCGTCGTATTTGCAAGGAACTATTTCTTTTCCTGTCTGATCAACAAAACCATATTTAAACGCTTTGTCATTTGCCTGAGCAAAACCAGTTTTTACAATCAGCATCAAAACCAACAAAATTATTCTCTTCATTATTTTAAATATTAAGCTATTTACAAAAGTCTGTGAAATCGGTTTTATCTATAACCTTCAAAAGTTTTTATTCTTTCACTTTAAAACAAATTAAAACAAAAAAAACCGATTTCAGATTTGAAATCGGTTTTCTATATTAACAAAATGTGATTTACTTTTCACATTTTACAAAATTCATTTTCTCAGATTACATAAAGACGCTTAGAATAAAATAAACCAAACCTGCTAATAAAGCTGAAATTGGAATAGTTAAGATCCAAGCCCAGATTAAACTTACTGTAACTCCCCATCTAACGGCAGAAACACGTTTTGTTAATCCAACTCCAATAATAGATCCTGTAATAGTGTGTGTTGTACTTACTGGAATTTTTAAGTGTTCTGTAAAGTAAAGTGTCAAAGCTCCTGCAGTTTCTGCTGCAACACCTTCAAACGAGCTTACTTTAGTGATTTTAGAACCCATTGTTTTCACAATTTTCCATCCACCGCTTAAAGTTCCTGCTGCAATTGCAGAATAACACGCAAGAGGAATCCAACTTGGCATTACACCTTTAATACCTGCGTCGTCATTTGGAAGCACAACATCTAGCCAAGCATCCATGTGAACTCCAGGGTTCGTATTAATATATACCGCTACAGCAGCAGCAATAATACCCATTACTTTTTGAGAATCGTTTCCTCCGTGACCTAAACTAAATGCCGCAGAAGACAACAACTGCATTTTCTTTAAAGCAGCATCTGCCTGATGAAGATTCAAACTACTGAATATTAAACAAAATCCACTCACTGTCAAGATAATGAAAGCTACTAAGAACCATTTAATATTATGAGAATCGAATACAACGCTCCAGAAATGAGAATCAAAACGAGGTTTTCCGTGCTCTACAATTTCTTCATAAGAAACCATTTGAACGTAAACAAACCAAATAGTTGCAAGCATTAAAGCTACAGTAAATATTTTTGGTCCGATACTTTTACGAGAAGCATTTAACAGCCAAATCGAAATTAAATAAGAAGCAATAACTCCTAAAAGTGGCGCTAATACAATAAATGCAATAATAATGAGGACTCCCGAGGGCATTCCGCCATCTTTACCGGCCTTATACCAGCTTACAATTTCATACCAGTAGTGAGTTGCTCCGTCTTCTCCAACATATCCAGAGAAACCATGAACTGCAATAGCGTGCGCTACAGCTGCTCCTGCGAAACCTCCAATTAAGGTATGCGAAGAACTTGAAGGGATTCCTAACCACCAAGTCAATAAGTTCCAACAGATTGCTGCAATTACTCCGGCTAGGATAACAACAAGGTTAATTTCCATTGTGTGCGCTGTTTTGGCAACAGTATCCGCAACACCAAATCCAAAAACCCAATAAGCCAGAAAGTTAAAAAATGCTGCCCAGACAACCGCCTGAAAAGGTGTCAAAACCTTTGTTGCAACAACAGTCGCTATAGCATTTGCCGCATCATGAAAACCATTGATGTAATCAAAAATTAAGGCTAATACTATAATTAATATAAGTAGCGTCATAAAATTATAACTTCAGATTGAAAAATTGAATTAAGAATGTTTTACAGAAATAGATTCTAGTATGTTCGCAACACTCTTACATTTGTCTGTTGCTGATTCTAAAACAGATAACACTTCTTTATATTTAATAATATTTTTAGCGTCTGTTTCGTTTTCAAAAATTTCAAAAACTGCTTTGTTATATACGTTATCAGACTTGTTTTCTAGTTTGTTGATTCTAGCACAAGCATCTTTAATAACTTTAAAGTTTTGTAAGTTTCTCAACTCTTTTACAGCACTGTCAATGTTTTGACAAGCTTCAAGGTTGATTTCTGTCATTTTTCTGATAGATTTTGTAATCTTATCAACTTGATACAATCTCATACGGCTAGATGCACCGTGAAGGTAATCTGCAACGTTGTCAATTGAAGTAATTAACGTGTGAATGTCTTCTCTATCAAATGGAGTAATAAAGTTTCTGCTTAACTCAAGGTTAGTCTGACGTGTAATGTCTTCTCCTTTTTGTTCTAATTCGTCAATCTTTTGAAAAAGAATTTCTCTTTCTTTTAATGGTAAATTTACAGCTTCGTGTAAGTTAGAAGCTAATTCAATTAAATTGCTAGAAGCCTCTTCAAAAAGTGGAAAGAATTTTTTGTCTTTCGGCACTAAAAATTGGAAAATACTGTTTATTGACATTGTTTTATTTTTGATAGCGCAAAATTACCTTCAATAACACGTTTCAGTGTTAAGCCATTGTTAACAAATCGTTTTCAATTTGAAAACTCTCAAGGAATAACACCGTGTTTTCTATGTCATTATGTAAGATTCTGTCTTCTTTTACCAAAGGCACCACTTCTCTGTAGCTGTTTAAGAACATTTCGATAAAATCGCTTGATTTTAAAGGCTCTCTATAGGCAATTGCCTGAGAAGCATTTAATAATTCGATTGCCAAAATACGCTCCAAATTATCTAAAATTCGTAAGGCTTTTGTAGCACCGTTTGCTCCCATGCTCACGTGATCTTCTTGACCATTGCTGGAAACAATACTATCAATACTTGCAGGTGTCGCTAATTGCTTGTTTTGACTTGCAATACTCGCTGCAGTATATTGTGGAATCATGAAACCTGAATTTAATCCTGGATTATCTACCAAAAATGCTGGAAGATTACGCAATCCTGAAATTAATTGATAAGTTCTTCTTTCAGAAATACTTCCTAATTCGGCCAAAGCAATTGCCATAAAGTCTAATGCTAAAGCCAAAGGCTGTCCGTGGAAATTTCCTCCAGAAATAATCTGATCGGCTTCTATAAATATATTAGGATTATCAGTTACCGAGTTGATTTCTGTTTTGAATACTTTTCTGACATAATCAATTGCATCTTTTGAAGCTCCGTGAACCTGTGGCATACAACGGAAAGAATACGGGTCTTGAACGTGTTTCTTTTCTTGAGTGATAATTTCACTTCCCTCCAAGAATTCAGTAATTCTTTGTGCGGTTACAATTTGTCCTTTGTGCGGACGTATATAATGTATCAATTCGTTGAATGGCTCGATTCTTCCATCAAAACCTTCCAAAGAAATAGTTCCGATTAAATCTGCCAAATACGAATATTTATACGCTTTAATTAAAATATGAGCTCCATAAGCACTCATAAACTGAGTTCCGTTCAATAAAGCCAAACCTTCTTTTGACTGTAAAACGATTGGTTCCCAGTTAAACTGCTTCAAAACTTCTGCAGAAGCTACCTTTTTTCCTTCAAATAATACAATTCCTTCTCCAATTAAAGGCAAAGACAAATGTGCCAATGGAGCTAAATCTCCAGAAGCACCAAGCGAACCTTGAGTATATATTATTGGCAGAATATCATTATTGTAAAAATCAACCAAACGCTGTAAAGTGATCAATTGAACTCCTGAATGTCCATAGCTTAAAGATTGAATTTTAAGCAACAGCATCATTTTTACGATTTCGGCAGGAACTTCTTCACCAGTACCGCAAGAGTGCGATTTTACTAAGTTTTCTTGAAGCTTAGATAAATTTTCGTTAGAGATTTTCACACTATACAAAGATCCGAAACCTGTATTGATACCGTAAATTGGTGCAGTATGCGATGCCATTTTCTTATCTAAATAATCGCGGCATTTCTGAACATTTACTTTAGCTTCCTCAGATAATTCAAGTATTTTATTCTGACTTAAAATTTCTTGTAATGTTTCTAAAGTAATCGTTTCTGAACTTATATAATGGATCTCTCTCATGATGATTGTAAATTTTAAACGCCAAAATTCAACAAATCAATATTAAAAAGCAACATTTTATCACAATAATTAAGTTTTCTTTAAAAGCGGTTTAACTATTTCAAATCGCTTTTTAAATCAAAATATACTGTTACAACCCATTTTTAAGGTCTTTTTGAGTTAAACATCAATCATTTGCACGGACCAAATCTCAAAAAAAAGCTGTCCAAAATATATCAAAACATCAATTTAGCATATTCAATTTTAACAAATACTCAATATTGATTTATAGAGATTTGAATTATTAAAATATTCGTAAAAACGCCTTCTAAGTTTTTAACTCATATAAAAAGCTGTACTTTTGAAAAATCAAAAATGAAAAGTAACAGCATAAAATATCAATCTACAACTATTACAGCTCCAACACGAGTTGCAATTGCTGCTACCATTATTACTACTACAACAACTACTACCCCTTAGGGGTATACATTTTTACATATAATCCTAGGTTACCTATACTTTTTTCTTGAAAGAAGAGAGTTATTGGATACATAAAAAACATTTACAAAAAAAAGTCGCAGTTTTCAGTTTCAGTTCACAGTTGATAACCTTTGAACCTTTGTTACTCAAAATCTTTGCACCTTATTAAAAATATCACACAAAATGAAAGTATTAAAATTTGGCGGAACTTCGGTAGCCAATGCTCAAAATATAAAACTCGTTCTCGAAATTGTCAATCAAAAATCTAAACAAGATCAACTCGTTGTAGTAGTTTCTGCCCTAAGCAAAGTAACTGATTTACTACAGTCAGCGGCGGCAAAAGCTGCGGCAAACGACGAAAGCTTTAGAGAAGTTGTGGCTGAAATCGAGAAAAAACACCTTGACACACTAAAAGAACTGATTCCTGTTAGCGAACAAAGCAGTCTTCTAAGCCATGTAAAAAGAATCATCAACCATTTAGAAACTTTATTAGACGGATGTTTCTTGCTTGGCGAATTATCTCCTAGAACTGCCGATACTATCTTAAGTTTTGGAGAATTACTTTCTTCATTCATTATTGCTAAAGCCTATGAGCAAATCAGTAAAGATGCAGTTTACAAAGACAGTAGAGAATTAATTAAAACAGATAATAACTTCGGAAAAGCAGTTGTAAACTTTGAAGTTTCAAATAAATTGATTCAGGAATATTTTGGTTCGAATGAAGCGAAAATCAATATTATGCCTGGATTTATAGCGCAGACTTTGGACGGAATCACTTCGACTTTAGGACGCGGAGGTTCAGATTATACTGCTGCCATTATCGCTGGCGCAATCAATGCCGAACAATTGGAAATCTGGACTGACGTAAACGGAATGTTTACTGCAAACCCAAAAATTGTAAAACAAGCACAGCCAATTGCCACTATTTCTTATCAAGAAGCAATGGAATTGTCGCACTTTGGTGCAAAAGTGTTGTATCCGCCAACAATTCAGCCAGTTTTAAGAAAAAACATTCCAATTTTAATCAAAAATACTTTTGAATCAGAAGCTGAGGGAACTTTGATTTCGAATCAGGTTTCATCAAAAGATACAGTTGTAAAAGGAATTAGCCATATCGATCATATTTCGCTTTTAACTCTTGAAGGTCCAGGAATGATTGGAGTTGCGGGTTCTTCTAGACGTTTGTTTGAAGTATTGTCTCAGGAAAAAATCAACGTTATTTTTATTACTCAGGCTTCTTCTGAGCATTCAATTTGTATCGGAATCTTGAATTCGGATGCTGATAATGCAGAAGCAGCAATCAACAGCGCTTTTGAAATCGAAATTTCTCAGAACAAAATCGACCCTTGTTATGTAGAAAAAGACCTTTGTATTATTGCTTTGGTGGGCGAAAACATGAAAAACCACCAAGGTTTAAGCGGTAGAATGTTCAGCACTTTAGGAAAAAACAACGTGAACATTCGTGCAATCGCGCAAGGTGCTTCTGAAAGAAACATTTCGACTGTAATTAACGAAAGAGACGTTAAAAAAGCACTGAATACTTTACACGAAAACTTCTTCGAAGAAAATACAAAACAGCTGAACCTATTTGTAATGGGAGTTGGAAATGTGGGAGAAAAATTCATCGAGCAGATTCACAATCAAAGAAAGTTCTTAAAAGATAATTTAAAGATCAACGTTCGCGTAATTGCTTTGTCTAATTCTAGAAAAATGGTATTTGATGAAGACGGAATTTCTTTAAAAAATTGGGATGCCGCTTTAAGCGAAGGCGAACCAGCAAGCATTGAAGAATTTATCAAAAAGGCAAAAGAACTGAATTTACGTAACAGTATTTTCGTAGACATCACTGCAAATGCAACAGTTTCTGAAGCATACGAGAAATTCTTAAAAGAAAGTATTGCCGTTGTAACTTGCAACAAAATTGCTTGTTCTTCTGCTTACGACAACTATAAAAAATTAAAAAGCTTGTCTCGTCAATACAATGCTCCTTTCTTGTTTGAAACGAATGTTGGTGCGGGATTGCCAATTATCGATACAGTAAAAAACCTGATTGCATCTGGAGATAAAGTGCATAAAATTCAAGCGGTTTTATCTGGAAGTTTGAACTTTATTTTCAACAATTTTGACGAAAATAACTCTTTCCACGATGTGGTAAAAGAAGCTGGAGTTCAAGGATTCACAGAACCAGATCCAAAAATTGACTTAAGCGGAATCGACGTAGCGCGTAAAATCTTAATCCTAATTCGCGAAAGCGGTTACGAAATGGATATTGACGCCATTGCAAACGAATCGTTCCTGCCAGCAGAATGTTTAGCAACAACGAACAACGAAGATTTCTTCGCATCGTTAATCAAACACGCTGCTCATTTTGAAGATATTTATAAAGAAGCTTTAGCCAAAGATTCAAGATTGAAATACGTAGCGCAATTCGAAAATGGAAAAGCAAGCGTAGGTCTACAATTCATTCCAAAAGATCATCCTTTCTACAATTTAGAAGGAAAAGACAATATCGTGCTTTTCTACACAGATCGTTACGTAGATCAGCCTTTATTGATCAAAGGAGCTGGAGCTGGAGCAGCAGTAACAGCATCAGGAATTTTTGCGGATGTAATTAGAATTGGAAATATATAAAGAGGTACAAAGGCTCAAAGGTGCAAAGGGACAAAGTTAAAAAACTTTGAGCCTATGAACCTTTGCCATTGTGAACCTTAAAAAAACAATAAGCAGTAAAGCCTCTGAACCTCTGAGCCTTTGCCACTTTGAACCTTATAAAAAAATGGAAATTAAACTATTTTGCCCAGCAACTATCGCCAATCTCTCATGCGGATTTGACGTATTGGGACTTTGCTTAGACAATGCGGGCGATGAAATGATTGTTCGAAAAGTCGATCAAAAAGGAGTTCGAATCACTAAAATTGTCGGTGCCGATTTGCCTTTGGAAACCGAGAAAAACGTTTCTGGAGTTGCTGCGCTGGCAATGCTGGAAACTTTGGACGAACTGGATTTTGGATTCGAAATCGAAATTTATAAACATATCAAAGCCGGAAGCGGAATCGGAAGCAGTGCTGCAAGTTCTGCTGGAGCGGTTTTCGGAATTAATGAATTATTAGGAAGACCGTATTCTCGTAAAGATTTAGTTCAGTTTGCGATGCAGGGCGAAAAATTAGCCAGCGGAAACGCGCATGCCGACAACGTTGCTCCTGCCCTTTTAGGCGGATTTACGTTGGTAAGAAGTTATGCACCGCTTGATATTATCAGAATTGATAGTCCAGAAGAATTGTACGCAACGGTAGTTCACCCGCAAATTGAGTTGAAAACATCTGACGCTCGTTCAGTTTTAAAACAAAACGTTTCCCTAAAAAGCGCCATCATGCAATGGGGAAATGTAGGCGGATTAGTAGCAGGTCTTTACACCAAAGATTACGAATTAATTGGACGTTCGCTTCATGACGAAATCGTTGAACCTTTAAGAAGTGTTTTAATCCCAGGTTTCGATCAAATCAAACAAACCGCCTATGAAAACGGCGCTTTAGGTTCTGGAATTTCAGGTTCTGGTCCATCAATATTCGCTTTAAGCAGAGGAAAAGAAACCGCAGAACAAATCGCAAAAGCCATGAGCGACGTTTATGAAAAAATGAATTTACCGTATGAAATTCATGTTTCGAAAATCAACCCTGATGGCGTAAGGATTTTGTAAAATGTGAAATGTATTAAGTAAGAAGAATTAAGTATTAAGAGTTATACGAGACGCTTGTCAGGCTGAGCCCTTCGTTCCTCAGGATAAACTCCGTCGAAGCCCTGCAAAGTATTGCACGCACAGTTTGTCATCCTGAGGAACGAAGGATCACACGAGAAGCTCGACAAAGAGTAGACACAAGGCATAGCCATGCAGTTTGTCATTTCGACGGAGGAGAAATCTCCACGAGAAGCTCGACAAAGATTGGATTAACGTTGCGGAGTTACTTGCGAAGATTTCTCGTTCCTCGAAATGACAAAAATGCTTAAAAATAACTATTGAAATAAAAAAATATAACCACAAAGCTTTGCGATCTCTGCGTTTTCAAAAGAAACCAATTCCTTGCGTGCTTTGCGGTTAAATAAAAAACAACCAATGAAATACTACAGTTTAAACCATAATGCCCCAAAAGTTTCTTTTCAAGAAGCTGTTATACAAGGATTAGCAACTGACAAAGGATTATATTTCCCAGAAAACATCACACCGCTTGATCCTTCATTTTTTGATAAAATCGAAAGTTTAAGCCACGAAGAAATTGCTTTTGAAGCGATTAAACAATTTGTTGGAGACGAAATCCCAGCAGAAAAACTAAAAGAAATCATTGCTGAAACTTTAGTTTTTGATTTTCCTGTTGTGAAAGTCGAAAACGGAATCTATTCGTTAGAATTATTTCACGGCCCAACAATGGCGTTTAAAGACGTTGGAGCGCGTTTTATGTCGCGTTGTCTGGGCTATTTCAACAAAGACAAAAAAGACGCTAAAAACACCGTTTTAGTAGCGACTTCTGGAGATACAGGCGGAGCTGTTGCAAGCGGATTTCTTGGCGTTGACGGCGTTGATGTTGTCATTTTATATCCGTCTGGAAAAGTGAGCGATATTCAGGAAAAACAATTGACGACTTTAGGGCAAAACATTAAAGCGCTTGAAGTTGACGGTGTTTTTGACGATTGTCAGGATATGGTAAAAAAAGCATTTTTAGATGAAACTTTAGCACATAAAAACCTGACTTCGGCAAATTCTATTAATATTGCGCGCTGGTTACCGCAAATGTTCTATTTCTTCTTTGCTTACAAAGCCTTGAAAAGCCAAAACAAACCTTTGGTTTTCTCTTGCCCAAGCGGAAACTTTGGGAATATCTGTGCGGGAATTATGGCAAAGAAATTAGGTTTGCCAATTGAGCATTTTGTAGCATCTACAAACGTAAACGACACCGTACCAAGATTCTTAGAAAACGGAAAATACGACCCAAAACCTTCTAAAGCAACAATTTCTAACGCCATGGACGTTGGAAACCCAAGTAACTTTATTAGAATTCAGGAATTATACAATAATGATTTAAAAGCTTTCGAAAAAGATTTTTCTTCTTATAGTTATACTGACGAAGAAACACTAGAAGCCCTAAAGAAAATCTACAAAACAGACGGTTATATTGCAGATCCACATGGCGCTGTTGGTTATTTAGGTTTGAAAAAAGAACTTGAAAAACACCCGAACGCCATTGGTATTTTCTTAGAAACGGCGCATCCTATTAAATTCTTAGATGTTGTTGAACCTGCGTTAGGAATTACACTTCCTATTCCTGCTCAAATTGAGAGTGTTATTAATGAGGAGAAAGTAAGTGTGAAGATTGGGACTTATGAGGAGTTGAAGGGGTTCTTGGGGTAAAAAAATCATCTCTATAATAAAAAATAAAAAACCATAGATTATATTATAATCTATGGTTTTTTATTTTGACAACTATTTTTAAAAGGACAAATCTTATATTTACTAAGTTAAATTGAATAAAAAATATAATTCGAAATGAGGTTTTTAAATAAAATAGCTAACCAATTGAGAGAAACAACTGAACCAAACATATATCAGACTGATCACACACAAACACCTGAAATATTCATTCTTATACAAGAGCATAAAAATGAAGAAGCCAAAAAACATTTAAAACATAATCCATCAGAAATATTTCTAAAAGGATGGATGGATAATACACCATTGCATATTGCATCGTTAAGTGGAAATTTTGAAATGGTTAAATATCTTTTGCATAAAGGGGCCAATGTTAATTCTGAGAGAAGTGGAATATATGCTACTCCATTATGTTGGGCAGATAATTATGAAATTGCTAAGTATCTTCTTGAAAAAGGTGCAACAATGAATGACAGAGAGCTTTTTTGTGCAACTCAGGAAAACAAGGCTGAAATAGTTGATTTATTATTGAGTAATGGTGCAAAAATAGACAAACAAGAACCTCAATATTTAAAGTGTAAATCAATTGAATGTGTGAAAATTTATTTAAAGCATAAAATTGAACTAAATGGTTGTGATGAAAACAAAAGCAATTTACTTCATAAGCTAGCTTGGCTTGATTTACCTGAAGTATTTGATTTCGTTTATAAAAATGGATGTGAATGGAAAAAAGACAGTAGCAGCAGAACACCATATTATTTAGCAAAACAAGGAAGGTGTGAAAGTATTTTAAATCATTTTGAAAAATACTATTCAGAAATAATCTCAAACAAAGTAACACATCTATCAACTGAAAATTATCATTACGAAAGAATATTTTTTATAAAAGAAAATCTCCTTAAATTATCAACTTTTATAGCGCTAACAAAAAATTCTAACTTAGTAAAGTATTCAAAATCTGGGAATGAAATTATAGTCAACCAAATTATAAATATTGATGTTCCTACAATTAGAAATTTTACTTTTGATTATCAAGGAAATATTATAGTTCCTACGGGAGATAATAAATTATTAATTATTGAGGAAGAATCTTTTAAACACACAAAAACTATAACATTACCAAAAGATTTAGTTTTAGATCAAATTACTTATCTTCCATCAAGAAGCTTATACATTGGCAGTTCTCAGAATTGGGAAATAGTCTTACTTTCTGAAAATTTTGAAATAATTAGCAAAACTAAAGCTGAAGATGGTACTCTTAGTCCCAAAACAAATCATAATAACTTGATTGCTTTTGATAGTTATGACCAAGAAACCTATTTTAATTTATATCATCTTAAAGAAGATTTGAGCGTTCAATTTATTCATTGCTTCTTTAAAGAATGGAATAACACTTCTAGCGGATTTGCATTCAATTCTAGTGAATTTGCCGTATCATTTCCAAATGAATTAGAATACTACTTATTTAAACATGATACTATTACTAAAATTTGGGAAATGGATATTTCGAAATACCATTCAAAACATGCTTTGAGCTATTTGGCTTTTAAAGATGAAAAGGTTATCCTTATCGGAAAAGGAAAGACTATATTATTCATTGATAAGCAAGAAAAGAAAATACTTAAAGAGATTCAATTAGACTTAGTTAACGAAATAAGAAATTTATATATTGATGAAAGTAAAGAGAATTTAATAATTTATACAGATAATGAAGTAAAATTAATCTTGCTGTAAAGTTTTGCTAACGACTTCCCTTCTCTAACTAGCGCGAGCATCTCGCTCGTGACCCCGATAGCGCGGATTTGCAATCCGTGCCCGCAACAGTGAGACACAAAACAAATCATTAAACGAAAATTATGCAAATTAATGTTTCTAGAAAGAGAACTTGCCAATCTTTGCGGGCACGGATTACAAATCCGCGCTATCGAGTCAAATTGAAAGTGTTATTAATGAGGAAAAAGTTAGTGTTAAGATTGGTACTTATGAGGAATTGAAGAGTTTCTTGGGATAGAAAAACATATAATAAATGATTAAAGCGAGTAAAAAATTTTTACTCGCTTTTTTTGTTACTACGGAAATCCGTAAAAATTAGCAATGAAAAATACATATATTTGAAAAACAAAAAACTAATTATCAACACCTTATAAAATTTCAAATTTAAATAAGATGAAATCATTTTCAGGTATTTCTTGGTTAGATTTCCCAAGACAACATTTTGACAGAATAAGAGAAGAAATATTATCTAAAGGAAAAGATTATATCCTTAAAATCGATGAAGATGAATT
Organism: Flavobacterium sp. LPB0248; assembly: GCF_013388355.1. Taxonomy (GTDB): domain Bacteria; phylum Bacteroidota; class Bacteroidia; order Flavobacteriales; family Flavobacteriaceae; genus Flavobacterium. The sequence goes on from NZ_CP058246.1 coordinate 761,738, forward strand.
TATTGAATATTTAATTGAAAAATATAGACTTGAACCATTACAGATTCATCTTGAAACTGAATCAATTTCAGAACCGAAAAAAGAAATAGAGACCGTAAGAGATGATTGGGGGAGATATTTTGATGCTGAAGTATATTACTTTACTGTTAGTTACCAATTTACAGGAAGTGAAGAATTATTCTTTGTTCAATCAAATCCAACAACTTATATAAGCTATGATATAGAAGTGAAAAATAATAGAGTCTCATTTTCATTTTCAATTTACAAACAAAACGTTATAGAATTTAATAAAGCAAAGTCAAACGCCTATTCTTATGCATTTAATGATTTAGAAAGAATTAATAATAATGTACAGTCTATAAAAGGTTTTGAAAATGCCGTTAAGACCGCATTTCAAAATGAAAAAAATAAATTCAAACGGGAAAATGATTTTTTTACAGCTATAAATGTTAACGTTAATAAAGATACTGAATCCGTTTTTTCAATTCCAACTATTACAAAAAAAGACATTCCGCAACCTACAGTATCAAAAAACAAAGAATTTTCTAGCGAACCGACCATGGCAATAGAGATGTATAGAGATGTTTTGAAAGTAATATATGATTTAGGCAAAAGCATGGAAAAAAAACCTTCAACTTATCAAAATAAAGATGAAGAAGCTTTACGAGATCAAATCTTGTTGTTTTTAGAAACAAGATATGATGGAACAACTGCCACAGGAGAAACATTTAATCGTGGAGGAAAAACAGATATTATACTCAAATATGCTAATGACAACAGTAATGTATTTGTTGCGGAATGCAAATTTTGGCACGGTACTTCAGAGTTTTTAAAAGCAATTTCTCAATTATTTGATAGGTATTTAACTTGGAGAGATTCAAAAGTTGCTTTAATCTTATTTGTTACGAACAAAGACTTTAGTAATGTATTGAGCATAATTAAAGACGAAGTTATCAATCATGAATATTATGTTAGCTCTAATGGAGAAAAAGGAGAATCCTCTTTTAGTTATGTATTTAGACTGCCCCAAGATAAAAATAAAAAAGTTTTACTTGAAATAATAGCATTCCATTATGACAAATAAAAAGGAAATTATACAAAATTGCAACCTTTGTAAAACTCGAATTGCCGACAAACTCAACTCACACATAATTCCTAAATTTATGTGTAAACGGCTTTTCGAAGATGCAAATCCAAGACATAGCATTCAGGTTTCAAAAGATGGAATCCGAACTAAGCTTCAAGATATTCCAAAGGAAAATCATATTTTTTGTAGTTGGTGCGAGAAACGACTAGAAAAACTCGAAACATATTTCTCTAAAGTTTTTACAGAAGTAAATTCATTACAAAATGCTCGTAGAAAATATAAATTAGAAAATATCCAAAATCAGGAAATCTTACATTGCGAAGAAATTAGTCCCTCACTGTTTTATTTATTTTTATACTCTCTTATTTGGAGATGTTCAATTTCTAAAGACTTACTTTACGACACATTTTCAATTGAATCTCATATAGAGGAAGAAATTAGAGTTTTTCTCAATAACAATTTACAAGAATTGCATAGCGATTTATTAGAACATTCTAAAAAAATAGAAAATGTTCCAAATTATTATTTATGTTTAATTAAACCTAAATACAAAACTCGCGGAATATTTAGTGCATATAATTCCGGTCCAAACTCTTATGCTATTTATACCGTTGATTATGCTTTGTTCTTTTATACAAATGAAAAAGATTGCCCTATAGCGCATAAGCTTTTTGGAAACTCCATGAATGAAACTTTTAAAATTGTTATTGGAAGTGATGAAAGTTGGAAAAAACTGAATAATTTGGTAGTGCAAAATATGTTAGACTACAAAAAACCACTTGCGTAAGCAATAAAATATAAATAAAAAAAAGAGACCTCATCAAAGGTCTCTTCTCAATTTAATATATCTTCAAAAAAACGGTTTATTTCCCATTCAATAACTTCTCCAAATACTCCACTTTATCTTTTTCAGCTTGCACCAAACGTTCGTAAAGTTCAACCACTTTATCTAAAGGATTAAAAGTACAATTGGAATTGTAATCACCTGAAGCAATTGCACTATGATCTTGAAAAGTATTTCCAATAATATTAAAAACCGCTTCTTCCGAAAAGTTTTTAATTGCTTCAACAGAAACTCCAAGGGCTTTTGCTATCTCACTTAGTCTTGGTTCGTCAACCGTTTCGCTGTTTTCAATATTCGAAACCATCTGCTGACTTATGCCTAAAGCCAATGCTAGTGCATCCTGCTTCATATCTTTAAGCTCTCTAATACGGCTTATATTTCTGCCGATATGTTTTGGTTTTGTTGCTGTACTCATAATTCAAAGATATTTAAAATTCTTAAACAAAAATAAATTCCTGTAAAAAACAAAGTTGTTTTTGTAAGATACTATTTTCGTATTTTGTACGAATTGACAAATTCAAATTTAGTCAAAAAACATAAAACATTAGGCTAAAGCTATTTTCTAATGTAATTTTACACCTCACATTTCACATATCACATTTCACATTTCACAACAATATATGATTACAAAAGCAATACTAGAAGACATTCCAGCATTAACAACCTTAATAAATTCAGCTTACAGAGGCGAAACTTCTAAAAAAGGCTGGACAACCGAAGCGCATTTACTAGAAGGAAAAAGAACCGACGAACAAGAAATGGCCGAAATCTTTCTTGATCCAAAAAATACGATTCTGAAATTTACAGAGAATGACAAAATCATCGGTTCGGTTTTATTGGTTGAAAAAGGACATCAATTGTATCTTGGAATGCTAACCGTTTCGTCAGAACTTCAAAACAGTGGAATCGGGAAAAAGCTTTTGGCAGAAGCCGAAAATCATGCAAAATCTTTGGGATTATCAAATATCATTATGACGGTTATTTCAGTTCGTGATGAACTTGTGGCATGGTACAAACGTCATGGTTATGTAGATACAGGAAAACGTGAAGCTTTTCCTGAAAGCGAAATTCATACTACAGTTTCTGCTGAACCTTTGGAGTTTATCTATTTGGAGAAAGTGTTGTAGAGTTATACCACACAGATTCGTAAAGAATTACGCAGAGATTCGCTGAGTTTTATTTCATGCATTATATACCCAATCTTGTCATTTCGAGGAACGAGAAATCTTCGTAAGTAACTCCGCAACGAGAATCCAATCTTTGTAGAGCTTCTCGCGAAGATTTCTCGTTCCTCGAAATGACAAACTGTATGTAAACTTTGTCTAAAAAAACTTTGCTAGATTCTTTTTTTAGACTAACCTTACATTATCTTATATAACTTATATGGTTCAAAATAGTTACAACACGAGCTCTTCAAACAAACGACAAATTGTTTTCTCTAAATAAAATATTCAATAAATGAACATACAGCTTCTCTCTAAAAAAAACACTAAACCCTCTATTTGGAGCGGCGGATTGACGTATGAATATATGATTTATCCAAAAACCGCCATTTATGCCAATAGAGATTTTGCATTTAGAATAAGCAGCGCTACAATAGAGCAAACACCTTCAGAATTTACCAAATTTAAAGGCTATTACCGATACTTGATTATGCTCGATAACGACTTAGAGGTTGAGGTAAACGAAGAAAAAAAATCATACGGAAAATATGAAATCATGGAATTTAACTCAGATGATGAAGTAACTTCTTTCACCAAAGGCACTGATTTTAATTGGATGGTTTCTGAAAAAATATCCTATCATAAACTGGAAATTGCAAATGGCAATCTGAATTGTAATGCTGAAATGGTAATTGTATTTTCTTTAGATACAACCGTTATTACAATTAATGAGAAGCCGTACCATTTAGAACCTTATGATGTATTGGTTATTGAAAATCAAAAAAAAGAAAATATAAGCTTTCATTTTTCTAACGAATGCCTTTTTGGAATATTGAATTTTTAATTCTTGCCACGAAGGCACGAAGACTCGAAGTTTTTATTTTTAATCGCGCAGAGTCGGAAAATGCAAAGTTTTTTGATAAAGTTTCCCATGCAGTTTGTCATTTCGAGGAACGAGAAATCACACGCGCATATCGACAAAGATTGGCGAAATACTTTGTCAAGTTTCTAGTGTGATTTCTCGTTCCTCGAAATGACAAAAAATGAGAATAAAACTTCGCGCCTTTGCTCTCGATGACTATCGGGATTGCGAGATTTTTTTAAGCAACGTGAGACGCACCGCAATGCGTCTCTACAGAAAAACCTTTGTCACTTTGCATCTCTGCACCTTTGAACCTCAAAAACTAAGAAACCGTTCTCTTAATCTTCGAAAGAAACTCGTGCGAAACGCCTAAATAGGAAGACAAATTTTTATTGTTTATCGAAGTTACTTTTTGCGGGTAACGTTCTTTAAAATCCAAATAACGCTGTTTGGAGGTTTTATTTAGCACATCTAAAAGCCGCTGCTGAATAGCGACATTGGCACGTTCGATCATCAGGACATGAAACTTAATGAGTTTCGGAATTACAGCAAACAAATACGCTTTTTGCATTTTATTGATGACTACTATTTCGCTGTCTTCTATGGCTTTAATATTGTATGTGGTTGGTTTTTGATGGTAAAAACTTTCCAGATCGCAAATCCATTCGTCTTCGAATGAGAAGAAAATAACGGTTTCTGTTCCGTTTTCGTTTAGAATGTAGGTTTTGAAAGATCCCTTCAAAATAAATCCTTCATAACTGCTATTGGAGTTCTGGACTTGTAGGAATTGATTTTTCTTCAGTTTAATGAGTTCTGCTTTGGAAACAATAATATTCCATTCTTCATCTGTGAGCGGAATCTTTCGCTCAATGTTTGCTCTTAGTAGGTTGTACATCTTGTGGTTTTTGTGGTTTTTGGTGAGGTTAAATTTGTTTTTTCAACTCATTATTAATTAGGGGCTTAAATTAATGTAATCGATTACGTAAAAATAGACATAAAATACATTTTTGTAAATTTAGAAGTGTTAAAAAAACATATTTCATAGATTTTTTTACGAAAGTTTGAACTTGTTCAACTTTTTTCCTACAAATAATATTGAGTTTTGCGTTGTTAACTTATTAAATAACCAAACTTTAATTATGAACTTAAAATCAACACTTTCAATGTTCGCTGCAGCATTGATTTTCGGATTTACGGCATGTAACTCTGAAGAAATCGCTTCAAACACAGAAGCAAGTATTCAACCAACAAACGAAACATCGATTGATGCTTCTGCAACCAATCCGACTGGTAAAATCGGAAACTGCGCTGAGGTGCCAGGATGGGCTTCTCAAAACGGCGGAACAACTGGTGGTGGTTCTGCTGCCGAAACTACAGTTACCACATACGCTCAACTAAAATCGGCTGTAGAAAACACGGCTGTAAAAGTGATTAAGGTTTCCGGAACAATTACAATTACGGCTAGATTGTCTTTTCAGGATCAAACCGGAAAAACTATTTACGGTGCAAGCGGTGCCAAATTAGTTTCTACTGACCAAACTAAAGACGGTTCTGGAATTTTCAATATCAAACGATGCAAAAACATCATCATCAGAAACTTGATTTTTGAAGGCCCTGGCGCTTACGATACTGACGGATGGGATAATGCTGTTCTAGACGAATGTACAAATGTGTGGATTGACCACTGCGAATTTAGAGATGGTGTTGACGGAAACTTCGACATCAAAAACAAATCAGATTATATTTCGGTTACCTATACTAAATTCCATTACCTAAAACCTCCAAAAGCGGGCGGTTCTGGAGGATCAGATGATCATAGATATTCAAATTTAATTGGTTCAAGCGATGGCGCAACTGCTGATCGCGGAAAATTGAGAATCACTTTTGCAAGGTGCTGGTGGGCTCCAGGCTGTAGAGAAAGAATGCCAAGAGTTCGTTTTGGACAAGTGCATATCCTAAACAGTTTCTTTAACAGCACCGTAAGCAATAAATGTATTGCTGCAGGATTTGAAGCAAACATTCGCGTAGAAAGCAATGTTTTTGAAGGCGTAAAAAACCCAATCGAATTAATGACTGGCTTTACAGCAGTTACTTCTACGAGCAATATATTTACAAGTGTAACAGGAACTCAAGCTGGAAGCGGAACGGCTTTTACTCCGCCATATTCTATCGTAAAATTGGCTAATACTGCCGTTAAAGCTGATGTTTCTGCAAATGCAGGACCTACTTTAGGCGGTAACGTTTGTGGTTCTTTCTAAAAAGAATCACCCTTAAAAATAAGTTATTTTTAGTTTTTAAACCACGGATTACATTTAGATGTAGTTCGTGGTTTTTATTTTCTTGCCACGAGGACGCGAAGACACTAAGTTTTTTTTAATCTCGCAAAGTCGCAGAGCCGCAAAGTATTAGATAAAGTTTCCATCCAGTTTGTCATTTCGACGAAGGAGAAATCTCCGCTAGAAGCTCTACAAAGATTTGGATTATCGTTGCGGAGTTACTTGTGGAGATTTCTCCTTCGTCGAAATGACAAGATTGAGAAACAAAAATCATTTTAATCCATTTAATCTGTGGCAAACAAATAGACGCACTACAGTGCGTCTCTACAGAAAAACCTTTGTCCCTTTGAACCTCTGCTCCTTTGAACCTCCTTAAAGAACCAACTCTTCAAACAAACGTTGAATCGTTTTCTCCAAATCCTGAGTCAATCCAGGATGAGGTCTTGAGGTTTGAATTGCCGAACTTCTAATGGCTGTTAACCATCTAAAACGTTCTGGAATCTCAAATTCGGCAATTGGACCGCCGTCTTTGGCTCCGTTGGCGATTTTTACCAATGAAGTTAAATTACATTCTAACTGTTCGATGTCGAAATCGGCAGAAAGCGCTTGAATTTTTTCTTTATTTAAATGAAAAAGAACCTTTATAAATTTGGCTTTTTTGCAAAACAAAATGATTCCGATATTCAGGAATTCTTCGCGCTCTACCCTTGGCACAACGCGAATAACAGCATATTCGTATAAGTGATTATCTTGCATTTTGCGCCTGATTTACAAATATTTCTGAATTCTCTAATCTTGTTTTTAAAAACTGCAGATACACATTTCTCAATCCTTCTGGAGTTTCATCGGCATCTTCCCATTGCAGCCAGTCTAGCGGAATTGTATTGACAATTTCTTCTAAAACTTCTGGAGTCAAAATCGCTTTAAACTCAGCATCAACTTCTTTTAAAAGTGAAGCTTGAGGCAATAAAACGTGATCTTTTATCAATGCGAATGGACTTTTAGCATGCTGTTCCCAGTTATGCCAAGAATGATGAAAATACAGACATGCACCGTGATCAATCAGCCATAATTCTTTATGCCAAATCAACATATTGGTGTTTCTGAAAGTCCTGTCAACATTGGTGATATAAGCATCTAGCCAAACAATCTGAGAAGCTAATTTAGCATCTACGGTTGTTACAGCAGGATCAAAAGTAATAGCTCCAGATAAAAAGTGTAATGCTAAGTTTAATCCTTGACTTCCTTGCAATAAGTCTTGAATTTCTTCATCGGCTTCGGTTCTTCCAAAAGCTTCGTCGAGATTGGCGAATACTAATTCTGGCAATTGTAACTTTAAGGCTTTAGCGATTTGTCCGCCCACTAATTCGGCGATTAAGGCTTTTACGCCGTGTCCGGCACCTCTAAATTTTAATACGTATTTAAAGTCGTCATCGGCTTCTGCTAATGCGGGTAAAGAACCGCCTTCGCGTAGTGGCGTTATATATCGCATGACGTTTACTGTTCTGAGATCGAAATTGTTTTTCATTTTTTTAAGATTCTAAGATTCTAAGAAACTAAGTTGCTAAGTCTCTAATCTTGGATGTTACAAACTTACGTTTTTTTGATTTTAGATTGTAGAGGATAGATTTTAGATTTTTTTTAAAACTGATAAGTTTTTTTGTAGCGCAAAGTTCACGGAGGTTTTACACAAAGAGCACTGAGTTTTTTTGAGTTTGCTTTGCTTTTTTTAAGGTCACAAAGTTTTTTATTGCAGAATAAAACATTTGGCTTTTCATCTTGAGAAACGAAGGATCACAGTAGTAGCTCGACAAAGATTGGCAAATTACTTTATGGTTACTGTGCGGAGTTTCTTGTGTGATCCTTCGTTCCTCAGGATGACAAAACGTACAACTAATTATCTAATTGACACATTCTCTAATTTTCTAATTTTCTAATTCAAGAAAAACTTTTCCTAAGTACTTAATAATGGTAGAAGCCGTAAAAGACTCATAACCTGTTTTGGGTAAAGCTAAATCGGCTGTTAATCCGTGGAGGTAAACGCCCATTTTGGAAGCATATTTGGGTTCGTAGCCTTGTGCTAGAAGACTTGTCAGGATTCCGGTTAGAACGTCGCCACTTCCTGCGGTTGCAAGTGCTGCGTTTCCGCTTGTATTTTCATAGACAGAAGTTCTATTGATAATGTAAGTTGGTGCGCCTTTCATGACTACAATGACTTTGTATTTTTCTGAAAAAGCGATTGTTTTTTGGAATTTCTCGGCTTCTGAATTCCACTTTCCAATCAAACGTTCTAATTCTTTTGGGTGTGGTGTTAGAATGGTGTCTTCTGGAACTAATTCTAACCAAGATAAGTTTTCTGAGATAATATTCAACGCATCGGCATCTAGAACTAAAGGCGCTTTATTGACTCTTAAAAATTCAAACAAGGCTTTTTGCGTTCCGAGCTCCTTCCCTATTCCGGGTCCGATTCCGACTGCTTGCGGAATTAATGGTAAATGTATATTGGTTATAAAATTCACGTTTTCATCGGTTGTCACCATTACTTCTGGAATGGAGATTTGAAGTATTTGATAACCACATTTGGGAACAAAAGCTGTTACGAGTCCGCAGCCTGTTTTTAGGCAGGATTTTGAAGCTAAAACCGCCGCTCCTATTTTGCCATAACTTCCGGCAATAATCACCGCATGACCTTGTGTTCCTTTATGAGTTTGAGGATTTACGGGTTTGTATAATTTCTGAATCTCTTCTTTATTAATTAAATACGGTGATTTCATTTGAATACTTTTATATAATAAAATTACGTAAAAAATCGAAATCCTGATTGTTCTTTTGAAACTGTTAGCCCTAGCCCAGATTACTTCACTATATTTCTATTTTTTATTGGAGTTCAGTGAACTTCGTTTGTAGTGGCATCTCCCGAGTTAGAAAAACAAGGCTCTTTAGCCGTAGTTTTTGTTTATCGGGAATATAGCGGATAGCAGGAAATAGCTCCTAATTATTGCGAAATTTATAATTTAAGCTCTTTTAATTTGATATTTTTTGAATAGATTTGCAAAACAATTTTATAAAACAACACAATGAAAAATACTGCGCTTACGCACATACATGAAGGTCTAGGAGCAAAAATGCTTCCTTTTGCTGGTTACAATATGCCTATTACTTATGAAGGGGTTAATGCAGAACACGAAACGGTTCGTAATGGTGTGGGCGTTTTTGACGTTTCGCACATGGGTGAATTTTTATTGACGGGTCCAAATGCACTAGCTTTGATTCAAAAAGTGACTTCAAACGATGCTTCTACTTTGACGATTGGAAGAGCACAATATTCTTGTCTTCCAAATAACGAAGGCGGAATTGTTGACGATTTGATTATTTATAAAATGAAAGAGGAAGAGTATTTACTTGTTGTAAATGCTTCTAATATTGAAAAAGACTGGAACTGGATTACTTCTCACAATGATTTAGGAGTTGAAATGAAGAATCTTTCTGACGAATATTCTTTATTAGCAATTCAAGGGCCAAAAGCTGTTGAAGCTATGCAACCATTAACTTCTATCGATTTATCTGCAATTACGTATTACCATTTTGAAGTAGCTGATTTTGCTGGATTTAATGACGTAATTATTTCTGCTACTGGTTATACTGGTTCTGGCGGATTTGAGATTTACTGCAAAAATGCTGATGCTGAAGCTATCTGGAACAAAGTTTTTGAAGCTGGAGCTGCATTTGGAATTAAACCGATTGGTCTTGCTGCTCGTGATACTTTGCGTTTGGAAATGGGATTCTGCCTTTACGGAAATGACATTAACGACACTACTTCTCCGCTTGAAGCTGGTTTAGGATGGATTACAAAATTTACTAAAGATTTTACTAATTCTGAAGCGCTTAAAAAACAAAAAGAAGCAGGTGTTACTAGAAAATTAATTGCTTTTGAAATGCAAGAACGTGCGGTGCCAAGACACGATTACGAAATTGTTGATGGTTCTGGAGCGGTAATCGGTATTGTAACTTCTGGAACTATGTCTCCTTCTATGAATAAAGGAATTGGTCTAGGATATGTAACTGTTGCAAATAGTGCTGTTGACAGCGATATTTTTATTAGAATCAGAAAAAATGATGTTCCTGCAAAAGTGGTAAAATTACCTTTTTACAAGAAATAAGTTTTGACTTCATAATTTAAAGAATGCGTTACGATTGTAACGCATTTTTTTTGCTTTAAAATAGGCAAATTCAAGTTAAATCATTTGGTTCGCGTTCGTTTAACGATTAAAAACTTTTTGTTGTCGATATTTTGCTAAAAATACTACAATTTGTAAAAAAATTGATGTAACTTTAATCATGAACCCATGAATTTCCATTTATGAAAAAGATTTCACTACTCCTTTTTTTGCTGACATCAACTATATCCATTGGTCAGAACAGCGCAGAAACTTGTGAAATATTAAACAAAATAAATGCGCTTATTCAAGCAGAACACTTAAGGCCAAAACCAGTTGATGACAGTTTATCTGTGTTCGTTTTTGACAATTTAATTAACGAACTTGATCCTTCACGCAATATTTTTTTTAAGAGTGAATACGATGAGCTAGCTCAAAAATACCGCTACAATTTAGACGATCTGATTCTAAAGAATGATTGCAGTTTTCTTACTGATATAAAAGCAGTGTATATAAATGGCCTTGTACGCACTAAAAAAGTCTTAGAAAAAATTCAAACAATCCCTATTGATTACGCTAAGAAAGATACAATCCGTTTTTACAAGAAGTCTTTTGCTTTTTATTTAAAGAAAGAAGACATGGAAAAGGTTTGGATGAAAAAGATACGCTATCAAATCTTGGATGATATTTCTGAGATGAGCGAGAATTTAGATTCTGTAAAAGCTAATTTCAAATCGATCGAACAAGCTTCTAAAAATCAAATTCTTACGAATGAAATCTGCCGTTTTTCAACTTTACTTGAAAATAACAGCAAACAAGAAGAAAAATTATACAATTTCTTTTGTACGTATTTTGATCCGCATACCGCTTATTTTAGCGATGACTCTAAAACAAGTTTTGTTGCTTCTTTATCCAAAGAGCATTTGTCACTTGGAATGACAGTAAACCTCAACGAGAAAAACGAAATTATTATTGATGAAGTTGACCCAAACGGGCCAGCGTATCAGACAGGACAAATAAAAAAAGGTGATCAGATTATTTCGATATCCAATCAGAAAGAAACGCTTCAGGTATCGTGCGCTTCGTTAGAGTCTATATCGACCATGATTTTATCTGAGAGCAACAAAAATATTACGCTTACCTTAAAACGCAACTCAGGAAAAAGTTTTGATGTTTATATTGAAAAACAAATGATGAAAGATGAAGAAAATTCAGTTTTCAGTTTCATCATTGGCAAAGACAGTAAAATAGGTTATATAAAAATTCCGAGTTTTTATGCAGATCTTGATGGCACCAGTAGAAAAGGCTGTGCCGATGACGTTGCGCGTGAGGTTATAAAACTGCAGAGAGATAGTATAAAAGGTCTCGTAATTGACCTTATTGACAACGGTGGCGGTTCTATGGAAGAAGCTATAAAACTGGCTGGAATGTTTGTAGATTATGGTCCGCTTTCTATTGTAATTGATAACAAAAAAGAGAAATCTGTAATTAATGACCCTTTTAAAGGAGTAATTTACAGAGGACCAATCGTAGTTTTGGTTAACAGCAATACGGCTTCGGCAAGCGAATTTTTTTCTTCGATCATGCAAGACTATAATCGTGCACTTTTATTAGGAAGCACTACATTAGGAAAAGCAACCATGCAGACTATTCTTCCGCTTGACGAAGAAAAAAACACTGATTTCTTAAAAATAACAATCAATAAATTTTACAGGATTACGGGCAAAAGCCACCAATACATTGGCGTAAAACCAGATGTGGTGCTTCCTGAATTCTATGAGGATATTTACCAGAAAGAAAGTGATTTCCCGACAGCCATAAAAAATGACAGCATCGAACCTTTCCTAAAGTATAAAACGTATGTGAAGCGAAATTTAATCGATAAAATTGCTAAAAACAGTTCAGCAAGATTGTCAGACAATTACTTTTTCAACAATATTAAAAAGATAAATCTTAAAATAGATCAAATTGTGAACGCTCCAAAAGCGGAAATTCCGATGACATTAGATGCGGTTTTCAAACAGAAAAAGACATTAAGTGCACTTTGGACAGAGATCAATACTTTTAATGACGAAAACAATCCGCTTGATGTGTACAATTCGAGTGTGAATCAGTTTCTTCTAGGAGCTTATCCAAATGACAAAACGATTAATCAATATCAGATGGACAATCTTAAAACCAATCCGTACCTCAACGAAGCCGTAAATATCATTAACGAATTTAATGGAGGGATTAAGTAGTTTGTTTCAGGTTTCAGGTTTAACTGCAAAGTACGCTAAGGTTTACGCAAAGCACACAAAGAAATTTTTAAGTTAAGGCATAAAATAAAAAAGTTCACAAAGCTATATAAATAAAACTTTGCGAACCTTGCGTAAACCTTCGCGTACTTTGCGGTTAAAATCAGCGTAAGCCATTCAACTTGAAACCTGAAACTTGAAACAAAAAAGAACAATTTTGTTTTTGTAAAAATTAGGAAAACCGTATTTTTGCATCACAAAACTAAAAATTAGAAATGGGAAGAGCGTTCGAATTTAGAAAAGGAAGAAAAATGAAACGTTGGTCAGCAATGGCCAAAACATTTACCAGAATTGGTAAAGATATCGTAATGGCTGTTAAAGAAGGCGGACCAAACCCAGATGCCAATTCTAGATTAAGAGCTGTTATACAGAATGCAAAGGCCGCAAACATGCCTAAAGACAATGTGGAGCGCGCTATTAAAAATGCAAGTAATAAAGATACTGCCAACTATAAAGAAATCTTGTTTGAAGGATATGCTCCTCACGGAATTGCAATCTTAATTGAAACTGCTTCTGATAACAATAATAGAACTGTAGCTAACATTCGTAGTTATTTCAACAAATGCAACGGAACAATGGGAACTCAAGGTTCTGTTGAGTTTATGTTTGATCACACTTGCAACTTCAGAATTGCGAAAGATGGTATCGACGCAGAAGAATTAGAGTTAGAATTAATTGATTTTGGTGCTGAGGAAGTTTTTGAAGACGAAGATGGAATCTTAATCTATGCTCCTTTTGGAAGTTTTGGTGCTTTACAAAAAGAATTAGAAAACAGAGGTCTTGAAATCCTTTCTTCTGGTTTTGAGCGTATTCCGCAAATTACTAAAGAATTGACTGAAGCTCAAATCGCTGATGTTGAGAAACTAATCGAGAAAATCGAAGAAGATGATGACGTTATGAACGTTTATCATACCATGAAAGAAGAATAGTCTTTCTATAAAATATATTTCAAAAGCTCTGGATTTTTCTGGGGCTTTTTTGTTTCACTTTTCAATAAGGCAAATCATCAACAGAAATATTGATAAAATCCGGTTCTGGAGTTATTTCAAACTGAACTGCCTTAATTTCTTCATGCCCTTCGAGCAAAGCTTTAATTATTCTATGCATTCCGTCCATTAAGCGTCCATCTGCACATAAAATAATTGGATATGTTAACTCTGCTTCCTGAACAAGTTTCATATGACTAAGGACATCAGCACAAGTTGGCAAATTGGTATTATGCTCGAACCAGTAAGGTTCATTTACTTCTTTTATATCACACAATAAAACACTTTTAACGATTAGTTTTTTAGACAATTCAATTAGTCGATGAACATCCCAGGCTTTTAGTCCTTGCTCGCTTTTCCGTAGGTTATATTGTTTTCTCATCATAATTAATTAATTAAACATGCAATAAAGCAATTTATTACTACAAAATAAAAAATTAAGATAGATTTACATCCATTCAAATAAAAAATTATATTTGCTAATATCAGATATAAACTAACTTAAATCTTAATTTATGCAATCATCAAAATTTATGAAATTTGCTGTAATAGCACTTGTAATCTTATTTATTGTGATTAGTGTTATTAGCTAAAAAAAATACAAGTCTTTTGGTTTTCAGAAGACTTTTTTATTTGTTTGCATTATAAAATTCTCAAGGCCAACACAAAATGAAAGAGAAAATTGTTTTTCATGGTTTTATATTAATAATTTTTCTCATTTTCCTTCAGCGAATTGTCATTAATGTAATCTATACAAACGAAAATAATCTTGGGGAAGGCAAAATTTATGACAGTAGCTCTTACAAGAGAGGTGCTAATTCTGCCAGAACATATTCTTATTCCATTATAGGTAAAGATGGAATAAAATATGAAGATAGTGGCAATAGCGACACCAATCAATATGGTTTTTTAATTGGAGATCAAGTTGTGTTTAGAAAACTTCATAATGGAGATTCAAAAGCTGTCCGTATGATAAAACGAAATGGAGAACAAGTCCGGAATTATTATGGCTTTGTAGATTACGCCAGTTTTATTTCTGTGATACTTATAGTTCTTGGCTATATTTATATTCCTAAACTGCTGAAAACTTAAAGCCAAATTCTCTGAGCTAATTATGACCAAAATTTCAATTATAAAAAAAATACAATTAGGTGGCGGAAGGTCGCTTCCAATTGAAACTCCTGATTCTGAAGTACATTTTAATTTCTACTGCGGAAACGGACGAATAAAACATGAAGCTATTATTTCTTTTAAAACCTCTAATTTCTTAAGTTCATTAATCAAAACTGGCGTGATAACCAATCAGGATTTAGCCCAAAACAATATTATTAAGTTAGAATACTTAGAAAATCCCAATACAGCAATTTCATTTAGGTATCAAATTTGTAATTTTAAAGATTGTCAGAACACTTATCTTTTAATTTTTGATATTCATGAAAATAGAGGTTATTATGGCTTTTATATATATGGAGTTTTACAGATAGAAAATAATTTTTTATAAAATTAATTCTACTTACAAATCATTCGAGAAATCATTATTCGCGTAATAATAGTTTTTAAAAAACAGAAGCAAATCTTCTGCGTCAAGTGAAGATTTATTTTTGTTTAATGTACTGCTGATAATATCATTATCTTCCACTTTTTCGATTTTCCAAATATCATCTTCATTAACCAATACTAGAAAAATCCATTCGTTGCAGTATTTAGAACAAAAAGTTATTCTTTCCTTTCCGTCTCTCTTTTTCTTGTCCAAATGAACAAAACCTGTAAATCCAATTAATAAAAACTTTTCTTTTATTGTCATATTACTGTGTAAATATTCAGGAGATCAAAACTAAAATAAACTCGGTTAAGATTATTATTTGAACTCATTTTAAACTAAACTTAGATCAAACTAAAGATAACATTTAGATTATATTTGCAACACCTCAAATAAATTTAAACTTAAAAATGCAAGTATCAAAAATCACCCGAATTGCTGTCGTAGTATTAGTTCTTTTGTTCTTAGTATTAAGCGTAATCAGCTGCAGTACACATACACATACTCAAACTTATACGCCTGCGCCATCTGGCAAAAAAATACCACCAGGACAAGCCAAAAAAATGAATGGAGATAAAAGCGCTAAAGCGTATGCTCCTGGTCAGCAGAAAAAGAGATAAAAACAGACCTTCTGAATTTCAGAAGGTTTTTTGTTTGAATTTTAAACAAAAGTCAATTCCGTTTTCCCTAAAAAGAATAAATAATGAAGTATAAATTTGTAAAATATAATTATTTCGATGAAAGAGATAATACCAACAAATCAACATCCCTAATGTTTATTGAAAATGAAGATAAGTATGGAGTGTACTTTTCTACGGAAATTAAAAACTTAAATATTAAATATTTAAACGATATAGTTAACTCTCTAGAACAAATCTTACAGGGAGAATTACAATATTACGAATTTGGATATGAAGCTTATAGTATTGAATGCAAAAATGATATTTCATCTATAATAGATATTTATAACAATTATGAATCAATTACAGAAATTTCAACACAAGAAATCTATGAATTTATTCGAGATTGGAGAAATCATTTAATTGCTAATCCAGATAAATAATTGATCTCTAAAATAGCAATCAGCATAATAAACTAAAACAAAAAAAGCCTTCTGGAAATTTCAGAAGGCTTTTTTTGTTATATTAAAATCAAATAGGAACTTTACTTTTTCGCATTCGTATTAATAACCTTAATCAAATAAGTCCCTTCAGGCAAATCGGTTATATTGGAAGCATTAGCACTCATTATTTGTTTTCCTTGCGAAAAAACCTCAATAGTTTTAGTGCTTTTATTGTTTTCTGCTGGAGCGCTGACAGGTGCAGAAGCTTTTACAGGTGTAACAACCGTTTTTTTAGGTGCATTTTCAGTATTAGTAGCCAAAGGAACAGCTTGAGATACCGCAGAAGTGCTTGGTTTTGAGCTATTATACGCTTCTCTAACCTGTTCGTCTGTCATAGCAACACTATACAATCTTAAATCGTCAATATCTGCATTAATACTCGTTGAAGTATTTAATTTCCCTAGATTTAAAATATAGCCCTTGGCTGAACGCTGAATTCCTTCTACCGATTTTAACAATTCGCCATTACGATAAATTTTTGATACATTTCCATCATAAGTGACACTATACATATACCATGTCTCTTTTACTAATGGCACTGAAACTATTACACTATTTGTGTCTCCCCAACCCACTAAACTTAAATCTGCACTGCCTCCAGTTACCGGCTGATGCACCAAACCAAAATATTGTCCATTTACCGCTGTACCGTATCCAAAGATGTAATTCGGAATATTAACTGCATTAAATTTTACCCAAATCGATATTGTTTTTGGTTTATTATCCTGAGGAAGCTCTCCTACTACTGCCTGATAAGCCTTGTTTGCAAGTCGTAAGGCACTTTTAGGGCTCCCCATTCTGTCATTTACAAAAACTGGAGTACCCAAAAAAGAAATGGTATTATCGGCACTGTTTAAATTTCCGTTGAAATTAAATTCTTGCACCGGATTTTGCGCATTAGCAGTTAAAAAATTTACAAACATTAAAGTGAGTAATATTTTTTTCATAATTATAGCTTTTATCAGAATAGTTTTGGGTTAAGGCAAATAGTATTTGATTTTAAAATTTAAACGATTAAGATTTACAATTTTAAAATTTCGTTTATTATTTTTAAAAAATCTGTTAAAACTATAATTAAAATTCAGCATATCCAAACCATTCCTACATAGAAATACACAATTCTCACAAAAATACTCTTATAGCTCGAATACCATTCTTTCAAATTGTTTTAAACTCAATCTAATTTGTCAGCAGTAATTGAAAACATTCAAAACACTAATTTTTTATAATTCTATCTTACATTGCATTTTTATTTCTAACTTTAATATTACAAGCTGTAAATCAAAGAAATAAACTCAAATATGAAGAGAACTATATTTCTATTTTTTCTTTTGTTTTTCTTAAAAATCAGTGCGCAAATTTCTGATACTCTTGTCTTAAAAAACAATGATATCATTGTTGGCGAAATAAAAACAATGAACAAAGGCATATTACAAATAGAAACTGATTACAGCAAAGAGGATTTTAAATTAGAATGGAAACATGTTAAAAGTATCACCTCTGATCGGATTTATATCATTAATCTTTCAAATGGAGATTTATTAAATGGGAAAATCAACAAAAACGAAACTCCCATTAAATGCGAAATCACCGATGTTGAAACGCAAACCAAAAGAACTGTTTATCTTACTGATATTGTGCACATTAAACCTGTTGACGAAAATTTTTGGCATAGACTTGATGCTAGTTTCGACGCAGGAATCAAATTGACTAAAGCACAAAGTTTGCAGCAATTGACAATAAATGTAAATTTAGGCTACACTGCAAAAAAATGGTACGGAACTGCAACCTACAAACAAATCCAATCCATACAGGATGATAGTGATCCTATACGAAGGATTGATACCGATGTCAGCTATATCCATTTACTGCCAAAAGACTATTTTATTCCGCTATCTGTTGTAACTTTAAAAAATACAGAACAAGATATTGATCTTCGTGTTGTCTCAAAAGCAGGTTACGGAAAATACCTTATACATAGCAATAAAAAATACTGGGGAATTGCTTCCGGATTATCTTTTAACCACGAACGCTTTACTGGAACTGCAACTCCTAATAAAAGTTTGGAATTATTTCTAGGAAGCGACCTTAACTTGTATGATATTGGAGATTTTAGCATTCAATCTAAAGTGAATTTTTTTCCGAGTTTAACAGAAAGCAAAAGAATACGTGCCGATTTTTCTGTAGATACCAAATATGATTTACCGTTAGATTTCTTCATCAAACTTTCGTTTGTTTACAACTATGATAACAAACCAAAGCCAGGCGCATCAAAAGATGATTATGTATTTCAGACTACTTTTGGATGGAAATTAGACTAAAAAAAAGCCTTCTGAATACAGAAAGCTTTCATTACTATTCCAAAAACCCAATTGCATGCGCAATAAAAAACTAACTAACATTTAAAAAGTAAACTAAAAAACCATTTATTTTGAAGTAATTTTTTTCGATGGAGTACTTGTAATTTTTAATAAATAAGTCCCTTCTGGAAGATCGCTTAAATTCGTTGCATTACTTCCCACTATTTTTTGCCCTTGCGAATAAACCTCAATGCTTTTTGCTGTTCCGTTAACATCACCCGAAGTAATTATTGTTTGATTTGGTTTTGCTTTCACTGCAGTTTTTGTTGTCTTCGCCTCTGTAGCCACTGCCATTAAATTAGCTGCTTTTTCGTTCTCATATAACTCATTTACTTGATCTGGAGTCAAAGCTACATTATAGATCTTTAAATCGTCAATATCTGCATTAATTCCCACCGTCGTATTGATTTCGCCCAATCTAAAAATATTTCCATTAGTAGATCTTGCCATACCTTCCAGGTACTTTAATAATTTACCATCACGATATATCTTAGAAGTCGTACCTTCATATGTAATAGTATAATTGTACCACACATTCTTTTCAAGCGATGTAGAGACAATTACATCATTAGAAGCACCCCAAGCAGCCAAACTCAAATCAGAGTTAGAAGAAGTTGTTCCTTGCTGTAATAAGCCGCAATATTGTGCATTAAGAGGATTTCCGTAACCCCAAACATAGTTTGGATTCGAAATATCATTGAATTTAACCCAAATGCTAATTGTTCTTGAACTCTTTCCTTGAGGCAAGTTATCAATTACGGCTTCTAAAGCTTTATTATTTAATCGTTGAGCTCCTTTTACAACTCCTGCTCTGTCAGCCACGAAATTGTTGGTTCCGATAAATGAGATGGTGTTTGCTGTATTGTTTAAAGTTCCATTAAAGTTAAATTCCTGAATCGGTGTTTGCGCATTCACATTCAAAAAACTTACAAACAATACTGCTAGTAGTAATTTTTTCATAATAGTAGATTTTAGGGATTAAACAACTTATGTTATTTTAACACCTCTAAACTAGATTATTATGATTTTGAGCGGAAATATTTCCGACAACTGACCTAAATACTCGTTAAAGTACTACTTTTCAACAATTTTATCAACAAATAACTTTTACACAAAATCACAAATACTATTAAATTATTAAATTAAAATTATTAAAAATCATAATTTCCTACGTATAAATACGGTATATTCAACAATATTATAAATTACACTTTTTGAATCGTTTAGCATTTCCTGGGAATTTGCTAAAAAAAAACTCCATTCGAAAATTACGAATGGAGTTTAAATATTTTTAAAAGTACTTTATTACTTTACAAATTCAATTTTTTGTGCTTCTTCTTCGTTAACACTATCAAAGAAACCTTGTTCGTTCATCCAGTCATCGCTGAATACTTTACTCATGTAACGAGAACCATGATCTGGGAAAATAGCAATAATATTACTGTCTTTTGTAAATTCTCCTTCCTCAGCATATTGCTTAATAGCTTGCATTACTGCTCCAGAAGTATACCCAACAAACAAACCTTCTTTTCTAGTAATCTCTCTTGCAGAGTGAGCACTTTCTTCGTCGGTTACTTTCATGAATTTATCAATAATATCAAAATCTGTAGCTGACGGGATTAAGTTTTTACCTAAACCTTCTATACGATATGGGTAAATTTCTTTGCTGTCAAACTCTTTTGTCTCGTGGTATTTCTTCAATACAGAACCAAAAGCATCAACTCCTAGAATTCTAATATTTGGATTTTTTTCTTTTAAGAATTTTGCAGTTCCAGAGATAGTTCCTCCTGTTCCGCTGCAAGCAACTAAGTGCGTAATTTGTCCTTTTGTTTGTTCCCAAATCTCTGGACCTGTAGTGTTGTAGTGAGCATCAATATTTAGCTGATTAAAATATTGATTAATATAGACTGACCCTTTAGTCTCTTCGTGCAAACGTTTGGCTACATTATAATAAGATCTTTCATCATCTGCAGAAACGTGAGCCGGACAGACATACACTTTGGCGCCTAAACTTCTCAACATGTCAATTTTATCTTTAGATGATTTTGAACTTACGGCCAAAATACAATTGTAACCTTTAATAATGCTTACCATTGCTAAACTAAATCCTGTATTACCAGAGGTAGTTTCGATAATGGTATCTCCTGGAGATAGAATTCCTTTTCTCTCGGCTTCTTCAATAATATATAACGCTATTCTATCTTTTGAGGAATGACCTGGGTTGAAAGCTTCTACCTTTGCGTAGAAATTTCCTTCTAACTCTTCGGTAATTTTATTTAGCTTAATAAGGGGGGTGTTTCCTATTAACTCTAAAACATTATTATAAGCAGTTATTTCTTCTTTCATAAAAAAATAGTTAATCAAAGGCCTTTTCAAATTAACCTTGATAGGTTGCAAATTTAACAAAAAATTTCTAATTAGCTTTTAATTTTTTCTAAATCTAATAAAAAACTAAATTCTTTTGCTAAGTCTTTTAAAGCCTCAAAACGTCCCGAAGCCCCGCCATGACCTGCATCCATGTTAGTATCTAAAAACAAAAGTTTATTATTTGTTTTTAAATCTCTCAATTTCGCAACCCATTTAGCTGGCTCCCAGTATTGTACCTGCGAATCGTGTAATCCGGTAGAAACATACATATTAGGATATTCTTGTGCTTTTACATTATCGTAAGGTGAGTACGATAACATATAATCATAATATTTTTTATTGTTTGGGTTTCCCCATTCGTCATACTCTCCAGTTGTAAGTGGAATACTGTCATCCAACATTGTAGTAATTACATCTACAAAAGGCACCTGAGCGATAACGCCATTATACAATTCAGGAGCTTCATTTACGATTACCCCCATTAAAAGTCCGCCAGCAGATCCTCCTTCTGCATACAAATGTTCAGGAGAAGTATACTTTTGGTCTATTACAAATTTAGAGCAATCAATGAAATCTGTAAAGGTATTTTTCTTTTTTAACAGTTTTCCGTCTTCATACCATTGTCTTCCTAAATCCTCACCTCCTCTAATATGAGCTATTGCATAAACAAATCCGCGGTCTAAGAGCGATAATCTTGTTGAAGAAAAATAGGTGTCCATCGTAATTCCGTACGAACCGTATGCGTAAAGCAACAACGGGTTTTTACCATTTTTCTCTAATCCTTTTCTATAAACCATAGAAATAGGCACTTTTACGCCATCTCTAGCCGTTGCCCAAACTCGTTCTTCAACGTAGTTGTTTTTATCAAATTTTCCACCTAAAACCTCTTGCTCTTTCAAGATTTCTTTGGTTTTAGTCTTCATATTAAAATCAATTACAGAAGATGGCGTTGCCAATGATTGGTAACTGTAACGCAAAATATCAGTATCAAAATCAACATTTGTTGTTGTATAGGCATTGTACGTCTCGCTGCCAAAAGGAAGATAATAATCCGGCTCCTCATTCCAAGGCATAATTCTAATATGATTCAATCCATTAGAACGTTCTTCTACAACTAAATAATTTTTAAATATTTCAATATCTTCCAACAAAACATCTTCTCTGTGCGGAATAAGATCTACCCAGTTTTTCTTTCCTGTTTTGTCTTCTGGCGTTTTCATTAACTTAAAATTCGTCGCCTTATCTTTATTAGTTAAGATATAAAACGAATCTTCATAATGAGAAATACTATACTCCAATCCGCGAACGCGTGGTTGAAAAACAGTAAATTCTCCTTCTGGATTACTAGAATTCAAGATTCTATATTCAGTTGTCAAAGTGCTTCCAGAGCCAATAACAATGTATTTTCTTGATTTTTCTTTGCTGATAGACACATTAAAAGTATCATCAACTTCATCATAAACTAAAACATCATTGTCTGAAGTTGTATTTAATTTATGCCTGAAAACTTTATCAGCTCTTAGTGTTGTTTCATCTTGTCTAACATAAAAAACAGTCTTGTTATCATTTGCCCAAACAGAAGCTCCTGTAACATTTTCTATTTTATCAGCTAAAATTTCACCTGTTTCTAAGTTTTTAAATTGAATTGTATATATTCTTCTTCCGACAATATCTACTCCAAAACTGGCAAATTTATTATCTGGACTAATGCTTAAACCTCCTAATTTAAAATAAGCATGTCCTTTTGCCATTTCGTTGCAGTTAAAAAGAATTTCTTCTTCGGCAGAAAGGCTTCCTTTTTTTCTGGCAAAAATTGGATAATCCTGACCAGTTTCAAAACGTGTTATATAAAAATAGCCATTGTAGAAATAAGGAACAGAAGAATCGTCTTCTTTAATCCTTGCTTTCATTTCTTCAAACAGACTATCTTTTAATTTTTGAGTATGAGAAGTCATGCTTTCGTAATAAGCATTCTCCTTATTTAGATAATCAATTACTTCTGAATTCTCTCTGTCATTAAGCCAGAAATAGTTGTCAATTCTAGCTTCTTTATGTTTTTTTAATGTCTTTGGAATTATTTTAGCCTTTGGGGCCGATATATCATTTTGCATTTATTAAGCATTAATTTTTAAATATGAAGACGCAAAAATAGCACAAACCCAACAGAACAAAATTAATTTTTTCATAAAATATTCTATTGAATTAACACAGCAATATAGTAATTTTGTCTGAAATAATTTAAAAAATCAACAAAAATGGATTTAATGGGAATGATGGGTAAACTTAAAGAAACCCAGCAAAAAATTGAAGATACCAAAAAGCGTTTAGATACTGTTTTGATTGATGAACAAAGCGCTGACGGATTATTAAAAGTTACTATTACAGCTAGTAGAAAAATAAAATCACTTTCTATTGATGATTCTCTTTTAGAAGATAAAGAACAATTAGAAGATTACTTAATTGTAACGTTAAATAAAGCAATAGAAAAAGCAACTAGTGTAAACGAAAGAGAATTAGACGCTGTAGCAAGAATGGATATGCCTTCTATTCCTGGAATGGATAATTTGTTTAAATAATAGGGACAAAGGTTCTGAGTTGCAAAGATTCAAAGGTTTTCTTTCTTTGCCATAAAAAAAGAGGATATTTTAACATCCTCTTTTTTTTAACCTTTGCTCCTTTGAACCTCTGCATCTTTGAACCTTTCACTAAAACTTCGAAAGTGTTTCCAACACATATGTATGCATCACTTCTTTGTAATCTAGATGCGTTACAATTCTGAGCTTATTATGCCCTAAAGAACTTATAAGTATATTTTTCTGTTTCAATTTTTCAATTAATAATTGATCGCTATAACCTTCTGCCAGCGAAAAAATCAAAATATTAGTTTCTACAGGTTCGATTGCCGCGATCCAAGGTTTTGTGCTTAGGATTTTTGCAATTTCTTTTGCTCTGCGGTGATCTTCTGCTAATCTTTCGATATTATGAGCCAAAGCATATAATCCAGCTGCAGCCAAATAACCTACCTGACGCATTCCTCCACCTAATATCTTCCTGATTCTCAACGCCCTGTGAATATCAGCTTTACTTCCTAACAATACTGAACCAATTGGAGCACCTAACCCTTTAGACAAACAAACGGAAATGGTATCGAAAATTGCCCCAAATTCTCTGGGATTCTGCCTTTTAGCTACTAATGCGTTCCATATTCTAGCTCCGTCCAAATGAAACTTCAAATTATGAGCATCGCATACTTTCTTTATTTCTCTTAAATCTTCCAACTCATAACACGCACCGCCACCTTTATTGGTTGTATTTTCCACACAAACCAAACTTGTTAGCGGGCTATGATAAAACTCTGGATCGTTTATTGCGGCTTTAACTTGCGCTGCCGTTATCATACCTCTGTTTCCATCTACTAAACAGCACGAAACACCGCTATTAAAAGAAACTCCTCCTCCTTCATAATGATAAACGTGAGCATATTTATCAGCTATTAGCTGTTCTCCAGGTTGCGTATGCAGTTTAATTGCAGTCTGGTTTGCCATAGTTCCAGACGGAAAGAAAAGACCAGCTTCCATACCAAAAAACTCTGCTGTTCTATTTTCCAATTCAATCACCGTTGGGTCCTGTTTGTATACATCATCGCCAACATGGGCGTTAAACATATACTGCAGCATTTCATAAGTAGGCTTTGTTATGGTATCGCTGATTAAATTTATTTCCATATTCTAAAAACTATATCTTATTTTTGTATGCAAAATTACGTATTACTTATAGTTATTCTCAGCAAGTTTTGGTAAAATTTAACTCGCTGGTTTCTCTAGACCAAATTAACGTAATAATTCTAAAAAACATATAAAAACCTATTAATTAATTTATGACAACAGCCGAACAAGTAAAAGGTATTGTGGAGCGCCTTGGTGCGTTGAGGAGGTATCTTTGACGTTGATGCCAAGCTAATCGAGATCGCAAACGAAGAAGAAAAAACGTTCGCTCCAGACTTTTGGAACAATCCAAAAGAAGCAGAAAACATTGTAAAAAATCTTCGAAATAAGAAAAAATGGATTGAAGATTATGATAAAGCAGTAGCATTAACAGAAGAACTACAGCTAGCTTATGATTTTTACAAAGAAGGAGAACTTTCTGTAGATGAATTAGATGAACAATATGAAGCTGCACAAGCACATATTGAAAATATCGAATTCAAAAACATGCTTTCGGACGAAGGTGACAGTTTAAGCGCTGTGGTTCAGATTACAGCAGGTGCTGGAGGAACCGAAAGTTGTGATTGGGCAGGAATGCTAATGCGTATGTACATGATGTGGGGAGAAAGTTATGGCTACAAAATTAAAGAGCTTAACTTTCAGGAAGGCGAGGTTGCCGGAATTAAAACCGTAACCTTAGAGTTCGAAGGTGATTATTCATTCGGATATCTAAAAGGAGAAAATGGTGTTCACCGTTTAGTTCGTATTTCGCCTTTTGACAGTAATGCGAAGCGCCATACTTCTTTCGTATCCGTTTACGTTTATCCGCTTGTAGATGACAGTATCGAAATTGACATTAATCCTGCTGATATCGAGATTACAACTTCTCGCTCAAGTGGTGCTGGTGGACAGAACGTAAACAAGGTTGAAACTAAAGTGCAACTAGTTCACAAACCAACTGGAATCCAAATTCAATGTTCTGAAACAAGGTCTCAGCAAGATAACAGACAGCGTGCCATGCAAATGCTTCGTTCTCAATTGTATGAAATCGAATTAAAGAAACAGCAAGCGCAACGTGCTGATATTGAAGCTGGGAAAATGAAAATCGAATGGGGTTCGCAAATTCGTAATTACGTAATGCAACCTTATAAATTAGTAAAAGACGTTCGTACAGGTTACGAAACCAGCGATGTTGATGGCGTAATGAACGGAAATATCGATCCTTTCCTTAAAGCCTATCTTATGATGATGGGACAGAAAGAGGAAGAATAGTATCCAGTGTTCAGTTTTTTTAGTGTTCAGTTTTCGTTTGCGGTCACAGTAAACTTGAAACCCGAAACTTTAAACTTTAAAACAAAAAATTATGATAAAATGGGCAGACGTAATTCATTTTACAAATAAAGGAAATCCAACTCCAGATAAAAAAGTGGAGAAAACGGAGGACGAATGGAAACAGATTCTAACTCCAGAAGAATTTCAGGTAACACGTTTAAAAGGGACTGAAAGATCTTTTAGTTCTGAATTGTGTAGCTTATTTGATCCTGGAATTTACGAATGTAAATGCTGCGGAACGGTTCTTTTTGATGCAAGCGAAAAGTTTGAATCAGGAACTGGCTGGCCTTCTTTTACACAGCCAATTAAAGAAAATGCAATTGGTTACCATGCTGACAAATCCTACGGGATGATTCGTGTTGAGGTAGTTTGCAATGTTTGCGATGCACATTTAGGTCACGTTTTCCCTGACGGTCCACCACCAACTGGGTTACGTTATTGTATTAACGCAGTTTCATTATCAAAAATTAAAGAATAATACATAAAAAAGCGGTTCATTAAGATGAATCGCTTTTTTTAATCTTCTATAAATAAATGATTTAACAAAACAAATGTAAGCTATAACCTAGCAATTAAATTATTTATTTTCTCTATCCAAATTTCTACCCATTTTAAGCAAAACTATCAAGTTACTGCTATTCAATTCATTAAAAAAACCTCATTAAATTAATATCCTAAATGTTAATTTTGTAAAAATTGTCATTTTATTTTAAACATTTATTAAGAAACGTAAAAATATAATTAGGTAATTAAAATGTAATTCATTTTATTTGGCAAAAAATAACCCTTAGTCGATTAAAATTTGTCAATGAGATCCTATTCAATTCAAGAAATTAACGAAGTTATTAATGGCGTAATTTACGGCAGCACTTCACAAAGCATAACTGCCACAGAACAATTAGAAAAAGCAACAACTTCGGAAATCTCATTTATCGGAAATAAAAAATACGAAAAATACTGGTCGACATCTAATGCTTCAATTGCAGTTGTAAACGAAGATATTTCAATAGAGCCTGGAGAAAATCGCGCTTTTATAAAAGTAAAAAATGCCGATTTGGCAATGTCACAAATCCTTGCCCTTTTTGCTCCCCCTGCCCCAATCTTTCATAACAATATTCATAAAACAGCCACGATAGACGAAACTGCTATAATTGGCGAAGGCGTTAAAATTGGTGCCGGATGTTACATTGGTCCAAAAGTTGAAATTGGCGCTAATACAGTAATTTACCCAAATGTGACTATTTTAGACGAATGCACAATCGGAAGAAATACAACTATCTGGTCTGGAACCGTTATTCGTGAACGTTGTCATATTGGAAGCGAATGCATCATTCACCCCAACGCAACAATTGGCGCAGATGGTTTCGGATTTCGTGCTTGCACTGAAAAAGGTTTGGTAAAAATTCCGCAAATTGGAAATGTAATTATTGGCAACGGTGTAGAAATTGGAGCAAATTCGTGTGTTGATCGCGGAAAATTCAGCTCTACAATTCTTGGTGACGGATGCAAAATAGACAATTTAGTTCAGATTGGACATAACAGCAAATTAGGCAAGTTCTGTATTATGGCTGGAAATAGTGGTTTAGCAGGTTCTGTAACTTTAGGAAACGGAGTTATCATCGGCGGAAGCGCTTCAATAAAAGATCATACTTCTATTGGCGACGGTGCTATAATTGGTGCAGGATCCGGCGTGACTGGAGATGTCCCTGCAGGAAAAACAATGCTTGGGTATCCAGCTGTTGAAGCTCGAGATGCTTTAAAACAATGGGCACTATTAAAACAAATGGTTTGTGGTCCTAAAAAATAATTTTAATTAAAAACCTTAATAAAGAAACATCCATTGAACGGATGTTTTTTTTTATTTAATAGTATTTCTTAATTCACAAAGCAACTCGTTTATTTCAATTGATTTTGTAAATTAGCCAACACTATTTTATCAAATCAATACTATACCATGGATTTAAACTTCAATAAAAACGAAGATCACAATAAATTACTTCTTTCTGAACTAAAACAAAAATTTGCAAAAGTAAAATTAGGCGGAGGCGAAAAAAGAATCGAGAAACTGCATTCTGAAGGTAAAATGACTGCTCGCGAAAGAATTGCTTATTTATTGGATGAAAATTCTAAAAGTATTGAAATAGGAGGTTTTGCCGGTGAAGGAATGTATCCAGAACATGGCGGTTGTCCTTCTGGAGGTGTTGTGGTTAAAATTGGCTACATCAGAGGGAAACAATGCATTGTAGTTGCCAATGACGCCACTGTGAAAGCTGGAGCTTGGTTTCCTATTACAGGAAAGAAAAACCTTCGTGCACAGGAAATTGCCATGGAAAACCGACTTCCTATTATTTATCTAGTAGACAGCGCTGGCGTTTATCTGCCAATGCAAGATGAAATTTTTCCTGATAAAGAACATTTCGGAAGAATTTTTAGAAATAATGCTCAAATGAGCAGCATGGGAATCACTCAAATTGCTGCAGTCATGGGAAGCTGTGTTGCTGGAGGCGCCTACTTACCAATTATGAGCGATGAAGCTTTAATAGTTGATAAAACAGGAAGTATTTTTCTTGCTGGAAGTTATTTGGTAAAGGCCGCAATTGGCGAAACTATTGATAACGAAACTTTAGGAGGTGCTACAACGCATTGTGAAATTTCAGGCGTTACCGACTATAAAGCCAAAGACGACAAAGACGCTTTAGATAAAATTAAAAATATTGTAGATAAAATTGGTGATTTTGATAAAGCAGGATATAGTAGAATCAAATCGGAGAAACCAGCTTTAGAACCAAATGATATTTATGGAATTCTGCCAAAAGCTAGAACTGAACAATATGATATGATGGAAATTATCAAACGTTTGGTTGATAATTCAGAATTTGAAGCTTATAAAGAAGGTTACGGGCAATCGCTGATTACAGGTTATGCCAGAATTGATGGCTGGGCTGTTGGAATTGTAGCCAATCAAAGAAAAGTAGTAAAAACCAAAAAAGGCGAAATGCAGTTTGGAGGAGTTATTTATTCGGATAGTGCTGACAAAGCCACTCGTTTTATTGCCAATTGCAATCAGAAAAAAATTCCATTGGTATTTTTACAAGACGTAACAGGTTTCATGGTGGGTTCAAAATCAGAACATGGCGGAATTATTAAAGATGGTGCTAAAATGGTAAATGCCGTAAGTAATTCTGTTGTTCCTAAATTTACCGTTATTGTCGGAAACTCGTATGGTGCAGGAAATTATGCGATGTGCGGAAAAGCATACGACCCTCGATTAATATTTGCTTGGCCAAGTGCTGAACTTGCTGTTATGGGCGGAACTCAAGCTGCAAAAGTACTGGCACAAATCGAAGCTTCTTCGCTTAAAGCAAAAGGAGAAACCGTTGACGAAGCAAAAGAAGCCGAATTATTCGATAAAATAAAAGCACGTTACGACGAGCAGACTTCGCCGTACTATGCTGCCTCAAGATTATGGACAGACGCTATTATAGATCCATTAGAAACTCGTAACTGGATTTCGATTGGAATCGAAGCTGCAAACCACGCTCCTATTCAAAAACCTTTTAATTTGGGAGTGATCCAAGTCTAGCGATTTAAGAATTCTCAACAAGACGTTAAATAAAAAGCAAAAAACTCATTTTCTAGCTGTTTAAAATACACATATCATTAAAAATTAGTAACTTAGTATATAATTTTTAATCACACAACATCATGGAAAATGTAAAAAGTTTGAATAAATGGGCGAATTCGCACACTTATTTACCAGTTGATTTAGTACGTATTGTTTTGGGTGGATTTTTATTTATGAAAGGTGTCTCTTTCGTCACCAATATTCAGTACCTGCATGATTTGATTTCCCCAATTGACAAGTTTGGAGGAGGTATGTTTATGCTGCATTACATTGCTCCTGCCCACATGATTGGTGGTATAATGATTATTTTTGGACTTTTAACCAGATGGGCAATTGCAGCCCAATTACCCATTTTATTTGGTGCTGTTCTTGTAAATTCTATGGGAAGAATGCATTCTGAAAGTTTGGCTTTAGCTATCATCGTTTTATTAGTCTGCATATTCTTCCTGTTTTATGGAAGTGGAAAACACTCGGCAGATTATTATTTTAAAATGCAACAATAGACTCATATGTCCTCAGTTTAGCTGAGGACTTTTTTTTGAGTGTTAATTAATTCCATAAAATTTCTTTAATTGCGTTTTATGACTTAAATTCGCCGACATGAATTGGATTCGTAAAACCGTTATTTTTATTACGCTTTTGCTTGCAGGATTGTTTGCTTATCAAGCAGACCAAGGTTCTGTACGCATAATCGAAACGGAAAAATCCGATACTAACTTCTGCAAAGACATTCCTGATTCGTCTGCTTTTATACAGCCACAAGGAAGCTACCAATTTGCAGCAAACATCAAGACAAATCCAACGGGAATAATTAAATGTTTTGATACTCTTTTACCGCTGATCCCGCAGCATCAAACCGTTACATCTGTTACAGCATATACTAAACTCTTTACAACTCAAAGTAAAAAGGTTTCGGTCATACTCTATGCTTTCCATTTTTTCTGGTAAATAAATACTTGATTTTTTTTAGAAGAATTAATTCTTCTGTACTTACATAGCCGTTTTCAAGCCGAAAACTGTTTTGCATATCATTTATTTATTACATTAAAACTTTATGGAAACTACTACCACAATAATGGGTATTGTGATTTTAATTATTGTTGCTATCCCAATTTATTTTTCTGCACGTTCATCAGCTGCAAGCAAATCAAGAATATTAAACATAAAAAAAAGATTCAATCCAACTCATCCAGAGGATTTTGACTTGACAGAATCAATCAACAATAAGACTTTAACGATTGATCAGAAAAACAATAAATTTATTTTGATGAATTTTAATCCAAATCAGCAAGAATCAATTTATGTCGATTTGAATACTATTGCTTCATGCAAATTAATTCCAACTACAGATTCAGGATCAGATACTATTATCAAAATAGATTTTGAATTTCAAGAAAAAGAAACATCTAAAAAATTAATAATTCCATTCTATGATTTTGATGATGACCGTATCAAACAGATTAGTGTCTATCAAGATCATCAGTTTGCGAAAAAATGGCTTAAAATCATCCAAGATTCTATATCACGTTAGTTATTTAATTCAGAAAAGAGACTCAATTTTGGGTCTCTTTTTATTTACAAGTTTCATGATATTTGTCATTTTATGTCTTAGTCCAAAGTTTTAATTTTGATGTAAACTAAATCCGTCATTATGAAAATTTCTTTGACTCAAAAGTACAATGTCCCAGGTCCAAGATATACTAGTTATCCGACAGTTCCATATTGGAATGAAGCAGACTTTACTGCAGAAAAATGGATTACCACTTTAAAGCAATCATTTTCTGAAAGCAATTTGGAGAACGGAATAAGTTTATACATTCATCTTCCTTTCTGTGAGAGTATGTGTACTTTCTGCGGATGCAATAAACGCATTACCAAAAATCATTCAGTAGAAGAAAAATACATTCAGGCTGTTTTGAAAGAATGGAAAATGTATTGTGATTTGCTTCCTGAAAAACCCGTAATTAAAGAAATCCACTTAGGTGGAGGAACTCCTACATTCTTTTCAAAAGAGAATTTAGAATGTCTTATTAACGGAATTTTTGATCATGCTGTAAGAGCAGAAAACCACGAATTTAGTTTTGAAGGACATCCAAATAACACGACACACGAACAGCTTAAAAAATTATATGATTTAGGCTTTCGTCGAGTAAGTTTCGGAGTACAAGATTATTCTGCCACAGTTCAAAAAGCTATTAATAGAATTCAGCCATTTCATAATGTTGCCAAAGTTACTTTTTGGGCAAAAGAAATTGGCTATACTTCTATTGGACATGATATTATTTTTGGTCTTCCATTTCAAACTATTGAAGATGTTGTTGATACGGTTGAAAAAACCAATTCATTAAAACCAGATAGATTGGCATTTTACAGCTATGCGCACGTGCCTTGGATAAAAGGAAACGGACAACGTGGTTTTAATGACAAAAATCTTCCAAAAGATGCAGAAAAGAGAAAGCTGTATGAAATTGGCAAACAACTCCTTATTCAAAATGGATATCACGAAATTGGAATGGATCATTTTGCCTTAGCAGATGATAGTTTATACAAAGCTGCTCACAACGGAAATCTGCATAGAAATTTCATGGGTTACAGTGCGTCTAAAACTCAAGTTATGATTGGCTTAGGCGTTTCTTCTATAAGCGACAGCTGGTATAGTTTCGCTCAAAACACAAAGAACCTTGAAGAATATTATGAAATTTTAGATTCAGATAAACTTCCTGTTGTAAAAGGCCATATTTTAACTGATGAGGATTTGATTATCCGAAAACACATTCTTAATTTAACTTGCGAATTAGAAACTTCCTGGACAGCAGAACGCTTGAATTTTGCAGAGCTTCCTGAAACTTTGGCCGCTCTTAATGAAATCGAAAATGATAATTTAATTTGTATTGAAGATCATAAAATCAAGATTACAGAAGCTGGAAGACCTTTTGTACGTAATATTTGTATGGCTTTTGATTTACATCTAAAAAGAAAGTCACCGGAAACAAATCTGTTTTCGATGACTGTATAATTAAAAATTTAAATCTTATTTCTAGTGGCAGTTTGGAGTCTGCTGTACAAACAAACTCATGTTTGAAGGGGAAATATAAGGAATTCCTAATCCCAATCCTCTAAGGATAAATAAAACGCCAATTATAACCGCAACATAAGGAATTGCCTTTTGGATTTTGTTTCTGAAAGGCAGTTTTAATAATGTGTTGACATAAACCACAACCGTCATTAGAGGTATCGTTCCAATTCCAAATAAAAGCATGTAAAGCACACCATAACCAGCACTTTGCATTGCAATTGCTCCAAATAAAGCAACATAAACCATTCCACATGGTAAAAATCCATTTAAGAGACCAATTGTAAATAGTGATTTATAACTCTTATTTTTAAACTGACTTCCTAGATTAGTTTTAATTTTTGAAATGATTTTATAAACTGGTTTTGAAAAATTGTATTGCGCAAATTTTTTTTCAGGAATCAAAACCACAATAATCATGATTAACCCAATAATTATCGACATTTTCTGCTGTAATCCTGCCAGAAAAAAACCTCTTCCGAGCAATCCAAAAATCAATCCGATTATTGAATAAGCTGTTAATCGGCCGAAGTGATAAGTCATAATCTGCGTTGCCTTTTTAGCTTCATTTTGTCTATCTACGGGAAGCATCATCGCAATTGGTCCGCACATTCCAACACAATGCAGACTACTGATTAAACCTAAAAAGAAAGCAGAGAATAACATTTTTTTTAATTTACGTAAATAACTTCTTTTGTGAGATATTTTTTCCCCTCATACTGCCACTCCATATTCACATCCCAGCGCCCTTTTATTAATTTTTTCTGCGGAATAATTATTTCTGAATTCGTTAAAGCAATTTGAGTATTAAAGTCGAATTTTTTGTTTGAAGGTCTATATAGCTGAATATTTCCTTTCACTTTATCACTTTCAAATCCTGCAGGAAAAATTACAGCCACACCTTCTCCCGTATATTTTATTGATGGTTTATGCTGTAAATCATGCGCATTTTGAATCCTTGCCATCTCTTCCTGAAAGTGTGTATCATGTTTGTAATATTCCTCTACAACCAAATCATTATCATATTTAGAATTTGACTGCACTTCAAACACAAAATATAAAATAAATGTCATAAACAATCCGAATGCAATGACAATTCCTGTTCCCCAATTAAATTTCATGATGTAAATGTTTTAATTAAAACTGCGTGGTCCTAAGAAATTTGTTGATGTAGTTTCTATGAGTTCAGAACCATTATAAACTCCTATTTTTACTTTAGTTTTATCACTTTCTAATAAAACTTCATCAATTTCGATAAACAATGTTCCTTGAGAAATTCCTTCTTTTGGAACTTTAAAATGTCTTTTACCAACATTTTTTATTTCACCTTTTTGATCGATTAATTCGAAATGAATATCGTTGTAATCTTTCATTGTTTTGTTTACAATTTTATAAGTGTAAACATTACTGATTTTTTCTCCATTATGCTGAAATAATTGACCAGGCAAACGTAGAACAACTGCCTGAACATCTGTTCTTAAAAACAGCATTCCAACAAAAATACTCAATAAAATAAACAAAACCGCTGTATATCCTTTCATTCTAGTGGTGAACTTGAAAGGCTCTTTTTTTGCAATTTCATCTTCAGATGCATAACGAATAAGACCTTTTGGTAATCCTACAGATTCCATAATATGATCACATTCATCAATACAAGCTGTACAGTTTGTACATTCTAACTGTGTTCCGTTTCTAATGTCAATCCCCATCGGGCAAACATGAACACATTGCAAACAATCAATACAATCTCCTTTTCCTGTTAATGCTCTGTCTTCATTCTTTTTGAATTTAGCACGTCCCTCTTCTTTTTCTCCACGAACAAAATCGTAGGCAACATTTATTGATTTATTGTCTAAAAGAACACCTTGTAATCTTCCGTATGGACAAGCTATAATACAAACCTGTTCACGAAACCATACAAAAACAAAATAGAAGATTCCAGTAAATATGAGCAGTGCAATAAAATTACTAGCTTGAGCGATAGGTCCTTGCTCTATCATTAGGAATAAAGTATCGCTTCCTACTAAATAAGCCAAAAAGATATTTGCAATAAGAAAAGAGATAAGAAAGAAAATAGTCCATTTTAAAACTCGTTTTCTAATTTTCTCACTATTCCATTCCATTCTTGCTAAACGAGACTGGGAACCTCGGTCTCCGTCAATCCAATATTCAATACGGCGGAAAACCATTTCAAGAAAAATCGTTTGGGGGCAGATCCAGCCACAAAATATTCTTCCAAAAACAACAGTAAACAATATTATAAATACAACGCCGACAAGCATTGAAATTACGAAGAGATAAAAATCCTGTGGCCAAAAAGGGAATCCAAAAATATTAAAACGACGTTCTAAGATATTGAACATCATAAACTGATTCCCATTAACCTTAATGAAAGGATTTATGAATAAAATTGCCAATAAGACATAACTGACAATTTTTCTATATTCATAAAATTTACCAGACGGTTTTTTAGGAAATATAAATTTTCGTTTTCCACCTTCATCTATTGTTCCGATGGTATCTCTAAAAGCTTCGTCTGGTAAATTTGACATGATATTCTAATTATTTTTTAACTTCTGTGGTATCTTTTGGGGCTGCAGAGGCCGCATCTGTTTTGGGAGCACTATCATCTACCCAAACTTCTCCCTCTGCTTCTTTCGGATCTTTAGGATTACTTCCTTGTAAAGACAGAATGTAACTTGCCACTTTTTGTATTTCTTTTGGTTTAAGGGTTCCTTTCCAAGCGATCATCCCTTTACCATCTCTACCTCCGTTTGTAATGGTGTGGAATAAATTTTTAATTCCTCCTCCTAAGATCCATTTATCATCTGTAAGGTTTGGTCCAATCTGTCCTCCAGCATCTGCACGGTGACATGCTGCACAATTGGTTACAAAAATTTCTTTTCCAGCAGCTAAACTCGGTTCGTCAGTAAGTAAAACAACCGTTTTTTCATCCATTAAATCTGGTGCCGTTTTCATATACTCCTCAACGTCTATCTTTGCCTGCGCCATTTCTTTCTTCAACTCCATTTCCTGATCATCAGCTCCTAAAACATCATAACGCACCACATAAATTACTCCGAAAATGATACAGATGTAGAATAAATACACCCACCATGGCGGTAAATTATTATCCAGCTCTTTAATTCCGTCATAATCATGATCCATCAATAGGTCAGCCTCTTTTTCAATTGGCTCTGTTTTAGTCAATTTGTGCATTAGGTTTTTAAACCAAGTGCTTTCTTTAAGACTTAAACTATCTTCAAGTTCCTTTTGTGCCTTTTCTTCAGGTGATAATAATTGATACATCACTCGATTTACTGCGCTCAGTGTAATCTCTATCGCAATCAGAATAAATAAAAAGACAAATAAAAAGAGTGACACCATTGGAAATTTCACAAAAGCCGGTTTATCACCCGAGTCTATAAAATATTCCATCAAAGCAAATACGATGAAGAAAATCAACGGTA
Organism: Flavobacterium sp. LPB0248; assembly: GCF_013388355.1. GTDB lineage: Bacteria > Bacteroidota > Bacteroidia > Flavobacteriales > Flavobacteriaceae > Flavobacterium. Next base: position 798,004 of record NZ_CP058246.1, read on the forward strand.
CTCTAACATATACTGGGAAAAACTTTTTCATTTTTATCTATCTTTTGTGATTACACTAAGTCCTTCATCTAAAGGTATATTACTCATTTCTTGAATTTTTTCTTTTCTATAAGAGAACACCCAAATGCCTAATCCTACAAAGAAGAAGAAGAAAATCAAGAGGGAAATAATCGGGTATAATTCTACACCCGATATTGTTTCCATATTGTGTTTTATTTGTTCAAACATAATGCTGTTATTTTGAAGTTTCTTTTACTTTAATATCAGTACCAAGTCTTTGAATATAAGCAATCAAAGCAACGATTTCTCTTTCGTTCATCGGAATGAATTTCTCGCCTTTTGCAGCAGCTTTTTTACGGCTGTCTTCATAACTCTTAACGAAATCAGGATCGCTTTCTAAGCTTTTCTCTATCTTAACAGCCTGTTCTCTTAATGTTCTTTGCGCATTTGCAACTTCTTCTGGAGTATATGGCACTCCTAAAGAAATCATTGCCTGCATTTTTTTCTGAGTCAATGAAATGTCCATCGGTTTGTTATCAAATAACCATTTATAACCTGGCATAATTGATCCCGCAGATGTACTTTGCGGATTCCACATGTGGTTAAAATGCCAGTTATCATTGTACTTACCACCTACTCTTAATAAGTCTGGTCCTGTACGTTTTGACCCCCATAAGAATGGATGGTCGTAAACAAATTCACCCGCTTTTGACTGAACCCCATAACGTTCTACTTCACTTCTAAACGGACGAACTGATTGTGAGTGACATCCAACGCAACCTTCTCTAATGTATAAGTCACGTCCTTCAAGCTCTAACGGTGTATATGGTTTTACACTTGAAATTGTCGGAATATTTGATTTGACCATAATCGTTGGAACAATCTGAATAATACCTCCAATTAAAATTGCAATTGTTGCTAAAATGGTTAATTGAATTGGTTTTCTTTCTAACCATGAGTGGAATTTCTCTCCACTTAATCTACTGCTTTTTATTGTTTGTAAAGCTGGTGCCTGAGCCAATTCATCTTCAATAGTATTACCTGCTTTTACGGTCATAATAATATTATAAACCAAAGTAAGCATACCAATTAGATACAAACTACCTCCGATAGCTCTCATCCAATACATTGGCATAATAGCGGTTACTGTTTCAAGGAAGTTACCATAAGTTAAAGTACCATCTGGATTAAACTGTTTCCACATTGACGCTTGTTGGAAACCTGCCACATATAGTGGAATTGTATATACGATAATACCTAAAGTACCAATCCAGAAATGGAAGTTTGCTAATTTCTTAGAGAATAATTCTGATTTTGTCATTCGTGGAATTAGCCAATAGATAATACCAAATGACATGAAACCGTTCCAAGCTAATGCTCCTACGTGTACGTGCGCTACGATCCAGTCAGTATAGTGCGCAATAGCATTTACATTTTTTAAAGATAACATCGGACCTTCAAAAGTTGCCATACCGTAACCCGTAATCGCTACAACGAAGAATTTTAAAACTGGTTCTTCACGAACTTTATCCCAAGCTCCTCTTAATGTAAGAAGACCATTGATCATACCTCCCCAAGATGGAGCAATTAACATTACTGAGAATGCAACTCCTAAATTCTGAGCCCAGTTTGGCAATGCAGAATATAATAAGTGGTGTGGTCCAGCCCAGATATAGATAAAGATTAAAGACCAAAAGTGAATAATAGATAATCTATAAGAGTAAACAGGTCTGTTTGCAATTTTTGGAACGAAATAGTACATTAATCCCAAGAATGGAGTTGTAAGGAAGAATGCTACCGCATTATGCCCGTACCACCATTGTACAAGCGCGTCCTGAACACCTGCATACACTGAGTAACTTTTTAAAGCTGAAACCGGAATTTCTATATTATTAAAGATATGAAGTACTGCTACTGTCACAAATGTTGCTAAATAAAACCAGATTGCAACATAAAGATGGCGCTCTCTACGACGCAACATCGTACCAATCATATTGATCCCCATTACAACCCAAATTAAAGCGATTGCAATGTCAATTGGCCACTCTAGCTCTGCATATTCTTTAGAAGAAGTATAACCTAACGGAAGTGTGATTGCTGCAGCCACAATAATTAGCTGCCAGCCCCAGAAATGAAGATTACTTAAAAAATCACTAAACATTCTGGCTTTTAGCAATCTTTGTAGCGAGTAATACATACCGGCAAAAAAAGCATTACCCACAAAGGCAAAAATAACTGCGTTAGTGTGTAACGGTCTTAATCGTCCGTAACTCAGCCACGGAATCCCATCTGTCATGTTGGGAAAAAGGTACATTACCGCTAAGGTAAGTCCCACTAACATACCCACAACACCAAAGAGTATTGTGGCGTAAATGAATTTTTTTACAATTTTGTTGTCGTAATAAAACTGTTCCATTTCCATAATTATACTTGTTTTTCTTCGATTGGTGAATTATTATTTTGGGAATTAATTTTGGTTTCGTCATCAAAAAGAATTCTGACTGAAGGAGTATAATCATCATCATACTGCCCAGATTTGACAGCTACGATAAAGGCAATAAAGAAACAGATTGCCACAAAAATACTTACTGAAATTAATAGATAAATAACACTCATACCCTAGATTTATGTTAACAAAATTAATTCGTTAAAGGCGCATAAAATATGATAATTATCATAGACGATTAGTTATGTTAAATTTAATAAAATATCTCCTTTAATAATTTATAATCATTCTAAATTTCTGTTACTGAAATAGTTAGACATAAAAGTCACAAAACTTACAATCGTAATTGTACTCAACGGCATAATGATTGCCGCAACCAATGGAAGCAAATTTCCTGTAACAGCAAATGCAAGCCCTACAACATTATACAGCAATGACAAACCAAAACTCATTTTTATAATTAAAATAGCTTTGTGAGAAAGCTTTAGAAAGTAATTGAGACGTGAAAATTCTGTTGCATCCAAAATAGCATCACATGCAGGCGAAAAGACATTTACATTCTCTGATATCGAAATCCCAACATTACTTTGCGCCAATGCTCCAGCATCATTTAACCCATCACCAACCATCATTACGTTTTGCCCTTTCTCCTGAAGTTTCTTTATGTATTCTAGTTTTTGTTCAGGTTTTTGATTGAATATCAATTCGGTCCCTTTTGGCAGAATGGCTTCCAAATTCGATCTTTCACCATCATTATCACCAGAAAGCACTTTAATTTGGTAGTCTTTACTCAGATTAGAAAAAAGTTTTTCTAAGCCTTCTCTATATTGGTTTTGGAAAGTGTATTTCCCAAAATAAACACCCCCTATCTTAATATGTAATGCCGTTTTTTCAATTTCCGAACCATCCGCAACTATATCATCAACAAATTGTCCAGATCCAATTTTTATTTCTTTATTTTCAACAATCGCCAAAATACCTTTTCCAGTAATTTCTTGAAAGTCTTCTGCATTAATACGTTTAGCTTCTGGCAGAAATTCATAAAGCATTCTGCTTAACGGGTGGTTTGAACCTCGCAATACATTTTTAATCAATACGATATCTGAACTTGAAATAGAATTTCCTTCATACATTATATTCGATTTTTTGTTGGTTGTAATAGTTCCTGTTTTATCAAAAACAATAGTATCAACTTTAGCAAGCTGTTCAATCACAACAGCATTTTTTAAGTAAAATTTCTTTTTTCCCAAAATACGCAATATGTTTCCAAAAGTAAACGGAGCTGTAAGAGCCAATGCGCAAGGGCAAGCTACAATCAATACTGCGGTAAAAACATTAAAAGCCGTATTAGCATCTATAAAAATCCAATAACCAAAACCAGCAAATGCAATGAGCAATAATATGGGGGTAAAATATCGGCTTATCGCATCTGTTATGGTTTTGTGTTTCTGGTCTACTTTTTTCTGAAAAATTTCATTACTCCATAATTGAGTTAAATAACTTTGAGAAACGGAGTGCAAAACTTCCATTTCTATAACTTTTCCAATCTGTTTTCCTCCTGCAAATACTTTATCTCCAGACTTTTTTGTGATTGGCACTGCTTCACCTGTAACAAAGCTATAATCTATTTCGGCGCTTTCGCTAATTAAAATTCCATCAACAGGGATAAGTTCCTGATTTCTAATTAACAGTCTATCTCCTTTTAGAACATCATAAATGGCAACATTTTCTTCAGAAGCATCTTTATTGATTTTGGTAACTGCAATTGGAAAATAGGATTTAAAATCCCTTTCGAAACTTAAAAAACTATAGGTTTTAATCTGAAACATTTTGCCAAGAAGCATAAAAAATATCAAACTGGCCAAACTGTCAAAAAATCCTGGACCATGATCCATCAGCATGTCGCAGGTACTGCGAATAAACATCACGATAATTCCTAAAGCAATCGGAATATCAATATTAAGCATTCTTGTTCTAATACTATGATAAGCAGAAACATAATATCCGCTAGCTGAGTATAAAAAAGTTGGCAATGCTAAGAGAAAAATAAGTAATCTGAAAAACGGTTTGTAGCTATCTAGCCAAAATTCTTTCATTTCGAAATATTCCGGAAATGAAAGCAGCATGATGTTTCCGAAACAAAAAAATGCTACACCTAGTTTATACGTTAGACTTCTGTCAATCTTGGCTTTTGCAGACCCATAATTTTCTAAACTAATATAAGGTTCATAACCTATAGAACTAAGGAGATAAACTATTTCTTTTAAAGAAACGACATCAGAATTAAAGGTAATTCTAACTTTCTTTTCATGAAAATTAACTTGAGACGTACTAATTCCGGACTGAAGACGATGAAGATTTTCTAAAATCCAGATACAAGAACTGCAATGGATATGCGGAATATTCAATGAAACAATTGATGTGTTTCCTTCTTGAAATTCTAGAATCTTTGCCAATATGGTTTCATTTTCCAAGAAATCATATTTTCCTTTGATGTCTTGGGGAGTGGCGCCCGGAGACTTTTCAAAATCATAATAAGATGTTAGATCGTTGATACTGAAAATTTCGTAAACCGTTTTGCAGCCTGTGCAACAAAACTTCTTATCGTCAAAATCAATTTCTTCATTTTGTTCAATAGTTAAACCACAATGAAAACAACTTTGCTCCCTCATAAACTTGTTTTTATTTGATGCAAATTTCCAATTAAACCACAATTATTAAGATGATAATTGTCATGTTATTTTGAAATCGGATTCCTAAATTTATAAAATAAAAAGCTCAAATTAGAGTTAACCCTAATTTATAATAATTTTGCCTTATAATGGTAGCTAAAAACCTTAAATATACTTACTTTTGCAGCAAACAAATATTGTCATGAGTAAATGTGATCAATGCATTGTACGCCAGCTAAGCTCATTAAAAGCCCTTAATAAAGAAGAAGTTATTAAATTAGCCAGCAGTAAAACGACCTATAAAATTAAAAAAGGTGAAGCTCTTTTTGAAGAAGGCGAAGTAACCAATGGCGTTTTCTGCGTTAAAGACGGTGTTGGAAAACTTTCAAAATTGAGTGCAAACGGAAAAGACCAAATCGTAAAATTGGTCAAATCTGGTGAACTTCTTGGACAGCGTTCTATGATTAGCAATGAGCCAGCAAATTTAACTGCAAAAGCAATCGCAGACATGGAAGTTTGTTTTATTCCTAAAAATGAAATCATCAATTTCTTTAATAGCAACAATCAGTTTTCTTTAAATATGATGCAGTCTGTCTGCGAAGATTTAAAGGAATCTGAGAATGAAAAAATTGCTTTAGTCCAAAAAACAGTTAAGCAGAGACTTGCAGAAACTTTACTGCACCTGCATGATGAATTTGGTGAAGATGCTGACAAAACACTTAAAGTTCAACTAACAAGAGAAGAACTTGCAGGTATTATTGGAACTGCTACCGAAAGCTGTATTCGATTATTATCTGATTTTAATAAATTGGGATTAATAGAATTGGTTGGTAAAAAAATCATGCTTAAAGATGTTCGCGCTTTAAAGAAATTAGCTGACAATTAAAGCTTTTTAGCTTCATTCCAAAAAACATCCATTTCTGTAAGTGTCATATCCATTAATGGTTTTCCCAATTCATTTGCTTTACTTTCTAGGTATTGAAAACGTTTAATGAATTTTTTATTGGTTCTTTCTAAGGCATCTTCTGGATTTACATTTAAAAATCGCGCGTAATTAATCATAGAAAATAAAACATCTCCGAATTCATCTTCGATTTTATCTTGGTTTCCAGATTTTACCTCGTCTTGCAATTCTTGTAATTCTTCTTGGACTTTATCCCAAACCTGATGAGGTTCTTCCCAATCGAACCCCACTCCTTTTACCTTATCTTGAATTCTGCTTGCTTTAACCAAAGCAGGAAGACTTCTTGGAACGCCTTCTAAAACAGATTTTTTTCCTTCTTTAAGCTTTAGTTTTTCCCAGTTTTGTTTTACTTCTTCTTCGTTTTCCACTTTGACATCACCATAAATATGAGGATGACGATGAATTAGTTTCTCGCAGATTTCATTGCAGACATCAGCGATATCAAAATCATTGGTTTCACTGCCTATTTTAGCATAAAAAACAATATGAAGCAGCAAATCTCCCAATTCTTTTTTAACTTCATTTAAATCATTATCCAGAATAGCGTCTCCCAGTTCGTAAGTTTCTTCGATCGTCAAATGTCTCAAGGTCTGCAACGTTTGCTTTTTATCCCACGGACATTGTTCACGCAATTCATCCATGATATTCAATAATCTCTCAAATGCTTTTAACTGGTTTTCTCTATTCATTTTGAAGTTTCTTTTGATTTAAACTCGATTCTGTAAAATTAAAAAATCCTGTCAAGAAAACATCTCAACAGGATTATTTTATGTTTAAAGAAAAATTACTATTCTTCTTTTTTAGCTTTTGCTTTTTTAGCTGCTGGCGCTTTTTTCGGTTTTTCTTCAGCAACTGGAGCTTCTTCTTTTGGTTCTTCAGCCGCTGGAGCTAAATCTGTAACTAAACCTTTTGCTTGAAGCGTGTTGTACCAGTTTAATACTTTTTTGATATCTGATGGGTAAACTCTTTCTTCGTCATAGTCAGGAAGAATTTGTTTAAAATATGCAGACAAAGTAGCGTTATCTTCTTTATGAGAGATCGCTTGACCTTTGTTTTCTTTAACGGCAATCTGCTGCATTACTTCAGTTAACGGTTTTTCGCCTTCGTAAGTATAAATCGAAATTTCAGATAATAAACTTACATTGCTTTTTAGATTTACAGTAATCTTCTTCCCATCAATTAATGATTCCGCCACAAAACCTGTACGAGTTTGAACTTTCAATTCGTATAAACCTGGTTTTCCTGAAATGGCTAAAATTTTCGTTAAATTCATTTTTATTAAAATTAGTATTAAGAATTTTATTTATTTTTTGTTTCTAAGTATTTAGAAAACTTATCTTGCTTTTTTAGCTGCAAAAAACTTCATTCTATATTCCTGAGACGTTTTTCCTTCAGTAATATTTTTCAATTTCTTTTGGATTAAACGTTTTTTAAGAGATGAAATTTTATCTGTAAACAAGATTCCTTCAATGTGGTCATATTCGTGCTGAATCACTCTTGCAATTAATCCGTCAAATACTTCCGTTTTCATAACGAAATCTTCCTCGCAATATTCGATTGTAACAGTAGGTTTTCTGTAAACATCTTCACGTACATCTGGAATACTCAAACAGCCTTCATTAAATCCCCACTCTTCTCCTTCTTCTTTAACGATTTTAGCATTGATAAAAGTCTTCTTGAAACCTTTCAAATCTTTTTGTTCCTCTGAAGGAAGATCCTCATCATCACTAAAAGGCGTTGTATCTATCACAAACAAACGAATTGGCAGTCCAACCTGCGGTGCAGCAAGTCCAACTCCATACGCATTGTACATTGTCTCGTACATGTTTGCGATCGTTTCTTTTAGGTTTGGATATTCTGGTGTAATATCTTGTCCAACTTTTCTTAAAACAGGATCACCGTATCCTACAATTGGTAAAATCATTTGTTTTTATTTATGTTTTATGTGCTGTAAAAACAGAATTAAAGTTCTGATATTTCAGCTGGCAAAAATAGTAAAAAATAGTCAATGAATAATTCTTATAATGTATTATTCGTATTTTTTACTTGATCCTAAAAATCTCATCCATAATTATGCCAAAATCACTACTACAATTCTTACCTTTGTTAGTAAACCTCTTTTTATGATTGATAAGATTTCGAAATTTACTAACAGCACTTCCTTCCTCAACGCCTCTAAAGTAACTATTGCTTCTGTTGTTCCTGTTTTAGTTTTAAATTTTCTCGGTCATTTTGAAATTGGGTTTACAATTGCGCTTGGTGCTTTTTATACTTATCCCAGCGATATTCCTAGTTCTCTTGGCCATAAAGTAAAAGGATTAATAGCAGCCTCTTTTATTGTTTCTGGGGTTAATCTTCTAGTAAATCTAATTTATCCATTTCCTTTACTTTTCTACATATTTTTAGGTTTTCTTTTGTTTTTATGTTCCATGATTTCGGTTTACGGACAGCGAGCCACATTGATTTCTTTCTCTGCTTTATTATCAATTTCTCTATCATTTGGGCATTTGCATGAAGGCTGGGAAGCTTTTGAATACTCTGGTTTTATTTTCATTGGAGGAATTCTCTATTTAATAGTATCTCTTGTTTTTCATTTTGTTCAGCCTTATAAATATGTAGAATTACAAATTGCCGAAGGAATAAAACTCACTGCAAAATATCTCAAATTAAGAGGTGATTTGTGGAGTCCCGAGGCTAACAGAACAGCTATTATCGAGAAGCAGCTTGCTGTACAAGTCGAATTGAATCTTATTCACGAAGATTTAAGAAAGATGCTGATTGGAAACCAAAATGCATCTGGAACTACGAGCCAAAACCGAAAAATGCTTTTGGTTTTTATTACTTTAGTCGAAATTCAAGAATTGGCGCTATACACTTCTTTTGACCACAGCAAACTTCATGAAAAATTTGCCAAACATCCTGATGTTTTAAGAACGTATCAAAATGTGGCTTATAAATTAGCTTCAACCCTCAAAAAACTTTCGAAAAATGTCAATCATATTAGTGTTTATGTTGATAAGCACGATTTAAAAAATGAATTGGATGCACTGGAATTTGCCATTTTTGATTATGAAAAAACATTAGGAAAAGAAGAAGCTGCAGAAGGTGTTTTAATGCTGACCAATATGCTGAAATATGCTAAAAATCAGGTTGGAAAAATCAAAACTATTCAGCGCGCGCTTTCTTTAGCAATGCAGTCCTATAAACTGAAAGATCAAGATAAAGAGCTTGAAAAATTCTTAACACCGCAGTATTATCCACTGCGAACTTTAACTGAGAATTTAAGTTATTCTTCTTCAATTTTTAGGCATTCGATACGATTAACAATCACTATTTTGATTGGTTTTTTTCTTGGACAGGTTCTGCCGTTTCAAAATGTGTATTGGATCCTTCTTACTATTGTCGTAATCATGCGCCCTGGTTATGGTTTAACCAAAGAGAGATCCTATAATAGAATGTTCGGTACTGTTTTGGGGGGAATTATAGCTTTCGGAATTGTATCTGTCATTCAGAACCACGTTGCACTAAGTATTTTCTCTATTGTATGTATGTTACTTGGGATTTCATTTACCCAAATCAATTACAAGATTAGCGCGACATTTGTTACAATGTATGTCGTTTTTATCTACGGAATTTTAACTCCAGACATCAATGAAGTTATTCAATACAGAATATTAGATACGCTCGCAGGCGCAACTTTAGCTTTTATTGCTAATCAATTTTTATGGCCTGCTTGGGAATTCATCAATACGCCCATCCATATTGAGAATACCATTCGTGCCAATAGAAATTACTTAAAAGAAATTGCAGACTTTTATAATAAAAAAGGAGAAGTTCCAACTTCATATCGTTTAGCGAGAAAAAATGCCTTTGTTGAAATAGGAAATTTAATGACTTCTTTTCAGCGTATGATGCAGGAACCTAAATCGAAACAAAAAACAATGCCTTTAGTAAACAAACTAGTAGTTTTAAATCACTCGTTATTATCTGCTTTGGCATCACTATCAACGTATATTCAGTCACACCAAACAACATCTGCATCTGATTCTTTCAATTACATTATCAAAACTATTCTAGCCAATCTAGATCATTCGATTTCTGTTTTAAGAAATGAAGTTGTCATACAAGATACTTTTTTCGAAAAAGAAGATGTGACTTTACAATTTGAAGAATTAAAGCGTAGGCATTTCACACGTTTGGCCGAAGATGATGATTTAGACAAAGAAACGCGTCAAGCCAAGATGCAGGAAGCACAGATGGTTATTGAACAATTAATCTGGATGAGCAATCTGGCAGAAAAGATTCTAAAAAACACAACCGACTTAAAAGCAACAAATCCAGATTAATTCATCTGGATTTGTTTTTTTTATATTGAAATATGAGAAGCTTAATTTAATTTTAAAACTTCTGCCGTTTGTTTTCTAAGCTGTTCTAAAAGTTCTGGCTTATCATTTAAAGTCTGACCGTAAGAAGGAATCATTGTTTTTAATTTTGCTTGCCACTCTGGCGTTTTAATTTGATGTGTAAAACATCTGCTAATCAAATCCACCATAATTGCCACTGCTGTAGAAGCTCCAGGAGAAGCACCTAATAAAACCGCTAAACTTCCGTCGTGTGTATTGATTACTTCTGTACCAAATTCTAAAACTCCGCCTTCTTTTTCATCTTTTTTGATAACCTGAACACGCTGTCCTGCTTTTTCCAATTTCCAATCTTTAGAACGTGCTGTTGGAAGATATTCACGTAAAGCTTTCATTCTGTCTTTTGGAGACTGGCGTACCTGTTCAATCAAATATTTCGTTAAAGGAATATTATGATATCCAGCAGCCAACATAGGAATTAAGTTGTTAGACTTAATAGACATAGGCAAATCTAAATAAGAACCATTTTTAAGGAAACGAGTTGAAAATCCTGCAAATGGACCAAAAAGAAGCGCTTTCTCTCCATCAATTACACGAGTATCGATATGCGGAACAGACATTGGAGGAGCTCCAACACTTGCTTTTCCGTATACTTTTGCCTGATGTTTTGCAATTACTTCTGGGTTGGTACATTTTAGCCATTGTCCGCTTACAGGAAAACCACCGTATCCGTTTCCTTCTGGCACGTTTGCTTTTTCTAATAAAGGAAGAGATCCTCCTCCTGCACCAATAAATACAAATTTAGTATAAGCCTTACGAGTCTTTCCTGTTGACAAATCTTTAATCTTAATTCTCCAAGATTTATCTTCACGCTGTCTTAATTTTTTAACTTCGTGATTAAAAAACAAAGAAACACCGTCTAATTTTTCTAAGTAGTTGAACATACTTCTTGTTAAAGCACCAAAATTAACATCGGTACCAATTTCCATATGTGTTGCTGCTAATTTTTCATCAGCATTTCTACCTTCCATTACCAATGGCATCCATTTTTGAAGTTGCTCAAAATCGGTACTGAAAGTCATGTCGGCAAAGATTGGGTTGCTTTGAAGCGCTTCAAATCTCTTTTTTAAATAATCTACATTTTTATCTCCCCACACAAAACTCATATGAGGCACACTTTTAATAAAATTATCCGGAGAAGGCACTTTGTTTTGCTGCACTAAGTAAGACCAAAACTGGCGAGAAATCTCAAATGATTCTGCAATGCTAATTGCTTTTTTAGGATCGATACTGCCGTCTGCCTTTTCTGGAGTATAATTTAGTTCACAAAAAGCCGAGTGTCCCGTTCCTGCATTATTCCAAGCATCAGAGCTTTCTGCTGCGGCAACATCTAATCTTTCGTAAATTTCAATTTTTATATCTGGTTGTAATTCTTTCAAAATTACTCCGAGAGTGGCACTCATTATTCCAGCGCCAATGAGTACTACATCACTATTTGAACGTATGGTTTCGTCAGGCATAACAGTATTTTTATTTAAAGTGCAAAGGTACTTTTTTAATTGCAAAAAAAAACTAATTTTTAGATGATAAAAGTTAGGATTTTCTAAAAACCATTAAATTATAAATAAAAAATACGACGAACAGTGCTATTTTTTTGCGGAAAGATAATCTTGAAGCAGAATTGTGGCAGAAATTTCGTCTATCAAACCTTTATTCTGACGTTGCTTTTTATTTAAACCACTGTCAATCATTGTTTGAAATGCCATTTTAGAGGTAAAACGCTCATCAACACGAATTACTTTCATGTCTGGAAAGATATTCGAAAAGTGAGTTACAAATCCGTTAATCACAGAAGCACTTTCAGACGGAAGACCGTTCATTTGTTTTGGTTCGCCAATCAAAACTGCTTCGACTTTTTCTTTAGCAAAATAGTCTTTCAAAAAGTCAATCAAAGTATGAGTCGGAATCGTTGTTAAGCCTGAAGCAATAATCTGCATTTCGTCTGTAACTGCAATTCCTGTGCGTTTTTGTCCGTAATCTATCGAAAGGATTCTTGGCATGTCTAAAATTTTCAGCAAATTTAGTTCAAAATATTTTTCTAATTTTCCATTTCACTGAAAATAAACTTTTTCAATATTTCTTTCGATAAAAAAATCCGCCTTGAAAATTTCAAGACGGACTTTTATCCAAATATTCAAACCTAAAAAATAACTCAATTTATCTTCCAAACAATCGGCTAAAAAAGCCTCTATGCTCTTCCTCTTCTCCTGCATCCTCTTCTTCAGAATAATTAGCAAACTTAGATTGTGATTTTTCATGTTCGTAAATCAGCTCCTTAATATATTCAACGTAAGTTCTTTTTTTCTCTTCCAAGAATCCAATTAAGTACTTTTCGCTAAATTCTACTCCACTTGCTGCTTCGATCTGTAACAACTTTTTATACAAAGGTTCAATATGCAATGCAATTACTTCTTGTGGTACAGCCTGTCTTCTACCAAAAAAATTTACAATAACGTCGTTTTCATCGCGGGCAATTTCAAAATCTGTAATTACCCAATAGTATCTTCCAGACTTTGCAAGGTTTTTTACAATAGCGTGAAAGTTTTTTCCGTTTTTAAGATTTTCCCAAAGCACTTTAAAAATAACTTTAGGCATATCAGGGTGACGTATGATATTATGAGGTTGTCCCATTAATTCATAGTCTTCGTAACCGCAAACATCTACAAATACTTCGTTGGCGTATTCGATTATTCCGTATGCATTTGTTTTACTCATAATAACCTGAGTTTTATCCCAGCTTACTTCTTTGTCTATAATTACTCTGTTTTGAAGGTGATTTTCTTGATTCATATTTTACTGCTTATATGATTATTTATGGAATGGAATGTTGATCAACACTGCGAAATTAAAGCGAAGAAAAAGCAGAAATCCTGACTTTTGTCATATTTTGATATAAAAAAAACTTTTAGTGGTAGCAATATCAATCGAAAGCACACCTCGCTTCATTAACCATACAAATAAGAAACAAAAAGTTAAATCTGTAACATTTTCAAGCTGTTTTGCTTTTTTGCATTTCTACAAATACCTTATCTTTGGCAAAAAATTAAACGTATGAATTCTTTACAGACTATAATTGAACAAGCTTGGGAAAACAGAGCTTTATTGCAAGAAACTACAACTACTGATGCCATTAGAGAAGTGATCGAATTGGTAGACGCTGGAAAATTACGTGTTGCTGAACCAGTTGGTGACAAATGGCAAGTAAACGAATGGGTTAAGAAGGCAGTTGTAATGTATTTCCCGATTCAGAAAATGGAAACATGGGAATCTGGTATTTTTGAATACCATGATAAAATGTTGCTAAAAAGAAATTATGCTGAAAAAGGAATTCGTGTGGTACCAAATGCCGTTGCGCGTTACGGAGCTTACATCTCAAGCGGTGTAATTTTAATGCCAAGTTACGTAAACATTGGTGCTTATGTTGACGAAGGAACAATGGTTGATACTTGGGCAACTGTAGGAAGCTGTGCTCAAATTGGTAAAAATGTACACTTAAGCGGTGGTGTTGGTATTGGTGGTGTTCTTGAGCCATTGCAAGCAGCTCCAGTAATTATTGAAGACGGCGCTTTTATTGGTTCTCGTTGTATTGTTGTTGAAGGTGTTCACGTTGGTAAAGAAGCAGTTCTTGGAGCTAACGTATGTTTAACAGCATCTACAAAAATTATTGATGTTACAGGTGATGAACCAGTTGAAATGAAAGGATATGTACCAGCTCGTTCTGTGGTTATCCCAGGAAGCTATACTAAGAAATTTGCTGCTGGAGAATTTCAAGTTCCTTGTGCATTAATCATTGGAACTCGTAAACCATCTACAGATTTAAAAACTTCTTTAAACAATGCGCTTCGTGAATACGATGTTGCGGTATAATTGATATAAAAATCTTGATATATTAGGGCGGTCTTTACCGCCCTTTTTTTATACACACTACAAATAATAAAATAAAAATCTTACAAATAACAAAAAGAAAGAAAATTATTATAATTTCGCATTTTAAATGACTTCTAAACAAGAAGACTTTTTATATGCCTATTAATGAAAAATTACACATCAAGCTTAAAATTATTTCTCTATAGATATTTTTTAATTTTTTTTATCTATCAAATTTGCAATATCTTTTTTTATGTTTTAAACACTAAATACTTTGATCATATAACTGCTCAAAATATTTTAGGAAGCGTTTTGTTTGATCTGTCAGCTATTTCATATGTAACTTTCATTTTTTTAATAGCACATGCAATTCCCGGAAATTTCAAGTACCGTCAAACGTATCAAAGTGTATTAAAAGTTTCTTTCTTTATAATCAATCTTTTGTTTATCGCTGCAAATCTTATTGATGTTATATATTTCCGATTCACAGGAAGAAGAAGCACTTTTAACATGATTACTGCAAAAGGAATGGAAAAAGAAGCCTTAGGTTTATTTTTTTCTTTTGCAAAAGAATTTTGGTACATCCTTTTACTGTTCATTATCTTAAGCATCTTTTTTTGGAAATCGATACCTAATTTTAAAAACAAAAACGAAATAAAAAGTTTCACAAAAGAAAAATTCCTAAAACAATCTTTTTATTTTTTAACCTCAGTTTTCCTATTGCTAATCGTTGGGCGCGGCGGATTCCAAAAGAAACCCCTTAGAATTGTAGACGCAGCCAAATACAGCTCTCTGAATAACGCTCCGCTTATTTTAAATACTCCTTTCTGTATATTAAAAACAATAGCTCAAAAAGAAGATATAGAGAAAGTCAATTATTTTGATAAAAAAGATCTTGATTCAATATACAAACCAATCTTGTCTTTTGAAAAAGCTCAAACAACAAGCAAAAAAAATGTCGTAATTATTATTTTAGAAAGTTTTGGTCATGAAAATATCGGTATAAAACAAACTCCTTTTTTAGACTCGCTGATAACAAAATCTTATTACTTTAAAAATGGATTTGCCAATGGAAAAGTCTCTATCGATGCTGTTCCATCAATTATTTCAAGCATACCTAGTTTAATGAACAACTCTTTTATCATTTCTAGCTATTCTTTGGACAAAACAAATAGTCTGCCCACAATTCTTATAAAGGAAGGATACATTACTTCTTTTTTCCATGGTGCCTTTAACGGAAGTCAAAATTTTGATCAATATGCAAAGGCAGCAGGATTTGAAAAATACTATGGCAAAGACGAATACATCGGCCCCGAAGCTTTTGACGGAAAATGGGGAATTTTTGATGAAGAATTTTTACAGTTTTTTGCGGGAAAATTATCTAGTTTTAGAGAACCTTTCTTTAGCACTATCTTTACCATTTCTTCTCATAATCCATACAAGATACCAGAAAGATATAAAGACAAATTCCCAAAAGGAACAACAGTTGTACACGAAAGTATTGCGTATACCGATTATTCTCTGAAACGTTTTTTTGAAAATGCTAAAAAGCAAAAATGGTATAACAACACCTTGTTTGTTATTTCTGCCGATCATACTTCCTCTAGCGGAGAATCAGAAATAGACAAAACTATAATTGGCAAATTTCATATTCCAATTTTATTTTTTGACCCAAGCAATCCAAATTTTTCTGGTGTAGACGAAAAGAACTTTCAACAAATCGATATTATGCCTAGTATAATAGCCTATCTAGGCATAAAAACAGATTTAATTTCTTTTGGAAAGAGCTTTAAAAGCAATCAAAATTTTGCCGTCTTCTATTTGCAGGGAATTTATCATTGTGTTCAAAACGACTATTATCTAGCCTTTGCAAACAATCAAGTTATTGGACTATACAATTGGAAAAAAGACCCTTTGTTAAAAAACAATTTACAAACTCAAAATACACTCAAGACAATAGAAATTTCAAATTTTTTGAAAGCTTATATTCAAAACTTTAATGAAAGAGTAGTTGACAATAAGCTTAGTTTCTAATTATCTTTTTTTGCTTTTTGAAGTTTTATAAGCTTAGCATATTTCATATATGAGAAAAACGCCTGAATCATTGCGATTGATAATCCGTCAAGGCCGTTGAAGATTCCTTTCTTGAAGAAATAGCAACGTACAAAAGCTACAGTTCCGTTAAGGACAGGTTTAAAAGCACCAATTCGTTTGCCTTGATCATATAATTGCTGTGCGTGCCATCCAGAATATTGGTTCTTTTTAGCAATAATCTGATCTAAAGAATCCCATCCGTAGTGCAGAATATGTACAGCAACTTTTTTCTCATTCTGAGCAACAATTTTCTGATGCACTTTAGAATCTGAAGGATGAGCTGTTTGCTTATTAAAAAAACGAACTTTATGATCTGGATACCATCCTGAGAAATCAATTAATTTATCTGCTAAAAAGTTTTTTACCCTGAAACTCATAGCATCATAATTTCCTTCTAAATACTTTTTCTTTAGAATAAATTCTTCAGCATCTTTATCTAGAAACTCATCGGCATCAAGATTTAAAATCCAGTCGTTTTTACAAAAGGGCAATCCGTGAGTACGCTGCGGACCGTCTCCTAAAAATGCCTGCTGAATAACTTGTGCTCCTTTTTCTTGAGCTATTTCTACCGTGCGATCTTTACTAAAAGAATCTACAATAATAACTTCGTCACAAACTTTAAATAAGGCATCTATACATTTTCCAATGTTTTTTTCTTCATTGAAAGTAATAACCAAACCGCTAATTCCCATTGTTCATTTTAATTTGTTGAGCACAAAAATATAACTTTTTAATTTAGTTTAATCTTATTAATACCATCACTTGTACACTTCATAAAATAGTTTGTACTTTAGCCTTCTAATTGAACAAATACCCAAATGAGAATATTAGTCATTCAGCAAAAAAGAATCGGAGACGTCTTAACAAGTACAATTATATGCAACAATCTTAAAGCCAAGTTTCCTGACTCAACAATTGACTATATGTGTTATCCTAATTCGATTGATGTTCTTATAGAAAATCCGAATATTGATAACATTATACCAGTGACTAATAAAATCAGAAAATCGACTTTTGGGTTTATTAAGTTCATTTTTGAGATGCGAAGAAAAAAATACGATGCTGTAATAGATGTCTACAGTAAATTAGGAACTAGCCTAATCACATTTTTCTCTGGCGCAAAATATAAAGTTTCTTACCATAAATGGTATTCTAATATATTTTACAATTATAGCTATGAGCGTTTTGATGCTATAAAATCAGAATTTGGTCTGGCGATTGAAAACAGACTATTATTACTTAAACCTTTTTTCTCAGAAAAGATAACAAATGTAAAACCGAAAATCTTTTTAAAAGAATCTGAGATTACCGAAGCAAAAAATATTTTAAAAAGCTATAATGTAGATCCTGAAAAACCATTGATCATGTTTGGAATTTTAGGAAGTGAGCATTACAAAACCTATCCGCTTGACGGAATGGCAAAAATTATCGATTTTACTGTAGCTAAAACAAACGCTACTATCCTCTTTAATTATATTCCAAACCAGAAAGAGCAAGCGTTAGAAGTATATAATCATTGTTCTGAAGAGACAAAAAAGCATATTATTTTTGATTTATACGCTACTGATTTACGTCAGTTTTTAGCAATCCTTTCTCAATGCGAAATGCTGATAGGAAACGAAGGTGGCGCTGTAAATATGGCAAAAGCACTTGAAATTCCAACCTTTTCTATCTTCACTCCTTCTGTTAGAAAAGAAACTTGGCAACTTTTTGAAAATGAAGCGAAAAATGCTTCTATCCATTTAAAAGACTTAAAACCTGAAATCTACGAAAAGCATACAGAGCAATACATAAAAGAACATACTTTTGAATATTATGCGGAATATCCGTTGGAATTAATGCTTCAAAAGCTAGAGACTTATTTTCAAGAATATAAAAATTGAAAAAAGTAAAAAGAATCTCCAATGAATAGTGAAAAGCAGAAATTATCAGTTCTGATTATTACGCTTAATGAAGAACAGCATATAAAATCGCTTCTTGAAGATATTGATTTTGCTGATGAAATCATTGTTGTTGATTCCTATAGCACCGATAAAACAGTTAGCATTGTTGAATCTTTTGCCAATGTAAAATTAATTCAGAACCATTTTGTTGATTATACTGCACAGCGAAATTTTGCCTTAGACCAAGCCAAAAATTCATGGGTTTTATTTATTGACGCAGATGAAAGACTAACATCTGAATTAAAATCTGAAATCGTTACAGCAATTAATTCTGAAAATGTGGCAAGTGCTTACTTTATCTATCGTATTTTTATGTTTAAAAATAGCCGACTGAATTTCAGTGGCTGGCAGACTGACAAGATTTTCAGGCTTTTTAACAAATCGAAATGCCGATACAATGAGGAAAGAACCGTTCACGAAAAATTAATTGTCGACGGAAAAATTGCTTCTTTAAGATACAAAATCATACATTTTTCTTATTCTTCTTATGAAGATTATAAATCAAAAATGTATAATTATGGCATTCTTAAAGCCAATGAAAAATTAGCTAAAGGAAAAAAGTCTTATTTCTTAATGCAACTTCTCCACCCTTTATATACTTTCTTGTATCAGTTTATAATCCGTTTTGGCTTTTTGGATGGCAGTAAGGGTGTAATTATATGTTATTTGAATGCCTACAGCGTTTATATTCGCTATAAAGAATTAAGAAAAATTACTTCTTCCAGAATTTAAGCTTCTTTTTTAGGCGTTTTTTTCTATAAAACTTCTCTTGAAAATCTGAAGTATATTTCCATAAAGTCTCAAAAATTTTCTCTTCAGATGCTTCTTTGTAATATTTCGCATATTCATTGCTCATTGTCGCAACCATTTCTTTCAACGGTGTTAAACGGCACAAGTTTTTCATACGCATTTCAAAAGACATAGAATTGTGAAATTCCATTCTGTTCAAATCCACCAGAAAGAAATCATAATTTCCGCTGGCATTCTTTTTAATTAAAGTATTTCCTGGAGAATGATCTAAAAACTCAATTCCTTTTTCATGAAGATCGAAACTAAATTTAGTAAACTGTCTTAAGATGTTTTCACGGTCTGGAAAATCTGGTATTTCTACCAATTCTCTATAAGTAAGATCACATTGTAATTGCTCACTTACGTAAAAGCTTTTTTCTAAACCTAGTAGTGATGAAAATTCGGCAAATGCAATAGGTTTTGGAGTTCCTACACCTAATTCTAACAATTTGTTTGCAAACTCAAAAGAGCGTTTTGCTTTTGATTTTCTAAAGTATTTATAAGCGATTTTATTGATAAAGTGCGGAACTTTAAACGATTTTATATTTATTTTTTTATCGTCTAAATCAAAAAGTTTTATCTGATTGCGCTGGCCAATTACAAAGTCCTCTCCTTTTGTATCGAAAAAACGAATATATTCCAGAAGAATATTTTCAAATTTTTCATATCCGCGATTTAATCTTAAAATCATAAAAATTGTTTCAGCAAATTTAGCTAGTTTTACCAACTAATAAAAACTATTTCGTAGATAATGCATATTACTCTTATAAGTTTAGACAACTGGGGACTTAACAAACATATAGCGGCAGACTTAGAAAAACAAGGACATATTGTGCGCCATATCGATTTTAATACTTTCAAATATAAATATCCTTCTGTATTTCATAAAGCGTATAATCTTGTATTAAAAGCGTTCTTCAAAACAAATTTAAAGCATCAGCACTACGGAAAAGAAATTATCAATGAATTAAAGAAAAACGATCAGATTCAAGATGTAATTTTAACCATAAAAGGAGACTTTATAACTCCTGAAAGCATTTTAGAATTTAAAAATTACACTAAAAAATCAATCGGTTTTTTTAATGACAATATTTATCGATGTCCAAAAATCAAACGTGTCCTTCATTGTTTTGATGAAGTTTTCTCATTTGAAAAAGAAGACTGCGAAAAATTCAATTTAAAATTTGCGCCAAATTGGATTTATAATTCAGAAAATGCAATCCCTAATAATCAATTTGAATATGATGTTTTCAATATTAGTTCAATTGACAAAAGACTACCGATATTAAAAAGAATTGCAGCCAATTTGGCCTCGCAACATTCCAAATTTAAATTCATTGTTTACGATAAAAAGCAAAAAGACAATGATGAAAATATTACTTATATAAAAAGTCATATGCCTTTGAGTGAAGTAAATGATTATATCAATCGTTCGAAAGTGCTTTTAGACATTAATCGACTTGGTCAAATCGGACTTACGTTTAGGGTTTTTGAAAGTTTAGGTTTAGAGAAGAAACTTATAACAACAAATACAGATATTAAAAACTACGATTTTTACAATCCAAATAATATTTTAATTATTGACGAAAAAAATCCAGTTATACCTATAGCCTTTTTTGAAAATGAATACGAGAAAATTCCAGATTCTATTTTAAGCCAGTACACTTTAAAAGACTGGACAAATCGCGTTGTTTTTCAAGAAAGTCCTTCTTCTTAATTGCAAATAAAAATCATTTTAGGCTTGTAAGGATTCATATTTTGTTTAGGATAATTTTAACCCTAATATTTTTGCATTTGAAAATGTTTTCTATTTTTGCCCAAATATTAAAAATCTGTTAAAAAACATCTCAATAAAAAGCTATCCTCTCAAAAAATGACATTAACCTTCTTGCTTTGTTTTTTCCTCATCTTAGTTGCTCTTATTTTTTCAGTAATTATTACCAATAGAGTAGTAAAATTAGATGTACAAGAAGTGCGTTATCCAGAAATTGATGGCTTAAGAGGTTATTTAGCATTTTTTGTTTTCCTTCATCACAGTTACATCTGGCGTTTTTTTCTTCAAAATGGGGAATGGGAAGAACCAAAATCAAATTTATTCAATCACTTTGGACAGACTACGGTTGCTTTTTTCTTTGTAATCACCGCTTTCTTATTTACTCTAAAATTAATCAACAGCAAAAACAAACAAATCGATTGGTCGGCTTATATCAATGCTCGCCTGTATAGACTTTTCCCGATGTATCTTTTTTCTGTTGGAATTATATTCTTTATCGCAGGTTATTTAACCAATTTCAAATCAAGAATTCCCTTCTTTGAAAACTTGTTGCATTTGCTTTCATGGATACTTTTCAACATAAGAAAGGGATTAAGCATTAACGGACTAGAAGACAGTTTTTTATTTAATGCTGGAGTAACTTGGACGCTTCCGTACGAGTGGGCTTTCTACTTTTTATTGCCTCTTATTGCGTTGTTTTTTAAGCTTAAAGTAAACTACAAGACATTATTGCTATTTATCTCGACTGCAGCTGTTATAATGATTATTAATGAATCTTCATTACGACACTTCTTCCCTTTTCTTGGAGGTATTATTGCGGCTTTAGTAATTAGCAAAAATAAATTGGGAGCCGTTTTAAAACAGAAAAAATACGCTTTTCTAGCTGTTTTATTAATTGCATGTTCTATTTATTTCTTCAATAGCGGAAGAAAGCCTATTCCAATCATCATCACTACAATTGTCTTTATCATAATTGCTTCTGGAAATAGCTTTTTTGGGCTTCTGTCAAGCACTTTTTCACGCAAATTTGGACAAATCACCTATAGCATTTATTTACTGCACGGCATTTTATTATTCATCCTTTTTTATTTTGTCATCGGATTTGAACAAGCAAAAGATTTAACTGAGTTAGAATTTTGGTCGATCATTTCTTTATCAATTTTTCCGTTAATTTTTATCAGCCAGCTAACATTCAAATATATTGAACATCCTTTGATGGAATTGGCGAAGGTTAAATTAAAATCTTCTACTGTAAAATCATAAATAATCTCTTTGCAGAAAATAGAACCAAAGACTTAAAATACTTCTATTTTCAAACTCTAAAAAGCTTTTACAAGTAA
Organism: Flavobacterium sp. LPB0248; assembly: GCF_013388355.1. Taxonomy (GTDB): domain Bacteria; phylum Bacteroidota; class Bacteroidia; order Flavobacteriales; family Flavobacteriaceae; genus Flavobacterium. Next base: position 820,314 of record NZ_CP058246.1, read on the forward strand.
AATTTATAACTTTGCAACCTTAATAAAGTAAATTATAATTTGTAAAATGAACGAGGAAATCATCAACGCATACGAGGTAATTAAAAACGGAGGCATAATCTTGTACCCAACTGATACCGTTTGGGGAATTGGCTGTGATGCCACAAATGCAGAGGCTGTTGCTAAAATTTACAAATTAAAACAACGTGCAGAAACACAAAGCATGATTGTTTTAATGAATAGCGAAAAAATGATGTACAATGTTTTTAAAGACATTCCTGAAGTTGCATGGCAAATTATGGATTTATCTGAAAAGCCAACTACTTTAATTTTAGACGACGCCAGAAACGTTGCGCCAAACATCATTGCAGCCGACAAATCTCTTGGAGTTAGAATGGTAAAAGAACCTTTTTGCTACAAATTGATGGAAAGAATGAAAAAACCTTTAGTTTCTACTTCAGCTAATATTTCTGGACAGCCAACACCTCAAAGTTTCAAAGACATCAGCCCTGAAATTATCAACGGCGTTGATTATGTTGTAAAGTTAAACCAAGACAAAGTCAACGGAAAATCTTCAACCATTATCAAATTGACTAAAGATTCGCAAGTAAAAGTAATTCGTAAATAGTTTTTTTTTGTTTCAAGTTTCAGGTTTCAGGTTTTTGAAATACTTTGAGTATAGTTTTACCGCAAAGTACGTAAAGAAGCTTTTATTGAGAATATAAATAGACTTAAAAAAGTTCGCAAAGCTTTGTCAAAACAAGCTTTGCGAACTTTTTTATTTTAATAGCTCTTAAAAAATCTTAGCGACCTTTGCGTTCCCGATAGCTATCGGGATTGCGTATTCCGCGTTTAAAAACTTAGAATCTCAGAATCTTAATAGCTTAGCAACTTAGACCGTTTTCAAACTCTCAATAAGCCAATCGATATCTTCTTTGGTGTTATAATGACTAAATGAAATTCGGAGATTTGGTAATTTTAAATCAGCCTCCGAAAGCATTTCATTTAAAACATGCGAAGGTTTTATACTTCCAGATTGACAGGCACTTCCTCTAGAAACCGCGATTCCTTTCATATCTAAACTAAAAAGCAGCATTGAAGTTTTGTCTGATGAAAACGGCAGAATAATATTGATGATGTTATAAAAATCATCTTTCTTTCCGTTGATTCTAAAATCTGGAAAATGAATTTCTAACTGCTCAATCAAATAGTTTTTTATTCCCAAGATATAAGCTCTTTCTTCATTTAGTTTTTCGTATGAAATAGACAACGCTTTTGCCATTCCCGCAATCTGATGTACGGCTTCTGTTCCTGCACGGAGCCCTTTTTCTTGTTCACCTCCAAAAAGCAACGGCTGTAAACCAGAATTTTTTCTGATAAAAGCAAATCCAATTCCTTTTGGCCCATGAAACTTATGTGCACTAGCCAAAATAAAGTCAACAGGAGTCTTTTGCAGGTCAATTTCGGTTTTTCCAACAGATTGAACTGTGTCTGAATGAAACAAAGCATTATATTGCTTGCAAATCAGACCAACACGATCTAGGTCTAAAATTGTTCCCGTTTCGTTATTGACATGCATTAAACTAACTAAAGTCTTTTTTTCTTCGGTCAATAAATTAGACAAATGCGTTAAATCTAAACTGCCATCTGCACTTACATTAACGTAATCAACTTGAACATTATATTCTTCCTGAAGCACCCAAACGGTATGCAAAACAGCATGATGCTCAATTTTTGAAGTAATGATTCTTTCTACTTTTAAATCTTCAACAGCAGAACGCAGAATCCAGTTGTCAGCTTCCGTTCCGCCAGAAGTAAAAATGATTTCTTGAGCAGTGCAATTGAGATGCTTGGCAATGCTTTTTCTTGAAAGCTCCAAGATGGTTTTAGCGTTTCGTCCAAAACTATGTGTAGACGACGGATTTCCATAATCCTCAAGCATAATCCTTGTCATTTCCTGAATTACTTCAGGACGCATGGCTGTTGTTGAGGCATTATCTAGATATACTTTTTTCATTGCTGCAAAGTTAAGAAATATCAATTGTCAAATCTTAAATATCATTTGGCAATTTTTTCACTATTTTTGACCCAAATAAATTTTACGATGAAAAAATATGCTGCCCTCCTATTATTTGCCCTATTCTTAAACGGATGCGATGATGGAGATTTGACCGTAGACAAAATAGATTTTGCAGACATTAAGGAATCTCAAGCCTGCGATCCGTTAACAAACACCTTGATTTATAAATTAAAACCTCAAGAAGCGCTTTTACTTCAAATGCCAGAAGGAGCAATTATCAATGACAATGGCACCATAACATACACCATAGATTCAAAAGGTAAAGGCTCATATCGAGTAGTTTATAGAGCTTATGACGGAGCTGTTGCAAAAGACAATATCTGCGGTACGATTCCGCCAAGTACTCCAAAAGTAACCGAAGAATGGCTTGGAATTGACGGTCTAATTGAAATTGTAACCACTCAGTTAGTAGATACAAACGCAACTGATGGAAGCACTAGAATAAAAGGTTATGAACATAGTATTATTTTTAGAAATATCACCTTTGCCAAACCAGCAGGAAACCAAACAGAAGCAGAATTTAAATTTGGAACTTACAATACTAATATAACTCCTGCCAATCTGACTTTCAAAACCAATCCGAATGGTTCTGCTTATGAGTGCGATGAAGTTGCTAGAGTTTACAATTACAATAATACGTTTTATTTATCTATTGACGATATAGATCCAACATTGTTTGCAGAACCCATTACTCTAGGTCAGCCTCGTACAAGTTTAATAACAGCAACACAGAATAAAGTATTTTATAAAACTGCAAAAGAAGGAACCGGATCTATAACACCAGCTTTTGTTTGTGCCAAATTACAGCCAACAGCACCTGCAATTGAAGAAACTTGGACAGGGCAACTCGGCAAGCCAAATGAAAGTGGAATTATTGAAGTAACCACTACTTTAACTGGACAAATTTATGAGCACACAATAGTACTTAAAAATGTAATTTTAGAGAAGGGTAAGAGCAGCTTTAAATTGGGAAGCAGTTTCGTTCTTGGAAAAATTACCAGACCAAAAACAAACTAAAAAAGTAGATTTCCAAAAAGAAATCAGCAGAAATAATTCTTACAAAAAAACGTCTGTTTTTTGAGATGATTTTACAACAAAATCGAATCAAAAAGCAGACGTTTTTTTTATGCTTTACAAGCAAGCTTTTTATACGTTTAAAGAGCTAATTTATTTATTGTTTTGTCTTATATAAACTTCGGTAGCACCAAGACCATACTTTTGATAATTGGCATCTTGGAAATCAATTCCGTCATAACGTCCTAATAAAAAATCAAGTTCAGCTTTCAAAATCCCTTCACCAACACCATGAATAAAAACGATTTTCGGAATGCGGTTTCTTATCGCAAATTCGATATGTCTTTTTGCCGTTTCCGTCTGTAATGTCAAAATATCATAGTTCGACATTCCGCGCTTATTTGGAACCAATTTTTCGATATGCAAATCAAATTCTGGAACGCCAACTTCGCGCTTATCTTTCTTTTCTTTAACAAAACTTCTCGGTTTTGGTTCTGTTTTCTCTTTTGAAATTTCATCTAAATCAATTCTTTTAATAGAATTCATTAAATTACTGGTTTCTTGAATTTTAAGCAATTCATTGACTAAAAATGTCATCATAAATCCGTCCTCAGTTTCAATCAAAACCTCGTTATTTTTAACCGAAACTACTGTTCCGTTTATAGCTTCGTCTAGTACCGAAACTTTATCTCCTTTTGCCAACATCCTACTCTTCTTTATCGTTATTTTTACTTGGCGTTTTTGCACTCAGCTGCATCATTCCGAACATGAAAACTACAATTGCAGCAATCATGATATAGATATTTTTCTCTTCCGAAACCTGTTCGTATAACGCAACCGAAATCGCAAGAATCATTATTATAATTTTAAAAGTTTTCATCCTTTCTTTATTTTAAGATTTCAAAAATATAAAACTTTCAGATAGCGCTTCTATACTTACCTAAACGTTTGTCATATTTTTTTAGTAAAATTGCAAAAAAGATCTGCTATGAGTTTAGAGAAATACATGATTCCTTGTCTGTTCAAAACCGTGTTTGGTTATGACTGTTTAGGATGTGGATTTCAGCGTTCTCTATTCTTACTTTTTCAAGGTGATTTTTTGGCTGCTTTTAAAATGTATCCAGCTATTTACACCTGCCTTTTACTCTCCGTTTTTATCGCCTTTCATTTTTTAGACAAGTCTAGAAACTATAAAAAACTAATCTGGAGAATGGCTATTATAAATCTATTTTTTATGCTTGGCGGATATTATCTGAAGCACTTTTATTTTTAGATTTTAGATTTTCTAAAAGTCGCTTTGCTCCTTTTGGAATTTCAAGAACCTTTTATTTCTTAATCTGATCCAAAATATCATTCATCATTTCAATTTGCACTTTTTGAATTTCGATTAATTCTTGTTGCTGATGCATAATTAAATGATCAATTTTATCGTGAATTAATCTAATCTCTAATTCCGATTTCAGATTGATCATAAAATCTTTTTTAGCACGATTACGGTCTTTTTCTTCCTGACGGTTTTGACTCATCATAATTACTGGTGCTTGCAAAGCTGCAACACACGACAATATTAAATTTAAAAGAATAAACGGATAGGGATCAAAACCTTTATTTAGAAAAATATACACATTTGAGATAATCCAAATCGAAATAAATACCACAAACGAAATAATAAATGTCCAGCTTCCTCCAAAATCAGCCACTTTATCTGCCACTTTTTGTCCTAAGCTTCTAGTTTCTTCTTCCTCTTCTACAATACTTACAATTGATTTGTCTTCTTTTAATGAAGAAATAACGTTTTTCTCCATTGCAGAAAGCGCCCCAATTTCAGTAGAAAGATAATTTGATATATATTTTTGGCGATAGATATTTAATTCATTTATAGAAATACAATCTTCGGCGCTAAAATCTGGATATTCTTTTTTAATCAATCCTAAAATAGGATCGTGTATTGCCCTTCCGTAAATTTTCTCGTTTTCATCAAAAGGAAGTCCAGAAATTGCACTTGTAAATGTTGGCTTATTTTTCATTTTAGTATATTTTGAAAGCTAATTTACGCAATTAACTTCTTAAGAATTGCATAAATAAGAACAGTTTAGAATTTGCTTTTTATCACAAATCAGACTTTGTAAAGAAAATTTCTTTCGTTAAATCGTGATTTTATTTCCAAAAAACGCCTTACTTTTAACGTTCCAAAATTATTCATTCATTTTTACCATTGTGACAAAAGACACTATCATACAAAACATAAGAGCTTTAAAGAGCCACTCTCACATAAATTACGGCATTAAAACCAAAACGGAAGACTTTACAGAAAAGCTTTTTTATACGCTTTTTGATTCGAATGCGGCTCTTGACGAAAGCATTGACGAACTAGAGTTTCGCTTTAAAGAAATTGCGGTTTTAGCTTGTAAAAAGCCTCAAAATTTATGCGAATCTATTTGGGATCGTTTTTTAGAAAAGCTTCCAGGAGTTTTAGAAAAGCTAAATCAAGATGCCGAATATATTCTTGAGAACGATCCCGCTTCAAATAGCATTGACGAGGTTTATCTGGGATACCCTGGATTTTATGCCATCGCAATTTACCGATTAAGCCACGAATTATACCATCTCGATTTATTGCTTTTTTCTCGTTTAATGAGCGAATATGCGCATAGAATTACAGGTACAGATATTCACGCAGGAGCCGATATTGCTTCACCATTTTTTATCGATCACGCAACAGGTATCGTAATTGGTGAGACAACTGTTATTAAAAAACATGTAAAAATTTACCAAGGTGTTACGCTCGGTGCATTAAGCGTAAGCAAGGAAATGAAAAATGCAAAAAGGCACCCGACAGTTGAGGCCAATGTCTGCATTTATGCCAATGCAACCATTTTGGGTGGAGAAACAGTAATTGGAAAAAACAGTGTTGTTGGAGGAAATGCCTGGATTACCAAATCGATTCCAGAAGATTCTATTGTCTTAAATACCACTACTACTGAAGTTAAAATAAAAGAAAAAAAATAAAATGAATTCACATAAATTATTAAACCTAATTGGCAATACTCCGTTAATGGAAACGGTCAATCTAGTTAAAAATAAAAATGTAAAACTTTTACTGAAACTGGAAGGAAATAATCCTGGAGGAAGTGTAAAAGACAGGGCTGCTTACAATATGATTGCTGCCGCTTTGGAAAGGGGCGACATCAAAAAAGGAGACAAATTGATTGAAGCAACCAGTGGAAATACAGGAATTGCCTTAGCCATGATTGCTCAATTATTTGGTATTGAAATCGAATTGGTTTTACCAGAAGATTCTACCAAAGAACGTACTCAAACAATGCGTGCTTATGGCGCTACGGTTATCCTTACACCTGCAAGCGAAGGAATTATTGGTTCTAGAGATTATGCCGATAAAAAAGTAGCACAAGGCGGTTATTTGATGCTGAATCAATTTGCCAATGATGATAACTGGAAAGCGCACTACAAAACAACCGGACCAGAAATATGGAATGATACTGATGGAACGGTAACACATTTCGTTTCTGCTATGGGAACAACTGGAACCATTATTGGAACTTCTACTTATTTAAAAGAAAAGAATTCAAACGTACAGATTATTGGCGCACAGCCAAGCGATGGCTCGCAGATTCCTGGAATTCGTAAATGGCCAAAAGAATACTTACCGAAAATTTTTGATGCTTCAAAAGTAGATACTGTTATCGATGTGAGCGAAGAAGAAGCTCGTGCAATGACCAAAAGACTAGCTCTTGAAGAAGGCGTTTTTGCAGGAATGAGCAGCGGAGGCTCTGTTGCCGTTGCCTTAAAAATAGCAGAACAATTAGAATCTGGAGTTGTGGTTGCCGTGATCTGCGATCGAGGCGACCGTTATTTGTCTTCGGATTTATTTGATTAAAAAAGAGACAAAGGTTCAGAGGTGCAAAGGGACAAAGCCTCTAAACTTTCCAAAAAAACCTTTGCAACTCTGAACCTCTGAACCTTTGTAACTAAAAAGAAAAAAATGAACTACAGAAAACTAGGAAAAACAAACTTTAATATCTCTGAAATTTCGCTTGGCACTTGGCAGGTTGGTGGAAAATGGGGATCGGGTTTTGATGATAAAACTGCCGACGAACTATTGAATACCGCTATTGACAATGGCGTAAACTTTATTGACACAGCTGATGTCTACGAAAACGGATTGAGCGAAACTGCTGTTGGAAGGGTCGTTCGTTCTCGCTCTGAACGAATTTTTGTTGCCACAAAATGCGGGCGCCAGATTAATCCACATGTTAATGAAGGATATACTCCAAAAGTGCTTCAAAAATTTGTTGAAGACAGCTTAAAAAGAACAGGTTTAGAAACACTTGATTTGATCCAATTACACTGTCCTCCAACAGAAGTGTACTATCGTCCAGAAATCTTTGAACTCTTTGACCGATTGAAAGATCAGGGAAAAATTCTTAATCTTGGCGTAAGTGTCGAAAAGGTTGAAGAAGCATTAAAAGCTATCGAATATTCGAATGTAACTACAGTTCAAATTATTTTCAATTTGTTTCGCCAGCGTCCTTCTGAGCTGTTTTTCTCAGAAGCTAAAAAGAAAGACATTGGAATCATTGCAAGAGTTCCCTTAGCAAGCGGACTTTTAACAGGTAAATTTAATTCAAAAACTACTTTTGAACCTCAGGATCACCGAAATTTTAATCGTAACGGAGAAGCGTTTGATAAAGGCGAAACTTTTTCTGGAATTGATTATGAATTAGGCTTAAAAACTGTTGAAGAATTAAAAGCTTTATTTCCTGAATCAAAAAATCTGGCAGCAATTGCGCTTCAATGGATTTTGAGTTTTGATGAAGTAAGCTGTATTATTCCGGGCGCATCAAAAACGGAACATGTTTTATCGAATTTATCGGTTTATGATACTCCAAAAGTGGCCTCAGAACAGATTGTAGCAATGAATAAAATCTATAACGATCTGATTAAACCTTCGGTTCATCAGCTTTGGTAATACATACTAAAAGAAAAACAAAAAAGGGTTATTAAGCATTTACAAATCTTAATAACCCTTTTTATTTTTTTTAGATATCAAATTCAATCCTAAATTCGGCACCTTTATTTTTTCCTTCGCTCGATGCAGTCAATCCGCCTTTGTTTCTTTCAATGATTTTCTTGCATAGATACAATCCAATTCCCGTAGAACCTTCATTTGCGGTTCCTAGACGGCTCATTTTGGTAAACTTTTTAAACAACTCTTCAATTTGGTTTTTATCAAAGCCCATTCCTTTGTCTCGTACCGTAACTATCAATTTGGAATGTTCTGAAAAGATCCTAACTTTAATTTCACTATCAAAATAAGAAAACTTGACCGCATTGCTTATCAGATTCACCAGAACCTGAATTAAAAGCCCCTCGTCTATTTTTAATTTTGCTTCATTACATTCTACGGCCAAAGCCAGCTTTATGTTTTTATCAAACAAGCGCTGTTCTACTTGTTCATTAATAAATGGAATGATATTAGGAAATAAAACCGTTTTAACTTCCTGATTTACTTTTACCACTTCATCTTGTTCTTTAAGCAATTTGATAAAATTTTCAATATATCGAAATTGAAGATCAGTCGATTCGCAGATCAATTCGGCTAGATTTTTAACTGATTCTGATGGATTTTCACTTATAATCAGCTGCGCCAAACCTTGCGGATTTCCTGCAAAATTTCTCAAATCATGCGAAAGCATATAGATTAAATCCTGTTTTTCATTAATAAAATTTTCCGCTTCATTAATAGATTCCTGTATATTACACAAAAGCAGTCCTGCTTCATCTGTATAGTCTGTTGGCAAATCAGATAATTTTCTTGAATCTCTGTACTCATCTAATGCTTTTGATGCCGTTGCGATAGGTTTTATTAGTCTGTTTAAAACTAAAAGTGTAATTGCTGTTGCAAGCAATGTCATAATTAGCGAAAAAATAAGAATTGAAGATGGAGAAATACTATGTTCAAAAAATAAAACGAAAAACAAAATTCCGATTAAGGGAATATGAATTCCTATAAAAGCGACAAATAGGAATTTAAATGCATAACTTTTTTTAAGAAAACTGATTTGAGAAAGTTTATGATACAACTTCATAAAAAGAGGTGAATAAGCGCAGGTTAATAGCTGTTTTTGTTGGGGTAATAATAAAAACAAAATTAACTTTTATGCTCAATTAAACTAATATTTTAAAGAATTTCTAAATTTTTTCAAAAATTAAATTTGTAAAAGTTTTCAAAGGCTTATTTTTGCGCTATGGGAAGAAAAAATACAGACAAAGTTGTCTTTCATCAAATTCAAGTTCTTGATGCTGGTGCAAAAGGCGTTTCAGTAGCCAAAGCACCTGACGGAAAAGTAATCTTTATTCCGAATGTGGTACCTGGAGATGTTGTGGACGTGCAGACATTAAAAAAAAGAAAGGCTTACTACGAAGGTAAAGCTGTAAAATTTCACGAATTATCTGAATATAGAGTAGAGCCAATCTGCGAACATTTTGGAGTATGCGGAGGCTGCAAATGGCAAAACATGAAATACAGCCAGCAGCTTGCATTTAAACAAAATGAGGTTAAAAATCACTTACAAAGAATAGGAAAAATTGAACTTCCAGAATTTGAAGATATTTTAGGTTCTGAAAAACAGTTCTTTTATAGAAATAAAATGGAATTTTCTTTTTCAAATAGCCGTTGGTTAACTGAAAAAGAAATTGGAAGCACTGAAGATTTAGGAAACAGAAATGCTTTAGGATTCCATATTCCGAAAATGTGGGATAAAATTCTTGATATCAACAAATGTCATTTACAAGAAGATCCTTCAAATGCCATTCGTAACGAAATAAGAGCTTTTGCAAACGAACATAATTTAGCGTTTTTTAATCCGAGAGAACATTCTGGATTATTAAGAACTGTTATGATTCGTACTGTTTCTACAGGCGAAATCATGGTTTTAATTCAGTTTTTTGAAGACGATAAAGAAAATCGAGAATTGATTCTTGACCATTTATACGAGAAGTTTCCACAAATTACTTCATTGCAATATGTTGTAAACGGAAAACCAAACGATACCATTTACGATCAAGATGTTGTTCTTTATAAAGGAAGAGATTACATCTTAGAAGAAATGGAAGGTCTAAAATTCAGCATTAATGCTAAATCTTTCTACCAGACCAATTCTGACCAAGCTTACGAATTATATAAAATAACCCGAGATTTTGCTGGTCTTACCGGAAATGAAACGGTTTATGACTTGTATACAGGAACGGGAACAATTGCTCAATTCGTTTCTAAAAAAGCAAAAAAAGTAATCGGAGTAGAAAGTGTTCCTGAAGCAATTCTTGATGCTAAAGCCAATGCAGAACGCAATAATATTACAAATTGCGAGTTTTTTGTTGGTGATATGAAAGTGGTATTCAATGAAGCTTTTATTGCACAGCACGGAAAACCAGATGTTATTATTACAGATCCGCCTCGTGACGGAATGCATAAAGATGTAGTGGAGCAAATTTTAAAAATTGCACCAAAAAGAGTTGTTTATGTAAGCTGTAATTCTGCAACGCAGGCACGTGATTTGGCTTTAATGGATGAAAAATACAAAGTAACACGTGTGAGACCTGTAGATATGTTTCCACAGACACATCATGTTGAAAATGTTGTACTTTTAGAACTTCGATAAAAATAGATGAAAAAACTAATCTCTCTTTTACTGCTCTTTACTTTTGGCTTATCTAGCTGCGAGAAAGATGATGTCTGTGATCCCAATACACCAACTACACCTAGATTGGTGATTACATTCTATGATATTTCCAATCCGACCAAAACCAGAAATGTGAGTAACTTAAAAGTTATTGGTGAAGGAATGGAACAGGGAATTGTTTTTAATGAAAGTCTTGCAGTTGATGATTCACTACGATATGTAACCAATGGAAGCACTGTTATGATTCCTTTAAAAGTAAACGACAGTACAACAACCTTCAAGTTTATTTCCAATTCATTTAATCCTGCTTCAATCAATACTGATGTGTTAAAATTTAATTATACACCGCAAAATGTATATGTTTCTAGAGCATGTGGATTTAAAACTATATTTCAGTTAAGAAACGTTCTTCCTATTGTTCAAACTGATCCAGACGGTAGTATTTGGATGACCGACGTTGAATTAGAAAACCCTAACATTGAATCTGAAAATGAAACACACATTAAAGTTTATTTCTAGTCTTTCATTATTGTTTTCAATGTTTTTAGGTTACGCTCAGGATGTTCCTGAGATTTCTAAAAATAAAGATACAATAGTGACTAAAAAGCCTCAAACAGAAAAAACTGTAAAGACGGCAAAACCAGAAGTACAGGAAACCCAAAAAGACAGCGTTGTAAAAACAGATCGCTACGGGCTTCGTGTCGGTGTCGATTTGTACAAACTTACCCGTGGACTTTATGACAAAAATTATAAAGGAGTTGAATTTGTTGGAGACTGGCGCTTGACAAAAAAATACTATATCGCTGCAGAATTAGGCTACGAAGACAAAACTACCGAGGATGACCGATTAACCTCTTCGGCTAACGGAACGTACATAAAAGCAGGTTTTGATTATAACTTTTATCAAAACTGGTTGGATATGGAAAACCTGATTACGATTGGAATGCGAGGCGGTTTCAGTACTTTTAGTCAAGAACTGATTAATTACAAAATTTATAATCCGAATCCGTATTGGGGGGAATTACCTCCTATAGCAGAAGGTCAAAAATATAACGGCCTTACAGCAACTTGGATCGAGGTTGCAATGGGATTAAAAGCGCAGGTTTTTAGAAATGTATTTGTTGGTTTTGGCGTACAGCTTAAACTTCTGGCAACCAATAAAGAGCCTAATAATTTTGAAAACCTTTATATTCCAGGTTTCAACAGAACTTATGATGGAAGCTTCGGAATTGGTTTCAACTATACAGTTTCTTACTTTATTCCGATTTACAAGAAAAAAACAATGGCGTCTGAAACTGCAAAAAAAGAAGAACCTAAGAAGAAGAAATAGTTCTTTTTTTAAGATGCTAAGATTCTAAGATACTAAGGTACTAAGGCTAAAAAAAGCGGTAAATTCAAATTGAATTTACCGCTTTTTTATGTTGTTAAGAAAACTTAGAACTTTAGTAGCTTAGAACCTCAACACCTAAAACTAAGTTAACTGAAAATTAATCGCTGCTTGTGTATGTATTAAAGTAGTATCAAAAATTGGAACGTTTAAGTCACCTTCTTTTATGACTAGCGGAATTTCGGTACATCCTAAAATGATTCCTTCTGCTCCGCTTTGAATCAATTCATTTGCGATTTCTAAGTAACGCTTTTTCGTTTCTTCTGTTGCAATTCCTCTTCCTAATTCTTCGAAAATGGTGTAATGAATAAAATCTTTGTCAGCTTCACTTATTGGTATTATCGTTTCAATTTCTTTCTCAGCCAATTTATCTTTAAAAAAATCCAATTCCATTGTAAATTTCGTTCCTAGTAGACCAACTTTTTTCAATTGTTTTTTCTGAATTTCAATCGCTGTTTCTTCTGCAATATGAATAAGAGGAATATCAATAGCTTCTTGTATCCTATCAGCAATTAAATGCATGGTATTGGCGCATAAAAGAATAGCTTCTGCCCCACCCGATTTTAAAACTTCAGCAGCTTTTAAAAGCATATTAAAAGTCGAATCCCAATCGTTAGCATCGTTATTCTTTTTAATATCGGAATAATTAAAAGAGTAAATTAGACATTCAGAGAAATTTAATCCGCCCAATTTCTCATTAATTCCTTTATTAATCAAAGTATAATAATCAGATGTAGAAACCCAGCTGATTCCGCCAATAAGTCCAATTTTCCTCATATATTTTCCAAATTATCCGATTTCTTTAATTCCTTTTATAAAAAGCCATTTCATAAAAAGCTTTTCACCGTCTTTGGTTCTTACTGCTTGGAATTTAGGCCCAATAATAGTTCCGATTACAAATGCCGTCATCGGAATCCAGATTCCAGTTAATCCTGTGTAAGCAGCAATCAAATATCTAAATGCAAGAAATAAGATAGCAAAAGCTGCCAATTGGTATAAAAAAGCGCGTAGTTGTAGTTTTGACATGTTTTTGTTTTTAAGGTTCAGAGTTGCAAAGGTTCAGAGGAGCAAAGTTTTTCATTTTGCTGTTTTAAAGCTTTGTTCTTTGAACTGATAATCAAATTATATTTTTAATACTCTTTTTCTAGGTTAAAGTTTCAGTTTTCTAGATGACAAAGTATTTCACTTTGTCCCTTTGAACCTTCGCAACTTTGCAACTTGAACCTATTCAGAAACCTGAAATTTCGTTCTCTTACTTCCTTCGTACATTTCGTATTTTACCAAACGTGCTTCAAGGCTTCCGTTGAAAAGTTTGATTTTTCTTGAAGGTTTTAATCCTACGAATTTTAAGGCTTCAAGATTGGCTGTAATAAACCAAGCATTTGTTCCTGGATAATTCTTCTTTAAGGTATCTCCAATGCTTGCGTAGAATCTTTCCATATGAATATCTAAACGCTCATCATAAGGCGGATTGAAGACAATATGAAGTTTTCCTTCTGTTTCTTTTTCCGTATCAAAGAAATTCTCTTCGTAAATTTTAATATAATCTTCTAAATTGGCATTTCTAATATTGTCTTTGGCTTTGCTTACAGCACTTGGCGCTTTATCAAAACCTTTAATTGTATAATGAAACTCTCTTGTTTTTTTCATTAGACTATCAACAATTGTGTCGAACAAATCATTATCCCAATCTTTCCATTTTTCAAAAGCAAATTCTTTTCTGTTAATGTTTGCTGGAATATTGCAGGCAATCATTGCTGCTTCTGCTAAAAAAGTTCCAGAACCGCACATTGGATCAAGAAAATCACTTTGTCCGTCCCAGCCAGATAGTAAAAGAATTCCAGCCGCTAAAACCTCATTAATCGGAGCAATATTAGTAGCTGTTCTATAACCACGCTGATGAAGTGAAGCTCCAGAAGTATCCAAAGCCACAGAAACCTGATCTTTGTCAATATGAATATTAATACGTAAATCTGGATATTGCTTATCAATACTCGGCCTTTGACCAGTTCTTTCTCTAAATTGATCTACAATCGCATCTTTACATTTCTGCGAAACAAATTCAGAATGATTGAAATAAGTAGAATGCACCGTTGCATCGATCACAAAAGTCTGATTCGCGTTTAAAAGTTTAGACCAGTTTAAACCCGAAATCCCTTTGTACAACGCTTGTTCATTATTTGCTCTAAAAGAATAAATTGGTTTTAAGACTTTTAGTGCTGTACGCAAAGACAAATTGGCTTTATACATAAAACCTTTATCTCCTTTAAAACTCACCATTCTCACTCCCTTTTCGACATCTTGAGCGCCAAGTGCACGTAATTCTTTTTCTAATATTTCTTCAAAGCCAAAAAAACATTTGGCAATCATTTTAAAATTTTCTTCCATCTTGTCTTTTAAATTAAAAAAAACTAAAAATTTAAAAGATGCATTCCTGCATCTCTTTGCATAATGCAACAATGTATCGCTGCTAAATAGTAATTTTTCGGCAAAAATACACTAAATTTGCCGGACTTTGAATTAATTGAAATAGAATAAATGTCCGAAAAGCATAACGACTCCATCCCAAATCAAGAAGGCGACGATCAAAACTGGTACTCTTCGTGGTTTGACACGCCTTATTATCACATTCTTTACAAGGATCGTAATTATCGTGAAGCTCAGGTTTTCATGGACAATTTAACGCACTACCTTAATTTGCCTGAGAAAGCAAAAGTATTGGATTTAGCGTGCGGAAAAGGCCGTCATTCTATTTATTTAAATCAATTAGGCTACGATGTTTTAGGAGCCGACTTGTCTGAAAACAGCATTTCTGAAGCTAGTAAAAATAGTAACGAAACCCTGCATTTTAAAGTGCATGACATGCGCGAACCTTTTGAAGAAAAGTTCGATGCTATTTTCAACCTTTTTACCAGTTTTGGCTACTTCGAAAGCGACGACGATAATCTGACAACCTTAAAAGCAATTAAGGAAAGCTTATCTGAATACGGTTTTGCGGTTATCGATTTTATGAATGTTGCAAACGTAATTGAAAACCTTGTTCCAGAAGAAGTAAAAACGGTTGACGAAATAGATTTTCACATCAAAAGATATGTAGAAGACGGGCATATTTTCAAAGAAATTGATTTTGAAGACCATGGCAGAAAATATCATTTTACAGAAAAAGTAAAAGCACTAACTTTGAAAGACTTTCAAGATTTAATGGACGAAGCTGGAATTTTCCTGCTGGACATTTTTGGAGATTATAAACTCAAAAAATTCCATAAAACCGAAAGCGAAAGATTAATCATGATTTTTAAATAAATTGGTTAATCGTTTAATTGTTGAACCGTTTAATCGCTAAACAAAAAAACAATTAACCGATTAAACGAATCAACGATTAAACAAAATAAAAATGAACTATTTACTACCCTTAATTTCTGTACTTTTAGGATATAGTGTGGCTTTGTTTATAAAACCAGAAAACAAAACCAATTTAAAACTGCTGCTTGCATTCAGCGGTTCTTTTTTATTGTCTTTAACAGTAATGCATCTGCTACCAGATGTTTACGAATCGCATAACCACAATATCGGAATCTTCATAATGGTCGGGATTTTATTCCAGATCGTTCTCGAATTTTTCTCAAAAGGTGCCGAACACGGACATGTACACGGACATGCAAAAATGTCTCAAATTCCGTGGCTATTGTTTATCAGTCTTTGCATTCATGCTTTTTTAGAAGGTTTTCCTGTCAGCCATCACCACGGTTTAGCCGTCGGAATTGCCATTCATCATCTGCCAATTGCTGTTATCTTAACAACATTTTTCATTAATGCCGATTTAAACAAAAAAGCCATTTTTGCTTTCATGCTCACATTTGCCATCATGACGCCACTAGGAACTGTAGCATCTGAATATTTGCCTTTTTTAAGTAAATATTACACCGAAATAACGGCAATCGTAATTGGTATTTTATTTCACATTTCATCAACGATTATTTTTGAAAGCAGCGAAGGGCACAAATTCAATATCGCCAAAGTTTCGATGATCGTTCTCGGAATTTTATTGGCATTCTTTTTATAGTGTGTCAATTAGAAAATGTGCCAATTAGATAATGATAATTTTCTAATTGGCACATTTTCTAATTATCTAATTTAATTCGCTCTCTTTTTCTCATCCTGATTTCCAAAAGCACGCTCTTTCACATTAATCTTCTTATTTCCAAAATTGTAAACCACAGACAAACGCACAAAACGATTGCTTTCATTTTGACTATAAACCTGTTTCACACCATTTACAACCGATGTAAAATTTTTCAAATAAGAAGTATTAAAAATATCATTAGCCAAAAATGCGATCTGCAAAGTTTTATTCAACAAATCCTGTTTAAAACCAATATCAAAACTCGAAACATAGCCAACCTCATACAAACCGCTTTTAAAAGGCGTACTGTAATTAAAATCTATTTGAAGCTTGGAGTTTTTTCCTAAAACAAAAGTATTGTTTGTTGTAAAATCGATTTGCAAACTGTTTGACGGCGTTGCATTAATATCTTTAATAAATTCTGTTTTGGCTCCCAAAAAATACAAAGAATTTTCACTTGACCACCATTCTGCAAAACTTGCCGAATACGTTTCTCCAATTCCGTAGCTCAAATTTTTAAAATAATTCTCGCGAGTTACAATTTGCGTATTGGTTTCTGGATTTGAGGTAAAAACAACTCCATATCCGTTTGTAATTGCATTTACAAAAATACTTGTTCTTAAAATCTCTTTATAAGAATGTGCCAACTCAAAATTGTCACTAAATGAAGGTTTCAAAAATGGATTCCCTTCAGAATAACTGTTGCTGTTAATATAGACCTTAAACGGATTCAGCAGATCGAAACGCGGCCTATTAATTCTTTTTCCATAATTCAAGCTAAATGTATTGTTTTCATTCTTTTTGTATGAAGCAAAAAACGTTGGAAACAGCTTCAAATAATTATTGACATTTTCTTGGTTCAGCGTTTCTGAAAATCCTGTTGTCTGTGTATTTTCAAGCCTAAGCCCCATTTGAAGATTCCATTTTTCGTTAATTTTCTTACTTCCGTTAACATAGACCGCCTGATTATTTTCTTTGTAGCTAAATCTATTGGATTGACTAGGATCTAATACTGGTGTTCCCGAAATCGTATTGTAAAAAAACACATCGCTAATACTATTGGTAAAGCTAACTTTTGCACCATAAGACAAATCGAATGCTTGCAACGGATGTTCCATATCTGCTTTAAAACTCCAGTTATCAATATCCTGATTCGAAATATTTTTTCCAGCTTGATTTACATCAATAAACTCCATTTCTGGCGTATAATTATTGGCAATAAAATCACGATCGAATTTTGAGCTGTAATTAAAATAATCTACATCAAAAGACAATTTTCGATTCAAAGGATCTAATTTGGTAATAAGATGCGCATTGTAAGTCTGATTTTTCGAACCTTTATCTGTAAAACTTTTATTCAATGTTATATTTTCCAAGTCGTTTTGCGTATTGTATTTTTCTATCTTAATATCTGATCCAAAATCTGGATTATTCCTATCGTTCATGAACTGAAAACCAATAGAGGTGCTAGGTGATAAATCATAATCTAGAGCCAATTTTCCTGAAAAATTCTCGTTTTTAATTTTTGTGTCAGCTCTCATTGTTGAAAGTCCATCGGGAAAATACATGTCCAAATTCTCTGTAGAATTTTTATAACCCGTTTTACCATTTACACTTGCCGAAAATCTAAACTTATTTTTACTGTAGAAAAAATTATCTCTCAAAGTATAGATCCCGTATTTATTTTGATCATAAGAAGCTGTCACAGTATTTTTCCACGAATCACGAACTCCTTTTTTCATGATAATATTTATCAATCCTCCAGTCCCATCGGCTTCATATTTTGCTGGCGGATTGCTTATAATTTCAATATTCTTAATGTCTGCTGCAGAAATCGATTTTAAGAAATTATTCAATTCCTCGCCAGTCAATTCAATCAAACGCCCGTCTATCATAGCGCGTGAAGTTCCTTTTCCTAAAATGGTAATTACATCATTTTTTACTACAACTCCAGGCGCTGTATTAATGGCACTTAAAGCATCGCCGCCAGTTGTTGTAACATTGTTTTCGAAGTTATAAACTAAGCGATCTATTTTCTGTTCGATGGTTTTCTTTTTAGATTGAACTACAACTTCAACTAATTTGGTTTCATTTTCTTTGAGAATAATAGTTCCTAAATCGGTGTTTTTTTCTAGCGAAATTTCTTTTTCATAATTAGTAAATCCTAAAAGACCGATTTCTATTTTATAAAAGCCACTTTTAAGTTTTATTTCAAAAGAACCATCTTCTTTAGTTGTAGTTCCATCGATAATTTTTCCTTCTTTATTTAATATTGAAATTTCTGCCCATTCTAAAGCTTTTGTTTCACTAGCTACTTTACCTTTTAATGTTAATTGCGCTAAACAAAATAAAGGCAATAGTAAAAAGATTAGGAGATTTAATTTTTTCATGATTTCTAATTTTTAACTTGTTCGATTAATTTGAAGCAAAGTTGCTATAGAAAATTTCCCTGTGCGACCGACAAAAAAAAGTCGAACCATTTTCTCAAATAGAAATTGGTTCGACCTTTTTTTGTAATGCGTTCGACTTTTTACAAAGCCTTTATTTTTAGCTGTTTCTGTACGCTGTCGGTGTTAAATTTGTATATTTTTTGAACGAAGTATTAAAAGATGATTTTGAATTAAATCCTACTTCATACAAGATTTCTAAAACCGTTAGATCTTTTTTGGAAGGATTTTTAAGAATTTCCATCGCTTTTTGAATACGATATTCATTCACAAAATCAAAAAAATGCTGATCCATATGTTGATTAATCAAAAGAGATAAATCTCGAGCCGGAATTTCAATTTGATTAGAAAGTTCCTGAATTGTAAGCGACGGATCAAGAAAAGGTTCTTTTTCTGCCATATATTGTTTCAATGCCGAAATCTGGTTTGCAATTATTTCGTTTTGGCTGTCTTTTGCGTCAGTACTTCCATTATTTTCTTTAGGAAGAATATCTCTTGCTAATAACAATTTTGAATCGATGCCTCTAAAAAGTTCAGGATAATTCAGCGCTTTTAAAACAAACCAACAAGTGATCGCCAAAACCAAAAATTGCAATATGGTGTTAAGCCAAATCCATAAGAAATCAATAGCAGCATATCGCAATATATTTTTGGCTATCGCTAGGTAATACAAAACAAAAAGTGCCATTGCGATTTGAAACAACCACTTAAAAATAGAAGTTCTCGGATTTGTATAATTTTCCTGAAATATTTCTCTGTACTTTTTCAAAACCAAAAAGACGCCTATGCTATAAACCACTGTTTGTAGACCAAGAACAAGAAACAAATAAAACATTTCTGGCGATTGGTCACGATGGTCATAAAACAGTCTTTTGTTAGCTTCATTTAAAAAATAGAGTCTAAACAAGAAAACCACATTTGTTAGAACAAACGGAATTAAATGCAACAAATGTTTTGAACGCAACCTAAAATCAGCAAAACAAACGGATAAAACATAAAGATAGAAAGCTGGCAGTACTAACGCACAAATAGTCCATCTAAAAAATTCGAAATTAAAATGGTCTCTAATGAAGTTCTCATCGATGAAAATACCACTATTATCAATGGCAAAAAATATCAAATAGCAAGCAAATAGCCTATTTGCAAGTTTGTTTTTTGTTTGCACAGTGAGTAAAAAGAAGGCCAGCAATAAGGAAACAAAAACTGATATTCCAGCCATACCTGTTAAAAAAGTGACTGTATTCATTACTTTTTTGATTATTTAACAAATATAATGTTTTAGTTCTTAAACATAAATTCATCAGAAGTTAGATCAATTTACAATAGCATTTCGGTAAGCCGTAGGCGTTAAATTTGTATATTTTTTGAAAGAAGTATTAAACGATGATTTCGAATTAAAACCTACTTCGTACAATATTTCTAAAACTGTAAACTGATTTTTTGAAGGGTCTTTCAAAATATCCATCGCTTTCTGAATGCGGTATTCATTCACAAAATCAAAAAAATGCTGGTCCATATGATGATTAATCAAAATAGATAAATCTCGAACAGGCATATTAATTTGATTTGCCAATTCCTGAATGGTAAGCGATGGGTCTAGAAATGGCTCTTTTTCTAGCATATATTGTTTTAGTGTCGATATCTGAGTATTAATAAAATCGTTTTGTTCATTTCTAGTTTCGTTTTGTTCTTCAACTTCAGGTAGAATATCTTTGGTCAATTTCAGTTTCGAATTTACTCCTCTAAAAAGTTCTGGATGCTTTAAAGCTTTCATTATAAACCAACATGTTATAAATAAAGCGATCGTTCCAACAAGGACATTTGCCCACAAAAACACTTCTTTGAAACCACTATATCGAAGTACATTTTTTAATGCTACAATAGAGTGTGCAACAAGAAATACACAAGTCATTTGGAAAAGCCATTTATACGTTGATATACCTGTATTGGTGTAATTCTCCAAATAGATTTCTTTATACTTTTTCAAAATTAAAAACACGCTTACGATATAAAAACCATACTGCAATTCGATTAAAATCTGAATAAAATAGATTTCAGACATTTCATTTAATGGACCTATGAAATTGCCATTTATAATACCTAAATATATTCTTGGTATAAAAATTAAATTGACCATTACAAAGGGCAACAAATGAATGAGATGTTTCCATTTCAATTTAAAATCTGAATAGCATACAGATAAAACATATAAATAAAAAGAAGGCATTCCCAGCAGACAGAAAGTTGCTCTAAAAATCTCTAGATTTCTATAATCTTCTGTATAGAGATACATAAAGAAACCGCTAAGATCAATTGCCGAAAAAATAAAAAATAAAGCAAAAATACGGTTTGCCAGTTTGTTTTCTGTTTTAACTGTCAGCAGAAAAAACGCCATTAATAAGGAAACGAAAACAGAAATTCGAGCAATTCCCTGTAGTAAATCTAATTTGTCCATTTATCTTTTATGAATATTAAACAAATATAATATTTTAGTTTATGTAACAATGATGAGAGAGAAGCGTCTTTATTCAAAAAAAATAAAAGAAAATGAAGATTATAAAGCTTTGAACTTTGCGAGATTGAGATAAAATATATTAATTTTGACGCGTCTAAATAACTATAAAATGACATTTACAAAAACCACGGAACAAGCATCAAAATATGAACATTTAGAGAAAATGTCTGTTCATGAATTGTTATCTAATATTAATCAAGAAGACAAAACTGTTCCTTATGCTGTCGAAAAAGCTTTGCCACAGATCGAAGCTTTGATTCCGCAAATAGTCGACAAATTAAAGCTGGGTGGTAGATTGTTTTATATTGGAGCTGGAACTTCTGGCCGACTTGGTGTTGTTGACGCTTCTGAATGCCCGCCTACATTTGGAGTACCTTTTGATTTAGTAAATGGTATTATAGCTGGTGGCGATACCGCTATCAGACGTGCTGTCGAAAACGCTGAAGACAGTACAACAAATGCTTGGATCGATCTTCAAAATCATAATATCCATTCAAATGATGTTGTAATTGGAATTGCGGCATCTGGCACAACTCCTTATGTAATTAGTGGTTTAGAAGCTTGTAATGAAAATAATATCGTTACAGGATGTATTACATGTAATGCTGGAAGTCCGTTGGCATTAACAGCTCAATTTCCAATTGAAGTTGTTGTTGGACCAGAATTTATTACAGGAAGCTCGAGAATGAAAGCTGGAACTGCTCAAAAACTGGTTTTAAATATGATTTCTACTGCTGCAATGATTCAGTTAGGAAAAGTGAGAGGCAATAAAATGGTCGACATGCAGCTAAGTAATATTAAGCTGGTTGATCGTGGCGTAAAAATGATTATGGACGAAATTCCAGTATCGTATGACGAAGCATCAGAACTGTTGAAAAAATACGGCAGTGTGAGAAATGCTGTCGATAATTATAATAAGTAAAAAGTTTTCTGTGAAATGTGAAATGTTGTTTCAAACTGCAATTTGAAACTTGAAACAAAGAAAACTTGAAACAAAAACAAAATGGCAACAAACAGACAATTACTAGGAAAAGGAATTAAATATTTAACAGGTGCTTTGCCTTTAATGTTTCTTGGTCCATCGTTAATTTATAATGCTTTTCAGAATCAAAGCAACAACTGGCACTATCTTGTTTTAGGAATCGGAATTGTAGCTTGCTTGTCTTCTATGGTTTTGATCTTTTTGGGATTGAAAACCATTATGAAAGGTATATTTAATGACTAATTTGTATCTTTACTAAAATTCTTTGTTATGGATATACAAGCAGAAATAAACTGGATTCACCAAGAAATTGATAAAGTAAAAGATCCTTCTTTTGTTGAAAAACTAAAACACCTTTTACAATCAATAAACAATACTGCAATTGATTCGGATGCAGCTTATAATTTAGATATTGAAAATGCCTTAGACGATATTAAAAAAGGTAATTTTTATACTGAAGATGAAGCTAAAGAAATTGCAAAAAAATGGGGAAGAAAATAATTTGGACAAATAGTGCTTTGAGCCAATTAGAAGATATTCATTTTTACATTTTTTTTGAAAGCAAATCAATTACAATTGCTGACAAAGTAGTTAATACTATTTTTGAAAGTACAGAAATTCTTAAAATACAGCCTGAAATCTATAAACTTGACAAACAGAAAGCCAAAAATGATGGCAATTTTAGAGTTTATTCTGTTTACGATTATGCTATTTCTTATCAAATAACGAACGAGAATATCTATATACTTCGAGTGCGCCACAATGCACAAAAAACTAAAAAACATTCATGGAAAGTCTAATTCACATTCAGAAAACATTTGACAAAGTTGTTTATATTGATAAACGAATAAACAATCGGGAGTTTGAAGATTGTGTGTTTAAAAATTGTGATTTTTCCAACAGTAATTTTAGTTCTAATACTTTTCTTGACTGCGAATTTATAGACTGTAATTTATCTATGACAAGTTTGGCTGGAACAAGTTTAAAAAATGTCACTTTTAAAAATTGTAAACTTCTCGGAATCGCTTTTAACGAATGTGACGATTTCTTATTTCAGGTATATTTTGAAGATTGCGTTTTGGATTATGCGCTTTTTTCGAATAAAAAAATGCCAAAAACCAAATTTATCAATTCTTCTGTGCGTGAAGTAACTTTTATCGGAACGAATTTAACGAGTTCTATTTTTGATAATTGCAATCTTGATGGCGCTATTTTTAATGAAACACAATTGGCTGGAGTTAATTTTAAAACAGCTTATAATTATAAAATCGATCCTGAATTTAATCCGATGAAAAAAGCACAATTTTCTACAGACGGAATTGTTGGATTATTAGACAAATACGATATCAAGATTGTTTAAGAAAATAGCTATGAAATTATCTGAATCTTACCTAGAAAGTGTCAAAAAGCAATTTTTATATTATAAAATGCTTGGAGAAAAAGCGATAGAGCAACTTGAGCCTTCGCAACTTTTTGTATCGTTTAATGACGACACCAACAGCATTGCTACCATTATAAAACACATTTCAGGCAACATGCTTTCGCGTTGGACTGACTTTCTAACTTCTGATGGAGAGAAAGAATGGCGAAATCGTGATGCAGAATTTGAAAACGATTTACAGTCTAAAGAAGAAGTTCTGGAAGTCTGGAACAAAGGCTGGAATTGTCTTGAAAATGCTTTGGGAAGTCTAAAACCAGAACAGCTTTCAGATATCATTTACATTAGAAATGAAGGTCATACGGTTATTGAAGCTATAAATCGTCAATTAGCACATTATCCTTATCATGTTGGTCAGATTGTTTTTTACGCCAAACAGTTGAAAAACAGTGAATGGAATAGTTTATCGATTCCGAAGAATAAATCGGGAAATTACAATGCTGAAAAGTTTGCCAAAGAGAAAGAAATTAAGAACTTTACCGATGATGAATTAAAGAGATTGAAATGATCGAATATTATGCAAATTTTGGCGGGACATGCTGGTGGATCTTAATTAAATTCTGTAAAACAAATTTAACCGAAGAGCAGAGTTCCAAAAACAAAAAACGAAATTTACTTTTTATAGCTTTTATAACTCTTGTAATTTTCTTTTTATTCTTTAATTGAAAAAGAACTTTTGAAAACCAAAGTCCTAGCCCCGATGGTAGCGACATCCTTTTGTGGTGGGGTTCACCACAAAAGATATAGCGGACAGCGGGAATCAGCTCCTAAAAAAACTTATTTAAAATGAAAAAAATACTATTCTTATTCCCTATTTTGACTTTAGTTTCATGTTATAATGCTGAACACAATTGCAAGGATTTTAAAACTGGAAAATTCAAATTTGAAACAGAAGTCAACGGAGAGAAAAAAACAACCTATTTTGAACGCAAAGATGATATCGAAATCGAAACTTTTGAAGGAAAAACAGATACAGCAACCATTCGTTGGGTAAGTGATTGCGAATATGTACTACAGAAAAAGCATCCAAAAAACATGGCAGAAGAAAAAGCAATCAGCATGAAGATTTTAACAACTTCTAAAGATTCTTATACGTTTGAATTTGGCTTGGTTGGTTCTGAAGAGAAACAGCGAGGTACTGTTTATAAAGTTGATTAAACTTTCGTTATATACTATTTAAAGCTCCAATCTTGGAGCTTTTTTTAATCTGTTTAAAATTGAAATACAGTGTGGAGCTACTTGCGGAGATCCCTCGTTCCTCGGGATGACAAAAATGTGCAAAAAAAACCTTTGTCCCTTTGTCCCTCAGTTTCTTTGCAACTCAAAAAACAAAAATGTTTCTTTTACATTTCTATTATAAATAGTACATTAGAACTCTAATCTAACCAAATGAAAAATACCATTTCGCAACGTGTTGCCGACTTTTTAAAGAACTATCCGCCGTTTAATTTTCTACACCAGAGAGATTTAGAAAATCTGTCTGAACAGATTTCTATTATTTATAAAGAAAAAGATTCCGTAATTTTTGCCGAAAATGATAAAACGCACGATTCTTTTTATGTAGTGCATAAAGGTGCAATTGCATTAAAAAAAAGCACTAAAAATACGGTTTTAGACATGTGTGACGAAGGCGATATTTTTGGACTTCGTCCGCTTTTGGCACAAGAAAATTACATTATGGAAGCTGTAGCACATGAAGAAAGTATTCTTTACGCTATTCCTATTGCGGTTTTTAAACCTTACGCCCTTGAAAACAGAAACATTGGTAATTTCCTAATTGAAAGTTATGCTTCAAATACTCGAAATCCGTATTCAGACATTCATAAAGATAAATTATATGGCGATGATCAGTTAAATGAAAACCTGCATTCGAGCAATCATTCTTTTGATCTAGCGCCCATCAAATATTCAAAAAAAATCGTAACCTGCAGTCCGACAACGACTGTTAAGGAAGTGGCTAAGATTATGAATAAAAAGAAAGTTGGTGCTATTCTGA
Source organism: Flavobacterium sp. LPB0248 (assembly GCF_013388355.1). Taxonomy (GTDB): domain Bacteria; phylum Bacteroidota; class Bacteroidia; order Flavobacteriales; family Flavobacteriaceae; genus Flavobacterium. The sequence goes on from NZ_CP058246.1 coordinate 845,978, forward strand.
TTGTTGATGAAATGCTTCCAATTGGTATTCTAACTGATAAAGACCTTCGAAATAAAATTGTTACCGGTGATTTTCCAATTACGACAACAGCTGAAACGATAATGACGAAACCTGTTATTACGTATCCAAAAAAAATGACGGTTACTGAGGCTCAAATGGCGATGATGAAAAGCAATATCAGCCATTTGTGTTTAACGAAAGATGGAACGGTAAATACTAAAGCGGTCGGAATTTTATCGAAACACGACGTTATGGTGGCGCTTGGAAACAATCCTGCGGTTTTAATAAAAGCCTTAAAACGCACTAAAAAAATCAAGGAAATAAAACCAATCCGCAACCGAATTATGCAACTGCTACAAGGTTATCTGGATCAAAATATTCCGATGACTTTGATTACCAAAATCATTACAGAATTGAACGAGGCCTGCACTACTCGAGTTATCGAGATCTGTTTGGAAAAAATGAGCAGTCCGCCGCCTGTAAAATTTGCATGGTTGGCGCTTGGAAGCCAAGGACGCGGCGAACAAATGCTGCATACCGATCAAGATAATGCAATTGTTTATGAAAATGTAAATGAAGTTTTTAGAGATGAAACGAAAATATATTTCTTAAAATTTGCCGGTCTTGTCAATAAAGGCCTATTTGAAATTGGTTACGATTATTGTCCTGCCGATATGATGGCTTCTAGTCCGAAATGGTGCATGAGCCTGGATGAATGGAAAGCTCAGGTGCATCATTGGATTACAAATCCAGGGAAAAATGAAGTTTTACTTTCCTTTATTTTCTTTGATTACAGCAAAACTTATGGCGATTCTGAAATCGTTAACGAATTATCTGATTCTATTTTTGAAAATGTAAAAGCAAATCCGATTTTTTATATGCATTTGGTGAGCGGTGCTTTGCAAAGCCCTTCTCCTACTGGCTTCTTTAGACAGTTTTTGGTTGAACAAGATGGTGCAAACAAAGACAATTTTGATATTAAGCGTAGAGCTTTAATGCCTTTAACCGATGCGGCGCGTGTTTTAATTTTATCGCATTCCGTAAAAGGAATCAGTAATACGGCAGAGCGTTTTGAAAAATTGGCTGAACTGGAACCAAATAATAGAGAATTGTATTTATCATGTTCTTATTCGTTCAAAGCATTATTAAAATTCAGAACGAAACAAGGATTGTTACATCATGACTCGGGTCAATTTATCGAGCTGGAATCTTTAACCAAAATGGAAAAAATTAAGCTGAAACGTACTTTTAAAACTATCAAAGAACTTCAGGAACTTATTTCAGTACGTTTTAATATTTCAAATCTGGTATAATTATGAGTTTATTCAATTTTTGGAAAAAAGAAGAGACTAATCTATTCGATGAAAATATTACCATCGAAGAAACTCGTTTTGTTGTTTTAGATACCGAAACTACAGGATTTGATTATGATAACGATCGTATTTTATGTATTGGCGCATTGGTTCTTCAAAACGGAATCATTAATGTTCAGGATAGTTTTGAAGTTTATCTAGAACAAGATCATTATGATAAAACGACTGCTCAAATTCATGGCATTTTAAAAGATTTATTGATTAAACGTCCGACCGAGTTAGAGGCTTTACAGCAATTTTTAGATTTTTTAGGAGATTCTATAATCATTGCGCATCACACAATTTTTGATGTTACCATGATTAATAAAGCTTTAGAACGAAATGGTCTTCCGCATTTAACCAATAAAACTTTAGATACCGCTTATTTGTACAAAAAGACTTTGATTCAATCGCATTTATTCGAAAGAAAAGATCATTATACCTTAGATGATTTGGCTGACAAATTTGATATTTCAAAAAAAGACCGTCACACTGCTTTGGGTGATGCTTACATCACGGCGATTGCTTTTCTTAAAATTGTAAAAAAGCTAAAAGAGAAAAAAGCAGTCAATCTAAATCAGCTTTTTAAACCGCTTTAAGATTTTTTTGGGAATCTAAAATTTACATTCCAAACTTTTAATTTACTATTTAGTAATACAACACTTATAAAAGTTAGCAAAAAGGAAAAATACTCATAACATGTATTTTGTTTTTGAAAGATAGCTTTGCTCTAATCAAAAAAAACACAAAAAAACACTTTATGAAAGCTAACTTCTTAAAATCGATTACCTTGCTTGGAATTGCAGGTCTTACTGCAATTGGCTGTCAAAATGATGACAAAGATTCAAAAAACGATGTAAACGCAAGCATCGATTTCACTTCACATTCAAAAGTACCACCTTTTGTTTATGCTCAGACAGGTTTTGAAAACTTAAAAATCACCACTTTAATTGCTAGTTCTGATGTACTTCCTGATTCTCCATCTTTTGTTTATGGTGCGCAGCCTGACGGAGCTGGAATAATGAAAGATCCTAAAGGTGATGGATACATTATGATTACTAACCATGAAATTATTCAATCTGTATCAAGAGTATATTTAGACAAAACTTTCAAGCCTGTAAAAGGAGACTATATCGTTGATGGTGTTGGAGGTCTTACTCGTTTGTGTTCTGCTACTTTGGCAACTCCAGAAATCCACGGATTTGGACCAATTTTTTTAACTGCTGGAGAAAGCGGTCAGGAAAGTATGGTTCACGGAATTAATCCTCTTGGATTATCTACTGATAAAGCTAGAACTGACAGAGTGTTGCCAGCTTTAGGAAAAGCGAGTATGGAAAACGCTGTTCCGCTTCCAAAAGAAGCTTACCCAGGAAAAACAGTTATTTTAATTGGTGAAGATCAATCGTATGCAACTTCTCACGTGAGTGCTGGTCAGTTAATTATGTATGTGAGTACAGTTGGCGATTTATCTAACGGGAAATTATACGCTTTAAAAAGAACTGACGGAAATCAAGTTGAAACAACCATCACTTTAAACAATTCATATCCAGTTGAATTTGTTGAAATTCCGAATGCAAAAAACTTAACTGGTGCGGTAATCAATACAACGGTTAATGATTTAAAAGCAATTCGTTTCTCAAGAGTTGAAGACGTAGATTACAGAAAAGGAAGCGCAAGCAACAATAGAGAAATTTACTTTACTGCAACTGGTCAAGCAACAAACAATGCTCCTGTTGAAGGATATACAATGTGGGGAAGAGTTTATAAAGTAAAATTAGATGCAACAAACCCATTAAAAGGAACTTTAGAATTGGCTGTTGAAGGTGACAGTACTCCTGGAACCGGAATCATCAATCCTGATAACTTATGTGTGACTGAAAACTATGTTTACATTCAGGAAGATGGTGATAGTTATTATGCAGATGCAAAACACGATTCATATATTTGGCAGTACAATATTGCTACAAAACAGAATAAACCGTGGTTAAATATGAACCACAAAAGAACAGATACAACTTGGAATGCACTTTATAACCAAACTGGCGAAATGAGATTTGGAAGCTGGGAATTTGGAGCTATGCAAGACATTTCAGATATCATTGGCGTTCCAGATACTTTCACTGTAAATATTCACCCTCATACTTGGCAAAGTGATGCATTTAAAAATGCTGATGGTTCAGGAACTCAAACTAACAAAGAGGGAGGACAAACTGTAATTATTAGAAACGTACAGCGCTAATAATTTCTACCAAAATCTATTGACAACCCTTATTTTTCGATAAGGGTTGTTTCTATTACAACTCCACTATGAAATTAAAATATTTTACTTTTCTATTTATACTGCTTTCTTTTTTCTATTCATGCAAAGAAAGCGAAGCATCAAAACCAACGGTCAAACAAGAATTACTTGTAGACTTAAATAAACTTAGCAACGAAATTTCACAATTTCAAAAACTTGTAACCAGCAATTCTTCACAAAAAGAAATTGTAGCCCAATTTAAAAAATCACGTCTAGCATACAAAAAAGTCGAATGGGCAATTGAATATTTTATTCCTGAAACAGCTAGATTCATGAATGGTCCAGCATTAGATGAAATGGAACTGGAAGAAAACCGATCTTTTGAACCTCATGGTTTTCAGGTTATGGAAGAAATGATATATCCTGAATACAATCCTGAAAGCAAAGAAGATTTAACGAGAGAATTGAATATTTTTCAGGCGAATATTAAACAGTTAAAAAGCACTTTTGAGGCTATTACCATTAGTGATGATTATGTTTTGGATGCCATTCAGCAGAATGTATTTCGAGTTATTGCTTTAGGAATTACAGGTTTTGACAGTCCGATCCTACAGTCTTCAATTCCAGAAGCTAGCCAGAGTTTAATCTCAATTCCAGAAACGCTTGAAAAAATTAATGCAAATAATAAATCGGTATCTGAATTAAGAGAATTAACCAAAAACGCACAAAAATACTGTACTGAAAATACTAATTTCAATGCTTTCAATCGTGCTATTTTTATATCTGAATATCTAAATCCAATTTCGAAAAAACTGAAAACTTTTCAGAAAGAAGAAAACATTAAAAATGTAAAGAAAAGCAGTCCGCTGAAACCAACAATTGAAACTTTATTTGATAAAGACGCTTTTGATGTGAATGCTTTTGTACTTTCTAAAGAATATAATTTTACTAAAGAAAAAGCCATTTTAGGCGAAAAATTGTTTTATGATACAAGTCTTTCCAAAAACAATGACCGAAGCTGTGCAACTTGCCATAATCCTGAAAAAGCTTTTACAGACGGATTAAAAACAAACATTTCATTAACGGGAATGAATTTACCAAGAAACACTCCTACTCTAACCTATGCTTCTTTGCAGAATGCTCAATTTTGGGATATGCGTCAGTTGGATCTAGAAAAACAAAGTGTGGATGTGATTCAGAATAAAGACGAAATGCATGGCTCGATGGAAAATATTCATGCTAAAATTCAGCTGGATAAGGAATATGTAACACTATTCAAAAAAGCTTATCCAAAAATATCAAAGCCAGAAGCGTGGCAGATTCAAAATGCTATTGCGAGTTATGTACGCTCTTTAAATGCTTTCGATTCCAGATTTGATGAATACATGAGAGGAAATAAAAATATTCTGAACAACGAAGAAATCGAAGGAATGAACCTTTTTATGGGAAAAGCAAAATGTGCCACTTGCCATTTTACGCCATTATTTAACGGAACAGTTCCGCCAAGTTATTCCAAAACCGAACATGAAGTTATCGGAACTCCAAGTGAAGCTTCAGGAAAATCTTTAAGTCCAGATAAAGGCCGTTACATCTACAATCAAATGCCTCAATTAGTTGGTGCATTTAAAACGCCAACTGTCAGAAATGCTGCTGTTACAGCGCCATATATGCATAACGGAGTTTTTAAAACGCTCGAAGAAGTAGTTTCTTTCTACAATAAGGGTGGTGGAATTGGTTTAGGCTATGAAGTAGAAAACCAAACGCTTCCTTTTGACAAACTGAATTTGAGTGTAAAAGAAGAAAAGGCTCTTGTTGCATTTATGAAAACGCTAACGGATAAAAAATACCAGTAAAACCAAAATAAATCCCCAATTAAGTAAAACGCCGAAAAGTAATTTTTCGGCGTTTTTTATTTTTTATTCTTCTATGAAAAGACGATAAGGAAATACATTTGATGACCTGTTTTTTAAGTTTTTTATAAAACTTTCGGACAGATAATCCCATTCTGTAGCGGATAGATAGCTTCTTTCTGTTGCATCAATTTTTAGATAAATATCTACTGTTCTACTGAAACCTGCTTTTACTGAAATTTCTTTTCGTGTTCCTTTTTCTATTCTAATATCTGTTACACAGCTTTTAAAATGATTAAATCCAAATGCTTTTATATCTGCAAATGTTACAATTCTGCCACGAGTCAGTAACGCGTTTCGATAAGCTAAAATACGGTCTTTATTATTCTGCTTGTTCATACCGCCTACTGTATTGGTAACCAATACTGCCTCTTTACTTACAAACAGTAAATCTTCTTTAGATTCTAAAACAGTCCCTGCTTTGATATCATTTCCTTCTTCTGCACAAGTAGACCAATAATGTATTCCAAATGACTTTCCTATAGACTCATCGATCTTTGGCTTAATCATGAGATAAGGATCATTATTTTTAGAAAAACTGCTTTCTCTCGCCTGCTGTTCCACAGAAGCTAAAAGCTGATTAATTTCAACCAAAGAGCTGTTCATAAAGTCTTTACCCAAACCTGCAAAAGAAGAACTTTCGTCCTTTAACAAGTCTAATACATTTTGTAGTAATTCTTGGCGCTCCTCCAGGATATGTTGGTTATGAAGAAGGTGGATTATTGGTAAATAAGATTAGACAAAAACCATACTCTATTGTTTTATTTGACGAAATTGAAAAGGCACACCCTTCCGTTTTTGATGTATTTCTTCAAATCATGGACGAAGGAAAACTGCACGATCGTTTAGGTAAAGAAGGAGATTTCTCCAATGCCATAATTCTTTTTACGTCGAATATTGGCGCAGATCATATTGTCAATACATTTAACAATGGTGAAATTCCAGCATCTAGTTCGTTAATGGAAATCATGGCAAATTATTTCAGACCTGAATTTTTAGGGCGATTAACAGAAATTGTACCTTTTGCTCCAATCAATAAAGAAAATGCTCTAAAAATATTTGAGATCCACCTTAAAAAAGAATTCATTGATTTATTGAAAAATAGTAAAATCACAGTAGAAATTCCTTTAGAAACTAAACTGTATTTAGCTGAAAACGGCTATAATGCTAAATATGGTGCAAGACCTATCAAGAACATTATTCGAACGCATTTAAGAAGACCTCTAGCCAAAAAGATAATCTCTGGAGAAGTTAAAGACAACAACAGCATCTCGGTAATTATTGAAAACAACGAAGTGAAATGGATTATAGCAGAGGCTATTGCGGTTGAAAATTAATTTAACGCTATAAAAAAACGCTAAGAATTAAATCTTAGCGTTTTCTTTTTTTTATTCTAAAACCAAGCCTATTTGGCCGTCGTCATCTAATTCTGTCTCCACAGAATCATCTTCTGGAATTTCTGGTTTTTCAGGAACTTCTTCAACTGGCTCCTCATAAGGAAGCGGTTCTAATAGATTTACTTGTCTTAATTTATCAGTTGTCAATTGATTCCCAAGAGCTTTGAAACCTTTTACGGCTATAAAGTCTTCTACATCAATATGTAAATCGTCTTTTTGAACTCCTTTTACTTTAGCAAATATCAATTGCGCTACTGGACGATAATCCGTAGAAACGATCTCCAGTTGTGAATTTGGATGGTCAGTGATAAAACTCTCTTCTTTTCCTTCATTTTCTACAAGGAAACGTTTCAAGAAATAACGTTCTTTTTCACCATCATAATAAATTGCAGAAATCGGTTTTTTAGGTTTCCATTTTTCCAAGACAATCATATCTTCCTCAAAGTGAGTCGATAATTCCGGAATGATTACTTTCAATTTCCCTGACTGGCTAATTACTAAGATTTTATCTGTTGGTTTAAACTCTCCTAACAATTCTCCTCTTGCATCAACATTTAAACGTTTTACAGTATCGTCAAACCACACCTTTCTAGGCAATAAAGTTGAAATTCCTTTTTCTTTTAATTCGATTTTCTTGATTGGGTATTTGGTCACTAGGTTTCCTTTAGAACCACGTCCTTTAATTGCCAATTTCGCAAAATCAATATCGAATTTCAGTTTCTTGATTGTTCCAACTTGGCGCAATAAAATAGTTACAACCTCAGCTTCTCCATTTGGATTATGCGAGAAATAAACAACTTGCGAACCATTTGTTCCATTTGTCAAATCGTACGCTTTATCACGAGTTACACCAGTAACGTTGAAACGTTTTATATAAGATGGTCCAGATTTACCATCTCGATACATCATATTATAAATGGTACGTTTATCGTTTTTATCAAAAACGGCTGCGTGTATAATGTCTTTTCCGATAAAAGTTTTGGCATCGACTTTTGTGATCATCAATGTTCCGTCTCTTAAAAACACGATAACATCATCAATATCAGAACAATCACCTACATACTCGTCTTTCTTTAAACTTGTTCCAACAAAACCTTCTTCGCGGTTTACATAAAGTTTTGTGTTACGTAAAACTACTTTTGTGGCCTCAACGTTATCAAAAACACGAAGTTCTGTCTGACGTTCACGTCCTTTTCCGTATTTCTCTTTTAATTTGGTAAAGTAAGCAATTGCAAAATCTGTCAAATGTTCCAGATTATGCTCTACTTCTTTCATTTCGTCTTCCAACTTAGCAATTAAATCATCGGCTTTATCAGAGTCGAAACGCGTAATACGAATCATCGGGATTTGAGTCAAACGCTGTAAATCATCGTCGTTGATTTCTCTAACGAATGATTTTTTGAAAGGCTCAAAACGATCGTATAAATATTTGTAAAGCGACTCTCTGTCTCCATATAATTTGAAGTCAATATACATTTCTTCACGAATGAATATTTTCTCCAAAGTAGAAAAGTGCCACTTATTTTTTAATTCTTCTAATTGAATTTCTAATTCCTGACGAAGCAAATCGACTGTTCTGTCTGTTGAAATTTTCAACATTTCAGAAACTCCAATAAACAATGGCTTGTTATCTTCAATAACGCATCCTAAAGGCGCTACAGAAGTTTCACAAGCTGTAAAAGCAAATAAAGCATCAATTGTTTTGTCTGGTGAAACGCCTGGGAAAAGATGAATTAAAATCTCTACATCGGCAGCCGTATTGTCTTCAATTTTCTTGATTTTGATTTTACCTTTTTCATTGGCTTTCAAAATACTGTCAATTAAACTTGATGTATTGGTCGAAAACGGAATCTGTGTAATCACCAATGTATTTTTGTCTAATTGCGAAATTTTAGCACGCACACGCACACGTCCGCCACGCATTCCATCATGATAATTTGACACGTCAGCAATACCAGCAGTCATGAAGTCTGGATAAAGCGTAAACGATTTTCCTTTTAAAATCTTGATCGACGCATCAATCAATTCATTGAAGTTATGAGGCAATACTTTTGTAGAAAGTCCAACTGCAATACCTTCTGCACCTTGTGCTAAAAGCAATGGGAATTTTACAGGGAGATTGTTTGGTTCTGCACGACGACCATCATACGAAACACCCCAATCGGTAATTTTTGGAGAATATAAAACCTCCAAAGCAAATTTAGATAAACGTGCTTCAATATAACGCGAAGCAGCTGCTCCGTCACCCGTTAAAATATTCCCCCAGTTTCCTTGACAGTCAATCAATAAATCTTTCTGACCAATCTGTACCATTGCGTCACCAATACTCGCATCTCCATGTGGGTGATACTGCATGGTGTGACCAACAACATTGGCAACTTTATTATAACGACCATCATCCAGCTCTTTTAGAGAGTGCATAATACGACGCTGAACCGGTTTGAATCCGTCCTCGATAGCAGGAACTGCACGTTCTAGAATTACATACGAAGCGTAATCCAAAAACCAGTCTTTGTACATTCCGGTCACTTTCGTAATAACGTCCTCGCCTTCTTCTTCCTGATTTTCGTAAAAATGCTGTCCTTCGAAATGCTTCGCATCTACATCAATAATCTCATCGTCATCTCCATTTTGATTGTCATCAATATGGTTTTCATCTTGATTATTCTCGTCGTCGTTTGGAATTATGTTATCGTCTTCTTCGTCTTTCATATATTTTGTTCAGTATAAATACTAAAAAATTCTTCTATAATTCTTTCTTTTAAACCTCCTCTAGCTCATCAATCTCAACCTTCAGATTTTTGATAATAAAATCTTGTCTATCAGGTGTGTTTTTACCCATATAGAAAGACAATAACTGTTCAATTGAAGTATGCTTGTCCATCATAACCGGATCAAGGCGGATCGTATCTCCAATAAAGTTTTTAAACTCATCTGGAGAAATCTCTCCCAAACCTTTAAATCGGGTGATTTCTGGTTTTGGTTTTAGTTTTTCAATCGCATCTTTTCTTTCTTCTTCAGAATAACAATAAATGGTTTCTTTTTTATTACGAACCCTGAAAAGCGGTGTTTGTAAAATATACAAATGTCCTTCTTTGATTAATTCTGGGAAAAATTGTAAAAAGAACGTAATCAAAAGCAAACGAATGTGCATTCCGTCGACATCGGCATCGGTTGCGATTACAATGTTGTTGTAACGCAATTTTTCTAATCCGTCTTCGATATCCAGTGCTGCTTGCAATAAGTTGAATTCTTCGTTTTCATACACAATTTTCTTTGTCATTCCGTATGAATTCAAAGGCTTACCACGCAAACTGAAAACCGCTTGCGTATTTACGTCACGCGACTTTGTAATCGATCCAGAAGCCGAATCTCCCTCGGTAATAAAAAGCGTACTTTCTAAGTTTCTTGGGTTTTTGGTATCTGGAAGATGCGCGCGACAGTCTCTTAATTTTTTATTGTGAAGATTGGCTTTTTTAGCACGATCTGTCGCCAGTTTTCTAATTCCAGATAACTCTTTACGCTCGCGTTCTGCTTGAAGAATTTTACGTAATAAAGCTTCTGCTGTAGTTGGATTTTTATGCAGATAATTATCTAGTTTCGTTTTAATGAAATCGTTAACGAAAGTACGAACAGAAACCGCTGGCGTTCCATCATCAGAACCCATATCTGTAGAACCTAATTTTGTTTTGGTCTGAGACTCAAAAACCGGCTCCATTACTTTAATACTAATCGCACTCACAATCGATTTACGAACGTCTGATGCTTCGAAATTCTTATTGTAAAATTCACGAATCGTTTTTACAACCGCCTCACGATAAGCGGCTAAGTGCGTTCCTCCTTGTGTTGTATTCTGACCGTTCACAAAAGAGTGATATTCTTCGCTGTACTGCGTTTTACTGTGTGTAAGCGCAACCTCGATATCATGTTCTTTTAAGTGGATAATTGGGTATTCTAAATCTTCTTCGCTGATTGTTTCTTCTAATAAATCACGAAGTCCATTTTCTGAATAGTATTTTTCTCCATTGAAAATAATTGTCAAACCATTGTTTAGATAACAATAGTTTTTCACCATTTTGATAACGTATTCTAAACGGAATTTATAGTTTTTGAAAATCGTTTCGTCTGGCGTAAAAGTTACTTTTGTTCCTTTACGTTTTGTAGTATCGATTACATCTTCTTCTGAAACTAGATTTCCTGCCGAGAACTCTGCCGCTTTTTGTTTATCATCACGAACCGATTCTACACGGAAATAAGTAGAAAGCGCATTTACTGCTTTTGTTCCGACACCATTCAAACCAACTGATTTCTGGAAAGCTTTAGAATCATACTTTCCTCCTGTGTTCATTTTCGAAACTACATCGACCACTTTTCCTAATGGAATTCCACGTCCGTAATCACGAACCGAAACCGTTTTGTCTTTAATCGATACCTCAATAGTTTTTCCAGAGCCCATTACGAACTCATCGATACAGTTATCTAAAACCTCTTTTAATAGAATATAAATACCATCATCTGGAGAAGAACCGTCTCCAAGTTTTCCGATATACATTCCCGGACGCATACGGATATGTTCTTTCCAATCAAGTGAACGAATATTATCTTCGGTATATTGATTTTGCTCTAGCATATATGAATTTAGGATTTTTTGCTAATGTACCATTTCTTAGCAAAAAATGAAAGCGTATTCTCTTTTTGTTATGAATAATAACAGTTTGAAATCTATTTAAATTTATTTTAAAATAAAATAGACTGTAAAATTATAAAAAACTGCTTTTTTGTCAAAAAAATACTATTTGATTCCAAGCACTTCTTTTGCTAAGGCAATCATTTCGGGCGTTCCTGTGTTTTTATTCTTCTCGTCAGAAAGTTTCACCACACCTTGCCAATGTATATTATCAGGTTTTGTGTCTGTTAATTTTATGACCATATTCATCGCTGGAAGTCCAACATCGTTCGTGAAATTTGTTCCGATTCCGAATGACATTTTTATTTTGCCCTGACAGAAATCGACAATCTTTTTTACTTTATCATAATTGAGTGAATCTGAAAAAACAATAACTTTTGATTTTGGATCGATTCCCATTTTGTTATAATGAGCAATTACTTTTTGGGCAAACTCAATTGGATCGCCACTGTCATGTCGAACGCCATCAAAAAGCTTAGAATATTTTTTATCGAATTGGTTGAAAAATATTTCTGTAGTATAAGTATCCGTTAAAGCGATTCCGAGATCACCGCCATAAACTTTTGTCCAGTTTTCGAGGCTTATAAAATTCGCGACTTGAAAACCATATTGTGCCGCATGAAACATAAACCATTCGTGAGCATGCGTCCCTAAAGGTCTTCTATTGTTAACCATTGCAAAATGCACATTACTTGTTCCAATAAAACTGTTTCCGCCGTAAGTTCTTAAAGTTTCATTGACTAAATCATGAACATCGTAAGAATGACGTCTTCTTGTTCCAAATTCTAAAATCGAAACTCCTAATTTATTGTAATTATCGATTTTCTCTTTTGTTAGCTCTTTTATGGCTTCATCATTTAAACGAATTAAATGATTTGATTTATAAAAAAGCTCCGAAATAAGCGCCATTAAAGGAACTTCCCATAAAATAGTCCTATACCAATAACCTTCTACTGTTACTGAAATTTCTGAACCTTCCTGACTAATCTCAACCTCAGACGGATCAAAACTATAACCTTGCAGAAAATCTAAATAAGTAGGATCAAGATAAGGACAATAATGGGCTAAATAACTTTTTTCTTCTTTTGTTAAACGAAGCTCAGATAATGCATCAACAGATTTTCGAAGTAAATCTGCAAATCCTTCTGGAAAGATATGTTTACCTCGATTTATAAATCCGTAACGAACTTTTGCTTTTGGAAAAAGTTTAATTACAGCATGCTGCATTGTAAATTTATAGAAATCATTATCTAAGATTGATTTCAGAAAAGTCGCTTCCATAGTGTTCAAATTCGGATCGTTCTGGCTAAGATACGCCAATTTCAGAAAAGATGAAAATTGCTGGTTTCTTAATCGATTATTTTGAAGTTATTTTGAAAGAAACAACACTATTACCATCCACAAAAACAGTAATATAATCTCCAATATTATTATCAATGCCGATTTGGAATTCTAATCCTCTTCGTTTTTCTTTCGGGTTTTGAACTTTTACTGGCTGATTTCTTTTATTTAAATAAAAAACCTGATTGGATTTTGAGAGATTTTTGATTTCAACAGTAATCTTATCACCATTTCTAGCTTCAATTATTCCAGAATCGGGCGATTTAATTTTATAATCTTTTTCGACTGTTGTATTGTAAATTAACGGGCCATTTAGAAAATCGTCTTTACTTAATCTATTACCTAAAAAAGTTCCAGAATCTGGAAAATGTTTGGCAAAGAAATAATCGGGATCAGTATCAAAATATGCAGGATTAAAATCGTTGACCATTCTGCCTTTACTGCTGTCATAATAGCCTTGTCCCCAAGTAACATCAATTAAGCGCCATTTTTTATCGATCAGAACCATATTCCATGCATGATTGGATGAAGTGGTTTTTCTACCTATATCTCGCACTGAAATCTTAGAATCGCCACGAATAATTTCACATTTAATTCCCATTAAAGAGGCTAAATGCTGATATAAAGCTGTAAAACCTTCACAAACTGCTTTTTTAGATTTAAAAGCCTTCTGAATTAGATTATCATTCAGTTGTTTTATTTTTCGCTGTTTTTCGACTTCAGAAGAATAGCTGAAACCTTGTGTTCTCGGCGGATTCAAATATGCATTGTAATCGTATCTTATATTGAAGGCAATCCAGCTATAAATAGCGCGCGCACGATCATAATCCGAATCAAAATCTTTTTCGATTTTGTCAGCTAATTTCTCTGTGCTATCAAAGCTTTTTGGGTATTTTGCAACTATTTTATCAACTTCGCTGATCTTCTGAGAAAAAGCAAAATTGATAAAAATACTATTTAATAAAAGGAAAATAAGGGCAATCTTTTTTTGTGGCATTTAAAAATTTGATTTAATAATATCTTTCAATTCCTGATCCAATTCTGGATTAGAGATTTTATTTTCTTGCAAATCAAAATTCGAGCCAAATGCTGGCAATGAGAAACTTCCTTTAATTTCTGCCCCGTAACGAGGGAAAAGATTCTGCGCAATTCCTAAAACAGATGCGCCTCCTCTACCTCCTGGAGAAGTTGCCAATAATAACATTGGTTTATGCTGAAAAACGTCTTTTTCGATTCTTGAACTCCAGTCAAAAACATTCTTGAAAGCAACCGAATAATTCCCGTTATTTTCCGCCATTGAAACCACCAGAATATCAGCTCCTTTAAGTTTATTCAGAAATGCTTGCGCCACTTCATGCTGACCTATTTCTTTTTCAAGATCTACACTAAAAACTGGCATTGCAAAATCGTTAAGATCTAAAACTTCAACTTCGGCATTTTCAAACAAACTTGATGCATAAGTAGCTAAACGTTTATTGATTGAGTGCTTACTGTTACTTCCTCCAAAGGCTATTATTTTCATATTTGTGGTATTTGTTTTATCAACCATATAAGTAATATAAGTTCATTTAAAAAGCTTTGACTTTAACTTAAAGAAGACAAACTTAAATTTTCTTATATTACTTATATGATTTACTATTAATTTTCTATTTCAAAAATCTCTTTTTGTATTTCTACAGAATAATCATTTGGCGAAATACTTCCGCCGAAAGCTTTGGCATAAACTTTTGTAAACTCTGCTCCAAAATATAAAATAATAGCCGAATAATATACCCAAACCAAAATTATAATTACAGAACCCGCTGCGCCATAAACACTTGCAACAGTTGAATTTCCTAAGTACAGTCCAATTGCAAATTTACCTATCATAAATAGAATAGCAGTGCAAGAAGCTCCTATAAAAGCATCCTTCCATTTGATAATACCGTCTGGTAAAGTTCGGAATATAATAGCAAAAAGCAATGTGATACTAGCAAAAACAATCACAAGATTGACAACATAAAAAAGGTATATTGTTGTGTCTGGAAAATAAAGTTTTAAACGGGCATTTAAAACGTCGAGTGTAGCATTGAGCATTAAACTGACTAGCATTAAAAATCCAACAGAAACGATCATCGAAAATGACATTAATCTGTTTTGAATAAATTTTTTCAAGCCTTTATTTGGTTTTGCTCGAAGTCCCCAAATGTAGTTGATTGAACTCTGAATTTCCGCAAAAACTCCTGATGCTCCAATTAAAAGCATCACAACTCCAAATACGGTTACAAAGACATTACTGTCTGATAATTGAACATTTTTGATTGCCTCCTGAATCTGTACAGCAGCATTATTCCCGACCAATCGATTTATCTGACCATATAATTGACCTGTGACTGCCTCTTCCCCAAAAAAGAAGCCACAAATGGTAATTATAATAATCAACAAAGGAGGCAAAGCAAAAATGGTATAATAAGATAACGCCGCGCTTAACTTTATCGCATTGTCATCGTTGAATTCTAAAAATGTTGTTTTTAATAAATACCAAGTTTTCGAAAAGATATTATGATTTTTCATTTGCTTATTTTTGATATTCACTCAAATTTAAGCATTAATGAAAATTCCGTACTTCTTGGATTTTTGTTGAGTTTTACATTTTTCCCATGTTTACTTATAATGACAAAAAATCCCTTTATCATAAACCGTCCATAAACTTGCTTTTTGATTTGCCGCTTTTAAAGCATTATTCGCCCAAGTATTGCAAGTATAAAAAAGGCTATAACTTCCTTTCGCTTCATAAAAAGCATCTTTTTTTCCGTAGCTGTGACCTTGAATCCATTCTGGATGAACTGGATTGCTAAAACTATTGGAGATATAATTAACTAAGTTTTTATAATTTTCTTTTGAAACTAAAATACGTCTGCAATCATCACCTTCTCTTAATTGCTTAAAAAATGTAGCATGTACGGCCGACGAACTAATTCCAAACGCGGCTTTAAAAGCTGTGCTTGCTTTTAAATCTGACCATTCTGGAGTTTCAAGATAAAAACCTTTATCACCCCAACCAAAAGCAATATAATTCATTAGCGAATCTTTTGATTGAGTTTGGCTGAATTGAATTTCGTTTCGCCAGTCTTTGATTTCATTTTTTATCGGAACAACAATATCAGTATGGACTCCGTTTGAAAGAATGTAGATAGGAACGGCATCTTGCTCTTCGACTTTTGCAACATCTGAATTGACTGTAATTTTTGAAATAATTAAAACAGAAGAAATGTACAGAGCAAGAAAACTGAAAATTCCGAAAAGCGTCCAGCCTAGAATTTTGAATGTTTTTTTTAGCATTTTGATTGGTTGATTTTAGATTAGTAATTGGTTATTTTTTCTGTAACCAATTTTTGAGCCAAAAATTTTTCAGTTGCTAAAATGGGACACGGATTTTACAGATTCGCTTTCGCGAAAGCGCAGATTTAAACGGATTTATTACTCATTTTTTTGTCTTTTTTTGTCATCCTGAGGAACGAAGGATCACACTAGAATTTCCGTAATCTAAGTCCCCAATCTTTGTAGCGTTTCGTTTGCGATCCTTCGTTCCTCAGGATGACAAACTTTGTGACTGCATATTTTAAAGCATAAAAAAACTGCTGAATTCCTCCAGCAGTCTTAGTCTATTCTCTATGTTCTTTCTTCTTTTCTCCAAAAAAGACTAAACGTTAAAACGGAAATGCATTACATCACCATCTTTCACGATATATTCTTTTCCTTCAACTCTGAATTTTCCAGCTTCTTTTGCTTTTGCTTCAGAACCATAATGAACGTAATCGTCATATGAAATTACTTCTGCACGGATAAATCCTTTTTCAAAATCGGTGTGGATAACTCCTGCTGCTTGTGGTGCAGTTGCTCCAATATTGATTGTCCATGCACGAACTTCTTTTACACCAGCTGTGAAGTAAGTTTGCTGTTTTAACAATTTGTAAGCTGCACGAATTAAAACTGATGCTCCTGGCTCTTCTAGTCCCATATCTTCTAAGAACACCTGACGCTCTTCGTAGCTTTCTAATTCTGTGATATCTGCCTCTGCTCCCACTGAAAGTACAATAACTTCAGCCTCCTCATCTTTTACTAATTCACGAACTTGATCAACATATTTGTTTCCGTTTACAGCAGAACTTTCGTCAACGTTACAAACATATAAAACTGGTTTTGCTGTAATTAATTGGAAAGCTTCCATCAAAACTTCTTCATCGTTGTTTTGAGGAACGATTGTTCTTGCAGATTTTGCTTGTAAAAGAGCTTCTCTAATTCTGTTCAATAAAGCTTCTTCTGCCTGAGCTTCTTTATTTCCAGTTTTTGCAGCACGTTTTACTTTTTCTAAACGTTTTTCAACAGTTTCCAGATCTTTTAACTGCAACTCGATATCGATAGTTTCTTTGTCACGAATTGGATTTACGTTTCCGTCAACGTGTACAATATTATCATTGTCAAAACAACGTAAAACGTGAATAATAGCATTACACTCTCTAATGTTTCCTAAAAACTGGTTTCCAAGACCTTCACCTTTACTTGCTCCTTTTACCAAACCTGCAATATCTACGATATCTACTGTTGCCATTTGAACGCGCTCTGGTTTTACCAATTCTTCCAATTTATTGATTCTTGGATCTGGAACGTTTACAACACCAATATTAGGTTCGATAGTGCAAAACGGAAAGTTTGCACTCTGCGCTTTTGCATTAGATAAACAATTAAATAATGTTGATTTTCCAACATTTGGTAATCCTACAATTCCTGCTTTCATCTGTTTGTTTCTATTTATTTTAATCGGCCTTTAAATACTCAGACCCGTTATATGCTTTTTTGGGTTATTGCCAAAATGAATCGTTTCGGCAATAAAATTTTGCAAATATAAGATTTAATAACTCTTTAGCGAATTAAATATTTACATTAATGCAATTTGATAAAGAGTTCTTTTTCTGCTCTATTGATTAACGTTATTTCTTAAAAAAGAAAATCCCGAACAAATGAAGTTCGGGATTTTTCTTTCCTATTTATTTAATTACAATTTAAACTCTAGTGATGCGATGATTGCTTTTTCTTCATCGGTAGCCGTAAAACCAGATATATCCCAGTAATTCGTTAAGATTTTATTCTTTTTGTTGAAAAGTGATTTTTCTTTAAAAACATCACTTTCACTATAAGTAAAATTCTGTTTATTAAAACCTGTCGTGACAAAACTATTTCTTACCTGTATATTTTTAGCTTTATCTTTTAAAACAACATTATAACCAATTTCTTCATTTGAACTCAGTAAATAATAATCGGTTCCATCCCATCTGTAATTTACTTTGACAAACGATTTTGTGATGTTTTTTTCACCTTCTTTTGTCTTCTCTTCCACTTTATCAAGAGTAGCAGGAGTAACAGAAATAGTGTATTCTACAATAATCTTTTTTAAAGGATCATAAATAATTTCGAAATTATCAATCGCTTCTTTGGACTTATCCAAAGGAACAACTGACATTATGTAGTAATCTTTGTTTTTTGAATGTCCTTTGGTTGTAAAATCATATTCCTTTTTGGCTTTTGGATCTAATAATGGTTCTAAGTATTTAAAATCCAAATAATTTTCCATTATATTATTCAAATTATATCCTTTTAAATCAGCACTTACATCTGCTTCTAATAGTCCGTAAGAGCGATTTTGCTCAACCAATAAAGTGGTTGCATTATTATTTTTATCAAATTGAAAATTTACCAATCCATCATTATAATATGTGTACTGATTGTCAAGCATAAAAAACTCTCTCACATATACTTTCTGTCTATGGGAAATACTAATTTTCTTGGTAGAATTGTTAACCAATTTTTGCAGAATTTTTTCTGGAGATTCCTTAGACAAAACTACTTCATCCAATTTATTGTTTTTACTCTTTAAATAAATAACAAATTTTTGATCTCCATTTAAAGAAGTCCAGCGTACAGTCAGATCTTCATAATTAGTTTCAGAAACCTGAACATTCGATCCCCCTGTCAGCATAAAAGTAACTTTTCCTTCTTCATTGCTCAATAAAATCTGCTGGGTTTTCATTATTTTAACCGTGGCATTTTGTATTGGCTCCAAAGTTTCTATATCCTTAACAATAATAGAGTACTCTTCCTTTTGTGCAAAAACGCTTACGCAGCTAAGCAAAACAATAAATAAAAGTAGCAATTTCTTCATAGGCATTGTTATTTTTTCAACTAAAGTATTATTTTTCTAACAATTACGCAATAGTCTAAAAATAAAACATTCACTATCAAGAAACTGACTTTCTAAAATACCTGAAATCAGGGTAAAAAAAATCCTGAGTTTTTCAACTCAGGATTCTATACTATTTCTACAGCAATTTTTACTCGTTATGTAAAAAAGCTTGTCTTTCTAATAAAGTTTCTTCGTCTTCAACGTGATTGTCATCAGGTACACAACAGTCAACAGGACAAACAGCAGCACACTGCGGCTCATCGTGAAAACCTTTACATTCTGTACATTTTCCTGGTACGATATAATAAATTTCATCAGAAATTGGAGTTTGCGCATCATCAGCGTCAACTTCAGTTCCGTCAGGTAAAACTATTTTTCCAGAAAGACTTGTCCCGTCTTTATATCTCCAATCATCTGCTCCTTCATATATTGCTGTATTTGGGCACTCTGGTTCGCAAGCCCCACAATTGATGCATTCGTCAGTTATAATAATTGCCATCTTTTTAGTCTTAAAGTTTAAAAGTCATAAAGTTTAAAGCCATAAAGTTTGAAAGGATTAAAGTAAAAAGGATAAAAGCCTTTTCAACTTTGGACTTTCGACTTTGGACTTTTTGTCTTTCGACTTAATTATGCTTATTTTTGTGCAAAATTACAATCAAAACAATTCATAAACAAACATTATGACATTAGAAACAAAAAAAAGTGTTTTTGTTGAATTAGGAAAATTTTTAAGTCAGTTTTCTGAAGACGCTTCTGCGCAAAAATCTGGCGTTTTATATAATGATATCTTTTTTGATGATTTCATTAACCTGATTCATTTATCGCAATCTCATAATGGATGGTATACTCCTGAACAAGTTTATTTCTCTATACAATCTTGGGCTGACGCTTTGACAAAAGAAAACATTGACAAATGGCTTTCGGCTTATAAAATTGATGAAAATAATGAAAATCCAAAAACCGTTGCTTTAATTTTAGCTGGAAACATTCCACTGGTTGGTTTTCATGATTTCTTATCGGTTTTAATCACAGGAAACAGAGCTTTAATCAAAACTTCGTCAAACGATCAGCATTTATTGCCATTTTTAGCTAAATATTTAATTGCTGTTGATGAAAATTTCAAAGATAAAATCACTTTCGTAGAAGGAAAACTTGAAAACTTTGATGCCGTAATTGCAACCGGAAGCAACAATACCGCTCGTTATTTTGAATATTATTTTAAAGATAAACCTTCAATTATTCGTAAAAATAGAAATTCGGCTGCGATTTTGACTGGAAAAGAAACTACTGAAGAATTGGAAGCACTTGGAGAAGATATTTTCAGATATTTTGGTTTAGGATGCCGAAATGTTTCTAAACTTTTTATTCCAAAAGACTACTCTTTTGAAGCATTTTTTCAGGCAATATTCAAATATCAAGATGTTATTCATTATGAAAAATACGCTAATAATTATGATTATAATAAAGCTGTATTTTTAATGAGTAATTTCAAATTATTAGACAACGGATTTTTGACTTTAAAAGAAGATTCGAGTTATGCTTCGCCTATTTCGAGTGTTTTTTATGAATACTACGAAAATCTTGAAGAATTAGAAAAACGCCTTCAGGAAGACACAGATCAAATTCAATGTATTGTTAGCACTAATTTAATTGCAAATAGTACAGCATTTGGCGAAACCCAAAAACCGCAATTGTGGGATTACGCAGACAATGTCGATACTATAACGTTTTTGTTAACAACAAAGTAATAAATTGTTTAATTATTTCGAATATTTTAACGCTTTTTCGGCTCTTATTGCCGAAATTTGCGTCTTTAAAATTTTCGACTATTAACAACAACCATGAAAAAACACAACTACAGCGCAGGACCAAGTATTTTACCTCAGGAAGTTTTTGAGAAGGCATCAAAAGCAATTTTAAATTTTAATGATTCAGGGTTATCTATCCTTGAAATCTCGCACCGAAGCAAAGATTTCGTGGCAGTTATGGAGGAAGCTCGTTCCCTTGCTTTAGAATTATTAGGTCTTCAGGGAAAAGGTTATCAGGCTTTATTTTTACAAGGTGGTGCTAGTACAGCATTCTTAATGGCACCATACAACTTAATGAAAGAAAACGGGAAAGCTGCTTATTTAGATTCTGGAACGTGGGCAACTGCGGCGATCAAAGAAGCTAAACTTTTCGGTGAGACTGTTGTCGTAGCTTCTTCAAAAGAAGACAATTATACTTATGTTCCTAAAGGTTACGAAATTCCAGCTGATGCTGATTATTTCCACTGCACAAGTAACAATACCATCTTTGGAACTCAAATGAAAGAATTTCCAGCAACAAATGTTCCTGTTGTTTGCGATATGAGTTCTGATATTTTTTCACGCGAATTAGACTTTTCTAAATTTGATTTAATCTACGCTGGAGCTCAAAAAAATATGGGACCTGCTGGAACTACACTAGTAGTAGTTAAAGAAGAAATCTTAGGCAAAAACGGAAAAACTATTCCAAGCATGCTAGATTATGCTAAACACATTAAAGGAGAAAGTATGTACAATACTCCACCTGTATTTGCTGTTTACGTTTCTCTTTTAACATTACAATGGATTAAAGAAAAAGGCGGAATCGCTGCAGTTGAAAAATTAAACAACGCTAAAGCTGAATTACTTTACGCTGAAATCGACAGAAACCCATTATTCAAAGGTGCGGCTGCGGTAGAAGATCGTTCTAACATGAATGTGACTTTCTTATTGAACAATCCTGATCACACTGAAACTTTTGACGCTTTATGGAAAGCTGCAAATATTTCTGGACTGCCAGGACACCGTTCTGTTGGTGGTTACAGAGCTTCTATCTACAACGCTATGCCAATTGAAAGCGTTCAGGTTTTAGTTGATGTAATGAAAGCGTTGGAAGCTAAAGTTTAGTTTTCAGTCTCAGTCTCAGTCTCAGTTTACAAAAAAGAAAAATCAAATAGCTTGGTTATCGATTAAACAATTAAACGATTAACCAAATAAACAATAAATACAATGAAAGTATTAGCAAATGATGGAATTTCTAAAAGCGGAATTCTAGCCTTAGAAAAAGGTGGTTTTGAAGTTATCACTACAAAAGTAGCTCAAGAACAAGTAGCTAACTATATAAACGAAAACAACATCGACGTAATTTTAGTTCGTAGTGCAACTAAAGTTCGTAAAGATATTATCGATTCTTGTCCTGGTATTAAAATCATCGGTCGTGGTGGTGTTGGTATGGATAATATCGATGTGGATTATGCTAAAAGCAAAGGAATCCATGTAATTAATACTCCTGCTTCATCTTCAGAATCTGTTGCTGAATTGGTTTTTGGACACTTATTTTCTGGTGTTCGTTTCTTACATGATTCTAACAGAAATATGCCTCTTGAAGGAGACTCAAACTTTGATGGTTTGAAAAAAGCTTACGCAAACGGAACTGAATTAAGAGGAAAAACTTTAGGTATTGTTGGTATTGGTCGTATCGGACAAGCTACTGCAAAAATGGCTCTTGGTTTAGGAATGAAAGTTATCGCTGCTGATAGTTTTATTCCTGAAGTTGATGTAAAAGTTGAGTTTTTTGACGGACAGTCAATTACAACTAAAATCGTTTCTCAATCTTTAGAGTCTTTATTTAAAGAATCAGATTTCATTACATTACACGTTCCTGCTCAAAACGGATACATCATTGGAGAGAAAGAATTTGAAATCTTGAAAGATGGTGTTGGAATTGTAAACTGTGCTCGTGGTGGTGTTATTGATGAAGTAGCATTAGTAAAAGCTTTAGACTCAGGAAAAGTTGCTTTTGCTGGTTTAGACGTTTTCGAAAGCGAGCCAAAACCAGAAATGGCAATCTTAATGCACTCTAAAATCTCTTTGACTCCTCATATCGGAGCTGCAACTGGAGAAGCACAAGATAGAATTGGTACAGAATTAGCATCACAGATTATTACTTTGTTAAGCTAATTAACTATAATTAAAATACTTAAAGGGATTTATTAACACAGTTTAATAAATCCCTTTCTTTTTTTGTTTAAATTTGAGTTCTAATCTAAATCCTAAATATCATGTTTGAACAATTAACCCAATTAGTACAGCAATATGGAGGTGATGCAGTTGTAAACAATTCTGCTGTTCCAAATGAACATAATGAAGCCGTAATTAACGAAACAAGCAGTTCTATTTTTGAAGGCTTAAAAAAGATTGTTTCTGAAGGAAACACAGATCAAATTGCCGGTTTATTCAATGGAAGCTCATCTATTGATAGCAGTAATCCTGTTGTGCAACAGATTCAGCAGCAATTGAGCGGAAATCTTGGAGAAAAATTCGGATTAAGCAGTGCCGATTCAAATGGAGTTGCTTCCAACTTAATTCCACAGATTTTAGGCTCTTTAGTAAATAAAGCAAAAGACCCAAACGATAACAGTTTTCAAATTTCAGACATTATAAACTCCATTTCAGGAAACAGCGGACAAGCTTCTGGAATAATGGATACCATTTCAAAATACGGAATGCAATTCGGCCTCGACCAAAATAACGATGGAAAAGTTGACGTTGCCGACGTTCTTGTAGTAACCAAAAGCAAAGGAGGAATTGCAGGTTTTATTGGAAAATTGTTTGGGAGCAAGTAAATATTCAGGTACAGAGTTGCAAAGGTTCAAAGTAACAAAGGCTTTTTAATAAAAAAGGATTACAAAATTGTAATCCTTTTTTATTAGTAAGAAGTTAAACCTTTGTTACTTTGAACCTTTGCCTCTCTGAACCTAAAAAAATATCGTAAATTTAGACTATGAAAAAATGCATTTCCATATTAATTGTTTTACTAACTATTATTGCTTGTTCTTCTGCTTCTCAGAAGGTTGCAAGTACGGATAATGTCACAGCAAAAAAAATAAGCGATACTGTCAGAATTGCAAATGATTCTCTTGAATACGAAGTAATAATTATTGACAACGGATTTAGCAATTGGCTTGTTTCCAGAGCCTACCCTCGAAATTATCATTCATTACAATATCTTGAAAACAAAAACATTTTATATGTTACAGAATGGAATAATCGTGTTTTACAGCCACAACGTTATAACCCAAATTTGTATGAAATGTCTATAGATTATCGTCCAGATATTCATTATGGCTACGAAGTAAATTACCTAATTTACAATTACATGATTTATTTTCAAAATACTTACAAACAAAAGCTTTGGGGTTATGTTCCCTCAAGATAATACACTATATTTGTAATCATTACAAATAGCAATGAATAGATTAAAAAAGCGCTGGGGAATCACCTCCAATTTACAAGCCGTAATTATATTTATCGTTTTTGCCATCACAGGATCGGCATCTGCTTGGCTGTCTAAACCTTTCTGCGTTTGGCTAGGAATTACTAAAGAAGATTTTGGAGGTTGGTTTACACTTATCCGCCTTATTATTATCTTTCCAATTTATCAGGTTTTATTGGTTGCTATCGGAACAATTTTTGGGCAGTTCAAATTCTTTTGGAACTTCGAAAAGAAAATGCTCAAAAATATGGGACTTGGATTTTTATTTAAAGATTAGTATTCCTCTTCTTCTCTTTTAAATTTCTAAAACCGTTCTGGTTAAGATTTTCCTTCATTCTTATTTTTTAATTCTTTTTCATTTTCTTCAATTAATTATATTTTATAAGCTTTATTTTGATCTATCCCTATATTTATCAGATATCGAGTATTAAAAGAATTAGCGCAAAAGAAGAGAATACTATGGTTTTTATCTAGATTTCACAATAATACATCAAGCAGAACAGCATTGTGCAGGATAGTTTTATTTTAAGTAATAATAAACTTTACAATAGTCGAAATTAATTATTCACAACTGACAATCAACCTTTTAATTTCTTCGACATAAATTATTGCTTACTAACCAAACCACAATTTGACATGCTGAAAAATTACTTAAAACTTTCCGTAGTAGCGGCAGTAATCTGCCTACTTACGCCGGTAAACAAGATTTTTGCCCAAAATCCGATTGTAAAAATTGATTTTGATCAGTCAGGAAGACCTAAAGCAGAAGTAAACGACCCTGATTATACCGCTTGGGTAATCGCTTCTGGCAATACTAGCACCTATACTGAAAATGGAGTTACATTTACTATTACTCGCGTTGGAAACAACGGAGATGCTTTGGGAACCAATTGGTACAAAGCAGGAATTCAGGCTCCTTACTATGCCAGATTGGTCTGTGACGGACTTACAGTAAAAGGCACAACCGCAAATCTAGGTGCTCAAATCGAACTTAAAATAAGCGGTTTAGCTACAGGAGAACATACATTATTAACTTTCTTCAACAACGTTGACAGCCCAACGACAAGTACCTTCAGTCCAATTGATATTTCTGTTAATGGAAATTTAGTAGTTGATAATCTAATTCCAACCGTAAGAGCTACAAAAACTGCCGATGCAGCATCTAGTTATTTAAAATTTCAAGCTACGACAGGAACCGATGTTACAATTCTAATCGCCGCAGAAACTTCAGGAACAGAAAGTGTAAAAAACTTCATCTTTAATGGTTTTGAATTAAACACACCTAATATTTCGCATCAAGCAACAAATCCAGATCCGAAACAAAACGACGAACATGTAGAATTAACATCTACTGGAAAATTATTGCAATGGACTGTCGGTTCTGGCGCTGTTTCTCATAATGTATACTTTGGAACAGACCAAACAGCTGTTGACAATGCTACAACATCTTCTCCAGAATTCAAAGGAAATCAAGCTCTAGCCAACAATTCTTATCAAGTAAACGGATTATATACAGGCGCAACTTATTATTGGCGTATTGACGAAGTTTTAGCAAACGGAGTTGAAAAGGGAAATGTTTGGCGCTTTCGTCCCGCACAGCTTGCGTTTCCTGAAGCCGAAGGATATGGCCGTTTTGCACGTGGAGGACGTGGCGGAAAAGTAGTCGCTGTAACTAATCTAAACGACAGCGGTCCAGGAAGTTTTCGCGAAGCTATTACAAATGACATTGGACCAAGGACAATTGTGTTTAATACTTCTGGAGTCATTCAATTGCAATCTCGACTTGTTTTAAGCCAGCCTTACGTAACTGTAGCTGGACAAACTGCACCAGGAAAAGGAATTTGTATTCGTTCTGCTCCTTTTGGCGTGACAGGAAATGATGCCGTCGTGCAAAATCTAAGAGTTAGAATTGGCGCTGGACCAACTTATGACGGAATGGGGCTTACAGGAGCTGATAATAGCATCATTGATCATTGCTCTATTAGTTGGACAATTGACGAATCTTTCAGTTCAAGATCTGGGAAAAATATAACCCTTCAGAGAACACTTATTTCTGAAGCTCTAAATGCAGCAAACCATCAAAACTATCCAGCAGGAACAGAACACGGTTATGCTGCCACAATTGGCGGTGATATTGGAAGTTTTCATCATAATCTATTAGCGCATTGTTATGGTAGAAACTGGAGTCTTGGTGGCGGATTAGACGGCAGTGGCGCTTATACAGGACGAATGGATATTACCAATAATGTGGTTTACAACTGGGGAGGAAGAACAACTGACGGGGGAACAAAAGAAGTTAACTTCGTAAACAACTATTACAAACCAGGTGCAGGATCCAAAATATTTGTTGCTTTCAATCAGCAAAATGAAGGCGTTGGAACAGGAATGCAACGATGCTATTTTAACGGAAATGTAATGCCCGGCTATTTCGATGAAAGCAATCAGACACTGGGCAGAAAAGCTTCAGGTAACACGGTTCCTTATGATAACTTCGTCAATACACCATTTTTCCCTTCTTATGTAACTACCCAATCTGCAAAAAATGCATATAAAATTGTTCTTTCTGATGTTGGGTGCACACAGCCTGAATTTGACGATCATGATCAGCGAATCATCTCAGAAACATTAAACGGAACATATTCTGCAGTTGGAAGCGTAACAGGAAAACCTGGATTCCCTGATAATGAAGCTGATGCTGGAGGTTTTGAAAGTTATCCAACAGAAGTTAGAGATTCAAACTGGGACTCAGATCAGGACGGACTGCCAAATTGGTGGGAAAACATCATTGGAACAAATGTAAACTCTGCAATTGGAGATTTCTCAGACGCTAATGCAGATCCTGATTTAGATGGTTATACCAATCTGGACAAATATTTACAATGGATGTCTTTGCCTCATTACGAATCTCCAAACGGAAACAAAATAGACATTAATATTCAAAAATTATCTAGAGGTTTTACAAATGGAGTTTCTTATACAATTTCAAATGTAATAAACGGAAATGCAACTCTAAATACTAATGTTGTTGCCTTTACTCCTGCTTCAAACGGATTGTGCTCTTTTGAATTTACTGTAACCGATTCTGAAGGAGGAACTATGAAAAGAAAAGTAAACATCATTAGCGGACAAAGTTTAACTTTAGGAACAGACGATATTATTAAAGAAAATAAAAATAATGCTTTTAACGTTTGGCCAATTCCAAGTAAAGGAACTTTCTCAGTACTCATTGAGAGCGAAGAAACAGAAGTTTCAGATTTAAAAATCTATGATGTTTTTGGAAAAGAATTGTTAAAGCAAAAAATTAGAGGAAACACACCAGAGAATATTCAATTACACTCAAAAGGAGTTTTCTTGATTAAAGTCTTAAATCCTCAGACAAAGAAAACACAATATGTGAAGAAAATAATTGTGCAATAGCAACATACAAAAAAAGACGGCTTTGAGCCGTCTT
This sequence comes from Flavobacterium sp. LPB0248, assembly GCF_013388355.1. Taxonomy (GTDB): domain Bacteria; phylum Bacteroidota; class Bacteroidia; order Flavobacteriales; family Flavobacteriaceae; genus Flavobacterium. Next base: position 873,855 of record NZ_CP058246.1, read on the forward strand.
TTCTATTTTTTCTGAAAAAAATAAGTATAAATCCATGTCAAAGTGAAAGACGGAATTACATCTGTAAAAGGCAATATTTCTTCAAGAAAAGTCAAAACACCAGCAACTTTCCCTACTCTCCCTTTATACATTCTTGCCATAATTATCGCAGCAATAGGTGCCCAAACCACATCTGAAAATTCACCAAGAAACGGAATCGAAAAAGAAATCATACCAATTCCATCCAAAACCAATCCAATAAGCAGTTTTGACATTCTATCATCTTCTGCAACTTCTAAATCTTGCATAACATATTCACTTTTAAGTTAATCGAAATTAAAAATAATTCTTCAAAGTAGTTTTACTTATTTATTAAATTTAATTTCCAACATTCCCATATCAATTTATATACCGATTTTAGAAAAGTCACTCCGCTCTTTTTGGAATTTGGATTTTTACATATTGGAATTTGATTTTTAGAATTTGATTTTGACCATAATCTTCGTTTCTTTGTAAAAACAGTTTCACTACATGATACACGCAAAAAACATACATAAATTCTACGACAAACTTGAAGTTTTAAAAGGAGTTGATTTACATATTAAAAAAGGCGAAATTGTTTCTATAGTTGGAGCTTCGGGTGCTGGTAAAACTACTTTATTGCAGATTTTAGGAACTCTTGACAAACCAGACCATAACCCAGACTCCTCTCTAACCATCAATGGTAAAAATGTTTTAGAACTGCAAAATATCAAAAATGACAATTCAAATCAGAAAAAAGCCTTCAAAATCATTACTTGGTTAGGAGTCTTTTATTTCATTTCATTGGCAGTGTTTGTATTGTTTTTTAGAAGTAAAATAGAAAACAACATTTTCGGCTATGGTACTTGGGCAATAATTCTCATGCCTTCTCTTCTATTATTTTTTTACTATAATCGTTACTTCAAAAAGAAAAGCAAGCAAGACAAAGTTTTATCTGATTTTAGAAATTTGAATTTAGGTTTCATTTTTCAATTTCATCAACTATTGCCTGAATTTACAGCTTTAGAAAACGTTTGTATTCCAGCTCACATTGCAGGCAAAAAAACAGCCGAAACTGAAGAAGAAGCAAGAAAACTCCTTTCTTATCTCGGACTTTCACATAGAATCAACCATAAACCTAGCGAACTTTCGGGCGGAGAACAGCAGCGTGTTGCAGTTGCAAGAGCTTTAATCAATAAACCAGATGTCATTTTTGCAGACGAACCTTCAGGAAATCTGGACACGCATTCTGCCGAAAACTTGCATCAATTATTTTTTCAGCTTCGAGACGAATTCGGACAAACTTTTGTAATTGTAACTCACAACGAAGAATTGGCCAATATGGCTGATAGAAAATTAGTAATGTCCGACGGACAAATTCTTAATTAATGATTCTAATTGCGATTAGCTGGATTTATATTTTATTTACAACCATTAATTTAGGTTTTGGTTTGGATAAGATGCTAAACCTCAATACTAAAAATTTTGTAATTACTTCTATCCTAGGATTATTTTCAGCAACTATTCTTGCAAGCATTTGGGCTATTTTTGGAAGAATTAATATTGAATTTCATATTATTTTACTACTTCTGAATGTTTTTCTATTACTGAAATTTTACAATCAGATTATTAATGTTTATAAGTCATTTTTATTAGAATTACAGCAGTTACAAAAAAGCTTACAAATTATTCTAACTGTTATTTCAGTTCTTATTATTTTACAATGTTCTTCAATTCCTTTTGTAATTGATAATGAATCCTATTATATTCAAACTATAAAATGGCTTAACGAATATGGCTTTGTAAAAGGACTTGTAAATCTTCATTTATTTTATGGACAGACAAGCGGTTGGCATATTACGCAAAGTGTTTTTAGCTTTTCTTTTTTATACAAAAATTTTAATGATCTAAGTGGCTTTTGCTTATTATTAGGAAATATATTTTCTATTCAAAAACTCAACGAATACAGCAAAAATGACAATAAAAACTATTTACTAGTCGGATTGCTGCCTTTATTCAATATTTTCTTTTTTCAATTCATAAGTGCGCCTTCTCCAGATATTCCCGTTTATGTTTTTTCATTTATTCTGTTCTTCTATTTCTTAGAAAATTTCAAGAACACAAATTCTGAAACTTTCAATCTTATTGTAATACTTGTCCTGTTTCTGCTTTATATAAAAAATACGACTTTAACTTTTGCTGTAATCCCAATTATTCTTTTGGGGTATCATTTTAGCTCACTTTCAAAAAAACTGCTAAAACCAGCGATGCTCACCATTTTGATTGCCGCTCTTTTTATAATAAAAAATATGATTATCTGCGGGGCGCCAATTTTTCCTTCAAAGATTAATTCTTTTACAGCAGATTACGCAATTCCGAATGTAATACAAGATTTTTATTACGATCAGGTTAAGTATTACGGCTTTTTTGTAAGTGCATCACAATACAATAAAATGACTCTTGCCGAATTATTTTTACATTGGCTCTCTATGCCAAAATTGCACGGGTTATTCAATAAAATAAGTGTTTTTTTAATACTGATTGTGCCTTTTTTCATTTATAAATACCAAAACAAAAAAGCGCTTTGGATTCTTTACTTTGTAATGGTCTTACAATTACTCCTATTAGGGTTGACTTCGCCTCAGTATCGATTCTTTATGAACTTTATATTGTTTTTTTCCCTCTTTTGTTTTACATGTATTTTTTATGGCAAAAATGCAATCAAATATATTCTCATCGCATCCCTCTTTCCAACTTGCATTGTACTGTTTTTCTCTGTAAATCTTAATGGTTTCTCCAGTCATAAATTCATGTTGAAAATCAGCAATTTTTCTATAAAAAACATTGTTTTTCCGTATCAAAACTCAAAAAGCAGTACTCCCTTTGAATCTATTCAGTTAGGAAATCTAAAATATAATTCTCCTGTAAAAAATGATTTTTTCTGGGCAAATGGTAATGGTGACCTTCCTTGCGTTGACAAACAGCAACTGGATTATTTTGAAAAATATTATCATATTATTCCGCAAATGCGCACCAATAATTTAAAAGACGGATTTTACGCCAAAGACCTTACTAAAAATGAATAGTACAGAACTCAAAGAATTTCTAGACGAAAAAGTCATCCAATATAATAATCAGGATTTTATAGAAAGTGATCCTGTTCAAATTCCGCATCTCTTTACTCAAAAAGAAGATATTGAAATTGCTGGTTTTCTTAGCGCATCAATTGCTTGGGGAAACCGAAAAATGATTATTAAGAATTCGCATAAAATGATGGAATTAATGGGAAACACACCTTACGATTTCGTTATGTCACATTCTGACGAAGACTTGACAAGACTAGAAACTTTTGTGCACAGAACCTTTAACGGACATGATTTTGCAGGTTTCATAAAAGGCCTAAAACATATCTACGAAAATCACAACGGACTAGAATCTGTTTTTGCTAAAAATCAGGAAAAAGACAGTCTGCAGAAAAGCATTAGTGAATTTAAAAAAATATTCTTCGAAACAGATCATTTAGCTCGAACTCAGAAACATATTTCAGATCCCTTAAATAATTCAGCGGCAAAAAGAATTAACATGTATCTGCGATGGATGGTGCGTCAAGATTCAAAAGGAGTCGATTTGGGAATTTGGAAAAGCATTTCACCATCTGTTTTGTCTTGTCCTCTTGACGTTCATTCTGGAAATGTTGCTCGAAAACTTGGCATTCTTTCGCGAAAGCAAAATGATGCTAAAGCTTTATTGGAATTAGATACCAAATTAAGAGAAATGGATGCCCAAGATCCTGTAAAATACGATTTTGCTTTGTTTGGTTTGGGAGTTTTTGAAGGGTTTTAAATTGTTTAAGATCTAAAATTATACGATTGTCAGGCTGAGCGAAGTCGAAGCCCAAGTTTCCAATTAGCAAGTCCCTTCGACTTCGCTCAGAGTGACAAAAGACATCAAAAATTACAAATTCAACAAAAAACCATGAATTTAACGTACATTTGCACAAAATTTAAAGCAAATGAGCACTTTCGAAAAATTCAATCTTCCAAAATCATTACAAAAAGCAGTTGACGAATTAGGATTTGTTACGCCTACTCCTATTCAAGAAAAATCTTTTTCTGTAATCATGTCTGGTCGTGATATGATGGGAATTGCACAAACCGGAACCGGTAAAACATTTGCTTATTTACTGCCTCTTTTAAAGCTGTACAAATTTACACATACCAACACGCCAAAAATCGTAATCCTTGTGCCAACCCGCGAATTAGTAGTTCAGGTGGTTGAAGAAGTAGAAAAATTGACTACATATATGTCGGTTAAAACTTTAGGTATTTACGGAGGCGTAAACATCAATACACAAAAGAAAGCCGTTTACGAAGGTGTTGACATTTTAGTTGGAACTCCAGGACGTACTATGGACTTAGCTCTTGATGCCGTAGTTCGCTTTGACGAAACACAAAAACTGGTTATCGACGAGTTTGACGAAATGCTGAATTTAGGTTTCAGACCACAACTGACTTCGCTTTTTGCAATGATGAAAACAAAACGTCAAAATATTCTATTCTCGGCAACGATGACAGATGAAGTTGATGATCTTTTAAATGATTATTTTGATTTTCCTGAAGAAGTAACATTAGCACCATCAGGAACTCCTCTTGAGAAAATTACTCAGATTACTTATAATGTTCCGAATTTCAATACCAAAGTAAATCTTTTAAAACACTTACTAGAAACCGACGAAAGTATGAGTCGTATTCTAGTTTTCGTAAACAACAAAAAGATTTCAGATATGCTTTTCAATCGTATTGATGAGCTTTTTGACGGACAATTTGGTGTAATTCACTCTAATAAATCTCAAAACTATCGTTTGAGTACAATGGCTGAATTCCAAGAAGGAAATCTTCGTGGTTTAATTACAACCGACGTTATGGCGAGAGGTTTGGATATTTCTAATATTACGCACGTAATCAACTTTGAACTTCCAGAAGAACCAGAGCTTTACATGCATAGAATTGGGCGTACAGGTCGTGCAGATGCAACAGGAACCGCAATCAGTTTTGTTACTCCAAGAGAGGAGGAATTCAAAATAGAAACTGAACTTTTAATGAATCAGGAACTTAAAATCGCTGATTTCCCTGAAGAAGTAGAAATTTCAGAGAAGCTTATTGAAGCGGAAAAAGATAAATTACCAAGAAAATTTTTAATGAAAAAACCGAAACTAGAAGGTGACGGCGCTTTTCACGAAAAATCTAAAAAGAACCAAAAAGTCAATCTTGGCGGGCCTTCAAAAACAAAAAAGAAAACACATGGTTCTGTTAACAGAAATATGTTGAAGACGAGAAATGAAAAGAAGAAGAAAAAATAACAAGTTATTTTTTCTTAGTTACAAAGGTTCAAAGGAACAAAGTGACAAAGTAATAACAAAGGCTCAAAAGTACAGTTATAAACCTCTGTACCTTTGAGCCTTTGACACTTTGAACCTTACGCTATATTTTCGTAAACAACAGCCCAACTGGCGAACACATCTGGATTCTTCTTCCAGTGTCTGTAATTTTTCCTGTTGCTATGTCTCTTTTAAAAATAACTATATCATTAGTATATTGATGTCCTACTAAAAGATAATTTCCTGTTGGATCTATTGCAAAATCACGTGGACCTTTTCCTAAAGTGCTTTGCTGCTCTACTAATTCTAAAGCTCCTGTTTTAAGAATTTTGTAAACTGAAATAGCATTGGCATCTACACGGTCTGAAACATATAAAAAGTTTCCGTCAGGTGAAAGTTTAATTGCCGCTGCTCCCGTTCCGCCTTTAAAATCTTTTGGAAGAATACTTGTTTCAGCAACTACTTTTAAACTTCCCGTTTTATCCCAACTTAATGTTGTTAAAGTTCCATCCAATTCCTGAACCAAATACACAAATTTCCCGTCTTTACTGAAAGTTAAATGTCTTGGTCCGCTTCCTGGTTTTACATCAACACTTCCTTTTAAAGTCAGAATTTCATTTTTTGCAATTGGATTGTATTTGTAAATAAACACTTTATCCAAACCTAAATCATTTGACAATACAAACTTTTTGTCTGGAGAAAACACAACCATGTGCACGTGGGCTTTTTCCTGACGTGCTACATTTGGTCCTTTTCCTTCATGCTGAATCAACTGCTGAGCTTCTGTAATACTTCCATCTGGATTTTTCTTAAAAACAGCAATACTTCCGCCAGAATAATTGGCTGCAATTACATTTTTATCATCATTTATTAAGTGGCAAGGATCTGCCCCTAAAGCATCATTTTTATTCAAAAGACTGATCTTTCCAGCTTGCGAATCATATGAAAAAGCACTTACTGTACTTTGAGTTCCATTTTCGTTTACGGCATAAATAAACTTATTATCTGCTGAAACCGACAAATAACTCGGACTTACAACATTTTCTGAAGAACCCTTCAATTTATAATCACCAGTCGAAGCATCAAAATCGTACACATAAATTCCGTTGCTTTGACAAGTATTCGTATAAGTTCCAACCAGTAAATTAAATTTATTTTGAGCTTTAACCGCAGTTAATGATAAAGCTGAAAATAATACTAGATATATTTTTTTCATAGTTTATTTTTATTTTTTTTGAATTAGCTAAAATAAGCAATAATATCTGCTTGAAGGAACTCCTAAGTTACAAAGAAATTACAAAAGTTACATTTTTTGATATTTTTTTAGAACCTTGTAAGTTCATATAAGTTATGTAAGTCTTTATTTGCTATTTCCTTATAATCTCTATATGAACTTATATGGTTTAAATAATTTTAATTTGTATTTTTGACCTGCATCTTCGCGAAAAACAAAACGTAGTGAAGTAAATCGAAGCCAGAATGCATTTTAAACATCCCGAAATTCTATACTTTCTGTTTTTATTGATCGTTCCAATTTTGGTTCACTTATTTCAATTAAGACGATTTAAAACTTCCTATTTCACCAACGTACGATTTTTAAAAGAGCTTGCTATTCAGACTCGTAAAAGTTCTAAAATTAAAAAGCGTCTTTTATTAGCGACACGTTTACTGTTGCTTACCTGCGCCATTATTGCGTTTGCACAGCCTTTTTTTGAAGCTGCCGACAGTAAGAACGCTTCAAACGAGATGTATATTGTATTGGATAATTCTTTCAGTATGGAGGCAAAAGGCAAAAAGGGAGAATTACTAAAAAGAGCCGTTCAAGAATTACTTGAAAACACTCCAGAAAACACTCAGTTTTCACTTTTAACCAACACCGAAAACTTTTGGAACACCGATATTAAATCATCTAAAAGCGCTTTACAAAACTTAAAATATAGTGCTTCTCCTTTTGATCTTTCAGCAATTACAGCCAAAATTAAAGCACACAAATCGGCTCATAAAAAAGACATTGTAATTATTACAGATGCTGTTGGTTTAAAAGAAGCAGCTATTAAAACTATAGATTTCGACGAAAAACCATACTTCATTGTTCCCGAAGCAGAACAAAAAAACAATGTTTCAATTGACAGCGTCTACATCAATCAAACTTTAGAAAACTTCTACGAAATTGGCATCAATTTATCAGCTTATGGCGAAGATTTCAAACCTGTTTCAACGGCACTTTACAATCAAAACAAACTGATTGCTAAAACTATTGTCAATTTTGATACGAAGAAAAAGAAAATCAATTTTACCATTCCGAAAGAAGCTTTTCACGGATATGTAGTTATTGAAGACAATGGTCTTACTTACGATAACAAACTATTTTTTAGCATTTCAAAAAATAAAAAAACAAACGTTATCAGTATTGGCGAACCCGAAAAAAGCAATTTCTTGTCGAGAATTTATACTTCAGCAGAATTCAATTATAACAACTACTCAATTAGTGCTCTAGATTATAATAGTTTAGAAAAGCAAAATACTATTATTCTAAATGAATTGGTTGATATTCCGCAAGCATTGCAAACAACTTTAAAAGCTTTTGTTTCTAAAGGCGGAAATTTAGTTGTGATTCCGTCTGAGAAAACTTCTCTTTCTAGCTTAAATACATTATTGGGGAATTTTGGAAAAATTCAATTTGGAAATTTAGAGACCAACGCTAAATTGATCACTAAAATTAATTTTGATCATCCTTTATTTTCGGGCGTTTTCGAAAACAAAATAACCAATTTCCAATATCCTAAAGTAAATAGTTCATTTGCCGTTTCGAGTTCTTATCCAGCCGTTCTTTCGTTTGAAGATCAAACTGCTTTTGTAACTGCTGTTCAAAGTCAGGTTTCTGGAATAGCGGTTTTTACAGCGCCAATAAACAGTGCCAACTCAAATTTTCAGCAATCGCCTTTAATTGTTCCGTTATTTTATAAAATCGCTCAAAACAATCAAAAAACTGGCGTAAATGCTTTGACAATTGGAAACAATCAGCCTTATTTTGTTGACGTTCTTTTGACTAAAGATGCTATTTTGGAAGTAAAAGGAACAGATGATTCGTTTATTCCGATTCAGCAGATTTTAAATAATAAAGTCAAATTAACTTTTAATGATTTCCCTGAAACAGCTGGAAATTATAGTGTTTTTGATAAAAAAGAATGGGTTGAAAACATCAGTTTTAATTACAAAAGAACCGAAAGTGATTTAAGTCAAGTAAACACTAATGTGGTTTCTGATTTCAAAACAGCCGATACCATTTCAACTATTTTTAATACGTTACAAACAGAACGAACTGACAGCCAAATTTGGAAATGGTTTGTTATCTTTGCACTGTTATTTTTAGCATTAGAAATAGCAATTATAAAATTTGTGAAATAGAATTTGTGCTTCTTTTAAAGGCATTATACTTTTTACAAAAATCATTTTACGACAAAAAAATATCTACATATGAAACTAATCATCAAAAGCGCCAAAATTATCGACTCAAAAAGTCCGTTTCACAATCAGACCGTTGATCTTTTAATTGCAGATGGTGTAATAGAAAAAATAGGCGTTTCGCTTCCAAATGACGATGCAGAAGTAGTACGATTTGACGATCTTCATGTTTCTCAAGGATGGTTTGACAGCAGTGTTTCACTTGGAGAACCGGGTTATGAAGACAGAGAAACGATCGCAAACGGACTGAATGTTGCTGCAAAAAGCGGATTTACAGCGATTGCATTACAACCAAATTCGTTGCCAATTATTGACAATCAGTCACAAGTAAATTTCGTAAAAAGTAAAGCAAATGGTTTTGCAACAGAAATTTTCCCAATAGGCGCTTTAACAAAAGCCAGCGAAGGAAAAGACATGGCAGAGCTTTTTGATATGAAAAACTCGGGAACAATCGCTTTTGGAGATTATAACAAAAGTATTGACAATGCTAATATCCTTAAAATCGCTTTACAATATGTACAAGATTTTGACGGATTGGTAATTGCCTACTCTCAAGACCCAAACATTAAAGGAAATGGAGTTGCTAATGAAGGAATTGTTTCTACAAGATTAGGTTTAAAAGGAATTCCTAATCTAGCCGAAGAGCTGCAAATTTCAAGAAATTTATTTTTACTGGAATATACTGGAGGAAAACTTCATATTCCGACAATTTCTACAGCAAAATCGGTTGAATTGATTAGAGAAGCGAAAGCGAAAGGTTTAAACGTAACTTGCAGTGCATCTGTACATCATTTGGTTTTAACTGATGAAAAACTGGACGGATTTGATACTCGTTTTAAAGTTACTCCGCCATTAAGAACAGAAGTTGATAGACAAGCTTTACTTAACGGAATTGCAGACGGAACAATCGACATGATTACTTCAGACCACAACCCAATTGATATTGAATTCAAAAAAATGGAATTTGATACTGCCAAAAACGGAACAATTGGTTTAGAAAGTGCTTTTGGAGCCTTATTGACCGTTTTACCTGTAGAAACGATTGTAGCAAAATTAATTGCTGCGAGAAACGTTTTTGGTTTACAAAACAATGTTATCGAAGAAGGTGCAAAAGCAAACCTAACTTTGTTTACAGCAGAAGGAAAATCAACTTTTACAAAAGAAAACATTCTTTCAAAATCTAAAAATTCTGCTTTCTTAGGAACTGAACTTAAAGGTTCTGTATATGGAATTTTAAATCAAAATCAATTAGTTACAAAATAATAAAATGAATAATTCAGTCGAAGAAGGAAAACCAATTGCCATTACGAGTTACATTCTTATCATTGGTGTTTTAATCGCCATGAGTATGAATTCTGAAAACAAAAACAGCTTTGCTTCTTTTCATATCCGTCAGGCTTTAGGCTTATCTTTAACCTTTATTTCTTTAGGAGCAATCATCAGCAATTTTGATAGTTTCTTCATTACTTTCCCAATGTGGATCTGTATTTCAATTCTTTGGGCTTTTGGTATTTTTAATGCTATTCAAGGGCAAATGACACCTATTCCTTTGGTTGGAAATTTATTTCAAAAATGGTTTAAGAAAATTGGATAATTTTTTAAAATTCCAATTTTTAAGTACCAAATTCCAAACTAAAAAACGTCAAAACTTTGTCAAAGTTAAGAACTGAAAATTTACAATTCACAACTTACAATTCACAATTAAAAAAAATGAATCTATCTTTAGAATATAAAAAAAGAGAACCAAAAGTAATTTTAGATAAAAATCCGTTATTGCTTTTATTGCACGGATACGGCAGCAACGAAGCCGATTTATTCTCTTTTGCTTCTGAACTTCCTGATAATTATTATATCATTTCTGCCAGAGCTCCTTACGATTTGCAATATGGCGCTTATGCTTGGTATGCGATTAATTTTGATGCCGACCAAAATAAATTTTCAGATAATGAACAAGCAAAAACTTCAAGAGATTTAATTGCAAAGTTTATTGATGAATTAGTAGCAAATTATCCAATTGATGCTAATGATGTCACTTTAATCGGATTTAGCCAAGGATCTATTTTAAGTTATGCAACAGCGCTTTCTTATCCAGAAAAAATTCAGAGAGTTGTCGCAATGAGTGGTTATTTTAATGAAGAAATCATCAAAGAAGGTTTTGAAAACAATGATTTCAAAAATTTAAAGTTTTTCGCTTCACACGGAACTGTAGATCAAGTTATTCCAATTGAATGGGCCAGAAAAACACCTGCTGCTTTAGAAAAATTAAATATTCCGCTTACTTATAAAGAATATCCTGTTGGACATGGAGTTGCTCCTCAGAATTTCTTTGATTTTAAGAATTGGTTGCTTAGCTAGTTTTCAGCCGCAGTTCTCAGTCGCAGTTTCCTCTAAATCCTTTATAAAATGAGCATTTCAAAACTTAATAATCCTGCATTAATTTTAATTGATATTCAAAAAGGTTTTCATGATGTTGCCTACTGGGGCGGAGATCGAAATAATGTTACAGCAGAAGAAAAAGCGGGCGAACTTTTAGAGCTTTGGAGAACTAAAAAATTGCCCATTTTTCACGTACAGCATTGTTCTTCAAATCCAAATTCGATTTTAAACGAAACAAATTTAGGTAATGAATTTCAGGATATTGTAAAACCTCTTGAAGGAGAAACAATCATCAAAAAGAATGTCAATAGTGCTTTTATTGGAACGAATTTAAAAGAGCTAATTGACACTGCCAAAATCACAAATCTTGTAATTGTCGGTTTAACTACAGATCACTGTGTTTCTACAACAACAAGAATGGCTGGAAATTTTGGTTACAATGTTTATTTGGTTTCAGATGCAACAGCAACTTTTAATAAAAAAGGTCTAAACGGAGAAGATTTCTCTGCCGAATTAATACACCAAACCGCTTTAGCAAGTTTAAATGAAGAATTTGCTCAGGTTGTTGCTTCTGATTTTATTAAAGAGATTATTTAGTATTCAGTCGCAGTTTTCAGTTTTGAATAGCAAAAAAAGTTGACAAAGTTCTAACTGAAAACTGCGACTGTGACTGTAAACTTTATTCTCCAGTATAAAGTATCTTCCCTGATTTTTTCAGAACATATCCTTTCCAAGGAATTAACTGCCAATCGCCGTTAACCCAAGAATCACCTTCTGATTTTCTTTCAAGGATGATTGATTCTTTTTGAGTATCAAGAAAAAGCTCAGCTTTATTTCCGTCAAAAATTACGTAGGAAACAGTAGAATACGTTTTTCCATCTTCAGCATGATTTAGTCTTGTACTGTTTTCAAAAACTCTAATACATTCTTTTTTAAGCGTAGACCAAGTATATCCAGCAGAAGCTTTACAGCCATGCGAATCGGAATCTCCTCCTACCGCAACTTCTTTTTGCGTCTCTTTCGGAGTTGTACTTGTATTTTCTTGAGAAACTTTTTTTCCGCAAGAAATTGCACTTGCTATAATCAAAAACAAAAACATCTTTTTCATAATCCTAAATTTATTTAAAGTTCAAAAAAAAATAGGATTATAAAATCCTATTTTTGATATAACCAAGTTTGATTTACTTCAAAGGTAATATTATCGTCGTTATCTACAAAGTATTTTAACAAGACTTCCCCCCATAATTCGCCATTACTGTAATCTGCAATGATCCATCTGTGGTTTAAAATTTTTACTTTATTGATGATGAATTTCTTTCCATCAATCATATCCTGACCTGTATAAGGATTCCCTTTTGGATTTGAATTGAAATCTAATAACTTTTCGGTTACAACTGGAATCAATTTTTCATATAGAATCACTTTTCCGCCAGAAGCGCTATTATCAAAGTAATTTTGTGCATTTTCATTATGTTCTAAAGAAAAATAATCAGCCTCTGCCAATTGAGTCTTTACTAGATTAATACTATCTCTTAGTTTCTTAGTTGTTTTATCATATCTATTCTGCGCAAATTTTACTTCACCGCTGTAGAACGCATAAGTAAACACATTCATTAAAATGGCAAGAATAAAAAGATAAAGCATTAAGGATTTTTTCATTGTGTGGTATAATTAAATTGTAATTTCTAGATTGTCGTATGCTAAGAAAACATTTTCAGGAAGCTTCTGCTGGACTTCTTCATGAAAGCCCAAAACATGACTAATATGCGTTAAATAGGCTCTCTCAGGTTTAACCAGATCAATAAAATCAAGCGCTTCTTGAAGATTAAAATGAGTATCGTGAGGTTCAACACGCAAAGCATTCACCACCAAAACTTTAATTCCTTTCAGTTTTTCAACTTCAGCTTGTTCAATGGTTTTTACATCGGTTAAATAAGCAAAATCTTCTATTCTGTACCCGAAAACCTGTAAATCACCATGCATAGCATTTATCGGAATTGCCATTTTATCTCCAACGGCAAAAGGCGCATTATTTTGCACTTCGATTGTTTTTACGCTTGGAGCTCCTGGATATTTATTTACGGTCTCGAAAACATAATCAAAACGGCGTCTTAGATTATCTAAAACACGCTTATGTCCGTAAATCGGAATTTCTCCTTGTCTGAAATTAAATGGGCGAATATCGTCTAAACCAGCAGTGTGGTCAGAATGCTCGTGGGTAAAAAGAATCGCATCGAGTTTTCGACATTCACAAGAAAGCATTTGCTGTCTGAAATCAGGACCACAATCAATAACATAAGAATGCTCGTCCCATGTTATCCAAATGGATACACGAAGCCTTTTATCCTTAGCATCAGTGCTTTTACAAACTGGATGATCGATTCCGATAATTGGAATGCCTTGAGAAGTACCTGTACCTAAAAAATAAACCTTCAATTGAACTTAATTTTTTTACAAAAATAGATTATTTCTCTTTCATTAGACTCCTAATTTACTAACTTTGTAACAAATCTATTTAAAACAAAATGGGTACAGAAATAAAACTCAAGGGTGACAAGGTCATCGAACAGATTCCTTCTATAAAAGACAAAGCGTTACGCATTAATTTAAACGAAAATATTTACGGAACATTTGCTGAGATTGGCGCTGGACAAGAGACCGTTAGACACTTTTTCAGATCTGGAGGTTCATCGGGAACTATTGCAAAAGCTATGTCTGCCTATGATAAAGATTTTAGTGATGCGGTTTATGGAGCCGAAAATGATGGAAGATACGTTACCGAAGAGCGTTTAAAAAAAATGCTTACCCATGAAGGACAAATCATCGAAGAGCGTTTAAGCCGAGAAAAACACCCAACAAAACTTTTTTTCAGTTACGCTAACACCGTTGCAACAATAGATTTTGCCAAACAATTCAAAGGTCACGGATGGGTTGGAATTAGATACCAAATTGAACCAGACGAAGCTTATAACGAAATTATCCTTCATATTCGTTTTAAAGAGACTGACGCTAGATTACAACAAGAAACACTGGGAATTTTAGGAGTTAACTTAATTTACGGTGCTTTTTACAAATACAATGATCCTAAACGATTACTTAGATATTTATACGATCACTTAGATAAAGATCAATTAGAGATCGACACCATCAACTTTTCTGGACCTCGTTTTGCCGATGTAGACAATCGTTTAATGAGTTTACAATTGGTTAAAAACGGAATGACAGATGCCGTAATGTTTAACCCAGAAGGAAAAAATATTTTACCAGCAGCTATCTTATACAAAAAGAACCTTTTAGCCTTAAGAGGAAGTTTTCGTCCTGTTACCAAAGTAAACATGGATATGTATGAGAAATCATTAAAAATGTTTCTTGAAGAGAATAAAGTCGAAAAAAACAATACGCTTGTTATTTTTGAAATCACACTTTCGAATTTACGTTCTGATGGAGAAATTGACGAACGTGACTTCATGGACAGAGCCGAATTGCTTTGTTCGCTTGGTCAGACCGTTATGATTTCGAATTTCCAAGAATATTATAAAGTTGTAGAATATTTCGCAAATTACACTAAAGCTCGTATGGGATTGGCAATGGGTGTAAATAACCTTGTTGATATTTTTGACGAGAAGTATTATCGTCATTTAAGTGGAGGAATCTTAGAAGCTTTCGGTAAATTATTCTACCGTGACATGAAAGTATTCTTATACCCAATGCTAGATGAAGATGGAACATTAATGAACTCAAACAATTTGAAGGTTCATCCTAGAATGAAAGAATTATATAAATTCTTTAAATTCAACGGAAAAGTGGTTGACATTGAAGACTACGATCCAAATATCCTAGATGTTTTCTCTAGAGAAATTTTAAAAATGATTAATCAAGGTAAAACGGGTTGGGAACCAATGCTTCCTCCAGGTATTCCAGAAATCATTAAAGAACATCATCTTTTTGGATATCATCCTGAGAAAGAATTAGAACAAAATAAGCAATAATAAAAAAGTCCCTCCTTGGGACTTTTTTTTGTTTCAAGTTTTCTTTGTTTCAGGTTTCAAGTTGTTTTACATGACGTTTAGTTTTAACGCAAAGCACGCTAAGTTTTCTTGTCTACGTTTATGCCAAAAATGCAAAGTTCGCAAAGCTTAATCTATATAAAGCTTTGCGAACTTTGCGTATATCTTAGCGTGCTTTGCGTTTAAATATAAGTCACAACAGATAACTTGAAACATGAAACTTGAAACAATTATTTCAAAATCTGCGAAGCGTGTTCTTTTGTTTTTACTTTTTCGATTACTTCTTCGATAATTCCTTTTTCGTCGATTACAAAAGTTGTTCTATGAATTCCGTCGTATTCTCTTCCCATAAATTTCTTTGGTCCCCAAACTCCAAACGCATTAATAACTGATTTGTCTTCGTCTGCGATTAATGGGAAAGGTAATTCATATTTATCTTTAAACTTAATTTGTGCTTTTGCACTGTCAGCACTCACTCCTAAAAGCTCGTAATTATTAGCTTGAAAACGATGAAAATTATCTCTCAAATCACATGCCTCCGCTGTACAGCCTGGAGTGCTCGCTTTTGGATAAAAGAAAACAACCAATTTTTTTCCTGCGTAATCTACCAATTTGTGTGTTTTTCCGTCTTGATCTATTCCAGAAAAATTTGGCGCTTTATCTCCTGCTTTTAATGTTGTCATATTTTTATATTTTAGATTGTTGATTTTAGACTTTAGATTAACAAAGATAACTCATAACTCAAAACTTTTTTCATGCCCCAGATTGCAGTTGAAACCCCGGAATTATGATAGTTTACATTTTTTGCATTTAAAAAGCGACCGAAGGAAGCTCTTTTAAATGCAAAAAAATGTAACTAGCATAATGAGGAGTTGAAACGGAAAGCTGGATTAGGCACATCATTAAAATTATACTATTTTTACAACATTAAAAATACGGAAATGAATAAAGAAGCTCGCGTACAATTTGTTATTGATAAATTAAAAGAACTCTATCCTACTATACCTGTTCCGCTTGACCATAAGGATCCTTACACGCTTTTAATCGCTGTTTTATTATCTGCACAATGTACCGATGTTCGTGTAAACCAAATTACACCTTTATTATTTGCAAAGGCCGATAATCCGTATGATATGGTTAAAATGTCGGTGGAGGAAATTAAAGAAATTATTCGTCCGTGTGGTTTATCTCCTATGAAATCTAAAGGAATTCACGGTTTATCTGAAATTTTGATTGAAAAACACAACGGAGAAGTTCCGCAGAGTTTTGAAGCGCTTGAGGCTTTACCCGCGGTTGGCCATAAAACAGCAAGTGTAGTAATGTCACAAGCTTTTGGTGTTCCAGCTTTTCCTGTTGACACACACATTCACAGATTGATGTACAGATGGAATTTATCTAACGGAAAAAATGTAGCGCAAACCGAAAAAGATGCCAAAAGATTATTTCCGAGAGAATTATGGAACGACTTGCATTTGCAGATTATTTGGTACGGCCGAGAATATTCGCCAGCACGTGGATGGAATCTTGAAAAAGATATTATCACCAAAACTGTCGGAAAGAAATCTCTCATTGAAGAACTTGAAAAAACAGTTTCAAAAAAATAAAGCACAAAGATTAAAAATCTTTGTGCTTTAATGTGCCAATTAGAAAATTAGGCAATGTGTTCAGAATCTATAGAAATTTTCTAATTATCAAATTTTCTCATTACGCAATTTATTTACATTCCCGCTTTTAAAGCATTATATTCTGCCGTCATATCAAGCGATCTATAAACACCTAGCAATGTTTTTGTTGCATCTGAATTTTTAGGCTCTAGTGTAAGTACTTTTTTCAGATATGGAATTGCACTTCTTGTAATATCATCTTTTCTTGCACTAAGCTTATCGTACTTCTGCATCTCAGCTGGAGTAGTTCCTAGTGAAGAAATTTCATCGGCTAAATCTTTCTTCATTTGTAGTTTTAAGTAAGCCAGATTAATATAGGCATCTACATAATTTGGACTCAATTCTAAAACATAATTATATACCGCTTCGGCTTTAGGATAATCTTTTCTTTCAAGGTATGCATAAGCAAGATTATTGTTTACTTCTATTTTTTTAGACGGTACAGATTCTGTTCTTGGTTTTTCATAAAATCCTTGTTGAATTGCTGATTCTCTAGCTTTTGGCGAAACAAAGGCATCTTCTTCTTTTGTTTTCTTGTTTGTAGCATAATACAAAACTCCTTTTCCAGAGAAATTAATCTTTTTCAAAAGTTCATAATAAGTAACTGCTGCATTGAAATCTTTTGCATTTATAGACGAAGATGCCGCATTATACAAGTTTATGGTGTCTTTTTTATCAAACTGATATACTTTATAACTTTTTTCTGCGCTCTCTTTAAATTTTCCAGCATTAAAATCGGCCATTGCGCCGTTTACAAGACTGGCTTTCATATCTTTTAAAGCCATATTTGCTTTAACTGTCCATTTAAATTTTCCTGATTCGTTTTCGTATAAAAATACATCTTGATACGATTGCGACGCTAATGTAAAATTATTAGCTGCATCTATATTTTTTACAGCTAAATCTTTTAAAACATTTCCTTTTAAGAAGTAGTAATCTGATTTATCTTCATCAGAAGCATTAAGAATAAGATATTCTGTTTTAGTTAAAATTGCCAAAGCTTCCTGGCTATTTCCTTTATCAAATAAAGACTGAGCTTCTTTAATTTTGTCTTTCTGTGCAAATGCGCCAATGCTTATCATCAATAAGAATGATAGCACTTTAATATTCTCTTTCATTTTTCGGTTAAGTTTTGGTGGTTAAATGATTTTCTTGTTTTCTTTTAAGAAATAGCAAAACAGATAATTAAACTGGTTTAAAAATTATCCTTACTATTATCTTGAGTAAACATTTGCTGGTTCAAATATTTTTCTCAAAATCAAATTAGCATCAAAACCTAACGTAATAAAGCAGGGTAGTTTTTTTTCATAAATAATTTTTTTTTGGGTTAAATATTTAATTCTTAGTTTATTATTTATACAATTCTCTATACAAACAAATTTCACAATACGAATAACACTTATTAAAAGCGCATTAAACGAAATAAAAATTAGTTTTTTAACTAAAATAGAATTAAAAAGTAAATAAACACATTAATTCCCATCATAATGTTAAATTTTAACAAAACAGAAGAAAAATGCTGTAAAATACTTATATTTTTTATTTATGAATATAAACAAACAAAAAACTCACTGTTTGTATAATAAAATATACGAACAGTGAGTTCTTCAACCAAAACGACCATTTGGTTTGTTTTAATAAACATCCGACAGGAGCAGTGGGCTGTTTAGTTAGCTATAATCTCAAAATTTTTATCATCAATCTTAACTACTGTCAAGGCTTTAGAATAATTCAATAAAAAAGAAACAACTTCTTTTTTAGGTTTAAGATTTTTAGAAGCTTGTGCTTTTTTTGAGTAAATTTTCCCCATACTATTCAAAATGTTTTATACTAGTATAACGGGCTAATTATCAAAATAGTATTAGTCGGTTAAAATAATTTGATGTTTTTCTATTATTTTTCTCAAATTCATTAACGCGTAACGCATTCTCCCTAGCGCAGTATTGATGCTTACGTCAGTTACTTCTGAGATTTCTTTAAAACTCATATCCTGATACATGCGCATTACCAATACTTCTTTTTGATCTTCTGGAAGTTCTTCGATTAATTTTTTTAAATCAATCTCGACTTGATCTACAATCATTTTGCCTTCTATTGTCAATGCATCGTCTGACATAATAGAGAAAATAGAAAACTCTTCTGTTTCTCTGTACATTGGCATTTTCTTTGTTTTTCGAAAATGATCTACGATTAAGTTATGAGAGATACGCATTACCCAAGGCAAGAATTTACCTTCTTCATTATACGAATTGCTTTTTAAAGTTTTAATAACTTTAATAAATGTGTCTTGAAAAATATCATTTGAAATATCTCTATCAGCAATCTTAGAATATATAAAACCATATATCTTAGATTCATGCCTTTTTATTAATGTCGCCAGTGCAGCTTCGCTACCGTCAACATAATTTTTTACTAATAGAGCGTCTGGAGTATGCAGATCAGCCATAATAACTACTTTTTTAGTTTTGTTTTAAAATTTGGAGTATTTTCTAAAAAGTAGTTTTCTTATATAGGCGTGGCTTTTTTGGGTTATGTTAATATTGTGACCAAATTTAACAAATTTTACTTTTAAAAAGCAAATAAAATCATTAATTATTATTAGTAAAACTTTTATTAATGTACAATAAACATAAATTTTACCTAAAAAGAGCTAAAAATCCGTAAAACCAAAGCTCGTAAAAAAGTTCAAAAACAAAACATAATTCCCTTACAATTAGCAAGATAAAACCGAATGACTGCACTAAATCTAAATTTAAATTACAATTTTTATCGAAATAAATTGACAATTATTCGACATTTTTCTCAAAAAGACTTTAAACAGCATCTTTTTATCTACTAAAATCAAATTCTTTGAACTGAAAAAGGTTGACCAAAAAGCATTTTAATTATGATAAAATAGTTAAGATTTGGAACTAAATCCTTAACAAAATCCAATTCAAAATTGATTACTTTTGTAAAAATTGACTTTTTTATGCAAATTGACCTTTCTAAAATAGATCCAAAATCAAATATTATAATTAAAGGAGCACAGGTACATAACTTGAAAAATGTAGATGTTGTTATTCCTAGAAATAAACTGGTTGTTATTACAGGCCTTTCAGGATCAGGAAAATCGAGTTTAGCTTTTGACACTTTATATGCCGAAGGACAAAGACGTTATGTGGAAAGCTTGTCGTCTTATGCTCGTCAGTTTTTAGGCCGTCTAGACAAACCAAAAGTAGAATACATAAAAGGTATTGCTCCTGCTATTGCGATTGAGCAAAAAGTAAATACAACCAATGCCCGTTCCACAGTTGGGACTTCGACAGAAATTTACGATTACATCAAACTTTTGTTTGCTAGAATCGGACGCACCTACTCTCCAATTTCTGGACAGGAAGTCAAAAAAAATACAGTTACTGATGTTATTTCTGATGTTAAGAGTCTTCCAATCGATAGTAGATGGCTGTTGCTTGCCCCTATTCATCTGGAAGAAGGAAGACAGCTCGAAGACAAACTAAAAGTGCTTTTACAGCAAGGTTTTGCTCGTATTTTGGTTGATAATGAAATGATTCGTTTAGATGAATTTTCGGCTTCAGATTTACATCAATTCGATAATAAAGACATACTATTAATTATTGATCGTATTGTTGTAAAGGAAGAAGAAGAATTTTACAATCGTCTGGCAGATGCCGTTCAGACTGCTTTTTTTGAAGGGAAAGGAATCTGTTATTTGCAAGAATTAAATGCAGAGAAGAGATTTTCATATTCGAATAATTTTGAACTTGACGGAATGACTTTTCTAGAGCCAAACGTGCATCTGTTCAGTTTCAATAATCCGTATGGAGCTTGTCCTGTTTGTGAAGGTTATGGAAATATAATCGGTATTGATGCCGACCTTGTGATTCCAAACACAGCATTGTCTATTTATGAAAGTGCTATTTATCCGTGGCGTGGCGAAAGCATGAGTTGGTATAAAGATGAATTGGTAAAACATGCCTATAAATTTGATTTCCCAATTCACAAACCTTATTTTCAATTAACCGAAGAACAAAAAGATTTAATCTGGACTGGAAATCAATATTTTCAAGGGCTAAATGATTTCTTTAGAGAATTAGAAGAAAAAAATTATAAAATCCAAAATCGTGTAATGCTTTCCCGCTATCGCGGAAAAACGAAATGTCATGTCTGTAAAGGCAAACGTCTTCGCGAAGAAGCATCTTACGTAAAAATCAATGGAAAAACGGTTTCTGATCTTGTTGATTTACCGATTAAACATTTGGTTACTTTCTTCAAAAACATTGAATTAAATCAGTACGAACAGCAAATTGCCAAACGATTAATGGTTGAAATCAATAATCGTTTGTCTTTTTTAACCGAAGTTGGATTAGATTATCTTACTCTCAATAGAAATTCTGCCACTCTTTCGGGGGGAGAATCTCAGCGAATTAACCTTGCAACTTCTCTTGGAAGCAGTTTGGTTGGATCGATGTATATTCTCGACGAGCCAAGTATTGGTCTGCACCCAAAAGATTCTGAAAGACTGATCAAAGTACTGCTTTCTCTTCGTGATCTTGGCAACACTGTAATTGTAGTTGAACATGACGAAGATATTATGAAAGCTGCCGATATGATTATTGACATTGGCCCCGAAGCTGGAACTTTTGGAGGAAAATTGGTTGCACAAGGAACTTATGATGAAATTTTAAAATCAGATTCTTTAACAGCAAAATATTTAAATGGTGATTTAGAAATTTCTGTTCCGAAAAAAAGAAGAAAATTCAAAAATCATATTGATATTATTGGCGCACGCGAAAACAACTTAAAAAACATAAATGTTACTTTTCCCTTAGATGTTTTAACGGTTGTCACAGGTGTTTCCGGAAGTGGAAAAAGTACTTTAATAAAGAAAATTTTATTTCCTGCCGTTCAGAAAAAATTGGAAAGTGCTTCTGAAAAAGCAGGACAATTTACCGAGATTTCGGGATCATTTTCACAAATTAAACATATTGAATATGTAGACCAAAATCCGATTGGAAGAAGCTCAAGATCAAATCCTGTTACCTATATCAAAGCTTATGATGATATTCGTGATTTATATGCGAAAGAAAAATTATCAAAAATAAGAGGTTATCAGGCCAAACATTTCTCTTTTAATGTCGATGGAGGTCGATGCGAAACTTGTAAAGGAGAAGGCTCTATAAATGTTGAGATGGTTTTCATGGCCGATGTTTCGCTACCTTGTGAAACCTGTGGCGGAAAACGATTTAAAAAAGAAATCTTAGAAGTTACTTTTGACAATCAAAATATCAATGACATTCTAACCATGACCATTGATGATGCGATTGCTTTTTTTGAAAAAAATAAGCAGGCAAAAATTACTCAAAAGTTACAACCATTGCAAGATGTTGGTTTAGGATATGTTCAATTAGGACAATCTTCTTCTACTCTTTCTGGTGGAGAAGCACAGCGTATTAAATTGGCTTCATTTTTAGTTAAAGGAGCTACAAAAGACAAAGCGTTATTTGTTTTTGATGAACCAACAACTGGTCTTCATTTTCATGATATTAAAAAACTTTTGGCTTCTTTTGATGCTTTAATTGAAAAAGGGCACTCGATCATTGTAATTGAACACAATCTTGATTTAATAAAATGCGCCGATTGGATTCTTGATTTAGGTCCTGAAGGAGGAGAAAACGGAGGTCACTTATTGGCATCTGGAACTCCAGAAGATATTGTAAAAGTAAAAGAATCTGTAACGGGTGTTTATTTAAAAGATAAATTATAATAACGCCCACTTTCAAATAACAAAGCCATAAATACAAGGATTAATTTGTATTTATGGCTTTATATTTTATTTCTCTTTTCTAATGTTTTTAAGCTACCAGACATCTTTCCTCAAAAGGAAGGCCATCTTCGTCAATAGCTACTAAAATCTTTTTCTGTTTTGAAGCCTCAAAAGTAAGATACAGCCATGCAAATGACCATAAACCTAGAGTTAAACAAAAAATCAAAAAATTTAAACTGTGATTAACCACTTTTCCACCTTTAGATAAAACTGCAAAAAGCAGTTCATCATTTCTTTCTTCTAAAGTAAATCCATTATGAACTTTGTTTGATATCATATTAGAAAATACTTGCATGCTTTGTTCATGGCTGAGATGATTGTACTTCATAATTTCTAATCTACAATTAATTCTGGTTACACTTTTATTTGTAATTTCCTGCAAAAGTATTTAATTTCAAAAAATAAAAAAATACCTACATTTAGTCATTTTGTTAGAAAAAAAACTACGTTTTGAGCAAAGTACTGCTAAACATTCATGATAAAGTTAATTTTTATTAAATTAATTACAAAGTATTCAGGTGTTAAAGTTTTAAATTTAATCACTCGTTATCAATTATTTAACCTTTCTTCTTAAAAGTAAAAACAGGAGATTCATAATCTTCTTTTAAATAGTTAGGCGGAATCGTTGTCGTGTTTCCATCACGCAAAGCACCGTAATGTGGCGACATAATTTCAATACCAGCAGCATTAAACGAGTCTTGAATATTCTGATGAAGCGACGAATAAATACGAGGCTGTTTTGTTGGTTCTTTTGTATAAACATTAATCTGATACGAAACATAAAAATCATCAAGACTAGTTTGTAAAACAAACGGTTTTGGCTCCTTTTCTATCATTTCAGTATTAAGAGCCGCTTCTATCAGAGCTGCATGTATATCTTTCCATGGTACATCATATCCAATTGTTACTGTAGTATGAATTAACAATCCGTTTGTGGACTGATTTGTGTTTGCCGAATAATTGGTAGATGTGCTTGATAAAACAGTAGCATTTGGAATCGTAATATCTTCAAATTTTGGTGTTCTAATTCGAGTAACTAAGGCGGTTTTTTCGATTACTTCTCCGCTTACCTCTCCTATTTTAATAAAGTCCCCTATTTTAAACGGACGCATGTATGTAATAACCAAACCTGCAACCATATTGGCAATAGCATTTGAAGAACCAAGCGAGAACAAAACTCCGACAAATACCGAAACTCCTTTAAAGATAGGCGAATCTGAACCTGGTAAATACGGAAAAATAATGACCAGCATAAAAGCGTACATTAAAAGTCTGATAACGTTGAATGTTGGCAATGCCCAATCGCTGTAAAAACCGTCAATTTTAATCTTTTCTGATTTTATTTCATCAAAGAAAAACTTAATAACCTTCAGTGAATATTTAAAAATAATGATGATTACAATTATGGTAAACAAGCTAGGAAGAAAGCCAACAAATCCCATAACCGCAGATTTTGCAGGAGTCAAAATCCATTTAAGCAATGTTGTCGTATACTCTTTTGTAGCAGGAAATATGCTGAACAAAACAGGTAGCGATAGATATACTATTAAAATAAGCGTAATTATCTTTACAATCCCAAAAATTCGAAGGAACAAAAATAGCTGCTTGTCTGGAGATAATATATTAATTGAATTGTAACTGACTCCTTTAAAATACCTAACTCTATTTTTTACAATATATCTTTTTATGAAATTGAAAACTTTCGATATCAAAAATAAGACTAATCCAATTATAAGGGTTAATAATACTGTATAACCGATTCGTTTAGGAAGCTGCGAATAATTTTCATTCTGATAAATTATTGCACTCTTAATTTTAGCCAAATTACGATTCGCAATCGCACTTACCGTACTGTTTTCGGCTTTTGCATCGGCTTCCAAAACAGACATTATCACCAAATCGCTCTGGTACACAATATCCATAGAAACATCGGAAGGAATGATTTTTATAGAGTCTTTTTCGAAGAACGACTCATTATAAAGCCTTTTAATCTTATTGGTAATATATTGCGCTCTTTCTTTTGCAGAAAAAGAACCGACATTATGATATACTAGAAAAAGTGTATCATTAAAAGGCTTTACAGGATAACCTTTTAATTTCACTGTCACTGCTTCTTTTTCAGAGCTTTTCAGATTTTTGGTCTGGGCAATTACTGAAAAAGAAAACAAAACAAAAAAGAAAGCTAATAACCTAAGTACTTTTATCCTCATATTCAATTAGAAATAAATTAGTTATCCTTTCTAACAAATATAAAAACAAAAAAGCTACGATTTTTTAAATTGTTTTCTTTTTTACAGAAAAATCAGATCAAATTTTAAAACCTAACTTTTTGAAAATAGAATCAATAACATTATTGATATCTGACGAAATCTGGAACTTATAGTTCAAGTACACATATAAAATAGTTACTAATATCGATTTTAAAGCAATACTGATTAATTGAAAAAATGGAAACTCCCAGAAATAAAATACTAAAAACAACACAAATGTTAGCAGTATGGAATGAATCGTCTGTTTGGTAAAAGGATACAAATCAAGCTTCTTAACTACAAAAAGTAATTTTGCCAAACTGTATAATGTAATAGATAAAAGTGTTGCAAATGCAGAACCCATAATTCCAAAATGAGGAATGAACAACATGTTTAAAATTACGGTTAAAACAACCAGCATTAATCCTAAATACAATACCATTCGGTAATATTTCGTATTGAAAATAATGGCATTGTTATTTCCTAAGATTAAGTCAAAATATTTAGAAAGTCCGATCATAAATACAACCGAGATACCACCACTGTAGTCTTTTGGAACTAATTCATACAATTGCCTGATATTCACAAAAATGCACAACATAACAAATCCGCCGACGATCTGTAAATTAATTGACGTCTTTTTGTACAGCTGATTTAATTCATCATGCTTATTTTCATGCATTAATTTAGCCGTAATCGGATACACAATTTGGTGCATGGCACGGCTTGGCACAGAAATTACCAAAGCAATATATGTTGCTACAGAATAATAAGCAATATTCTCAATCTTCATGTATTGATTCAGCATTAGCTTATCACCGTCTAAAAGCAAATTGGCCACACTTCCTGATAAGATAATATAAAAAGTATACTCCATTACACTTTTTACATTTTCTGGTATTGTAATCTGGAAATTAGGCTTTTTAATGTAAAATGCATAAAACATTGTAACAATGAAAGCCAAAAAATAAATACCTGCAGTTACGTAAACAAACTCAACCAAACTGATCCAATTGAAATACAAGCCAATTAAAGCAAATGTAGAAAGCAGTCTTAAACCGACTTCTTTAATAAAGTTCCCGAAAACAGAATGCATGTGAACCCTCGCCCATGCATAAAAAATCTCAAAGTAAGCCATACAGATTCCGATAAACGGAATAAGAAGCATGAACTCACGAACGACTGGATTTTCTTTGGAAACAAAATCGGTTATATCATCGTAGAAGAAGATTCCGATAAGTCCTAGCGGAATACACATTAAAATTGGAAACAGTGCTGTAAAAGACAAAAACTGTTCTCTTTCTTCTTCTGTTTTATATTGCGAATAAAATTTTACAAGTGTATTTTGCATTCCAATTGCAAACAAAGGCATAATTACGTTTGCTGCAGATGTAATATAATTCGTTAAGGCGTAATATGTTGCCCCAAGAAAAACGGGATAAAGATATAATGTATTAATGGCTCCGATACCAAAACCAATGTATGTAATTATAGTGTTTTTAAAAGACTGATTTAAGACAATACCCATTTCTTGAGTTTAGATTGTATGTGATGTTTAATTGATTATCCTTTAATCAGCTGTGCTAATTGTTTAGTTAGGTTTTTTCTTGAATATTGCTGTAAACCAATCCCATGTGATTGCAGCTTCCCTTCCAAAAACTGATTAAAAAAGTCCAAAATTACACTTTTTAATTTCGCTTTCTCAGAATAATCAAAAAATACTCCAGTATTGGTTTGCGTTACGATGTCGGCAAAGTCAGAACCTTGAGGTCCAATCGCAACAATTGGACGGTTTGACACCATGTATTCGAACAATTTTCCTGGAATAATGCTTTTTGTATCTTCGGAATTAATCTCTATTAAAAGTAAGACTTGAGATTTTCTTTGATGAGCAACAGCTTCTTTATGAGAAACGTAACCCACTAAATTTAAATAATCATTTAATTGATGTTCTTGAATAGCGTCTAAAACCTCTTGGCTTACAGCGCCTATTAATTTAATTTCTAAATGAGATTTTAACTCTGAAACTTCTTGCAGTAATTCAACTAAAACTTCCCATAAAAATGGCGGATTTCTATCGGACAAAAAAGAACCAATATGAGCTAAAGTGAATTTCGTATCTAAAGTTTGTTTTTCTACAGTTTCAATATCATAACCGTTTGTAATTATCGTAATTGGCCTATTGGTAATAGCCTCGAACTCTGCTTTTGTGGTTTTACTGGTTACAATGATTTCATCTGCTGAGTTAAGTACTTTATGCTCTAAATTCTTATGCTTTTTTTCGGCATAAGAAGATAGACGAAGCGCTTTATGATAACCAATTGTTGTCCAAGGATCACGGAAATCGGCAAACCATTTTACTTTTAATTTTTGCTGTAATTCTAAACCAATTAAATGCAAACTATGCGGCGGCCCAGAAGTCACAATGGCATCAATATTATTTTCTTGAATATACTTTTCTAAATAAGAAACTGATGGCTTTACCCAAAAAACACGGGCATCTGGAATAAAAAGATTTCCTCGAACCCAAAGAAATGTCTTATCTAAAAAGGTCTGCTTTTTCTTTTGTGGAAAAATCCCCGAACTAATTTTCTTGGTTTTGTTTTTCGAAAAAATGGAAGCCAATTGATAAGGCTCCCAAATTTTATTCTTTAAAACAATTACTTTATCTGATATTTCACTTACCAAATCTTCATCAACAATTGGATAAGTCGGATTTTCTGGAACATAAACTATTGGCTGAACATCAAATTCTGGCAGATATTTTACAAATTTCAGCCAACGCTGTACACCTGGCCCTCCCGCAGGTGGAAAATAATAGGTAATTATTAAAAGTTTTTTTTGTTCCAAGGAAAATGAGTTTAAAAGTGCAAAAGTAAATTTTATTTTAATGCTAATTTCTTATATATTTTAGACATGCTATAAAATAAAAACAAAGCATTTAAAACAATCCAAAAATTATAGAACCCCCAAACAATTTTGTATTCCATTTTCATACTTGAAAAACTAAAATATTCTCCTTGAGTTTCTGAATAAGAATCATCATATCCCATCATGAAAATACCGCAAAAAATAAAAACGAATAAATCAAAAACAGCAAAGAAAACTATTGTAATAATTTTTGAGACTTTCATCTAAGAATTTAATCTTTCAGTTCACTTTTTGAATTATTTTTTCTACTTTCAAAATAAATTCCTCCTGCTAATAGCAACAGCATTCCAATTGAACTTATTAGTGTAATTGTTCCTCCAGTTTTAATAATCTGAGGCTCAAATTTAAATTCAATAGTGTGTTTCCCAGCAGGAATTTCCATTGCTCTTAAAACATAATCAACAGGGAAATGATCTGTTAATTTTCCATCTATGTAAGCATTCCAACCATTTTTATAATACATTTCAGAGAAAACAGCTAAACCATCTCCATTGTTTTCTGATTTGTATTTGATATAATTTGGCTTATAAGTAACAACTTTAATAGTTCCTGTTGTATCAAAAGCTTTCTTTAATCTCGCGTTTTGGAACTTGCTTTCATGTTCGTGAACATTGAAAACCGCCACTTTTTTAGTATCTAAAGTATTCAGCGCTTTCATTACATCGTCTGGTTTGTTTACCAGTTTTACCGACTCTACAAACCAAGCATTTCCGTTTGCATCTGGATTAACTGCAGGAATTTGATTTCCGTCTTTATCCACTTGAATTACGTACTTAACATTCAACATATTAAGTATCTCTAAATTATTTTTAGCAATTTGATAATCGTACAATTGCTGCATTCTTCTTGGTCTTACAGCACTATAACCTCCTATTGTTTTATGGAAATAAGAAGATCTTCCTTGCAATTGCCCTTGAAGGTCAAATACGCGGTATATTGAAGTATCTTTTAATATCTGAGCATCTGCTTGTGTTTCTTGAAAAGGCGCCGCAATCTGAACCGGACTTACAAAGTCTTTAGCAGAAACGTATTTCTTGTCTACAAAAAACAAGTCGAAAATCATCACTAATCCAACTACAATTAAAGTTGTTGTCTGTGAAAGTTTATTTTTTACAAACATCCAAAGAACAGCAAACGTGATTATAATTAAGAATCCAGATCTTAATAGATCTGCATAATACATCGTCATTCTATCTTCTCTTAAAGCATCAACGAAACCTGGCCCGTAGCTTTCCAAATAAGCATTATCGTTCATTCCTGTAAAATGGAAGAAGCTTTTTGCTATTAGAAGAATAACAAGTACTCCTAAACCAAAAACACCTGTCTGGATTAATGCTTTCTGCTGTAATTTTGGCTCATCTTTAGCTTTAAAAAATGATTGCAATCCCATAACAGCTAAAACAGGGAAACATAACTCTAAAATAACTTGAATTGAAGAAACTGCTCTAAATTTGTCATAAAGAGGGACATATTCAATAAAGAAATTGGTTAATAATGAGAAGTTTTTACCCCATGAAAGCACCAAAGTAAAAAGTGCTCCAGTAAGGAAAACATATTTGATTTTTCTTTCGTCTATAAATAAAGCTAAAACTGCCAAAAAGAAAACTACAGCTCCAATATAAGCTGGTGCAGATACAATTGGCTGATCTCCCCAATACGTTGGCATTCCCGAAACAAAATCTTGAGCTTGAGAAGCCGGAACTCCTTGTTCAAGCATGAATGCGTACATACTGCTATCTGTACCCACATTTTCGTGACTTGAACCTCCAAAAATTCTTGGAGCAATTAAATTTAGACTCTCTGCAATACCATAACTATATTCTGTGATATAATCTGTGGTCATAGAAGCAGTGGTCTCATTTTTAGATCCGTCCGGATTAAAGGTCAGCTCACTTTTATCTCTAATACTATATTTAGCATATTCATTTGTTGCCATTAAATTACCAGCATTGGCTCCTAAGGCAAAAATTCCTGCAACCAATAAAACTCCACAAGAAATTAAAAGACCTTTAAAATCTTTTTCTTTGATAAAGTTGTAAGCGTAATAACCTGAAAGAATCAATAAGAAAATCAATAAATAATAGGTCATTTGGAAGTGATTGGCACTAATTTCTAATGCCACGGCAAACATAGTGAGCAAACCTCCTTTAATGTATTTCTTCTGAAAGACGAGTATAAACCCAGCAATTACCAAAGGCATATAAGCAATAGCATGCGCTTTGGCATTATGTCCAACACCTAGAATAATAATCATATAAGTTGAAAAACCAAATGCAATTGAACCTATAAAGGCTTTCAACGGATCTGTTTTTAAAACCAATAGTAAGCCATAAAAACCAAGGAAATATAAAAATAAATAATCTGCAGGACGCGGAAGAAAACGTAATACGTCATCAACTTTACCAATAAAATCGTTCGGATAATTTGCTCCAAGCTGATACGTTGGCATACCTCCAAAAGCAGAGTTTGTCCAATAAGGTTCAGCATTTTCCACTGCTCTAAAGTCATTTTGCTCTTTTGCCATTCCGGTGTATTGAGCAATATCAGACTGGAAGATTTGTTTTCCTTGTAAAACTGGATAAAAATAAATTAACGAAACAAAAATAAAGCCCAAGATAACAAGGGCATGCGGATAGAACTTATTTACTATTTTCAATTTTGGCTAGTTTGGGTTAAAATGAATCCTAAATTTTCAGGACACAAATCTAATCTATTTCTTCGTAATCAACATACTCTCCCACTTTTTTGGTTTCGCGCGGGTTTTTAGCATTGGCAGTATTAATGATTATTTCATCATTATTATTTGTATATTGTTTGTTCTGATACGTATTGCTTTGATTATACTGCTGTTGTTGTCTTTGAAAATTTTCACTGGCATTCTCTACTGCCTTTTTAACCAATACTGGCAAAAAGATTCTAGCTAAAAATTTAAAAATGTAATAAAAAGCTATAACCCACATGATGGTCTTAAACAAACCCGAAAATGACGCTTCTTGCATAACTATATATTTTTTTCCAAAATTAATAAATCCGTTGTTTAAAAATAAAATATGAATCTTAAATAAATAATAAAATATGTACATTTGATATGCGTTATTATATTTTAATCCAAAAAAAATTATATGTTTCAAATTAAAAACTTACTTGCCCCGGTACTTTTTTTTATTCCACAACTGTTTTTTGCGCAATATACTGATGTTATTAATTCTAATCGCCCAGGAGAAACCATGTCAGCTTATGCTGTTGGTAAATCTGTAATTCAAGCTGAATTTGGTATTTATGGCATTAAAGAAAAACACGACTTACTAGATTACGATGCCAGCGGATTTGGTACCGATCTAACCTTAAGATATGGTGCTTTTCTAGAACAATTAGAATTTATTGTCGATTTGCAATACCAATCTGAAAACTTTGACACTCCATACACTAGCTACAAAAAAAACAATTTTAGACAAACCGTTTTAGGAGCTAAATATCTTATTTACGATCCATATAAAAATTATAAACGTGAAGTAAATATTTACAGCTACAGAGCCAACCGAAATTTTCAATGGCGAGAATTAATCCCAGCAGTTTCGGTTTTTGCAGGAGCAAATTTTATTGGAGCAGATAATCCCTACTACTTTTCTCCAAACGGTGAAATTTCTCCAAAAGTTTCGCTTATTACACAAAACCTCCTTGGAGGCGGATCTTGGGTTTTTGTCACCAATATTTTTGCAGATTATATCAGTACTGACTATCCAACTTACGGATATATACTAACTTTAACGCACGGATTCAATGACAGATGGTCTGGTTTTGTTGAAAATCAAGGATATAAAAGCGACTTTTACAGTGACTCGATTCTTCGCGGAGGGGCTGCTTTTCTTCTTTCTTCAAACATGCAGGTTGATGCTTCTATAAGCACAAACTTTAAAAACACACCTTCTATATTATATGGAGGAGTTGGAATATCATGGCGCTACGACGGATGGTACAAAGAAAAGGTAGAAGCAAACAAAGCAGCAGACAGAGCCAAAAAGAATCCAGATAATGAGAAAAAAGTCGACTATCAAGAAAAAGAGAGAAAGCGTAAAGCAAAATACGAATAAAATGTAAATAACTGGAGCCTTTTTTATAATTTAGGCCTCTCAATACCATATTAATGATTACAATTAAAGAAGCCAAAAGCAAGAAAGAATTAACCGAATACATTAAATTTCCTTTTTCATTATATAAAGATAATCCGTATTGGGTACCGCCTATTATTTCAGATGAACTGGCATCTTTTGACAAAACGAAAAATCCTGCATTTGATAATGCCGAAGCTTATTTTTATCTGGCTTACAGAGACAATAAAATTGTTGGCCGTATTACTGCGATCATCAACTGGTCTGAGGTTAACAATCAGCATAAAAGAAAAGTTCGTTTTGGCTGGTTTGATGTAATTGATGATATTGAAGTTACCAAAGCACTTCTTGAAAAAGTATATGAATTAGGAAGAAAGCATAACTTAGAACACGCTGAAGGTCCAATGGGATTCTCCAATTTAGATAAAGTTGGAGTTCTTACCGAAGGTTTTGATCAAGTTGGAACCATGATTACATGGTATAACCACGAATATTATGTAAGACATTTTGAAGAATTAGGCTTTCAAGTGGAAAAACAATATATTGAAAGTATATTCCCGTTTTCAAATGTAAAACCTGAATTTTTTCAGAAGGCCACCGCATTGATTAAAAAGCGTTATGAGCTAAAAACGCTAACTTTTACCAAAACAAAAGACATTATGCCACATGTTGACAAAATGTTTGATTTGTTTAATGAGTCATATGAAAAACTAGCTTCGTTTGTTGCTATTTCTGACGTTCAAAAAGAATATTTTAAAAAGAAATACATCAGTTTTATTAATCCTGAGTATATTAAGTTCGTAGTTGACAAAAATGACAATTTAATAGCTTTTAGTATTGTAATGCCAAGTTTTACAGAAGCATTGCAAAAAATAAAAGGAAAACTATTTCCATTTGGTTTCTTAGAGCTGCTAAAAGCAAAAAAACATAGTAAAGATGTTGTATTCTATTTAATTGGAGTTCATCCTGATTATCAAAATAAAGGCGTTACTGCACTTATTTTTGATGAATATTATAAAACTTTTTCTGAGAAAGGAATTAGAAATTGCATCAGAACGCCTGAGCTATTAGAGAATAATGCTATTCACTTGCTTTGGAAAAACTTTGATCCAATTATTCACTGCCAAAGAAAGACTTATTTGAAGAACCTTTAAATTTAGTTTTCAGTCGCAGTTTTCAGTTTTAGAAAATTAACAATAAAAAAAATCCATTCGCCCCCAAACGAATGGATTTTTCACTTCATAAACACATCATTTACTCTACTTTACAATCTACTTTTGTCAAAGTATTTTTTGCGTCAAATTTTAGTTTTGATTTATCTTTAAAAGAAACTTTATTATTGGCTGTTACTACATCGCCATATCCTTCAATAAAAGCTCCGTCTTTTTGCAGAAAGGCAACTTCTCGAACAGATGATACTCCTTCTGAATTAAAGGTGTAATCGGCAATTAATGTATCACCTTTCATATTTCCTATTAAAGTTCCTTCGTTTTTATCTTTTCCGACCAAATTATAGCTTAGCTTTCCGTTTACTTCTTGATGAGAATTAACATTAAAACTCATTTCTATAATACTTCCATTAGATCTCCAAGCATAACATTGATCTCCAGCCGGTTCAACAATTTCAGCTTCTTTTGGCGGACTTGGCGTAATTTGTACTGGCTCTATAGTAGTGGTTTCTTTTTTACAAGACGTGAAAACTACTAGTATTAGAGCTGTTATTGTTATAACTTTTTTCATACTTGTCTTTTTTTTTATTTTGTTGATTATGAAATAAAGTTACTTTAAATAAAAAAAATCCATTCGCATAACGAATGGATTTTTTTACATAATTCCCATGTTGAGAATTTATTTTTTAAGTCATTACGAAACGTCAACAGTTGTACGTTCTGCAATTTCTTTATAAGTTCCGTTAGTTAATTTCTCACGGATTGCCTCAAAAGCTGTTAAAGTCTCTTCGATATCTTCTAATGTGTGTGAAGCTGTCGGGATCATTCTTAATAAGATAATTCCTTTTGGAATAACTGGATAAACCACAATAGAAAGGAAAATACCATAATTTTCTCTTAAATCGTTTACCATTACCATTGCCTCAGGAATACTTCCTTCTAAGTAAACTGGTGTAATACAAGTATTTGTATCTCCAATATTAAATCCTTTTTCTTTAAGACCGTTTTGCAATGCATTTACGTTTTCCCAAAGCTTATCTTTAATTGCAGAAGATTTACGCAATAATTCCAAACGTTTCAAAGAACCAATTGTCTGAATCATTGGTAATGCTTTAGCAAACATTTGAGAACGTAAGTTGTATTTCAAATAATCGATAACCGTTTTATCAGCCGCTACGAAAGCTCCGATATTAGCCATAGATTTTGCAAAAGTAGAGAAATAAACATCAATTTCATCTTGAACTCCTTGCTCCTCACCTGCTCCAGCACCAGTTTTACCTAATGTACCAAATCCGTGAGCATCATCTACCAAAAGTCTGAAATTGTATTTTTCTTTTAAAGCAACGATTTCTTTTAATTTCCCTTGCTGTCCGCGCATTCCGAAAACACCTTCAGTAATAAATAAAATACCTCCACCTGTTTCTTCTGCCATTTTAGTAGCACGCTGCAAGTTTTTCTCCATACTTTCAAGATCATTGTGTTTGTATGTGAAACGTTTTCCCATGTGTAAACGAACACCATCAATAATACAAGCATGCGAATCAACATCATAAACAATAATGTCATTTTTAGTAACCAAAGCATCAATAATAGACACCATTCCTTGGTAACCAAAATTCAATAAATAAGCAGATTCTTTCATTACGAATTCAGCTAATTCATTTTCTAATTGTTCGTGATACGTAGTGTGTCCAGACATCATACGAGCTCCCATCGGATAAGCTGCACCAAACTGAATTGCTGCATCTGTATCTGCCTGACGAACCTCTGGATGATTAGCTAAACCTAAATAATCATTTAAACTCCAGTTTAAAATATTTTTTCCGTGAAATTGCATTCTAGGACCCAACTCTCCTTCTAACTTTGGGAAAACATAATAGCCTTCTGCTTGAGAAGCCCATTTTCCTAAAGGTCCTTTATTGTCCTGAATTCTTTCGAATAAATCTTTTACCATAATATAATGTAGTAGTTTTTTTTACTTTATCAGCGAGCAAAAATAATCATTATTCTTCTAAAATTCAGACCCTCATTTATTTTTATTAAAAAATATTCGAAACATTATTCTTAACAGTGTTAGTTTTTAAAGTAATAATTGGCAAATCTAATTTAATATGCTAATTCTTTAGGAAGTATGATTTTTATCATAATAAAAGACAAAGATGTCTTTTATTTTTGAATAAAATTTTATCACTTTTTAATTAGAACATAACCATTATAAAATCAGATAATTATGAAAAACAAAAGCAAAACCCTAAGCAAACTGCATGTTCTTTTAGGTTTATTTTGTTTGCTTCTAGTCTTAGGAAGCTGCAAGAAAAACGAAGAAAAAGTTTATGCAGATATTATGACAGAAGGCGAAATGGATGCCGAACTTACTGCACCTCCGCATGTACCCAAACCAGTGGGGAACCGAACTGCAATGAAGCTAAAACTAAACATGGAAATTAAGGAACAAGAAGGTACAATGACTGATGGCGTAAAATATACTTATTGGACATTTGGAGGTTCTGTTCCAGGAAGTTTTATTAGAACTCGTGTGGGCGATGAAGTCGAATTTCACTTAAAAAACCACCCTGATAACAAACTGCCTCACAATATCGATTTACATGCTGTAACAGGCCCAGGTGGTGGAGCAACTTCTTCTCTTGTAGCACCAGGACATGAAAAAGTGTTCAGCTTTAAAGTTATAAATCCTGGATTGTATGTGTATCACTGTGCGACAGCTCCTGTAGGAATGCACATTGCAAATGGTATGTACGGATTGATTTTGGTTGAACCAGAAGGCGGACTTCCTCCTGTTGATAAAGAATATTATGTAATGCAAGGTGATTTTTACACTCAAGGTGAATACGGCGCAAAA
Source organism: Flavobacterium sp. LPB0248 (assembly GCF_013388355.1). GTDB lineage: Bacteria > Bacteroidota > Bacteroidia > Flavobacteriales > Flavobacteriaceae > Flavobacterium. The sequence continues at coordinate 909,889 of NZ_CP058246.1, forward strand.
GGTCTTCAGCCGTTTGACATGAACAAAGCGGTTAAAGAAACACCCGATTATGTCGTATTTAATGGAAAAGTAGGCTCTTTGACAAATGGAAATGAATTGACAGCCAAAGTTGGTGAAACAGTTCGTTTGTTTGTTGGAAACGGAGGACCAAACTTGGTTTCTTCTTTCCACGTTATTGGAGAAATTTTCGATAGTGTACATATTGAAGGTGGAAGTACAATCAATAAAAATGTGCAGACAACCTTGATTCCTGCTGGTGGCGCTGCTATTGTAGATTTTAAAGTCGAAACTCCGGGAACTTTTATTCTGGTTGACCACTCTATTTTTAGAGCATTTAATAAAGGTGCGTTGGGAATGTTGAAAGTGGAAGGAAAAGAAAATAAAAACATTTATTCTGGAACAATCCAAGAAGGTATTTACCTGCCTGAAGGTGGAACCATACAAAAAATGCCAGGTGGATCGGCTGTAAAAACTGCAATTCCAAAACGAACAGTTGCTGAGAAAATTAATATTGGTAAAGAAATTTTCGGAACAACCTGTTTTGCCTGCCATCAATCTGAAGGGCAAGGAATTCCGAGCACTTTCCCGCCTTTGGCTAAATCAGATTATTTAAATGCCGATTCTAAACGCGCGATTAAAACAATCCTTCATGGTTTAACTGGAGAAGTAACCGTTAACGGTAAAAAATATAATAACGTAATGCCTGCTCAGAATTTATCTGACGATGAAATCGCAAATGTACTGACCTACATTTATAACAGTTGGGGAAATAACAAAACTGAAGTTACGCCAGAAATGGTAAAAGAATTAAGATAAACAGCAAACATTCAGCATGAAAAAATACATTTTCATACTAACTATCTTTTTCTCTGTGTTTAGTGTCATGAAGGCGCAAGAAAAAGGGATGGCTTTCATAAAAGAGGGATCTTATATCCCTCTTTATGGAGCTGTTTCTCAAAAACCTGTTGCGGTAAAATCTTTCTATATTGACATTTATCCTGTAACAAATAGTGAGTTTTTAGAATTTGTCAAAAAGAATCCTTCTTATCAAAAATCGAAAATTAAAGGAATCTTTGCTGATAAAAGTTATCTCTCTTACTGGACAAATGATTTTGATTTTGGAAATGCAAAACCAAAATCACCTGTAACAAGCGTATCTTGGTTTGCGGCTAAAAAATATTGTGAGTGTCAAGGAAAACGTCTAGCAACAATGGACGAATGGGAATATGTAGCAATGGCAGACACCAAAAAAATTGACGCGCGAACCAAAAAAGAGTTTAACGAATACATTTTATCCTGGTACGAGAAATCTAAAACGTATGAAAACGAGATAGGAAAAACGTTCAAAAACTATTGGAGAGTGTATGACATGCATGGTTTAGTTTGGGAATGGACCTCTGACTTTAATAGTATCTTTTTATCAGGAGAATCTAGAAAAGATAAAAGCACAGATAAAAATCTTTTCTGCGGAAGCGGATCAGTTAATGCTTCCGATTTAATGGATTATGCCGCTTTTATGCGTTACGCATTTAGAGGAAGCTTGAAAGCGCAATATTCAACACGAAATCTTGGGTTTAGATGCGCCAGTTCAACAAAACCGAAAATCTAATTTAAATTAGTTTACAATGAAAAAAATAGCAATTGCTTTTCTTCTCCTATTCTCATTTTACAGCTGTAAAGAAGCAGATAAAAAAGAAGCTAAAGCAGAAACAAATAAAGAAATCAGCGATTTATCAATTTATAATCTGCCATCAAAATGGACAACACAAGATGGAAAAGACATTGAATTAAAATCGCTTAGAGGAAATGTTCTGGTAATGGTGATGATTTACACAAGCTGTAAAGCGGCATGCCCTAGATTAGTTGCCGATATGCGCGATATTGAATCAAAACTGGAGAAAAAGACAAAACAGCATGTTAAATTGATTTTGGTCAGTATAGATCCGAAAACAGATACACCTGAAAGATTAAAATCGTTTGCAATTGAAAATAAAATGAATCAAGATCCTTGGATTTTCCTTCGTTCATCTGAAGAAAACACAAGAGAGTTTGCGGCAGTTTTGGCTGTCAATTATAAAAAAATCTCTCCAATAGATTTTTCGCATTCTAATATTATTAGCGTTTTTAATCCAGAAGGAGAATTGGTATTTCAGCAAGAAGGTTTAGGTGTAAATAATGAAAAAACAATTGAAACCATAAACTTAGAAGCAGCAAAAATATAGATATTTAAATAGGTTAATTAGTAAGGAACAAGAGCAAGTTTAGAAATAAAGTTGACTCTTGTTTTTTATTTATCTGAAAAGCTAAGTTAAGCTTCGGAGAAGCGAAATATTTATAGAAAAATCTAATTCATCTACATAAAGAGCTCCAGCGGAGCGAAATATTTATCAGGTTAACAAAACAATCCTAATATGATTCTATAAATATGTCGCTCCGCTGGAGCTTTTTATCTTCGTTAAACATTTTCTATACATATTTCGCTTCTCCGAAGCTTTACAATATATCATCCTTCTTCTATAAATATATCGTTCGCTGGGACTTACTTACTATGACGATATGATTTCCGTTTAATTATTGAAGTCATTATTAAAACCAACCCCAAAACCAAAAGAATACTCAATATCAAAATACTTTGAAAATATCCTGGGATTGTTCCTTTTCCAAAAAAGAAAAACCATCCTTGAAGAAATAACAAAACTTCTGTCAAAATATATCCTGAAATAAAACACTTCACTCCTATTTTCAATGATGAAGAATTGGCAGAAAGCATTTTATTCTGCAATAAAATTCCAAACAAAAAACCTGTTATAATTCCTAAAGTAGTTAAATGAATAAAACCTATTACAAAATTTCTAATTTGATGTGAAACTTCTGCCAGATTGGGGAAAAGAGTTAGCAATTGAATCCCTACTTTCAAAAATAGAGAACATAATGCCAAGCCATAAACTATTTTAGTCGTTTTATGTAAAGTGCTTTTAAAATGACGAATTTGAGGCTGTAACATTTTATAGAAATAAATAAAAGCTCCTAGCTGAATCAAAACTCCCAAAACATTAATATAACTTAAAACGTCATTTTCTATAAACCATCTCACAGGAAAAGCGACTGTTAACAGTGTAGAAATAATTATTAAAACGTAAAACTTCTTAAACTTTACCTCATCAATTTTATTTTGAAATTGTTTTAAAAACAAAGCTAAAATTGCCAATATAAACCAACCATTAAATTGAAAATGAAGAAAAAACTGAATCGCAATCTGATAAAAAGCGCTTTGTTTTCCTAACGTGCTCACCGCCGGACCAAGACACCAAACTCCAAAAGTCGATAAAACCATAAATAGAATCGAAACCGACAAAAGTCTTTGCGATGGCGATTTATCTCTTAAACAATCTTTCCAAACCAAACGGCAAAAAACATAGCTCAACAAAATATGCATTGTTGAAAATATAATCGAAAACAAAGCATAACCTTGAATTGGAAAAGCAATCATCATTCCGATTACTGAAAATTCTGTCAGCCAAAATAGGCGGTTATAAATTGGTTTCTGGCTTTTTTCTTTCGGAATAAAAAAATGAACCACCAAAACATATACAATCATATAAACCCAGCCTAACATGGCAACATGCGAATGCGCATGAAGCAGAAAACTATAGTTCAAAAAATCTAAAGGAAAGAGATACATAAAACGCATTAATAATCCGAAAACACAGGCAATCAGAAAATTAAAAAAACAGCACAGTATCCAAGCTTTTTGAGAATTCATTTTAAAAATATTTTTTAAACACATAGAAAAATAGATTTTATTTTTTCTGCACAATCTTGTCATCCTGACGAAGGAAGGATCACACTAGAAATTCCGTAAAGTATTTCTCTAATCTTTGTCGATTTCCGAGTGTGATTTCTCGTTCCTCGAAATGACAAATGTTGCCGTAAAGATCAGTAGCTAAAAATAACATTTCTTAAAAAATAAAAACACCGATAATTATCATTTTAGAGGATTATTACCGATGTTTTCAAACTATTAAAATTAACCTTTATTCTACTTCAACAAAGTCTTTTTCTAGCGTCACAGCTTTTGGAAATAAGATATTATTTTCCAAATGAATATGCTTGTGTAAATCAGCTTCAAACTCTTTCAGCATAGCAAAAGTCACTCTGTAAGTCGTACAAGCATCTGCTGGCGGAGTATAATTATCTGTCAACTCAGCGATTTCTCTAAAACGTTCGCCTTCATTATCGTGTTCGTGCATCATCATCGCAATCGGATTGGAAACGGTTACAAAAGATGGCTGATGTAAAACTCCGTCTGTATCTTTTGTTTTCACCATTCTTTTTACAAATGGAAATAAAATCAATTCTTCTTTTTTCATGTGCTGAGATAATTCTCCTGCACAGCCAATAAACAATTCGTTAATCTTGAATAATTCTGGGTGATTTGCTCCATGAACTTTGCATAATTTATCCAAAAACGGCAGTAAAACGTTTATTTTTTCTTCTACATATCGATGATGTGTTTTCTCAATATAATCTGCCAATAAATCCAAAGGCCATGAATTAAAATCAATGCTTCCGTTGTTTTCTGATTGTACAACTTGCAGCACATCTTCTAATAAAGCATCTGCATCAATATTTTGTTTTTCACATACTTCGGTTACTGTTCGGTTTCCTTTGCAGCAAAAATCTATTCTATATTTTGAAAAAACTGCAGCCGTTCTAAAATCCTCAGCCACAAAAGATCCTATTGTTTTGTTTTTTAAATTTTCCATGATAATCAATTTATTTTTTTGTTTTTTATTTTTTGCTTTTTAGTGTCAGTTCAAATACAAACCAGGCCATTGTTATAAACCCGATTCCGAAAATTGAATCTCCAATGGCGCGAAGCCATTTTAAAGTAATCATTGCTGGCTGCTGCATTAATTCAGATGAACGAGCATACCACATTCCGTGACTGATACTTTCAATTGCCTGCCAAACTCCAATTGGTAATAAGCTTAGAATTGCCATTAGAAATAAACCTATGTTTAATGACCAAAAAGTGATTTTAAGCAGTTTGTTATTCCAGCTTACATTTCGGTATAAACTTCTCAAAACGAATAATACTAAACCAATTCCTAGCATTCCGTAAACTCCGAACAATGCAGTGTGTCCATGTAAAGGCGTTGTGTTTAATCCTTGAACATAATACAAGGCAATTGGTGGATTAATAATGAATCCGAAAATTCCAGCGCCAAGGAAATTCCAAAACGCTACAGAAATCATAAAGTAAATTGGCCATTTGTAATCTGCAATCCATTGTGTTGATTTTGAGATTTTATAGTTTTGATACGCTTCAAATCCGATTAAAGTCAGCGGAACCACTTCTAAAGCGCTAAATGTTGCTCCTAAAGCCATAATTGCTGTCGGCGTTCCTGAGAAATACAAGTGATGAAATGTTCCTAAAATACCTCCAGACATGAAAATAATGGTTGCAAAAAGCACATTTAAAGTTGCTGTTTTCGTTTTTAATAATCCCAAACGAACAAACAAGAACGCAATTACAACTGTTGCAAAAACTTCAAAGAAACCTTCAACCCAAAGGTGAACTACCCACCATCTCCAATATTCAGCAATAGCTAAATTGGTTTGTCTTCCCCACATTAATCCAGCTCCATAAAACATGGCGATTGCAGTACAAGAAACTAAGAACAAAATGATTAGGTTTTTCTCTTCTGTTTTTTTCTTTAAAACTGGAAGTAACGGACGAATCATTAAAGCCAACCATAAAAACAGTCCAACTAAAAGAAAAATCTGCCAGAAACGACCTAAATCAACATATTCGTAACCTTGATGTCCGAACCAGAAATTTTGAACTAAATTTAATTTCTGCATTACTCCAAACCATTGTCCAGCCATAGAACCTAAAACAATAATCAACAGTGCAACAAACAAGAAATTGACACCAAAACATTGAAATTTAGGATCTTTACCCGAAACTGCGGGAGCAATATACAATCCTGTTGCCAACCAAGCTGTAGCAATCCAGAAAATCGCCAATTGTGTGTGCCATGTACGCGTTACAGCATAAGGCAGGATTTTATCAATCGGGATTCCGTATAAACCATTTCCTTCCACTCCATAATGCGCTGTTATAATTCCGAAAACCATTTGCAGAACCATCAGCAAACTCACAATCCAGAAATATTTGGTCACCAAGCCCATAGATTTGGTTTTGCCTTGCTTAATAAGCGGATCTTCTTTTGGAAGCGGAAATTCTTCTTCTTCACCCGATTTTGCATGATAGAAAACTAAGATTCCGACACTTAAAATCAGTAAAATTATACTTACTCCAGACCAAGCTAAAAGTTCGGTTGTGGCGGTATTTCCAACCAATTCATCTGACGGCCAGTTGTGTGTATACGAAATATCTCCATTAGGACGATTGGTGACTGTTGCCCAAGTTGCCCAAAAGAAAAAGGCATTCATTTTATGCATTCTCTCCACATCTTTAATCGAGTTCTTCGGAATCGCATATTCTTCTCTCAACTTATCAAATTGAAGATCATTTGTAAAAAGCCCTTTATAATATTCGCTTAAATATTCAATTGCGGCCAAACGATTTTCCGAAATGGTGAGCACTCCTGTCTCAGCATCGTATCGATTGGTTCTTAAATCTTTCTGCAAACGAACCTTAAGAGCCGATTGTTTTTCGGCATCTAATTCATCATATTTTTGATTAAAATCTTTCTTAGCATAAATATCCAATATAAAAACGGCTTCTCTGTGCAACCAATCCGCGGTCCAGTCTGGGGCGACATAAGCGCCGTGCCCCCAGATAGATCCCACTTCCTGGCCACCTATACTTTGCCAGATATTTTGTCCGTCTTTAATTTCACTTTCGCTAAAAACGGCTTTACCAGAATCGGTTACAATTTCTTTCGGAACTGGTGGTGCCTGCTGATAGATTTCGTAACCATAATAACCCAGCACTGCAAATGATATACTCATTACCAATGCAAAAACCAGCCATAATTTTTTTTCTCTTTTCATTCTTTTCTTATTCAATAAAAGATATTTTTATCCTTTATTAGTTTTTAAAAAAACTCCAAAGCCAGTTACAGCATTTGGAGCTTTTGATTATTTACTCTACAATTAGCACACCTTTCATCATGGCTACGTGACCAGGGAAAGAACAAATAAATGGATATGATCCTTTTTTATCAATTGTAAACTCGATTGTATCTTCTTCTCCACCACCAATTAATTTAGTGTGCGCAACGATTGAAGCTTTTTCAGATTCTGGAATATAATCAGTTGCTTTCGCATCATTAGCTTTTAAAGCAAAAGCTGCTTGGTCTGTTCCTTCTTGCAAAATCACTAAATTGTGTCCCATTGCTTCTTTCGGGATTTTACCAACGTGTTTCAAAGTCAATTTGATTGGTTTTCCGGCAACAGCTTTCAATTCATTTACATTAAATTGCATTTGGTCATTTCCTTCAATAACTAAAACATTTTCCTCTGTTGCTGCTGCTACAGGAGCTTGTTCTCCTTCTGTAGACGGCTCAGTTGTTTCTGTTTGATCAGCTGGAGCTGTTTCTTTTTTACCGCAAGAAGTAACGGCTAAAAATCCCATTAGGATTAGTACTGAAATTTTGGTTTTTGTATTCATTTTTAAAATATTTAATAATATTAGTTGTTCGCATTTGTCGCTTTAAGAAAGAAATCTCCCGATTTTACATCAGAAGCTAGCTGTTCCAGAGTTGTGTTTTTAAGCATTTCTAACAGCAGTCCTCTTATTTTCTTAAACTCGTGATGAACGGGACAAGGATGTTCTTCCGAGCATTCTTTCAATCCTATTCCACAACCGCTGTATATTTTATTTCCGTCAATAGCATCTACAATCTGAATTAACTTTATTTTTTTCGATGCTTCTGGCGAAACTTCAAATCCGCCCCCAACTCCTTTTGTTGAATGAATTATGCCGCTTTTGGTTAAAATCTGCATAATCTTGGCTGTAAATGGTTCTGGCGAATCAATTTCTTTCGCAACATCTTTTATTCCAACCCTAATTCCTTTAGAAGATTTGGTTGCAATAAATATTGAAGCTCTTATTCCGTACTCACACGCTTTTGAAAACATACATCCCTAATTAATTCCATACAAAGATATACAGGTTTTAAATAAAAGACAAATTTATCTTTAATTATTTTTCTAAAGATCAAATCTTATTTATAATGAAAATAATTAGTGTCAATAATTACACATATTCATCATTCAATTCTGATAAAACCCAATTTTAATTTTAACTTTGAGAGTATTAAATTTTAAATATTTAACAAATGCCTTTAAGCAATTCAAAAGATTTAAAACTGGCAGTCCTTATTGATGCAGACAATGTGCCATATAGCAATGTAAAAGGCATGATGGAAGAAATTGCAAAACTAGGAACGCCAACTACGAAAAGGATTTATGCCGACTGGACAAAACCAAATGCAAATGGATGGAAAGGCGTTTTACTGGAACATGCCATTACCCCTATTCAACAATATAGCTACACGGTTGGAAAAAATTCATCAGATTCTGCTCTAATTATTGATGCAATGGATTTGCTATACTCTGGTAAATTGGATGGATTCTGCATTGTTTCCAGCGACAGCGATTTTACAAGACTTGCCGTAAGACTTCGTGAATCGGGTATGAAAGTAATTGGCATTGGAGAAAAGAAAACGCCAAACTCGTTTATTGTGGCCTGCGACCGATTTATTTATATCGAGGTTTTAGATGGAGCTATTCAAAAGAAAAAACCTAAAACAACCGCCACTGATACCAAAAAGCCAATTGAAAAACCTGCCGAGAAAGCACTTCATAAAATTGACAAACAGACTATTGAACTTATTGAGGCTACAATCGAAGATATTGAAGATGACGATGGTTGGGCATTTTTGGGTGATGTCGGAAATCTGATCGTGAAGAAAAAACCCGAGTTTGACCCTCGAAATTATGGTTATTCTAAACTGACTCCGATGCTTAAGTCATTGACTGATATTCTGGAAATCGACGAAAGAGAGTCAGACAAAAAAGGAATCAAGCACGTTTATGTACGTTTAAGATTCAACTAATTATCATATTTATTACCTATTTAATTTTTTAAAAACATGAGAAAAAAATTTTTTATTTACGGATTCTTATTGTTTCTAATTGTTGCTGCAATTTATTACTATACTGGACGAGGTTATTTACTCGTATTTATTATCCCAATCTTACTGATTGTAGGAGTCTATAATGCATCTCAAGAAAAACACGCTATTTTAAGAAACTTCCCTGTTCTAGGTTATTTCAGATATTTATTTGAAATGATTGCACCTGAGATTCAGCAATATTTTATTGAAAGATCTACAGACGGAAAACCTTTTTCTAGAAACCAGCGCTCCTTAGTTTATCAAAGAGCTAAAAACATTGATTCTAGTACACCTTTCGGAACACAATTAAACTTAAATACAGAAAACTACGAAGGAATCAAGCATTCTATTTTCCCTGCAAAAGTAAACGAAGAATTACCTCGTGTATTAGTTGGAGGAAAAGATTGCAAACAGCCTTATTCTGCTTCTTTATTTAACGTTTCGGCAATGAGTTTTGGTTCGTTGAGCGAACATGCGGTTCGCGCCATTAATATTGGAGCAAAAAAGGGGAATTTCTATCAAAACACAGGAGAAGGTGGACTAACTGAATTTCACCTTGCAGGAGGCGGTGATATTACCTGGCAGATTGGTACAGGATATTTTGGCTGTCGTGATGCAGAAGGAAATTTTAGTCCAGAAAATTTTTCTGAAAAAGCAAATCTTCCAAATGTAAAGATGATCGAGATTAAAATTTCTCAAGGTGCAAAACCAGGTCATGGAGGTGTATTGCCTGCTGCTAAAAACACAGAACAAATTGCTAAAATTAGAGGCGTTGTGCCACATACTATGATTCTTTCTCCTCCAGGCCATCATGCTTTTTCTGATGCCAATGGATTAATTCAATTTATTAAGCAATTACGCGAGTTATCTAACGGAAAACCAATCGGATTTAAACTATGTATTGGCAATACTGAGGAGTTTGAAGCAATCTGCCAAGAGATGATCAACGAAGATACTTATCCCGATTTTATCACTGTCGATGGTGCAGAAGGTGGAACTGGAGCTGCTCCTCTTGAATTTGCAGACGGCGTCGGAATGCCTTTTGAACCTGCTTTGATTTTTGTGAATAAAACTTTGGTACGTTTAGGCATTCGTGATAAAATGCGCATTATTGGAAGCGGAAAAATCATTTCTGGTTATTCTATTTTACATGCCATTGCGTTGGGCGCAGACATGTGTAACAGCGCAAGAGGCTTTATGTTCTCTTTAGGCTGTATTCAAGCCTTACGCTGTCATAATAATGAATGTCCAACAGGAGTAGCAACTCAAAACAAAATGCTAATGAAAGGATTGGTTGTTACTGATAAATCTGAAAGAGTGTATCATTTTCATAAAAACACGCTACACGCTGCAAACGAACTTTTGGCTGCAGCCGGAAAAACCTCATTTGCCGATGTTGACATCAACATATTTATGCGTGGAGATGAGTTTACCAATTTATCGGAACTCTATTTCCCAGACAATTTGAAAAACGTTACGCAATTCTCATAAACAGAAAAGCCTCTTCAAAATTGAAGAGGCTTTTTCTAAAAATCTATTTTAATTACAATTTTGCTGTTTCTTTACCTGCGCTTGTATTTCCTTCTAAAACCGCTAATTCTTCTTGATCTACTAATTCTTGAGCCAAAATAGCATTATTATAAGCTAAGAAATACACATCAAACTTTACACCTTCTGCAATAAGAGAAGATGAAATCTGATCGTTTTTAATCATCTCTTTTAATAAGTCTGGAAAAGATTCTTTATAGGCTAATTTATTTGCATCGTTTTCCTCTAAATTCGTTTCAATTCTGATTTCAATTTTATTGTCGTTTAGAAAAGCTTTTGCTGTTGTACTAGTAATACCGCTTCCTTTTATAGAAGATGAATTATTGTAATTACTTACATGTTCCTGAATCTTCTGCTTAGTGTTTTTACAGCTAATTAAAAATAATGCAAAAGCTAGCGCAAATGCGATTTGGGTAATTTTTTTCATAAATTTTTGGTTTAATAGTTATTTTTTAACTCAAACATAATTAATTTATAACATAAAACCAATATACTATTACAAAAAAATGTATGTAATTCTTTGAATTCAAACCGATTATATTCGCGAAAACAAAATATTTGTAAGAATAAAAACGTCTCCTTTACACTTCATTTTTAACTGTAAATACAAAAAAGTCTCTTTAAATAAATTTTAAAGAGACTTTTAATATGTAAGAATCAAAATGATCGGTTTCCTGTAAAAATGTGATTTATTATTTCAAAATATATTTAAGAGATTCCCCTGTAAGCACCTCTTTATCTAATACAGTATTATCATTTGCCAAAAAGTAAACATCAAATTGCACCCCCTCTTCTATTAATTGTCTTGGAATCTGATCTTTTTCAATCATCGATCTTATAAGCTTTACAAATGATATAGAAGAAGCTAATTTATTGCCTTCATTTTGGTCTAAGCCAGTTTCAAATCTCAATTCAATTTTATTATCATTAATGTAACCTCTTGCTGTAGTAAGCGTTACATTTTCGGCTCTAAAACTTGGAGCAATGTTTTTATTGTACGTAACAACATACTCTTGAAGTTTCTGTTTGGTATTTTTACAGCTTACAAGCATCAATACCATCATTATTGCAAAGGCAATCTGGCTTATTTTCTTTAGCATAATATTCTATTTTAGTTTTTGAAGTCTTAATAACGCCTCAAGATAGTAATAATCTGCGTAATTTATAGAACAATCTACCTCACTGTTTGCTGGTTTATGTCCTGTTGAATGCAATAAAAATGCCGAATTGACATCATGACTCTGATAATGATCTGAAAGCGAAACGATCATCTTTTTAGCTTTTGTCAAATATTCAGCTTTTAAATTCTTGTCTTTTGTATACGAACTTAATTCTAAAAGTGCAGACGAAACAATCGCCGCCGCTGAAGCATCTCGAGGTTCGTTAGGAATATTTGGCGCATTAAAATCCCAATATGGAACCAAATCTTCTGTAGTTAATTTATCTAAATAAACACGAGCTAATTTATGGGCAAAATCTAAAAACTTAACGTCTTTTGTTTCCCTGTAAGTCATTGTAAAACCGTAAATCGCCCAAGCCTGACCACGTGCCCACATACTATCATCACTATATCCTTGCGCTGTTCTTCCTTTTATCTTTTTTCCGGTTTCAAAATCATAGATTATGACATGATACGAAGTGTTATCTGGTCTAAAATGATTTGCCATTGTAGTTTCTGCATGCTTTACAGCTATATCATATAAATTTTTACTTCCTCCATTTTTTGAAGCCCAAAACAAAAGCTCCAAATTCATCATATTATCAATAATAGTATTGTGTCCACCCATTTTATTATGTGGCCAAGACTGAATCGTCCCTACTTTCGGATTGAAAAGTGTTGCCAGCGTATCGGCTGTTTTTAAAATAATTTGCTTATACTCTGGATTCTTAGTCAATCTATATCCGTTTCCAAAACTATTAAAAATCTGAAAACCTAGATCATGATCCGCAGCTTTGCTTACAGATAGGGGCGTTAAAAAGCGACTGAATTTATCGGCTTCTTTTTCCCATTTTTTATCTTTTGTAGCTTCATACAAAAACCACAATTCACCAGGCCAGAATCCACTTGTCCAATCTTTATAACCAACAAATTTCCATTCATTACTTCCGTTTGGAACCGTTCTAGGAGAAGTCCCGTCATTTGGAATTACCAATAGTGTTTTAGATGCTTGCTCTGCGCAATAATCTAACTGCTTTTTAATATTAAATGAATTGTTTTTTTGAGAATAGCCTTGGTTTCCTAAAAGAAATAAAGCTGCAATCAGGGTAAAAAATTTTGCCTTCATGTGGTTTCTTGATAAATAGTTATTTTAACCGATAAATGTATGAAATAAAGTAAATTGATTCTGGTTTTGTATTTTTTGTTACCTAAAAACGGATTGTTGACTACCCTATTCTAAAGTATTCGATCTAGTTTGCCATTCCGAGGAACGAGGACACGAGCGATAGCGAACTGGCGAAGCAATTGCCTCCACAGGCTGGTGAATTACTTTGCGGAATTTCTCGTGTGATTCCTCGTTCCTCGGAATGACAAACGAGACTTAATTTCTTTTAAAAATTTAGTCTAAATTTGCTTTAACCAAAACCCAATCTCAACTTGAACAAAACCAGAATCTACTATTTCTTAGCTTTTATAAGCATCATTTTCCTCGGAATCCTTTCAAGAAAAATATCTTTTATCCCGTTATGGATAGGTGATTTTCTATATGCTGTGATGATTTATTTTCTGGTCCGAATATTTCTTCCATTCAAAAATGCATTTTTAGTCGCTTTGTTTTCACTTTTGATTTGTTACGGAATTGAATTTCTACAATTGTATCAAGGCGAATGGATGATAGAACTCAGAAAAACACTTTTTGGAAAATATGTTTTAGGTCAGGGATTTCTTTGGGAAGATATCATGGCTTATACTTTTGGAATCTTTGTGGTTTTTATGACTGAGAAATTTACGTTGCATTATCTCAATCAAAAGTCTGCGTAATTTTTTCGATATTTAAACTGTTTGCCATTGCCATAAATATCTGATGATACGTTCCTTTATTATCATATAATTCATCATGTGTTCCTTTTTCGACACACCTTCCCTTTTCTAGAACTATAATATTAGAAGCATCAATAATCTGGGAAATGCTGTGCGATATAATAATTACGGTTCTATCTTTTTTGATGGCATCCAAAGATTTTTTAATTTGCTCTGTTGCAATAGCATCTAAACTTGCTGTGGGTTCATCGAGGAAAATGATTGGCGGATTTTTTAAAAACAATCTAGCAATTGCAATTCGCTGCTGCTGGCCTCCTGAAAGCAAATGTGCATCAGAATCATATCCTTTTGGCAACTGAATTACCTGTTCGTGAATATAGGCTTGTTTTGCCGCTTCTATAATTTCTTCTTTGGAAGCTTCAGGTTTTCCATATAAAATATTCTCTGCAATTGTGCCTTTAAAAATGTGATTTTTTTGCAGTACTAGACCAATATTTTTACGCAAAAAATCTGTATTGTATTCCACCAAATCAACTCCATCCAAAAATATCTGACCAGACGAAGGCAAGTAGAATTTATCCAATAAATTAATAATCGTACTTTTTCCAGCTCCGCTTAATCCAACCAAAGCTGTGGTTTCATTTGGTTTTACCGTAAAATTAATATCGTAAAGTGCTTGTGTTCCGTTTGGATATACAAAATCTACATTTTTTACTTCGATCAGTCCAACAACTTTTTCCGGGATAAAATCACCGCTCGTTTCCACTTCTTTTTCTGCTTCTAAAATATCGAAGAATCCTTCAGAATAAATCAAAGCGTCATTTACCTCGTCATAAATTCGGTGTAATTGCCTAATTGGCGACGAAACATTATTAAACAACATTATATGAAACATAATCGCTCCAATTGTCATTTGATTATTCAAAACAAAATAAGCTGTTAGAATAATGATAATTACCACTCCAATCTGTTCGACAAAGCTTTTAATGCTTTCAAAAATAAAACTAGTCTTTCTTGTCTGCAGCTGATTTTCGGTCATCTCAAACTGAATCTTTTCATGACGATCGGCTTCTGTAGATTCACGCACAAAGGATTTAATTACTGTTATGGATTCAATTAAACTGATAATTCCGTTGTTCTTAGTTTCACGATAATTGCGCATTCGACGTCTGAATCCACTCAATTTTGTCGCTTGCAATTGACTGATATAAAAATAAATCGGAATAATACATAAACTCACCAAACCCACATAAACATTGGCATAAAACATAATAACTAAAGCCACAAAAGCGTTGGCAAACAAAGGCAGAATATCAATAAAGAAGTTTTGAACCAATCTGGTCAAACTACTAATTCCAGCATCAATTCTGGTCTGCAGTTTTCCGCTTTCATTTTCATCAGAAGTATAAAACTCCATTCGGTAACTTAGAATTTTTTCTACTATAGTTTGCGAAATATCACGTGTAATGAAAATTCGGAGTTTTTCTCCGTAGAATTTCTGTCCAAATTGAACCACAGAATTAACCAATTCTTTAGTTAACAAAACGATACTAATAATTCCGAGTAAATGAAATCCTTTGGATAAAGGTTCGTGGGCAACCATTAAATTGTTTATGGTATCTACAGTATATTTTAAAATTACAGCATTTACCTGCGCCGCAAATGAACCCAAGAAAGTTAGCAATAAAGTTGCAATTACCATTTTTCGATACGGCTTTACAAAAGGCAAGATTTTTTTATAAAGTACTGATAATTGCATTTATTTGAATTTTAGCTAACATATCAAATATAAGAATTCTAAATTTGTGTTGAAAATCATTTAAACACATTATACTTATGAAACTCGTTTTCGCTTCAAACAACAAAAATAAAATCGCCGAAATTCAAAGCATGCTTCCTGATAGCATAAAAATATTGAGTTTAGAAGATATTAATTGTTTAGAAGATATTCCAGAAACAGCTGACACTATAGAAGGAAATGCCATTTTAAAAGCAGATTATGTAACTCAAAAATATGGTTATGATTGTTTTGCAGATGATACAGGCCTAGAAGTAAATGCGTTAAATGGAGAACCTGGAGTTTATTCTGCGCGATATGCAGGCGAACAAAAAAATGCAGACGATAACATGAACAAGCTTTTAGACGCATTAAAAAACGAAGAAAATCGCAGCGCCCAGTTCAAGACCGTTATCACTTTAAACCTGAATGGAAAGCAATATTTGTTTACCGGAATTGCAAAAGGAGAAATTACGCTAACCAAAACAGGAACAAATGGTTTTGGTTATGATCCTATTTTTAAACCAGAAAATTTTAACGAGACCTTTTCAGAACTGCCTTTGGAAACTAAAAACACTATAGGTCATCGCGGAAAAGCAGTTAAGCAACTCATTGATTTCCTGAGCACCACAAAATAATTGTTTAAAATACAACATTTTATTAGCTAAATTTTAGATTTTGAGACGTGTTTTTTGGCATATTTCTTCATTTAACACGAAAATTTATTTCAACAAAAATGTAACTTTTTGATAATCAATTCTTAACAAATACATAATTCTTAAAATTGCATTAGTTTATCTGAATAATTAGCAGTAATTTTGCACCCTATTTTAAAACACATATGAATAAATTTGAACAATTAGGATTGAATGAATCGTTACTGAAGGCGATTTTAGATCTAGGATTTGAAAATCCGTCAGAGGTACAGGAAAAGGCGATTCCCCTATTATTGGAAAAAGACACGGATATGGTTGCGTTGGCTCAAACAGGGACAGGGAAAACGGCAGCTTTCGGTTTTCCGCTAATTCAAAAAATTGATGCCGACAACAGAAATACACAAGCATTAGTTTTATCGCCAACACGCGAGTTATGTTTACAGATTACTAACGAACTTAAAAACTACTCAAAATACGAAAAAGGTATTAATGTGGTAGCAGTTTACGGAGGAGCTAGTATAACAGAGCAAGCAAGAGAAATAAAGAGAGGTGCACAAATTATTGTAGCAACTCCAGGAAGAATGCAAGACATGATTAACAGAGGTCTAGTAAACATTAAAAATATAGATTACTGTATTTTGGATGAGGCTGACGAAATGTTAAACATGGGATTCTATGATGATATCGTATCTATTTTATCAGATACTCCAGATGAAAAAAGCACATGGTTGTTCTCTGCAACTATGCCGCAAGAGGTTGCTAGAATTGCAAAACAATTCATGAGCGATCCTCTAGAAATTACTGTGGGAACTAAAAATTCAGGTTCATCTACAGTTTCTCACGAATTTTATTTAGTTAATGCTCGTGATCGTTACGAAGCTTTAAAACGTTTAGCCGATGCTAATCCTGATATTTTTTCTGTAGTTTTCTGTCGTACAAAAAGAGACACGCAAGCTATTGCAGAGAAATTAATTGAAGATGGATATAGCGCCGCTGCGTTACACGGAGATTTATCTCAAGCACAACGTGACGGTGTAATGAAATCGTTCCGTGGAAGACAAATTCAGATGCTTGTTGCTACTGACGTTGCTGCACGTGGTATTGACGTTGACAACGTAACTCACGTTGTGAACTACCAATTACCTGACGAAATCGAAACTTACAACCACCGTTCTGGTCGTACTGGTAGAGCTGGAAAATTAGGAACTTCTATTGTAATTGTTACAAAGAGTGAGTTACGTAAGATTTCTTCTATTGAGAGAATCATCAAACAAAAATTCGAAGAAAAAACTATTCCATCTGGAATCGAAATCTGCGAAATTCAGTTATTACACTTAGCAAACAAAATTAAAGATACTGAGGTTGATCACGAAATTGACAACTATTTACCAGCAATCAACAATGTTCTTGAAGATTTATCTAAAGAAGAATTGATTAAGAAAATGGTTTCAGTAGAATTTAACCGTTTCATTACTTATTACAAGAAAAATAGAGATATTTCTGTAGGTGGGGAAAGACGCGAAAGAGGTGATTCTGAGCCAAGAGAATTCAGCAACAACGGAGCAGTTCGTTATTTTGTAAACATCGGTTCTAGAGACAACTTCGATTGGATGTCATTAAAAGATTACTTGAAAGAAACACTAGATTTAGGTCGTGATGATATCTTTAAAGTAGATGTTAAAGAAGGATTCTCTTTCTTCAACACAGATCCACAGCATACAGACAAAGTAATGGACGTTTTAAACAACGTACAATTAGAAGGTCGTCGTATCAATGTTGAGATTTCTAAAAATGATGGTGGCGGAAGACGTGACCACAACAACCGTGGTGGCGGACGTAATTCTGGCGGCCCAAGAAGAGAAGGAAACTTTGCTCCTAGACGTGAAGGCGGATTCAGAAGCGATAGAAATTCTTCAAGAGACGGTGGATCACGCGAAGGCGGATCTCGTGACGGAGGTTTTAGAGGTGATAGAAACTCAGCTCCTAGAAGAGAAGGTGGCTTCAGAAGCTCTGCTCCAAGAAGCGAAGGTGGTTCAGATAGAGCTCCAAGACGTTCAGAAAACTTTGGCGATAGCTCAAGACCAAGAAGATCTAGAAGAGATTAATCATTTAAGATCTTAAAATATAAATCCCAAATTCCTACTTTTATATGGAATTTGGGATTTTTTCTTATATCTAATAATCTTATCAATGTCTTTGTTAATTTTCTTATAATTAAATTCCAAGACTATGAGATATTTAATCCCGATTTACTACTTTTAGAGCTTTAAATCAGGATATGAAATATTTCGCAGTTTTCTTTTTTACACTTCTCGCTCACATTGGTTTCGCACAAGACACAGAGCAGCCAACAGTTCCTCAAAGAGTTTCAGGTTATGTTATTAACGACGACAGCAAACAACCGCTTGCTGGCGTAAATATCATTAACACCAATAAAGTACGTGGTGCAAAATCTGACGAAAAAGGGTATTTTGAAATTGATGTGCAAGTCAATGACACGCTTCATTTTTCTATTCTAGGATTTCAATCGCTAAGAATCAGGGTCACAAATGACTGGATAAAAAATAAAGTAACTAGAATTCAGCTTACTGAAAAAGCAATTGCTTTGGAAGAAGTTGTTATTGCACCTTTCTCTTTGACTGGATATCTTGAAATTGACTCTAAATTAATTCCAACAAAAGAAAACTACCGTTATAGCATTTCAGGTTTAACGCAAGGTTACGAAGCTGGAGAATATGCTCCAAATGCTTTTGGAAAAGTCCTCGGTTCGATCTTTAACCCTGCTGACATGCTTTATAATTTCTTTGGGAAGAACGGAAAAGAACTCAAGAAGCTAAAGGAAATGAAAAAAGACGATACCGTACGAACGCTTTTAGAGTCCAAATACGATCGCGAAACGGTTGCAGTATTATTAGGCATCAGCAAAGATGAAATTCCTGAAATTATGCATCGCTGCAACTATTCTGATTCTTTCATTCAGTCTGCAAACGATCTTCAGATTATGGATGCAATCAGCGCTTGTTACGAACAGTATAAAGTTTTGAAACGAAATTAAACTCACAACATAAAAAATCAATCCTCATTTTTAAAATTGAGGATTTTTTTTGTTTTAAATATAACTACTAACTAACAAAACCACAAAAAAAATGTCTACAATACCTTTTCAGACGATTGATTGGAGTGAAATCGAAAAAACAGAACACACAGGAGAAACCGGAACTGCTTATTGGCAGACCATACAGTTAGGAGGTTTACGTGTTCGAAAAGTTGTTTACAGTAAAAATTATCTTGCTGATCACTGGTGCCAAAAAGGACACATCGTGCATTGTTTGAAAGGGAATTTCATCAATGAATTAGATAACGGTGAAAAAATGATATTAACAAAGGGGATGACCTATATTGTTTCTGACGATATGAGTTCTCATCGCTCCGTTACAACTAAAGGTGTCGAATTGCTAATAATAGATGGGGACTTTCTAGTTTAGTCTCAGTTTACAGTCTCAGTATACAGTTTTATAAAACCGAGTACTGAGACTGTAACTGAACACTAAATATTATTTAACCGGAATATTTGAAAGAATTTCCAATACGAATTTCCAGTATTTTTGAGCAGAAGAAATACTTGCTCTTTCGTCTGGAGAATGCGCTCCGTGAATTGTTGGACCAAAAGAAATCATATCCATATCCGGATAATTTGTTCCTAAAATTCCGCACTCTAAACCAGCGTGACAAGCCACAACTTTTGGCTGTTCGCCATTTTGCTTTTCGTATATTTCTTTTAGAACTTCTAAAATTTCAGAGTTTACGTTTGGTGTCCAACCTGGATAAGAACCAGAAAGTTCTACTTCGCATCCAACTAACTCAAAAGCAGAACGTAACGAATTAGCCAAATCAAATTTTGAAGATTCTACAGAAGAACGTGTTAAACATCCAACTAAAATTTCACCGTCTTTAATTACTACACGAGCAATATTATTTGAAGTTTCAACCAAATCGGCCATATCAGCGCTCATTCTATAAACTCCATTCTGCGCTGCGTAAATCGCTCTGATGATTCCTTCTTGAACACCAAGTTCCATTACTTTTTCAGGTAAATCTCCTTTTACGATTTCAATTGATAAGTTTGGTTCAGTTGTTTTATATTCTGCTTTGATATCAGAAATAATCTCCTGCATATCATAAACATATGCCTCATCAAACATTTGAGAAATAATTACCTTGGCGACGCTTTCTCTTGGAATAGCATTTCTAAGACTTCCGCCGTTGATTTCTACAATCTGTAAACCAAAATTTTCAAATGCATCAAATAATAAACGATTCATGATTTTATTGGCATTTCCTAAACCTTTATGAATATCCATTCCTGAATGCCCACCGTTTAAGCCTTTTACTGTAATGGTATAACCAACCGAACCTTCCGGAACTTCTTCTTCATGATACGTTCTTGTAGCCGTTACATCAATTCCACCCGCACATCCAATATCAATTTCATCATCCTCTTCTGTATCCAAGTTCAATAAAATCTGACCTTGCAAAATTCCACCTTTTAGATTTAAAGCTCCAGTCATTCCTGTTTCTTCATCAATTGTAAACAAAGCTTCGATTGCTGGATGTGGAATATCTTTGCTTTCTAGAATTGCCATAATAGTCGCCACTCCTAGCCCATTATCAGCTCCAAGTGTTGTACCGCGTGCGCGAACCCAGTCACCATCTACATACATATCAATACCTTGTGTATCAAAATCAAAAACGGTATCGGCATTTTTTTGATGTACCATATCTAAATGTCCTTGCATTACGATTGGTTTACGGTTTTCCATTCCTGGAGTTGCCGGTTTTCTGATGATTACGTTTCTGATTTCATCTTCGAAAGTTTCTAAACCTAAGCTGTTTCCAAAGTTTTTCATAAACTCAATTACACGCTCTTCTTTCTTCGATGGACGAGGAACAGCATTTAAATCTGCAAATTTGTTCCAAAGTGCTTTTGGTTCCAGATTTCTTATTTCTTGACTCATTATATTTTGTTTGATGTTTAACAATTAAGAGCTTCAAAGTTACAAAGTTTATATTTTTTTTCGCCACAAATTTCACGAATTAGCACTAATTATCCACTTTAAAATCAAATTTCACAAATACTATTCTTTTTTAGTTACAAATAATTGTGTTTATATTTACGTATCTAAAATTTACCTTGTGAAATCAAAATACGTTTTACCTTTATTTCTAATAGTTCAAATCATCTTTTATAAAATCCTTCCATGCTTCCCAGATTTTGTTGAAGGTTTTTACAGTAAAAATTTATTCGCTAGGATTTCACATTTTTCTAGAACGGTTTTAGGCAATATTCCGTTTTCTGTCGGCGACATCATTTATGCTATTTTGATGATTTCTATAATTAGCTGGTTTTGGAAAATAAGAGGAACATGGAAGACTAATTGGAAAGATCATCTTTTAAAAATAATAGGCAAAATTTCTGTTTTTTACTTTTTCTTCCATCTGCTTTGGGCTTTCAATTATTATCGCAAACCTCTTTTTGAAAAAATGGAAATCAAAAGAGAATATACCGATACTGATCTTTTGGCTTTCACCAAAAAATTAATTGCAAAGACGAATGAAGTTCAGTTTCAAATCACAAAAAATAAAAGCTCTAAAATTGTCTTTCCATATTCACAGAAAGAGTCATTTAACATGATTTTAAACGGTTATGATAATTTAGCAAAAGAACATACTTATTTTGAATACAAAACCTTAAGCGTAAAAAAATCATTGTTCAGCCTTCCTTTAACTTATATGGGATTTGGCGGTTATTTAAATCCATTTACAAACGAAGCGCAAATTAACGACTTATTGCCAATGTACACTTTTCCGCTAACTACATCTCATGAAATGGCACATCAGATTGGTTTTGCAAGTGAAAGTGAATGCAATTTTATTGGTCTTTTGGCTTCTGTCAAAAATGACAATTTATATTATCAATATGCAGGATATAGTTTTGCATTACGCTATTGTCTCGGAATCTGGCAATTTAAAAACGAGAAAATTTTTGAAATACTAAAGAAACAAGTAAATACTGGAATTTTAAAAAACTATCAAGAAGACCAAGATTTCTGGAAAAAATATGACACATTTATAGACGAAGGTTTTCATTTTCTATGGGATAGTTTTTTAAAAACAAATAACCAAAAAGACGGAATGAAAAGCTATAGTAAGTTCATCGATTTGACGATTAATTACTACAAAACAAGGCAACTATAAAGTTTGCCACTGATTACATAAATTTCTAAAAATGCAACTTTTATCTATTCTGTTTGAGAAGTAATTAGAGAAATTTGTGAAATTCGTGGCAAAAAGTAAAACACAACTGTAACAAAAATGATTTCATAACTACTAATACATTATGAGCGAAAATCTAGAACAGTCATTTGTTGCGCAGCTGCAGGCAAATCAGAATATAATCCACAAGATTTGTAGATTATATACTGCTGGCGAAGATGCTCATAAAGATCTGTTTCAAGAGATCACCATTCAGCTTTGGAAAGCTTATCCAAAATTTAGAGGCGACAGTAAATTTTCGACTTGGACGTATCGTGTTGCCTTAAACACAGCGATTACCTTATACCGTAAAACCAAAAGAACTATATCGACCGTAGATTATGAAAACCACCAGCATTTTGTAAAAGATGTTGACTACAATTATGAAGAAGAAGAACAGATTAAACTGATGTACAAAGCAGTTTATCAATTAAATGACATCGAAAAGGCATTAGTTTTTATGTATTTAGAAGACAAAGATTATCAAGAAATAGCTGAAACCCTAGGGATCAGCGAAGTGAATGCGCGCGTGAAAATGAACAGAATTAAGGGGAAACTTAAAAAAATACTAAATCCTTAAAAATTATTATGAAAGAACTGGATTTATTAAAAAAAGACTGGCAAAAGAACTCAGGTTCTTTTCAACAAATTTCTGAAAACGAGATCTACAAGATGATTCACAGAAAGTCATCTTCCATTGTAAAATGGATTTTGATTATCAGTATTTTGGAAATTTCGTTTTGGACATTTTCAAATATTTTCATCAATACAGACGATGTGCTGCATAAAATGAATCATCCTGAAATTGTAACAGCTTTAGAGTTTCTAACGTATTTCAATTATGTTGTCGTTTTAATTTTTGTTTACATTTTCTATAAAAATTATAAAACCATTTCGACCACAATAGCTACAAAATCTCTAATGAGCGCTATTTTAAGAACTCGTAAAACAGTACAATATTATGTTTGGTACAATTTAGGAATGATTGTAATTACAGCCATTTTGAGCTTCTTTATTGCTTTTGTCTACAATCCAGATATGGAGTTTCTAAGAAACAAATTAGCAATGAACGGAAAAGCCATGTTTGTAACAATAGGTATTCTATTCTTAGTAATCTTAGGTTTCTTTGGATTGTTCTGGTGTTTCTACAGAATTATCTATGGAACGCTTTTAAGAAGACTGTATGCTAATTATAAGGAGTTAAAGAAAATAGATTTCTGAAAAAGGTTCTAAGGTTCTGAGATGCCAAGGTTCTAAGTTTTTCTTTAAGGCACAAAGATTCTGAGTTGCAAAGGGACAAAGTTTTTTCTACTTGAAACCTAAAACCATAAACACAAAAGCCTGATAAAAAATCGATTTGTCACCCTGAGCGATCCCGAGGCTTCGGGAGAAGGGTGCAAAGTTAAGCTTCAACTTCGCTCAGCCAGAAAAAGCAAACTTGAAACCTTAAACTTGAAACAAAATAAAACCAACTTTTAATAATCCCAACGTCTTAATTTGTTTAGTTCTTCTTGTACTTTGATTTCTTCAGCAGGAATAACTTTTAAAAATGATGGATGTTGTTCAATTGCGTATTCTACTTTTTCTACAATTTGTTCGATTGTATCATTTTCATAATCAATATCTAGAGGTTCTTTGATAATGAAAGATTGCAGTATTCCTTTTTTCTTCATTCGAAGTCCTTTTTTATCGAATGATCTGCGGAAGCCGTCAATTACAATTGGAATAACAATTGGTTTATGCTGTTTGATAATATGCGCAGTTCCTTTACGAACAGGCTTAAATGATTTTGTAGTTCCTTGAGGAAAAGTAATCACCCAACCATCTTCAAGCGCAATTCTAATATTTTCAGTATCGTTTGGGTTCACTTCACGTTTTTCGGTAACATCAACACCTTTTGCGCGCCATGTTCGTTCAACGGTAATTGCACCGACATAAGCCAAAATTCTCGGTAGCAAACCAGCTTGCATAGTCTCCTTTGCCGCAACATAATAAATGTTCATTTTAGGCTGCCACAGATAGCCGATATTTTTAATCGTGTCTTGACGTCCAGATAAACTCGCATTAAACACATGAAACATCGCTACCACATCTGCAAAATAAGTCTGGTGATTGGATATAAACAAAACATTATTATCTGGAAGCGTTTTAATAATCTCAGATCCTTCAATCTGTAATTCATTAAAACCTCTATATCTTCTATGAGTCATGGCTCCCAAAATACGGATTAACCATTTCTTGATGAATAATATATGCCCAAAAGGATTTCGTTTAAACAATCCCATAACTAATTTATCTTATTTTTTTGTTAGGTCGCAAACATACAAAAATTATTCTTTTAGCAACAGTATAAAACAATTTCTCCAATTAAGAGTTATCCAAATGAATATCAAATCATTAAATAAACTTTATCAAATTTCTTTTGCAATAACTTCTTGCAAAACATCTCTCAATTCACTCAAAATCATCGCTGTGGCTCCCCAAACAATATGGTTCTGAATATTAAAGGCTGGAACTAAAATATTTGCCCCATAAGAAGTTGATAATCTGGCTTCGATAATAATATCATCATTTAAAAAAACAGACAAAGGCAATTCTATAATTCCGGCTACCTCTCTTATATCAGGGTAAAAAGAAAGTTCTTCTGTTGCAATTCCTAAAAACGGATGCACCAAAAAATTACTTGGCGGAATATACATTGGAGAAAAACGCTTAACTATATTTATTTTGTCACTAGTAATTCCAACCTCCTCATGTGTTTCTCTAAGTGCTGTGGTTTCAAAATCTAAATCTTCCTTTTCATACTTGCCTCCCGGAAATGCAATCTGAGCCGAATGCACACCATCATAAGCGTTTCTAACAATTAAAACGAGATGTGTTTTTTCTTGTTTTGGATAAAAGAGCATCATTACTCCAGCCATTCTGGCATTTAACGCTTCGATATCAAGATTTTTTAATCCTTCTATACGTTCTTTGGGTGCCATTTTTAAATGTGAGGTTACTGCTGGCAGCTCTACAGGAATTATATTGGGAACATATTTCAAAAAGTCTTGAAAATTCATAATCAAAGCTTATTTTTGTACTTTCAAATAAAACATAAATATACTCCAGAAAACGCAGTACCACAAGTTTTCTATTATTAAAGCCTAAAAAAATGTACAGTAAAGAAGAATCACAAAGAATAAAAAGAGAATTTTGGGTAGCTTTTGCCGAAAAATATCCTCGTAAATGGGTGCTTTATGATACAAAGATCAAAGACTTTTCTTTTAAGTTTTATGTTGACAACAAAAAGGCTCAGGTTCTAATTGACATTGAACAGCGAAGCGATGAAAAACGCATTGCGTATTTCGAAAAACTGGAAGCTTTAAAAAATATTTTGGAGGAAGAATTTATTAAAGATTTAGTCTTTGAGAAAAACCATACTCTAGAAAGCGGTAAAACCATCAGCAGAATTTGGGTTGAAAAACTTGGTGTTGGTTTCAGCAATAAAAATACTTGGGATACAATTTTTGATTTTTTCAACGAAAATATGCACGCTCTAGAAATGTTTTATCTTGAATATGATGAGTTTATAAAAGATATTGAGGTCTAAAAAAATAAGGTACTAAGAAACTAAGATTCTAAGTCTTTTTATTCTGATATTTTAGAATTAAGAAATATTTTTATTTAATATGATTTTGAATCATAGTTTTAATTTTTTGATTCTCGTAACCAAAAAAGTTTTCTACTATTTTTCCATCTGGATCAATTAAGAAAAATGTTGGATAACCTGAAACGCCATATTTCAAAAGAGTTTCTCCTCCCGGACCTTTTCCATCATTTAATGTTATCCAGCCTGGTTGATCTCTTTGTAGGCCATTTTTCCAAATTAGTTCAGATTTGTCAGCGTAAAAACTTATTATAGTTAATTTTTCGCCTTTACTTTCAAAAACTTCCTTTATTTCTTTTACCGATTGAACACAAGGCCTACAATATGTTTCTGTAAAATCTAATAAAATATACTTTCCAATAAATTCAGAAAATTTTCTTGTTTTACCAAATTGATCTTTTGCTTCAAAATCAGAAAATAAATCTCCATTTTTTATTTGGTCACCAACTTTTAGATAACTCACAATTCTTTCACCGTAAATGCTATTTTTATATTTAGTATCAAAACTGCTATACAATTTATTGAATTCATTTTTATCAAAATCTTCTCTTAAATAAAATAGCTCACAGATTGCAGCAAATGTATTTAAGTTAGTTCTAATAAAATCTTTTTTGATACTATCTGTCGCTTTATTAATCGCATGTAATCGATCAACCTTTGCTTTTCTTAAAGTTTTATATGCCACACTAGAATCTGTTGTGGGTTTTCTTAAAAAAGCAACAACTTCATTTCTTTCTATATTGTATATTTTTGTCTTGTTGTTTAAAATTGACATTTTATCATGATGTATAGAACCTGAAACTTTTACGTTGTATGGAAAATCTTTTTTATCAGCATTTATAATTACATTTTCATTTGCTATGAACAAAGGAACACTATAAAATTCCTTTTCCGATTTAATTGTTAAGTAAATAGTTTTTGGCACATCTGTTTGTTTATTTCTTAAAACAAATTTTCCGTTTTTAACATAAGTACTATCAATAAACTCCATTATTTCTACATCATCTAATAGTACTTTATCGCCATCCTTAAAGCCAGAAATTGTACCTGATATGATTTTGTTTTGTGAAGAAATTGTTGTTGTAATAAATGATATGAGTAATAAAAGTATTCTTTTCATAATTAATTATTGTTCTTCTTTTAAAAAAAATCAGGCAATAAACTTGTTATTACTAAACAGTAATAATATTATAAACGATAATATGATCGTCGTAATTAATATATAACTGTTTTCTGTAGTCTTGTTTTTTTCTGGTGATTATAGAGAGCTTACATTCTTTTCCGTCATTATCTTTACACATAAAAGAATATACAATGTCGGTATCATTTTCTTCTCTTTCTATATAATCTAAAATACTGTAAAGCTGAATTTCTTGAGAATACACAACAATCCTATGTTTATTGGTATCTAAAACCACCGAAAGATTTACCAGATCCAGATTGGACCATTCTCCCCACTTACCTCTTTCATTTTTTTCTAGAACACTAAATCCAGAGGTTTTAAAATGATAAGACTGACTCTGAACCTGTTGCAATCCAAAAGCTAAAAACAATATCAATATGTAGGGGCGTAGGGAATTCATAAAATATTTCTTGCAGGTAATTAAAACTCAAAAGTACTCTTTTCTTTGGATGCGACTTCAAATTCGGCTATCATTTGTTGAACAATTTGCTCAACTGGTAAGATTTCATGAATCAGACCTGCTACTTGTCCAATTTCTAATTCTCCCTCATCCAAATCTCCTTCAAACATTCCTTTTTTTGCTCTTGCTCTTCCTAAAAGCTGAACCAATTCTTCTTTGGATGGACATTTTTGATACAAATCCTGAACATCCTGATAAAATTTATTTTTTATTAATCGAACAGGCGCTAATTCTTTCAATGTCAACTGCGTACCTCCTTCTATAGTACTAACTATAGTTTCTTTAAAATTATTGTGTGAAGAAGATTCTATAGATGCCGCAAAACGACTTCCAACCTGAACGCCATCTGCACCTAAAATCATTGCTGCCAACATTCCTCTTCCCGTAGCAATTCCTCCAGCTGCGATCAACGGAATCTGGATTTTTTCCTTTACCATCGGAATTAAAGTCAATGTCGTGGTTTCTTCACGTCCGTTATGACCTCCCGCTTCAAAACCTTCGGCTACAACTGCATCTACTCCAGCATCTTGAGCCTTTAAAGCAAAAACGCTGCTACTAACCACGTGAACAACTGTAATTCCTTTTTCTTTTAAAAAAGAAGTCCAAGTTTTAGGATTTCCAGCAGAAGTAAAAACAATTTTAACACCTTCTTCAACCACAATATTCATGATTTCTTCAATATTTGGATATAACATCGGAATATTGACCCCAAAAGGTTTGTCAGTTGCTTTTTTACATTTTTGAATGTGTTCTCTTAAAATTTCTGGATACATAGAACCTGCGCCAATAAGCCCAAGTCCACCAGCATTACTAACTGCTGATGCTAATTTATAACCACTGTTCCAAATCATTCCGCCTTGAATGATAGGATATTTAATATTGAAAAGTTGGGTGATTTTATTCATTAAGAAAATTATTGCTTGATTATCTTTCCTGTCTTATGCAGTTTATTGGCATCAAAACTATAAAAATAAAGTCCGCTTTGTAAAGATTGCAAAGACAGAACGGGATTTAAATTACTAATTTTTTCTTCAATTAACTTCTGTCCTAAAACAGAATAAATAGTTACTGATGCTGTATTGTCTTCATTTAAAAAAGAAAAAGTAATCGATGTTTGAGTTGGGTTTGGATAAACCGAAAAAGCAGTTTCGGCAATAAAATCATCAACACTCAAAGTTGCTCCAAAATTTGGTATTCCATATCCATAATTATTATCTGGATTGGCATATCTATCAGCAGATTTTACAATCATTTGTCTGATTTCTTTATTGGTTTTAGTTGGAAAAGCCTGCCATAAAGAAGCCGCCATTCCTGCCATTATTGGACATGAAAATGACGTTCCGCTTGCTGTCACAATATTTCCATTTGCATCAGAAACTACCGCCGATGCTCCTTGTGCCATAACATCTGGTTTTATTCTTCCATCGTAACTTGGTCCGATCGAACTAGAACTAGCTCTTACTTTAGAAGCATTAACAGAACCAACTGTCAATACAGAAACCGCATCTGCAGGAGCACCAATATGCTTTTCTACTTGAGTTCCTTCATTTCCGGCAGATGCCAAAACCAAAATTCCTTTGCTAAAAGCAATTTCAGCACCGCGAGAAATAAAAGTCGTAGTTCCATTCATCTCGCTGTAGGTGTGATTGTATCTAATTTCGTCTCTATCCAAAAAATATCCCAATGAAGTAGTAATTATATCAACACCTAGAGCATCAGCCTTTTCCGCAGCTTCTACCCACAGCGACTCTTCCAACGGAATCTCTTGAGCTTGAATTTCTGTAATAAAAAGATAGTAGGATGCATTTGGAGCTGTACCAACTAACGAATTTGTTTTAAAACCTCCCATTGTTGAAAGCACCGAAGTTCCATGAGAATCACCCGTATAGAAATTGCTATTTCTGGTGGTATAATCGTAACCACCTAGAATTTTATTATTATTTCTAAGATTTTCAAATGGTTGCGCAGTATTAACGCCAGGAAAACCGCCATCCATAACGGCTATAATTTTTCCTTCTCCAGTATAATTCTGCTGATGGAGAACTTGACCGTTTAGCATCTGAATTTGATTCGCAGAATTTCCGTAAGAATAATCAATTGTAGTCTTTAACTGTTCGTGAACTTGGTTTACCGAAGCTTCAGAAACTCTTTTCCCTGTAGTATTTAAAGTTCTATCGGCAAACTCTACTCTAGAAACAAAAGACAGTGTTTTTAAGGCATTAATATTCGATTGAGTTCCTTGAATATGAAGAGCATTCAGCCATTTTGATTGCGCTTTCACAGTAATTCCTGTGCTTGAAGCAATTTGATTTACATAAGAGATTTCTAGAGGAGCATCTGTAATAGCTAAAGCAATATTTTGGCTCGTTCTTCGATCCAAGGCTCTTTGTGAAAGCTCGCTTAACGGATTGTCATAAAAAGCTTGTACATTAGGTTTACCATTAAAATAAACCCACGCATCTTCTTGTGAAAATACTGTAAACGAAAGAAGTAATAAAAGAAAAGTAAAGCTACATCTCATCAATTTATACCTTAAAGGGATTTACTCCCAAATAAAGTATAAAGCTAAGAAATTACTCCCGAACCAACTAATTCATTTTCTAAATACCAAGCAACAAATTGTCCTTCTGTAATAGCAGACTGTGGCTCTTCAAACTCCACATACATTCCGTCTTCAAATTGATATAAAACAGCTTTTTGCAAAGGCTGACGGTAACGAATTCTCGCCATCACATCCATTTTCTCGCCAGCTTTCAGAGTCATGTCTTCTCTAATCCAGTGCACTTCAGATTCTCCAACAAAAAGTGCTTTTTTAAACAAACCTGGATGCTGGCTCGACATACCTGTATAAATAGTATTGGTTTCAACATCTGTAGCAATTACAAACAAAGGATCTGTTGTACCACCAACATTTAGACCTTTTCTTTGCCCAACTGTAAAATAATGAGCACCTTGGTGTTTTCCAACTACTTTCCCCATTGTTGGAAGATATTCTAATTTTTGAGACTCTAATTTTAGTCTTTCTTCCAAAGAAAGTTCAGCCGATTTCTCGACACTATAAATCGGATCATTTTTATCAATCTGAACAATTTTGCCATCTTTTGGCTGTAGTTTTTGCTGTAAAAACTCTGGAAGACGAACTTTTCCGATAAAACATAAACCTTGAGAATCTTTCTTTTCTGCAGTAACCAATTCCATTTCAGCAGCAATTTCGCGTACTTCTGGTTTTGTTAAAGCTCCAATAGGAAACAAAGCTTTTGACAATTGTTCTTGAGACAACTGGCATAAAAAGTATGACTGATCTTTGTTCACGTCATTTCCAGCAATCAATTGATAAACTGGTTTTCCGTCTACCTCAATTTCGCTTTTTTGGCAATAATGTCCTGTTGCTACATAATCTGCGCCAAGACTTAAAGCGATTTTCATAAACACATCAAATTTGATTTCACGGTTACAAAGCACATCAGGGTTTGGAGTTCTCCCTTTTTCGTATTCGTTAAACATGTAGTCAACGATTTTTTCTTTGTACTCTTCGCTTAAATCAACAGTTTGAAACGGTATGCCCAGTTTTTCAGCAACAAGCAAAGCATCATTACTGTCTTCCAGCCAAGGACATTCGTTAGAAATAGTAACCGAATCATCGTGCCAGTTCTTCATGAAAAGGCCAATAACTTCGTATCCCTGCTGCTGCAATAAATATGCTGCAACACTAGAATCTACTCCACCTGAAAGTCCAACAACTACTCGTTTCATTTTGAAATGTTTAATTTTTTAAGGTTGCAAAGGTACACCAAATAATAGAAAATTTCACCATGGTTTTCATTAGTTTAAGCAATCCCACAGTAGATAAAACTTATTACTTTTTTAAGTACATTTAATCATACATTTTTAAAACATGAAAAAATACATTTACAGCCTGTTTTTCTTTCTTGCCTTAACTTCTTTAAGCGCACAGCGATTTAGCGCGTCCCTGTCAAATTATGAAGCTTACAAGGCTTTTAGAGGAAAACCTTTGTCTGATAAATTTTCGAATATCGAATCGGTAAAGGTAATTTATGATATGCGAAAACAGAAAATGTATTATTTCAACAGTAGTGTTATTTTACTTCATTATGATTTTGTGGTTAACTATTTAGGCTACAGCCAAGATCTTGAAGTATTCAACAATGAAAATTACAGCGATACAGAAAAAAACAGAGATTTTCTTCTCGGAAATTTAAACCACATTAAAGGAACAGATAAATGGATTTTTGAACTTGCTGCCTCCGACCATATGTCAGTTCCATTAATTGAACGTTTTTTTGGTATGGTTAAAAATTCCACATTTATTGGCGAAAAATTAAAATTTTATTTGAACAATCCCGATATGATGCAATGGCATCAAGAACAGAAATTCAAAATTCCTTGCGTAAAATCAGATTATATTTTTGGCGAAATCAAATATCAAGAAGTTGTTCGAGGAACAAATATTGGAATTTTGAAGCAATACAAAATCAAGGAATTAGAAACCACAAAACCTAATTCTGATGAAATCATTATTTTGAACGGAACACCTGATGTTCTTCCAAATGTGCGAGGAATTATTGTAAACGAACTTCAGACGCCTTTAAGCCATTTAGTTCTTTTAGGAAAAAACAGAAAGATTCCGATTATGGCTTATACCGATATTGAAAAAGACAACAATATCAAAAAACTGCTTTCGAAAAAAGTAGAACTAAAAATCGAAGTCGATACTTTTTTCATCAAAGAAACAACCAAAAAGATCCCGGTAAAAACCTCTGGAAAAAAGAAAAAGCTTATTATTGATAATAGCATTACCGAATTAGTGAACTTGGCTGAAATTCCTAAAAAGGGAGTGAATTACATTGGTTCGAAGGCACAAAACATGGCGTATTTAATTGCTATTTCAAAAGAAATTCCATTTAAAGTACCCGAAAATGCGCATGCTATTCCGTTTTACTATTATACAAAACATATTCAGAATCCTGCTATTTCTCCATTAATTGCAGAACTTTTAGCTTTTCCACAAAAAGATTCTACAGTTTGGATCAATAAACAGCTTAAAAAGATTAGAGACGCTATCAAAAAAGAACCTATTGATCCTGAATTAATTTCGAAATTAAACATCGTTTTTAAAGATGCAAAATTCAAAAACTTCAGATTCCGTTCTTCTACAAATGCAGAAGATTTGGATGATTTTAATGGCGCCGGATTATACGATTCTAAAACAGGAATTATAGGCGATTCTATCAAAACTTTCGAAAAAGCAATCAAACAAGTTTGGGCAAGTGTCTGGAATGAGGCTTCGTATAACGAAAGAGAGCTTTTTGGAATCGATCAGCAGAATATTGCCATGGGCATTTTAGTGCATCGTTCTTTTCCTGACGAGTTAGCAAATGGCGTTATTATCACCAAAAATATATTTAGAGAAAACTTTCCAGGAATTACGGTTAATGTTCAAAAGGGAGAAAACTCGGTTGTTAAACCAGAAAAAGGAGAAATCTGCGAACAATTTGTCGCTTATCATTTTAATGACGGAAAAGATGAAACCGATTTTGATATCGACTATACTTCCAAT
The DNA here is from genome assembly GCF_013388355.1 of Flavobacterium sp. LPB0248. GTDB lineage: Bacteria > Bacteroidota > Bacteroidia > Flavobacteriales > Flavobacteriaceae > Flavobacterium. The sequence goes on from NZ_CP058246.1 coordinate 943,187, forward strand.
TCAAATTTAAATAATAACGAACCGTTATTGACTCGAAAAGAAATGAGTAATCTGTATGATGTCAGCAAAAAAATTGAAACCAAAATGTATCGTTATTGGCGCAAAAACCAATTTCATCCTGTAGATATTGAGTTTAAAATTGTGGGCGAAAAAAGAGATTTATACATTAAACAAGTTCGTCCTTTCAACGATTAATAGAATACTAATAAATCTATTTCGTTGGCTGTTGTGTTGATTAATACAATTCGAAAATCAAAGTCTTCAATTTTAATTTTTTGCTGAATTGATTTTCGAATTACTTCAGAGTTTAATGAAAAGTTTTCGTCAAGCGAAATTTTTACATCAACTGAATTCAGGTATTTTGAAGCCTTTTTATTGACAATAATCGAAGCCGCTATGTAAAATCCGATGATTATGATCTGAAAGAATAGTAATAATTCAATCTTTTCAAACGGATACATAATATCTAAAATAGACAATGTGATTGTTGCAAACAGAAATATAATTGCATTTACGGTAAAGGATTGTGTCCTAAAACGAAGTATGGAGAAAATTGCGAAGAGACCAAAACCAATTCCGACGCCAATTTCAATTTTTGTAAAAAGGTAACAAAGTGAAAAAGTACATAATCCAACAATAACCATCAATGGATTTATGGTGGCGTTATCTTTTCTGTTGGAGAAAAAATATAAAACCAAAATCGAAAAAAACAAAAGTAAAAACCTCCCTAAAAGTTCATTTAAATCCATTGATCGGAATAATTAGTTACTCAAATGTAAACAATTTATTCTTTACCTATTTTATTTTTTAATGAATGAATTCTGAACTTTTTAGACTACTACTTTTTCGGCGATGCACCTTTCTCAGAAGCTTTATTCGTGTTTTTAGGATCACTCATATTTACTTCTTTCACCAATTTCCCTTTTTGATAAAATTGCCAGATTCCCGCTTTTTTACCGTTCACAAATTTACCTTTAGAAGCAACAGATTTATCAGAATCATAAAAAACAGATTCTCCGTTGTATTCGTTATTCATAAAGTTCGATTCTTCCAAAAGCGTTCCATCCTGACCTATTTTTTTATATGGTCCTTCTTTTAAACCATTTTTATACGTCATCTCTTCTGCAATTTGAGCATTTGGATAATAAATAGTTCTTAAGCCTTCTAGTTTTCCATTTTTGTAGTTCTCAACCGTCATTAAAACTTTAGACGCTTTATGATAGTATTTCCATTCTCCTTCTCTTGCTTTTCCAACTTCTTTTCCTTCGCTTACTTTATTTTTGCTTTGATCATAAAAAATAGTATATGAACTGCCATCATTAGCACTAAAATCTCTTGTAGCAACAACATCACCTTTTTTAGTATCATCAAAAAATTTAAAAACACCAGTTTCTTTTCCGTGATCAAAAGTTCCTTCATATCGAGGACGTTTAGATTCTGCATAAACACCTTTCCAAAGTCCATCTTTTTTTCCAGATGCATCAACTTTATTAATATCGGTTTGAGCATTTGACACTAATGCTGTCAGGAATAATAATCCAAATATGATTTTTTTTGAGATCATAATAAATTCTAATTTTTAAGCTTAACGAAAATCTTACTTATAAAGTATAACGGTATAAAAAAATCCCGATAAATCGAGATTTTTTTATTGAGAATTATTTCTTTTTATTCTGAGCTTTTGCGGCTTCCTGTTGTTCCATTACTTCTTGAAGACGTTGTTGGAACTTACTTGGCTTTTTAGGCTCTCTTTGTTTGTTTTCTTGAATCTGAGCGTGAATTTTATCACTATCAACAATATAATTCTTGATTACGAACATGATTCCGATTGTAATCAAGTTCGAAATGAAGTTGTATAAAGATAATCCTGAACCGTAGTTGTTGAAGAAAATTAACATCATTAATGGCGAAACATAAATCATGATTTTCATCATTTTTGCCATATCTGGCATACCTTCTTGTTGAGGAGCTGCCATTTGCTGATCTCCTGAAGTCATCTTCATGTAGAAGAAAATCGCAATTGCTGCCAAGATTGGGAACAAACTGATGTGATCTCCATACATCGGAATAGTGAATGGTAATTTTACAACCGAGTCAAAAGAAGATAAATCGTCTGCCCAAAGGAAACTTTTTTGTCTTAATTCAAACGCCGCAGGGAAAAACTGGAACGATGCATACATAAATGGCAACTGAATCAATGCCGGAATACATCCTGCCATTGGGTTTACACCTGCTTTGTTGTACAACTTCATTGTCTCCTGCTGTTTCTTCATTGGGTCTTTTTTGAATTTTTCTCCCAACTCTGCAATATCAGGTCTTAAAACTTTCATTTTAGCCTGAGACAAGAATGACTTATAGGTAATTGGCGACATAGCCAATTTGATGATAATTGTAAAAATAATAATTGCAATTCCTAATGACAATCCGATTGTTGAACTTAAGAATCCGAATAAAGGAATAAAGATCCATTTGTTGATCCATCCAAAGATTCCCCATCCTAATGGAATAATCTTTTCGAAATTTTTATCGTAAGCTTTTAATGTTTTGTAATCTGCAGGACCCATGTACAAATTCATTTTGTAATCGATCTCTCCATTTGAAAACGCTAAAGGCAAATTAGCTCTAAACTGCTTAGTGAAAACAGTATCGATTTTTTCGTCTTTAACTAAATCGTCAGATTGTAATTTTGAAGTTTCAAAAGGTTTGTCTGTAGATAAAATCGTAGTAAAGAAATGCTGTTTAAAAGCAACATAGCTCACTTTTGTAGGCGTCTCTTCTTTCCCTTGTCCGTGCGAACTTACGTTGTTGTATTTTGATTCTTCGTATTTAAAATCAATTTGTGCATAACGATTTTCATACGCAATACTTTTCTCATTTCTGTATGTTTTTAAATCCCATTGCAAATCAATTGGTTTTGCAGAATTTAAAACTCTATTTAATCCTTGAGAACGAATATCAAAACCAACTAAGTAATCGTTTGGTTTAAGAATGTATTTATATTCTAAAAATTCATTAGCTCCAGCTTTCAAACGCATAGACAAAACTTGGTCTGCACCAATTTTTTCTAATGTTGGTTCAAAGTACAAATCTTTAGAGTTTAATGTTCTATTATCTGTAGTAAGAAGTTGTAAATTTAAGTTAGAGTTGTTGTTTTTGATTAACTCAACTAATTGTCCAGAACCTTTTTTTAATCTTTCGAATTCTTTTAAAGTAGCTTCAACAATATATCCACCTTTATTAGCAATCTTCAATCTTAATTTTTCGTTTTCGATTGTAGTAAAAGCTTCTTTTGCAGAAGGAAGTGTTGCAGAATAAGCAAATCCTCCTAAAGTTTTTTGCAATTGCGCCAATTGAACTGTATCTCCAGGAGTTACAGCTGCAGCTGGTAATGACGCAGTTTTAGCTTTATCTGCTTTTGCTTGTGCTTCTTGTTTAGCAACTAATTCTTTCTTGGCTTTTTCAGCAGCAATTTCTTTTTCAGAAGGCTGATTTTGATACATAATCCAAATCAAAATTCCGAAGATCAATACAAAACCAATGATCGAATTAAAGTCTAATTTTTTTTCTTCCATTATTAATTTAAAAAGTTATTCGTTGAAGGTTATTAGTAATGAGTCTGACTCAAATGTTACATCTTCTCAGAATATAATTATTATTTTTTATGCGCATTTACCGCAGCAGCCACAAAGTTTACAAAGATCGGGTGCGGATTTGCAACTGTACTTTTGTATTCTGGGTGGTATTGTACACCAATAAAGAACGGGTGATTTTCAAGCTCTACGATTTCAACTAAACCTGTATCAGGGTTAACTCCCGAAGCTTTTAAACCAGCTTTCTGTAATTCATCAGCATATTTATTGTTATACTCATAACGGTGGCGGTGACGCTCCGAAATAGTTTTTTGTCCGTAAATTTTGTATGCTAAAGTGTCTGGTTTAATATCACATTTCCAAGCACCTAAACGCATTGTTCCTCCTTTATCGGTTACATTTTTCTGCTCTTCCATTAAACTCACAACCGGATGAGACGTTTTATCGTTCATCTCTGTAGAGTTCGCTTCTGCATAACCTAAAATATTTCTAGAATATTCGATAACAGACATTTGCATTCCTAAACAGATTCCGAAGAAAGGAATGTTGTTTTCACGTACAAAACGAACTGCTTCGATTTTTCCTTCAATACCTCTTTCACCAAAACCTGGAGCAACTAAAACCCCGTCTAGAGAACCTAATTTCTCTTCCACATTATCAGCATTGATATGCTCTGAGTGAATAGAAATTACGTTTACTTTTGTTTCGTTTGCAGCTCCTGCATGAATGAACGCCTCTAAAATAGATTTGTAACAATCCTGCATTTCTACATATTTCCCAACCAAACCAATATTTACAGTTTGTTTTGGGCTTTTTAATCTTTTTAAGAAAGTATTCCAGTTTTTAAGATCTGGAGATGCTTTTTTAGGCAAATCTAATTTCTTTAAAGCTACAACGTCTAATCCTTCTTCAAGCATTAAATTTGGAACTTCATATATAGTAGAAGCATCAATTGACTGAATTACTGCTTCTTTCTTCACATTACAGAATAAAGCTAATTTCTGGCGTAATTCCTGAGACAATTCGTGCTCTGTTCTACAAACCAAAATATCTGCTTTAATACCGCTCTCCATTAAAGTCTTAACCGAGTGCTGTGTTGGTTTTGTTTTCAACTCACCTGCAGCAGCCAAATAAGGAACTAATGTCAAGTGAATCACGATTCCGTTATTCTCACCTAACTCCCAAACCAACTGACGAACAGATTCTATATAAGGTAGAGATTCGATATCACCAACTGTACCACCAATTTCAGTAATTACAATATCATAATCGCCAGATTTACCCAGCAATTGCATTCTGTCTTTGATTTCGTTTGTGATATGAGGAACAACTTGAACCGTTTTTCCTAAAAATTCTCCTCTTCTTTCTTTTTCAATAACCGAAAGATAAACTCTTCCTGTAGTAACATTATTAGCCTGAGAAGTAGGAACGTTCAAAAAACGCTCATAGTGTCCTAAGTCTAAGTCAGTTTCAGCTCCATCATCTGTCACGTAACATTCTCCGTGCTCATAAGGATTTAAAGTTCCTGGATCAACGTTAATGTATGGATCAAATTTCTGAATAGTTGTACGGTATCCTCTTCCTTGTAACAATTTTGCCAAAGATGCCGCGATAATCCCTTTTCCTAATGAAGAGGTCACACCTCCTGTAACAAAAATATATTTTGTTTGATTCATTCTGTTGTTGTTTGTAAGTAGTTGTGTAAAAAACTTGGCAAAAGTACAAATTTAATTAGACAATTTATCAATTCCAGAATGAGATAATTTTTAAATTTTTAGAGTTCTTTCGATTTAAATAAAGGTTTAAAGTTACTCCATAAGAAAACGAAAGATTTTTCTGTTTTTAGCTGCAAATTCGCAACTAATAAACAATAACCTTAACAATTTAAAAATCCGTTTTTTTTATTGTATGGACAATCATTATAGATCCTTTTTTATATATGTAATATAAAATCGGGATTATCCCTTTGAAATTTTTCATGCAAGTAGACAATACTTGCTGCAGAGGTAAGTTTTGAGCAAAAAAAAAAATATTATAATTTAAAAAACACTGACTTGTACACATTTATGAATTCAGGCTGGAATTCTGTGGTATCACTTTGTTTTTGGAAATTATAATATTTTGTATTTCAAACTTATATAAAAAAAATCAAACTACCAAAGATTTTTCTTACTATTTTGCAGGGTTTGGATATTGCTTCTTAATATTACGTATCAATTCTTCTAATCCATTTAATTTTAATTCGTAAATAAGCTGTAATTGCTGCCCTAATTCTCCTTTTCGAAATCCTTTATTATGATACCAAACCACATAATATTCAGGCAAATCAATTAAGTATCTTCCTTCATATTTTCCGAAAGGCATTTTGGTGTGAGCTAATTTTATGAGTTGTTTTTTGTCTTGATCCATAGTTTTTAAGAAGAAAGAAGCAAGAAGAAAGACCAATGCTTTCTTCTTGCTTCAATTAGTTGCAAAGCTATTATTAATTTGCCACAGATTAAAAGGATTCTCACAGATTATTAAATCAAAAATTAAAAAACTTAGAACCTCAGAATCTTAGAACCTTAGCACCTTTTAAAAAAAAAAGAAGCAAGAAAAAAGAACCTATTTTCGTTCCCTCTTCCTGCTTCAAAAATATTTTTTAAGTTTTATTACTAATTTCTAAAAGACTAAAAAAACTTAGAATCTCAGAACCTTAGCAACTTAGCATCTTAGTAATGCCATCTCACGAAAGCTTCCATTGCAGCATAAGTCGCTAAACCTAACTGGTGATACAATTCTGCTGTTTCGCGGTTTCTGTCTTCTGCTCTCTGCCAGAACTCTCTTGCATCTGTTCCTTGGAAAACAACTCCGTCTTTTTGTGACTGGTGTTTGAAGATTCCGTGACGTTTTGCTAAAACTTGGTCCGGACTCATCGGAACTGCCATTTCAACTTCATCAATTCCCCACTCTTGCCAAGCTCCACGGTATAACCATAACCAGCAGTCGTTCATGAATTCTTTAGGTTTTAAAACTTTAACTGCCTCAAAAATAGCATCTAAACAAACTTTGTGTGTTCCGTGTGGATCTGCTAAATCTCCAGCTGCATAAATTTGGTGCGGTTTAATTTTTTCAATTAAATCTACTGTCAACTGAATATCTTCTGGTCCAATTGGTTTTTTCTCGATTGTTCCTGTTTCATAGAAAGGCAATTCCATAAAGTGAATTTGAGAATCCGGAAGACCAACAAAATGACTTGTAGCTCTCGCCTCTCCTTTTCTGATTAAACCTTTAATATAACGAACTTCTGGAATATCAATTTCACTATTCTTTTTGTTCTGTAAAAATGCTTCAGCCTTTTTGTAGATATTATCTGCCTCTTCGCTTTTGATTCCGAATTTTTCATTGTAATCAATTACGAATCTTGCGAAACGTAAAGCTTCATCATCTGCCACCGCAATGTTTCCAGACGTTTGGTACGCTACATGCACTTCGTGTCCTTGCTCTTGCAGACGCATAAAAGTTCCTCCCATACTGATAATATCATCATCAGGGTGTGGACTGAAAATCAATACACGTTTTTTAGCCGGTTCTGCTCTTTCAGGACGATTTGTATCGTCTGCATTTGGTTTTCCACCTGGCCAACCCGTAATTGTATTTTGTAATTTATTAAATATCTTAATATTAGTGTCATAAGCTGGACCTGAATCTGCCAACAAATCGCTCATACCGTTTTCTATATAATCTGCATCAGTAAGCATTAAAATTGGTTTTTTAAGATCTAGTGCCAATCCTAAAACTGCTTTACGAGTTAATTTGTCTGTCCAAACAATTTTCTCAACCAACCAAGGCTTGTTGATTCTCGTTAATTTTGAAGAAGCTTCTTTGTCTAAAACAAAAACTGCGTTGTTGTGCTCTTGCAAGAACGAAGCAGGAACTCGGTTTGTAACTTCATCTTCAACAGATTTTTTTACAATGTTTGCTTTTCCTTCACCCCAAGCTAACAAAATCACTCTTTTAGCTTCCATGATTTTTTTAACTCCAAGCGTAATCGCAGTTCTTGGCGTATTATTCAAACCAAAGAAATCTTTACTTGCAGCAACTCTTGTAATATGATCTAAAGCTACTAAACGAGTTTTAGAGTTTTGAAGCGAACCAGACTCATTAAATCCGATGTGTCCGTTACCTCCAATTCCTAGAATCTGAAGATCAATTCCGCCTAAAGCTTCAATTTTAGCTTCATATTCGTGGCAGTAATCTGCAATTTGCTCTTTTGTTAAAAGTCCATCTGGAACGTGAGCGTTTTCAGGTAAAATATCGACATGATCAAACAAAAGTTCTTTCATGAAACGAACATAACTGTTGATTGAATTTGGTTCCATTGGATAATACTCATCCAAGTTAAAACTGATTACGTTTTTAAAACTCAAACCTTCTTCTTTATGAAGACGCACTAATTCAGCATACAAACCTTTTGGAGAAGAACCAGTAGCTAATCCTAAAATACAAGGCTTTCCTTCTTTTTGTTTTTCTTTGATTAAAGATGCAATTTCTTGCGCTACTTCTTTTGAAGCATCTGTTGAGTTTTCAAAAACAACTGTGTTAATGTTTTCGAATCGTTTTTCGAAACCTGTTGCTTTGTCGATTTTACTTTTTAACATGATATATTAATTTTTATTTTTTGTTCAACTATTCCATTTCCTGTATTTATGCCCTTTAACAGCATAAAACAAAATCATTGCATAAGAAGGTAGCAACATTAAGTAAGCCAATTGATTTCCGCTTTTTGAAACATTTTGCATATTTTTTGCAACATTTGCAGAATTGATACTTTCGGTGATCATTCCATAAAAAAGCGGAAAAACTGCTCCACCGATAATTCCCATAATCAAAATAGCACTTCCAATCTTTGTATAACCTCCTAAATCCTGCAGAGCCATTGGCCATATTGCCGGCCAGCATAATGCATTTGCGAGTCCCAAAAGCGCTACTAAAAGTATCACCAATGGTATATTTGGAGCTCCTGGCAATGCAATCATTATCTTTGGAGAGATCAAAACAATTGCCATAACTAGCACCAAACCAAGCAATCCAGACACTTTTAAAGCCGTGACTTGCGAAACATATTTAGGAATCAAAACTATACCAAGAATATAGCCGATCACCATTGCTGACATGGTAAATGAGGTCAATTTGAGATAAAAATTCCCTTCTTCTCCATAAACTCCCAGCTGTTTTCCAAAAGCTCCAATCGAATCTCCCGCCAAAACTTCGGCAGATAAATACAGCATTAGAGTTATTACTCCTAAAACCAACTGCGGGTGCTGAAAAGCATTTTTAATTTGTTTAAAAACACTCAATTCTGACACATTTCCATCTTCGCCCAAATCAATTTCTGGAAGAGGAGAAAATTTCACCATTAAAGCTAAAACAGTAATAATCAACCCCATATAAAGATACGGTGTTTGTAATTGTAAAGCAAGAGAATTTAATGCGCTAGTTTTTGCAGCTTCATCCATCAAGGCAATTTTGTCTGCAGTAAAGTCCTGCATATTAGACAAAACCAAAATAGTAAGCACAATTGGCGCAACAAAACCCGCCAATTTATTTGCAATTCCTAAAACGCTGATTCTTGCAGCAGCACTTTCTCTTGGACCAATTACAACAACATACGGATTTGAAGCTGTCTGTAAAACTGCCAAACCAGTTCCCATGATAAATAAAGCTAATAAAAACAAGAGAAATGTACGACTTGAAGCCGCTGGATAAAACATAAAAGCTCCCGCGGCAATAATCAATAATCCTAAAGAAATTCCGTTTTTATATCCCACTTTTTCAATAATATAAGAAGAAGGAACTGCCATTACGAAGTAGGCAATATAAAATGCAAAAGTCACAAAATAGGCTTGCGAAGAAGTTAATTCGCAAGCTAATTCAAAAAACGGAATTAGTGGTCCGTTAAGCCAGGTTACAAATCCTAGAATAAAAAACAATAAGGTTAAGATTACCATCGGAACAATGGTACTTTTTTTCTCCAGCTGTAATGTACTTTGAATGTTTGTCATAATTTTTGGTTGATTTAGTTATAGATTTATTTAATTCAAAATCTAAATTAGAATCAACTCTCACATTATTGATTGCGTAATTTATGCAAATATCTGCATTTTTTTTGCAAAACAAAAGTACTACATTAAATTTCCTTAGTCTCTAATTTAGATATGAAAGTTTTGTTAATTTTTATTATTCCAATTTAAATCAGGATAATATTTTGCCAAATATGTTTTTACTTCGGCAATATCTTCTTTAGCAGTCAGGTCAGGAACGTGCTCAGAAAACGGAATTCCGATCGTTGTATTCGGATTTTCCTTAACGGAGTTCAAAAGAACCGTTGGCAACTCCTTTTCATCACGCTCGGGATGAACAGGACAATTTTTAAGATGTACATATAAGGTCTTGCCGTTAAACTTAAAAGCATTCATACTAACACGTATTTTTCCTTCAGCATCTTTATATTGCTCCAAATCTTCTTCTGTAGGTTTTTCTAAAATATCCAGCAACTGATTATTCTGGTCCAATTTTGCAATTGCAAAACGCGAAATACGCTCTAGCGGAAAATCCATTGCATCGCGATCATAACTAATAAAAGCATTCGGACTTTCAGTTTCTCTCAAAGCACGCAATGCTTCAGCCGAATACAAATTATCGCTATTGCAAACCGAATAAAACTGCGAATTTAGTTCTGGATATTGCTCAACAGCCTGAAAAAGAGCATCTGCAGTTCCAAAAGGCTTTACTCTTCCTTCAGGAATATACTGAACAGCAAATGAAATATTGAGTCCGTGAAAATCGTTATCCTTCATTTTACTTCCGTAAAATTCTTTAAACAATTCTCCTTGCTCTCCTATTATAATATAAATGTTTTTATAGCCTGCTTTTTTCGCATTCCATAAAAGATAATCCAAAAGAGGTCTTCCGCTTGCGCCAACACCTATTAAACCTTTACTCCTTTCATTAGCCTGAGCAATTTCTTCTGGAGAAAGATTATTGGTAACTGCTTCTTTTTTCATACGAGAAGAAGCTCCACCTGCTAAAATCACTAAATTGTCGTGCATTTTATTTAATTTTCAATATTATCAATAATTCGTACTCCGGGATCAACATTTACCGCGTAAGCTTCTTGTGCTCCAGCATGCAAAATCGCTTTTATAACCACATCTTCATACTTAGGATCAGCAATTACAACAATACTTCCACCACCGCCAGAGCCGACAATTTTTGCTCCGTATGCTCCTGCTTTTAATGCAGCATTAACCATTGCATCAATTCTCGGAACAGTTATTTTCAGTAAATCACGCAAAACCTCATGATGTCCATTCATTAAAGCACCAATTTTTTTAAGATCTAAAACTGGTTTTTCGAATTCCTTTAATGCTTCTTTGGTATAATGGTAATTTTTGATTGCCGCTTCAAAAAACGGAATCATACGGTCTGGAAGGCAATTTCTGTATTTATCCAAATCTTCTATTTCAGCAGCATTTAAATCAAACTGCGGATAATTCTGTTTTACAATATCAATGGCCATTAAAGCATTTCCTTTCAGCTCACCAAGAAGTCCGATGGTTTCCTTTGGAACACCTGAAACTCCTGTAATCAAACCTTTTAGCTCCGTCCCTATTACATTAAAAGAAAACGGTTTTTTGGTATTAATGTAAACAATATTTCCAACGCCAATACTAAAATGATCCATCATTCCGCCTGGTTCTCCGTGCTCTAACACTTCAGATTCATAACCTAATTTAGAAAGAAATTCGGGCGTAACTTCATGATCTATTCCGAAAGCTTCTATCAGGAAACGAATCCAAGCCATTAATAAGGCTGACGAACTCGAGGTTCCTGAATTAATTGGAATATCTCCAGTAATGGTAATCGTATAACCAGATGTTGGTTTACAGCCATATCTGCGCAAGACACGCAAAGAGGATGCAAAATAATCTCTTGGTTCTAATTTTTCGAAAGCCTCGTGTATATTGATAACTCGAATTTCATTAATATCAATCATATTCAGAACAAATGTGTCGGTCTGATTTTCTTTTGCTATTAATTTAATACTTCTATCTATCGCACAGGCTATAACAGGCAACCCTAAATAATCTTGATGATCTCCAAAAAGACAGGTTCGGCCGGGAGCTAATGAGGTAATTTTTTTCACGTAAACACATTGTGTTAAAATATTGCAATTCAATAAACTACAACATTATTAGGTTATATTTTTATTTTTGGTTTTCGGTTTTGACTTCACGAAACTATAGATTATATTTTTATAAAACAAGAAAAAATACAAAAATGTGCTCGAACACACTTATTTTATGTTCTCGAGCACATTTTATAATTCTTACAGAAAATTTACATTTATTAACTCAAAGTTTTTATATTTGCTTATATGGATAAAAAGTACACAATTAAGGATATAGCACAAATGGCCGGAGTTTCTAAAGGAACTGTGGATCGCGTGCTGCATAATAGAGGAAAAGTATCTCCTGCTGCACTCGAAAAAATCAATGAAGTTTTAAATGTAATTGATTACGAACCCAACTTAATTGCTCGAAATTTAAAAAGCACAAAAGTGTACCGCATTTGCGTTTTACTTCCAGATCCTGTATTTGACCCATACTGGCTCCCATGTGTTAACGGAATCCAAGACGCTATAACAGAATTTAAGGCTTATAATGTGGTTATTGAAACGCATTATTTCAATCCTGAAAGCACAAAATCTTTTTTAAAGACTCATGAAGCTATTGTAGCCAAATCGCCAGATGCTGTTTTATTAGCACCGCTTTTCCATAAAGAAACCATAGAAATCATAAAACAATATGAGGAACTGGGAATTATGGTAAACACTTTCAACAACCAAGTTGAATCTTCGTCAATAAAAAGCTTTGTTGGGCAAGATCTATATAAAAGTGGCCGAGTTGCTGCAAGTCTAATGAATTTAATTCTATCGAAAGGCCAAATCGCCATTATCCATATTGATGAAAGTCTTAAAAACGCCGTTCACATGCAGGAAAAAGAACGAGGTTTTAGAAGTTATTTTGAAGAGAAAGACCTTTCAGATTTTTCTTTAACCACTTTAAAACTGAAATATTCTAACATCGAAACTAAGCTTCCAGCCTTTATAAATGAAAATCCAGATTTAAGCGGTATTTTCATTACCACTTCAAAAGCTTACCAAATCGCTTCTACGCTTTCAAATATAACAGACGAAAAAATCGCTTTGATCGGTTATGACTTAGTTGATAAAAATGTCAGCTTTCTTAATCAAGGATTGATTCATTTTTTAATTCATCAGAATCAGAAGAGACAAGCTTATTTGGGAGTCAGCACTTTAGTCGAGCACTTTTTATTCAGAAAAGATATTCCGGAAACTATTTTGCTTCCTATTGATATTATAAATGTCGAAAATGCTTCTTTTTACGTTAGCTAAGTTTTTTTTGCCGCTAAGACTCCAAGGCACGAAGTTTTTTAACTTTCAAATTATAACTTTAATTGCCTCCAGCTTTAGCTGGAGGTTGTAGAATATCAACCAAAAGGGCTTTAGCCGAACTTGTGAAGTTCGGCTAAAGCCCTTTACTATCTTACTTTAACAACTCCAGCTAAAGCTGGAGGCAATTCAAATTAGATTTCCCCTTTAAAAAACCTTTTGCACCTTCGCGCCTTTGTGGCAGGCAAAACTATTCCATCAAAACAAATTTCCCAAAAGAAGAAGCGATATGAAAATTCGGTTCAGTAGTATTAGGATTTACCCACGTAATCCAGATTGGTTCATAATTTCCGCTTTTTCCCTTGACAAATTTAGCTCTGTAAACCCCAGTTTCGATACTATTATCATGAATTAAATCCAATTCTTTTAAAGATGCAATACTAATTGAGCCTGCAACAGTAAAAGAAACTTCGTCTTTTGAAGACGCTAACTTTATATGGTTTTCAGCCCATTTCCAGTCATAGTCAAAAATTTTATCTGGACGCGCTTCGAAATCCAACAATCTAATTGAAGGATCTATTTCTAAACAATAATAAGGATTAAGCTTATCATTACTCCTAAAAAAAAGCTCTACTCTATCTGAATTACAAATACTGTCTACACTATTATCTTTCTGATCCATATAAAGATCCGTATCAAAGACCCTAAAATTAAAATAAAAATTATCCTTATCCCAGAGCGCACGAAATTCAATTCTTAAAACTGGATCATTATTCCATGGAGAAGTAAAATCGGTCAAACAATTTGCTTTTTCCCAAAAAAAAGAATCTAAAATACGGGTTGCATTTTCTTGATTTTTATCTATTATTTGTACGTGGTATTCTTTCAAAATTCTTCTTCTTAAAATCTGTTAATTTTTCATTTTCAAAAAAGGTCAAAATGACCATTAATTCATTTCGCGTTTATGTCCTTTTTCTTCGTGACCAATATAGTTCAAAAATCGAATTAAAAAACAAACCGAATTCATAATTAAAACTAAAAATTCCGCTCTTTTCAGCATAAGAAAAGACTGCTTAATTTTTACGTTTTTCGTTTAGTGATTGCGAAATTCATAAGTTTTTAATAAATCCTTATTTATAATTCAAAAAACTACCAATATCACACACACTGTTTTTTCTAAATTATTTTAAAAATATCACAGCAATTTAAGTCAAAAAAAATGATTCACACAATTTTATGTGCTCGAGAACATAAAATTTGTGTGTTCGAGCACATTTTTTGTATTTTTTCTTGTTTTATAAAAATATAATCTCTAGTTTCGTCAGAGATTAATCTTAAAACTAAGTTAATTATGAAAAATATTCGGTGATTTTCAAGCTTCAGGAAAGTAAAAAATTGAGCTAAACAAGCAGTATTTAAAGCAAAAAACAAAAGCTCTGATTGATCTAAAAAAACAACTCAATCACAACACAATTAAAAAGACAAAATGAATTTCCAGATCAAAAAAGAAATCTAAAACCTACAAACAAAGAAAAAACAATTAAACATTAACCAAAACCAATTCAAAGTATGAAATTATTAACCCAAAAAAAGCCAAGAGATTTTCGGATTAACAATTTATCCCGTAAAGAAATCGGAATAACGGTTCTCTCGTTATTAGTTTTTACATTTCAAGCTTCTGCAGCTTCTTCTATAAATATTTCTGATAAAAACAACACGGCACTATTTTTTGAAAAAACTGTAAAAGGTACTGTAACAGATCAAAATGGCATGCCTCTTCCAGGCGCCAATGTTGTAGTTAAAGGAACTACAAAAGGAGTTCAAACTGATGTAGACGGAAGTTTTGCTATTACAGTTCCAGATAATGCTACAAAACTTGTGATTACTTTCATTGGTATGGAAGATCAAGAAGTAAGCATTGGAAGCTCTCCTCTAAAAATTGTCATGAAAGAAGCTGGACAAAAACTAGAAGAAGTCGTTATTGGATACGGAAAATCTAAGAAAAAAGACCTTACTGGTTCTGTGAGTTCACTTAGCAAAGACAATTTAAACTTAGGTGGAACGGTTGCAAACGTTGGACAAGCTCTTCAAGGGCGTGCTTCTGGAGTACAGGTTCAGCAAAATAGTTATGCGCCAGGAACAAATCCTCAAGTTGTAATTAGAGGTGGAAACTCAATCAATACTTCTAATGCTCCATTATATGTTGTTGACGGATTCATTACGAGTACTGGAGCTTCGATTAGTCCAAACGACATTGAAAATATTCAGATTCTAAAAGATGCCGCTTCTACAGCAATTTACGGTGCTCGTGGAGGAAATGGGGTAATTTTGATTACAACTAAAAAAGGAAAAGCTGGAAAAATGAATGTGGAAGCTGAGATTTCTGATGGTTTTCAAAATATCATAAAACAACCATCTTTAATGACTGGACAGCAATATGCAGATTATCAAAATGCTCTTAATGCTGAAAACGGAAGACCTCCACTTTTCCCTTCAAGCTTTCCTGTTGCCAACACTAACTGGTTTGACGCTGCAACTCGTCCTGGAGAAGTGCTTAACAGAACGCTTACTTTTAGCGGAAGCGACCAAAATTCAAAATTCTTTCTTTCTGGAAACTATTTAAAACAAACTGGAGCTATCGTAAATACTGATTTTGAAAGATATACTGTGAGAATGGGCGCAGAAAAGAAATTCAACGATAAGTTAAGCATGGGCATGAATGCTTATGGCGCTGTTGCTGAAGGAAATAATAGCGAT
Source organism: Flavobacterium sp. LPB0248 (assembly GCF_013388355.1). Lineage (GTDB taxonomy): Bacteria > Bacteroidota > Bacteroidia > Flavobacteriales > Flavobacteriaceae > Flavobacterium. The sequence continues at coordinate 958,991 of NZ_CP058246.1, forward strand.
TTTGGCGATAATATTTTGTCTCCAATGTTCTCTATCCAAACTGCTCCGCCAGCTATTCCAATTTACAATGCAGATGGTTCTTATTATAAATTTCAAGGAAAAGACAATGCATTAGCACTTTTACTTGAACCGACAGATCATACAATCAATAGATTGGTAAACGGAAACATGTTTTTGGATTATCAAATCATTAAAGGATTGACATATCATTTTGGTGCTGGTGCAGAATGGCAAGAAAATATTCAAGGAAAATATACTCCAAGTACTTTAGTAGCAGGAGCTGCATTAAAAGGTTCTGGTTCAGAAGAAAACAAAACGTATTTCAGATGGAGTACAGAGCAATACTTAACGTATAAATTTGATATCAAAGAAGTACATGCAATTACCGCAATGATTGGTACTTCTAACCAAAAAGATACTTACGAAAGAATGAGAGCTGCTGGAACAGGTTTTTCTAGTGACTTATTGACTTATTACAATTTACAAGGAGCTTCAGTCTATTTAAAACCTGAAACAGAAAAAACAGAAACGAAATTGACATCTTATTTTGGAAGGTTAAATTATGCATTCAATGATAAATACCTAGCAACCTTTACTATTAGAAAAGACGGTTCTTCTCGTTTTGGTCTAAACAACAAATTTGGTATTTTCCCTTCTGGAGCTGTAGCTTGGAAAATATCTAACGAATCTTTTATGCAAAACGTAAAAGCAGTTTCTGAACTTAAACTGAGAGCAAGTTATGGTATCACAGGTAGTGACGGTATTGGAGATTATGCTTATATGAGCCGATTGTCTTCTTGGGGTGTAACTATTGCTCCTGATCAATTCGTATCAGGGACTGAGCCAGCCAACTTAGCAAATCCAAATCTAAAATGGGAACAAACTGCTCAAACTGATATTGGTTTAGATTTAGGCTTATTTAATGATAAACTTTCTATTACATTCGATTATTACAAAAAAAGAACTAGTGATGCCCTTTTAAATGTTCCTGTTGGAGGATGGTGGGGATTTGATACTCAAAGAATTAATTCTGGAGTAATTGATAACCACGGTGTCGAATTAGGAATAAGCACTACAAACTATAGAAATGATAAATTTACTTGGACAACTTCTTTAAATGTGGCTTATAACAAACAAGAAGTGGTATCTCTAGCTGACAATGTAAAAATCATCAGCACAAATACTTCAAATCCAAGTGGAACGGTTTCTGGTCAAGAATTTACAAGATTGGAACCAGGAAAAGAAATGGGAGTTTTGTTTGGTTACAAATACGCAGGAGTTATCAAAACTGGAGAAACTTATGCTCCTCAACCATTATCTGTTGCTGGAGATCCTAAGTATGTCGACGTTGATGGCGATGGTAAGATTACAGCAAAAGATAGAACATATTTAGGAAATTCTATCCCGCATTATGTGGCTGGTTTTAATAACGATTTCAGGTATAGAAATTTTGATATGAATATCTTTTTCCAAGGCGCTTTTGATTATTCAGTTTACAATATGACTAAAATGGTTGGTGAATCTTCTACAAGCACAGATGCACTAAACCGTTGGGTTGCTGGAAAAAACGAAAACACAGATATTCCTAGAGATGGTTATTACAAAAGCACTTACGGAAGTTATGTGAACTCTAAATTTGTTGAAGAAGCGTCTTATTTACGTTTGAAAAATGTTTCTATCGGATATACAATTCCTGAAAGCGCATTAAAAACAGTTAAATTTATTGACAGCATCAGATTGTATGCGATTGGACAAAATCTATTGACAATTACAAACTATTCTGGAAATGATCCTGAGGTTAACGGACATTTTACTCCCGACAATACAACAAAACAAAATTTAGGTGGAGGAATCGACTTTAACTCATTCCCAGCTTCAAGAACTTTTATACTTGGAATTAAAGTAGCAATTCACTAGTCTAAAATGCTTTATAGTAACATTAAATTGATTAAAATGAAAAAATATACAATCTTATTACTTTTACTTGCCGCTGGAACACAAGTTTCTTGCAATCAGGATCTTGATCCCACGGTATATAGCAGCTTGACTAATACCAATGGGTATCAGACAAAATCGGATGCTATTGCGGCTATCAATTCCATTTATGGAAGATTAAAAGGACCTTCTGTAGGCGATAACTTTTCGTATTGGGCTACAAGACACTTTGCACTGACTGATATCGCTACAGATTTAGGACACTGCCAATTTGGAGGAGATCCAGGACAATTATCATTAGGAACTTGGAACTCGGCAAACGGTCTTCTAAAAGAAGATTGGAACGCAATGTATAAATTGATTGCCAATGCTAATAATGCGATTTTCAACATTACACCAATGAGTGGCATTACAGCTGCAGAAAAAGCTCAATTTATTGCAGAAGCTAAATTCTTAAGATGTTCTGCTTACATGGATTTAACAGATTCTTGGGGACCAGTAATTTTAATTACAGAAGCCAATCTAGGAAATCCTGGTTATTTAGATCAAACTCCACCATCTTCTGTAGAAGAAATCGATGCTTTTATAATTAAAGAATTAACCGAAGCTGCTGATGTGCTTCCAGTTAATTATAAAAACAATGATATTTATGGTACAAACGATGTGGGACGCGCTACAAAAGGAGCTGCTCTTACATTATTGGCAAAATTATACTTGAGAAGCCATGATTGGCAAAAAGTGGTTACCTATACACAAAAAGTAATGGATTTAAACGAATATCATTTATATCCTTCTTACTTAGGTTTGTTCAAAGAAAGTAACAAATGGTGCAGCGAAAACATCTTCTCTTCTTTAAGCGACGCCAACACAAACGGAACTGAATTATTAAATCACTTTGGTCCTGTTGATCACCCTGTTGTTCAAAACAGATGGCAATATTATACTGTAAACTGGGATTTCTACAACACTTTTGGTGACGAAGATGAAAGAAAACAATGTTTCTTCCCAGAATTTATGGGTACAGACGGTCTTCTTCATAAACAAGCACCTTCATTGGGAGCGCAACCGCCAGCTGGAGAATTCTACATGCAAGACGTTTCTACAAAAAAATATGCAGACGACGAAACGACTACTTATTATGACGGTCATAGTGTAAACATTCTTCGTTATGCTGATGTTTTATTGAGCAGAGCTGAGGCTTTAAATGAAATTAGCGGACCAACTCAAGAAGCGATTGACCTTATCAATCAAGTAAAAGGAAGATCTCATGCAAAACTTTTGGTTTTATCAGATCATAATCAATCTAGTTTGAGAGATGCCATTTTACAAGAAAGAGGATGGGAACTTTTCTACGAAGGAAAACGCCGTTCAGATTTAATCAGAATGAACAAATATGATGTTTTGGTGAATGCATATCACCTTAGAGTTGGAGAAGCAGCTTTAATCAAAATGCCACAAAATAAATATTATACTTATCCACAAAGTCAGGTAGACCTTAATCCAAACTTAAGCAACTCCGACAGACAATAAATTACCTATCAAGAATAGACAGTTAAATGTCTGTCTATTCTTGATTTTTTACAACAATAAAAGTACTTTTCTGTTTCACAAAAGAAGCTTTTCAGATGATTAAAAAATTAATACAATACGGAAGTTTTATTTTAGTCCTGCTTGCATTGGCAAGTTGTTCTAACAACCAAATTATCTCCAATATCAATATTGGCACTCATGGCAACAACGAACTGAAAATTCAGATCGATGTTACTACGAATGACCAAGCTCAGGTAAATGCAGAATATTGGTCTGACAAAAAAGGAATAGAACACAAAATAACCTCTCCTATTTCAAATTCTGGTTTAAAACATTCATTAGTACTTTGCAACATTACTCCAGAAACCAATTATAGTTTTCAACTAGTAACGGTTCAAGGCGACAACAAACAAACTAGTAAAGTTTATACTTTTAAATCGAGAAAACTTCCAGAATGGCTACAAAAGCAATTTAAAGCCAATTGTCCGAAACCAGAATTGCTTCCTGAAAATTTCAAAAAAGGATTTTTGCTTTTAGCCAAAAGAGAAACTCCGGGAACTGCTTATATCGTTGACTACAAAGGAAATCTAAGATGGTACCATACGCTCGAAGGGACTGGATTTAAAGTCGTTCATTTTACAAAAGACCAAACGATTCTTTCTATTTTGGGTACAAATGATGAACCAACAAGTTATGGAAGTGAAATTCTAGAAATTAACCTTAAAGGTGATACCTTAACTCATATCAAAAAAGGGCAAGGCGATTTGAAGCAGGTTCTTCATCATGAAATCATAAAAAAATCGGCTGATGAAATTATCGCTTTAACTGTTGAGCAAAAAATAATTGATTTGACTTCTATCGGAGGAAAAAAACAAGATACTATCAACGGAGACGGAATTATAATCTTAAATAAAAAAGGAAAACAGCTTTGGAAATGGAGTGTTTTTGATGATTTAGATCCGTTTAAAGATAAGGATTTACTAAAAAACAAAAAAGATTGGACACATGCCAACAGTTTGAGCTACGATACAGATGGAAACTTTTTAATTTCTTTCTACAACAATGGTCAGATTTGGAAAATCAATTCTAAAACAGGAAAAGTAATCTGGAAATTAGGGAAAGGCGGCACAATGAAAATGGCTCCAGATGCTAATTTCTCTCAAGCGCATGCCGCACATATCGATCAAGAAGGCAGTTTATTGTTTTTTGATAATGGAGTCGACATCAAACAATCTTCTGTTTTTGCACTAAAAGTGGATGAAAAAAACAATGATGTAAAACTTGATTTTCATATCAAATTACCAAAAGATATATACAACGACAGAATGGGAAGTGCTTATATGATCACTAAAGACCTCTTTTTGGTTTGTTGCTCTAAAAGACATATTACCGTTTTAACCAATAAAAAAGGTGTTTTGTTATGGGCTTTAGAATCTGAAATTCCGCCATACAGAACCATCTTTATTCCTGAAGAAAAACTGAAACCTTTTCTTCTAAATTAAAAAATAGTACCCATGAAAAAAACAATTCTTATCGGACTTTTTTCAGCATTATCAATGGCTGTTTTCAATTCCTGCACCAAATCAAATTCACAGACTTTAGCTTCAAATACAATCAAAGAAGGAGAAGAAGATGAAGGCTATATCACAGTTGATACTTCTCAAATTCCAGACGATCAATTTGGAGAATCGGTTCGCTATGGAAGAGAATTAATGATGAAAACCGCTTATTATATTGGACCAAACGGAAAAAACGGACAATATTTAGGCAATAAAATGAACTGCACCAATTGTCATCAAGATGCGGGAACAAAACCTCATGCATTCAATTTAATGTCTTCACATGACAATTATCCACAATATCGCGGACGCGAAAACAAAGTACTTACTTTAGCAGAAAGAGTTAATAACTGCATTATGCGTCCGCATTCTGGAAAACCGCTTCCGTTGGACAGCAAAGAAATGGTGGCGTTTTTATCTTACTTTAAATGGATCAGTAAATTTGTTCCAAAAGACGGTAAGTTTAAAGGAGCCAAAAATTTAGAAATCGAATTTCCAGATGTTGCCGCAAGCCCAGAAAGAGGAAAAGTTTTATTTGCCGAGAACTGTGCAAGATGCCACGGAAATAATGGCGAGGGAGTTTACAATGCCGACAAATCGGGTTACACCTACCCTCCACTTTGGGGACAATACGGTTATCAGCCTGGTTCAAGCATGCACCGCGTAATCAAACAGGCACAATGGTTAAAAAGCAACATGCCTTATGATAAAGTACTGCTTGGAAAACCGTATCTTACAGACAAACAAGCGCTTGATATTGCTGCTTATGTAAATGACGATTCCCAACATTCAAGACCAAATCCAAAAACATTGGATTATCCAGACAAAATGGGCAAACCAATCGATTATGCACACAGTCCATTTAATGATAATTTTACTGAAGAACAGCATAAATACGGCCCTTACAAACCTATTATAGCTTATTGGAAAAAACAAGGATGGAAAGCCGTTTACTAAACTCAAAATATACTATTTAACCTGATTATACAATACAATGAAACTAAACCTAAACAACACAACGCTTTTAAGCAGAATATTGATAATGTGTTTTATCACGATCAGTATTCCTCTAACTGCACAAATTAAATATTCAGACGGAAATGACAGCTGGAATCCAAACAAACTAGGGAATCACCGTGCTGTAGTTGCTTTTTCTGGTTCAGGAAATGTTGCTAAAACAACCATCGAATGGCGAAGAAGAGACACGAATCCAGAACTTAAAAAAATTATCGTTCAGGATGCGTCTGGAAAAGAAATTCAGAACATAAAAACCGAAAACATCAATCGAGAAAACGGTACTATTTACTTCGAACCCATTTCTGGAAAAGGAATATATTACGTATATTATATGCCTTATGTAGACGAAGGAACTGCAAACTACCCAAAGGGAATTTATCAGAAACCTGAAGACAAAGCCGATGCGAAATGGCTTTCTAATGTAAAAGCAAACTTAAAAGACAATGCGGCTGTAACAGAAATTCAGAGCGTGAATGCTTTCAATAGTTTTTACCCAATGGAAGTAATTGCTACAGCTGCCGAAACTTCGGCTCTTGTGGCAAAGAACAGCGGAAATTCTTTCTTAGTTTTCCCAGAAGACAGAGAACATTCTATCAAATTAAAATCAGATTTGCCACAAAGATGGATTCAGAAAGGCGTTCAAAACAACTTTTCTGATACGGCAATGAAAGGTGAATATTTAGCTTTTCAATTGGGAGTTTATGCTCTTGAAGATTTAAAAAACATAAAAGTAACTTTTACCAATTTAGTTAGTACAACTGGCGCAACAATCGAAGCGAAAGATATCAGCTGTATCAATACTGATGGAACTCGATATGATGGCACTCCTTTCACCAATACTGTTTCTGTTTCAAAAGGAAAAATTCAGGCAATGTGGTGCGGTATCGATGTTCCGCAAACTGCTGCTGCTGGAACTTACAACGGAAAAGCAACTGTAATTGCTGATGGAAAATCAAAAGAAATCAATCTACAAATTACGGTTTCTAACCAAGTAACGAAAAACGGAGGCATTGACAGTCCAGAAAAAATGACACGTCTAAAATGGTTAAACTCAACTTTAGCGCAAGAAAATACAGTTATTGCTCCTTATACTCCATTAACAGTAAACAATTCTGAAATTGCTTTATTAGGAAGAAAATTAATTTTAGCTCCAAACGGATTCCCTGCGCAAATTCAGACTTTCTTTACTCCAGAAATGACTTCTGTAACTACAAAAGCAAATGATGTTTTAAGTTCACCAATCGATTTTCATTTTGTTGATGCATCAGGAAAAGAAGTGCAATGGAAGAACAACGGTGTAAAATTCACTAAAAAAGAAGCTGGAACAGTTTCTTGGGAAAGCACTTCCACTTCAAAATCAGTTCAAATGGATGTTAACGCTTCTGTTGAATTTGATGGTTTCGTACATTATATCGTGAAAGTTACAGCTCTTGAAGATGTTTCATTTAATGACATTAATTTCCAAATGCCAATGCAGCCAACATCTGCAAAATACATGATGGGATTAGGTCAAAAAGGTGGTGATCGTCCTGCAACTTTCGATTGGAAATGGGATGTAGCGCATAAAAATCAAGACGGCGCTTGGATTGGTGCTGTAAATTCTGGATTGCAGTTTTCTTTGAGAGACGAAAAATATAGCCGCCCTTTAAATACTAATTTCTATTTACAAAAACCTTTATTACTGCCTACTTCATGGGGTAACGAAAATAAGGGAGGTATTACAATTGCGCCAAACCAAAAATCAGTTTTAGTAAATGCATATAGCGGTGCTAGAACAATGAAAAAAGGCGATGTTTTGTATTACAACTTCAACTTATTGATTACGCCTTTCCATACCATAAATACCGATTTTCAATGGGATACAAAGTTTTATCACAAATACAGCCCGATCGATTCTATTGCTAAAACTGGAGCAACGGTAATTAATATTCACCACGCAAATGCAATCAATCCTTATATCAATTATCCTTTTATCGAATTCAAAAAGATGAAAACGTATATCGATGAAGCACACGAAAAAGGATTAAAAGTAAAAATCTACAACACGGTTAGAGAGGTTTCTAATAAAGCTTATGAGACTTTCGCTCTTAGAAGTTTAGGTCACGAAATCTATTCTCCAGGAAAAGGTGGCGGATTCTCTTGGTTGCAAGAACACGTTGGAGACGATTATATCGCTGCTTGGTTTGTTCCTGAAATTAAAGATGCTGCGATTGTAAATAGTGGCATGAACCGTTGGCACAATTATTATGTGGAAGGAATGAATTGGCTGACTCAAAATGTTGGTATTGACGGAATTTATCTAGATGACGTTGCTTTTGACAGAATCACCATGAAACGTATCAAAAGAGTTTTGACTAAAGACGGACATCCTGGAATTATCGATTTGCATAGTGCTAATCAATACAACAAAAGTGACGGATTTAATAACAGTGCCAACTTATACATGGAGCACTTCCCGTACATCAATAAATTATGGTTTGGAGAATATTTTGATTACGAAAAAAATCAGCCTGACTTTTTCTTAACTGAAGTAAGCGGAATTCCGTTTGGATTAATGGGAGAAATGCTTCAAGATGGAGGAAATCCGTGGAGAGGAATGGTTTACGGAATGACAAACAGATTGCCTTGGAGCGACGGCGCTGACCCAAGAAACATCTGGAAAGTTTGGGATTCTTTCGGAATTAAAGGTTCTGAAATGATCGGATATTGGAGCGAAAACTGTCCTGTAAAAACAAACAACGACAAAGTTCTAGCAACGGTTTATAAAAAGAATGGAACGGCTTTAATTTCAATCGCAAGTTGGGCAGATGCTGATGTAAATGTGAAACTAAATATTGACTGGAAAAAACTAGGAATCAATCCTGCAAAAGCAACTATTACTGCTCCAGAAGTCACCAATTTCCAGCCAGCAAAAACGTTCACAGCAAAAGACGAAATAACTGTTCCTAAAGGAAAAGGATGGTTATTGATTGTGAAGTAAATTAATAGACCCGATTAGTCTAAGCTCCAGAGGAGCGTAATATTTATAGATAATTCATTACGATTTTATGAACCTCCAGCGGAGCGACATATTTCGCTCCGCTGGAGCTTCTATTGACATAAAATTGTATTCCTATAAATATTACGTCCCGCTGGGACTTTCAGACAATAACTATTATGAAATAACCAAAAGTAACCAAGCTCTCCATCATGAAATTTAGACCATTACTATCCTTTTTACTCCTTGGAAGCCTTTTTGTCTCAGCACAAAACAAACCCACTATAAAAGAATACAAAAAAGTATTTACGACATATCCATTCTCAGATCCTGATCCGATTCCGAAACCTGATACTAAGTTTTATCCGTATTTCCGTTTTGACGGTTTTACTGATAAACCCGTTCAGAAAGAATGGAAAGTAATCGAAATTGAAAACGATTATATCAAACTGATGATTTTGCCAGAAATTGGTGGAAAAGTTTGGTCTGCTATAGAAAAATCTACAGGAAAAGATATTGTTTACAATAATCATGTTGTAAAATTTAGAGACATTGCCATGCGCGGACCTTGGACAAGCGGTGGTGTTGAAGGCAATTACGGAATTATCGGACACACGCCAAACTGCGCTACTCCTGTCGATTATAAAATCATAAACCGAGAAGACGGAAGCATCAGCTGCGTTATTGGGGTTTTAGATTTATTGACCAGAACTTCTTGGAAATTAGACATCAATCTGCCAAAAGATAAAGCGTATTTTACCACAAATTCGTTTTGGTCTAACACAACCGAATTCGAACAGCCTTACTATACTTGGATGAATACGGGAATTAAAGCGGCCGAAAATCTACAGTTTATTTATCCAGGACAAACTTATATTGGTCATAACGGAGATTACCATCCATGGCCAATTGACAAAGAAAACGGCAAAGATTTATCGTTCTACAAAAACAACAATTTTGGTGGTTACAAATCGTACCATGTATTCGGAAAATATGATGATTTCTTTGGTGGATATTACCATGACGAAGATTTCGGAATGGGAAGATATGGCAATCACGATGATAAACCGGGCAAAAAAATCTGGATTTGGGGATTGTCTCAACAAGGAATGATTTGGGAAAAATTATTAACTGATACTGACGGACAATATGTAGAAGTGCAAAGCGGAAGATTATTTAATCAAGCGAGCGAAGGCAGTAATCTTACGCCTTTCAAACAGCGCTCATTTGCACCATATCAAACAGATACTTGGACCGAATATTGGTTTCCTGTAAAACAGACCAAAGGTTTTGTAAAAGCCAATAATTATGGTTCAGTCAACATTAAAAACGAAAACGGCTGGCTGAAAATCTATTTTTCTCCGCTTCAAAAACTAAATGAAAAAATTGAAGTTTTTGAAAATGACAAAAAAGTATATTCTAAAGATATTGCTTTAAATACATTGCAAACTTTCAAAGATTCAATTCAGGTAAAAGTTGATTCTAATAAATTGAAATTTGTTTTGGGTGGCAATAAATTGGTTTGGAATTCCGCTCCAGAAGATGGAAACATCAATCGTCCTGTAGAGATACCAAAAGATTTTGATCATAATTCGGTTTACGGATTGTATCAGCAAGGAAAAAATTATATCAGTTTTAAAGATTATGTTCTGGCTGAAGATAAATTGAATGCTTGTTTGAAACTAGATCCGAACTACGCTCCTGCCCTTTCTGCATTGGCTTCTTTACAAATCAGAAAATTAGATTACAAAGCTGCTGTAAATTCGGCAAGCAAAGCTTTATCGATAGACACTTATGACCCTGCGGGTAATTATTTTTATGCTTTGGCTAATTTCCATTTAGGAAATAATACCGATGCAAAAGATGGTTTTGATATTGCTGCTGCAAGTGTCGAATTCCGCAGTCCAGCTTATACCGCTTTAAGCAAAATTTATTTGGCCGAAAACGATCTTTCAAAAGCGATTGAATATGCTGAAAAAAGCTTGATATTCAACCAATACAATATAGAAGGTTTACAGGTTTTAGCAGTTTTATATCGTTTACAGAATAATACAGATAAAGTAAATTCAGTTTTAAAAACTATTACAAAATTGGATCCGTTGAATCATTTTGCTGATTTTGAAAAATACCTTTTGAACAATTCAAACGATTCAAAAAATACATTTGTTGCTGCCATTCAAAATGAAATGCCAGAACAAACTTTCCTTGAATTAGGAATCTGGTATAATAATATCAGTCGAAAAGAAGAAGCCTTAAAAGTGTTTTCTATTGCAGAACCAAGTGCAGAAATTATCTATTGGAAAGCCTTTTTAGAAAATAAACCTGTTGATATAAGCAAAATCAAACCTGGAACTAGTTTCCCTTTTAGAAATGAAACTGCTGAAATTCTGAAATCATTAATTAAAACGAATGATCAATACCAATTAAAATATCATTTAGGTTTAATTGAATGGAATCGTAACAGCATTTCAGAAGCTAAAAGATTGTTTTCAGAAGGCGGTGCAAAACCAAATGATCCTGCTTTTTATGGCGCAAAAGCTTCTTTATTCAAAGACGATCCTTCAATCGTATTGGCAAGTCTTCAGCAGGCAATAAAATTGGATCCACAAGGCTGGAGATACCATAAAATGCTGGCAGAACATTATATCGCTCAAAAACAATTTGATAAAGCGCTTACAACGGCTGAATCTTTCTATAAAAAACATCAAGATAATTATTTGATTGGAATGCTTTACGCTAAAACTTTATTGCTAAATAAAAAATACCATGAAGCCGATTCGTTCTTAACCAAATTGCAAATTCTTCCGTTTGAAGGCGCAACAGCAGGAAGACAATTGTATCATGAAGCTAAATTGATGCAGGCTTTAGCAGAAATCAAAAACAAGCAGTACAAAAAAGCATTACAATTTATTGCTGATGCCAAACTGTTTCCAGAGAATTTAGGCGTTGGGAAACCGTATGACGAAAACATAGATGAAAGACTAGAAAACTGGCTAGATTATCAATGTTATAACAGTCTTGGAAATAAAGAAATGGCCTCTAAATCTTTAGATAAAATCGTCGCTTTCCGTCCTGTAGTGGATAATACAGTTATGAACTTCCTTCCGGCAAACAATCTTGTTTCGGCTTGGGCAATAGAAAAGACGTCTTCTTCACAAGAGGCTGAAAAATGGATTAAAACTCAGGCAGATTTATATCCGACAAATAAAATAGTGCAATGGACTTTATTGTCTTACACCAAAAAACCATCGAATATTTTGAGTGAAGATGAAAAAGACGGTGAAGTCAGAATTATCGAAAAATTGTAAAGAACTTTCAAAAACAATAAAAATGAAAAACCATTTTTTAAAATATACTTTTTTGGGTCTTGTCGTTTTGATGAGTCCAAAAATAGAGGCACAAAACAAAGCAGAAAAGGTTGATGAATTATCCATTTACCGTGCTACTCCATTAAAAACACACGATTTAATTCATACCAAATTGGAAGTTTCATTCGATTATGGAAAACGTTATTTGTATGGAAAGGAATGGATTACATTAAAACCTCATTTCTACGAAACTGATTCGCTTAAGTTGGATGCAAAAGGAATGGATTTTAAAGAAATCGCCATTATTGACGGTAAAAAAAATATTCCATTGCAATATAAATATGATAACGAAGAACTTTCAATCGCTTTAAACAGAAAATATAAAAGCACAGAAAAGTACACGATTTTCATCAATTACACCGCAAAACCAGCAGAATTGAAAAGCAAAGCGGGCGAATCGATTACCAACTCAAACGGATTGTATTTTATTAATCCTGACGGAAAAAGTGACAAACCAACACAAATATGGACGCAAGGCGAAACAGAAGCTTCTTCTTGCTGGTTCCCGACAATCGATAAACCAAATCAGAAAACAACTTCTGAAATTGCGATGACTGTTGAGGCAAAATATACGACTCTTTCAAACGGTAAATTAACCTCGCAAAAAGTAAATAAAGACGGGACAAGAACGGATATCTGGAAAATGGAACAGCCAAATGCACCTTATTTGTTTATGATGGCCGTTGGTGATTTTAAAATCTATAAAGATTCATATAACGGTAAAGAAGTCAGCTATTATTTAGAGCCGAAATATGCGCCATATGCCAAACAGATTTTTTATAAAACGCCAGATATGATGAATTTTTACAGCAAAATGCTTGGCGTAGAATATCCTTGGGCAAAATATTCGCAAATTGTGGTGAAAGACTATTTTGGAGGTGCGATGGAAAATACGTCAGCAACCGTTCATGGTGAATATGTACAAAAAACAGAACGAGAATTATTAGATGATAATCAAGAAAGCACCATTGCCCACGAGCTTTTTCACCAATGGTTTGGAGATTATGTAACGGCTGAGTCGTGGTCAAACTTAACCATGAATGAATCGTTTGCTACTTTTGGAGAAGTGCTTTGGCACGGGCACGATGCCGGACAAGATGGTGAAGACAGATCTCGTTATGAAAAATTACAGAATTATTTACGTTCTCAAAAAAATGGTGACAGTCCTATTTTAGCACGTTTTCATTACAGAAACGCAGACGATATGTTTGATAATATCAGCTACTCTAAAGGTTCGATTATTTTATATGCCATGAAAAATCAAATGGGTGATGAAGCCTTTTTTAAAGGACTAAATCATTATTTGACCACAAATGCTTATAAATCTGGTGAGCCACATCAGTTGCGTTTATCGATGGAAGAAGTAACTGGAAAAGACTGGCTACCTTATTTTGATCAGTGGTATTATAATGCTGGAAGTCCGATTCTGGATGTGACTTATAAATACGCTAATGGAAAAGTTACCATTACAGTAAGTCAATCTCAAGATAGTTCGGTGCAAACCTTTACACTGCCTTTAAAAGTTGATTTTTACGTAAACGGAACTAAAATAAGAAAGGATATTTTAATTGATAAAAGACAACAAAGTTTCAGTTTTGATCTTCCTTCAAAACCTGAATTTATTGATTTAGATCCAGATAAAATCTTAGTTGGAGAAGTGAATGTCGATAAAAAAACGGCTGCTGATTATCTTTTTCAGTATAAAAATGCGCCATCGTATTATAACCGAATTGAAGCTATAAAATTTGCTTCAAAAGACAGAAGTCAGGAATCCCAGCTTATTTTACTAGATGGCTTAAAAGATCCTCAAGAAGATTTAAGAGTATTGAGTATCAAAGCAATTGATTTAAATGAGAAACAAAACAAAGATCAAGTTTTAAAAACACTTCTTGATATTGCTAAAAACGACAAAAAAACAATCGCAAGAGCAAATGCTATTGTAAAATTAGCTTCTACAGGCGATGCTTCTTATAAAGTATTGATGGACGAAAGCCTTAAAGAACAATCATACAACGTAATTGCTGCGGGATTAACAGGATTAACAAAATACGCACCAGCCGAAGCAGATAAAGCATTGGCTTCATTAGATGACGATACCAAAAAACATGTAACGCCATTAATGAAAAGATTTAGTAGTCAAAAATAATTATAGGAATTCTTAGAATCTGTTTTGTTTTTGAAAACCTCTCTAATTTGGTTCATTAGAGAGGTTGTTTTAAAAAATTATCTAACAATAATCACTCATGAAAATCACTTTCTTAAAACCTATAACGATCCTTTTTCTTTTGTTCGGATGGACAATTGCATCCGCACAAATGATTAAGACTAAAACTCCTGCACGTGCCAAAGGACAGCAAGATGTATTGAGAATGGCCGCAGATCCAATTCCAACCGTTCGCGTCGCTTTTATCGGACTTGGAATGCGTGGGCCTGGTGCGGTAGAACGTATGACACATATTCCGGGTGTAGAAATTGTAGCGTTGTGCGACATGACTCAAGAAAATACTGCAAAATCAAATGAGATTTTAACCAAAGCAGGTTTTCCAAAAGCACAAGAATTCTACGGTGACGAAAATGCTTGGAGAAAAGTAACGGCCTTGCCAAACGTAGATTTAGTATATGTTGCCACAGATTGGAAACATCATGCCGTAATTGGAGTTCAGGCTATGAAAGATGGAAAACATGTTGCAATAGAAGTTCCTGGCGCTTTAACTATGAAAGAAATCTGGGAGCTGATCGACACTTCTGAAAAAACGAGAAAACACTGTATGCAATTGGAAAATTGTGTTTACGATTTCTTTGAATTAACAACATTAAACATGGCACAACAAGGTGTTTTTGGAGAAATTCTTCATGCTGAAGGTTCTTACATTCATGGTTTACAGCCTTTCTGGGGAGAATACTGGAACAACTGGAGAATGGACTACAATATCAAACACCGCGGTGATGTTTATGCGACACACGGTATGGGGCCTGCGTGTCAGGCACTAAATATTCACCGTGGTGACAAAATGAATTTCCTAGTTTCTATGGATACAAAAGCCGTGGGAAATCCTGCTTACATTAAAGAAAAATCAGGACAAGAAATTAAAGATTTTAGAAATGGAGATCACACGATGACAATGATTCGTACTGAAAACGGAAAAACAATCCAAATTCAGCACGATGTGACTTCTCCTCGTCCCTACAGCAGAATGTATCAATTAAGTGGTACAAAAGGTTTTGCCAACAAATATCCATTAGAAGGTTATGCTTTGGATGGAAAAGAATTAGGTGATGATGTAAAACCAAATCACGAAAAATTGAGCGCACATTCTTTTGTTCCTGAAGAAGTGAAAAAAGCATTAATGGAAAAATACAAACACCCAATTGCCAAAGGAATTGAAGAACAAGCCAAAAAAGTAGGCGGTCACGGCGGAATGGATTTTATTATGGATTATCGTTTAATTCACTGTCTCCAAAAAGGACTTCCACTTGACATGGACGTTTACGATTTAGCAGAATGGTCTTGCCTTGGCCCATTAACAGAAATTTCATTAGACCATAATTCAGCACCCGTTGAAATTCCAGATTTTACGCGTGGAGGCTGGAATAAACTTAAAAAATTAGAGTTTTCAGAATAAATATTATTGGTTAGTTAAAGTGGGGACAAGAGAGCAAAGTAGATGTTGCTCTCTTGTCTGTTTTAGAGCGTTCATAAAATTTAGATTGTAAAAAATATGTCGCTCCTCTGGAGCTTTACATTGTAAACATCTATTTATTCTTTGCTATAAATATTTCGCTTCTCCGAAGCTAAAAAAAAGATCTCCTTTAAATGGGTGAACATTATATAAAAACATATTGCAAAGCCCCAGCGGGGCAAAATATTTATAGCATTTCAATAATCTTAATGAAAAAGCTCCAGAGGAGCGACATATTATAATAAACCTCTATTCTTTACTATAAATATTTTGCTTCTCCGAAGCCTACAAAAAAAGGAGCTGTCTTTTTGGGACACCTCCTTTCTTAATTTTATTTGAATAAAAATTAATTCCAGTTGAAAGTAATTTTCTTTTCGATTTCACTGCTTAAACTTAGAAAAACCGGACAAGTCATTGCAGCACGTTCTAAAATAGTTTTGCTTTTTTCGTCAGCGTTGCTTTTCATTTGAAATACAATTTCGATTGCTCCAATTCTTCTAGGTTCTGCATTCATAATTTTAGTTACTTCTGCTGTAGATCCAACAAAATCAACTTCTAAATCACGAGCTTTGATTCCCATAATTGTCATCATGCAGCTTGCTAGAGCATTAGCTACAGTATCTGTTGGAGAAAATGCTTCTCCTTTTCCGTTATTATCTACTGGTGCGTCAGAAATGATTTCGCTTCCTGATTGCACGTGAATTGAACTTGTTCTTAAATCTCCTAAATAGGTTACTTTTGATGTCATTAATTTGCTACTTTTAAAGTTAAGTCACTATCATAATATAAGATGTAAACGCCTTTATTAGCGTGTCCGCCATCTTCTTTTCTATAATATTGAAATTTATTATCTACTTGCTGAGTCGTCATCAAGTCAGCTGTTTCTTGAAATGTTTTTCCCTGCATCAAACGCATCATCGTGTCAAATGTCACATCAAAACCTCTTGTTGCATAAGTCGTTGGATTAGCTTTGTTTTTCAGACGATACTGCTTTTCATAAATTAAAACTGGCTGTTCGTCGCTCTCACGAGTAACAGATGGATACATTAATTTCAGTTTTACCAAATTATCAAAACTAATTTCGTCTGTATCTAATGTGCTATTTGGTTCCAAAATCACCAATTGCACCTGGCATGTTTTCTGAGAATCAAGTAGAGCTTTTATTGTTGCTTTAACCATTGCGGTATTACCCGTTTCCATTACAACATAATTCATTCGATTTGGCAGCAACAAACTTTTTAGATTAGCGACATCCAATCCGCCAGTCTCAGTCAAAGAAGCAAATGCAACCCCTTTTTGATTTTGTTTGATATAATTGATAACCGATTCTTTTTTCTTATCTACTACCGCAACAATATTACCGTTTTTAGAACGCATATAATCAAAAACCGAATTTCTAATCACATCATTTGAAGGTATTGTTTGGTATAAATTGTCAATCGGATTGGCACTATCTTTTGATAAAGGCGAAATTACAGGAACATTATAGGAACGCAACATATTTGCTGTCGTTTCTGCGTTACTTTGGTAAAATGGCCCAATGACAGCATCTGCATCTTGAAGTTTTGGAGTTAAACCTACAACATTAGAAGTTGTTTTAGTTTCTTGAGAATCGTAAATAGCAACATCAATTGGCAGTTTCAATGTTTTTGCAGAATCAATGGCCATCAAAGCTCCAGAATAAAAATCTAAAGTCATATTTAAGAACTTATCATTTTTAATTCTGTTAGCCGTTCCAGACGTATCGCTTTGTACTTTTGCCATATTAAAGGGAAGCAATAAAACAACTTTTTTACGCTCGTTAATCCCTCTTTTTTTGGTTAATTCTACAACTTCTACATTTTCGTTTTCTGTAGATTTTACTTTATCGACAATCTTAATTCCACCCCCAGTAGTTTCCATTGGTTTACTTAATGAAGAATCAGCTGGTTTTTCAGTAGGAACTTGTGCAGCTATAATTGGCGCAGGAGCTATGTATCCCGCAGGAACTTTCAAAACCATTCCTTCTTTTACACCTTCAGAAAGTGACGGATTTAAGGCTACTAATTCATCTTGTGTTAAATGAAAAACTCTTCCTAAACTATAAAACGTTTCTTTCGGTTTTACCTGATAATCCATGTAAGTAACTGCTTTTTTAGAAGCTTCAGCAGGTTTTTTACTTTCAGCAGGTTTTATTGTTTCTGCTGGAACACTATCCGTTTTTGGTGCTGTTCCTTTTATGGTTAATCTGTAACCAACTGGCAGGCTTGAAACAATATCCGGATTGCGTTTTTCCAATTCGTCAACAGTCATATTGTACTGTTTTGCAATTCCAAATTTTGTTTCTTTTGGCTGAACATCATGGTAAATATATTTTTCAGCACCTTTTTCTTTAGTAGGTTTAGTTGCTGTTTTTGGAGCCGATCCTTTTGCAGGAATAACTAGTTTCTGTCCAATCTGAACTCCTGTTTTTTCTAAAAACGGATTTGCCGCTTTTAAAGCTTCATCTGAAATTCCGTACTTGTGTTCAATGCTGTAAAATGTTTCTTTAGGCTGCACTTCATGGATTATTTCCTTTCCTGAAGTTGCAGGAGTTTTAGTTTCAGAAACCTCTTTTTTTGCTTCTCCTGTTTTTGTTGGAATTAAAAGCACAGAGTTTGGCACCAATCCTGTTCTTGCATCTGGATTGAGCTGGTAAATATCATAAGGCGTTACCTTAAATTTTTGTGCAATCTGATTAATAGTCTCACCGCTTGATACTTTATACTTAACCACTTTTTCCTGCGAAAAAGCACTTGAACTAATAAAGAATACAAAGGATAATAATGTTAAATAATATTTCATAATAAGGCTTAAAACAATTTAATTTCTAATTCTAAAATAAGTTTCAATTCTGCTAAAAGCAAAATTCGCGCCGTTTGTTTATTGCAATCAAATTTACCTCAAGTCGATTTCTACTTTGGCAATTATGATTTCTTTATATAACTCATCTTCTTCTTTTTTCTTGCATTTATAAAGCACTTCTTCCATGTTTTCATACTTATCGGTATAAACATAGTACGAAAGACTGTTAATATTGAAAAAGAAACTAGCATTAAAAGCACCAGAATCAATGAGTTTCATAATAAACTTATCGCGGTCAACTGCGTCTGTAAATATACCTAAAACTAAGTAATACCCGTTTGAAACTTCTCTAAGATTATCATAAACTTCTACTTTTACTGTTTTGTCAGTTCTTAAAGGATTGTCTTTCAATTCCTGTTTCATTTCTTCTAATGAAATTATTTTTGAATTTTCAGCGGTATTATTTTTCTTCTGTTTTTTAACCGCTTCGTCTTGATATTTCTTTAATTTCACCAAAGCCAGTTTATCATCAAATTTTCTAGCTTCCATGCTATAATAAGTAGCTTTGCTGATGTGTCTCTTTACTTCAATTTTTTTCTGAGTATCCAAAGAATCAATTTTAGCAATCAAAAGCTGATTTTTTTCATCTCCTTTTTGCTGGTCTTCTTTATAGCGTTTAATTTCTTCTAAAGACAAACGTTGTTGCAAAGGCTCTGTATTTGCCTTTTTTTCGCTTTCGCGGATTTTCTTCTTATATTCCTGATTTTCCTCAACAGCAATTTTCTCTACTTTGTTCATCAATCCGGCATAAACTTTTCTGTTTTCAGCCAATTCTTTTTTCAGCTGAGACGACAATTCATTGGTTTTATTGATTCCTTCAGAAGACTGTTTTTCTAATCTTTTAGATTCTTCAACATTTAAAATATCCATTCGCTTCAATTCCTTTAAATCGTCGTTCATTGAACTGACAAGCGAATCTAATTTTGCCATTAAAACATCCTGAACATTTTTATTGGCTTCTAAAACCAGACGCAATTTTTCAACCGAGTTTTCTTTCGAACCATTCATATCATTCAGATTTACTTTCAAATCATTAATTTTTATAATTTTCTGATTCATTTCTTTCTGAACAACCAAACGGTCTTTCAAATCTTCAATTTCTACTGTTTTCGCTTTTGTTTTTTCAACCACAACCTGTTTTTCAGCCAAAGCGAGCATTAATTCTTCGCTTTCATTTACTGGTTTAATTTCTTTGGTATTAATGGCTAATTTGTTCCCGACAATTAATCCGTTTACGATTTCAGGATTTTGAGATTCTAACTGATCTATCGAAATTCCGTATTTCTTTGCAATCGAAAATTTGGTTTCTTTTGGTTCAACAATATGAAAAACTGTTTCCTGATTGATGACGCGAACTCTTCCGTCTAGCGTTTTTCTTTTGTTTGGAATTGAAATCGTCTGTCCAATCTGCAAACCATTAATCAAAATATCTTTATTCAAATTTTCTAAATCTTGAACCGAAACATTGTATTGTCTCGCGATACTAAAAAGCGATTCTTTCGCCAAAACTTGATGAGAAGTTTTAGACGAAACAACATTTTCTTGTTTTGAAGAATACTCTAAATTTTGAGGAATAATTAATTCTTGACCTATTTGAAGTCCGCCAGCCAAAATTTCCTGATTGGCATTCTGAAGTGCTTCAACTGAAACATGATATTGTTTTGACAAACCAAACAATGTTTCTTTTGGTGCAACAATATGGGTTTGCTGCTTTGAAGATGTGTTTTCTGAGTGGTGAACTGGAATCTTTAAAACCTGATTGTCTTTGATTCCGTTTTGCGATTCGGGGTTGAGTTTGTAAATCTCCTCGATAGAAACCTTATACTTTTGGGCAATAAAATAAGCGGTTTCACCTTTTTGAATCTTGTGCTCGATAATTGAATCTTGCGCAGTTATTTTGTTAAAAGACAAAATAAACACAAGAGAAATTGTTAAAAGTTCTCTCATAAATAGTAGGTTATAAAAAATTAAGGCCTTACAAATGTAAGACCTTAATTTTAAATTATGCTACTATTCCCACTCAATTGTTGCAGGTGGTTTTGAACTAATATCGTAAACTACACGATTCACGCCTTTTACTTTATTGATGATATCATTTGACACTTTCATCAAGAAATCGTAAGGTAAATGAACCCAGTCAGCAGTCATACCGTCAGTTGATTCTACAGCTCTAAGCGCTACTACTTTTTCGTAAGTACGCTCATCACCCATAACACCAACACTGTTTACAGGAAGCAAAATTGCTCCAGCCTGCCAAACTTTATCGTATAATCCCCAAGATTTTAATCCTTCGATAAATACAGAATCTACATCTTGTAAAATCTGTACTTTCTCTGGAGTAATATCTCCTAAAATTCTAATTGATAATCCTGGTCCTGGGAAAGGGTGTCTTCCTAACAATTCAGGATCTATTCCTAATGTAGCTCCAACTCTTCTCACTTCGTCTTTGAAAAGCATTCTAAGCGGTTCTACAATTTTTAATTTCATATAATCTGGCAATCCACCAACATTGTGGTGCGATTTAATTGTAGCAGATGGTCCTTTTACCGAAACAGACTCGATAACGTCTGGGTAAATAGTTCCTTGCGCTAACCATTTTACGTCTTCTAATAAGTGTGATTCATCATCAAAAACTTCGATAAATACACGACCGATTGTTTTACGTTTTGTTTCTGGATCACTAATTCCCGCTAATTCGCCAAGGAAACGATCTCCAGCATCTACACCTTTTACGTTCAATCCCATTCCTTTGTATTGATCTAATACATTTTGGAATTCGTTTTTACGTAAAAGTCCGTTGTTTACGAAGATGCAATATAAATTTTGTCCGATTGCTTTGTTTAATAAAACTGCTGCTACAGTAGAATCTACTCCTCCAGATAAACCAAGAACTACTTTATCGTTTCCTAGTTTTTCTTTTAATTCTGCTACCATTTCATCAACGAAAGCATTTGGAGTAAAGTTTTGAGGAACTTCAGCAATTTTAACTAAGAAGTTTTCCAGCATTTTCTTTCCATCTGTTGAATGGTAAACTTCTGGATGGTATTGAATTGCATAAGTAGTTTCGCCTTCAATTTTGTAAGCTGCATATTCTACATCATGTGTGCTTGCAAGCTTTACAGCATTTGTTGGAAGCGCCTTGATGCTATCGCTGTGGCTCATCCAAACTTGGCTATTTTCTGAAACTCCTTCAAAGAAAGTTTCACCTTCTTTAATGTAAGACAAGTTTGCTCTTCCGTATTCTCTTGTGTTTGAAGCAGCAACTTCTCCACCACTAAAGTGTGCTAAATATTGTGCTCCATAACAAACAGCAAGTAAAGGCATTTTACCTCTAATTTGCGATAAATCAGGATGCGGTGCATCTTCCCCTCTAACAGAGAAAGGGCTCCCTCCTAAAATTACGGCTTTATAACTTGATAAATCACTTGGAATGTGATTGTAAGGAAAAATTTCGCAGAATATATTTAATTCGCGAACTCTACGCGCAATAAGCTGAGTATATTGCGACCCGAAATCTAAAATAAGTACGTTGTGTTGCATGCGCAAAAGTACTTTTTATATTTGAAATTGAAAAATTGATTTTTGATTTTTTTTCTGAAAGATCTTCAGCCTCTAAAACATCTAAAAAAATATCGAAAATTGCGTTCCTCATTCGATAAAAACATTAAGTTTTCTTTTCAATTTATTTAAGATTAAAATGGGATATAGCTGGTTTAAAGTGTTAAAATAATTGCTATATTTGATATAGTTATTCGTTTTAGCTACCAATAATTACGGATAACAAACCCAATCCCACCTTTAAATCAAATTCGTAATACGCTTAAAGCATTTTATTATCTTAAGTCTCAGGTTATAATTTATTTTTTTTAATTTAAATTAAATTCAGGTATGAGGTCATTTATGATAAATACTTTAAAGGTAATTTTGATTTTTCAGTGCGTGCAGATTACAGCACAAACAACTGAACAAAACCAATTGCCTGAAGTATGGAATCTTGAACAATGTATTGCTTATGCAAAGCAGCAAAACATTCAAATTAATACCTTACGGCTCACTACTAAATCGACAGAACAGGATTTACTATTGTCGAAAGCTGCAAAGTTTCCTAATCTTTTAGGAAATGCTTCGCAAACTTTTAATAATGCAAAAAATGCCGATTTAGTAGTAGGAGGTTTTCAGTCCCAATCAAGTTTTGCGGGTAATTATTCATTAGGATCATCTATGGTGCTGTATAATGGTGGTTATCTAAATAATGACATAAAACAAAAAGATCTCTATATCAAATCTGCGCAATTTAATGCCGAAGCTGCCGAAAATGATATTACCATTCAAATTACACAAGCTTATCTAACCATTTTGTTAGCAAAGGAAAACAGTGTGTACCTAAACGAGATTCTCGAAACTTCGAAAGCACAACTGAAACTCGGAGAATTAAAATACAATGCAGGAAGTATTGCTAAAAAAGATTATGTTTTACTAAAAGCACAATTGGCAACAGATAATTTTAATCTGATTACCTCGCAAAATACCGAACGTCAGAATGTTTTAACCTTAAAACAATTGTTGCAGCTTCCGTCAGGATATGAGTTAAATATTAGAAAACCAGAAATTCTTGATGCTACCCTACCCGTAGTTAACCTTGAAGAAGCTCAAAAAATAGCCTTAGAACAAAGACCAGAAGTGAAAAGCAGTTTGATAGAAAAAGAAGCTGCCGATCTGCAATTACAAAAATCTAAAGCTAGTTTTCTGCCTACACTTAGTGCAAGCGGAACTTTGGCTTCGGGGTATTCTGACAATCAAAAAACACCATATCCGACTCAAATAGACAACAACTTTTATCAGCGTTTGGGGCTTTCTTTAACAGTTCCAATATTCAATAACCGAATAGCGAAAACAGGAGTCGAAAAATCAAAAATTGCTATTGATCAGTCCAAACTTAATGTTACCAATACAGAAACAGTATTATCGCAAAAAGTAGAACAGGCTTATATTAATGTACTCAATGCACAATCTCAATATACAGCTGCACAGGAACAACTTGATGCCAATACCGAAAATTATCGAATTGCAAACGAACAATTGCGATTAGGAGGCATTAGCACTGTAGATTATTTGCTTGAGAAAAATTTATATGTTCAGGCATTTCAAAATTTCATTCAGGCAAAATACAATTCTGTTGTAAGCTTAAAAATATACGATTTCTATAAAGGTGATCCAATCAAACTATAAAAAGAGCAAAATGAAAAAAAGTAAATTAGCAATTCTCATCATCATTGGAGTTTTACTCGTAGGATCTATAGCATATTTTATTTTTCATAAAGATGGTAATAAAGTAGAACTGATTACAGAAAAACCACATTACGGAGATATCGCAACAAGTGTAACCGCAACTGGAAAAATACAGCCTGTAGATACCGTTGCTGTAGGAACACAAGTTTCGGGAACCATCCAAAAAGTATTTGTTGATTTTAACTCAGTTGTGAAAAAAGGACAGCTGCTGGCGCAAATAGACCAGTCTCTTTTTCTAGCTCAGGTACAGCAGATTGCAGCCAATTTGCAATTATCAAAAAACAACCTTGGTTACCAGCAATCCAATTTCAACAGACAAAATGAATTGTATAAAGCAGGCGGAATTAGCAGGGCTGATTATGAAACCGCAAAAAACCTTTATGACGTTGCGAAAGACAATGTAAACAGTGTCGCGGCTCAATTGCGTTCTGCAGAAAAGAACCTTTCGTACACCAATATTTATTCTCCAATTGATGGAACTGTCTTATCTAGAAAAGTAAGCGAGGGACAAACCGTTGCGGCGAGTCTTAATACGCCTACCTTATTTAGCATTGCCAAAGATCTAAGCAAAATGCAGGTTCGGGCATCTGTAGATGAAGCGGATGTAGGCAATGTAAAAGTGGGCGAAAATGCCACTTTTACCGTAGATGCTTTTCCCGATGATGTCTTTAAAGGAACTGTAATCGAGATACGTTTGGAACCCACTATTTCGTCAAATGTTGTTACGTATACTACCATTATCAATGCTCCAAATGATGATTTAAAATTAAAACCTGGAATGACAGCTAATATTATTATTTATACCAATGAAGTAAAAAACACCTTGCTTATTCCAGCAAAAGCGATTGCTTTCCAGCCTGATTCTACATTAGAAAAACAGTTTAAAATAAGGAAACTGTCTTTACGAAATCACAAAGGCGAACACAAAGGCAAAAACGGAAATAAATATGGTGGCAATTCAGGATTAAACAATAAAACTCTCGATACGATTGACCATAAAAAAGCAATTGTATGGAAAAAAGTAGGCGATTCGATAATTCCAAAACACATACGAATAGGATTAGATGATGATATTAATGTTCAAGTCATTAGAGGATTAACAGCTCAAGATGAAATCATTACGGGAGTAAATGCATCAAAACAAACCAAAGGCGCTAAAGCAACAGAATCAAGTCCGTTTATGCCAAAACGAGGTGGCGGCGGTGGAGGAAGAAGACAATAGCAACAAACCACACAAAAGCAATTGTAATGAAAAAAAAGATTCTTGAAATACAAGACCTTAAAAGAGAATTTACCATGGGATCTGAAACTGTAAGAGCTTTAAAAGGCGTTTCTTTTGATGTTATGGAAGGTGAATTTATTACCATTATGGGAAGCAGTGGTTCCGGAAAAACAACTATGCTTAATATTTTGGGATGTTTGGACAAACCATCAGACGGGAATTATATACTCGATGGAGTCAATGTCAAATCATTATCCAAAACTGAACTGGCGGCTTTACGAAACACTAAAATTGGTTTTATTTTTCAGTCCTATAATCTTTTAGCGCGCACTTCGGCAATAGAGAATGTTGAATTGCCATTATTATACAATTCTAAAGTCTCTGCAAAAGAAAGGCGAGAAAGAGCTATAAATGCTTTAGAAGCTGTAAAGTTAGCTGATCGATTAGATCACTTTCCAAATCAGCTTTCAGGCGGACAACAGCAGCGTGTAGCCATTGCGAGAGCTCTAGTAAATGACCCTGTGATGATACTTGCAGATGAAGCTACAGGAAATCTCGACACCAGAACCTCATACGAAATCATGGCGCTAATTCAAGAATTGAATTCGAAAGGAAAAACGATAATTTTTGTAACTCATGAACCCGATATCGCGGCCTTTAGCAGTAGAACTGTAACACTTCGCGACGGAAGGATAACGAAAGACTTTAATAACCAAAACATAAAATCGGCCGTACAAATGCTAGCCGATTTTCATGTAGACGAAGATTATAAATATGAAAATAGCTAATCTTTTTCTAATCGCCTTAAAAGCGCTTCGACGCAACAAACTTCGTGCATTATTAACCATGCTCGGAATTATTATTGGTGTTGGCTCTGTAATTGCAATGGTTGCAATTGGTCAGGGATCAAAAAAAAGCATTCAGGATCAGTTGTCCAGTATGGGATCTAATATGATTACCATTAGACCAAATAGCAATGTATCGGCAGGAGCGCGTTTAGATATTTCGAGCGTTCAGACCTTGACACTTAGTGATGTTGAAGCACTTAAAAAAGAGTCAAAACATTTAAATGCAATTTCTCCTGCAGTTTCCAGCAAAGGTCAGGCAATTAATGGTGCGCTAAACTGGCCAACGAGTATGCAAGGCGTGAGTGTTGATTATCTTAAAATTAGAGACTGGCCACTTAAGGAAGGAATTATTTTTAGAGAATCTGATATTCATACCGCAAATAAAGTCTGTTTAATTGGTCAAACTGTTGTAGACAATATATTTCCGTATGGAGTAAATCCTATTGGGCAAATCATTCGTTTTAATAAAATTCCGTTTCGAATTATTGGAGTTTTGCAATCAAAAGGAGAAAATGCATTTGGGCAAGATCAAGACGATATTATTATTGCGCCTTATACTACCGTACAAAAAAGAATAACAAACTCTATTTATCTCCAAAATATTTATGCCTCCACAACAGACGAAAGTCAGACACAATTGGCAACAGATGAAATCGAGCAGATTATGCGCACAGCACATCGATTAAAAGCCAATGACGATGATGATTTCTCTGTACGAACACAGGCAGAATTAATCAACACTTTTAGTTCAACAAGCCAACTACTAACGGTATTGTTAACTGCAATATCGGGAATTTCGCTCTTGATTGGAGGAATAGGCATTATGAATATTATGTATGTTTCGGTTACAGAACGAACCAAAGAAATCGGTTTACGTATGTCTATTGGCGCAAACGGAAGAGATATTTTATTACAATTTTTAGTGGAAGCAATTTTAATCAGCTTAACTGGAGGATTAATTGGAATAGTTTTAGGAATTATAGCATCAGAATTAATACAATACTTTCTGCACTGGCCTACCCTAATTTCCGAATCTTCTGTAATACTTTCATTTTTGGTTTGTGCTATCACAGGTATTTTCTTTGGTTATTATCCTGCACTAAAAGCGTCAAAATTAGATCCAATAGAAGCATTGCATTATGAATAGTTTTTTTGAGGTTCAAAGGTACAGAGTTACAGAGGTTCAAAGGTAAATGAAGCGTAAAACCTTTGTCCCTTTGAATCTTTGTTACTTTGAACCTCAAAAAAAAATCCAAACATTCCAAAAAATCGTATTTACACAAAACCGTATAAATTAAACTATGAAATCAAAATTTATTGCCTTGACCGTTTTTTTGTCAATTTTATTTTCTTCTTGTAATACTGTAGATGATTTATTGACTTTTACTATTTCGAATAATGCTTCGATTAAAATTCAAAGCACCACTCCAATTAATCTTCCTTTAGAAATTATTACGCCAGAAGTCACAACCAATTCTTCAGCTGAATTTCAAAATAATAAAACAAAAGCAAGTTTAGTAAAAGATGTTAAAATCAAATCATTAAAACTAACAATTACAGATCCTTCAGACAAAACTTTTACGTTTTTAAAATCGGTTCATTTGTATATCTCAACAGCCAATTCAGATGAAATAGAATTAGCTTACCAAGACAATATCAACGTCTCAAGCAATACAATCGATTTGATTTGTACAGATAAGAGATTGGATAAATACATAAAAGCAGATAGCTACAAAATAAGAACACAGGTAACATTAAAAGAGACTTTAACAAAAGATGTAACGGTAAAAGCAGATATGAAATTTAAAGTTACTGCAGATCCATTTTAATTTAAAGCGCTAAATTTATGAGTGACTAAGTGTATAAAATTTCAAATATAAAAAGAGAGGTTCTAAAAATATTAGAATCTCTCTTTTTATATTTTCACAAAATGAAAAACTTAACACCTTAGCAGCTTAGTTTCTTAACACCTTTAAAAGAAAACCAATTCTTTTCCTTAATTTTATAAGGCCCTTTACATCATTGCTTGATTTATATTAAAATATAATTATTAAGAAAGTTAATCATAACCAATGTATACTTCTGAATATTAATTTTAAAAATATAACACATGAGTAAAATAGTTGCCGAACAATTAGTCGACATGTTGGTAGAAGCCGGAGTAAAACGTGTTTATGCAGTTACCGGAGACAGTTTAAATCATTTTAATGATGCCATACGCAGAAATGGAAAAATAAAGTGGATTCATGTACGCCATGAAGAAGTTGGAGCGTATGCCGCTGCCGCTGAAGCCGAACTCGACGGATTTGCTGTTTGTGCCGGAAGCTGTGGTCCAGGACATGTTCATCTAATTAATGGCCTGTACGATGCACACCGTTCTCACGTACCTTTGCTTGCCATTGCTTCTACAATTAATACTGGCGAAATGGGCATGGATTATTTTCAGGAAACCAATACTATCAAACTTTTTGATGATTGCAGCTATTACAATCAAATGATTATGACAGCTGAGCAAGCGCCTCGCATTATTCAAACTGCTATACAACATGCTTTAGGAAAAAAAGGTGTTGCAGTTATTGGTTTACCAGGTGATGTTTCTCAATTAAAAGCTGTAGAAAGCAGCATCTCAACTCAGTTTTTTCATTGCAATCCTATAATCCGACCTTCTGATACTGAATTACAGCAATTGGCAAAAGCCATTAACGAAAGCACAAAAATAACTTTATTCTGTGGTATTGGAGCCGAAAAAGCTCATGATCAAGTTGTACAATTATCACAGCATATTAAAGCTCCCGTAGGATATTCTTTCCGCGGAAAAATGAGCATTCAACCCAACAACCCAAACGAAATAGGGATGACAGGTTTATTAGGGCTTCCGTCTGCTTACCATAGCATGCACGAATCTCATTTGGTTTTATTGTTAGGAACAGATTTTCCTTATGATAAATTCATGCCTTCTGATAATAAAATTATTCAAATTGATACAAGTTCTGAGCGTTTAGGCCGAAGAGCCAATCTTTATATGGGGTTATGCGGTGACGTTGCCGATACTATAGAAGCTTTACTTCCGCTCCTAGAAACCAAAACCGATGATAGTTTTTTAAATGCTCAGTTAAAATTCTACAACACTGTAAA
The DNA here is from genome assembly GCF_013388355.1 of Flavobacterium sp. LPB0248. Classification (GTDB taxonomy): domain Bacteria; phylum Bacteroidota; class Bacteroidia; order Flavobacteriales; family Flavobacteriaceae; genus Flavobacterium. The sequence goes on from NZ_CP058246.1 coordinate 988,434, forward strand.
AGAAAACATGAATACTTATGTCAATGATAATGGCGGAGAAGACACAATTCAACCCGAATATGTAGCGCGCATTATTGACAAATTAGCTTCTAAAGATGCGATTTTTACTGTTGATACCGGAATGTCGTGTGTTTGGGGTGCTCGTTTTATTAAAGGAACTGGCGAACGAAAAATGCTAGGTTCTTTTAATCACGGATCAATGGCTAATGCAATGCCAATGGCAATTGGCGCAGCTCTTGCTCATCCCGAAAAACAAGTTATTGCCATGTGTGGTGACGGAGGTTTATCAATGCTATTGGGTGATTTGGCTACGATACATCAATACGATATTCCCGTTAAAATTATTGTATTCAACAATCGCGCTTTAGGAATGGTCAAACTAGAAATGGAAGTTAATGGTCTACCTGATAACGAAACCAATATGGTTAATCCAGATTTTGGTTTAATTGCTCAAGCAATGGGTTTTCAGGGCATAAATGTTCATAAACCCGAAGAAGTTGAGACAGCAATTCAAAATGCTTTTACTCATAATGGCCCTGTATTATTGAATGTATTTACAAATCCGAATGCTTTGGCAATGCCTCCAAAAATAGAATGGGAACAAGTTGTAGGTATGGCAAAATCAATGACAAAATTAATGCTTGGAGGGAAAATGGAAGAAGTTTTTGATACCATAAAATCTAATTACAAACACCTTAAAGAAGGTTTGTAAAGTTGTACTAATTTAAAAAGAGCCATCTTATGGATACAAACAGTACAAAATCGTACACCAAATATTATGTCATTGCTTGGGTATTTGGTCTTATTTTTTATTTTTTAGATTATGTAATACGTTCTGCTCCAGCGGTAATGCTTCCAGAACTTTCGAAGACTTTCTCGGTAAATGAAATTAGATTAGTTACCATAATTGGCACGTATTATTACACGTATTCTACCTGCAGTTTAATTGCAGGAATCGCACTCGATAGATTTGGAGCCAAATATTCGCTCTTTACGGGAGCTTTCATTTTAGGAATTGGTTGTTTATTATTTATGATTTCGAGTCAGTTTTTGGGTGTTGCTGGCCGATTGCTTCAAGGTGCCGGATGTGCTTTTGCTTTTCCGGGCTGTGTATATCTTGCCAGTAAAGGATTTTCGGCAAAATCGTTGGCAACAGCAATTGGATTTACACAATGTCTCGGAATGCTCGGAGGTTCTGCTGGGCAATTTGTGGTTGGACCCTGGATAGAAGAAGGAATGCACATAGACATTTTCTGGCTTTCAATCGGAATTTTTACCATAATTGTTGCTTTCGGCCTTTGGTTTGTAACTCCAGCCGATATAACAGAAAAAAAAGAAGAAAGTGCAGTAAAAAAACAAGGTGTTTTAGAACCTTACAAAATCGTTTTCAGCAATCCACAATCTTGGTTCTGTGGTATAATATCTGGGTTATTATTTGCTCCAACTACAATATTTGCAATGACTTGGGCTGTAGATTTTTTTCAGAAAGATCGTGCTTTAGATTTTCATACCGCAACCATATCAAGTGCAATGGTAGCTTTTGGCTGGGTATTTGGATGCCCACTCTTAGGATATATTACAGACAAGCTAAAAAGGCGAAAACCAGTTTTAGTAGCTGGAGCCTTATTGATGATTGTAACCTTAATCCAGTTACTGTATTTTCCCGATATTCTGACTACTAAATACAGTATGTTCTTATTGGGCGTAGCTTCTGGAGCAGCCATGATTCCTTACTCAATAATAAAAGAAGCCAATCCAGATAATGTAAAAGGAAGTGCCACAGGAGCCATTAATTTTATAACTTTTGGCGTAACAACACTTTTAAGCCCATTATTTAGTCGCCTATTTGGTCAAACTTTAAATAATACTCTTAATAAAGCGCTACATTTTCAGCAAGCTGGTTTGTTTTGGATTATTGGCATTACGATAGCTATTTTGATAAGTTTTCTTTTGAAAGAAACAGGTGAAGGAAAACACGCAAATTCTACTAAGGTAGTTATCTAAAAAAAATAAGATAAGATCAAAAATGGTCTTATCTTATCTTATCTTATCTTATCTTATTTTTTTATCTTTTTTTTATTCCTCTTTCGTAACAACAATCGACGCTTTAAAACCTGCGGCAAGATTATCCCAATAATCATTTGTTACCAAATTACCCTTATCGTCGTATACTTGTATTTCTGCAGTATTACCTCCTAGCGTACCAATATTGAGAGCTTCAAAATCTAATTTATTAAAACCTGGTACAAGATTAATTTTTACTTGCTGAAAATTAGAATCCAATAAAATTCTATCGCGAATTACGTAATCATTTGAAGAAACTTTTACTAAATCTCCGTCAATTGCCCCAAAATCACGGAACTTAACAATAAAGAATGCTGATTTGGTTTTAAAATCTCCTAAAGAAATATTTTTCTTTACCAATACTCCACGACCTTCTCTTAGTCCGGCATCTTTTAAAGATTTATCTAAATCTTTTTCCATTTTTGCTACATATCGATCGCCTGGATTAGCAAAATCGGTTTCTGTAGACATGGTAAATTTGCTTTTTTCTTCTCCAATCTGAAATTTTGATTTTGGAGTTATAGTCGTATTTTCAAAAACATTAGGAGTTTTAATCGCTGGCATATCATTAAAATCTGCCAATGGATCTTTGACTTCAGGAACTGGAGTCTTTTTAGGCTTGGCAGTAAATTTCCCTCCAGGAATAGTTTTGAATTTAGTACTAGACTCTATTTGGGCTGATACAGACAGTGCAGTAAAAAATAATATGAAAAATAAAATGTGCTTCATTGAAAAAAGTATTATCGAATCGCCTTTTATAATTAATATAAATCAAAAGTCCAGCTTCACAAAAATAGTATAATTTACTTACTTGCTACAACTTTAGGAGTTTTATAACATTAAATTAAGCTAATTTTTGGAATCAAAAAACCTGCCAAAATTTTTTACTTCAAAAAAAAAAATTTCAAATCTTATAAATTCCAAAAACTCACTTTATAAAAACATTCAGCATTTTGATTATTAACAACTTATTCTTACCTTGAAGACTTTATTTACCATTTATAAATCTCAGAAAAATGGATTATATCGATTATTACAAAGTATTAGATGTTACAAAATCGGCTACGGAAGCAGACATCAAAAAAGCATATCGAAAACTGGCGAGAAAATACCATCCTGATTTGAATCCGAATGATAAAGAAGCCGAGAAGAAATTCAAGGAAATAAATGAAGCTAATGAAGTTTTAAGCAATCCTGAAAATCGAAAGAAATACGATAAATACGGAAAAGACTGGAAACATGCTGACGAATTTGAAAAAGCAGGTTACGATCCTAATCAGCAGCAAAGCAGACAGCAAGGTGGTTATCAATATTCTGAAGGTGATTTCTCTGGTTTTGGAGGCGGAGACTTTTCTGGAAGCGACTTTTCAGATTTTTTCAATTCGATGTATGGAGGTGGAAAATCGAGATCGCAGGCTAAATATAGAGGACAGGATTTTAATGCCGAATTGGAACTAGATCTTAAAGCAGCTTATACCACACATAAACAAAACTTAACTGTAAACGGAAAAAATATTCGAATTGCAATTCCTGCTGGTGTAGAAAATGGGCAGATTATTAAAATTCCGAATCATGGCGGTCCAGGTGTTAACGGCGGACCAAATGGTGATTTATACATCACTTTTATCATTTCTAACAATTCAGATTTTAAACGAGAAGGCAACAATCTTTATGCCGAGGCTCCAATTGATTTATACACGGCAATTTTAGGCGGAGAAACTTACATCAATACTTTTGACGGAAAGGTAAAAATTAAAGTGCCACCAGAAACGCAGCCTGGAACCAAAGTGAAGTTGAAAGGAAAAGGTTTTCCTGTTTATAAAAAAGAAAATCAGTTTGGCGATTTATACATTACATACACTATAAAACTCCCAACAAAACTGTCGAATAAAGAAAAAGAATTATTTGAAGAATTAGCAAAACTCAGAAGTCATGAAAAATAAAAACTTGATCCAGATAAAACAGTTTTGTATTTACCACGAAATTGAAAATACTTTTATAACCGAACTTAATAACTACGGACTCATTCATATTATTACACAAGAAAATGACGAATTTCTGGAACCAGAACAGCTTCCAACGGTCGAAAAAATGATCCGAATGCATTACGATCTTAAAATAAATCTGGAAGGAATTGATGCAATTGCACATTTATTAGATAAGATTGAGGCCTTACAGCAAAATTTAAATACGGTACAAAACAAGCTTCGACTATACGAAGAAAAAGAAACCGAATAACGATTAATATCACAAAAAAGCTTGATTTCTGAATTGATTTCAAGCTTTTTTTAATCGCTGTAAAAACCATAATTCTTAAATTGCAGAATCTTTAATCAACCTGAATTTGCTTTTAAAACCATACAGACAAATTCGCAAAAATTATAAAAAATGAAAAGAGAAAACATCTTAACTGGATCTCCGTGGGAAGACAAAATGGGTTATTGCCGTGCCGTAAGAATTGGCAATATTGTGGAAGTTTCTGGAACTGTAGCCATTGTTGACGGCGATAAAGTAAAAGCTGATGACGCTTATGCTCAAACGTATAATATTTTGGAACGAGTAGAAAAAGTTTTAGAAGATTTAAATGTAAGCATGAAAGACGTTATTAGAACAAGAATTTTCACAACAGACGTTTCTACTTTCGAAGAAGTAGCTAGAGCACACGCTGCTTTCTTTAAAGATGTAAAACCAACTACAGGATTTTACGGAATCAGTAAATTGGTTGCTCCGGAATATTTGGTGGAAATCGAATTTACTGCTGTAGTATAATATTTTTTTTCAGCCACGAATTTCGCTAATTTTCACGAATTATTTCTATTCGCCATTTCGAAAAAGTATGGCGAAAACTCGATTAAATCGTTTTTTCCTATTTTAATTCGTGAAAATTCTTGAAATTCGTGGCAAACTTTTTAGAATTCATTAATGACTTCCTTAAATCCAAAACAATTCCTTCTTTCTCTTCCAAAATGGATTCTTATCTGTGCTTTAATCGGAATACTTTCCGGATCGGCTTCAGCATTTTTCTTAGTTTCTTTAGAATGGGTGACGCAATTTAGAGTTCAGCACGACTGGATTATATGGCTTTTACCTTTCGGTGGATTTCTAGTTGGATTGAGTTATTACTATTGGGGAGAATCAGTTGCGAAAGGAAACAATCTTTTACTGGAAGAATACGAAAACCCTAAAAAAGTCATTCCTTTTAAAATGGCTCCTTTAGTTCTTTTAGGAACGCTTTTGACTCATTTATTTGGAGGATCTGCAGGACGCGAAGGAACAGCCGTTCAAATGGGAGGCGCAATTGCCGATCAATTCACAAAGTTTTTCAATCTAAATAATTCAGAACGCCGAATTTTAATCATTCTCGGTATCAGTGCTGGATTTGCTTCTGTTTTTGGAACACCTCTTGCGGGAGCTATTTTTGCTTTGGAAGTTTTATATTTCAGTAAAATTAATTTTAAAAGCATTCTTCTTTCTTTTTTAGTCGCTTATGCAGCTTATTTTACTGTAGAATTCTGGGAAATTAAACATACACATTATAGTATTCCAATCGTTCCAGAACTTAGTTTAAACAACATTATTTTTACTATAATTATTGGAATTTTATCTGGATTTGCTGCTCTATTATTTTCTAGAAGCACACATTTCTGGGGTTCTCTTTTTTCAAAAACCATTAAATATCCCCCACTTCGCCCTGTAATTGGCGGTGTAGTTTTGGCTATTGCCATTGCTGGTTTCGGATTTACAAAATTCTCTGGTTTGGGAGTTCCCGTTATAGTCGATTCTTTTTCCAATACAAACCAATGGTACGATTTTCTGCTAAAAATTTTATTCACCGGATTCACGTTAGGAGCTGGTTTTAAAGGTGGCGAAGTAACTCCGTTATTTTTTGTCGGAGCTACTTTAGGAAGTGCCTTATCAACTGTAATTCCGATGCCAATTGCGCTTTTAGCAGGAATCGGATTTGTTGCGGTTTTCTCAGGCGCAACCCACACTCCTATTGCCTGTACCATTATGGGAATGGAATTGTTTGGAATTGCTCCCGGAATCTTCATCGCAATTGCCTGTACAATTGCTTATTTTTCTTCTGGTTCTGTCGGAATTTACAAATCTCAAATTGTAAAAGGTGCGAAATATAAATTGTACCAGAGATTTCTTTAAACGGAGTTTTCAGTCGCAGTTTACACTCTCAGTTTCAAAATAAAAAAATCCGCCCAAATCCGCATTTTCGCGATAGTGAATCAGTTTCATCCACGTACATTTTTTTTAACCCTAAAATATCTGAAAACTGAAACTGAAAACTGCGACTAAATATTTTCAGCATTACATTAAAAAAATGTAAATTCGCAAACTATGAAAATACAAGATATTCAAGCAATTCAATTATTGCTTGCTACGCCAAAGAAAATTGCAATTATTCCGCACAGAGGACCAGATGGTGACGCCATGGGTTCGACTCTAGCTTTATACCATTTTTTACTCAAAAATAATCATCAGCCAACTGTTATTTCTCCAAATGATTTTCCTGATTTTTTAGCTTGGCTTCCAGGTTCAGAAACAGTTAAAGTTTATGAAAAAGACACTCAAAACTGCATTAAAATATTAGAAGAAGCTGAACTTATTTTTACGCTGGATTTTAATGCTTTTCATCGCACTGGCGAAATGGAGCATACTCTGGCAAAACTTACAGCACCATTTATCATGATCGATCATCATGAAAAACCTCATGATTATGCTGCTTATACATACTCAGACACTTCTTTCGGATCTACTTGTGAAATGGTTTATAATTTTATTGCCTTTTTAAATAAAAAAGAAGATATCGATAAAACCATAGCAACTTGCATCTATACTGGAATTTTGACTGATTCTGGTTCATTCCGTTTTCCAGGAACTACAGGAAACACGCATAGAATTATTGCCGAATTAATTGATTTAGGAGTTGAAAACACTCAAATTCCGGTTTTACTATACGATAATAGTTCTTTTAGCCGTTTGCAGTTATTAGGCCGTGCACTTCAAAATATGAAAATTTTTGAAGAACATAAAACGTCTTACATGACTCTTACACAGGAAGAACTGGATTCGTTTAACTATGTAAAAGGCGATACTGAAGGAATTGTAAACTACGGATTGAGCATTCGTGGAATTGTTTTTACAGCCATATTTATTGAAAACAAAGAAGAGAAAATAATTAAAATTTCTTTCCGTTCTCAAGGAGGATTTGATGTAAATCAATTTGCAAGAGATCACTTTAACGGAGGCGGACATGTTAATGCAGCTGGAGGAAGATCTGAAGATTCTATGGAAAACACCATTAATAAATTTGAAGATTTAGTAAAAAAACTAAAATTATAGTCCAAATCATGAATTACCTAAAACTTAGCATTTACACTTTGCTTTTTGCTGTTTTAATAAGCAGCTGTAAGCATCATGAAGAAGCCAGAAGACCAATTTCTAGAGCTTCGGGAACATTCATGAAAAAATCGGCAGACCGAAATAAAAAATTAGTGGCCAACGAAGAGGAAGTCATAAAAAAAATAATCAAAAGCAATCCGAAAGTAAAGTATTTTGCCACTCCAAAAGGATATTGGTTTTGTTATGAAGAAAAGAATGCTACAGAAACACTAGCTCCTAGAAAAGGCGATATTGCCTATTTTAACATGGAAATAAAAGACATAAAAGGCAACGTCATTTATTCAGAATCTGATCTTGGACCTCAAACTTATTATGTAGACAAACAAGACATTATGATGGGGTTGCGTGACGGAATCAAAAGAATGCATAAAAATGAAACTATTACGTTTTTATTTCCATCACATATGGCTTATGGATATCATGGAGACAATAAAAAAATTGGCACGAACGAATCTTTAATTGTTACCGTTACGCTTAGAAATTTTGTTCCAGATCCAACTGCGCAAACAGCAAAACCTGCTGCACAGCCTACTCAAACCGTAACACCAAAACCTGCAGTTGCAAAACCTGCAGCGCCAGCTAAAAAAGACACATTAACTCAATAAACAATATCTTAAAATGAAAAAGAGTATTTTATTATTACTAATAGCCGTAAGCTCATTTTATTCTTGTAAAGACGATCATAGCAATCTGCCAGATGGTTTATATGCTGACATCGAGACAAACAAAGGTCACATTATTGTAGAACTTGATTACAAAAAAGCCCCAATAACGGTCGCTAACTTCGTGACTTTAGCTGAAGGTAAAAACGAGTTTGTAACACATGAAAACCTTAAAAACAAGCCTTTCTTTGATGGTTTGAAATTCCATAGAGTTATTGAAAGCTTCATGATTCAGAGTGGTGATCCATTAGGAACTGGTTCTGGAGATACTGGTTATAAATTTAAAGATGAATTTTCAGATTTAAAATTTGACAAAGCAGGTGTTTTGGCAATGGCTAATAATGGTCCAGGTACAAACAGCAGCCAATTTTTTATCACACACGTTGAAACTCCTTGGTTAGATGGAAAACATACTATTTTTGGTCATGTTGTAGATGCAAAAGATCAGGAAGTAGTAAACAAAGTGGTACAGGGCGACAATATCGTTTCTATAACTATTATCAGAAATGGTGAAGCCGCTAAGAAATTTGATGCTGTAAAAGTATTCCATGATTATTTTGCTGACATTGCAAAAGAACAAAGCAAATACGCTGGCGTTCAAAAAGAAAAAGTAGATTATTATACTGCTTTAAAAGCAAAAGCAACTAAAACTACTAGTGGTTTAGAATATGTAATTACAGAAAAAGGAAGCGGTAAAAAACCTGCTGCAGGAAGTCCAATTTACATTCATTACGCTGGTTTCCTTGAAGACGGAACTCTATTTGACGCTAGTATTGAAGAAGTGGCAAAACAATTCGGAAAATACGATCCTGCAAGAGCGGCACAAGGCGGCTACCAACCAATTCAATTTCAAGCTGGTAAAAAAGATGGTTTAATTCCTGGTTTTATTGAAGGAGTTGAGCAATTATCTTACGGAGATAAAGCAGTTCTTTTCATTCCATCTCACTTAGCTTATGGAGCAACTGGTGCTGGAGGTGTGATTCCGCCAAATGCTAATATCATCTTCGAAATCCAGATTTCAGACAAACAGTAATTGAATTAAAGACTTAAAATTTTAAAAGCAATGAAATATAAATTTCTATTTTTATTTTGCTTAGCAATAGTAAATATTCAAGCTCAAACTAAAAAACCTGCAACAAAACCCGCAGCAAAACCTACAAGCAAAGCAGTTGTAGTCGCAAATCCTGGTGACGGAATTTTTGCTACAATCTCTACTTCAAAAGGAGATATTGTTCTTTCTTTAGAATATGTAAAAGCTCCTGTAACAGTAGCAAACTTTATTACTTTGGCAGAAGGCACAAATCCTAACGTTAAAGCTTCACTTAAAGGAAAACCATTTTATAATGGATTAAAATTTCACCGAGTTATTAATGATTTCATGATTCAAGGTGGTGATCCTGACGGAAATGGTTCTGGAGGCCCAGGATATTCGTTTAAAGATGAATTTGTAGACGATTTAAAATTCGAAAAAGGTGGAGTTCTAGCAATGGCAAATTCTGGTCCGGCAACAAACGGAAGCCAATTTTTCATTACACATAAAGATACACCTTGGTTAAACGGAAAACACACTATTTTTGGTCATGTTGTTTCTGGAATGGATAATGTAAATAAAATTGTTCAAGACGATGTAATGACAAAAATTGTTATCACACGTAAAGGTGCTGCAGCAAAGAAATTTGATGCTCTAAAAGTTTTAAGTGATGATGTAAAAAAAGAGGCCGCTAAAAAAGAAGAGGCGAAAAAAGTAATAACTGCTAAAGCTGCTTATTTTAAAGACTTAAAAGCAAAAGCAACTGCAACTTCTACTGGCTTAAAATATGTAATTACTCAAAAAGGTACTGGTGTTAAAGGTGCTGAAGGTTCTACAATCTATTTCCACTATGCAGGATATTTTGAAGATGGCACTTTATTCGACAGCAGCATGGCTCAAGTAGCAAAAGCATACGGAAAATATGATGCAAACAGAGATGCACAAGGCGGCTACAAAGCTTTTCCTTTTACAGTTGGTAAAAAAGATGGAATGATCCCTGGTTTTATTGAAGCCCTTGATATGATGACAGACGGAGAAAAAGCAACTTTCTTCCTACCTTCAAATTTAGCTTATGGCGAAAAAGGCGCTGGCGGAGTTATTCCACCAAATGCAACTTTAATTTTTGAAATCGAAACCTATCAAAACCAACCTAAGTAATTAGGAAACAAAGAAGATTAATTCTTTATACATATAAAAAGCCATCAGAATTATTTTTGATGGCTTTTCTGTTTTTTGGCATCTCGTTTTTTAAAGAATTCCTAATTTAAGCCTTTAAAAATCAATTCCATTGTAATTAAATCACTATTTTCAACATAGTACAAGAGAATCCTAAACAAAATAGCTTACCTTTGCCGGCTTAATTTTTTAAAAAGAGATAATTTATGACGTCGCAAAATAATGTATTAAAAGGTGTTTTTCTTGTTGCTTTGGGAGCAACTACTTACGGAATGCTAGCTACTTTTGTAAAAATAGCTTATTCTGAAGGCTACACAACTGCAGAAGTAACGACCTCACAATTTATTTACGGAATTCTTGGAATTCTTCTAATCAATCTTTTTCAGCGCATTAAAAATAAAAACAAACCTGCCGTAAAAGCATCTCGCAAAAATATTTTCAGTTTAATGCTTGCAGGAACTTCATTAGGAATGACCAGCCTATTTTATTATTTGGCTGTAAAATACATTCCTGTTTCTATCGGAATCGTTTTATTGATGCAAACTGTTTGGATGGGCGTTTTGCTTGAAATGATTTTAGAAAAAAAACTGCCTTCAAAACAAAAAGTCATTGCGGTCTTTATTGTGCTTTTTGGGACTGTTTTAGCCACAAATATTATCAATAGTGATATCCAATTAGACTGGAGAGGTTTAGTTTGGGGAATGTTGGCTGCTGCGTCTTTTACTACAACTATGTTTACTGCTAATAGTGTTGCAACCGAAATTTCGTCTGCGCAAAGAAGCCTTTATATGCTTTTAGGTGGAGCTATAATTGTATTTTCGTTTGCTTTTGCAACGCAGGTTACAGCCTTCAATATGGAAATCTTCTTAAAATGGGGAATTGTATTGGCACTATTCGGAACTATCATTCCACCCCTATTAATGACAGCTGGATTTCCGTTAACTGGAATCGGACTAGGAAGCATTGTTTCTGCCCTTGAACTGCCTGTTTCTGTAATGATGGCTTATGTTTTATTAAACGAGAAAGTAATCTTTTCTCAATGGCTTGGTATCGCATTAATTATTCTGGCCATAATTATTATGAATGTAAATTTCAAGTCAAAAAAATAACTCAAAATACATACTTTCAAAAAAAGAAGTACTGTAATGCAATAATTGTTAATTTTTTTATAAATTCGTGATAAACAATTAGATATCATGATTCTACCTTGGCATTTGTATTTAATGGCTTTCCTTTATATTCTTGCTGGGCTAAATCATTTTAGAAATCCTGGAATGTATATAAAAATCATTCCACCCGCATTTAAAAACCCCAAATTAATAAATATTTTAAGTGGTGCCGCCGAGATTATTCTGGGCATCTTTTTAGTCCTGCCTTTTTCATCAAATTTTGCCGCGTGGGGAATTATAGTGCTGTTAATTGCTGTTTTCCCTGCCAATTTGTACATGTTTCAAAATAAAAAAGCAGGTTTTGGTTTACCAAGATGGATTTTATTTGTACGTTTGCCCTTACAATTTGTTTTAATTTATTGGGCTTACCAATATACATTCTAAACATTAACCATTAAATTATTTTATTATGAAAAAATTATTTGCAGAGTTTTTTGGAACTTATTGGCTTGTTTTTGGAGGATGCGGAAGTGCTATTTTTGCTGCCGGAATTCCTGACTTAGGAATTGGATTTGCTGGTGTTGCGCTAGCATTTGGTTTAACTGTGCTTACAATGGCTTATGCTGTTGGCCATATTTCTGGTGGTCACTTTAATCCCGCTGTTTCTTTTGGTTTATGGGCTGGCGGAAGATTTTCTGCCAAAGATCTTATTCCGTATATTATTGCACAATGTGTTGGAGCCGCAGCAGCTGCAGGAACTTTATACACAATAGCTTCTGGAAAGGCAGGTTTTGCAATAGACAATACAAAAGCTGGCGCCTTTGCATCTAATGGTTTTGGAGCTTTTTCTCCTGATGGTTATTCGTTACAATCTGCTTTTATTGCAGAGTTTGTGCTTACATTATTCTTTTTATTGGTGATTTTAGGAGCAACTGATAAATTTGCAAATGGCAGATTTGCTGGAATCGCAATCGGTTTGGCGCTGACTTTAATACACTTAATCAGTATTCCAATTACAAATACTTCTGTAAATCCAGCGAGATCTTTATCTCAAGCTATTTTTGTTGGCGGAGAGCCATTATCTCAGGTTTGGCTGTTTTGGGTCGCTCCTATTCTTGGTGCATTAGCGGCAGGTTTTCTATATAAAATACTGCTTCAAAATCATGCAGAAGCATAATAGCTAAAAAAAGAAATCGATACATCATCAAAAAAAATAAAAATATGGAGTTTTTATATTTCTTACTTATAGGTGCCATTTCTGGATGGCTGGCTGGTCAAATCTGGAAAGGTGCCGGCTTTGGTTTAATTGGCAATATTATCGTCGGAATTATAGGCGGATTTATCGGAGGATGGATCGCCGGAAAACTTGGTATTGGAGGCGGTGGTCTTCTATGGCAGATTCTGATTGCTGTAGGAGGTGCATGGGTTTTATTATTTATAATTAGCCTCATCAAAAAATAATACGCAATTATTAGTACATAATTAAATTCGAAAGAGAAAATCTGATATATTTATATTTGATTTTCTCTTTTTGTTTGGATGAAATCGACAAGAAAATTTTATTTCAACTCAAATATTTATGTATTATGAACGAAATCATTTCTTACTTCAGCACGATTCCTTCTTCCCACAGAAGCCTTATTTTAGTCGGGGGCATTACTATTTTCTGGCTTATTGAAAACAGTTTTCCCTTGTTTAAAATGCGCTATAAAAAATGGCCTCACGCTGGAATAAATTTCTTTTTTACCTTCACTACCATTGTCGTCAACTTTATTCTAGCATTTATTTTAATAAGAACCGCTGCTTGGACAATCGAACATAATTTCGGAATTCTGCAATGGCTCCCAAAAATGCCAATCTGGCTATATACTATAATTGGTTTATTACTTTTGGATTTAATTGGAGCTTATTTAGCCCATTTAGTAGAACACAAAGTAAAAATTCTCTGGCAGTTTCATTTAGTGCATCATACAGACACTTGGATTGATACTACGACAGCCAATAGACACCATCCTGGAGAAAGCGTGGTTCGTTTTGTTTTTACCACCTTAGGAGTTTTAATTGTTGGAACACCAATGTGGATGGTTTTTCTTTATCAGTCATTATCAGTTATCGCATCACAATTTAATCATGCCAATATTTCGCTTCCTAAAAAGCTGGATATATTCTTAAGCTATTTCATTGTTTCTCCGAATATGCATAAAGTACATCACCATTATGTGTTGCCTTACACGGATAGTAATTATGGAAATATTTTTTCTGTATGGGATAGACTTTTTGGAACATTCTCTTACTTACCCAAAGAGCAGCTGGTATACGGTGTAGACACTCATATGCTTCCAGAAGAAAACAATGAATTGAAGAATCTGCTAAAAATTCCATTTCAAAAATCAAGATCCTTTAAAAACAGCTAAATTCTCTAAAAAAAGTGCACTTTACTGAAACAACTTATTATTTTTTTTTTTAATATTGATACAAGAATTGAAAATCAATCTATTAATAATTAACACCCTATTTTGAATTAATTTTCACGAGATGAAAAAGAGTAGCCGCAAAGAATTAACTCCGGAACAAACCGAAAGACTTGTTTCGTTAGCTTTAGAAGAAAGAAATCCATTTGAAATTATAAAAAAAGAATTTGGATTGGCAGAAAAAGAAGTCCTAGACATCATGAAAAAGAAAATGCCTCTTGAAAAATTTGAGATGTGGAAAAAGAAGGCAATTGCAAATAAACCAAAACCAAAACCTGTTAAAATAGATGATTTTGATGAAGATTTGGATGGAAAATATTATATCAAGAATAAATTAGACTAACATAAAGCTCCTGTTTTTCAGGAGTTTTTTTTTATGTTTCAATTTAATGTAATTTTTTAGTAACTTTTTGGTAATTTTTGTGTCAAATACAATTAACTAAACATATAGAAATGAAAAAAATACTTTACACCTTAGCTCTAGCGGTCACCTTTTGGAGCTGTAAAACAGGGAGCACTGGAGCCGCAAAAAGCAATATCGTTGAAGTGAATATCAATTTAACCGATGTTAAAGATGATAAAGTTTTGGTAACCGTTACACCGCCAGCTTTTAAAACAGATGAAGTTGTTTACAGTATTCCAAAAACTGTTCCTGGTACTTATTCAACAGACAATTACGGAAAATACTCAGAAGATTTCAAGGCATTTGATGCTAAAGGAAATCCGCTTACGGTAAAAAGATTAGACGATAATTCTTGGTCTATTTCAAACGCAAAAGCACTAAAAAAAATCACTTATTTGGTAAACGATACTTTCGATACTGAAAAAGGAACTGGATTTGGAAATGATGACGTTTTTTCACCTGCAGGAACAAATATCGATGCAGGAAAAAATTTCATGGTTAACACACATGGTTTTGTCGGATATTTTAAAGATAAGTTAGACGTTCCGTACAAAGTTACTATCACGCATCCTGAAACTCTTTGGGGAGCAACTTCTATGACAGATCAAGATGCAAGCAATACTTCTGATGTGTTTACCACTTCTCGTTATGCTATTTTGGTAGAAAATCCAATTATGTATTCTAAACCTGACTACACTACTTTTAATGTAAACGGAATGGACATCTTAATTGCTGTGTACTCTCCTACTGGAAAATATACTGCTGAAAGCATCACTCCAGAGATGAAAACAATGATGACAGCACAGAAAAACTTTTTAGGAAAAGTAAATTCTACTAAAAAATATACTGTGTTATTATACTTATCAAGCATGGCAAAAGACGATGCGCATGGTTTTGGAGCTTTAGAGCATCCAACTGCTACAACTGTCGTTTTACCAGAATCGATGCCAAAAGAAAAATTAGTAGAATCTATGAAAGATGTAGTTTCTCATGAATTCTTCCACATTGTTACTCCATTAACTATTCACTCAAAAGAAATTCAGTATTTTGATTACAATGCACCAAAAATGTCTGAGCATTTATGGATGTATGAAGGGGTAACAGAATATTTTGCAAATCTTTTCCAAATCAACCAAGGTTTGATCGACGAAGCTGATTTCTACTCTCGTATTGCCGATAAAATCCAGCAGTCTAAACAATTAGATGATACAATGTCATTTACTGTAATGAGTAAAAATGTATTAGAACAGCCTTACAAAGACCAATACTTAAACGTATACCAAAAAGGAGCTTTAATTGGTATGTGCATCGATATTATCATTAGAGAAAAAAGTAATGGAGAAAGAGGAATTCTTGACTTAATGCATAAATTATCTGACGAATATGGTGTTGAAAAACCATTTAATGATGATGAATTATTTGCTAAAATCACTTCTTTAACTTATCCTGAAGTTGGAGAATTTTTAAACAAATATGTTGCTGGAACGACTCCAATTCCTTACGATTTCTATTTAGCTAAAGTTGGCGTTACAAAAGCAATGGAGAAAAAAACAGGAAATCCGTTTATTAAAGGACAAACTCCAAATATTACTATTGACAAAGCAACAAAAGAAATTGCTGTTCGTCCTGAATCAGAATCAATTGAATTCTTCAAAAACTTAAATTTAAAAGGTGGAGATAAAATCTTAGCTGTAAACAATAAATCATACAATTTGGATAACATTTATGATTTGATTACTGAAAGTGAAAACTGGAAAGATAATGACCCAATCACTTTGAAAGTAAAACGTGGCGGAAAAGAAGAAACCATTAAAGGAACCGTAAAGTTACCATTTGAAGAATCTGAAACTTTTAAAGCAACTGATGCTTCAAAAGAGAAACTTAAAAATGCTTGGTTAAAAGGATAATTTCTTTTTAAAGACAATAAAAAAACCGACAAGTGATTGTCGGTTTTTTTATTGTTTGTCATCCTGAGGAACGAAGGATCACACACGTAAATCGACAAAGATTGTCCGACATACTTTGCGGAGCTTCTTGTGTGATCCTTCGTTCCTCAGGATGACAAAAAAATATGCTATTTCTTCACAGGAAATTTCCAGTCAAATTCGTCTTTGCTATTAATAATTGCACCAATTTCAAACTTCACCACCTCATCAAATTCTGTTTGAAGGATAAACCAATTGTCTTCGTTGAAGTAGTTTTCAAAAGTATCAAAAGTTTCCTGATTGTATTTATTAATTCCTTTTGCAGCAAAATCTTTCTTTACATCAGCAATTTTTCTTCCGATTAATTTGAATCCGAAAACTTCTAGATCATTACTTGAAGCCACTAAATAACCTAATTTCAAATCTTCTTCCTGATAAAATGTCAATCTGATTTTGTGTGCATTATAAACAAAAATCACGTTATCATCTTCGTCTTTATAATTTTTATCAGGTTTTCCTAAAACAGCTGTTACGTCATTCTGCTTCATTCCGAAAAGCAGTTTATCTATTCCTGATTTTAAATTGATCTTCATATTGATTGTCTTTATTTGAAGTGCAAATTTCGTGAAGTTTTTTGTTGTTTAGCCACGAATTACACAAATTTTCACGAATCTATTATTATTCTTGCTTATTGGCTTTTTTTTGTCAGGCTGAGCGAAGTCGAAGCCACTTTTCATCGTAAAAGCCCTTCGACTCCGCTCAGGGTGACACTTAATAACCCTTTTTATTCGGCTTGTTGCTCATATAAAACGTAATCTTCCCTCCATTTATAACATCTGAATGCTTTAAAAATGGTTTGTCCAATTGTTTTCCGTTCAGCAAAACTTTGCTCACAAATACATTTTTATCGGATTGGTTTACGGTTTCGACCTCAAAAGTTTTTCCGTTCTCTAAATTCAGAACAGCATTTTTCAGCAACGGACTTCCCAATGCATATTCATCAGAACCTGGAGCAACAGGATAAAATCCTAAACTGCTAAAAATATACCAAGCACTCATTTGCCCGAAATCGTCATTTCCACCTAATCCATCAGCGCCATTTCGGTACATTTTTTTCAAGATCATTCTAATTTTATCTTGCGCTTTCCACGGAGAATCTGTCCAATTGTATAAATAGACAACATGGTGTGAAGGCTCATTTCCATGAACATAATTTCCAATGATTCCGTCTCTTGTTATATCTTCAGTATTTTCAAAATATTTATCTGGAAGATGCATATTGAATAACGAATCTAAGCGAACTTTAAATTTCTCATTTCCTCCCATCAATTGAATCATATCAGCTGGATCTTGCGGAACGTACAAACTATAATTCCAAGAATTCCCTTCAATAAAACCTTGTCCATGTGTATCTAATGGATCAAATTCTTTCTTGAAAGCTCCATCGTTTAATTTCGGACGCATAAAACCTGTTTTCTCATCGTAAACATTTTTATAATTTTTCGACCTTTCAATGAATTCATTATAAGTTTCCGTTTTACCCAATTTCTTTGCAGCTTGCGCGATTGCCCAGTCATCATAAGCATATTCTAAGGTTTTAGAAACCGAAGCACCGCTTTTGTCTTCTGGAACATATCCTTTATTCATATAAAACTCCAATCCATCGTAGTATGGAACTTTTGCAGTATTAACACAAGCCTGAAGTGCTTTTTCAGCATCAAAACTAATATTGCCTTTTACAATAGCATCTGCTACTACAGAAACCGAATGGTAACCAATCATGCACCAATTTTCATTGGCATAATGCGACCAGATTGGAAGCATTTTATGAACACTTTGCTCTGAATGTGCCAACATGGAACTCACCATATCAGCGTTTCTTTTGGGTTGCACAATATTAAATAATGGATGCAACGCACGATACGTGTCCCAAAGCGAATAACTGGTATAATTCGTAAAGTTTTCAGCTTTGTGAACATTCATGTCCAATCCTTTATAACTTCCGTCTAAATCCATGTACTCCGTTGGTCCCAAAAAGGCATGATACATTGCAGTATAAAAATTAACTAGATCTTCTTTTTGAATGGTTTCAATCTGAATTTTATTCAATTCTTTATTCCAAACTTCCTGGCTTTGTTTTTTTACTTTTTCAAAATCCCAATCTGGCGTTTCTTTTTTCATGTTTTCAAGTGCTCCAGCAGAACTCACTGGTGACAATGCCATCTTTATTTTGATTTTCTCTCCTTCGTTGGTATCAAAATCAAAAAATAATTTTAGGTTTTGTCCTGCCATTTCTGGAAAATTTTTAGTCTGATCAAATCTTCCCCAAAAACCTCTATAAACGCTTTTTTCCTGAGCAGCTTGTCCGTAACTTTTAATTGGCTTATTAAATGACATTGCAAAATAAACCGTTCTAGTTCTTGCCCAGCCATTTGTTTGGCGATATCCTGTTATCAAAGTATCGTTTTCTACACGAACAAATGTCCAGACATTCTTTTTATCGTAATTGTAAATTCCCGAAGTCAGATCCAAAATTATATGCGCTTCATTAGATTTTGGAAAAGTGTACTGATGCATTCCAACGCGAGTGGTTGCGGTCAATTCTGCTTTAATTTTATGATCTTCCAGAAAAACGCTGTAATAAGCAGGTTCTGCTTTTTCTGTTGAATGCGAAAATGCTGATCTATAACCAGACAATGGTTTAGACGCCACGCCCGGATTTAATTGTAGTTTTCCCGTTGTTGGCATAATTAAGAAATCGCCTAAATCGGAATGTCCAGTTCCGCTAAAGTGCGTGTGACTGAAACCTACAATCGTTTTATCTTCGTACTGATAACCCGCACAATACTTATAAACTTCACCATTATATTTTCCGTTTAAACTGTAAGCAATTGTATCGGTTTCTGGACTCAATTGTACACTCCCAAAAGGAACTGTTGCTCCTGGATAGGTATGCCCCATTTTTGCAGTTCCAATCATTGGATCTACGTATTGAACTAGGTTTCTTTTTTCGATTGCTTTCTTCTGTCCGCTTATACTATTGGAAAAAGCGAGCAGTAAAATTGATATTCCGAAAAGATGATTTTTAAAGTCAGTTTTAGTCATTATAAGTTTTCTTTATTTTTTTGAAATCTTTTTGCTTTCATTTCATGCAGAAAAGTACAACAAATACTGTTTTTAAAAAACATAAATTTAGTGCAACTCGTAAAGGTTTTAAATATCTTTGATGTATTAAAAGTATAACGCCAAACATGAAAAAGTATATTTTAATTCTACTTTCTTTTTATTCAACATTTACATTCTCTCAAAAAATTGGAAGCAGTAAACTGACCAAACAAGAGATTCACGAAAGGGAACTTGAAAACATAACTGATTTTCCTATTTATAGAGCTTTTGAATTTCAGGATAAAGGTGGTGTTTACGAATTGGTTTTGGGCGAAAATCAAAAAACAATTTCTAAAAAAGATACTTTAAATACCAAAATACAAGCAATTTGTGTAATTAATGATCACGGCGGATTTTTAGAAAAATGGAGAATAAATGATCTTCTTGAAGATAATCTCCCTAAAGAAACTAATATCTGGTTCTGGACAAAATATTGCAGTACAAAGGATATTGATGGAGATGAATATATTGATCCTATTATTGTCTATGGAACACGAACTGAAGACGGCTATATAAGAAGAGTAAAAGTAATTACCGTTTATAAAAACAAAAAATACGTTATTCGCGCAGTTGAATGTGATTTAGACGATTGCAGAAGTTTCAAAAAAGACCAAAATTGGAATATGCTTCCGCAGAAAATAAAAACACATGTTGATCAATTGCTAGCTAAAATGAGAAAAGAACAGGATTTGCTGTTGAAAAACGGGTAGTTTTAATTGTGAATTGTGAATGGTAAATTGTAAATGATTGATAGCTGTTCATAATTCGCCATTTACAATTATTTTTTACTCGTTCATTTCATCATAACGTTCTGGAACTTGCGGATCGTAAAGCGGACATTTGAATTCTTCCATGATATCAACCAATTTATTCATGGTTTTTCCTTCAGTTCCGTAGCAGTCAATTTTTATACTTTGTGGAGTAGTGATTACTTGAAATGCACCTTTCCCTTTTGGGTTTTTCCAGCTGTTTTCATCTACTCTTTCCCAATCTGAAAAGACTGAATTGATTCTATTTACGATTACTTCAACTTGAAGTTCAGCCAGACCTTCAACTTCTTGTTTTTCAACAAGCGCTTCATAAACTTCCTGATTGTTCAGGTAAATTTCGTCTAGATATTTCCAAAAAAGTAATTCGTACATAATATTGTATTTAAAAACATAGAGATGCACAATTATGCATCTCTAAATTTAATAATTATTTTAAAAGTTTCAAAGTCTTTGCAACTCTGAACCTTTGAACCTTTGTAACTTTAAAACTAATATTCAAATTTTCCGTATTCGCTAGTAATTGTAAGCTTTTTAGAATCCGAAGCTTCTACTCTACCTACAATCTGCGCATCAACATTGAATGATTTCGAAATTTCAATAATATCTTGTGCGATATTTTCAGGAACATAAAGTTCCATTCTGTGACCGCAATTGAAAACCTGATACATTTCTTTCCAATCTGTTTTTGATTGTTCTTGAATTAATTTGAACAATGGTGGAACTGGAAATAAATTATCCTTTATAACATGTAAATCTTTTACGAAATGTAAAATTTTAGTCTGTGCTCCTCCACTGCAATGCACCATTCCGTGAATTTCTTTTGGAGTATATTTATCTAAAATTTTCTTGATAATTGGAGCATAAGTTCTAGTTGGAGAAAGCACTAATTGGCCAGCGTTTATTGGGCTGTTTTCAACCTCATCGGTTAAATTTACTTGTCCTGAATAAATTAATTCTTCCGGAACGGCTGCATCGTAACTTTCTGGATATTTTTTAGCCAAATATTTCCCGAAAACATCGTGACGTGCAGAAGTTAATCCGTTACTTCCCATCCCGCCGTTATATCCTTTTTCGTAAGTTGCCTGACCAAAAGAAGCCAAACCAACAATAACGTCTCCTGCTTGAATGTTTGCATTATCTACAACATCAGAACGTTTCATTCTTGCTGTTACAGTCGAATCTACAATAATAGTACGAACTACGTCTCCAACATCGGCAGTTTCTCCTCCTGTTGAATGAATGGTAACTCCAAAAGATTTTAACTCGTTAATTAATTCTTCTGTTCCGTTGATAATTGCAGAAATAACTTCGGCAGGAATTAGATTTTTATTTCTTCCAATAGTAGAAGAAAGCAAAATATTATCTGTTGCACCAACACATAATAAATCGTCAATATTCATGATTAAGGCATCTTGAGCAATTCCTTTCCAAACAGAAAGATCTCCAGTTTCTTTCCAGTACATATAAGCCAAAGACGATTTTGTTCCAGCTCCATCAGCATGCATGATAAGACAGTGTTCTGAATCTTGCGTTAAATAATCTGGAACAATTTTGCAGAATGCCTGCGGAAATAAACCTTTGTCAATATTTTTAATAGCGTTATGTACGTCTTCTTTTGATGCCGAAACACCTCTTTGTGCATATCTTTTGCTAGAATCTGAACTCATGAAAATTAGTTTGTGTTGATGTGCTGCAAAGATAATCCCTTTTTTTAATTCTTTGACTTATTCGATTATTTGATTCTAAAAAAAATCGGCAGAAGATTATTTCCTGCCGATTTCCCGAAATAAAATTGGTTATGAAGCTCTTGGCTGTTTATTTTTATTCCCAATCGGGCATTGATGTTCCTGAAAACAATAATGTCCTAATATTATCAGTTGTATTTTTAACTAATGCTTTATAAATCTTTTTTTCTGATATTCCGTCGTTAGAAGTATTTACAAAAATAACTTCAGCTTCATTTGGAGAATATCGAACATCTAAATCGTTTGTCCCTACTATTTTGTCGAGTAAAATTTGTGTAGAAGTTCCTGAAGCAAAATTATATTCAAAAATTCTTGAATCAAGCTGACGATAATTTGCATTTTCGTATCCTGAAACATCCCAAGAATACACTATTTTTTGTCCTGTTATCGAAAAATTTAATCCGCTAAAAGCTCCTGTTTGTCCAGAAATAACATTGTCTGTTATAGTGCCTGACATATTTATAACATATATTTCAACATTATAACCATTTGCATCATTTACTTTCAATACAATTTTTGATTCGTCTGCACTCCAATCGCATTCAGAAATAAATTTACCATTTGGAGTTTGAAATATTTTTGTCAAACCACTTCCGTCATTATTAATTTTATACAGTTTATCAAAATTAGGATAGACTAAGGCACTTCCCGAGCTATTCCACGAATACCCTATATAATCTGAATTAAAGCCTGCTATAGATACTGAGTTAGTAATTTTTTTGGCACCTGTTCCGTCAAAATTCATCGTATAAATATCGTTTCTAGAGCCATTTGTCGCTATAAATGCAATTTTTTTAACCTGATTATTTCTTCTAGGTCGCCATGAATTTTTGTCTGAAGCTGTTAATTGATATTGCTTTCCTGTATCATCTGCAGTATAAATTACATTATTATCATTAATTTGTTTGACAAACAAATATCTTGTCGCCGGAAAATTTAAAGTTGAAAAAGCGCTAATTGCACTCAATATAGGTGTATTAACTCCATCGGTAACTTCGACTTGCCAATAGTATTTTATGCCGTATACAAGATCCGTCAACGTAAGCTTTTTCTCTTTTATGGCTTCAAAAGTTTTAACCTCCGAATTACTATCATTTCTAAGAGTGACCTTAAAAGTAAGTGCATCATTATCTGGATCAGTAGCAGTCCAGGTTAAATCTAATGAAACTGCCTGACCTGTACTATTATCTACTGGACTAACCAACACGGGAACCGTAGGCGGCTTATTGTTTGCAGTTGCTTTTTTGAGTTCAAAAACAACTTCTGAGGTCGTATTTTTAGTTACTGTAACGGCTTCAAATTTTGCGACATATCCATCTTTTTGAGCTTGAACTGAATATTCTCCTACTTTCACATTAGAAAGTGTAAACTTTCCTTCTGCATCTGTAAACACAGTACTTGTGGCTGGGCTAGAAAGTATTTTCACATTTTCCATTGGCTCAAAAGTATCACCAGAAACAACTTTTCCTGTGATTGTACCATAATCATTAAGTTGTTCCCCTATTTTTTCTTCACTGCATGAAACCAAAAACAATAAAAAAAGTACACTGGCAATTTGGTATAAATACTTCATTTTTGATTTGTTTTTAAATTTAACTTCAACGTTATAATTTCTGATAATTAACTATTCAAATTATTTTTTCTTTTTTCCAAAGTAAAAAGTTAGCCCTAGACCAAATTTGTAATAGTAATCATCTCGGGTTCCTGCAACGATATAATCGACATTATCACTGAAATTAATATTTTGTTCAGCAAATAATTTTATACCTATCTGATCTGATGCCATATATTCTAATCCTGCACCGTATTGAAATTTACCGTATGTATTTTCAAATTTCCGGTTCATTCCAAATCCTCCACCTCCATATAAAAATGGAGTAAGGCGATCTTTTGGAAGAATGATCCATTCCATATTAAGATCGTAGGTAATATAACCGACATCAAGTAAATTTTTGTTAGCGAGATTTACAACATTGGTAGAAGCACTTACGGTAAAGCTTGGAGTAAGCATCCATTTTAAGGCTCCGCGTCCAAAAGGTCTTAATAACGGATCTTGATAATCTCCGTCCATTAAAGTAGTACCGCCAGAAAGTTCAATGCCAAATTTACTTCTTCTGTTTTCAAGCACTCGACCGTAAAGTCCTGTAACATCTGCAGTTTTTGTTTCTTCGGCATAAGCTTTTAACAAATTGTCTACTTCCCATTTAGGAGCATCGGCTTCCCAAACGTTATCTTTTATTCCTTCCAAAACCAAAGATTCTACAGCCTTTTCTATAGCTTCTGTAACGGCCATGTGTACCGGTTCATTGGTAGTGTAACCAGTTTCTACTTCCAAAAGTCTTTTAAAATTGACATATCTAAAGAGACTTTCGTCAATTGCCTGTGACAAAATAGTTTTTGATATATAAACTGATTTTAGAATTTTTCCGTTTGAAGTCGAAATCATTCTGAGATAAATTGTTACACGATCCTGACGATATTTTACAGATGCTCCTGCGCCAAAATATCTTGCACCAAATCCGCCAGTAATAATATTAGAGTCATACGAAACAATACCTCCTTCCAACAGCACTCCAGCATATAACAGAGGTGTTAGCTGCGGTTCATTCGGATTTGCATCTTTTATATATTCCTGACGGGTTGCACGAATTAGATTTCGCTCTTGCAATAAATTTCCAATATTTTCACGCTCAATTGGTATAAACCATTTAGAATCTTCGAGCGCTTTTATCAATATAGAAGTAGCTCCCTGTGTCACAGCAGTACTAAAACTGCTTCCGTTTTCCTGAGGTTTGTATTGTCCAGTCTGGTCTCTAAATTTATAGACCCCAACTACGACTTGCTGTTTGGGCTTTGGCAGATCTTTTAATAATGACGTAGCAGGCGTACCCTCACCCAAAACAGCTTTTTGAACTCCAGTGGGTTGGTTATAATAAGCGCCGCAGCCAGTAAAAAGTAACCCAAATACAATAAATAGGTAGTAATGGATTCGCATATTATTGATTTGGGATAATTACTTGTGTTTGTTCTCCTGTATTGGTATCTAAAATATTCAGAGTTAGACCCTCTGATGAAGGAAATACATCTACCGAAAAGCTCCCGAAAGTATAAGAGCCTTCTTTGATACCATCTGTTCCAAATTGCTGTTTATAAAGTTGACTGGAAATCTGATTTAATAGTTGAGCATTTAAATTAGCTTTAAACTTCTCTAAATCAGTTTGTGTAGGAGTGACAGCTGTTTTATCTTTCTGCTTGTTTTGAGCTTCAGCACTGCTTAAAAGCCATTGATAGTTAAACGTATCGCCGCCAAATGCAGGGTTTACAGGTTTGTAAACGAAAGCCTGGGCATTTACAAATGGAGACAAAAGCAGACACAATATTAAGGTTGCTATAAGTTTCATGTCTTTAATAAATAAATTAATACTGAGTGAAATATTTGCGTTCTTTTTCTTTTTCTTTCAAATAAGTAAAGGTTGTGTTTACAGCTTCTTCTGCAGCTGCTTCTAAATATTCGTCGTCTGGCCTAACCAAAAAATCATAAATGACCTCATTATCTATAGTGATAGATATCGCTGTATTTCTGGCAAAACTATATTCTTCACCTATGGTTACTATTTTCTTAGCATTTATTCCAATCGCATTGTATTTGTAATAATATTTGTCATAGAAATCTTTACCCATTTTCGTTTTGGTGTCATCGGTAATGATGCCTCGCAATTCAAACCCTTCATCAGGGACTAGTATTACTGGCTCAACTTTTTTTTTTCTTCACCCAAAACCACACGATCTTTTGCTATTATTTGTTTATCTTCATCATAAAACAAAAGCATAACAATTACCTCATCAGTATCCAGCAGATTTATCTGCGATGTAGATAATTTTTGTTTTTCGTTTGGTTGCAAGGTAAAAACACCAACTTGCTCATTCTTAGACTGATTACTATTACTATCATTATTTTTTATCACAGACAATCTATAGGCTGCACTCCTGATTACATCTGTCATATTTTCAGCTGTACCAGTTATTTTTACATTGCCCTCTATTTTTTCAATTTCTATTTTTGCTTTTATTTTATCCTGTGGAACCTGTCCATAAAATTTTATAAAAAAAAGTAAAAACAGAATAGTGATATGTCTGTTAAAAAAATACATGTTGTTATTTATTTATAAGAATTATTGAGGCTCCATTTCCTGTTTGTGTAATTTTCATATTCTTTGATAGGGAATTGGTTCCAATGTTTTGAATATTTTGATTGTCTCCTTTTTGAACAATCTGCATATTTATATCGTAGTTTGTTTTGAATGTATAATCAAAAATTCGGTTATTATCTCCTTGCTGAAGAACACTTTGCGTAATAGAGTTTGCAGTTTTATCTAATCGAACATCATTTTCATCTCCATTTTGCTTAACAGAAACTTTTACTTCATTAGATTTCAAAGTTGCGTTTACTTTGTTTAAATCGCCAATCTGCTGTATCTGTATTCCAGATTGAAGTTTTAAATTCAAATCGTTTTGAGCTTTTTTATCTAAGGTAGAAACTACACTCATAGCAGTTTCTTTAGAATTAAAAACAGATGAACTATAGTTTTTAAACTCAGAATTATCTTCTTTCTGCTGGGCATAAAGCCCTGAGGAGATAAGGAGTAATACAATATTTAAAATGAAAATTTTCATTTCTATTTTTTTAGATTTATTTTTTTAAAGTTGAAATTAAATGAGATAGCCTAGTTAATAGATAAAGGCTATCTCATTTATTATATTCTTCTTCTCAAGAAAATTGCCAATTTATAGTCCTGTTTGAGTCACAGTAATATGGTTTGAATTTCCAAAAGAGAAACCTACTTGTTGGTTTCCAGCACCAGAAGCATTAGTTTGTTTTACATCAGAAGTATTCAAATTTCCAATTTGTAATGTATTCTCAATGTTTCTAATTCCACTTTGAACAGTTTTTGACTCATTTCCATCTCCATATTGAAAATGTCTAGAAATGTTTTTAGCTGCGTCTGTAGTTCCTGCTGGAGAAGTTTGAGTTTGCCAAGATTTGTTTCCTGTACCACCTTGACTTGCATAAGCCAAATTGTAATCTCCAGTTTGAGTTTGAGTAGCCTCATTACCTCCATTAGGAGCAAATGGAATTGCTACAGTACTTAAAGCAGTTAATTGACTATTAGTGAAAACACCTCCAGGAGTTGGATATTCATTTCCTGTTGTACCTTGGTCAACGGTAGCTTTATTTTTGTTTCCTGTTTGAGTTTGCCATGCTTTGTCTCCTCCGTTAAGTGCAGAAGCTGGTCCAGCTATTTGATCTTGCCAGATTGTAGCATCGTTTTCATTTCCTTTTTGAGTTTGGTAAGCTTGGTTGTTTTTATTGCTTTGAGAAACAAATGCAACGTTTTTCTTTCCGTTTTGATCTACTTCAGCTTTATTACCTGCTGCAGGATATAAGCCTGGCTGAATACCTTGATAAACTTCAGATGTGTTTCCATCAGATGCTGGGTTACCTGCTGGGTTTACTTGTGTAATTTTAGAACTGTTTAAAGTTCCATTTTGGCCAACAATACCGTTGTTACCATTTCCTGTTTGGCCTACATTAGATGTATTCTGCGCTACGGCAGCAAACCCTACAAACAGCATCGCGGAGATGCTTAAAATTACTTTTTTCATAATAAATATATTTAATTGGTTATTAATACAAATTATTATGTAGGTACTTGCAGGTTTGTAATTGGGGGGAACGGAAGGGGGCTTCAGAACATCATTTGAAATAGGTTTTTAATCCTATTTTCTCAACTTCATGACCAAAATTAGAAAACTTTCTGCAAAAGAGGTTCACGTATAAATACCTATTTTACAACATATTAACCTCTTTTCGATGAACTGTAAAACTATCTCGATGAACTGCCAAAATGCTCCAAAATTTTCATAGGAAAAAAGATACTTAATACAATTTCTTTACATTTCGAGGGGTATAACTAGCAAAAAAGCCCTTCTTAAACCATTTTTTTAGTATAATCTCAAAAAAAAGCCTGTCTTATTGAGACAGGCTTTAACAAATTGTTACGTTAGCATTATTTCGTAAACAATAATTCTCTGTATTTGGTCAATGTCCAGCTTTCATCATCTACCAATAATTCTAATTTATCACAATGATTACGGATATCTTCAAAATATGGTTTTACCTTATTACAGTAAGCTTCTGCCATTTTTTGGGCATCAGTCAATTGATTGGCTTTCTTTCTTTCATTGGTCATTGCCAATACTTTAGAATTTATTCCTTCAATATGACCCGAAATTTCTTTAATTAAAACAATTTGCTCTTTAGCCAATGCTTCAAAGTCTTTTCCGAAAATTTCTTTTAATCCTTTTACATTATCAATTAATGTATTCTGATAACGAATTGCAGTTGGAATTACATGGTTTCTTGCAATATCTCCTAAAACACGACCTTCGATCTGAATTTTTTTAGTGTATTCTTCCAATTCGATTTCATAACGAGCTTCTGCTTCTACATGATTAAAGATTCCTAATTCTTCAAACAAAGTCAAAGCTTGTTTCGAAACTTTTGCTTTTATCGCTTCTGGTGTTGTTTTAAAATTGCTTAAACCTCTTTTTGCCGCTTCTTTTTCCCAAGCTTCACTGTAACCGTCTCCTTCAAAAAGAATCTTTTTAGATTGTTTGATGTATTCTCTTAAAACATTAAAAATAGCATCATCCTTTTTCATGTCTTTCGACTCGATTAAGTTTTCTACTTCATTTTTAAAGTCAATTAATTGTTTAGCTACAATTGCATTTAAAGTTGTCATTGCATTTGAGCAGTTTGAATTTGAACCTACGGCTCTAAACTCAAATTTGTTTCCTGTAAAAGCAAAAGGCGAAGTTCTGTTACGATCTGTATTGTCTAATAATACGTCTGGAATTTTTCCAACAACATTTAATTTCAAATCTGTTTTTTCTTCTGGCGAAAGTTTTCCTGTTGTTACGCTTTCTAATTCAGATAAAACTTTTGTCAATTGCGCCCCAATAAATACAGACATAATTGCTGGTGGCGCTTCGTTTGCTCCTAACCTATGGTCGTTACTTGCTGTTGCGATAGAAGCTCTTAATAAAGTTTCGTTATCATTAACCGCTTTGATTGTATTAATAAAGAAAGTCAAAAACTGTAAATTACTCATTGGCGTTTTGCTCGGACTCAATAAATTAACTCCTGTATCTGTAGCCAACGACCAGTTATTGTGTTTTCCAGAACCATTTACTCCTTTAAAAGGCTTTTCGTGAAATAATACTTTAAAGTCATGACGTTCTGCCACTTTCTGCATTACATCCATTAATAAAGAGTTATGATCTACAGCAAGATTCGTTTCCTCGAAAATCGGCGCTAACTCAAACTGATTTGGCGCAACTTCATTATGACGCGTTTTTACCGGAATACCTAATAGCATACATTCCTGCTCTAAATCTCTCATATAAGTAAGAGCTCGAGTTGGAATAGATCCGAAATAATGATCGTCTAATTGTTGACCTTTTGCAGAAGTGTGTCCTAATAAGGTTCTTCCTGTCATCATTAAGTCAGGACGAGAATTTGCCAAAGCTTTATCAATCAAGAAATATTCCTGCTCCCAGCCTAAAGTTGCTGTGACCTTTTTTACGTTTTTGTCAAAATATTTACAAACTTCTGTAGCCGCTTCGTCAATTGCAGATAATGCTCTTAATAAAGGTATTTTGTTATCTAAAGCTTCACCTGTGTAAGCAATAAATACTGTCGGAATACATAAAGTTGTACCATATATAAAAGCTGGAGAAGTAGGATCCCAAGCTGTATAACCTCTTGCCTCAAAAGTATTTCTGATTCCGCCATTCGGGAAACTGGATGCATCTGGCTCTTGCTGTACCAATTGTGCACCTCCAAATTTTTCTACAGATTCGCTTCCGTCATAAGAAGTTTCAAAAAAAGCATCGTGTTTCTCTGCAGTAGTTCCTGTAAGTGGCTGAAACCAGTGTGTATAATGTGTTACACCTTTAGAAAGAGCCCACTCTTTCATTCCCATGGCAATATAATCTGCTAATTTTCTGTCGATTTTAGTTCCGTGCTGGATAGCATCTCTTACTCCTTTAAATGCATCTGAAGTTAAATACTGCTTCATCGCCTTTTCATTAAACACATTTGCACCAAAAAGATTTGATTTTCGGCCAATTTCTTCAAAATGTACTGGCTTTCTGTTAGAAGCTTGTTGTAAAGCTTGAAAACGTAATGTTGACATGGTTATGTATATTTTAAATTCGTACTAATTTTCATTAAAAAATGATCAGCAAATATAAACAATTAAAGTACCTGTTCGGAATATAAATTTTAGATTTTTAGTCAATGATTTTTCAACATAAAATGCTTTTTTCGAAGAATAATGAATTCAAATCACAGAAATATAACAAAACTGTACGGTATTATTGATTAAATAAACATTTTTTCATAATTTCTTAACCCATAAATTCAAAAATGAACCGTAATTATTACGAATTTATTTTTTTAAGGTAATTAAAATTGCTTTTTTTAAAATATACCCCTCCCAAAATTGCGCTTATCCAAAAAATTATACTTCGCTAAACAAAATAGCCCCCTAATTTTTGGGACTAAAAAAATAAATCTATATTTGACCCAACGAAAAAAAACAAAAAAATTAATTTATATTATTATGGCTAAAATTAAGTTAGAGTACATTTGGTTAGATGGATATGAACCAACTCAAAATCTTAGAAGTAAAACTAAAGTTGAAGAACACGAAAACTTCAAAGGAACATTAGAGGAGCTTGGAAACTGGTCATTTGATGGATCATCTACAAGACAAGCCGAAGGAGGTTCTTCTGACTGTTTATTAGTTCCAGTTGCAATCTATCCAGATCCAACTCGTATCAACGGATGGTTAGTAATGTGCGAAGTTATGTATGCTGACGGAACACCACACCCTTCTAACGGTAGAGCTACAATTGATGATGATAATGATGATTTTTGGTTTGGATTCGAACAAGAGTATTTCATCATGGATACTAAAACACAACTTCCACTTGGTTTCCCAGTTGGAGGATACCCTGCTCCACAAGGGATGTACTACTGTTCTGTAGGTGGAAAAAATACACACGGTAGAAAATTAGTTGAAGAGCATGCTGATTTGTGTATCGCTGCTGGAATCAACTTTGAAGGAATCAACCAAGAGGTTGCTTGCGGACAATGGGAATTCCAATTATTCGCTAAAGGAGCTAAAAAAGCTGGAGATGAAATCTGGGTTGCTCGTTACCTATTAGATCGTTTGACTGAGAAATATGGTTACTATATTGAATATCACCCAAAACCTCTAGGAGATACTGACTGGAATGGTTCTGGTATGCACGCTAACTTCTCTAACACAGTTCTTAGAACATGTGGTTCTCAAGAAGTTTACGAGAAAATCTGTGAAGCTTTCCGTCCTGTTACTGCTGAGCACATTGCAGTTTACGGAGCTTACAACGATCAACGTTTAACTGGTAAGCACGAAACTGCTTCTATCCACGATTTCTCTTATGGAGTTTCAGACAGAGGATGTTCTATCAGAATTCCTTTAATGACTGTTCAAAAAGGTTGGAAAGGATGGTTGGAAGACAGAAGACCAGCTTCAAACGGAGACCCTTACAAAATTGCTGCTAGAATTATCAAAACTGTTAACTCAGCAATATAATTTAAAGCTTACAATATATACTAAAAACGCCAGCATTATTTGCTGGCATTTTTTTTACCATAAACCCGACATAACGAGCCACATTGTTTGTCATTCCGAGGAACGAGGACACGAGCGTTAGCGAATTGGCGAAGCAATCACACTCGGGATTCGACAAAGATTGATAACATTCTTTGCGGAGTTTCTAATGTAATTCCTCGTTCCTCGGAATGACAAAACTAAGAGCAAAATTCTATAAACTAAAAAAACAAAACAAATTAAGACTCAAAAAACCTCATAACTTTATAATAGTTAACACTTTACAAATAACAAATATTACTTAATTTTAGGATTAAATTTAATTTTTAAGTTAAACTTCAAAACTTATCTTTGTAAATCATTAAAAAAAATCATTATGATAGTCTGGTCACTCTTTTTACTTGCTGTAGTTTTTATTCTTGCTTTAGATTTAGGTGTCTTTAACAAAACACCCCATATTATTAGCACAAAAGAAGCCAGCAAATGGACCTTAGTCTGGGTTACTTTATCTTTCCTTTTTTCGGGAGTAATTTATTGGCTTTACACCACAGACTATATTGATAATCCAGACAATTTGAAACCGGCTGTAGCTTCAATGAAGTTTATTACAGGTTATTTGATCGAGCTTTCGCTGAGTGTCGATAACATCTTTGTTATCGCTATTATCTTTGCTTCATTCAAAATTCCGCAAAAATACCAGCACCGTGTTTTATTTTGGGGAATCTTAGGCGCTATTGTTTTCCGTGGATTGATGATTTTTTTCGGAGTTATGCTGATCAATAAATTTACTTGGACAACGTATGTCTTTGGCGTTTTCTTAATATTTACCGCAATAAAAATGCTTTTTTCTGGAGAAGAAGAAGATTTTCACCCAAAAGATTCTTTTATCTATAAGGCTTTAGGTAAAGTTATGCCGATTACAGCAGAAACAGATGGCGAGAAATTTTTCATTTCGACCAAAACTGCAAAAAAAGCAGCAACGCCATTATTTGTTGCCTTAATTGTTATCGAAGTGATGGATGTTCTTTTTGCTGTTGACAGTGTCCCAGCAATTCTTGCTATTACCAAAGATCCGTTTTTGGTATTTAGCTCGAATATTTTTGCAATTCTAGGGTTACGTTCTATGTATTTCTTCTTAGCAAATATGCTGGCAAAATTCAGTTATTTAGAATACAGCTTAGTTGCAATTCTAGCTTTCGTTGGATTAAAAATGCTTTTACACGATTTCTTCCACGTTCCAGAATGGGCTTCTTTAGGATTTATTGCTTTATCTCTTCTAGTAGGAATTCTAGTTTCTCTTAAATTTGGCCCAGAAAAAGTTTTAAATGATTCGTCAAGCGAAGAATAATTAGTTTAAAAAACATATATTCATAAAAAAAAGGAAATCTTACGATTTCCTTTTTTTTTATTTATAATTAAGAGAAATTAAAGCTTAATTTTTTGTACTTGACTTTCACTTAAGTTAGCTGCTTTCATAACTTCCAAATAATTAGCCTTATTAACAGATTTTGCAAAATCAGCAGGAACTACAACAATTCTAAAAATCTGATTAAATCTGTAAGGATCAAGTGCTGAATCAGTTAGATTATTACCATTTAAATAAATATCCACAAAAGAATCACTAAATGTAAAATCAAAAGAAAAGTCCCTCGTACCATCATCAAAGTAATGCGTTTCAGGCAAAAATTCCCAAACATCTCTGCCACTATCCACACCTCCATATCGATACACCAAAACTACATCTGAATCAAAAATTCGTTGTGGAAAAACAAATCTAACTCTAAAATTTTTTAGTGGATCTGAACTTGGATTGAAGTTATAATAATTAGGAGGTGCATTTTCATAAACTGTTCCAACTCCATCATATCCCGGAGGTCCCGGAGGCCCTTCTGGCCCTTCACAACTAGAAAATGCGACTAAACCAATAACCGCAAATAAGGTAAGTATCTTTTTCATAAATTTGTTTTTTAGGTATTATACTATAAAGATATTCCAAAAATTAAACCAAAAAAAGACATTCGACTTATTTTTAAGCTAAAAAAGCTTTATTTTTTTGTATTCATCTGATTTTTAGCTAGTATTTTATTAAAAAATAATGCGTGATATGGAAGTGAGTTCTCCCAATAATCCCAAGTATGAGCTCCTGGACGTTCTGTATAATCGTGGTCAACTTTATTATAAACCAATCTTCTGTGTAATTCTCGGTTTGGTTCAATCAAAAAATCGTCTACTCCGCAATCTATTATTAAAGGCAATTTATTCGACTTAATTTTATCGGCCATTCTTAAAACAGAATTTTGCTCGTATAATTCGGTGTTTCCACTTTTATCACCAAAAACAGGCTGCATTAATTTTACAATTTGTGCCGAAGAATCTCTGTTAAGCATCGTGCTCATATCTACAGCACCACTCATACTTCCAGCTGCACAAAATAATTCTGGGTGTCTGGCAGACAAATACAATGCACCGTGTCCGCCCATAGAAAGTCCTGTTATTACTCTTCCGTTTTTACCAGCAATAGTTCGGTACGTTTTATCTATTTTCTGGATAACTTCCTGCGTAATAAAAGTTTCAAACTGACTTTCTTTATTTACAGGACTATCAATATAAAAACTAAACGTTTCTCCTTCTGGCATTACAATAATCATATTGTATTGATCTGCTAGATTATGCACCAGTTTTTTGTTTGGCGTATTTTTTAGCCAATCGCTAAAATGTCCGTATGCACCATGCAGAAGATACATTACCGGAAAAGTCGATTTGCTTTTTGCATAAGAATTTGGTAAAACTACCGCTGCCTTATAGGTTTTACCCATAGCGGTACTTGCAACTTGAAGTGTGTCTACTTTTGCAGCGTATGTCATGGTGGTGAGACAAAGCAAAAATGCAGACAATAGCATTTTAAATTTCTTCATTTTGATATTTTTTTTCTGATTAGGGTTTGTAAATATAACTTTTTTCAGAATAAAATATATGAAAAATCCGACTTGCTTTGGAGTAAAAAAAGATAGCCACGAATTCACGAATTAATATTAAATAGAATTCGTGAATTCGTGGCTAAAAAAAACTTAAGCCAAAAACTAGCTGATTATAATCTTATGTTCATGACGGTATTGCGAAGCGCTTTTACCTGTATATTGTTTAAACGATTTACTAAAGTGGCTGAAATTATTAAATCCGCTTTCGTAACAAACCTCATTAATACTCATAGGCTGTTCTGCCAAAAGTTTTGAAGCATGCACTAAACGATATTCATTTACAAACTCAGTAAATGTTTTGTTCGAAATCTTTTTAAAGTAACGACAAAAAGATGGCGTAGTCATGCTTACCAGACTCGAAACCTCATCTATAGAAATAGATTCTTGAAAATGATCTTTTACAAAATTGAAAACCACATTCATACGATCGTTGTCTTGCGTTTGCAGTTCCATGGAAAATCCGTCGGCGTTTAAGATGGTATATTCTTCAGCCGATTCCAATTCGTCTAAAACACTCAAAAGCGTCATTAATCTCTGAAATGGCGGTTCATTTTCCATCATTTCAATTTTTTTTCCGATACGCTTTTTCGTTTCGCCACCAAAAGCGATTCCGCCTTTAGCTTGTTTTAATATATTCTGAACCTTTCTCATTTCGGGAGCTACAAAAAAGTCGCTTCCTAAAAATTCAGGCTTAATATGGATAACGGTTTCCGTTGTATTTCCGGTCTGCTCATTTGTAAAACCGCAATGCGGCAAATTAGCTCCTATTAAAAGTAAACTACCATTGGTATAATAAGAAACATGGCTTCCTATTTGTCTCTTCCCTGCCCCACCGTTTATATAGACCAACTCAATTTCTGGATGATAGTGCCATAAATGAGCTTTACTATTGGTCTTTTCGGCGTGTTTAGCGTAGGTAAAAGAACTTCCGTATGAGTTAGTTATCACTTCAAGAGCTGGGGCAATTGTCTTCATGATAATTTCTTTAAAAAATAATAGCAAATTTAACAAAATCACCTAAAATAATTTAAATTTTAACCTATAACGGTTTCGTAAATGCGAATTTTACATTAAAATAACGTTCTTAACACTGAATATTTTACATCAAAATCGGCTTTTTTTTAGGGTCTTATTTTTTTTCCTGACTTTTTTTCTATTTATCCTATTTAAAACTCGATTTTATACCAATTTGTTAAAAATTGTAAGAAAAATGGAAATTTTAAGAAGTATTCAGTTTTTGAAAAACTTTGAATAAAAACAATCAAATTAACAAAAACACAACATTAAAGTCAAATTTTAACATATAACGGTTTCGTAAATGAGAATATAGCATATAAATTGGAAAATACAGATGTTAAAATACCACACATGCTGCCATAACTTTGCCTTAGAAAAATGAACGAAAAAAATTAAATACTATAGAATATGAAAAAGGTTATGAAATTAAGTTTAGTATGTGCAGTACTTCTAACAGGAATGAGTACTTATGCAATTGATGGAAATGAAGCGTTAAATCTTCATGTTTTAAAAGGAAATGGCAAGGTAATTGCTTTTGGAATTAATCAATTACAAAAAGCAGTTATTAGTATATCTGATACAAATGGTAATGTAATCTATACTGAGAATGCTTCTGGTAAAGACGGAATCTTAAGAACTTTCAGTTTAGAAGAATTCCCGCAAGGAAAATATATTTTAGAGGTTGCTGACAGCTTCAAAAAAGTAAAATACGATATCACTGTTAACGCTAATAGTTCTGTTTTGTCTTCAAAAGGAACAGTTTCTGTTAACTAAGAAAATATTAAGGTTAAGTGCAATTTTCTTCACGGCACTTAAAACTTTATACTCTAATACAGT
Source organism: Flavobacterium sp. LPB0248 (assembly GCF_013388355.1). Lineage (GTDB taxonomy): Bacteria > Bacteroidota > Bacteroidia > Flavobacteriales > Flavobacteriaceae > Flavobacterium. The sequence continues at coordinate 1,024,923 of NZ_CP058246.1, forward strand.
ATAAAAAGTGAGGTTAGATAGTTAGTAAGTTAAAAACTTTCAAAAGTTTTAAAAACAGCTCTTTGTGGTTACTGAGCTGTTTTTTTTTTGCTCTATACTTTTGTGGGTTATAACACAGAGATTCGCAAAAATTTTTCGCAGAGATTCGCAAAGTTATTTTCTAAGCTTTGCGAATCTCTGTGTTTTCTTTGTGTAGCTCTGCGGTATAAACTTACAACACATTTCTAATTTAGAAGCTCAGAAGCTTAGAACCTTAGCACCTTTCTTCTTCCTACATTTTTTAAACAAATCGTTATCTCAATGTAAATTAAAAATCACTAAAAAAGTTGAAAAATAATAACTGAATTAACGAAAACGATAAATATAATTCAAATTTTAACCTATAACGGTTTCGTAAATGAGAATATAGCATAGAAATTGGAGAATATAGTATTGATTTTTTACTTACAACTAAAGTAATTTAGCATCAGAGAATTAGAACTATTAATTTAAAAACTAAATACCATGAAAAAGATTGTTAGATTGAGTTTAGTAGCAGCATTGCTTTTCACAGGAATAAGCACATATGCAATTGATGGAACAGCAGACTTTAATCTGCATGTTATTAAAGCTAATGGAAAAATGATCACGTTTGGTCTTAACCAAACGCAAAAAGCCAACTTAGCTATTTATGACAAAGACGGATCTCTTATTTATTCTGAAACCGCTTCAGGTAAAGATGGAATTCTAAGAACATTTAGCTTAGAAGAATTTCCAGAAGGAACTTACTTCTTAGAAGTAGAAAACGATGCAAAAAAAGCAAAATACGAAATCACAATAACTGACGATGCTACTATTTTATCCAAAAATGCAGTTTCTTCAGTTTATAAACCAGGTTTTGCTAAAAATACAAGCGTGGCAGCACGCTAAAAAGTTTATGCTTTCATAAAGTATAAAAGTGAGGTTAGATAGTTAGTAAGTTTAAAAACTTTCAAAAGTTTTAAAAACAGCTCTTTGTGGTTATTGAGCTGTTTTTTTTGTTTTATACTTTCTAGAGCATTACACAGAGATTCACAAAGTTTTCCGCAGAGATTCGCAAAGTTTATTTTTTAAAGCTTTGCGAATCTTTATGTTTTTCTCTGTGAATCTCTGTGGAACAACTCAATTACTTTTTGTAAATAAATCCTTAATCCATTGTAAACTTAAAATCAAGCAAAACATTGAAAAATAATAACCGAATTAACAGAAACATTAAAAATAATCCATGTTTTAACCTATAACGGTTTCGTAAATGAGAATATAGCATAGAAATAAGAAAATACAGTTGCGCTTTTTCATGTATTACATAAGTAATTTAGCATCAGAGAATTAGAACTAATAATTTAAAAACGAAGTACCATGAAAAAGATTGCAAAATTGAGTTTAGTAGCAGCGTTGCTTTTCACAGGAATAAGCACTTACGCAATTGATGGAAATGGAGATTTTAATCTTCATGTATTAAAAGCTAATGGAAAACAAATCACTTTCGCACTTAACAGAGTACAGAAAGCCAATTTAGCTATTTATGACAAAGACGGGACTTTAATCTATTCTGAAACAGCATCTGGAAAAGATGGAATTTTAAGAACTTTTAGTCTAGAAGAATTTCCTGAAGGAACTTATTATTTAGAAGTAGAAGACAGTGCAAAAAGAGCAAAATACGAAATCACAATAGGAGATAATGCATCTTTATCTAGAAATGCCGTTTCTTATGTTTACAAAGCAGGTTTTGCTAAAAATACAAGTGTCGCTACACGCTAAAATTTTATACTGCAAAAAGGTATAAATTAAGGTTAGAAAAAATTAAAATTAAGCTTATAAGAAACAGCTCTTGACGGTTACAGAGCTGTTTTTTTTGTTCAAGAATTAAAACAGGTGACAAAACTGAAAATTTCTGAAAATTATTCTTATTAATTTTACTCTTTGATTTTTAAGTGTTAAAAAATGTTTTCTAAAAATAAATCCGAAAACCCAGTAATTACGTACATAGTTTAAACAAAATACCGAAATAATTACAATTCAGCAACTTATACATCGAAAAGTGCCAATATTTTGCTAAAAATTAAATTTGTATTTGTAGTTTTACGCGTTCCACATTTAGTAATTAACAATTTAAAAAAAACATGACAAAATTTACCAAAGCTGGTTTAGTTGCTGCCTTTTTTTTAGCGACTGTGTTTACCTATGCCATTGATGGAAAAGGTGATTATATTTTAAACATTAAAACAGGAAACGGAAAAGTAGTTAGCTTTACTTTAGACACTGTAGAAAATGCATCTTTCTCTATTTATGACGAGAATCACAATTTACTTTATGCAGGAGACGCTGCAGCAGACAAATTGGAGGTTTCAAAAACTATTAGTTTAGAAAGTTTTCCTGCAGGAACTTATGTTCTTGAATTGAAAGCAAACGACAAAGTGGCGAAACACGAAATTAAAGTTGCTGCCAAAAAAGTTAAGACTGTAAAGTTAGACGAAACTGTAAATAAGAGTCCAGCTTTCCGTCGTTAATTTTTTGCCCTAAAAATTAGAAAAGCAGCTCGTACCAGGAGCTGCTTTTTTTTATTTCTTATTTTATTCTTTTAAATTACCTGGAAGAGAATCAAAAAATAATTGAAAGACAAAATCTCCTATTATTACTCCTTGAGCCAATAATAAATGACCATCCGGACTAGTAAAATTAAAATCACCTACAGAAATATTATTAATCATTCCTTGATAAGTTCCCATTGAAATACTACTAACAACAACAGGATCCCCTTTCTCATCAACAAGCTCTGTTCCTGGCCTCAATTGTGAACCTGTTGTATATTTACCATTTATAAGCAAAAAAGGTTGGTCTAAAGTACAGATAATTTCTTGTTTATACCCTAAAGTGATATAAAGTGCATTACTACGCCCTTGAGTACCTCCGCTAAAAGTAACTTTTGTTTCTGATGAAGATAGCTCAATTCTACCCGATTCTACTTTTGAAGAAAATGCAAGAACTGATTCTCCTTTATCCAAATACTCAATAGCTTTTTCTCCTGAAGGAGTAGCAATTCTAGTTCTTCCTGCCGTACATTTAAGGGTTAAATCGTTTAATAATTGATCAGAACCTGATTCCATAGTTTTATGTTTTTAAGTGCCAACCAAAAATACATTGTAAAAAACTCACTGGTTAAAGTATAAATACCTGTTTTTAAAGCAACAAGTAATTATTTTAAGGTTATTTATTTAAAGCCTTAGCTAAATTTCTCTTAAACTTGAACCTATTTTTGCCAATTTCCAAAAAAGATCTGTTTCTGATGTGATTATTATTTTTTGAGATTCTACAAAAACATCAGAATGCATAAAAGCATAAATATAATCTAAGAAATCTATCAATTTGAAACTTTGCCGATATTCTGGACGCACTTCTTCGCTATTGGCAAAACATACATTTCCTAATTCTTTTTCTTCTAAAAATAACAAGCCTAAACGATTCGCAAACAATTTTAATGCTTCGTTATTTAAAAGAATCCTATCTGAAGTTTTTTGCAATACATCATCAAGCATAAAAAAGGATTCAGCATTTTGCAGTATTTTTTGAACGTAAAATTCGAGATCATCATTGTCAGAAAATGTAATCTTAGTCTTTTCGCGTTGCAAGCTTTCTATTTTATCTAGATAATCCTGTATTGTCATCGCAATGGTCTTTCTGATATAAAGTTAAATTTTATTCTTTTTAAAAAATAAAAATACCTACCTCAAAATCGTTTTTCACTTTCAAAAAAACACATAAATCAAAAAAAATCAATTATTTACAAAAACATAATATAATCGACCAAATCAAAAAAATATCGTTTAAAAACACTTTATATTACTGATTTACATATCTTTGTACAATAAAAGCATCATTAAATGTAAAATAATAGACTAAAATTGACGTTTATTGATTTAGCAAGCTTTTATCAAGCTGAAAATATTTTCAAAAACAATTAAAAAAATACGATTAAATACCACAACCAAAACTAAACCTATGCAAAAACATTTAGCAATTTTAGTATTGTTAATCGTATTTTCATTTCGTGCCGCGGCGCAAAATGAAACTTATTATAGAACCGAAAAAGTCGGCGAAAAATACGCTTATGTCGATGTTATAAAGACCTACGAAAAGGTCGCCGCAAAGGGCTACAAATCTGTAGACTTGTTTCAAAAATTAGGAAATTCATCGTATTCGAATTGCGAACTTGAAAAAGCAGCCGAATGGTACAGCGAACTCTTCGCTCTAACCACAGATTTAGATCCCGTTTACTATTACCGCTACGCAGAATCGTTACGCTCTATTTCTGAAAACGAAAAAGCAGATGCCCTGATCGAAAAATTAAAGCGTAAACCAAAAACTTCGATAAAAAAGAAAGTTTAATTTCTTCAAACAGATATAAAAAAACTCTCAATTCTGAGAGTTTTTTTTATTTAAAACACAATCTTGTCATTTCGACCGAAGGGAGAAATCACACACGTAATTCCGCAAAGATTGGCTACTTACTTTGTCGAGCTTCTAGTGTGATTTCTCCCTTCGGTCGAAATGACAAACTGGAGCGGGTAAACTTTTGCATTCCACGATCAAAGGATATTTATTTTCAATATATTTGAAATATGAATGAAAATAAAGACATATCGATCAGGCAAGCTGTAAATGCAGATTTACCTAAACTTGCCGAATTTCTGCAACATTTAGTGCATGCAGAAAGGCCTTTCGACGTAACATTAAAAGACGGAGAGATTTTTTATTATAGTATAGAGGAATTTATTTTTGACCCCAAATCAGAACTTTTGGTTATAGACTTTAACAATCAAATTATTGGTTGTGGATATGCTCAAATTCGACAAGCTAAACCCTATCAAAAACATGATTTTTTCGGATATCTTGGTTTTATGTTTGTAGATCCAGAATTTAGAGGAAAAGGTCTTAATAATCTATTAATTGACCGTCTTAAAAAATGGGTTTTATCTCAAGGAATAACCGAAGTTAGATTAGAGGTATATCATGATAATGAAGCCGCTGTCAACGCTTATAAAAAGGCAGGATTTAAACCAATACTCACAACCATGCGTTGCGATATAAGCGAAATGGATGAGAATATTTAAACGCAATATTTGTCATTTCGACCGAAGGGAGAAATCACACACGTAATTCTGCAAAGATTGGTGACTTACTTTGTCGAACTTCTAGTGTGATTTCTCCCTTCGATCAAAATGATAAATTTTATGAAATTTTGTTGTAGAATACTTTACAAATCTTCAATTTATATCTTTACAATTTTCTTATTAATTAAAGAATTTCCGTACTTAATCTGAACATTATAAATTCCCTTAGCCAATCTTGATACATCAATTCTATTATCATGAAAAGTCAATAAATCAGTTACCAATCTTCCATTTATATCAAAAATATTAACCGTTTGGATGCTTTCACTATTAGGCAGATTAATTTGAACAAAATCAGTTGAAGGATTTGGATATAAAGTTAATGATGGCTGTTTATCTATTGATATTACATTCAGATTACTTGCATATTTCCACAATTTGTTGTCTTTTGAATAATATAAATAATCATTATAACTAATCGCCTCCGAAACATTGTCTAATGCAGTAATATTTTCAACTTTTTGCAAATTATAATTAAAAATATAACCACTTCTTTCTTGCTTTTCATTTTCAGGAGATGTGATAAAATATTCATTGTTATTAATATTATAAATAAAAGCAGCAGCTTCATAAGCAAAAAAGACAAAAGGCTTTGATCTTGATGGCATTTCCTTTATCTCAGATATCTCGTTATTACTAAGCTTCATAGACAACAATGAAGTACCATTAGCGTTATTTGGTCCACAAAAAATTAAAGAATCGTTTTTATATACAAAACTAGAAGGATAAAAATATTGTGACTTTTGAGCCGAATATACCATAGAAAGATCTTTATTCGCTAAATTAAATTTCCAAATTTCTACATTAAAATAGTCCGCAGAAAAAAACATAAAATACAGATTTCCATTAACTTCAATGACATCACTAAAATCTGCTAACTTAAAACTTCCATTCCATACATTTCCTCTATTTATTGTATTTTCAGGAGTTCCATCCGTCTCAAATAAATAATTTCTGCTAACAAAATACAATTTATTAGCGCTTTTACTATATTGAGTAAATGCTGCCGTACCTCCTAATCCTGATCCATTCCCATCCATTTGATCTGATATCGGATATGTCCCTTCTGAGGTTCCATCACTTCTCCACACTCTAGAATCATTCGAATTAACTACCTGAAAAGTAAATATGAATGTATTATTCAATTCACCTTCAAAAGTTGGTTTATTCCAAATAGGTAAATTATCTTTTACCAATACTGTTCCTTCTTTTGTACCATCCGTTTTCCAGATCTGCAATACATAATTGCTGGTTTTCATTAAAAAGAAAATTGAATTTCCTACGGTTGTAAGCTTCTCCGCTCTACCATTAAGAAAATCTGTAATTTTTACAGTCTCATTTATCCCATCTGTTCGCCAAATTTCTCCATTTGAAAGATTGTCTCTTGCAATAAAAAACAACTTACCATTTAATATAGCTGAACCTGTATTTAATATTCTTTTTGGATTATAACCTTTACTTACATTCATAGCGTGAAGAATAGCTGTGTTCTCAGGAGTTCCATCACTTTTCCATATTTCAAAACTTGTATTTTCAGTACTAGCTTCAAAAAATAAATTGCCATTAAATTTTAAAAAACTGTTTGGATTACTCGTTAAATCATAGATTTTCTGTTGAGCACTGGTTTCGATAAAAATACAAAGTATAAAAAATAAAAGTAGTTTTGTTTTCATTTGGTTTGTTTAGCAAGTTTCTTTATTAAAAGTAAATATATAGGTATAAAATAGATGAACAAAAAAAACTCTCATTTCTGAGAGATTTTTCAAGTAAATTATAATCTTTCAATTTCACTTAATCAGCAATTTTATAATCGGTAAACTTATAAGTATTGTCCTTTTTTCCCATTAATTCAATTGACTGGAAATTAACGCCTTGATCTGTAACTTGATAATCATAAACATCTATTACGCCATCATAGTTATGTAGTTCATAATACTTTCCGTTTTCAACCCACCATTTACCATTTTCAGTAATTTGATCGACTTTACCGTTTTCGTACATCGCAACAAAAAGTAAAACACTAGTTCCGTTTTCAAAACGACATGACACCCAATATTTATTTACTCCTTCTTGCTGTTGTCCCATTTCAGAGCCTTTCCAGCATCCAAAAAGTTTTGAGTCGTATGTTTTGTTTTCCGTTTTATTAGTTGCTTTTATGTCTTGCTTAACCTTGGTCTGGCAAAAACTCAAGCTTGTAATAAATAGCAATCCCAAAATAAAAATGCTTTTTTTCATTTAAAATTAATTTTTGAGGTTATATAGTTTTTGGTTTTTATAATTGATTTGCCTTTCCCATAAAGCTTTTCATCTCTATTTTTCTGGTTGCTAATATATACAAACAAATTTCTTCTAAATTGAGGAAAGCCGTAAAACGATACTTTTTTGTAAAATAAAAAACCTCTCATTTCTGAGAGGTTTCTATATTCTTAAAAAGCTTACTATTTATCTTTTAGCAACTTTTCTAAATACTCAATTTTATCTTTTTCTGATTGAAGCAAACGCTCGTAAAGCTTTTTATTTTCTTCTACCGTTTCCATTAATTTATCTAATGGATTGAAAGTACAAGTATTATAATGATTAAAATTATTCCCCGAAACAGCATCATTAAAAGTGTTGAAATAATTTATCATACCGTCTTCTGAAAAATTTTTAATTGCTTCCACCGTTACACCAAGCGCTTTCGCTATTTCAGAAAGTCTATCTTCTTCTATAGTTTCGCTGTTTTCAATAGTAGATATTGTTTGCTGACTTATTCCCAAAGCCTGTGCTAAAGCTTCCTGTTTCATATCACGAAGTTCACGAATACGGCTTATTTTTCGCCCTATATGATTTGGTTTTGTTAGTGTGCTCATAATTCAAAGATAATAATTAAGTATGAAAACTTCCACGAGTAACAAACTTATTTAGTACAGTACGATACCCGCAGAATCGGTTTGGTAAAATACAATCTATTTCTTCCTTCGCCGAATCAAACAAAAGTACAATTTTTCTTATACAAATTTTATAAAAGTCAAATTGCAAATCATTTAAAATATACGCCTTATGGAAACGAACCAAACAGAAAAGCTACAAAAACTGCAAAAATTAACCGCTCAGTATTTTACAACGCTAAAACCAACCAATGAAGCCAATTCATATAACGCACAATTTAAAGTGGTCAATTATTTAGAACTCGGCTGTCTCATTACCGATTTGCTTAAATTATGCATTCTGGCGCTTGATAACGACATGCATAATTTTTCTAAAAAAGATAAAAGTGCAACTATTAATGTGAGCCTTATTTTAGAAACGATTTTGCATTTGTTTCCTATGGATGAAATGGAGTTTTTGGGGTTTGTTGGGGAGGTTATTGAAAAGAATTTATAAACAAAAAGCAGTTTAAAAAAACTGCTTTTTGTAATTACAATTTAGGATTCTTTGAAACTTTGTTCTATTCCCATTTGTCTAACTTTATCTAACCATTCAGAAATCATCTTTGAATTATATTTTGGTTTTCCAAATTCGTCTTTTTCTTTTTCTAAAGCTATAGCCATTAATGCATATTCATTTTCTAATGAAGTAGAGAAAATTCCCTGATCATCTGTATTTATAGAAACTGAAAGTTGCGGGCAATCTTTTATGACATTATGATCCATTTCCAAGCCTAAATTAAAGAACTTAGTAATAGGATGCTTAGCATATTTTTTAAATGTACCTATCAAATAATTTGATGTTGGGTTACATTCTATCCCAATATTCAAACTTGCAATAGCACGCATCATACTTTTTTGAACTTCTTCTACTAGTAAAATATAATCATGACTAATTTCAAGTTGTTTTATCATTTTACCTTGTTCTTTAATCTTAGGATTAAAGTGATACTGTTGATATAAAAATTTCACATCAATATTGTTCCTAACATTTTTTAATATTGAGGGGGTACCATTTATTCTGCACCTTTCCCAATAAGTTAAATTTATTTTACTATATACCTCTTCTTGTAAGTTATCAAAATAAAGATAAGGATCGTCGCCTCTCAATTTCCATGCATCAAAATAAACTGTTTGATGAAAATATTTTTTCTTGAACTCACTCTCATCAAAATTTTGTTGATATAATTCATAAAATAAAATTTCATAAAGCCTTTCTAACCTATTAACCTCATTTCTACAAATTGAAATTCCGTATTTTCTAATTTTTGCTAATAGCCAAACTGTGTTATCTAATACTGTTTGTTTTGGTAACATTAATTTATACTTCTTGAATTCATAATATTCCCTAACATCAATGCCTAAAGCTAAAGCGTGACCAATCCTATCTCCTTGACTTAGGTTTAAAAACAGAACACATTCATCAATAGCTCTTAAACCATCTAAAATATCATAAAAATCTTCTCCTGCATGATATGTTGCATACATTTTATGCTCGCTAATTTTATCTTTTAAATGATTTAAAGTCCCTTTTAGCTTATGGTTTTTCAAATATCTAAAACCTTGAGCAAAAACTTCAGGTGAAGCTGCAAATTCGCTCGAAGCTGCATCTATGCCACGAATTGATTCAGAATATTTTAAGTGACTTTCGCGTAATGTACTTATGGCTATTGACTGCTTTTTTATTTTCTTTCGTAGATCAAAATGTCTACAAGTAATATAACTCGAAATATTAGAAGTCTCGAATTTGTCTTCATCCTTTATATAATGTATAGTGTAGAAATGCTGCTCAGTTGAAATAATATTTAAGTTTTTGAAATCAGGATTAAACTCTTTTTCCGATTGAATGGCATTCTTAGTTAGAACAGTATTATATGATTTTATACTTTTTGTTAAGTCAATATAACTCTCTTTTGGCGCGATTCGTACTTCAAAAGACTTTATTTTACTATGGGTTAATGTATCATGTACTGCTAAATTTACAAATGCAGTATGATAGATCGATTTATCCCTTAGAAAAAACTCCTTTCGATTCTGATATTTAGAAAAATTTCCAAATCCAACCTTGTCATTTATTTGAATTAATTCTGCTCTAAACTGTGCTTTAATAAGTAAATAACTATGAAACAGATAATGAAACTTTTCAAAGTCATTTTCTCTACTATAAATCTTCTTAAAACAATCATAAAGAAATTTACGTTCACCATAAAAAATGTATGAGTGTTCTAAATTTTGCTTATGAATATTTTTAGGAATAGCATAATCAATTACTTCAACATTTTTAAAATGCTTAAAACAATGACCACAATCTTTCCTATTAAGATTTATTTCCTGATTAAGATCATTTAACCTTAAAATTAGATCATAAGAATCTATAGGATTCGAATCTTTTGATAAATCAACTTTAAATTCTTTTCTTTTGTCGTCATATTGATCGATATTATTCAAAAAATTAAAAAGTTTTAATCTAATATAAGCTGCTTTATAAACTAAAATTTTTAACGATTTTCTTGATGTCACAGACGAATTTGAAATTTTCGTTAGTAAAGATATTTCCTTTTCTAAAAGGTCAAATTCATTTTCGAATTTATTAACATTATTCATTATATTAATCCAGCTTAAATCGAAAACTGGGCCAGATCCTTTTAAATGAAAATGATTTTCAGCAAGTCCTTTTTTAAGTAATGTTCTTAACTGTTTATTGTTTGAAAATGTTGTAGGCCTCCAAGAAAAAAAATCCCTCCTACGCTGCGAAATAGAATCTAAATAGGCAAAATGGGAACATGTAAGCAAATCTTCTCCTACATAATATGACAAATCTCTCCACTTTAATAAGTGCTCAAAAACTACAAAAGGTTCTAAATTTTCTTCAACTAATATTTTAGAATTAAAATGAGTAAGAATATTAAATACAGATTTATTGTTCTTTTTATCATTTATTAAGAACCAATCGCTTTCCAGTTTTGTAAAAACATTACTTATTTCATCTAATGAATAACTTGAAAATGAATACAATCCGTTTTCAATAAAATTTTGTTTAGTTATATAATCTTCTTCACTCTTTAAATTTAAAATTTTATCCGAACAATAATTTACAAACAATAAGCGGATAGATTTACGAAGATTGTCCATCTATAATTTCATTTAAATAATCAATAAAACTTTTTAGTAGATATTTTTTCTCTTCTTCTTCAACATTTCTTTTAAAGTAACTATTACTAAATGTGGTAATTTCTTTTAATAATAAAGATTTTTCATTTTCTGATTTTATCTTTTTGTGAAAATTCGTAATTTTTGCCTTTGTAAACGATTTATTAGATAATTCTGAAATGTAATAGCGTATATCAGAGATCATCTGTTGAGTTAAATAAATTTCTGATTTAGAGCTATTATATATTTTTAAATACTCTTTTCTAATTTCGCTATTTTTATTTTCAATTTCATTCTTCCATATTTTGAAAATTGGAAAATCATCAAAACTCTTAATTAATTGATCTTTAGAATTATCATTAATAGAGATCAATTTTTCTAATGCCTTTCTACCTCCAACATAAATAAATTCATAAGCCCCTAAAAACTCATCTTCAATTTTATCTTTATACTCATAAGAATACTCACTTACTGTATTAACAAATTCGTAAGCAAAAAGAGGATCATTTAAAACGTATTCTATAAATATATCATCATATTTGAGTATATCATTTTTAAATTCTTCAGAAACGTCATTAAATATTTTATCTGACAAATTAGCTTTTAAATATTTAAAATTTGTAAAAATTGCAAAAGGTGTAAATGTACCATGACTAAAGCCTGAATCTAATTTAAAAAACAAAGTAGATGATTTTTGCTTATTTATGGTGTTGTCTGTCTTACCATAAGAGTTAATAAAACTATGTAAAAAAATAGTTTTATCATTTCTTTTTTTATCAAACAATTGATTCAGTCCATAATTAAACTCAAAAAAGTCTCTTCTATACTTATTGTTCTCTTTTCTAAATTTTTGAATAATTCCATTATAAATAAATTTGGTTGATAAATCTTGTTCAATAATCAGGCATTCAACGGAAAAATATGCTAGGAGATAATCAATAAAAATTAATCTATCTTTATCAAGTACTGAAGTTTTCTCACCGTACTTTTCGATAATGGATAAAACATCACCCAAACTAATATTATTTGGATTATTAATAACATATAATTCCTTAAAAAGCTCCTTATCCTCATTTTCAAGAAGTTCATATAATTTTTTAAAGATTCCAATTTTTATTAAATTCTTATTTATATCCTTAAAAGACATAAAAAAGTCTACATAGTCAGGTCTTAAGCTATTAATTATCTTTTCAATAAGATATTTTTCAAAGACTAGCAATTGATCAATTTTATCGAATTTTAAATAATTTGCTGTATTTAATAACTCTATTGTTTCTCTGAGTGTTGTAGGTATTAAAAAATTTTGCTTAAAGCTATAATTTAAAAGAAAGAGATCTAGTCTTTTATTCAAGAACATTTTTACAATATCAACGAGATTTTCTTTAGTCTTTAATTTAAAGGTTTCATCAAAATTTTCAGATTTGATTGTAATTTCGTTTTTTTCATCAATATCACTTATATCATTATTTCCAATTTCATTTATGTTAGGTAAATACACTAAGTGTTTATGAGGAAATAATTTTTCAAAATATTTAGAAGCTCTATTTCTAACCTCTTCTTCCGAAAGATTTTTTTCTTTTTCAAACATTGAGTTTTTTAATGACTGAATGATTTGTTCTTTCTTAAATGCTGTTAAAATTATTATGTTTCTTTGGATCAAAAATTGACGAATATCTTCTAACATTTGATAAATGCCATTTATATTTAAATCGAAATCATCAATTGCAATAATCAAAAGATCTTTTTTTTCAAAAAACTCCAAATAATAATCAACAAGTCTTTTAAACGAATCTCTTAAATTACTACTTGTAGCTAATTTACTTAAGGCCTCAATAGTTTCAAGTTTGTATAAATCTTTACGATCAGAATTAATAATTTGGAGGTTCTCAAAAACACTTTGAAAGTGCTTTATTAATGTCCGTCTAATCTCATCTGTAACTTTAGAATCTGTTTTTTTTATATTATCTTGAAATTTGAAAAACATTTTAGCTAAAATAATTTCAAACAAGCTTTCATTTCCTCTAAAAAGAGAAGGATCAATAATATCAATACTTGCAAATTTATTTTTTCTAATATTTTCAAAAGATTCACTCAACAAATTTTTGCCTAAATTTCTGCCATCAAAAAAATCCTTATGATTTTCATCATTTTTATTTACCAAAGCATCGTTGAAAGATATCATTGACGACGATTTACCTTTTCCTCTCTCTCCAGTAAATGCAATAATATTATTATAATCATCATATGTTATGCCTTTTTCAGATTGCTTAATAATTTCTACTACATTTTTTGATGCATCTATATAAACTTCTTTAAATATTGATTTATAAAATTCATTACCTTTTTCAATCTTAATTTTGTATTCTTGATTAAGGTCTATTGTTAATGTTGACATTTATTTTTGAGTTTTTTAATCGATTAGTATTATTTTTTTATTATAAAATTTCAATGTTATTCAAACATAATAATATTTCTACATTTCAGTCTTTTTTGGTTAATCTTTTTGTGTCAAATTAATAAAATAAATTACCGAATAATTTACGGTTTTCCTCAATTCCAAACAATTTCAACAAAAAAACCTCCCATTTCTGAGAGGTTTTCTTTAAAATTTATAAATGATAATCCTTACATATTCCTTCTATACTGCCCACCTACTTCAAACAACGCCGAAGTAATCTGACCTAAAGAACAAACCTTTGTAGCTTCCATTAAGTGGTCGAATAAGTTTTCGTTTTTAATAGCGGCTTGCTGTAACGTATTTAAATGCTCGTTTACTTTTGCTTCGTGGAAATTGTGCAAGTTATCCAGCATCGTAATCTGATATTGTTTTTCTTCTTCGGTTGCGCGAATAACCTCAGCCGGAATTACCGTTGGCGAACCTTTTGAACTCAAGAACGTATTTACACCCACAATTGGGAAATCGCCGTTGTGTTTTAAAGTTTCGTAATACAAACTTTCTTCCTGAATTTTAGATCTTTGGTACATCGTTTCCATTGCACCTAGAACTCCTCCTCTTTCTGTAATTCTGTCGAATTCCTGAAGAACTGCAGCTTCAACCAAATCAGTTAATTCTTCGATGATGAACGAACCTTGAATTGGGTTTTCGTTTTTCGCTAAACCTAATTCTTTATTAATAATCAACTGAATTGCCATCGCTCTACGAACCGATTCTTCTGTTGGTGTTGTAATCGCTTCGTCGTAAGCGTTTGTATGCAATGAATTACAGTTGTCGTAAATCGCGTATAAAGCCTGTAAAGTCGTTCTAATATCGTTGAAATCAATTTCCTGCGCGTGTAACGAACGCCCAGAAGTCTGAATATGATATTTCAGCATTTGTGCTCTTTCGTTGGCTCCGTATTTGTTTTTCATGGCTTTTGCCCAAATTTTACGCGCCACACGACCAATTACTGAATATTCTGGATCTACTCCGTTTGAGAAGAAGAACGATAAATTTGGTCCAAAATCGTTGATGTTCATGCCTCGGCTCAAATAATATTCCACGTAAGTGAAACCATTTGAAAGCGTAAACGCCAATTGTGTAATTGGGTTTGCTCCTGCCTCGGCAATATGATATCCTGAAATTGAAACCGAATAGAAATTACGAACGTTTTTAGTAATAAAATATTCCTGAACGTCACCCATTAATCTCAAAGCAAATTCGGTTGAGAAAATACAAGTATTCTGCGCCTGATCTTCTTTTAAAATATCGGCCTGAACCGTTCCACGAACTTGAGCTAAAGTTTTTACTTTTATCTCGTTATAAACCTCCAAAGGTAAAACCTGATCTCCCGTAACACCCAAAAGCATTAATCCCAAACCGTTGTTTCCGGCAGGAAGTTCACCTTGGTATCTTGGTCTTTCGATTCCTTTGTCTTTATATAGTTTATTGATTTTCGCTTCAACTTCTTTTTCTAATTCATTGGCTTTGATGTAAATCTCACATTGCTGATCGATTGCCGCATTCATAAAGAAACCTAACAGCATTGGCGCAGGCCCGTTAATGGTCATACTTACCGAAGTTAAAGCATGAACCAAATCGAAACCTGAATATAGTTTTTTAGCATCATCCAAACAGCAGATTGAAACTCCTGCATTTCCGATTTTTCCATAAATATCGGGACGCAAATCTGGATCGTTTCCGTATAAAGTTACACTATCAAAAGCAGTCGAAAGACGTTTTGCAGGCATTCCTGCACTCACATAATGAAAACGTTTGTTGGTTCTTTCTGGTCCGCCCTCGCCTGCAAACATTCTTGACGGATCTTCGCCTTCACGTTTAAACGGATACAATCCTGAAGCAAAAGGAAATTCTCCAGGAACATTTTCCTGTAAATTCCAACGCAGAATATCGCCCCAACCTTCATATTTAGGCAAAGCAATTTTCGGAATCTGTAAATGCGATAAACTTTCAGAATGTGTTGCAATCTTGATTTCTTTATCACGAACTTTAAACGAGTAAACTGGATTTTTGTATTTGGCTACTTTTTCGTCCCAATTCAGGATAATTTCCCAATTGTACGGATCTAAATCCATTTTTACTTTATCGAATTGATTCAGTAAAAGATTTAAAAAGATTCTGTTTTCATCATGTTCTGCAATTCCACTAGGTAAAACAGAAGAATCTTCAATTCCAGCTTTAGTAATTTGCGGCACTTTTCCAGAAACCGATTCTATGGTTTTGAAAATTCCGTATAATTTCTGAGCTACTTTTTGCTGCGAAATAGCTGTTTCATCATAAGATCTGTTATTCTCTGCAATTTCAGATAAATAACGCGTTCTGTGTGGCGGAATCACGAAGATTTTCTCGCTCATTTCTTTTGTGATTTCAAAAGTCGATTTCAAATCTGAAGCCGTTTTTTCAACCACTTTGTCCATAATCGCTTTGTAAAGCGTGTTCATTCCCGGATCATTAAACTGCGAAGCAATCGTTCCGAAAACTGGCATTTCGTCTGGGCTTTTATCCCAAAGATTATGGTTTCTTTGATATTGTTTTTTTACATCGCGTAAAGCGTCTAAAGCGCCACGTTTATCAAATTTGTTTAAAGCCACTAAATCGGCAAAATCAAGCATGTCGATTTTTTCTAATTGTGTTGCCGCTCCAAATTCTGGCGTCATTACATATAAGGATACATCAGAATGATCCATAATCTCGGTATCAGACTGACCAATTCCTGAAGTTTCCAAAATAATCAAATCGTATTTTGCAGCTTTTAAAACCTGAATCGCTTCGGCTACATATTTAGATAAAGCCAAATTGGATTGACGTGTAGCCAGCGAACGCATATAAACACGAGGATTATTAATGGCATTCATACGGATTCTATCTCCTAAAAGCGCTCCTCCTGTTTTTCTCTTAGAAGGATCGACAGAAATTAATCCGATTGTTTTTTCTGGAAAATCAATTAAAAAACGGCGAACTAATTCGTCCACCAAAGAAGATTTTCCTGCACCACCTGTTCCTGTAATTCCTAAAACTGGAATTTTTGAAGTGGCATTGCTTTCATGAATTTTATCAAAAACTGGTTTTGCAATTTCTGGGAAGTTTTCGGCTGCAGAAATTAAACGTGCAATTGCCGTTGGAATTTTATTTTCGATATGATCGATTTCTCCGTTCAGTTTATCTCCAATAGGAAAATCAGCACGTTGAACCAAATCGTTAATCATTCCTTGAAGTCCTAAAGAACGTCCATCGTCTGGAGAATAAATTCTTGTAATACCATATTCATGTAATTCTGAAATTTCGCTAGGAAGAATTACACCACCTCCACCTCCGAAGATTTTAATGTGTCCTGCTCCTTTTTCGCGAAGCAAATCATACATATATTTAAAGTATTCGTTGTGACCACCTTGGTATGAAGTCATTGCAATAGCATTGGCATCTTCCTGAATAGCGGTATTTACCACTTCTTCTACACTTCGGTCATGACCAAGATGAATTACTTCAACCCCTGTTGACTGAATAATACGACGCATAATATTGATGGCAGCATCATGACCATCAAAAAGTGAAGCAGCAGTGACAATTCTTACTTTATTTTTAGGAATATATGGTATTTGTTGTTCCATTTTATGAATATGATAATTTTAAGCGACCAATGTACAAATTATTTTAATATTTGATCAGTCAAATAACATTATGTTAATAAAAAAGAAAATATTTTTTCTTCAATATAAAGGTAACAATTCTTGCTACTAATTGATATAAGTTAAAGAAAGCTTAAAGACATGGCAATTTCGCAACATTTAAATAAAATCAGGAAACATGTTTCGAGCTCTCTAATAGTAATTTAGCAGTGTAGAAAAGCCCCAAATTTTTACCTAAAACTTACGTAGAAAAGTAATAACGTAAAAATTAAAAAAATGAAAACATTATATTCATTCACCGTCATTTTAAGTTTGAGTTTTTTTGTATTTTCTTTTAACAGTATTGAAAAAAACAATCTTACCTATAAAAAAGCTTCAAATCATTTAACCGTTTACCACAATCAAAATGATGTAGACGAAATCTCGAACGACTTCTTTAAAAGATATTCGGATTTAAAAAAATATAAATCAGATGTCATGTCTTTGTATAAAAACAGAACTCTTGGATCTATCTGGTTTGATGAAAACGAAATCAACGAGTTTGGTTCTGTTTTGTACGAAAAAGCAAAAAAAACAGATGATTTGATTATTCCTTATCAAAAAGAAATAGACCAATTATTTGATACTTCATCAGATAAAAGCACTCTTTCTAAAACTGATGCAGATATGCTTTTGAGTTCATTATATATAGTGTACACTAAAAAAAATAATGCTGACAAGAAAAAATTAGCTTATGATAGCATGCTGAAAGATTTCTTAAACTACAGCACATTAGAAGAGGCAGAAACAACATCAGTTGCATCAAATGAAAAAGTAGAATTTGACCAGTATTACAAATTGCAAGATGCTCTAAAAAAATACAAAAGATTAGAAAAATCTAGCAAATACAAACCTATTGTTCCGGCAGAAACTCCTTATAAAGAGTTGCGTCCTGATGCAGTTTCAAACACTATTGCGCAAGTTAGAACTCGTTTGTATTTGTTAGGCGATTTAAAAACAGATTCTAAAAGCGATATTTACGATCGTGAATTGATGGACGCTGTAATGAAATATAAAGTCCGTAACGGATTTAAACCTAATTATATTTTGGCAGAAGAGCATATTAACGAAATGAATATTTCGCTTGAAGATAAAGTAGCGACATTAAAACTTAACATGGAAAGATGTCGTGAGATTTCGGCCAAAATTGCAGCCAGTGATGAATATGTTTTGGTAAATGTTCCTTCTTATGAATTGTTTTATGTTAAGAACGGAAAAATAGTTTTGACTTCACCCGTATTTGTTGGCGCACCTTTAACCAAAACAACCATTTTTAATGGAGAAATTGATCGAATTGTTTTTAGCCCATATTGGACAGTACCTCAAAGTATAGTGCAAAATGAGTTGAAATCTAAAATGGCTGAAGATCCTAATTATCTAGCAGCGAAAAACATGGAAATGGTAAACGGACAAGTAAGACAAAAACCAGGACCAGATAATTCTTTAGGATTGGTAAAATTTATGTTTCCAAATTCTGATGATATTTACATGCACGATACGCCATCTAAAACTTTATTCGATTTTGAAAAAAGAACTTTCAGCCACGGATGTATTAATGTCAAAATGGCTAAAGAACTTGCTGTTGCCATGCTGAAAGATTATCCAGAATGGAATCAGGCAAAAATTGATAAAGCAATGGCTGGTAAAACAGAAAACAGTTTTAAGCTGTCTAAAAAAGTACCAATTTTCATCACTTATTTTACTTCATTGGTAAATGAAAATGGCGAAATAGGATTCTTTCAAGATGTTTACGAAAAAGATGCCAATTTAAATCGTGAAACGCTTCCCGACACTACAACTGAAATTCAATAATTTATGCCAATAATTCAGAGAGAGAATTTATCAAATCTGGTTTGATAAATTCTCTCTTTTTTGTTTGGTTAATATATTTAAAATATATCTTAAAGTATTATTATTAAATCTTTTTGAGGCAGTAGAATTACTAGAATATTTATTTTTTTGCAACTATAATTCGGCCCCATTTTTTTTATAAATGTTTAAAAAATAAACTCTTATGAAAACAAATAATATTGAAGGACTTACGATGTTTGAAATAAACGTTTTAATTCAGCAAGGAGGGAAATTTATTATGTTTCCTTTTATTATTTCTGAAATGGTAAAAAGAATCAAAGAACCAAACATCTATTTCATCCGTCCCGATGAAGGCACATTTAAATATGCCCTGAAACACTTTTTTTTGAACCTTTCCGCAAGCTGGCGAAGTTTTCCGTATACTCCAATTTATGTAGCAAAATCGTTCTTTTATTTAATGAAAGGCGGAAAAAATTATACTGAAACTATACTGAAAGATTTAAATTCCAACAACTCTATATAAGCCTCAATCTAAATTATCATACTAATTAAAGTCCGAAAGGCTTTCCTGAAAATCATCTTGTACATTTATGAGATGATTTTTTTTATTCCAATTACTAGAAAATCAAAATATTCTAGAAAACTGAACATCAATACTTTCCATTAAAAAATTATAAAATAAACAAGAAATTATCCTTATTTTAGCTATGTCATTCACCTAAAAAATTGATTTATGGACGATTCTAATGAGTTAGTACAAAAACAAAGCTGGCTAAACCGAAACTGGAAATGGTTTATTCCCAGCGGATGTTTAACTCTTATCATATTAGCGGCTTTATTTATTGGCGGAATTTTCTATGAAGTAACTTCGGTTCTTAAAGATTCTGAAGCCTATAAAGAATCTATGATTGCTGTAGAGAATAATAAACTCGTGGTGGAAAAACTCGGTTCTCCCGTCGAAACAGACGGAATGGTTTCTGGAACGGTCACTTCACACAATGATGTACGAACCTGCGATGTACAAGTACCATTGAAAGGTCCAAAAGGCAAGGGAACTTTATTTATTGTTGGCGAAAAAAGAGGTAAATGGAAATACCGTGAAATGTCTGTTTATATTGAAAAAACAAATGAGAAAATAGATCTTCTGAAAAAGTAAATAATTTTCTTTGTTTTATTATTATACTCATAAAAAGTCCCAAATAAACAAATAGTAATCTGTTGTTAATTATCAAACAAAATCTTTCTTCACCCTTAATAAAATTGTGGCGTTGTTTTTGAATAAGTAGTATTTTTGAAACTTAAATAAAAACCCCAAATGAAAAAGATTTTACTATTAGCCGTTACATTTTCGCTTACTTCTTGCGCACAGGTACAACAGACTTTAAATCAATTGCCTCAAATCGCATCTCAGCTTCCAAGTTCGGGAACTGTTGACATTGCTTCTGGATTAAAAGAAGCTTTAAATAAAGGAATCACGCAACAAGTAAGTAAACTAACTGCTGTAGACGGATTTTACAAAAACGAAGCTGTAAAAATTTTAATGCCCGAAGAATTACAAAAAGTAGATGCAACATTGCGTAAAGTAGGTTTAAGCTCTCTTGCAGATGAAGGAATCAAAATGCTGAACCGTGCTGCAGAAGATGCAGTAAAAGAAGCAACTCCAATTTTTGTTACAGCAGTAAAAAACATGACGTTTACAGATGCTAAAAACATTCTTTTAGGAAGTGATAATGCCGCAACCAATTATTTACAAGGCAGTACAACAACTGCATTATATGCCAAATTTAATCCAGTAATTAAAAGCTCTTTCGAAAAAGTAGGTGCCGATGCTGTCTGGACAAAAATTATAAACAAATACAATACTATTCCGCTAGTTAAAAAAGTAAATCCAGATTTAACTGATTATACAACCAATCAAGCTTTGTCTGGTGTTTTTAAAATGATTGCTGTTGAAGAAAAAGTAATCAGAAACGATATTTCTGCAAGAACGACGCCTTTGTTACAAAAGGTTTTTGCAATGCAAGATGGAAAATAATTCTAAAGTTGCTAAGCTTCTAAGACACTAAGTGTCTAAGCTAAAAAACTAAATGTCTTAGCATCTTTGCAACTAACCAAAAATAAACTAAAATGCAAAAAATTACCATACTCATTCACTGTAAAGATCAAAAGAATATTATTGCTTCAGTCACTACTTTTATTGCTAAGGTAGGAGGAAATATTACCTATATCGACCAACACGTGGATGTAGAGCAAAATGTATTTTTTATGCGTCTGGAATGCGAATTCGAAAATTCGACTATCACGGTTGAAAGTTTTAAAGAAGACTTTGATAAAACTCTTGCTGTAAAATTTGGAATGTCTTGGGATTTGTACAATCTGGAACAAAAACCTAAAATGGCCCTATTTGTTTCTAAGTATGATCATTGTTTATTTGACATTTTAGGACGTTACAGTGCAGATGAATTAGGCGTTGAAATTCCCGTGATTATCAGCAATCATAATGATTTGCGTTCGATTGCAGAACGTTTTGATATTCCGTTTCACTATGTTCCTTTTACAAAAGACAACAAAGAAGAAGGCGAAGCAAGACAAATTGAGCTTTTAAAAAGATACCAAATCAACTTTATCGTTTTGGCGCGTTACATGCAAATTGTGACGCCAAAATTAATTTCGCTTTACGAAAATAAAATCATCAATATCCACCATTCGTTTTTACCTGCTTTTCCAGGTGCAAAACCGTATCATTCGGCTTTTAAACGTGGTGTGAAAATTATTGGCGCAACAAGCCATTATGTTACCGAAGAATTAGACGAAGGTCCGATTATTGAACAAGATATCGCAAGAGTTTCTCATATTCACTCTGTAGAAGATTTTATCATGAAAGGCCGTGATTTGGAACGCATCGTTTTGGCAAGAGCCATTAAACTGCACGCTGAAAGAAAAACAATGGTTTATAGCAATAAGACGGTGGTTTTTTCTTAATTTTTAAGATGCTAAGGTTCTGAGTTTCTAAGATACTAAGTTTTTTATATAGCAAACCCGACAGATTTTAAAAATCTGTCGGGTTTATTATTTATCGATCATAAGCTCAAAAGTTGGCAACTTAGAATCTTAGCATCTCAGAAACTTAGAACCTCACCTTGCTTTAATCGCCAATCTAGGATCATCAAAAGCATTAACTTCGGCCATTGTCATTCCTAGAGCGTTTGCTACGCCTTCTCCGTATGCTGGATCGGCTTGATAGCAGTTTCTAATATGACGGACCTGAATAAATTTCTGTGCTCCTCCTACTTGCCCCGCTGTGTTTTTAAACAAAAGCTGTTTCTTCTCATCGGTCAATAAACGGAACAAAAGTCCGGGCTGAGTGAAATAATCGCTATCATCTTCTCTAAAATTATGTGCGTAAGCATCGCCGTAAATTGCCAACGGCGGTTCTTTTACTTCTGGCTGATCTTGCCATTCGCCGAAACTGTTTGGTTCGTAGTGTTTTCTTCCACCATAATTTCCGTCGACACGCATTGCTCCGTCTCTGTGGAAACTGTTATACGGACATCTAGAAGCGTTTACTGGAATCTGGTAATTGTTTACTCCTAAACGATAACGGTGAGCATCTCCGTAAGAAAACAAACGTCCTTGAAGCATTTTATCTGGAGAGAAACCAATTCCTGGAACTACGTGAGCTGGATTAAAAGCCGCTTGCTCTACTTCGGCAAAATAATTTTCTGGATTTTTATTCAATTCAAATTCTCCAACTGGAATTAGCGGAAAATCTCCTTTTAACCAAACTTTAGTTAAATCAAATGGATGAAAACGATAAGTTCTCGCCTGCTCTTCTGACATAATCTGAACAAACATTTTCCATTTCGGGAAATTGCCTTCTTCGATTGCATTAAACAAATCCCTTTGATGACTTTCTCTATCTCCTCCTACTAACTTAGCAGCTTCTTCATCAGATAAATTTTCGATTCCCTGTTGCGAAACTAAATGGAATTTTACCCAATGTCTTTCGTTTTTCGCATTAATAAAGCTAAAAGTATGACTTCCGAAACCGTGCATTTCTCTATACGATCTCGGAATTCCTCGGTCACTCATTACAATTGTAACTTGATGAAGAGCTTCTGGCAATAAAGTCCAAAAATCCCAATTATTATCAGCACTTCTTAAATTGGTTTTTGGATCGCGTTTTACAGCATGGTTCAAATCTGGAAATTTCATTGGATCACGGAAAAAGAAAACAGGCGTATTATTTCCAACCAAATCCCAATTTCCTTCATTTGTATAAAATTTCATAGCGAAACCGCGTATATCTCTTTCGGCGTCAGCAGCACCTCTTTCTCCTGCAACAGTTGAAAAACGCACAAACATTTCTGTCTTTTTTCCAATTTCAGAAAACAAGTCTGCTTTTGAATATTTGGTAATATCGTGTGTAACAGTAAAAGTTCCGTAGGCTCCAGAACCTTTGGCATGCATTCTTCTTTCCGGAATCACTTCTCGGTCAAAATGTGCCATCTTTTCTAAGAACCAAAAATCTTGTAATAAAACAGGTCCACGAGGGCCAGCTGTTTGAATGTTTTGATTGTCTGGAACGGGAGTTCCGGTTGCAGTTGTTAATTTTTTGTTTGATTCCATTTTGCTGATTTTTAACGTTTTATCAAATATACAAACTTATCCTTAGCATATTCATAAGTAAAATTGATTGTTATTATATTTTAATAACTAAAGATTATTTTATGATACTGAATGCTCAAAACAGCGATTTGACAAATCTTAACGTATGGTCAACAAAGTAATAACAAAACCTTAACAGCATAAGATTGATATATATCGGACATTTGTAATGTAATAAACTGGTTATTTATTATTTTGGTTTTGGTTAGTTAAATGATGCCGGCTTCTTCGAGATGCCGGCATTCTTTTTTTATATAAGTTTAGTTTCAGGTTTCAGGTTTTCTTGGTTTCAAGTTGCTTTACTTTGAACATAATTTTACCACAAAGAGCGCAAAGTTTTTTCATTTATTAAGCTTTATATAAAACGCAAAGTTCACAAAGCTTTGCCTAAAAACCTTTGCGAACTTTGTGTTCCTAATAGCTATCAGGATTGTGCTCTTTACGGTTAAAAAATACAATCTTTTAAACATTAACTTATATCCAACAAAGTAATAACAAGACCTTAACAGCATAAGTTTGATATATGTCGGACATTTGTAATGTAATAAACTGGTTATTTATTATTTTGGTTTTGGTTAGTTAAATGATGCCGACGTCTTCGAGATGTCGGCATTTTTTTTTTTGGTTAAAGTTTTATTTGTTTCAGGTTTCAGGTTTCAGGTTTCAAGTTTCAAGTTTCAGGTTTCAGGTTTCAG
This sequence comes from Flavobacterium sp. LPB0248, assembly GCF_013388355.1. GTDB lineage: Bacteria > Bacteroidota > Bacteroidia > Flavobacteriales > Flavobacteriaceae > Flavobacterium. The sequence goes on from NZ_CP058246.1 coordinate 1,049,469, forward strand.
GTTGCTTTACTTTGAACATAATTTTAACGCAAAGAGCACAAAGTTTTTTCATTTATTAAGCTTTATATAAAGCGCAAAGTTCGCAAAGCTTTGTCTAAAAACTTTGCGAACTTTGCGTTCCCGATAGCCAACGGGATTGCGCTCTTTGCGTTAAACTTGAAACCTGAAACTTGAAACTTGAAACTTGAAAACCTAAAACAAAACTAATTCTTCAATCTTTCGTGCAGTAATTTAAAATAAGCGAAAGCTTTTAATAACCTGCTACCATGCCAAGAGAACATTTCGCCATCAACAAAAATGGTTTTGGCGTGATGCGTAAATCTTCCGATTTCGAAAGCATCTTCTTCTTTAAAAGGATAAGGTTCTGATGAAAGAAATACAATATCTGGATCTCCTTCTAAACGCATTTTCTTTAATTCAATTTCGGGATAACGGCCTTTGTCTTCGTAGATATTTTTAAAATGATTGAGTTTTAGCAACTCATTTATATAAGTATCATTTCCTGCAACCATGTATGGATTTTTCCAAATAAAATAGGCTGCTTTCTTTTCTTTTATATCCTGGATATAATTTTTGAAATCGCTTAATGCAAAAGCCAATTTGTTGTTCCATTTCTGCGCCTCGGTTCTGCAATTAAATAATTGTCCGAAATCTGAAATCATCTGGAAATTATCTTCAATAGAAACAATATTTGTAACCCAAACTGGACAAATTGCACTTAACTGTTCTACAATTTCAGGCGTGTTTTCTTCTTTGTTGCAGATAATAATATCTGGCTCTAAAAGTTTTATTTTTTCGAAGTGAATTTTCTTCGTTCCACCAACAATTTTTTTGGTAGATTTAAAATGAAACGGATGAACACAAAACTTCGTAATTCCGATAATTTTTTCTTCCAAACCTAAATCATACAATAATTCAGTTTGTGAAGGAACAAGCGAAATAATACGTTTTGGAGCTGTTTCAAAAGAATGAATAGTACCAAGCTGGTCTTTTATTTGTTTCATGTTTCTGGTTTATTGGAATGTGAAATTTAACGCAAAGTGCGCTAAGTTTTTTCGCAGAGTTCGCGAAGGCTTATAATTTTTAAATTTTTTTTTTTAAGTTCTCAAAGCTTAGATAAAGTAAAGCTTACATTCTTCTTTGAGAACTTAAAAAACTTTTACAAGATTGCGAATAACTTCTTTGTGTACTTTGCGAAAAAACTTAGCGCACTTTGCGTTAAAAAATTATGCTCAAAGTAAAGCAACCTGAAACTTTAAACCTGAAACTTTAAACTAATAATCTCAGCCATTTCTTTCTGTACTTTCAAAGCCTCTTCTCTAGCCTTTTCAGCGAAATCGGTTCCTTTTGATGCATAGATAATCGCTCTTGCAGAATTTACCAAAAGACCAACTTTATCATTCATTCCATATTTGCAAACTTCAAACAGACTTCCGCCTTGAGCGCCAATTCCAGGCACCAATAAGAAACTGTCTGGAACAATTTTTCTAATTTCAGTAAAATATTCTGCTTTGGTTGCGCCAACAACGTACATTAAGTTTTCGCTGTTTTTCCAAGTTTTAGAAATTTCTAGAACCTGTTTGTATAATTCCTTTCCGTTTGTATTTAAAGTCTGAAAATCGAAAGCACCTTCATTTGAAGTCAAAGCTAACATAATTGTATGCTTGTTTTCGAAAGCTAAGAAAGGTTCTACAGAATCTTTTCCCATATAAGGAGCAACGGTTACACTGTCAAAATTCAAGTCTTCAAAAAAAGCTTTGGCGTACATGCTCGAAGTATTCCCAATATCTCCACGTTTTGCATCGGCAATCGTAAAAATGTCAGGATAATTTTCGTTGATATAATTGATTGTTTTTTGCAAAGACATCCATCCTTTTATTCCGTAAGCTTCAAAAAATGCCGTATTGGGTTTGTAGCCAACAGTCAGATCGTGTGTGGCATCAATAATTGCTTTATTAAATTCGAAAATAGGATCTTCTGTTTCTAATAAATGTGCTGGCATTTTAGTTAGATCTGGATCTAATCCAACGCATAAAAATGATTTTTTTTGAAGAATTTGTTCGTGTAGTTGTTGTGTTGTCATATTCTTTTTTGCTTGTGCGGCAAAATTACAAATAATAATTTTTATGAGTTAATGGTTGATGGTTTATTGTTAATCGTTTGTCGTTGATGGTTGATGGCAACTGTTGAATGTCTGTTCTTCCCAGGCTGAGCGGAGTCGAAGCCCTTTTCTCGTAAGCGCTACGGCTTCTCTTAGAGTTGACATCTATCATGTTTTATTCTTAATTATTTAAGTAACATTGAATTCCTATAACATCTATCAAAAATTGTGTAAGAGAAAAATTAGAATCAAAAGTAACTTTGAAATAAACCATTAAAAAGACAATTATGAGCCCAAATATCGGAATTACACCAAAAAACTTAAAAAAGAGCGCTTCTATACTGGCTACGATTTTATCCAATGAAATGACTTTGTATGTAAAAACAAGAAAATTTCACTGGAACATTTCTGGAAACAGTTTTATGGAACTGCACAAATTGTTTGAAGAGCAATACCGCATTCTTGAAGCTCAAATCGATGAAGTTGCAGAACGCATTAATCAGCTGGGAGAAAAAACAATTGGAACAATGAAGGAGTTTATTGATAATTCGACTTTAAAAGAATCTCCAAAAGAATACGCTTCACAAAAAGATATGTTATCTGAACTTCTAGAAAATCACGAACAGCTGGTAACAGAATTTAGAGATTATATTCCGGTTTTTGAAAACGAAACCAACGATGCAGGCTCAGCCGATTTTGTGACAGGATTACTGCAAGAACATGAAAAAATGGCTTGGATATTAAGAAGATATCAGGCGTAATTTTGAGTTATGAATTGATTTTCATTCTCTATTAAAATGAAAATTATGCAACAGTCGGGAAAATAAATGTAACATAAACCTGATTTAGAATTTGCAATTTTACAATACAATAAAATACAAAAAAAGAGATATCATGAATACTACTGAAATAAAAGGAAACTGGAATGAGCTGAAAGGTAAACTGAAACAAAAGTTTGCAACACTAACAGATGATGATTTGATGTTTGCTGAAGGAAAAGAAGACGAAATGTACGGAAGACTTCAGCAGAAATTGGGAAAAACAAAAGAGGAATTTCATCAAATCCTGTCAGAATTGTAAATCCTTACAACTCAATCAGGGAAATACCGTCTAGTAAAAATATTAGACGGTATTTTTTTGAAAATTTTATTTTAAAATCGTATTTTGACGTAATTCTGTGCTAATTAAAAGCAAAAACACCAAATAAATTAAGTATCTTTAACCAAATTTCTATAAAATGAAACTATTTATAAAGTTCGACATTAATACTATTTGCTCTCTTTATTTGAAACAAAATCTGGAACAAAACAATGTAAATTTTACAACTCTAGGATTTGGCGAAATTGAGATTGAAGACAATCTTGATGCCGAAGCGCTAGACAATTTAAAAACTAAATTGGCTCCGTGTGGTTTTGAAGTAGTTGAAAATCAAAAAAGTGTATTAGTCCAAAAAATCAAAGATGCGATTATCGAACTTGTATTTATGGACGACAGCAATAATTATAAAAGTTCTGTATTTTTGGCAGAAAAGCTAAACCACAGTTACGGATATTTATCTAATGTTTTCTCAGAAGTAACTTATTCTTCTATAGAAAACTTTATTATTTTACAGAAAATTGAAAGAGCAAAACAGCTTATTATCATTAACGAAATGAGTTTGACTGAAATTGCTTTTTTACTTAATTATTCGAGTGTTGCGCATTTGAGTACTCAGTTTAAAAACACAACTGGTATTACTCCATCTGCTTTTCAGAGAATTATTAAGAAACGAAGAGAAAATTTAAAATAAAAACCCAAATACCACATTAAAATGCAAAAAAACGCATTACACATTTTATTGGCCGATGACGATGAAGATGACCGTCTTTTCTTTAAAGATGCTTTTGAAGAAATAAAGATACAAACGAATGTAAATTTTGTTCACGACGGGATGCAGCTTATGGATCATTTAATGGACACAAACAATAAACTTCCAGATATTTTGTTTCTAGATTTAAACATGCCTAAGAAAACAGGTAAAGAATGTTTGATTGAAATCAAAAAAACGGATCATTTAAAAGATATAATCATTGCGATCTATTCTACTTCTTCTTCAGAAGAGGATATCGAAGATACCTTTATTCAAGGCGCCAATATTTACATCAAAAAGCCAAGCGATTTCAATACGTTAAAAAAAATAATTAATGAAGTCGTGACTGTAAACTGGCATTATCATACTTCTGGTTTAAACCGTGATAATTTTTTGCTTCGACTAAAATAAAAGCATTCCAATAATGAAGTGGATACCAAATTTTAATTCTTCAAACTCTTTGAGAGTTATTTTTGTAATCGCAGTTTTCATTCTGTTATTCCTTTCTTCAATTGCTTACAAACATAACCAGGACTTGAATGAATCGAGCAAACTGGTTATGCATACTTACGAAATCAACATTCAGCTCGAACGCTTAATGTCGGCTATAAAAGATGCAGAAACGGGCCAGCGCGGGTATATTATTACGCGCAATGCCCGTTTTTTAACTCCGTATATTTATTCCCGAGACAAGGTAAACACTTCGTTTATCACTTTAAAAAAGCTCACTGCCGATAATCCGAAACAGCAGGATAATCTCCAGAAACTTTTCAAACTCATTACCCAACGTTTTGTTTCTTTTGAAAACTGTCTAAAATATAGCGATCCTAAAACATACGACAAAAGAAAGCTGGACAATCATATGTTTGGCGGTCGTATTTTAATGGAAAACATCCGTTTTAAAGTGGATGAAATGAATGACATTGAGAAAGACTTTCTAAAGAAAAGGCTAAAAATTTACGATTCGGAAATTTCTTTGAGTCCGCTTTTTTCCATTTCCTTATTTCTTGTGGCTTTGAGTTTTATTTTATTGGCATATCGTCAAATTAGCCGCGATTTTGAACGCTTGAAAGTATTCAATAAAAAACTTTTAATTTCTACAGGTTTAATTTCTGAGTCTGAAAATATTGGTAAATTCAGCACTTGGCAATGGGATTTGGATTCTGATAAAATTGATTTTTCAGACAACCAATTCCGATTATTAGGTCTCGAACCGAGATCTTTTGCGCCAAACAAAGCTACACTTATAAAATATGTTCATCCAGACGATAAAGAATCTGTTGCAAAAGCAATTGACGGAATTATAGAAAAGAAACATCTTCCGTTTGTGTATTATAAAATTGTACGTCCAGATTTTGAAGTCCGTTATTTTAAAACAACAGGAAAACTGGTTACGGATCAGCAGGGAAGTAAAATCTTGCTTGGAATTAATTTTGACATTACAGACGAACATCTTTTGAATATCGAACTTCAGGAACGAAATAAAGAACTGGAGAAAAGCAATAAAGAATTGGCTTCTTTCAACCACGTTGCAAGTCACGATTTACAAGAACCGCTTAGAAAAATACAGACTTTTATTTCTAGAGTTTCCAGCGCAGATAAAGAAGTGATGTCTGAAAGCGGAAAAAATTACATTTCCAAAATAGAAAGTTCGGCAAAAAGAATGCGTGTTTTAATAGACGACCTTCTTTTGTTTTCTAGAACCAATACTACCAAAAAGGAATTCATTAAAATGAATCTTAATGAACTTCTAGATAATGCCGAATCTGAATTGGCAGAAATTATCGAAGAAAAGAAAGCCGTTATTCAGCGAATTGGAAAACTTCCAAAGCTTTCTGTGATTCCATATCAGATAGAACAGCTGTTTATCAATTTAATTGGAAATTCATTAAAATACAGCCAGCCCGATACTGAACCTCAGATTTCTATTTCAAGCGAAAAAGTTAGTTCATCAGAATATCCAGAAATATTAGAACAGTCTATAAAGAAATTTCATAAAATTACTTTTACAGATAACGGAATGGGATTTGACCCTCAGTTTAAAGAAACCATTTTTATTCTTTTTCAGCGTCTTCATTCTAAAACAGATTATCCTGGAACCGGAATCGGATTAGCGATCTGCAAGAAGATTGTAGAGAACCACAAAGGTCACATAATTGCCGATAGCACTTTAGGAAAAGGTTCAGTATTTACGGTGTTTCTGCCCGATTAAACTTCATTTAAAAAACACATAAAAAGCGTTATATAAATCCATTATGGGAATTATATAACGTTTCTTTTTTATGCTGTAAAGTAAAATCTTTCATTCGTTAGCATCTTTGTAATGTAATACTTTAGGAAGTAATAATGAAAGCAATTCCCCCCTTAAAAGCTTCAATTTTTAGAGTTCTTTTTTCATTCTTTTTAATTCTATGCATCACCTCTTGCAGAAAAATTAATCCGATCGAAAATACTTTGAAGAACCAAGCTTTTGCAAAAAATGACAGAGAAGAAACAGAGGTTTTCTTTTTTATATCTACGGCGAATGTGAGTAAGTCTATTATTTCAAAAAGTCAAATTGCACAACAAAAAAGTTCAGATGTAATTGTTCAGGAATTAAGCAAAAGAATAGAAGTTCAAGAGAGTCAATTACTGGAAGCGATAACCAAAATGGCCACATCGAAGCTCATTGTCATTACTGAAATAAATGCCACGCACAAACGAGACCTGTACAACCTCATTGATGCCAATGGTTACGATTTTAACAGCATTTATTTAAATGCTATGACAGATGCGATATGTAACCAAATTGAGTTACTCGAAGCAATTTCTAGAGAAACAAACGACAAAGAAATTCTCGAACTGGTTCTTCGCTTTTTGCCACAACAATACAGACTCTTACGAGAGACTGAACGAATAAAAAGACAAAATGTATAAACGCCTATTATCTATCTATTAACTAAATTTTTTACTATGAAATTACAAGCCAATTTTTTATGCGCCTTAACACTTTTTTTATCAGCTTCATTTGGAATGCTGCACGCTCAGGACAATAATGTAAATACCGAATACGGTGTAAAAGGAGGATTCAATATGTCTAACCTTTACGGTAGTGGAGACAATGTAGATGACAACAATGTTTTATACGGTTTTAACGCCGGGGTTTATGCTACACTTCCTATTTCAGATTTTGTAGCCATTCAGCCAGAACTTTTGTTTACCACAAAAGGGGCAAAATTAGAATACAACAACGCTTTTGCAAGTGGGGATGCAAAATTTAGACTTAATTATATCGAGCTTCCACTTTTAGTGCGAGTTAATGTTACAAAAAACTTTAACATTCACGCCGGTGGTTATGCTTCTTATCTAGTAAGTTCTAAAGTAAGCGGAAACGGTACTGTTGATTTTGACCAAGATATTGACACAGATGATCTAAACAAATTTGACGCTGGTCTTTCTGCAGGTGTTGGAGTTGATTTTAACCCAATTAGCGTAGGATTGCGTTACAATTATGGTTTAACGACTGTGGGTAAAGAAAGAACGGTTGCAGGAACGACATACACATTTCCTGATGCAAAAAACAGCAACCTTACATTATACCTTTCTTATAAGTTAAACTAAACGAGAATTGATTATTAACCGCTAAAATAAAAAACCATGTCAAATTTATTATATACAATCGCAGTGATTCTGGTGATACTTTGGGCCTTAGGGTTCTTTGTTTACAGTTTCGGAAGTATTATCCATATTCTGTTGGTAATTGCCATCATTGCCGTATTGCTTCGACTTATTAAAGGTCGAGAAGTTTAAAAATCACAATTTATTAAATCAACAAATTATTAAATATTAATCCATTAAATTAATTATTATGAAAACTAGTAGCACAATTTTAGGAATTTTAGGAGCCGCAGCGGCGGGAGCATTCATAGGTGTTTTATTTGCACCAGACAAAGGATCAAACACAAGAAAAAAAATCAAAGATAAATCAAAAGATTACGGAGATAACCTGAAATCAAAATTTGATGGCATCGTAAATACAATCTCTTCAAACGGTAAAGAAATTATCGAAGAAGGAAAATCTAAACTTAACCAAGTTAAAGAAGATTACAACACGCTGAAAGACGATGTTAAAACAGTAAAATCAAACTATTAATCGCAAGTATTAATTAGTGAAATTTTCAAACCATAAAACCTTATATCATGGAACCAAATGCAACAACAAACGAGAATTTAAATCTTTATGAGAAAGCAGAGACCTATGCTAAAACAAGTTTAGAATTACTTAAACTAAAAACAGTGTGTTCTGTTGCCGATGGTGTATCATCGTTGGCATCTAAGGTAGCGATTGGTATTGTTGTTGCATTTTTTACTTTGTTCCTAAACATTGGTATTAGTTTATGGATTGGTAAAGAACTTGGAGAGTACTATTATGGCTTTTTTATCATGGCGCTATTCTATTTAATCGTCGTAATTATTGTGGTAAAATCACATCATAAACTGATAAAAACGCCAATTGGAAATACAATTATCTCCAGTATTCTGAAAGAAACAAAAAACTGATTTAATTATTAATAAACATAAAAGACTATGGAAGCCATTTACAATATTGATCAGTTAAATCAAAGAATTGAGGAATTAGAAGTTCGCCAAGATAAAGAATGGTGTGACATAAAAGATGAAATCGACGAGATTAAGAACAATTTAAAACCTATTAATCTAATTAGAAATACAGTGGAGGAAATTAACGAAACTGTAGGTTTTAAAAGTCATATCGCTCAGTCGGCAATTAGTATCGGAATTGGTTATCTGGCAAAAAGATTTATTGTCGGAAAAGGCGATTCGATGTTCAAAGGAATCTTGGGTTCTGTCGTTCAGCTTATTGTAACCAATCTGGTTTCGAAACCTCATAATGAATCTTCTGAAGATGAAGAATCATCACAATACGAACCGTCTAGAGAGTAATTTGTCTAACTTAATTTAATTATTATGGAAAAGTTTAGCGAAATAGTAATAAAAAATGGTGTATACGTTTACTCGAATCTATATAAATGTTTTGAATATACGAGAGTATTTTTAGGGATATAGCTTTTTTTTAAAGGCGCAAAGTTACAAAGGTTCAGAGATGCAAAGTTTAAAAGCTTTGTATCTCTGAACCTTTTTTTTTAAAACCTCTGTACCTTTGCAACTCTGAACCTTTGCCCCTTTTTCTATCGATAATCTTGATAAATCGGTATTTTCAGACCGGCATAAATATTACAGCCTTTTGTATTGTTTGAGAATAGACTGGAGAAAAGAGTTCCTGAGCCAATAAAAATTGGGCCAGCTCTAAAACCTGCTCCGATTGTTGTTCCGCTGTATTGCATGTACGTTACAGAAACATAGAAACTGAATTGTCTCGTTTCATATCTAGGCGTAAAAGTAACCGAATTGGCGATTGCAGTTCCGTTTACTTTTTTGGCATCTACAAGGCTGAAATCACCGCTTAGATTTAAATAAAAACGCTGATCGATATTCCAGTCAAAATTGGTGTGTAAAGCCGTTGGAAGATTTGCTTTTACTCCTTTTTTAGAAGAGATTTTAGTGTAGTTTGAATCGAAAAATTCAAAAATATCATCAGCATCGTCAATATCTTGCTGCGTCACTTTTCCTGTAATATTATAAGTGTTTTCGATTATGTTTTTATAATTTACTTTTCCAATATCGGTTACAGAAGCCGCCGCTTTAAACTTATAGCGGTTCCCTTCGCACGTATGACAGTTGGTGCGGTATTCGTATGTAAAACCTAAATCGACACCTACTCCAGCCGAAGCCGCATCAAACTTCGGATCATCGCCATTTGCATAATCGTAACTAGCGGCAGTTCTAATAGTTCCTGTCGAAAGATATTCGCTCATAGCAGGATTTGCATTGTTTTTATTGAACGCTACACTCAAATCACTTCCGTTAATGTAGCCGTTTACTCCCGCCATTAAGTATTTTAAAGTAATACCGCCTTTTACAAAATGATCGTCACGATCCAACAGAACCGTTGCATAACTCGCTCCTATCTCCGCCCAAGAATTGGTAACACTATTCGGATTCCCGCCACTAATTAAAAAACTATTCGAAGCATCCACATCTTTGTTCACCTCATCAATAAGCTGCCCGTTTATGCCAACGAGATTCGTAACGCTTCGCACTCGTGTAAAAAGCGCCACACTATGCAAAGGCGTGATATTCATCATAAAAGAAGGTCCGAGAATATCGACATTAAAATTTCCTCTGTTGTTCGATTTTAAATTTTTACTTGCATCAGTTGCCAAATCATAATCGCCGTCTAATGCGTCTAAAATATTGATTCCGTACAAATCATTTTGTCCCGTTCCGCTTGCTGAGAAAAGCGTCACATCGGCGCGATACTTCGACTCAACAATATTTGACGGATTAAATATAGCACTCTGAATCCCAGCATAATTATCATCCCTGAATCCGAAATACGATTGTGACTGCGCATAAAAAAAGCTTCCAAAGAAGCAGAATAAGAGTAAAGTTTTCTTCATAAATTAATGTTAGTTGGTTGTTTTTTAGCATGACAAATATGAAACAAAAAACAGTAATAAAAAATTTAACAAATGATATGTATGTTAAGTTTTTTCGATGAAAGTATAAGATTATAAGAACGATATAAAAAGAAAGAAGGTTCTTTCTTTTTAGGTTCAAAGTAGCAGAGATGCAAAGGTTCAGAGGTTTTGAAAAAATTTGCAATTTTTTCTTTATAATCAAAAACAGAAAAGCCAAACATAAGTTTGGCTTTTCTGTTTATATAAATCACTCCAGAGAAAAACCTCTGAACCTTTGCATCTCTGTCACTTCGAACCTGTGTACAATTAGTACACCTCAGAAGCTTCCTTCAATTTCTCCATATTATTAACTAACTGAAGCTCAGAAACGATTTTCTGAATATCACCATTCATGATGTTTCCTAAATCGTAAAGCGTTAAACCAATACGGTGATCGGTTACACGACCTTGCGCATAGTTATACGTACGGATTTTTGCCGAACGGTCTCCAGAACTTACCTGAGAACTACGTTTTTTAGCATCTTCTTCCTGCTTTTTGGCCAATTCCATTTCGTACAAACGAGAACGTAATACCATCAAAGCTTTATCTTTATTCTTATGTTGCGATTTCTCATCCTGACATTGCGCCACCAATCCTGTTGGAATGTGCGTTAAACGTACAGCCGATTTCGTTGTATTTACCGATTGTCCTCCAGGTCCAGACGAACAGAAGAAATCGACACGAACATCATTCATATCTACCTGAACATCAAACTCCTCTGCTTCTGGCAAAACCATAACCGTTGCAGCCGATGTATGCACACGACCTTGAGTTTCTGTCTGCGGAACACGCTGTACACGGTGAACACCCGCTTCAAACTTCAAAGTTCCGTATACATCTTCTCCAGTAACCTCAAAAATAACCTCTTTGAAACCTCCAGAAGTACCCTCGTTCATATCTACAACAGATGATCTCCATCCCATAGATTCGCAATATTTTGTGTACATTCTAAACAAGTCACCAGCAAAAATACTCGCTTCGTCTCCACCCGTTCCGGCGCGGATCTCCACCATTACGTTTTTCGCGTCTTCAGGATCTTTAGGAATAAGCATAAATTTGATTTCCTCCTCCAATTCTGGCAGACGTTCTTTTGCTTCATCCAATTGCATTTTGGCCATTTCCACCATTTCAGCATCACTTCCGTCAGCAATAATTTCGTTTGCTTCGTCGATGTTTGCTAAAACTATGATGTACTCTTCTCTCTTTTCAACAAGCGCTTTTATCCCTTTATATTCTTGGTTAAGCTGCTTATAACGTTTTTGATCAGAAATAACATCCGGCTGAATAATCAAATCCGAAATCTCATCGAAACGCTGCTTTACATATTGAAGTCTATCTAACATTTTCTAATTCCTTTTATTGGACGGCAAAATTACAAAATTTTTATCGAAAATTCTAGTGTTCGTTTTTTGGACATTTTAAGTTGAATATTTAGTGGAATTGTGATGGTTTTTAGGAGCTGTTTCCTGTCCCGATAGCTATCGGGACTAATATCTTTTTCGGCAAAAAGTTTGCGGTTTAATAAGATCTTTTTCGTTTACCTAAAAAGGATACCGCTTCTATCAGGGCTAGGGCTTTGGTTTTCATAATTACGTTTACGGTTTTCCGTAATGTAATTGAATATAATGCAATTACTTTTAGCAAATAAATTTTACATAAAAACAAAATTGAATTACATATGAAATCACTAACATGTTGCCTGTTTCTTATTTTAATTTTTAGCTGTAATCAGAAAGAACAAACTAAAACCAATTTAACAGTTGAAACTGAAATTCCAAAAATTAAAGAAAAGGAAGAAATAACTTTAAAGAACTTTACTTATGAAGATATTGCTCGCTATACAATGGCTTCTATTATGGGGCAATCATCAAAAATAATTAAAGTGAGGAAAAAAGACGAATTATATTTCGTGTCTTACATTAGAAAATCTGATCATCAGAAATTTGATTATAAAATAAAGATCGATGGAAATAAAATTCTTTGGGCAAACATTGACGGAAGATGGAGGGATTCAAAATATGATGAGAAAATAACTTTTGTCGAAAAAGACAACAAGCTTGAAATTATTCAAACCTTCGACGATAACTCTCAAGATATTCAAGAATATAAAATAGGAGATTAAATCAGGTGAATTTACTTGGTTCTTATTTTAGAATAAATACGATGTTTGTTTTTTAAATCAAGGATATGAAAAAAATATTATTTACTATTTTACTTTTTATAGTTTATAGCAGATCATTTTCTCAAAATGATGAATTTCAGTATGTAACTTCTGCAAAAGATGGAACTGAAATATATCTTTATTTTGAAAAAGATAATGATGGAACAAAAGAGTTTTGGCTAAAAATGATTAACCCAACTAAAACAGGTAAAAATAAAAAAGGTCAATTAATTAAAACAGGTGGCGACTCTAGTGTGCAATTTTATAAATTAGATTGTACCGAGAAAAGATATTCTACCTCTGACGGAGTTATCTATGATAGAAATGGAAAAGTACTTCAGAAAATCTACATTGATTCTTATAACGATAAAGTTATGCCTGGAACGGTTATGAGTGCAGTTTATAAGTTTGTTTGTGAAATCGAATAAAATTCTTAAAATACGTAAATAATTATAAGGCAATAATTTCTCTGGTACTGATATTATTTACGAGCGAGATTCTTATCCATAAAGTGCAAATTCTTTCTTGAAGACTTAATACCTTTTTTTAAAATTTTGAAAAATATTAATTAAAAACAAAAATATAATGACAATCGAAAAATTACAATCGAAATCAAAAGAAGAAGTTTTTGATTTTATAAGAAAAACACTTTCTTTCAATAACAATATAGAAGACCAATTAAGAAAAGTTGATATAGAAGATTTTTACAAAGAACATCGACGATTTGAAATGTCAGGATATGAAACTGAAACGGGAGAATGCACAAAACATAATATTTCAATATTAAATGAATTTGCTTACTTAGGAATATACGACTATACTACTTACCTATTTCTTGATTTTTATAAAGGCTCAGGCACTTTATATTTACAATATTTTCACGAAAATGAAAATTTACAAATCGAATTAGGAGGATATGGTACAACTGAAATAATTTATAAAATATTTCAAAAAACAATATTTTCAGATAAACTTAAAAGAAGAAGAATATAATAATGCCAAATCCAAAAAAAGAAATAAGGTTTTCGATAGATACATTATTTGACATGAGATTTAATAATCACGTTCATGATTATTTTACATTTTTTGAAAAATTAATTGATGATGATTTTATATTATTATTTGAAAGAGGAGGTGAAGTTCTTACGCAAATTAACGATAAAAATCATTTACAAAATTTTAAAAATTCATTGAATTTAGTTTAAAAAAGTTGGTTCGATTGTCTTGTCCATATAATCATTCTGTAAAAGATGGGAGCAATTATAAAATCCTGTATTTATTAAAAATTTCAATAAAAAAAACACATGACAGATAAAGAAAAAGCTTTAAAAAAACTCTCATTAGAGATTGATAACGATATTGAAAAATTATGCGTCGCAGCTAAGGATTGCAGTATTTTGGAACTTCTTTATTTTATATATCAATTACATTGGACAAGGCTTTTACAACATTTCCCAAATGCTAAGAATATCAATCCAAATGTTTTGAGTGCTTATAGTAACACACTCGAAGAATCATTAAAGTATCTTACTTCATTAGCAGCAAAATACGGGAATTGGAATATTGTTACGACTAAAGAAGAAATACCATACCTCAATTTAGACTTGGTTCAATTCCTAATAAAACAAGCAACATTAGTAAATTCTAAATATGAAAGTGAAGCGTTAGTTAAATTATTTGATATAGAAGTTTCTGGTGAAAGAAATCGCTATATAAGAATTGATATGTCTAAAGCGAAAACAGATGAAAACGTCAAAAAACTATTCGATTATTACATAAGGATAGATGAAGATAATAATATCAAAAAAAATTCAAAAAAGGACAAAGATAATCTCTTAAAAAACTTCAAAGATGAATATTTCCCTTTCAGTGATTTATTTCATAAAGAAATAGGAGTTTCTTTAGATGATTTCATAAATTTCATTAACGAGTCACTTAATATTGTTACTAATAAAATAACAGAAAATCAAAAAAAATTCGATATACTTGAAAATGGAAATGTAGAAGTTAAATCACTTAATACATTTATAAATTATGCCAAATGTTACCTTATCAATAAATCTGATTTTCTTCAATCTTTCGATATAGAATTTGAAAAAGTTTTAAAAAGATTAACGTTAGATTTAGATAATTTCAATCCAAAAGAACTTAAATATCATCAACTTACTCGTCAACCTTTTATAGCAAAAAATAACATTTTAGTTATTTCTCCAGAGCTAATTTTAGATAGCCTATTCACAAACATCCATTACTCACTAATTGAATCTCCAAGTATAAAAAATGAATATATTGCCAGACAAGCTTCTTCTTTTTTAGATAAAATTGCCATGATTGCCACTAAATTTGATTACACAGAAGTTGATAGAGAATTAGATTTATTTGAAGGAAAGGACCAAATTGGAGATATCGATATTTTATTTAAACATTCAAGTGGAAAATATTTACTTGTAGAAGCAAAAAATCATGCTTTACCAATGGATATATATTTCAAAGATGTTTCAAAAACCAATAAACATCTTCAATATCTACAAGATGCTTGGGAAAAAAAAGTTATTCGTAGAGCTAATCACTTAAAAACTTTGCATAATATTTATAATATCTCTGAAAACCATAAATATATTGTTGTCTCCAGATTTCCTGAAATTATATCTCATTATTCTGATTTATTAATTTTAAGTATTCAAGAATTCGAAGAATGGTTATCTAATTATGGTAATATTGACACTTTCGAGGATTTTAACAAAATATATAATGAAAAAATTGGTGCTAAATTTAGTATTGATGAATTAAAAGAAATGCAAGACACAAATTTATTTCTCGGAAAATTTGAGAAAGAACAAAAATGAAAAATACACCACAAAAATAATAAGACACATTCCAAATTACCAAAATAAAAAAGCTACAATAAATCATGTAGCTTTTTTTATACCCAGTTCTCCGAAAAATTCAACTGAAAAGCTACGCAAATGTCTCTGACTTTGCACTTCTTCTTTTTATATCAATATTCTAGATGAAATTTACACAAATCATCCAACAACTCCATTTCCTCCTCAGGCAATAACTGCAAGGCAATTTCAAGCAAAGTCATAACATTGACATTATTGTCTTTTGTAAAACTCGACAAACCGTTTGCATCTGGATTAAGCAAAATAATACTTGCTTTTAGCAAATCTGAAACCATTAGATTTAATTCGTTATAAGAAGATACTTTTAGCGGTATTGTAAACGAGTTGGTTTCTTTTGGCACTGGTTTTAGTTTGGTAAAATATCTTCCTTTATTTATTAACTCTAACAATTCTTCGGCTCTTTCTTTATTTTGTGTCTCTATTTCCATATAAGATTTGTTTTACAATTTTAAACAAATATATAAAAAATCAGTCACATACAACCCCTTTTTTACATTCACTTAAAAACAATGGATTACTTGTAATTTCATTTCCATGAAAAGAGAAAGAAAAAGTGAAATTCCAGAAGTTGTAAAAGACCTAGGAATCAAGATAAAAGATATAATTGAAGAAAAGAAATTCAAGCGACGAGAGGTTGCTCATGATGCAGAAATGGATGTTGAAAGTCTAAGAAAATATATAAAAGGCTCACAAGAAATGAAAGTAAGCACTTTGTTTAAAATTGCACAAGCTTTAAAAATTCATCCAAGTGAATTGATTAAAGATTTGTAATTTCTGTTTTTCTAATAGCTTGATTGTTTTTTTTAATTGAAACGTATATTCCTAATTCTCTCATATATCTTAGTACTGTAATAGGCGATATTAAAAATCCACATTTTTCAAGTTCTACAGCAATTCGATAGCATCCATAGGTTTCTCTTGAAGCGACAAAAATGGAGTTTATCTTATTTTTTAAAATAATTTTACGTTTTTGCTTTTCTGTGAGGGAACTTTTTTTCCATGCTCTATAACTTACTGTGTTTGTACCTAATGTTTTGCACATTAATTCTTTAGAATAATTGCTTTCATTTTCTGCAATAAATTGAAAAATACAAAGTTTCCCACAAACAATAAATTCCCTAGCATTTGCAATAATTTCAAACTTTAGATTTATATTCTTAATCTTTTTTTTAAGCACTTTAATCTTTTTGTCATTAGAACTTAAAATTGGATTCCCTTTACCAGGAAAACTTATATCTCCATTCTTTTTTAAAATATTTCGCCACAAAGACAAAGATTTTAGACTTATTTGTAAATCTTTTGCCGTCCGAGTTACACTTCTATTTTCATAGCTTAGTTGAATAGCTTTTAACTTGAAATCTCGATTATAATGTATTCTCCTCTTTTTCATAGTTAACATTATTAAACTCCTCAATTGTCTTATAATTAAGACTGGAATGTATTCTTTTCTTATTATACCAGTTTTCTATATAATCAAATATTACTATTTTCATCTCGCGTGTTGTTAGTAATTTTGTCTGTTTATAAATTGCTTCTCTCTTTAATGTATTAAAAAAACTTTCCACAACAGCATTATCATAACTGTCGCCTGTTCTACTCATACTTGGTTTACAATTATGTTCAATTAATTTATCAGTAAACAACTTATTTGCATACTGAATTCCTTTGTCAGAATGAAATATTAATCCTTCTGAAACTGAACGATTAACTATTGCTTTTTCAAAAGCGGGTAAAGTCGTAACCTTGGTAGAAAGTCCAAAACTCAAATGCCATCCTATTACTTTTCTATCATACAAGTCCATGACAACAGTGAGATATGAAAACCTTCTATCAATCCGAATATAAGTTATATCTGAAACCCATACCTTGGAAGGTTTATCTACTTTAAAATGTCTGTTTAAAATATTTGGAGCAATACATGAATTATGTTTTGAATTGGTTGTAGCGATAAATTTCTTTTTTACTTTACTTCGCAAACCAAGCTCTTTCATCCAAAATGATACTTGTCCTTTAGAAATTTGAAATCCACGACTCTGTAGTTCTCTCGTAATCAATATTGCTCCTTTATATTGTTCGAATTGAAAAAATATAGAACTTATTTCTTTTTTCAGGAAATAGACGCGAGTTTCTGTTTTCGAAAAAGGCTGTTTTGTCCATAAATTGTAGGTGGAATGAGAAGCGCCTAAAACTTCGTACATTTTGTATAAAGGATATTTATCTCTATTTTGATGTATGAAATTACATAGTACGTGTTTACCTTGATGCATGTATTTCAATCCTTTTTCTAGTATTTCTAATCTAAGTTCGGATTCTGAAAGCTCCTTTTCTAATTCGTAGATTTTCTTATTTTCATAATAAACTCTTTTATTTCCTAGACCTGGGAAGCTTCCTTTTCCAAATTTTTCATAAATTTTACGCCATTTAGAAAGTTGTTTTGCATCAATATGAAGTTCTTCTGCAGTTTCTCTAATCGTATTTCTAATATAACTAAGTAAAACTGCATTCTCTTTGAAAATTGGGTTATAATGTCTGATATTTTTGTTCATGATAACAAAACCAAACAACTAATTTACAACAAGTTAATCGATACAAATACAAATTCGTTCAATAAAAAATTCTAATAGCGCGAACCTGCAATCCGGATTGCAAATCCGCAATATCGGAAAGTATTAATAAACCTTAAGTATATTTAATTTGCATAATAGTAATCTTTTACTTACTTTTACAATCCTCTTTCAGAATTAAAACGATTCAATTCTATTAAACGATTAGCGCCAATACCACTTCAGACGCAAAAAGAATCTTCCAAAATAAAAATTTAATTCTCCATTTGCTTCACAGAAATTCTATATCCAAATAGAATTAGGAAGCATTTCAATTGTATTAACTTTAATATCAATAAAAATGAAAAGAATTATTTTTTTACTCGTAGCTGTTTCAGCAAATGCCTTATTTGTAAGTTGTTCAAAAGAACAAGATTCCAAAGATTCGTATTCCAAAGAAAAGATTGAGATTCCTTTAACTGATTATGGTTTTTATCATAATGAAGCATTAGATTTATACTATAAAAAATATAAAGGAATTGATGGAAAAACAACTGGTCTGATAATAGACGAAATGTTGGCTGAGCTTAAAATAAAATATCCAGATCAATTCAAAAATATGGATACAAATGAGGTAAAGCTTGCATTTCAGGGCATTGATCCAAAAAAATTTGACATTTATTCTTTTTGGAATTCAAAAAAAGAGGAATTATATGCTTCTAATAAAGTATCAAAACGTTTAGGTAGTTTGGTTGACAACATAATTGAAAATGATATGAATTATAACCAATGTATGGTTGCAATTGAAAATTTCAAGAAAGCCAATTATTTATCGAAAACAAATAATCCATTAACAGTAAATGAGCAAAATGAATTAATAGTATTTGAAAATGTTTTGAAAAGTTCAAATCAATATTGGACTTCTAAAAGCAATCCAACAAAAAAAACAAATAACCAACCAGGATCAAAAGCAATTATTGCTGATACAATGGGAGCTTTAATGTTTGTTTACGGTGGTCCAATGTCATTAATCGCAGGAGGGATTTGCTCACTATTTGTTAATGAAGCAATACCTTATGAATCTGTTCCATACGAGGAAGAATCTATAAATCTTTAAAAAATAAAAAACGAGCAATAATGATAAATATCGAGTTAAATAAAACGGTAGAAATATTAGAGAAATTCAATTATAAATACAAATTGAGAAATAGTACTATAACTGTAACTCTTGAGTTTTCTCAAAATGTGGTAATTGATTTATCTAATCCTTCAAAAATTATTATTACGGATCATCTTGAAAATTGGAATTTTTTAACAGGCTGTATCAAAATGAGTTTAAAAAATGCGATCCTGTATAATTTTATCCTGCTATTATTCTTTGGTTTTTTATGTCAATATTTACAATTTACAGGAAGCTCATTAACCAATTTATTTCTAACTTTCATGGGATGGGTATTGTTATTTTCCACATATTATTTAATTAAATTGGAAGGTTTTAAATTACAACTCAAAACAATTATGAAATAGTTTTTCTAATTAATGTATAAAACAAAATACGCAAAAAGTATCAAAAGCTATTTGCGTATTTTTTTTATTTTTACTTCTCCGCTAACGCGAGCGTATCGCTCGTGCACGAAATCTTCACAAATGGAATACACTCATGAATAATGTACTAATGAAAATAGAAATTAACAAAAAGTATCAGTCAAGTTTAATCGCAGATACAGATCTTCATGCGGGTGGTTTGTTTTTTTGTATAATCTACCAAAATCAACTGGAGTTTTTTAAGAATGGTAAAGTTGAGCTAACAAAAAAGGTCGTTGATGCCTTTCGTCCTATGGATGAACACGATATTGAACATTTACTAAATTATAAGATTGTTGGAGATTACTCATTTAATGATAGAGGATATTTAGTTTGTACGTTTGAGGATTTGTTTTGGACATTTACCGGATTGTCTACCGAAAAAGATAGTTCAATTATTCCTTTTAACATTTATGATAGCCGCTTACTAAATAACTGGGGAGAAGTTTATAAACTTGAAGAAGTTATTTAGTGAAATCCTGAGGTGGCGCGAGCGTCTCGCTCGTGAACGCAATTTAAGTAGGAAGTCTATTTTCTCATTTTATTTCCTTCTAGTTTTGTCATTTCGAGGAACGAGAAATCTTCGTAAGTAACTCTACAAAGATTGGCAAGTATGCTTTGCGGAATTTCTCGTGTGATTTGCTTCGCCAGTTCGCTAGCGCTCGAGTCTCGTTCCTCGAAATGACAGAACTTTGTGGAAAACCTTTGTGGAGTTACTTACGAAGATTTCTCCTTACGTCGAAATGACAATACTGTGTGGTTACAATGCGGAAAACCTTTGTGGAGCTACTTGCGAAGATTTCTCCTTACGTCGAAATGACAAAACTGTACGGATAGACAAAAACCAACCATCATTAAATCAGTATTTTAGCAATAAATTTATATATTTGGTTACACCAAAAACAAATTTACTATCTAAAACCACTATTAATGAAAGAACTTATTAAACTCGGCCGTTTATTTTACGGTATTGGCATTATTGCTTTAGGAGTGCATCAGCTTATTATCAAAGATTTTCGATCTGAAATTTTATCACCTTTTCCCGCTTGGGCGCATCAATATCCTGTTTTTTATATCCTTACCAGTATCGTTTTAATATTAGCTGGAATTATTATTTCGGGAATCGTTACCATTACATTTATCGATACCAGAAAAGTCTGTCTTTATTTAGGTTTTGCTTTTCTTGCCGCTTTTATTGTTTCTCATCTTCCGTTTATTTTCATTTTTAATACCGATAAAACCAACGCCACACAAATTTGGATCAATGCTATTGAAGAACTAACGTATAGCGGTGGAGCGTTTGTATTGGCGGGTTCCTATAGTGCGAATAAAAGCGAAAGCAAATTCGACAAATTTCTAGAAAAACTTATTCCAGTTGGGCGAATTTTCTATTCGCTTTTAATGCTTTTGTTTGGTTTAAGCCATTTTCTTTTTGCTGAGTTTGTGTCTACAATGGTTCCGAAATGGTTGCCAGGAACTATGTTTTGGACTTATTTTGTAGGCATTGCGCTTATTTGTTCGGGCATTTCGATTATTTTTAAACTTTGGATAAAACCTATTTCGCTTCTTTTGGCTTTAATGCTTTTACTTTTTGTACTTTTCTTCCACATTCAAGATGCTGTTGCAAACCCAACTGTTGGTGGCGGAAATGAGATTGTACGTGCCATTATTGCTTTACTTTTCTGCGGAATCGCATTAGTAATTGCACTAACAAACGATTCCAAAAAACAGGTTTTAGCAAGCTGAGTTCATACCCAAATAAATCTATTTAATCAAAAAACAAAATGACCAAATTCAATTTCGATAACAAAAGATTTGCGCTTATTCAGAATTCGGAAAACGGACAAGTAAATACAGAAACTGTTTTCAACTACAAACAAGACAACAATCTTGTTACTGCCGATTATTTTGGCGGAACCATAAAATACGGAAAAATTATTGCTGAATTAAGCAATGATAAATTAAACATGCTGTATCAATGCTTAACAACTGACAATGAATTGAAAGCAGGAAAAGCATTGGCGCAAATTTCACTAACCGAAAACGGAAAAATAAAATTAGCTTTGGATTGGGAATGGCTCAATAATGGAAACGAAAAAGGAAAATCGGAATATATAGAAATTGAATAAGCAAATTCGTTAATCATTAAAAAAATCAAATCATGGAAAACTTCGACTGGACTTCTTTCTCCAAAAAAATAGCTGTTAAAGCGCCACTTAGCGACATTTACAATGCTTGGACCATTGCGAACGAATTGGAAAAATGGTTTCTAGAAAAAGTATCTTTTTTTGATGCAAATCTGGAACCAATCAGCAAAAATCAAAATGTTTCGGGAGGCAATGCTTACGAATGGCTTTGGTATTTGTATGATGATGCCATGAAAGGAAAAATCACTTCTGCCAACGGAAAAGACCAACTGCAGTTTACGTTTGAAGGAACGTGTCTTGTAGATATAAAATTGAGTGAAGAAAATGGATATACAATCGTAGAACTTCGTCATCATAACATTCCGACAGATGATAATTCGAAAAAATTTATCAGATTGGGCTGTTCCAACGGTTGGCATTTTTATTTGACCAATCTAAAATCGGTTTACGAAGGCGGTTTGGATTTGCGTAATAAAGATGCGAATTTGAATCCTATGATTAATAATTAACTAGATCTTTTAAAATGGATCTTGAGCAAATAGTATTAGGGCGAATTATTCTGGAGTTTTTAGGAGCTTCAGCAAGATTTCTTGGTTACAATTTATGGACTCTTTCCAATGACAATGATTTCAGAACATTTTCAAGTTTCTGGTCACCAAGCGGAAGTAATCAGAAAAAAGATGATAATAGCAACAAAAACCACATGATTGGAGTTCTATTTTTGGGAGGTTTTATAATGCTGATGATTATTTTTAATACTTAATTCAAAAAAAACATCCCAAAAAGAAAGCGCTTTTTGGGATGTTTTTTATAGATGAAAACACAAGAAAAATGGCCTTTTATTGTGGCGCAAATCGATTATGATCGTATAGTTTTTTCTCTGTGATGTAATGTAAAATAAGATTCTTTGTCTGTTCTGCTGTCAAATCCTGATTGTATTTTTTTGCCACTACAACTCCCAGTCTGTTTTTTTCATCGTTTGACAGGTTTTCAAAATAAGAAAGTATGGTCTCTTTATTTTCCAATTCGTTAATATCAAAAACTGGAATTATTTCCTGCTCTGCAATTTCTTTCTTTCTATCTGAAACGTTTATTTTCTCTACTTTTTCAACTTTATTTTCAGAGAAAGTTTTAGCTGGAGCATAATTAGCAGCAACTTTAGGTTCTGGTTCAGACGGTAAATCGGCAGGATTCATTTTAGAAACTTCTTTAAAAACATTTCCTAAAACTACAATCAAAACTATTTTTGGCAAAAACACAACGATATCGCTGTTAATGACTTTTACCATTTGAAGCGCCGAAACGATTGCATAAACGATAAAGGAAAAACCTAAGATTTTAAAGTAATCTTTTAAAACAATATCAATTTTTCTAAGACGGTTTCCTAAAATAATATCAATTACAATCAAGACCACACTGGATAAAAGCAAAAGAATGGCACTCGAAATAGAACTTGCACTAAAGGAGAGCAGCGCATTAACATCGTTTGAAGAAAAATAAACTTTTAGAGACTTAAAAAAAATTACACCAACAGAATAAACTCCTATTCCTAAAAAAATGAACGAAGCATTTATTAATGAATTTGCTTTATTGTATTGCAATGTTTTATTCAAAAGAACTTTAAGCGCTAACAAAAGTCCGATCCAGATTAGATTACTGAAAACAGAAAATCCGTTAGCTGTAAGACCATGAAGCCAAGTTTGGTCGACATAAATGAAATCTTTGTAAACTGAAAAAACTAGCATTAATCCAGCATATACAAATGCTACTATTGCTGCGGTATTATAAATTTTAGGCAATCTTGCCTTTGAGGTAATGTTGTTCATAGAATGGTTAGTTTGTTAATGGGTGATTGGGTGGTTATGCAGTCAAAAATATAAAAATATAAGTACAAAATCACTTTAACATTTCAAGAATTTGAATGTGTTTATGATAAAAAATAAAAGTTGCAAAATCATGCAGCTTTTTATATTTTCGACGTAGAAAATCTAACTTTTAAAAACCCAAATCACGCCACGATACATTCCATGTTTTTTTCTTCCATAATCTGCATATCGATTATTTTTTGAGCAACAGTTCCTCTTTCGAATAAACGAATGAATTTAAAAACAGCGCTTACAAAATACCCAGGATTCGAAACCAATCTGGCGATTTCTGTTATTCTCTGATCTCGTAATTGTGTGCAGGCTTCCCTTTCGTTTTCTGGAACTGCGACAAATTCGTTGGCAAATTTCCATGCGCCATTTCTTGCAGTTTCCATGCTGAAATCGATAAAGAAATTATCTACTTTGCCCGTAAATTTTAATATCCACGTAAGTGTAGGCCAAATTTTGATTAAGCATTTTTCGACACCGCCAACGAGATTGCTCAAAATGGAGTTTATTTTATCAAAATCGGCTTTTAAATCTTCGATGTCTTCGACTGTACTGACTTCTGCCGAGGCAATTCCTAAATCGAGGTTAATATGAGCGTTGATTCCGAGCAGTAAATGCTGTAAAACTATCGGCCAGAACTTTTCGGCTTGTTCAAAAGCAAATGCCCAACATTCAGACGGTTTTTCTTTGGCTTGGTATTGATAATACGCTTTTAAATATCGATTGGCAAAAATAACATCCAGCTTTTCCATTCGTTCACCGTTCTGAAAAGAACCTGCCAGAATACCTTCTTTTACTCTTACCGTCACTTCGCGATACAGAATAGCAAATAGACCTAAATTGCTTTGGTCTATTTTTGACTTTTCTATTATTTGATCCAATAACAGAATTACTTCGTCTATAGTTTCAGCTTGTTTCATTCTCATTCAGAATTGGTTATAACTAAATTGGGATGAACGAATTTAATTATTTTAAGCTTTCAATGAACGTCGTTTTGAGGTAATTCTCTTATTATTTCGCTGTTTTATTATTTCAAAAAAAAATCCCAAAAGAAAACTCCTTTGGGATTAGTACTGACTTTAAAACGAAAACGGACAATATTGATATTATTCTTCTACTTTCAAAATTTCTAATTTAAGATTTCCTTTTTTAGCAGGCCATTCAATAATATCGCCTTCTTTGTAACCCACCATTGCAATTCCTTCATCTGAAAGTACCGAAATTTTGTTTTTACTGACTTTCGCTTTTTCTGGACCAACTAAAAGAATTGTTTTTTCTTCGTTATTGATATGGTCTTTATAAGTAATTTTTCGATCTATTGAAACTACATCTTCTGGCAGATTTTTTCGCAATACTTGTGTGGCGTGTTTTAACTGGCCTAATAAAAGCTCTTCTTCTTGTACAGTTACTTTTTTTCTTCTTACGTGATCTTTAATTAAATCGTAGGTTCCTGTAGTTAAAATTATATGTTGTGACATGACTTTCTTGTTTGTTTCATTTTTTCTAAGATATAATACAACTCTACAGTAAACAGTACGCAAAGCGACTATTCAACGATATCATATCCTGAATAAAAATGAGATTGAATAATAAAAATTGATTACAAAAGAATCCCCCTGTCTAGAGTTGTGACAGGGCAAAAGGAATAAACTCTTTTGAGCTTTTTAAGAAAGTATCGTCATGCAAATACAATAATGTGCACATTAAGCACATTAGACAGCTGTTTACTAAATAAAAATTTGCAGTGACCATTATGGTATAGATTTTAATCTTTTGGCAAGATACGCCTTTTTGTAGCAATAAAGAAAAAACTCGCAAAAATTATAAAATTCTATCAATACGGTTTTACGTAAGGTTTTTGGTTTGAAACCCTTTAATTTTGAAAAAGCTTCTTTTATGAAACTATTAAACCATTCAAAACCAAAAAAAATGAAACTAATAATCACCGCTTTACTTTTAATTATAAAATTAAACTTATTTGCACAGTCTAATCAGTTTGCAGGCGATTACACTCGTTCTCTTTCTACAGAAAAACATAAAATTGAATATAAACTGACTTTAAATCAAGATGGAACATTTGAGTTTCATTCGTATTCCAATATGCAAGGCGGAAATCCAGAAGAAGGCAACTTGTATGGAAAAGGAAAATGGAGTGCAAAAGACAATCTGGTTACTTTTTCGTCTGATAAAAAAACAGACTTAGACGAAAAATATACTTTAGATTTTAGCCATTCTACAGCAAGATTTGTTACTAAAAATGCAAGGGACAAAAGTGATAAAGTAGTGAAGACAAAACTTCAATTTTTAGAATCGGAAATCTTCTGGATAAAAAGAATTGATATTTTTAAAGTATAAATAGCTTAACGGTTCTGAAGTTATCCAAATCTGTTTTTAAATCATCTAAAATAAATTATACAAAAAGAGAATTTAAACTCATGAAAAAAATCGTTTTTGCAGTTTTAACCTCTATTACATTAACTTCTTGTTTTGGTTTTCACGATTACGAAATCGAAACCATCGTAGACGACTACGAGGTTCTTTGGATTGATATACATCAATCAAGGTCTTTGAAAAAAGTAGAAATATTAGTTCCTGCTTTTGTTTTTGCCACAGGATACAATTCTAAATATATTTATTCAAAACAGCATCCACCTTTAAAGAATTCCAAAGACAAAATAAATTTAAACATAACGCATTATTATATTATTGAAAGAACAAAAAGCATTTTTCAAGACAAACCCGTTTTTGGCCCTTTCAATAAAATGGAGTTTGAAAAAAAATGCGAAGAACTTGCCATCAAAAAACCAGAATTTAATTTAACTTTTCCAACTGAATAACGCTTTACTTACTGAACGATTTTTTTTAATAAAATTAGAAGCTCTTATCACTAAAAAAACATAGTCTTTAAAAACGAATATGTCTTTAAAGGCTATGTTGTGAAAACAATACTTCTATTTTAATTATTAAAAAAAAACTGCAAGAAATTATTCTCACAGCTTTTTTAGAAGGTTTATCAGTCAAAATCACTAGTTTGATTTTAACAGGATGAAACATAAAATAGTATCCAAACAGTAAGTTTATTGAAAAGAACTTACATAAACTGCGCTTTGGTCTTTAAAATTTTTCCAATTTGTATTTGCGTAATCTACATCATCTACCGCTATTTGAAGTGTAGGACTATTAGATTTAAAAGTTCCATAAGTAAATTTTAAATTACTTCCATTTTTCAAATTTAATGTACTTAAGAGATTATTGTCACAAAACAGATAATCACTACCTTTAGTTGCAATTAGAGGATTATTAGAAAGATCTAAAGTAGCAATCTTATTATAAGAAATGCTTAAGCCTATTAATTTTGAATTTTTACTCACATCTAAACTTGTTAGCATATTATTTCCGCAAGTTATTCTCACTAACTCGCTACATTTACTGATATTGATTGAAGTTAATTTATTATCCGAACATGAAATCCCAGTTAAAGCAGTATTCGTGGTCAGATCTAAAGATGTTAAAGCATTTTCATGACACATTAAATCTTTTAAAGCTGTATTTTTAGTAAGATCCAAAGTAGTTAACTGGTTGTTATTAACCCATAAAACTTCTAAAGCTGTATTTTTAGAAACATCTAAGCTTGTTAATTTACCATCATTAGCATATAAATTTGTCAATGCTGTATTTTTAGAAAGGTCTACAGAAGTTAAAGTAACTCCAAATGATAGCTGTGTTAATGCTATATTTTTGGTAACGTCTAAGGTACTGAGAGGATTTCTGTCACAATATAATACCTTCAAAGCTTTATTATTAGAAACATCTATATTAGTTATTAAATTAGAACTAAATTCGCAGCTTTCTAAAGCAGTATTTTTAGAGATATCTAAAGCAGCTATCTTATTAAATGAAACATCAAGGAATTTTAATGCTGTGTTTTTCGACACATCTATTGAAGTTAATTTTATAACCGAAGTACCATATATATTAGAACATGAGAAACGTTCCAAAGCTTTGAAGTCCTGAAGTCCTGTTAAATCCGCTACACCAGAATCATTTAAATTTAAATTCTTAACTGATACAATTTTATACGTTGGGACACTTCCGTTAACAGGACCAACATCATATCCTAATTTTATAAGTATCTCTTCAAATTTAGCATCTGGTATGAGTGTCAAAGTTGTATCATCACCAGTCAAAATAATTGGTATATCAATTGTTTTACCGGCTTCAACAACAATCTGAGTAGTTTTACTTGCATATAACGGAAAAGAAGCAACAAGAACAACATTGCCAGCAGGAATATTTTCGAAGACAAAAGTTCCATCAGTTCCAACAACTGTATTTATATCTTCCTTCCCTGTTTGTTTTAAAATTATTGTAGCGCCAGCAAGAATCGCATTTTCATCTTTTACCGTTCCTGTAACTTTACCAACAGCCTTATCTGGTAATGTTGGCGCAGTAGAAGTATCATCATCTTTACTGCATGATGAAAATAAAAAGGTTAAAGCAAAAAATAAGAATAAGATTTTCTTTGCTTTTTTTAACTCCAAAAATTCAATGATAAAATAGGTCTTCATAAAATTCATTTATTATAATTAAATTCCGACAAAATAACATATAAAAACAATCAAAACCAATATATTAACAAGAAAAATTCCTGTTTTTATTACTTTATAAATTAAGAACTTTTGGAGCTGCTAAGTAGGAATTTTTCTAGCTGAAAAATCAAACTTTGCTTTCTTATCTTCTTGAATAATTAGCCCTCCAAAAAAAATCGTTATTTTCGCTCTTCAATAAGAAAAGGAAAAAATGAAGGTCTGTATTGCTGAGAAACCAAGTGTAGCACGTGAAATCGCATCTGTTTTGGGCGCTAATACCAAACATGACGGATATTATGAAGGTAATGGCTACGCCGTGACTTATACTTTTGGGCATTTATGTACCTTAAAAGAACCCAACGATTATAAACCGCATTGGAAAAGCTGGGATTTGAACAATCTGCCTATGCTTCCTGAAAAATTTGAAACCAAAGTTGTTCAGAATTCAGGAATTCAGAAACAGTTTAAAATTATTAAAAGCCTTTTTGAAAAAGCCGACGTGGTTATAAACTGCGGGGATGCTGGACAAGAAGGAGAATTGATTCAGCGCTGGGTAATGAACGAGGCGCATTACAAAGGCGAAATTCAGCGTTTGTGGATTTCGTCGCTTACAACAGAAGCAATCAAAGAAGGTTTTGAAAACTTAAAACCATCAGCCAATTATGATAATTTATATTATGCCGGATTTTCTAGAGCTATTGGCGACTGGTTATTGGGTATGAATGCCACGCGTTTGTATACTGTAAAGCATGGTGGTTACAAACAAGTTTTGTCTATCGGGCGCGTGCAGACACCAACGCTGGCAATGGTTGTGGATCGTTTTAGGGAAATCGAAAACTTTAAACCTCAACCCTATTGGGAATTGCAGACTTTGTACAGAGAAACGCTTTTTAGTTATGAAGAAGGCCGTTTTTTAAATAAAGAAGATGGAGAAATTGTAGCGGCAAAAGTAAAAGAAAGTGATTTTGAAATTGTTTCTGTAGATAAAAAGAACGGAAACGAATATGCTCCAAAGCTTTTTGACTTAACAGGTTTACAGGTGTATTGCAACCAGAAATTCGGATTTTCGGCTGAAGAAACACTAAAAATTGCACAGACTTTGTACGAGCAGAAAGTAATCACTTATCCCAGAGTAGATACTACTTTTTTACCGAATGACATTTATCCGAAAGTGTCTGGGATTTTGCAGAAATTGACGAATTATGCAGCGTTGACTCAGCCTGTTTTGGAGAAAAAAATCAAAAAATCACCAAAGGTTTTCAACGATAAAAAAGTAACCGATCACCATGCGATTATTCCGACCGGAGTTCAAAACAATCTGCCTCATAATCAGCAGCAGGTTTACGATATTATTACAAGACGTTTTATTGCCGTTTTTTACGATGATTGTCTCGTTGCCAATACAACCGTAATCGGAAAAGCTGCCGATGTGACTTTTAAAGCAACTGGAAAAGAAATCTTAAAAAAAGGTTTCCGCGTTGTTTTTGAAGATCCGAATGCGAAAGAAAAAGAACCCGATTTATTGCCGAGTTTTACTGTGGGCGAAAAAGGGCCGCATGAACCATCTTTTCTTCAAAAAGAAACCAAACCGCCTAATCAGTTTACAGAAGCGACTTTACTGCGCGCCATGGAAACTGCAGGAAAACAGGTTGACGACGAAGATTTACGTGAATTGATGAAAGAAAACGGAATCGGGCGTCCGTCAACTCGAGCAAATATTATTGAAACACTTTTCAAGCGCCAGTATATTGTTCGAAATAAAAAACAGGTTTTACCAACTTTAACGGGAATTCAATTGATTGATACGATTCAGAATGAATTGGTGAAATCGGCAGAACTTACTGGAACTTGGGAAAAACAGCTGAAAGATATTGAAAAAGGGACTTTCACCGCTGCTGCGTTTATCAGAAACATGAAGCATATGGTGGAAGCTTTGGTTTATGAGGTTCGAAGCGAAACCAAACATGCCAATATTTCGCATGCTGCAACGATTCAGAAACCAGTTGTAAAAGCAGAAAAAGAGAAAAAGAAAGTGGCTGGAATTTCGGCAGAAACATGTCCGAAATGTCAAAAAGGAAATATACTAAAGGGAAAATCGGCTTTTGGTTGCAGCGAATATAAATCGGGCTGTGATTTTGTGTTGCCTTTTGTTTTTCATGATAAAAAAATTACGGAAAGTCAGTATTTAAGACTGGTTCAGAAAGGTTCTACAGTAAATATAAAAGGTTTTAAAACAGATTCTGGAACTGTTGAGGGTTTAATTCGTTTTGAAGAAAATTACAAACTGAAATTAGAACCAAAGAAAATAGATAAAAAAGCCGAAACAAAAGAAAGTTCAGATGCTTTGATGTGTCCGAAATGCAAAAAAGGAACTATCTTAAAAGGTAAAACAGCTTATGGCTGTGCTGAATACAAATCGGGCTGTGATTTTAAAGTGACTTTTGATGAAGTTCGCGAAAAACTAAAAGATCAAAAACCGACTAAGGAATTGGTTTACTCTATTTTGAGCGCTAGCGTTTGATTTTTCTTTTAGCCACGAATTCACGAATTTTTATTGATAAACTGAACGTTTAGTTTGTTGCGAATTTCACGATTTTTTTATTTCACGCAGATTTAAAAAGATTTAAGCAGATATTATCAGTTTATTTAATTTAAAATCAAATTTAATATGCCTGAATCTGCAGCATTTGCGTGAAATAAATTAGTGTAAATAAGTGGCAAAAAGAAATCTGCGCTAATCCTTTAAATCCGTAGCAGATGATATTAAACATAGTAATTACCAAAAATAATTCGTGAATTCGTGGCTAAAAAAAAATTCATACATTAGTGCTATCAAAAACCTCATAAATATGTTTCAGAAAATTACTCTTTTAGCTCTTGTATTAGCCGCAGTTTCCTGCCAGAAAAAAGAAACAGTCGAAAAAGATAAAATCAAAAAAGCCGACTGGTTAATCGGGAATTGGGAAAATAAAACTCAAGATGGAGTTTTATCTGAAAATTGGCAAAAACTAAACGACAGTACTTTTAGCGCTTCTTCTTATTTTATTAAAGGAAAAGACACTTTGCATTTTGAAACTATTGTTTTGGCTCAACTAGGCGAAACGCTTACTTACAAAGCGACTGTAAAAGGACAAAATGATGACAAACCAGTTTTCTTTCCTTCTACTTCTGAAACAGAACAAAAATTGGTTTTCGAAAATCCAAAACACGATTATCCACAAAAAATCACGTATACAAAAGGGGCAAATAATACTTTAACTGCAGAGATTTCTGGGAATCTGAACGGAAAACCAAGTTCTGAGAAGTTTGTGATGACGAAGAAATAATAATATTATTAATTTAAAGATGAGCTACGATTTATATTTTTTCAAAACTAAAGGAAGCCCTATAACTGATAATGAAATTGAGAATTTTTTATCCTCAGAATTAGTTCCAAAAGAAAATAATCAATGGTTTTTTCATAATTCTGATACAGAAGTATATTTTACTTTCGAAAAAACAGAAAAAGAAAATAATAACGATTCTGAAAATTTTGAAAATTTTGAAGATTTCAAGGATGTAAATATTTCCTTCAATCTAAATTTTCTTCGACCAAGTTTCTTCGGAATTGAAGCATTCGAATTTATAGATAAACTAGTAAATGATTTAGACTTATATGTTTTCAATCCGCAATCTGAAAATGACAAACCATACAAGCCGAATCAACAAGAATTGTTTAACAATTGGAATAACACAAATTTACATGCAAGTTCAAGCCATTTTTCAGAACAAAACAGTTATTTAGACATTGAAAAATCAAATCAAATTTGGAATTATAATGCTAACCGAAATTTAATTCAACAAAAGTTAGGGAACGCTTATTTTGTTCCTAAAATGTTTTTTTTCAAAACAAAAGAAAACAATGATGTTATCACCGTTTCAAGCTGGACTGAACATATTCCAAATGTAATTCCTAATGCAGATTATTTTTTATTGACTAAAGTTCAAAAAAAATGGTTTAAAACAAAAAAAGAAAATACTTTAATTTCTAGAGAAAAATTATTATCAACTTTTGGAGAATATCTAAATGATCATGATTTTATAAATTGTAAAATCATTCACCCAGAAAATGCGCAAAAAGTTAAAATACTCTTTAATAATATATCTTCAGACTTAAATCTTGAAACTTTTGCTGAAAGAATCCAAATTGAAAGCTTGTTTAATGCAAAATAATAAATAAAACGGTTTGCTAAACTCTAGAACTTACTTAGTATTTTAAAAACTACTCATTCTCCCCGATCTTACTCACCATAAAAATCATCAGAATACCTAGAAGCGCCATAATAAGAAACGCCCATTTCATGCTTAGATATTCAGAGATAAAACCAACCATTGGTGGAACCAATAAAAATCCGAGGTAACCAATTGTTGAGATTGAAGTTAAGGCAGAACCACTGCTTAAGTTTGATGATCTTCCGGCAATGCTAAATACTAACGGAACCACGCAAGAAACTCCAAATCCGATTAAAACGTAACCGAAAATTGTTGGATATGCATACGGCAAGACAAAGCAAAGACCGAAACCAGCCGTTATTAAGATTCCGCTGTAAAGTAGTATTTTTTTAGTTCCAAATTTCATTACACCATAATCGCCAAAAATACGTCCTAAAGTTACTGCCGAAGCAAAAAACACAAACGCAGCGCTGGTTAGTTTTGGTGAAGCTTTTAATATATTTTCGAAATAAATTCCGCTCCAATCGTACATTGTGTTTTCGCAAGCCATTGACACGAAACAAATCAGCGAAAATTTTACTAGATTTTTTTCTGGCATAGAGAAGAACTTCTTTTTAACTGGAACAGGTTCGTTGTGAATACTCATCGGATAAAAACAAGCCGTTAGAGCCAGCATAAAAATACTTACTCCCAATAAATGATGCGATGGCGCAATTTTCTGTGTTACCATTACATAACCTAATCCCGCTCCCGAAAAAACGGCAATACTCCAAACGGCATGAAAACGCGTAATAATCGATTTTGGATATAATTTCTGCACTTCTAAAGATTGTGCATTTATAGATAAATTGAAAATATTACGAGAAGCTCCAAAGAACAAAAGTATAATAACCAACTGCCAAACAAATGCTGCCAAACCTGGCAAGGAAAGCGCAACATTGAACATTACCGCACCAAGCAGCATAATATAACGGCTACTGTATTTGTTTAACAGTTTTCCTGTAAAAGGCATCGTCAACATTAAACCGATTGGAAAAGCAAATAAAACAGCTCCAAATTCGGCTTCAGATAATTTTAATTGGGCTTGTATATGTGGGATTCTCGAAACCCAAGAAGAATAACCAAAACCAGAGAGAAAGAAAAAAACAGTGTTGGCAATACGATATCCTCGCGGCGTATTTTGAATCTTTTTAAAGAATGGTAAAATCATGAAATCGTTTTTCAGACTGCAAAATTAAGCCTTTTTAAAGTTTATGTCACTACAAGTTCTAATAAGAATTTTGATTAATCACTATAAAATCAACATTTAACAATTTCGATACTAAATGAGAAAAAAATAAAATTGTTAAAGTTATTTTAATTTTTACATTTGCATTGTTTTTATTTATTCTAAATAAAATTAATAATTATAAACCAATTTAAAATAATAATGAATTACCTCCATTTGAAAACTACGCGTTTTCTATTTTCAGTCAGTCTACTATTTTCGTTTTTATCTGCCTTTGCTCAAAACCACGGAAAAATTAAAGGAACAATCACAACATCTGATGGCGATGCTGCTGCCGGTGTCAATATTATTCTTAAAAACACGAAATACGGCACCGTTTCTAATGACGACGGTAGTTTTGAATTTAACAGAGTAAAACCCAGCACTTACATTATACAGGTATCTTTATCGGGCTACGAAACGCTTGAAAGAGAAATAATTGTCACTGAATTTGAAACCATTACCACTAATTTGCAATTGAAGGTTTCTAATAAGGAATTGAATGAAGTGGTCGTAAATGGCAAGAAAAGCAATTTATCAAAAAAGACCGATTATGTCGCTAGAATGCCATTAAAGAATCTCGAAAATCCGCAGGTTTACAATGTTATTCACAAAGAACTATTACAAGAACAAATTGCGGTAGACATAAGAAGCGCAGTTCAAAATGCTACGGGCGCGATATCAAAAATATATCCGTCTGGCGGACTTGAAATTAGTTTTAGAGGATTCAGTACAGGTGTAAATGCACGAAACGGAATGGAAACTCTTTCTGGACGAAGCTCAATCTCAATTGATAATGCCGAGCGAATTGAAGTGCTAAAAGGCCCTTCTGGAACTTTGTTTGGTTCTTCTGTTTCTTCATTTGGAGGAGTTGTAAACCTGGTTACCAAAAAGCCTTTTGAAACTAGCAAAACAGAGATATCTTATACTGGAGGAAGCTTTGGGCTGCAACGCATTGCGGTAGATTTTAATATGCCTTTGACTCAGAATAAAAAAGTTTTGTTTAGAATGAACGCTTCGGCAAATACAGAAAATAGTTTCTTAAATTATGGTTTTAATAAAACAGTCTTATTTGCACCGAGCATTATTTATAAAGCGACCGACAGATTAACGCTGAGTTTAGACACAGAGATTTTCAACACCAATAACACACGCCCTACTTACGGACGTTCTTATGCGGCAGGACTTACCAACCCAACAGATCTAAAATTAGATTACAAAACAAGTTTATTTGCGGATGATCTTGATGCTAAAACGACTTCACCTAAAATATTTGCTCAAGCAGAATATAAAATTTCTGATAACTGGAAATCCACAACACTATTCTCATTGGTAGACGAACGTGTCGATCATAGTTATCAGTACTACACTACTTGGAAATCGCCAACAGAAGTTCAAAGAATGGTATCGCGTTTTGGTCCAATTCATAATAACTTCACCAATTTTCAAGAAAATATTAATGGTACATTTTCTACAGGAAGCATCAAACATAAACTATTAGCGGGTGTTAATTACAGATTTACAAAAGGCACATTTAAATATGCTACAACACAAGTTTTAGATGAAATTGACGTAACGACAGCTTTCGAACCAATTCGAAAAAGCGATGTAGATCCGAAATTGAAGGAAATGCAATTTGGCGTTCCAAATGAGCAGACTTTTAGCGTTTATGCTTCAGATGTCGTTAGTTTTACAGATCGCTTATCGGCAATGTTAAGTCTTCGTCTAGATAACTTTGTTCAGAAAAAATTGGAAGATACAGATGGATACAACCAAACTGCTTTGTCTCCAAAATTAGGGTTGGTTTATGAACTGGTTAAAGAGCAGGTTTCTTTATTTGGAAATTATATGAATGGTTTTCAAAATGCTGGACCTGTAAATCAACCTGACGGATCTATATTAATCTTAAAGCCAATTTATGCCAATCAATATGAAGGTGGTGTAAAAGTAGAAGCATTCAATAAAAAATTAAGCACTACGCTGAGCTATTACAACATTACAATTGATAATGCTACAAGAACAAATCCTGATGGATATAATATTCAGGACGGAAAACAAGTAAGTAAAGGAATTGATTTTGAATTTATTGCCAATCCGATAAACGGCTTAAACATGACAGCTGGTTATGCTTATAATGACAATCGCATCGTTAAATCGTCTGATGCTTCTATTGAAGGCAACAAGGCTAGTGGTGCACCAGAAAATGTTGTCAATTTTTGGGTTTCGTATAAATTTCAAAACACACTAAAAAATTTAGGATTTGGTTTTGGAGGAAACTATGTAGACAAACAGTATAAATTTGAAGATGAAAGTTTTTATGCTCCATCTTATTCAATTTACAGTGCAACTGTATTTTATGATAGACCAGTATGGAGACTTGGGGTTAAATTCAACAACCTGACAAACACAAAGTATTGGGATTCTTATGGAATGGCTCAAACTCCTGCAAACTTCTTAGTAAACCTAACAGTAAGACTTTAGTTTTCTTACTTAAATATTTTCTAAAACCTCGAAATCTATTCAATATGAAATGGATTTCGAGGTTTTTTATGTTTTATTTTTATTTATTCTAAATAAGGCTTATGTTTGTAAAAAATATCATTCTATAATTTAAACTTGATCTTATGAAATCAAATACTTTAAAAACACTAAGCTTTTTATTTTTAATGCTTTTTGCTGCACCTCAGCTTTTTGCTCACGCCCTTTGGATAGAAACTAAAGCAACGGGAACAAAAGGAAAAGCTCAAGAAATTTCTATTTACTTTGGCGAATTCTCTGATAACGATATTACAAAAGCAGATAAATGGTTTTCTGATTTAAAGGATTTTTCTTTAGTTGTCATTTCTCCATCCAAAAAAGAGGTTAAATTAACTTCTAAAGCTTTAGATAATAAATACCAAGCTTTCTTTACTCCAGACGAAGAGGGGGTTTATACCATTGTAATGCACCACACAGTAAAAGATGTTTATGGCACTATGAAATTAGATTACAATTCTAGCGCAACTGTTGTTGTTGGAAATAAAGCTACAGGAAACAATATTGCTTCAAACACAAACAAGATTGCTGTTTTCTCAGAAAATGCGGATGTCGCAAAAAAAGACACTAAAATCACTGGAGTTGCCTCTTACGAAGGAGCTATTGCTAAACAAACAAAAATCAAAGTAATTGCTCCAAACGGATGGGAAAAAGAACTATGGACAAACGATAAAGGAGAGTTCTCTTTTACACCAATCTGGTCTGGAAATTATATGGTAGAATATGCTCACACAGATAAATCATCTGGTGAACATAATGGAAAAAAATACGATGAAATCTGGAAAATGGCAACGTATCAAATTGCTGTAAAATAATTTCAGTTAATCTCATTCTTAGATTTTAATTTCAATTTAAAAAGAGCTGTCTCAAAAACGAGTCAGTTCTTTTTTTTATGAAATTGTTTCTTCAGAATATCCTACAAGGCACTATAAGTCGTTTTAATTACAAAATTAAAATAACATTAGAAAATCATTAAGCAAATCTTAAGAAAAAACTAATAAAGGTTTAAGCAAGAAAATCACTTCATAATTTCTTGTTAAAGAATATGTCTATTTATATTTGCACTCGATAATTTTTATTGAATCTAAATAAACACCATGAAATATAATTTACTACTTGCACTAGGTTTATTAAGTTTTGGCTCTTATGCTCAAGATTACTCAAGCAACGAAACTACTTCTTCAGTAAATGATACTGTAAAAAATAAAAAAGGAGAAATCCTTAACGAAGTTGTGGTTACTAAAACAAAAGAACCAAAACCTGTAACAGCGGTTCGTTCTGGATTAAAACCAATGGACAATCCTCAAGCAATACAAGTTATCGGTTCTGAAGTAATAGAACAACAGCAAGCCATCAGATTAAGTGAAGTTCTTAAAAATGCTAACGGTGTTTATGTAGGTTCTGCTCGTGGTGGTGCTCAGGAATCATTCTTTTCTAGAGGTTACGACATGTCTGCCAATAATATGTTCAAAAATGGGTTCCGTTACAATTCGGGATCAATTCCTGATGTTTCAGGTTTAGAGAAAGTAGAATTTCTAAAAGGAAGTTCTGCACTATTATTTGGAAATGTAGCTCCAGGGGGGATCTTAAACTTAGTAACCAAAACTCCTCAATTTAAAAGCGGAGGAGAAATCTCAATGCAATTTGGAAGTTACGCATACTACAAACCAGCATTTGATTTTTACGGAGGTTTAAATAAATCAATCGCGTTTAGAATTAATGGTTCTTACGAAAATTCAGAAAGCTTTAGAGATGTTGTAAAAAACGAGCGTATTTATGTAAATCCATCATTACTTTTTATTGTTAATCCAAAAACACAAATTACAGTACAAGGAGACTATTTAAGTGCAGATTGGACACCTGATTTTGGAACTGGAATTATCGGAAAAGAAATTTTAGATCTTCCTCGAAGCGCTTTTTATGGATCTCTTTGGTCAAATGGAACAACTAAATCTTCAAGTGCATCTGTATTATTAAATCACGATTTTAATAAAAACTGGAAACTAAACTTCAATAGTTCTTATCAAACATACAAGAGAACACAAAAATCTACAGCTCAACTATCAGGTTTAGAT
Organism: Flavobacterium sp. LPB0248; assembly: GCF_013388355.1. GTDB lineage: Bacteria > Bacteroidota > Bacteroidia > Flavobacteriales > Flavobacteriaceae > Flavobacterium. The sequence goes on from NZ_CP058246.1 coordinate 1,087,891, forward strand.
GACACTAAAATATATCCAATTCCAGGTTACTGGAACAGAGGATTAACTCAGGGACAAAACTTAGAGCAAATTTTAGGAGATCAATTAAGTCTTCAAGGGAATTTTAATACTGGTTCTGTAAAACATCAAATTTTTACCGGTGTAGACTGGGAAAATTCGTTTGCAACTGCTTATACTTACGCTTTTAGTGAAGAAGAAGTAAAAGTAAATGGTAAGTATGATCCTAGTCTTTATGACACTATTTATCTTTTTGATTTTGATCCGTCAACACAACGAAATGACATTCCGAACGCAAGAGCTACTCAAATTACAAAAACAGACACGAATCGTTTTGGAGTTTATTTTCAAGATTTTATTTCTATCACAGATAAATTTAAAGTTTTGGCAGGTATAAGATGGTCTTGGCAAGAAGCTGAAGTAAGTACATATAAAGAAACTACAACTGGCGCTGGAAATCCTCAAAATGCAGTTCCGACAATTACTCCAAAGCGTTTAGACAATGCATTTTCTCCTAAAGCAGGATTAGTGTATCAGCCAACAAAAGATGTTTCAGTATTTGGAAGTTATTCAACTTCTTTTACACCAAATACAGGAACCACAGTAGACTTACAGCCTATTGAAGCTTCTATTATTGATCAATACGAAGTTGGTGTAAAAACAGATTGGTTTAAAGGGTTGTTAAGCACAAATGTTACTGTTTATCAAATTACTAATAGCAATTTGGCACAGATGGCACCAACAAAAGCTGATGGAAGCGACAATTTTGATGCTAACATTAAAATGTTAAGTGGAGAAACGAAAAGCAAAGGTGTAGAAGTTGATGTTACGGCAAGACCTGTAGATGGTTTAAATATTATTGCTGGATACAGCTACAACGACATGCGTTACACTAAAACTTCAGGATTAAACGGAAGCTTTGTCGAAGGAGACCGTGTAGCAAGAACTCCATTAAACACAGCTAACTTAAGTTTCTTTTATACTTTACAGTCTGGATTCTTTAAAAACGTTTCTTTTGGTGCAATCGGAAACTACATCGGAAACCGTTTAGGAGGATGGAATGATGATTATCTTTGGACAGAAAATAAACCTTCAACAAATCCAAAAACGTACACGGTAACAATCAGAGATCGTGATATTCCTTTAGAAGGTTATGTTACAGTTGATGCATCTGTTGGATATACTTGGCAAAAATTCTCAATTCTTTGCAAATTATCTAACATTACAAACACTTTAAACTATACTGTTCACGAAAACTATAGTGTGAACCCAATCGCTCCTCGTCAAGTTATGACAAGTCTGCGTTACAAGTTCTAAAATATTGAATTAGATGTTTTTTTGATTTATCCCAAGATTTTATGTTTCTCTGGAAATAGAAAAATCTTGGGATTTTTGTTTTAAGTCCAATTATAATTCAATTAGTACTATTTATAAGCCTGCAGTTTTAGAAAGATAGTCCGCCGAGACGAAAGCAAACAAGCAAAGCAATTCACTAATTTTATCCTTAAAACCTACGGCAAAATAACTTCGTAAATTATTGTTTTACCTCACGATTATAAAAATAAAATTCGTGAATTCGTGGCTATAAAAAACAACAAACCCGACAGATTTCAAAAATCTGTCGGGTTTAATTTTATAAATTAAAAAATCTGATTCTTATTTCAAACCAGCCAAACTCTGCTCGATTGTAGCAATTTTTGCTAGAGCGTCTGCTTGTTTTTGTTTTTCTAAATTAAGAACTTTCTCTGGAGCTCCGTTTACGAATTTCTCGTTTGAAAGTTTCGCTTCTACAGATTTCAAGAATCCTTTTGTATAATTTAATTCTTCTGTCAACTTTGCAATTTCAGCTTCAATATCGATGTTTCCTGTAATCGGAATGAAGTATTCATTTGATTTTACACGGAAAGACAATGCACCGTCTACTTTTTCCGAAACGTATTCGAAAGCAGAAACGTTTCCTAATTTCGTTATGATTGAATCAAAATAAGTTGAAACATTTTCGCTGTTGATTCCTTTTAATTCAATTGCATCTTTAAACGGAATATTTTTGTCTTTTCTGATTGTTCTAATTCCCGAAATTACTTCAATTGAGTTTTCAAAATCAGCAATCAATTTAGCATCAAACGGTTTTACTTCTGGCCAAGTCGAAACAATTAAAGCTTCTTCTGGAGTTCTTTCGGCGATTAACTGCCAAATTTCCTCAGTTAAGAAAGGCATAAATGGGTGCAATAACTTCAAGTTGTTTTCTAACATTTCGATCGCTTTCGCGAAAGTTACGCTGTCAATTGGCTGTTGGTAAGCAGGTTTAATCATTTCTAAGAACCAAGAACAGAAATCATCCCAAACCAATTTATAAATTGCCATCAATGAATCTGAAATTCTGTATTTCTCAAAATTATCTTCGATGTCAACTAAAGTCTGCTGTAATTTCGCTTCATACCATTCGATTGCTACTTTTGATGATTCAGGCTGTGCAATAGTTTCTGAAACTTCCCATCCTTTAATCAATTTAAAGGCATTCCAAATTTTATTTGAAAACGCTTTTCCTTGACTGCACAATTCTTCGTCAAACATGATATCGTTTCCTGCAGAAGCACTTAAAAGTAATCCCACACGAACACCATCAGCTCCAAAAGCATCGATCAAATCTAAAGGATCAGGAGAATTTCCTAATGATTTAGACATTTTACGACGTTGTTTATCACGAACCAAACCAGTCAAATATACGTTTGTAAATGGTTTTTCACCTGCATATTCATAACCCGCAATAATCATTCTCGCCACCCAGAAAAATAAAATATCTGGACCTGTTACCAAGTCGTTTGTTGGATAATAATATTTAAAATCTGGACTTTCTGGATCCATGATTCCGCCAAAAACTGACATTGGCCATAACCAAGATGAGAACCAAGTATCTAAAGCGTCAACGTCTTGTTTTAAGTTGTCGGTTGTTAATTGTTGGTTGTTGGTTTTAGCTTGTGCTAATTTTAATGCGTCTTCGATGTTTTCTGCAACTACGAAGTCTTCTTTTCCGTCTCCGTAATAGTATGCTGGAATTTGTTGTCCCCACCATAATTGACGAGAAATATTCCAATCACGAATATTGTTTAACCAATGTGCATAAGTGTTTTCGAAACGTTTTGGATGCAATTTAATTTCTCCTGTTTCTAAAACCGACTTAATTGCTGGTTTCACTAATTCTTCCATTTTCAAGAACCATTGGTCTGATAATCTTGGTTCGATTACCGCTTTTGTTCTTTCAGAAGTTCCCACTTTATTTAAGTGTGTTTCTGTTTTTGCTAAAGCGCCAATTTCTTCTAGTTCTTTTGCAATTTCTGTACGAACTACAAAACGGTCTTTTCCTTGATAATGTAATCCGAAACTATTTAAAGTTGCGTCTTCATTAAAAATATCAACGATTTCTAGATTGTGTTTTTCTCCTAAAGTTTTATCGTTCATATCGTGAGCAGGCGTTACTTTTAAACATCCTGTACCGAATTCCACATCAACATATTCGTCTTCAATAATTGGAATTACTCTTCCGCAAATAGGAACAATCGCTTTTTTACCTTTTAAATGCATAAAACGCTCGTCGTTCGGATTGATACAGATTGCAGTATCTCCAAAAATAGTTTCAGGACGTGTTGTAGCAATGGTCAAGAAATCTTCTGAACCTTCGATTTTATATTTTAAGAAAAATAATTTTCCTTGTTGTTCTTCGTAAATTACCTCTTCGTCAGAAAGAGTAGTTTTTGCTTCTGGATCCCAGTTTACCATACGGTATCCTCTGTAGATTAAACCTTTGTTGTATAAATCTACAAACGATTTAATTACAGATGCAGACATGTCAGGATCCATAGTAAATTTGGTACGCTCCCAATCGCAAGAAGCACCTAATTTCTTAAGTTGCTCTAAGATTGTTCCACCATATTTATCAGTCCATTCCCAAGCATGTTTCAGGAATTCTTCGCGGGTCAAATCGTTTTTATTGATTCCTTCTGCTTTTAATTTTGCTACTACTTTTGCTTCAGTTGCAATAGAAGCATGGTCTGTTCCAGGTACCCAACAAGCGTTGAAACCTTTAAGACGTGCACGGCGAATTAAAACATCCTGAATCGTATTATTCAACATATGTCCCATGTGAAGGACTCCAGTGACGTTTGGCGGCGGAATTACAATGGTGTACGGTGTTCTATGATCTGGTTCTGAATGAAAATAGTTGTTTTTCATCCAGTAATCATACCATTTACTCTCAATCGTCTTAGCGTCAAATTGTGCTGGAATTGTCATTTACTAGGGTTGTTTAATCGTTAATTTGTTTAACCTTCAATCGGTTTTGATCATCGAATTTCAAATTGATTTGTTTTCTTATTTCTGTTTAAAAAAATCATTTATAAATCAATCTCAACGATTAAACAAATAAACGATTAAACAGTTAAACAAAAAAACTGGTTCAATTTTTGTATTTATAACTGACAGCAAAAGTAAATAATTAAGTAGACTATAAAAAGAGAAATAATAATTTGTGTGTTAATTAAAAGAATGTATATTTACTTACAATTAAAAAAAGATTTCATATGAAAAATGCAGCCTCTTTTATTGCAGCCTTATTGTTTAGCGCAATAAGTTATGCTCAAAACGGCCCAAAAATTGAATTTGCAGCCCCAGACAATACAATTGATTATGGAAAAATTTCTAAAGGTGACAATGGACTTCGTTCCTTTGAATTTACAAACACCGGAGATGCTCCTTTATTAATTACTGGTGCAGAATCTACAGTAAGTTCAATCGTTGTTACTAAACCTGCCGCAGCCATTTTGCCAGGCAAAAAAGGAAAAATCGATGTAAAATATAATATGGTTGCAGGGCCAATTCGTAAAACAATTACTGTTGAGACCAATGCCGTAAACTATCCTGACGGAAGAGTAGCTCTTAAAATTAAGGGTGAAGTTCAATAAGAATTTAAAATCTTAAAATAATAAAAGCCGTTTCTAAATTTAGAAACGGCTTTTTACTTTTACAGAGAAATATCTTCCTTCTAAAATCTTTTCTCTTTATTTACATAGAGAAACATCTTGCTTCTCAAATCTTTCTTCTTTATTACTTCGCAGCGCATTCAACAGAATCAAACTTATATTTTACGCTTTCAAAATCAATTGGTTTATCTTTTACTAAATAAGTAACTCCCATTGTTGTCTGCATGGTTCCGTTTCCTAAAATAAGCTGATTGTTACGTTTTAAAAGTGCCATCGGATTTTTGAATGTTTTTTCTCCATTCACATTGTCTTTAAAAGTATAATCTACAAATAAAGTATCACCATGAAACTCACCCGCAACTTCTCCTGTTCTAACAGTCGAAGGAGCAACTCTCATAATCATATCTCCATTTAATTTTCCGCTTTTTAAAGTATTTAATTTTAAATCTATTGTATCCTTTTCATAAATTGCTTTGTAGCAAGCAGTGCTAACTACTGTTTCAGCTTCAGCTTTTACAGCTTCAGCGGCTTTTTGTTTTTCTTCATTTTTACAGCTTTGCAATCCTACAAAGGATAAAAGCAAACAAGATAAGGCTAGATTTCTCATAATTTTTTCTATTTTGTTGATACTACTATAAAATTAAAGAAAAAAGATTTTCTTCTTACTATAATTTTATAAATTTTTGATTACAAACTCAGATCTTCTATTCAACTCATGTTCTTCTTCCGAGCAAGATTCGTCTGTTTTACATCTTATAATTGGCACTGATTCACCATAACCTTTTGCAGAAACTCGTTTAGCATCTATACCAGATTGTATGATAAACTCTCTTGTTGAATTGGCTCTTTTCTGAGATAAATCGGCATTGTATTTTTCGTTTCCTCTTGAATCGGTATGCGATCCTATTTCGATTACCATTTCAGGATATTTTTTCATTAGTTCTACAACTCTGCCTAAAATCACTTTGGATTCTTTACGGATGTACCACAAATCATAATCGAAGTAAATTGGATCTGTTTTAATGATTAATCTGTCTTTGTCTTTTACAACATCTTTTTCTTTCGCTAAAATCTCTTTTACTTTTTCGTTCTTTTTGATTTCAGCGGCAACAATTGCTGCCTCTTTGGCCTTTTTCTCTTTTTCTTTTAATTCAACTGCAGCCAAAGCTTCTTTTTTCTTATTCTCTTCTTCAATAATAATTTCTTGCTTTCTCTTGTTTTCAGCAATTTGTTTTTCTTCTTGTTTGATTACTTCTAAAGATTTCAATGCCAAAGAACCATCATTAACCTTATCTCTTGTTTTGTCTAATGTCAGTATTTTTGAGGCGTTAGTATAATTTTCTTTGAAAGCACTAATTTTATACGAAGCCTCACAAGCAACAGTAAAACTAAATTTTCCGTCAGCCGAAGTGGTAATCGTATTTAAAGTCTTATTTTCTGAATCCTGCAATAGAACTGTTGCATTTTCTAAAGCCAATTGCGTATCAATATCTGTAATCGTTCCAGCGATAAACTGTTTACAATCTTCAACAATTAAATCTTTTATTTCTTTAAATTGGTAAATATCATCGCTTCCCTTTCCTCCTTCTCTATTTGATGCAAAAAAACCTTCTTTGGTATTAGAATCGATATTGAAAGCAAAATCATCCAAATTAGAATTTAAAGGAAGTCCAATATTTACAGCTTTTGAATATTCATTTCCATTTATTTCAGAAACAAAAACATCCAAAGATCCATACCCCAAATGTCCGTCTGAAGAAAAATATAATTTATTATCTGCCGAAGCAAAAGGAAATTGCTCTCTTTTATTGGTATTAATTTGTGGACCCAAATTCTTCGGAGTATCAAATGCGCCTTTATTGATATTAACCGAATAAATATCAAAAGATCCTAAAGATCCAGGCATATCTGAAGCAAAATACAAGACTTTTTCGTCTGGACTTAAAGCTGGATGCTCGACAGAATAATTCGGGCTGTTGAATGGAAGCGATGTAATTTTAGTCCATTTTCCGTCAACCAATTCTGCTTTAAAAATCTGAAGATTGGAAATTTTCTTATCGTCTTTTTTCTTCTTTCCGTTTTTTGAATTGTTTCGAGTAAAATACATTGTTTTGCCATCTTTTGTAAAAACAGCATTCGATTCATGCATTCCGGTTTTCAATTCTTTAGCAAAATAATGAACAATAGAATCTGCCGAATTAATGTTTTTAAACGGAACTGAAACCAAATTCAAATAGGTTTCATTATCCCATTTGTATTTTTTATCGAATAGACCAGGCTTCAATTTAACTCCTGCAAAAACAAGATCTTCTTTGTATTTCACTGCTCCAAACTCAGAATTCGGTGTATTTATAGCAAGATTTTTAATTTCAAAACGCTTACCAATTGCGGTAACATTTTCTAAAGTTTTAAGGTCTTTTTCAAAATTGGCAAGATCCTCAGAATTGGCAGATTTAGCATAATACTCTTTTAAATTGGCATTTGCATCATCGTCTCTATTTGTTGCTTTTAAAGTTTGCGCGTATCTAAAATAATATTCTCGATCCAAATTATTGCTGTAACTTGAAACCAAAAGACGATAATATCGCTGTGCTTTTATCAAATCGTTTGTATAGAAATAAGAATCAGCCAGATTTTTAATGACTTCTTGCGAAGGTTTTTCATCTGCTAACTTCTGATATAAAACAATAGCTTCACTGTAATACGTTTTGTCAAAAAATCGTTTTGCTCTATTTAATTCCTGACTTTGGGCGCTTATAAACTGTATTGAAAATACGAATACAATAACGAGTAGTTTTTTCATATTTTTCATTTTAGAAGAATCTTGGTGATTTATCAAATCCTTTTCCTAACAAATCTAAATCGAACAACAGCATGATTTCATGTGTTCCTGAATTAAACTGTCCGAAGTTTGTGAGCGTATAATCGTAAGCATAGCCCACTCTTAGCGTCGGCGTAACATTAATATTGAATAATGCACTTACCGAATCATCGATTCTGTACGCAGCTCCAAATTCAAATTTTTCGTTATACAGAACATTGGCCGTAACATCTAATGTTATTGGTGCGCCTTTTACAAATTTTGACATAAATGCTGGCTTCAATTTCAATGCGTCGTTTAGCTGAAAAACATAACCTGCGGTTAAAAAAGTATGTATCTCTTCGGAACCAAAAGCATTAATTCCCGACTTTTCTTCAATGCATTTGGATTTTAACAGATTTGGCACCGATAATCCAACATATAGATTATCTCTAAAATAGTAGGCTCCTACTCCAATATTTGGTTTTGTTGCATTTATATTTTCCGCAAAAGCTAGATCAGTCTGAGGATCTGTGAACTGAAAACCATTAAAATTGGTCTGCATGGATGAAAAACCTGCCTTTAAACCCAGCGATAATTTATTTTGTCCACCCAATTTTAAAACATATGCAAAATCAGCGTACACATTATTCTCCTTTTTTGCACCATCTCCAATATCATCTGAAACAAATGAAATACCAGCTTCTATTTTATCTGAAATAGCACTATGCGCAAAAAATGTAAATGTTTTAGGAGCTCCAACTGCTCCTACCCACTGTGTTCTGTACAATCCTCCAAAATTCATCATGGCAGGAATACCTGTAGCATAAGCCGGATTGACTACACTCATATTGTACATATAATGTGTGTATTCGGGATCTTGCTGGGCAGAAATAGATAAACAGAAAAGGAAATTTATAAGGAGTATTATTTTTTTCATTTGAAAATTATATTAAAATGTAAAAAGTGGTTTAGCGATTTAAATAAAGACGGCCTTGTTTGGGCGGTTTATTGTCTTTATTGAAATGCAGTACATAAAAATAAACTCCGTTGGGCGCAATACCAGCTGCGATACCGCTCTTTTCGTAATTTTTGCCATCCCAAGCAGGTTTACTATTATCTCCTTTATACATTCCGTTTCCGTATCTGTTATAAATTTCAAGTGTATAATTTGGATATAAAAATTCAATATCTTTTATCACAAACGAATCGTTTACCCCATCTCCGTTTGGAGAAAATCCGTCTGGGATAAAAAAATCGTATTGAGCAACTTCACAGTCCTGAAGCGAAACTTTTACTTCTTTATAATTTTCTGACAAACATCTTGTTACTTCATTTAAATCGTACCCATAATAAGTTGCATTATGAACTAATATTGTGGTTGAAGGCAATAAATTTCCACCTACAGCATCATACCAAGCCACTGTTGTCGGAACATTTGTTTTATTAGACAAATCACTTATTTTCGGGTTTGCTAATCCGCAAAAATCTGCCGTTTCATTCATTTCTGGCGCAGGAGTATCGTAAATAACTACCGTAACCTTGGCAGGTTCTGAAACACAACCCGCTAAAGAAGTTTCTCTAACGAAGTAATCTTCTGTTTTTAAAACATAATCAGCAGCAAGCGGTGTTGTTGCTGTTGCCGAATTATACCATTTATATTGAGTTCCTTTCGGTTCTAAATTGGCAATTACCGCTTCATCAACTTTACAAAAATTCTGATCTAGAACAATTGGCGCTGGCGGAATTGGATTTATTATGAAATCATCTGTAACATTGATTAAGTCTACATCACAATTTGTAACCGTATTGGTTAAATTCAATAATGTAATTTTTGTGGCGCCAGTATTTAAAAGCAATTCAGCTGGAATTATAAAATCTAATTTGCCATTTGTAATCGCTTTAGTAATAGTTTGAACGGATGAAGAATTGCTTTCGGACAACGTATAAGAGATACTGGCGTTGGTTAAGCTTCCTAATCCTGAAACTGTTACAGAAACTGGAGCATTCAAACAATAATCATTCACTTTCGCGATCACCGTCAACGCATTTGGCAACGGATTTATATTTAGATTTCCAGCCACATTTGCTGTATTACTACATTGAGGTGTAGGATTTGTGATATTGGTAATACTGTAAATGGTAATTACTGATAATCCGCTTCTGGTACTCAGGTTTCCAGGAACTATAAAAGAGGCTTTTCCACCAGCGGCAAGCATTTCTGCAGTTTCACCAAGAGCAAGGTTATCTCCATTCACATTATAAGAAATACGATAATTTCCATCTAGTAAATTGGGCGCAGTAACTTGAATTACTGCATCATCATTTTGACAAACTGGAAGTGCTGTTAATGAAGCATTCGTCAATCGCGGTAAAGGATAAATCGTTAAAATAGTTGAAAATGGACTAAAAATGTTAACACATTTTCCTTTACTCGATGTTGATACTATATTGGTAACCGTAATATTGTATTTACCAACCTGATTAAAATAAGCTGTTTGTATTGGAAAATTAAGTTCTCCATCTACAAAATTTGCGGTCTTTGCGTTTGAAACAGATATTCCTGGCCCAACAACAGTATAAGAAACTTTATATTCACCATTCGGAATAGCATCTGGTCCTTGCGTAATTTTTGCCGAGTAAGTTGCTGTCGCAATTTCCGATTCGCAGATATCTTTATTGACTACGATTTTAGCTCCAGTAAAATCAAGTCTTTTTTCCAGAGTTATTTTTACTGTAGATTCCTTATCAGGACATATATTATTGTCAGGAATTGCTAAAACTTTATAAGTGTAAGCATATTCTCCAGGCCCGTTGGTATCAAACAATTCTTGTAGATTAATATTATGATCTGTAGGAGAAGTTATTCCTATACCTGTCCATGTACCACCTGGGTCTTCATCAGTAAGCTGATCATTTAAATTTAAATCAGTGTATGCATCCAAATCAGTAGTTCCACATAAAAGTAAATTTTCCGGTTTTCCTTCTTTTGGAGCTATCAAAACTGTAACTTCCAGATTAGTCGATTTTTCGTCTGGAGAACAGGCAAGCACAGCGGGTACTGTATAAACAAAACGAAGCGTCGTTTTGTTTTTTATAGCCCCAATCTTTATTGGATTTTCGGCAGGCTCTCCTGTAATGTAAGTAAATCTGCCATTTGTATGTGGCCCCATAACTTTACTGTCAAAAGCCGTAAAAAGATTAAAAGATTCATCTTCATTACAAACTGTCACTTGCGACCCAACCCCAACATATGCTCCTATGGTAATGGTAATGACAGCTTTATTATCTGTACATCCCGAAGTTGCAGGAGCTGTATAAGTATACTTGTAAGTTCCTCCCGCACGAATAAGCTGAGCGTTCAAAACACCAGTAGAAGTATCTAGTCCTCTTAAGTTATTATTGTCTGTCCAAGTTCCTCCAGGAACAGGAGAACCACCTAGTAAAGAAAATAAATTTACAGATTGATAAATAGGATTCGTAACATCACAAATCAATTCGTTTGTGTTATCATTGCCAGCACATTGAGCTGCTAGTTTTGAAGAAAAGGGATTAAAAAAAATAAAAAACAATACAAAATATAGGTAGCTTATGTAGTTTTTTGCCATAGATTAAATTTTTGCTAAACATAAGAAAATATTTAACAAAAAAACTAATTTTTAGTAAACTTATTTTCACAAAAAAAAGATGTTTCTGCGATACAGCATCATAAAACGTCGTTTTCCAATAAATTAAAGAAACTACAATTCAATAGCTTTTACAGTTCGTCTTCTAATTTAAATCTAAATTTAAGCACAACACTATTTCGTTCTACTTCCAGATTAATCCAAATATCATCTTCAGATTTCAAAAGGTTATTGATCTGCTCAAGACTATATTTATATGGCTGAGCATTATTAATACTGACAATAACATCGTCTTTGCGTAATCCGCATTTTTCGGCCGCAGAATTCTTCCTTACATTAACAATCTCGTAAACAGGCTTAAGAGCAAATTTATATTTAAAATTATTATTGTTTTTGTCTTTCTCTTGCAATTCATCAATTGTAGCAGCTACCTGCACTGTTTCTAAATGCACTGTTTCCTGAACCCATTGAAGCCCATTGTGCTGAATTGTGATTCCACTCTTATTATAGGTAAACGGCTCTCCATACTTACTGTTTTTTTTCAGGTACAGTTTTTTTCCTTTATAATCCAAAACCATAGTAAATCGTTTTAAGACTTCGCCACCTACAGATCCAATACGTCCTGGAACCATCTTAACGTTTCGAACTGACGCTGAATCAGGAAAAGAGACAATCGGTTTTTTAAAATCAAATTCGTCAATAGAAAATTCATCAATTTTGGCTCTATGCCCTTCAATATCGCCGCTAAATCCTTTTCCGAGAAAATCAGGAAAATTTTTATTTGGGAGTTTTATTTTATCATTTTCAAAAATCCAGAAAGCATCACTATTTCCAATATCAATCAAAAGCTTTGCTGGAATTTCTTGATTGTTCACAGTAGCCGTTGTCATAATGTAAGGTTTTGACTTTTCTATGGTAATCGGAACTTTTTTAAATTTTCTGTTCAGCTTTTCTTCAAACTTAGCATTATTAGCATGCACTATTATTTTTCTTTTTTGATAATTGATTTCAACAAAATTATTTCTAAAGAATTTATAACCGATAATTCCATTAACAGGAATTCCAATATGAGAAGATAAATTGAAGCTCTGATCTAAAATAATAAAAACCATGTGGTCTTTTGATTTGAGACCATGCGTTTCGAGAATATTTTTGGTTGATTTTAAGCCTTCTATTTCTTCTTCGCTTCCTAAACCACGTAGCTTGATTTTCTCCACATTGTTAAAACTGACTTCCTGCTTTTCTTCCATACTAAACAAAATTGTTTCTTCAACTCCTGAATCTAAAAGGAAATTTAGCTCAACTCCGTTTACTTTTATAGGAATAAAAACAAGATTATTAATCAGTTTAAAAGGAATCGTAGCCTTTGTTGCATTGTTTTCTAATAAAAAATCGCCTTGCCCGAAAAGCAAAAAAGGTAAGAATAACCCAAAAAACAATACTATATATTTTTTCATTGACAATATTTTATTATAAAATTAGTAAATATATTTATTATTGTTACATTTTCGCAAGTCCTTGTATTGTTTACGTTAAATTGGAAAAAAAAATGCAAATTTGCACTTCAATAATTTATACTCATGCCGACAATTTCACTCAAGGGAAAAAACATGCCCGAATCTCCGATACGCAAGCTGGCTCCTTTTGCTGATTTAGCAAAGAAAAAAGGACACAAGGTGTATCACTTAAACATTGGTCAACCGGATATCAAGACACCGGAAGTGGCCATCGAGGCGGTAAAAAATATTGATTTGACTCTTATAGAATACAGTCCGTCTGCCGGATATGAAAGCTATAGAAAAAAATTAGCACAATTTTACCAGCGCCAAAACGTAAACGTTAACACAGAAGACATCATTGTTACAACTGGTGGTTCTGAAGCCTTACTTTTTGCACTGGCCACAATTACAGATCCAGGAGATGAAATTATTATCCCAGAACCTTTTTATGCTAATTATCATGCGTTTGCTTCTTCTACAAGTGCAACTGTAGTGCCTCTTGTTTCTACAATTGAAACAGGATTTGCTTTGCCAAGCATTGACGAAGTTGAAAAACTAATAACACCAAAAACAAAAGCCATTCTGATTTGCAACCCTGGAAATCCGACTGGATATTTATATTCTGAAGCCGAAATTAAACAACTAGCTCATTTGATTAAAAAACACGATTTATACTTAATCGCCGATGAAGTTTACCGTGAATTTTTATACGATGGCGATGATGTGCACTTTTCTGTAATGAATTTAGAAGATGTACAGCAAAATGTAATTATGGTCGATTCTGTTTCTAAACGTTACAGTATGTGCGGAGCAAGAATTGGCTGTTTGGTGACAAAAAACAAAGATGTTTTAGCAACTGTAATGAAGTTTGCCCAGGCACGTTTGAGTCCGCCAACTATTGAACAGATTGCTTGTGAAGCCGCAATAGACACACCGCAAAGTTATTTTGACGAAGTAATTGGAGAATACAAAGAGCGCCGAAACACTTTAATCGCTGAATTAAACAAAATTGATGGCGTTGTGGTTACAAAACCAAAAGGTGCTTTTTATTGTATTGCCGAACTTCCGATAGAGGATTCAGATGATTTTGCACAATGGCTTCTTGAAAGTTATGATTTAAATGGCGAAACAGTAATGATTGCTCCTGCTAAAGGTTTTTATTCGACACCTGGAATGGGACTAAATCAAGTTCGTATTGCCTATGTTTTAAACAAAAAAGATTTGATTACAGCCGTAAACATTTTAAAAGAAGCTTTATTAGTTTACAATAACAGATAATCAATTCATTATAATACACTTTAAAAAGACAATAACGTTTTTCGTTGTTGTCTTTTTTTATTTTTAATAATAGTATTTATCTTCAAATTTTAAATTATATCCAAAAAGCAGCAATTAAATCCTAAAAACCATAGAATAGGTTTCCTATTTATTAATTATCTTTACCGCCTTAAAAAGATATACCACATTATAATAGTAGTTCTTAATGATAAATAACGAAGATTTTTTAGACGAAATAGGTGACAGTCACTTCAGCAGTAATGCAAAAAACCCTTTAAGAGAGGATGCTTTTGACATCACTGATGAAGAAAAAATAGAAAAAATTAAAAAAGATGTCGAAAGCATTCTACAAACATTAGGAATGGATTTGACAGATGACAGCATTAAAGGAACTCCAAATCGAGTTGCAAAAATGTTTGTAAAAGAAATTTTTGGAGGTCTTAATCCTGCAAAACAGCCAAAAGCTTCTACTTTTGACAATAATTACAAATATGGAGAAATGCTTGTAGAAAAAAACATCACGGTTTATTCTACTTGCGAACACCATTTACTGCCAATTATCGGGCGTGCTCACGTTGCTTACATCTCAAGCGGACGTGTGATTGGTTTATCAAAAATGAACCGTATCGTTGAGTATTATGCAAAAAGACCTCAAGTACAAGAACGTTTAACTATGCAGATTGTTCAGGAACTTCAAAAAGCTTTAGGAACAGAAGATGTTGCTTGCGTAATTGATGCAAAACACCTTTGTGTAAACTCTCGCGGAATTAAAGATATCGAAAGCAGTACAGTAACTTCTGAGTTTGGCGGAAAATTCAAAGATCCTCAAACGAAGAGAGAATTTCTTGACTATATCAAACTGGAAACGCAGTTTTAATTTTTTACGGTTATTTCTATTATATTTATGATCTAGCCCTGATAGAAGCGGCATCCTTTTATGGTGGGGTTCACCATAAAAGATATAGCTGATAGCAGGATTAGCTCCTATAAAACATCAATAAACTTAATATGCCATTATATACAACACAACCTCTGAAAATATACAATTCACTTTCGGGTGAAAAAGAAGATTTCA
The DNA here is from genome assembly GCF_013388355.1 of Flavobacterium sp. LPB0248. GTDB lineage: Bacteria > Bacteroidota > Bacteroidia > Flavobacteriales > Flavobacteriaceae > Flavobacterium. Next base: position 1,103,142 of record NZ_CP058246.1, read on the forward strand.
AACCAATCCATGAAGGAAACGTTGGAATGTATGTTTGTGGACCTACCGTATATAGTAATGTCCATTTAGGAAACGTGAGAACTTTTATGTCTTTTGATGTAATTTTTAGATATTTTCTTCATTTGGATTATAAAGTTCGTTATGTCCGAAATATTACCGATGTTGGGCATATTGTAGACGATGTCGATGAAGGTGAAGATAAAATCGCTAAAAAAGCACGTTTAGAACAATTGGAACCAATGGAAGTAGTACAACGCTACACTGTTGATTTTCATAACATCCTAAAGGCATTCAACTTTTTACCGCCAAGTATTGAGCCTACAGCAACTGGTCATATTATTGAACAGATTGAAATTATTAAAAAAATTATTGATAAAGGCATCGCTTATGTAGCTAATGGATCGGTATATTTTGATGTTGTAAAATATAACGAGACTAACAATTACGGTATTTTAAGCGGTAGAAATATCGATGATATGTTGGCTAACACGCGTGATCTTGACGGACAGTCAGATAAAAGAAACCCTCAGGATTTTGCGTTGTGGAAAAAAGCAGAGCCAGAACATATTATGAGATGGCCTTCTCCTTGGAGCGATGGTTTCCCAGGATGGCATCTAGAATGTACGGCAATGAGCACCAAATATCTTGGCAATCATTTTGACATTCACGGAGGCGGAATGGATTTAAAATTCCCACACCACGAATGTGAAATTGCCCAAAATGAGGCTTGCACTGGTCAAGCTCCAGTAAATTACTGGATGCATGCTAACATGCTTACCTTAAACGGAAAGAAAATGGCAAAATCAACTGGAAACAACATTCTTCCAGGTGAGATTTTAAGCGGAGATAATAACATCTTAAGCAAACCATTTTCTGCTTCTGTAACACGTTTTTTCATGCTTCAAGCACACTATAGAAGCATTTTAGACTTTTCTGATGATGCCATTGTTGCAGCCGAAAAAGGATACAAAAGATTAATGGAAGCACTAGATGCTTTACCAAATATCAATGCAAGCGCTTCTAGCTCTATAGATTTTGCAGCATGGAAACAGCTTTGCTACGACGCTATGAATGACGATTTCAATACGCCAATTTTAATTGCGCAATTGTTTGAAGCCGTTCGCTACATCAACTTATTAAAAGATGGCAAAGAAACGATTTCTGCTGAAGATTTAGCCGATTTCAAAACAGCAGTAAATGCTTTTGTTTTTGACGTTTTAGGACTTAACGATGATAAAGCTGCCGATGGCGATAGCGACAAATTGGATGGCGTGGTAAACATGCTTATCGAAATGAGAAATCAGGCGAGAGCAGATAAAAACTTTGCGCTTTCTGACCAAATTCGTGATCAATTAATCGCTTTAGGAATTCAGCTTAAAGACGGAAAAGAAGGAACTACGTTTAGCATTCAATAAAAAAAGTGATCAGTGTTCAGTTTTTAGTATTCAGTTTCAAACTTTATACTGAATACTAAAAACTGAACACTAAACTAACTGATACAAAAAAATATGTTTTCAAAAATTCTAATATATCCCTTTGTATTGTTAGTCCGTTTTTATCAGACTGCTATCTCACCTTTTACACCTGCCGCCTGCAGATTTGAGCCAACTTGTTCCACTTACATGATTCAGGCGTTACAAATTCACGGATTGTTTTATGGCGGATTTTTAGGCATCAAACGTATCTTAAGCTGTCATCCTTGGGGAAGAAGCGGATATGATCCTGTACCAGAAAAGAAATGCAACCACAAACATTAACTTTTTAGAAAGCGGTACTTTACATTAAATATTTATTTTTACAGCTATATAAAAAAATCAATACATGACACACGCCTTAAATTTAGTTTGGAATCCTTCGGAGGGAATCAACTTAGGATTTTTTATGATTCGCTATTACAGCTTAATGTTTGTAATTGCTTTTGGTTTAGGATGGTTCCTAATGAAAAAGATGTTCGAACGAGAAAACGAATCAATAGAAAAACTAGATTCTTTATTTGTTTGGACAGTATTAGCCACTTTAATTGGAGCTCGTTTAGGTCATGTTTTATTTTATGATTGGGAATATTTCAGAAATCACTTACTAGAAATTTTCCTTCCGTTTAGATTTGAACCAGAATTTCAATTTACAGGCTTCCAAGGATTAGCAAGTCATGGAGCAGCAATTGCGATTATTGTTGCCATGTATTATTACAGTAAAAAGATACTAAAACGTCCGTTATTATGGATTTTAGACCGTGTTGTAATTCCAGTTGCTAGTGGTGCGATCTTTGTTCGTTTAGGGAATTTCTTTAACTCAGAAATTATCGGAAACGAAACTGACTCTGCTTTTGGAATCCGTTTTCTTCATGATAAATTCAGTAAGGCTGAAGCAGTTCAAAAAACAGGAATAGCAGATCCAAAAGAAGCTTATAATGCAATCGTTTCGGACCCAAGATTTGCTAATTTATTAGCAGAAGTACCTTCAAGACATCCTACTCAACTTTACGAAGCAATCTGTTATGTTTTTGTTTTTGCTATTTTATACTTTTTATACTGGAAAACAAATGCAAGACTTAAATCTGGTCTATTATTCGGATTATTTTTAGTTCTTTTATTCGTTGTACGTTTCATCGTAGAGTTTGTAAAAGAAAGCCAAGGTGGTTTTGAGAGCGAATTAGGCTTGTTTTCGACAGGACAATGGTTAAGTATACCATTTATCATTATCGGGCTTTTCTTTGTCATTAGAGCGCAGAGAAATCCTTTAGCAGAATCATAAAAAATAATTTACCATTATAAAAAAGCCCAATATTCAAATATTGGGCTTTTTCTTTTTATAACTGATACGAAATACCAAATTCGATATTCTTAGTATTATATCCTGCATTACTGCTTCCTAAACCGGCATTAGAAACATGCCTCACACTAGGACGGATATCAAACCGCAATTTATTGTAATCAACAGCAAAACCAAGCGCAAAAACATCGGCAAAAGCAAAACCTTTAGACATTCTTTCTGTTTCTGTATCTGTAATAAGAGGACCGACACTTCCTAATGCATAAACCGAAAAGATCTTACCAATGGGTTTTCTAACTACAAAACCAATATTAAGAACATACTCCCTCACCTCTTTTAGTTTCATATATTCTATTCTTTTCTGTTCGAAATTGGGTGTCTCTGGTTTTACAAAATAATAATTCAGCAATTGGTGCTTCCCAAAATTGATTTCGGGTTGAATTAAAACTTCATAAACAAAATTCGTAGTCTCTTTTATTTTGTAATAGAGTTGTGCTTTATAAAAATGATTTTCAAAAGTATAATCCGTGTTACTAAATTCACTTCCAAAACCATAACTCAAACCTACTCTGAAATTACTATTTTTCTCTTGCGCTTTAAGCTGGAATATAGCGAATAAAAAAAGCACAAAGAATATTTGTCTTAGAATCATAATTTGTTTTGGGTTGGCAGATACAAACATAAAAAAAAGATCCAGCTTTCACTGGATCTTTTTTTTTATTTAGAATAAGGTTTTTAATTATGCCTTATTGTGTTTGTCTTCAATTGTGTGTTTCTCATCACTTGAAATCGTGTCAACCAATACTGGCGTAGCGATAAATAATGAAGAGTAAGTACCAACGATAATACCAATTAACATCGCGAAGATAAATCCTCTGATAGATTCTCCACCGAAGATAAACATCGTTAATAATACGATGATCATCATTAATGAAGTATTCAATGTTCTAGATAATGTAGTATTAATAGAAGCGTTTACGATATCTTCGAAACTTCCTTTACGGTTTCCGATGATAAACTCTCTCACCCTGTCAAATACGATTACAGTATCGTTCATAGAGTAACCAATTACTGTTAAGATCGCAGCGATAAAGTGCTGATCCATTTCCATGTGGAATGGCATAAATTTATAACATAAAGAGTAAATTCCTAATACGAAGATTACGTCGTGCGCAACAGCTGCAATTGCACCTAATGAATATTGCCATTTACGGAAAGAAACCATTAAGTATAAGAAAATAACTGCCATTGCACCTAGAACTGCCCAGTAAGAGTTAGTTTTGATATCCTCAGAAATAGAAGCTCCAACTTTAGAAGCTTGCAACACACCTACTCTTTTACCATCAAATGAGTTGATGAATTTATCGTAAGTTGTATTTGGGAAATATTTCTGTAAAGCAGCGTATAATTTTTGGTTTACTTCTTCGTCAATTGCGACACCGTCTTCTTTAATTTTATATTTAGTAGTGATTTTCAATTGATCATCATCACCTAAAATTTTAGCTTCAACTGGCGTACCGAAAGCAGCGGATAATTCATCTGAAACTGCAGTTGCATCAACCGGTTTTTCAAATTTAACTTGGAAAGTTCTTCCTCCAACAAAATCAACACCTTCATCCAATCCGTTAACGAAGAAGATAGAAACTAAACTTACCACAACTACAATTGAAGAGAAGATGTAAGTAAATTTTTTAATCTTGATAAAGTCAAAGTGGAAGTTTGTAAACCAGTTTTTAGTAATGTTTGTAGAAAAAGTTAAATCACCTTTTCCAGCAATATTTCTGTCAATGAAAATTCTAGCAATAAAAATAGAAGTAAACAATGAAGTTACGATACCAATTAATAATGTTAAAGCGAAACCTTTAATAGGACCTGTTCCGAAAATAAATAAGATAGCTCCAGTTAAAACGTGAGTAACGTTAGCATCAATAATAGAACGCATTGCACCATGCCATCCGTAAGAAGCTCGAACTGCTTCAGAAAGAGATTTTCCTTCACGCAATTCTTCTTTCGCTCTTTCGTAGATAATAATATTCGCATCTACCGCAGTACCTAATGTTAATACGATACCTGCAATACCTGGCAATGTCAATACAAAACCAAAACTTGCCATAATTCCGAATAAGAATAGTAAGTTTAATAATAACGCAAGGTTTGCATACCAACCAGCTTTACCATAATAGAATACCATCCAAACACAAACTAATAAGAAACCTAATACAGAAGAAATTGTACCTGCATCAATAGCCGCTTGTCCTAAAGATGGACCTACAACAGTTGATTGGATAATATCTGCAGAAGCTGGTAATTTACCTGCATTTAATACGTTAGCTAAATCTTTAGTTTCAGCTACATCAAATGAACCTGTAATCTCAGATCTTCCTCCAGCAATAGGACCGCTTGTTACACCTGGAGCAGAATATACGATATCATCTAATACAATAGCAATGTAGCTTTTTTGAGCAAATGCTCTTCCTGTAAGTTCTTCCCAAACTTTAGCACCTTGGCTGTTCATCTGCATAGAAACTGCAGGTTTACCCATTTGGTCAAAAGTATCTTTTGCATCAGTAACAACACCACCGCTCATTGCTGGAGTATTGTCTCTGTTTCCTTTTAAAGCGTATAATTCTACAACTTCGATATCAGCTGCACTTTTTGCATCTTTAGCTTTTGGATCTTTTATAGTTGTTGGCTTACTCCATACAAATTTTGCATAGTGTTGGTCAGCTGCCAATAAAACTCTAATCTCAGGTCTTTTAAAATAATCATTGATAGTTGCAGTATCTTTAGGAGCAAAGTAACCTAAAACTGGTCCACCACCGTTACCAATTATTTTATCAAATAAAGGATTGTTTCCTTTTTTAACTTCTGAAGAATCTTTCGCATCAGTTAATAATGCATTTAATGAATCTTTAGCAACTGTTTTAGTTTCAGTTTTCTTAACTTCAGTTTTCTTCAAAGCCTCGTTAGCAGAAACTAAGAAATTACCAATTTCTTCAATTTTATAAGTTTCCCAGAACTCTAATTGAGCTTTTCCACCCAATAATTTTTTAATTCTATCAACATCCTTAGCACCTGGAAGCTCTACTAAGATTCTTCCTGTTTCTCCTAATTTCTGGATGTTTGGCTGTGTAACACCAAATTTGTCGATACGCTCTCTTAATACTTTAAAAGCACTTTCTACAGACTCATCAACTTTTCTTTTGATAACTTTTTGAACTTGCGCATCAGACATTTGAAAGTCTACTCCACCTTCTCCTTGAAGACTTCTGTTAGCGAAAATATCTGGAGATGCAAGTTTTACAGTTCCTTTTGAATTTGCTTCAAAAGCTTCAAAAAACTTATTTAAATACGTTTTGTTTCCTTCTAAATTTGCAGATGCATCAGCTAATGATTTATTAAAAACTGGATTTTTAGAATTATTAGCCAAACCTTTTAATACATCTTTAATAGAAATTTGAAGAATTACGTTGATTCCTCCTTCTAAGTCAAGACCTTTATTAAGTTGTTTGTTTTTCACTTCATTATAAGTGAAATCAGTAAAACCAAGGTTTAATACTTTTTCTTTACCAATAGAATCTAAATATTTCAGCTCTTTATCAGGATTATCTCCTGCAAAAGCTTTAGCTTCACTTTTGACACCATTTGCCACAAAAGTGAATGATAGTTGGTAAATACTTACCAATGCAAATAGAATTGCGAAAAATTTAATAAGTCCTTTATTCTGCATTATTACTAAAAATTAATTATGTTTTATTTTTGTTTTTGTTTTAAAGTCCCATAAAATAAGCCCTGACATGATTTTTTAAAACAAAAAAACGAGATCACGAATTACCAATTTTTTTTTAAACCGAGCAAATATATAATTAACGAAAATATTAACCAATTTATTTATTAATTAATCTCAAAAAAAAAGCTGCAAAAGTGCAGCTTCTTTTCTTTTTTGCCGTTTTTATTATACTAAAATCGTTTTTAAGGCATCATTCATACTACGAACTGCATCTGCACTTTTCGCAAATAAAGCCTTTTCCTGATCGTTTAAGTTTATATCCAGAATTTCTTCTACACCGTTTTTACCAATTATACAAGGCACTCCTATACAGATATCATTTTGCCCATATTCTCCTTCTACAAAAACAGAACATGCAATCATTTTTTTCTGATCGTTCAAAATACTATCCACTAAATATGCAACAGAAGCTCCTGGCGCATACCAAGCAGAAGTTCCTAGAAGACCTGTAAGGGTTGCTCCTCCTACCATTGTATCTGCAGCAACTTTTTGCAATACTTCTTCTGAAAGAAATTGCGATACCGGAATACCGTTATAAGAAGCTAAACGCGTTAACGGAATCATAGTAGTATCTCCATGCCCTCCAATTACCATTGCCGAAATATCATTTGCTGGTTTGTCTAAAGCTAATGAAAGGTACGTTCTAAAACGAGAACTATCCAAAGCTCCACCCATACCTATAATTCTGTTTTTTGGAAGACCTGTAGCCTTTAAAGCTAAATACGTCATAGTATCCATCGGATTGGAAACTACAACAATAATTGTATTTGGAGAATATTTCAATACATTCTCAGCAACTGTTTTCACAATTCCTGCATTGATGCCTATTAATTCTTCTCTTGTCATTCCTGGCTTTCTCGGAATTCCTGATGTAATTACTACTACATCGCTTCCTGCAGTTTTAGAATAATCGTTGGTAACGCCAGATACTTTAGTATTAAAACCAGTATTTGTCGCACATTGTGTAATATCCAATGCTTTACCTTCGGCAAAACCTTCTTTAATATCCAACAATACTACTTCGCTTGCAATTCCTCTATAAGAAATAACATCTGCACATGTAGCTCCAACATTTCCTGCTCCTACAATGGTAACTTTCATATTTTATACTTTATCGGTTATTAATTTTGTCTATTCTTTAAAAAGACAATTCGTTTAATTGTCTAGTAAATTTAAACAATTAAACGAATTGGAATTATTAAATTTTTATTTTATGCATCAATATTTGCATAAACTGCATTTTTCTCGATAAATTCTCTACGAGGCGGCACTTCATCACCCATTAACATAGAGAAAACTTGATCAGCTTCAGCAAGACTATCAATATTTACTTGGCGTAAAGTTCTGAAATTCGGATCCATTGTAGTTTCCCATAATTGCTCCGCGTTCATCTCTCCAAGACCTTTATAACGCTGAATATTAGCACTTCCTCCCATTCTTTCGTTGGCCTGATCACGCTGAACATCATTCCAAGCATATTCTTTTTTGTTTCCTTTTTTAACTAAGTATAAAGGTGGTGCTGCAATGTAAACATGACCTTCTTCAATTAGCTCTTTCATGAAACGGAAGAAAAACGTTAATATTAAGGTAGAAATGTGGCTACCATCGACATCGGCATCACACATGATGATTACCTTATGATATCTAAGTTTTTCTAAATTTAACGCTTTACTATCTTCTGCAGTTCCAACAGTTACTCCAAGAGCAGTAAAGATATTTCTAATCTCTTCGTTTTCGAATACTTTATGGTGCATCGCTTTTTCAACGTTCAAGATTTTACCACGTAATGGCAAAATCGCTTGAAAGTTACGATCACGTCCTTGTTTTGCTGTTCCACCAGCCGAATCTCCCTCGACAAGATAAACCTCACATCTTGCTGGATCTTGCTCAGAGCAATCAGATAATTTACCTGGCAATCCTCCACCGCCCATAACGGTTTTACGCTGTACCATTTCACGCGCTTTTTTCGCTGCGTGACGTGCTTGCGCCGCTAAGATTACTTTTTGGATAATTAATTTCGCATCATTTGGATTTTCTTCCAAATAATTCTCTAGCATTTCTCCAACCGCTTGAGAAACTGGAGAAACAACCTCTCTATTTCCAAGCTTAGTTTTCGTTTGACCTTCAAATTGAGGCTCAGATACTTTTACCGAAATAATTGCTGTTAATCCTTCACGGAAGTCATCTCCAGAAATTTCGAATTTTAATTTATCTAATAAACCAGAAGCATCAGCATATTTTTTAAGCGTTCTTGTCAAACCACTTCTAAAACCTTGTAAGTGCGTTCCTCCTTCGTGAGTATTGATATTATTTACGTAAGAAAAAATATTCTCTGTATAACTTGTATTGTAAATCAAGGCAACCTCAACTGGAATTTCGCCTTTATCATTATCCATACTGATAACGTGAGAAACAATTGGCTCACGGTTACCATCTAAGTAACGAATGTATTCTTTAAGACCTTCATCAGAATGAAATACTTCACTTCTGAATTCGCCTTTTTCATCCACTTCTCTCTTATCTGTAAATGTGATTGTAATTCCTTTATTCAAGAAAGAAAGCTCACGCATACGCGCTGAAAGTGTATCATATGAAAACTCAGTAGTCTGAGTAAAGATCGTATCATCTGGATAGAAAGTCTGGCGAGTTCCTCGTTTATCAGTCTCTCCAATTTGTTTTACTGGATATAAAGATTTACCTCTTTCGTATTCCTGCTCATAAATTTTACCTTCTCTAAATACAGTAGATTTCATGTGAACAGAAAGGGCATTTACTACAGAAACCCCAACTCCGTGCAAACCTCCTGAAACTTTATATGAATCTTTGTCGAATTTACCTCCAGCACCAATCTTTGTCATTACAACCTCAAGTGCAGAAACACCTTCTTTTTTATGCAAATCAACTGGAATACCACGACCATTATCTTCAACTGTAACAGAACCATCTTCGTTTATTGCGACACTAATTGTATCACAATGTCCTCCCATGGCCTCATCAATAGAGTTATCAACAACCTCGTAAACCAAATGGTGTAGTCCTCGAACCCCTACATCACCAATATACATCGACGGACGCATTCTTACGTGCTCCATCCCTTCTAATGCCTGAATACTATCTGCTGAATAATTGTTCTTCTTGATTTCTTCGCTCATATAATTTATTCTAAAAATGTAATTAATGTCTAACACGCAAATATATAAAAACGCGAGCTATATACCCAGTAAAATACGACTTAAAGCACTTAAGTTATCAACACAATTGTCTGAAAAACCTAAAAATAGACTTAAAAATGAATTTAAATTCCAATTTTCTGAAATTCCAAATTCTAAAAATGGAAATAACGCAAAAAACCAACTCTTTCTAAAATTCCAAATTCTAGCTTTGAAATTTTAAAATCAAAAAACCGAAATGCATTTTTAACGCATTTCGGTTTTTCTATATCGATTCCAACTTCGAATTTGGAATTTCATTTTTTAAGCAATAACAGTAGTTTTTACAGGTTCAAAATTTCCATTTAAATGAGCTGCATTTGCTCGTCCGCTCGGATCGAGGTTTTCTTGCCATTTCGGAATCCATTTACGAACGGTTTGCGCCGCGCTGACCTGTGGATAGTATTTATGAAAAATTGATCGATATAAGTACGCTTCTTTCGTCGTTGGCGAATTATACGGAAATTCGGCACTTGCACCAGCTAATTGCTCATCTGTAACTTGCGAAGCACAATATTCAATTAATTCATCTACCCATTTATATCCTACTCCATCAGAAAATTGCTCTTTTTGTCTCCATAAAACTTCCGACGGTAAATAAGCATCTTCAGTATCAAAAGCTTTTCTTAGAATGTATTTCTCAACGCCATCATAAGTTTTTGGCTGTTTTTCTTCTGTTTTTATTCGAATGGCAACATCTAAAAATTCTGTATCCAAAAATGGAATACGAACTTCTAATCCATTTGCCATTGTCGTTTTATCTGCACGAAGCAAATCAGCTGTAAATAACTTTTGAACTCTTTCTATCGTTTCATCTTGAAATTCTTCTTCTGATGGTGCATTTCTAAAATACAAATGCCCTCCAAAAACCTCATCGGCTCCTTCGCCAGAAAGAATTACTTTGATGCCTTGATCAGCAATCGCTTTAGAAAGCAAATACATAGGAACACCAGATCTTACAGAAATAATATCGTATGTCTCCAAATGATAAATTACTTTTTCTAATGCTTTAACTCCCTCTTCAACAGAAAAATGGATTTCGTGATGCTCTGTTCCTAAAAATTCTGCCGCTTTTCTTGCTGCGATATTATCAGGCGCTTCAGCATCTAATCCGATAGAAAACGAATGCAATTTTTGTCCTTTTTCTTTCAGCAATCGAGAAGCAATAGAAGAAATCAACGAAGTGTCTAAACCTCCTGACAAAACAGTCCCTAAAGGCACATTGCCTAATAATCGTTTATTTGTAGCTTGAATCAAACTTTCACGAATCAACCCTAAATCTAATGCATGAGTTGCGTTTTTATGATCTTCGTATTCTGGACGATAGTATTTTACAAAACCTGTTTTTGCCGTATAATAATGTCCCGGAGGAAAAGTAGAAAACGACTTGCACTGATCTGCAATAGATTTCATTTCTGACGAAAAATAAATTCGTCCTCTTTCATCCAAACCATAATACAAAGGTTTTACTCCAATCGGATCACGACCCGCAATATATTTATCACCGTCAATTACAACAAAGGCAAAATCGCCATCCAATTTGTTACAGAAATCATATCCAAATTCTTCATACAAGTGTACAATTACCTCTGAATCTGATTCGGTTCTAAAAGTATGATCTTTTAAAATGGTTTCTTTAAGTTCCTGATAATTATAAATCTCTCCATCATGAACCATCCAAGCTTTGTTCGTTCCTTGAATAGGTTGTTTTCCTGAATTAAGATCAATTATAGACAGACTTTCATGACAAAGTATACTGCCATTTTCCATAATATGAATATCGCTTTCATCAGGTCCGCGATGTGACATTCTCTCAGAAAGTTCTTTTACAAGCTTGGGGTCTTTTCCTTTGCCAATAACGGCTAACAATCCAGACATACTATTTTATTTTTTATTTTTATTCTGATGTACCAGCCTCAAATAAACTGTACATTAAAAAATCATTAAAATTTCCGCTTAAAAGCAAAACTAAATATTATTTTCTGCTTTCCTACATTTTACATCCTAAAATTTCATGGTTTAACTTTTATTTCGATGAAAGTCCAATATGAAATAAATTTCAATCGATTACCAAAAAAAATTATTTTAATACATTGAAAAACAGAAACTTTTTTAGACAAGAAAGACGCTCTCATAAAAGAACGTCTTTCGGCAATATATATACTAATTCTAAAAATTAAACTCTTAATTATTTAACATAAGCATCATCATGAACATTTGCTACTGCTCTTCCTGATGGGTCGTTTAAGTTTTTGAAAGCTTCATCCCACTCCAAAGCAATTTTTGTACTACAAGCTACACTTGCCTCCTGAGGAACGCATAATGCTGCAGCATCACTTGGGAAATGTTCTGTAAAAATTGAACGATAGTAATACTCTTCTTTTGAAGTTGGAGTCTGCAATGGGAATTTGAATCTAGCGTTTGCTAATTGCTCATCTGAAACTTCTCTAGCTACCACTTCTTTTAAAGTATCAATCCAGCTGTATCCTACTCCATCAGAAAATTGCTCTTTTTGTCTCCAAGCAACACTTTCTGGAAGCATATCTTCAAAAGCTTTACGAACAACCCATTTTTCCATCGGATGCTCTTTGTTGATCATTTTATCTTGTGGGTTGATGCGCATTGCAACATCCATAAATTCTTTATCTAAGAATGGCACACGACCTTCGATTCCCCAAGCTGCTAAACTTTTGTTTGCACGTAAACAATCGTACATGTGAAGTTTTCCTAATTTACGAACGTTTTCTTCGTGGAATTCTTTAGCGTTTGGCGCTTTGTGGAAATATAAATATCCTCCAAACAACTCATCTGCTCCTTCTCCTGAAAGAACCATTTTGATCCCCATAGATTTGATCACTCTCGCCATTAACCACATTGGAGTTGAAGCTCTAACTGTAGTTACATCATACGTTTCTAAGTTGTAAATTACATCACGAACTGCATCTAAACCTTCTTGGATTGTAAATTTAATTTCGTGGTGAATAGTTCCGATATGATCTGCTACTTTTCTTGCTGCAGCTAAATCTGGAGAACCTTCCAATCCAACAGAAAAAGAGTGCAATTGCGGATACCACGCATCTGTAGTATCATCTGACTCGATTCTTTTTTGAGCAAATTTCTTAGCTACAGCCGAAGTAATAGAAGAATCTAAACCTCCAGAAAGTAAAACTCCGTAAGGAACGTCACTCATTAATTGTCTGTGAACCGCAGCTTCCAACGCTTTTCTGATTTCTGGAATGCTAGTTTCGTTATCTTTTACTGCATCATATTCTGTCCAGTCTCTTTTGTACCATTGTACAAATTCACCGTCTTTACTTGATAAATAATGTCCTGGAGGGAATAATTCGATTTTTGTACAATATCCTTCTAAAGCTTTTAACTCAGAAGCTACATAGAAAGTTCCGTGCTGATCCCAACCAATATATAATGGAATAATTCCCATGTGGTCACGAGCTACGAAATACTCGTCTTTATCAACATCATAAATTGCGAAACCGAAGATTCCATTTAATTCATCAACAAAACTTACTCCTTTTTCTCTGTAAAGTGCTAAAATAACTTCACAGTCACTTTCAGTTTGAAAGTTATATTTTCCTTCAAATTGTTTACGCAAATCTCTGTGGTTGTAAATCTCACCATTTGCAGCTAAAACTAGTTTTTTGTCTTCTGTAAATAAAGGCTGTTTTCCTGAAGCTGGATCTACAATTGCCAAACGCTCATGAGAAAGAATCGCTTTATCATTGCTGTAAATTCCGCTCCAGTCTGGTCCACGGTGACGAATGATTTTTGACATTTCTAATACTTGAGGTCTTAACGCTTCGGCTTTTTGTTTAAGATCAAAGGCACATACAATTCCACACATAATTTTATATTTTAATTCTTTAAATTTTAATTTGATAGGGCAAAGATGTGATATTAGTTATAATTGAAAAACATAAACATTGATTTCAATTACAATTTAAAACCATAATTTGATTTTTACATATAAAATGTAAAATTTAGAAGTAAAAATGAGCTTAAAACTTGAAAATTTTAATTTTGACTATAAAACTGGTTGAAAATTGAAAGTTTTAAGCAGTTTTTTGAGTTAATTTTTGAGTTATTCCATTACAAATGAAAGATTCGTAAAGAAGAGATAGAAAGTTGTTCTGAAATTATTGTTTATCTAGTGTTGCCTAGATTTTGAGTCTTACATCTCATCTTGACGAAAGAAAGATCACACAAGTAATTCCAAATGCTAGTTCGCCAATCTTTATCGAGTTTCTAGTGTGATCCTTCCTTCGTCAGGATGACAAACTGTGTGGAATTACTTTATGTCTAATCTTTAGAGAACTTTGTCAAAGTTTGAAACTTTGACAAAGTTGTTTATAGACCAATACATTATTCAACGCTTTGAATAGTATAATGCGTCTTGTTTATTTCAAACTGAAACCCAACTTTATTGCCCATTAAATGATTCCCCAAAGGAGATTGTGGAGAAAGCGCAATGACATTAATTCCGTCAATTGTAATTTTAGGAAGTGCAACACTAACATACAGATAGATTCCGTTTGCTTTCACCAAACTTCCTAAAACAATATTTTCTGTCGTTTTTAGCGGATCTATCTTATCTAAAATTGCTTTTTGCTCTAAAGCTTCTTTTAATTTATTAGTCAATTTTTCTTGCTCGATATGCATCATTGACAAAGCCGTTTCATGCTTATCGCCTGCAGAACCTTTGGCATCATTTTTTGAATCTTCGGTCAAGCCCGAAATCATGTCTTTAAAAACATCTATTCGATCTTGAACCATTTGAGTGTAGTGAGAATATATTTTTTCTTTGAAAGTCATTTTTTTTAAAGGTACTGAGGTTTTAAGGGACAAAGGTGCAAAGGTTTTCTTTCTTGGTCTAAATTTTTATTCGAAAAAAGCTTTTGGGTATACTACTTCTCCGCTTATCCCTTTTAAAGCATCTTCCGTTAATGCGATAACCATACAGTTTTCAGCCGGAACATCAAACGGCATTTTGATATTGTATTTTCTACAAAGTTCATATCCAAACCTCGGGTAATAATCTTGATGTCCTAATAAAATAACCGATTTGTAACCTAAGCTTTTTGCGATTTCATGTCCATGCAAAATGAGTTTAGAACCTATTCCTTTTCCTTGAAATTCAGGTAAAACCGAAACTGGAGCAAGTGCTAATGAAGGAAAGGTTTGCGATTCATTTTTTATCTGCAATTTAGTAAATAAAATATGTCCGACTATTTTATTATCCACTTCGGCAACGATTGACAATTCAGGAATAAAAGCTTCAGAATTCCTTAGTCTTTCTACCAAAAACTGTTCTTTATGGTCGCTGCATTCTTCCTTTTCGAAAGCTTTTTCAATCAAATGAAAAACACTTTCAAAATCGTTTTTATTTTCTTGACGTAATTTAATTTCCATTTTATAAAATTAAAAAAAACAGCCACGAATTCACGAATCTACTCCAAAAAATTCATGAGTTCATGGCTGAAAAAAAAAGGCACATTCATTTAAAAATGTTTTTGTGCCTAAGTATCTTTATGGCAAAGATCTCTTAAAAATCAAATTTATAATTTGCGCCTCCTAAAACTTGGAATCCTTGTACAGGATAATTCAACCATTTTTCGTAAGCTTGATTTCCTATATTATTCAATTTCAACAAAAACGTTAATCTTTCATTGAATTTATAACCTACATGAGCATTCGCGTCAAAATAGCTTTTTAAGGTAATTGGCGTAGCATCGATTCCTAAAGAAGTATTTGTCTGCATATCTTTTCTTTCTCCAACATAAAACACATTCAATCCTGCGTACCATTGCTTTGTAATATTAACGTCTAAAGTCGAACTTAATTTCATTGTTGGCAAATTCCAAGCTTCAACCACATTGTCAGTATTGTAACTATTAAAAGTTCCGTTGATTCCAAAAGTTACATTTTGAGAAAAATCGGCTTTTAATTCTCCATAGAAACGGAACGTTCTAATATCTTCATAAACTACTCCAAACGAGTTTCCGAAAGCATAATCTTCGTTTGTAACTACTTCTGTGTAATCATTTGCTTTAAACAGCGCTTTGTCTTTTTCATTTAAATAAGAAGCAGTCACGTTATAATTTACATTGTTCGCCAGTTTCCCTTTTAATCCAGCAAAAACATTGTATTGTGTGCTCGATGGACGCATGTTTAATGTCGGAGACAAAAACGGATTTTCGGTCACAAAATCGGCATAAGAATTCTGATTTAAACCTCCGTTTACTCCAGTATAGAAAATCATTAAATCGCCAACTAATTTATAAGAAGCATTTACCTTTGGATAGAAATAGAATTTATTGCCGCTATTTTCAGAATCTGCACTGTAGTAAATTCCAGCTCCTAATTCTAATGTCCACTCATTTTCATTAATCACAAAACTTGGTTCAATTCCAACATTGGTAAAACTGTATTTTAAAGCTTCTGTGTTATCTTGGAAATAATTATTTTTGAAAGAACCGCTTACGTGATCTACAATTACATTAGTTTTAATTGCCTGATCCATTACATCAACAGTAAAAGTCGGCTTTACATAAAATCTGTTTTCTGAAGAAGAATAACTGTCTGAAAAATGAGTAAATTTCGCAGAAAGCTTACTAAAAATACTTTCTGTAAATTCAGCATTTCCGCCAAGCCAAATTGTATTATAAGAATGATCCGGATTAATGCTGTTTACCAAATCATAACGCTGATCTGGAATTGTAGAGCCAAAATCTGATGGAAGTCCGTACCAATTATAAATCTGGTTTTGATATCCTAAATCAACGTTCCAGTTATTATCTCTGTTATTTTGACCGTAACCAACATTTATTGCAGTATCGTAAAATTCATCATTCAATTCCACATCTTTAATTCCGCCTTGAGAAGAGTGATGACGAAACATTCCCGCCACATAATCATTATTCCCTAAATCCTGATTTACGAATAATTCTCCGTTTAAAGTACCATAATTTCCAACTCCCACAGTCGCATAATTATTAAACAGTTTTTCTCTTTTAGCCTTCTCAACGCCTTCTGCTTTTCCTTTTGAAGGCGTAAAAGTAGAAGCCACAGGAACAGACAAAATACTGTATTTAATAACTTCTTTCGGCTGATTACCGCTATCGTCAAGCGAAGGCGTTTCTTTCACTTTAAAAGCATCTGAAATAGTCGGCGAATAAGGTTTTACTACGTTTACAGTTTCGGTTCCAATGGTTTCATTTTTCTTTTGCGCAATCGAAAACTGAGCAGCAAATAACACTAACAAAATGATTATTTTATGTCGGCAGTTTAATTTCATATTTATATTATTGTGTAAAATGTTGTTTGTAAAATGTAAAATGTGTTTTCAACCAATATTCTCTTTTCACATTTACATCTTTCTTTTCACATTTCACTTTTTACATTATCTAATTTTCTAATTATCTCAATTATCTAATTTCTAAGCTTCCCACTCTCCTTTAGCCACAAACTGAGCTTTTCCTCCTATTTTAATGTCGAATTGCTCTCCGTTTAGTTTCCCATCAAAATAGATCTCAGACGGACGGCCAATGTAATCTCCTTGATGATTTGTCAATTCAAATTCAGGTTTATGATATTTTAATAAAAAGGCCTGCAAACAAGTACTAGCGCTTCCTGTTGCGGCATCTTCTACCAATTGATTATGTTCAATACACAACATTCTACTAAACAATTTTTCTCCTTCTAAATAATAAAAGTATAAACCTCTATGATCTGTTTTGCAATGCTGTTTCATCCATTCATCAGCTTTATCTTTATCCAAAACCAAATTTTCTAAAGCTCTCTTACTGCTTAATCCAACCATTACAAAAGCACTTCCAGTTGTGACTTCCTGAATTGGAAACTGATTTTCGAAATCACTTACTTTCAAGTTGCTGAAAAAAGTAAAATCTATTTTAGAAAAAGTGTCCCAAAACTTTGGCTGAGCTGCTTTTAGCCAAATCAAATCTTCGGTTTTATTAATTGCAATTGGTCCAATAGGAACTTCTAATTTTATTTCGTTAGGCGAATTTTCAAAAATCTTATTCATCAAAACCCAAGAAGTCCCAATTATTGGATGTCCCGCAAATTGCATTTCGTGAGCTGGGGTAAAAATTCTAATTTCTGCTTTGTTATTGGCTTTATCCAGTTTAGTTACAAATGTGCTTTCTGCAAAATTAATTTCACGTGCCATCTGTTGCATTTGTGCTGTACTTAGATTTTCTGCATCCATAAAAACCGCCAGCTGATTTCCAGCATATTTTTTATCAGCAAAAACATCAACTATATAAAAAGGTAAACTCATTGTTTTTTCTTGTAAAATGTGATTTGTGAGATGTAAAATGTTTTTCGTTATTTTCTATTTCACAGAAAACATTTCACTTTTCACTACTTAAACTATTTATTAATCGACGAATTTGTTTTAGACTCTTCCGATTTAATTGTTGTTAATTCTTTCTTCGCTTCTTCTACAACATCTGGATAATCTGTAAAATTGTTGATTACGTTATCCAAAATATAAGTCGCCTGATAACTGTCTTTTAATCCGTAGAAGTTTTTCGCCATTAACACTAAACCTTTTGCTCCATAATATTTATAAGCCGAATAGCTTTTTGCTAATTTCTGAACGGCAGTATTCGACGCATCATATTTTCCTTCTTTCGTTTTAAAATACGCATCATAATACAACGCTTCTGCAGCTAATTCACCTTTAGAAGTGGTCAATAATTTAGCGTAAGCTGTTTTTGCTTTATCTTCATTTCCTGTTTGAATTGCTGCTCTTGCTACAATAATTTGCGCATCGGCTTTTACTCCAGCATCAGATTTTGCATTTTCCAAAACTTTATCGGCAGCGATAACAGAATTGTCATAATCCTTTTTATCATAATAACATTTCATCAGGTTTGCTTGTGCGAAAGTTTTATTCTGAGGATAATCGGCTTCACTTTCCAATCTGGTTAAAACTGGAATTGCTTTATCACAATCTTTAGCTTTCAAATAAATCTGAGCCAATCTGTTTAAAGCCTGCTCTGTAAACTCATTTCTAGGCTGATCAATTACAAATTGGTAATTAGCAATTGATTTCGTTTCAGAACCTTCTGCATAAGTCAGCTGTGCCAAATAGAAATTAGCTTCCAATGCGTGCATTCCGTTCGGGAATTTAGACACATAACCCGCGAAACCAGTAATTGCTTGTTTCGAATTATTTTGGCTGTATTGTTTAAAAGCTGCATCGTAAGTATCATTATCCAATTCAGCATCTGTAACGGCAACAAAATCTAATGTACGAACCCAAGTTGCATATTCGTCTACTTTTCCAGAATCTACATAGATTAATCTTGCTGTGGCAACTGCTTCAAGAGCTTCCGGAGTTTTTGGAAATTCGGCAGCTACTTTTTTGAATTTTGTTAAAGCTTGTTCGTCACGATCAGAATTATAATAAATAAGACCTTGTCTTAAAATTGCTTTTGAAGTAAAAGATCCGTTTTTAAACTCCGAAATCAATTGATCGTAAGTTTTAATTGCCTGATCGTTTTTCTTTTCCGTGACATAAGTGTTTCCTAATTCGAACAAAGCATCATCACGATAAGATGATTTTTTGTACATCTGAAGGAAATTATTCAATTCCTCTACTTTTTTATCATGTTTCGACATAAACCCAAAAGAAAGTGCTTTTTGGAACTGTGCGTAATCCGCATCTACGCCCTTTGCAGCAATTGCTTTTGAATATGCTTCGTTTGCCGCAGTATATTTTGAAGTTACAAAACGACAATCTCCTAAACGTAAATAAGAATCGTTTAAACGGTTTTTATCTGAAGGCGAATTATCAATCTGGGCTTGAAAAGAATTTGCTGCCTGATCGTAATCTTTCAGTTTAAAATAGGTGTAGCCAATATTATAATTGATGTTTTTATATTCGTCTGTAGATTTTGCCGCAGCCATTCCAGCAAATTGCTTGTACGTTAACAAAGCATTCTGCATGTCATCGTTTAGATATTCTGTTTCTGCTTTCCAGAATGTAGCACGAGCTGTAAACTCAGGTGTTTTTTGTTCGCTGATAGCACTTTTGAACATTTTACCCGCTTCTTGGTAATTATTTTCGTTATACAATTCCAATCCGTGATAAAAAAGCACTTTTTGGTACGCCGCTTTGTTTTCAGCAGTTCTGTTTTTCTCTAATAAAGCCAAAGCTTCTTTATAGTTTTTAGAAGAAATATAAGAATCCACCAATAATTTTTCTACTTCTGCACGGCTTGAATTATTTGGATATTTTTTAAGAAAATCCAATAAAATACCTGGAACAGCTTGATATGCATTTCCGATATCATAACTCAATTTAGCATAATTTAAAGCTGCATCTTCTTGAATTTGAGCATTAAAATCCATTTCTGAAGCATTTTTGAAAGCATTTAAAGCTTCCTGCTTTTTTCCTGTATTTAAATAGCTTAATCCTAAATGGTAGTAGGCATTCTGCGCAACAAAATCTTTTCCTTCAATAATTTTATTGAATTGAGAAATTGCTTTTTCGTACTCTTTTTGCTCATAATATGCATAACCCAACTGATAGAAATCGGTGTTGTTCCATTTCCCTTTTTTGCCTGCATATTGCTCTAAATACGGAATTGCTTTTCCGTATTGTTTTAAATTGAAATAACTTTCTCCGATAATTTTATTCAGTTCCGATTTTTCAATATCGTTTGATTTATTCATGGCTACCAAACCTAAATCAATTGCTTTTTGGAAATTTCCTAATTTGAAATTCATATCGGCTTGATAGTACGACAGTTTTTCTTTGTATTTTTCTTCGCCCGAAACCTCATCAAAATATTTGGTAGCTTCTTTATAATCGTCGCCTTCATAAGCCATAAAACCTAAGTAATATTTGGCTTGAGAACCATATTCTTTAGAATTGACAACTTTATTAAAATAATTGGTGGCTTCTTTTTTCTTTTTAGCATTAAAATAGCTGTAGCCTTTCATGAAGTTAAACTTATCCGATTCGGTTTTACTCATGTAACTTTCGTCTACTTTATCAAACCATTGCAATGCTTTTGGGTAATTTCCCTGCTCAAAGAAAAATTGAGCAGCCTCAATGTAAGCCTGATTCTGTTTGGTGCTTGTCGGATAATCATTTACGAATTGTTCCACCAAAGCATCAGCATTTGCTTTGTTGGTTCTTATGGCAGAATTAGCAATATAAAAAGCACAGTCAGACTGTACTTCTTCATTTGTAGTATTGTTTTTTACTTTTTCAAAAATCAATTGAGCCGAAGCGTATTGTTTGTCATTATATAAAGCCAGTGCTTTGTCAAAATCCTTTAATTCGTAAGTATAAATAGCCGATTTTTGTGCCGAGGCTATAGTCGAGGTAAGGATAATTTGGAATAAAAAGAACCTGGAAAGTTTACGCATTGTAATAATATTTAGTATTCAAATTTATCATTTTATACGGTTTATAACGAAACGTTTTGAGGTTTTATTATGAACAAATATTCGATACTAAACATTTAAGAGCATTATAAAAAAGGAATCTGAACCATAAGAGACATTATAAGTTATTCTAAGTTAGGAGCTTTTGACATATTAATTAAAATGAACTAAGGCTGATTATACGATTTAAATTTTCGTCCTTTTTCTAGAACTTTTCTTAAGAAATGATTGAAATTTATTTTGAATACAAGCGTTATCTTATTACTTTTACCATTCAAACCAATTTTATTATGTCACAAACCGTACTATCTCTTAAAGAAGTCACTATATATCAAGAAGGAAGAAAAATTATATCTCATATTAACCTAGATGTTAACCATGGTGAGTTTATCTACATTATCGGGAAAACCGGTTCTGGAAAAAGTAGTTTCCTAAAAACTTTATATGCTGATTTACCGTTAATTGAAGGTGAAGGACATATTGTTGAATTTGATTTGGCTACTTTAAAAGAAAACGACATTCCATATTTAAGACGTAAAATCGGAATCGTATTTCAAGACTTTAAACTACTTCCAGACCGTTCAATCAAAGACAATATGCTTTTTGTTTTAAGAGCTACAGGATGGGTCGAAAAAGAAGCCATGCAGCACAAAATTGATGAAGTTTTGGATAAAGTAGGCATGAAAGACTTTATGAACAAAATGCCCCATCAGCTTTCTGGCGGAGAACAGCAACGTGTTGCGATTGCAAGAGCATTGCTTAACGATCCAGAGTTTATTTTAGCTGACGAACCAACAGGAAACCTTGATCCTCAAACCAGTTCTGAAGTATTAGAAGTACTAAAAGCAATCAATGCTGCAGGTAAAACTGTTATCATGGCAACTCACGATTATGCTTTATTAATGAAATTCCCATCGAAAACATTAAAATGTGAAGATGAAAGAATCTTCGAAGTGGTGCAAAGAAGCGTGTAATGCTTTCTATTTTAATTCCGGTTTACAATTATGATGTTTTTGCTCTTGTAGAAACGTTATATGAGCAAACTTTAGAATGCCATATTCCTTTTGAAATTATTTGTCTGGACGATGCTTCACAAGAGTTTACTATAGAAAACCAAAGAATTAATCAATTCGAAAATACCTGTTATTCTATTTTAGAAAAAAATATCGGACGAAGCGCAATCCGAAATCTATTGGCTCAAAAAGCAGTTTATGAAAATCTGCTTTTTCTGGATGCCGATACTATTCCTGTCCACCGTAATTTTATTTCGAAATATATTTCAGAAATAGAAAACAAAATTGTTTTTGGTGGACTTTTGTATGAAAATAAAAAGCCACTCCCAGAACAAATTTTACGCTGGATTTATGGAAAAAAAAGAGAAGCCCTAAGTCTATCAGAAAGAAATAAAAACCCATCAAATACTGCATTGGTTTCTAATTTATTGATAAAGAAAGAAATTCTTAATCACTTCCCTTTCGATGAAAATCTAACAAAATATGGTTATGAAGATCTGCTTTTTTTTACCGTTTTAAAATCCAATCAAATTGAGATTAAACATATTGAAAATCCTGTTTTTCATTTAAATTTAGAATCTTCCTGTTTATTTCTAAACAAAACAAAAACTGCATTAGAAAATCTAGTTCTTTTAGATTATTTGAATAAGATATCGAAAAACGAAAGTAAAATCATTGGTTCTTTTGACTTCTTAAAAAAAATAAAACTGATTTCTATTTTTAATTTAGTTTTTAAAAAATCGAAACAAAAAATTGAACGAAATTTGCTTTCAAACAAACCTTCGCTTTTTCTGTTTGACATTTACAAATTAGGTTATTACTGTTTTCTTAAAACAAAATAAATGGCTTTCTTTTCAATCATAATTCCGCTTTACAACAAAGAAAACTTCATTCAAAATACGATTCAAAGTATTTTGAATCAAACTTTTCAGAACTTCGAAATTATTGTTGTAAATGACGGATCAACGGATAAAAGCGAAGAGAAATTACTTCAATTTAAAGATTCTAGAATCCATTATTTTAGCAAAAAAAATGAAGGTGCTTCTGCAACTAGAAATTACGGAATCGAAAAAGCAAATTCTAATTTCATTACTTTTCTTGATGCAGATGATTATTGGTATCCAACTTTTTTGGAAACTATGTTTACCAATATTTCAAAACTTCCAGACCAGAAAGTGTTTTCTGCTGCTATAGAATTTGATACTTCAAAAAAAATAATTCCGGCAGAGTATTCTATTCTCAAAACAAATGAAGAATTTGAAATTATAAATTACTTTAAATCCAGTATAAAAGAATCTGTTCTCTGGACTTCTAGTTCTGTCTTTCATAAATCTGTTTTCCAAGAAATTGGAAAATTTGACACCAAAATTAAAAGTGGCGAAGACACTGATTTATGGATTCGAATTGGACTAATTTATCCAATTGTGTTTTCATGGAAAATTTTGGCACGTTATGTTTACGATTCTAAAAGTTTATCTAAAATAAACAATGTAAAAGAAAACATTGATTTTTCGAAATTTGAAGAGGTCGAAAAAACAAATTTAGACCTAAAATACTTTTTAGATTTAAACCGTTTTTCACTTACTGTAAAAAGCAAGTTAGCTGGAGAAAAGCAACTTTTTTACAACTATTACAATCCAATTGATTTAAAAAAAATTGGCTGGATGAAAAGAACTTTGTTGCTTTTACCTGCATTCGCTTTACGTTTTTTAATTTCTTTTAAAACCTTTTTAGCAAATTTAGGAATTGGATCATCTGTCTTTAAATAATCGAAACTTTTTGTATTCTCGAATATAATCTTCTTCGCTAAATTCGCCAGAAGACAAAACAAGACAAACACTTCCTGAAGAGAAATTTTTAAGTTCACGCCAAATTCCAGAAACAATAAGCAAACCTACATTTGGCTTATTTAGTGTAATTGTTTTTATACTTTTTCCGTCTTTCAAAACCACGTCAAAACTACCGCTCAAAGCGATTAAAAATTCTTGCTGTTCAATATGTGCATGTCCTCCCCTTTTGCTTCCGCTTGGTATATCGTATAAATAATATACCCTTTTAGAAACAAACGGAATTGTATTGCCTTCTACAACCGAAAGATTTCCTCTTCGATCCTGAATTTTAGGAATTTCAATCAATTGAATGTCTGAAATATTTGTCATTATTGAGAATTTAGAAGATTTTTCCATTGATCTGAAATAGGTTTTAAAGACAAATGTTTTACGCTTTCAGCAGCATTTTGTTTGCAAAAATGATACAATTCGGCGTCATCTGCAAATCGATTCATTGCTTGAGCAAGAGCTTCAGAATTGTGATTTTCGACCAATAAACCATTAAATGCATTCTGAATAATTTCTCGCGGTCCAGAATTACAATCAACGGCAATAACAGGCGTTCCTAATGCCAAAGATTCTACTATTGATAAAGGGAAACCTTCGTATTTACTGGTCAAAATCGTAAATTTTGCTTCACGAACCTCATCGAAAGGTGTTGGTTTAAAGGGAAGAATTTTTATATAATCATTTAAATTCAAAGTTTTTATTTTCTGTTGGATAAAATCTTCATCATCTCCAGATCCCATTAAATGCAAACGATATCCTTTCTCATATATTTTTGATTGCAAAAAAGCGTCTAACATCAAGGTGAAATTTTTCACTTTTTCTTCAAATCGTCCAAAATATAAGATTATTTTTTGCGGTTCTAAAACTGCTTTTTTCAATTCTTCTTGAGCAATAAAAAAAGGATTGTAAATTGTAATTGTATTTTCAAATCCATACCACTTCTTCACTTTTTCTTCAATCGTTTTTGAAACGCAGATCACAGTATTTACGTCCTTATAAAGTATTCGCGACCAAATTTTTGAAGAAGGAAAATAATCCTTAAAATTAAAGCTATGGACAATGTAATAGACTTTTGAATCGCGGTAAATAAAGTTCGTAATTAATTCGCGTAATAAAACATTTTTAGGCCGGCTGTCGATCACAATATCAATCTTATTTTGGACTAAATAATTTCTTAGCAATTTCCCTTTTCTTAATTTTCTAAAAACAGAAAACGAACCTAAACTTTCTTTTTCTAAATTGAATAAAGTTCCTGTATACTCATAATCTACATCATCATTAATAACAATAGAATGAACTTCAAAACCAGAACTTTCTAACATAAAAGTAAGCAAAGCAGCAAAACGTTCTGCACCTCCTTTTCCTAAGGAAATTGAAACAATAGCAACTTTCTTTTTATTCATGTTTTTAAGCGAAAAAGTAAATATATTTGTCAAATATACATATAAATGAAAGTTTTACTGGTAGGCGAATACAGCCATTTACACAATTCTCTAAAAGATGGTTTGCAGGCTTTAGGACATGAAGTTTTTATTATTGGTCACAATGATGGTTTTAAAAATTTTCCTGTTGATTTTCCTATTCAAAAAAAATGGGATTCTGGCTTTCTGAAAAAAGTAAAAATTGGAATTTATAAAATCTCTGGATTTGATATTAGTTCGTATCTAACCTTTAGACAATTTTTAAAATTCAAAAAACAATGTTCTGGTTTTGATGTTGTACAGCTGATTAACGAAAACAGCTTTTATTGCACTTATTATTTTGAAAAAAAAATCATTTCAAACCTCTTAAAAAACAACCAGGAACTATTTCTTTTAAGTACAGGTTACGATTATTTGAATGTGAAATATTGTTTTGAAAATCCTGATTTTAAATCTGTAATTCCGTTATATCTTAATCATAAAATTGATAAAAAATCTTTTGGAAATGTTTTAAAATTCCGAGAAAAAGCTTTTTTCAAACTGCATCAGTTTATCTATAAAAACATTCGTGGAATTATTGCTACAGATTTAGATTACCATCTTCCATTAAAAGGAAATGAAAAATATTTAGGAATGATTCCGAATCCAATTAATATTGATAAACTTCTTTTTAAGCCGTTAGAAATCACTAATAAAATCATCATTTTTCACGGAATCAATAATGAGAATTATTTAAAAAAAGGAAATGATTATTTTGAAAAAGCGTTAGAAATAATCGAGCATAAATATGCTTCTAAAGTAGAAATTATAACAGTTCGAAGCGTTCCTTATGCTGAATATATCAATCTGTACCGTAGTTGTCATATTTTGCTGGATCAGGTTTATGCGTACGATCAAGGCTACAATGCACTGGAAGCAATGGCAAAAGGGAAAGTAGTTTTTACAGGCGCCGAAAAAGAATTTACCGCGCAATATAATCTTTCTGAAAAAGTGTGCATAAACGCCATTCCAAACGTAGATGATCTGGTAAATGAGTTGTCTTTTTTAATTGAAAATCCACACGAAATTATTGCCATTGGAAAACGTGCGAGAGCTTTTATTGAGAGAGAACATCGCTTTGTGAAAATTGCGCAAAAATATATCGAAATGTGGACTGTTAACTAATGTTTTAGATTATTAACCATCTGTCCATATCTTCCAATTCTCCTTTCCAATCTCTCGAAATATTATTTTTAAGCAGTTTCGCAGGAATTCCTCCAATCAAAATATTTTCTCCCAATATAGAATAATCTTTAGTACATAAACTGTTTGAAGCAATTGTACAATAATCCGGAGTTATTGTACCCTTCATAATTGAAACTCTATTACTAATAAAATTATAATTCCCGATTTGTATTGGAGCAGTCATTTTGTAGATTTCACCGTTTTCGGTATCAATCATTGTGTGAAAATTGGTATCCATTAGCTGACATTCAGAACCTAATCTCGCATAATTTCCAAAACTAATTTTTTCGACACAAATCACTTTTCCATTAGATGCAATTGAGGACATATGGCCAAACTCACAAAATCCGCCTTTTTTTATATAGACAAAATAGTCTTTTCCAAATTGCACATGTCCATTAAATGTTAAGCTGCCTGATAGATTAATTTCTGCTATTCCTTTATGCACGGTGTTCATTTCATAAGGTTGTCCAAAACCAATCATTGCCTTGCGAATTGGTGCATTAATAAAAATCTCTCCTGATAAAGAAGTAAACTTAACTCTTCCATAAAAGAAAACTGGAAGCTTTTTAGCAACACCAAATGGAAATTTCTTAAAATTAAAATACAAAGTTTTAGTCCAGTTTACTGAATAATAAAATTTCAACTGATTATACAGAAGTCTCAACCTTGCTTTCATGATTCCTTTTTGTTATTTCTGAATACTGCACTTACAATTTCCTTTAAATAGATTTCTCTATTCATTTCATATAAAAAATAAGCAATCGCAATCATGCAAAGTATTCCCATCAATAGAGATCTTAAAATTGTTAATTCAATATATCTCGCAAAAAAGCTGGCAATACATAATAAAAAACAAATCGAAAAAGTGACGCTGATTTTTTTATTCAAATAAAAGTCATAATTCTTTTTAGTAATTAATTTCAAAGCAAAAAAATGAAAAACAGAATAAATTAAAAAACTGATTCCCAGTCCCTCTAAACCATAAAAATAATATCCAACTATATTCAGCGCAAGAGATAAGGTGTTAAATGCAATTGCTGTTTTTGTAAACATTGCAGCATCTCCTTTAGCAATCAAAATATATCCCATTGCAAATGAAACTGCTCTAAAAAGCATTCCAACAATTCCAAAACAAACCATAGAAACTATCACGATAAATTTAGAAGTATATAAGGCCTTAATAATAAATGGGACGAATGTTAAAAATAAAACTATAATTGGTGTAATTATTAGTATTGAAATATAGGATTGCTGTAAAACAACAGTTCTTATTTTGGTATTATCACTATTTATTGCTGCTAATCTAGGATAGTAATCTGTACTCATAACTGTAAAAATTATCCCCACATAAGAATTCAACAAAGTAAAACCAGCGCTATACAATCCAACTTGTTCTGTACTGCTTACATTGCTTATATAAATCTGGGTAAGATAAGCCGATAATAACGTTAATAAGGAGCTTACAGTAAGCATTATTCCGAGTTTGACAATACTTTTCCCTTCACTTAAAAGCTGTTTTGTATCAATATTTTCTTTTTGCAATCTAATTTTTGATGCATAATAAAATGAAAAAACTAGTGCGATAAAAGAACTTAAAATAATAGTGGGAACAATGGCGTCAATCCTAAAAAAATAATAAATAGGAATCGAAAATAACAACCCAAACAGATTTCCATACAAATTAGCTTTTGCTAATAATTTGAGTTTTCTTAACCCCTGTAAAACAACCATCTGACTAGATGTCAATTGCTTAAAAATTAAAGTTATAGACAGAAAAATGAGAGCGTACATTTGATCATCATTTCCAAAACTTAAAATGCTTATCCATTTTGAAAAAACAATGGTTAAAAAAGCTCCAAAAATGCCCGCAAAAAACATTATTTTTTTTACTATTTCTGCAATTTTAGAAACCGATTTAATATTATCATCCTTATAATTTTCAGAAATGCTTTTTATGGCGCTAGTTTCAATTCCTAACCCAGTTACGCCGCCTATTAAATTCAATGTTGAATTTAGCAAAGCTATAATTCCCATTCCTGAAGGTCCAATAAATACTGCAATTATTTTAGTTCTGATAACTGAAAATAAAATGGTTAAAAACTGCACACTTCCAAGAATAGAAGTTGCTTTTAAAATCTGCTGATATGAAGCTTTATTATCAGACATTAAAATTCATTAATAATTTTAATAACATAATCCACTTCAGATTCAGTCAAAACCGGACTCATTGGCAAGCTTAAAACCTCTTTATGAATCTTTTCCGTAATCGGAAATGATAAATTATTCCATCCTAAACTTTCGGAAGAAAAAGCTTTTTGCTGATGTGGTGGAATCGGATAATGAATTACGGTTTGGATCTTGTTTTGAGCTAAATACTCTTGCAACTTTTCTCTATTTTCTGTTCGAATAACAAACAAATGAAAAACATGATTGCTAGAAAAATCCCAGAACGGAAGTATTATTTTATTGTTTTTAATTTCAGCCAAATAACGTTTTGCAATAGTTCTTCGTTTCTCATTATCCGAATCTAAGTTTGGTAATTTCAAATTCAAAAATCCAGCTTGCAATTCATCTAATCTTGAATTTATACCGATATATTCGTTGTGATATTTTTTTTCTGAACCATAATTTCGAAGCGAAAAAAGGACTTCTGCTAATGCTTCGTCATTTGTTGTAATTGTTCCGCCGTCGCCTAAACAACCCAGATTTTTCCCAGGGTAAAAACTGTAAGCCTGAGCCGAACTTAAATTGTTATTTGTTAATTGTTGGTTATTAATTACTCCATGTGATTGCGCACAATCTTCTACAACAATTAAATGGTGTTTTTCTGCAATCTCATTTATTGCTTCCATTTCAGCCAATTGTCCGTATAAATGAACCGCTAAAATGGCTTTTGTTCTTGAAGTAATTTTCTCCTCAATTAAATCTGGATTTATGTTATAGGTTTCTAATCTAGGCTCGACCAAAACGGGAATCAAATCGGCTTGTAAAATAGCTAGAATACTTGCAATGTAGGTGTTTGCGGGAACAATAACCTCATCCCCTTTTTTAAGTCTTCCGAGTTCAATATATCCTTTAAAAATTAAAACTAAAGCATCAAAACCATTTCCTACACCAATACAATATTTTGATTCACAATATTGCGCAAAAGCTTTTTCAAATGTTTCCACTTCTTTTCCTAAAATATACCACCCGTTTTCTAAAACCAATTTCAGTTTTTCCTGAAATGCAGTTTCATATGGTTCGTTTATTTTTTTTAGATCTAAAAATGGTATCACTTTATTGCTATTTTATAAAAATCCTGATTGTAAACCGTACAGCCTAATTCTTCTTTCTGCGCCAAAAGTCCAAGATTATATCCAGATTCATTTTCATCATCCACAATTCCCATATCAAAAAAGTGTTTCCCTTTTCGTTTGTACTTATGAATCAGATTAATGAATAAAAAGTCTAATGCTCTAAATTCTTCTCCAATTTTTGAAGTGGCGCCATATTGCGATTTTACAACATTTTTGGTTTCAAAAATCGTTATTCCCGCTATAATTTCGTCATTTCTGTAAGCAGAATATTGTCTGATATTTTTAGGAAATTTAGATCTTAAAAGTGAGATTTCTTCTTTGGAATGAACTGGTTTTGCACTAAATTTTTCTGCTAATCTCGGCTCCAAAATTTTTTCCCAAAAAGGATCAAAATTTTCTTCTTCAAAAATATCTAAATCCAAATTTTCAATTCTTCTAAAATGCTTCATTTTACTTTTAGAAATCTTTAAAGAAGCTGTAAGATTAATTGCCAGATTCATTTCTTTTCGTTCTAGAACTGCTCCTCTTTTCATTAAGAAAAAGTCCGCTTCTTTGTTTCCTTCAGAAAAATAAAAATCTGGAATAGGTTTATAATAAAAAGTATCGATTTTGTTCTCTTTCAGAAAAAATAAAATTTCGTCTAAAATTAATTCAACTTTTACTGCTTTCAATTTTGGTAAATAAACCAAACCTCCATAAGTAAGTCCTTGATGCGAATAAACAGCATTTTCTTTTTTATTGGCTGGTAAGACAGCTCGCAGTTTTTCTTCTTCAAAAATTAAAAGAGAAAAATCTTCAAAACGATCTTTGTGATATTCCATAAAATCGCGATGAAACAAAAATGTAGCATTTTTAGCTTGAGCAACAAAATCGTTCCAAATTGAATAATCGTCTTGAGAATACTTTTTTATGGTATATTTCATATTTACTTATGATCAAATGCTTTTAAATGCCATTTGTATTTAACCGCCATTAATCTGATGATAATGATAACCAGCGAAGTAACCAAATACAATATATCATCTTCTAAGTTTAGTTTTCGTAGTCCAAAAAATACAATTCCGCCAAAAATACAGATCGTCGCGTAAATTTCTTCTCGAAAAACGTTTGGAATTTCGTTACATAAAATATCTCGAATTACACCGCCAAAACAAGCCGTCATTGTTCCTAATGCAATACAAATTGCCGGATGAAGACCTGTTACAATTCCTCTTTCAAGACCTATCAAAGTAAAAACTCCGAGCCCAATTGTATCAAAAAGAAACAATGAGGTTCGAAGTTTATCGAAACTTTTTCTAAAAAGAATTGCTAAAAAAAATCCTAAAATGATCACATACACATATTGCATGTCACGCATCCAGCCAACAGGAGTTCTTCCGATTAAGACATCGCGAAGTGTTCCGCCTCCAACGGCAGTAACAAATGCAATGATAAAAACCCCAAACGGATCGAGTTTTTTATGCATTGCGGTTAAGGCGCCTGACATTGCAAATGCCATTGTCCCAATAATATCAAGTAAGTGAAACATTTTTTTTGAGTTACAAAGATGCAAAGGGTCAAAGTTACAAAGTTGCAACGAATAATCTTAACAACTCTCGCTCATAAAACATTCCTTATTTTTTTACGTAAATCGGACTTCTTTTTAGCAAATACGTAATCGAATCCATCCAACCGTCTTTTACCGCCAAGAATGGCTTGCGGGTTTGCGAATAGATTTTGTCAGTATTTCTATACATGTCAAAATAAACCGTATAGTAGTAATACGTCTGATTGTTTGCTGTTGTTGTAGAAATGTCGTTTGTAGTTACTTTTTTGTTGTTATTGCTCACTTTCGCATTTCCGCTATTATAAGTAGTAGCTGTAGTACCTGTTCCAATTGTATATGAAACTTTTGCGGCCACAATATTATCAACTCCTAATATTTTTTCTAGATCCTCAATTGGCGTTTCATCAATGTTCGTATGATCTATTCCTGCTTTGTGCAATAAGCTATTTGTGGTTCTTAAATCCTGAACTGTCAACGGAAAAATGTTAGAAGATTTGTCTAACAATTTGTTATATAAATCGTTTTGAGCAAATTTTGCCATATCCTCAGAACCTTGTTGATTATCTGCATTTACATAAGGAACTGGCAATACCGCAATTGTATTGTGTTTCATATCTGCACTCGCAATACTTTGAGAGGAACTCTGAGAAGTAGTGCTTGCATCTGCAGAAACATCAAAGGTTTGAGATCTTCCACTTGCAAAATCGATTTTAGCAATCTGCGAAACATCTAGCGAAATCTGAACCGTTTCGCCAGGAAGTGAATATTCTACTGTTTTATCAGACATTTTTAAAACGGTACATTCAATAATCTGATAATCTCTTTTTATAATTTTATCTAATTTTTTTCCGCTTTGAGCAAAACTAACAAAAGCAGACAATAATACTAATAAGAATAAAAATGGCTTTGTAACTTTCATTGTATTGGAAATTTTATGAATTAATTATGTACATATAAATTTACGAATAAATCTTAAACAATTATCAGTAAAAACCCGAAAAAATCATCAATTATTCAAAGAAAAAAAATCACATGTTCTGTGTATAAAAATTATAATCTTTTAAAATTACCCTAATAAAATCGCTATTGTTTCCTGATTGATTTTTAATCCCCGTAACACTTTCGATCTTAGCAACCAATTTGTAAATAATTTCATGATCGTTTTTAGCCACCGCTTTTTGAAAAGTTTCTTTAATAATACGCATATCATTATCTGAAAGTTTAATTACCAAAGGATAAGTTGGAACATAAGCTTCTCCAATTTCTTCCAAAATAGTATGGCTGATGTTAATTCTATTCTTCAAAGTAATAACCGCAGTTCCGGCTGCCATATCGCCCAATCTTTGCGATTTCTGACTTGTAATAACTGAGATAAGTCCGGGAAGTCCGAAAAAGGTAAAAAAGTCTATCACTCTAAAAAACCAGCGGATTAAATAGTCTCCAAAACCAGCCTGATAACCATCAATTTTTACGACTTTAATTTTCAGTAATTTTTTTCCAAGTGACTGTCCTTCAAAAACACTTTCTAAAACTAACGAATACACTATAACTGGCGAATAGAGTAATAAAAAAATGGCTCCTCGTGACCAGCCATCCAAATTGACCATCAATCTATCGAGCTGTAACCAGTCAAAAAGAATTATCGAAAGCGCCGTTATATAGCAGATTACGATGAACAAATCGATAAAGAAAGCACCTAATCTTTCACCTACAGAAGCAGCAATAAAATTTATTTTGACATTTTGTGTCGTATTAATAGATAATTCTGACATATTTCATATTTTAGCCTACAATGAGAGAAATCGCCTTTATAAAACAAAACAGAGAAAAGTGGCTCGAGTTTGAGCTGGCAATTTTTGGTAAAGCTAAAAAAAATCCTGATGAATTAGCTAATTTGTACATTCAAATGATGAATGATTTGTCGTATGCTCAAACGTATTACCCTAAAAGTAAAACGGTTGTATACCTCAATCATCTCGCCTCTCAGATTTATCAGAAAATTTACAAAACCAAACGCACTGACCAAAATCGCTTAATAGATTTCTTTAAAACCGAAGTCCCTTTATTGGTTTACGAATACAGAAGATATTTGGTTTATGCTTTTGTTTTATTTTTTGTTACGGTTTCAATTGGTGTTCTTTCTGCTCGTTATGATCGTGATTTTGTCCGCTTAATTTTGGGCGACGAATACGTAAACATGACTTTAGAAAACATCAAAAAAGGCAATCCGATGGCCGTATATGGTTCTGGCAGCAATTGGGGAAGTTTCATCGGAATTACTGTAAATAACTTATTTGTAGGAGCCAAATGTTATTTCTATGGCATTTTTGCGGGAATCGGAACTTTTAATGTTTTTCTTCAAAACTGTATTATGCTGGGTTCTTTTCAATACTTTTTCTACGAACAGGGCGTTTTTTGGAAAAGTGTGCGAGGAATTTGGATTCATGGTTCTATGGAAATTTTCGCAATTGTAATCGAAACAACTGCTGGATTTATTTTAGGAGCTTCTATCCTATTTCCTAAAACTTTTTCGAGAATGAATTCTTTTAAAATAGGTTTTAAAAACAGCTTTAAAATATTCTTAAGCACATTCCCCTTTACCATAAGCGCTGGTTTTTTAGAAGGTTTTATTACTCGATATTCTATCGATATGCCCAATTGGCTAAGCAGTTTTATTATCTTAGTGACGCTTGCAATAATTTCGTTCTATTACTTGATATACCCTTTTATTGTACACAAAAAAGTTCACTCTTTAACCGCCGAAAAACTTTAAGACCAAGTAATGACAAGATTATTTTTTATTTTATCTTTTCTTTTTTGCTGCAGTATTTCTCAGGCTCAGGATACTATTATCATGGCTCAAGATCCTCCAAAAATTAGCGGAATTAAGTATACCGAAAAAGATATTAAGGTAGATTCTAGCAATATACAGATTAGACATTTTGAAAAGGATTTCAAAAAAAAATATACTGATAAAGATTTTGTCTACGAATACAAAGCTCCCGAAAAAAGCTGGTGGGATCATTTCAAACATTGGCTAGCAAGACAAATTTTTAATTTCTTTAATTTCAGCAGTGTAAAAACGTCTCTCAATTTTGTTTCTATTCTATTTAGAATAATTGCCATTTTGGTAGTTATTGTCCTAATTTATTTTATCGTTAGAGCTTTAACCAAGCAAGAAGGAAGATGGATTTTTGGCAAAAATGCCAATAAAAGAACATTGTTTTATTCTGATGCCGAAAAAAACATCCATCTTTTAGATTTTGAAAAACTCATTAAAGAAAGTATAGAAGCTGGCGAAAAAAGAATTGCTATACGTTATTACTATTTATGGCTTTTAAAAGTAATGGCACAGCATCATTATATTGAATGGGATATCGAAAAAACCAATTCTGATTATTTGTACGAACTTTATAACCCTGCTCATAAAGAAGAGTTTACTTATCTTTCTTATCTATACAATTATATTTGGTATGGAGAATTTGAAATTGATGATGCAACATTCAGAAAAACTGAAAACAGATTTAAAAAAGCATTAAAAACCTTTGGTAATGGATAATAAAATTAAAATATACATTGCTATTCTGGTTTTAATTTTCGGAATAACATTACTCGTAGACAAAGGAGAGCCAAAACCTATTGATTGGACTCCAACCTATTCTGTTGAAGACAAAATCCCGTTCGGATTGTACGTTTTCGATCAAGAAGTCGAAGGTATTTTTAAACAAAAAGTGGAAAGAATTTCAACACAGACTCCTTACGAATATTTCGATTCTCAATATGATGATAGAGAAAATGTAGAATCGTATAGAATTAAAGGTACTTTCATGAATATTTCTGAAGCCGATAATATTGACGAAGGTTCGATGAAAGAAATTCTATATTTTGTTTCGCACGGAAATAACGCATTTTTAAGCATGAAAGTGTTTCCGAAAACGTTACTAGATTCTTTAAAAATTGAGCTAAAAACCGATTTTATGCCTAATGACAGTATTTCGACTTGGATGGCAAACAAAAAAGTTAGCACAAAAAAATATACTTTAAATACTGGATTAAGTGATTATTTTTCTAAAATAGATACTTTAAATACAAAAGTTTTAGGATATCAAATCAATCGTAAAAAAGAAAAACAGGTCAATTTTATAGAAGTCCCTTATAAAAACGGTTATCTCTATCTGCACACACAGCCAGTGGCATTTACCAATTATAATCTGCTAAAAAAAGATCATTATCAATATGCAGAAAATGTACTTTCTTATATTCCAAAAGGAAATATTTTCTGGTACAATAAACCTTTTAACGATAAGCGAATTTCAACTTCTCCGCTCCGTTATATTTGGAGTCAGCCCGCTTTAAAATCGGCGTGGTATTTAGGCTTAATCGGAATTCTAATTTTTATGATTTTTAATGCAAAACGCAAACAGCGTATTGTGCCTATCATAAAACCATTGCAGAATTTAACGGTTGATTTTACCAAAACTATTGGTAATTTATATTATCAAGAAGGAGATCATACTAATATTATTGATAAAAAGATTATTTACTTTTTAGAAAAAATTAGAACCGATTATCTGCTTGATACTAGCAAACTCGATGACGATTTTATAACCAAATTGCATTATAAAACAGGGAAAGACGAAAAAGATATACGCGATGTGATTCAGCTAATCAATGATCATAGAAATAGTTATCATGGAAGTCTTGAAGAAGATTTGATTAGAATTAATACAGCAATAGAAAAGATTTTACATTAATTTATTTAGTCATACATTAAAAGAATTAAAATGATTTTATAAAAAATAATCTGCGTTAATCATTTTAATCTGTGGCAAAAAACATAAAATAACTGACCAAATTATGGACGATATCAATACAACATCAGGCGAAATCACAAATGAAAATGTGAATTTTGAAACAAGAATTAATTTAGGACCGCTTTTAGATCACGTCAACACGATCAAAAAAGAGATTGAAACAGTAATTGTAGGACAGCACAAAATGGTAGATCAACTTTTGGTTGCTATTTTGTCAAATGGTCACGTACTTTTAGAAGGTGTCCCTGGAGTTGCCAAAACAATAACAGCAAAATTATTGGCTAAAACCTTAAATATCGGTTTCAGCAGAATTCAGTTTACACCCGATTTAATGCCTTCAGATATTCTGGGAACTTCTATTTTTAATTTGAAAAGCTCAGAATTCGAATTCAAAAAAGGGCCTATTTTCTCTAATCTGATTTTAATTGACGAGATTAATCGTGCGCCAGCAAAAACACAAGCCGCACTTTTTGAAGTTATGGAAGAGCGCCAAATTACAATTGATGGTTCTGCCTATCAGTTAGACGCACCGTTTTTGGTTATTGCTACTCAAAATCCAATTGAACAGGAAGGAACGTATCGTTTGCCAGAAGCGCAATTGGATCGTTTTCTTTTTAAAATCACCATTGATTATCCAAAATTAAACGAAGAGATTTTAATCATTCAGAGAGAACATACTTTGCAAGATCACGGAAAATTGGATGCAATAAAAACAATTCTTTCTGCTGAAGAAATCAAAGAATATCAAGGTTTGGTCAAACAAATTAGAGTGGAACAAAATCTGTTAGAATACATTGCCAGAATTGTGGTAAACACACGCGAAAATGCCTTTTTATATTTAGGAGCTTCGCCTCGTGCTTCAATCGCCATTTTAAATGCATCAAAAGGTTTTGCTGCAATCCGAGGACGCGATTTTGTTACTCCAGAAGATATTAAAGAAGCAGCGATTCCCGTTTTACAACACCGTGTTATTGTAGCACCAGAACGCGAAATGGAAGGGATTACGAGTTCAGAAATTATTAAACAGATTATTGAAACGGTGGAAATACCAAGATAGTTTAAGTTTTCAGTCGTAGTCTCAGTTTACCGTAATTCTGAGACCAAAATTGAAGCTGAAAACTGAGACCGAAAACTAAAAAAATGAAATTCATAAAAAGTCTATATCTGAACAATTTCTTTTTCTATATACTGATTGGTATTATAGGATTGTTTGTCTGCGCTTTTATTTTTCCGAATATGTATCATGCAGTTTGGCTGCTAGTTCTAGGTTTAATTACTTTTTTGGGACTTGATATCTTACTTTTATATTTAGCAAGAACAGGACTTGAAGCTGAAAGAATTACGCCCGAAAAACTATCAAATGGAGATTTAAATCCGATAAAAATTAATTTAAAAAACCATTATACTTTTCCTGTTTCGGCTAAAATTATTGACGAGATTCCGTTTCAATTTCAGGTTCGCGATTTTAAAATTGTAAAAACAATAAAAGCAGCAACACAAAAAGAAATTGGTTATGATCTTCGTCCAACAGAACGTGGAGAATACCATTTTGGCTCTTTGAATATTTATGTTTCATCTCCATTAAGATTGATTTCCAGAAGATTTATTTTCGACAATGGTCAAATGGTTCCAACATATCCATCTTATATTCAGCTAAGAAAATACGATTTAATTGCTTTTTCGAATAATCTGTTTCAATACGGAATTAAAAAAATACGTCGCATTGGTCATACCATGGAGTTTGAACAGATTAAAGAATACGTTCAGGGCGACGATTTACGAACTTTAAACTGGAAAGCTACAGCCAAAAGAAATTCCTTGATGGTTAATCAGTTTCAGGACGAAAAATCGCAATCGGTTTACATGGCAATCGACAAAGGTCGTGTGATGCAAATGCCTTTTGATGGATTAAGTTTGTTAGATTATGCGATTAACTCTTCTTTGGTTTTATCTAATGTGATTTTGAAAAAACAGGACAAAGCGGGACTTTTTTCTTTTTCTAAAAAAGTAGAAAATAGAGTTTTTGCAGAAAGAAGAGGCTCACAGATGCAGAAAATTCTTGAAACGTTATACAACGTAAAAACCGATTTCTTCGAAAGTGATTACAGCAGATTGTACGTTGATATTAAGAAAAATATCAATCAGCGAAGCTTAATAATTTTGTACACCAATTTCGAAACCATGGACGGTTTAAACCGCCAATTACCTTATTTAAAAGGAATTGCCAAAAGTCATTTATTGGTTGTGGTTTTCTTTCAAAACACAGAACTGAATTCAATCATCAATAAAAAAACAGCAACAATTCAGGAAGTGTACGACAAAGTAATTGCCGAAAAATTCATGTTCGAAAAACGATTAATTGTAAACGAACTCAAAAAATACGGAATCCATTCTGTTTTAACACAACCCGAAAATCTTACGCTTGACGCTATTAATAAATATTTGGAGATTAAGTCGCGAGGGATTTTGTAGGCATTTTAATCTGTTAACTTATGGTTATTTTACAGATTGGCTTTACTGTTATCTTTATTATTAAATTAGTTTTGAAATAAAATATCAATCTGAATATAACAACTTAAAAACAGATAAAAATGAAAAAGACAATTCTAATTCTGTTCGTTTTATTAGGCATTCAATCTCAAGCCCAAAAAACAGAAAATATCATCATCATCACTACAGACGGTTTTAGATGGCAGGAAGTTTTTAAAGGACTTGATCCTGCAATTGCCAACGATAAAAAATTCAATCAGGGAGACAGCGCTTACATTTATAAAAAATATAGTGATGCTAATGTAAAAGAAGCGCGCAAAAAACTAATGCCTTTTTTCTGGTCTGAAATTGCTACTAAAGGTCAGATTTATGGAAATCGTGATTTAGGAAACAAAGTCGATGTTGCCAATCCGTATTGGTTTAGTTATCCTGGTTATAGCGAAATCATGACTGGAAATGTAGATTTAAAAGTCAATTCAAACGGTTACAAAGCCAATCCGAATGTAAATGTTTTGGAATTTTTAAATAAGCAGTCTAAACTAAAAGGAAAAGTTGCTGCTTTTGGCGCTTGGGATGCTTTTGACAGAATCTTAAACGAGGAAAGAAGTGGATTTCCTGTAATTTCAGCATTTGATAAAGTGGGCGGAAATAAACCAACAGCAGCGCAACACTTATTAAATGAGATGCGTGACAACTCTTACAAACCATTTCATATGGATGAATGCCTAGATGTTTTTACGCATTATGAGGCAATGGATGAATTAAAAAATAAAAAACCAAAAGTACTTTATATCGCTTATGGCGAAACCGACGAATGGGCGCATCATGCACAATATCGTTCTTATTTGGACGCAGCCAATCAAGTTGATAAATGGATTCAGGAAATATGGAATTTTGTTCAAAATGATCCACAATACAAAAACAAAACGACGCTTTTTATAACAGTCGATCACGGGCGCGGAGACAAAGTAAAAGCACAATGGACCGATCACGGTTCTGATGTTCCAGGTGCTTCAGAAATTTGGTTCGCAGCAATGGGACCAGAAATTGCAGCAAAAGGCGAAATCAAGACAAATTCTCAACTTTATCAAAAACAGTTTGCTCAAACTTTGGCAAAATTGATGGGATATGATTTCAAAACCGATCACCCTGTAGAAACTGAGATTAAAGAAATTTTTGAGAAATAGTTTTTAGCCACGAATTACACGAATTTTCACGAATTATAATTGAACATAATCAAAATAAATTTGTGAAAATTCGGGTAATTCGTGGCTAAAAAAACTTTATTACTATACCTACAAGGTTTTAAAAACCTTGCAAGAAGAAAAAAACTCAGTACCTTAGCGCCTTAGAATCTTAGTCGCTTAAAAAAATGAAACAAATCACTTCAATTCAAAATCCGTTTATCAAATCTTTGGTTTTACTTCAAGAAAAATCCAAAGCCAGAAAACAAACCGGCACATTTTTGATTGAAGGACAACGCGAAATTTCATTAGCCATAAAAGGTGGTTACGAAATTGAAACTGTTCTATTTTTACCAGAATTAGTTTCAGAATCAGAAATCAATAAACTGATTCAGAATTCATTTCAGATTATCGAAATCAATAAAGAAGTCTACCAAAAACTAGCTTATCGCGATACCACAGAAGGAATTTTAGCTGTAGCGAAAACTAAATCTTTAAAATTATCCGATTTAAAGTTATCTGATAATCCATTAATTCTGGTTGTCGAATCTTTAGAAAAGCCAGGTAACATCGGTGCTGTTTTGCGTACCGCCGATGCAGCCAATTTAGATGCTGTTTTGATAGCCAATCCGAAAAGCGATTTATACAATCCGAATATTGTGCGATCTAGCGTTGGATGCCTTTTTACCAACCAAATCGCAACTGGAACATCAGAAGAAATTATTGCTTTTTTGAAAGAGAAAAAAATCAATTTCTACAGTGCGACTTTACAAAATTCAACTTCATATCATACACAAAACTTTACTACTCCAACTGCTTTAGTCGTAGGTACAGAAGCTACTGGTTTAACCCAGCAATGGCGTGACGAAGCAACTCAAAATATCATTATTCCAATGCAAGGCGAAATTGACAGTATGAACGTTTCTGTTGCTGCCGCTATTTTAATTTTCGAAGCAAAAAGACAGAGAGGGTTTTAGTTTTAAAGGCTCAAAGGGACAAAGGTTCTGAGGTTCTGAGGTTCTGAGGTTCAAATTAAAAGTCTTCAACTTTTAATTTTTAATCTTCAATTTTTAGTTTAAAAAAATAACTGCTTCAATGTCAGGCTGAGCCGAGTCGAAGCCTTATTCCTACATGGAAAAATCTAAAATCTGCACTCTAAAATCTACAATGGCAAAGCCTTGCGTATGTTCAAACTAATTCTTATTTTTAGTACTTGAACTATGCCGTTATGACAGAAATAGATATAGAAAAAGAAAACAAAGCTATTGCGCAGGAATACAAGGAATTACTTCGAATAAGTTACCAAACTTTAAGCCCTACTGACAAGAAATTAATTAGAAAAGCTTTTGATGTTGCCGTTGATGCTCACAAAGAACAAAGACGTAAATCGGGCGAAGCCTATATCTTTCATCCTATTGCAGTTGCAAAAATCGTTGCCTCAGAAATTGGTCTGGGTGCGACCTCTATCGCCGCGGCCTTACTTCACGATGTTGTCGAAGATACACCAATGACAGTTGAGGATATTGAACGTTTGTTTAACCCAAAAGTGGCACAGCTGGTTGAGGGACTTACGAAGATTTCGTTAGTTCAAAAAGATTTGAATGCCTCAATGCAGGCTGAGAATTTCAGAAAAATGATTCTAACGCTGAATGATGATGTTCGTGTGATTTTAATTAAGCTTGCCGATCGTCTTCATAATATGCAAACAATGGATTCGATGGCGGAATACAAACAAACCAAAATCGCATCTGAAACTTTATATATTTATGCTCCCCTTGCCCACCGTTTGGGATTGTATAATATCAAAACCAAATTAGAAGATTTAGGATTAAAATATACTGAACCTGCAGTTTATGACGATATCGTAAGTAAAATTCGTGAAACTAAGGAAGAACAGGATGCATACATCAAAGATATTTCGGATGTTTTGAAAAAATCTTTAGACAATGAAGGTGTAGATTACATCATCAAAGGGCGTCCAAAATCGATTTATTCTATTCGTCGAAAAATGCGTGCTCAAAACGTAACTTTCGATGAAGTTTACGATAAGTTCGCTCTTAGAATTGTATATAAAGCCGATCCGCATGAAGAAAAATTTATTGCCTGGAAAATATATTCTATCGTAACAGATCATTATAGACCAAGTCCGAGCCGTTTGCGTGACTGGATTTCATCTCCAAAATCGACTGGTTATGAAGCGCTTCACATTACCGTAATGGGTCCAAAAGGACGTTGGGTCGAAGTTCA
The DNA here is from genome assembly GCF_013388355.1 of Flavobacterium sp. LPB0248. Classification (GTDB taxonomy): domain Bacteria; phylum Bacteroidota; class Bacteroidia; order Flavobacteriales; family Flavobacteriaceae; genus Flavobacterium. The sequence goes on from NZ_CP058246.1 coordinate 1,145,434, forward strand.
GGTTCGAAGCGAACGTATGGACGAAATCGCCGAAAAAGGATATGCAGCGCATTACAAATATAAAAACGGCGCAACAGAAGAAAGCGGTCTGGATACTTGGCTGAATCTTCTTCGCGAAGCTTTAGAAAACCCAGAAACCAATGCAGTCGATTTTGTGGAAGATTTTAAAATGAATCTGTATTCTAAAGAAATCTTCGTCTTTACGCCAAAAGGAGAAATCAAATCGCTGCCAAAAGGTGCCACTTCTCTTGATTTTGCTTTCAGCATTCACTCTGAAATCGGAATTAAAACTCGAGGAACTCGTGTAAACGGTCGTCTAGTGCCGTTGAATTACGAATTAAAAAGCGGTGATCAAGTTGAAGTAATTACTTCTCCAAACCAGAAACCAACCGTAAACTGGTTGGAATATGTAACCACTTCTAGAGCTAAAAATAAAATCAAAAACGTTCTAAACGAGAACACCAAAAAAATTGCAGAAGAAGGAAAAGAATTACTTGTTAGAAAATTAAAACACTTAAAAGTAACATTCAACGAACAAGTTACCAACGAGTTAGTTAACTTCTTCAAATTAAAAACAAGTTTAGATTTATTTTACCGAGTTGGAATTGGTGCGATTGAAAATCAGCAGTTAAAAGATTATGCTGCGCAGAAAAGCAATTCGTTTATCAATTTCTTCAAAAATAAAATTAAGCGAACAAAAGACACTGCAGACGAGGACATTCATAAACCCGTCATCAGCAGCAATTATGACATGTTGGTTTTCGGAACCGAACATGACAAGTTAGACTATAAACTTTCGCAATGCTGTAACCCAATTCCTGGTGACGATGTTTTTGGTTTTGTTACCATTAATGAAGGAATAAAAGTGCATAAAAAAGATTGCCCGAACGCAATTGGAATGCAGTCTAATTATGCTTACAGAATCATGAGTGCCAAATGGATTGACTCTTCTCAAGAAGAATTTAAAGCCATTATCAATATTACAGGAATGGACGTTTTAGGACTTACCAACCAATTGACAAAGGTAATTTCCAACAATATGAGCGTAAACATTCAGAGTATTTCGTTAAGTACCGATGCAGGAATTTTCCACGGACAAGTTGCTGTGATTGTTAAAAACAATACGATTTTGAAAAAAATGATTAGCGCTATCAAGAAAATTGATGGGGTCGATAAGGTTACTAGAGAGTATAGAACCTAACTTTTTAGGGAAACTATAAGAATTTTGTAACGAAACTTTAAACCCGAAACTTTTATTCATTAAAAATAAAAAATTATCTTTGCCAGATATGACACTTATTTCAACTGACAACACTAAGAATCAAGAAATTGTAAAAAATGTTTTTACACTATATCTTGAACAAAAAGGGCATCGCAAAACTCCTGAGCGTTATGCTATACTTCAGGAAATTTACGATAGCGAGGAGCATTTTGATATAGAGAACCTTTACATCAAAATGAAAAACAAAAACTATCGTGTGAGTAGAGCTACTTTATACAACACGATTGAGTTATTGTTGGACTGCGCTTTGGTTAGAAAACATCAATTTGGGCAAAATCAGGCTTACTACGAAAAATCATATTTTGATAAACAGCACGATCACATCATTATGACAGATTCTGGTGAGGTAATTGAATTTTGCGATCCAAGAATTCAAACCATCAAAAAAACTATCGAAGAAATTTTTGATATTGAAATCACAAATCATTCGCTTTATTTCTACGGAAACAAAAAGCAAAATTCAAATTCATAGTCTTTAAACAGACTTTTTCAAAAAATTAAAAAAGAAAATTAACTACATAATCAGTAGGACGACTTAGATTGTCCCAACGCAAATTAAAACAGAATGACCGTAGATTTATTACTAGGATTACAATGGGGAGATGAAGGTAAAGGAAAAATTGTTGACGTACTTACCTCAAATTATGATATTATTGCACGTTTTCAAGGAGGACCAAATGCAGGACATACATTAGAATTTGACGGAATTAAACACGTACTTAGAACAATTCCTTCTGGAATTTTTCATAAAAACTCAGTAAACATCATCGGAAATGGTGTTGTAATTGATCCTGTAGTTTTTCAAAAAGAAATTGAAGGGTTAGAAAAATTCAACCTTGACATCAAAAAGAAATTAATCATTTCTAGAAAAGCACATTTAATTTTACCTACTCACCGTTTGCTTGATGCAGCTTCTGAAGCTTCAAAAGGAAAAGCAAAAATTGGTTCTACTCTTAAAGGAATTGGGCCAACTTATATGGACAAAACAGGTAGAAATGGTTTACGTGTTGGAGATATCGAATTAGAAGATTTCAAAGATCGTTACAGAGCTTTGGCTGACAAACACGAAGCGATGATTGCTTTTTACGATGTGAACATCCAATACAATTTAGCTGAATTAGAAAAAGAATTCTTTGAAGCTATCGAAGAACTTAAAAAATTAGATTTTATTGATAGTGAAGAATACATGCACCAAGCTCAAAAAGCTGGAAAATCTATTCTTTGCGAAGGAGCTCAAGGATCTTTATTAGATGTTGATTTCGGAACTTATCCTTTCGTAACTTCATCAAATACTACTGCTGCTGGAGCTTGTACTGGTTTAGGAATTGCTCCTAACAAAATCAAAGAAGTATACGGAATTTTCAAAGCTTACGTTACACGTGTAGGTAGCGGACCTTTCCCAACGGAACTTTTTGACGAAGTTGGTGCTACAATGGCTAAAGTGGGTAACGAATTTGGTTCTGTAACAGGAAGACAAAGACGTTGCGGATGGTTAGACCTTGTTGCTTTAAAATATGCAGTTCAAGTTAATGGAGTTACTCAGTTAATGATGATGAAAGGTGATGTTCTTTCTGGTTTTGAAACTTTAAAAGTTTGTACAGAGTATAACTACAAAGGACAAAACATTTCTCACTTCCCTTATAACATTGAACCAGAAAACGTTACTCCGGTTTACAAAGAGTTTAAAGGATGGAAACAAGATTTAACTGGATTAACATCTTACGATCAATTACCAATTGAGCTAAAAGAATATATTGAGTTTATTGAAAAAGAAATCGAAGTGCCAATCAAAATTGTATCGGTTGGACCAGATAGAAAACAAACAATAACAAAATAATACATTTAAACGCTCTGATAATCAGGGCGTTTTTTTTTATGAAATAATTTTTCAGATGAGAAAGAATCCAGAAATCGAAATAACAGACACCAAATTATTATCCGATAATTGGTATATATTAAACAAAGTTACTTTTAACTACAAAAAGGAAAACGAAAAAATAGAATCTCATATTCGCGAAGTTTACGATCGCGGAAATGGTGCTGGAATATTATTATATAATACCGCTAAAAAAACAGTTGTACTAACAAGACAATTTCGTTTACCGACTTATCTTAACGGAAATAAAACAGGAATGATGATCGAGGTTTGTGCAGGACTTTTAGACAAAGACAATGCCGAACAAGCTATTATTCGTGAAACAGAAGAAGAAACGGGATATCGTTTAACAAAAGTTCAAAAAGTAATCGAAACCTATATGTCTCCAGGATCTGTAACAGAAATTTTGTATTTGTTTGTGGGAGAATATGATGAAAACATGAAAGTAAGTTCTGGCGGAGGCCTTGATGCTGAACAGGAAAATATTGAGGTTTTAGAATATACTTTTGATGAAGCTTACGCCATGATTGAATCTGGAGAAATCACTGATGCAAAAACTATTATGCTTTTGCAGCATGCAAAAATTAAAGGTTTGATTTAAAAGTTTTTGAGTATTTTAGGGTTACATTATCAAAATAAATTTAACCTTTTTTAAATAATAAAATGACCGTATCTAATAAGCAAAAATGTATTAGAATAATCATACTATTTTTTCTAATGATAAATATTATCGCATACTTTCATGCTTATAAATTTACTCATTTCACAAAAGATAATTCTGAAAAAACTAAAACTCCTGATAGACTCACCAAATTTGAAAAAGTAAAAACATTGTTTCTTGGAGTAAACAATCCCAAACCAAAGAACAAAAAAGTTCCAAACCAAAAATATCAAACCTTACGATTAAAAAGTAATAAAGAGATTGAATGCTGGCTAATTCAAAACACCAATTCAAAGGGAACAGTAATACTTTTTCACGGTTATGGATCTGAAAAATCGTCCATGTTAGATAAATCAGATGAATTCTTAAAATTAGGTTTCAGCACTCTGCTAGTTGATTTTATGGGAAGTGGTAATTCTGAAGGCAATCAAACTACAATAGGCTTTAAAGAAGCTGAAGAAGTAAAAACCTGTTTTAATTATGTCGCTTCGACTGGAGAAACAAATATTTATTTATTTGGAACTTCTATGGGAGCTGTTGCTATAATGAAATGCATTAACGACACCAACATAAAACCAAAAGGTATAATCATAGAATGTCCATTCGGATCAATGTATCAAACTGTATGCGCTAGATTTAAGAAAATGAATGCCCCTACTATTCCAATGGCTGGAATTTTACTTTTTTGGGGTGGCATACAAAATGGCTTTTGGGGTTTTAATCATAATCCATCAGAATACGCAACAAAAATACATTGTCCAACTTTATTACTTTACGGTGAAAAAGATAAAAGTGTCAGCAGATTAGAAATTGACGAGATTTATAAAAACCTGAAAGGCTTAAAAAAATTACGTATCTATAAAGATACTGGACATGAAAATTATCTATTAAAAAACAAAACTCAGTGGAGTCAGGATGTCAATGCTTTTTTAACATCAATCTAAAAATGTAAATCCCGAAACCAATTCAAAAAATTATGTAACCCTTTTCAGCTATCAGATTTATAACTTTATATTCATAAAAATTCGACCTATGAAAAAGTTATATTACACAGCAAACATACTACTGATCTTGATGTTGGTTTTATTAGGTTCATGTAAAAAAACCGATACCATCACACTGACTGAAAATAAAAAAGAGAAAAAAAAGGTAATTGAACACAAAAAGCCTGAAACGATTGGGTATCAAATCGAGAAAACCAAAGACTGGCTCAAGTTAAATGAAGCTGACAGTTCTAAAATGGATATTGTGTATGCATTGAATAGAACTGATAAAGCCAATTTCAAAAAACTAGATTCAGTTGTAATTCCGGCAGATTTTAGTGGTGATTTGGTTTATTACTTACCCTTTCCACTGCATGTTTCAGCATTAGAAGAAGTATCTAAAATTATCCTTTTTTCGTATCCTGCACAGGCTTTTGCCGCTTATGAAAATGGCGAATTGGTTCGTACAGGTCCAACTAATATGGGAAGAAAAAAAGACCCTACTCCTACTGGATTGTTTTTCACCAATTGGAAAGCTGAACAAACTACCAGTACATTTAATGACGAATGGGATTTAAAATGGAATTTTAATATTGAAAATAAATTGGGAGTCGGTTTTCATCAATATGCGCTTCCAGGATATCCAGCATCACATTCTTGCTTACGACTATTAGAAAAAGACGCTAAATACCTTTATAAATTTGCTGACGAATGGATTCTGAAGGATAAAGAAAATGTAAAAGTAAAAGGTACGCCGGTTATAGTTTTTGGAAGTTATAATTTTGATGGTCCAAAACCATGGCTGCAATTAACATCAGATCCCGAAGCTTTAAACATCTCTGAAGGTGATATTGAAAACATCGTAAATCCTTATTTAAAGGAAATCTTAGAGAATCAAAACCTAAGAGAAGCCGAGCCAACAAAAACTTTATAAAATATACTCTAAATACAGAATCAGCTGAAATGATAGAAAAATCGTTTCAGCTTTTTTTTATTTGCTATAAACGCAAAATTTGGCTGAAGCCTCTCATGCAATTATTATAAACATCCAGCTAAAGCTGGAGGCAATTCATATTTTCAAACCTTTGAACCTTTATCTCTTTGCACCTTTGAACCCCCAAAAAAAACTCAGCACCTCAGCACCTTAGAATCTTAGCATCTCAAAAAAAATAATAAATAAGCGATCGTTCATTTATTATTATTCGTATCTTTGTGCCATAATCAATTAGAATTATGAGAACTAGAGACACAAATAAAGAGGAAATTGTAAAACAAAAAGCAATAGAAATGATTGTTACGCAAGGCGTAGAAGGTTTCGGAATGAATCGTCTTGCTAAAGAATGCGGTATTTCTGTCGCGACACTTTATATCTATTATTCAGACAAAGAGGATCTGATTCGTAAAATCGGAATTGAAATTGGTCAAAATTTCTTTGAAAAGATGTTTGATGGTTTTTCTACAGATATGTCTTTTAGAGATGGATTACGAAATCAATGGGAAAATCGTATTTATTTTAATCTAAATTTTACTCAACAAGCTACCTGTTTTGAACTTTTAAGACATTCTACTCATGGCGATGCAATTATACAAGAAGTAACAGGAAAGTATAAGCAAATGATGACCGAATTTATGCTTTTGGCCATTGAGCGAAAAGAACTCATTTCTGTTCCTTATGAAATATTTTGGAGTATTGCTTACGGATCACTTTATTCTCTTTTAGAATTTCATCGAGACGGAAAATCCATGTCTGGAAAATCTTTTGTTCTTAATGATAAGATTAAAAATGAAGCTTTCAATTTAGTCCTAAAAGCTCTAACTCCATGATTTTTCAATTTCAATCACAATTTCAAAAATCAATTACAATTAAAAAACTTAATTTCAAAAATTCCAAATTCAAATAATTTGTCACTCTGAGCGAAGTCGAAGAGCACTTACAATATTAATATCAATAAAAATGAAAACTTCAATTATAGAAAATAAAAAAATTGCCATTATTGGCGGTGGACCAGTTGGATTAACAACTGCAAGAATTTTACAAATAAACGGTGCTGATGTTACAGTTTACGAAAGAGACATTAATGCACAAGCCAGAACGTCAGGAGGAACTCTAGATATTCACTCCGATTCTGGTCAATACGCCATTCAGAAAGCGGGTTTGATGGATGAATTTTACCAATATGCGAGACCAACTGGCGAAAAAATGGCTGACATAGATGGAAATATCACTTCTGATGAAATGTCAGACGAAACCAATGCCTTTTCACGTCCAGAAATTGATCGAAATGATCTTAGAAAAATTATGCTGGACAATCTTAAAGAAAATACCGTTGTTTGGGACAGTCAATTGATTAATCTCGAAAAACATGAAAACCAATATATTTTGGAATTTAAAAACGGCACAAAAACAACTGCAGATTTTGTTATTGTGGCAAATGGAGGAAGATCAAACGCTAGAAAATTTGTAAGCGATCAAGAACCTCAACTTTCTGGAACTTATATTATTCAGGGTGAAATTGTAAATCCGGATCAAGATTATCCTGAATTTAAACCGAAATACGGAAACGGAAATGTTATGGCAATGGGCGAACATAAAATGTTCTACACACATACTATGCGGGATGGTTCTGTTCACTTTGGCGTTTCTTTTAAAGCAGATGAAGATTGGATTTCGAACCACGGAATCAATTTTGAAGACGATCAATCTGTAATTTCTTTTTTAAACGAAACTTTTGAGAACTGGGGTGATGATTATAAAAAATTCTTTGCTGTTTCTACTGAATTTTCTGGTTTGCCTTTAAGATTATTCTCTTTAGAAGAACCTTGGAAAGAACATTCAAATATTACGCTTGTTGGTGACGCAGCTCACTTAATGCCACCATTTGCTGGCGAAGGTGTAAATATGGGACTATTTGATGCTTTCCATTTAACCGAGAATTTAACCAACGGAAAATTTGAAACCATTGACGAAGCAATTGCTGATTACGAAAAGAAAATGTTTGGTTACGCTCTAGAAGCACAACGTATGACAAAGAAAATGGAAGATTTACTGCATTCCGATATTGTTGCCGACGATATTTTGAATAGCAGATTTTAAATTAGATAAAGCCCCAGCGGGGCAAAATATTTATAGAATTTCATTAACAAATTAAAGAAGCTCCAGCGGAGCGACATATATCAGATCTAAGATAATATGTCGCTCCGATGGAGCTTTGTATTGTAAACGTCTCATTTTCTCTATAAATATTTTGCTTCTCCGAAGCTTATAAAAAAAGGAGTTGTCTTTTTGAGACAACTCCTTTTTTTTATGATACACCCTAAATTATCTAGAATAATTTGGAGCTTCTTTTGTAATTGTTACGTTATGTGGGTGACTTTCAGTGATTCCGCTTGAAGTGATTCTCACGAAACGTCCTGTCTCCTGTAAAGTAGGAATATCTTTTGAACCACAGTATCCCATACCTGCACGAAGACCTCCAATAAACTGAAGCATACTTTCGTTTAATTCCCCTTTGTAAGGAACACGTCCAACGATTCCTTCTGGAACTAATTTCTTAACGTCGTCTTCAACATCTTGGAAATAACGGTCTTTAGATCCTGTTTGCATTGCTTCAACAGATCCCATTCCGCGGTAAGATTTGAATTTTCTTCCTTCAAAAATGATAGTTTCTCCTGGAGATTCTTTTGTTCCTGCTAATAATGAACCTAACATTACACAGTCAGCACCTGCAGCGATTGCTTTAGGAATATCTCCTGTATAACGAATTCCACCATCGGCAATAACTGGAACTCCAGTTCCTTTGATAGCCGCAGCAACTTCTAAAACCGCTGAGAATTGTGGAAAACCAACACCTGCAACGATACGTGTAGTACAGATAGAACCAGGTCCGATTCCAACTTTTACTCCATCAGCACCATTTTCTACTAAATATTTAGCAGCTTCTGGCGTTGCAATGTTTCCAACCACAACATCTATTTGAGGGAATTTTGATTTTACTTCTTTCAATACATTCACTACACCTTCTGTATGTCCGTGAGCTGTATCGATAATAATAGCATCTACACCAGCAGCAACTAAAGCTTCAGCTCTTTGAACTGCATCTCCAGTAACTCCAATTGCAGCAGCAACTCTTAAACGACCAAAAGAATCTTTATTAGCGATTGGCTTTTGAGTCAGTTTTGTAATATCTCTAAACGTAATTAGACCTACTAATTCGTTTTTATCGTTTACAACTGGTAATTTTTCGATTTTATGACCTTGTAAAACAACTTCTGCCTGCTCTAATGAAGTTCCTTCAGAAACTGTTACTAAGTTTTGGCTTGTCATAACCTCAGCAATTGGTCTTGCTCCGTTTTTCTCGAAACGTAAGTCACGATTGGTAACAATTCCTTTAAGAATTCTGTTTTCGTCAACGATTGGAATACCGCCGATTCCGAATTCTTTCATAGCATTTTTAGCATCAGCAATTGTAGAGTTCATTGGTAAAGTTACCGGATCGATAATCATACCTGCTTCTGCACGTTTTACTTTTCGAACTTTTCCTGCTTGCTGTTCGATAGTCATATTTTTATGTAAAACACCAATTCCGCCTTCTTGTGCCATAGCGATTGCCATTGCACTTTCTGTAACTGTATCCATCGCAGCTGATACAATTGGAACGTTTAATGTAATGTTTTTTGAGAATCTTGATTTAATGCTCACTTCGCGAGGAAGCACATTCGAGTAGTTAGGTACTAATAATACATCGTCGTAAGTTAAACCTTCGCCGATAATCTTGGAGTTGTGTGCTATCATGGTGCAATTTCTAGTTGAATTGCGTGCAAATATAGTGAATAAATTGGTAACTTGAATACTAACTTATTCATAAATTTGACTTTACACGAATCGTCTTACAAAATAATATGTCCTAGCCCAGATAGAAATGGAAAGCCACGAAAAGCTAAAATGCTTTTTTTTCTGGCTTAAAAAAGCGACCAAAGGAAGCTCTTTTTATGCCTTGAAAAAAAGTATTTTGGCTCGAGTGCTTGAAATGGATAGCTGGAAAAGGCTTATAATTATTACCTAAAAGACTAATCGTCCTTGTCTTGAAAAACAAAATTGATTCCGAGTTGAAAGGCTGCGCTGCTGGCTTTGGAAATATCTTTATATTCTAAAACATTATTAACTAGAGCATAGATATTAACTGGACCTAGTGTTCCTGCAAGTCCTAAGCCAATGTTTTTATTTGAAAAAGTATCTAGGGTATAAGTTGCTTTAAGATCTAGTTTTTTAAAAATATTTCTTCTGTAAAAAGCTGTTATAGCAAATAAAGGCACTCGAGGCGCAGACATTGCAAAGAACTGTGCTCCTACCGCATTTTTATAATATTTATCGACTTTTCCGTGACAATTACATTCGTCATCAGGACGCGCTTCTCCAAATGAATATTGAATAGAAGAATAAATTTTTGTTGGGCGCCAGGTTGTATACTTATGGTATAAGGTATCTCTTGGTATTGCTTTGTCAAATTCGTCGAAGACATTTTCTGGATCATCAGAACCCAAAAAATCAGGATTAGCGCCATTGTAACGATAGGTTCCTTTATATGTTAGGGTTTCAATATCTTTAGATTGCCTTACAAAACCTAAATCTACAATACTTGCTGTAAACTGCAAATTGTCTTTTATATAATAGGTAATTCCTGCATCTACTCCTAAACCAAGACTTCCGTTAAAAAAAGTATTATTGGCAAGATCACGAGCTATATTTCCGTCATATTCATCCTTCGTAAAACTTGCAATTCCAGAGGTTTTTAATTCTAAATTGGAAGAAATAACCTGATTGTAAAGATTTGGAGTTCCTGTTTGTTGGCCTGTGTATATGTAACCAGAATTTTTTGTCGAAGTAGCATTTGCACCGCTTGAGTAAATTTTGGCTCGTCCTCCGTAAACAAACTTATCATTTACTTTTTTATGAAATCCAACATGAAAAACAGAAAGCACTTCGGCTTTCATATTCAAATCGCCTAGATTGAATGATTTACCAATATAATCTCTGTTTCCGTTTAAAGCTAACAAAGCCAAATCTTTTGGAACAAACATAAAAAAATCGAATTCCTGATACAGACCAAACGTAATGTAAGAACGGCTTTCTCTGCCACCAATTCTAAATCCGCCAGAAAACAATTCCAATTGCTGATTTGTAACTACTTTATCATTACTAGAAGATTTATTGACAACATCTCTCACTTTCTGATTAAAATCGACTCCATCTTTTGAAAATAGATCATAAGCCGAGAAACTGCTGGAGCCTACATTCGCAGAAATTCCAGATAAAACCGGAAATCCAAAATAATATTTATACGAAACATCAGCTCCCGGATTTACAAGTGAAGATTGCGGGATTGAAGTAAAGTTATATAACAACTCTCTGTTTTGAGCAAAACAAGAAAGATGAAAAAATAAGCAAAGAATTAGGGTTTTTCTCATTCAATTACCAAATAAGCCGTTGCACTTGATCTTAATTTTAAATTTCCTAGACTCTCACTATTTAATGGAGGTCCGGCAGCAATTACTACCACAAAGCCATTTTTTTGGGTTTGCTTTAAAAAATCTAATCGCGCGTTTTCAAAAACTTCTGTTGGGTATTTTATAACATTTGGTGTTCCTGTATAGGCGGGAACGGTAAAGGATAGGGTTTGTAAAATCTGATTCCCTTCGCTAAGCAAGAGCATATTTATAACAAAAGAACGATTTATATTGTTTTCAATTTCAAAATCAAATTCGGCTTTTTTAAGACGCTCATTAAAAAATTTATTTTTAAAAATATCAAAATCTCTTACGTCGGGATAAATATTAGTTCCGCCATCGTCTACAAGTTTGTTTGCTGGAATATCAAAATAAGCAAGGTTTGCTACAAATACAGGTTCGATTTTAAAATCGTTTACCTGATCAAAATCTAAGTCGCTTGAGCAGGAAAATAATAGAAAAACTGAAAAAAATATACTTGAAATTTTACTTAGCGAGCTTGATCTCATGAGAATAATTATATCAATACTAATGTAACGTTTAATGTTTACAAACCGTATCGAAGGTAAGAAAATATAACTATTTTTTAATGAAACTTTCCGAACAATTTTGAAGCTTCGTTGTAAGCGCTTTCGAAGCTAAGAGAATTAAGTCCGGTTATTTTTTTATTTGCAGTAAAATAAGAAACAAGCTTTTCTGTCGGCATATTCCCTGTTAATTTATCGGTTGCCATTGGGCAGCCACCAAAACCTTGAATAGCGCCATCAAAACGTATACAGCCTGCTTTTGCTGCGGCGTCAATTTTTTCGAACCAGCTGTCTGGCGTGGTATGAAGATGGGCACCAAATTCAATTTCAGGATATTTGGGAATTAAATCCGAAAACAAATAGGTTATTACTTCTGGTGTAGACGTTCCGACAGTATCAGAAAGCGATAAAATTTTTACGCCCATTCCTGCCAATTTTTCTGTCCATTCTGCAACAATTTCAACATTCCAAGGATCTCCATACGGATTACCAAATCCCATAGAAAGATAAGTTACAACCTCTTTCTTTTTTTTATCAGCCACTTCAAGAATCTCTTCGAGTGTAATTAGAGACTCTGCAATTGTTTTGTGTGTGTTACGCATTTGAAAGTTTTCTGAAATAGAAAATGGAAAACCTAGATATTGAATCTGCTCATAATTTGCAGCTGTTATAGCGCCTTGTGTATTGGCAATGATAGAAAGCAGTTTACTGGACGTCTGCGACAAATCAAGCTGTTCTAGAACTTCGGCAGTATCCTGCATTTGCGGAATAGCTTTTGGAGAAACAAAACTTCCAAAATCAATAGTATCAAAGCCAACTCGCAACAAAGCTTGTATGTAAGTAACTTTATTTTTTGTTGGAATAAAATCCTTAATGCCTTGCATGGCATCTCGAGGGCATTCGATAATTTTGATTTCTTTACTCAAAGCTTATTCTTTTGTAAAGGCTAAGTTAGTTTCTTTTTTAATGAAATAAAAGAGAATTTTAGCGCAATCCTATTTATTACAAAATATTGCAATAGTTTTCATTATTACCAAAAAATGTAATATTTTAAAATATTACCAAAAAACGTAATAATTAATTTTATTACTTATATTTGTAATAGAAAGTTTATTATTTTTTAATTATATTTGATTATGACTAGTGTAATTACAGGTGACATAATTGGCTCGAGACAGCAATCTGAACATTGGGTTGAAGATTTAAAAAAAATCTTGGCTCCATTTGGTCATACGCCAAGTCAGTGGGAGATTTATCGTGGAGATGAGTTTCAAGTTGAAGTAACCAATCTTGAAGATGCATTACTAATTGCTGTTTTAATAAAAGCTCATTTACGATCTATAAAATCTGATGCCCGTATGAGTATTGGTTTTGGGGATAAAACACATCAAGCTGAACGAATTTCTGAAAGCAATGGTTCTGCTTTTATACACTCGGGAGAACTTTTTGAAACTTTAAAAAAACAGAAAGTCACCTTAGCGCTTCGAACTGGAAATAGGGATTTTGACGAAAAATTGAATTTAATGCTGCAATTGGCGTTAACTTTCATGGATAGCTGGCTGGTACAGTCGGCAGAATTTGTCACTGTCGCCATTGAAAATCCGACTTTGTCTCAAGAAGAATTAGGACAAAAATTAGGCATTAACCAAGCTGCCGTGAGTCGAAGACAAAAACGTGCTCAGTTTGATTTGGTTATGAATTTAGATCGCTATTTTAGAAAACAAATAAAACAACTTACAACCTCATGATTTTATTTATAAAACTGCTTCTCGCTCATTTGTTAGGTGATTTTATATGGCAACCCAATTCCTGGGTCGCCGACAAGGAAATTAAAAAACACAAAAGTATTTACCTGTATATCCATATTTTACTGCATGGAGTTTTAGCAGCAATTTTAGTGGGCGAAATCAGCTTTATTCCTTACGCTATTTTAATTGCTGTTACACACGGAATTATCGATTTAATCAAACTGAATTTTCAGAAAAAGAAAACCAAAAGAACTTGGTTTGTTGTCGATCAAATTGCGCATATTCTTGTTCTAATTGGCGTAGCGCTTCTTTATGAAAACAAAACCATAATCAACTTTTGGCAAAATAATGCATTCTGGATTCTCATTACCGGAATTTTATTGCTAACTAAACCTACCTCTATTTTTATAAAAACCATCATTTCAATATGGGCTCCTGAAAGCAGAAACAGCCATCAGGATAATTCTCTGATAGCTGCTGGAAATTATATTGGTATTTTAGAACGTTTGTTTGTTTTCGGTTTTATTTTAACCGGACATTTTGAGGCGATCGGATTTCTATTGGCCGCCAAATCTATTTTCAGATTCGGAGATTTAAAAGAAGCCAAAGACAGAAAATTGACCGAATATGTAATGATCGGAACTTTAATCAGTTTTGGAATTGCAATACTTGCCGGATTATCCGTTCAAGCTTTACTCTTATAATTGCTCTAAAACTTTTTTGTTGATGGCTTTTATCAATGCTGGCCCTTCGTAAATAAATCCAGTATACAGTTGCACCAAACTTGCACCTGCATTTAGTTTTTCAATCGCATCATCTGCAGAATGAATTCCTCCTACTCCAATAATTGGGAATGCTTTATTGCTTTTTTCAGAAAGAAAACGAATGACTTCTGTTGAACGTTTCGTTAAAGGTTTTCCAGACAAACCTCCAGTTTCTGTTTGATTGGCAGATTGTAATCCTTCTCTTGAAATTGTAGTATTTGTAGCAATTACACCTGCAATCTGAGTTGTTTTTACAATATCAATAATATCCAATAATTGCTCGTCTGTTAAGTCTGGAGCAATTTTTAAAAGAATTGGTTTTATTTTTTGAGTGCTTGTTTTTTGCTTTTCAACATTTCTGTTCTGCAAAGTTTGCAGTAAAGCCGTTAACGGTTCTTTATCTTGTAGAGCTCTCAAATTTGGTGTATTTGGCGAACTTACATTCACTACAAAATAATCTACATGATTAAACAAAGCGTCGAAACAAATGATATAATCTTTTACTGCATCCTCATTATCGGTTACTTTATTTTTTCCGATATTTCCTCCAATCAAAACACCCGAATTCTTTTTCAAACGTTCTACAGCTTCTAGAACACCGCCATTATTAAATCCCATTCGGTTAATAATCGCTTGATCTTCTTTTAAACGGAACAAACGTTTCTTCGGATTTCCTTCTTGTCCAACTGGCGTTACAGTTCCAATTTCGATAAAACCAAAACCAAAATCACCAAGTTCTTTATACAGCTTTGCATCTTTATCAAAACCAGCCGCAAGTCCAACTGGGTTTTTAAATTTAATTCCGAAAACTTCTCTTTCTAATCGAGCATCTTTTACTTCATAAATTGATCTTATAATTGCCGAAACTCCCGGGATTTTTGAAATGAATTTTACAAAAGAAAAAGTAAAATAATGCACTTTTTCGGGATCAAAACAAAAAAGTATCGGGCGAATTATCAATTTATACATAAGAGTTGTGTTGTTGTTATTTTGGCTGCAAATTTAAATATTATAGTTTAAAAAGGTGTCTTTTTGCGAAAACAAATCATTTTCTTTTTGTTTGATTTTTCCGCTCATAAATAAAACTATTCTTAAAACAAAGAGCCTCCATTGTTATAGAACTTGTTTTTTATGTTGCAAATTATAAAATGAAACCACTTAAATCTATTCAAAATATCCTTCCAAGCTTAGAATGTCTAAATTTGAGAGATTACATTTTAAAAACTACAAGCCAGTAAAAATATTTCAATTCAGAGAAGACTAAAATTCGATTTTTTTTCAGATTATTTTTTATAACCAAAAGTTCAACAAACTGCCTCGGACAAGATCAATAATAATTAATAACTTAAATCATGAAAGTCAGCAAACAATTCATTCTGAAAAGTATTTTCACACTACTATTTTGCCTTTCATTAGGCTTAACCTCAAAATTAGCTGCACAAGCTGATCCTCAACAGGTAACCAAAGAAACTTTTAAAGGCAAAATAGCATTAGATGTACGTGATTCAAAAGAAGACTGGACACCGTATTCTCCTAAAAAAGCTCCTGCAGGATCTCCAAATATCTTATTTATTTTATATGATGATACCGGACTTGCTGCTTGGTCACCTTATGGTGGGGCTATCAATATGCCGACCATGCAAAGACTAGCCGATAACGGAATCACCTATTCACAATGGCATACTACAGCCTTGTGTTCTCCAACAAGATCAACATTATTAACAGGAAGAAATCATCATCTTAATGGTATGGCAGCGATTACAGAAGCTGCTGCTGGTTTTCCTGGCGGAAGCGGACGACTGCCAAAACAAGTTGCTACAATTGGACAAATTCTACAAGATAACGGTTGGAGTACTTTCTGGATAGGAAAAGATCATAATGTTCCTGAGCAGGATGTAGCTTCAGGGGGAGATCGAAGCACTTGGCCTTTGCAAATGGGATTTGATCGTTTTTACGGATTTCTTGGTGGAGAAACCAATCAATGGTATCCAGACTTAGTAGAAGACAACCATTTTGTTGAACCTCCGAAAACTCCAGAAGAAGGCTATCATTTATCTCAGGACTTAGCAGATCATGCATTAGAGTTCCTTAAAGATCAAAAAGCGACAAACCCTTCTAAACCTTGGTATATGTGGTATTGTCCTGGTGCCAATCATGCTCCGCATCAAGCTCCTGAGGAATATATCGCAAAATATAAAGGCAAATTTGATGAAGGTTATGATGCTTACCGCAAATGGGCATTGCCAAGAATGATTGCAAAAGGAGTAATCCCGAAAGGAACTACTTACGCAAATTTCAATCCGCTTCCTCCTGGCGTTGCAAATCCAGGTGACGAAGTATTAGATTGGAATAAATTAAGCGCTGATGAGAAAAAATTATTCTCAAGATTAGCTGAAGTTTATGCCGGATTCTCTGAATATACCGATGCTCAGGTTGGCCGTATAATTGATTATTTAGAGCAAACTGGCCAATTAGAAAATACTGTTGTTATTTATGCTGCCGATAATGGAGCTTCAGGCGAAGGTTCACCAACAGGATCTGTAAACGAGAATAAATTCTTTAACGGCTATCCTGATGAATTAAAAGAGAACTTAAAATATATTGACAAATTAGGAAGCCCAGATACTTACGAACATTATCCTACTGGTTGGGCTGCAGCGTTTTCTACTCCTTTTAAAATGTTTAAAAGATACAGTGAATATGCTGGAGGAACTTGTGATCCTTTAGTGATTTCATGGCCAAAAGGAATAAAAGCAAAAGGAGTTGTTCGTGACCAATTTCATCATTCAACTGATATTGTACCTACAATATTGGACATTTGTGGTCTAGAAATGCCAAAAACATATAGAGGCGTTCCACAATACCCATTATCTGGAGTTTCTATGCGCTACACATTTGATGCTGCTCCGAATACAAAAACACAAAAACACATTCAGTACTTTGCCATGTTAGGAAGCCGAGCTTTATGGAAAGATGGCTGGAAAGCTGTTGCTCTGCATACTCCATTGGTAGGAAAAGGCAACTTTGACAAGGACGAATGGGAATTATACAATACGGATATTGACCGAGCAGAAGTAAATAATTTAGCTAAAAAATATCCGGATAAATTAAAAGAACTAATTAAAGACTGGAATGATGAAGCTGCTAAAAATTTAGTATTGCCTCTTGATGACCGTTCCGCAATCGAAGTTTTAGGAATTGAAAGACCTTCTTCTGAACCACCTCGTGATCTTTATAAATATTATCCTAAAACATCACCTGTCCCAGAAGGAGTTGCTGTGAATGTTCGTGGACGTTCTTATAAAATTTTAGCAGACGTTGACATAAAAGACGCCAACGCTTCAGGAGTACTTTTTGCACATGGTTCTCGTTTTGGAGGTCACACACTATTTGTTAAAGACAAAAAATTAAATTATGTCTACAATTTCTTAGGAATTGCTCCTGAACAAAAATTCACTTCAAATGTGCCTATCACAACAGGAAAACATGTTTTTGGAATGGAGTTTACACGTGAAAAAGCAGGGCCAAATGGCGAATCTCTTGGAACAATGAAATTATATATTGATGGTAAAGAAGTTGCTTCTGGACCAATGAGAACACAATCTGGTAAATTTACACTTGCCGGAGACGGACTTTGTGTTGGATTTGACAGCGGAGATTCTGTAAGCAAAGAATACAAAACTCCAGGTACTTTTAAAGGCGGTGAAATCATTGGTGTTGGCGTTAGTGTTGGAAAAATTGAATATACTGACTTAAACAACGAAGCAAAAAGAGCTTTAGGAAGAGATTAATAAATTAAAGAGAAATTTAAAAGAGGTATCTAATGAACATAATAATGGACAGTAATACCTCTTTTTCCTTTATAATTAATGCAAGGCAATAAAAGAATGTTTCTTTAAGAGTAAATCAAAATGTTCGATAACAATTATTATATAAAAAACTTCCTTGTAATTCTAATTTCTTTAATCAGCTGCTTTTTTTCGACTAAAATTAAGGCTCAAGAACATGAGGAAAAGACTTTTAGCCCGCATCATCAAATCGGAATTTCTATTAATCATGTTCATGTTTTTGAAGGCCGAGATGAAGAAGGAAATCGTGAGACGTTAACTCTTCCGGCGTGGGGAATTGATTATACTTATCAATTTCATGAAAAATGGGCAATTGGTCTACATACCGATTTTATTGTTGAGAAATTCAAAGTAGAAAAAGTGTATGAAAGCGGAAATGACAAAGAAACCGTAGAAAGAAGTTATCCTATTGCTCCTGCTCTAATGGGAATTTATAAACCTAATGAGCATTGGAGTTTTCTTTTAGGATTTGGAGGTGAATTTGCCAAAGAAGAAGATTTTTTCCTGACCAGAGCAGGAGTTGAATATGGATACGAACTCCCTAAAGGATGGGAAATTTTTGGCACTACAAGCTACGATTTCAAATGGAATGCTTATGACAGCTGGGGAATTGGTTTAGGAATCGCAAAAAATTTTGGAGGAAAATAATTTATACCAACCTATTGATCTTATGTACAGCACAAATAAACCAAATCGCATTTCTAAATATTCCCTCTTAGTTTTTCTTTTACTAATTGGTTTCAAAGGATTTTCGCAGCAAGAAAAGGACACTACCAAACTAATGAATGTTCGTTATGGCAGTAAAGGAATTGAATTAGAAACTAGAGACAAGAAATTTCTATTCCAATTGGCAAGCCGACTTCAATTTCGTTTTTCAACACCAAATGACACAGACCCTTTAACTTATGATGATTATAGTCAAGATGCTAAAACGACTTTTAAAATAAATCGTGCCAGATTAAAAATTGGCGGTCATGCTTTTGAACCTTGGCTTAAATATTATTGGGAATACGAATTAAGCCAGTCCAATTTACTTGATTTTAGAATTATGGTCGAAAAATGGGATTTTCTGAGCTTTAAAGTTGGGCAATGGAAAACGGAATTTACGCGAGAACGCTTTATTAGCAGTGGCGAACAGCAGATGGTTGATCGATCATTAATTAACCGTCCCTTTACTGTAGACCGACAATTGGGAGTTGAAGTTTACGGACACTTAAAAGGTGCTGGAATTGCCGATTTTAATTATTGGGCTGCAGCTTTGACAGGAACAGGACGAGGAAGCACTTCTAATGACGATAATCATTTAATGTATTTTGGAAGAGCACAATGGAATTTTCTTGGAAGATTTCTTGATTTCGAAGGCTGTGATTTAGAATTTCATGAAAAACCAACTCCAATTATCGCCTTTTCTGCCATCACAAACCGAAGTCCTTATACTCGTTTCTCGCAAGCCGGTGGAGGTTCTCTCGACGGATTTGAAGATGGTTTGCCAGGACAATACAGAGTCAATCAATGGAATTTAGAAAGTGCTTTTATGTATCGCGGTTTTTCTTGGCAGAGCGAATGGCATACCAAAGAAATTATAGACAAATACAATAATAATGATATGACTGTAATGAAAGGCTATTATGTTCAAGCTGGATATTTCTTCCATAATATTTTTGAATGGTGGCCAAAACATTTAGAAATGGCTGGACGACATGCCGCCTATAGACCTGACAATTCTATAAGAGAAAATAGACAAGACGAGTCTACTTTGGCATTTAACTGGTTTTTTAAAGGACATAAAAACAAACTAACTTCAGAGGTAAGTTATTTTAGTTTTCAAGATAAAACACTTCCTTTACAAGAAGGGTGGCGATTTAGAATACAATGGGATATCTCATTATAATTCAAACTTTTAATTCATTAATTCAAAACCAACATTTTTTTTTCATAACTTTAAATCACATAAATTGCTGAATATGAAAAATATATCGAAAACAGTAAAAAAACTGGCACTTTTAATGTGTTTGACCGGAACTTTTTTGTTTATTTCTGTTGACAGTTTAGCACAGCGTCATCGTGGCGGCGGAGGTGGCGGCGGATTTAACAGAGGCGGTGGCGGAGCAGCTACACATACTCGTCAAGCTAGACCTGCTACACAATCTAGACCAAATGTGAGTAGACCTACCACAACAAGACCTACAGCAACGACTAGACCAGCTGCAACTAGACCTGGAGCAAATAACTCAGGAACTAAAATAAATAGACCTTCTAACAATTCCAACAGAAACAATACGGTAAATAGAAATAATACTGTAAACAGAAACAATGTTGGAAACAGAAACACCAACATAAGCGGCAATAACGTTAACAGAAACAGAAATAACGTCAACATCAATGTTAACAATAGTGTTCATGTTCGCAATAATCGAAATACAGTAGTTCGTCCTGGATATAGACCATATACACGTCCACCTTATGTATACGGTGGTTACAGATACAATTGCTACCATCCTTATTATCCACGTCCTTACAGACCTTTTTATTGGGGACCAGTTTGGCATCCTTGGGGATTTTTTGTTGCAACTCTAGCAACTACAGCGATTATTGTTAGTGTGGAAAATCAGAAATACCACTACGACCAAGGAGTTTGGTATACCTCGACAAATGGCGGTTATACTGCTGTACCTGCACCAGTTGGCGGAACTGTAAACAACATTCCGAGTGGAGCAGAAACAGTCAATACGGGAACAGTCAATAATTACTATTACGGAGGAACCTATTACGAAAAAGACGGTGGAAAATATACTGTCGTTGCTCCTACTGCTGGAACAATTGTAGAAAACTTGCCTGAAGGCGGAGAAGAAGTGACAATTGGAGATGTAAAATATGTAAAATTTGGCGAAACCTATTACCAGCCTGTACAAGTTGATGGCAAAGATAAATATGAAGTAGTTCAAGTTGAGAAAGAAAGTTAACCAACTTTAAACGATTAATTCTATAGATTAAATAGAATTTTATATATTTGGATATAAAAAACTTTTTTTTTAAAGTTTATTCTTACATTTGATAAGTAATTTTTAAATTAACCAAAATGAAAACTAAAACCTTCTGGATCTTTGCTTTACTCACATTATCCATTATTTCAATTGCTTACAGTTATACCAGATTTACAGATAAAGCAGAAAAAACAGCTGTCGAATGTCATGAAACTCCAAGTACTACTGCAGAATCTGAATTTAAACCAACTGTCGAAAATAAATTTAAACCGACAGAAAAAGCTCCGAAAGGCATGGTTTGGATTCCTGGAGGAGAATTTTCAATGGGAACAAATGTAGAAGATGAAAGTTTATGCAGTATTAAAGGCGTTACTAAAGATGCGGCTCCAATACATAGAGTTTATGTTGATGGATATTATATGGATGAAACTGAAGTCACCAATGAAGAATTCGAAAAATTTGTAAAAGCTACAGGTTATGTAACTGTTGCCGAACAAAAACCAACAAAAGAAGAATTTCCGACAGCAAATGAGGAAGATCTAGTTACTGGTTCTGTTGTCTTTACTCCTACTCCTTCAGCGGTTAATCTGAACAATTTCTTGCAATGGTGGCGTTACGAACCAGGCGCAGATTGGAGACATCCAGACGGTCCGCAGAGCACTATTAAAGGAAAAGAAAAATATCCGGTTGTGCATGTTGTATACGAAGATGCGGTGGCTTATGCTAAATGGGCTGGAAAAAGATTGCCAACAGAAGCAGAATGGGAGTTTGCGGCACGCGGTGGCAAAACAGGAAATCTTTATGCTTGGGGTAATGATTTAAAACCTAAAGGAAAATTTCAAGCTAATATTTACCAGGGGCATTTCCCTATTAAAGATGGTGATACTGGAGAAGATGGTTTTAAAGGCATTGCTCCAACAGCACAATACGCTCCAAACGCATACGGTTTGTATGACATGGCTGGAAATGTATGGGAATGGGTAAACGACTGGTACAGCGTTGACTATTACAAATCATTAGCAGAAAGCGGGAAAGTAACAAAAAATCCACAAGGACCTAGCGCTTATTATGATCCTAGTGATCCAAGCGAAATAAAACGAGTTCATCGCGGTGGTTCATTCTTGTGTACAGACCAATACTGCACTCGATACATGGTGGGAACAAGAGGAAAAGGCGAAATCAGATCGGCTGCTAACCATGTTGGCTTTAGATGCGTAAAAAGCAAATAGCAAACTTAAAATACTAGAAAGGGATTCGACAACGAATCCCTTTTTTTATTAATTCAGATATGGAAAGCTAAATTTCGTAGCAGAAAAATTTTCTATATTTGCTAAAAATCTAAAAAAATGCAACATATCATAGATCGTTTTATCAGTTATGTAACAATTGATACTGAATCGGATCCAAATTCACAAACCACTCCAAGCACACAAAAACAATGGAATCTTGCCAACAAATTAGTTGAAGAACTAAAAGCAATTGGACTTGAAGAGGTGACTATAGACGACAAAGCTTACATCATGGCAACACTTCCTAGCAATGTTGATCATGAAGTGCCAACGATTGGTTTTGTTTCTCACTTTGATACTTCGCCAGACTTTAGCGGAGCAAATGTAAAACCGCAGATTGTTGAAAATTACAACGGAAAAGATATCATTTTGAATGCCGAGAAAAATATTGTTTTATCTCCTGATTACTTTAAAGATTTATTATTATATAAAGGTCAAACCATCATTACAACTGACGGAACAACTTTATTAGGAGCTGATGACAAAGCTGGAATTACTGAAATTGTTTCGGCAATGGAATACCTGATTCAGCATCCTGAAATCAAACACGGAAAAATCAGAATCGGATTTACACCAGATGAAGAAATCGGACGTGGCGCACATCATTTTGATGTTGAAAAATTCGGAGCGCAATGGGCTTACACAATGGACGGAAGCCAGATTGGTGAATTAGAATATGAAAATTTCAATGCAGCTGGAGCTAAAATTACTTTTAAAGGAAAAAGCGTTCACCCAGGTTATGCAAAAGGAAAAATGATCAATTCTATGCTTTTAGCAAACGACTTTATCAATGAACTTCCGAAAGGCGAAACTCCACAAGAAACTAAAGGCTATGAAGGTTTCTTCCACGTTCATCATATCAAAGGAAACATCGAAGAAACAGTTTTAGAATTGATTATTCGTGATCACAACAGAAAGAAATTCGAAAAAAGAAAAGAATTGATTCATAAGTTGGCGAAACAATTCAATAAAAAATTTGCAAAGAAATTTGGCGAAGATATTGTGATCGCCGAAGTAAAAGATCAATATTACAATATGAAAGAAAAGGTTCTACCTGTAAAATATATTGTAGATATTGCTGAAAAAGCAATGAGAGAATTGAACATCAAACCGATCATTAAGCCAATTCGTGGCGGAACGGACGGTTCTCAATTATCATTTATGGGATTGCCTTGTCCGAACATTTTTGCGGGCGGACATAACTTCCACGGAAAATACGAATATGTGCCTGCAGAAAGCATTCAGAAAGCAACTGATGTTATTGTAAAAATTGCCGAACTGACTGCTATTCCAGGAATTTTTGATGCACCAGAAAAATCTAAAAGAAAAAGATAAAGTGGAACCGAATTCTGATAAAAAACACGTTTGGGACAAAGTCAATCAATGGGAAGAAGAACTTCTTTTCCTGAAATCAATTATTGACAAAACAGAACTGGTCGAAACCATAAAATGGGGAGGGCCTATTTATGTCTACAACAAAAAAAATGTTATCGGAATTGGAGGTTTCAAAAATTATTTTGCCATTTGGTTTCTAAACGGCGTTTTTCTGAAAGATGAAAAAAAGAGACTAATCAACGCTCAAGAAGACAAAACAAAATCGATGCGCCAATGGCGTTTTACTTCAAAAGAAGAAGTAAATGAAAAAGAAGTTTTAGAATACATTCATGAAGCGATTGAAAACGAAAAACAAGGAAAAGTCATTAAACCTTCTAAAAAAGAGGCTATTGTATCTGAGCTTTTAGAAAAAGAAATGATTCAAAATCCAGCTTTAAAAGAAGCTTTTGAAAAGTTTTCTCCTTATAAACAATATGAGTTTTTAGAATATATCGAAACGGCTAAACAGGAAAAAACAAAACTTTCTAGAATCGAAAAAGTGATTCCGATGATTTTGGCAAATATTGGATTGAATGATAAATACAGGTAGAATTTTAAAATTCCAAAACTGCTGTCATTCTGAGCGAAGTCGAAGAACGAAACTATAAGAGAACCTTTGTCAAAGTTTAAAACTTTGACAAAGGTTTTTCTTTTTTTGTCATCCTGACGAAGGAAGGATGATAAGATTCCTTCTCACAGTTTGTCATTTCGAGGAACGAGAAATCTCCGCAAGAGACTCTACAAAGATTTTCCTCCATGCTTTGAGGAGCTACTTGCGAAGATTTCTCGTTCCTCGAAATGACAATACAAAGCAAAAAAAATCCCAAACTCCATTTTGGAATTTGGGATTTTTAATCCCGATAGCTATCGGGATGTAATTTAAAATTTACGCTTTCTTATTCAAAGCTGCACTCAATTCTAAAGAGATAGCAGAACGCTCTAATTTTAATTTTCCAGACATTGTTTCGATTACAACAGTAGTTTCTGCTAATTCAGCGATTTTACCGTGGAAACCACTTTTTGTAACTATTTTGTCACCTACTTTTAGGCTGCTTTCAAATTCTTTTTCGTTTTTTGCTCTTTTTTGCTGTGGTCTAATCATGAAGAAATAGATTACCACAAACATCAATAGAAATGGCGCAAATTGAGTTAATTGTCCCATAATTTAAATTTATTTTTGATTTATATTTAATTCTTTTTTTGGAATTTCTTATTTAAAATTTGGAATTTGCCGTAATTACATTAACCCTCTTCCTACTTTTACCATTTTTTTATTGGCAGTCAGTTCCTTAACAAGATTATCTAAAATTCCGTTGATAAAAATACTACTTTTTGGTGTAGAATACTCTTTTGCAATTTCTAAATATTCGTTAAGAGTTACTTTTACAGGAATTGAAGGGAATTTAATAAACTCGCAAATTGCCATTTTTAAGATAATAGTATCAATTTCGGCAATACGATCGCTGTCCCAATTTGGTGTTTTATCTTCGTATTCTTTTGCAAAAGCAGTTTCATTTAAAATTGTTCTTCTAAACAAATCTTTAGCAAAATCTTTATCTTCAACATCTTTATACAATTTTGGCACTCTAAAATCGTCTGGATCTTCTGTTTTGATCGCTTTCAATTGTTTAACAATATGTGTATTTACAACCGGAATATCATCAACCCAAGTTAATTTATCATCCTCTAAATACTCGTATAATTTTTCGTTTGGAACAATAACATTTTCAAACAAATCAATTATAAATTGTCTGTCTTCCTCAAACGTATTTACGTTATTGCTCATGTATTTTTTGTAGATATCGCTTGCTTTTACATCATTTAAAAGTAAAATGATATAATCATCGTTTAAAGACCAGTTATTGATCTTACGATTTTCTAAAGCAATGCTAAGAGAATTACTTTCTGCTAAAAGCTGAAAGATTTTGTTTTTGATGAACTTTTCGTTCGGATTACGTTCTGCTGCAGTAGCAAGGTGTTTTTTACTTGACAGATGCAAATAGACAGCTTCTTTTTTGCAAATTTCTATCAATGAAGAAAGCATTATAAGATATAAGTCCTGAATATTATCTATGCTATAAAAAAGAAATTTTTCTTCTTTTTCCATATTATCAGAACCGCTTTGGTGCATTGCATAAATGGATTGCATTACTTTAACGCGTATGTGTCTTCTATTTACCACCGTGTAAGAACATTTAAAAATTAGTCTGCAAAAGTATAACTTTTGATGCGTATTTTAAAATTAAATCGTAAAAAAGTCGCAGTTTTCAGTCGCAGTTTTCAGTTTTATTCAAAATATGTAGTTGCCGCTATGCAGTATTTAGTCGCAGTTTGCAGTCGCAGTTTGCAGTATTCAGCTAAAACAGAAACTGAGAACTGAGACTGAATACTGTAAACTAAAAAAAATCCCAGTTTCCAGAAAAAAAACTGAAAACTGGGACTGAGACTGTAAACTTAAAAATTACTTAGAAGCGTTCTCGATTCTTCTTTGATCGATACGATTTTGAGCAATTGTAAGTGCTGCTTTATGCGTTGTAATATTGTTTTTAGCAGCAAAATCTATAATTTCTAAAGTAGTATTATAGATGTTTTCTGTTTTACTCATGATTTCAGCTTTACCGTAGTTTGCTAATTCAGCATAAACATTGATGATTCCACCAGCATTGATCAAGAAATCTGGAGCATATAAAATACCTCTTTCTTGTAATCTTGCACCATGAACATTCTCATCTGCCAATTGATTGTTAGCTGCTCCAGCAATAACTTTAGCATTAATTTTGTTTACTGTATTATCATTAATCGTTGCTCCCATTGCACACGGTGCATAGATATCAACATCTGCAGTATACAAATCTTCTCCCGTATAAATTGCTGCATTGTATTTTGAAGCAACTTGATATAATTTTTCTTCGTTAATATCGGTAATAGTAACCTGTGCTCCTTCTTTAGTTAAATAATCAACCAAAGTTTCACCCACGTGTCCAATTCCTTGTACTAAAACTTTTTTACCTTCTAAAACATCAGTTCCAAACTGACTTTTAGCAGCAGCTTTCATACCTAAGTAAACTCCGTAAGCAGTAACTGGAGAAGGGTTTCCAGAACCACCTCTTTCTTCAGAAATTCCCGTAACATAAGGCGTTACATCTCTTACCGTGTCCATGTCTTTAGTTTCCATTCCGACATCCTCAGCAGTAATATATCTTCCGCTTAATGAGTGAACGAATTCACCAAACTTACGCATTAATTCAGGCGTTTTCTGAGTTTTAGCATCGCCAATAATAACGGCTTTACCTCCACCAATATTAAGTCCAGTAATAGCAGATTTAAACGTCATACCTCTAGAAAGACGTAAAACATCGTTTAAAGCTTCCCATTCTGTGTTATAATTCCACATTCTGGTTCCTCCCAAAGCTGGCCCCATAACCGAATTATGAATACCAATAATTGCTTTTAAACCTGTATCTTTGTCATTGCAAAATACAATTTGTTCGTGATCGTCAAAAGATAATTGACCAAAAACAGGATCCATTTTTTGAAGTTCCTTTCCAGTTGCGAAAGTTGCATCCATAGCGCTAGTATTAATTAGGTTAAAATTATGAATTCGTCAAAAAGACAACTCAAACATAATTAAAAAATACATATGTGCTAATTTTTTATCTTTAAAATAACAATATTACAATCTAATTGTTTTGATTAAATCGCAAATTATTATAATTTTATTTAACAATAATTCTTAAATCCAAAACAATTCAACATCATATTTCTTAAAAAAATGAAAGAATTAAGCTATTTAAACAAATATTTCATTAAATATAAATACAGTTTTTCGCTTGGTATTTTAATCACCATAATCGCACAAATATTTTCTCTATTTACTCCAAAACTGATTAGCAAGTCTTTAAACGCTATTGAGAATTTTGACAA
Organism: Flavobacterium sp. LPB0248; assembly: GCF_013388355.1. GTDB lineage: Bacteria > Bacteroidota > Bacteroidia > Flavobacteriales > Flavobacteriaceae > Flavobacterium. Next base: position 1,173,198 of record NZ_CP058246.1, read on the forward strand.
ATTATCTGCTGCAGAGCAAAGTTCTCAAATTGTGATTAATGCATATCGCCAAGATCTCATTCACAACGTATTACTTATTATTGGAACAACAATTGTTGCTGGATTTTTAACGTTTTTAATGCGTCAGACCTTAATTGTAATGTCTCGTCATATTGAATTTGATCTAAAAAATGAAGTTTTTAGACAATACGAGAATCTTTCGCAAAATTTCTACAAACAAAACAGAACTGGAGATTTAATGAACCGTATTAGCGAAGATGTTTCAAAAGTTCGTATGTATGTTGGGCCAGCAGTAATGTATACTATAAATACAGCTATCCGTTTCGCGATAGTCATATTATATATGTATAATGTATCGCCACTTCTTACCTTATATACTATACTGCCTTTGCCGATTCTTTCGTATTGCATTTTTAAGTTAAGTTCAGAAATCAATAAACGAAGCACGACATTCCAACAATACCTTTCTAAGGTTTCGAGTTTTACACAAGAAATATTTTCAGGAATTCGTGTTATAAAAGCATATTCTTTAGAAAATCAGCATCAAAATAATATGATTGATTTGGCCGAAGAAAGCAAACGTAAAAGTTTGAGTCTTGCTAGAGTGCAATCATTATTCGGACCTTTAATGATTGCCTTAATCGGAATCAGTAATTTGGTTGTTATTTATTTTGGAGGCGTGATGTACATTAACGGAAGCATTCCTAATATTGGAACCATAGCTGAATTTATTTTATACGTAAACATGCTAACTTGGCCCGTTGCTTCTTTAGGATGGGTTTCATCTATGGTACAGGAAGCAGAAGCTTCTCAAAAACGTTTGAATGAATTCTTGAAAATTGAACCAGAAATTAAAAACAACAACGAAAACACTTCAGAAATCCAAGGAAATATCTCTTTCGAAAATGTGTCTTTCACTTATGATGACACCAATATTGAAGCTTTAAAAAATGTTTCTTTTACAGTAAAAAAAGGAGAAACATTGGCTATCCTTGGAAAAACAGGTTCTGGAAAATCGACTATTCTTTCTTTGATTTCGAGATTGTACGATGTTACAGAAGGTGAAGTTAAAATTGACGGAAACGAAATCAGTACTTTAAACTTAAATGATCTTCGAAATAATATTGGAATTGTACCTCAGGATGCTTTCTTATTTTCGGATACGATTAAGAACAATATCAAATTCGGAAACCAAAATGCAACTGACGAAGAGGTAATCGAAGCTGCTAAAAACGCTGTGGTTCATGACAACATTATTGCCTTTAACAAACAGTACGACACTGTTTTAGGAGAAAGAGGAATTACACTTTCTGGTGGACAAAAACAGCGTGTATCTATTGCAAGAGCCATTATTAAAAACCCAGCAATTTTGCTTTTTGACGATTGTTTATCTGCTGTTGATACTGAAACCGAAGAAATGATTTTGAATAATTTGTTCGAAATTTCTAAAGACAAAACAACCATAATTGTAAGTCATCGAGTATCATCTGCCAAGAATGCAGATAAAATTATTATACTTGAAGATGGTAAGATAATTCAACAAGGTTCTCATAATCAATTAATAAATCAAGAAGGTTATTATGCATCGTTATATTTAAAACAACTTTCGGAAAAAGAATTACTTTAATTGTTGCGTAATAGATAATTTTTTATGATTTTTGAGTACTATTAATTCCAAAAATGATAGAACGTATTATGAGAGAAAATGACATGTTAGAAAAAGAAGAGATTTTTTCTAAAGTATTACGCGCAGGAAGAAGAACTTATTTCTTTGATGTGAGAGCTACCAAAGCTGATGATTATTATATCACGATTACAGAAAGCAAAAAATTTACTGAAGAAGATGGTTCTTTTCACTTCAAAAAACACAAAATCTACTTATACAAAGAAGATTTTAGTGCTTTCTCTGAAATATTAGAAGAAATGACTTCTTATGTTTTAAACCACAAAGGCGAAGAAGTAATTTCTGAAAGACACCAAAAAGATTTTAAAAAAGAATATAGCTCTGAAAAGAGTGAAAGCCAAAGATCTAGTTTTACAGATATTGATTTTGATGATATTTAAATCCAAAATCATCTACATAAAGTAGAAGTCCAATTTGTTATGCATTTTGGACTTTTTTTATATATTTATGTTTCGAGATGTGAATTGTAAAATGTGAGACGTACGATTCATGCACTTTTTACTTCTAACAATTTTACAAATTACACCTTACTTCTGATGAAAAAATTAATTATTCTCCTAAGTTTCTTCCTTTACGGAATTTCGCTATCTGCCCAAAATTTAGAATACGAAACAAAAAGCAACATTCAATATTATAGTGCAGCTGTAAATAAAGCCGATAAATACATCAACGAAAGATGCGTTCTAGATATTTATTATCCAAAAAATAAAACTGGATTTGCTACAATCGTTTGGTTTCACGGCGGTGGATTAACTGGCGGAAACAAAGAAATTCCTGAAGCTTTAAAAAACAAAGGCTTTGCTATTATTGGTGTTAATTACAGATTATCTCCAAAAGCAAAAGCTGAAAAAGCGATTGAAGATGCTGCTGCTGCAGTTGCTTGGACTTTCAATAATATTGCAAATTATGGCGGAGACAAATCCTTAATTTTTGTTTCTGGACACTCTGCTGGAGGATATTTAGGAATGATGATTGGTCTGGATAAAAAATATCTTCAAAAAGAAAACATTGATGCCAACCAAATTGCTGGTCTTATTCCGTTTAGCGGACAATGCATTACGCATTTTGAGATTAGAAGAGAAAACGGCATTCCTGAAAAACAGCCTACAATTGATGCTTTTGCTCCTTTATACCACGTTCGTGCCGATGCTCCGCCAATGTTATTAATTACTGGAGATCGCGAACTAGAAATGCTTGGACGTTACGAAGAAAACGCCTACATGGCCAGAATGATGAAACTGGTTGGACATACACAAACTAAATTATATGAATTAGACGGTTACGGACACGGAATGACAGAACCTGGCTTTCCGCTTTTAGTCAATGAAGTAAACCGAATTTTAAAAGAACGTAAAAAATAATCACTAAATAAAATCCACGGCAATGGAAACACAACTATTAATTATACCAGGACTTGGAGATTCTGGAGAAAAACACTGGCAAACCTTTTGGCATAAGAAATTCGAAAACTCAATTCGTGTTGTGCAAGACAACTGGGACGAACCTGTTCGCGAAGAATGGCTTGAAAGATTAAATGAGAATATTTCAAAACTTAACAAACCAACTATTTTAGTAGCGCATAGTTTGGCGGTTTCATTGGTTCTGCATTGGGCAGAAAAACACAATAATCCGTATATTATTGGCGCTTTTTTAGTAGCTCCTGCAGATGTTGATTCACCTCAACATACGCCAGAATGCACGAGAAACTTCTCGCCTATTCCGCTTTATAAATTACCTTTTCCGTCTGTAGTCGTTGCAAGCGAAAATGATCCTTATGCTTCTTTTGAAAGAAAAAAACTCTTCGCTGAAAAATGGGGAAGCGATTTTGTAAACATCGGACAGCAAGGTCACATCAATTCTGATTCTGATTTAAAATATTGGGAGGAAGGACAGGAGATACTACTGAAGTTAATTGAAAGAATAAAATAAGTTTTCAGTTTCAGTCTCAGTTTTCAGTCTCAATTTAAAACTGTAAACTGAGACTGCGACTGCAAACTATCCAATACGCAATCCATTAGGAATCTTAAAATCTGGAGCTAATAAAATAACATCCCCCTCCTCGCCTACTGCGCCAAGAACCAGACATTCACTCATAAACTTTCCGATTTGTTTTCTTGGAAAATTTACAACCGCAACTATCTGACGATTTACTAAATCTTCTTTCTGATATCTCTTGGTAATTTGTGCCGATGATTTTCTAATTCCTATTTCCGAACCAAAATCTATCGTTAATTGGTATGCAGGTTTTCTTGCTTCAGGAAAATCGTTTACTTCTATGATTGTTCCAACGCGCATATCGGTGCGCTCAAATTCGTTCCAGGTTAAATCCATTTTTAATTGTATTATTTACAAACCTATAAATTTTGTAATTAATGCACCTAATTCTATAACCAATTTCTTTTTCTTAAATCTAATTTTACGAGAAGATAAAAGAAAATACTCACGTAAAAAGATATAACATGGAACATACTGAACCAAATGCATGCATGTCAATTAAAGATTTTGAATCTAATTTAAAACAGGTTCACACTGATAAATATATAGAAACTGCTCAAAACGTAAGACTGTATGTAAAGGATTATGGTCAGGGAAAACCCGTTATCCTAATTCACGGCTGGCCACTTTCGAATGAAATGTGGGAATATCAAATAGACCATCTTGTCCAAAATAATTACAGAGTTATCGCTTACGACCGACGCGGGTTCGGAAAATCTTCTCAGCCTTGGGATGGCTACGATTACGATACTTTGACTGATGATCTTAAAGAAATTATTGAGCAATTAGAGTTAGAAAATGTAACTCTTGTTGGCTTCTCAATGGGCGGTGGCGAAGTAGTTCGTTATTTCAGTCGTCATGGCGGAAAAGGTGTTACCAAAGCAGCTTTGATTTCGTCAATTATTCCATTTCTGCTAAAAACTCATGATAATCCTGATGGGCATCCAAAAGAGAAAAGCGAAAATACTGCTGTGGCAATAAAAGAAGACAGAATAGGATTTATTGATAATTTCGGAAAAACGTTTTTTGGAGTCAATATTATCAATAAGCCTTTAAGCACACCTTTATTAGAATATTACAGAGCTTTATGTTCAGTGGCTTCTCCAAGAGCTACTTTAAAATGTGCAGAATCATTCTCTTACACTGATTTTAGAGACGAATTAGATTTTATAAAAGTTCCAACTCTGATTATTCATGGAGACGACGATAAAATTGTTCCAATCGACCTTACTTCTCGAAAAGCAGCAAAATCAATTGCAAATAATACTTTTATCGAATATGAAGGTGCGCCTCATGGCCTTTTTTATACAGATAGAGACAAATTAAATGAAAATTTACTGGAATTTTTGAATTCATAAAACTTAAAAAAGTATCCAAAGAAGCAAGCTGTTGTAGCTAACTGCTTTCTTTGGATACTTTTTATTCTTGTGCTCTTTTTTTTACAGATTTTTAAAGCTACTTTTGAAAATCAAATTTCGAATAAAATGGCACGAACTGAATCAACAATGCTTCCTTTAGGAACAATTGCACCTGATTTTTATTTAAAAGACACTAATTCTAATAATAGCTATTCTTTTGAAGATTTAAAAGGTTCAAAAGGTACTTTGGTTATGTTTATTTGCAACCATTGTCCGTTTGTGCATCACGTAATAAGCGAAATTGTAATGATTGCCAATGATTATCGCGTACAAGGAATTGGAGTTATTGCTATTTCAAGCAATGATGTTGTTAAATATCCGCAAGATGGCCCAGAATTAATGACGGACTTTGCTATAGAAAACAAAATTGACTTTCCGTACTTGTATGATGAAAGTCAAGAAATAGCAAAAGCATATCAAGCAGCTTGCACTCCAGACTTTTATTTATTTGATAATCAAGACAAATTATTCTATCGCGGTCAGCTAGACGATTCTAGACCAAGCAACGGAATTCCACTTAGCGGAAGCGATCTGAGAGGTGCTATAGACGCCTTAATTTACAACAGAAGTTTAAAAGAACCGCAAAAGCCAAGTTTAGGTTGTGGCATTAAATGGAAGTAAAACCTCACTAAATTCAAAAAGATTACGTATCTTTGCAAATCAATTTAATCCTCCTTATGGGAAATAAAACACCATTTACAGCTTCTATAAAGTCGTTTTGCGTAGCAAAACCGCTACTTGCTGTAATTATTTCACATAATAAGGCCTTTATTTTTTAGGCCTCCGTCTACTTCACTTTTCTTCTTTTTGACGGAGGATTTACATCAGCTTAAGCATTCACTTATTTGACAAAAATCAATTTTTGATCAGATATTTTTTTGTTTTTCAGATTAAACATTTCGATTCTGTCTTTTTTAAGACTCTGAAATTTTTCGTTTGTAAATTGTTCTAAGAAAAAAAAATCATTTAAAATTTTATAACAATAAATTCAATATAGATATGAAACCAACACCCACTTTCTGCAAATCAGATTATCAATTTTTAAGAGAATTGATTTTAAAAAGTAAAAACTCAACAAATACTAAAGAAGCCAATCAGCTTTCGCAAGAATTAGATCGCGCTGTAATTAGTAAAGAAAGCGAATTGGATAGTTCGGTAATTCGAATCAATTCATTTGTAACGATAGAAGATGTAAAAGCAAAGAAACAAATGAAAATTCAAATCGTTTTACCTTCTGCAGCAGACGTAAAACAATCTAAAATATCAATTCTAGCACCTTTAAGTGTTGCTATTATTGGTTTTAAAGAAAATGACGAAGTAGATTGGGAATTACCTGCTGGCATCAAAACTTTAAAAGTAATAGCTGTAGACAATTCGGCTGTACATCATTCTTAAATTTTAAAACACCTCATTTTGTGACGGTGTTTTTTTTATATCTATTTGAAAATAAAAAAACTGTTCGATTGAACAGTTTTTTTATACCTCTTTTTAAAATTCAAATTACAATTGCGAATCAATATAATTTGTAATCGAAGCCATTTGAGTATCATCTAATTTTGCTTTTTTACCCATTTTAACCAAAATCGGAGTCCATTCTTCTTTTGTGAATTTTTTAGGCTCAAACAACTTGTGGCATTTAGCACAATTGTTTTCATACAGATTTTTACCCTCAACTAATGCAGGAGTTAATTCTGTAGCTTTTGTTTCTTTTCCTGCAGCAGGAGCTTCTGCAACAGCCGTTTTTTTCGTACCACATGCTGCTGCAAGCAACATGATAGCCATTAAACTTAAGATTGTTTTTTTCATTTCTTGGTCTTGTTTTTAATTCAAGTAAATATAAAAAAATCCCATACGCCGTGGCATATGGGATTATTATTTAAAACAATACTAAATTGTTTGTAAAACCTTATTTTACGTCCATTAATTCAACGTCAAAAATCAAAGTTGCGTTTGGTGGGATAACTCCTCCTGCACCAGATGGACCGTAAGCTAAATCAGATGGAATTACAAAACGAGCTTTGTCTCCAACTTGCAATAAAGCAATACCTTCGTCCCATCCTTCAATAACTTGCCCAATTCCTAATTTGAATTCGATTGGTTTTTTACGTGGGTAAGAAGAATCAAATACTTTTCCGTTTTCTAAAGATCCTTCGTAGTGAACAGAAACTGTTTTTCCAGCTTCAGCTTTTTTACCTTCACCTTTTTGGATCATTTTATAACGTAAACCGCTTTCTGTTTTATCAAAACCAGCAGCTAATTGTTCCATTTTTGCTTCAGATTCCGCTTTTAAAGCTGCTTCTCTTTTAAGACGAGCACCTTTTAAACCAATAAAAGCTTCAATTGCATTCCATTTTTGAGCTTCATCTCCAACTCTGATGATTTCAACAGAATCTAAATTATCACCTTGAGCAACAGCATCAACAATATCTTGTCCTTCAATAACGTGTCCAAAAACAGTGTGTTTGTTATCTAACCAAGGAGTCGGAACGTGAGTAATGAAAAATTGAGAACCATTGCTTCCAGGACCAGAATTTGCCATAGATAAAACTCCTGGACGATCGTGTTTTAAACTTGGGTGAAATTCGTCATCAAATTTGTAACCCGGATCTCCAGTTCCAGTTCCTTTTGGACAACCACCTTGAATCATGAAATCTGCAATTACTCTATGAAAAGTTAATCCATCATAGAATTTTTGTCCTTGAGGTTTCACTTTATTTTCCATATTTCCTTCTGCAAGAGCAACAAAGTTTCCTACAGTTCCCGGTGTTAAATCATGTGTCAATTTTACTAAAATTGAACCTTTGCTAGTATTGAATTTAGCGTATATTCCGTTTTCCATGTTGTTATTTTTAATTTGAACGCAAATTTACAAATTAATTTTTTAATCAATTTGAGCTTTTGCTTTTTTAGACTTTGATTTATATGTGAATCCATAAATCGTTAATGACAATAATGATAGGACCATACAGCCAATTGTCACATATGGCCATCCGCCCATTTTCCACAACAATAAACCGTATGCCGATCCCGCTGCTGTTCCTAAAAAGGTAAGCGACATAAATACGGTATTTAATCTGTTTCTTGCTTCCGGCAATAGAGAATATACTCTTGTTTGATTAGAAATGTGAACACCTTGAATTCCGATGTCAATAAACACAATTCCTATTGCAATTCCAATTACACTTTCAATCGCAAAATAAAATACTATAAAGCTTATCAAGACCAATAAACAGCCATAACCAACTGCAATTCTTGAATTTCCTTTGTCTCCCAATTTCCCAACAAGAGGCGCTGCTAAAGCTCCAGAAGCACCAACGATTCCAAACAAACCAATTGTAGCACTATTAAAATCGAATGGCTTGCCTGAAAGTAAAAGCACCATTGTAGTCCAAAATGCTCCAAACTGAGCAAAACTGAAAACATTAATTGCTGTTGCTTCGCGCAAAACAGGCTGTGTTTTTATAAGAGTAAATAAGGATTTGATTAACTGCCCGTAAGTTCCTTTAAACTGAGGCTTATTAACTGGAAATTTGCTTTGAATTACAAAAAAGATTAAAAGACAGATTCCAGCAGCAATGTAAAACATCGACCTCCAGCCTAACACTTGGCCGATAAAACCGCTTAAAGTTCGCGAAAGCAAAATCCCTACTAAAAGTCCGCTCATGATTGTTCCAACAACTTTTCCTCTTTGTTCAGGCGCGCTCAAAGAAGCTGCCAAAGGCAAGATAAGCTGTGGCACAATCGAGGTGATACCGATTAGTAATGAAGCGATTTGTAAAACAAGAAAACTCTTTGCTGTTGCTGCAATTAATAAGGCAATTACAGTAGCAAAAGTAGTCATTAAAATTTGCCTTTTTCGTTCAATTTTATCGCCAAGCGGCACCATAAAAAACAATCCTATAGCATAACCCGCCTGAGTTAAGTATGTTATCGTTCCGGCGCTAGCTTCAGGAATTTTAAATTCGTTGGCAATTAAAACAATTAAGGGCTGGCAGTAATAAAGATTTGCAACTATAAGACCAGTGCAAACTGCCATAAACAGTACATTATTTTTAGATAAATTCATGCTGCAAAAATACCACTCTAATCTTTAGCAAAACTTTAAAAAAAATATAATTTTTAAGTTTTTTTTTAACCATATAAGTGATATAAGTTCATTTAAAAATATCTTGGTGAAACTTACAGCCAAACTTAAATTTTCTTAAATCACTTATAGGTTTATTTTTTTTATTAAGCTTTTAATAGTTTAAAAAGTCTTCTCTTGCAGGGCTAAAGACATCTGTAAGCATTCCTTTCTCCAAACAGACAACACCATGCACAGCGTGTGGCGGAATGTAAAAACTATCTCCTTCTTTTAAAGTCTGCGTTACACCACTGATGGTCACATCAAACTTTCCGCTTGCGATATAAGTAACTTGCGAATGATAATGATCGTGTAAAGTACCGATTCCGCCTTTCTCAAAATATACATTTACAAGCATCACTCTTTCGTCAAAAGCCAAAATCTTGCGCTTGATTCCTTCACCGACTACTTCCCACTCGATTTCGTCACCTTTTATAAATTCTTTGCTAGTTCCTAGACTCATATTTTTTTATTTTTATTGAATTCTTTTAAGGTCTTTTTCCATTAACTCAACACCACTGGTTAATTGGTTATCCCTAAAATATTTTTCTAATTCTTTTAATCTTTTTACATTATCGTATTTAAATCCCGAATTTAGTTTTCTTTGACAAAGAGAACACAATCTAACGAAATGTCTATCTGTTTCTATCATGCTATTTGTACCGTTCATAACGCAATTCGCTTCTATGCAATGATGCAAACCAAACATATGTCCTATTTCGTGTGAACAAATTTTCAACAATCGTTCTAAACCTAAATTAAAATCGGCTTCTTTTTGCATTCTATACATAGAACTTACTGCGATTTTATCTCTATATGATGCCAAACCAAAAACGTAATTCCATTCGGGTTTTGGATACAAATCTTTTTCAGTTATTGCCATTAGAGCAACTCCTTTATCAGGCTTTTCTTCTTTTAAAACATCGGTTAAAATATATCCCGCTAAAAATTGTTCCTGTCCAACATCCCCAATTCTTCTAGCATTATTTGGAATAATATCATTTGAAACATCTTTTAAAACTTTGGTTTCTAGCTGAAAGAATATTTGCAAATATTGACGAACTAATTCGATTTGTTTCACCTGCAACGAATTAAACTTCCCTATAGGTTGCAAATAAATAATATTTTCTTCTTTCGTTGGAACAACATGTTTAGTTCGGATAAATTGTTCAAAACTCTGTCCATTTTCTTTATGAGAAAATAACCAATCTCCAAAGCTAGGCTTCCCAAGCTTAACATCATTAACTTTGATATCTACGAAATAAGGTTGAGGCGACAAGATTTGCTGTGGAACTGATTCTGTTTTTAAATTGATCTTTTCTTTTTTATCAGATTGACAAGACATAAAAATCACAAATACCAGCAAAAGAAGTTTCTTCATAAATATGAATTAGGCTAAATTCTTCGAAATGAAATCACAGCTCTTTTTAATCGAATCATAAGAATCAGAAGCAAAATTATTTTCCTGTTCAACAAAAAAATGAATCATTCCAGATTGTTTGGCTTCTTTAAAAATAGGCTTAAAATCGATTGTTCCAGATCCAATTTCCGTATTCAAATCATTGTTGTTTTTATCCTTATCTTTTACATGCCACATTGTAAAACGCCCAGAATTTTCTTTGAACAATTTTACAGGATCATTTCCAGAATGGACTACCCAATATAAATCTAATTCAAAATAAACCAGATCTTTGTCGGTTTCCTTTAATAAAATCTCATAACCTGTAACTCCATCATGTTTTTGAAACTCAAAATCATGATTATGATAAGCCAGTTTTAAGCCTGCTTTTTTGCACATTTTTGCAGCTTCATTTACTCGAGCCGCAATCTTTTTATAATCTTCTATATTTCTCCTAAATGGCTCATCGACCCACGGAATAGTCAAAAATTCACTTTTTAGAATCTTTGCTGCTTCAATTGAGGCAATTAATTCCTCCGTATTTCCATCATACAAAAAGCTTCCTAGATTGTAATGACCACTGACTGCTTTCAATCCATTATCATCTAAGATCTTTTTAAGTTCCTTTGGCGTTAATCCCCAAAACTGATCTTTTGTCGAAAAACCGTACGTTTCAATGGTCGTATATCCCGCTTTTGCTACTTTTGCTAAAGTTCCTTTTACATCTTTAGGAAGTTCATCACGAAGCGTATACAGCTGTAAACCTATTTCTTTTTTATTCATAGAAAGTGCAAATGATGGTGAAGCTAAAACTGCTGTTGCAGCAAGACTTGTGGTTACGATAAAATTTCTTCTGCTAATCATGTTAATGATTTAAATTTCAGAAAGTAAATATATTATAAAAATTGATTCTTAAAGTTTTTTGCAAAATTTTGAAGTGCTTCTGCAGTTTGTTCTGATGTGATTTCTCCTTCAGCATTAACTTTTCCGCGTACTCCCTGAATTAAAAGTTGTGTTGCATCATCAAATTTTGCTTCAAGTGTTTTCATTACCAATAGCAGCTGTTCGTGTCCCATTTCGCCAGAGGCTGAAGCTGTAATAAGACCCGTTTTTTTGTTTGAAAAAATAGTCGTCGACACACACCATTCTAAGGCATTTTTTAAACTTCCGGGAAGACTGAACACATATTCGGGCGTGCAAATGATAATTCCATCAGCATTTATAATTTTATCTCTAAATGTAGTGATTTCTTGTGGAGGATTATCAGTATCCAAATCTGGATTAAAATGTGGAAGACGCTCTAAATCTTCAAAAAACTCTACTTCAAATTCAGGTTTTAAGTAATTTGAAATATATTTCAGAATTTTGAAGTTACTGGAGTTGTTTCTAGTACTGCCCGATATAGCAAGTATTTTCATTTTTGCTGAAGCCATTAAATAAGCAATTCGTATTTTTATAATTAATTATAAAAATACGAATTGCTTAAAGATATTTCTAAAAAAAATTATTTTGCAGTCAACAAATTCATTCCCTGCATTTTCTGAGAATCAATTGCCTGTGGTGGATAATTTTGTTTCTCCTGACGCGTCGAGGTCACTTTGCCTTCTTTACTTAAGTAGACATAATTATAACGCCAATAATTTGGCCCAGCAATTTTTGATCCATCGGAGTTCTCTCTGTCAAAAATCTGATCGGCATAGACGAGAATTTCTCCATTTTGATTATTATCTAAAGTTCTCACTGGATTTCCCAATGTTTTTAGGACTTTAGTTTTAGATTCTCCCACAGCGACCGTAGCTGAACTAGTACTTGCACAGGAGAAGATAAAGAGTGCAAGAAATGCGGACATTACTATTGTTTTTTTCATAAAAAGCGTTTGAATTTATGTTTAGATTTTGGTCGTGATAAATTGATAATTAGGAATGTAATGATAAATAAAGTTACGGAATTAACTTTTACACAATTTAATCGGTATGTTATATAATTATTAGCAAAAGACTCATTGGCATTATTTGTATCTTTGCTCGCAAGAAAATTATCGAATAAAGATGCGAATTGACATTATTACTCTCTTACCTGAATTATTAAGAAGTCCGTTTGAGGCTTCAATTATGAAACGTGCCATTGATAAAGGTTTGGTCGAAGTGCATTTTCACAATCTTCGTGATTATAGCACAAACAGACAGAAAAGTGTAGATGATTATCCTTTTGGTGGAGGTGCGGGAATGGTAATGACAATTCAGCCTATCGATGACTGCATTACACATTTGAAAAGCCAGCGCGAATACGACGAAGTAATTTATATGTCTCCTGATGGGGAAACTTTAAATCAGAAAATGGCAAATAAAATGTCTATGTACGAAAACATTATCATTTTATGCGGACATTATAAAGGAGTTGACCAAAGAGTGAGAGACCATTTTATTACAAAAGAAATTTCAATTGGCGACTATGTTTTATCTGGTGGAGAATTGGGCGCAATAGTTTTATCTGATGCCTTAATTCGATTAATTCCTGGTGTTTTAAGTGATGAAACCTCAGCATTAACAGATAGTTTTCAGGACAATTTATTATCAGGTCCAATCTATACAAGACCTGCAGACTATAAAGGATGGAAAGTTCCGGAGGTTTTAACTAGCGGTCACGCGGCAAAAATCGATAAATGGCGTGAAGACAAGGCATACGAACATACTAAAAATAGACGTCCAGATTTATTGGAAGGTCATTAAAAAAGTGTTCAGTATTCAGCCACAGTATTCAGCCTGATAAAAGTGAGACTGAAAACTAGAAAAAAATGAATCTAAAACGCATTTATAATACTCGCAATTATATTGAGACAAATTACAATGAAATTATCTCAATAAGTGATCTTGAAGATATTTCTAGTTACTCTTACAGAAATTTACAGCGCGTTTTTTATTCTTTGTTTCAAGAAACCATTGGCGCTTACCAGACTCGACTGAAAGTAGAAAACGGATATAAAAAGCTTTTATATTCTAATGAACAAATTTCAGACATTGCACTTGAAGTTGGTTTTGCTGATGTACAGTCTTTTTCAAAAACTTTTAAAAAACATTTTAAATCTTCTCCTTCTGCGGCACGAAATCAAAAAGAATTGCTGCTAAATGATTTTCACCCAAAAGAACTTGTTATTTGTATTTTAGAACCCAAAATTGTTTTTGTTCCCGAAATAATAGCTTATTATTCCAGCTGTAAAACCTCATACATTAATCCTGAAATAGAAACTCTTTGGGATACTTTATTAGAAAATGAAATCACAGAATCCATTTCAGACTATTTCGGTATTATTACAGACGATATTTTAATTACCGAAAAATCGAAATGCACGTATGAAGCTTGCATCATTACTGAAACCATTATTAGAAATCTTCCAACAAAAAAACTTTTTGGAGGTAGATATGCACGTTTTCTTCATCACGGATCTTATGAAACCCTAGAAGACACTTATCAGCAAATTTTTGGCGGATGGTTTCTTAGTAATGATTTTGAAATATCTCATTTACCAGTTATTGAACAGTACATCAAAAACGATTCAAATTGCAAAACGCCAGCCGATTATCTTACAGCTATTTATATTCCTCTTATTTAAATTGTCCATTTTGGACAACTTCGCAATTACTATTTAGAAATACTTTTGTCCCGTCAAGTTATCGATACAAAAAGGCACTAAACATTTAAAATTAAATCAACTAAGATGGAAAAGCTTTTTTTAACATTATTATTAATTCCTCTAATCTCTTCTTGTCAAGGAGATGAAATGAATACAATTACAGATAAAATAGAAAATACCGAAGTTATGTATAACATGCCAGAAGAATCGGCTCCACATGAAGGAACTTGGCTTCAATGGCCACATCAATATCAATATGGAATTGACTATAGAAATGATTTAGATGCTACATGGGTCGCCATGGCTAAATCATTAATAACAAGTGAAAAAGTTTTTATTATTGCCTACGACCTTGTCGAAAAAAACCGAATTGAAGCTCTATTACAAGAATCAGGAGTCTCATTATCTTCTATAGAATTTAAAATTCATAAAACCGATGACGTTTGGATAAGAGATAATGGGCCAATTTATGTAAAAGACAAAAACAATCAATTGGTTATTCAAGATTGGGGATTTAATGGTTGGGGCAAAAAAGCAGCTTTTCAAAATTGCAATATAATTCCATCAGAAATCGCTACAGAACAAAAAATCACGGTTTTAGATTTAAACAAAACAATGATCAATGAAGGTGGAGCTGTAGAAATAGACGGAAATGGCACTTTAATGGCTACCAAAAGTTCGATTCTAAATTCAAATCGAAACCCTGCAATGACGCAGCAACAGGCCGAATCGAATTTTAAAAAATATCTTGGCGTAACACATTTTATTTGGCTAGACGGCAAAGCTGGCAGGGAAATTACTGATATGCATATTGATGGTTTTGCTCGTTTTGGCAATAAAAATACCATTGTAACCATGAATGAAAATGATTTGCAATATTGGGAAGTTCCTCAAAATGACATTGGCACTTTATACAATTCGAAAGATAAAAACGGTAAAAATTTTACTTTCTTAAAATTGCCATTGTCTAAAAATAATGTTGTGACAACTTACGGTAAAAACTTAGGGTACAAAGGTTCTTATGTAAACTTTTATATTGGAAACACGGTTGTTCTGGTTCCGAATTATAATGACCCTAACGATATAGTTGCCAATCAGCTAATTCAAAGTTTGTATCCGACTCGAAAAGTAATTGGCATTGATGTTCGCAATTTATATGCAAACGGAGGAATGATTCATTGTGTTACACAGCAACAGCCGAAGTGAGTCTACAGTTTACAGTCTCAGTTTACAGTCTCGGTCTTAACAACGCAAATCGCGATTGAGACTAAATACTAACCCACAAATAATCAGTTAATTAAAAAAATAGAATTTAGAATTTTATTTCTTGGAATTTCATTTTTTTCAAACTATATTTGCACCCGAATTTGACCAACCTCTGGCGAGATCCGTGAATGTTGCTCTAATATAAAAACCATAATTTAAATTATCATGGCAGATTTATTAAAATTCGTTCAAGACGAATTCGTTGCTAAAAAAGATTTCCCAGATTTCGGAGCTGGAGACACAATCACTGTTTTCTACGAAATTAAAGAGGGTGAAAAAACAAGAACTCAGTTTTTTAAAGGAGTTGTTATTCAAAGAAGAGGTTCTGGTGTTACAGAAACTTTTACTATTCGTAAAATGTCTGGATCTGTTGGTGTTGAGCGTATCTTCCCAGTAAACTTACCAGCTTTACAAAAAATTGAAATCAACAAGAAAGGTGCTGTACGTAGAGCTAGAATTTTCTACTTCAGACAACTTACTGGTAAAAAAGCTAAGATTAAAGATAAAAGAAGATAATCATTTATCTAAATGTTATAAAAAACTCGTTTCAGATTACATGAAACGAGTTTTTTTTTGCCTTATATTTTCACTACTGTTAAAACTGTAATTTTTTAATACCAAAATCATCGATTTAGCAATTTAACGAGCTCGAAATAACAATCTGTTAATTTCATCTTTTCTCTTCAAAACTCAACCGTTTTCGTTGTGATTTTATTATATTTGCTCCGCTCATTTTGAGCCGAATATATCTTTTACATCGTTAACTCCTGACGATACGATTATAAAAAAAAAAGAAAATGAATAAATCAAAAATTTTTTACACCTTAACTGATGAGGCGCCTTTATTGGCAACGTACTCTTTGTTACCAATTGTTCAAGCTTTTACAGCAACAGCTGGAATTGAAATCGAAACCAGAGATATTTCGCTGGCAGGAAGAATTTTATCAAACTTCCCAGATTCTTTGACAGATGCTCAAAAAACTGGAGATGCATTGGCAGAATTAGGTCAATTAGCAACTCAGCCAGAAGCAAACATTATTAAATTACCAAACATTTCAGCATCTGTACCGCAATTAAAAGCGGCTATTGCTGAATTACAATCGCACGGATACAACGTACCAAATTTCCCAGAAGATCCGCAAAACGATGCTGAAAAGGAAATTAAAGCAAAATATGCTAAAGTTTTAGGTTCTGCTGTAAACCCAGTTTTACGTGAAGGAAACTCTGACCGTAGAGCTCCAAGAGCAGTTAAAAACTTTGCAAAAGCAAATCCACACTCAATGGGTGCTTGGTCTGCTGACTCAAAAACTAAAGTAGCTTCTATGTCAGGAGGTGATTTTTACGGAAGTGAAAAATCATTGACTGTAAATGAAGCAAACGATGTAAAAATCGAATTTGTTGCTAAAGACGGTTCAACAACTGTTCTTAAAGCAAGTACTCCATTAAAAGCTGGAGAAATTATCGACAGTTCAGTTTTAAGCGTAAGCAAATTAAAAGCTTTTGCTGCTGATGTAATCGCTGAAGCAAAAGCTGCAGGAGTTTTACTTTCTGTACACTTAAAAGCTACAATGATGAAAGTTTCTGATCCAATTATCTTTGGCGCTATCGTTGAAGTATATTTTGCAGATGTTTTCAAAAAATACGCTTCTTTATTCGCTGAATTAAACGTTGACACAAGAAACGGTTTAGGCGATATCTACGCTAAAATTGCTGGAAGACCTGAGCAAGCAGAAGTTGAAGCTGCTATCGATCAAGCAATCGCAAACGGACCAGCTTTAGCAATGGTTAATTCTGATAAAGGAATTACAAACTTACACGTTCCATCTGACGTAATTGTTGATGCTTCTATGCCAGCAATGATCCGTACTTCTGGACAAATGTGGAACAAAGAAGGAAAAGCTCAAGATACATTCGCGGTTATTCCAGACCGTTCTTACGCTGGAGTTTATACTGCAACTATCGATTTCTGTAAAAAACACGGTGCTTTTGATCCAAAAACAATGGGAAGTGTTCCTAACGTTGGTTTAATGGCTCAAAAAGCTGAAGAATACGGATCTCACGACAAAACTTTCCAAATGAAAGCTGACGGAGTTGTACGTGTGGTTGATGCAAACGGAAATGTTTTAATGGAGCAAAACGTTGAAGCTAATGACATTTTCAGAATGTGTCAGGCTAAAGACGCTCCTATTCAAGACTGGGTTAAATTGGCTGTAAATAGAGCTCGTTTATCTAGCACTCCTGCTGTTTTCTGGTTAGACGAAAACAGAGCACACGATAGAGAATTGATCGTAAAAGTTCAAAAATATCTTAAAGACTACGATACTACAAACTTAGATATCCGTATTTTAAACCCAATTGCTGCTACTGAATTTACTTTAGACAGAATCATCAAAGGCTTAGATACTATCTCTGTAACAGGAAACGTTTTACGTGACTACTTAACAGATTTATTCCCAATCTTAGAATTAGGAACTTCTGCTAAAATGCTTTCTATTGTTCCGTTAATGAATGGTGGTGGATTGTTCGAAACTGGTGCTGGAGGTTCTGCTCCTAAACACGTTGAGCAATTTACAGAAGAAGGATACTTACGTTGGGATTCATTAGGAGAATTTTTAGCTCTTGGTGCTTCATTAGAGCATTTAGGACAAACTTTAGATAATTCTAAAGCAATTGTTTTATCTGAAACTTTAGACCAAGCAAACGATAAATTCTTAGCAAACGATAAATCTCCAGCTCGTAAAGTGGGTCAGATTGACAACCGTGGTTCTCACTTCTATTTAGCATTCTACTGGGCTCAAGCTTTGGCTGCTCAAACTAAAGATGCAGAATTGAAAGCGATCTTTACTCCAATTGCAGCTGAATTTGAAGCTAACGAAGCTAAAATCGATGCAGAATTAATTGGTGCTCAAGGTAAACCTCAAAACATTGGCGGTTACTACCAACCAACACCAGAATTGGTAAGCAAAGCAATGCGTCCAAGCGAAACTTTCAACGCTATTGTTGCTAAAATCAAATAATTCAGAATACATTTTGTATTTCTAAATAAGTAAAAGGACAACTCGAAAAGTTGTCCTTTTTTTATCTTAACTTATGTTTAACAAAAATTCCGTAAGAATATGTAGTAAGAATTTGTTAACTATGTAAATCAAAATCAATATAATGATTACAAAAAAGACCTGCACATTTTTTCTTTTTATTCTTACGATTTTCACCTCATTTGCGCAGGAAAAATTCACTCTAAGCGGAACCATCATTGACAGCAAAAACAATGAAACTTTAATTGGAGTTAATATCTTTATTCCGTCCTTAAAAATAGGAACTACAACCAACGAATACGGTTTTTATTCCCTTTCTGTTCCTAAAGGAGAATACGAAATCGAAATCAGCTATGTTGGCTATCAAACCATTCAAAAACATATTTCTTTAAATCAAGACAAAAAAAGCAATTTCTCAATTAAAGAAGGTGGCGAAGAACTGCAAGAAGTTGTTATTACAGAAAATAAAGGTAAAATAAATGTCAAATCGCCCGAAATGAGCGTAAATAAACTCTCCATTTCAACCATAAAGAAAATGCCGGTTGTTTTAGGAGAAGTTGACGTTATAAAATCGATTTTGCTACTTCCTGGTGTAACCAATGCGGGCGAAGGCGCTTCTGGATTTAATGTTCGCGGAGGTGGTGCAGACCAAAATCTCATTCTTTTAGACGAAGCAACAATCTTTAATTCTTCTCACGTTTTCGGATTTTTTTCTGTTTTTAATCCCGATGCTATTAAGGATTTAAAATTATATAAAGGTGGAATTCCTGCACGTTATGGCGGTAGAGCTTCTTCGGTTTTAGAAATCTACCAGAAAGACGGAAGCAGTAAAGATTTCCATATGAATGGCGGTATCGGAATAATTTCAAGCCGTTTACTGGCTGAAGGCCCAATTGTAAAAGACAAAGGTTCTTTTTTGATTGGCGGAAGAGCTTCTTACGCCCATCTTTTTTTAAAACTATCTGAAGACAACAAAAATAACTCTGCTTATTTTTATGATTTAAACACCAAACTAAGCTATAAACTTAACGACAATAACAGTTTATATTTATCAGGCTATTTTGGACGTGACGTTTTCAGTTTAAACAAAAGCTTTACCAATACGTACGGAAATTCAACTTTAAACCTAAGATGGAATCATTTGTATTCTAATAAATTATTCTCCAATCTCTCTTTAATTTACAGTGACTATTATTACGGATTAGATCTTGATTTTGTAGGATTCAATTGGGATTCTGGAATCAAAAACTACAATATCAAATACGATTTCAAGCATTATCTTTCAGATAAACTAAAACTAAATTATGGCGTAAACGGTATTTATTATGATTTTAATCCTGGAACCATAAAACCAACCGCCGAAGATTCGGGCATAAATCCTGATCAATTAGATAAAAAATATGCTTTTGAACCTTCTATTTATCTGGATGCAGAAAGTCAGCTTTCTAAAAAAATTACCATTGCTTATGGTTTGCGTTACAGCTTATTTTATAGATTAGGCGCTTCTACTATTAATTATTACGATAATAATCAAGCGGTTGTTTTCAATAATGATATGCAGATTTACGAAAAAGGAACACCTACTTCAACAAAGTATTTCAGCCAAAACAAAGTCATTCAGAGTTATGATAATTTTGAACCTCGTTTTTCTCTTTCTTACCAATTAAATGAAGATCAATCTATAAAAGCGAGTTACAACAGAATGGCGCAATATCTTCAGTTAATTTCAAACACCTCATCTCCTACTCCGCTGGATGTTTGGATGCCGAGTGATAATTACATTAAACCTCAGCTCGCAGATCAGGTGGCGTTAGGATACTTTAGAAATATTTATAATGATGCCTATTCTTTAGAAGTAGAAACCTATTACAAGAAAATCCAAAATAGATTAGATTATATCGATGGAGCCGATTTAATTGCCAACAATGCCATTGAACAAGTTATTTTAAACGGCCATATGCGTTCGTATGGTTTAGAGCTTATGATAAAGAAAAACAAAGGCAAATTTAATGGATGGATTTCGTATACATTATCAAAATCTGAACAGCAGACTCCTGGAAGAACTGCTGAAGAAATCGGAATTAACAATGGTCAATGGTACGCTTCAGCTTATGATAAAACTCATAATCTTGCCATTACATCTGCTTATAATTTAAACGAAAAATGGTCATTTGGTGCTAACTTTGCTTTGCAGTCAGGACAGCCAGTTACTTATCCGAATGGGCAGTACGAATATTTAGGAATCACTGTGCCAAGTTACGGTTTGCGAAATGAAAATAGACTTCCTGCCTATCATCATTTGGATATTTCAGCAACCTTAACACCAAGAACAAATAAAGATAGGAATTGGAAAGGCGAATGGGTATTCAGTATTTACAACCTTTATAATCGCATGAATGCAGCCTCAATCAATTTTCGTCAAAATACGGATACAGGTTTGAATGAAGCTGTTCAGCTATCAATTTTTGGAATTGTTCCAGCTGTTAGTTATAATTTCAAATTCTAAAAATAAGTTTAAAGGCTAAAAACATACCTATGAAAAAATTAGTTTTTTTAATCGTGCTTTTCACATCTTTGTTTTTCGCAAGCTGCGAAAAAGTTGTGGATGTTGATTTAGATACAGCTCCTCCGAAATTAGTAATAGAAGCTGCAATTACTTGGGAGAAAGGAACAACAGGAAATGAGCAGACAATAAAGCTGACAACGACAACGGGTTATTTTGAAAATAAAATTCCAACCGTTTCTGGGGCAATTATTTATATAGAAAATAGTAAAAAGGAAAAATTTAATTTTATCGAAATTAAAAAGACTGGTCAATATTCATGCATAAATTTTACACCCGTTATCGATGAACAATATACGTTAACTGTCATTAGTCGAGGAAATAGATATATTGGAACAGAAACTTTAAAATCAGTAGCTCCCATTACCCGCATAGAACAAAATAATCAAGGCGGTTTTACTGGAAAAGACATTGAAATAAAAGCTTTTTATACTGATCCTGCCGATGCAGATAATTTTTATTTATACAAATATTTATACTCTAATAAAGTTAAATCAACTTTCTATGTAGACGAGGATAAATTTTTTAATGGCAATGAATTTTTTAGCCTTTCAGACGATGAAGATTTAATAATTGGAAATGAAATTGAAATCACACATTACGGGATTTCAAAACAGTACTATAATTATATGAATATTTTGGTCAGCATTGCTGGAAGCACTGTTGGAGGACCATTTCAGTCTCCTCCAGCAACCGTAAAAGGAAATATGATCAATGTAACTAATAAAGAAAATTATCCGTTAGGCTATTTCTCTCTAAGTGAAACCAGTACAGAAAATTACAAAATTAAGTAATTATGAAACCTATCATTAGAAACTTAACCGAAAAAAAACTCCTTGGACATTTTATTGAAATGTCTTTTATTGAGAATAAAACTTTTCAATTATGGAATGGTTTTATGCCAAATCGAAAAGAAATAAAAAATACAATTAATGCCAATTTATATTCTTTAGAAGTTTACGCAGAAAATCATTTTGATAATTTTGACCCTAATGACAGTTTCCAAAAATGGGCTGCCGTAGAAGTTTCAGATTATTCAACTATTCCAGAAGGAATGCAAACTTTAATTATTCCTGATGGTTTATATGCTGTTTTTCTTCATTTAGGGCCAGCGACAGAAGCTCATCAAACCTATCATTATATTTTTGCAGAATGGCTTCCAAATTCTGAATATACGGTAGATAATAGACCTCATTTTGCTGTAATGAATGAAAAGTATAAAAAAGATGATCCTAATTCTGAAGAAGAAATCTGGATTCCTATAAAAAGCAGAAATTAATCAATCGGAATTTATCATTAATAATGAATTATAAAAATTACTCTGACAAAGATCTTGAGGAAGCTTATATTACTATGGTTGATTACTCTGGAAAAGCTAGTAAGGAAATACTTTTGGAGATAAATAACAGAGGAGGAATTGACGTTTTTTTATCTACTCTGGAATCCAATAAAACTAATAAAAAAGAAATACAAAGAATAACAAAGGAAGTGTATGATTTGAGTAATGATTATTCTGATTTGGACTTCATAAAACAATTTATAAAATCAGACATATTAGATTCCCATGAATTAAACAATTTAATCGACTCTAAATTTAATCAACACCAAGCAATTTTAAAAGATAGAGAAGTTAATCAAAAAACAATTTATGGAAGTCTAGCCGGAATGGCATTAGGAATTATAATCAGTTTAATTTTCTATATTTTGATTATTAACCTTTTAGGAAAATTTATATATTATCCTATTATAGGTGTATATTTCATTTGCTATCGAACTATTAAATTCATAACTAAACAAACACGAGATAATACATTTGTATTTCTAACATCACTAATAGGAACAATACTAACATTGATTTGCCTTTTTTCCATTTATCGTTAATTTAAATAAAAAATGTCAATAGAAACTCTAAAAACACTTTTCAATCGAGATTTAAACAAACTAAAAATCGAAATTGAATCCTATCAAAATGAAAATTCAATTTGGGCAATTGATAAGAACATCTCCAATTCGGCTGGAAATCTGTGTCTTCATTTAATTGGAAACCTAAATACCTACATCGGAGCTGAAATTGGCAAAACCGATTATGTCCGAAATCGTCCTTTAGAATTTTCATTAAAAGATATTCCAAAAGCAGAATTGATTTCAAAAATCGAAAATACGATTAACGTTATCAATAACAGTTTAGATTCCTTAACCGAAACAGATTTAGAAAAAATTTATCCGCAGATTATTTTCGAAAAAGAAATGACAACAGGCTTTTTCTTAATTCATCTTTCAACCCATTTGGCGTATCATTTAGGGCAAATCAATTACCATAGAAGATTGCTTGATTTCTGATTACAGATTGTAGATTGTAGATTGCAGATTTTACAAGCTTTGAAAAAATCTAAAATCTAAAATTGTAAACCTTACCTTTGCATCACATTCAAAAAACACTTATGTCATCACATCATATAGTCCGAGACGATCAAGAACCTGCTTTAATCATTGCAAATGGCGCTGCCTGTGATCCAGAATTATTAGGACAATTATTAGAATGGTCACCATTGGTAATTGTTTTAGATTCGGCTATAGAAAGAGTAATTGAATTAGGTATAAAAGTAGATGTTTTATTGGGTGATTTTGACCGTGGTTTTGACCCTGAAATTTATAAAACTTCGCAATTTCCAATCGAAATCGTCCATACACCCGATCAAGATAAAACAGATTTAGAAAAAGCTTTTGATTATCTTATCGAAAGAAAAATTCCTGCCGCAAATGTCGTTTGGGCAACCGGAAAACGTGCGGATCATACGATTACAAACCTAACGCAGATTGTTCGCTACAGAGATTTACTCAAAATTGTAATTCTCGACGATCATTCTAAAATATTCTTGCTGCCGACAAAATTCGAAAAATGGTATACCGCAAAAACACCTATTTCGTTAATTCCAATTGGTGTTGTTAACGGAATTTCTTCAACCAATTTAAAATACGAATTAAACAACGATACACTCACAATGGGCTACAGAACCGGAAGCAGTAATTCTGTTGAACAAGACGGAATTGTAACCATAACACATCGCGACGGTGATTTGCTTTTAATGGAGTGTTTTGATTAATTTGTCTTCTTAAATTTCTTCATGTCGAAGCTTCGCAAATAGTATTTTTTGTCATTTACCAATGTTAATTTACCACAAATAAACCCGAAAAAATTTAAAACAAACAAACGAGTTTTCTTTTAAAAATCTGTAATAAAAAGATTGTTTATATATTTGATTTAATTAAAGTATTACCATTAATCATATATATGCGTGACGTTGGGTAGCTTTGTATGTTTTCGTCATACATATATATCCTAATTATGCGATATTTTTGACTAACCGAAGACAAAACTCAAGTTAGGCGACATTTTAACACAACCATCAGAAATGGCAAGTATCGACAGAATAGATTGGCATCAAACGGAAGATTTCCCTAAAAATGTTCCTCTTGAAAATGGAGGAACTCATATTGGAATGTATTTAAATTGGATAATTGATAACAATTTAATTGGCGAAATTCACATCACGGAATCAGCTAGCTTATTAGAAAATGTAAAAGCTAAAAAAATTACTGGTCGTGATTTCCTGATTAAATGTTGTGATGGAAAGTTTTGGGCAGAAGATTTGAATGAAATAGGACTAAAATTTACCGAGGATTATTATTCATCCGACAAATATTTTGACGACTATGTAAACACATTAGATTCAAATCAAGATAGCATTTATGAATATAAAAACAGTTGGGAAAACTACAAAAAAGTAAGGCTTGTAATAGATAAACGCTTTAAAGATTGGCAGAAAAAAAATAACAAAAAACCTTGGCAATTCTGGAAATAAAAACGTCACTTAACAGCTACTACAAAGCATTTGGGTAATTGACTTAATAAAAAGATCATTTTATATTTCAATAATTTGCTTCGCTTGTTCGCTATCACTCGGGTGGCAAATCCGAGGAATTGGCCAATTTAGTTCTAAACCCGTTGCAGTAGCGGGACTTTAGCAAATACACTACAAAAGAAACGTAAGTAAAAAAATAGGAATAATGGAAGAAAACAGAAAAAATCATTGGGAAACAGTTTACGAAACTAAAAATGCAAACGAAGTAAGTTGGACTCAAGAAATTCCGAAGACTTCACTAGATCTTATAAAATCTTTCGACTTAACGAAAAAATCTAAAATTATTGATATTGGTGGCGGAGATAGCAAACTAGTAGATTTTCTAATCGAAGAAGGTTTCGAAAATATAACTGTTTTAGATATTTCTGCAAAAGCAATTGAGAAAGCGAAAGCAAGGTTAGGATCAAATGCAGAAAAAGTGAATTGGATTGTAAGCGATATAACAGAATTTGAAACAGATGAAACGTTTGAAGTTTGGCATGACAGAGCAACATTCCATTTCTTAACCAGTAGAGAGCAAATTCAAAAATATATAGAAACTGCAAGAAAATCAGTTTCAGGATATTTAACTATTGGTACATTTTCTGAAAACGGGCCGAAAAAATGTAGCGGTTTAGACATAAAACAATATAATGAAGAAACATTAACCGCCGAAATGAAGAATGGATTTAAAAAATTAAAATGCATTATTGAAGATCATACAACTCCGTTTGAAACGAAACAAAATTTTATATTTTGTAGTTTTAAACGACAATTAAACTAAAAAAGGATTATCTGCGAGGACACGCTACAAGCAATTTGGGCATTTGGCTTAATGGAAGAATTGGCTTGTATTTTGGGGAAAGATTTGGAAAACCCGAAAGATATCGCTGATCTAACCTCAAACTTCTTGTGCGAAGGGACGTTTACGTCAGTTAATCCAAACAGAATTAAAAGAGTCAATTAAACCAAACAAGAAAATGAAACACATCTATTCTTTAATTATTATCTCACTATTATCAAGTTGCTTTAAAACAGGAAATAACCAAACTCCAAAAGTTGAGAAAGAAAGTGTAAATGATATAAAATCAGAAAATATAATTGGAAGTTGGAATTTTATTGAAACACGTGATATAAATGGAAAGAAACTTGATAATTATGAAGGCAGTTTTGGAACTGTTCAAGCAACTGGCCCGAAATTAATCTATAAAGCAAATTTCACTTATGAAAAAGTTTTTACACCAAAAAATACTGATATTGGCAATTGGAAATTTAATAGTAAGACAAATACGATTGAACACGATTTATACATTGATAGTACAGATTTCGTTGGTAAAGATTTAATCAGGCGAAAATTGGCCATTAAATCCGTAGATGGAAAATATTACGAAAGAATAGAAGACAGAATAATAAAAATGGAAAAAGATGAAATGTTGATTGATAATAGAGGTTTAGTAGATGTTTATAAAAAAGAAAAAAAATAACCGAACGCATAACAACTACTCTAAAGGATTTAGGGAATTGACTTAATGGAAAGTTGTTTTTATATTTGAATAATTTGCTTTGTCTGTTTGCTATCGCTCAAATAGCAAATCCGAAGAATGAGGTTAATTTAGTCTCAAACCCGCTGTAGTTGTGGGACGTTGTATGCTATTTTGATCAAAAATGTGCTAAAAATTAATAAGATGTTTTCAAAAAAAGTTTTATTTATAATTTGTCTTTTCTCGTTAATTAGCTGTGGATATATCAGAATACCCAAAAACGAATATGGAGAACCTGTTCTGAACGAAAAAGTCAAATACACTTTTTTAGATATGCCAACTGAAACTGACTTAAAAAAAATAGATACATCCGCATACTATGTTCAAATTTTTGAAGGACGATATTATAATAATGGAGAAAAAGAAAATCCTCAAATTTTAAAATTTCATAACGATGGCTTTTTTAAGAAGTTTATGCTAATTGGTATAGATAAAAATGTTCATCGAAATAAAAATTCTATTTATTACGGTGGAAAATATAAAATAAAAGAGAATATCATTGAACTCGAGCAGTTTTATCCGTCAACAGGTGGTGCAACTAATTACTATATCAGAAATGTACGAAAAGGAAAAATTGATGGAAACAAAATAATCTTTGACAGCAAAAATTCTTTACTTACAATTTTTGAAAAGAAACAAAGTCTAAATTTAAAAACAGCTCACAACAGCCACTACAACAGATTTGGGCAATAGGCTTAATAAAAAGATGGTTTTATATTTGAATAATTTGCTTCGCCAGTTCGCTATCGCTCAAATAGCAAATCCGAAGAATGGACTTTATTTAATCCCAAAACCGCTCTAGTGCCAGAACGTTAGTCCCAGACTTAAGCGCAGAATTCACAAAGACAAATGATAGAGAATATTGAAATTATACAGACAACTGAACTAAACGAACAAGCAAAAAAGCAAGTGCTTGACTTATGGAATAGGGAATATCCTGAAAAACTTTCATACAATAGTTTAACTGAATTTGACAATTATCTGCAAAACTTAAATAACCTTAAGCATTTTTTGTTGACAAGTGACATAGGCTTAATTTTGGGTTGGGCTTTGACATTTGACAGAGATAATGAGAAGTGGTTTGCTATCATTTTATCAGAAAAAATAAAAGGAAATGGATTAGGGCGAAAAATGCTAGACAAAATTAAAAATACTGAATTAGTATTAAATGGTTGGGTAATAGACCATAACAAGGACAAGAAAAAAAACGGGCAAGAATATATTTCGCCATTAAAATTTTATGAAAAATGTGGTTTTAGAATTTTAAAAGATGTAAGACTTGAACTTGACAAAATTTCAGCAGTAAAAATAAAATGGCAAAAATAAACCAATAAAGTCGGTAACTAACATTAGTACAACAGATTTGAACAATAAGCTTAATGGAAAATGTTTTTGTGTTTGAATGATTTGCTTCACCTGTTCGCTATCGCTCGGGTGGTAAATCCGATAATAGCCTTAATTTAGTCTCAAAGCCACTGTAGTAGCAGGATGTTACCAATAATATGAAGAAACTAACTCTAATATTCGTAATTATTTTTTCAAACGTAGCGTTTGGAAATAAAATAGATGAACTCAAAACAGATAAAGACGTTGAAGATTTTATCAAAACTGTAGCTCCTAAATTTATTAAGAAAGTATGGAAAGATTTTGATTATGGAAATTTTAGAATCGTTCCAACAGATAGCATTTATACAAATTTAAAATGTCAGAAGATTTTCAATCAATCTGACATAAATAATTGGAAAAAAGTAGACATTAACAACGATGGACTAACTGATTTGCTTTTCATTCCGCATTATTACGGATATTCACAATATGCTATAATTGATCAAGGCAGTAATAATTTTAAACTAACTAGATTTATTATTGATTTTGCTATTTGCGAATATGTGAAACCAATTAAAGTTAAAGATAAAAATGAATTACAAATTCGAAAAGTAAATTTACCTTTTGATTTTGATGATAACATTGAGAAATATATCAAGATAGATACTTTAACATATAAGTTTAATTCTTTTATTGAACTTAACGACAAAGTCATCATTGATAATAAAATTAAATCTATAGAAGTTAAAACGGATTATTGCTATGGAACCTGTCCAGTTTTTAAACTTACAATTAATAAAAATGGTCTAGCTGAGTTTGATGGTATAGAATTTACTAAGTTTAGAGGAAAATCAATAAATCAATTTGACCCAAAAAATGTTGCAGAAATATTTGACTTACTAAATTACATAGAAATTAAGAAATTAAAAGATTACTACGAAGTTAATTATACTGATGCTTCAACAGCAACTCTTCACATAATTTTTGAAGATGGGTCAATTAAGAAAATAAAGGATTACGGATTAAGTGGTACTTATGGATTAAGTGCTCTGTATTCAAAACTAACCAAATTAGCAACAGAAACTGAATGGAAATAAAAAACTGCAGCCAATAGCTACTATAACAGATTTTGGCAATAGGACTAATGGGAATTTCCTAAAATCATTTCCAAAAAAGGAATGCCTATCTTTGCATCGAAATCAAAAAAAATGAAAGCAGAAAACAATTCCCAAAAAGACAATTTACATCCAAGAAATCTTCATCGAAACCGATATGATTTTGAACTTCTCATTTCAAATTGTCCCGAATTAAAGGCTTTTGTTTCCATTAATAAACACGGAATAGAAACCATTGATTTCAGTAATCCGCTTGCAGTAAAAACATTAAACAAAGCTTTACTTAAAACGTATTACAACATTCAAAACTGGGATATTCCTAAAGATTATCTTTGCCCGCCAATTCCAGGACGTGCCGATTATATTCATTATATAGCCGATTTATTGGCTGAAAGCAATAACAATCAAATTCCAGAAACCAGCACTGTTTTAGGATTAGATATCGGTACAGGCTCAAATTTAATCTATCCGATATTAGGAAATTCAATTTACAATTGGAGTTTTGTTGGAACAGATATTGACCAAAGATCAATTGAAAATTGCGCTAAAATTATTGAAACCAATCCCGAATTAATTGATTCTATCAGCTTGCAACAGCAAACTGAACCTCGATTTATTTTTAAAAATATTATCACGCCCGAAGATCGTTTTACATTCACGATGTGCAATCCGCCTTTTCATGCATCTGCCGAAGAAGCTCATAAAAGCACTTCTAGAAAAGTTTCCAATTTAAACCCTAAAGAAAAAAGAAATACAAATCCTGTTCTAAACTTTGGCGGACAAAATGCAGAATTGTGGTGCAACGGTGGCGAAATCGGATTCATCACGCAAATGATTTACGAAAGTGCTAAATATCCATCGCAAGTTTTATGGTTTACTACTCTAGTTTCTAAAAAAGAGAATCTTTCTTCGATTTACAAAATCTTGAAAAAAGTAAACGCCGTTTCTGTCAAAACAATAGAAATGTCACAAGGACAAAAAAATAGCCGAATTGTAGCTTGGAGTTTTCTAAATGACACTGAGCACAACTCTTGGAAATTTTAAGGTTTTCAAAACCAATCGTATGATTTTGTTTTGTAACTTCGATAAAATTACGCTATTATGAACACTCTTGAACTTAAAAATATTTTAATTTCTGAAATTGAAAAAATTGATGACGATCAGTTTTTATCTGCTTTAAAAACAATTTTAGATAGTCGCAAAACTCCTGTCAATTATTCTGAAAGATATAATGAAGATTTAAAAGTTGCTGAAGAAGATATTCAAAGTGGTAATTTCTATTCTCATAATGAAATGAAGGATCAAATTGAACAATGGAAAAAGAAATAATTTGGTCTAAAGCCGCTAAAATTCAGCTTGAAAAAATATACTTTCATATATTTAAAGAATCTAAAAGTAAAAATATCCCAAACAAAGTAATTGATAGTATTTATAATTCTGTAACAATTTTAAAAACAAATTGGGAAATTTACGAATTGGATGAAATGAAAATTCCAAACAATGGAAGTTATCGCGCATACGAAATTTATAGTTATCGAATATCTTATAAAATAACTTTCAATGAGATTCATATTTTGAGAATTCGTCACACAAGTCGTAATCAAAAAAAACTATAATCTTTTTTCTACTTAAATAACTCATTTCCAAAACAAAACCTTGATTTTATAATTAGCTTTTGCTACATTTATTGTAAACTATTTAAAATCAAGATTATGGCAGAATATATTGGTTATCTCGCATCTGTATTTATTGTTGGAGGTTTTTTGCTGAAAAATCTCCGAGCAATCCGATTTATTAATATGTTTGGCTGTATCTGTTTTGCCATTTATGGCATCTTTTTAAACGACTATAGAGATTTTAACCAATGGCTTTGGCCCGTAATAATTCCGAACGCTATTTTAGCTTTTGTACAGATTTATTATCTGACTTCCAAAAACGACAAATCTTAAAATTATGATATTTTAAAATAAAATTCTGATACACTTTTCGCCAGCTCTGCTCGTAACTTTAAGCTGAAAATTGAATTTTATTACTATGTTGAAACTATATTTCCGATTGGCAGTTGTGCTCTTTTTAGTCACAAGTTGTTCTTCGTCCAAAAAGGCAAAATTTGACGATTATGTTTTTAAAACTAGAACTGAAGAGGTAAAATATCAAACCGCTTATGATAAAGCTTTAAAACTTTGGAATATTCCGTATACCGAAGAAGATGTAAAAACTAGTTTTGGAACCGCGCATGTAATTATTGCTGGACCAAAAAACGGAAAAGATCTTGTTTTACTTCACGGAATGGATGCCAGTTCGACCATGTGGTATCCTAACATTAAAACTTTGGCCAAAAATCATCGCATTTACGCCATCGATTTTATAATGGAACCCAATAAATCCAACTTAACCACTAAACCGCTTTCATCCGATAATATTGTTGTTTTTTACAATGAAGTTTTCAGCTATTACAAATTAAAGAAATTTGATATCATTGGCGCTTCACGAGGCGGCTGGATTGCAACATTATTAGCCACTCAAAAATCAAATTCGATCGATAAAATTGTTTTATTAAGTCCAGCACAGACTTTTAAATTTCTTGATAAACCAAGAAAAACATCATCGGCTTTACTTTTAAAACTTTTTCCAAGCGAAAAGAAATTCAGCAAAACGCTTTCGACATTTTCTACTCATCCAGAAAATATTAGTGTCATTTATAAAAGACAATTCTATTTGGCCAATAAATATGCAAAATCAAATTCCAGCATGCTTAAAATGATGCCTTTTTCAGATAAAGAATTAGAATCTATTCAAAATCCGGTTCTAATTTTAATCGGAGATAAAGATGTTATTAATTCAGAAGAAAGTTTGGATCGTGCAAAAAAACACCTTGTCAATTGTAAAACAAAAACGGTAAAAGATGCAGGACATTTTTTAACGATAGATCAGCCAAAAGTGGTAAATGATGCGATCATTAATTTTTTAGATTAGAATTCAAACTTCGTATCTTTACAAAACCAAATTTTCAGTATACTCAAATGAAATTTCAAGTTTCCTCAGAATATAGCCCAAAAGGAGATCAGCCTCAAGCCATACAAAAATTGGCACAGGGCGTGGTCGACGGAGATAAATACCAAACTTTATTAGGAGTTACAGGCTCGGGAAAAACGTTTACCGTTGCCAACGTAATTCAGGAAGTGCAAAGACCCACTTTGGTTCTGGCACACAATAAAACTTTGGCCGCTCAATTATACTCTGAGTTCAAACAATTTTTCCCAAATAATGCTGTTGAATATTTCGTTTCGTACTACGACTATTATCAGCCAGAAGCTTTTATGCCTGTAACTGGAGTCTTCATTGAAAAAGATTTATCAATCAATGAAGAGTTGGAAAAGATGCGTTTGAGCACTACTTCTTCCCTACTTTCTGGTCGCCGCGATGTTTTGGTTGTAGCTTCAGTTTCTTGTTTGTATGGTATTGGAAACCCAGTTGAATTTCAGAAAAACGTTATTGAAATTAAACGAGATCAGGTTATTTCAAGAACTAAATTATTACACAGTTTAGTGCAGAGTTTATACGCTAGAACAGAAGCCGATTTTAACCCGGGAACTTTCAGGATTAAGGGAGATACGGTTGAAGTTTATCCAAGTTATGCAGACGATGCATATCGAATTCATTTCTTTGGAGACGAAATTGAAGAGATTGAATCCTTTGATGCAAAAACATCTCAAGTTATAGAGAAATTTCAAAGATTAACCATTTATCCTGCCAACATGTTTGTGACTTCTCCAGAAGTTTTACAAGGCGCAATTTGGCAGATTCAGCAAGATTTGGTGAAACAGGTTGATTATTTTAAAGAAATTGGAAAACATCTGGAAGCCAAACGTTTGGAAGAAAGAACCAATTTTGATCTAGAAATGATTCGCGAATTGGGTTATTGCTCTGGAATTGAAAATTACTCACGCTACCTTGACGGACGTGAAGCAGGAACGCGACCTTTCTGTTTATTAGATTATTTTCCGAGCGATTTTTTAATGATTATTGATGAAAGTCACGTAACCGTTTCTCAAGTTCATGCTATGTATGGAGGCGACCGTAGTCGTAAAGAAAACCTTGTTGAATACGGTTTTAGATTGCCTGCAGCAATGGACAACCGACCTTTAAAATTTGAAGAATTCGAAGCCTTGCAAAATCAGGTTATATATGTTTCTGCAACACCAGCTGATTACGAACTACAAAAATCGGATGGTATTTATGTCGAACAGATTATTCGCCCTACAGGATTATTAGATCCTGTTATTGAAGTGCGGCCAAGCTTGAATCAGATTGATGATTTGATTGAGGAAATCCAGGTTCGCTGTGAATTGGACGAAAGGGTTCTTGTGACAACTTTGACCAAAAGAATGGCCGAAGAATTAGCTAAATATTTAACCAAAGTGAACATTCGATGCCGATATATACATTCTGAAGTAGACACTTTAGAGCGTATCGAAATTATGCAGGATTTACGAAAAGGTCTTTTTGATGTCTTAATTGGAGTCAACTTACTTCGTGAAGGTTTAGACTTGCCAGAAGTTTCGCTTGTAGCTATTTTAGATGCTGATAAAGAAGGTTTCTTGAGAAATTATCGTTCGTTAACACAAACTATTGGACGTGCAGCGAGAAACTTAAACGGTAAAGCCATTATGTATGCTGATAAAATTACGGCAAGCATGCAGAAAACAATCGATGAAACCAATTACAGAAGAACGAAACAAATTAATTTCAACGTTGAAAATAATATTGTTCCTCAAGCTTTAAATAAAAAAATCGAAAGTGCTTTCACTAAAAATCCTTTAGTTGAATATGAATTAGGTCATCCGATTCCTGTTGCAGCTGAACCAGAAACAGCTTATCTATCTAAAGCTGAATTAGAAAAAATGATTCGTGAAAAACGCAAAACGATGGAAAAAGCAGCTAAAGAATTAGACTTCTTGCAAGCAGCTAAACTTCGTGACGAAATTAAAAAACTACAAGAGCAATTAACACAAGCAAAACATAATTAACTATATATCAATTAATTAAAATAATTTCATAACTTTACCTGTCCATAATCTATCTGGAAATTCAGCCTTTCTTTTAAACTAGACAGATTATGAATACGAAATTACTTTGCACTACTGTAGCACTCAGCTCAGTAGTATCGTTTTTTGGGCAAAATAAACCACAGCCCGCGCCAGAAAAAATTGTCACAGATGAATATTTTGGAGAAAAGATAGAAGATGGCTATCAATATTTAGAAAATTTAAATGATCCGAATGTTGTCGCTTGGATGAAAGCAAATACAGATTATACTCGGCAAAAATTAAGCGAAATTCCAGAACGGCAAAATCTTCAAAAGAAACTCAAAGAGCTTGATGCAAGAAAAGAAAGTACAATCTCTGAATTACAAATTACAGAAAACGACCATTATTTTTATCTAAAACGAAATGCCAACGAAGAAAATGGCAAATTGTACCAGAGAATTGGTTATAAAGGAGCCGAGAAACTACTTTTTGATCCAGAAACTTATAAAAAAGCAGCTGGAGTAAATTACAACATTAGCTCTATAACTCCCAATGAAAAAGGAGATAAAGTAGCGATAGAAATTTCACCAAGCGGTTCTGAAAGTGCCGAATTGCTTATTATAAACAGCGACGGAAAAGTTTATCCTGAAGTATTCGACAGATGCTGGTTCAGCTCCCCTTCATGGATGCCAGACGGAAATTCATTTACATACGGACGATTAAATTCTTTCAATGTTACAGATCCAAATAGATTATTAAACTCCAAAGTTTACTATCATAAATTAGGCGAAGATCCAAACAAAGATGTCGAATTTTTATCCAATACAACCAATCCTGAACTCAATATAGGCGCAGAAGAATTCCCTTTAAATCTTTACCATAAAAATTCTAATAAAAACTACGGACTGGTCGTTACGGTTGATAATCGGATTAAGTTATATGACACCGATTTAAAAGATAGTTTTAAACCTGCAAAATGGACCAACTTGGTCGATAAAAAAGATGAAGTGACCAATTATCTTGTCGATAAAGAGTTTATTTATTATTTAACTTATAAAAATGCTTCCAACTATAAAATCATCAAAGTTCCTATATCTGATCCAGATATCGAAAAAGCAAAAACAGTTATACCCGAACCAAAAAACGGAAACATTACCGATTTTAAACTTACAAAGGATGGCTTATATTATTCAATTACCGAAAACGGTGTCCAAGCAAAAGTATTTTTCTTAGCAAAAGGAAAAACAGATCCGATTGAATTAAAATTACCTCTGCAAGCAGGTTCAGTCTCTTTTTTGGCTATAAGCGAAAATAAAAGCGAAATTTGGATGACGCTTTCAGGCTGGACTTCTCCTCAAAAACGCTATTTGTATAATCCAGCATCAAATACGTTTACTTTTCAGCCATTATCAAAACCTATTGAATATCCTGAATTTAAAGATTTAGTGTCTAAAGAAATTATGGTTCCCTCTTATGATGGTGTTAAAGTTCCTGTTTCTATCATTTATAATAAAAATATCAAATTAAATGGCGACAATCCAATCCTTATGGTTGGATATGGCGCTTACGGAATCTCTCTTGAACCACGTTTTAGTACTGGATTTGCATTGCCTTACTGCACTTATGGCGGCATATATGTTGTTGCTCACGTTAGAGGTGGCGGAGAATTGGGCGAAGCTTGGCATAAAGCAGGTTTTAAAACCACCAAACCTAATACATGGAAAGATCTAATTGCGGTCACTGAATATCTCATTAAAGAGAAATATTCTTCTCCTAAAAGAATTGCCATTTGGAGCGCAAGTGCTGGCGGTATATTAATTGGACGAGCCATTACGGAACGACCAGACTTGTTTGCCGCTGCCATTCCAGAAGTAGGGGAATTTAATACGATTCGTTCAGAATTAGCGCCAAATGGTCCTGGTAATATTCCTGAATTTGGAACTATAAAAGACCAAACAGAGTTCAAGGCGCTCTTAGAAATGGATTCGTTTCATCATATTAAAAAAGGAACTGCCTATCCGGCAACGTTAATAACAGCGGGAATGAATGATCCTCGTGTAATTGCATGGCAACCTGCAAAATTTGCAGCTTCACTTCAAAATGCAAACACCTCCAGCAATCCAATCTTCTTTTTAGCCGACTTTGAATCTGGTCATGGAATGGGTGACAGCGCAACAAAAGTTATCGAAAAAGACAGCAACTTAATCAGTTTTGCTTATGCGTATACTGGACATCCAAAATTTCAACCCTCTAAAAAATAAATCCGAAACAAATAATAAACTACAAAAGGTTTTAATCTAATTGTGTTGTTCGTGAAAAATTTCTAACAGCACAATTGGGTTAATTACTGTATTTGGTGCTTTTTTCATCATTTCTAAAACACGTTTTACTGCAGAAAGATTCAGTCCCATTCCGATAGCTATCTGTTGAATAGCATGAAATTCTCTTTCGTGCAAAACGCCATCACAATGCATTAATAAAGCCAATCTATAAAACTGATTGATACGCTGCATTTCAGATGGTATTGGCAATGGTTTTGTTTCCTGATGAAATAAATCTTGAAATTCTTCCTCGCTAATATTCAATTCCAAAGCTACAATTCTTAAAAATTCAAGCTCACGTTTGTGCAAATGTCCATCT
Source organism: Flavobacterium sp. LPB0248 (assembly GCF_013388355.1). Taxonomy (GTDB): domain Bacteria; phylum Bacteroidota; class Bacteroidia; order Flavobacteriales; family Flavobacteriaceae; genus Flavobacterium. The sequence goes on from NZ_CP058246.1 coordinate 1,209,866, forward strand.
ACAGTGGCGAGGGTAATCATTTCTAAAAGTAAACTTCTTTTTTCTGCTTCTGTATTCATCAATTTATTATTTTTAGCTAAAATATTGCTTTTAAATAAAAATACAAAACAAGGATGATGAAGAGGATTTTCTTGGCAATTTTACTTCTATTTACTCTTATTGGCAAGGCACAAAGCACTGCTTCAAAAAATGTATCTACTTTTACAATTGAAGCGCCTCAACTAAATACCTCAAAAAAAATCTGGATTTATCTTCCAGAAAATTATTCCAAAAACATTCAGAAAAAATACAGCGTTATTTACATGCACGACGCTCAAAATCTGTTTGATGCTAAAACTTCTTATTCTGGCGAATGGAATGTAGACGAAAAATTGGACAGCCTAAAGGCTCCCATCATTGTTGTAGGAATTGAACATGGAAATGAAAAACGAATCGAAGAGCTTACTCCTTTCAAAAATGAAAAATATGGTGGAGGAAATGCCGATAATTATCTCGAATTTATCATAAAAACCTTAAAACCATATATCGACAAAAATTACAGAACCAAAATAAAAGCCAAAAACACTATTCTTTTTGGAAGCTCTTTGGGCGGACTAGTTTCTTATTACGGAGCTTTAAAATATCCTGAAGTCTTTGGAAAAGCGGGTGTTTTTTCGCCTTCATTCTGGTTTTCACCTAAGATTTATACTTTCACAGAAAAGCAATCTAAAATTAAAACTAAGATCTATTTTCTGTGTGGCGATAAAGAAAGTGACGACATGGAAAAAGATTTAACTAAAATGAAACGTTTACTAGATACCAAACGCTGTTATTGTCTTCATCTCGATAAAACCAAGATTGTAAAAGGCGGAGAACATAATGAAAAGCTTTGGCGTGATCATTTTACAGAAGCAATACTCTGGCTTGGCTATTAATTGAAAAAAACATAAAAAAACATCGCATACCAATGAAACTAATTTTAAGAGAATACAATCTCAAACTAAAACACACTTTTACCATTTCGAGAGAATCCATAGATTTTCAGCCTTCGCTAATTGTTGAATTGCAAAGCGATGGCTTTTCGGGTTTTGGAGAAGCAACTTCAAATCCGTATTACAATACAACTGCTCCAATGATGATGCAGGATTTAGAAAAAATCAGATCTACTATTGAAAACACAGAAAATGAAACTCCACAGGCATTTTGGGCAAAAATTCATCCCTATTTAAAAGATGACATGTTTGCTTTATGCGCCTTAGATCTAGCTTATAACGATTTGTATGCTCGCAAAAAAGGCAAAAAGCTTTACGAATTATGGAACTACACAACCAAAAAAAATCCAATGACAGATTATACAATCGGAATTGCTTCTATTGATAAAATGATTTCTAAAATGCAGGAACTTCCATGGCCGATTTATAAAATTAAATTAGGAACCAAAGAAGATATCGAAATTGTAAAAGCGCTTCGAAAACATACCAATGCCATTTTTAGAATTGATGCCAATTGCGGATGGACAGTTGAAGAAACCATCAATAATTCGATTGAACTAAAAAAACTAGGTGTTGAATTTCTAGAACAGCCTATGAAAGCCGACAATTGGGAAGGTCATAAAGAAGTTTTTAAACATTCTGCTCTTCCTGTAATTGCAGACGAAAGCTGTATTATTGAAGAAGATGTAGCAAAATGTTTCAATCATTTTCATGGTGTGAATGTAAAACTGGTAAAATGCGGTGGTTTAACGCCTGGAAAACGCATGATTGAAGAAGCTAAAAAACTAGGTTTAAAAACAATGGTAGGCTGTATGACAGAATCTACTGTTGGGATTTCTGCTATTGCGCATTTGCTTCCTCAATTGGATTATGTAGATATGGACGGTGCGTTACTTTTAGCAGAAGATATTGCAACAGGTGTTACTATAAAAGACGGTGTCGTAAGTTATTCTGATTTAAACGGAACAGGAGTTACACTTTTATAAAATGAAAGTCGAAAAATTTCCAGATCGAGTAATCGAAATTGACCAAGAACAATATTTGTATTTTGGCGGAACTGCCTATTTGGGTCTTCCAACAAATACAACATTTCAGAATTTAGTCGTTCAGAACATTTTAAAATGGGGAACTACTTACGGAAGTTCTAGAACTGCGAATATTCAATTAACGGCTTATGATGCGGGCGAAAGCTTTTTAGCATCTCATATTGGCTCAGAAAGTACTGTTACCGTTTCTTCGGGAATGCTGGCTGGAAAATTGGTTTTAGAAAAATTAAAAGAACAAACCGACTGTTTTTATCATTTAAATGAAATTCATTCCGCTATTCAAATTGAAAATAGTGAGGCTGTTTTTATAAATAAAAAACTGAATGACCGTTTATTAGATTCAAAATCTGAGAACATAACGATTCTAACTGATGGTGTTCCTTCTTTTGAAACAAAACCAATCGATCTAACTTTTATAAAAGAAATTTCAAAGGAAAAAGAAATTACATTGGTTATTGATGAATCGCATTCATTAGGAATTGTCGGCGAAAATGGTTCTGGAATTTATGCTTCAATTAATTTTCCGATTAAAAGAAAAATATTGGTTTCATCTCTCGGAAAAGCTTTCGGCTTAACGGGCGGAGTGATTGCATCTGATTCTGAATTCATAGAATCAATAAAAGAAATTGAAACTTTTACAAGTGCTGCCGGAATGAATCCCGCTTTTGTACAGACGCTTTTTGATGCTAAAGAAATTTATAAAATGCAACATCAAAAATTGAAAAATAATTTGAGTTATATCGATACGATTTTAAATAAAAACAGCACGATCCTATTTGATAAAAACTATCCTTTAATTTATCTTTTATCGAATGAATTAGTTGAAAAATTAAAACAGGAAAAAATCATTATAGCAAGTTTCAGATATACTAAAGAAGCCGAACCGCTAAATCGAATTGTAGTTACAGCAAATCATTTAAAAGAAGATTTGGATAAATTGGTTGCAACTTTAAATGATTTCAATTCTAGATTTTAATCATTTTAAAAACTACCTTTGTAAAATAAATTAGGAGTTTTAGTTTTAGATTGAAAACTTAAAACTTGAAACAGAAAAAAACCTGAAACAAAAATTATGACAAACAACGATATACTTAAAAAACTTCGCGTGGCTTTGATGCTCCGTGATGACCAAATAGTTGAAATTTTAGAATTGGTAGATTTTAGAATTTCAAAGTCTGAATTAGGAGCTTTTTTTAGAGCCGAAGATCATCCAAATTATATGGAATGTGGCGATCAGGTTTTAAGAAACTTTTTAAACGGATTGGTTATTCATTTAAGAGGAACAAAAGAAAATCCGAAAAATCCAAATGACGTTTTAGCAAAACATAAAGCTGAAATTCCGAAGAAGGAAACGTCTAAAGAAAGACCAGAATTCAAAGCTACTCCAAAAGATTCAGAAAAATACAGAGGAGATCAAAGTGCATCAAAGTCAGGTTCATCAGCTGGAAAACCTAAAAAGAAATCATTCCCAAAAGGAAATGGAAAACCGGTTGTTGTAGAAAAAGTGGTTTTCAAAAACGGCAAGAATAAGAAATAATTTTACCGCAAAGTTTTTAGCCACGAATTCACGAATTATTTTTGATAATCTTTGAAAATAAAAATTCGTGAATTCGTGGCTATCTTTTTAAATCTTATTCTCCTCTATTTTATCAAAAAAAGCCTCTTTAAAAGTTGCACCAATCGGCAATTCTTTTCCATTTATAAAAACAGAAAAATTATCTGTGGATTCTACATGTTGCAATGAAACCACATACGATTTATGTATTTGAATAAAATCCTTTTCTGGTAATGATTCGACAACATTTTTTAATGACGAATGTGTAATAATCTGCTGCTTTACTGTATGAATGCAAACATAATTCTGTAAACTTTCTACGTATAAAACATCATTCAAAAAAACTTTCTGAAATTTATTTTTTCCATCTGTTTTTATAAATAAAAAATCTGGTGCAGTACTATTACTGGTACTTGAAACTTCTATTTTGGGTTCAGAATTTAGCTTAGAGACGGCTTGATAAAATCGTTCGAATGCAATTGGCTTTAGTAAATAATCAACTGCATTTAATTCAAATCCTTCTAAAGCAAAATCGGGATAAGCCGTTGTAAAAATTACTTTTATATCTTTAGAAATGATTTTAGAAATCTGCAAACCTGTTAATTGAGGCATTTGAATATCTAGAAAAATAACATCTACAGATTGTGAATTTAGAAATTCTAATGCTTTTAATGAATCATTAAAAACGCCAACTTTCTCCAGAAAATTTACTTTACCAATGTAATTTTCCAATATTCGAGTTGCAGGCGGTTCGTCGTCGACAATTATGCATTTAAAAGCCATAAATTATTTCTTTAGCGGTATTTTTAAGTAAGTTTTAAAGGTATTATTTTCTTCTGTTTTTTCAAGAATAAATAGGTTTTTATAGGTGTATTCCAGCCTTTTTGTCAAGTTATCAAAACCGATTCCAGTTGACGAATAATTTTCTCCTTCGATAAAATAATTGAAAGTTGAAATTTCTAGAAAATCGTTTTTTATTTGAATTGAAATAATAGCTTTTTCTTCTTCATTATTAAATTTTCCATGCTTGAAAACATTTTCAACAAAGTGAATCAAAGCCGACGAAATGATTTTTTCGTTTGAATAATTTCCTTCCACTTTAAAATCTAAAAACAACTGATCTTCAAACCTTTTCTTTTGCAAATGAATATAGTTCTGAATAAATTGAATTTCTTTTGAAAGTATCGCTTCATCTTTATCTGTTTCTGTAATAACATACCGAAGTAAATCAGAAAGCACCAAAATATCATCTGCCATTTCATCTTCTTTTATAACCAACTGACTATAAAAAGAATTTAAAGTATTAAATAAAAAATGCGGACTAACTTGTGCTTTTAGCATTTGAAATTCTGCTTTTTTATTCTCTAAAAGCAATTCTTGATTTTGATGCTGAGCGGTTTGAAATTGCCAAAATAAAAAGGTCAAAGCACTTAAAAAGACAGCTGGCAATCCAAAGAAAAAGTTATCTTTTATGTAATAACCTATTTCTCTAGCTTCTTCATAGTAATTGTGCATTCCGGTAATATTATACATAACGACTTCTTGCAAAAAATAACGAACAGCCGCAAAAAGCAATAGCGAAACTGGAATTGTCAGGATGTAAAAAAGTAATTTCTTCTTATTTAAAAACCATTCGCAGAAATAGTAAAAGTTGAGAATGTAAATACAAAATATTGCTAACAAATGAGTTGGCGTAATTCCATAACATATTCCTTTGATTACAATTTCTACTTTTTTATCATTAAGTCCAATATCCCAGAAAATGTACGTTAGAAATAATAAAAAGAAAAAAACAATGTGATAGTAAAAAGGGATTCTTGATTTCATAGTTTTTTTGATAATTGACTCAAAAATACAATTAAGCCTTAAATAGAAAATTAGATTTATTTAAAACATGCGTTTTTAGGGATGAACTATCAAAAACTTTACATGAAATTATTACTCTGCAAATTTCATCTGTTTATAAAATGAAATCCTAGGTTCATCAAAAACAAAAACTAGAGGTCAAAAGAGAGAATACATTTGTCATGAATTTAAAAACAAAACGTCATGCACAAAATCATTTTACTACTAACAATTATTACATTAAACTTAACTTTTGCTCAAACTAAGAAAAAACAGATATTATTGGTTGGAACATTTCATTACGCCAATCCTGGTCTTGATGTTGCTAAACTAAACAGTTTTGATATCTTGTCTGAGAAAAGCCAAAAGGAACTCGAAATAATGAGTGACAAAATCAAAAAATTTGGTCCCGATAAAATATTTGTCGAATGGGAATTTAACGAACAAGCCGATTTAGATAAGTTTTACAATAAAAACACCGACAGTCTTTTTAAAACTAATAAAAACGAAATAACACAATTGGCACTTCGCACCGCTAAAAAACTAAATCATAAAAAATTATACGGAATGAATCTCTACACTTCTTTTCGTTATGACAGTTTAATGATGTCAATGGAAAAAGCAAATCAACAGGATTTATTGAAAAGAAATAATGAGTGGAAAAAAAGGAATGAAAAAGATCATAATGAAAGAATAACAAAAAGCTCGTTACAAGAACTCATGCTACATTACAATAAAAAAGAAACCGAAAATAAAAACATCCAATGGTATTTGGAAGTAGCAAATAGAGCTGGAAATCCAGATGATTTTACTGGAGCGCATTTAGTTTCAAATTGGTACAAAAGAAACTTATATATGTATTCTTTAATTCAGAAATTAACGGAAAGTACAGATAATAAAATAATGATTTTAGTCGGTGCTGGTCATGCTGCATTGATCAGAGAATTTATAACACATGATCCAGAATTTGAAATTGTGGAACTATCTACAGTTTTGAAATAAACTTAATGATTTAACCGCAAAGAGCACAAAGAATTACGCAAAGTTCGCAAAGTTTTTTAGCCACGAATTCACGAATTTTATTTTTTACAATCTTTGAAAATAATTCGTGAATTCGTGGCTATTTTCAACATACAGCTTTGCGAACTTTGCGTTTGTACTCACAATCCTTGACAAAAAACTTAGCGCCCTTTGCGGTTAAATCACAAAAAAAAATCCCTCCAAAATGGAGGGATTTTCTATATAATTTGATTTCTTATTTAAATTAAGAAAGAGCAGCTTTAACTTGGTCAGCAGCTTCTTGGAATTGAACTGCAGATAAGATTGGCATACCAGAGTTGTCAATTAATTCTTTTGCAATTTCAGCATTTGTTCCTTGCAAACGAACGATAATTGGCACTTTAATAGCGTCACCCATGTTTTTGTAAGCATCAACAACACCTTGAGCAACACGGTCACAACGAACGATTCCTCCGAAGATGTTAATCAAAATAGCTTTTACATTTGGATCTTTCAAGATAATTCTGAAAGCTGTTTCAACACGTTTAGCATCAGCAGTTCCACCAACGTCAAGGAAGTTAGCAGGCTCAAAACCAGCGTATTTAATTAAGTCCATAGTTGCCATTGCAAGACCAGCTCCGTTTACCATACATCCTACAGTACCGTCAAGGTCAACATAGTTAAGACCAACTTCTTTAGCTTCAACTTCGATTGGATTCTCCTCACGGATATCTCTCATTTCAGCATATTTTGGTTGTCTGTATAAAGCGTTATCGTCGATGTTAACTTTAGCGTCAACAGCTAAGATTTTGTTATCAGAAGTTTTTAAAACTGGGTTGATTTCAAACATAGAAGCATCAGAACCAATGTAAGCATTGTAAAGTGCGTCGATGAATTTAACCATTTCTTTGAAAGCATTTCCAGAAAGCCCTAAGTTAAAAGCAATTCTTCTAGCTTGGAAACCTTGCAATCCAACAGATGGATCAATTTCTTCAGTAAAGATTAAGTGTGGAGTGTGCTCAGCAACTTCTTCGATATCCATTCCACCTTCAGTAGAATACATGATCATGTTGCGTCCAGTACCTCTATTCAATAAAACAGAAACATAAAATTCAGAAGTTTCGCTTTCACCTGGATAGTAAACATCTTCTGCAACTAATACCTTATTTACTTTTTTACCTTCAGGCGGAGTCTGAGGTGTAATCAACTGCATTCCGATGATTTGTTCTGCTAACTCTTCAACTTGTTGTAAGTTTTTTGCCAGCTTAACTCCACCACCTTTTCCACGACCACCTGCGTGAATTTGTGCTTTTATTACATGCCATCCTGTACCAGTTTCGGCAGTTAATTGTTTTGCAGCAGCTACAGCTTCAACCGCATTGTTAGCCACAATTCCGCGTTGTACGCGTACTCCGTAACTCGCTAAAATTTCTTTTCCTTGATATTCGTGTATGTTCATAATATAGAATTTGTCTGGTTCTGAATTTATTTCAGAATAAAAGTGCGACAAAAGTAACAAAATACAACTTAATAGTAAAATCTTTTTCAATTAAATAAATGTTATATATAGGTATTAGGCGTTGATAATTTTTCAAAGCAAACAAATCGTTAACGGAACAATTTGTTAATGTTAACACAATTCACATAAAACGTTTGATATTTAACAAAAAATTCATTGATTTTATTGGCTTGCCGACGATTTTTCCTAATATATTTTAAGAGTAATTATATTTTTAGCAATTCGGGATGCCTTATATAATAATATTAATAATTAAGAATGCTTTTTCTAATATTACAGCAAAAATGAAAGCAAAAACACTATTTCAATACATTATGTTTAATGAAATCTTTATTTTTGTAAAAAAAATATCAAGAATGAGAGTTAAAGAACAAGGGCTTTATCTGCCTGAATTTGAACACGACAATTGTGGTGCAGGATTTATTTGTAATTTGAATGGTATTAAGTCAAATGATATTATTCACAAAGCATTAGACATCTTAATTAAATTGGAACATCGTGGTGCCGTAAGTTCTGATGGAAGAACTGGTGACGGAGCCGGAATTTTATTCGACATTCCTCATGATTTTTTTAAGAAAGTTTGTGACTTTGAAATCCCAGAAGCGCGTGAGTATGCAGTAGGAATGGTTTTTTTACCAAAAAGCAAAAACCAGGTTTCTTTTTGTATTAATGCATTTGAAGCAACTATCAAAGACCAAAACTTAAAAGTTTTAGGTTGGAGAGATGTACCCGTTGAAGTTGAAAATCTAGGTGAAATTGCCGCAGAAAAAGAACCAACAATTAAACAAGTTTTCGTTTCTAAAAACGGACAGGATTTAACTGAACAAGAATTTAATGCAAAACTTTTTGCAGCTAGAAAAATTGCTGAACATGCCGTAAGAGGATCTAAAACCTCAGAAAGCCACATGTTCTATTTTACTAGTTTATCGACAACTACTATAATATATAAAGGTCTATTGATGCCAGAAGACATCAGCCGTTATTATATAGATTTAAAAGATCCAGACTTGGTGACGCGTTTAGCGCTTGTACACCAACGTTTCTCTACCAATACATTCCCATCTTGGGACTTAGCTCAACCATTTAGATACATGTGTCATAATGGTGAGATCAACACACTTCGTGGAAACGTAAGCCGTATGCGTGCTCGTGAAGAGCTTATGCAAAGCAAAGTTTTCGGAGAAGACATTAAAAAATTATTCCCAATTATCTTAGAAGGAAAATCAGATTCTGCTTCTATGGATATGGTGATTGAACTTTTATTAATGACTGGCCGTTCGCTTCCAGAGGCAATGATGATGGTAGTTCCTGAAGCTTGGGAAAAACACCAAACAATGTCTCCAGAGAAAAGAGCTTTCTATGAGTACAATGCTTGTATCATGGAGCCTTGGGATGGTCCTGCTTCTATTCCGTTTACAGATGGTAACGTAATTGGTGCTTTACTAGACAGAAACGGATTGCGTCCTTCTCGTTACACCTTAACGAAAAGCGGATTCGTAATTATGTCATCTGAAATTGGTGTATTAGACATCGATCCAGAAGATGTAATCCAACATGGTCGTTTAGAGCCAGGAAAAATGTTCTTAGTTGATATGAATGAAGGCCGTATCATCGAAGACGAAGAAGTTAAAAAAGCGATCGTTACAAAACGTCCATACAAACAATGGGTTGACGAAAACTTATTGCCATTGGCTAGCGTTCCTTACACAAACAACCCTACTCCTGTTGAAAAATTAGATTTCTTAACAAGACAACGTTTGTTTGGTTATACTATTGAAGATTTAAAAACAATCATCAACCCAATGGGTAGCGACGGAGCTGAAGCAATTAGTTCTATGGGTAATGATACACCTTTGGCAGTTCTTTCAGATCAGCCACAGTTGTTGTACAATTACTTCAAACAATTATTTGCTCAGGTAACTAATCCGCCTTTGGATGGTATTCGTGAAGAAATCATTACTGACATCAGTTTAGCGATTGGTGGAGATTTCAATATTTTCGAAATTGAATCAAAACAATGTAAAAAATTAAAAATCCAAAATCCAGTTGTTTCTAACGAGGATTTGGATAAAATTAGAAATATAGATCACCCAGATTTCAAATCAGCTACTATTTCTACTTTATATAAAATAGAAAAAGGAGTTAACGGTTTAGAAAGAGCTCTAGAAAAATGTGTTCAGGCTACTTTTAAAGCAGTTGAAGAAGGATGCAACATCATTATCTTATCAGATAGAGGTGTAAGCGAAGAATTAGCTCCAATTCCAATGTTATTGGCTTGTTCTTACATTCACCATTCATTAAACATTTTACAGGTTCGTTCTAAATTCGGAATCATCATTGAATCTGCTGAACCTAGAGAACCTCATCATTTTGCTTTATTGTTCGGATACGGCGCAAGTGCCATCAATCCTTACATGGTGAACGAAATCATTCACGATCAAGTTGAAAAAGGTTTCATTACAAAAGTAAAAGCGGATTACGCTGTTGTAAACTACAACAAAGCAATTGCAAAAGGAATCGTGAAAATCATGAACAAAATTGGTATCTCTACTTTACATTCGTACAGAGCTGCTCAGATTTTCGAGATTTTAGGTTTAAACAAAACATTTACATCTAAATACTTCCCTTACACTCCATCAAGAATTGAAGGAATTGGTTTAATGGAAGTAGAGAAAGAAGTAAAAAAACGTTTCCAAAAAGCTTTCCCAAATTCAAAAATCGCAAACTTGCTTTCTCTTGAAATTGGAGGTATTCACAGATGGAGACGTGGCGGTGAAAAACACATGTTTAACCCAACCACTATTTCTAAATTACAACAGGCAGTTCGTTTAAACAGCCCAGAAAGTTATAAAGAATACTCAAATGCCGTTAATGAGCAAAGCTCAAACTTAATGACGATTAGAGGTTTATTTGAATTCAACAACTTAGATCCAATTTCTATTGACGAAGTAGAACCTTGGACAGAAATTGTAAAGAAATTCAAAACTGGAGCAATGTCTTACGGTTCTATCAGCCAAGAAGCGCATGAGAACTTAGCGATTGCAATGAACAGAATTGGAGGAAAAAGTAACTCTGGAGAAGGTGGAGAAGATCCAAGACGTTTCCAGAAAGAAATTAACGGGGATTCTAGAAACTCTGCAATTAAGCAAGTTGCATCAGGACGTTTTGGTGTTTCAATCAACTATTTGACAAACGCTAAAGAAATCCAGATTAAAATGGCTCAGGGAGCAAAACCTGGAGAAGGTGGTCAGTTACCTGGAGAAAAAGTAGTGCCTTGGATTGCTGAAACGAGAAACTCTACTCCTTATGTAGGTTTGATTTCACCTCCTCCTCACCACGATATTTACTCAATTGAGGATTTATCTCAGTTGATTTACGATTTGAAAAATGCAAACCGTGAAGCTCGTATCAACGTAAAATTAGTTTCTGAAGTTGGAGTTGGAACCATCGCTGCCGGTGTTGCCAAAGCAAAAGCTGACGTTATCTTGATTTCTGGTTATGACGGAGGAACGGGAGCTGCACCATTAACATCTTTACAGCACACAGGTATTCCGTGGGAACTTGGTTTAGCTGAAGCTCAGCAGACTTTGATCTTGAACGATTTAAGAAGCCGTGTAGTTTTAGAGTGTGACGGACAGTTGAAAACAGGTCGTGACGTGGCGATAGCTGCTTTATTAGGAGCTGAAGAATTCGGTTTCGCAACGGCTCCACTTGTAGCTTCTGGATGCATCATGATGAGAGCTTGTCACTTAAATACTTGCCCAGTTGGTATTGCAACTCAGGATCCTGAATTGAGAAAAAATTTCAAGGGAACTCCAGAGCACGTAATCAACTTCATGTATTTTATTGCTGAGGAGTTAAGAGAAATCATGGCACAGTTAGGTTTCAGAACTTTAAAAGAAATGGTTGGTCAGTCACAAAAATTAAATGTGAACAAAGCCATCAAACATTATAAAGCAAATGGTTTAGACTTGTCAACAATTCTATACAAACCGGAAAAAGCGAAAACAGAGCCAAATCATAATACAACAACTCAAGATCACCAACTTGAAAATGTATTGGATTTTGACATCATCAAAGAAGCGATTCCGTCTATCTATAGAAAAGAGAAAACAAGAGTAACTTTTAAAATTAAAAATACAGACCGTTCTGTAGGTGCTATTTTGAGTAACGAAATCTCAAAAATCTACGGCGCGCAAGGATTACCTGATGACACTATTTTAGTTGATTTTGAAGGTTCTGCCGGACAAAGTTTTGGTGCATTCGCAACAAACGGATTGTCATTTAAAATTCACGGAAACTGTAATGATTATTTAGGAAAAGGGCTTTCTGGAGGAAAATTAATTGTAAAAGTACCTCCTACTGCGACTTTCAACCCTGAAGACAATATCATTATCGGAAACGTTGCCCTTTACGGAGCTATTACCGGAGAGGCTTATATTAATGGAATGGCTGGAGAGCGTTTCTGTGTAAGAAATTCTGGAGCAACAGCAGTTGTTGAAGGAATTGGAGATCACGGATGCGAGTACATGACTGGTGGTACAGTAGTAGTTTTAGGAAAAACAGGAAGAAACTTCGCAGCTGGTATGAGCGGTGGTGTAGCTTATGTTTACGATCCAAACAAGAAATTCGATTCTACAGTTTGCAACATGGAAATGGTTGCATTCGACCCAATGGAAGAAGAAGATCTTACGAAACTAAGAAAACTAATCAAAAACCATTCGTTGTACACAAGCAGTCCATTAGCAAAAAGAATTTTAGCAGACTGGGAAAACCAACAACAGCACTTCGTAAAAGTAATGCCAACTGATTACAAAAAAGCATTACAACGAATTGCAGAAGAAAAACAAATAGAAGAACTAATAGCTGGTTAAAAAAGGTTCTGAGGTACAAAGATGCAAAGGTACTAAGGTTTGAGTATTCAACTCACTTTTTACATTTTACATCTCACATCTCACAACTAAATCTAATTAAAATGTCATGGGTAAAATAGGCGGATTTAAAGAATATAACAGAGCCGACGAAAGTAATTTAGCAGTAGCAGAACGTGTTTCTAACTACAACGAATTTACTATTCCGGTACCAAAAGATAAATTAAAAGAACAAGGATCAAGATGTATGGACTGTGGAATTCCTTTTTGCCACAGTGGTTGTCCGTTAGGAAATTTAATTCCTGACTTCAACGACATGGTGCATCAGGAAGAATGGCAGAGTGCATTAGAGATTTTACAATCTACTAATAACTTCCCTGAATTTACAGGACGCTTATGCCCTGCTCCATGTGAGAAGTCATGTGTATTAGGAATCATCAAAGATCCGGTTTCTATCGAAAACATCGAAAAAAGCATTGTAGAAAGAGGTTTTGCTGAAGGATGGATCAAACCTCAGCCACCAAAAAAGAGAACTGGTAAAACAGTTGCCGTTATTGGTTCAGGACCTGCAGGATTGGCTGCTGCTCAGCAATTAAACAGAGCTGGTCATACCGTTACTGTTTTTGAAAGAGACAATGCAATTGGAGGTTTATTACGTTACGGAATTCCGAATTTCAAATTAGAAAAAGGAATTATCGATCGTCGTGTAGCTATTCTTGAAGCAGAAGGAATCACTTTCAAAACTAATGTAAACGTTGGTGTTAATTTCAGTGTTGAAGAATTAAACCAATTCGATTCTATCGTTTTATGCGGAGGAGCAACTGAACGAAGAAGCTTGCCAACTAAAGGAATCGAAAGCAAAGGTGTTGTTCAAGCAATGGATTTCTTAACACAACAGACTAAAGTTTTATATGGAGAATCAATTCCAGATCAAGTTAAAGCAACTGGTAAAGATGTAATCGTTATTGGTGGTGGAGATACTGGTTCTGACTGTATCGGAACTTCAAACAGACACGGAGCTAAATCGGTTACTAACTTTGAGATTTTACCAAAACCTCCAGTTGGAAGAAGCGAGTCAACTCCATGGCCTTTCTGGCCGTTGCAGTTAAAAACATCTTCTTCTCACGAAGAAGGTTGCGACAGAAACTGGTTGATCAATACAAAAGAATTCATTTCTAACGATAAAGGCGAATTAACTGGATTAAAAACAGTTGAAGTACAATGGAAAATGACTCCTGGTCAACGTCCTGAATTGATCGAAAAAGAAGGTTCTGAGAAAATCTGGCCTTGCGATTTAGCTTTATTGGCTCTTGGATTTACAGGTCCGGAAAAAACATTAAGCGAGCAATTAGGAATCGAAACTGATATGAGAAGCAACTATAAAGCGCATAACTATCAGACAAACGTACCTCACATTTTCACTGCTGGTGATATGAGAAGAGGACAATCATTAATCGTGTGGGCTATTTCAGAAGGTCGCGAAGCTGCAAGAGAAGTAGATTTATTCCTTATGGGATCTACAAACTTGCCTACTAAAGGAAAAGGAGATTTACCGAGCTTATAATTTAAGGTTCTGAGATACTAAGGTGCTAAGGTTCTAAGTTTTTTTCCTTGCATTTTATTAATCTTTTCCGATAAACAACATAACTACCAACAAACCCTTGAATTTATATTCAGGGGTTTTGTTTTTGCTATAATTTTTTTTAGCCACGAATTCACGAATTACTCTAATTTACATGATGTTTAAAACTATTCTTTCCTTTAAATTTCTCTAATTTCTATTTTTTAAATTTCTCTTAATTCGTGAAATTCATAGCAAAACAATTTCAACAGCATTTTAGAATTAGTCAAATTCGTGAATTCGTGGCTAAAAAAAAACTTAGTACCTTAGCATCTTAGTCCCGATAGTTATCGGGATAGCACCTCTAAAAAGGTTATAAAATTCCAAAAACAGCAACTTTTTGTTCAAAATAAAACAATTTGTTATAATTTGTTATTTTTCTACAAATTATTTGCTGATAGATAAAAGTGTAATAACTTTGCCCAAAATGATTTAAAAATGCAAGCAAAAGATTTACTGCAGTTAGCAGACCAATTTGGAAGTCCATTGTATGTTTACGATGCTGAAAAAATCCAATCTCAGTACAACAGATTAACTAAAGCTTTCTCTAAGGTAGAAAACTTAAGAGTTAATTACGCCATGAAGGCATTGTCAAACGTTGCGATTCTACAGTTATTAAAGAACATGGGGTCTGGTTTAGACACTGTATCGATTCAGGAAGTTTTATTAGGACTTCATGCTGGCTATGAACCCGAAAGAATTTTCTTTACACCAAACGGCGTTTCTCTAGAAGAAATCGAAGAAGTTGCCGCAATGGGTGTACAAATCAATATCGACAATTTATCTATTCTGGAGCAATTCGGAACAAAACATCCACATATTCCGGTATGTATTCGTATCAATCCACACGTAATGGCGGGCGGAAACGCTAACATTTCTGTTGGACATATCGATAGTAAATTCGGAATTTCTGTGCACCAGATTCCGCATATTTTGCGAATTGTTGAAAACACAAAAATGAGCATCGTTGGAATTCACATGCACACAGGATCTGATATTTTAGATATCGAAGTGTTCTTGTATGCTGCTGAAATTCTGTTTGATACCGCTAAACATTTCAAAGATTTACAATTCTTAGATTTCGGAAGCGGATTCAAAGTTCCTTACAAAAAAGACGATATCGAAACAGACATCGAAGAATTAGGTAAAAAATTATCAAAAAGATTCAATGCTTTCTGTTCTGAATATGGCAGAGATTTAACTTTGATTTTCGAACCAGGAAAATTCTTAGTGAGCGAAGCAGGTCATTTCTTAGTAAAAGTAAACGTAGTAAAACAAACAACTTCAACAGTTTTCGCTGGAATCGATAGTGGTTTCAACCACTTAATTCGTCCAATGTTTTACGGATCTTCACACCATATTGAAAACATCTCTAATCCAAAAGGAAAAGAGCGTTTTTACTCAGTTGTAGGATACATTTGCGAAACGGATACTTTCGCCAACAACCGCAGAATCGCAGAAATCACCGAAGGTGACATTTTAGAATTCAGAAATGCTGGAGCATATTGTTTCTCAATGTCTTCGAACTACAACTCAAGATACAAACCAGCCGAAGTTCTTTGGATGAACGGTCAAGGAATCTTGATTCGCCAAGCTGAAACATTTGAAGATTTGCTTAAAAATCAAATTCCGTTGCCACAAGAAATTGCCGCAACGGTTTAACAATAGAAAAAAAGAGAATATCACTTTAATCCCGTTTCTTAATTGAGGCGGGATTTTTTTGCTTTTTTGTTTCACGCAGATTCTACAAATTTGAGCAGATTTTTTCTATTGATACTAATTATCAGACTGAGGGAAGTCGAAGTCTACACAAAGTAACCACACAGTTTTGTCATTTCGACGAAGGAGAAATCTTCGCAAGTAACTCCACAAAGTATATCAAAAACAAAACATAAAAAAAGAAAGAAAAACCTTAAATTAAATTTTATCTTTAGCCGAAAAAAAATGCATCAACAAGAAGGCTATCACACATACTACATATACATTCTTACAAACAAATATAAAACCGTTTTCTACACAGGAGTAACAAATAATTTAAAAATTCGCTTAAGTCAGCACAAAGAACACAATACAACGGGAAACAAAACCTTTACTGCAAAATACAATGCTACTTATTTGTTATACTACGAAAAATTCACTTGAATTCAAGAAGCAATTGCTCGTGAAAAAGAAATAAAAGACTGGCGAAGAGAAAAAAAAAATCGAATTAATAAAAATCATTAATCCTGATTTGGATTTTCTAAATTATTTATTTGAATAATGTTTCCAATCTTTGCGGAGCTACTTGTGAAGATTTCTCCTTACGTCGAAATGACAAATATTATGGTTACTTTTTTGAGTAATTTGATTTTCTTTGCCGAGTTACTTGCGAAGATTTGCTTCGCCTGTTCGCTATCGCTCGAGTCTCCTTACGTCGAAATGACAAATATTGCGGTTACTTTTTGAGCAATTTGGTTTTCTTTGCGGAGCTACTTGTGAAGATTTGCTTCGCCTGTTCGCTATCGCTCGAGTCTCCTTACGTCGAAATGACAAGATTGTGGATAATCGTAACTTAAAAACTAAAACTTTAAATAACAATTCACCTCAGAAAAATCATATATTTACTCTTCAATAAAATCAAAAAAATTAAATACCTTTGAAATTATGAGCACGACATCAAAACCAAAACATATCGGCAGAAACATTAGCCGAATCAGAGAGCTTAATGAAGCAAGAAGCCCTTGCAATTGCAATTGGTTTAAGCCAGCAAACTGTTTCTAACATTGAAGCAAGTGAAGCTGTAGATGAAGAAAGACTTATCGAAATTGCAAAAGCTTTAGGCGTAACTAAAGAAGCAATTGAAAATTTTTCTGAAGAATCTGTTTTTAATTTTTTTAATAACTTTCACGATCATAGCTCTATTAGTGGTGCACAAGGAATTAATAATAATTGCAATTTCAATCCACTTGACAAAGTTGTAGAACTTTACGAACGTTTGGTTCAGGCTGAAAAAGACAAAGTGGAATATTTAGAAAAATTACTAAAAGGGAAATAATTCCTTAGAAATATAAATTTTACAAAAGCACAGAGATTTACTTTGTGCTTTTTTTAAGCCCAGAAACAAAATGTCATATATTCTTCTTGCCCTTTTTATTGTCTTATTAAATTGCTCTATTTTTTATTTTCTAAAATCTGAAAATGGGTTAAAAAAAATACTTTTGTATGTATTAGTCTATTTTGTAATTGCAATAGTTTTTACCAAAATTTATACTTTACTAAACATCGAAGGAATGCCAAACGGTTTTGCCTTTTTTATCCTTTTAATGTTTAGCTGGTCAATCGTACTAATGCATTTTTTAAAAACCTTAAATAACAGAAGAGTAAATATTGCAAAACAATTACAGGTAGAAAACAATAAACTTATTAATTCTTCTGCTTATCTCACACTTATTACGGTCTCTATAACTGCCTTTCAATTGTATTTAATTTTATCAAAAACGATTAATGTTTTTAGAAGTTAATTAGAATTTTAAAATTAAACTTGGCAAATAAAAAAAAACATTCAAAGTTTTAAAAATAAAACAGCTTTTTAACTCCAATAAACCACAAGTTCAATGAAAAAAATTTTAGCAGTAGGACTACTTTTTTTTGCAATATCAAATATTATAGCACAAAGTAAATTTACTTTAGAAGAATCATTCTCAAATTACGATATTAAGTACGAAAAAAAAAGTAAAGATTGTGAATATAAAATCTACGTAGACAGTATTGGCACAACAAAATACACTCTCTTTTTAATTAAACTACCTAGCGGAAATAATTTTAAAAACACTCATTCGGTATTGGTTTATAATGAAGTTGAAAGGAAGTCAACTTACTTTTTTCCAAAAGAAGAAAATAAAACTTCAAATTTAGATACGATATCTATGGTGGTCAAAAGTTTAATTTCTCAAAATTTTAAGCCCAAAAAAGATATTACGTTATCGGATAAAAACCTGAATAGCCAAATAATAAGTCAAGCTAATAGTAAAATTGCAGATTTAGTAAATAAAAATTATAAAAAATTCGCATTTTCATTGCATCCGTTTACACTAAAAGGGCAAAACTATAATGAGGCAGGTCAGAAATTACAGGATGATTTTCTGCAAAGCAAAATAAACCTTACCTATTTGAAAGGAAAGTCTATTGTTACATCTCAAATAATCAATCATAATCAGCAACTAGAATGTCTGATGAAATGGGAACTTGATGTAAAAGCTGATAATCAGAATCAAAAATTGGTCTGGAATATTTTAGCAACTTCTATTGACGATGGCAAAAATTGGTTTTTTACAGAGTTTGGAAATAAAGAAGGTCTAGAAATTTTGGCAAATGATAAATTTATAAAACTGAATAAAATAATAATTTCTAAAATTACTCTCAATAGTTTTAAATAATCCCCAAAAGCAATGAAACCTACAATCCTACTATCAACACTATTCCTACTATTTACAACAAATTTATTCAGCCAAACCCTATCCGATTTAAAACTTAAACCAAAAGAAATTCCAAAAGGCGGTTATATGGTAAGCGATGGCAATATTTGCATAACGCCACAAGCTTGTAGTTTTTACAACGATATTGAAACCTACAGTAACATTGTTGGAACTATAAAAAGTAAAGCCATTCAGAGTTTTAAAAGCAAAGCAGATCGCGGTTCTATTATGTATTTTGAGTTTGATCATATTTTTAAAGGCGATCGTTTTCTGCAAGGTTTACTTTGGGGAAAAGCAGGCGAGCCAACAGACGAACATCCGGAAGAATATGTTGTAAAAGGAAAATTTCTTATCATTTGGAGTTTGAAGGCAGATAGTCCGCTAAAAGAAAAATCGGAAACTAAAATAGAAACGCTTTTACCATAAAATCCTAATCAGAGCTTCATTTTAAATGCTTAATTTTGCTCGATAAAAAATAATACAAAATGAAACCACAAGTACGAATCCTAATTTATTCTATTCTTTTCTTTTTATACCTTACTTCTACGCATTTTTTTCTTGAATTAAATGAGAAATTTAAAGGTGATGGTTTTGTAACTTTAGGAGTTGGCTTTGGTATTCTAAATCTTATTTATGCTTTTACAGCCCTAAAATGGAAACCTTTGCTTAATGTACTTTGCGCTGTCGGAATTGCAGCTTTGGCTATGTTTTTGGCCTTACAGTTTACCAATTTGCATCTGCTTGTCAATTACGATCCGTATCAGGTTAAAACGGCCATTTTTGCTAATGCTGTTTTCTCAATTATCTTTTGGGAAATTGTGTATCAGGTGAAGATTAGGAAATCCAAATAATTTTTTGAAATTTTACTAAAAAAGAAAAAGCAAAAATGAAATTAAAAGCTAGAATCTTGATCTATTTGATAATGCTTATAGTGTATTTTTTTGCTGCTTCCTTTTTGTTTGAACTTTCCGATAGACTAAATAGTAATTTTTTTATTACTGTAAGTTTTGGATATACATTCTTAAATATTATTTATGCTTGTTTTGTTTTGAAATGGAGCTTATTATTAAATATTATTTGTTCATTCCTAATTGCATTTTTAAGTGTATTTTTGGCTATAAAAGCAGGAGAAATGCTTTTGTTTAGAACATTCACTGAGAATGTCCAAACCGCCATTTTTGCCAATGCCATTTTTTCTATTATTTTCTGGGAAATTGTATATCAGATGAAGATTAGGAAAAAATGAAAAATATAATTCTAGCTCATGTTCTAGTTTGCATTTTTATATTTACAATGCTAGCGGTGACTAATCCTTTTTTGGTTTTTTTATTCTTCTTTATAACCTTGATAATATATATCTACTCAGGATTTATTACTATAATAAAGGACAATAAAAAAATAAAATACTGTATTCTTGGCTTAATTGGTATAATCTTTTTTATTGCTTCTCTTATTATTAGTCCAAATCAGCTTCCAAATAAGAACATAGAATCAAGTTATGTCTGGACTGGTATGCAATTATATATATTTCCTTTTGAATGGCCCCTTTTTACAATATTCCCTAACTTTTTAAAATACCCTTCTTTTATAGAAAGAACTGGATTCTATTTAATCGAAATTATTATAATTGGAATATTGCCACTCTTAGGAGCACTTTTAAGAGAAAGACTTCAATCTTCAAAAATTCGATAGCAGTTTTAATATTAAAACAATTCGCTCTTTTTGAATCTCTAAATTAAAAATGAACTGAAAGACTGCTTAACTACAATAAAAAGCAATCTATTTTCGTACGTAATTTTTTATATTAGCATTTTAAAATTTATCTAAGCCTAATATGAAAATTAGAACTCTACTCCTTTTGTCTGTACTTACTATTTCTTGTAAAAAAGAAGCAAAAACAGAAACTTCTAAAATTGCTCCAAAAGATTCTTTGAAAGCAACTGAAAAGAAAGAACTAGAAACACAAGAAGCAGATACGATTGTGTTATCTACAAAACATAAAACCAATAAAATCTTATGTGATCTTGACGGAGATAATTTAGATGAAACTGTAGAAATTTTCAGAAGTACCAAAAATGATAAAAGCGGTCTAAAAATAACTTTCGGAAACGGAAAAAGAACTGATTATTTAGGCTTTGGAAATGATATTTTAGGACAAGGTTTTGACGAAATTGATTGGGCAGGAATATTTGAAAAAGCGCCCAAAAATGAGGTTTATTTTGAAAATGTAAATGAAGACGGAGAAATCATTGGCGAAGAACAAGTTGCAGAAGAAGACAAAATAAAATTGCCAAACGACGGAATCTTCATTCACGCCGAAGAAAGTTGCGGAGGCGGCGTTATTTATCTTAAAAATGGAAAATACGAATGGATTCAGCAGGAATAAATTAATCGTAATTTAACTTCTAAACTATTTTGAATATGAAAACTACAACCGAAATTGCAAATCGTTTTAGAGAAGTCATTTTAAACGGAACTTGGATTGCAAACACCAATTTTAAAGATCAGCTAGAAAATCTGGATTGGAAAATTGCAGTTAGTTCGATTCAGGATTTAAATACGGTTGCAGCTCTCGCTCAACATGTTCATTATTATATAAGAGGAATTAATCAGGTTTTTAAGGGTGGAACATTAGATATTAAAGATCAATTTAGCTTTGACTTTCCTCCTATTCTTTCGCAAGAACAATGGAATAGTTTTCTAAATCAATTTTGGAATGACGCCGAAGAGTTTGCTTCTTTCATCGAAAAAATGTCCGACGAAAACCTCAATGAAGTTTTTGTAGATAACAAATACGGAACTTACAAAAGAAATATCGAAGCCATGATTGAACATAGCTATTATCATTTAGGGCAGATTGTTTTAATTAAAAAACAAATAACAAACTAAAAATCAAACAGTAGTATAATAATGAAAAGCTATATTTTAATACTAATAAGCCTTTTTTGTCTAACAAGCTGCAAAGATTCTAATAAAATAGAAAGAGAAGGCGAACCAACAATTTACAGCGTAGAAAGTGAAGATCCAGAAATGAATGCTGCAATTTTGGAAGCAAATAAAACTCTAGATGAATTCAATAAAGGATTGTCTAATTTTAATGCCGATAGCCATTCTTTAAAAGTTAAATTTTCTAATTCAAAAGGCATAGAACATATGTGGATTGGAGAAATTAAGTATATCGATGGAAATTATTCTGGAATTTTAAACAGTGATCCCGAATACATTACAGAATATAAAGCAGGCGACAAAATCGATATTGAAACTTCTAAAATTAGTGACTGGATGTATCTTATAAAAGGCAAACTATATGGAGGTTATACCATTCGTGTTTTAAGAGACCGAATGAGTGAAGAAGAACGAAAAGTATTTGACGAAGAAAGCGGTATGCTGATAGATTAATTTTTCTTTAAATAAAAAAACTACTCAACTATTAAATTGTATAAATGCGTTTCATCAAAAAAATTACAATCCTATTATTAGCTATCGTTCTTTTTTCAAGTTGCAAATCAGATAAAAAAGAGGAAATTAAAACTTCTGCGTCAACTGAGAAATCAACAGAAGAACCTTTTGTTTTAACTGTTGAAAAAATTGATTCAACTCAATTTCCTAAATCAATACAATATGAAGGTCATATTAAAAATGCTGTTCGCTGGAAAGACAAATCAGGAGATAATATCGTAATTACTACTGAAACAGGTTACCACATCAATAAAAAGTTCGTACACGAAACAGATGGCTCTGATGCCGAATTATTTGCCTACCATTATATCATTTCAGAAAATCAAGCTAAGCAAACTTGGCGAGTTTACGATTTCATTTCAGATTGTCCTGTCGATCTTGTTGCTTCGTTTATTAAAGACACATTTCAAGTTACAGATTTGAACAACAACGGAATTGCTGAAGTCTGGCTTATGTATAAAACCGTTTGCCACGGAGATGTAAGTCCGTCTGAGATGAAAATTATTATGTACGAAGGAAACACAAAATATGCAATGCGCGGCGAGAATAAAGTTCAAATAGGAGTTGCAGATAATGGTGAAAAGCAATTTCAAGGCGGCGAATTCAAGTTTGATGAAAACTTTAAAAAAGGTCAAAAAGTTTTTAAGGAGTTTGCTCAGAAATTATGGAATGATAACTTGATCGAAACATGGGAAGATTAGATGTGTCTGCGATAGCAGATGCAAAAGATATACCATACAGCGGGACAGATGTTTATTTTGAAAACTGCATTTCTGCTCCTTAAATAAATTAGAAAAAGGCATAGTTGTTGAAAGTTAAATAAAATATATTTGCAACTTCAAAAAACACACTATGCAAAAAATTACTTTTTTCGTTTCTATATTGTTTTTAGCCCTTTCTTCTTGTGGGGTAAAAACAACACAATCAATGCTTAGCGATGGAAATTACGACGGTGCAATTGATCGCGCGGTTGAGGCACTTCGTACCAAAAAAGATTCTAAAGGAAAACAAGATTATGTTTATCTGCTTGAAGAAGCTTTTGCAAAAGCCAAAGATCGCGATTTGCGTAATTTGGAAATGCTGAATAAAGAAAATAATCCTGCAAATGCTGAACGCATTTATAATACTTATGTACAGCTGAATAATCGTCAAGAAAAAATTAGACCAATTTTGCCTTTGCCTTTATTGAAGCTGGGAAGAAATGCTAATTTTCCGTTTGATAATTATTCGAATGAGATTGTAAACAGTAAAAATGCGCTTTCTAAGTATTTATATGAAAACGCTTCTACGCTTTTAAAATCAAACAACAAATTGGATTTCAGAAAAGCATACGACGATTTTGCTTATTTGGAAAGCATTAACCCTGGCTACAAAAACACCAAAAAACTGATGGACGATGCTCAGTTTAAAGGAACTGATTTTGTAGATGTTTATGCCAAAAACGAAACCGAAATGGTGATTCCGAAAATGCTTCAGGAAGATTTATTAGATTTTAAAACCTACGGTTTGAATGATAAATGGACGGTTTACCACAGCGCAAGACAAAAAAATGTAACATACGATTATAGTCTAATTTTGAGTTTCAGACAAATTGCGATTTCGCCAGAACAAATTAAAGAGAAAGAATTTGTTAAGGAAAGACAAGTTAAAGATGGTGTAAAAACGCTTTTGGACAGCCGCGGAAGACCTGTAAAGGATAGTTTAGGCAAAGAAATTAAAGTGGATAATTATAAAACACTTCGCGCAACAGTTTATGAATTCAGACAGTTTAAGTCTTGTCTGGTAACGGCAAAAGTTGATTATATCGATTTAAAAAGCAATCAGCTGGTGCAAACTTTCCCAATAAGCAGTGAATATGTTTTTGAGAATGTTTATTCCACTTACAAAGGAAATAGAAATGCCTGTGACGATAATTATCTTGGGTATTTTGACAAACGTGCTGTTGCGTTTCCAAACAATGAACAAATGGTCTATGATACAGGTGAAGATCTGAAAGCTAAGCTGAAAGATATCATTGTAAAAAATAAATTTAGACGGTAATTATATAACATGATTATAAAAAGAAAGGCGCATTTTTGATGTGCCTTTTTTTTTGCTTTAAACTTTTTCATTAAAAAAAATGTCTTTTTAAATTGCACAACCAAAAAGTTGCGTATATTTGCAACTGATTAGTTGCTAATAAATATTCAAAAAAATGAAAAGAGATATTTTTCAAGCTATTGCCGATCCGACGAGAAGAGCAATATTAGTTTTGATTTCTTCAACTGCATTAACTCCAAATGCTATTGCAGAGCAGTTTCAAACTACAAGACAAGCGGTTTCTAAACACATTAAAATATTGAATGAATGTGATTTATTGGAAGAAAAAAAATTGGGCAGAGAAATTTATTATCAGCTCAAAATTGATAAAATGAAAGAAGTTGATCAATGGCTAGAGCAATTTAAAGCAATTTGGGAACAGCGTTTTAGCCAATTGGATCAGGTATTACTTAACTTAAAATCTAAAGAAAATGAAAACTGACTTATTAATGAATTTTTCTGTAGACAAGGAAAATAAAACGGTGAATGTAAAACGCGAATTTGATGCACCATTGTCAAACGTTTGGTCTGCTTGGACAGAAGCCGAAATTCTAGATTTGTGGTGGGCACCAGCTCCGTTTAAATCTAAAACCAAAAACATGGAGTTTAAAGAAGGCGGAAAAAGATTGTATGCCATGGTTGGGCCTGATGGTAAAGAAAGCTGGAGTTATTTTGTGTATTCTTCGATTTCTCCTAAAACAAACTTTAAACACTCTGCTACTTTTTCTGATGCAGAAGGAAATCCGAATTCTGAATTTGGAAGTTCATATTGGGACATCACTTTTTCTGAACAAGGCAATTCGACAATTGTTGATATTTTAATTAGACGTGACAGTTTTGAAGAACTGCAAAAAATAATTGAAATGGGCTTTAGAGAAGGATTTACTTCTGCAATGCAAGGCTTGGACAAAATCTTAGCCAAAAAATAAAATCTGTTGATCTTAATTAACTAGTAACGAATTTAAAATCTAAAGAAAATGAAATCAAATCTTTTAATGAATTTTACTGTAGATAAAGAAAATAAAACTGTAAATGTAAAACGCGAATTTAACGCCTCTTTATCTCAAGTTTGGTCTGCTTGGACAGAAGCTCAAATTTTGGATTTATGGTGGGCACCAGCTCCGTGGAAATCTGAAACGAAAAGCATGGAATTTAAAGAAGGCGGAAGAAGATTATACGCCATGGTTGGACCAGAAGGTGAAAAACATTGGGCAATTGCTGATTACACTTCGATAAACCCGAAGACAAATGTAAAATGGCTAGATGCTTTTAGCGACAGCGAAGGAAATTTAAACAAAGAGTTTCCGCGTTCTGATTGGGATGTGACTTTCTCTGAAAAAGACAATGCTACTTTTGTTGATATTGTAATTAAACATGAAAAACTTTCCGACTTGGAAATGATTATCCAAATGGGTTTCAAAGAAGGCTTTACTATTGCTATGGAAGGTTTAGATGCTATTTTTGCAGAAAAAAAATAAATTTAAAATACTTAATACCATTTGTTAAATCCTGCATTTTTGCAGGATTTTTTTTGTATTTTCGATTCGAAAATTAATTTTATGATCTAAAAAACTAAAAAAATGATGAAATTCTTTACTTTCTTGTTTTTGTTCATTTCAGCTGCAGTTTTTTCTCAAAACAGATACGAACTTTCTGATGAAGGGCAAGACAAACTATACCTTTCAGATTCTATTACAAATCTTGCCAAAGCTGGAAAAATTACAGATCATCCGATTGTCGTAGTTGACGGAATTCCGCATCGCTTTGAAGATTTAGAAAAAGAAAGACTTGTGCTTTCTAAAATTGAAATAAAAAAAATTATTGCTCTTGAAAAACAAGCTGGAATCAGAATCTATGGTAATTACGGCGAAGCTGGCGTTTTAATTGTAACTACAAATAGAAGCAGTTATTACAAGCCTGAACAAGAAGTAAAACAAGAATCTTTACCACAAAATTTCAAAAATTAATGAAATTCCCCTCCAGCCCAGAAGATCTCAGAAATGAAATTTTTGAATCTGTAGATAAAACTAAAAAAAATGGAGATCTGAGAATTAGACAGTTAATTCAAATATTGAAAAACGTAAATAACGAAATAATTATCGAAGGAGTTTTGAAAGTTTTTGGAAATGAGAATCGTAGCGACACCATTTACAACGACCAAAAATATGCAGGACTAATTCTTCAAGAAATTAATCCCAAAACAGATAAAAATGTCAGTTCGATTCTAGATTTCACTTTAAAAAACTGGAATAAAAGTGTTTTTGAACTTCCTTTTTGGATGCAGAAAAATTATGGAAATCAAATTTTAAAAAAAGGATTTACAGAATATAAAACCAAAAATTTATCTGATATTGAAATTGATAATTTAAAAACAATGCAATGGTGTTTAAAAATAGAATCTTAAAGATTTTTTACAATTAAATAGTTTTGAAATCTCTTAATTAAAACTAATTTTATAAAAACATTTTACATCATTTTATAATGAACAATTTTTTTGCTCTCGCATTTTTGCTTTTTTCTTCCACATTGCTATTCAGCCAAAAAAAACAAACCAAAACTAACGAAATTTCAAAACCATTCGTTTTAGGCGTTATTGATGAAATTCAGTCAAAAGAATTAAACGAAAAAAGAATTTTAAACATTTATCTTCCTGAAGGCTATAATCCTGCCGAAGCGACAAAATATCCTGTCATTTATCTATTAGACGGTTCTGCAGATGAAGATTTTATTCATATTTCGGGATTGGTTCAGTTTAATAGTTTTGAATGGATCAATCAGGTTCCAAAATCAATTGTCGTCGGAATTGCAACTGTTGACAGAAGACGCGATTTTACTTTTCCTACTACTGTTGAAAATGATAAAACTCGCTTTCCTACAACTGGACATTCTGATCAATTTATTGCTTTTATCGAAAAAGAATTACAGCCTTTTATTGAGAAAAAATACAAGACAAATGATTCTAAAACCATCATTGGCCAATCTCTTGGCGGATTATTAGGAACTGAAATCTTACTCAAAAAGCCAACTCTTTTTAATAAGTATGTGATTGTAAGTCCGAGCTTATGGTGGAACAATGGCTCATTGCTAGATTTGGATTCTGAAATGCTGAAAGAAAATTTTACACAACCAACTGAAATTTATATTGCGGTTGGCAAAGAAGGATTAGCTCCAACAGCAATTCCGCATGTTATGGAAGTTGATGCTAATTTACTGGCAGAAAAACTAAAAGGATCTAAAAGCAAAAATGTAAAAACGTACTTCGATTATTTCCCAGAAGAAAATCACGGATCAATTTTACATACAGCCGTTTCTAATTCGTTTAAATTCTTTTATCCGAAAAGTAAAGAATAGACCTTGTTATATTGTAAAATGTGAAATGTGAGATGTGAGATGTAAGATATTAAAGCCTTCATTTCACATTTCACATTTCACATTTCACATTTCACATTTCACATTTCACATTTCACATTTCACATTTCACATTTCACATTTCACATTTCACATTTCACAATAAACAATCTACCCCAGCCAGCCTTCTCTATCCAAACTTCTATATTGAATCGCTTCGGCAATATGCGAAGAAACGATATTTTCTGAATGATCTAAATCAGCTATAGTTCTAGAGACTTTTAAAATTCTATCATAAGCACGTGCAGAAAGATTTAATCTTTCCATCGCTGTTTTTAGCAATTCTTTTGAAGGTTCGTCTAAAACGCAAAACTCCCGAATTAGTTTACTGCTCATTTGCGCATTATAATGGACATTTTCTACGGTTTCAAATCGTTTGGTCTGAATTTCTCGTGCTGCCGTTACTCGTTTGCGAATTTCTACACTGCTTTCTGCTTTTCGTTCGTCTGATAATTTCTCAAACGGAACTGGAGTAACTTCTATATGAATATCAATTCTATCCAATAAAGGTCCAGAAATTTTACTCATATAACGCTGCATTTCGTGTGGCGAAGAAGTATTTGGCATACTTGGATCATTAAAAAATCCGCTCGGACTTGGGTTCATACTCGCCACTAGCATAAAAGACGACGGATAGGTTATGGTAAATTTGGCTCTCGAAATTGTCACTTCACGATCTTCTAAAGGCTGACGCATGACTTCTAAAACATCTCTTTTGAATTCTGGCAATTCATCCAAAAATAAAACACCATTGTGCGCCATCGAGATTTCACCAGGCTGAGGATAGCTTCCGCCACCAACCAAAGCAACATTAGAAATAGTATGATGCGGACTTCTAAAAGGCCTCTGATTCATCAATCCGACTTCCTTTAATTTCCCTGCAACGCTATGAATTTTAGTAGTTTCCAAAGCTTCGCGCAAGGTCATTGGTGGTAAAATACTCGGAACACGTTTGGCCAGCATCGTTTTTCCTGCTCCTGGCGGGCCAATCAAAATTATGTTATGTCCGCCCGCCGCTGCAATTTCCATACAGCGTTTAATGCTTTCTTGTCCGCGGACATCTGAAAAATCATGTTCAGGGAAATCAAGTGTTTTGTAAAATTCCGCTCGTGTATCAATTACAGTTGGCTCGAGCGTTCCTTTACCAGCAAAAAAATCAACAATTTCTTTTAGATTTTCAACACCATAAACATCTAAACCTGCTACAATAGCCGCTTCTTTCACGTTTTGAATCGGGAGAAAAAATCCTTTATAACCTTCTTCCTTTGCTTTGATTGCAATAGGCAATGCACCGCGAATGGGTTGCAAACTTCCGTCTAGAGAAAGTTCGCCCATAATAATATAGCGTTCAATTTCTGGCGCTTTAATCTGATCTGAACCAACTAAAATCCCCATTGCCAATGTCAAATCGTATGAAGAACCTTCTTTTCGAAGATCGGCAGGCGCCATATTGACTGTAATTTTCTTTCCCGGAAAACTAAATCCGTTATTCTTTAAAGCAGCCGCAATTCTAAAACTACTTTCTTTTATAGCATTATCTGGAAGTCCAACTAAATGATAACCAATTCCTTTATCCATATGAACCTCAACTGTAATCGTTGTGGCTTCAACCCCAAATACGGCACTTCCGTAAACTTTTACTAACATAATTATCTTTCATTAATAGTTTTTAAAACTAATGAAAAAATAATTAATTGTAAATATTTTATTACAAAATAATTTAATTCTAAAAAGGCAGCGTAATTTGATTTTTAATCACCTCTACTATCTCACTCAAATCCAAACAATTCTGATGCGACCAAAGTTTACTTTCGATTTCATTGTTCAGAATACAATTTTGACATTCGATAATTTCATGTGAATATCCTTTTCCTAAAGTTGGCAAAGTAAAAGTAGCTTCTTTTTCTTCATTTATAAATAAAGAATAACCATCAGCAACATACCACGGAGCATTTAATTCTATTCGTCCTTTTGTCCCCGAAATAATGGCTTTCATATCAGACTCAGAAACTATAGACGCGTGCAAAACAGATTGTGCCGTTTCGTATTGCAAAATCATAGAAGTCTGGAGATCAATATCATTTTTATGTTTGATTGCTTTTGCCGCAATTTCATTTGGTTTTCCTAATAGTAGATAAGACAGAAATAAAGGATAAACACCAATATCAAATAGTGCTCCTCCTCCCAGTTCTTTGTCAAATAGTCTTTTATTTTCTGTTTCACTTCCGTGAAAGGCAAAATCGGCTTTTATATAATTTATGTCTCCTATTATTCCGTTATTAATTTTTTGTAGAACATCTAGAACAGACGGAATAAATCTAGTCCAGAATGCTTCCATAAAAAATCTGTTATGCTTTTTAGAAGCTTCTATTATTCTCTGAGCATCTTTATAAGACAAAGACATTGGTTTTTCGCAAAGAACATGTTTGCCATTTTCTAATGCTTTTATAGATAGTTCAACGTGCGAGTTATGAGGAGTTGCAATGTAAACAATTTCAACTTCCGAATCTTCAAAAAGCAAATCATAAGAATTATACATTCTTAAAGCATTAAATTTTTCACCAAACTGCTCTGCCTTAGTAAGATCTCTTGAAGCAACTGCCGTCAGTTCAGCATTTTCAATCAATAACAAATCAGATGCAAACTGACTTGCAATATTTCCGAGCCCTACTATTCCCCATTTAATGCTTCTATTTCCCATTCTTATATTATAATCATCAAAATTGTTAAAAAGATTAAAAAATATCCTTTACAACCTGTAAGAGACATTTTTTAAACAACAAATATCTATTATCCTACAAAAAATAGCAATCAATTACCCCAAAAATTATCAAAAATGGTGGTAAGTGAAAAAAAAATGTTGCCAAATTGTAAATTTTAAGTTTGTTTTAAGAAATTCACGCAAAATCATAGGGGTTAAATTTTAAATTTAACAAAAATTAAACATGTAACCCTATTTTTTTAGGGGGTATTAAATCATTTTATACTTTTATAAAAAATTTTAAAACTAAATAACTATGCGAAAAATTATTTTAAGTGTGATTCTTATCACGATTTTGGTACTAAGCTTTATTTCAAACTTTATCATTGCAGACAACCCAATTCCTGCAGAAGCAGTAAAGTTTGATACAGGAGATACTGCCTGGATGATCGTTGCAACAGCTTTTGTATTGTTAATGACACCTGGATTAGGATTTTTCTACGGAGGTATGGTAGGTAAGAAAAACGTAATTAGTACTATGCTTCAAAGTTTTATGGCAATGGTAATTGTTACTATTCTATGGACAGTTGTTGCTTTTGGATTGGCTTTTGGACCAACAATTGGAGGAATTATCGGAAATCCATCTGAGAATTTGTTCTTTGCAGGAGTTGGAACCAATACCGCATGGAGCCTTGCACCAACAATTCCATTTATATTATTCGCATTATTTCAGGCAAAATTCGCCATCATTACTCCTGCATTAATTACAGGTGCTTTTGCAGAACGTATTCGTTTCTGGGCTTATTTGTTATTCATGGTTTTATTCATATTATTAATATACGCTCCACTTGCGCACATGACATGGCATCCTGATGGATATTTCTTCAAAATGGGAGTTCTTGACTTCGCTGGAGGAACTGTAGTTCACATGAGCGCTGGATGGGCTGCTTTGGCTGGAGCTATCTTCTTAGGAAAAAGAAAAGTTCAAAAAGTAAATCCTGCTAGAATTACTTATGTATTATTAGGAACTGGTTTACTTTGGTTTGGATGGTTTGGTTTCAACGCTGGATCTGCTTTAGGAGCAAATGGTCTTGCTGCTCAAGCTTTAGGAACAACTACTGTTGCTGCTGCAGCTGCTGCAATGGCTTGGGTTTTCCTTGATAAAATCTTAGGACATAAATTATCTGCTCTTGGAGCTTGTATCGGAGCTGTTGTAGGTCTTGTTGCTATTACTCCTGCTGCTGGTTTCGTAAGTATTCCTCACGCAATCTTCATTGGTTTATTCTCTGCAATTGTAAGTAACATTGTAGTGAGCAAATTCCCTAAAGGAAAAATCGACGATGCTCTTGACGTATTTGCTTGTCATGGTGTTGGCGGTATGGTAGGTATGCTTTTAA
This sequence comes from Flavobacterium sp. LPB0248, assembly GCF_013388355.1. GTDB lineage: Bacteria > Bacteroidota > Bacteroidia > Flavobacteriales > Flavobacteriaceae > Flavobacterium. The sequence continues at coordinate 1,241,791 of NZ_CP058246.1, forward strand.
CTGGTGTTTTTGCATCAAAAGCAATCAACCCAGCTGTTGGAGATAATCAAGGTTTAATCTTCGGAACTCCAACTTTATTCATCAACCAATTGACTGCTTTAGTTGCAGTTTCAATCTTTGCCTTTATAGGTTCTTATGTATTATTCTTTATCGTAAATAAAATTACTCCTCTAAGAGTTACAGAAGAAAAAGAAGAACTTGGACTAGACATCTCTCAACACGGAGAATTCTTGTAATAAATTAATTTTCACTTTCGCTTGATAAATAAAAAAGCACTCTAAATTTGACTTAGAGTGCTTTTTGCTTTGAATTAAATCCCTTTTATATTTTAGATTTTAGAATGTAGATTTAAGATTTCTGAATCATCCTCTCGCTTCTATTATCTTGCTTCTATTATCTTTTCTCTTAATTACTTAAAATTCGAAATTCCTTCTTTCAGCCAATTAAGATATTCATCGGCACTTACATAACTTATTGTAGGCTTAGAAGTATTCATATTATTTCCTTCCAAATCAGTAATCACATACAAAGGCTGAGTATTGGTTTTATATTTAGAAATCATAAAATCTGTCCATTTATCGCCAACTGTAATGATTTTGTCTCCTGATGCTGTTGTAAATTGTTTCTCTTTTGGCAATTCACGTTTATCATCAACGTAAAGAGAAATTAAAACTACATCATTTTTAAGAATCGGCAGAATTGCTGGCTCTGACCAAACATTATTTTCCATTTTTCTACAGTTTACGCAAGCATAACCTGTAAAATCGAGCATAATTGGCTTATTGATTTCTTTTGCGTAAGCTAAACCATCTTCGTAATCGTGGAAAACCATAATTCCGTGCGGCCCTAATTCTGCTCCCGCTGGAAGTCCTTTAATAGATTCTGAAGAAACTGCTCCGTTTCTTGATCCTCCCACTCCAAACGGACTTTCACTATACTGCGGCGGCGGCGGGAATGCACTAATTAATTTTAAAGGCGCTCCCCAAAGTCCAGGAATTAAATACATCGTAAATACTAATGTCAATAATCCTAAATACAATCTTCCAACAGAAATATGATTCGTCGGACTATCGTGAGGCAAAGTAATTTTTCCGAACAAATACAACGTCATTGCTCCGAAAATAGCAATCCAGATTGCGATAAATACTTCTCTTTCTAAGAAATGCAATTGTAAAACCAAATCGGCATTTGATAAGAATTTGAATGCTAAAGCCAATTCTAAAAACCCTAAAACCACTTTTACAGTATTTAGCCATCCTCCAGATTTTGGCAAAGAGTTTAACCATCCTGGGAACATTGCAAATAACATAAACGGAAGCGCTAATGCTAAAGAGAATCCTAACATTCCAACAATTGGAGCAATTCCTCCGTTTGAAGCTGCGTCAACTAATAGCGTCCCAACAATTGGTCCTGTACACGAAAATGAAACAATAGCTAATGCCAAAGCCATAAACAATATACCTATGATACCACCTTTATCGGCTTGTTGATCTGCTTTGTTTGCCCACGAATTTGGAAGCATAATTTCAAATGCTCCTAAAAACGACGTTGCAAAAATGACCAAAATAATGAAGAAAACTAAATTAAACCAAACATCTGTAGATAACGCATTTAAAGCATCGGCCCCAAAAATCTTAGTTACAAGCAAACCTAATACTACATAAATAGCGATAATTGAAAGTCCATAAAAAATCGCATTTCTAATTCCTTTTGCTCTAGTTTTACTTTGTTTAGTAAAAAAGCTCACCGTCATTGGAATCATTGGAAAAACACAAGGTGTAAATAAAGCGGCAAAACCACCTAAAAATGCAAGAAAAAAGATTGACCATAAACTTCTTGTCGGCGCTGATACAGGAATTTCTTCTTTTGCAGTTTCAGCCGTTTTCTCTACTTTTGGCTGTACGGCTTCTTCTTTTTTAACAGTATCAACCGCCAAACCAACAACTTTTGTTTCGTCTAATTTTGCCTCTGCTACAACTGGAACTTCATCCATTTTAAAAGTTGAAGGTACTGCAATTGAGAATTTTTTATTTGAATTGATACAAACTTCTTTACAAACTTGAAAATCAAACTCTACATCAACCGTTTTTAAATTTGGGTTTATGATTTTTATCTCTTGTTCGATATGTGCTTTGCCTTCAAAGAAAGTTTCGTCTACACCAAAAACATCGTTAAAAGCTGTTCTTGTTTTGCCTTCTTTTGCTTTTCCAACTAACTCGTAATTTCCTTTTTGGTTTTTAAACGAAATTTCCAAAGCAAGTGGTCCGCCATCTGGCGTAAACTGAGAATACATGTGCCAGTCTTTTTCGATCGTTCCATCAAAAATCAAAATAACTTTATCTCCTTTTTTCTCCATTTTAGAAGTCCATTTTACTGGTTCTAAAATTTGAGCGTTACTTGCTAATGCAAAAAAGAAAAAGAGTAAAAAAACATTGATTTTATTCCAGATACTTTTCGAAGTTATCGACTGATGGGCTTGAGTAAAGTTCATTATTGTAATTCTATTTTAAGTATTTTATTTGTGGCTTTTTCTATTTTAAAACGTTCATCCTGTCTCATTCCGACTACCCAGACTATTTGATTATCAGAACATAAAATCCATGTTTTTTCCTTTTCGATCAATGACAGCTTTTCATCTTTAAAAAGTTTACTAACTTTTTTTGACTTTCCACGCATTCCAAAAGGCTGAAAAACATCTCCTTCTTTCCATTTACGTAATATCAAAGGGTAGTGGATTTTATCGGAATCGACAAATATAACTTTATTTGAGCCGAATGTTGTGTGACCTACGTTACAAAGACTCATTTTTAAGGGAAAATTAACTTCTGTCTCATTTGCATCAATCTCATATTCTTCTTTTTCTAAGATTTCAACAAGCGGACTCAAAATCAATATTTCTCTATTTTTCAGTAATCTAAATTCTTCTGAAAACACCTGTTTCCCAGATTGGCTTTCAACCAAATCATAAATATCATTCCATGCCGAAAAACCAAATTCTTTCAGCCATTGGTATAAATACGATTTATAATTAGGAAGTTTTTTTAGCTGTTTTAAATCAAAATGAATATCATCACCAACTTCTTTTGCTACCTGTTGATAAATCATGATTGATGCATCTTCAACCATTTCTTTTGATTCTTGAAGAAAAGATTGTGTTTTCTGAAAAGCATCCAAAAAATTCGGATTGATTTCTTTTAAAACAGGAACCAAATTATGACGGATTTTATTTCTCAGATATTTAGTTGAAGCATTACTACTGTCTTCTCTCCATTCAATATTGTTTTCCTGAGCATATTTCAAAATTTCTTCTCTCGAAAAAGGAAGCAACGGACGAATAATTTTATCGTTTTGTTCCGGAATTCCAGTTAAACCTTCTAAACCAGTTCCGCGAGTTAAGTTGATGATAAAAGTTTCTAGATTATCATCGGCGTGATGTGCAGTTAGAATATAATCGAAGTTTTCTTCTTCTAATAATTCATAAAACCAACTATAACGAAGTTCCCGTGCAGCAACTTGCGTAGAGAGTTTGTAATCTTTAGCGAAAGCTTCTGTATCAAAATGAGTCGTAAAAATCGGGATATTATTCTGATCGCAATACTTTTTAATAAATTCCTGATCTCCAAAACTTTCTAATCCGCGAAGCTGGAAATTGCAATGCAAAACCGCAATTTCATAAGGCAATTGATTCATTAAATGCAGCAAAACCATACTATCTAGTCCACCGCTTACAGCCAGAAAAAGTTTTTTTTCGGCTAAAAAGGCAAATCTTGAAACGATATGATTTTGAAATTTTGAAAACATCTGATAAAAGTAAAAAATTAAATTCGATCTATTTTTAAACGAAATGTTAAGCGTTGTTTTTTTCTGCCACGAATTCACGAATTCTTTTTTTTGCCTCTCCCGATAGCTATCGGGATAAAAAGATTCTCACAGATTTTTTAATCATTTTAATCTGTGGCTATATTTTTTTTTATCGAATTGAAGAAAAAATTCGTGAATTCGTGGCAAACAAAAATTACTGCAAAACTTCGTGCATTGCCTTTGCTTTCAGCAAACATTCTTCGTATTCTTTTTCTGGAATTGAAAGTGATGTTATAGCGCTTCCAACCGAAAAAGAAATATATTTATTTTCCTGATTGTATAAAATACTTCTGATTACAACATTAAAATCAAAATCGCCATCTGGAGTAAAATAACCAACCGCACCGCTATATAATCCTCTTTTGGTTTCTTCTATTTTTTCGACAATTTCCATAACTGAAATCTTTGGAGCTCCTGTCATGCTTCCCATTGGAAATGTTGTTTTCAAAACATCTACTGCAGAATATTGCGGATCTAATTTTGAAGTTATAGTAGAAATCATCTGATGCACTTGTAAAAACGAATAAATCCCACAAAGTTCTTCAACCTCAACCGAACCTTTTTGAGACGTATGCGACAAATCATTTCGAACTAAATCGGTTATCATAATATTTTCAGCTCGTTCTTTAGCATCAGAAGCCAAAATATTCTTTGATTTTTCATCCTCAATCGGATCTGCAAAACGCTTAGAAGTTCCTTTGATTGGTTGTGAAATAATCTTATCTCCTTCTTTTTTCAAATATCGCTCTGGTGAAGCAGAAAGCAAATATTGTCTGTAATTTTTAAAGAAAACTGAAAAAGGCGCTTGTGAAATTTCATTCAATTTCTGGAACTTTTCTAACGGATTTATAACAGCATCTTCGGCATAAAATTCCATACAGAAATTTGCTTCGTACATATCCCCAATATGAATATGATGAAGCATTTTATTTACTTTTTCAACGTACAATTCTTTCGAAATACGTTGCTTCACTTCGACTCCGCTCAGTGTGACAAATGTTTCAGTTTGACTTTCGACTATCTCATTAAAATCCTCTTCAACCTCATCATCACAAAGCATTAAATATTGAATTTCGAGTTCATTTCCCTTTAGAATAAAAACTTTTTTAGGCTGAAAGAAAAACAAGTCAGGAAAGTCCAAACCATCAAAATTATTTGACTGAAGATTTTCAATATCATTCTTTAAATCATAAGAAAGATATCCAAAAAGCCAGTCTTTTGTGTTTTGCTGATATTGTTTTAAATCTTCAAAAGCATTGTAATAATCTGTTTTTAAAGACGTAAAAGCATCTACTGCGAATATGCAGTCGAAACTAGAATACTGCTGCGGATAAGAATTACTGTCTAAAAAAACGACTTCGCGAAATTGCTGCGCCCAACTTAAAAGCTGTTCTTTAAACAGTTTCGGATTGGCAATATTTTTACGGATGGAAACTCTCAAAAATGGTAATTTTAAAGGTCAAAATTACGACAAAATTATTTCATTAGCAGAAAACAAAAAAATAATCCAACGTTTTGAATTGCATTACAAAACTGTTAAAAACAGATACTTTTTATAAGAAAAAATTCGTTATATTTGATATACATTTAGATTAATCCTAAAACAGCATTAATTTGATTGTAAAATCCTTAAAAAAGAACCTCAAAAAAAATAATTTGAGATTCTCGTTTGAGCTTTAGATTGCATCTTTTCCAATAACTTAATTATATTTTTTAACCCTTAAAAAATCCTAAGTATTATGAAAATTGCCACAATTATTGTCCGCGTTTTAATCGGTCTTTTGCTGCTTTTCGCCTCTATCAGTTATTTTTTCCACCTTATGCCTGAACCAGAAACTACAGGAGACTTTAAAGCTTTTAATGTTGGTTTAATGGCTTCTACGTATTTAATGCCTCTAGCAAAATCTATCGAATTGCTTTGTGGAATTGCATTTGTAACTGGGCGTTATGTAACTTTAGCAAACATCTTGATCTTACCGATTACGGTAAATATTTTGTTTATCAATTATTTCCTTACGCCAGATGGCTTGCCTATTGCGGCTCTTCTTTTTCTAGGAAATTTATTCTTGATCTACAGATACTGGGATAATTACAAAAGTGTTTTTACTGCCTAAACATCTTTTGACTCAAAATAAAAAGTCCGTCAGATATAACACTGACGGACTTTTTATTTTTAATTTGTCTTATCATGTTTTACCCAAACTAGATCGGTTACTTTATACCCAATTTCCTGAGCTTTGATAAGAAAGTCTGCTTTTATACTTTCTGGAATTGTTTTTTCTCTAGAAAGTATCCACATGTATTTTAAATTTTCTCCAGCTACAAGTGCGTATTTGTAATCAGGATCGATTGCTACGACATTGTAACCAGAATAAAAAGGACCAAAAAATGAGACTTTCAGCATACCAATATTGTCCTTTTTGACAAATCTAGCTTTCCCGACACTTTGTTCCCATTTGTCTTTTTTGACATTATAGCCCTTATTATCGACTTTTATAGTTTTATCTTCGTTCAAAGAATACTCGGCAGTTACATTGTTCAAATCTCTTTCCCATTTGTAATCTAATCTGGCAATTTCATACCATTTTCCGAGATATTTTGCGCTGTCAAAGTTTGTTACAGCTTTTGCTTTATTTGGAATTCCTCCTCCGCATGAGTACAACGCGATTCCGATTCCTGCTCCAATCAAAACTGGAACTACATATTTAGTTTTCATAACACTATCTTTTTAATTATCATAAAGATAGCACCTGAACTACACATCTAATTTACAAAATTATTTTTGATTATTATATTATATAACGCTTAAAAATATTGCATAAAAAAACCGCCAGACTGCTCTGACGGTTTTAAATATGATTCAACGCAAAAATTATACGTGTAAAGCTCTATTTTCAGTTGCTGCTAAAGCTGCTTCTTTTACCGCTTCCGCGAAAGTTGGGTGCGCATGGCTCATTCTTGAAATATCTTCAGCAGAAGCTTTAAATTCCATTGCAGTAACCGCTTCAGCAATTAAATCTGCTGTACGTGCTCCAATCATGTGAACTCCTAAAACCTCATCTGTTTTCTCATCAGCTAAGATTTTTACGAATCCGTCTAAGTCAGCACTTGCTCTTGCACGTCCTAAAGCTTTGAATGGGAAACTTCCAGATTTGTATTTCACTCCTGCAGCTTTCAATTGCTCTTCAGTTTGTCCAACTGCTGCAACTTCTGGCCAAGTGTAAACTACACCAGGAATTAAGTTGTAATCGATATGTGGTTTTTGACCTGCTAAAATTTCAGCAACCATTACTCCTTCTTCCTCTGCTTTATGCGCTAACATCGCTCCACGAACAACATCACCGATTGCATAGATATTCGGAACGTTAGTTTGTAAATGATCGTTTACTTCAACTTGTCCTCTATCTGAAATTTTCACTCCAGCTTTGTCAGCGTTTAATCCGTCTGTATAAGGACGACGACCAACAGAAACTAATGAATAATCTCCTTCAAGTGTGATTGTTTCTCCTTTTGCATTTTCAGCTTGAACTACAACAGCATCACCGTTTCTTTCAACTGATTTTACTTTGTGAGAAACGTAGAATTTCATTCCTTGTTTTTTCAACACTTTAGTCAATTCTTTAGAAAGAGCACCATCCATTCCAGGAATGATTCTGTCCATGAATTCAACTACAGAAACCTGAGCTCCTAAACGTAAGTAAACTTGTCCAAGCTCGATTCCGATAACTCCACCACCAATGATAACTAAGTGTTTTGGAACTTCTTTTAAAGCTAAAGCTTCAGTAGAAGTGATGATTCTTTCTTTATCAATTTTGATGAATGGTAAAGAAGATGGTTTTGATCCTGTAGCAATTACAGTATATTTTGCTTCGATAGTTTCAGACGTTCCGTCAGCTTTTGCAATAGCAATGTGAGTTGCATCTACGAAAGAACCTAAACCATTGAAAACAGTAATTTTATTTTTATCCATTAGGTAGTTGATTCCACCTACTGTTTGATCTACAACAGCTTGTTTGCGTGCGATCATTTTCTCTAAATTGATTTTTACATCTCCTGAAACTTCAATTCCGTGATCTGCAAAATGAGCAATTTCAGCATAATGATGAGAAGAAGATAATAATGCTTTTGAAGGAATACAACCTACGTTAAGGCAAGTTCCACCCAATGAATTATATTTTTCTACAATGGCAGTTTTGAAACCTAATTGTGCGCAACGAATTGCTGATACATATCCTCCAGGACCTGAACCTATAATGACTACGTCAAATGAACTCATAGTAATTTGTTTTTATTTTAGCGGTTACAAAATTAAGCAATAAAGTTCTGTTTAAGGTTTAAATTTCAATGTTTTTTGTGTGAAATATTAGCCTGTTTTAGTAGAAAAGAATGTTAAGATTGTATAATCCCGCAATCCCGATGACTATCGGGAGCAGCGCCGCAAAGTTTATATGCAAGCTTGTCATTCTGAGGAACGAAGAATCACACTAGAAGTTCCACATGCAAAATCACCAATCTTTGTAGAGTTCCGTGTGTGATCCTTCGTTCCTCAGGATGACAAACTGGACGTTAGACGCACTTCAGTGCGTCTCTACAAAAAAACCTTTGAACCTTTGTAACTCTGAACCTTTGTAACTCCTTAAAAAGAAATAACCGTAGAGTTCTTCACTTCACTAATCATAAACATGCTTTGTGTACTTCCAATATGCTGTAATGACGTTAATTTTGTGACTAAAAACTCTCTATACGCCTCCATATCTTTTACTAAGACTTTCAGAATATAATCGTAATCACCACTTACGTGATGGCACTCCAAAACTTCGTTGAGTTTAATGACTTCGCTTTCGAATTTAGTTAAGAATTCTTTAGTGTGCTGGATCAATTTTAAGTGGCAGAAAACCACAAAACCTTTCTCAATTTTAGATTTATCGACTAAGGCAACATAGTTTTTTATTATGCCTTCGCGCTCTAATTTCTTGATTCTTTCATATACTGCTGTAACAGAAAGACCTAGTTTTAAGGATAATTCTTTGGTTGTTTTTTTACTATCGGTTTGAAGTAAAACCAAGAGTTTTTTATCTGTAGCGTCTAAAGTCATTTTTAGTTGATGGTTTTTGGTTGATAGTTGATGGCTATTAAAAAGAAATAAAATCTACTGAATTGCAATTTTAGAATCAAATTTAGATTAAAAATCATTATAAAATCATATTTATAGTTTTAAAATCTAATTATTAAACTAGCAGTTGATTAATTTTCTTATTAGATCTTATTTTGAATAGAATTTCTTTTGAAAATGGATGCCCTAGCCCTGCTATCCGTTTCAAGTTTCAGGCTTCAAGTTTCAGGTTGTTGGAACTTGAAGCCTGAAACTTGACCCGAGGCTGAAAGCCGAATGGACGAAGCAAACAAAACAAAAAAACTAACTAATATGAAAAACTTCAACCCAGCAGATAAAATTCAAGATTTGCAGTACTTTGGTGAATTTGGCGGTGTGAATCCGTCGATTTCTGATTCTTCGACTTATACTTTTCTTTCGGCCAAAACTATGTTTGATACTTTTGAAGGTAACATGGAAGGCTGTTATTTGTATTCGCGCCATTCGTCTCCAAGTAATTTATATTTAGACCAGGCTTTAGCGGCGATGGAAGGAACAGAAACGGCAAATGTTTCGGCTTCGGGAATGGGCGCAATCACTCCTACTCTTTTGCAATTGTGCGGTGCGGGCGACCATATTGTTTCGAGCAGAACTATTTATGGTGGAACTTATGCTTTCCTTAAAAACTTTACACCAAGATTCGGAATTGAAACAAGCTTTGTTGATATCACTAAACTAGACGTTGTAGAAGCTGCGATTACTTCTAAAACCAAAGTTTTGTATTGCGAAACAGTTAGCAATCCGTTACTTGAAGTGGCTGATATTGCTGGTTTGGCGCAAATTGCTAAAAAGTATAATTTGAAACTGGTGGTCGATAATACATTTTCTCCTTTATCTGTTTCTCCTGCAAAATTAGGCGCTGATATCGTCATTCATAGTTTGACCAAATATATTAACGGAAGCAGTGATACGGTTGGCGGAGTAACTTGTGCTTCTAAAGAATTTATTAATTCATTGAAGAATGTAAATTCTGGAGCGAGTATGCTTTTGGGGCCAACAATGGATAGTTTGCGTTCGGCAAGTGTCATGAAAAACTTGAGAACACTTCATATTAGAATCAAACAGCACAGTCATAATGCGCATTTTTTGGCTGATCAGTTTGAGAAAGACGGTTTAAAAACGGTTTATCCGGGTTTAAAAAGCCATCCAAGTCACGAATTGTACAAAACGATGATTAATCCTGAATATGGTTTTGGGGGAATGCTGACAATTGATGTCGGAACTTTAGCAAAAGCAAATGAATTAATGGAATTGATGCAGGAACGCAATTTAGGTTATTTGGCTGTTAGTTTAGGTTTTTACAAAACGCTTTTTAGTGCGCCTGGAACCTCAACTTCGAGCGAAATTCCATTGGAAGAACAGAAAGAAATGGGATTAACAGACGGTTTAATTCGTTTTTCTATTGGTTTGGATAATGATATTGACCGCACTTACCAAATGATGAAACAATGTATGGTTGAACTTGGAATTTTGAATGCTGGAAAGGTTCGTAAGGAAGCTATTAAAGAGATTCATTAAAAACTTTTCTCACGCAGATTTGGCGAATTATGCCGATGCATTATCGAAATCTACAATGATAATCTGCTAAATCTGCACAATCTGCGCGAGAAAAACATTCACTATAAAAACAAAACATTCCTCTATAATAAATTTGCACATTTTTTATTAGTTTGTTTGAATCCGCTGGAGATCTCTCTAGCGGATTTTTTTATTTACAAACTCATTTACAACAACTTAAAAACACAAAAAACAGATTTCTTATTAAAACCTAACAAATTTTATGATTAAAGTTTGTTAACTCATTATTTCAGATAAAGTTTTAAACACTAAAACGTTGTAGTAATTGAATTACAAATTATTATATATTTTCAATGTTAATAAAATATACTTTTATCAAAAATTTAACCACTTAACTAAACAAAATGAAATTATGAAGAAAAACCTACTTTTATTTTACACCCTGCTTTTTTTCCCCATTGCATTTCTGCAGGCGCAAGTAAACACTTCTTATTTATGGCATTTGCACCAGCCAACTTATTGGGGAGATGTGAGCAAAAAAAATCCAAACCGATACCAAATCGTAAAAGAGTCTCAAGATTTAAAAATGTCTGGTGCTAATAATGACAAAAACGGACTGGCTCACCCAACAAACAATCTTGAAGAAATTTTTGGAGCAGGCGATCGAGTTGCTGCCTATCAATTTGCGCCAAAAAATGCTATTAATTCGATTCGCGATTTGGCCAAAGCTGGGGCACAAATTACTTATGGCGGTTCTTTGATGGAAAATGTTAACGAATTGGCCCAAGCAAATCAATGGGGCTATTCGAATTCTTGGACACAGAATATTAAAGATGCAAAAGCTTGGAAAACTTCTGGCGGATTTTCTCGTATGGAAGTAGTTTCTTTTACGATGCATCATGCACTTTCTCCTTTGTTAAGCGACGAAGCTTTGAAGAAAGAAATAAAAGCACATCAATATTATAGCGCTCAATTATTTGGATCTCATGATTCTAAAGGATATTGGCCAGCAGAATGTGCTTTTTCTGAAAGAATTATAAAAACCCTTACAGAATGTGGTATAGAATGGTCTGTAATTGCAAATAGCCATTTATCGAGAACCTTGGCCGATTATCCTATAAAGTATGGTTCTGGCGGAACTATGTGTGATCTTCCAAATAAAGCAGATCAGGTAGAAACTCTTGGTGGTACTTGGTTTTCTGCTCAGAAAGATGCTCGTGGCGGACAGTTTGCTGTGCCATACTCTTATCTTCCTTACAAAGCAAAATATGTTGATCCAGAAACTGCTCAGGAATATAAAATCACGGTAGTCCCAATGGCTGATTATGAAAGCTACGAAGATGGATATGCCACAATTGGCACTTCTTTAATTGCGCCAATTGTTGCAAAGGCATCCACTTCACCTCGACCTCCACTTGTATTATTTGCTCATGATGGCGATAATGCTTGGGGTGGCGGATCGTCTTATTACAACGAATCGGTAACAGGATTCTCTCACGCATCATCTGCCAATGGGAATATTGCAACTACGATTCCGCAATATTTATATGATAATCCAGTTCCCGAATCGGCAGTTGTGCACGTTGAAGATGGTGCATGGGTAAATGCCGATGGCGATTTTGGACATCCACAGTTTACCAATTGGTTATGGCCTTTCTTTGATCCAGTTTCAAAAAAATTCAACCCAAATGGATGGACTGAAGATATGATGAATCAAGCTATAACAACAGCTGGAGAAAATCATGCTATTATGGCCGAGCAACTGGAAGGAAGCAATTTAAGAATGAGCGAGATTGTAAACCCGACATCGGCTATAAGTCCTGCTGAAAAAGCATGGCATTTCTTAATGGCGGGCTATGACAGTGGAAATGCTTATTATGGATTAGCAGAAGATCTTGAAATAAAAACGACACTTGCTGTTAATCGATGCGTACAATTTGCAAAACCTACTTTGGATGCTCATCCTGGAGTAGATAATACAAAACCATCTGTATTTATTCCGCAACGCTGGCCGTACAATCCTGGCGAAAAAGGATATGGAGCGCCTTACGCTTACAAAGATTTCTTAAACTCTGCAGATTTTACTGTCTATACTTTTGCATATGATGTGAGCGGTATTGAAAAGGCAGAATTAAAATATAGAATTGATGCCGATGGAAAAAATAATCTTAACTCCAATCAAAATGAAACATATGCGGGTGGTAATGAAGTAGGAAGCTGGATAACGCTGCCAATGGCTGAACGAGTATTCCCGAAAGGAAATGTTACCAATAATCCGCAGGCAGATTTATACATGCTTCCAGATGTAATTGCTAATCAATATTCTGCTGAAATTGCAGGAATATCAGAAAAATTATTAGACTACTATGTCGAAGTAACCGATAAAAAAGGAAATACCACTAAATCTAAAATTCAGCATGTTTGGGTTGGGAAAAATTTAGATGTTGCTCCAAAAATCGCTTTTACTCCAGAAGCTGGAAACTCAACTACAGCTATAGATGTTACCATTACAGCAACAGATAGCACAGACCCAAAACCTAAATTGTATTATACATTTGATGGTTCTACTCCAACTCTAACTTCGGCAGTTGCTGAGTCTACAAAAACTATTAATATTACACAAACTACAACTATAAAAGCCTTTGCAGTAGACAAGGATGGAAACCAATCTGATATTGTCACCAAAACGTATACTATTGGTGCAATTCCTGAATTTACAGTTTATTTTAAAAAACCTGCCAACTGGAATTCTGCTGTAAAAATATATTATTGGTTGCCAACAGGAACCGCTCCTGCAGTAACTTATCCAGGAGTTGCAATGACTCAGGATTGTGGAGATTGGTACAAATACACTTTTCCATCTACGGTAAGCGCTTCCAATTTATTATTTAATGATGGTTCGTTAAAAACGGGTGATTTAAATGCAACTGGTGGAATCAAATTTTATGATAATGGCTGGTTAAGCGGTGAACCAGCAAATAGATGCCCTTCTGTCGCCCCCGATTTTACATTTTCGCAAGCAGGAGGAAATTTTACTACAGGAACCACTTTAAACGTAACTTTAACAGCAAACGAAAGTGCTTCGGTAATTTATTATACTCTTGACGGAACAGTTCCAACTACAGCTTCCTCATCTTCTGTGGGTTCAAAAACAATTGCAATAAACAGCACAACAACGCTCAAAGCTTTTGTCAAAAATGCCGCAGGAATTAATTCTGCCATAAAAACAGAAACATATACTTTTAGTACCGCAGCTGCTTTTACTGTATATTTCAAAAAACCAGCTAATTGGAATTCTGCTGTTAAAATTTATTATTGGTCACCAACAGGAACTGCCCCTGCTGTAACTTATCCCGGAGTTGCAATGACTCAAGATTGCGGAGATTGGTATAAATATACTTTTCCGTCAACAGTAAGCGCTTCCAATTTATTGTTTAATGATGGAAATTTAAAAACTGGAGATTTAAGCACTACCGCAGGAATTAAATTTTATGATTCTGGTTGGCTAAGTGGTGAACCAGCCAATAGATGTCCTGTTATTGCTCCAGATTTTACAAACTCTAAACCTGGCGGAACATTTACAACAGGAACGACTGTTAATGTTATTCTAACGGCAAATGAAACGACTTCAACTTTGTATTATACTTTAGATGGAACAACTCCTACTACAAGCTCTACGTCGGCAATTGGAAGTAAATCATTTGCTTTTACGGCAAATACAACTTTAAAAGCATTTGTGGTCAACTTAGCGGGAGTAGCTTCATCTGTAAAAACAGAAGTTTACACTTTTGCTGCCGTTCCAACGCTTACTGTTTATTTTAAACCTCCAACAAACTGGACAGGCGCTCCAAAAGTACATTACTGGAATGCTGTTCCAACAGGAAGTGTTGCTAATACAACGTGGCCAGGCGTAACAATGACAGCCGATACAAATGGTTTTTACAAATACACCATTTCGGGACCAACTTCTATAAATGTAATTTTCAATAATGGCTCAAGCGGTTCAGCAAATCAAACTGCCGACTTGCTAAATAAAACTGATGGCTACTCTTACACATGGGGATCAACTACCTCAAAAATGGCAATTAATGCCGATACCCAAAAAGAAGAAGAAACCTTTGCTGTACGCCTTTATCCAAATCCTGTAAGCCAGACCTTGCAAGTAAACTCTACCATTGCAATAAGTGAGTATACCATAATTTCTGCACAAGGAAGCATCGTTCAGGAAGGAAAATCTAATACTAGCACTATTGATGTAAGCCGTCTAAGTTCTGGATTGTATTTTATTACTATTCGTCTAGAAAATGGCGTAGAAACTATGCAAAAGATTGTAAAAAAATAAGATTACTTTAATTTAAAAAGCCGTTCTGAATAACTTCAAAACGGCTTTTTGTACTTTATCTTGACTCAAAATGTCTAAATGTTTGCCAATATTTGTCTTTATAAATTTCGTAGCTAATTTCAAAAACGCCATCGTATTCTTTGATTAAGTCATCGGCAACTTTGGTTGGTTTTCTAAAATCTTTACAAGCAAAAAAGATTTCTCTTTTATTGTCAGCTGTTTCTCTCCCGATATTCAAATATCCATCAGAATCTGGCAAAATTTGTATTATTTCTTCTTCAATACTATCTAATAATTTATAGGTTTTTTCATCTGGAAGTCCGCCATTATCGCAGTCGTCAAACGGAATTGTCACAATAAAAATCCATGGGTGTGATGCTTTTTTATCCCACTGAATAAGTGTTGTATTGATTAAAGCTAAAACTATTGAGCCATCTTGTTTTTTACCTTCAAAATTAGCGTAGCTGTCATTTTCTGTATTATGCCTCGTGCCTTCGTATTTTTCAACGAATTCCTTTTCTCTCCAAATCAGGTAATCTTTTAATTTTTCGATCGGAATTAATTCTTCCGAAATAGCATTAGAACCATTTATTTTCATGTTATCAATCAAAGTAACAGAATGCAGTTCTCCTAAATAATTGTCTAAGAAAATATAAACACCGTTTACTATAGCTTGACGTTTTTCTTCAACGAAATCATCATAAATAACTGTTAAGTCTATTTCGTCTGGATATCCTTCATGAATATTTGGATAAAATCTCAAATTGTCTTTATTGAATTGGAATCCTTCGTAATCGATTCCTATATCTTTGATATCCGATGCTGGTTTTAATGCCGTAATTTTCCAGCCTTCAATTTTAGGAGCTGCATTTACCAATTCTTCAATTGCATAAATATTTCTAATTGCTCCGTCCGGCGTTAAGATTAACTCGACTGTGTTATCGTCTAACATTCCTGTCAAGAAATAAATTCCGCTGTGAATTTCATCCAGTTTTGGCGCCAGTTTTTCAAAAAAATCTTGATGGATGTTTTGTCTGTCTTTTACAATTTTAAAAAATTCTTTTTCATGTTTTAAAAACCAATTCCAAAAATCAGCATTAGATTGTATTAAAGCTTCTTTTTTGCCCAATATTTTATCGAGAAAACCCATGTATTACTAATTAAATTTAAAATTTTACTGAAAACAAACTTAAGGAAAAGTGTTTTTAAAACATAAGAATATTTCTATAAAAAATCCAAAAAACAAAAAGCCGTTATGAAGTACTCAGAACGGCTTTTCTATAAAAATTTTACTTTTTAAACTATATTTTCAGTATTCAATTTACTATTTTTTCGACTGTAGCCAAAATAAATCAGCAATCCGATTATTAACCAAACTGTAAAATAAATCCAGTTCCAAACGCTTAATTCGGCCATCATATACAGACAGCAGATTAATCCTAAAAGCGGAATTAAAGACAGATTTTTTCTGAAAGCCCAAACAGCTAATCCAACCAAAACCAATAAGAATATCCACATTGGAATTTTGTGTTTGAATAAGCTAAATCCTGACTCATATTTTGCAGAATCAGCAATTGGCAATCCTTTTACAACCTCAGCATATTTTACTTCGTCGTCTTGGTATTGTCCCAATAAATGTTCTAAATCTGAAGTTTCAGCTGTTTTATTGTTTACTTCGATACTCTCTAAATAGTTAAAAACCTGCTCTGATTCTGATTTATCTAAAGAAGTCACAATTGATGTTGCATCGTAAATCTGCGGATCGTTATTAATAAACGCCATTGTAGCTTTATTGTTGAAAGCAAAAGCATAATACAATCCTGCAATCATTAAAGCTGGCAGAATAAATTTTGAATTGATATAAGGTGTTTTGAATTTTCCTCTTGGAATTTCAGGTTTGTTTTGTAAAACTAAAACTCCAGCACAAACCAACACAAAAGCAAATAAAGTTCCGATACTACATAAATCGGTTACCATTGTCAGGTTTAAGAATAACGCTGGAACTGCTACTACAAATCCTGTAACAATAGTTGCGAAAGATGGTGTCTTGAATTTTGGGTGAACGGTAGAAAACTTCTTTGGCAATAAACCATCACGGCTCATACTCATCCAGATACGTGGCTGTCCCATCTGGAAAACCAATAAAACGCTCGCCATAGCTACTACTGCACTTACAGCAATAATTCCAGACATCCATTTTAAATTTAATTTATCGAAAACAAATGCAAGAGGATCTCCAACATTTAATTCATGATATTTTACCATTCCTGTCAAAACCAAAGCGATAGCTATATAAAGAATCGTACAAATAATAATTGCCCACATCATTCCGCGTGGTAAATCACGTTGCGGATTTTTACATTCTTCGGCAGTGGTCGAAATCGCATCAAAACCAATATAAGCAAAGAAAACAGCAGAAACTCCTTTTAAAACTCCGCTAACACCATTTGGAGCAAACGGATCCCAGTTTGCTGTATCTACATAAAAAATCCCGACTGCAATAACTAAAAGAACCACACAAAGTTTTACTACAACCATTAAATTACTGGCGTTACGAGATTCCTTCATTCCTCTGTAAACCAAAGCTGTAATCAGAATAATGATGAATAATGCTGGTATATCGGTTACGAAATGAAAAGATCCAATTGTTGGCGCAGTTGTCCAAGCAGTATGCGCTTGCTGTAAAGCAACACTTAAATTTTCGAATGATTTACCACCACGCATTAAGGCCTCGGCATCGTTAAATCCGTTTGAAGCAGTTAGGTAATCCATCTGAATCCATTGTGGTAAATGAATGCCACCACTTTGTAGAAGTCCCGTGAAATAATCACTCCACGATATGGCGACGGTTATATTTCCAACGGCATATTCCATGATTAAAGCCCAACCAATTATCCAAGCAATTAATTCGCCAAAAGCAACATACGAATAGGTATAAGCACTTCCTGAAACTGGAACCATCGAAGCAAATTCTGCATAAGCAAAAGCAGCAAAACTACACGCCAAAGCAGTAAATAAGAATAAGAAAATTACAGCTGGTCCTCCATCTGCACTGGCTTTTCCAATAGTACTAAAAATTCCCGCTCCAACAATAGCCGCTATTCCAAAAGCCGTTAAATCCCTAGTTGTCAAGTGTTTTCCTAATGCATTATGACCGTCTGTTTCGTTCTGTGCAACCTGCTTCAGAATATCCTGTACTGTTTTCTTTCGGAATAAACTTGAAAATGCCATATAATGTTTTGCTGTTATAAATTAATTTAATTCAGTTCTTTTTGTTTTATTTTGCAAATAATGCAAAAATTATCTTGATTTCAAATATATAAAACGATTTTGTTTTCGATGAAGTTTTTTTCGCCACGAATTCGCGAATTATTTTTTCTATCTGTGTTTATATTTTTCTCTCGCAGATTTAGCAGATATAGCTGATTTTTATTGGTGAGAAGATTACACCAATCTTTAATAAAATTAAATCTGCTCAATCTGCCAAATCTGCGTGAAACAAAATCATTCTAATCTTAATAATCTGTCGCAAAAAATCTAAAATCTACAGTCTAAAATCTAAAATTTAAGGCAGTTTCTCAAAATACTAACCGGATGTTGCGCCTCACGTTTTGTCCCGTCGTAAATTTGATGACGACAGCTCGTTCCTGCAGCAGCTATTTTTACGTTTTCGGCCGTATTACGCACTTTTGGAAAAAGCGTATCCTCTCCCATTTGCATACTCACTTGATAATGCTCTTTTTCATAACCAAAAGAACCCGCCATTCCGCAACAACCCGAATTGTAAATCGTAACTGTATTATTTTTAGGAAGATTCAGCATTGCGAAAGTCGCTTCAACAGAACTTAATGACTTTTGATGACAATGCCCGTGAATTTTAATTTCTTTCGCTTCATCTGAGAATGAATCTGGAGTTATTTTTCCGTCGATGATTTCTTTCTTGAAGAATTCTTCAATCGTAAAAGCATTTTGCGAAATACGTTCTGCATTTTCTTTATCCAATGCCAATCGCAAATATTCATCCCTAAAAGTCAAAATCGCCGAAGGTTCAATTCCAATTAATGGCGTATTGCTCGAAATCAAATCTTTGAAAATATTGATATTGATATCCGTGATCTTTTTCGCTTCTTCCAGAAATCCTTTAGATAAATAAGTTCTTCCGCTTTCTTCGTGATTTACGATTAAAACTTCGTAACCTAATTTCGTCAATAATTCAAAAGCATCAATTCCGATATTTACGTCGTAATAATTCGTGAATTCATCTACAAACAAATACAATTGTCCGTTTGTAAAATCTCCGTTTTTAGGTTTGTTATTTTCATACCATTTTCTAAACGTCTTTTTCGCCAAAAGCGGCACTTGCCTTTCAGGCGCAATTCCCATTGTTTTCTTCACCAAAGACTGATTCGAAATAAAATTCGTAATCGACGGAAACAAACTTCCCATTTTATTCAATTTGGCGTTATTCGCAAAAATCTTATTTCTGGTCGAAAATCCGTTTGCTTTTTGATATTGATATAAAAATTCCGCTTTAAGAGTCGCAACGTCCACATTACTTGGACATTCGCTGGCGCAGGCTTTACAGCTTACACACAACTCAAAAACTTCGTATAATTCTTTCTGGTCAAATTTGTTTTCTTTTTCAGAATATGTCAAATATTCACGTAATGCATTTGCTCTCGCACGAGTCGTTTCTTTCTCGTTTCTAGTTGCACGATAACTCGGACACATCGCTCCGCCTGCCGATGGCATTTTTCGGCAATCACCAGAACCGTTGCATTTTTCAGCAGCACGCAAAATTCCTAAACTGTCTGAGAAATCCTGAAACGTTTTAATATCTGGTTCTACCCTTCCCGAAACTACACGATGATTTTCGTCCATTTTCAAAGCGTTGACAATCTTCCCGATATTTAAAACCGAATTCGGGTCAAACGCCAATTTGATTCTTTTCAGCAATTCGTAATTCTTATCGCCAATTATAAACGGAATAAACTCACCGCGCACGATTCCGTCGCCGTGTTCACCACTTAGCGAACCTCTATATTTTTTTACCAAATGCGCTACTTCGGTCGCAATGGTTCTAAATAATTTTAGATCTTCCGTTTTCTTCAAATTCAAAACGGGACGCAAATGCAATTCTCCCGCACCCGCATGCGCGTAATAAATCGCTTCTTGTCCGTGGCGTAACATCATTGCCGAAAATTCTGCAATATACGCTGGTAAATCGCTTAATTCTACTGCTGTATCTTCTATAGAATCAGCTGCTTTATCATCACCTACAATACTTCCTAAAAGTCCAAGACCTGCTTTTCTCAATTCATTGGCTTTGTCAATATCAGCTCCAAATAACTTAACGCTAGCATATCCAAAATTGTGTTTCTCTAAATCGGCAATTAAATCATTCGCTTGATTTTCGGCATCTTCTAAAGTGTGCGAAGCGACTTCAAAAAGCATAATTGCTTTTGGTTCGCCAACCAAAAAGAAACGGTTTTTAATATGTTCACGATTCGTTTTCGTACAATCCAAAATCGTGTCATCAATCATTTCGCAAGTGTACAAATGATGTTTCATAGCCACCACAACAGATTCCAAAGATTCCTGAATCGTATGATAATGCGCCACCACCATAATACTGTGAGGTGGCGGTAAATCGTCAACTTTTAAAGTGATTTCGGTTGTAAAAGCTAAGGTTCCTTCGCTTCCGCAAAGCAATTTTCCAAGGTTTATTGTGGGTTCAGTTCCGCCAAATAATTCTGACTTTAATAGAATATCAACAGCGTAACCCGTATTTCGTCTGTGAATTTCTGGTTTCGGAAACTCTTTTATAATTTCTTCCTGATTTTCTTTTACCGAAAGTTCGTCGTAAACGCTTTTGTAGATTTTATTTTCTAAAGAATCTCCTTTGGTTTTCTCGATAAATTCCGCTGAAGTCAATTCGCCAAAAGCCACTTCAGTTCCGTCGCTCAAAATCGCTTTTACCTCAGCAATTTTATCACGCGTAACACCGTAACGAATTGAAGTTGTTCCAGAGGAATTATTTCCAACCATTCCGCCAATCATGGCGCGGTTTGAAGTCGATGTAATTGGCGCAAAGAAAACACCATGAGGTTTCAAAAATAAATTCAATTCATCGCGGATAACGCCTGGCTGAACCGTAACCGTTTTTTTCTCAGCATTGTAACCCAATATTTTGGTAAAATGTTTAGAAACATCCACCACAAGTCCGTCTCCAACCGCTTGTCCTGCCAATGAAGTTCCTGCAGTTCTTGGCGTAATCGAAATATTATGTTTTCCCGCAAAGCGAATTAACTTGCTAATATCAGCTGTAGATTTAGGCAAAGCCACCGCATTTGGCAGAATCCGATACACCGACGCATCTGTCGAATAAAGTGTTTTATGAAGATCATCGTATAAAAGTGTGCCTTCGAGTTCGCTGGCTAATTGCTCTAAATCCTTAAGTATTGACATTCTTGCTTTCTTTTGAAATACAAAAATAGTTATTTTTTTAGGTTCAAAGGTTCAGAGTTACAAAGTGACAAAGGTTTTCTTTGAGATTGTTTTTGAATTGGAATTTGGGATTTCTTTTTTGGAATTCTAATTAGAAGCTATTTCCTGCTGTCCGCTATATCTTTTGTGGTGAACCCCACCACAAAAGGATGCCGCTCCCATTAGGGCTAGGGCATTTGGTTTCATAAGAAGGTTTATTGAAGAAAAAAAGATTCCTGAACAACTCTATAACATTTAAAAACACATCCAAAAGCCTTTCCTTCAATCCTTTCGAAAGTCAACCATTCTAAAATTCCTTTATTTATAAGTTGGTAAAGTTCATACTCGATATAATCTTCACTATAATTTAGTTTCTGATATTCTGGATGAGTTCTAATAAGCTCTGTAAGATCCCATTGTGTGAAAGTAATTTCATTTATTGAAATATCATAAGTATAAATAATTCCATCTTTTTTAGCGGTGCATCCACTTCCATGAAAATAATATTCAATCCCCTCAATTGAACCTACTCTTTCAAAGAAAGTAATTGAAAACGAACATGGATTTATGTCTTTTTGGTATTTATCTTTTAATAAAGCTTCGAAGCTTCTAATAAATGTAATGTAGTCGGTTAAGATTTTTTCGATCATAATTAAAAACAAATATCCAAAACTTTTTATATTTAGCCTGATTTTCTTTTTAAAATAATTCCAAAAATACAATGGCAACAGACGGCGTAAAAATAATCGATGGTGATTTAGCTCGAGATACTTACGAATCAATAATGGATTTATATGACAGCGACGCAACTATAGAAACCATTAAAAAAGAAATTCCTTTTATCATAGAAAATTATGGCGACGATACCGATTTCTATCACGAAATTTTTGTAACTTCTTATGCACTTGCTTTTTGGGAAATTGGTGAATTAACCGAAGAAATTCTTGAAGAAGTAAAACGTGTTATTGAAATAAAAGCTGGGGTAAAAATCTGGACTGAGGAATGCGATGCCAATGAAGGCAAAAAAAGACAAAAAGAGCTTGATAAACTTTTAAAGAAAATAAGTCAGCCAAATTTAAAAGTTAGAAAAAGAAAAAAATACAGGATTATTAAAAATCTATATTTTCAGCCAAATGATTTGTTAACTTTCCAACTTTCAGACAATAATTATTATGCCGTAATTTGCGCCAAAGTTACACAACAAAGAGGACAATGTTCATATGATTTGGCTGTCACAACATATAAAGGCATAAACAAGCCAACTGTTGAAGATTTAAAATCTTGTTTCATTTCTGGCAGAAAAATTCCTTCAACTTATAATTGGAAAACCATTTTAGAGCAACAACCAAATGTAGATGAAATTTGGGAATATGCTAATCAAGATAATTTTTTATTTGGACTTTGCTATCATTTAGTAACTCATAGAGATATTATATCTTTTAAAGATAAATTTGAAGTTATTGGTGCACTTAAAATTAAAGAAAGTTTCAAAAAAGATGGAAGTTATGGTTATGAATCTTCTTTTGATAGATTTGAAAACATATTTTCTGATCTTGATAATCATATGAAAATATTTCGTGAAGAAAAATACCCTGTAACTTTACTTTGTGAATTTTAAAAATATATTATTTTTCTTACTTTTTGTCGTTTTTTTTGATACTTTTACAACTCTTAAACTACGACCTTAAGAACTAAATAGGCTTTGCCCTTGTATTATGTGGACGGTATCGGAAACGACCGTGGCGCTGTCGTAGGCGTTAGAACCACTAATTTACAAGGGTTTTATTATTTTAAAACTACGACTTTATGAATGCAAACACAATTTCAAAACAAACCGAAATCAAGCTTTTGAATTTCTTCAACGACAGAATCGATCCTGTTGAAATGGCAAAAACATTAAGGCAAGTAAATTTTACACTCGCTTTATGCGTTTTGAGCGAACATGAAACATTTCAAAGCGAAATCATCAAATTAAGAGACAGCTTTTACTGGCTCAATGAATTGGCTGAAACTTTAAATCCTTATTTGGAGCTGGAGTAAAATTTAAAAAGAGAAACCCTCGATTTTAAAAATCGAGGGTTTCTGTTTTTTTCTTCGAAAGCTGTTTATTTAACTTTGACTAATTCTACGCGTCTATTTTTTGCTTTATTTTCCTCAGAATCATTTGAAACTAATGGATGTTCAGAGCCAAATCCTTTTGCTGTCAATTTTGATTTATTAATTCCTTTTGAAACCAATGCATTCATTACCGAATTTGCACGATCTAACGAAAGTTTTTTATTTTTTTGAGCATCACCAGTATTATCTGTATGCCCTTCAATTGAAATATTTAACGATGGATCTTTTTTAAGCGCAAGAAAAATTTCATTTATTGTTTTACTTCCATCTTCTGTCAAATCGGCTTTATTAATTTCAAAATTGATATAAAGAATAGATTTTCCTTTTTCAGACAGATCTTTCACAATTTCATCAGCTGTAATTTTTTGAATAGTCTGTTTCAGATTTGCTTCCTGTAGAATGTTTAGTTTTCCAGATGCACTATTGGCTGAAAATTGGATATAGATATTTCCTTTATCCTTAGTGCGAATTACATAAAATTTAATTTGCTCATCGGCATATCCCATATCACCCTCATTTCCTTTATTAGGGTCTTGCTTTTGATATCGGTTGTATTCACTTTCAGTTATTTCTCCGTCGTACACCTTAACAGCTCCAATAGAACTTAGATAATCTTCAAGACTTTTTTCAAAATACATTTTAGAGAATTCCTCATTTTCGGCGCTAACAACATTTGTTTTATAAAGCTTTCCTTCAAAAGGAGTCATAATACCATTAACAGGAAAAAAACAAACATCGAAATTCTTTTGTAAAGGTTTGTTTTGATTCACTAAACCTTTAGGAAGAGTAAAAAACGGAAATTCACCAAGATCACTATTTGAATAAGGAATGTCTTCAATATTAATTTTGCCTGCCGAAGCATTTTCTTTTTTTTGAACTTCTTCAGTAGTTTGCGACTCTGAAGTTTTATTGTCTTGATTTTCTTTTGCCTTTTTATCACATGAGAAAAAAATTAAAGCAATTGCCATTAAGAGAGATATCTTTTTCATTTAAAAACACTTTTTTAATACTATTATTTACAAATTTATTCTTCTTTTTTTATTCGTTTAATTTCGTAAATATAAATATAAACTCTTTTTTACATCTCTTTTTCTTACTTTTTTAAAGCAAAAATTTCATACGCATTGGACTCGAAGTCTTTTATTGCATCTTATTAAACGTCCTAAAAGTTCAACATTTCAGATTATCTACATTGAGTATCAACAGAAGAGCATTTTTCAAACATCAATATTTCATTCCGACGGACTCTTTTAAACTTCATTATTTTCGCTATAAATATTTCATCCCAATCATATTTTTGTTAATTCTTGCAACTTGAAACAATAATTTACCTTTTTTATAAATTTATATGTAAAATAATCCCATTTTAGCGTTTCCAAATTAATTGCGTTTTTAAGATTACTTGAAATGAATAAAAATATAAAAGCTCTTTACGAAATTGCTCAAAAAGAGACTCGAAAAATAATAGGCTTAATGTCAGGAACTTCGCTTGACGGACTAGACTTGGCGCTTTGCGAAGTTTCGGGAGAAGGCGGAAATACGGTTGTAAAAATCCAGCACTTTGAAACCATCGATTATAATGACGATATTAAAACTGAAATCAGAAAAGTATTTGCTAAAAAAACAATCGATTTTCAACATTTGGTTTTATTAAACGAATGGATTGCAAACCTGCATGCCGGAATGATCAACGATTGTCTTGGCAAATGGAATATTCCCGCAAGCGAAGTCGATTTGATTGCCTCACACGGACAAACGGTTTTGCATGCGCCAAAGTTTTTGCATCAACAGGAAAAATTTCCAAACGCGACTTTGCAAATAGGCGATGGCGATCATATTGCGGTAAAAACGGGAATTATCACTTTATCAGATTTCAGACAAAAACATGTTGCTGCAGGTGGCGAAGGCGCGCCTTTGGCAGTTTATGGCGATTATTTGTTATTCAGTAAAAAAGGTGAAAACCGAATTATGCTGAACATGGGCGGAATTGCAAATTTTACTTATTTGCCAGCTTCACAAAATGCTGAGGAGGTTTTTGTAACCGATACCGGAACTGCAAATACTTTAATCGATATTTTCACCAAACAGTTTTTTCCTGAAAAAAGCTTCGACAAAGATGCAGAGATTGCTAAACAAGGAACGGTAAATCAAGAACTTTTAAGCGAATTAAAAGGTGATCCTTTTTTCAAACAAAGTTTCCCAAAAACGATTGGTCAGGAATTATTTAATCACGATTTTGTAAATTCAGCTTTAGTAAAATTAGGATTACAGAATATTTCGGCATCAGATTTGCTGGCAACTTTAACACGCCTGAGTGCAGAAACGATTGCAGAAGCGGTTTTGTTTGTTGTAGAAAATACTAAAACACCAATCGAAGAGTTTACAATTTATATGTCTGGCGGTGGCGCACGAAATCCGTTATTGGTGAGCTGGTTACAGGAATTGTTATCTTGTAAATTTGAAAAAAGCGATGTTCTCGGAATTTCAGGCGATGCAAAAGAAGCCGTTTTGTTTGCTGTTTTGGCCAATGAAACTGTTGCTGGCGGAAATTATAATTTTGGTTCGCAAAAAGGAATTCCATCAGTAACAATGGGGAAAATTTCTTTCCCTGATTAAAGATAGCCACGAATTCACGAATTTATTTAAAAATCTATGCGGAAAAAACATGATTAATTAAACGAATTAACTTACTTGGATTATATAAAATGATTCGTGAATTCGTAGCGGAAAAACTTTGATTAAAAAAAATTCGTGAATTCGTGGCAGAAAAAAAATTAAGCCTATTTTTGGTTCTTGTTAAAATAAAGATTGAAATGCATAAAAATCAGCACTTACTATACTCTCTCCTATTTTTAATTTTCTTTGGATGGAAATCTGTTTCTCAGGAAAGCACAACGCATCCTAAAAATGAATTTAGAGGTGTCTGGATTGCAACAGTCGTAAACATTGACTGGCCACAAAAAGCAACAGACAACGTAGAAAAAGAAAAAGCTGATTATCTTGAAATTTTAGAAGCTTACAAAAAACTAAATTATAATGCTGTAATTGTTCAGATTAGAAGTGTTGGCGATGCTATTTATCCTTCTGAATTTGCGCCTTGGTCTAGATTTTTGACTGGAAAAGAAGGCTTGGCTCCAAACCCATATTACGACACTTTAGAGTGGATGATCGAACAAGCGCACAATCGCGGATTTGAATTTCACGCTTGGCTAAATCCGTATCGCGCTACTTTCGATTTAAATAAAAATCTTTTAAGTCCTGGACACGACTTTTTTAAACATCCTGAATGGATGATTGAATACGGTGGAAAATATTATTATAATCCTGCATTGCCAGAAGTTCAGGCGCATTTAACAAAAGTGGTAAAAGAAGTTGTAGACAAATATGATATCGACGCGATTCATTTTGACGATTATTTTTATCCTTACGCGGTTCCTGGAAAAGTATTTAACGATAGTGCATCTTACAAAAAATACGGAGCAGGTTTAAGCCTTTCTGATTGGCGCCGTGCAAATGTGAGCAACTTTGTACACGCTATTTCTACAACTATAAAAGAAAGCAAACCTTGGGTTCAATTCGGAATTAGTCCGTTTGGGGTTTGGCGAAACAAATCTCAGGATCCAAGAGGTTCTGAAACACAATCTACATCAAATTATGATGATCTGTACGCAGATCCGATGTTATGGATGGATCAAAATTGGATCGACTATATCTTGCCTCAATTGTATTGGAGCATGAACAATACAAGAGCTTCTTATTCTAAACTGGTAAAATGGTGGTCTGAAAATGCTAATCCTAATACTGCTATTTACATCGGACATGCAACATACAAAATTAGAGGTGATGGTGATAAAAGCTGGAATTATATGACCGAAATTCCAACTCAAATTGATTTTCTAAGAACTTTTAAAAATGTTTCCGGAAGTGCCTATTTCAGTTCAAAATGGTTTATGGGTAAAAATTTCGATGTAGTTCGTCATTTAGAAGAAAACCAATACAAATATCCTGCACTTCCTGCAGCAGTTCCTAATTTAAGACACGTAATTATTGATACGCCAAAAGTTTTGGAGTATAGCAAAGACAGCATTAAATATAATTTTACTTTCCAAAGTCCGCTAAATACAAAAGTTCGTTATATGGTGGTTTATGGAGGCGATCACGTTTCGAAAATTGACATTAACGACGCAACAAAAATCGTTGAAAAAGTAACTATAAAAGAAGTTGACGGAAAAATCACTTTTGCTATTGCAGCAGGAAAACTGAATCTTTACAAAGCCTGCGCTGTAACTTTTATTGATTATTATGCAAACGAAAGCACCCCAACTGCTATAGACCTAAAAAAGCCATTTAAAAACTATACCCCTAATCAACCAAATGAAAATAGATAACAAACCTTGGTTTTGGATTCCGCTTCTTAACTTCGCTTCTGGATTACCGTATGCCATAATTATTTCGGTTTCGGTAATTATGTACAAAAATCTAGGAATTTCTAACGAGGATATCGGTGTTTACACCAGTTTGTTATATCTCCCTTGGGTTATAAAACCACTTTGGAGCCCACTTATCGAACTTATTGGAACCAAAAGAAAATGGTTTCTACTAATGCAGCTCATAATTTCTATTGCTTTTTTGCTGGTCGGTTTTACTATTCCGCTCAACGGATTTTTCATAATGACATTGTCCATTTTCTGGGTTGCAGCTTTTGCATCAGCTTCTAATGATATTGCTAGTGATGGCTTTTATTTATTGGTTCTACCAGAAGACAAACAATCTTTCTTTATTGGAATCAGAAGTACTTTTTACAGACTTTCTATGCTTGCAGGAAACGGATTAGTAGTCCTTTTTGCAGGATATTTAGAACATAAATATGGAGACAATACAAAGGCTTGGTCTTACACTATGATTTGTGTTGGTTTATTAATGGCATTTATTACCGTTTACAATTTCATTTTTACACCAAAAAATGAAACAAATGCTGTAAAAAGCAATAAAGAAATACCAAATCAAAGTTTCGGAACCATATTTGTCAGCTTTTTTAAGAAAAAACAAATCGGATTAATTCTGACTTTTATTCTTGTTTTCAGATTAGGAGAATCACAATTGCTTAAAATGCTTAGTCCATTTTTATTAGATTCAAAAGAATTGGGCGGAATGGCATTGGATACCGAAGCTGTGGGAATAATTTATGGAACCTGTGGTGTTGCAGCATTAACTATTGGTGGTATTTTAGGAGGAATTGCAATTTCTAGGCATGGACTTACCAAATGGATGTTTCCCATGTTTTTAGCGATGCACTTACCAATTATCGGATTCATTTTACTGGCATTTTTTCACCCAACTTCAATTTATTATATTTATGCCGTCGTGATTGTAGAACAATTTGGTTACGGTTTTGGATTCACAGCATTTATGATGTATTTGATTCATGTGGCTGAGGGAGAATCAAAAACGGCACATTATGCACTTGCAACTGGTTTTATGGCATTAGGAATGATGCTTCCAGGAATGCTGAGCGGTTATATTCAGAAATATTTAGGCTATGATAACTTCTTTATATGGGTTCTTATAGCTACAATTCCAGGTCTTATTTTATCACGTTTTTTAACTTTCCCAAAAGATTTTGGGAAGAAATCTGAAGAAGTTTAACCCCCAAATCAAACTTTTACATATGGAAATCAATGAAAATTTGCAGGCCGAACGAAATCTGAAAGGAGCTGAGTTCGAAAAAACCGGAAATCTTGAAAAAGCTATTGAGCTGTATGAAGCAAATGCCAAAGAAGGTTTTAAAGGAAATCATCCTTATGACCGACTGGCAACAATCTACAAAAACCAAAATGATCTTGATAATGAAATCAGGATTTTAGAAAAAGCTATTTTAGTTTACGAAGAAATCACTCTCGTAGATCGCTTAGAAGGTTTACCAAAACTTTTCCGTTTCAAAAACCGATTGGAAAAAGCGCTTGAAACCAAAAAGCAATTGGCCAAACAGAAGAAAGCTAAATTAAAGTAAGCAAATAAGAATAATTGTGCCCTTTTTAGGAAGAACACAACTGATTTTAAAATCAAATTATACCATCATTCCAAATTATCTTTATTATAAAAAATGGATAATAAAGTTTGTATGAAAAAGCCTTTATAATAATGAAAATTACAGCCGAAGCATTACGCCAAAGAATAGGACAATTTTTCTTTCCTGCCGTTTTTATCAACGATACTGAAGAAAACATTCAAGAGACAGAACGTTTAATCAAAGAACATAATATTGGCGGATTGACCTTTTTCCATAGCCGTGCTAGCGCTGCAACCAATTACGAGAGCAAGAAAAAAGTAGTTTTCAACGATGATAGCTACGAAAAAATCAAAACTTTAATCGCTCGTTATCAAAAAGCCGCTTCTACTCCGCTTCTTATTAGCATTGATGCAGAATGGGGATTGGCAATGCGAATTGAAAAAACTCCTCAATATCCATATGCGATTACACTTGGCGCTTTGCCAGAAAACAAAGCCGATTTGGTTTACGAAGTTGGAAAACAAATTGGTTTAGATTTAAAAGCCGCTGGAATTCAGTATAATTTATCGCCTTTGGCAGACATTAATAACAATCCAAACAATCCGGTTATTGGTTATCGTTCTTTTGGAGAAGATAAAAATAAAGTTGCCGATTTTTCAATTGAATATCTAAAAGGAATGTCGGAAGTTGGCGTTTTAGGCTGTCTGAAACACTTTCCAGGACATGGAAATACCAATGTGGATTCACATTTAGGATTGCCTGTTTTAAAGGAAACTTTAGAAGAATTGATGGAAAACGAATTATATCCGTTCATTAAAGGAATTGAAAATAATGTCGATTCGATTATGATTGGACATTTGGCAGTTCCAAGTTTAAATGACGGAAAAGATACTTCTGCAACTTTATCAAAAGCTGTTATTCAAGATCTTTTGCGTGATAAATTAGGTTACGACGGTTTAGTAATTTCTGATGCTTTAAACATGCACAGCGTTTCTAAATTGTACGAAACCAAAGGTCAATTAGAATGGGAAGCTTTTAATGCAGGAAATGATATTTTATGTTTCGCCGAAAATGTTCCAGAAGGAATCGAAGCGATTTATAAAAATGCTTCTCCAGAACGTATTTTCGAAAGTTACAACCGAATCATGAAAGCAAAAGAAAAAGCTGGAATTCTTTCTGGAAGTACTGCTGTTTCTGGTGAATTGGATTTCAAAAAAACATCAAAAATAAACTTAGAAATTGCACAAAATGCCATTACTAAAATTATAGACAACTCAAGTGCTGAACTAGCTTTTGAAGCACAGAAAAACAATAAACTCGCTAAACTGAGTTTATATAAAAATACTGAAAATACATTTTTCAAGACGCTGAACTCAAAACTTGGTTCTCCAGAATTTGCTTTTGAAAGCCTCGAAGTTTCAGATATTTCATCAATCCAAAAAGAATTAGAAAATTTCGAAACGATTTTGATTTCATTATTTGTTCCAAAAGCAAAACCTCTAAATAATTTCGAAATTGATAACGAAGTTTTAAAACTACTTTCTGAATTATTGCAGACCAAAAAATGCATCGTATTTGTTTTCGGAAATCCGTATGCGTTGCCTTTAATTCCGAATCTGAAAAAGGCTTCAGGACTAATTCAGGCGTACCAAGATTTTGAAGAATTTCAAAAAACTGCAGCAATTCAATTTTTAGAAAAAAATAGTTCCTCAGGCGTGTTACCCGTAAATATTGACATTCAATAAGTTAAAAGTATAAATAGTCAAAATTTATCAACTTATAAGTTTTTATAATCACATCTTATTGTAAGAACCTGTACTTATGCCCTACTTTTGCACCAGAAATAAATATTTAACGTAAAACGAAAATTATGTCTTTAGTAGGAAAAAAATTCCCAAGTATTGCAGTAGATGCTATCTCAGAAATGGGTGACAATTTAAAAATCAACATTTTTGAAGAAGCAGTAAACAACAATAAAAAAGTACTTTTATTCTGGTATCCAAAAGATTTTACTTTTGTATGTCCAACTGAATTACACGCCTTTCAAGCTGCTTTACCTGAATTCGAAAAAAGAAATACTATCGTAATTGGCGCTTCTTGCGACACAAACGAAGTTCACTTTGCTTGGTTAAATACTCCAAAAAACAATGGTGGAATCGAAGGTGTTACTTACCCAATCTTAGCGGATACAAATCGTAACTTAGCTAACATTTTAGGTATTCTTGATATCGAATCTACAAGCTACAGCGAAGACACTGATTCAGTTATCATCGAAGGTTCAAACGTAACTTACAGAGCTACTTACCTAATTGACGAAACTGGAAAAATCTTCCACGAAAGTGTAAACGATATGCCATTAGGACGTAACGTAAACGAATACTTAAGAATGGTTGACGCTTACACACACATCCAAACTAAAGGTGAAGTTTGTCCAGCAAACTGGGAAGCTGGTAAAGAAGCTATGTCTGCAGACAGAATCAGTACTGCTGAATACTTAAGTGCAAACTAATTTTTAATTAGTTTCTAAGATACTAAGATGCTAAGGTTCTAAGATTTACTCTTAGGCCTTAGTAACTTAGAAATCTAATCCTCTCTCAAAAAATCTCAAAAAATTATAGTTGCTAAAATCCACAAAGGTTCAAAAACTCAGAACCTTAGAATCTTAGCACCTTAGAATCTCAAAAAATAAAACTTATGTTAATCGACTTAAACGAAGATACGTTAGCAGATTTAGTTGCTAAAAACGAAAAAGTAGTAGTACAATATTCAGCTTCATGGTGTGGAAATTGCCGTATTATGAAACCAAAATTCAAAAAATTAGCAACAGAAAATGAAGCTATCACTTTTGTTTTGGTTGATGCAGAAAACTCTCCAGAGTCTAGAAAATTAGCTAATGTGAGCAACTTGCCAACATTTGCCACTTTCGTAAACGGACAATTAGTTGGTGAAACGCAAACTAACAAACAAGAAGTTTTAATTGACTTAGTAAACGCTATTGTTTAATTTTAGATCGTTAGACTTACTTAGATTTTAGACAACTTAGATGTTGCAAAATTTATAGAAAGTCTAAGAAGTCTATTAAAGTCTAAAATCTAAGAAATCTAAACATGAAATTACCTGTAATTAAGCATTTAACACAATTCATCGAAGAAAACGATCAGGATTATATCATAGAAACGATCGAAGTTCTAGAAGCGATGACCGAAATTCCTTCTCTTAAAGACGAAGAATTAGATGTAATCGGTGAATTGATTTCGAATATGTATGGTGCCCTTGAAGTACAAAAATTAGTTGCTCAAGGAACAGATAAAAAAGAAGCTTTAAATACGTTCATGAAACGTGTATTAGGCTCAATCGATAAGTAAGTCGACCTCCTTCCCAAGAATAAATACAAAAACAAGACTGAGAAAGCGTTTCTAATTTAGGGACGCTTTTTTTTGTTTACAGTGGTCAGTTTTTAGTGGTCAGCGCGGTATTCAGTCGCAGTTTATCGATTTTTTTGTCAGGCTGAGCGAAGTCGAAGCCCACACAAGTAGCTCTACTAACAAAATCAAACCTTTGTCAAAGTTTTAAACTTTGACAAAGGTAAAATCACAATCGCACTAAATCTAAAATCTACCTTCTAAAATCTAAAATTATTTGATAAATTAGTGAATTCGTGGCCACCAAAAAACCATCCTTAATCTCTCCTTAAACCCTTAACAAATACTTTTAGATTAAAATATTAATCCTTACTTTTGAGCCTCATTAATTTTAAACAAAAATCATGGCATCTATCACATTAGGAGGAAATCCAGTTCATACATCAGGCGAATTACCAGCAGTTGGATCGCAATTAGCTGACTTCAAATTAGTACAAAACGATTTATCTGTTGCTTCATTAAGCAATTTCGCAGGTAAAAAATTAGTTTTAAACATCTTCCCTAGTGTTGATACAGGAACTTGCGCAACATCAGTTAGAACTTTCAATGCAAGTGCAAGCGGATTAGAAAACACTACAGTATTATGTATTTCTAGAGATTTACCTTTTGCTCAAAAACGTTTTTGTGGTGCTGAAGGTTTAGAAAATGTGGTAAACTTATCAGATTTTCAAACTGGTGCTTTTGGTAAAGCAAATGGATTAGAAATCGTTGACGGACCATTAACAGGTTTACACTCAAGAGCAATTATTGTTGTGGATGCTAACGGAAAAATCGTTCATACAGAACAAGTAGCAGAAATTGCAAACGAACCAAATTACGAAGCAGCTTTAGCAGCACTATAATATTTTCCTTTAAATGGAGTTTCAAAAAGACAATACTTTTGTTACAGGCCGTTTAAAAAGTATGACGTATGCTTTTAACGGGGCTGTAAAATTAATTAAAACAGAACACAGCATCATGGTTCAATTCTCTTTGGGAATTATCATGACCATTGCTGGATTCTATTTTCATATTTCTCAAACCGAATGGCTATGCCAGACATTTGCCATCGGTTTGGTTTTAAGCATTGAAGGATTAAATACGGCAGTAGAAAAAATTGCCGATTTTATCCATCCTGATTACAGCAAACGAATCGGATTTATTAAAGATATTGCTGCCGGAGCGGTATTTTTTGCCGCGATGACCGCAATTGCAATAGGTTTGATTATTTATATTCCAAAATTTATTTAGGCAAAGGAAAACGCAAGAATGGCAAAAAATAAAAAAGAAACTGTAGATAAAAAAAACGAAAAACAGGAAGGAGTTAAAAGATCATTTAAGATGTCTAAACAGCAAAGGTTTGTTTTAGGCTGTCTTTTGGTTCTTTTTTCTATTGCACTATTAGTCGCATTTATTTCTTTTTATGTAAACGGACAATGGCAGAATGACCAAAGTGTCGTAAATCAGCTTGGTGATCGTACTGAAGTTGCTGAAAACTGGCTCGGAAAATTCGGAGCTTATTTGGCCGATTTAATTATTTACAGAGGTTTCGGACTTGCGTCTTTTATTTTCGTACGTCTATTTTTCCTAACCGGAATGTTTTTGGCATTGGAACTTTCGACCCAAAAACTAAAAAACACATGGTTCTGGGATATTTTTGCCATTATTATCGTTTCTGTACTGTTTGGTTTCTTTGCCACTTCTGCACCAGAATTAGGTGGAACAATTGGTTACGAACTAAATCTATTTCTGCAAGATTATATCGGAAAAACAGGTACTTTGCTTACATTGCTTTTTGGTTTAATTATCTATCTGATTTTCAAAATCAAATTATCGCCAGAAAAAATTCAATCATACTTTGATTCTACTAAAAAAGAATTCAAATCAGAATTAGATACTTTAAAACCAGCGGTAAATCAACCTGAAAGTGCTTATAATTTAGAAGAATTTGCTATTAAAGAAGAGGTAGAAAGCGATCCTGAAATAGATGACATTCACATCAAAACAGTTGACACGCAATTCGAACTTAACAAAGAAGCTTTAAAGCCAACTATTTCTCATTCGTCTGAAATTGAATTAAATCCAGTTTTAAAGCCAATTACTCCAAAACAAGAACTTCCATTAGTTTCTCCTGATGAAGCTTTTGTAATTGAAAAAGCAGAGGAAGAAGATATTATCGAAGAAAACTTGGCTTCTCGCCTAGTTGCCGATTTCGGACTATTTGATCCAACTTTAGATTTATCCAATTACAAATTCCCAACCATTGATCTATTAAAAGAATATTCAACTGGAGGAATTACAATCAATCAGGAAGAATTAGAAGAAAATAAAAACAGAATTGTAGATACACTTCGTAACTACAAAATTGAAATTGCACAAATCAAAGCAACCGTTGGACCATCGGTTACTTTATATGAAATTGTGCCAGAAGCTGGTATCAGAATTTCTAAAATTAAGAGTTTAGAAGATGATATTGCTTTGTCATTATCAGCATTAGGAATTCGTATTATTGCACCAATTCCTGGAAAAGGTACTATCGGTATTGAGGTTCCGAACAAAAACCCTACTATGGTTTCTATGAAAAGCGTTATTGGAGCTGCAAAGTTCCAAGAGGCCGAAATGGAATTGCCAATTGCATTAGGAAAAACCATTTCAAACGAAACTTTTGTTGTCGATCTTGCAAAAATGCCTCACTTATTGATGGCTGGAGCAACTGGACAAGGAAAATCTGTTGGATTAAATGCCGTGTTAACTTCATTGTTATACAAAAAACATCCAGCAGAAGTAAAATTTGTTTTGGTCGATCCAAAAAAAGTAGAACTTACGCTTTTCAATAAAATTGAAAGACATTATTTAGCTAAACTTCCAGATACAGAAGATGCTATTATTACTGATAATGCAAAAGTTGTTAATACTTTAAATTCACTTTGTGTCGAAATGGACAATCGTTATTCTTTATTAAAAGATGCGATGGTTCGTAACATTAAAGAATACAACGAAAAATTCAAATCTAGAAAACTAAACCCAGAAGCTGGCCACCGATTTTTACCTTACATCGTTTTGGTTGTCGATGAGTTTGCCGATTTGATTATGACTGCAGGAAAAGAAGTCGAAGTTCCTATTGCACGTTTGGCTCAATTAGCCCGTGCTATTGGTATTCACTTGATTATTGCAACCCAAAGACCTTCTGTAAACGTTATTACAGGTTTAATTAAAGCCAATTTCCCTGCCAGAATAGCATTTAGAGTAACTTCTAAAATTGACTCTAGAACTATTTTGGACACTCAAGGTGCAGATCAGCTTATTGGACGCGGAGATTTATTATACACTAATGGAAACGACGTAATCCGTGTACAATGTGCTTTCATTGATACTCCAGAAGTAGAAAAAATTACAGATTTCATTGGCGGACAAAAAGCTTACGCTACAGCTTATTTGCTTCCAGAGTTTGTTGGAGAAGAAAGTGGCATTAATCTTGATATAGATATTTCCGAAAGAGATACTTTATTTAGAGAAGCGGCAGAGATTATTGTCAATGCACAGCAGGGTTCTGCTTCTTTATTGCAACGAAAATTAAAATTAGGATACAACAGAGCTGGTCGTTTGATCGATCAACTTGAGGCAGCAGGTATTGTTGGTCCGTTTGAAGGCAGTAAAGCACGCAGTGTAAACATCTTAGATTTAAATGCTCTTGATCAATTTTTTAATAATGAACAAAATTAATCCAATCATGAAAGCAAAAATTCAAGAAATCAACAACAATTCTATCACAAACATGACTAAAAAGTGTTTCCAAATGGCAATTATTTTGCTTTTGAGCTTCACTTCTATTCAGGCTCAAGATAAAAAAGCAAAAGATTTATTGAACGAAGTGACTTCTAAAATAAAAAGCTACGACAATATTGTTATCGATTTTAAATATTCTTTGAATAACGCCAAAGAAAACATCAATCAAGACAGTAAAGGAAATGTAACGATGAAAGGAAACCAATATGTTTTGAATTTCATGGGCGTTACTAAAATTTTTGACGGTCAGAAAACCTACACTATTGTTCCTGAAGACGAAGAAGTTACTATTTCTAAAGTAAACGAGAAAGATGATAATGCAATCACTCCTTCAAAAATGCTTACTTTCTTTAATTCTGGCTACAAATACAACATGGACATTGTTCAGAATGTAAAGGGAAGAAAAATTCAATATATCAAATTGGTTCCAACTAGCGGAAAAGACCAAAGAAAAGAAATTTTGTTAGGTGTTGACGTTCAGACAAAACACATCTACAATTTGATTGAAACTGGAAAAAACGGAACAAAAACAACTTTAACCGTTAATTCTTTTAAAACCAATCAGCCATTATCAAAAAATCAATTTACCTTTGTAGCGAGTAAATACCCGAAATACTACATCAATAAATTAGATTAATCAGAAGGTTGAAAATACTAGACAAATACTTATTAAAAACATTCTTACTTACATTTACTACGGTATTTGTAATCTTATTTTTCATATTCATACTTCAAACAGTATGGCTATTTATTTCAGAACTAGCAGGTAAAGATCTCGACTTAATATTGGTCGTGAAATTCCTGCTTTTTTCTATGCCACGAATTATTCCGTTAGTTTTACCACTTTCGGTTTTATTAGCTTCGATCATGACTTTCGGAAATCTTGCCGAAAATTATGAGTTCGCAGCCATGAAATCTTCTGGAATCTCACTGCAAAGAGCAATGAGAGTACTGATTATTTTTATTTTCGTTTTAAGTATTGTTGCCTTTTGGTTTGCAAACAACGTCATTCCTTATGCCGAATATAAATTTGTTAATTTTAGAAAAAACATCGCTCAAGCAAAACCAGCTATGGCAATTGCCGAGGGTCAGTTTAACGATGTTGGCACTTATAACATTAAAGTAAACAAAAAAACCGGCGAAAACGGCAATCACTTGACTGGTGTAACTATTCATGAGAAAGCGAATAATATGGGTGAAAATAAAACCGTAATTAAAGCTAAAACCGGAGTATTAGTAAGTAATGAAAAATCCAGTATTTTAAAACTGGTTTTAAATGACGGTTATTACTACCAAGATGTTACTCCAAAAAAATATGAGGATCGTGCTAAAATGCCTTTTATAAAAGGAAAATTTAAGACACAGATCATCAATATCGATTTATCTGAGTTAAACAAAGTGGATGACAGCAAAGAAAGCATTGCAGGAACAAATGGAATGTTAAATGTTAACGAACTGCGCTATACTTTAGATTCTTTGAACAAAAATTTAGACAACGAAATTGTTTCTTTTTCTGAGAATATTAATCAGCGAGTTGGAATTAAAAAGTTCTCTTCAGACACTCAAAAAAACAAGAAGAAGCCGCTTCCGAATGATGTTTTATCTATTTATTCTAACAAAGATAAAGTTGATATTCTAAAGATGGCTGGAAGCAATATTACCAGCAATATTTATTCTATAGAAACGACACAGAAAGATTTAAAAGAAAAAGAGCGAGAAATCAACAAGCACTATAATGCATTATACGAAAAATTCGTTATTGCTTTTGCCTGTTTCTTAATGTTCTTTATCGGAGCTCCACTTGGAGCTATTATTAGAAAAGGAGGACTTGGACTTCCTATTGTATTTGCCGTTTTAATCTTTATTACTTTCCATTTCATCAATACATTCGGAAAAAGATTATCTCAAGAAGGCGGTATGACTCCATTTATGGGATCATGGATGTCATCTTTTGTCTTGTCGCCGCTTGCCATATTATTAACCTATCGCGCTACAAACGATAATGGTTTAATTAATTTTGATGCGATTACAACTCCAATTTCACAACTATTTCAGAAAATCTC
Organism: Flavobacterium sp. LPB0248; assembly: GCF_013388355.1. Taxonomy (GTDB): domain Bacteria; phylum Bacteroidota; class Bacteroidia; order Flavobacteriales; family Flavobacteriaceae; genus Flavobacterium. The sequence goes on from NZ_CP058246.1 coordinate 1,280,528, forward strand.
TGAGCAGTTTTTACCTGCTCAAAAGCAAAAATAATTATGTCAACAACAAAAATACAACTGAATACCATTGAAGAAGCTATAGAAGATATTCGTCAAGGTAAAGTAATCATTGTAGTCGATGATGAGGATCGAGAAAATGAAGGTGATTTTTTAGCTGCTGCCGAAAAAGTTACTCCAGAAATGATCAACTTTATGGCTACTCACGGACGTGGTTTAATTTGTACACCGCTTACAGAAAGCCGATGCAAGGAGTTAGATCTTCGTGCTATGGTTACCAACAATACAGATCACATGGAAACTGCTTTTACGGTTTCTGTTGATTTAAAAGGTCAAGGGGTTACAACTGGAATTTCTGCAGCAGATAGATCAAAAACAGTTCAATCATTAGTTGATCCAAATACAAAACCTCACGACCTAGCCCGTCCTGGTCATATTTTTCCTTTAATTGCTAAACAAGGCGGTGTTTTAAGAAGAACAGGACATACGGAAGCAGCAATTGATTTTGCACGTCTTGCAGGATTTAAACCTGCTGGTGTAATCTGCGAAATCTTAAACGAAGACGGAACAATGTCACGTTTGCCAGAATTGATCAAAGTGGCAAAGAAATTTGATTTGAAATTAGTTTCTATTGAAGATTTGGTTGCTTATAGAATGCAGCATGATAGCTTAATCGTTAAAAAAGAAGATTTTGATATTGAGACTCGTTTCGGAACTTTCCGTTTAAGAGCGTACGAGCAAACTACCAACAAACAAATTCATATCGCTTTAACTAAAGGAACTTGGAATCTTGGTGAACCTATTTTGACAAGAATTCACTCTTCTCAGGTAAATAATGATTTATTAGGCACATTGACTAATAATGCTGAACAGCAATTGGATGACATGTTTAAAGTGATTAACGAGAACGGGAAAGGCGCTGTTATCTTTATTAATCAAGACATGACTGCAGTTAATCTTTTAAACAGAATTTCTGAGCTAAAATCATTACAAGCTAACGGAACTTTAAAAGCTCCAAAAGTAATTATTGACAGCAAAGATTACGGAATCGGAGCTCAAATTCTTCATGATTTAGATATTTCTAAAATTAGATTGGTTTCGAATACAGAGCAAACAAAACGAGTGGGTATGATTGGATACGGACTTGAAATTACAGAATATGTTAATTACTAATATGGGGACAGTAGAAGAAAGAATTCAAAAATCAGAAACCCGTATTTTTAAAGCGGTATTTCCGAGCACAACAAATCATTATGACACTTTATTTGGAGGAACTGCTCTTCATTTAATGGACGAAGTTGCTTTTATCTGTGCAACACGTTTCAGCCGTAAAAAAGTAGTTACAATTTCTACAGGACAAATTGACTTTAAAAAAGCGATTCCTGCGGGAACTTTAATCGAATTAGTAGCAAAAGTAGATAGCGTTGGAAGAACAAGCTGTAAAATTCATGTTGATATTTTTATGGAACAAATGTATTCTGAACTTCGCGAAACGGTAGTTTCAGGAACTTTTTCGTTTGTTGCTGTTGATGAACACAAAAAACCAACGCCAATTTTAGACGATTTAGACTAATTTTTTAAAAATAGCAATTTCGGAAATACTGATAATTAGACACTTGAAAATTATCTTAAAAAACTTTAAAAAAAAGTCCGAAAAAAGTTTTTATAACCGAAAAACCGTCTTATATTTGCACCCGCAATCAGATAATGATCGCGACATACTGGAGAAATGGCAGAGCGGTCGAATGCGGCAGTCTTGAAAACTGTTGACTGTAACAGGTCCGGGGGTTCGAATCCCTCTTTCTCCGCTGAAATTTAAAACCCTTAACTATGTTAAGGGTTTTTCTTTTTTACCATAATATACCTATGGAAATGTTTTAAATTTCCACTCTACATTCAATGCCTATTTTAAACTGACCTCTTCAATCCTAAAGCAATGTTGTTTTATAAAACAACATGCATAAAAACAATTATCTATTTCGCATTGCCTTAATTAATCTTGCATTACGTCTGTCGGCTCTAGAATTCTGAAGTGATATAACAGCCCATATTGCAGCAGGCAACCAGCCGATTAAAGTAAGCTGTAAAATTAAACAAAGTAGGGATGTCAAAATTTTACCTCTTAAAAGAAAGGAAATACACGGAAAAAATATTGCTATAAGAGTCATCATTTTTATTTGGTTTTAGCTATATGTCGCAAATCTTCAAATTTGTTACTTAAGATTCCATTCGCAGAGTAAAAACAACTGAATCTCTGGAAAAATTAAAATATTTCGCAAAGCAAACCAAAACCTCCAAATTTAGCTCTTTTCATTTTCGCCTCACTGTTAAACCTTTAGCTTTATCAGAGGTTTTCTTTTTTCTCAGACAATCATTTTCTTTGTAAATAGTTCCAAAAAAATTTTCACAATTCAAAAAACAACTTATCTTTGCACTCGCAATCAGAAAATGAGAGCAACATACTGGAGAAATGGCAGAGCGGTCGAATGCGGCAGTCTTGAAAACTGTTGACTGTAACAGGTCCGGGGGTTCGAATCCCTCTTTCTCCGCCAGATAAAGTTTCAAAAGAAACTTAAAAAGTAAAAGCCTTTAAATACGTGTATTTAAAGGCTTTTTTTATTGCTTTTAGCTTAGTTTTTATCAAAACAAAAGAGGGATTGAAAATACCAGTTAAAACAAAAAACGGATGAGTTAATACCTCATCCGTTTTTGTTTTTAATCACAAAGGAAACTGACCGCTCCTAATAATGCTGCAACTTCATTGTCATTTGAAATGGAAACCTCAACTTTAAAGTCAGATTCCTGAATTATTTTATTGAATGATGATAAAAATAAATCGCTTGCATTGGCAATTTTTCCGCCAATAATAATATGATCTGCTGTGAAGTTTCTTATCCACGGAATTACAACTGTCGCTAAGTCCTCTCCCATTCTTTCAAACACCTCAATTGCCTGCTGGTCTCCATTTTTTGCTAGATTATAAAGTTCTAAGCCATTATTGAGATCGCTACCGCTTAAAAATTTGTAATATGATAAAAGACCTCTAACCGAAACATAATCTTCTGCTATTCCGTTTTTATAAGGCAAATTGTAAATTTCGCCATCAGCTGGAACAGAATTACCCGAACTGATTGATGTTCCTTTATCAATAAAACAAGCTCCTAATCCAGTTCCTAATGTTACAGCCATTACTTTTTTAGAAAGATTCTCCTGTTGTTTAAAAACTTCACCTTTTCCAAAACAAACAGCGTCATTTTCAAAAAGAACTGGAAAATCTGCAGGAAAACCAAGAGTCTCCAAAAGCAATTCTCGAATGTTTAATCCGTAAAAATGTTCGTATTTAGACTGATCTTTAATCCAGCAAATTCCGTTTTTATAATCGAATGGTCCAGGCATGCAAATTGCGATTCCTGTAATATCTTTTATATTAGAATTTTCTATTGCGGTGCTGATTACTTTTTTCCAGATACTCATAACCTGATCTGCCGGCATATTTGAATCAAAAGATTCTTTACAAAGTGAAAAGTCAAGCACTTTCATTTCTGTTTTATCAATAACCGCAGCTGTAATATGCGTTCCTCCTATATCCAGCCCAATGGCATGTGATGTATTCATTTATGTTTATTTAGCTTTTTAGTACTAGATATTTTTGTCTTTTAAAATTTGAGGATAATGAATACTGGTGTGTACAATCATTTCGCCAAATAATGTATTCGCCCAAGCAAACCATTTACGGGTAAATTTATTCACATCGTCTTTGTGGAACGATTCGTGCATAAATCCTGTATCAGCATTGGTTTTGATTAAATTGCTGATACAAGCTTTTATTTCTTTTTCGTCTACACTTGTAATGGCTCTCAAAACAATACTCATTGGCCAGATCGTATCTACTCCTGTGTGCGGACCACCAATACCTTCTCCTGCTTTTCCTTTGTAGAAAAACGGATTATTCTCAGACAGCACCACTTTTCGTGTATTTAGGTACAAAGGATCATTTGGAGCAATAGCACCTAAATAAGGCAATGACAATAAAGATGGTACATTAGCGTCGTCCATCATGTGGAAACTGCCGTATCCGTTTACTTCAAAAGCAATAATTTTTCCGAATTTTGGGTGATTGATGATTCCGTGTTCATTAAGTCCTTTTTGAACTTCGTCTCTTAATTTTGTGGCTTTCGCAACCAAATCATTGTCTTTTAAAGCAGGTAAAGAGAAAATTTCAATTAAATAGCCCAATACTTCAATAGCAAACATATTACTCGGAATCAGATAACCAAACAAAGTAGAATCATCACTTGGCCTGAAAGTCGAAACAATTAATCCGCACGGTTTTACAGGATAACCATAACCGCCTAAAGGAACGCCATCTGTCGCCCAAGCCGTCTGACGCTGAAAACTATAAGGTCCTCCTTTACCATCCATTCGCTGCTGCTCTTTAAAAGTTTGCAGAATCAAAAGCATCGCTTCTTTCCATTTGGCATCAAATAAACTGATGTCTCCTGTTTCCTTCCAGTATCCGTGTGCTAATCGAACTGGGTAACACAAACTGTCAATTTCCCATTTTCTTTCATGGATTCCGGGCTGCATTTTAGTAAGGTCATTTTTCCATTCGCTTTCCTTCGTAAAATCTTTATAAAAAGCATTCGCATACGGATCTAACAGAATACATTTCGCTTGACGATTAATTACGCCTTTTACCAGTTCTGCCAGTTTCGGATCTTCTTTTACAAACGGAATATACGGCCAGATTTGCGCTGTACTGTCTCTAAGCCACATCGCGTCAATATCTCCTGTAATTACATACGTATCTGGTTTTCCGTCAATAATTTCAAAATCGACTGTTGTATCTAATGTGTTTGGAAAACAGTTTTCGAATATCCATGCCAATTCTGGATTTGCAATTTGTTTTTTAATGCGTACGATAGCAGCTTCAATTGCTTTGCTTGTAAATTTTCTTTCAGCAACAGGAGGTCTTTTAGAAACAAAATCTTTTAGCGGAAACTGAAAAGTATCTGAATTAAACCCAAAAGCTTCTGTTTGAAGTGCCAATAATCCTGCTGAAAAAATGCCTGCATTTCTTATAAATTTTCTACGTGACTGCATATATTTTTATTTTGAAGTTGAATAAGAATATGGATAAGCTTCTTTTGTTGTTCCTCTTTTAAAATTAGGAGAACTTGTCATATCAAAATTTAATTCTCCCCCTTTCAATACATCAAAATGATTGATATAATTTTTGGTATGAAGAGTATTATCCCATTTTAATTCGTTTACATATTTGTTGGTTTCTGAATTATTTGGTGCATTGATAATAAGCTGTTTTCCGTTTTCTAACTGTAAAGTTGTTTTCTTAAACAGAGGCGTTCCCAAAACATATTCTTCTGTTCCTGGACAAACTGGATAAAATCCCATGGCTGAGAAAATATACCATGCAGAAGTTTGTCCATTATCTTCATCTCCGCAATAACCGTCTGGAGTTGGTTTGTACAAACGGTTCATGACTTCTCTTGACCAGTATTGTGTTTTCCAAGGTTCTCCTGCGTAATTGTATAAATAAATCATGTGCTGAATTGGCTGGTTTCCATGCGCGTATTGTCCCATATTCATAATCTGCATTTCGCGGATTTCGTGAATAACAGCTCCATAATAACTATCGTCAAAAATTGGAGGTGTGGTAAATACTGCATCTAATTTTGCTGTGAAATTTTTCTCTCCGCCCATTAAATCAATCAAGCCTTGAATGTCGTGAAAAACACTCCAGCTATAATGCCAGCTGTTTCCTTCGGTAAAAGCATCTCCCCATTTAAACGGATTAAAATTGGCTGGAAAACTGCCGTCTTTATTTCGTCCGCTCATTAATCCTACTGACGGATTGTAGAGCTTTTTGTAATTCAGCATTCGTTTCTCATACAAGCTGATTTCTTTTTTCGGACGATTTAATGCTTTTGCCAATTTCCAAATCGTAAAATCATCATAAGCATATTCTAAAGTTCGCGCTGCATTTTCGTTGATATTTACATCGTAAGGAACATATCCTAAAGTATTGTAATATTGAACTCCCTTTCTTCCCACAGCATCCATAGGCCCTTCATTATTAGCTCCATGCAATAAAGCTTCGTATAAAGTATTGATATCGTAACCGCGTAATCCTTTCATATAAGCATCAGAAACTACAGAAGCAGAATTATTTCCAACCATCACATTTCTAAAACCTGGACTTGACCATTCTGGCAGAAATCCGCGTTCTTTATAATCGTTGATTAATCCCTCCTGCATTTCTTTATTTATAGAAGGATAAACCAGATTCAGCAAAGGATATAAGGCACGGAAAGTATCCCAAAATCCAGTTCCTGCGTACATGTATCCCGGAAGAATTTTTCCGTTGTATGGACTGTAGTGTACAATTTTTCCATCTTTATCAATTTCATATTGTTTCTGAGGAAAACAGACCGTACGGTACAAACAAGAATAAAAAGTCTTTAACTGATCTGCATTATTATCTTCTACAGTAATTTTCCCTAGAACTTTATTCCATTCCGCTTTCGATTGCGCAACCGTTTCTTCGAAAGTCGATGCGCCTAATTCGTTTTTCAGATTCAATTCGGCCTGCTCCTGACTTATAAAAGAAGATGCCACTCTAACATTTACTTTTTCTCCTTTTTTGGTTTGAAACCCAACCACAGCACCGACATGATTTCCTTCTGCCTCTAATTTATCAGCAGTTAAAACTTTATCAATCCAAGTTGAATTGGTTAAGAACTTCTTGTCAAAAATCATCACAAAATAGTTCTTGAAATTTTGAGGAACTCCCCCACTGTTGCGAGTTGTATAGCCGACTATTTTATTTTCTGAAGGAATTATTTTGATATAAGAACCTTTATCAAAAGCGTCGATTACAATAGAAGATTTTTCATTTTCTGGAAATGTAATCTGAAAATGCGCTGCTCTTTCTGTTGTCGTAATTTCGGTTGTAACATCATGATCAGCCAAATAAACGCTGTAATAATACGGTTTTGAAACCTCAGCTTTATGGCTGAACCAGCTCGAGCGTTCGTCTTCGGCGAAAGCCAATTTCCCTGTAACTGGCATAATCGAAAACTGACCATAATCGTTCATCCAAGGCGATGGCTGATGCGTCTGTTTAAATCCTCTGATTTTTTCTGCGGTATAAGTGTATGCCCACCCGTCGCCCATTTTTCCAGTTTGAGGCGTCCAGAAATTCATTCCCCAAGGTCTGCAGATTGCGGGATACGTATTTCCGTTGGAAAGATTATGCAAAGACTGCGTTCCCATTAACGGGTTTACATATTCTACAGGTTCTTTAACTTGCGCATTTATAGAAATACAGCAGTGTATTAATCCAAAAAAAATTAAACTTTTTATTTTCATATTCTTGTGAATTGTGTTTTGTGAAATGCGAGATGTAAAATGTGACCTGTCTAATTGCGCTTTGCATTTTACATCTCACATTTTACTTTTCACTACTAAAGCGGTCTATCTTCTTTTTTTACTCCAAATGTTTGCGAAGGCTTGCTTCCCATATATAATTTCAATTCTCCACCTTTTACAATCATTTCTTGCGTGATATATGATTTTGTATAAGGCTTTCCGTTATATTCTGCTTTTTGAATATAGATATTTGAAGCGCTGTTGTTAACTGCATTTATCGTAAATGAAATCCCTTTTTTATGATGAATTACAGCATTATTTACCAACGGACTTCCTAAAACATAAATCCCGTTTGCAGGATTAACCGAATAGAATCCCATAGAAGATAAAACGTACCAAGCCGACATTTGCCCTAAATCTTCATTACCGCACAATCCATCAGGTTTTGTTGAGTAGAATTTCTCATCGATTTCTCTAATTAATTTGGCTGTTTTCCAAGGCTGTCCGACATAAGCATATAAATACGGAATATGATGATTGGGCTCATTTCCGTGAGCGTACTGTCCTATTAAACCGCTGATGTCTGGCGAAACATCTTCTCCTTCTACTTTGTCAGTCAGCAGGAAAAGCGAATCCAGTTTTGCGATAAATTTCTCTTCGCTTCCAAACAAATCAATTAAACCGTACGGATCCTGCGGCACCAGCCAAGTGTACTGCCATGCATTTCCTTCCACATAATCATCTTTGCGATGCGCTGATGAAAGCGGATTAAATGGTGTTCTCCAATTTCCATTTGCCAATTTACCACGCATAAAAGTGGTTTCTTTATCAAAATACAGTTTGTATAAATTGGCTCTTTTGGTGAAATAATAATTATCGTCTGTTTGGTTTAACGCTTTTGCCATTAAGGCGATGCAATAATCATCTATGGCATATTCTAAAGCGTTTCCAACAGATTCTAATAGTTTATCAGCAGGAATATATTCGAGTTTTTGAACATAATCCATTCCGTCACGCGTTTGCATGGCCGTTTTTTTAATGGCTTCGTACGCTAAATTGACATCATAACCACGATATCCTTTTAAATAAGCATCAACAATAACGGCTATAGAATGGTTTCCGTTCATCGTATTGGTTTCATTGCCCATTAAGTGCCAAACTGGTAATCTGCCTTGCTGCTGATAAATCGCTAAAAACGATTTTACAATATCATTGATTTTTTCAGGCTGCGTAATGGTATATAATGGATGTAATCCGCGGTAAGTATCCCATAGCGAAAAAGTAGTGTAATTGGTAAAATTGGCTTTTTCGTAGACTTTTTTGTCTGTTCCCAGGTAATCTCCGTTGACATCATTAAAAATGGAAGGTGCAAACATGGTGTGATACAATGAAGTGTAGAAAACTTTCATTGTTTTTTCGTCTGCTTTTATTTGAACTTTATTTAATTCTTTGTTCCATTTTGAATCTGCTAATTTTACAATCGTTTCAAAATCCCAATTCGGAATTTCTGCTTTTATATTGGCTGATGCATTTTCTGTACTAACTGGAGAAATCCCAACTTTTACCAGAATCTGTTTATTTTTTAAGGTTTTAAAATCTAAAACAGCTTTTATTTTCAAGCCTTCTCCTTCTGTTCCTTTAACTACGGCTGTACTGTCATAAACCATCATATTTGTAATAGGCTCAGAGAATTCCATTGCGAAATAAATACGTTGATCTGCTGCCCAACCTGCCGAATAACGGTAACCTTCTATTTTAGTTTCACTTATTTTTTTAATGAACGTTTTTACTGGTCTGTCCCAGCCAATTCCATCAGCTAGATCAATTAAAATGTGTGAATCGTTTGTGTTCTCAAAAGTATATTTATGAAAACCGACCCTTTCGCTGGCTGTTAATTCGGCTTTAACTTTATATTTATCTAATAAAACGCTGTAATATCCTGGTTTTACGACTTCGTTTTTATGAGAGAAATACGAACCGCAACCGTTTACCATATCTTCTTTTGTTCCTTTGGTCAAACCGACTTTTCCACTGACAGGAAGCACCAGAATATCATTTAAATCGCCAATTCCTGTTCCGCTTAAATGCATGTGTGTGAAGCCTAAAATGGTATTGCTGGCATAGTTGTAACCGCTGCACCAATCCCAGCCTTCAAAAATATTTACTGGCCCCAACTGTACCGCTCCAAAAGGAACATTTGCGCCCACAAATACGTGACCATGACCTGCTGAACCAATAAGTGGATCTACATATTGCGTATAATTTACTTCTGCTTGTTTTGCCTTTTTTTGCTGTGAAATTATCGGATTGGCAAAAAGTAAACTCAAAGCCAAAAAACCGCTAAATAGTATTCTCATATATTTTTATTTTTTAATCTGTTTGTTAGAGGCAATGTAATGCGTCTCTACGAAAAACCTTTTTCCCTTTGTATCTTTGTTACTTCGAACCTCTACTCGTATCTCTTTAAAACCTCAAACAAAGAATAAATCTTAATCTCAGGTTTCGCAATTTTCCCTTCAAACGAAATTGTTTTTTCTTCTCCTGCTTTTAAATCAAAATAATTATCGCTCCATTTTCCATTATAGTCTTTCATCGAGATACAAACGTATTTTGCCATTTTCTGAGCTTTTATAATTACGCTATTTCCTTTTATTTCCCAGCTGATTTTTGGATCTTCTAATGCCAGATCTTTTGGATGTCTAAAATCAGTTTCTGGTTTTATGTCATCTCTGTAGGCTTCTTTTATAGCGTACCAAGCGGCTTTGGGCTGTCGGTTATTGTAATCGGTAATACTCCAGCTTGCTACGGGCCAGCAGTCGTTTAATTGCCAGACTAGAGTTCCCATATTATAAGGCGCTTTCGAACGATGAATTCCAACGATATTTTTTATAGAATAATAATGCAGACACTGACTCAAGTATGCATAATCTTCCAAATTCATCTTTTTTATTTTTGATGGATCGATGAAATACTTACCAAGATAGGTATCTAATTTTTCAAAACCTTTGCCCGCTTTTAAATGTGCTTTTAGTATATCTGAATATAAATTTCGGTCTTCTGGTGAAGTAAAACCTTCAATTGAATTATAATTTGGTAAAGACAGCATTCCGTATTCGCTCACAAATCTTCCTGTTTTTTTCTGAACGGCTTCAATATCTTCCAATCCCCACCAAATTCCCCAATAGTGGCTGTCTCCTTCAGTAATGCTTTTAGCTTTAGACCAATGGTATAATGGCGAAGAACTTAAATACGGACGTTTATCATCAACTTCTTTTATCCATTTCGGGATACTGTCATGAAACAAACGCGTATAATCTTTCCACAAACGAGTTGAATCTTGTTTTGAAATTTTAAAACTTTTCATCCAACCCCAGTTTTTAAAGGCTTCATCAGATTCATTATTGCCGCACCACAAAACAATGCTCGGATGATGGCGCAATCTTTTTACCTGATACTGAACTTCTTTTTTTACATTATCAAAAAAAGCGTCATCTCCAGGAACCATTGTGCCTGCAAACATAAAATCCTGCCAGACATTTATTCCGTATTTATCGCATAAATCATAGAAATAATCGTCTTCATAAATACCTCCACCCCAAACGCGAAGCATGTTCATGTTGGCTTCTTTCGCAGATAAAACTATTTTTTCATATTCTTTTTTGGTTACTCTCGAAAGAAAAGCGTCTGATGGAATGTAATTGGCTCCTTTCATATAAACTGGTTTTCCGTCAATTTTAAAATAGAAAGATCTGCCCAAACTATCTGGCTCTTGTATCAATTCAATTTTTCGATTTAACACATACGGTTTTTCAGGTTCTTTTTCATCGTAAGCTTCAAATCTCGGCGTTTTCCATATTCCGCATGTTGTGAATTTTGGTCCCCAATCCCAGCCAAAATGGTATTGTGCTTTACGTACATAAGCACGGGGATTGTCTGGAATTACAAATGGATAATCTTTTTTAGCCAGCGAATCAACTACATTTTGAGCCGATTGAAATACGATTCGCAAATCGTTATTTCCTGATTTCAAGACTTTTTTAACGTCAACTCTCCATTGACGGAACATATTATCGGCTTTTAAAACTAATTGATTGTTTAAGTAAACTGATGCATAAGTATCTAATCCGTCAAAAACTAGTTCTGTGTTTTTCTTTTTCAGCATATTTGCGGTAACCTGAAAAACAGTTTTGTATTCCCAGTTTTTACGTTCGATCCATTGCAGTTTTTTCTCATTATCTCTGTAAAATGGATCTGGTATTAATTTACTGTTTAGCAAATCGGTGTGAATTTCTCCCGGAACGCTGGCCGAATACCATTTTTTTGTTTTTTCTTCACGATACGTCCAATTGCTTTTTAGATCAATTTTCTGCGAAAAGGCGATTGATGTAAAACCTGTCAGAAATAAGGACATTATCCAATGAAGTTGTTTTTGATAATTCATTTTACTGAGTAATTATTAATACCTTTTAAAATTACTAAAAAAGGCAGGTAATTTGGCAGTTTAGAGAAGGAAACAACTGACCGCTTTATTCCTTCTCTTTAGAATTTATTCTTTGTTAGTAACTCTAAAATACAACTAGAAATATCTTCTTTACCACTGCCTTATGCTTTATTTTGATTTTGATATGGATTGTTTTTAAACTCAAATAACTGAAATAAACTTTAAGTATATTATTTTGAAATTTTAAAATACAGAATATAAAATCCATCTTTTTCAGCAGAACCAAATTTGTTTTATGCGAAAAAAAGGGTATTTGAATCTATAAAATAACTTTTCAAATATTTACTTCTCAGATCAATCAATTACAGATTTTAAAAATAAGCCGGGTATGCTCATTACCCGACTTATCTTAACTAACCAACCAATTTAAAAATTATTTATCCCACCAGATTCTTGTGGTCATTAAATCTAAACCTTGACGTTGAATTGCTTCTTTATAATTAGCCTCGTTTGTAATAAGTTCTGACTGATCATAAATTAATCTTCTCGGAATCGTTCCTTTTGTATCTCCAGTTGGATCATTAACAGGAACTAAAACGGGGTAACCTGTTCTTCTGTATTCTGAGAATGCTTCAAAACCGTTGAATAATAATACAATCCATTTTTGAGTGATAATCTGTTCGATTTTCTGCGCTTCTGTTCCTGCAGATTTAAATGGATATGTTGTAATGTACGTGTTGTATTCTGCTGGAGAAACCAAAGGCACTTTATCTCCAAAAATTGCTAAAATATTCATAGCGCCTCTTACTCCATTTTCATAATACGTTTGAGCAGATCCGCCAACGTTCCATCCTTTTACTGCAGCTTCGGCCAATAAAAACTGAACCTCAGCATATGACATGATCAATGTTGGAGCGTCTAAACGCAATACTGTAGAAGTATTTGGATCTGAAAATAATTTTTTGTCTCCTCCTGGAAATTCTTTTGCATCATTTGCCAAACCTTGCTGACTTGCTGGGCTATTGTCTCCAGTTGCTTCCAATTTTGCGTAAATTCTTAAACGTGGATCGTTTGTATTTTTCAATAAATCGATGAACGTTTTACTGAATTTAATGTTCGATTCTCCTCCGTTCAAATCGTTTCTAACCCAAGAAGAAGTAATTGGATTGGTTTTTACTCCTGCAGGACCTGCATCGTGTTTTAAAACCAAACTGTCATCGTTTGAAGTGAAAACTCCTTTAGCATAGGCCTTTTCAACAAATTCTTTTGCTTTCGCAGGATTTACTTTAGACAAACGCATTGCTACTCTTAACATTAAAGAGTTTGCCAGTTTTTTCCATCTTGCAACATCGCTCTGATAATACAAATCTGCATTTCCAACAAATGGCTTTCCTGCATCAAGAGCAGTTCCAGCTTCGTCTAATTCTTTTAAAAGATTATTGTAGATAGCTTCTTGTGTATCATATTTAGGAGAAAATACATTTCCGTTGTATCCTTTTCCTGCTTCAAAATAAGGAACTTCACCGTAAGTATCTGTCAATTTTTGAAACAAGAAAACTTTCATGATTCTACATGCCTGAATCATATTTGAATTCTCTGGCGTATTCTCTACCACAGATAATAATTGGAAAATCTGATTTAATCCTTTTCCGTAAGTTTCGCCAAAAAGAGCAGCTGAATACTCCGAAGAATAACTGTATTTTGAACCTGGCCCTCCAAGTGAAGAAAACTGCTGTACAATTTGTGCTGCGTATAAGTTGTTTCCTCTTGTATTAGAAAAATCTTGTCCGTCTACATAAATTTCAGCAAGTGTAAACATTGATTTTACAGCTGGATCTGTTAACGCATTTGGATTCTTATTCATTTCTTCGAATCCTTTATCGCATGAAGCCAATGTCAAAGCACCAACAATTGCGATACAAAATATTTTGATATATCTATTTTTCATCTTTTTAGAATTAGAATTTGACATTAAGTGCAAAACCATAGTTTCTTGTCAATGGCATAGAAGCTCTTTCCATACCTTGCGCATTACTATTTGAGTAATTTGACTCAGGATCGATGTTTGGAACTTTGTCATAAATAGTCCATAAATTGTGAGCTGAGAAAGCTAAACTAACAGACTGGAATGGTGTTTTCTGCAAATATGCTTTTGGGAAGTTGTAAGCAAATGAAATTGCTCTCAGCTTAACAAAATCGGCATCGTAAACAAAGTTTGAGGTTACATCACTATAACTTCTCCAGTAATCATAAGCCGAAACTGTGGTATTAACTGGATTTCCGTTAATATCTTTTCCGCTTACTGCAATACCGTTTTCACGACCTGGAAGTGTAATTTCAGACAATCCGTAACGTGTTCCTAATTGGTTTGTAGCTGAGTAGATTTCTCCTCCAAATTTTGCATCAACAAAAACTGAAAGTGTAAAGTTTTTATATGAAAAATCATTTGAAAGTCCCATAGATGTTGGCGCAACACCTTGACCAGCAATAATTAAATTCCCTCTTAAGAATTTACCATTTGTATCCAAAACAATATTTCCATTTGCATCTCTTAAATAATCGTATGCTTTAATAACTCCAAATGGCTGTCCTTTTTCTAAAACTACATTAGCTCTTCCGTCTCTGTTTCCTTCTAATGTTTTTGTTGTGATTTTATCCGAAAGATTTAAAACTTCGCTATCATTATAAGCAAAATTATAACCTATGTTCCAAGAAAAACTTGGCGTCTTAACCGCTTTCACATTAATAGCAAACTCAACCCCTTTGTTTAAGATTTCTCCAACATTGATTTTTGTTGTTCTGTATCCCGAAGCCTGAGAAACATCGGCATCTGTAATATCATTGGTTGTTTTTTTGCTGTAGAAAGTCAAATCTGTACTTACTCTGTTATTGAAAAATGTATTTTCGAAACCAAATTCGATTGTACTTACATTATAAGGCTTCAAAGTTCTATTTGGAATTGTTTCTCCATTTACACCTAAAATTGGCTGCCCTAATGAATCTGTCTGTCCGTCTGGCGTAGTATAAGTCAATGCTAAAGCATAAGCATCTGGCAATGCTCCTCCAACGTTACCCCAACCCGCTCTAATCTTACCATAAGAAATCCACTCAGGAAGACCGATAACTTCAGAGTAAATGAAACTTGAACTTACCGAAGGATAGAAAGTGCTATTGTTTGAAGGATCTAAAGTTGAAAACCAATCTTCACGACCTGTTAAACTCAAGAATAAGAAATCTTTGTATCCAATATCTGCAGAATAGAAAAGAGAGTTTACTTCGCTTTCTGAGAATAATTTTTCTGTTTTATCTGGCTGTGTATTTCCGTAGAAATATTTGAACGGAACAATAAAATTATTTCCTTTCATTTTGATGCCGCTGTATCTATTATGCTGACGGTTTGCTCCAATAAAAGCATCCAACGTAAGGTCTTTAGCAATATCTCCTTTGTAGCCTAAGAAACCAGAAGCATTTACTTCAGAACGAGTTTCAACTCTGTTTTCGATCGATCCGCCTGGGCTGTAATTTATTCCAGTAGGCTCGATTTCAGTATATTCATAATTAATATCATCAATACCAATAACAGCCTTAGCATAAATTTTATCTGTAATGTTGTAATTTACTTTTGCTGAACCAATAAAACGTTTTCTAAGGTCATCGTTTAGTGGCGATTTTGTAGCAAAATATGGATTGGTATGATATACGTTGGCTCCAAAAAAGTCTTCTTCTCCGCCGTTTGCATCATAAGGATTGCTTATCCATCTGATATCTGTTCCCGGCGTCATAAATGTTGTTGGGAAAGACGGATTTCTTGGCGAATCATTTAAATATGGACGATTATGACTTTTCTCCGAAATATATTGAGCATTACTTTCTATGCTAATTCTTTTATTTGGAGCCGAATTTAAACTCAAAGCCACGTTATTTCTTCCAAAAGTAGTTTCTGGTAAAATAGATTCATCTTTAGTATTTCCAAAAGACAATCTAAAGTTTGTTGACTCATTTCCTCCAGAAATCGCTAAAGTATTACTGAAAGAATATCCAGTTCTGTAGAAATTCTCCACATTATCTTTTCCATAAGCCTGATAAGGGCGTGTCTTACCATCAAGAGATAAAGAAGGTGTTCCGTCATATTTATCTCCCCATGCAAAATAATAGGAATCTCTAAGTTCTTGTAAATTGTTAAATCTGGTTGGCACCCCGTTCGCATCTGGAGCTCCAGCACCATATTGATCTTGCCATTTTAAAAGACTCGCAGGCGTATTGAAGGAAGAATTTGTACTAAAATCTACTCCGATTCCTGTTCCGTTTTTACCTTTTTTGGTTGTAATTAAGATAACACCATTTGATCCTCTGTACCCGTAAAGAGCAGAAGCGGCACTACCTTTAAGAACTGACATCGAAGCGATATCATCTGGATTGAAAGAAGACATACCGTCACCTTTATCGGCACCACCCCACATATTGGCATTTCCTTGCTGTGTATTATCAATCGGAATTCCATCAACAACATAAAGCGGCTGGTTAAGTCCAGAGGCAGAAGTTGCTCCACGAATTACAACACGGCTAGAACCTGAAGGTCCTGTAACTGGCGCCGAAACGTTTACTCCGGCAATTTTACCTTGAAGAGCGTTTCCTAAATTAATTTCTTTATTTTTTGTCAGATCCTCGCCTTTTAGTTCTCCAACTGCGTAACCTAAACTTTTCTTTTGTTTTTTAACTCCAAATGAAGTTACTACAACATCTTTTAATTCCTGTGTAGTTTCAACTAACATAACAGCAATTCTTGTTTCTTTTTCCTGAAGTACTACTAATCTTGTTTGAAACCCTATAGAAGATACATTAAGGGTAACTTTACCTTCTGGTACATTCATTTTAAATCGCCCTTCGGCATCTGTAACAGCACTAAATGGCTTTCCTTGAACTTCGATTGATGCAGCAACAATTCCCTTGTTTTCTACATCTGTAACTATGCCGGTTATTAATCGATTTTGCGCGGCAGCACTTAAACTGCTAAGCAATATCACTCCTAACACTGCTAATATTCGTCTCATAAGCATTCTTTTTGGTTATTGGTTTTGATTTTGTTTTGTTGATTTGATCTGTTTTTTTGTTTTTAAATAATTAATAAAAAATTGTACTCTGTTTGCAATATTATTCCTAGCAGCTTTTTGAATTGCTACTGTATTTCTATTCTTACTAAAACGTTTTAGTAAAATGGTTAAAAAAAAGCCTCAGCTTTTTAAAATTCAATTTTAAACGGATTCCCTGATAATCAAAGTTCCTTTCTTTAGAACTTTCTCTACTTTAAAATCATCAAGGTTTGTCATTTGGCTCATTAATAACTGTATCGATTTTACTGCTATTTCCTCTATGGGCTGGGCAATCACAGATATTGTGGGGGTATGCAGTTTAAAACTGTCATGATCATCAAAACTAATGACCGAAATGTCGTCGGGAATTTTGTATTTCAAAGTTCTAAAAGCCTGAAGTCCCGCAAGTCCGAGATAATTGGCTAAAAAAAGAACCGCATCTATCTCTCTATTTTTCTGAAAGAAATTGATAATCGCCTCAATTCTGCTCTGTTCGCTTGCATGAAAATCTAAGTGAAGCGTATAATTTTCGTTATAAATTCCTTCTTCTTTTAGCGCTGCGACATATCCTTTTTCCCTTAATTTCATCTGAATCATTCCAGACTCGTTATTTACAACAGCAATATTCTTTCTTCCTTTATCAATCAAAAATTTAGTGGCCGAATAAGATCCTTCGTAATTATCCATTACAACATGACTTACTTTTTGATTTGCAAAATACCTATCGATCAAAACCACTGGCTTTTGCAGTTTTAAAAGTTGGCTGATGGTTTTTTCTAAATTTCGGGTCGGAGTAATTATAAAACCTTCTACGTTAGCTTGCAAAAGACTTTGAACTAATTCTTCAGAACGCTCATTATCGTCTCCTGTACTACAATAAAAAACTCGATAATTTATATTTTTTGCTTCGTCTTCAATTACTCTTGCCAAGTCTGCAAAAAACTGATTGGATATATCTTCCACAATAAGTCCGATAGATCTAGTTTTTCCTGTTCGCAAACTGCTCGCAATCATGCTTGGTTTATATTGCAGTTTTTGCGCTACATCCTGAACTTTTTTAATCACCGTTGGACTAATGGCCATTTTTTCGCCTTTACCATTGATTACAAAAGACACAGTAGAAATAGAAACTTCTGCCTGTTTTGCAATATCTCTAATTGTAATCTTTTTCATCGGGCTAAAAATTTATTGTTGAATATTTTAGTACATCGCAAATATATGTAAGCAAAACTTACAAAAACGTTTTAGTAAAATTTTTTTTCAATAAATCTCTTTTTTAAAGCCAAAATAAAATGAAAAATGCAGTAAATACTAGATTTTATCAAGTTATTGTCATTTTGACTTTTAATATAGTTTTTGGGGATTTTATAAAGATTTGACTGAATTTTGGTAGCGTTTTTATTGATTTTTAATCTTTAATTATCAAAAAAAGGCTCCATTTTACGATTTCTAGAATTCAGTAATTGTTAAATTTTAAGACAGATGATTCATAAATTTTTAAACATTAAAATCATACTTTTAGATGGTAACAAAACCTAGAATTAGGAACTTTTCTACCATAAAAAAAACCGATTAGTTTCCTAATCGGTTCTTTCCTTTCTATTTTTTTTGCTTTTTTTATTCACCCAATAACCAAATTCTGGGTTAACTAAAATTTTACTTAACTGACTTCTTTATAAATAAGTTTTCTATTTCGTCTATAATCTTTAATCCATCAGCAATTTCTTTTGTAGTCTGCGTATTTTTTGAATTTGTTTGGAGCGATAAAAATTCAATTTTTCCCTTATAGAATTCTATCTGTTCCGATAAAAATTCAATTTTTTCTTTCAGTAGAGTATTTTCGGCTCCAAGCATTTTTTGCATTAAATCTTGATCCTGAGCTTTGCCATTATAATCTTGATTTTTATAACTGCCCGTTTCAATATTTTCAGAAAGCAGATATTCAAAACTGATTTCGAATAAATCATGCAACTTAACTATAAAATCAAGCTTTGGCATTGTTTCTTTCCTGTAATTACGAATATTAGCCTCACTAGTATTCATTGCCTTTGCAAAAGAACTATTGTTTCCTTTAAATTCTTTTACAGCTATATCATTGATCTTTTCATTTATCGTGCTCATCTAAAAAAAGTGTTACGAAATAATACCTAAAAGAATCTGATATTTGTTTCGGATTATTAACAAATTTATAAAAATAAAAGAATTTGTTTTTTAAGTAAAACGCAAATTCTTTTACATATTGTGGTACGTAGCATACAAAACCATTACATCATAGTATTGATACGAATACTAGCTTTTATAAGTGCCAATGCTGAAATTTTTGATATATGGATATCTTTGGGCTGATGATGAGAATTCTGACTTACTAATCTTACATATTCACTCCCTTGATCCGATTTTTGGACATACTTTACAGTAATATATTCTTCCCAATCGTTTAGCTTTACACTTAAAAGATACATTTCTCCAAAAAAGATATTTTCAAATTCAGTTTCTTTATACAAGACAATATCACCTGATTTTAATAAAGGATACATACTATCTCCAGTAACCGAAATTGCACCATCACATTTAGGCAGATTCGGGATTTTTATAGTATCCAAAACTCTTTGCGGTTCTCCACTATTAAACAATTCTCTTAACCCAGCAACTGCCTCAAGATCATACAGCGGTATCTCTTGGGTCATATGAATAGAATCTACTGTTTTCCTACCTGTATTCATAATTAACACACTTGTATTATCTTCTTTTATCATAGGCCCATTACCCGTTAAAAGCCATTCTGAATTAATCTCCGGATAGTAGTGTAAAATTTTACACGCTTTATCCGTTCCCATATTACTGCTATTATCCAAAAATTTATTGGAAAATCCTAAATCATTGCAAAATTTATACTTAGTAATCCCTTTGTAATCAAGATACTCTCTCATCCTTTCTGTTGACCCCATAAAAAAGCGTATTTTTTTACGTTAAAAATTTGTTTTGATGTATTATTTTACATTATATTTGCAAAGTAAAGAAAAATAAAATTCAAAAACAACAGAAACGTTAACAAATTTATGAATCCAAAAAACAGCAACAAAACCAAATCATCACCATAAAACATTGATTAAAAATAGAATACATAACTAAAAAGCAAAATAAAAAGAATAAAATCCCCACTACCTCAAACAGGAATAAAACTACGAACAAAGTGTAATATTAATCATTAATAAAATAAAAAAACTATCAATCACTACTTAAATCAATAAAATGGAAGCAAATCAAATCAATGAAAAAATCCAGGAATTGGAAAATTGGCTTATCGAAAATCCGAATAGCCCAGAGAGAAATTTAATCGAATCTGACATCAAAAAATTACAAACCCTATTAAATAAAAAATAATGAATAAAAATCAAATCGAAGAACGTATTGCCCAGCTATATCTCGCGCTTCAATATTGTTCGGAAAGAAACAAAACTTTTACTGCAGGAGAAAGAATCTGCATAAACCAGGAACGTTTTCAATGGATGCATATTCTAAACGACGAAACCGCTGCCCCACGCCCTGTTTCTCAAAATATTGAAAACAAATTAAAAGAGATCTCCAAACTCACCGTACAATATAATTTTAAACCTTATTACGGAGATCCTTTTAAAGACGAAATTGTAATACTTAACTAAATCATTTTAACAATAAAAGTAAAATTATTATGAACACTCCTCCAATAAACACTATTAGCAAATCTGTAGATTTATCTCAATTTTCTGCGCAAGAATTAAAAGAAGCATTAAACAGAATGGAAAATAAAAAGAATGAAGAAAGAGATGCTTATAAAAAATTAGTAGCCGAAACTATTCCGAAAGCGCTTTCAAGATTATATGAGACTTCCGAAATGATGAGAAATGCCAAAACCGAAACTTTTCAATTATTTGAAACTATTCTAGATTTAAAAAATCAAGTATACGGCTTTAAAGAGAAACAAATGTCACACACTTTTTCTAATGATAAAGAAGAAATTACAATTGGTTATCGCATAAACGAAGGCTGGGACGACACTGTGACTATTGGAATCGAAAAAGTACAAAATTACATCTCTTCTCTTTCTACTAGTAAAGAAACAGCCTCGTTGGTCAAAATTGTTTTTAACCTCTTAAAAAAAGACGCTAAAGGAAACTTAAAAGGCTCAAGAGTTTTAGAACTTCAAAAACTAACAAAAGAGTTTAATAATGAAGAATTTACAGATGGTGTAGAAATTATTGCTTCCTCTTTTAAACCCGTGCGCTCAAGCTGGTTTATAGAAGCAAGCAAAATTGACGATAATGGAGTAAGAACCAATATTCCTCTATCTATGTCTTCTGTAGATTTTTTACAAGGATATGCTTTCGATTTCTTTAACCAGCAAAACAAACAAAATCATGCAGCCTAACAATGATATTTACGCATCGGCTCTATTGGCATTATTACTTATTGCAACCAATTTAAAACCAATTTTGATGTTTCGCGAATGGCTAGCTTTCAAAATAAACACAACTTTCAAACAGTATCAAAACGAGCGAAAAAAGAGAATTGCCAATAGATCTTAAACCTAATAAACAACAACAATATACCACTTCTTCAAGATATTTTTCCTGACAGAACATCAATTTCATTAAAATTACTTTAACTCATTTATTTCAAACATTTAATCCTTTTACTATGCCTATATCTAATCAAAGAAGCTTGGGAATTCAAAAAAATAAATTACTTCGATATAAACTTATCAAAGAATTATATCAAAAACACAAAACTGAAGATATTCCCACAACGGTAGTCTGGCGAAAATACATTTACCCTATCTACCCGATCTCAAGAACTACATTGTACGAAATCCTTTGTACTCCTATAACAATCGAACTTAAAAAAATTGAAGAATTAAGCCAAAGGGCAGCTTCATAATCTTTATCCATAAGCAACATACTTTGCTGTACAAGATTGTAAAAACTTCGAACATTAATGTTCAAATACCTTGCATTCTTTTTTATTAAGCATTTTAAGTTCACATCTTTGTCTTCCAATTAAATTTACAACTCTTTTCGCAACAAAAAGAAGAATCAAAATTGTCATAAGCAATTTAAATACGTTCTCTTGAAATTCCAATAAAGAAAAAGCCTGTAGCAATTTATTTTTACAGGCTTTTTCTTCTAAACAAACACAGCAGTCTTATTATTAAGCAAAATGTTAAATAAATAATAAAAGCCTTATAAAAACCATTCGAAGAAATTTCTAACCAACAATCAAGATAACTACATAGACTTTACATTTTTTTTATAAAAATCAATCCTCGAAGTTTGTTTTATCAAAAACGACATATTATTTATTCTTTTAACCCAATAAAAGCAATTCTTGATTTCATCTCTAAATGTTAATTTTTAAGAGATTTTTTTGACATGCAATTTTAGCTAAAAAGTGCTTTACGTGAAACCTCAAATAAAGGATATTGAATATTACGAATTTTACTACTTAACCTATAATAAACATAATCATGCTTACCAAAAAACAAGAGTACTTAAAATTATTGCGTAGACTATTTCTAGAAGGAAAAATCAGTATCGAAATATTAGAATTATTGCTAATCTGCGAAAAAGAATCTCTTAACTGATTTTACTAAAGAACTGATTTAAAAAGCCTCAATAATTTTAGCCCGTTCTTAAAAATTCTTTTTGTGATCTGGGCTTTTTTCATACCTCTCTGGAAATATTCTTAATTTTTCATTTTAATCCAAAACCCCACAAGTCTACTCTTTTTTAATTTCTTTAAAATCAAATCTAAATAAATCGTTATAAAAAAAACGAAAGATATTTCGAATTTATACTACTTGATTTATAAAACACTTGTATTTCCTTATACACTCTGTCATTTCTGAAACAAAACCAATCTCAATCGTCAAAACAAATACTTTTTAAACACATAAAAAAATCAATATAATAAAAAATAAATCGAAAAAAGTTTCGTTTTTATTTTAATATTCGAAATAACTTTCGATATTTGTCAGAAATTTAGAAATACTTTTTTACGAAACAATAACTTTTATCCTATGAATGCCACTATTAAAAACTCATTACTTAATCTTAAAACCAAATCACAATGACTATTTCACAAATAATTGAAAAAATACAGGAATTGGAATCCTGGCTCGTTAAAAATCCAAATAGTGCTGAAAGAAATCTTATCGAATATGATTTAAAAAAATTAAAAACCATTTTACAATTACGAAAAAATGAATAATAATCAAATTAAAGAACGCATTTCACAGCTTTACACAGCACTTCAATTTTGCTCAGAAAAAATTAAAATCTTTACTCCAGGAGAGCGTATTTGCATCAATCAGGAACGTTTTCAATGGATGCATATTTTAGAAAATGCCGAAGCTGAACCCAGACCCGTCTCTCAGGATCTAGAGAGAAAGATTAAAGAAGTGACTAAACTTATTGTAAAGTATGATTTTAAACCTTACTACGAAGATCCTTTTATAGAAGAAAATAAATTATGATTTAATTCTCAAAAGCACTCAATCAATACTACCAAAATAACCCAAAAACTATAAATCAATGTATCCAAACAATGACATTTATGCTTCTTTACTTTTAGGAGCTTTATTAATTGCTACAAACTTAAAACCCATAATGACTTTTCGCGAATGGATTAATTTTAAGATAAATTCTACTTTTAAACAGTATCAAAATGAGCGTAAAAAAAGACCTCATCATAAGTCCTAAAAATTAACAGGTTAGCAAATCATATTGTTTACGCAGATTTGAACTGAAATTGGTTTTCATAAAATCTACCCGCCTTCATAAAAAACAAGTATTAAAATTTTGATTAAGAGTACTTGTTTTTTAAATATAAGCCTTCATCAAAACTAAATTACTAGCAAGTTGCTAGCTAGTCCAATTCTATCATAAAACATATCATTTTATTTTAACGGTATGAAATAAAAAGGTTCCTGTTTTTATCAAAAAATTAAGAAAACAGGAACCGAAAAAGCGGGCGCTTACTGCCCTAATCAAATAACTCAAAACCATTCTTTTTCCCGAGATGTTCCAGTGTTTTATAATTCTGGAACAAGATTGTTGCGCGGACTCTGCTCTATTAAATTCTTTGAGCAGAATTACCTCAGGACGAAGCTCCGGAACATTTCGGCATTAGAAGAAGAGCAGCCATTGATATATTAGGATCAAATGGTTTTGGTTATCTGTGATAGCATTTATAATTATTCTTTATACCACAAAGACAATATTACTTTAATCTAAAAAACAATTCTTTTAATCATTTTACCTCAATCATTATGGCAATTTCAAACAACAGAAGTCTCGGAATCCAAAAAAATAAACTATTACGTTACAAGCTTATTAAAGAATTGTATCAAAAACACAAAACCGAAGATATTCCAACTACTGTAGTCTGGCGTAAATACGTTTATCCTGTTTATCCGATTTCCCGTACCACCTTGTACGAGATTCTCTGCACTCCGATTACTTCTGAACTCAAAAAAATTGAAGAACTGCTGCAAAATCAAACTAAAACTTTATAAACAATTATGTCTGTTTTATAACAACCATTTCGTCTGAATTGCTCTGCAAAGATGTGCCTTTTTTTGCAGTAAAAAAGCTTGTTGTTCGTTGACTGAACAACTATGTAAAGCACCAGAATACAAGTGTTTAAGCACCTTTCATTTGTTTTTTTTACTGCTTTTTTACATCAATCTTTGTACCCACAAAAGGAAACAACTGCAGCGATTAAAACAGAAAATTAGGCCTAATTTCTTCCAAATAACATTCTCTAAAAAAGCTGTTTCTCCCAAAAACAAAATTCAATCCTAACATATATTTTTTAAACATTCAATGGAACAGTTTCTATACCCCACTCTTACCGCATTTTTTGCCGCATTTATTACGTGGTTTTTCTCGATGAGAAAATCATTGGCCGAGGACAGAGCCGCCGAACTTGACAATGCCGTGAGCGCCGTAAAATACTACCGTGACTTACTTGATGATCTAACGGCCCGATTAACCTCAGCAACCGAAACCATAAAAAAAATGGAAATACAACATAAGGAGCTCATGCTGATAAATCAGCAGTTAGTAGATGAGCTGCAAAAATTTAAACAACTAAACGGAAAACAGCAATGACATTAGCCCAAAAAACCTTAGAAATTGCAATTGCTCAGGTTGGTGTTGAAGAAATGCCACGAAACAGCAATGCTGGTCCTGAAGTCGAAATTTATTTGAGAAGTGTCGGACTCGCAAAAGGATATCCATGGTGCATGGCCTTTGTTTACTGGTGTACTCAAAAAGCGGCATTACAATTAGGAGTCAAAAACCCTTTAAAAAAAACTGGCGGTGTATTGGACCAATACAACTCAAGCAAATCCTTAATTAAAAAAGAACCTCAACCAGGCGATGTTTTTATCCTAGACTTTAAAAACGGAACTGGTCATGCCGGAATTGTCGACAAAGTTGCAGGAACACTTATCTACACCATTGAAGGCAATACAAACGATATGGGAGGTCGAGAAGGCTATAAAGTAGCCAGAAGAAAAAGGGAAATTAAAAGCATCAAAGGCTTTTTAAGACTCTAAAAATCAGCAACAAACAAATTATAACTTATCATGAACAATTTAAAACGTCTTATTTTTTTGTTTTTTTTAGTCTTAGTTCTGGTTTCGTGCAAAAGCCCGAAACCGGTTCTAAGTGAAGAGAAAGCAAAAACTATTACTATCAAAGAAACAGTACATGATACTGTTTTTAAAATTCAGAAAGACAGCAGCTCTTATAGAGCATTACTTGAATGTCAAAACGGAAAAGTAGTTGTTAAGAATGTTACTCAGGCCGAACCAGGGCGTACATTAAAAAGCCCAAAGGTTCGTCTTGAGAACAACAAACTTAACATAGACTGCGAACTTAAAGAGCAGGAACTCTACGCCCGCTGGAAATCTCAACAGGTTAAGGAAACTGAAGTAAAAACCATCAACACCACAAAATTTGTGAACTATTTGACTTTTTGGCAAAAGGTACAGATTTGGCTGGGGAGGATTTTTCTTTTGGTGCTGGTTTATTATGCAGTCAAACCAATTGCAAAATTCTATAGGCTATTCTAGAACCGGGTAAACAATTTTAAAAATAATTCATTCTAAAATTTTTCAAATAGATTTTAGAGTATAAAAATAAACATATGTCAAAAATATATTTTTTTACAAAAGAAAGTTCAATAGAAACGGATCAATTAGCAGAATTGGCTTTTGGACAGCAACCCGACGTAGGGAGTGTTGAAAAATACAATTTAGATAATAATTTTTCGGTATCTGAGGATGCTCCAGCCTATGCCATTACAAAATCCTTAGTATTGGCAATGCCAAATAGCAATCCTTCATTATTAAACATCGCATTGCTTCCATTAAATACTTATGTGAGCGGCTTCCCTGTAAAAATGTTTATTTACAGAGGAATTAAAAAATCATCATTAGTTGATAGCCTTCAAAACATTCCAGAATCTGATGGAACATGGGCTTCTAGCAATATCCTTAAAGTCATAAAAGAGGTACAGGATAAACTGAATTCAAAAAATGGCACCAATTTAATTGCGAAATCAGATTGTTTAGGTTTAAACTTTTCGGATCTTCCCGATACTACTTTTATCGAAAAAATATTTTTTGATGACACAGACAGCTTTCATCCGCTTATTGTTGAAGCTGGATGCCAAATTGGAAAATTTGCTGGTGGATCAACTCTTGCAGGAATTGAAGTTGTCCTTGATATGATTGGTTATGAGCCAACATTAAAACTATTAAAAGCTTCAAATCATACTTTAGAAATTGACAAGCTAACTATTAATGAGAATTTAACCGACGTCGAAAAAATTAAGCTAAAATTCAACAACCGATTTAAGAAAGAAGAAATCTTAAGCTATGTTGATATTACTGCATTTTATGGCGCCACAAAAAACCAAGGATTACGAATAAAAGGTGCCGATAGCGGTGATAACTTCTTAAAGAAGTTTTACAATAAAAATACGGTTTATATTGATATCAGAGATGATTGGGGTTTTTCATACAATCACTTCTTTAAGTTCAAAGACGAGTTAAGCGTTGGTTTTTACTCAGCAGACAGTGCCGTCAAGGATCCTGTATATACTGATATGAATTATTATACTGATTGGCCAATTCTTAAAATTACTAATCAAGTTTATAATAATAGTAAAAAGTGGTTTCATATCAAGATTCCAATATATATAGGAAGCCCGATAAACGCAAATTTCCTATCCTCTTATGTAGGCAAAATTTCAACAGAAATAGATACTACCCAAAAGAAACATTTTATAATTGCAGATGGTGACGGAAGTAATAAAATACTACTCAAAGAGTCAGAGGCTGTTAAATTAAAAAACTGGAAATATAATGACAATAAACTAGGTAGTAACTATATTCTTTTAAAAAAATCCACGAAAGGAGATACAAATAACACGCAGAATATTTCATCTATATGGAACAATTTTTTCTCTTTAAAGATGAATAATATTTTTGGTTTCAATGATTTAATTGATGGAGATTTTAGAATTTACACTTATTCTTCCATAAATTTTCCATTAGTAATTGACTCTAAAAAAGGTGAAGCTTATTTACCAACTGCAGGAATTGCTATCGATAAAAATCATGTTACCTTTTTTTCTTACAAAGACGAAGTCGCCTTTAAAAGTGTAAGCAATAAAGCTGATAATCCAGTTGCTATAATTGGAAAAGGCAAATTCAATATAAAATTTAATACTGCAGATTACGATTATGAAAACACTTCGAATCCGCATACTGGATTTTTAAATCAGATCGTTAAAACATCAAAAATTGGAAACTTTGAATTAACTAAGTATTCAATTTCTGATACCGAAAACACATCTGATACTGTTAAGTTTCTTACTTATTCAAAATCAGGGGATGCAAGTATTAATGACGCTATATTTGAAACTTTTGAGTCGATTACTTTAACTCATAATGAATACTATTCTTTAAAAGCATATCAACTAAGTACAAATAGTGGTTTTCCTAACCAACCACTATTTATAAAATGTAAAAAATATACTTCTAAAGCTTATCAAACTTTTACACTTGAAGAATATACCTTAACCTTAGGAATTCCAACTTTTGTTGATAATAAAGATTCTGATCTAAATTTTATGACAATTGCTGATTCACTGGAAGAAATCACTTATGATGACTTGCCCATTACCTTAACAAGCATTAACTAATCTTCAATCCTTATAAATTATGCCTTTACATATATCCAAAAACGCAATTAACAATATACCATTAACAGATGAAAATCTCACCAATGACAACATTGGCGGAATCCTGTTAAATGAACCACTATCGACTAGTAAATATTTAGTAAAATTAGCTAAAAACGATGTCGCTAATCAAAAACTTGGACTTAAATACAAATCTTTTGGAAAGCATATTACAATTCTAAAAATGGCTCTCACGGCCATTGATGCAATATACGATGAATATACAATTCCAAATGAATTAATCGCAACAGGAATTTTTGATATAAATCTGGAAAATGCAATAAAAACTTTCCAAGGAACTGGAATTTTTACGGCAAATAGATCTATTGATATCAATGGAATTGTTGATTCAAAAACTTTATTAGCAATTGATGCTGCATTGAGTCAAGATAACATTTTTGATTACGAAAAGAAAAAATATGTTGGAAAAGTAAGCTCAAGATCATCTTTTTATATTGGTAGTGATATATCCAATCCGCATCCCAATTATAAAATTATAATTGAAGGCGGTGATGAAATTACAATTGAGGCAAAACCTGAATTCGGTTTCTCTTATATCAATTCCGGAAATGATGATAAACATGTATATGGTGTTCCAAATGAAAAATTTCAAACTGAAATCGACAAGCACCCATTAGTAATTGCAAAAAATTCAAAACGAGCAATTGAAGGAATTCCTCCCATAAAAAGTATTGGTTTCGCAAAATTAGATTATAATTTGGAATTTGCTAATGCAAGTGTTCCAATGACAAATATTCAAAACGAATTAAGCAAAACTGCTCCTCTATTATTTGATGATAATGGTGCTAAATTATACAAACTAAAAGAAGGTGATACTATATCTAAAATAGTATTAGACAATTATTACGGAGGCGGAGATTACGCTATTATGGATCCTTACAACAATGTTCCAATCTTTACTTTAAAAGAAAGAATCCCGTTCCCTGAAGACAAAAGAGAAGATGATGCTCGTTTTCAATTTTATCATAATTTATTGTACTATTACAATTCTGAAAAAAAAGGAAACGAACCTGTAAATGAGTGGGGATTTCGAACTAACAATTACGAAAGATATACAATTGATCATTTGGACATGGTGGATATTTTTGATAATGAGTACAAAGAAGGGAATCCAAATACTGCATTACCGAATTATTATCGTTTTTTAAAAAAAATGGAAGAATTAAATGCAAAGAGTAAAATGATTTTTGATCCTTTAGGAATTACAACTTCTTTTACAACCGTTCCAGAAGAAAACATAAGAATTCCTTCTAGACAATTTGCAGACACCATGTATTATTTTTTAAATTTTAGACATGATGAAATGCTGGTTAAAAAAGAACCGGAGAATGAAGCTTCAACCGCTATGGACTACATTAAAAATGAAGCTTTAGGTGATATTGTTGATCTTATGTCTGATTCCATGGATTCCCTATCTGAAATAGTAGAAGAAGTAAAAGAAGATGCAGTTTCTTTATACCATGAAACTGTAGATTTTTTTGTCTCTGCATATAATTTTGCTATACAGACATTGGTCGATTACTGGCCTAGAGGACTTGGTGGAAAATTTGGTGGCGGCATAGGGATCACATGGGGAATTCCTGTAAAAACTAAGGCAAAAGTAGAAAGAAGTATTTCTCGTAAAATGACAAAAGCAACTGAACTTACTTTAATATACACTGATGAACAGGTTTTTGAACTAAGTGTGGAACATGTAGAAGGATTTAGTTATGGTATTGGTCAATATTCTGGACATGGTCGTTCAAAAAAACTGTTTGGTGCTTTTGCAGGTTTCGAAGCTGCAGCCGGATTAACATTAACCCAAAGCTCAGAGTATGAATTTCCTATAAGGCAAAATGAAACAGCTCTATTAACAATGGTCATGAATGTTTTTGTTGGACAAGTACTACAATCAGCATCTAAAATTTTTACATGCTTAGAATCTTTAAATCTCGACCCTAAACACTATATAACCAAACTAGAAGTAAAATACAATTTAGGAATTGATGCAGAAGTTGGAGCACTGATCGGTACCAAGTTAAAAAAAGGATTAGATATACCTAGTTCTAATGTCGAACATCCTACGATTCAAAATGAGACTAAAAGCTATGGTTCTGTGTATAACATTTTTGAGAAAATCCCTTCAATTGGTGTTCACGGAGATATAAATATAAATGCAGGAGCTGCTTATAGCTATGAAGCAGAATATGATGATGCCCCATATACAAAAGGAAATAAGGGACGCGTATTTTCGAAAATAAAAATTGAAAATCAATATTATATTGATGCAAAAATTGATCTTTCACTCATAAATAACATCTTTAAAAGTCTCATCCCTGGCTCTGAAATTCAACCCACTTATATAGGAAAACTTTTTGACAAAATAGAATTTGATAAAAAGGGAATTATGCTAGGAACTTTATATGAATTTACAAGAACAGGTTCTCCTGACTCCCTGACTAGTGATGATTTTAATTTTAGTGATATTAGTTACAATGAAGACGATTTTACGTTAAAATATTTAAGTGGCAATAATGTATCGAAAGAAGTCTCATTACATATTGGAGCTTATTCAGGTGATGCAGATTCTCCTAAAACCGACGGAAAATATCGTCTACACATGCCTACATTTCATAATATGTGGATAGCAGGACTTGATTTCGCTTTTACTTCTATCGTGGCTTTTAAACTTTTTAAAGGCCTTGAACTTCACAAACAAGTTGGAATCTTTGATTTTGATGGAAAAGCTAACAATGTAACAATAAGTGACAACTCTATATGCGACAAAATAATTCAAGCAATGAAAAAGGCTAATATTGTAAAAATGGAAGCAAAAACAATTGTTGCATTTGTAGAAAAATTCCTTAATCATACAAAAACAGAATTGAACTTAGATCTAAAAATGAACATTGACTTTAATGAAGATTATTTACTAAAAAATCTACTTGAATTTCAATTAAAAAAATTATATCTGAAATATGTAATTTTCGAAGGTAACAAGGCTTTGGGTCAGCTATTGGAGACCGATATTAAAGCCAAAAAAGCTAAAATTTTTAACGAATTAAAAAAACAGAAAACTGAAGAAGGAAAAAAACAATATGAACTTATATATGGTAAGAAGAAAATTCCCGGAAGTAATCTCGATAGTTTAAATTTATTTATAGACAACGAAATTAGTTCAAAAGGAGATCCAGATGGGAATTATTTTATTGTTGCTGCGAGATTTCTTATGGGAGTTTTTAATGCTAATTCTTACATGAACAATTACAAACTAGATGAAGATGAAGATTATGCAATAACTGAAATCATAAATCTTTTCAGTTTTATAGCGTCCTTAACAGGGTTTGAAGCTAAACTTGACAGTAGTTTAAACTTTGGACTAGATGCAGAATTTAAAGGTGGTTTATTTGGTGCAGTTGTTGGTGGTTCAGTAGAGGGTTTTGTTGAAATAAATTATAAGCCTACTTTGTATGAAAATGGTAAAATAGCTTTTCTCGAATCGAACGATCCTTTAAAAGCCGTCTTTACTGAAATTGAAAATATACTTGAAAAAATAACTGATGACAAACGAATTAAAGTAAAAACATTATTTCAAGTACTCTAATAATATTCTATGAAAAAAGATGACAATTACATCTAAAAATACAGTAAATTTCCTTCCTTTATTGAGAACTAAATTTTTATGAAAACAACAATTAGCTTTTTGATTTTTATTAGCGTATTACTATTATCAAATATTGTCAACTCTCAAAAGAGTCAAAATTACAATAACTTATTTTATGACAAATACAATGCGATTAGTAATCAAAACTTAAAAGATTCTGTAAAATCTGTTCATCTCAAAATAAGTAAACCAAAAGAGGATATTCCAGAATATAAAAAAACAGATGCTGTCTTCAATAATGGAATTAGAGGTCCTGTTTATTTCTATTTTGATAAATTTCAAAGGCTTCAAAAAAGATCAGGTATTGTTTTTCCACGTCTAAACTATATAGAAGATGATTCTAAAACAGAAAACGAATATCAATATAATGAAGCTGACTGGATAGAAAAAAAAGAATTAAGATCTGCTTTAAAAAAGTATTATCCTGTGATGGATTATAATTTATTAATCAAATTAAATCAAATTAGCATTCCTAAAGCAGATGAAGTGTCTGAAGAAGATGGTAAGATTTGGCCTGATTATAAAGAAGAAAAATTTGAATACGAAATTGACAATGCAGGAAGAATTATTAATGAGAAAGAGTATTTTGTATACAGGACTGGTAAAGAAACTATGAACAAAAAAGCCAATGATATTGACTTAGTAAATCAAACAACATTTATCTATGATGAGAAAGGACAAGTTACAAATCAAAAAATTACAGTTGGTTTATATGCTAAGAATCAAATAGCATATCATTTTTTAGGTACTGAGTGCTCTTATTGTAAAGACTTACAATTACAATATGAATACGACTCAAAATCACGCATTACCAAGATTATTATGTTCGGATGTGGAAAAGTTGTTGCGCAACAAGATTATAGCTACAATTCTATTAAAGATTATGTAGAAACAGTAAAGTATTATGTAACAGGAAATGGAGAAATAGCCAATCCTACTAAAAATTTCGTAAAAACATTTAATGAACAGGGCGATATTATAAAAAGAGAATACATTCCTGATTATCCAAACCAAGTTATCATTCAAAAGATAAGTTACTACACCTACGAATACGACAGTCACAACAACTGGATAAAATGCAATATGTTCCTTGAAGGAACACCAGATGGAGAACCGACTTTGGTTGCAGAAAGAAAAATCGAATATTACAATTAGTTTTTTACAAAATACTATCCCAATACTGCGCTTTATTTTAAGCGCAGTAAAAGATAGTTTCCCTTTTCTAAAGTAAAGACATCTTTTCGGATACCATCGTTCTGTAAGCGTATTTAAAATCCTTATTCCTATTGAGATTTATATCTCTAACTTTCTAAAAAAGGCTTAATTCAAGCTCACAATCTCAATTTCTAAATATTGAGAAATTTCCCTTTTCTTTTCATTCAAAGACTAGCTTTTTCACCTTGAAAAAAGCATAGCTGTCCACTTTCTGTACAACTCTGTTAAGTATTACAATACAAGTGTTCAACAACCTTGCAGTTGTTTTTTAAAGCACTTTTTTTTGTAAATCTTTGCAATGTCAAAAAGAAACAAATATCTAATTAATAGCAACATGCATCAAAAAAACTACTTCAACATTAAGTAGTAAAACAAAATCAAAAATACTTTTCAAAACTCTTCCTGTCCTTTCTCTCTAGCAAGGAATACAGAATACTTATGCCTTTTTCAAAAGATAAATCATTAGGCATAATAGAAGATAAATTTTGAATTGTAATCGACAAACCATTAACAAAGAAATAAACTTAAAAATATGTCAAATCAAATAATGCACCCGTCATTAAGCCAATTATTACCATTGGACAAGATTCCAAATGAGCTCGAGGCAATTAGAGATGCACTTGCCAGTCTTTTTGATTCTGTATTTGTAAAAAATCTTATTGCCAGTCAAAGCTATGACAACTCTTCTGGTTTTTACAGCATGACATTAACCACGTACAACTCTCTTGGACTTGATATTCCTCTTGCACAAGATTTAAAATTAGTTTTGAATCCAACTGTAGATGGTAATACCGAAATTCCAATCAGTTTTGATTATTCTTGGATTATTCTAAAATATATCAATGATTTCAATTTTGAATCATTTGATAATACTGTTGAGTCCGTTTTACGCATTCTTTTTGAATTAGCAGAAATAAACGAAAAAACATTTTTAAATGAACTTATCAATACATTTTATCCAGGTGCAAATGCATTGGTTGATTTTGTTAATCAGTTCAATACTGTACATACAGACGCTTTAGCAACTTTAAACGATGCAAATGCATCTTTCGACAATCAAGTTGAACACTTATCACAACAAATTGGAAGTCTTGACATTGACTTGCTAAAATTTGCTTACGAAAACCTTTTAAATGTAGGCAGTGAAGGATTAGATCGTTTAAAGAAATTGTTTGCCCACTATTTCGATAATATCGAAAAAAACATCAAAGAAGCATTAACGCTTCAGTTTAGAATGGCTATTAACGAAATTAGCGTAGGTCTTCAATTTCCTCATAAATGGCTACAACCAGTTTACACTGGTAACGAAAATGTTACCGATATAGCTCTAGATGAACCATTACCAGAAAATTATTTTAGTTATTTAAAATTTGATGTTGGCAGCTTAGAATATTCTTCTAATCGTGGATTTATCTTTAATAATATCTCGAGTTTTAGCTTAAATAGATCTATGATCGGAAACACTGGATTAATTGCAGAGTTTTCAGGATTAAAAGTAGATTTAAGCAGAGACAAAAATATTCCTGAAGCAGATGCTGACGGAAGAGGTGCTGCATTTAGAGGTGTGTATGCTGAAAAAGCAGAAATTGAATTACCTAAAAAATGGTTCAAAAAAGAAAACGGCGCTACACTGCAAATTACTGGTAAACAGTTATTAATTGGAACTGAAGGCGGAATTTCTGGAACAATTGGATTAGAATCCTTAATTGTAGGAAATCCTGTTAGCGAAACTGATTACATGTGGTTCAAGTTAGGTAATAGTTTCAAAGTTGGTTTTAACAAGTTTGATATTTCCTTCAAACAAAATAGAGTTATCTCTTCTAACATAAAGGGCGCATTAGAAATTCCAAAATTTAAGAAAGGTAATAATCCATTTATTGTAGATATTGAAGGACACTTATATGATGACGGAGATTTTAACCTAACGGCTTCATTTGATAAAGCAAGTGAACCTAAAGCTACTTTACTCAATTTAGTAAATTTCGATTTTCACAGTTTCGAACTTGGGAAACAGGATGATGACTATTATGTAGGTACTTCGTGTTATGTTTCGTTCCCTCCTGGATTGATGAATACTTTGATGAAAGGTCAGGGGTTTGATATTGAAAAACTTCGAATTTATAGCGATGGAAGCATAGAAGTGGAAGGCGGATCTATTCCGATTCCTATTAATTTGCCTCCTCTAAATCTTGGACCAGTTCAGATGGCGGTGAGCAATATTAACTTTGGTTCAACTCAAATTAATGGACGTAAATATAATTTCTGGGGATTTGATGGCGCTATCAGTGTCAATCCGCTTGGATTAGATGCACGTGGTGAAGGCATTAAATACTATTACACTACAGATAATGTAGATGGTGATCCATCTAAAAAAGCAGATTCCTTCATAAGAATCCAGACTATCGAAGTCGATTTGATGATTCCAGGAACTGCAACAGAAGAATCTGCGATGGCAATTATTCATGGTATGATTTCGCTTCCTGAACCTGGAGTTTCTCCAGAATTTATGGGAGAGGTTTCATTAAAGTTACCAAAAGCAAAAATTACAGGAAGTGTGGGAATGCGTTTTGCTCCTAAATATCCTGCTTTCTTAGTCGATGCAAGTATTGAATTGCCTACCGGAATTCCGCTTGGATTTTTGTCTATTACTGGTTTTAGAGGTTTATTAGGATTTAGATATGTTGCTACCAAAAAAGCTGCCGGTTTAACAGTAGATAATTCTTGGTACGAATATTACAAACATCCGAAAGCAGGAATTAATATTAGAAAATTCAGCGGACCTCCAGATTCCTTACAGTATGAATCACCATTTTCTATTGGAGCTGGAGCAACCTTTGAATCTACGGGAGGTACCATTTTAAATATGAGAGCAATGTTATTGCTTTCTCTACCTACGTTATTTTATATTGAAGCAGGATTAAATGTTCTTGGTGATCGACTAGGTCCTATTGAGAAAGATCAAAGCACTCCTCCATTCTTTGCAATGGTTGCCTTTGGAGATGATTCTCTTGAACTTGCTGCTGGAGCAAACTTCCAAATGCCTAAAGACGGTGGAGAAATTATCCAATTGCATGCCTTATTAGAAGCTGGTTTCTTCTTTAAAAACCAAAAACCTTGGTATATCAATCTTGGTTCTAAAAAAGATCCAATTACAGCGAGAATTCTAACTCTTTTTACTGCAAAAGCATTTCTTATGCTATCTGCTCAGGGAATCGAAGCCGGTGCCAGATTAGACTTTAAACTCGAGAAAAGTTTCGGGCCTGCTAAGGTTAAATTATGGGCTTACTTAGAGATGGGCGGAAAAATTTCGTTCAAACGTCCTCAAATGGGTGGCTACATCGCTGCTGGTGGAGGAATTCAGATTAAAATCTGGATTATCAACGTTGAAATTGTTTTAGATACCATTTTCTCTGTAGAATCATTTAAACCATTCCTAATTTATGCCAAATTAGAATTAAGCGTACGTGTAAAAATTGCTTTTGTCAGAGTCCGCAAGACATTCTTAATTGAGTTACAATGGGATATTAACAGAATCGTTGATCGCACGCCTTACAGTCCGCTTCCTAAGGGAACTCACGGAGATGTTAATGATAACAGAACTGCCGACTCTGTAAAAGGAGTTCACATGCTAACCAATGAGGCTTTCTTATTGAATTACTTTGATACTATGCCTGCTCCAGGATCAATTTCTAAAATAATTCCATTAGACACCTACATTGATATTAAACTGACTAAAGGAGTATTGCCTAATTCTAGTCTTTCTAAAATAATTGGAGGATATACAGCTGATGCAAAAAATTATACTGATTTAATGCCTCCTGAAGCGACATCAAAAGCAGGTAGAAAACTCCGTCAAGTAAAACACCAATATTCGATTGAATCAATTGAGATAAGTTCTGCCAATGGAAATTCTTGGGTGCCTTATCATCCTTTTCAAGCTGTTGTGGATTCAGATTCAAGAGCGAGTGTAGAGAATTTGCCTTGGGCGCAATGGCAAAAAGTGATAGATCAATATGACAGTATTCGTGTTTTGGCAACAAATCCATTCTCTTATTTAAGTGCAGGTGAACCTGGCTGGCATGTTCCTGAACAATTTGGAATTACTCCTTCTAAATTATTCTGTGTCTCTAATAGCATTGAAGAAGAGTCTGTCAATTTTTTAAATAAAAAAATAGGAAAACGTTACTATGTACCTACTCAATATGAAGCAGATAGAATCAATGGTCTGTTCTTTAAACTCGTTGGTGAAACTCCTGAAATCGTGGATGGCAAGCTTTCTGGGGGAGATTTTATGAGCGTTTCTGCAAAAAGTAATCCTTTTGGCTTTAGAAGATCTCTTTCGTTCAAAAACTATAACAAACTAGAAATTATTTTCCCTGAAGCTGCTATTGAACCAACTTTAAAACTTACAACTCAAGCTAAAACAGTAAATATAACTGCCTATACTTCTGTTTTCGATAAAGGCGCTAAGCTACCTCGATATGAACAAGTTAAAATATGTAAGACTAAAAATTCGCCAGCTTTAAATGAGATTGCTTACACTAAAGCTGAACTAAGATCGCCAATAACTTTATTTGATGAAAACGGAGATGTTTTATTGAAAAAGAAAATTGATAGAGTTGTCATTAGTCCTGTCGCTGCAAATGCTGATGCTATTTTAGATGTTAGAAATAAAATTGCTGCTTTATTTAACGATACATATGCTTCAACAGATGGAGAATTTATTGTGTCAGAACCAAGCAATATAGCTGAATATGATCGTTTAATGACACTATTAGCTGAATTAAAAGCAAATGCTGGTAACGATAATCCAACTGGAATTCCTACTCCATTAACATTTACACGTTTTTACGGATATAACGGAAACACAAATTATGCTTTTAATAAAGTTTTCAAATACAATGACACTTATTTAGTTTCATTTCATCCGACTCCAAATACGACTGTCATTGCACAAATTGATGCTAAAGGAAATCTGGTAAGAGAGCGTTTATTGAATGGTTTAGTGACATCAATGCAGGTTGTAAATAATAATTTATTAATTACTCAAGCTTTAGATGCTACTCAGTGTAAAGGAATTGGAGAAGCTGTTATCGATGATACTTTTATTGTAGGTTGCGTAGCTCCAACTAAAACAACTGCAATTGTTGAACTTGATTCTGAATTAAACAGAACTTTCGGAATGCAGTATTTAAATACTTATTCTACTGGTTTCAATAAATTATTGCCATTATCAAATAATGAATTGCTTTGGATTAATGCGCTAGAAACGGAAACTCAAATTAACTGGATTAACGGAACTGATCGCTCTATTATTCATCGCATAAAGATTGATG
The DNA here is from genome assembly GCF_013388355.1 of Flavobacterium sp. LPB0248. Lineage (GTDB taxonomy): Bacteria > Bacteroidota > Bacteroidia > Flavobacteriales > Flavobacteriaceae > Flavobacterium. The sequence continues at coordinate 1,318,955 of NZ_CP058246.1, forward strand.
AAGTAGCGCTAAAAGTGCTTCAGCATAATAATACTGATTTTAGTCTAATTACAAAAAACAAAAAAATCGTTCACTTTGGCATTAATCCAAGTACAAAAGAAATTACGATTACAGATACCAAATTAGTTTCTGAACCATCAATTTCTGAAGTTATCGATGCAGTAATCGCAAATGGCAAAGTCTTGCTTACTGTTAAACTAACAAACGGAAAATTCGGATTGGCTCAAGTTGACGGAACTGCAGTTACTGTTGTTAAAAATGATGCAATTTTTGATTCTCCAGTTTATTTATCAAGTAAAACGCTGGCTGACAATTCAGTTATCGCTTATAATGAAAAATATCTGTTTGTATTGAATACTTCATTACAGCTTCTCCGCTTAATTGAAAGAGCAAGCACAAATGATAAAGCCACAGTCCTTCATATTGAGAACGAGCCATCAGTGAATGAAATTTTAATGCTCTCTACTAAGCAAAATGAAAAAGGAATTTATTTCTCTCTGTTTAATGATCAGTTTGATAACTGTTCTTTACATCCGACAGAAACTGTTTCGATAGTATCGTCTGCATCTGCTTTGACTAATTCAACTGCTAATCTGAGTGAATTAGAAACTGTTACAAAATCGGAATACATAAGAGCAATTAAGTCTTCAAAATTATTGACAATTAATGCTATTCTATGTTCTGCAGGAGGAAATCCAGATGAGGACAATGAACTAGGATATACTACTTACGTTCAAGAAATTAAATGGCTGACAAAAGAAAGCGCAGAACACAATTTAACTATTCCTGATGCTAAAGCTGTTGCTGAAGATAATAAAGCGATGGAAGCTGCAATTCAAAATACGGCTCAGCCAATTTGGAGGCCAAATTCAACTTACTGCTTAAAATTTACTTTAGCAGATAAAGTAGATGATGGGGTGCCAGTCAAATTCGATTACTATTATGGTTTCAAAACATTAGGCCCTGTTGGCCACTACCCTGTTCCTGACGAAGATCTTGCTCCAGGTCAAAAACCATATGTTAAAAATGAACTGACAGAATTATCAAAATCACCGTTGACTTCATTAAGACAGTATTTAGATTATAACCGTTCTTACCCAAATGCTGATGGAAGTTTATTGTTATCTAAACCTTCATTCTATGGAAACGAACAGTGTAAGATCACAATGTTCTTCAAGAATCCTTATGTATATCATATGTTCACAGATTGGGATGATTATGGAGCAGGAAGACCAAAAATTAAAGGGCTGATGAATCTTATTATCAAAGATCCTTTAAATGATGTTCTTATTAAGTATCCATTACCAACAGAAGCAACGCCATATCCTAAAGCAGAGGAAAAAAATATAAAATGGGTGGATGATAATGATCCTCGAATTCCTTTAAACATTAAAATGTTGCAAAACATGATTCAGGGAAGCAGACCTGAATTGAGGTGTTCAATTCAAATTGGAGACATTATTAAACCAAAATCATATGGATATGAGGTAAAACTAACCGATTTAAAACCTTCAAAACTGTACACGGTTTTAGTTAAAAATTATTTTGATGAAAATCAGGATAACACGCCAACTGATAATGAAAATGTATTAGTGCATCAATTCGGATTCCAAACATCACGATACAGAGACTTTGCAGAGCAGGTAAACAGTTATAAATTAAGCACTGAACCAGTACGTAACGCTTTATTTGATGTTCCGTTAAGCTTAAGTCAAGATCAGATTACTTCTCTAAACAATATCATTTTTGGCGAAGAAGATCCATTAAGCGATGCATTTGCTTTGAAATATCAGCATTTATTTGATCGCGCTGTTGAGGGAGTTTTAAAAATGTCTCCTCTTGATCCTGCTCAATCTACAGAAGTGAACCGAATTATTGATACCAATACAGGTGAAGTTATAGCGCTTTTAGTCCGTAATCCTGAACCGTTCAATATTCCTAAAATTCCGTTAGAAGAAATTCAAAAAACTATTTCTGTAGTTGACGATGCTGGGGTAATGAAAGCAAACTATAAAGCACTTCATTCTAAAGACTATGCTCAGGTATTAATTATGAATGACAGTAAAAAAATTACTGATCAAAATTTAAATATCAAGTTCGAATACAGAATGTGGAATAATAATGGGTCTATTGCCCAGTATTCAACGCCATTAACAGTTCGTGCTGCGGAGCCGGTAACTTTAACTATTGAAAATATAAATCTTTAAAAAACAATAAAAATGAGTTCTATAAATCTTCAAGAAAGCCAATCCACAGGTTGCGAAACATATATCGCTATCGTTGTCGATGAGTCGGGTTCGATAAATGGTAATGAAGCGCAGCAAATACGTGAAGGGCTGACTTCATTTATCAATTCTCAGGCTCAGAGTAAAATTACGCTTTCGTTAATCGGAATGTCTAATAGCGATAGCAATTCTAGATCAGAGCATGTTATTCAAAAAAGAATTTCTGGCAATACTTCCAGTTTTTTAAGTTGGATTAATGGTTTTGGTTCAAGATCTGCCGATCCTCAATCTGATCACTGGGCATCTGGTTTAGCGGTTGTAAACAGCTTAACCGTAACTCCAGATATCATTGTGGTTGTTACAGATGGTTTACAAGTCAACGACATTGATTCTCTAAAAAGCTTATATCAAAATCTCAATGATAAATCACATATTTTTGTTTACGGTGTCACAAGCACCGTAAACAATGCTTCTGAATTAGTAACACCAATTACTACCTTTTTAGGAAAAGCTCCTGTTGTAAAAAACAGCGGTCTTTCAATGCTGGATACAGATTATATTAGAGTTCCAGATTTCAGCACTTTAGGGTCTGAATTAAATCAATTAGGCAGTGCTTTATCTATTGCTCAAATTGGATGTTTGTCTAATGTAGTTATTAGCCAAAATAAATTAGTTTATCCGGTCTTGAAAAAAGGACTTGCCGTAAACGAAAGTGCAGGAACTTTGGTTCTTAGAAACAAAAGCCGAGTCGCTCTTACTTTGCCTGCTGGAACTAGAATTCACAACGCGAGCAATCTAGGCGGACTAGTTTTTAAACTTCAAGATACAATTGTTGTACCTGCTCTTGCAAATATAGATGCAGCGGTTCGAGTACAAGGGACTCCTAATGCACTTGGCAGTTATTCTACTAAGATTGCTTTGCCAAATGTTAGTAACCTAAACGGATTTCAAATCAGTTTTGATGTTGGTAAAGAACTTTATATTGTTGACCTTAATTCAGGAAAAACTGCTTTACAATCTACTAGTTTACAAATTGCTGCTGCTGGTTCTAAAGGTATTGACAGTACAAAAGGAATTCATCTTCGCTGGCTTTTGGCTGGAGAATTAGGAACAAACCATCTTCCAAAAGGTCAATTGTATAAAGGTGCTAATTCTGGTTCTAATTTCAACAAACCCGAAGATTTCGTTAAAGTATATAGAGCTGCTTATACTAAAGTCGCTCATAAATTAGATTTAACAAAAAAACCAAAGTCAGTAGATATTCAAAAGGCATTGTGGATTTATAAAACAACAGATCCCCAAAGATCAATTTATGTTTACTTCAAAAACAAAGCAAAATATCTGTTGGCAAGGGCGAGTATTGATCCGATGCTAAACCCATCTGGTTTTATTCAGGCTTACGGAAACGAAATTATCGAGATTGAAAATAAAAGCGAATTATTTTTTGCCGCTGAGCTTAAATTCAATTCTGCAAATAACTCTGGTACCGTTAAATTAGAAACATTATCTGTTGCTGAAAATACTTTTGTAGCATCAAAGAGAGTTACAAATCGTAAGACCTACTCTTCTACAGAAGTTAATTCAATTCGCGTTGTAGCAGAAAATGGAAGAAGTATTCGATTTAAAGCGAGTAATTGCCTTGTAAGCGAAATCAATTTTGAATTTTACGGAGATTTCATCCAACATGCAAATGATAATGGGGTTTGGGATTTTAAAGGAAGCTATGCTTTAACTCTTGATGATAATAAGGCATTTGAACAGTTAGAACCTAAATTAAATTGCGTTCACGGAAAATGGCTGAAATTTAATGATAATGAATACGTAAACGTAAATAACTATAAAGATAAATGGAAACGAGTAACAGATGAAGAGGATAAAAACATTAAGGAAGTTATTCAAAGTTACATTGGCTTAAGTGCTGACGGTACTAATCCGACTGCTTTAGAAACTATCCAATTTAATGATAGTATTCCTGTCAATGACCCTCAACCTGGAGAAGAAGCAGAATTTGCCAAAAATTCAACTCAAATATCAAATCTCGATTTATTAAACATTGCAGCCAATGATTATCATGTTGCCAGAATGTTAGGTTTAGGATGCATTGATATTGATGAAACAGTTCTTTCTGGCGAATATATTTATTTAGCAGAGTACATTACATTTAAAAATTTAGAAGGTGATTCTGTAAAAAAAGAAGTACAACACCTTTCTATGAGTATTCCAACTTCTGTTAACACAGAACGTTTGCCTCTTCCGGTACAATTAAGTAATTTTTTACCAGGTCTTAATGCAGGTTCAGACGAAGACAATCAGACCCCAAAAATTACAGATCCTGAAGGATACAGTTTTGATGGCAAAAAAAGATACGTGAGTTTGTTTATGAGTGACATCAAAGATTACAGTGTAGATACTGCATTCTTTAATTCTACAGAAGAATATGATGGAAGCTCTTTTACATTCCCTATTTATGCAGGAGTAGATTATAAATTTAAAGGCGAAGCCAATTGGCAAAAACCAGAATTATCATCTGATACGGCGTATTTCAACGTTAAAAAAGATTTGACTACTGGTTCTTTTGAGCCGGCTCCAATTATTATTCCAGATTCAGGGAAATCATTTTTAAATGTTCGTCAGGAGAAAACAGGTTTGCAGACGTATGTATATCAAGGTTATGGTATCAATATTTTCTCAAGAGCAACATCTGGAAGACAATTGGAAATTACTTCTCATATTAAGCCGAAAAATACGTTGTTGCCTCCAACTGGTATTAATTCGTTGTTAATTACTGAAGAAAATCCGTTGATGTTCACCTCAATGAGCGAACAGGTTAAACTGAAAACAATATTAGACAATAAATCTATCGCAGATAAAACTTATATCCGACTTCTTTTCGAATATTATGCGATTCAGGAATTATTAAGCTATACTATTCCTGACGGAGTAACCAATGCAGAAGCTTTACTTTCTGATAAAATTTATCCAGACAATGAAGAGCTGTTTGCAGATTATTTTAAACTTTATTTCAGGGATAGTCTTCCTCAGATTGAACATGCTAAAATCACTGATATTCAAGACAGCCCAACAAGTGAACTTACTTCAATTATTACAATTCAGGAATACAAAATTTTTAGCAGTGGCGAAGAAATTAAAATTGGTTTGACCACTACTAATAAAGACCGATTTATTGGAGGGATTTTAACGGTTGGAGAACAAAACTATGTCATTCAAAATATTAATGTTGTTCGTACTGGCGAAACATTTAATTATGCCACAGTTGAAGTACTTAAAAAAGAAGTGACTGACCGCCTTGTTTCCGATGGTGATGCTACAATCGATTCAGAGCAAATTAAGGAGATTAAAAAACCCGTAAACGAATTATGTTCTTTGGTTGAGAATATGCTGACATCTGCTAACTGGAATCAGCCAAGTCCAATTAACTTGCAGATTCAGTTGCCAGAAGCTTTAAAAACAGTTCACAGAGAACTTGTTCTGCAAAAAGACAGCCAAGGTAACGATAGTTTACAGGTAGAAAAAACTCGAGGAATCTGGAGCAAGAGAGTAGTAATCGAAAAGGTTCTGGAAAAAGCCTTTAAGGTAGATGAAAACGGCAAATATGTATTAGATAAAAATGAAAACCCAATTCTACTGCCTGACGATGAACAAAAACATTTTGGTTTATACAAACTTACTTTCAAAGGGTTAAAATTAGCTCAGCATCCTCAATACAATCAAAATAATGGAAATTCAGTTGAATGGGCAAACGGTACTGTCCGTTTATTTACTAAGAGCTGTTTTGTGGGTTCTAATCCAATTCCAGTAAAATCTAGAAAAGAGTTTAAAGTTGTACGCGCAGATAATATTGGAACAAATCAAGATTTAGAATTAATTATTACTGATCCTAATTTCAAAATAAAAGAAGATATAACTCAGGAAATGGATCCTGCTTATGATCATATCATTATTAAAGAGAATGAATCGCATCAGCCACAAGAACAGGAAATAAATTATTATCCAAGTTATAAAGTTTATCTTTTTGCCGATCCTTCAAACGGAATTACAGCAGCAAAAATTCAGCCAAGAGAAGGAGAAAACACACATTACTCAATTTTTGGAATCAGCAGCCATTCAAATTTATATGACTACGACTCTAAGATTAGTGTGCCAAATCCAATGTATGCGGTTAGAATTGAAAAACCTGTTAAACCTGAAGATGTAAAAGGGCCGTTATATGCAACTAGACCTGACTTTTTCAACAGATCTACATATACCATTACAACCAGATATACGCGTAAACCATATGGAATGCTGTATTACAGAGCCAGTGATGATGCTTTATTAAATGTTTTGTATAAAACCGAAACGGTTAAAACAATTCGTGAAGAGTTAAATAAACTAGGCGGAAACAATGAGAAGTATTTTACCAACAGATGGCAGAATTTCTTAAATTTTGAAGAGTTACTAGATAAAAACAATCTCTTGAATCCAACTGATTTATTAGGTCCTGATGAGCAACCAAATGTTTTGTCTCCTAGAAAACCAATAAGTTATGAAGCATATCCAGCAGATGTTGAGCCATCAGTTGCTTATCGTTTTCCAACACCAGATAGTCAATGGTTAATTGATTCGATCAATGAGTTTATTAAATGGCATAACGACTCACAACCGTCACAAACACCTGTTGAGAAAATTACGGCTCTTACTCATCTAAATGATATCATTATTTCTACAAAAGATGGAATTGAAAGAAACTTGCTGGCAATTCACTTTGTTGAACAAGCCATTCATTCTGTTTTTGTGCCACTAACAGAAGTTCCAATTATTTACGAATACATCAGGGATAATGACTATGTGCCTATTAATAAAAAGCAAACGATTAAAGATAAAAATGGAAATATTCTAAAATATCCAAATCCTGATCTGGACATTGCACCGATGATGAAAATCACAAATGCTGCCGAATTTAGAACACAATTTACAGATTTTAATCTAGATGGAAACTCACAAAGCACTTATTTCTATGGTGTTCGTGAAATGGATATCAAATTGAATTTCAGCCCATTTAGTACGTTTTTAGGTCCTGTAAAACTCGTTCCTTCAAATCCGCCGCAGACGCCAGAAATCAAGCGAATTATGCCTGTGTTGGAAAATCAGATTTTAGGAATCAAACCTTCTATTCAAATAGAATTAAATGCTTACAAACCAGAATATAACATCAGAAAAATAAATATCTATCGTGCCAAGAATATGCTTGATGCACAATCAATTAGAACCATGACTCCTGTCAAAGAAATTTTGATTAATGAGGATACCCTATCTACTGAGTTTAATAGCGTTTGGACGGTTTACGATGAGTTTGAAGATTTAGAAAGTGTTCCTTTTGGAGATGGTCTTTTTTACAGAGTTACCGTTTCTAGAGAAATTGAGTACGCCGATCCAAGTTCAACAGAGCTTAATCCTATTGTTAATATTGATTATACGCCATCTCAGCCATCAAAAATTACTGCAACAGTAATTGCAGATGCTGTTGCTCCAGAATCTCCTGTATTAACAGCTTCTGGAGATGTAACAGGAGCTAATGAATCTGTCTTGAAACCTATTGTTTTCAGTTGGGAGAAAACGGTTCATAATGGTAAGTATCATTTATACAAAATGACCAATCAAGGAAACTGGGATAAAATTCAGGAAAAAGTTTCTAATGAAGAGATTGTAACATTACCATTACTGGAAACCAAACTGGAAACTGATGAATTGACTATTAAAAATGATGATGGCGATAGAATCTATCACCATTTCAAAGTACTTGCCGAGAACTCTTCAGGTATGTACAGTAGTGAAGAAAAAATACTAACACTTTAATTTTTAATGAATCCCAATGATTAATTGCATTGGGGTTCAAAAATCAAGCTAATCAAAAATAATATTTACAGAAAGAAAATAAATTTCAAACAACATGGCAACAGACAGAACTAACATTGGCTACAAATTCGAAAAAGGAGATATTCCATCGCAGGAAGACTTCCAAGAGGTGTTTAAAAGTTTCGTTCATATTGACGAAGACAAAGCCGATTTTCAAATGGTCGAAGCAGGAACCGATAATCAGCATTACGTAACCCCTGCCCTTTTGTATACAGGTTTAAAGAATATTGGTATCATTACCGGAAATAACTATATGCCACGAAAAGAGCATTTTGACTCATTTGTTGGCGATACCATTACTTTGCAATATGCGCCAGTTAATTACAGCGTTAAAGTATTTAAAAACGGGCAATTATTACTAGAGAAAGAAGGCCAAGGAAATGATGGAGATTACATCATTAATTATGAAATGGCCAAAATTACCTTTTCGGGCAATATTGATAATAGAAACATTGAAGTCGATTATTGGTATAAAAATTTAGCTCCAAATTCAAATCCAGGAGGTGGTTCTGGTCAGCAAATTGACTTTACCAGTTTCTTGCATACTTCAGGAAATGAAACTAAAAATGGAATCTTAACTTTCAACAACACTACGCCTACCTCAACTAGCGGAATTGTATTAACAAACAGCGGTGCCGATGCTGGCGCTAAAGTACTGGACGTAACAGTTAGCGGTGCCGGAAGCGGTATCGCAGTTCAAAATACAGCAACGGGAACTGGTATTAAAGTATCTAACACTGGATCTGGAGCAGGTTTACAAGTCAACTCTTCTGCAACTGCAACTGGTGATCCTTTGCAAGTATCAAAAGATAATGTTGTAAATGCTAAAATTGATACTGAAGGAAAAGTAACTGCTAAAAACTTTATTACTTCAGGCGGTTTAGATACAGATTTTGTAAAAGGAGATGGTTCTCTTGACGATACTGTTTACGCTGAAGACACAAAAGTAATTCATACTTCTGGTAATGAAACTAAAGATGGAGCATTAAAACTGACTCACAATGATTCTGTTGAAGATGTTTTAACCATCATCAAAAGTAATAGTGCTAACTGCTTAAAATTAGTTCAAAACTCTACTTCTAACGCCACTACTTCTACTATTGACACGAATGCTGAAAATGTTAATAGAAAAGCAATCAGTATTCAAAAAATACAAGTAGAAAAAGCATTTATCACACACGACGGAAACGTATCTGGAACTTCTTTTACAACCTTAAACGAAAAAGCAGATATTACGGATGGCTTTTTAACATTAGCAGCTTCAACTTCTGCAACTGCAATGGCTGGTCATGCAAAATTATACGCTAAAACAGCTGGAACTACTGATTTGTATGTAATGGGTAGTGATGGGGTTGAAAAGAAGATTGGCGCTGAAGTCGATTTATCAGGAAAAGAAAACACTATTGCTGCAGGAACTACGACTCAATATTTTAGAGGTGATAAAACTTGGCAGACTCTTGATAAAACAGCTATTGGTCTTTCTAACGTTGATAACACAAACGATTTAAATAAACCTGTTTCTACTGCTACACAAACGGCTTTGAATCTAAAGGCAAATTTGGCTTCACCGCCTTTAACAGGAACACCTACTGCTCCTACAGCCGCAGCTGGTACCAATACAACACAAATTGCGACTACAGCATTTGTATTAGCAAATAGTGATATAACTCCTGATGCAACTACCCTAATAAAGGGAAAAATAAAATTGGAAGGAGATTTGGGCGGTACTGCAGATTTACCTACAACTCCAACAGCTGTACATAAAACAGGCAATGAAATTATAGATGGTTTTAAACATTTTTGTGTGGGAGGAGCAGCTACTAGTAGAATTCTAATTAATTCAGGCGGTTTTATTGAGAGTGGAGCTGGATTACAAATTGAAACAACTAATAATTTCCAAAGAGGTATGTATGTTGATGTAAAGGACAGTTCAACAGGAATTACTGTAATTTCTTCTGGAAACCAAACAGCTGGAAATGCAATGGCATTTTTTCAAAACATGGGAGCAGGTGTTGGAGCTCACTTCATAACATTGGGACCGGCAGCTACTGGCTCTGCATTATGTGTTACTTCAGCAGGAGGAAGCGGAAGTGTTGGATTGAAAGTAGTAAATAGCTCAGGAAATACTGGTGTTCAAATAGAGCAGGCTTCATCTTCTACAGGGACTCCTTTTCAAGTAATTAAAGATGGTGCAATCCTTACTAAAATAGATCCTTTAGGAAACATTAACGCTAATTCATTTATTAAAACCGGTGGTACAAGTTCGCAATATTTAATGGCCGATGGATCTGTTACTACATCTGTTGCTGGTGCCGTAGAACCAACACAAATTACAATTACTACAACGACGAGTATTACAACTGATACACTTGATGCAAATAGTAAAAAACAATTGGGTAAAAACGTAATCATTAATAATGGAACAAGTACAATAAACATTACCGTAAATGGCGGTACAGACTTTAATGCATCATACCTAAAGCATGGTACAGGTACAATAACATTCGTGCAGGCATCAGGCAGAACATTGGTACAAGTTAATGCTACTGCCACACTAAACGGAGCTGCTGGAAGTACAGCCACAATTTCAAGCATTGGCACTACAGATTATTTAAGAATTTCAAACGTATAATTATGAATCCATTATTATTTTATGAATATGGACTAAGTAAAACTACTCCAGCTCTTCCATTTGTTTCTACTTGGAAAACAGATAATGTTTCTACAGGTTCTAGTACTGCTTCGCAAGTAAAATTACCTTTAATTTACAACGGCACTTATGCTTTTAACATAGACTGGGGAGATGGTTCCTCAAATTATATCACTTCATACAACCAAGCTCAAACCTTACATACTTATGCGACTCCTGGAACATATACAATTACAATTACAGGAACTTGTAAAGGATGGCAGTTTAATAATAATGGTGATAGATTAAAAATTTTATCTATAAGCTCTTGGGGAGGATTAAGACTTGGAACTAATCAAGGAAATTACTTTTTCGGGTGTGCAAATTTAAATCTATCTGCTGTTTCTGATGTATTAAATTTGGAAGGGACAACTTCATTAGCTTATTGTTTTTCTTTATGTACATCAATAACTTCGATAAACAAAATTGAGGAATGGAATACATCTGCGGTTACCAATATGTATTGTATGTTTTATAGTGCATCATTATTCGACCAAAACATTGGGTCATGGATTACTTCGACTGTGACAAATATGAGCTATATGTTTTTTGGGGCTTCATTATTTAACCAAAACATTGGTTCTTGGAATACTTCGGCTGTGACAAATATGGGCTCTATGTTTGGTAGTGCTTCGGCATTCAATCAAAACATTAGCTCTTGGAATACTTCTGCTGTGGCAGATATGAGCGGTATGTTTTACAAAGCGTCATCTTTCAACCAAAACATTGGCTCTTGGAATACTTCGAATGTGAAAGATATGAATACCATGTTTACTGAAGCTAAAGTATTTAATCAAAATATTGGTTCTTGGGATACTTCCGCTGTGACACGTATGGATAATATGTTTTCCGGAGCTACAGCATTTGATCAACCTATAGACAACTGGAACACAGCAGCTGTAACAGGTATGAGTAGTATGTTTAATTCAGCCATAGCTTTCAACCAAAATATTGGCTCTTGGAATACTTCAGCGGTGACAAATATGCGTATGATGTTTAATTCAGCTACAGCATTCAACCAAAACATTGGAGCCTGGAATACTTCAAATGTCACAAATATGGAATCTATGTTTTCTCGAGCTATTGTATTTAATCAAAATTTAGGAGGCTGGTCTGTATCCAAGGTAACAAATATGGGGTGGATGTTTGGTTATGCTACTGCATTTAATAACGGTGGAAGTCCAAGTATTAATAATTGGGATACTTCTGCGGTAACAGGCATGTACAGTATGTTTGCTGCTGCTGATAATTCTGTTTCTGAATTTAACCAACCAATTGGCTCTTGGAATACTTCAAATGTGACAAATATGTCCAGCATGTTTGAATCAACTACTAAATTCAACCAAAACTTAGGTTCTTGGGATGTATCAAAAGTAATGCATATGCAGTATTCATTCTTTAAAGCTAAGGGCTTCAACAATGGCGAAAGCCCTGACATAAACAATTGGGATACTTCTTCTGTAATAAATATGAACGCTATGTTTAATAGGGCTGCAGCATTCAATCAAAACATAGGAAATTGGAACGTTTCAAAAGTAACAAATATGAGCACTATGTTTGCTTCAGCTACAACATTCAACCAAAACATTGGCTCTTGGAATACCCTATCTGTAATTGATATGGGCAGTATGTTTAGTGGCGCTTCGACATTCAACCAAAATATTGGATCTTGGAATGTATCTTCTGTAACAAATATGAATGCTATGTTTAGTGATGCCGTGTCATTCAATCAAAATATAGGAAATTGGAATACTTCAAACGTGACAAATATGGGTTCTATGTTTAGTAGAGCTACAGCATTTAACCAAAACATAGGAAATTGGAACATTAGTAATGTAACTAATTTTTCATATTTTATGCCAAATGCACCCTCCTTTTTTTCATCGGCCAGTTTAGACGCTATCTATAATGGTTGGAGTTCAAGACCTGTAAAACCTTCGTTAAATATTTCTTTTGGTTCCGCTAAATATACCTCTGCTAGTGCAGCAGCCAGAACAATTCTTACTGGAACCCCAAACAATTGGTCAATTACCGATGGAGGAATCGTAGCATAACATTCATATTTCTAACAATTTTAATAAAAACAAAAAACTAAATAATAAAAAAAATGGAAAACGTAACAATCAATAAAGAAGAAGCAAAAACAATCAAAGCAGAGCAATTAAAAAAACTACAAGACTTTAATGTCTTTATGGATAAGGCAAGATTATCGTTGGGAGAATTATCTATTCAATACGAGTTTCAAAAAGCAGATATCTTAAGTCAGATTGCCGTTCAGCAACAAAACTTCAACGAATTGGAAAAAGCTATTAAGGATGAACACGGAGATATTCGCGTGAACATTGAAACTGGCGAAATTGTAAAACAAGAACAAGAATAATTCTTTGTCATAATTTTTAAATAGTTATTTAGGAACCACAAATTTATCAGCCTATTTGGCGTGGTTCCTATTGGCTTTAATACTCCTTTATCGCATTCTCCGTCTACATACTTCTAGACAATCTGCTTTATTTAATTATTGCTTTTTTACAAAATTCAATTTACAGCACGAAATTAAATTATAAAAAGTGAGATTAAAAAATGTGTAAAAGTGTCTTTTTTACCTCATCAAACTTAGTTATTGCTTCAAGCAAACCTTCGCTAAGTTGAGACAAATCATAATCAATTATAAACAAAGTATGGAATATTACAATATAGCCAGGTCATTGACTGCGGCAAAAAATGATTGCGCTGCTGGAGTCATGGGTACTTCCGTCACGCTTAACGCAAATGCAAATCAGTTTGTATCCAACATTAGTGTCGAAGATGCCAATGCAAAAGCCGATGAATGGTTGGCAGCAAACGTTCAGGCCTATGCTAATAACGCTGGATCTTGCAGAATCACAGCTTGGAGAGGAGTAAATCCTTCCTGTGTTGTTGAACCCGATGTAACACTATCTCCTTTCAACTACATGGTCATTAGATATAAATGGGCACTCGGAGCAGGACAAGATTTTGACACTTATACTGGAATTATTAATTCAGGAACCTCTTTAGATAATAAATGGATGGGATGGGGTCACGGGTTTAATAACGAAATTCCAACAAATGCCCTAGCAGCAGATTCTTATATTATGTGGGCTGGTGATAATACACAAGCAAATGGTGTAGAAAGTTGCCTTGTGAATTTTAGTAAAATAACACGAGACTACCCTACTTTAAGTACTGTTCAAATAAGAATGGCTGGCTCATGGTATAGAACTGTCCAAACAGGAAATATAGATGTAGAAATAGTTACTTATTTCGGTGGCACAATGCAAAAATCAGGTTATGACATCATTAATGTTGGCGGAACTCTAGTTGATCAAAAGAACTTTTCTAAAAAGGTACCAATTCAAGGGACCAATTTGGCTAAAAACATTGAAGCTGTAACTAATCTCGGATACATCACTTACATTAAAGATTCGTCTACAGGGCGAATCGTAATTAAATATTAAAAACCAAAAAAAATATGGGAAATACAGGATATAAATCTTTTGCGGCACTAGAATTATACTATGTTGATGACGGAAGCCCGACAGGACAGCCAACAAAACCAAATGTAGTTACAGATCCAGATTATATTGCACCCGTTTTAGATACTACCACTTGCGCTCCTAGCGTAAGATATTATAGCGTAGAAAAAAGACTAAGCGCCAAAAAAAATAACTGCGGACCTGGATACAGTGGCAGCATCGTGACACTTACCGCCGATGCAAATCTATTTTTTTCTACCATAAGTCTTGCAGACGCCAATGCCCAAGCCGATGCTTGGCTAGCTGCCAACGTACAGACTCACGCAAACAATGCAGGAACATGTGAAGTTACTTACACACCACCAACTGGCGGCGGCGGTGGAAGTAGTGGATGTCTCGTTGAAGGTACTCTAATCACATTGCCTGATGGCACAAGAAAAGCAATTGAAGAACTGACTCTTGATCAACTATTGCTTTCCTCTGAAATTGAAACCCTTAATGATACCAATAATGCTGAAGAGTTATACAAATGGTCTTGTGATCACTTATCTGAAAATAGAATTACTTCTCCAATAACAAAACTCTCTCATAAAGTTGCCCATAAAACAATTATTGTGAACGATGGTTTGTTTGAGGCCACTCCCACTCACCTACAGTTAGTTCAGCGTAATGGTTATTGGAAATTTATTCCTTTGGGAGACATTCTAATTGGAGATAATTTGTATACGATCGATAAAGAAATTATTCCAGTTACTGCTGTAACAATCAATTTAGAAAAACGAAATATCTATCCAATGACATTAAATCCATTTCACACCTTTTTTGCAAATGGAATTTTAACTCATAACTACAAACAGCCTCTGGCAAATGATTATTAAAGTGGAATGTCAACTTGACAACTAAAAATTGTTCTTTCCTATAAGAGTCGCATAAGTATTTAATCCAAATTCTACAGAAAAACATTTCTTAATTGACCATCAAAAATTTTTTTTAGTCAAAGAAAATGAATGTGGAATTTGGATTTACGTGTATATCACTCACACAGAACGGTTTTAAATAACTTACAATTAACAATTAAAAAATGGCCACAAACTATAACAGAATCAAAGTCGCTGACTTAGAAAAAAATGAACAAAACAAAATTTTAAAGACCAACAACAATGGTGAATTAGAATTCAGTGATATAAACGAAATTAGTTACAACTCCCTTGATTACATTGTTCCAGGTAAAGCTCTGGATGCAAGACAAGGAAAAGTTTTAAAAGACTTAATTAATGATGCAAATGAGTTACTTGTTTCTGATAATATCGATTTAAATACGCTCCAGAAATTAGGTGACGCAATTGAAGCAGTTCAAAATTCTTTAAGTACAATATTAGTAAATGATCTTACAACAGGAGGAAGCACAAAAGCTTTAACTGCAGAAATGGGTAAAACATTGCAGAGCAACAAAGTTGACAAAGTTGCTGGTAAAAGTTTAATTTCTGATAATGAAATTACCCGATTGGGGACGCTTTCAAACTATGTGCACCCCGCTACCCATTCACCAAATATCATTGCGCAAGATTCAGAAAATCGATTTGTTTCTGATACCGAAAAATCAAATTGGAATGCAAAACAAGCCTCTTTAGCATTTACTCCTGAAAATTCTTCAAATAAAAATACTGCTAATGGTTATGCTGGTTTAGGAGCAGACGGAAAATTAATCTCTTCTCAACTTCCTGCCATTACAGTAAATGATACTTTTGTTGTAGCATCTCAAGCAGCTATGTTAGCATTAACTGCAGAAACTGGAGACATTGCCGTAAGAACCGATTTAAGTAAATCATTCATTTTAAAAGGTTCAAATTCAGCGATTTTAAATGATTGGCAGGAATTATTATCTCCTACTAGTGAAGTAACAAAAGTTTTTGGAAGAAATGGCGCGGTTACGGCTCAAGCTGGTGATTACAATGCAGATCAAATTACTGAAACAGCATCAAGAAAATTTCAGTCTGCAAGTCAACAAACATTTAATGACGCGACAAGCTCGATTCAGACACAATTAAATTCTAAAGCTTCTACGACAGGTTCGGGAGCTTCAGGAACATGGACTATCAATGTAACTGGAAATGCAAATACTGCAGGAGGATTAGCCGTTCATTCATCAACAAACAATGAACCGAATAAAATTGTGAGAACAGATGGCAATGGCTATATCCAGGCAGGATGGATCAATACTGTTTCTGGAGATAGTGGAGCTACGCCTATCAATAGAATTTATGCATCTGATGATCAATATTTGAGATATTATACCCCTGCAAATTTTATAAACTCTTTAGGATTAGCAACAACTGCAACAAACAGATGGTATGATGGCTGGGTAAATGCACCTGGATATGATGCCAATACTATTGGAGAAAACAAATCTGGATTTTCATACTCAAATAATTGCCCTTTGAGTGGCCAATTAATACATTTTGGATCTGGTGGTTATAGCTTACAATTAAATTCAAACTACGGATCAGGAATAGCAGATGTTAGATTTAGAACACATAATGGAGATGTAAATACTTGGGGGGACTGGGGAAGATTTATAACAGATGGCAATTATGCAACTTACTCATCATTTTCTGGAATTGTTAGCTCTGGTCTTGGTTTTCAAACTACTAATTATGCAGTAAATAATCGAAACAGAATCTGGTCATTTGGAGATGCTGACGGATACGGATTAAGTTATTTCCAGGGATCGGCCGGTCAAAATGGAGCAGATTCAATTGGAATTCATTTTGGAAATGCGACAAATGCAGGTTCAAAATTTATTTTTGCCTCTAATGGCGATTTCTTAACATCAGGTCTAACTACAAGTTCTGCATTAGGCGTGGCTCAAACTACAGGAAATGGGCAAGGTCTTTCTTTATACGCTGGCGCGACAAATAGTATGCCTTCTTATGGTTTAATGTTTGCAACAACATCAAATTATGGTGGACATGGATCAGTTAGTGGAGATTGGGCAACTTATTTTACCATGGCAGGTGCTACTAATCGAGGATGGATATTTCGTTCTGAAAGTTCAAATATTGCAAGTATTAGCGCAACAGGAGTATTTACTGGATCAAACTTTGTTGGGTCATTATCTGGAAACGCCAACACTGCAACAATAGCCAACCAGATGAACTGGAATAATTATGGTGCTGGCCATACTATTTTTGACGCTTCAGCATCAGTATCACCTTCGAGCACATCTGTAAATAATTCCAATGCTCAAATTCCTTGGTCTCCTACTTATCCTTCTTTAATGGGGTGGAATGGAGCAAATACTTACGGTCTTAGAGTAGACTCATCAAGAATTTCTGATCGAACAGATCGAGCAAATGGCAATCTATATATTGATGACAACTATGGTAATGGTGTTGTTGGCGTCTATTCTTCAACGCGTTATCAGGGAATTTATGCTATGGGCGATGCCTATAAATTATCTGCAGATGGAACCAGCACTAATAATTGTTACGGGCTTGCTTGGACACATCCTAATGTTGGCGGTCAGTCAATAGCTGGACTTAGCCATCAATTATTGGTAATGGAAGCAGGAACTACTAAAACAGCTATTGGTTCAGGTATTTGGACTTCTGGAGCTGTCACTGGATCAAGATTTGCGGCTGGATTTGACGCTGGAGTTGCCAACTCATTCTCGTGTGATGGATGGTTTAGGTCTGGAGGCTCTTCTGGTTGGTATAATTCTACCTTTGGTGGAGGAATTTGGATGCAGAACACTACAAACGTAGAAATTTATGGAAATAAGCAACTTTTAGTTAATAACAATATTGCAGCAACTGGAGATGTAATAGCTTATTATTCTGATGAAAGATTAAAAACCAGAAAGGCTAATATCACCAATGCCATTGATAAAATTAAAACTTTAAATGGTTTTTATTATAAAAATAATAGTTTGGCAAAAAGTTTTGGCTATAAGTCTACAGATCTGCAAATTGGTCTTTCTGCTCAAGAAGTAAAAGCAATTTTACCAGAAGTGGTGACTACTGCACCATTTGATAGAGAAATTACAGAAGAAGGAAATGAAGTTTCTAAATCTGGCGAAAACTACTTAACTGTCAATTATGCTAAACTAGTGCCTTTATTAGTTGAAGCTATAAAAGAACAGCAAGCTCAAATAGATTATTTATTAACCAAAATAAATACGTAATGGCTTTAAATTCTAACGGTTCATTATCACTAGGCAACATTTGCACTGAAAAAACCATACCTTCAACAAATGCTTCTCTTACTACATTATCCACAACAAATATCAATGTGGCAAGCAGTGCAAAACCTAACGGCACTGCTCCCCATAGCATAAGTGAATTTTACAATTACAATCATTCCACAATACCTCCCTCGATAACTATTACTAGTTATAGTTCTGGGTATCTTTATTTTACCTTAAACGGAACAGGATACTCAACTTCCGCTGTAACTGTTAAAAAAAGCACAGTCTCTGCAAACGGACCTTGGTCAAATGATACTAATTCATCTATTTCACCCAGAAATGTTGGAATTCCTTCAGTAACGACTTGGTACCAAATACAAGACGCAATTAATCCGTCAATATTTTCCAATGTGTATCAATATGTAATTTCTGACACTACAGCCCCTCCAGCTCCTACATTAACGGGAATATTTAACAACCCGCAAAGAGCACTTACTTTAAACTGGAATGCTGTAACAGATCCTTCAAGTCCCGTTTCTTATAAAATTTACTCTAGTAATGTTCAGCAAACAGTGACTTCTGCGACCACTATAACCTTATATGGTGCTTGGATTTTTACAGGATATAATTCATGGACCGTAAGATCTGTAGACGCTGTTGGGAATACGTCGCCAAACAGTAATGCCTATACATTTACCGCTTCATAAAAGTAATCACAGTTCAATTTAAACAATATAAAAAATGACAAAACTTATTAAACATAGTAAAGAAAATATTAATGTAAAACGAGAAGCCACAAATTACACTGCGACAAGCAATGATTTAAAAGGCCATCTCCAAGGTATTGACAATGCATTAGGAAATAACCCTGGAAATGGAACTTCTGATCAAAACAATTTCGTAAGGAACATTTACATTAACATCAATAATCTGAATGTTGGTGAATCATCAGAAATTACAGCCGATATGCTTAATGAATATTTTTCAAGTTTACCCGATGAAGAAAAAACAATTTTAGACACCGACAGCAAAACAAATATTGTTGTTTTTCGAGATATTTATTCGAGTTAAAATGACATGAATGTTTATATAATTAGCTGGTTTGACAACCGTTTAAGTCGGGTTCATAGTTTTAAAAACCTAATCCACTATTATTTAAAACTAGACTATAAAATAGTAATTCTATGGATGAATAATGAAAAGTATAAAATTTCACATCCAAACATTAACTACATCAATTCTGAGGTTATCAATGCATCTGTTGCCAGAAACAAACTTCTAAAACTATTTTATAATTCGGATCAAAATGAAGCTATCTTTAGTGATGACGACGTGCAAATTTTGACTTATGATTTACTACAAGAAAGTTTTAATGACAATGAGATTATCACTTTTATTAGTCATATAAAACGTAAACCCAAAACCTTCAAATACCCGCTCTTCTCAAGTACACTTTTTAAAATAAAAAAAAGTAAAACTAAAGTTTTTTTTGATGAAAAACTTCAAGCAAACCAAGATTTAGATTTTGGCTACAACTGCTTTTTTAACAAATTAAAAATTAAAGAAGTGTACACTCAAAAACTTTACAACAACAAAGAAAATTCGGTAATGTTTCTGGATGAGGAGGACCGGAAAAAAAAGAAAAAAGAAACATTTAATCTAATAAATAAAAAATATGGAATTACCTTATAATGCAGAAATTTTACATATTATAGAATTAATCAACATAGGAAAAGGTCTAATCCCAACCTTAAATGACAGCAATCTATTGGCTATAAAAGAGCCATCAGAAAAGACTGTTCCTTCAATGAGCGAAATCATCCAAGCCTCAAACTCAAATGGATTTTGGGATAATTATTTTTCCGTTTATCAAAACTCTTCTAGGGCTGGTTTTTCAATCAATAACTATAATTATTCAGACTTTTACCAGTTTCCTGTCTTGGAATTAGGTATTTTTAATTACTACGGAAATGGTCTCGCAAGAGGTTTCTCTTTTTTTTATGACAAGACTATTTTTAATGACACCCAGCAAAAAGGGATAGAATATGAAAGCATGGACCCGCTTTATGCAACTCTAAATACTTTGGCAACTAGAGGATTTGTACTTAAAACAAGATACAAACATATTACTGACTACAATACCGAAGAAGGTGTTTACAATGTTACAGAAGAGGATTTAGGAAAAACACTTATTGTTTCGGCGCCAATACCAATTTCAATCAAACTTGAAGATATTTCAGAGTTTAATTTTGAAGTTTTTAATAATTCACAATTTCCTGTTACAATCTCTTCACCAGATCCATTAGTTTCTTTTTACAGCAAAGCAAATAGCAACACAATCAATATTAAGAAACAGGGATTAGTAAAAGTATTCAATGGTTCTTTTAATCATTTTTATCAAGTTGCTGGAGATATTGATAATACGATAAACAATACTACAACTACAGCATTAAATAATTCTCAGCTAAATACAGCATATCCTTCAGCAGAAACTGGATTTAAAGTGCCTTGCCTTAATATCGCTTCTGGAGCATTAATATATGAAAAAACAGCAAATGGATGGATACAGTACGCTATTCAAACCGTTAGTTAAAACTTAGAGCCTATTTTATTTTTTCGAAAACAAGTAAAATTATTAATTTCAATCAATTCAAATGTATACAAATCATAACAGGATAAGAGTATCCGACTTAGAAACAAATGACCCTAACAAAATCTTAATTACTAATGAAAAAGGTGAACTAACATTTAATAGTGCTAGTGAATTAGGGTTAGGTGCAAATAAATTTCGAAAAGAAAATTTTGAATTTACAGGTTCAAAAATATTTACTTTATCAGAACCGGCATTAAATGTTTTAGCTGTAGTTGTAGATGGTATTACCTTAAACGGTACTCCTGGTGCACCATTACAATATCGAATGAACACCTCTACTTCATTAGAAATACTTGATGAAATGATTGTTGGTGAAGACTTTTGGGTAAGCATCACTTACAATTACGCGGGATCTGTCGATGGCGGACAGCCTGGAACTGGAAATTATACTGCAGATCAAATTACAGAAACGGCAAACAGAAAATTTCAATCGGCAGACCAACAGGCTTTCAACGATGCAACTTCAAGTATTCAAGCTCAATTAAACTCAAAAGAGCCGTCATTAGCTGCAGGTACAAATTCTCAATACTTTAGAGGAGATAAAACTTGGCAAACTCTTGACAAATCAGCTGTTGGCTTAAGAAATGTGAACGATACAGCAGATACTACCAAAAATGTTTTATCTGCTACAAAACTCACAACTGCTAGAGCAATCAATGGAGTTTCTTTTGACGGATCGGCAAATATTACAATAAATGCTACCGATTCTACTGCTAGAATTGCCTCTAGCGAAAAAGGCGCAGCAAACGGAGTGGCAACTCTTGATGCCAGTGGAATTATTCCAACTTCTCAATTGCCAAGTTATGTTGATGATGTATTAGAATTTACAAACTTAACAAGTTTTCCTGCAACTGGTGAAACAGGAAAAATCTATATCGCAAAAGATACCAATAAAACATATCGTTGGGGAGCATCTTCATATATTTATATTACTAGCGGGGCTGTAGACAGTGTTGCGGGTAAAACAGGCGTTGTAACATTAGCTAAAGCAGATGTTGGTTTGGCAAATGTTGACAATACAACAGATGCTGCCAAAAATGTTTTATCAGCCACTAAATTAACAACCGCTAGAACAATCAATGGCGTTTCTTTTGACGGATCAGCAAATATTACAATTACTGATACATCTAAAGAAAACAGCATTACCGCTGGTGCTACCACACATTACTGGCGAGGAGATAAAACATGGCAGAATTTAAATACTGCTAATGTTCCCGAATCTACTAATTTGTACTTTTCTAATGCTCGTTCAATTGCTTCAACATTAACTGGCTATAGCTCTGCATCTGGAACAATTTCAGCAACAGATACTATCTTATCTGCCATAAATAAACTTAATGGAAATGATGATCTAAAAGCTCCTTTAGCATCTCCTATATTTACAGGATCTGTAACAGCTCCAACATTTGTAGGAACATTAACTGGAAATGCTTCTTCTGCTTCAAAATTGGCAACTGCAAGAACCATAAATGGTGTTTCTTTTGACGGGTCAGCAAATATTACAATCAATGCTGCTGATTCTACCACAAGAATTGCTTCTAGTGAAAAAGGCATTGCCAATGGAGTTGCAACTCTTGATGCCAGCGGAATTATTCCAACTTCTCAATTACCAAGCTATGTTGATGATGTATTAGAATTTACAAACTTGGCTAGTTTTCCTGCAACTGGAGAAAGTGGGAAAATATACATTGCAAAAGATTCAAACAAAACATATCGTTGGGGAGGATCTTCATATATCTATATTACCAGTGGTGCCGTAGACAGTGTTGCAGGTAAAACAGGTGTGGTAGCATTGGCTAAAGCAGATGTTGGTTTGGCAAGTGTTGACAATACCGCAGATACCGCCAAAAATGTTTTATCAGCTACGAAATTAACAACTGCTAGAACAATTAATGGTGTTTCTTTTGATGGTTCAACAAATATTACGATTACTGATTCAACAAAAGAAAGCAGTATTACTGCGGGTACAACTTCTCAATATTGGAGAGGAGATAAAACTTGGCAGCCTCTCACCACAGCGAATGTTCCTGAATCTAGCAATTTATATTTTTCAAACGCAAGATCAATTGCTTCAGTATTGACTGGATATAGCTCAACAACGGGTACCATCCTTGCGACCGATTCAATTTTAACAGCTATTAATAAATTAAATGGAAATGATGCTTTAAAGGCTCCCCTTGCCTCTCCTACATTTACAGGAACAGTTACTGCACCAACTTTTTCTGGAGCTTTAACAGGGAATGCTTCAACAGCAACCTCTTTACAGACCGCTAGAACAATTAACGGAGTATCATTTAATGGTTCTGCAAATATTACAATCGCTGATTCAACAAAATTACCACTAGCTGGCGGAACAATGAGCGGAGATATTATATTTCCTGGTACTGATCGCTCAGAAGGTATTTTTGGTACTTACGATTCAACAAAAACACAATCAATTTGGTCTATCGGAACAGCTTATCGAAGCTCTGTTGATGGTTCAAATTTTGGCACTCTCTATGGTCTTGCGTATAAGCATACAAATAATACCACTGGAGGAACAATGGCTAGCGGACATCAAATGGTTTGGTGCAGTAATGGCTCTCCAAAATCTGCTATTGGCGATGGAATCTGGACATCAGGAACAATTACTGGAGACGGCTCAGGGTTAACAGGTATCTCACAAACGTTCAGTATAGGAGGAAATGCCGCTACAGCTACTAGATTGCAAACACCGAGAACTATTAATGGCGTTTCATTTGATGGTTCTGCAAATATTACTATTGCTGATTCTTCAAAAGCACCACTGGTTTCTCCAACATTTACAGGAACTGTAACTGCTCCTACTTTTGTTGGAAATTTAAATGGAAATTCTACAGGGTTTCCGTATCAAGGAGGTTTTCAAATTGATAATCTACCAGGTAGCTTTTCAACTATTGTTAGAGAAGAAACACCTTCTTCTGGGTATAGCTATACATCAACATTACATATGGCTTCAAGTGATGGCAGACAGCAATTAACGATTTCGAGAGATGGCAGTGGAATGAAATTTAGAGGTAACACCACCGCTAGCGGAAATACTGGTTGGACTTCTTGGAAAACTGTCTTAACAGACAGTAATTACTCTGCTTATTCTGCATTCTCTGGAGCAATCACTGGTGCTTCTTTAACAGTTACTGGAGATGTTACTGCTTTTTCTGATGCTAGATTTAAAGAAAATATTAGACCTATTGAAAATGTTATCGAAAGAATTCAAGCTTCAAGAGGAGTTGTATACGACAGAATTGATAACGATCAAAAAGATAATGTTGGATTTATTGCTCAAGAACTTGAAGAAAATTTCCCAGAATTGGTTCTTACACGCGAAGACGGAACAAAAGCTGTAAAATATCAAAATGCTGTTGCTGTATTATTTGAAGCAATTAAAAAACAACAGACCCAAATTGAAGAACAGGATAAAAAATTGAAACTTATCTTTAAACATCTAAACTTAAATCTATAATGGCATTACCATCAAGCGGATCAATATCATTGGATCAGATAACCAATGAACTTGGAAAACCAAGATTAAATGGCGCATCAATTTCCTTGTATAAAGCATCAGTAGGTGAAATTAGCACTATTAATACCAATTCACCAAGTAAACCTAATGGTACAGCACCTCATTCAATGTCTGAATTCCGAGGTTACAATCATACAGCAGCATCTTCTGGAGGAGGATCTAGTGGAGGAGGTACTGTAAACACTGGTGTTATATGGAATGATACAGGACGCACAATTAGTGCAACATACATGACAATTAAAGCCAACGGGACTACGGTTGCTAATATTACCCTTCCTACACTTGCCAATGGAGCTAGTTTTAATTTCAGTACCACATATACTAATCTTATATTTTCTAATGGTACATTTATTCTAGATCTATATACACCCACAGTTGGTTTAACCTCATCAAATTATTTTTATATGACAGGAGGGTACCTTAGTACAAATGGGTATTTTTCAAGTACAGGAAGTAGTCTCCGAGCAACCGTAACATCTAGTGGACCACAATATAGTATAATTATTCATATAAAGTAAATGAAAATAGTTTATAGTTATTGGGATACCGGTAACGGATTAAAAAAACCAGGTAATTGGTTTAATGCTCAATTCATGTTGTCTTCCATGGTAATGTCTGTTCTCAATAGCTATAAACATTATGGAAGAGTGGAAATGATTACCGACAGCGCAAGTAAGGTTTGGATAGAAAAATTGGGGCTACCTTTTGAATCAATAAGAACTGATCTTGATGAATTGCAAAAATATGATAAGGGTTCATGGGCACTCGGCAAAATAAAAGCTTACAGTATTCAAGAAGAGCCTTTTTTACATGTTGATTTAGATGTTATTTTATTTGAACCTTTATCTCAAAAACTGGTAAATAATGACTTGTATGTCCAGAATTTTGAACCATTTCATATAGACGCTTATCATAAAACCTATATGCCTTATATTGAATTGATAGAAGATCTTGGAACTGATTTACCTATTGGTTACCACGATAAAAAACAAGCCGTAAACCTTGGAATTTATGGTTGCAACAATCTTGAATTTAATAAGCTTTACTGCGATTCTGTATTTAGGTTTGTGGAACATAATGAAAAGAAGTTCAAATCTATTGTTCCTCTTCATAAACTGTGCGTTATATGGGAACAATATTTTTGGGCTGTCATCGCTGATAAATTAAAAATGTCTATTGGTACAATTATAGATCCACACTACAAATTAGCATCAGAAGCAGGATACTTCCATCTACTTATTGATAAATACAAAAAAGATATTGCAGATAATTTTTATGAACATGTAAAAACTACCTATCCAGAGTATTACCAATTAATAAACAAATTATTAGAATTCGAAAAAATTGAAATGCATGAAAAATGAACTAATCTAAAAACATCAAATAACAATCTCTTCTGCGCTTAAAAAATGCGTCGAAAACTAAGAGTAAATATTTCTTGGTAAAATTTAAAACCTCAATAATAATATTGAGGTTTTTTTATGCTTTATACTTAGAGCTAAAGAAACATCATATAAAAAACACGACTTCAAAATTACCTCAGTAAGACGATAATTTCATCCAGATAATTCTTCCATCCTAACTAAGAAAAAATTCACTATTTTTAAACTAATCTTCATTCTGTGTATTATGACCGATAAATCACAACTTTTAAGTTCCATTTTTAGGCATCTCGACGGATTAGTTACTGCTCCTGTGGCCATGGCATTCAAAAACAAATCTGTTTTAGAATTTATATTAAACAAAGAAAAGCTCAAATTATCTGAGATCACCTCTGCTTTTAAAGCCAATGAAGGTTATCTGAACGTAGGTTTACGGGTTGTGGCTTCTCAGGGTTTTCTAGATTATGAAGTCGATAACAAAACACAGGAAATCACAATTTCAATGAATGAAAAAACAGAAATAGCTTTTTCATTATTTTATCTCTACGAAGATGTTGTGAATTTGCTTCAGTTGTCGATTCGGTTTCATCCTCGTTTGTTTGAAGATGTTCCTTTTGAAAAACTCAATATTATTTTTGAAAAATATAAAAAGCGATACGGAATTGAACCTTCAAAAGATCCACTGAAAAACAGTATTCAGGAACAGATTTTAAAGCATATCGAAGGTTATCTCATCGGACCAACAATAGTTCGTCTTGCAATGAACGGAATGTTTCATAAATATTTTATGGAAATTTCTTTTAGACCCGAAGAATTTCATAAATCGCCCGAAAATTTTAAAAAAATATTAGATTTTTTTGTTCACCTAGGTTGGTTTCTAGAAAAAAATGGCAATTATCAGTTTACCGAAACAGGTTTGTTCTTTGCTAAAAGAGCCAGTGCTTATGGCGTTACAGTTTCTTATCTGCCAACTTTTGCCAAAATCGAAGAATTGATTTTTGGCGATCCAAATGTTTTAAGAACTGCCGAAGGTGAAAACGAACTTCATGTAGATCGCGAAATGAACGTTTGGGGAAGCGGTGGCGCTCACGACACTTACTTTAAAGTAGTCGATGAAATTCTGATCAAGCTTTTTAATCTTCCTATTGAAGAACAGCCAAAAGGAATTCTAGATATGGGATGCGGAAATGGCGCTTTTCTACAGCATATTTTCGAGGTAATCGACAGACAAACTTTACGTGGAAAAATGCTTGATGAATATCCGTTATTTTTGGTTGGAGTAGATTACAATCAAACCGCGTTGAAAGTAACTCGAGCCAATCTGATCAATGCAGATATTTGGGCAAAAGTAATTTGGGGAGATATTGGCCGTCCCGATTTACTGGCTGAAGATCTGAAAGAAAACTATAATATTGATTTGAAAGATCTTCTAAATGTGAGGACTTTTTTAGACCACAACAGAATCTGGCAAGATCCTAAACATATTAATCCAAACAGAGTCAGTACCTCAACTGGTGCATTTGCTTACAGAGGAAAAAGAATTAGCAATAATCTTGTTGAAGACAATCTTTTAGAACATTTACAAAAGTGGTCACCGTATGTACATAAATTTGGTTTACTTCTAATTGAACTTCACACAATAAGTCCGAAACTTACTACCCATAATTTAGGTCGAACTCCAGCAACAGCTTATGATGCCACACATGGTTTTTCGGATCAATATATTGTTGAAATTGATGTTTTTAATGCAATTGCTGCAGAAGCTGGATTATTTCCGGATAAATCAATTTTTAAACGATTTCCAGATGCCGATACGGCAACAGTTAGCATTAATTTGTTGAAAGGAAAACAAATAAAATGTAACGTTTAAAATTAGCCGAAATAATATATTTCGCCCCGCTGGGGCTCCTTCTTAAACCGTAATTCTTTTTCTATAAATATTTCGTCCCGCTGGGACTTTTTCAAAACACTTTCAAGCTCTGGAAGAGCAAAATATTTATAGTTAAGATTCAAAACACAAAATAAAAAGCTCCAGAGGAGCGACATATTTCTATAATTAAAAAAGGAGCTCCCTTTTAAAAAGCTCCTTTAATTTGAATTTATTTAAAAAATCATTTTCCTCCAATCAACTCCATAATGTTGTTATAAATCGCTGTATTCTGATAAACTCCCATGAATTTTTCAGAACCTGGTCCGTAGGTAAAAACAGGAACTGGAATTGCTGTATGATCGTTTGTACTGAAACTTCCGTGAACGTAACCTTTTTCAATGCTTCCGTCAATTAATGATAATCCGCCCGTTTCGTGATCTGCCGTTACGATTAACAAAGTTTCCGGATTTTTATCTACAAATTCCATTGCTTGGCCAACCAATTTGTCAAAATCAAGCATTTCTCTCACAACATATTCTACATTATTCTGGTGTCCGCCGTAATCAATTTGAGCGCCTTCGGCCATAATAAAGAACGGATTTTTTGTTTTCGAAAAAGTGCTTGTCGCTTTCGCTAAAGATTTTGTTAGAAAATCTCCTCTCCCATTTTTCATAGAAACAACGGCTGCATCTTCTAAAACAACAAATTTGCTGTTTTTAATGGTATCTAAAGTCGAGAATTTATCTGAGAAAGTATATCCTTTTTCGATTAAAGTTTTAGACAAATCTTTACCGTCTTTTCTGGAAATAAATTCTTTCTGCCCTCCTCCAATTAAAATATCTGAGGAATTCGAAAGAAAATCGTTCGCAATTGGTTCGCTAAAACTTCTTTCTGGCTGATGCGCATAAAATGCAGCTGGAGTTGCATCTGTAATATTTCCAGCAGAAATAATGGCCGTTTTATAGTTTTTCTTTGCCAATTGTTCTGCAATGGTTTGAAGCAGTCCCCCTTGTTCATCGACACTTATAAAACGGTTATTGGTTTTATGTCCCGTTGCCATTGCTGTTGCTCCTGCCGCAGAATCTGTAATATAACTATCTGAAGCTTTTGTAATCGAGAATCCTTGAGTTGGAATATTGAACAAACTCAATTGGCCTTTGTTTGCCGTATAACCAGAATAAATTTGCGCTAATCCCATTCCGTCTCCAATTAAGAGAATAACGTTTTTTGGGCGTTTATTCTTGAAAACATTTTTAGGAACATAAGCTTGGTGAAATTCTGTATTCTGGTAAAATGTCGTTTTAATGTTATTTATAAATTGAGTTAGTTCGTCTACTTTATCCGTTCCTATAAAATCAACTTTTAAATTCATTAAAGTCATATACGTATTCACGTTATCTTGCGTAGCCCAGAATCTCACTTTTTTGTTTTGATCGTGGACTTTTTTGATAATTGCCTGAATTTTTTCAGAATCTGGCTGCGTCAAAACACCTTTTCCGTTCCAAACTGTGATTTCATGCAAGTCTTCGCTAATCATTTCAACTCTCGCCAATTGATCTGAAGTATAATTTTCATTCAATCTTCCATCAAAATAAATAAAATCTGGATATTCTCTCCAAAGTGACGGCAAAGGTCTGTTTCCAGAAATAACCACTTTTATGTTTTTATTCGAAATAATATCTGGAAAAGTTTTTAATTGTTGTGTAATTGCTTTTAGAGTCGAATCGGCATCAGACTTAATATCAATCATTAAAATCAATGGTTTATTACTCGGATACGCTTTTCCTTCCAACGTTTTTAATTTGTTAGAAAGCGGTTCCAAATACATACTCTTTAGCGTATTGTGAGAAGCAATTTCTTTAGAAGTGTGTGCCACAAACAATTCATTATTTACTAAAAAAACATCGGCTTCTATAACGCCCGTTTCGTTAGAATAAGCTCCATAAAATGGCAACTTACTTTCGTAATCGTTATGAGAATGAATATTTGAAGAACTGTATTCTTGCGCTTGAACGAACAAGCAAAATTGAAGGCAAAAAAGGGTGATTATTTTTTTCATCGAAAATGATTTTTATTCTTTTAAAGCTGTAGGCAACTTTATTAGAATTTGGTTTATGCTATTTATTTTTTAACACATAGAAACATAGCTTTTCTTTATGCATAAAGGCGTTTCACTTGTCTAAATACACATAGTAAAAAGTAATCTTGTCATTTCGACGGAGGAGACTCGAGCTATAGCGAACAGACGAAGCAAATCTTCGTAAGTAACTAGACAAAGATTGTGTGAATGCGTACAACTTGCTATTCCTCGGAATGACAAGCTTTGCTTTTTTACAACTGCAGTCTCCTGACCAAGACTGCAGTGTAAAAAACTAAAAAAACACAATGAAATTACGTATTACCAGCCTTGGTTTTGAGTCAAAGCTCCTTTGCTTACTGCGATTTCATCTGGCGGTATTGGCCAAACATGATGAATTGCAGGATTGAAATTACGAGCAGGATAAATAACACTTCCGTTATAATGGTGCAATGGTTTCGCGTACGTTTCTTTTGCATCTCCCCAACGCACTAAATCAAAATGGCGGTCTGTCCACTCCCCTGCCAACTCACATCTTCTTTCTCTTTTTAAATCGACCATTGTAGCTCCAGAAATATCTGTAAGACCTGCACGGTGACGAATCATATTGATTTCTGTATCTGCATTTTGCCCTTTCATTAATTTCGCTTCCGCTAACATCAAAATCACATCAGCATAACGTAAAAGAGGAACATTTAAAGCTGTTGAAGGCTTGTCTCCATTCGCATTTACATAACGAATATCTACTCCGCCCGATGTTGTTTTTGGATAACTGAATGGCTCCATATATTTTTTAAATTGATAACCAGTTCTATTACTTGAACTTACTACGTGATTTCCTTCATTAAAAGTTACGGTCTCTCCGAAGTAAACAAATTTGTCTCCTTTTTGTAAAATCGTAGCACTACGTCTTTTGTCGTTTGGCACATAGGTATCAAATAATTCTTTTGTCGGATAGAAATTTCCCCAACCATTGTAAACTCCCCAACCTTTATCTTCTAAACAAACTCCAGGAAAAATAGAACCTAAAGAAGTATTCTCAGCACTTGAAGTTACAGACCAGATATATTCTGAAGACCAGTTGTTGCTAATTTTAAATACATCTTCAAAATTGTCTAATAACTTGTGTTTTCCGCTAGCCACGATCATGTTTGCATATTTGATGGCATTGTCCCAATCTTTTGCATACAAGTAGGTACGAACCAAATAAGCCCAAGCGGCAGTTTTGTGTGCGCGTCCGTAATTGTCTGGTGTAAGCTGATCAAAATAAGGCAACAAATCTGCTGCTTTGATTAAATCTGCAGCAATGTAAGCGTAGTTTTCGGCTACATTTTTGGCGCGAGGCACATAAACATTTGTTGGATTTTCTCTGTCCTGAATCGGAATTCCTGCACGATCGTCTCCATAATGGTATGCTAATTCTAAATGCATAACAGCATGATTAAAATAAGCTTCTCCCAACATTCCATTTTTTGTTTTGTCATCCAATGCAATATTTGGAATATTACGAATCACATCATTACAGCGTTTCATAATTTCGTAGTGAATTCTCCAGATATCTTTAGTATCCGATTCTGATCCGTCTACAATAAAATTTTTAATTCTTTCTGCATTTTGTCTTGGTTTAGTCCCAATATCATCGCTGGCATTATTCAGCCAAAAGAAACCACGACCGTACATATTATCATCAGAATATAAAGCGTAAATTGCATTTACTCCTGCTTTTGCATCTGCTGGTGTTTTCCAGAAATTCCCGCTCGAAGGAGCTCCTTGCGGCACAACATCAAGTTCGCTTTCGCAAGCCGAAGTGCTTACCAAAAGCACAAAACTCAATAATAAAAGACTTATTTTTTTCATTTTAATTGTTTTTTATTTTTTAAAAAGTTGCGTTAACACCTGTCATGTAAATACGAGAAAGCGGATAACGTCCTAAATCCATACCGAAGTTTTTAAGTCCAACTTCAGGATCCATTCCAGAATAATTAGTAATCGTAAATAAGTTTTGTCCCGAAATAAAGAATCTCAGTTTCGCTTTTCCGTTCAACCAGCTTTCTTTAACGGTATAACCAATCGAAACGTTTTTCAATCTTAAGAAAGAAGCATCTTCAATAAACAAATCAGAAATACGTCCGAAGTTGTTATTGTTATCTGTTGAGGAAAGAACAGGAACATTAGTATTGGTGTTTGTTGGAGACCAAGCTTCTTTAGATTCAGACAATAAATTGTAACCTGGGAAAGAAGCATTTAAACCTGTATGTTTTACCGCATTGAAAACGCTGTTTCCTGCAGCTCCGTTAAAAAAGATGTTCATATCAAATCCTTTGTATCTGAAATTGGCATTCAAACTATACGTTGTTTTTGGAAAAGGACTTCCTAACACTACTCTATCGCTATTGTTGATTACGCCGTCTCCATTTTCATCTTTAAATTTAATATCTCCAGCAACCGCGTTTGGCTGATACATTACACCATCTTTGTTTACATACGCTTTCACCTCATCATTACTTTGGAATAATCCGTTTGTCTGATATCCGTAGAATGCTCCAACTGGACTTCCAACCTGATAAATATTAGCTAATGGCAAACTACGAACTCTGCTTAAACCAAGTGGTTCTAATGAATTCAAATCGTCTTTAATAGAAACAATTCTATTGCTTAAAAATCCAGCGTTTGCCGTAACATCAAATTTAAATTCTCCGCGAGTTTTTTGGTACGTTAAACTCACCTCAATTCCTTTATTTTCAACATCTCCTGAGTTTACAATTCTTCCTTGTGGTGTTCCAGAAACTCCTGGCAATTGGTCACGAACCAACATATCTTTGTTTTTCTTTACATAAGCATCAACAGATCCAACCAAGCTATTATTTAGCATCGTGAAGTCTAAACCAATATTAGTCTGCTCAGAACTTTCCCATTTTAAATTCGGGTTTGACAATTCGCTTTCAGCATAACCATAATTAATTGATGGCACTGCTCCAATTAAAGCCTGAGTTTGTACCAAAGGCACACTAAATTGATATGGCCCAAGGTTTCCTAAGTTTCCAATTTGTCCCCAGCTTGCACGAAGTTTTAAGTTGCTGATGATTGGCTCGATACCTTTCATGAAATTTTCTTCAGAAATTAACCAACCTGCAGAAACAGAAGGATACACTTTCCATCGATTATTTTCTAATAATTTTGAAGTTCCGTCACGACGAACAATTCCAGAGATTAAATATTTCTGACTGAAATCGTAATTAATTCTCCCTACATAAGAAGAAATAATTTCATCTGATCTTCCTGCTGCGGTCTGCTGAATTAATTTTGCATTTAATAAATAACGCTGTGATGGATCTTCGTTGTCAAAACCAGTTCCTTCAATGGTATAAAAGTCTCTTTTTGTTTCTTGATACGTATATCCAGCCAAAGCTTTCAGATTATGTTTTCCGAATGATTTCTCATAAGAAATAGTCTGCTCGCTCAATAAATCTGTAGTAGTTATATTTTTTAGCGTCAATCTGTTGAAATCGAAGATTTTCCCTGGCTCTGTAACTTTTACTGTAAAATCTGACGCATTATCTTGAATTCTAGTGTAACCCCAGTTCGATTTCACTTTTAATCCTGGAACAATTTCCCATTCTGCGTACGGATTAATCAAAATTGTTGAAATAGGATTTTTATTGTCTAATCTTTTCAAATACGCTACCGGATTGATAACGTCTCCATAAGAACCAATATATTTTTCTGGAACACCGCCAAACTGACCTGAACCATCTTCTCTATAAATTGTTGCATTTGGCGGATACAAAATTGCTGCTTGAATTGCTCCTGTATACGAACTTGAAGTATTGGCAGTCTGTCCATCTGTTAATGAGTATGAAATATTTTCTCCAATTGTGAAATTATCTGCCAATTTGAAAGAAGAATTTGCTCTTACCGTATAACGTTCTCCATACGTATTTAGCAAAATACCTTCGTTTTTTCTATAACTTCCAGAAAGAAAGAAATTAGATTTTTCTGTTTTTCCGTTAACAGAAAGCGACAAATCTTGAATTTCTCCTGTACGGAAAATTTCATCCATCCAGTT
Organism: Flavobacterium sp. LPB0248; assembly: GCF_013388355.1. Lineage (GTDB taxonomy): Bacteria > Bacteroidota > Bacteroidia > Flavobacteriales > Flavobacteriaceae > Flavobacterium. The sequence goes on from NZ_CP058246.1 coordinate 1,353,054, forward strand.
GGTTTTTGTTGTTCTAGCTGTTGGTTCAAATGCAGGATCAAAAGCAGGAATTCTTGGCAAACCAGCATTATCTCTTGCTAAATTCATAGCATCAGCATATTCTGCAGCGTTTAAAACTTGTAATTTTTTTGCAACATTCTGAAAACCTCCTTGGTAGTTTACATTCACATTAATTTTATCTGAAACCCCTTTTTTAGAAGTAATTAAAATTACCCCTCCAGAAGCTCTTGCACCATAAATTGCTGCAGAAGCCGCATCTTTTAAAACGTTTATCGATGCAATATCATTTGGATTTATAGTATTTAAAGAACCACTGTAAATAATTCCGTCTAAAACGATTAAAGGCGTTTCAGCGTTTAAAGATCCAATACCACGAATGTTGATTGTTGGAGCCGCAGTCGGATCACCACCATCATTAATTACCGTAACTCCGGCAACCGTTCCTTGCAACAATTCGGCTGCATTGTTGTATGTTCTGCTTGAAGTTTCCTTCATAGAAACAGAACCAACCGCTCCTAAAACTTCATTTTTTTTCACACTTCCGTAACCCATAACTACAACTTCTTGAAGCTGTTTTACGTCGGCTGCTAATTTTACCGTGATGTTTTGCGAACTAGTAACTTTTACTTCTTGTGTTAGATAACCCACGTAAGAAAAAACAAGTGTCGCTTCTGAAGCATTTACTTCTAATTTGAATGTTCCGTCAAAATCTGTTGCTGTTGCTGCGTCTGAACCTTTATCTTTAATTCCAACTCCTGGTAAAGGCATATTATCATCTCCGCCAAAAACAGTTCCCGAAACCATAATTTTATTCTGATCGGCAGAAGCAACTTTCTGATTTTTCTTGATTACAATGTTGTTGCTCACAATCTCATATCTAAGAGCATTTCCGCAAATTTTATCCAGCGCCTGCTCTAATGTTACGTTATTCAGTTTTAAACTTAATTTCTGATTGGCATTTACTTGGCTGCTTTCGTACATAAAATGCACATCAACCTGATTTTCAATTTTTTGAAATATATTTTTTATACTCTCATTATCAACTTTTAAAGTCACTCTTTTGTTAATGTCAACATTCCCAGCTTTTACTGTTAGTGCGGCAAAAAACAAAGTCATAAATAGGAATAATTTTGTCCCTATTGTCCTTATGCTGGCATACCGCATTTGCTTTTCATTCATAGTTTTTAGATTTAGTGTAATTGTTTTGTTTATAGTTTGCTACGTAGTTTTATTTTTGTTGTTTAAAGAATTATTCGATTTTGTAAACCCCAGAATCTATTTTGTATTGGGCATTAACGATATTGCACACCAATCCAATTACCTGATCGGCAGGTAGTTCTTTAAAATAAGCACTAATCTTTAAATCGTTTAAACTCTTGTTTTTGACTTCAATCGCTACATTATAATTACGATTGATTGTGGCTACAACTTCAGAAAGAGGTGTTTCTTCAAAAACCATAATATTTTTTCGCCATAGCGAAATGGTATTCAACGGAACATCTTTAAAAGCTTGAAGCTTGTTGTTTTGCGATTTAAAAACCACTTTCTGTCCTGGAGTTACATATACATTCTCGTCTGTTACAGTCGATTTCACGTTTACTCTTCCGGTTGCAACCGAAACTTCTTGCGTCGTTTGATCTGGATACGCTTGAACATTAAAACTGGTTCCGAGAACTTTGGTATCCATTTTATTGGTATGAATAATAAAAGGATGTTTTTTGTCTTTGGCTACATCAAAAAAAGCTTCTCCGCTTAAATACACTTCTCTGGTATCGCCTTTAAATTCTTTTGGATATTTAAGTACACTTCCTGCATTTAGCCAGATTTTTGTTCCATCACTTAATTTTATCTGAGCATGTTCGCCTAGTTTTACTGTAAATTGCTTGTTTTCAACAGTATTTGATATTGAGTAAAAAAACACTGATAATCCGGCTAGGAAAACCAAAGAAGCCGCAACAGCCCAGTTTTTGTATGAAAGAGAAATAACTTTATTCGTATTCTTTATTTGTCTTAATTCTTTTTTCAGTTTTGAGCGGTCAGATTGAACCACTTCCATATTATCAAAAAAATCATCAGTACGATCGTACCATTTGTTCCACATTTCTTGTCCTTTCGGAGAGTACTTTCCTTCTAAAAAATTTTTGATTTCGTTATTTGAATTTTCAGGCATTATAATTTCTTTATGTCTTTAATAGTATGTCTTGGGAATTGTAATTTTAGGTAGGCGCAAAAGGTTACGCTTCTGTTAAGAAAAAAGCTGTATTCTTAATCTGAAGTTTACTTTTAATTGAATTCGCCCAAATGCGTACGCATAAATTTGAGCGCATACGTAATATGGTATTTTACGGTTTCGATTGAAACATTCAATTCTTCGGCAATTTCTTTATTGGTGTAATGTTTTACACGGCTAAGAATAAAAACCTCTTTTGATTTTTTAGGAAGTAACGATGCCGCTTCGTCAACCGCTTTTTTCAATTCATCATAATAGATAAAATCTTCAATAGCATTATAACTGGTTTGCGAAGCAGTATTTTTATCTAGAACCTCCTGAATGTATTGATCGGTAACTTCGTGCGATTTGATGTAATCTAAAGTCATGTAGCGAACCGAAGTGTAGATGTACGCCGCAAAACTTTTCTGGATCACAATTGTTTTGCGTCTTTCCCATATAGAGGTAAAAACTTCTTGCACAATTTCTTCTGAAACAGCAATCGATTTCATTCGGAGATATACAAACCGAACAAGCAGATCTCGATATCTAAAATAAAGTTCATCAAAAGCTTTATCCTTGCCCGATTTTAATAATTCAACAAGTTCTTCGTCTGTAAACTTTTTATACATGATACATTATTTTGGTATGAATAATCAAATCAAAAGTGTAAGTCAAAACACTTTTTCTGATTTCCTCTTGATAATGATCGTGCTGTTTAAAAAATGGCATATATAAAGTATTGGTTTCTTCTTATATGTCTCCAAAATTAAAGCTGAGGGTAGGTCGATTAGGTTACGTTTACATTAATAAAACCACTCAAAAGCGAAACATATTATTAACATTTGAAGTCAAAAGCAAACTGAAAAATAAGTGTTTGTACTGTTTCGCGTAAAAAATGAAATACTTTGTTTGGTATAACAATCTTTCTCCTATAAAAAGCAGAATTGAGTGAAAAAAGCGCTTAACAAATAATTAATGGGAATGCATTAAAATGAGTTTATTCTTTTCAAAATTTCATTCTCAAAAAATAAAAAAATCAAATTTAGTTGACAAAAGCAACTAATTTTATATATTTGTACCTCAACAATACATTATTACAAATCATGAATACTACAACTTCAAAAATTAGAAGTTTTAACCGATTCTATACTTCTCACTTAGATATTTTAAGCCAGCATTATCTGGAAAGTGATTATTCATTGACTGAAGTACGTATTCTGTACGAAATCAGCGAAAGCAAAACTATTACGGCACAAAACATTACTGAAATCCTTAATCTCGATAAAGGATATGTTAGCCGAATTTTAAAGCGTTTTTTAAAAGAAAATCTTATTTCAAAAATTGCTTCTGTAGATGATAAACGTGCTTTTAACATTGAGCTTAGCGATTCAGGAAAAGCATTGTTACATTCGTTAAATAAAAAAGTAGATCAGCAGATTGAAGATAAAATCGAAAATCTGAATTTCTTCGAAAAAGAGAATCTGATTAATTCGATGCATACGGTAAAAAACTTATTGTCTGAAAATAAACCGCTTCGAAGTGATATTACATATCGTCATGAAATTAATCCTGGTGATATTGGCTATATTATTTATCTACATGGATTTATTTATGGTAATGAATCGAATTTTTCTAATGAATTTGAAAAGTATGTGATCAAGACTTTTTATCATTTCTTAGAAAATTATTCGCCAGAAAAGGATCGTATTTGGATGGCGGAATATAATAACAAAATTGTTGGCTGTATTGCTATTCAGCATCAGCCAGAAAATGAAGCGCAATTAAGATGGTTTCTTCTTGATCCATCTTTTAGAGGACTTGGAATCGGTAAAAAATTATTGACTGATGCAGTAGATTTCTGTAAAGAGCAAAAATTCAAAAATGTATTTCTGCTAACAACTAGTATGCAAGATAAAGCGCTTGAAATGTATAAAATGGCTGGTTTTGAACTTACTGAATCAACAGAAGTAAATCAATGGGGAAAAACATTTCGTGATGAACGTTACGATCTTAAACTGAGATAATTCCTTTTCAGTCTCAATTTTAATATTTTCTAAAAAGAAAAGTCAGATTAGTTTATTTAATCTGACTTTTCTTTTTATTGTTTTAAAACCGGAATTGATTTCAAATCTTCTATTTATGATACGTATTTCATTTCTTCTTCGATAAATTCTAGAATTGGCTCTTTCATATCGTGATAAAAAAGCACTTTCCAGTTTTCATCTTTTGCCTGCTGTTCCCATTTTTTACGAGATTCTCTAGCACGTTTTCCGTCAAAGTCGGTTTTGTAGGCAACATGCATTGACCAATATATTTTTTGCGGTAAATCGTCGGCTCCATAAAAAACAATTTCGTCATCGGCTTTGATCCAAAAAACTTGGTGAAATTGGGTATGTCCAGCAGAAACTTCATAGAAAATTTCATCGGTAATTTGTCCGCTGTCAGCATTTAATAATTCCACATTTGGAAGTTTTTCGAGCTGATTCAATATTTCAGGAACGTAAGACGGATTATTGATTTGTTCTAAAGCAAAATCTATTTCACGTTTTTGAATATAAATCGTTGCGTTTGGAAAATTCTGAACCAGATTTCCGTTTTCAAAATAACCAATTCCTTCAATATGATCTTTATGCAAATGCGAAACCAAAACTTTTGTTATCTGTTGAGGTTCGATATTGTTTTTTCGTAAAATTTCATAAATAAAAGGAACGCCATTATTGACAAATCCTAATCCGAAATCTAATAAAACAACATCATTATCGGTGATAATCACAAAAGGCTGAATGGCCATTTTTAAACCTGAATCGTTTGATCCGTCTGACAAAAGTTTAAATTCTTTTTTAGAATTGGCAACATAATTTCCTTCTTGTAATGCTATAATTTCCATTTTGTTTCTGCTTTAATTTTGCAACATGACAAAGTTCTTAAGAATTTCTATATTTGTAAAACCTTATTTTTCGATAAAATCAATCGATAAAACCGATTTAGAAATGGAACTCCGACAGCTAAAATATTTCCTCAAAGCAAAAGAATTACTGAATTTTACCGAAGCGGCTTCGGCACTTTACATTAGTCAAAGCACATTATCGCAGCAAATTAAACAACTGGAAGACGAATTGCAGGTTCCGCTTTTTAACCGAATCGGGAAAAGAATTACGCTTACCGAAGCTGGAGATCTGTTTGCCGTTTATGCCCAACAATCTGTCAACAAAGCTTCTGACGGATTGGAATTACTAAAAGACTTAAATAATCTGGAAACGGGAAAAGTAGCAATTGGCGTAACGTATGCATTACGTCATGTGGTGACAAAAGCTTTAATTTTGTTTAGTTCGGAATATCCTAAAATTCAATTCGAAATTGTGTTTGGAACTTCGCAGGAATTAATTCAGAAATTGAATCATTTTGAACTTGATGTAATTCTGACTTTTGAAGAAATTGCTGCCGAAGCGCATTTTAAATATCTCGAATTGTTTACTTCGCCAATGGCTTTGGTTACAGCATCAGAGACGCCTTTAACTTATAAAAAAAGTATTTCTCTAGATGAGGCAAGTTCTTTGCCTCTTGCACTTCCGTCGAGTGGTTTCAGCACAACACAATTTATCAATAAAGCTTTTGAAAAAAGTAATTTACACCCAAATGTCACGATTGAAATAAACGATATTCCGACATTACTAGAATTGATTAAAACAGGAAAATGGCATACTATTTTGACTAAAACCACTATTGAAAACGAGAAAGATTTGTACGCCATTCCAATTCAAGGCAAAAATATGACACGAACTGCGATGCTTATTTCTTTGAAGGAAGTATATGAGAAAAAAGCGGTTACGGCTTTTTTGAAAATGCTCGTAGAAAATTTAAATGTTAATTAAAAATTTTCTTTGAGATATTCGAAGAGTTTGTCATTCCGAGGAACGAGGAATCACACAAGTAACACCGCCAAGCGATTCGCCAATCTTTGGCGATTATCGAGTGTGATTCCTCGTTCCTCGGAATGACAAAAACTGCTATAAAATGAATAAAATCTACTTCAACTCTGCTTCAAAAGGCGAAGCTGGTAAGTCTTCTTTATTGTATAAATTAGCTTCAGAAGGGTTATCTGCCCAAGCGTAACAAACTTTTACAGGATTTGCAACCGAGTCATTCCAAACTACGATTTTGTCACCTTCAATAATCGCTTTTGCCCATACAAACTTTCCGTCAGTTCCCGCGATAGCGAATTCTTTTAATTCATTTTCTTTTTTAATCATGAAGCCAGATCCAACATTCGAAAAACTTAAAACCAATTTGTTTCCATTTTGTTTCATCGATTGAAAAAGCGGACCTGAAGCTGTTACGTTTTTATCACCATAAACCAACTTCTTTGCCTGAAGCGCTAATCTTCTTCCGACATCATATTTATTTAATGGATGAATATCGTTCCATTCGCCTAAATCTATGGTTATGGCTAATCCTGTGTTCGGAACTTTCAACGTATTTAACTGCTGCTGTCTCAAAGCTGCCCAACTGCTTTCTGAAGGCTCTGTTTTTGGATCCATAAAATTTGGAAGCTGCACTAGTAAAAAGGGTAAATTTTCCTGTTTCCATTGTGCTCGCCAATTTGTTATTAGAGTTTCCATCAAAGGTCCATATTCCAAAGGCTTTTTGGTATTGGCTTCGCCTTGATACCATAAAACGCCTTTTATTGGGTAATTTTTCAAAGGTGCAATCATCGCATTGTAAAGTCCAACCGGTTTCCAGCGCACGAAAGTTTGTCCAGGAAGCGGTTCCATTTTTGAACCTAATTTGTATTTCCAATTTCCTTTTAAGTCAATTGTATTATCACCAATAATCAGTTCATAAGGTTTATCGGTTACAAAACCTCCTCTGCCCGAGTTATTAATGATGCGAACTGTAATCTCGTTTTTACCTTCTTTTAAAACATTTGCATTAAAAGAATAAATTCTTGGCGGATATTGATATGAAGTTGTTCCAACAAAATTTCCGTTTACAAAAACTGAATCGGCATCTACAATTCTTCCTAGAATCAATTTTGCCTGATTTTCTTTTACTTTTTCCAGAACAAAATCTTTTTTAAACCAAACCGAACCGTTTGTTTTTCCAAGTTCTCCATCGGCCCAATAACCTGGAATGTTCATTACTTTCCAATCTGAAGTTTCAACAGAATTCCTCCATTTCTCTTTCAGTCCAAGATCGGTTTCATTCAGTTTTTTATACCATTCTGAACTTACTTTTCGGTCATTTTCGTCGATTTGTTTTTCGAGTTTTCCGTCTTTAAATTTTAAATATTCTTCATAATACTCGGGAAATTTTTTAATGCTTTCTTCGCTAATCCAAGATTCTGCTGGAGAACCGCCCAAAGCGCTATTGATTAACCCAATTGGAATTTTATACTTTTCGTATATTTCTAAAGCAAAGAAATAGCCAACTCCAGTAAACTGTAAAACGTTTACAGGATTTGCTTCGACCCAAGAACCAGATGAAAAATCGTTTCTTTCTTTTTCGAAATAATATTCATCGGGAACCAAAAATTGTCTAATGTTTGAATTTTCAGATTTTGCGATTGCTTCTTTGTATTTGTCTTTTAAGCGATCCATCGGCAATTCCATATTCGATTGGCCAGAACACAACCAAACATCACCAAAAAGGATATTTTTCAAGACAATTGTGTTGGACGCTTTTAAAGTCATTTCGAAAGGTCCGCCTGCTTTTTGAGATGGAAGCTGAATCGACCATTTTCCGTCTTGAGCCGTTGTGGTTTTATATGTTTTACGATTAAATTCGATTTCGACTTTTTCGTTTGGCGACGCCCAACCCCAAATATTAACTTTTGTATCGCGCTGCAATATCATTCCGTCGCTTATCAATCGCGGAAGTTTTATTTGCGCATTGATGCTAAAAGTTATTAGAAATGCTAATATTATTTTTTTCATTATAATCTGTTTTATTTTTTTTAGCCACGAATTCACGAATTTTTCTAATTCTTATCTTTGTGTTTTAATTATCTTCAATTACACAAATTAATTTGTATAATTGAATTACTCTACAGACAAAGATTTAAAAAAAAATTCGTGAATTCGCGGCGAAAAAAACCTATTCATAAGTATATAATTTTATTTTTTGAATTTCGTAATCTCCAACTGATATTCTTAAATGTCTGCCTTGATGGGTTTGATCTCCGTTAAAATGTCTGATGGTTTTCCATTTTTCATTTTCAAACTTGCCTTGATCGGTTTTTAAAATTCCAGCATTTACATTTCCTTTTAATGGTTTAAAAGTAACTACAATTCCTGATCCTGAAATGTAAAATTCATCTTTGGCAATTTCTATAATAATCGCACTAGACATTGGCCAAGTTTCAGCTTTTGCTCCATCAGACCAATTTAAGGTATAATCATGTTTGAAAGTGAATTCGTAATCGCCCATTTTAATGATTTGCGTATTGTTTTCTTTGTCTAACAAAACACCGTCAATTTTCCCTTGTCCTTTATTGGCTTCAATTGTTGGGGTTAACTGTTGCACTAAATCATATATTTTTCCTAAAGGTTCTTTTTTGGCATCGGCAACAGATTCTATAGAAAATGGTGAAAACCCAATCGCCTCATAATGTCCGATAGCATATAAACCTTTAAAAGGCGCGGTTTCATCAAAACGATGCTCTGGAATAAATAACGGATCACCTTGACGGGTAAATAAATCGTTCCATTGTTTAAACGACGGATTATAAAAATCTGGCGCTAAAAAATCGATCGCATTTCCAGCCGCTTTCCACACATCCATAATATGTGGCAAAGGTCCAGCGCTTGGGTATTGTCCCGGTTTTTTTTCTGGTGCATTTAGAGCCGCGTTTACAAACATCGGAATCGGATAAATATCTTTTCCTGCTTTGGCGATTATGTTAGTGAATTTTGAGAAATACCAAGCCATAAAAATTTCATCGGTATGAAGTCCTTTTCCAAAAACTTCTTCCCAGTTTCCTTTTGTTTTGTATCCGTTTTTCTTCCAGATTTCTGAAAATTCGGGAACGAGTTTTTCTTTGTTTTTTTGAAGGTATTGCAACAATTCTTTTGGAACTTCTTTTTTGAAAGCTTCATTTGCTAAAGGATGATAATCACGTGCAGTTGGCAGCATTCCGATTTCATTCTCAACCTGAATCATGATTACGGTTTGTTCTTTTTGATCGAAATCTTTAACGTGAGCCATCAATTTTTTGAAAGCATTTAAATCGGCTTGAAGATTGTTTTCGCTAAAAGGCGTTAAGATCTCATGACTTTTGTTGCTATCGTCTTTAACTCTAGGATATTTTTTTTGATTGAGTTTTATCCATGCTGGAGCATGGCTTGACATACTGTTTTTCCAAGATCCGAACCACAGAAAAACAAGTTTTAAATTCTCTTTTCTTGCACGAAGAATTAAATCATCTACTAACTGAAAATCAAATTTACCTTCTTCTGGTTCTATCAATTCCCAATAAACAGGCGTAAGAACGATGTTGAGGTTCATGTCTACCAATTTTGGCCAAATGGTTTCCATGCTTTCCATACTTGTGGCAGAAGAGTTTCCAAGTTCTCCTCCACGAATCAAAAATGATTTTTCGTTTACAATTAATTGTGTTTTGTTTCCTTTTTTCTGAAGATGGGGTATGTTTTGACAAAAACCAGACTGGATCGTCAGTAAAGCCATCAGAAGGAAGCTGTTTTTTATAAAAAAACTGATTCGATTTGTTTTATGAGTAAAAGCCATTTCGATTTGTTTTTTGCTCGTATAGATCTTGAGCTGTAAGATTAAGAAAATAAATAATCCATAGTACAAACCATTTTTACAGATTTGCACTATGGATAATTACTAATTAAATATTTAAGGTTTTACTAATTCTCCTGAGAAACCTAAACTCACATCTTTTCCTGCAAGTCCGTCTGCTGCGCCTTTGTAGGCATGTTTACGAACATAATTTGCATCCCAAAGATTTGGAGATTCGTTTGGAAGCCAGTATTCGTGTTCTTTAGAATTGTCTGAAACTCCCCAAATTGTAATTCCATACTGTTGTGCCGCGGGAATATATTTTTTGTACATATCAATAACATATTGATACATTTCTGCTTGAGATGCTTGTTGCGCAACTGTTGGCGTAGCTGTACCTAATCTTACGTCTAATTCAGAAATTTTAATTAGTTTTCCTGACGCTGCCAGTTTTTGGAACATCTGAGCAATTTTGTCTTTGTCTGTTGTTAATCCAATATGCATCTGCGTTCCAATTCCGTCTACTTGAGCGCCTTGGCTTTCAATATATTTTACATATTCGATTATTCCATCACATTTGTCTAATCTAGATTCTAGGTTATAATCGTTTATGAAAAGTTTATCGCTTGTATTTCCGTATTGGCGTGCTAGTTTGAATGCTTTTACAGCGTAGTCTTTTCCTAGATATTTTACCCAAGAAAAATAGTCTGTTGCAGTATCGCCTTCGCTTCCATCTCTAAGTGTTCCGTCTTCTTTCATTGGTTCGTTTACTACATCCCAAGAGAAAACGCTTGTTTTGTAGTGTGTCATCATTTTAGAAATCCAATCGGTCATGGCATCGCTAATAATTTTGGTTTTCTCAGCATCTGTTTTTTCAATTGTAATTGGAGCTGTTGGCACATTGCCCGTAGATGATCCATCAGATACTAAAACATTGTCGATATAATAGGTTCCTGCGGTTCCTCCTAAATCAAAACCAAAACCTGTCTCACCACCTTTTGCTGTAATTTTCCATTCAATCTGTTTCCATGTCGTCGTCGTTGCTTGATCTGTCTGATAACTTGCTACTCCTGATGGTGTTGTTGAACATCTTACAGAACCATTAGCTTCAGAACGAATCATATAAGAAATGGTGTAATTTTTTCCTGCTACCAATGCAGAAGTAAAAGTGGTCTGAATTTGAGTTTTCCATTGGTTTGAAGCATCAGATGTAGCGTTTACTACTTTCATTGATCCACTTCCTTCATAAACATTTGAAGCTCCTGTTCCTGCACTTAAAGCATCTGTTGCTCCATTGGCTTTACTCCAGCCTGTAATACCTGAATTAAAATTTCCGTTGGCAATTAGATTTACTGGTCCTGCAGAAGCATCAAGATCTACAACTGCAAGTGTATTAACATCAATAAGATAGGTTACATTTGGAATAGGTCCTAAATCAAAACTTAATTTTAAGCTATTACTTCCAACTGCAAAATCACTGGCATTTAATTTAAATTTAATTTGTTTCCATTGCGAAGTGGTAGCAAATGCTTCTGCTGTACTTGTACCATCCCAATTAATCCAAGGATAAGCATTTTTAAGCCCAGCAAAAGAAATACGCCCTTTACCAGTCTTATCTGATTTGATGTAGAAAGAAACTTCGTAGTTATGGTCCGTCACAACAGATACCGCAGGAGATGTTAATTGCAGATCCCAATAATTGGTTGACGATGTTGAGGAAATCAATTGAACAGCTTTAGAATTTGCGGCTAAACCGGCGTTATCAACAACTGTAATTCCCTGACCTTGATTTCCTTTTGACCAGTTTGTAAATGAACCGCTTTTTAAACCTGCAATATCCAAAACATTTGTTCCGCTTGAACCTGGAATCACTGTTGGGGCAATAATACCGTTTAGATAACTTGCATTTTGGTTGGAATGCCAAACTAAAGTGTGTCCAAAAACTTTTAATCCCGCGCTTTTTGTTGCAGCGATAAAAGCATCTACATTGGCAAAATCAATTTCTCCTTTGGCATTTACCATCGCTCCATGCTTCATTTCGTAACCTGGTGTAACTTCATCAAAGTTTTCGTTTACAATTTTTCTATAAACTGGGTCACTCATGTATAAACTGATTCCGATTCCGTTTCCTAATGAAAAATCCGAATAGTTTTTTAATGGTTCGTAACGGCTTATTTTCTCTACTAAAGCCAGCGGAAGCTCAGCTCCAGTTACTTCGCCATGTTCTGGGTCTTTTCCCCACTCCATCAAGTTGTCATCGCAAGAAGCGAATAACAACAATGATGAAGCAATTACAGGTAATATCTTTATATATTTCATTTTGGTCATTTTTTAGTTAGGGAAATCATTATAAACTGGTGCGTCTAATGGCACAATTCTCCAGTTGTCTGTGTACACTTTTACAGAAGTTGCTTTTGAAGGAAATTCTTCTTCACTTGTGTTTCCTAGTACATCTTTCATTTTTACATCCAAATTTTCGAACCAAATACCAAAGTTCTGAAATGTTGCGGCTTCACGATAAGCTAAAACAGTTTCAAATGTTGAGGCTTCTTTAGACCATTGATAAAACTTGTTTAAAGGAATAGTAATCGTTACCCATCCTGTAGTCTGGAAAGCGACAGATTTTCCATCAACTAACCAAGGAATATAATTATACACTCCTCCAGACCATGCTCCTGCGTTGAAATTATTAATTGTACATATTTTTAAATATCCTGAATCTTTCCATGCATCTGGCACATAGATATCAAACTGAAATGCTACTTTATCCAACGGTGTGGTTGCAGGAATAAAAGGAGTAAATTGAGCTCTCCAGTTATCAACACCTGTTCCTCCTGTCCAAACTTCTGTTGCTCTTCCTGTAGCTGCCGCAATTGAAGTAAGACGAGATGGACGATGAGGTACGTATTTACCTTGAGAAAGATTTCCTGCGCCAATTGAAGCCGATTCCAAATCAGTTCCTAAAATCATACCGGTTGCTGGTGGTGTTCCCCAGAAACTATGTTGTCCTCTTCCGTCAAAATCTAAAATAATAGCTCTTTTACAGTTAAAGTACGCTGGAGAATATACTCCTCCATTTGATCCTTGTACGAATATTGAACCTCCATTATCCGAAACTCCATTTGGAACCACAACTGTAAATGATTCTCCTTCTTCATCTGAAACAATTCCAGTTGTAACCTCAACATTGCCCGGGAAAACTACTTTGCTTACTTCCGTTAAGCCACTTCCATAAACTGTAATTTTTTCTCCTGCATTAGGCATTGTATTTGAAATTCTCGTAATTTCTGGTCTCCCTGCTCTAATTTCAAAAGGAAAAGTAAATTCGCTATTGTCATTTACAAATCGAATTGTATTTCGCACTGACGGATCTGCATCTAAAATCGGGGTATCTGCAGAAACGCTTACCAGCATCGAATTATTAGAAACAAAAACTACATTAAAGTAAGTTGAATATCCGTTTATATAAACTTTCTTCAATCCTGAAAATCCAGAACCTTCTATACGCAATAGCTGTCCTAAACGGGCAAAAGTTACTTCTCTGTCTGGCACAGATGAATTTACGTCTTCTAAAAACACTTTTGTAATTGTAATTGTGCTTCCTTCTGAATCGTTGTTGTCGCAAGAAGTAAACAGCATACCGAAAACCATCATGCTTAACAGTGCAATTGGTGCCCAATATTTTTTAGTTAAAATATATTTCATATTTATGTCTTTTAGTTTTTTATTTCTGAAACTAGAATAAGTCTTTTATTTTCTCTTCTGTAAATTGATACGGAACTGGATTTTCTCTCAATAACGGATTCTGAACCAATTCAGATTCTGGATATGGAAGTGTGAAAATTGTTGCATCGATTACACCAATTGCTCTCGGACTTGTTGCTTTTGAAGCGTCAACCGTAACTGTATTTGTTGCTGTGTCGTACAAAATTGGAGTTACTGTTCCTCTGTTTTGTCCTGTTATATAATTGATTACTTCTTGTTGTTTGTAGTAAGCTCTTCTAACTAAGTCGTACCAATATTGTCCTTCCATACACAATTCAACTCTTCTTTCGTGAATAATATCAGCATAAGTCAATATTGTTTTTGGATCTAAACCTGCACGTGTGCGAAGTCTATTTACAACCGAAATCGCTGTTGCATCTGCAGTTGAAGCATTGTTTCCTAAAGCTGCTTCTGCATAGTTCAGATATACTTCTGCTAGACGTAACATGTACGTATTTAAAGCAGAATTCATACGGGTAATTTTAGAATTATCTTTGGTAGAACCTACAACACCTTTTTTAATCGTTAAGAAATCAGCACTGTGATCTACAGTATAACCGCCGTTTGCTTTATTGATTTCGGCATAATGGTCATTATCTCCCATAAAAGTTGCTCTACGGCGAAGATCTTTTGATTCATATTCTTGTAAAACATTATAAGAAGCTCTTGTCCAATATCCCCAAGCTGCATCGTCTCCTGTAATATCAGAACCTAATGCAAAATAGGCTTGCTGGGTATTGTTTACTCCATAATCTCCATTAGGAACCCATTGAAGCGCAAACATCGATTCTGTATTATTGTTATTGTCAATCATGAATAAATCTTCATAATTTGCCATTAAACTGTAAGGCCCAGAACTCATTACTTTTTCTGCTGCTTTTTTAGCTAAATCTAGATATTCCTGATTGCGCGTTCCGCTGTTTGGATTGTCGCTAACTCCCGAAAACGATAAGTAAACACGAGACAACATTCCGTATGCACTATATTTTGTTAAACGTCCAGCTTGTCCTGCTGTTTCTGGGAGATATTTGGCCGCAAATTCTAAATCACGCATAGAAAATTCGTAAACATCTTTCATTGGATTTTTGTTTACAATTGGATTTTTTACCAATTCGCTCGGATCTGTTGAAATGATAACATCTCCCCATAACGAAGCCAAATACCAATATGCCGTTCCTCTCATAAAACGAGCTTCGGCAATATATTTGTTTTTAACAGTTGCGTTCATCGAACTTCCAGAAATTCCAATAATCACATTATTAGATTGCTGAATCACATTATACAAAGATGCCCAAGCCGAAACCAAAGGTCCTGTTAATCCCGTTTCTGTTAAATCTGTAAACGGATAAACGTAATCTGAGAAAGGTGCGTACATGTTTGCGGCACGTCCATCTCCTAATCCGTAATAGAATTTATCATTAAAATCGAACCAAACTTTGTTGTATAAAGGTCCTGTTGCGGCCTGAAAATCAGATTCCGTTTTATAAAAATTCTCTTTTGTAATTACATCATTTGGTTCAACGTCTAAAATGTCGCTGCAACTCGTCCAAACAAATGGCAATGCAATAATTAAAGCCGTGTAAAATATTTTCTTTGTTTTCATTGTGCGGTTTTTAGAAATTAACAGTTAATCCAAGTGTAGTTACCATAGGCGAAGGATAACGTCCGTTATCGATACCATTTAAAAGCTGGTTTTGATACATTGCACCTACTTCAGGATCATATCCTTTATATTTAGTAAAGGTTAAAACATTCTGCATGTTTGAATATACTTTGATGTTTGAAATTCCGTATTTAGAATACAAATCCTTTGGAAGATTATAACCAATCGAAATATTTTTAAGTCTTACATAAGATCCATCTTCTACAAATCTGTTGCTTAAACGATAATTTGAAGCTGAAGCCGCAGATGAAGCCGCGATTCTAGGCATGTAAGGATCTCCGCCAACAATTTGAACGTTACGATAATCGTTTGGTCCATTCGGATCGATTAATTCTAATTGTGCGTATCCCAAAGCTGATTTCAACAAGTTAGTATTCTCACGAGGATTTTCTAACCAACGTCTTTGGTAGTTTAAAACATCGTTTCCGTAAGAACCTGTGAATAAAATGCTCACATCAAATCCTTTGAATGAGAAACTATTATTGAAACCGAAAGTGAAATCTGGGTTAGGATTTCCAATATATCCAGCATCTTTTTCGTTGATTACACCATCTTTATTTACATCTTCAAACATGTAATCTCCAATCCAAACTCCATTTTCTCCAATTGCCATTCCTTCTGGCAATGCGGTTGGTTTTACCACTCCATTAGCATCTTTATAATAAAAATCTGTTGCTTTTTCAAAACGTCCAATTACTTTATAACCGTAAAATTGTCCTAATGGCTGTCCAACTGCAGTACGAGTAACCACTGTTACATCAGAACCTTGCTGCAATGTCTGGTCATAGACACCCGATTCTGAATTTAATTTCAATACTTTAAATCTGTTCATAGAGATATTGAAATTTGATTTCCAAAGAAAATCTTTTCTCTGCATGTTTATGGTGTTTATCGTAAACTCGAAACCTTTGTTTTCAAGAGATCCGATATTAGCAAAAGGCGGTGATGTAGCTCCCTGACCCGTTGTACCTACATAAGCAGGAAGTGATAATCTTAGTAATAAATCATCTGTTCTTTTATAGTAAACATCTGTTGTAATCTCAATTCTATTGTCTAGAAGTCCGATGTCTAAACCAATATTAGTCTGGTTTGATTTTTCCCATTTAAGGTCTGGATTTGCTGTATTAGTTGCAATTTGTCCGCTTCCCCAATTGGTTGCAGAAGTTCCATAAACAGAAGTATAAGCATTATTTGGTACGCTTGAATTACCTGTTACTCCCCATCCTGCACGTAATTTCAGATTACTAATAGTTTGATTGTCTTTTAAAAATGATTCGTTTGAAACTTTCCATGCTAAAGAAGCAGATGGAAACCAATCCCATTTATTGCCTTCAGCAAATTGCGAAGATCCATCTCTTCTGATTGTCCCTGTTAGGATATATCTATCATCAAATGTATACGTTGCTCTTGCAAAATAAGAACTAAGCGATTTTGTAGAACTTGCATTTGAATTTCTAGCCGTTGTTGGATCTCCAGCGTTTAAATCTGTAGCTCCGTTTGTTAAATAACCTGAACGGTAACCATAAAGATTTTCCCAGTTTTGCTCTTGAAACTCTTGGGCTACTAATGCATTAACATTATGTTTCCCAAACATTTTATTATAAGTCAAAGTGTTAGTCCAAATCCAGTTTTCGCTAGTAGATTTTGTTCTTGATCCTTCTCTAACTTCATTTGATAATGCTCCAAAAGTATATGATGGATTAAAAGTATATCTATTCCCGAAACCATAATCTATAGAATACTGGGTTTTAAGTTTTAAATCTTTTGTAAAACCAATTTCTGCATACACATTTCCTCTAATTCCATAGTCTTTTCCATGATTGTCTTTCAGCATTGCAATTCCCAATGGATTTGTCTGAACAAATTCTGTTGTATCTGGTCCGTCAAAAGTTCCATCAGCATTTCGAGCTGCTACGTTTGGTGTCTGTTTTAAAGCGGTTAAAATTACCGAATCATCATTAACTGTAGTTACCTGATTGGTTTTGTAAGCATTTAAGTTTACTCCAACTTTCATCCATTTTTTTACTTGCGAGTCAACAACTGCACGAATTGTCATACGATCAAAAGAAGAACCAATAATTGTTCCTTCCTGATCAAAGTAAGACATTCCTAATGCATAAGTTGTAGTGTCCGAACCGCCAGAAGCAGATAGATTATAGTTCTGAATTAAACCGGTTTGAAATAATTCGTCTTGCCAGTTTGTTCCTTCTCCCAATAAATCAGGACGAATAAAATAAGGGTCTCTTTGAACGATTCCTAAATCAGCACGAGTATTTTTAAGTGTTCCGTACTCTCTTAAATTAAGCACCTGCAATTCTTTTGGCATTTGCTGCCATCCTACATAAGTGTCAAAATTTAAAGTCAAATCTCCTTTTCTACCCGTTTTGGTAGTCACCATAATTACTCCATTTGCCGCTCTAGAACCATAAATAGCCGTTGCAGACGCATCTTTCAAAATATCGATAGAAGCAATATCATTAGGGTTAATTCCTGAAAGCGGATTTGTATTTAAAGAACCTGAATTACCATCTATAATCACACCATCAATTACATAAATTGGCTCATTAGAACCTGTAATAGAGCTTATACCACGAATACGTACCGAAGAGCTTCCTCCAGGAGTACCGCTATTTTGTTGTATCTGCACCCCTGCCGCACGGCCTTGTAATACCTGATCTATAGTTGTAGAAACAGATTGCGTTACTGCTGCACTAGATATAGAAGAAATAGCTCCTGTTAAATCTGCTCTTTTTGCGGTTCCGTATCCAATAACAACAACTTCTTTTAAGTCATTTAAGTTCTCTTCCAGTACAGCATCAATTTTAGTTTTATTGTTCACTGCAACTTCGTGCGGTTTATATCCAATAAAACTAAAAACCAAAATGCTATTATTGGGAATAGCTTGAAGCGTGTACGTCCCGTCAAAATTTGATACCGTACTTGTTTTGGTTCCTTTTACAATAATATTGACACCTGGTATTGGTCCGCTACCATCAGATACAGTACCTGTAACAGTAATTTGCGCATTTACCGAAGCAGAAAATACCATCATCAGGATTAAGATCCCCAGATTCTTAAAGTATTTAGATCTGCTTTTAGTAATTAAAAAGTTAGTCATAAATAATTGGTTTAATGAGTTAATAGTTGGTTTAGTTAGTTTTCGTTTTGATTGACTTTGCTATCCATTTTTATTTTAACATTTCTAACAAATAACAACTTATAGTCAAAACAAATATATGCAAAAAACAACAACACACAATCGGTTGCGTTAATTTTTTTTATCAATTTCAAAAAAAATACACTCAAAAAAAGAATTATACACGTAAATAATTATAAAATATTGAATAATTAACAAAAACAGTGTTTAATATTACGAAAACGTTAGAGATAATAAATCGTTTGATTCAAAATCTTAAAAAAAATATAAAATGTTAAAATATAAGTTTTTTTAAAGAAACACTAAAACGTTGTAGTGACTGTATAAAAATTCCTCCTAAATTAGATCTTTTGTTATCCCTTATAAAACGGGACTTAAAAAATATTATAATCTGAAAGTCACCACACCAGAACCAAAAGCTTATATTTCTTACAAAATAAAAAGCAGAGACAATCGGTTGCTTTTATTACATAAAAAAACTCCCCTCCAAATAGCTGGAAGAGAGTTTAAAAACTATAAAAATGGAAATGAAAAGATTATAAATTCATCTTTTTTGCGTCTTCTACAAATTGCTTTAAACCAATATCAGTTAAAGGGTGTTTCAGCAGCCCTTTTATTGCAGAAAGCGGTCCAGTCATAACATCTGACCCTACCTTGGCACAATTAACAATATGCATGGTATGCCTTACAGAAGCTGAAAGGATTTGAGTCTGATAATGGTAATTATCGTAGATTTCTCTAATTTCAGCAATTAAATGCATTCCGTCTGTTGAAACGTCATCTAAACGCCCTAAAAATGGAGAAACGTAAGTCGCTCCAGCTTTTGCTGCCAATAACGCCTGACCAGCAGAAAACACCAAAGTTACATTGGTACGGATTCCTTTTGAAGAAAAATATTTGCAGGCCTTTACACCATCACCAATCATTGGCAGTTTCACGACAATCTGAGGATGTAAGGCGGCTAATTCTTCTCCTTCTCTTATCATTCCTTCAAAATCAGTCGAAATAACCTCAGCCGAAACATCGCCATCTACGATATTACAAATGTCAAGATAATGTTTCAGGATGTTTGCTTTTCCTGTAATACCTTCTTTTGCCATTAAAGACGGATTGGTAGTTACACCATCTAAAACGCCTAAAGCCTGCGCTTCTTCAATGTCTTGAAGATTAGCAGTGTCAATAAAAAATTTCATAAGTTTTTTGGTTTATTAGTTGTTATAAATAATTCTTTATCATCGAATGAACCGCATAGTTTGTCATTTCGACGAAGGAGAAATCTTCGCGAGAAACTCGACAAAGATTAGTTATTTACTTTGTGGAGCTACTTACGGAGATTTCTCCTTCGTCGAAATGACAAAACTGTACGTTTTTTTCTTTGTGTAGATAAATTAGTAGAGACACACTGCAGTGTGTCCAAATTCTAGTGAGTGAAAAATGTGCATTTCGATTGATTCTGCTCTTCAAAAAACCTTCAATAAAAAAAACTCACTTATTATTTTATCAAACTGACTTTTATTCTTTTCAATTTTTAAAAAATAGTAACTAAACCTTCAATCTATTTTTCGTTAATCTCAATGTAAAAAAGCCATAATCTTAATACACATTTTCGAAGTTTTTATCTAAAAAAACATTTTTAAACATTTTAACGTTCTATAACTATCATGTTTAAAAATTTAAACTTTTTCTAGATTTTTTGTCTCACTAAATTTTTTAAGAAACCTAACAGATTTTAGAAATCTGTTAGGTTGAATATTTAAAATCTAAATCAATTAAATATATTGATTGATGATATTTTCAAACAATTCTTGTTTACCGCTTTGAAGATTCAATTCTCCATTTTCGTGAGCGATAGTATAAAGATCTTTAAGATTTAATTTTCCATCAGCAAAGTCTTTTCCTTTTCCAGAATCGAATGAGCTATATCTTTCTTTTCTTAATTTTTCGTAAGGAGAAGAAGTGATGATTTTATCAGCAGTCAATAAAGCTCTTGCAAAAGTATCAGCTCCACCAATGTGTGCTAAGAAAACATCTTCTAAGTCTGTAGAGTTTCTTCTAATTTTTGCATCAAAGTTAACTCCACCACCTTGCAATCCGCCAGCTTTTAAGAAAACCAACATTGCTTCAGTAGTTTCTTGGATATTATTTGGAAATTGGTCTGTATCCCATCCGTTTTGGTAATCTCCTCTATTTGCATCGATACTTCCTAACATTCCTGCTTTTGCAGCCACTTCCAATTCGTGTTGGAAAGTATGTTGTGCCAATGTAGCGTGGTTTACTTCGATATTGATTTTGAAATCTTTATCTAAACCATAATTTTTTAAGAATCCGATTGCTGTAGCCGAGTCAAAATCGTATTGGTGTTTAGATGGCTCCATTGGTTTTGGCTCGATAAAGAAAGTTCCTTTAAAACCTTGAGATCTTGCATAGTCTCTAGACATTGCCAAGAATTGCGCCATGTGGTCTAATTCTCTTCCCATATCTGTGTTTAATAAAGACATATAACCTTCTCTACCACCCCAGAATACATAGTTTTCTCCGCCTAAAGCGATAGTTGCATCCAAAGCTAATTTTACTTGTCCACCAGCTCTTGCTACTACATTAAAATCTGGATTTGTAGCCGCTCCGTTCATGAATCTTGGATTTGAGAAACAGTTTGAAGTTCCCCAAAGCAATTTAATTCCAGAGTCTGCTTTTTTCTGTTTTAAATAATCTGTAATAAAAGCCAAACGTTTTTCTGATTCTGCGAAAGTTGCTCCTTCAGCAATCAAATCGTAATCGTGGAAACAAAAATAATCGAATCCCATTTTGCTAATAAATTCAAAAGCAGCATCTGCCTTATCTTTTGCTGCTTGATACGGATCTGATGAAGCATCCCAAGCAAATTGTTGTGTTCCTGGTCCGAATGGATCGCTACCTTGTCCGCAGAAAGTATGCCAGTAAGCGATTGCAAATTTAAAGTGCTCACGCATTGTTTTTCCAGCTACAATTTGGTCTGGATTGTAATATTTAAATGCCAACGGATTATCAGATGCTGCCCCTTCAAATTTAATTTGGCCGATACCTTTGTAGTATTCTTTATCTCCTAAAACTATCATTTGATTTTTTTATTTATTTGTTAATATTAATTCTAATTCTTGTTTCCATTTTTTATAAGCCGTCTCGTAAGGTTCTTTGTTATGAAGTGGTAAAAACGTCATTACGTGATCGTTGTCGCTAACATTAGCTCCAAACTTGCTGTAATCACCGTCTTTTAAACCAACCGCTCTCGCCGCACCAACCGCTCCAGTTGTATTGTAAATTTCGATTTCGTGACCAATTAAAGTTGCCACGGTATTAGAGAAAATCTCCGAACGGAAAAGATTGTCATTTCCAGCTCTAATCACATTAATCGTAGCATTATCATCTTTCAAACATTCCATTCCATACACAAACGAAAACGCAATTCCTTCAAGAGAAGCTCTAAACAAATGTGCGCTGTTGTGAATATTTAAGTTGAGGTTTAAAAAGTGTGTTCCGATGGTTTTATTATTGAACATACGCTCAGCACCATTCCCAAACGGAATGACTACTACGCCTTCTGATCCAACCTCAACATTTGAAGCTTTTTCGTTCATTACCTCATAACTTTCATTCCCCATATTATTACGAAGCCATCTGTACTGAATTCCTGCTCCGTTAATATTTAAAAGTTTACCCACTCTTGGTGTTTCCACTTCGTAGTTTACGTGAACAAAATTGTTTACTCTTGTGCTTTTTCCCGAAGACATTTCGCTAACGGCATAAAACACTCCCGAAGTTCCGCCAGTCGCAGCCACTTCTCCCGGATTCAAAACATTCAGAGATAAAGCATTATTAGGCTGATCTCCTGCTCTGTACACAATCGGAATTCCTGCTGGAAGACCAGATTCAGCAGAAGCTTTTTCTGTAACAATTCCTTGATTTGTAAAATTTTCGACGATTTTTGGCGTCAATGATTTGTCGATTCCGTAATATTCTAAAAGCCAGTCGGCTACTTTATTTTCTTTATAATCCCAAAGCATTCCTTCAGACAAACCATTTTTGGTAGTCGTTACTTCACCCGTTAATTTCAAAGCGATATAATCTCCCGGAAGCATGTATTTAGCGATTTTATTGTAAACTTCAGGCTCGTTTTCTTTCACCCATTTTAGCTTTGAAGCGGTAAAATTTCCTGGCGAATTCAATAAATGCGACATGCATTTTTCTTCTCCAATTTCGGCGAAAGCCTTATTTCCAATTTCAACTGCACGGCTGTCGCACCAGATAATTGAATTTCTGAGCGCCTTTCCAGCTTCATCCACAATCACCAATCCATGCATTTGGTACGAAATACCAATTCCTTGAATTTTAGAAGCGTCTATATTTGATTCTTTAATCGCTCTTTTAGTCGCTGTACAAATGTGCTGCCACCAGATTTCAGGGTCTTGCTCTGCCCAGTCTGGGTGAATCGAAAGGATTTCCATTTCGTTCTGCGGTTCATTCAAAACGATTACTTTTTTGCCTGTTTCTGCTTCTACCAAGGCTGCCTTGACAGAAGAACTTCCAATATCATATCCGATATAATACATACTACAATGATTCTCTTATTATTAATTTTGTCGGCACATAACACTTCGTTTCTTCGTCACGCGTAATAAATGCCGCTGCTTTGGTTCCCATTTCTTTAAAATCAGTTGATACAACCGAAATTCCTTTGTATATAAATTTCTTCATTGGGGTTTCGTTGTAGGATAAAAATCCAACATCTTTCCCAGGTTCAAAATCCTTTTCTTTGCACTGTTCTAAAAAGTGTCCTAAAATCCTGTCGCTTACACTGATATAAGCAATTCCTTTCTCAATATTGAACTTTTTTGGATCTGTAATCACTTCATATTCAAAACCAAAATCGGCACAGAATTTTTTAAAATATTCCACCGTTTCCCACGGATGATTCGTAAAATCCGGATATACAAATTGTATCTTTTTATACTTTTTAAACAAATCGGCTGCTTCTGTCAATGACTCGTAAAACGCTTTTCCGAAATCCTGAAAAACATAATTATTTGTCTTTTTTGCCTGAATATTCCAGTCAATCAAAAGCAATTTATCTTTTGAAATTGCAGACAAAGCCGGAGCGATATCCTTATGATCAAAATTCATGACTACATACTTGTAATACTTCCCGATTCCGTTATTGATGATCGTTTTAAAAACATCAATATTATAATGATGAAACTGCACATCTGTAATCACATTATCTGGCAGATTATTCACAAACGAATGGTACAAAACCTCTTTATAAGCCTTAAACGTATCCAAAACCAAAAGCACTTTTCTCGTTTCGCCTGCCACATAATAGCCTTTATTGGGTACAGAATCAATTGTATTCTGGTCTTTTAAAATCGTATAAGCCTTAAAAACCGTGTCTCTCGAAAGCTGATACGTCTTGCAGATTACATTCACCGACGGAAGCAAATCTCCCTTCTGTAAAATATTCTCGGCAATAGCATTCGTAATTCCGTCAACCAACTGCTGGTACTTCGGAATATCACTATCGTGATTAATTATAAACTCAAATTTTTCTTCTTCTTTTAGCATACCGTTCTGTTCCGTTCTGTTATGCTAAAGTAGCTAAAAATCTTTTATAAAAAATTATTTTTCAAATGAATTATGTTATTTTTTTTAAGCTCTGGAAGAGCGGAATATTTATAGAAAATTCCAATCGCTACAGATTAAAAGCTCCAGCGGAGCGACACATTTGTCATAATAATATATTGCCCCGCTGGGGCTTTTGTAAATCTGCAAAACAAACCTTCTATAAATATTTCGTCCCTCTGGGACTTCGCAAGCAACTCCGTAAAGAACGTTAAAAGTTCATCCACAGTTTTGTCATCCTGACGAAGGAAGGATCACACTAGAAACTCCGCACAGAGTGTCGCCAATCTTTGTCGAATCCCGAGTGTGATCCTTCCTTCGTCAGGATGACAAACTAGGCGTAAAAAACTAAGCCTAAAACTTTACCTCTAAAAATGCTCACTCGAAGCATACATCCCTAAATACGTTCCTACAAAACCTCCTGCTTCTTTTGTACTCAAAATAACCCCATCAACATCTTTTATCAATAAAATCCAATCTTGTTTTTCTGTCGTTTTATAATAAAAGCTATACCATCTTCCGTTTCCTTCAATCTTTACAAACAATGGTTTACCAGAATCTAAAAGTTCTTTTTTCGCAATAATTTCCGATTTCCCATTATTGATTTTATCTGCTGTTCTTTCTACAAAAACTTCCAATTTATGATCAGCATTCATTCGCTTTCCAATTAAAAAATAATGTTTTTCGTTTTGAAAAGCGGTTAAACCTGCCACCTGTAAATTATCTTTTGGATTGAATTCAAACTTTACTGAAGCTTCAAATTTTAAATGTTGCTGTCTTCTTCCAATAAAAGAAAAATTCGTTTCGGCATGAATCGATTCTGGTCTTGGTTTAATTAGTAAATTTCCATTAATCAAATCACACCATTTTTCCTTTGGCGTTCTGATAAAACTCCATTTAAGATCTAATTTACTCGAGTCAAAATCGTCTTTCGAAACAAAATTCCCATTCAATGGCTCTATTTTTTCTTTAGAAAGCGGAAGATTTGGGCGTTTATGAATCATCGGAATTGGTTCATTTCCACCGACAATTTCTGGCCAATCGTTTTTCCATTCTACAGGCATCATAAAGGTTTCTCTTCCCATATTGTAGAAATCTCCTTCGTATGGTCGGCATCCTAAAAACACTGACCACCAATCTCCGTTTGGAAGTTCTACAAAATCAGCATGACCCGTTGTCGAAACCAAATTTTTACGATTCGGATCTAAAGGCGTCTGCGTCAAAATGGGATTGTTGACATAACTTTCGTATGGGCCATAAATATTTTTACTTCTAAAAATTACTTCAGAATGGTTAAAACCTGTTCCTCCTTGTGCGCAAAGCAGATAATAAAATCCGTTCTTTTTAATCACATGCGGGCCTTCAATCCATACTGGTTTCTTAGACATATCGGTTCCGCCGTTAATAACTAATTTGGGACTTGTTGTGGTTTTTTGTTTTTCCAAATCGTATTCCAGCATATAAATAGCACGATGGCCATCATGAAGCGAAATATTATTTGGCGGAGGGCCGTTATGCGTAATATAAACTTTTCCATCTTCATCAAAAAAAATGTCCGGATCGATTCCGTTAACATCTGGAAGTACAATCGGGTTTGACCAAGGTCCTGCAGGATTTTTAGCGGTAACAATAAAATTACCAACTCCGCTTACGTTAGTGCAAATCACATAAAATCTTCCTTTGTTATAGCGAATTGTTGGCGCGTACATTCCGCCAGACAAACGAGAGTTTCCAAAATCGGCCTGTTCACGGCGATCAATGATGTTTCCAATTTGTTTCCAATGCACTAAATCGGTACTTTCAAAAATGGGCAATCCCGGAAAATAGCAGAAAGAAGAATTGACGAGATAAAACTTTTCCTCCACTCTGCAAATCGTAGGATCAGGATAAAAACCAGCTAAAACAGGATTTAAATAATCGACATCAGATTTTGTTAGATTTTGATATGCATCGTCATTTCCTCTGTAATCAAACCAATCAAAAGAAGCATAATCGGAATACACAACCGATTGTGATTTTTGTGAAATTTTTTTACATGAAGAAAATGCACTCATCAAAATGACTGCTGTAACAATTTTTAAACCTGTTTTTCTTTTCATATCTTATTCAAATAATCTTCTTATTCCGTATGGATCAATCGTGATAATCGAACCGTCTTCTAGATAATCAATTTTGGTTACTTTCATGCTTCGCAGATGCGTTACTCCTTTTGACAAACTCGAATCGTGATAAAACAAATACCACTCGCCTTCTACTTCGCAAATTGAATGATGCGATGTCCAGCCTACTACAGGATTCAGAATTCTTCCCTGATACGTAAACGGCCCATAAGGGTTATCTCCAATACCATAACAGATAAAATGGGTATCTCCTGTTGAATACGAGAAATAATATTTTCCGTTATACTTATGAACCCACGAAGCTTCGAAAAAACGACGATCGTTATCGCCTGCAAGAATCTCATTTCCGTTTTCATCCAAAATTTTAATTTCTTTCGGTTCTTCGGCGAATTCAAGCATATCGTCTCTTAACAAAGCTACGATTGGCCCTAAAGCTTTTTCTTCTGCCAAAGGTTCTTCGTTATTTTGATCGTACTGATTATTACGGTACTTCTGAAGCTGTCCGCCCCATATTCCTCCAAAATAAATATAATGTTTGCCATCTTCATCTTCAAAAACGGCTGGATCAATGCTGTAACTTCCTTTTATTGCTTCTTTTTCAGGAACAAAAGGTCCAACTGGCGAATCTGAAATGGCAACACCAATCTGGAAAATTCCATTGGCGCGTTTAGCTGGAAAATACAAATAATACTTTCCGTTTTTATGAGCTGCATCAGGTGCCCACATTTGCTTTTCAGCCCAAGCAACGTCATTTACATGCAACGCAACACCATTATCAACTACTTCTGATGCAATATCTTCCATAGAAAAAACATGGTAATCTTCCATTCCGAAATGATCTCCATTGTCATTAAACGGAATTCCAGCATCAATATCATGAGATGGATAAATGTAAATTTTTCCGTTGAATACATGTGCCGAAGGATCGGCTGTGTACATATGGGATACTAAAGGCTTTGAAATCGCCAGGTCATTAATTTCCTCAAAATTAATGTGTTCAATGCTATCTTCAGGCATAGTTATATTTTGTTTAAATAATTAAGTTCTTCTTTCTTTTAGTTCTGTTTCAATTTGCACTTCCATTTCTTTATTGATTTTATAGAAAAACAGCATTCCAGCTCCAATTAAAAAAGGGATTGCAGGGAAAATACTCACTAGTAATTTGATTCCGTTTATGGCAGTTTGAGACTGTTCAGGCGCATTTGGAACATAGTGGAAATAACCTAAAAATAAAGTGGTCAAAGCACCTCCAACACTTAATCCCGTTTTTAGCCCAACCATCATTGCCGAGAATATAATTGCAGTTGCACGGCGGTTATTTAACCATTCTGAATAATCGGCTACATCGGCAATCATTGCCCAAAGAATCGGGATTGTGATTCCGTAGAAAAATCCGTGTAGAATTTGAGAGAAAAACATCAGACTAATTGATGTTGGTGGATAAAAATAGAATGCAATAATGAATAAAGTCGAAATGAATAAAAACACCCCAAAAACATTTCTTTTTCCGTATTTGTCTGCCAGATTTTTAGAAAGTGTAATGCCTACAATCATAAAGATAATTCCGCCTGCGTTGAATAAACCAAAACCTGCTGAAACAGGATCATTTCCAAAATGATTCAATCCGATATTGGATAAAGTATCTAGAATAGGCTGAATAAAAATGGCTAATTGCTCTTTATCAACATAATTCTCAAAATAATATACATACGAACCACCTTTCATCGCTAAAGTCACAAAAACCAAAGTCGTTAGCGAAAGCATAATTAACCAAGGTCTATTTTTGATTAAATCGCTTAAATCTTCTTTTACGCTTGACTTTTGTTCTGGTTTCGGAATGATTCTTTCTTTTGTAGTTAAAAACGTAATTAAAAGCATGATTGTTCCAATAATGGCCAGCGCAGTCATTACTTTTTCGATTCCGATAGCTTTATCTCCGTTTCCCGCACTTTTGATAATACCAAGCATAAAAACCTGAACAAAAAACTGGGCAAACATAACCGCCACAAAACGATAGGACGACATACTGTTTCGTTCTTTCATATCGCCTGTAATAACACCGCTTAAAGCAGAATACGGCAGATTGTTTCCGGCATAAAAAAGCAACAGCAAAGTATAGGTGATAACCGCATAAATTACTTTTCCTTTATAGGAGAAATCAGGTGTTGAAAATGCTAATAGCGCCACTACTCCAAGCGGAATTGCAGTTAATAAAATCCAGGGTCTGAATTTTCCCCATTTGGTACTTGTTCTGTCTGCCAAAACCCCAATGATCGGATTAAAAATAAAAGCGGCTACTAATCCAACAATCAGCATAATGATCGACGAATCTGTTGGTGATAATCCGTAAATGTCGGTGTAGAAATACGCCAGATACGTCATCAAAGTCTGAAAAACGAGATTGGCAGCAAGATCTCCTAAACTGTATCCAATTTTTTCTTTAATGGATAGTTTTTGTGAAATTTTAGTCATTGGTGGGTTTGTGGTCATTTTAGATAGCTAGTTAGGTTCTTTTTTTGTCATTTCGACGAAGGAGAAATCACACGCGAGAATCGACAAAGATTGACGACATTCTGTGTGGAGTTTCTAGTGTGATTTCTCCTTCGTCGAAATGACAATATTGTGTTGGTTTTATCCAAAACAATCGGTTGTGTAAAATTAGACAAAAAAACATATTATGCAAATTTAGTTTACTTTATTTAAGTTATTTTTCATATCACAACCGATTGTTGGTTATTTTCTCAAAACTTACGCTTTTTTAGTACTTATTCTTTAGTTTCTTTCAACTTTAAGATACTATCATAAGCTGGTTTGTGTTTTAAATCTTTGTCAAACGGAAGCGGATAATTGGTTCTTCCTTTTATTGGCCAGTCATTTAACCAAGATTGCCCATCATAAACGCCCCAAAAAGTCACACGACTGATTTTGTCTTTATGTTTTAAAAATAGCTTAAAAATCGATTCGTAACGTTCTGCGAGCTTGTTTTGAATGGAATCTGGCAATTTTTCTGGATATGGATTCATTTTAGGATTTCCTTCAAATTTCTGATTTACATCTGCTCCTTTTAAGTCCCACGGATTTGGTAAAACAGTAATATCTAATTCTGTAAAAGCTACTTTGATTCCTAATGCTGAATATTCCAAAATGCTTTTCTCAATTTCTTCAATTGATGGACTTTGCAATCTCCAGTGTCCTTGAATCCCAACGCCGTCTACTTTTCCGCCTTCAGCCTTTATTTTCTTAATTAAGGCAATTGCTCCTGCCCTTTTTGCAGGTTCTTCAATATTGTAATCATTGTAATACAATTCTGCTTTAGGATCTGCTTTTGCAGCTAATTTAAAGGCATCCACCAGATATTTTTCTCCAAGTGTTTTAAAAAAAACAGATTGTCTTAAAGTTCCATCCTCATTCAACGCTTCATTTACAACATCCCAAGAGTTGATTCTGCCTTTGTATTTAGAAACTATCGTCGTAATATGATCTTGCATAAACGCTTTCATTTCTGTACTGTCGGCAATCTTTTCCATCCAAGGTGCCAATTGACTATGCCAAATCAAAGTATGTCCGTGAATAAACATTTTATTCTTTTCTCCATACGCCACAAATTTATCAGACAAAGTAAAATCATATTTGTCTTTTTGCGGATGCATGTACATCGATTTCATGATGTTTTCTGCTGTAATGGCATTAAATTCTTTTCGAATCAAAGAATCTTCTTTTTTGTCTTTTTGTTCGATTTGATTCGCGCTTAAAGCAGTTCCAATGTAAAAATCATCTTTGTAAGCATCTTTTAATGAAGTAGTTTCTTTTTGCGAAGTACAGCTGACAGTCAGCAAAACCGTGACGGCAAATAAATAAGGTTTAATACATTTCATATCTTTTGGTTTAAATAGTTAATCGTTTTTTATTCGTTTAGTTTTGTCATTCCTTCCTAAAACTCTCTGGCGGTCCCAAATACGACTGCAAAACTTTCCCTTCTTCGGTTTCAATTACAATTTTTTGAAGCACTACAGCAGGATCAATTGCATAAATTTTCAAAACATGATTCCCTGCTTTTTCGATTTCATGCGTTGAGCTTATTATCTTAATATTATTCGCAACAGATTCTGCCCAAGCTTTTTCCGAAGAATCTGAGTTGAGGTTCATTATTTGCGGTTTTTCATTATCAAAGCCAATTCCATATTTCAAGCCGTCTCCTTTTTTAAAATTAATTGTTGGCGAAAAATAGGCATTTACTTTTATCTTTCCTTTACTAAAAAAATGAACGTTGTATTCTAATCTTGGAGACTGTTCCGAGATTTCAATTGGCTGAATATTTGAAGGTTTTATTGTTATTCCCGAATCTGTTTTACCAAGATTTGGAATTATAGTCCATTTTACAGCATCTGAGTTTATTGCTTTTGAATAATTTTTACTTTCTATTGAAATGTAACCGTCATTCTCAATAAAACCATGAGCTTGAGCTAAATCTTGTTTTTTGCTAATTAATGTCTCTTTTTTTAAAATCTCTTCAGCGGTAATCACTTTTAACGCTTGAACTGCAGGCGCAATTTTCTTTGTTTTCGGAATCACATTTTTATCCGGCTGCTGCCAATTATCATAACCAATATGCGTCTGCGACATCATGTGATTCCACTTCCCATTTGCTATTTGGGTATGATAATAATTTGTGAGCTCGGCATCTTTTTCAAATAACTTCTTAACTTTTTTAGCATAATCATTTGCAATGACATCTCCCTGTTCTGCATACAAATGATTTTTAGCCTGTGCCATATACATTTCATTTAAATTGGCACTTGCCAAAACAGGAAATAAAACCAGCTGGTAAAAAGCGTCTTTATATTCTGGTTTTAATTTTTCATTTATTGAATTGGCTTTTTCAACCAATTTTTGGTAATCTGCTACAACTCGATCTGCTTCGTTATAATTAGTTATGCTGTACGTTTTAGCATCTAGCAATTCTGGTTTTCTTCGTGAATTATATTTAGTGTATAACTTTAAAATTTCAGCAATTTCTCCTGTAAACTGATTGTCAAAATTCTCTTTAGCCCAATTGACATAATATTGCTCTAAATTTCCAGCATTGAAATTTTCTGGATTCCAGGCCATATCTAGGAAAAACTCAATCGGAAATTCCATTGGTTTGATATCGCCAACATTTAGAATCCAGATTTTATCGACACCATATTGATATGCTAAATCCATTTGTTCCCAAGTTCGCTCGATTTGATTGGTGTTGATCCATTTATAATTTCTTGGCCCTCCAACATAATCGTAATGATAGTAAATACCGTAACCGCCTTTTCTTGGTTTTGCATCGAGTTCAGGAAGTTTTCGAATATTTCCCCAATTATCATCACACAATAAAAGTGTTACATCGTCTGGAACAGTCATTCCTTTGTCGTAATAATCTTGAACTTCTTTGTAAAGTGCCCACATTTGTGGCGTTTCTTCGGCAGGTTTTTTAGTAACTTCTGCAATAATGTTTCTTTGAGTTTTTACGATATTTTCCAATAATTCAATCGCAGTTCCTTCCGTCATAGGCTCATCGCCATCGCCACGCATTCCGATTGTAACGATAGTTTCTTTATCTCCCATTCGTTTAATTCCGTCTTTCCAAAATTGAATTAAAGCCTCCGAATTGGAATTAAAATCCCATTTTCCGTTTGATTTTCCCCATTCGGCGTGTGCTCTTGTTAATGGCTCGTGATGCGAAGTTCCCATTACAATTCCATATTCATCCGCCAAAACAGCATTCTGCGGATCTTCCACATAAAACATTCTGCCCCACATTGCTGGCCATAAATAGTTGCCTTTCATTCGCAGAATCAATTCAAAAACTTTATCGTAGAATTTTGAATGGAATCCGCCAAATTTCTCAAATGCCCAGCCAGTTAAAGCAGGCGCTTCATCATTTATAAAAATCCCTCTGTATTTTACTTTTGGTTCTCCTTGCGAATGAACTCCAGGTAAAACATGTAGTTCTGATTGTTTTTTAACTGGAACATCTGCCCAATAATACCAAGGCGAAATGCCAATCTGGTTGGATAAATCGTAGATTCCGTAAATCGTTCCTCGTTTATCTGAACCTGCAATTATCAACGCTCTTTTGATTCCTTTAAACGGATTTTCGACAATTTGGGTTGTAAATTTCTCCCATTTCCCCTGAAGTTCTCTAGCATCTATTTTTCCTTCTTTTGCTAATTGATCGATAATTTTACTTTTCCCTAATGTCCCAATAATGACAACAAAATCTTTTGCTTCAGAAACCTTTTTAATTCTTTTCGGATGTAAATCGGAGACCTGAAAAATGTCATTTTCTAAATGTCCAGTTACTTTTAAAACTCCCGAATAATCTTTATCATCAACTAAAATCGAAGTCGTTTTTCCTTTACTTATCAGAGGAAAGTTTTCATTAGAAGCTTGATTGACTACATATTTCTCTGGATTTATAGCGTACGATTTTGTACTTAATCCGATTAAGAGAAGTAATAGAATTAGATATGAAGTTTTAATTTTTAAACACATAGAATAATAGATTTTCTTTGTCTGCATTAGTTTTGTCATTTCGACGTAAGGAGAAATCTTCGCAAGAAACTCTACAAAGATTGGGGTTACGTTGCGGAGCTACTAATGAAGATTTCTCCTTACGTCGAAGTGACAAAACAGTACGTTTATAATCTTAAACCTAACAGGTTTAAAAAAATGTTAGGATACTTAACTTTATTTATAAACCCAATTTGTAACCAATTCCCATTTCCAAACCTCTCAATTCAGCGAGACCTTTTAATCTTCCAGTTAAAGAATAACCTGGATAAGTTTCTGTTGCTTCATCTACTCGATGAAGAAAACCATGATCAGGGCGCATTGGAAGACTTATTTTAGTTTTGTTCATCAACAACAATAATTTCTCTACAATTATTTCCATTTTAACATCTCCATTTAAATGTTCTGATTCCCTGAAAATAGTTTCGCTTTCGCGGATAGTATTTCTTAGATGTAAAAAGTGGATTCGGTCTCCAAAATCGTCTATTATTTTTTCAAGATTATTTTTTGGATCAGCACTTAAAGAACCTGTACAATAACACAATCCATTTGCTGTTGAAGGAACGGCGCTAAAAATAGCTTTCAAGTCAGCTTCTGTCGAAACAATTCTTGGAAGTCCTAAAACCGAAAACGGCGGATCGTCTGGATGAATCGCTAATTTTTGTCCATTTTTCTCTGCAATCGGAGTCACTTCAGATAAAAAATAAATCAGATTTTCTCGTAACTTTTGATTGTCGATTTGAGCATAGTTTTCTAAAAGAGACAAAATCTGTTCTGCTGTAAAATTGATTTTACTTCCAGGAAGTCCTAATAAAACATTTTTAAACAAAAGTGCTTCTTCATCTTCAGCCAATTGATTTCCAAACTGCAAAGCTTTCTCTTTTTCAGTTTCTGAATAATCATTTTCTGAATTTGGCCTTTTTAAAAGAAAAACGTCAAAATAAGTAAATGCATCCTGATTGTACAGTAAAGCTCTGCTTCCATCTTCATTTATAAAATTATGATTGGTTCTTACCCAATCCAAAATCGGCATGAAATTGTAGGTAATGATTTTGATTCCGCATTCGGCCAGATTTTGCAAACTGATTTTATAATTTTCAATGTATTGCAGATAATTTCCCGAAGCACGTTTGATTTCTTCGTGAACAGGAAGACTTTCAACCACAGTCCATTCCAAACCATAATTGCGAATGATTTCCTGTCTTTCTTTTATCGCTTCCATTGTCCAAACATCACCAACGGGAATTTGGTGCAATGCGGTTACAATTCCTGTTGCGCCAGCTTGTCGAATATCAATTAGCCTGACATTGTCGTTTGGACCGAACCATCTCATGGTTTGTTGCATTTTTATCATACTTCTCTTTTTATGCCACGAAGGCGCTAAGTCACAAAGTTTTATTTAAAAAAACTTAAAAGAAAAATACTTTGCGGCTTCGCGTCTTTGCGAGCTATTTCATCTAGACTTAAAATCCTATACTATTTCCGCCATCAACAGGCAAAACTGTACCAGTAGTATATTTTGATTCGCTTAAAGCGAAATAATAAACTGCATCTGCAATATCAGACGGTTCTCCTAAATATCCCATTGGCGTTCTGCCTAAGACTTTATTTTTTCTTTCAGGATCATTGTCTAAAGCTGTCGATGACATTTTGGTTTTGATGAATCCCGGAGCAATACAATTGGCACGAATGCCAAACTGAGCCAATTCAACCGCCATAGCACGAGTCATAGCTTCGATTGCGCCTTTGCTTGACGAATACGCAATTACTTTTGGAATTCCGTATTGTGATGCCATTGAACTTATATTGACAATACTTCCGCCTCCGTTTTCTTTCATGTTTTTTACCACTTCTCTACTCACCGCAAAAACACTCAAAAGATTCGTGTGAATAATTGATAAAAATTCTTCATCAGTCACATCTGCAAACTCTTTTTTCATATTGATTCCTGCATTGTTTACCAAAATATCGATTGGGTTTTCTTTTGTGATACTTTCAATCATCGCCGGAATTCCTTTTAGATCATTTAAATCAAAAATTACCGGAATGGCATTTTCGCCGATCCCTTTGCACGCATCTTCTGTTTTTTCTTTTGATCTACCAATGATATAAGTTGTGATTCCGTTATCACATAATTTCTTTGCTGTTGCAAATCCTAAACCTGAATTTCCTCCAGTTACAATTGCCGTTTTTTTACTCATAATTTTTACTATATACTATCCATTTCCAGGGGCAAATGGAAATTTTAATGATTTAAAATACTCTAAAGTTTTTGTTGGTTTTTCAACTCCAGCCGGAAGTTCTTTTCCTGAAAATTGCTGAAAATATAATAAGCAGGCATCACGCCACCATTCTGCTTCTTTATGCTGAATTTCTAACAACATTTTCACTTCGTTAAAACGTTCGCTGTCAACATATTTTTCTGCCTTATTCCAAACATTTTGCATTGCTGCAACCTGATTTACACCTTCCTGATATTTTAATGCCATACCGTTCCAAAGCGTCTGACCGTTTTTCAATTTATAATCCCACGAAACATGATGAAACCATAATAAATCTTTCTCTGGGCAGGTTTCTAAATTATCAAAAACATTTGCAACTTCTGGTGCATATTGCGAAACAGCATTTGTCCCAGATTTTGAGCGATCAAAACCAATTCCGTTTTTATCTGCTTTATGATAATAAGTTGGATTCCATTCTGGCCTTGATAAATTAGAAACCCAAGGCCCAGGTCCATAATGATGTCCCGTATCCATAATATGATGTAAACCAAGTGGTGTCATATAATTAACAACTGCTTCACGCGATTCGATCATCATATCTTTTACAGGTTTAATGAAATTTTCATCATTTGAAAAAGTACTTCTTAACCATTCATCAGCAATAGTTTCCGAATCTAAATACGGATTCCAAGCCAATCGTCCGAAACCATACCAATTTGCCTGTGCAAAAGGATGGCCTGTCCAATTTAAATCATTTCCAATATTGGCAACGCCTGCAATTCCTGTTAATTTATTTTGATATAAAGTGCCGTCAATAACTTTAGCAACGGTTGAACCCTTTCCTTTTTGATATGTATCAGATTCTAAAACTTCCTGAAATAATTTTGGCAGAAAAACCAAATGTGTGCTGAAACCTAAATATTCTTGTGTGATTTGAAATTCCATCATTAAAGGCGTTTTCGGCATCGCTCCAAATAAAGGATGAAAAGGTTCTCTTGGTTGAAAATCGATAGCACCATTTTTAACCTGAACGATTACATTCTCTTTGAATTTTCCATCATACGGTTGGAATTCGGTGTAAGCTTGTTTGGCACGATCATTCGCATCATGTTCTGAATAGACAAAAGCTCTCCACATAATTACTCCGCCAAAAGGAGCAACGGCATCTGCCAGCATATTAGCACCATCGACATGATCTCTACCATAATTTTGTGGGCCAGGCTGCCCCTCTGAATTGGCTTTTACTAAAAATCCTCCAAAATCGGGAATTCGTTTATAAATTTCAGCAGCTTTATTTTTCCACCAAGTAATCACTTCAGGATCTTTTGGATCGGCAGTTTTTAGTTTTCCAATTTCAATAGGAGCCGAAAATCTTGCAGTTAAATAAACTTTTATACCGTAAGGTCTAAAAACATTGGCTAAGGCTTCAACTTTTTCTAAATATTGCGGAGTCAGAATTAAAGCATTTGCGTTTACGTTGGTTAAAACCGTTCCGTTGATTCCGATTGAGGCATTCGCTCTAGCGTAATCAATATAACGCTGATCAATAAAATCAGGCAACTTTTGCCAATTCCATAGAGAAAATCCAGCGTAACCTCTTTCAACTGTTCGGTCCAAATTATCCCAATGGTTCAGGATTCTAATATTGGTTTTCGGAGAATCAGCATTATTTAAATTCTTAACCGATTTATTGGTTTGCAATATTCTCAGAAAATTAAACACTCCATATAAAACCGCAACATCATTTTTTCCTGTGATAATAATTTGTTTTTTGTTTTTAATCGAAATAGATTTAATGATAAATCCTTCACTATTTATTTTATCAAAATCAGACTTTAATTCGTTTTTGATTTCGGTATTTAAATTCGGTTCTGAACCAACAATAAGATTATTTTCTCCTTTTATATCTGGATTGATTTGAGGAATATTTCCTAACATATCCGAAAATCCTGTTTTGAGTTCCTTTCCTGCAATTTTTAGGGTTTCGGAATTTCCTAAAAGAACAATTCCTTTAAAGGTGTTTTTATATTCTGCAGCTATTGTAGAATTAGCTACTGTATTATACTGAAGCCACAATTTATAATCCTTTTGTGCTAAAGCCGAAAAGGAAACCAGAAAAAACAATACAACAAATCTTAATAAGGTCATTGGCTTAAATTTAATTCTTCAAAACATCTTTCCGAAAGAATCAATATTTTATTTCTGTTTAAAAGTATTTGATAAAAATTTAATTCAAAAAATACATTATTCTAAATAAAACAACAATTGCAATCGGTTGCGTAAAAATATAAGATTGTTGTTTAAGAAAAAAATTTTAGTCGTCTTTTTTTCAAAAAAATAATTTATATAACAAATAAAAGCAGGATAATTATAAAAACTATCCTGCTTTAACGGGGTGGATTTACTATTTAAATCCTTTCTTTTTGACTCTATTTCTGCGAAGACTCTCTTGCCAATACTTCTGTATTTAAAAAAGTAATTTCTTTAGCATCATCATCATTTTTAGATGATTTCAAATTTTTTATAATAATATCTGCTGCTGCTTTTCCCATCTTTTCAGCAGGATGCGTAATAGTCGATAAATTCGGGTCTATTATCTGCGAAATCGGGTCGTTGTTAAAACCAATTACTTTAAATTCCTCCGGCACTTTAATGCCACGTTTTTTAGCAGTCTGAATGGCACTCACGGCTAGAATATCTCCAGGTGCAAATAAACCGTCTGGAATTGGATCTAAATCAAACAAAGCGTTGCTGGCTTTTACACCATCTTCGTAAGTAACAGAATTTAAACTAATGATCAATTCTTCTTCTACCTCGATGTTATGATCTTTTAAGGCTTCTATGTAACCTCTTTTTCTTTCGTTATATAAATTACCTAATTCCGAACCAGCCGTTAAATGGGCAATACGAATGCAACCTTGTTCAATAAGGTGTTTTGTTGCTTTGTAACCTGCTGTATAATTGTCAATTACAACCCTAAAAGTATTGTAATCTTTCGGAACCCTGTCAACAAAAACCAATGGAATATTATTGTTTGAAAACTGTTGAAAATGCGCTGTATCTCTGGTTTCCATTGCTAGAGAACAGATTACACCACTCACACGATTGGAATACAAAGATTTAGCCATATTTACTTCTTCTTCATACGAATCATGAGATTGCATAATGATTACTGTATAATCAGATTTTTGAGCTGTGATCTCGATTCCGCTAATTAAAGAAGATAAAAAGGGCTGTGTAACAGTGGGAATTAAAACACCGATGGTTCTTGTTTTATTTCCACGCAAACCTGCTGCTAAAGTATTTGGCACAAATCCCATTTCTTCAGCAGTTTTTTTCACTTTTTTTATCGTCTTATCACTTATAGTATGATGGTCTTTTAAAGCTCGTGAAATAGTAGATGTTGCCAGATTAAGTCTCTCGGCAATATCGTAAATCGTTACATGTTTATTTTCTTCCATGAAATAAAAAATAGAAATGTAAATATAAACTATTTTCTTTCACGTTACTATTTACAAAAAAATCAGCTACAAATTAAGATGTCTTGATTCAAACATGAAAGTGAAAACAAACCAGAGTATTTTAGAATAAATTAAAAAAATTAATCATTCTTCTTGTCTTTTAAAATCTTACCATCCTTAGTAAATTCCAAATCAATATTATTAGTCAAATCGACATCCAAATCTTTATGCCCATAGTCGATGTGCGTTATTTTTTCATTCGGGTGATTTTTGGCTACGTAAGCTTTTATATTTTCCGGAATAAAAGCGGTCGGAATTGGATTGTCTCCGCCGTCCACTTCTCGATATGATCCATCTTTCCAGAACTCTACTTCCGTACCGTCTTTCAGTTTCACTTCGTAACCCTTTTCTCCATGCTCTGCATCTTTTTTTGCAATTTCAACAGTTGTATGACTAAAATACTTCTTTAAAAAATCTTGTGCTGGTTTTGGCAGTTCTGTCACTTCTATTTTCTTTTGTGCGCTAGCCGAGATTGATAATATTAACAATCCTATGACTAAAAATATTCTCTTTTTCATGATTCATTCGTTTAAATATAGCCTCACTAATTTACTGTAAGAAAATTTACATTCAAATTTATTTAAGAAACATTTAGTTTATTTAAAAAATCATAACAAACTGATTTACAAATATTTTAAATCATTTTATACAATTTTTCGTTTCACAACTTCCTTTAAAAATTTTATTTTTTTAGAAGTTTTTTTCGATTGTTTTGTAGTACTTTTACCTACCAATCAAGAGAAGCAGTCCTTAAACCCCAAGTTTACAAAACTTTAAAATTTATTCTAATACCATTTAGAGTATAAACCAAAAACGTATGGCAATCTGGTCGGAAAGGTTTTATTTAATGATATTCGTCTTTTTATCTTTCAGTCTCCAAGCACAGATTGAAAATAAAAAGAAGACTTTTGATGTCAAAAAATCATTAAATACTAAGCAGAATTCTCAAATTCTGAGTCTTTATGATTTGTACAATAACGGCGAGGAAAAAGAAGCATTCAGAAAAGCGCATTTGCTTTTAAATTCGAAAATAGATAACCGATCAATTGCGAGTACAAATCTTCTTCTTGCTTATTACTTCAATAAAAGAGCAATAATCGATTCTTCTATTTATTATACCAATCAAGCTTTTAAATACAATACAACTCCAAATGACTCTTTAAAAAGCCGACTTTTTTCATTAGGTTTTAATCTTTTGGCTATTAATTACAATAAAAAAGGATTGTTTAATGAAAGTAAAAAATGGCATCTTAAAGGTATCGAGGCTTCTCAAAAATACAATGAAAAAAATCTTTTTTATACTCATACACATGGTTTAGCACAAACGTATACAGAGCTAGGCGATTATCAAAATGCTTTAAAATTATTTAAGCAGTGTTTGGAATATAAAGATGATTCAGAAATAATTCTCGGAAGTTACATCAATATTGGCGACCTTTATTCGAGACTGAAAGATTATGATAACGCAATTATCTATTATAAAAAAGGAAAAATACTCTGCGAAAAAACAAATAACTTTCAAGGAAAAGCCATTATTCTACTTGGTATAGGCGAAAACTATCAATTGCAAAACAAATATGATCGAGCATTAAAAATGTATCAAAAAGCAGTTGTTATTGCTGATGAAAACGAACTAAACCAATTGGCCATTATTTCAAGATGCACCATTGCCAACTGTTATATTTCTGAGAAAAAATATAATGAGGCAAAATTAATTCTTTCTGAAGCATTACAAAAATCAGCCAGCTTCGGATTACTTCAAAATCAAATAGATATCTATGATGAGTTGCGAAAAATTGCTATCAAGCAAGATGATTTTAAAAATGCTTATTTGTTTTTTGAAAAATCAACACATCTAAAAGATTCTATTTCAAAAATGGAACGAATTAAAGAAATCAATGAATTGGAAATCAAATATAAAACGGCTCAAAAACAAAAAGAAATTGAATCTTTAAAATTTGAAAATGAAGCAAAAAAACTAGCCCTAGCAAGTCAGGAAGAAGCAATTAAGAACATGCTTCTTAAGGAGGAAATATCGAAAAAAAACAACGAAAACACCATTCTGGCATATCAGAATTCATCAAGCAAAAAACGAAATGAAATATCACTTCTAAAAAAAGATCAGCAATTAAAAACACTAGAAATCAATCAGCAAAAAAGAATTAAATTATTTACCATTAATGCTTTCCTCATTTTATTGATTCCAATAATTGCACTTTTATTTCAGTTTTACAAACGATTTAAAGTACAACATTTATTAAATATTAAGCAAGCCGAAATTAGTTCTCAAAAAATAAACAGTATTTTGAAAGAACAGGAATTAGAATTAATCAAAGCCTCAATCAGTGGTCAAGACAAAGAAAGACAGCGTATTTCACAAGAACTTCATGACAGTATCGGCGGAAATTTGGCCGCCATTAAATTGCAAGTAAATCATTTAAATCCTTCAAATTTTTCTAATATTCAAAACATTAGCTATCAACTGGACGAAACGTATCAGCAGGTAAGAAATTTATCTCATACATTACTTCCGAAAAAATTCAACCAAAACAAATTTCTAGAAGTTTTAGAATCGTATTTAAGCAATATAAGCGATGCAAGTAAAATTAAGATTTCTTGCATTCCATATCCGAAAAAAGAAATTAATGAATTGGATGAAAATATTCAGGTAGAAATTTTCAAAATTATACAAGAACTTTTGACAAACACAATTAAACATGCTAAAGCTTCTGAAATAGAGATTCAGCTGAATTATATCGAAAATATATTAAATCTATTATTTGAAGATAATGGAATTGGTTTTGAAACCCAAAATGATATAAAAGGAATTGGTTTAGCTAATATCGAAAATCGAATTAACAAACTAAACGGCTCATTTATAATTGATTCAAAACTAAAACGAGGCACCATTATTAATATTGAAATTCCAATATTGGAAACGAAACACAAAACGAAAATAAAAGGAATTGACTTGAAAAATCAGCTTGACGAACTGAAAAGCAACTAATATTTATTGAATGAATAAAATTAAACTACTTATTGCCGATGATCATACGATGTTTCTTCAAGGAATTATTTCTTTGTTGGAACAAGAACCAAATATTAATGTTATTGATAAAGCCATAAACGGAATTGAAGCATTGGAAATTATTAAAAGGGGAGTTGTTGATTTTATAATTCTTGATATTAGTATGCCCAAAATGGATGGAATTGAATTGAGTAAGATTCTCAAAATACAATATCCTCATGTCAAAATTCTAATTGTAAGCACACACAGCAACGTTATGATTGTTTCGAGATTAATTAGAATAGGTGTAAATGGCTACTTATTGAAAAATGCCGAAAAAGAAGAGCTATTAAAAGCCCTCAACGTAATTGCTTCTGGAGAAAATTATTTTACCGAAGAATTAGAAGAAAAACATCTTATTAATAGTAAAAAAATTGAAAAACAAGTTTCTACCCTAACTGAACTAAGTTCAAGAGAAAAAGAAATATTAGTACTAATTGCCCAAGAATACAATACAGCTGAAATCGCAGAAAAAACTTTTATAAGTCTAAATACAGTAAATACACACAGACGTAATTTATTGTCAAAATTAAATGCTAAAAATACAGCTGGTTTAGTGAAATATGCAGTCGAAAATGGTCTAGTAGACTAATTCCCGTAAAATTTATTACTAGCTCGAATAAAAGAGTAAAGCTCCCCAATGCTTTACTAATTATTCGAGCAGGTAATAAGACCATTATATTGCCTTTTAAAAAGTGTTAATCTTATTAACATAAAGTTTCGATGATATAATTACATCTTAACTTTAATCCAAAGCTACTATTCTATTTTATCTTTCACATCACTATAAATAGTGATTTTACATTTTTTAGCTGCTTTAATTTAATAAAGATTTTAATGTTTACGGCCTTCAGAGCCATTTTGAAGCTTTTCCCAAGAAATGCTTTTAATAGCTTTAAAAGCTAGGTTTTAGTAATTTCTAAGAAAAAAGTAAAAACAGAAAACCCTATCCGATTTGGATAGGGTTTTCAAAAGAAAGGCGACGACATACTCTCCCACAATAATGCAGTACCATCTGCGCAGGCGGGCTTAACTTCTCTGTTCGGGATGGGAAGAGGTGAGCCCCGCCGCAATAACCACCTTAAGAAGTTACAATTGCTTTGGGCAATCTTTTCAATTAATAATTGACAATTTACAATTAATAATTAAAATAATATTTTAACATACTGAGATAAAGAAAAGAAGAATATTTTAGAAAGTTTCCTCCCCCGATTTTCATCGGGGGAAAAGGGCGTACATAAGCTTACGGATTATTAGTACTACTCGACTATGACATTACTGCCTTTACATCTGTAGCCTATCAACGTGGTCATCTTCCACGATCCTTAAAAGAAATCTCATCTTGTGGTGGGTTTCGCGCTTATATGCTTTCAGCGCTTATCCCTTCCCAACGTAGCTACTCTGCGGTGCCCCTGGCGGGACAACAGATACACTAGAGGTTAGTCCAATTCGGTCCTCTCGTACTAGAATCAGATCCACTCAAATTTCTAACGCCCGCAGTAGATAGAGACCGAACTGTCTCACGACGTTCTGAACCCAGCTCGCGTGCCACTTTAATGGGCGAACAGCCCAACCCTTGGGACCTTCTCCAGCCCCAGGATGTGACGAGCCGACATCGAGGTGCCAAACCCCCCCGTCGATATGAGCTCTTGGGGGAGATCAGCCTGTTATCCCCGGCGTACCTTTTATCCTTTGAGCGATGGCCCTTCCATGCGGAACCACCGGATCACTATGCTCTACTTTCGTACCTGATCGACCTGTATGTCTCTCAGTCAAGCTCCCTTATGCCATTGCACTCTACGCACGGTTACCAAGCGTACTGAGGGAACCTTTAGAAGCCTCCGTTACTCTTTTGGAGGCGACCACCCCAGTCAAACTACCCACCAAGCACTGTCCCCCACATTGCGGGGTTAGGCCTCAGATAAACAAAGGGTTGTATTTCAACAATGACTCCACAGCGCCTGGCGACGCCACTTCACAGTCTCCAACCTATCCTACACATCATTTATCCAAGGTCAATACTAAGCTATAGTAAAGGTGCACAGGGTCTTTTCGTCCCACTGCGGGTAAACGGCATCTTCACCGTTACTACAATTTCACCGAGCTCATGGCTGAGACAGTGTCCAGATCGTTACACCATTCGTGCAGGTCGGAACTTACCCGACAAGGAATTTCGCTACCTTAGGACCGTTATAGTTACGGCCGCCGTTTACTGGGGCTTCAATTCAATGCTTCTCCGAAGATAACATCTCCTCTTAACCTTCCAGCACCGGGCAGGTGTCAGGCCCTATACTTCATCTTACGATTTTGCAGAGCCCTGTGTTTTTGATAAACAGTCGCCTGGACCTCTTCACTGCGGCCCCGATTGCTCGGGGCGACCTTTCTCCCGAAGTTACAGGTCTATTTTGCCTAATTCCTTAGCCATGAATCTCTCGAGCACCTTAGGATTCTCTCCTCAACTACCTGTGTCGGTTTACGGTACTGGTTCTTATTGCCTGAAGTTTAGAGGTTTTTCTTGGAAGCCCTTAGGCGCACTATCTCTTTGTCCGAAGACTCCGAGTACTATCGCATTTCACCAGTCTCTACGGATTTGCCTATAGAGCCTATAGCTAGGTGCTTTAACGAACTATTCCGTCAGTTCGCGGCGCTTTCATCACTCCGTCACCCCATCACAGCAATAAGAAGTACGGGAATATT
The DNA here is from genome assembly GCF_013388355.1 of Flavobacterium sp. LPB0248. GTDB lineage: Bacteria > Bacteroidota > Bacteroidia > Flavobacteriales > Flavobacteriaceae > Flavobacterium. The sequence goes on from NZ_CP058246.1 coordinate 1,397,416, forward strand.
AACCCGTTGGCCATCGACTGTCCCTTTCGGGTTCGCCTTAGGTCCAGACTAACCCACAGCTGATTAGCATAGCTGTGGAAACCTTAGTTTTTCGGTGTGCGGGTTTCTCGCCCGCATTATCGTTACTTATGCCTACATTTTCTTTTCTGACCGGTCCAGCACCCCTTACGAGATACCTTCAGCCCTGTCAGAATGCTCCCCTACCACTTGCAGTTGCCTGCAAATCCATAGCTTCGGTAATATGCTTATGCCCGATTATTATCCATGCTCGTCCGCTCGACTAGTGAGCTGTTACGCACTCTTTAAATGAATGGCTGCTTCCAAGCCAACATCCTAGCTGTCTGGGCAGACAAACCTCGTTCTTTCAACTTAGCATATATTTGGGGACCTTAGCTGATGGTCTGGGTTCTTTCCCTCTCGGACTTGGACCTTAGCACCCAAGCCCTCACTGTTATCAATCATTATACAGCATTCGGAGTTTGTCAGGAATTGGTAGGCGGTGAAGCCCCCGCATCCAATCAGTAGCTCTACCTCTGTATAACTAAAATAACGCTGCACCTAAATGCATTTCGGGGAGTACGAGCTATTTCCGAGTTTGATTGGCCTTTCACCCCTACCCACAGGTCATCCGAAGACTTTTCAACGTCAACCGGTTCGGTCCTCCACTGTGTGTTACCACAGCTTCAACCTGCCCATGGGTAGATCACACGGTTTCGCGTCTAACACTACTGACTAAAGCGCCCTATTCAGACTCGCTTTCGCTGCGGATCCATGGCTTAACCACTTATCCTTGCCAGCAGCGTTAACTCGTAGGCTCATTATGCAAAAGGCACGCCGTCACCCCACTAAAGGGCTCCGACCGCTTGTAGGCGTATGGTTTCAGGATCTATTTCACTCCGTTATTCACGGTTCTTTTCACCTTTCCCTCACGGTACTGGTTCACTATCGGTCTCTCAGGAGTATTTAGCCTTAGCGGATGGTCCCGCCGAATTCAGACAGGGTTTCACGTGCCCCGCCCTACTCAGGATACCGCTATCCTTTACATTCATTACTTATACGAGGCTATCACTCTCTATGGCCCTGCTTTCCAGCAGATTCTAATTCTTCATGCAAGAAATCTCGCGGTCCTACAACCCCAGCAATGCCGTAACAATCCTGGTTTGGGCTAATCCGCGTTCGCTCGCCACTACTTACGGAATCACTTTTGTTTTCTTCTCCTCCGCCTACTTAGATGTTTCAGTTCAGCGGGTTTGCCCACCTATCGGTGTGCTATATCTTCAATATAGCGGGTTGCCCCATTCGGATATCTGCGGATCAATCTGTGTGTGCCAGTCCCCGCAGCTTTTCGCAGCTTATCACGTCCTTCATCGCCTCTGAGAGCCTAGGCATTCCCCATACGCCCTTATTTTGCTTATTGTACCAATCTTGTTACTTAAAACAAGACCGTTTTGTTTTGTTTTTTACAATAGAATTGTAAAAAACGCTTTCTACTTTCTTATTATTTTCTTATCTCAATATGTCAATGAACTTTTAAGCTTTCGCTTTCGTGGAGAATAACGGAGTCGAACCGTTGACCTCCTGCGTGCAAGGCAGGCGCTCTAGCCAGCTGAGCTAATCCCCCATTTTTCAATCTTAGATTGTAGAATTCAGATTTTAGATTTCTTAATTCTTCTCTAATTTCTTTTGGTGAATTCCAACTTCCAGAATTTCCTTTCTCAAGTCAAATAGTAGTCCCGGGCAGACTCGAACTGCCGACCCCTACATTATCAGTGTAGTACTCTAACCAGCTGAGCTACGAGACTCTGTTTTACTTAAGTTTTATCATTTTTTTAAATTAACAGCAAGAGCAATACAATCTTCAATCCCAAACCTTTAGTCAGGCATCTTATTTCCCAAGCGTGCTTTTCAGCTAACACTTTGGGCTCTAGAAAGGAGGTGTTCCAGCCGCACCTTCCGGTACGGCTACCTTGTTACGACTTAGCCCTAGTTACCAGTTTTACCCTAGGCAGCTCCTTGCGGTCACCGACTTCAGGCACCCCCAGCTTCCATGGCTTGACGGGCGGTGTGTACAAGGCCCGGGAACGTATTCACCGGATCATGGCTGATATCCGATTACTAGCGATTCCAGCTTCACGGAGTCGAGTTGCAGACTCCGATCCGAACTGTGACCGGCTTTATAGATTCGCTCCCCCTCGCGAGGTGGCTGCTCTCTGTACCGGCCATTGTAGCACGTGTGTAGCCCAAGGCGTAAGGGCCGTGATGATTTGACGTCATCCCCACCTTCCTCACAGTTTGCACTGGCAGTCTTGTTAGAGTTCCCGACACTACTCGCTGGCAACTAACAACAGGGGTTGCGCTCGTTATAGGACTTAACCTGACACCTCACGGCACGAGCTGACGACAACCATGCAGCACCTTGTAAACTGTCTTGCGAAAGATCTGTTTCCAAATCGGTCAGTCTGCATTTAAGCCTTGGTAAGGTTCCTCGCGTATCATCGAATTAAACCACATGCTCCACCGCTTGTGCGGGCCCCCGTCAATTCCTTTGAGTTTCATTCTTGCGAACGTACTCCCCAGGTGGGATACTTATCACTTTCGCTTAGCCACTGAGATTACTCCCAACAGCTAGTATCCATCGTTTACGGCGTGGACTACCAGGGTATCTAATCCTGTTCGCTACCCACGCTTTCGTCCATCAGCGTCAATCCACTGGTAGCAACCTGCCTTCGCAATTGGTATTCCATGTAATCTCTAAGCATTTCACCGCTACACTACATATTCTAGTTGCTTCCCAGTAATTCAAGTCCAGCAGTATCAATGGCCGTTCCACCGTTGAGCGATGGGCTTTCACCACTGACTTACCAGACCGCCTACGGACCCTTTAAACCCAATGATTCCGGATAACGCTTGGATCCTCCGTATTACCGCGGCTGCTGGCACGGAGTTAGCCGATCCTTATTCTTACGGTACCGTCAAGCTCCGACACGTCGGAGTGTTTCTTCCCGTACAAAAGCAGTTTACAATCCATAGGACCGTCATCCTGCACGCGGCATGGCTGGTTCAGGCTTGCGCCCATTGACCAATATTCCTCACTGCTGCCTCCCGTAGGAGTCTGGTCCGTGTCTCAGTACCAGTGTGGGGGATCTCCCTCTCAGGACCCCTACCCATCGTTGCCTTGGTAAGCCGTTACCTTACCAACTAGCTAATGGGACGCATGCTCATCTTTCACCGTTGTGACTTTAATTATAAAGTGATGCCACTCTATAATACTATGAGGTATTAATCCAAATTTCTCTGGGCTATCCCTCTGTGAAAGGCAGATTGCATACGCGTTACGCACCCGTGCGCCGGTCTCAAGCACCGAAGTGCTCTACCCCTCGACTTGCATGTGTTAAGCCTGCCGCTAGCGTTCATCCTGAGCCAGGATCAAACTCTTCATCGTATATTTTAATATTATTATTCGATGCTATTCCTATCGGTTCTTTTTCGAATCTCACGATTCTACTGCTCTTATTCTTCTGTCTCGCTTTAAACGAGACGGCTGTCAATTCAATATGTCTACGAACGTAATTTCTTTGTCTTTCGCTTATCTCTCAAAGCGGGTGCAAAACTAAAACTTCTTTTTGTTTCCTGCAAGAAAAACTTAAAAAAAATTTGAAGCTTTTTTTTTCGCCTCATTCTCTCAATTCCTCTTCCAATCTTTCAATGAACTTTCCGTGTTTTGCGGGGTGCAAATGTAAAAAGCATTTTCTAATCTCGCAAGCTTTTCCGAATCTTTTTTTCTGAAAATTTCTTTCCTTCAGATCCTTCCTTCCTGCCAGTATTTCGAAGAGCGCCTTTCGCTGTTGCGGGTGCAAAAGTAGAACCTTTTTCCGCTTTTCCAACACTTTTGCCCAGCTTTTTTCCATCTTTTTTCGCCTTTTTTCTTAACACTCTGATAACGGATGGTTTACATCTCAAAGTTTTTTGCCCTTCCGTAGCCTTTTTCTGAACTGCGCCGCGGTTTTCATGATTTCAGGACGTTTTCATCCGCAGTTTTTATCGGATTTTTAGGCTCTACCCCTCTTTTTTGGAAAGGAGACAGGGTTAAAGGCTTCCTTAAAATGCACTTTCTGATCCCGCAAAGCCGCAAAAACGCCAAGTTTTCCCTTTTTGGGCTCTATTTTGACATCATTTCTTCTGAAAACCGATGCCCTAGCCCCGATAGAAGCGGAAATCCTTTTGCTTTTTTCTTTAAAAAGCAAAAGATTGAAGCGTATAGCGGGAAATAGCTCCTTAGTAAAACATATGACAATTCAAAAACGCTCCAGCCGCACTCAGCAGAACAATCGAGTTTTTCTCCTTATATATATCTATAAAAAATAAACCCGACAGATTTTAAAAAACTGTCGGGTTCGAAATAAGAATTATTCTTATATATAATAGAGAGAAAAAATCTACACTATATATAATATGTATTTATTCATTCAAAGCATCTATTACCTCTTTGGTAATTTGAATGCTTTTTAACTTGGCCTGATGATCAAAGATTGGACTTGTCACCATTAGTTCGTCAATTCGGGCGTAGTCAATAAACTTTCTCAAATCCGCTACTAGCTGTTCTTTGTTTCCTGTAAAGGTTCCTGCTGTCATTTGATTGACATGGAAACGTTCCTGTTCGTTCATGATGTCATCTAATGATGGAACTGGCGGTTGTAAACCTTTGCGGTCGTTTCTAATTAGGTTCAAGAACATTTGATACAAACTTGTAGACAACAATTCTGCTTCTTCGTTTGTGTCTGCTGCGATGATATTTACACACGCCATTGTTTTGGGTTTGTCTAAATACTCCGATGGTTGGAAATTTTCTCTGTAAAACTCAAATGCCTGGATCATTAGTTTTGGCGCAAAGTGTCCAGCAAAAGCATAAGGCAACCCATAAGCCGCTGCTAAAGCAGCACTGTCCATACTTGATCCTAAAATCCAGATTGGCACATTTAGTCCTTCGGCTGGAAATGCACGAACTTTTCCTGTGGCATTTTCGGATGAAAAGTATTCTTGAAGCTTGCTTACATTTTGTGGAAATCGCTGTGCTTGTTCGAAAAAATCTTTTCGAATCGCTTCGGCAGTTGGCTGATCTGTTCCTGGCGCTCTTCCTAAACCTAAATCGATTCGGTTCGGATAAAGAGTCTCTAAAGTTCCGAATTGCTCTGCCACTACTAAAGGCGAATGATTTGGAAGCATGATTCCGCCAGAACCTACACGGATATTTTCGGTTTGACTTGCTACATAACCAATTAAAACCACGGTTGCTGTACTTGCAACATGTGCCATATTATGGTGTTCCGCTAGCCAAATCCTTTTGTATCCTAACTTATCGGCTAATTGCGCTATGTCTTTTGTTTTTTGGAATGTTTCTGTTGCGTTACTATCTTGGGTGATAATCGCAAGCTCTAATATTGAGACTGAAATTGGGTTTTTCATATAAATTAAGGGTAAAATACAAAATTAACTCATTTATGCGAATGCCTTTTGTTTTCTAATGTTAATAGAATTATAATATTACTAAGTTATTCAATATATCTATTTTTCAATAATTAATTATTGTTTTACGATAATTAATTATACATTTGCAATATCAATTTAATTTATCTTTGTATGAAGACTACTCATATTGTTTCTAGAATATTATTTTATTTCACCAGATTCTTGGCTTTTGTTTATTTTTTCTTGGCTGCTTATTCGGTTTTTACTTTAGTCACTGGATTATTTCTAACATTTAAAGATAACGGAAAATATTTTCAGGTTTGTTATCCGTTTACTACTCATCCTATAATGTTGGGTGACTATAATCTGCCATATATTCTTTTTGATTTTTTGGTTCCGCTGAGTCTTTATGGGCTTTTCTTTTTATTGAGCAGTAATGTCTTTAAGGTTTTCTTTCAGCCAAAATTATTCACTCAAAATGGAGTTGTACACTTAAAACGTTTTTATATATCAAATCTATTAATTCCGAGCATCGTGATATTTTTTGCGTTCTTCTTTGTTCCTCTAGATAATGAAGTCGCTCTTTTTATCATATTGCACGGAATGCTCGGTGCTTTTGCTTATTTTTTAGCTGCCATTTTTAAACAAGGTTTAAACCTTCAAAACGAACAAGACTTATTTATATAGCTATGCCAATAATTGTAAATGTTGATGTAATGCTTGCTAAACGCAAGATGCAGAGTAAAGAATTGGCAGAGAAATTAGATATAACACCTGCTAATTTATCGATTCTAAAAACTGGAAAAGCTAAAGGTATTCGATTTGATACTCTTGAAGCTATTTGTAAAATCCTAGACTGCCAGCCTGGTGATATTTTAGAATATGTAAGCGAGTAGCTTTCTTTTAAATCAAATTTTATGAATCTAAAAATCGGCTTTTTGAGGCCGACAGGAATTCTATTGCCTAAAAATTTCAAATCATCATTTATATAATCATCAAAAATCAATCAAAAAATGAACAGTTTATCAATCAAAAATCTCAGCAAAACGTATGAGAACGGTACAAAAGCGATTGACAATTTATCGCTTGAAATTTCAAACGGAATGTTTGGCCTTCTAGGACCAAATGGCGCAGGAAAATCGACTTTAATGCGAACCATTGCTGCTTTGCAGGAACCTACTTCGGGAATTATCGAGTTTAACGGAATTAATATTCTCGAAAACCCAATGTTTATAAGAGAAAATCTCGGATATCTTCCGCAGGAATTTGGCGTTTATCCAAAAATTTCTGCTTGTCGTCTATTGGATCATTTGGCAGTTTTGAAAGGAATCGTCAATAAGAAAGAACGTCACGATCAGATTTTGTATTTGCTGCAGCAAACTAATTTATTACAGCATAAAGACAAAGCGGTTCATTCTTTTTCTGGCGGAATGCGCCAGCGCTTTGGAATTGCACAGGCTTTATTGGGAAATCCGAAGATTATTATTGTAGATGAACCCACCGCAGGGCTTGATCCCGAGGAAAGAAACCGTTTCAATAATCTATTGAGTGAAATTGGTGAAAGCATTATTGTAGTTCTATCAACGCATATTGTCGAAGATGTTCGTGATCTGTGCACCAAAATGGCGATTATTTCTAATGGCAAATTAATTTTAGAAGGAAATCCAAATGAAGCCATCGATTCTTTGAAAGAAAAAATCTGGGCGAAAGCGATTCATAAAAATGAACTGAAAGAACATCAAGAACATTTTAATATTATTTCGTCTCATTTAAATTCAGGGAAAATCAATATTCACGTTTTCTCCCATCAACGCCCAGATTCTGGTTTCGAATTGATCTCGCCAGATTTAAGCGATGTTTATTTTAGTGTTTTAGCTCAAAATCAACTTAAAAATTAGTGTTATGCTTTCTAAATTAATTCAATTTGAATGGCATAACAATACCAGAAGCAGGACATTTTATGCCACATTTATTATTTATCTTATTCTAGGATTTTTTGTGAGTGCTTTTGCGAACTTTTCGTTTTCGGGTGCTTATAAAAACAGTCCGTTTGTGCTGACTTATGCGATTGGTTTGATATCGTTAATGACAATTTTCTCTATCACACTTCAAGTTGCACAGCATTTCTTAAAAGAATATGAAACCAAATTTGATGCAATCATCTTCTCCACTCCTATTTCTAAGTTTTATTTTTTAGGAAGTAAATTTATCACGGCCTTTATAATTGCCGTTTCTTCTTTTGGAATGTTTATTATCGGAATGATTATCGGGCATCAAATGTCATGGATTCCCAAAAGCGAGATTGGTCCTTTTGAAATCCTAAATTACGTTTGGCCTTATTTTGTAATTGTAATTCCTAATATTCTTTTGTGCCTTTCAATTCTTGCAACGATGGCTTGGCTTACAAGAAGTAAACTTTTTGTTTATGTTGGCGGCTTATTGATCTACATATTATATATAGCGGGTTCTATTTTTTCTAATTCGCCTTTATTTGCAAATGCTTCTCCGTCTTCCGCGAAAGCGATGTCTTTGGCAGCAAAAATAGATCCGTTTGGTTTGGCAGCGTTTTTGGAACAAACGAGATATTGGACATCAATTGAAAAAAACACCCAATTGGTTTCTCTTTCAGGCAATTTTTCATTCAATCGAATTATTTGGATTTGCATTTCTTTCCTTCTAATTTTTGTTTCGTATAAATTGTTTTCTTTTCGAAAAACAAAAACTAAAAAGGTAAAAACGATTAAAACCAACGCGAAAGAGACAAAAACATATTCTGTCGCAATTCCAAGACAGCTTGAATTTAAAACTTCAAAGCATAATTTGGCTGTTTTTAAAAGCAATTTGAAAATGGATATTTATTTGGTTTTAAAAGGAATACCATTTTTACTGATTGTTCTTCTGTTTTCGGGATTATTAATGATTGAGATTTCAGATGAAATTGACGGCGGAATCAGATTGGCAGAAAAAATTACCGATACAGCTTTGATGATTTCAACCATAATGGATCGTTTGCCTTTCATATTAATTCTGGTTACTCTTTTTTATAGCAGTGAATTATTGAATCGAAGCGAAAATTCGAGATTTGAAATGCTTGAAAATACAGCGCCGTATTCTCAGTTCGTGATTTTGCTTTCGAAATTGACAGCACTTTTTATGATTCCATTGATTTTGATTGAAATTAGCATTTTGATTGGAATTGGTTTTCAAGTCATACATGCAAATGCGCCAATTAAAGCTGGACTTTACTTTTCGATGTTTTATTATATCGGATTTCCATTGTTTTTGATTTCGATTTTGATAATCGCCATTCAGACTTTCATTAAAAACAATTTTTTAGGATTGGGAATTTCTGCATTTATTGTTCTCTTATTTTGTACTGGAATTGGAGAACAGTTAGGAATTTCACATCCATTATTTCGATTCGGAGATTCATTTAAAAGAGAATATTTTGATTTGAATGGTTTCGGAAGTTATACTTTTCCGTTTCATATTTCAATGCTTTACAATTTTGGATTGGCTTTAATGCTTCTTACTTTGACAGGAATTTTATGGAAACGAAATTCTACTATTCTAAAAACTATTCGTAGAAATTCATTTAATACTATTCAAAAAACAACTTTTGCTTTTGGAAGTATTCTTTTCATCGGTTTTGGAAGTTATCTTTTTTATAAAACTAATATTGAATATCTGTATTTGACCAAAGATGACGTTAACAATTGGAGTGAACATTATGAAAAGCAGTTTAAAAAATATGTCAATCTAACGCAACCAACAATTATTTCTGTAAATAGCAAAGTGGATTTATTTCCCGAAGAAAATCGTTATGAAGTAAAAGGCACTTATGAATTGATCAATAATACTGAAAAACCTATTGATAGTTTACTCCTATATATAGATCGAAATTCAAAACTGACTTCTGTTGAAATTGAGAATGCGAAAAATTTAGATGATGTCTCTGAATTTCAGCATTATTGGTATCGACTAGAAAAACCTTTAGAACCTCATCAGAAAATAAAAATGAGTTTTTCTTTTACCTCAACTTGGTCGCCATTTAAAGGTCATACTGCATTTAATTCTATCATCGAAAATGGTTCGTTTATGCGAATAAGCCGTTATTTTCCAACTTTTGGTTATCAAGATTCTAACGAAATCAGCAGTGAAAAAGAACGGGCAAAGAGACATTTAAAACCGCAAACACCTCTTAAAAAGCTTGAAGACAAATCGAAAACAACAAATGATTTTATTGATTATGATGTTGTGGTTTCGACGTCTAAAAATCAAACAGCAATTGGCGTTGGGGATTTAATTGAAAATTGGAAAAAAGACGACCGAAATTATTTTCACTATAAATCTAATGGAAAGATTCCGTTTCGCTTTGCTTTTTCTTCTGCTGAATATCAAATTCAAAAAACAAATTATAAAGGCATTTCTATTGAAGTTTTTTATGATAAAAGACATTCGAGAAACGTTGCAAAACTGATTCAAGATGTAAAAAATACTTTAGATTATTGCCAAAACAATTTTGGAAAATATCCATACCAAACGATTCGTTATGCTGAAGTTTCTGCTTTCGCGGATGGATTTGCTGCGACTTCTTATCCTTCAACGGTTTTTATGAAAGAGAATTTCGGGTTTTACAGCAACTTGAATAATCGCGATAAAGAAGATATTATCAATCAATTGACTGCTCATGAATTGTCGCACGAATGGTGGGGAAATTCGCAAATCAGTCCCCAACAAAAAGAAGGAAGCTGGATTTTGACCGAAACGCTGGCGCAATACACCGAATTGATGTTGTATGAAAAAGAACATGGTTTGGAAAAGGCGCTCGAAACTTTAAAAATTCATTTGGATTTGTATTTGAGTAGCCGAAGTTATGAGCCCGAAACTGCATTATATAAAACAAATTATGAAACTCCGCATTTACCTTATGATAAAGGAATGCTGGTGATGCATCAGCTTCGAATTTTAATCGGTGAAGAAAAAGTAAATCTGGCTTTGAAAAATTTCTTGAATCATTACAAATATCCTAATCCAATTCCAGATTCTGAAGATTTATTGAAAGAGATTTATTTGGTTACAGATTCTAAACTCTATCCAAAATTGGATGAAATGTTTAAAAAGATTATTACTTATTCTTCTAAGATTTCTAAAGTTGAAAGCGTGAAAAAGAATAATTTTTATGAAATCTCCTTTAAAGCAGATTCTAAAAAATATATTGAAAATGCTACAGGAGTTCGAAAGCAAATTGACAATGATAAAACAATTGATATTGGAATTTATGATGAAAACGGAAAGTTATTTCGCTACACATTTCCAATCAAAAACAATAGAATTGAAGGGGAAATTAAAATCAAAAACAAACCTCAACGAATTGTTATTGATCCTCTTTTAATGAATATCGATACTTTTATAAAGGACAACGAAAAGGAAATTGATTAGTTTTTTTGCCACTAATTACACGAATTTCCACTAATTATTTTTTTTGCCACAGATTAAAAAAATTAAAATGATTTTTTTTCTTTCGCTAAAATTAAAAATCCAAATAACTTTTTTAATCTGTGGCTATATTTTTTTTTATTTTAATTGAATGAAAATCTGCTTGTGAGTTGTTTTACCGTCATCTTTTATTCTCAAATCTTTATTGGATTCGATTTCAAATTTTGATGGAGTTTTTACATTTAATGAAATATCGCGATTTCTAAAACTTTCTGGAATTTCTGGAAGCTGAATTGTAACAGTTACTTCTTTATTTTTCTGTTGGAAATCGACTTTTATTCGGTCTCTCAACCAAATGTATTCGTAAACTTCCTGCCATGGTGCCATCCAGATTGAATCATTTCCTTTTAAACCGTATTTGTTGGCAAGCGTTGTCATATAGTATTTGAAATCAGGAAAACGCATGCTTAAATTCCACAAATTTGTACTTCCAGTTCCGTGTGTGAATTCGTTAAACCAAACTGGATCTTTTTGTTTTACAATAGAATCTATCGTTTTTAAATATTTATCCATCGTTTTAAAACTTGTAGTATCTTTTGAACTCTGGACAAAAGTTCGGGCAGAAATCATTTTATCTAAATCTACTTTTGAATCAACTTTAAAAACGGGCCCAACACCATAATAAGACGCTACAGAAAAATATCCGTTTTTAAGTGCTTCTTTTTCGTATTCTAAATAATATTTTTCATCACCTTCTCCGCCAGGAACTACAAAATGAGACATTGTAAAATCAAGATTTTGCTTAATTGAATTCGTATTTTCCGTTACTTCTGTTAAATAATTCGTTCCATGTTTTGTGGCATGATGAAAACCATGATTCAAAATATCCCAACCAGCATTGTACATTTCTTTTACCTCAGCCCACGAAAGATGTCCACGATTTTCAGGCAAATCACGAATTGAACCTCCATTTATCGCTAAAGCCAATTTAAACGGAATTTTATTTCCCATTCCGTCCGAATAAAAAAGTCCTTCTGAAACTGTTCCGTCTCCGCCTTGATCGATTTTCCATTCGTTAATTGATGAATTACTGATTTTTCCTCCATTCAATAATGGGAACGCAGTTAAATAAGCCGATCTGTAGCCATCGTCAAGCGTAAAACTATACGCTAAATGTTTGTTATATTTTAAAGGAGAAACGGCAATTTTTACCTTATCAGCCGATTTCAGTTTTATTTTGAATGAAATAGTTTTCGGTTTTGAAGAATCTTTTTGAATAATTCCGTTTGAAAAGCCATTAAAGCTTCCGAAGATTGTGGCAGCGATTATAAGTAGAATTCGTTTTGACATAAATTTTAGTGGTTCTTTTGCGATCTAAAAGTACATTTCTTTTTGAAAAAATATTTTAAAACTGATTCTGTCCTTAAAAATAATTTGTTCTGAATCAAAAAAGAGAACAGATTTTAAACCTAAATTTGTACATCAAAACACCAATTCGGTTTTAGCTTATCTGCAAAATGACACACAAAATTTTAATTATAGACGACGAAGAAAAACTAAGAAGTCTGTTGGCGCGTATTATAAAATCAGAAGGATTTGAAGTTTTTGAAGCAAAAGATTTAAAGTCAGGTTTCAAAAAATTGGAACAAACCGAAATTGATGTCGTTTTGTGTGACGTAAAACTTCCCGACGGAAACGGCGTTGATTTTCTTCAGAATATAAAAGGAAGCTTTCCGCTTACAGAAGTTATTCTACTGACTGCTTTTGGAAATATTCCAGACGGCGTTCAAGCAATGAAAAATGGTGCTTTCGATTATATTGTAAAAGGCGATGATAATGATAAAATTATTCCGCTTCTTTATAAAGCGGTAGAGAAAGTACAATTGCAGAAAAAAGTCCAACAGCTTGAAAAACGAATCAATGATAAATATTCTTTCAATACCATAATTGGAAAATCGAAAGGAATAGAACAAGTCATTGATCTTGCACAAAAAGTAGCCAAAACCGATTCGACTGTTTTACTTATGGGCGAAACGGGAACCGGAAAAGAGGTTTTTGCACAGGCGATTCACGAAAACAGCAATCGTGCAGGAAAATCTTTTGTGGCGTTGAATTGCAGCACTTTCAGTAAAGAAATTTTAGAAAGCGAACTTTTCGGTCATAAACAAGGCGCTTTTACCGGAGCTGTAAAAGATAAAAAAGGTTTTATAGAGGAAGCCAATGGCGGAACTTTATTTTTGGATGAAATTGGTGAAATGCCTATTGACCTCCAAGCGAAATTATTGCGTGTTTTAGAAACCAGCGAATATATTCCCATTGGAGACACAACTCCAAAAAAATCAAATTTCAGATTAATTGCAGCTACGAACCGAGATTTAAAAACAGAAAGCGACGAACATCGTTTTCGTTCTGATTTGTATTTCCGTTTGAATATTTTCGAAATCAAATTGCCTTCCTTAAGAGAAAGAATTAAAGATATTCCTCTATTGGCCAATTATTATGTGAAGCAATTTTCTGAAAAAACAAATAAAAAGTCATTGCAGATTGCAGATGACTTTTTACAAAAACTGGAAAACTATTCTTGGCCGGGAAATATTCGTGAACTTAAAAATGTAATCGAAAGATCGGTTATTTTAAGCAATGGAGATATTTTGACTTCGGATGTTTTACCTTATGAAATGCAGCATCAGACTGAAAATAATTCAAAACCTATGTCGGCTTTCTCCATGCAAAGCATTGAAAAACTTCATATTCAAAAGGTTTTAAATTATACGAAAGGAAATAAAGCTGAAACGGCTAGATTATTAGAAATTGGAATTGCGACTTTGTATAGAAAGCTGGAAGAATACCAAATTCAATAACAATATCAATATCAAAATTCAATAACAATATCAAAATTCAATTTCAATATCAATTACAATTCTCAAAGCTTCGGAGAAGCATCATATTTATAGATTATTTTATTGCCAATAATAAAAAGCTCCAGCGGAGCGACACCGACACAATCTAAAAAACATGTCACCCCGCTGGAGCTCTTGTAAATGTGAATACATCATTTTCTATAAATATGTCGCTTCTCCGAAGCTTCAAAATAACATATCAAAACGAGAAAAGCAATTCCAAATTACAATGGCAATATCAACATCAATAACAAATTTCAAATTCAATTTTTAAAAGCTTCGGAGAAGCATCATATTTATAGATGATTTATTGCCAATGATAAAATGCTCCAGTTGAGCGACATCGACACAATCTAAAAAACATGTCACCCCGTTGGAGCTCTTGTAAATGTGAATACATCATTTTCTATAAATTTGTCGCTTCTCCGAAGCTTCAAAATAACATATCAAAACGAGAAAAGCTTATCAAAATGATAGGCTTTTTTTATGCCTAATTTTTGGCACACAACTCCATTCCTTTTATTCACAACACTTTAAACTCAACTTGACATTTTCGGAACATATTTTGGCATAAGCAGAGAGAACATTAAAAATTCATTCCAAATGAAAAATCAAGTAACCTCAATCTACAAACAAGCCGAACGGTTTGCTGAGATAACCAAAAAATCTATTATTTCTGGAAATATCGTCAGAGCGAAAAGATGTTTAGCTCTTGCTGAACGTTTATTTATAACCGGAAGCATCGAAACTAAAAATGCCATTTCTAATGTGTATGTTTTTTCAGTTTCGTCATTTATGGAAATGCGTCATTGCAATATTTCACACCTTTTTCCTCAAACCCTTAAAGCGGAATATATCAAGCAGGTTAATGCTTCGGGAGTATAATGTAAGATGTTTTATGTGAAATGTAAGATGTACTTATCACTTTTCACATAAAACATTTTACTGCTCACATTTTACATTTTACAAATCTAAATTCTAAAATAATCATGGTCACATTCCTCCTTCTCGCTTTAGCAGTTTTACTGTTTGCCATTTGTTTTCTGTCAGTTGAATTCTTTGAAAAAATCTAAATCATGACTGCACTATTTATTATTTCAATCGCCGTTTTCGTGTATTTGATTTATGTACTAATCAAACCCGAAAAATTTTAATAAGTGTGAAATGTCAAAAGTGAAATGTTAGATGTCTTTTATTTCACAAATCACCTCTCACTTTTTACAGCTTCACATTTTACGTTTTACAAAAACTCACATATTATGAACACAGAATTATTAGGCGTCATTGGTATTTTTATCCTAACCATTGTTTTAGCGATTCCTTTAGGAAAATATATTGCTAAAGTTTATTTAGGAGATAAAACACTTTTTGACCCAATTTTCAATCCAATTGAAAAATTTATTTTTAAAATCAGCGGCATTAATTCGGCTGAAGAAATGAACTGGAAACAACACTTAAAAGCACTTTTAAGTATCAACATGGTTTGGTTCTTTCTTTGCTTTTTCGTTTTATTGTTTCAAGGATCTTTACCATTAAATCCAGATAACAACCCGTCTATGACGCCTGATTTGGCATTTAACACCGCTATTTCGTTTTTAGTCAATTGTAACTTACAGCATTATTCAGGCGAAAGCGGGGTTTCTTACCTTTCGCAAATCGTCTTGATGTTCCTTCAATTTGTTTCTGCCGGTATCGGAATGGCTGCTGCAGCTATGATTTTTACAGCAATGAAAGAAAGAACAACAGAAAAACTGGGTAATTTTTATAATTATTTCATCAAAAGCTGTACTCGTATTTTATTACCGCTTTCAGCAATTGTAGCTGTAGCACTAGTTTTTAGCGGAACTCCAATGACTTTTGAAGGTAAAGATGCTATTACAACGCTACAAGGGGATCATGTAGAAGTTTCTCGCGGACCCGCTGCCGCTTTTATTGCTATTAAACATATTGGTACAAATGGTGGTGGTTTCTTTGGTGCCAACTCCTCACATCCATTAGAAAACCCAACTTATTTTACTAACGGAGTTGAACTTTGGGCACAAATGATTATTCCGTTTGCAATGATTTTTGCTCTTGGATTTTACCTCAACAAAAGAAAACTTTCAAATATTATTTTTGGCGTCATGACGGTTGGATTTTTACTTCTGGTTGTTCCAACCGTTATGAGTGAAATCAACGGAAATCCTGCCATCGAAAAAATGGGTATTGCACAGACAACTGGAGCAATGGAAGGAAAAGAAGTTCGGTTTGGCCCAGCAATTTCAGGATTCTGGAGTATTGCTACAACCGTAATTTCTACAGGTTCTGTAAATAGCATGCACGATAGTTCTATGCCAATTTCTGGTGCTATGCAATTATTATCTATGATGGTAAATGCCTTTTACGGCGGATGTGGTGTTGGTATTTTGAACTATTACATTTTTATTATTCTGGCTGTATTTATCTCCGGTTTAATGGTTGGTCGAACACCAGAATTTTTGGGCAAGAAAATCGAAGCGCGAGAAGTAAAAATTGCAGCTTTTATCGCCATTCTTCACCCTTTATTAATATTATCCGGAACAGCCTTAGCTTCTTATTTTGCTGCACATGATACTGCAATGGGATATTGGTTTAACGGAAATGCAACAGGCTGGTTAAATAATCCTGGAAATCACGGATTCTCTGAAATGTTATACGAATATACTTCAAGTGCTGCCAATAATGGTTCTGGTTTTGAAGGTTTGGGAGATAATAATCCGTTCTGGAATATCACTACAGGAATTGTATTGCTACTAAGCCGTTTTATTCCAATCATTGGTCCGCTAGCAATTGCGGGTTTACTGGCAGGTAAAAAATATATTCCAGAAAGTGCAGGAACTTTAAAAACCGACACCTCAATTTTCGGAATCATGACTTTTGCCGTAATCGCAATTATCGCTGCTTTATCATTCTTTCCAGCATTGGCTTTAGGTCCATTGGCAGAATATTTTGGGATGTAAAATGTGAAAAAGTAAAATGTGAGATGTAAAAAAGTGATGCCTAAAGTCAAACAACATCTTACAACTCACATTTTACCTTTTCACAAATAACAAATCATAAACGTGCTTCAAGATTCTTGATTAATCCATAAATAAGTTTTCCTATGATGTCTAATTTTTCAATCAATTGTTCACATTCTTTTTCATTGAAAAAATCTAACTCTTTGCTTAATAAAATTAAAGTATCGAGTTCTGATAAAGAACCTAACGAAATATGTAAAAAATGGATAAACTCTTTTGTTCCTTTTCTGGCTGCTCCTTCTGCAATATTAACAGGTACAGAAACGGAAGCTCTGCGGATTTGGGAAGTAATTCCAAACTTTTCCTCAGAAGGGAATTGTCTTGTAGCTAAATAAATTTCTTTAACGAATTCAAAACTTTTAATCCATGAATTCAATTTCTTGTGTGGTTTCATATTTAAAATAATTATTTACAAAAGTAGGAAATTTCACATTTTACATTTAACATTTTACACAACAAAAAATGACAACTAATAAATCCACATCATTGTTTGAAAGTAAACAGGTAAAAGAAGCCTTAGTGCAGTCTTTTGTGAAGTTGAACCCAAAAATGATGATCAAAAATCCGGTAATGTTTACCGTAGAAATTGGAACAGCCATTATGTTTGCTGTTTGCGTTTCGATCTTAATGGGCGCAAATGACCAAGGAAGTTTTACTTATAACCTAATTGTATTTTTAATTTTACTGGCAACGCTTTTATTTGCCAATTTTGCCGAAGCTATTGCCGAAGCAAGAGGAAAAGCACAAGCCGATAGTTTAAGAAAAACAAGAGAAGAAACTCCTGCTAAACAAATTTTACCTAACGGAGAAATTAAAAACATTAGTTCTTCGGCATTAAAAAAAGACGATATTTTCGTTTGTGAAGCCGGCGATTTAATTGCTGCCGATGGTGAAATTATCGAAGGTCTGGCTACAATCGACGAAAGTGCTATTACCGGAGAAAGTGCTCCTGTTATTCGGGAAGCTGGCGGAGATAAATCTTCAGTAACCGGAGGAACAAAAGTATTATCTGATAAAATTAAAGTAAAAGTAACTTCTGAACCTGGCGAAAGCTTTTTAGACAAAATGATTGCTTTGGTTGAAGGTGCGAGCCGTCAGAAAACACCAAACGAAATCGCCTTAACCATTTTATTAGCCGCATTTACTTTGATCTTCGTGATTGTGTGCGTCACGCTAAAACCGTTTGCCGACTATGCCAACGCACCCATCACGATCGCGGCTTTCATTGCTTTGTTCGTTTGTTTGATTCCAACTACCATTGGAGGTCTGCTTTCTGCGATTGGTATTGCGGGAATGGACAGAGCTTTACGAGCTAACGTAATTACAAAATCGGGGAAAGCGGTTGAAACTGCTGGAGATATTGATGTTTTACTTTTGGATAAAACCGGAACTATTACCATTGGAAACCGAAAAGCAACCAATTTTTATCCCACAAAAGGAATTTCTTTTGATGACTTTGTAAAATCGGCTGTTTTGAGTTCGCTTGCAGATGATACTCCAGAAGGAAAAAGCATTCTGGAACTCGGTAAAATGTTAGATGTAAATAGTAAGATGCAGTCAGACATTTCACTTTTTACAGAAAACATCTCACACAGTATAAAATTTACTGCTGAAACCAGAACTTCTGGAGTAGTATTAAAAGACGGAACTAACATTCGAAAAGGTGCACAAGACGCTGCAAAAAACATTGCACAGCAAGCCGGAAATTCTTTCCCAGAAGATACTGCACAACAAGTAATCACCATTTCGTCTAACGGAGGAACGCCACTGGTTGTTATTAAAGACAATGTAATTCAAGGTGTTATCGAACTTCAGGATATCATTAAAACCGGAATGAAAGAGCGTTTTGAGCGCTTACGCCGAATGGGAATCAAAACGGTAATGGTTACAGGTGATAATCCGCTTACAGCCAAATTTATTGCCGAAGCTGCCGGTGTTGATGATTTTATTGCCGAGGCTAAACCTGAGGATAAAATGAATTACATTAGAAAAGAACAGGCTGAAGGAAGATTGGTTGCCATGATGGGTGACGGAACAAATGATGCTCCTGCCCTTGCTCAAGCGAATGTTGGTGTTGCGATGAACAGCGGAACTCAAGCAGCAAAAGAAGCTGGAAACATGGTCGATCTTGACAATGACCCAACGAAACTAATTGAGATTGTTGAAATTGGAAAACAGCTTTTAATGACTCGAGGTACTTTAACTACTTTTTCTATTGCAAATGACGTTGCGAAATATTTTGCTATTGTTCCTGCTCTTTTTATTACTGCGATTCCAGCACTTCAAGGTTTAAACATTATGCATCTACACAGCCCTGAAAGTGCAATTTTATCGGCTGTAATTTTCAACGCGATTATCATTCCGATATTGATTCCGCTTGCGCTGAAAGGTGTTGATTACCGTCCAATTGGAGCAAGTGCCATCTTAAAAAGAAACCTTTTGATTTATGGTCTTGGCGGATTGATTGTCCCTTTTATTGGAATTAAAGTTATTGATTTGTTAGTAGCACTATTTATGTAAGATGCTAAGGCGCTAAGTTGCTAAGATTCTAAGTTTTTTTTCTTAGAATCTTTAAAACTTATTTATCACAATTAAAAAAACTTAGAAACTTAGAGACTTAGTCTCTTAGAAACTTTAAAGAAATGAAAAATCTATTTTCTATAATAAAACTTACTGTGGCGACTTTAATTTTGTTCGCAGTTATTTATCCTCTTGCGATTTATGGAATCGCACAAATTGCTCCAAATCAAGGAAAAGGAGAAACTATTTCGGTTAACGGAAAAGTGGTTGGTTACCAAAAAATTGGTCAGAAATTCGATAAATCGAATTATTTCTGGGGAAGACCTTCGGCTGTTGACTATAACGCAGCAGGAAGTGCTGGAAGTAACAAAGGCCCAAGCAACCCTGATTATTTGGCTTTAGTTCAAAAAAGAATTGATACGCTTTTATTGGTTCATCCGTACTTGAAAAAGTCTGAAATTCCGGTTGATATGGTTACAGCTTCTGGAAGCGGTTTAGATCCGAATGTTTCTCCGCAAGGGGCGTTGATTCAGGTTAAACGAATTGCTAAAGAAAGAAAACTGGACGAAGCTAAAGTAAAAGCTTTGGTTGAATCTAAAATTAATACTGCTGTTGTTGGTCCTAAAACGGTTAATGTTTTGGAGTTGAATGTGGCGCTTGATGCGCTTCGCTAAGATGCTAAGGTTCTAAGATACTGAGGTTCTAAGGTTTTTCTCCTGCAAGGTTTTAAAAACCTTGTGGATATGAGAAGTCTCCATCAAGTATTATCATGAAGTAACCGCTTAGTTTGTCATCCTGAGGAATGAAGGATCACACAAAAAACTCCGTCCGCATGATCGTCAATCTTTGTCGAGCTCCTAGTGTGATCCTTCGTTCCTCAGGATGACAAAAAAAGGGCGAGAATTGGAATCGAAAAACTAAACTTACAATAATACCTAATAGGTTTCGGAAACCTGTTAGGATATAAAACCTATTATAATACAAAACGCCTTTTTACCCCAAATGCCCTAGCCCCGATAGTAGTGGAAATCCTTTTTCTGGCTTCTTTAGCCAGGAAAAGATTGAAACGGATAGCGGGATTAGCTCCTAAAAAATCTACTAATAAATAATAGAATACCACAAAAATGAAAAAAATAATACTTACTGCTTTAATCACTTTTGGTTTTAGCAATTTACACGCACAAGAAGAATCAAAAAGTCCGTTTACGTTTTCTGGATATGTAGAAACCTATTATAGCTATGATTTTGGAAAACCTGAAAATCATACTCGGCCAAGCTTTTTTTATAGTTATAATAAAAGCAACGAGGTAAACTTGAATTTAGGTATGGCAAAAGTGAATTATTCGAAAGAAAATATTCGAGGGAATTTTGCCTTGATGGCGGGAACTTATGCCGAATATAATATGTCTGCCGAGCAAGGTTTGTTGAAAAATGTTTACGAGGCAAATGTTGGTGTAAAGATTTCGAAAAACCATAATTTATGGGTTGATGCGGGAATCATGCCTTCGCATCTTGGCTTTGAAAGCGCAATTGGAAAAGATTGCCAGACTTTAACGAGAAGTATTATGGCTGAAAATTCTCCTTATTATGAAACGGGTGTTAAAATTGGTTATACATCTGAATCTGGAGAATGGTATTTGGCAGGAATGTACTTGAATGGCTGGCAGAGAATTGAGAAAGTAGAAGGAAATCAAACGCCTGCTTTTGGAACGCAACTTACTTACAAACCATCTGATAAAGTTGTTTTAAACTGGAGTACTTATGTTGGAAATGAACAGCCGGATATTGATAAGAAATGGCGTTATTTAAATAACTTTTACGGACAATTTAAAGTAACGGAAAAGACAAATATTACGGCTGGTTTTGATGTTGGATCTCAGCAGTCGGCTAAAGGAAGTGATAAATATGATACTTGGTTTTCGCCAGTTTTGATTCTGCAATACAAACCAGTTGACAAGATTCAGCTTGCAGTACGCGGTGAATATTATAGTGATGAAAAGGGTGTAATTATCGCGACTGAAACGCCAAACGGTTTTAAAACTTACGGATTTTCAGCTAACTTTGATTACTTAGTTACTGATAATGTTATGTTTAGAATTGAAGCAAGAAATCTTTCAAGTAAAGATGAAATCTTCACCAATAAAGACAATCTTCCAACGGATACGAATACGTTCGTGACAACTTCGCTGGCGATTAGTTTTTAGAAGAATATTTCTTGCCACAGATTAAAAGGATTTTTTTGTGCTAATTTATTCGCCACGAATTCACGAATTATTTTAAATAAAATTCGTGAATTCGTGGCTAAAAAAAAACTTTGTGACTTAGCGCCTTCATGGCAAAAAATATGGAAAACGAAAATAATAACGCACAGCACTTTCTCGATTTAATTCAGAAATCACGAAAGGGGAAGTTTAAAATCTACATTGGTATGAGCGCCGGTGTGGGCAAAACTTTTCGTATGCTTCAGGAAGCGCATTCGTTATTGAAAAACGGAATCGATGTAAAAATTGGCTACATCGAAACACACATGCGAAAGGAAACGCATGAATTATTAGCGGGTTTGCCGATAATTCCGAGACGGACCATTTTTTATAAAGGAAAAGAACTCGAAGAACTCGATGTTCAGGCGATCATCAACCTTAGACCGGAAGTGGTTATTGTTGATGAATTGGCGCATACGAACGTTGAAGGAAGCAAAAACGAAAAACGCTGGCAAGATGTTTTAGAAATTCTAGAAGCTGGAATAAATGTAATTTCGGCGGTTAATATTCAGCATATTGAAAGTTTAAATGAAGACGTAAAAAGAATTACTAACATTGATGTTCAGGAACGCATTCCCGACAATGTTTTGCGATTGGCTGATGAGGTTGTAAATATCGATTTGACATCAGAAGATTTGATTGCACGTCTGAAAGAAGGAAAAATTTATACGGCAGATAAAATTCCGACCGCGTTAGCGAACTTTTTCAAATCGGAACAAATTCTGCAATTGCGTGAATTGGCTTTAAAAGAAGTCGCAAGTCAGGTGGTTCGAAAAGTTGAAAATGAAGTTCCTAATCTGCATGCTTTACGACATGAAAAATTACTGGCGTGCATAAGCAGCAATGATAAAACAGCCAAAATTATAATTAGAAAAGCAGCAAGATTAGCCAGTT
The DNA here is from genome assembly GCF_013388355.1 of Flavobacterium sp. LPB0248. Taxonomy (GTDB): domain Bacteria; phylum Bacteroidota; class Bacteroidia; order Flavobacteriales; family Flavobacteriaceae; genus Flavobacterium. The sequence continues at coordinate 1,419,934 of NZ_CP058246.1, forward strand.
ATTATAATGGTTCTTGGTATGTTTTGTATGTAGAAACTCCACAAGAAAGCAGCAATAGGATTGCACTTGATAAACAAAGACATTTAATTAATAACTTTAAACTCGCTGTGCAATTAGGTGCGGAAGTTATTAAACTGGAAAATTCAAATATTACAGATGCTATTTTAACAACGGTAGAAGAAAAACAAATTACAACTGTGTGTATTGGGAAACCACATTTTAATTTGTTTAAAGTAATTTTGTCTACAACAATTTTTAGACGTTTGCTAAACAAACTGTCTTTGTCAAATGTTGATCTTGTAATACTCTCGTAAAATGTGAGATGTTTTTTGTAAAATGTGATTTTCTTTTACATTTTACGTTTCACATCTTACAAACAACATTTTACACAAAAAATAAAATATGAGAATTAAAACCAAATTGAATCTGGGTGTTGGATTGTTATTTTTGATGATCATCATTCTCTCTTTAGTGAGTGCTTATTCTGTTTTTTTGATTAAGCAAGACACCGAGAATATTCTGAAATCCAATTACAATACGTTGGAATATTCTAGAAACATGATTTTTGCTTTAGATGGAATGAAATCGGGCTCAACAGAAACGATTCAGAGTTTTGAGGAGAATCTCGAAAAGCAGACTCAAAATATCACTGAACCAGGCGAAAAACAAGCTACTGAAAAACTTAAAGCGAGTTTTGCTCTTTTGTCCAAAAACAATTCTAACGAAACTATAAAAGTGCAGATTCGTCAAGACATTTTTGCAATTATGAAGCTGAATCTTGACGCTATAAAACAGAAAAGTGACATTGCCAAACATTCGGCTGAAACAGCTAATTTATCGATCGCCATTGTGGGAACTTTATGCTTTCTGATTGCTTTTAATTTATTGGTTAATCTACCTAATAACATTGCCAATCCGATTAGAGAATTAACGCTGAGTATTAAAGAAATTGCGAATAAAAACTATTCTGAAAGAGTTCATTTTACGAGCCATAGCGAATTTGGTGATCTTGCAAAATCATTCAATACGATGGCACAAAAGCTTGAAGAATATCATGACAGCAATGTTTATAAACTTCTTTTTGAGAAAAAAAGACTAGAAACTCTGATCAATAATATGAACGATCCTATTATTGGTTTGGATAACGAAGGAATTGTTTTGTTTGCGAATGATGAAGCACTGAAAATTATTGGTCTAAAATCTGAAGACATTATTGGAAAACCTACTTCTCAATTAGCCGTTTCTAATGATTTGATTCGTTCTTTAATTCTGAAAGAAACTGAAACTCCTAAAAAACAGCCTCTTAAAATTTATGCGCACGGAAAAGAGAGTTATTTCGAAAAAGAGATTCACAACATAACCATAACGCCAACTGGCGAAGAAAAAGAAATTAATATTGGTGATGTAATTATTCTGCGAAATATTACGCTTTTTAAAGAATTGGATTTTGCTAAAACGAATTTTATTGCCACCGTTTCGCACGAATTAAAAACGCCAATTGCCTCTATAAAATTAAGTCTTCAATTGCTTGAAAATGGAAAAACGGGCGATATGAACGACGATCAGAAACAATTGGTTGAAAGTATAAAAGATGATAGTCAACGATTGTTGAAAATCACGGGTGAATTACTCAATTTATCACAATTGGAAACTGGAAATATTCAGCTGAATATTGGTAAAAGCAATCCGCATGAAATTATAAAATATGCTGTAGAAGCTGTAAAAGTTCAGGCAGATCAAAAACAAATTCAGTTAGTTGTTGATGCCGATGAAAACCTCAAAAACGTAAAAGCCGATGCCGAAAAAACGGGCTGGGTTTTGATTAATTATTTATCTAATGCCATCAGATATTCGTCTGAAAAGAGTACGATTCTCATTAAATTAAAAGAAGAAAATAATCAAATGGTTTTTCAGGTTATCGACACCGGAAAAGGAATTGACACAAGATATAAAGACAGAGTTTTCGACAAATATTTTCAAGTTCCAGGAAGTCAGAAATCTGGAACAGGATTAGGTTTAGCAATCAGTAAAGAATTTATTGAAGCTCAAAATGGCAGTGTTGGGGTTGAAAGTAATTTGGGATTAGGAAGTACGTTTTGGTTTTCGTTGAAAGTATAAATTATTTAACAGTATTTTGAAAATAAATCTTTAATTTTGAGTATTAAAAGAATTTGACATGGACATGACAGCGCAAATAAAAGAAAATTTAATCTCTAGAATTAGAGATTCTAAAGACATGAATTTTTTAAAAGCGCTTCAAACTATTTTTGATTCTTCAGAACAGTCTTTATATGAATTAAATCCTGAGCAGCAATCTTCTATTGAAACAAGTCGGAATCAAATAAAAAATGGCGAATTTCATAAAAATGAAGATGTAATTTCAGAGATGAGAGAATGGCTAAAAAAGAAATAATCTGGTCTGATCTTGCTAAACTTGAATTTTCTAATGTTCTTGAGTTTTATGTTTTAAGGAATGGAAATTCTGATTACAGCTTAAAAATTCTTGAAGAAGTTGAAGATTTATTAGAAGCTCTTTTTAATAATGAGTTCATAGGAAGGCTTACTTCTAATAAAATTACTCGTGTTATTCCAATGAAAATCTATTTGATTTTTTATGAGATTAATAACGATCAAATAGAAATAATATCTTTTTGGGACAATCGTCAAAATCCTGAAAAAAGAAAAATAAAATAGTAATTGACTATCTAAGTGTTTAGTCAATCTTAATTCAAATACCCCATTTAAAACCAAGAAATTAATATTCGCTTAAGGTTCAATTAAGCGAAAAATAGTTCATTTAGAGATTCGTTATTATTGCAACAAAAACAAAAATAAAGATGTCCTTCAAAGCTATTTTTTTGGTATTTCTACTCGGATTTTTTTCTGCAAATGCACAGCAAAACGATTCGATTACAAAAATTGACAGTACTTCACATCAGCTAAAATTCAATTACAAACAATTGATCATTCCGGGTGTATTAATTGGATATGGTGTTATTGGACTTGAAAGTGATCAATTGCTGAGTTTTAATTCACAAATCAAAAATGAGGTCACGGAAGATATTGATAACAAAATTACCATTGATGACTTTTCGCAATATGCGCCTGCAGTATCGGTTTATGCTTTAAATGCTTTTGGTGTAAAGGGTAAGAACAATATGCGCGACCGTTCTGTAATACTTATAACTTCGTATGCAATTATGGCTACAACGGTTTTGAGTTTAAAATCGATTGTACACGAAGAAAGACCAGACGGAAGTTCGAATAACTCCTTCCCTTCCGGACATACTGCAACTGCGTTTATGGGTGCCGAATTTTTATATCAAGAATATAAAGATAAATCGATTTGGTACGGAATTGCTGGTTATGCCGTTGCAACAGGAACGGGATTATTTAGAATTTACAACAACCGCCATTGGTTAACTGATGTTGCTGCTGGAGCTGGAATCGGGATTTTAAGTACCAAAATTGCATATTGGATTAATCCATATATTACTAAAAAGCTATTCAAATCATCAGCCGAAAATAAATCTACTTCTATGATAATGCCTTTTTATAATGGACAGCAATATGGATTAGGATTTGCGAAGGTTTTTTAATTTATAATTTGTTCTAAAATGCTATTATTCTTTATTTAATATTTTAAGTTTGTTAGAAAAACAAATCAAAAATTAAATGAGTTATATAGTTGTAGATATCGAATCAGATGGGCCGATTCCGGGAGATTATTCTATGATATCCTTTGGTGCCGTCATTGTAAATGACAAATTAGACAAAACATTTTATGGCAAACTGAAACCTATTTCCGATAAGTTTGATCCGCAAGCTTTAGCAATTTCAGGTTTCGACAGAGAAACAACTTTAGAGTTTGATGATCCTAAAACGGTGATGCTAAATTTTGAAGAATGGATAAAAGAAAATTCAAAAGGAAGGCCAATATTTATTAGCGATAATAATGGTTTTGACTGGATGTTTATCTGCTGGTATTTCCATCATTTTTTAAATAGAAATCCTTTTGGATATTCATCAAGAAGAATAGGCGATTTATACTGTGGTTTAGTAAATGATACTTTTGCTCAATGGAAACATCTTCGAAAAACGGAACATACGCATAATCCCGTTGATGATGCCATGGGAAATGCTGAAGCGTTATTGCATATGAAAAATGAAATGCAATTGAAAATTGATTTAAAATAAACTCCCGAATTATAGCTTCATTTCCATAATCGGCATGAATCTATTTTTTATTGAAGTTTCAAATTCTCCGATTTTTATAAATCCGATTTTCTGGTAAAATTGTTCGGCATTTGGTTCTGAATCTAAAATGATTTTTTGACATTTTTCATTTCGCATTCTTTCCAAAAAATCATTCATTAAAAAAGAACCAAATCCTTTCCCTATATATTCAGGTAAAATAAATAAGTTGTCCAATTTTACCTGATTGTTTTCTAATTTTAAATAAGAATAGTATCCAATAATCTGATTTTCATGAACCAAATTAAAAACAGGATTTGTTTCGATATAATCTATTGTTGTGATTGTTAGATTATTATTCCACTTCTCCATTTGCTCATCCGAATATCCCCAATACGCTTTTGATTTTTTGGTAATTTCCGTTAAACGAATATGATCTTCTGTTTTAGCTTTTTGGATGTTCATTAAAGTATCTATTTAAAGTAATTTCCTATTTTCGGCAATTGCTTTTTCATATTCGATTGAATCCATTTTCTGTAAATTATCAATCAAATAATCTATCTGCGCTAAACCTATTTCTTTATATCTTTTGATATCCTCTTCGCTTAATTTAATTTCTCTTTGAACATCTGCTATTCCGCCTAAAAAACACCAAAGAAAATATTCTTCATCAAACACTCGAAATATAAAATTCCAATCTTCAAAATATAAAATCTGCCCTTCTATAGTAGTAAAATCTAAATAGTTTTCAGCATATCGAAAGCCTTCAAAAGCTTTGCTTGTAATTCTAATACTGATAAAATTCTTTTTATTTATTATTTCATTAATCTCTTCAACAGTTTTTTCATCAACACGATATGAAAATCGTAGTTCATCCAGAAATTCTTCATCACTAATAAAACCAACAACTCTTAAAAAATTATAAAATCGTTTATCCCACTCTGCAAGTGTTAATTCTGTTCTTGTTATAAAACTTACTGTGCCTGTATAAACAATAAATATCATTAATTTTTAATTTTTATAGTTAATGCCCCTCTAAGTATTCGAAGTATTATTCTTAATCTCTCGAACTTCCCTTTTCAATTCTAAAAGTAAATCTTTCATTTCTCCAGTTTCTGTCGTTTCTTGTTTTTTGTCTGAACGGCCGATATTGCATTCGTATTCCCATATTTCCAAAATATCAGAAGCTTTCACTTCATAATTCGGATAAAAGCTGTTGTCAGATTCTAAAACCAAACTATTCTTTTTGTTTTTATTGAGACGCTTATAAACCATTCCTTCATTTTTAGTAATCAGAATATAGGTTTTGCCGTCCATCACCTCTCCCAGCTTTTCTACATAACGGCCAATAATAATCGAACCATCTTCGTGTGGAGGCATTGAATCGCCTTCAACGGGAAATCCGCGGTGTTTTCCAGGACCTAAAAACGGAAGAGTAATCTGCTGTAAGCTTTCAATATATTCTGGATCAGCATATCCGTTTAGATAACCTGCTTTTGCTTTTTGAGATACAATTTCAATAAAATTTTCTCCAAAACTATCCACTTGAATGGGTAAAATAAGTCGGTTGCCTTCCAGTTTTATCAAATTTTGCACATCAATTTTACGGATATCGACAGATAATATCAAGTCGATACTCATATGAAAATATAATGCAATCTTCTTTAAAATGTCATACGGTGCTTCCGAAGTTCCGTCTTCGTATTTCACGTATCTTCCTCTTGTAATACTTAGGTTTTCAGCTAATTTTTCTTGTGATATTTTATGCTTAACCCTTAGTGCTCTGATGTTGTCTGAAAATAAGGACATAATTAATTTGTTATAATTTGGAACAGCAAATATACAAAAAAATGTTATCACCTGTGCTAATTTTGTTCCATACAAAAACAAAAGGAAAAAATGGCACGGGCAATTGTACATATGGATTTGGATACCTTTTTTGTATCCTGCGAAAGACGCACCAACTCTGAACTCAATGGAATTCCGCTTATTATAGGTGGCGGAGACCGCGGTGTTGTGGCCTCTTGTTCGTATGAAGCCCGTAAATATGGAGTGCGTTCTGCGATGCCAATTCGTATGGCATTAAAACTTTGTCCTGACGCAAAAGTGATGAAAGGCGACATGGAATTATATTCGCAACTTTCTCATGATGTTACCGAAATTCTTCAGGAAAAAGCGCCTGTTTTAGAAAAAGCGAGCATCGATGAATTTTATATGGACATTACCGGAATGGACAAATTTCATGGCAGTTATAAATGGACAAATGAACTGGCTCAAAAAGTCATTAAGGAAACCGGACTTCCAATCAGTTTTTCATTATCCATCAACAAAACCGTTTCTAAAATTGCAACAGGAGAGGGCAAACCTGTTGGGAATCTTGAAATTCCGGAACAAAAAGTTCAGGACTTTTTAAATCCGCTTTCGATTCAGAAAATCCCAATGGTGGGCTCTGTGACTTTTCAGCTTTTATCTCGAATTGGCGTTCGTAAAATTCAGACTTTGGCAGAAATGCCTGCTGAGGTTTTACAGCAAATGATTGGTAAAAATGGTCTCGAACTTTGGAAAAAAGCGCACGGAATCGATCATACTCCTGTTGAACCTTATACCGAAAGAAAATCCATTTCTACTGAAACGACTTTTTCGCAAGATACTATCGATCTTGCAAAACTCAGAAGAATATTATTAGGAATGGTCGAAAAACTGGCTTTTCAGCTGCGTGCAGAACAATGGCTGACTTCGACTGTTACCGTTAAAATACGTTACGCCAATTTTGATACTGAAACCAAACAATGCCGAGTAGCTTATACTTCAGCCGATCATATTTTGACTAAAAACGTAATAGAACTTTTTGAGAAAGTTTATCAGCGTCGTATGCGCCTGCGTTTGATTGGCGTTCGCTTTAGCGGATTGGTTCGAGGCACTTATCAAATTGATCTTTTTGAAGATACTCAGGAAATGTTATCACTTTATGAAGCGATGGATAAAATGAAAAGCCGTTATGGTTTTGATGCCGTAATGCGCTGTGCTGGAGCTCATTTTAAACCAAATACTAAAGACGAAATTTTAAAACGCAAGAAATAATGTATCTCAATTGCCATTCTTATCATTCATTACGTTACGGCACGATTCCGCTTAAGGATTTGATTGCCGAAGCCGTTTTACATGGTATAAAAGCAATGGCATTGACCGATATTAATACTGTTACCGGAATTTACGATTTTATAAAAGCGTGTCAGGAAAAAGGAATTAAACCTTTGATTGGAATGGAATTTCGATACAATCATGAATTCCGATATATTGGCCTCGCTAAAAATGCTGAAGGTTTAGCTGAAATGAATCGCTTTTTAACTGAATATAATTTCAGCGGAGAAACTTTGCCTTTGCGTGCTCCAAAATTCGAATCGGTTTTTGTGATCTATACTTTAGAAAATGCTCCTGAAACACTTTTTGAAAATGAATTTATCGGAGTTCGTCCTGAAGAAGTTTCGAGTCTTCTGACTTCAAAACATAAAAATAAAATCTCCAAAATGGTGATTTTACAACCTGTAACTTTTAGAAATAAAAAAGAATACAATCTGCATAAAGTACTTCGTGCTATTGATACGAATATTATTTTATCGAAACTTACAGAAGCTGATTATTGCAAAGTTTCTGATGTAATGAAACCTGTAGAATCGATTCTGCCATTTTATGAAAAATATCCTGAAATCATTTTGAATACACAACGTATCATTGACGATTGTAATTTTCAATATGATTTTTCAGCAAAAAGAAATAAAAAGTTTTATACTGAAAACCGTCAAAAAGATTTAGAAAAACTAACCGAATTGGCTTGGGAAGGATTCTACAAACGTTACGGAAACGAAAATATTGAAGCAAAAGCTCGCGTCGAAAAAGAATTAAAAGTTATTGATGAATTAGAATTCAGCGGTTATTTTTTAATCACTTGGGATATTATTCAATATAGCAATAGCCAAGGTTTTATGCACATTGGTCGCGGAAGCGGTGCCAACAGCATCATTGCCTATTGTCTCGGAATTACCGATATCTGTCCCATAGAACTCGATTTGTATTTTGAACGTTTTTTAAACCTCAACCGTAAAACACCACCTGATTTTGATATTGATTGGAGCTGGCAGGAACGTAACACAATTCTGGAATATATCTTCAAAAAATATGGCAAAGATCATGTAGCGTTTTGCGGCACAAATGTCGAGTTTAAATACCGTTCTATTTTTAGAGAAGTTGGAAAAGTTTTCGGACTTCCTAAAGAAGAATTAGATCTTTTGGCAAAAAATCCGGAAGAACTTCATCCAACAAACAAAATTGTAAAACTGGTTCAGGAATACGGAAAAATGATGCAGAAATATCCCAACCAACGAAGTATGCATGCGTGTGGAATTCTGATTTCTGAAGAACCAATTACGAATTATACACCTCTGGAAATGCCTCCAAAAGGTTTTCCAATCGTACTTTTTGATATGCACATTGCCGAAGAAATTGGTTTCGACAAATTTGATATTCTAAGTCAGCGAGGCATAGGACATATTGATGACAGCGTAAAACTGATTGCCAAAAACCGAGGCATAAAAGTTAATATTCGAGATACTTCGATTTCTAAAGACGAAGCGGTTTGCAATACTTATTTAGCAAAAGGCCATACGATTGGCTGCTTTTATATCGAAAGCCCTGCTATGCGTGGTTTACTGCGCCGTTTAAATTGCGATAATTATAAAATTCTTGTCGCCGCTTCATCTATCATTCGTCCTGGAGTAGCACAATCGGGAATGATGAAAGAGTATATTTTCCGTCATAATAACCCAACTCAATTTGAGTATTTTCATGAAGTTTTCAGGGAACATCTCGGTGAAACGTACGGCATTATGGTTTATCAGGAAGATGTCATTAAAATTGCCCAGCATTACGGCGGACTTCCCGCTCCTGACGGCGATATTCTTCGTCGTGCCATGTCGGGAAAAGGAAGATCTTTGGAAGCGTTGCAAAAAGTAAAAGATAATTTCTTTGCGAGCTGTGCTCAAAAAGGGCATCCTGAAACTTTGAGTCAGGAAATTTATCGCCAAATTGAATCTTTCGCAGGATATTCTTTTTGCAAGGCACACTCAGCTTCTTATGCAGTTGAAAGTTATCAGAGTTTATACTTGAAAGTCAATTATCCTGTGGAATTTATGACAGCGGTAATCAACAATCAAGGCGGATTTTACAGAACCGAAGTATATGTACATGAAGCGCGAATGTCTGGCGGAACGATTCATAATCCGTGTGTGAATAAAAGCGAATATCAAACGACTTTATATGGTACCGATATTTATTTAGGTTTTATGCACATTCAAAGTCTGGAATCTAAAATCACTCATTTGATTGAAGAAGACCGAAATAAAAAAGGAGATTTTAGTTCTCTGGAAGATTTTATCAATCGAATTCCAATTGGAATTGAAGGCGTTAAAACTCTCATTTTTATTGATGCTTTTCGTTTTACAGGAAAAACAAAAAATCAGCTTTTGGTAACTGCCAGTCTGCTGTTGAATAATTTTAAACCTGAAAATAGAGATTTAAAATTACTGCAAGAACCCGTTAAAGAATACAAGCTTCCAAAATTGGAACGCTCCATTTTTGAAGATGCTTTTGATGAAATTGAGCTTTTAAGTTTCCCCGTTTCGTGTACTGTTTTTGATCTTTTACAAACCAAACACCGTGGAGATGTCATGGCGAAAGATTTGGTTCAATATCATAAAAAACAAGTCAGAATGCTGGCGTATCTCATTTCCAGAAAACACGTACCAACAAAAAAAGGCATCATGTATTTTGGAACTTGGATCGATCATGAAGGCACTTATTTTGATACAGCACATTTTCCAGATAGTCTTGCTAAACATCCGTTTCAGGGAGGAGGCTGTTATCTTTTGTTAGGAAATGTTGAGGTTGATTACCATTTTCCTACCATTACGATTCTAAAAATGGCTAAGATGCCTTTTATTCCAGATCCTCGTTATATGGATTCTAAAGATCAATACAGAACACAAAATCAGATAAAAGAAGATGTGAGTTTGACGCATCGTGCGCCTTATCCGCAAGGACATGAAATTAATCTGCCGAGACACCGAATGAAATTTTAAATAAGTACAATGATTTAACACATAGAAAAATAGTTTATTAGCTTGTAGAGATGCCAATTTTAATTTTAAATCTATGTGTTAAATTTTAAATAACTAAAGAACAACTTACGTTATATAAAGATGAAAAATACGGAATATGCTATAGTCGATATTGAAACCACAGGAGGAAATGCCAGTGGCAGCCGCATTACAGAAATTGCGATCATTATTCATGATGGTAAAAATGTGCTAGATCGTTATGAAACACTTGTAAATCCTGAACAGGACATACCTCCTTCTATTTTTGGATTAACGGGTATTAATAACGAAATGGTAGCCAATGCGCCAATCTTTGATGATATTTCAGAGAAAGTTTTGGAAATGCTTACTGATCGTATTTTCGTTGCACATAATGTCAATTTCGATTATTCATTCGTTCATCATCAGTTGGAACAGTCAGGTTTCAAATGGTCTGCTAAAAAACTTTGCACCGTTCGTGCCGCACGAAAAATCAAACCGGGATTGGGTTCTTATAGCTTAGGGAATCTTTGCAATTCTTTAAATATCAATTTAGAAAATAGACACCGCGCCGGCGGAGATGCCGATGCAACTGCTTTGCTTTTTTCACTTTTATTAGAATGGGATGACGCCGGAGAAATCGAGAAAATGATCAAAAAAACAGCACAAGATCAGCGTTTGCCTCCTAATCTTCCACCTGATGACTTTAATAATTTGCCTGAAAAACCAGGTGTCTATTACTTTTATAATCAGCAAAAAAAAGTGATTTATGTTGGAAAAGCCATCAATGTAAAGAAACGTGTAGCATCTCATTTTACTGGTAACAATATAAATCCGCAAAGACAGCACTTTTTACGAGATATTCACGGAATTTCTTTTGAAATCTGCGCTACCGAATTAATGGCGCTTCTTTTAGAATGTACCGAAATCAAAAAACTCTGGCCAACTTATAACAGGGCTTTAAAACGTTTTGAAGCCAAATTTGGGATTTATCAATACGAAGCTAGAAATGGCTATAAATATCTTGCCATTGGAAAAGTGAGTAAATTTCAGGTTTGCATTCACGAATTCAGTAGTTTGCATGAAGGCATTAATTTACTTCGAAACCTTGCTGAACGTTTTGAAATCGATCATCGTTTCTGCAAATATTCAAAATCTGAGGACGGAGAGTTTTTCTACAATAATAATGTGCAAAGTCTGCCCGAAGCTATAATGCATAATGCACAAGTCGATAATGCCATTGATTATCTATTGAATAACAGACCTTCTTTTGCCATTATCGACAAAGGAAAATCAAAAGAAGAACGCAGTTGCATTTGGATTGAAAATGGACATTTTTATGGTATGGGATATCTTCCTTCAGATGTTTCAATTCATGAGCCTTCAGACGTAAAAAATTATGTTACGCCTTATAAAAGCAATCAATACATTGAGCAACTGATTTTTTCTTATGCAGAAAAGCATCCTAGAAAAGTATTCTTTAAAAAGCATTTCTTAGTCTAAAATCAAATTAGAGAAAAATAGAGCTGTAAAAATCAAAATTATGACACTATTTACCGACACCGAATTATTTACCACTGGACACGGAGGTAAAAAAATATTTGATCTTCCAGATTGCGAACTAATTCTGATTGAAAATTTCTTCAGTAAAGAAGAATCAGATTCTTTTTATGAAAGAATACTGCGCAAAACGAAATGGAGAGAATATGAAATGGAAATTTATGATAAAACCTATACTGTTCCCAGAATGATTGCATGGTATGAAGATAAAGACAACGAAGGGGCAGATCCAAACGGACCTGACTGGACGTATGAATTGTTAAAAATCAGAGGCCGCGTGGAGAAAGAAACTCAGCTTGATTTTAACAGTCTTCTGTTAAATTTATATCGAAACGGAAAAGACGGTGTAGGCTGGCATAGCGACCGAGAAGACAAATCTGGTAAAGATCCTATTATAGCCTCGGTCACTTTTGGAGAAACCCGAATGTTTAAACTTCGCCATAAATTTAGAAAGGATATTCCGTTAGTTGAAATTCCGCTTCATCATGGTTCTTTTCTACTGATGGCGGGAACTACGAATAGTTTTTGGCAGCATCATGTTCCGAAAACGGCACGTAAAGTTTTACCCAGAATAAATTTAACATTCAGACAAACGCAACGTAATACGTAATACATTCAGAACTAAAAACTAGCTGATTTATTAGCTTAATCCCTATGAGGAAAATTCTGTCGAAAAAAGTTAAAATACTGATTGTATGAACGTTTTATTAGGCTGAACCTTCCTTTTTTACTATTTTTGCAACCTTTTAAAAAAATATAATACCGTAATGGCTTATTCAAACAACGATTTAGCGCGCTTCTTAGATGCGCAAAACAAACTTTATCTTACTGCTCTTTCTGAAATCGGAAAGGGGAAAAAAGAGACGCATTGGATGTGGTTTATTTTTCCTCAAATTAAAGGATTGGGTAAAAGTGATACTGCAAATCTTTATGCCATTAATGATTTAAAAGAAGCTACAGATTATTTGGAGCATCCTATTTTAGGAAAACATTTGATTGAAATTTCAGAGTTATTATTAACCTTTAAGATGAAATCGGCTGATGGAATTTTTGGTGACTTAGATGCACGAAAATTACGTTCTTGCATGACTTTATTTTCATTGGTAGAAAATGCAAATCCTATATTTCAGGAAATTTTGGAGGCTTTCTTCTCTGGAGAAACCGATCCGCTTACTTTGTCTATTATTAATTCAACTATAAAATCTGTTGATGAGCCGGTTGAAATATAACCTGAGTTTACAACGATTATTTACATTTAAAAGACACTAATTATAGTGTCTTTTTTTTGTTTATGGCTATACTATTCACTAAAACCAATATCATAAACTGTTTATTTAAAAGTAATTAATCTTAACTTGCATAAAGTTAACCTCAAATCTAAACCAAACCATGAATGAAAAAATCAAAACTTTACAAATTATCCATCTCGCCATTTGTGCAGGAACCATCATCGCTTATTACATTATTGGAGATCTTTCACTTGAAACGCTACATGTACCTGTCATTGATACAGCTTCAATAATATATCTTGCTATTCCGATTCTAGCAATTGTTTTAAGCAATATATTATTTAAAACACAATTAAAGCAGATTGATCCAAAGTTAAAACTCGAATATAAAATGCCAATATATCAAGCTGCCTCTATTATGCGATGGGCGGTTCTTGAAGGCGCCGCTTTTTTGATTTTAATTTTAAAACCCGATTTTATATTATTTGGAATTCTGATCTTAGTTTATCTGATATTTCTCAGACCTACCACAGAGAGAATTGACAATGATTTATCGAATACAAACAATTAAAAAAACAAAAAGTGCCTTGCAATAAAAGGCACTTTTTTATAGATAAAATTTGAAATTTTTGAATCTATTCTTCTTTCGGTTTCGTTAAGTAATAAACTGGAATTCCAGTTAACATAATCAACACTCCCCAACCACATGTAGAGAATTTTGTAATTAGTAACGAAATACAAATTGCCGACGCTACAACAATATATAGCATTGGTAAAAATGGATATCCAAATGCTTTATAAGGTCTTTCTGCATCTGGCATCTTTTTTCTTAAAATGAAAATTCCGTAGATGGTCAGAATATAAAAAATCAATACGATGATAATTACAAAATCAAGCAAATCTCCATATTTGCCTGTCAAGCACAAAGCCGAAGCCCAAATACACTGCGCCCAAAGTGCCCAAGCAGGAACGCTCGAACTATTTAAAACAGCTGCTTTTTTGAAAAACAAACCGTCTTTTGCCATTGTATAATATACTCTCGCACCCGCCATAATTAATCCGTTGTTGCAAGCAAAAGTCGAAATCATAATCATAATTGCGATAATCAAGGCTCCGATATTTCCAAAAATATAATCTGAAGCCACAACTGCAACACGATCGAACTTTGCTGTTGCTATTTCATCAAACGGAACTACAGCCAAATACATAAGATTTGTTACGACATATAGAGAGGTTACAATAAAAGTTCCTAGAAAAAGACTAAGACCTACATTTCGTTTAGGATTTTTAATTTCACCAGCGATAAAAGTCACACCGTTCCAAGCATCACTAGAGAATAAAGATCCAACCATTGCAGCCGAAATTCCAGAAATTAAAGCTGTTCCACTAATTGGCAGCCATGATCCGCTTTCTTTGTCAAATGTTCTTGTGCTCCATCCGTCTGCCCAGTTTGCATCCCAAACAGAAGCTTTCGCAGCAAGTGTTAATCCGAAAACAACTAATCCAAGAAGCGATAAAATTTTAATTATCGTTAAAACAGTTTGTAGAATTTTTCCATTTTTTACACCACGGCTATTAATGAAAGTCAGAATTATAATAGTCAAAATTGAGACAAGCTGAGCTGCATTCAGTTTAAAAGCTCCCAATTCGTAAAGAATATTTTCATCGCTAAGCGGTTCATACAAATAAGCTGCGAATTTAGAAAAAGCTACTCCTACAGCCGCAATAGTTCCAGTCTGAATAACTGCAAAAAAACTCCATCCGTACAAAAAGGCAATTAGTTTGTTATAAGCTTCTTTCAAGTAAACGTATTGTCCACCAGCTTTTGGAAACATCGCACTCAATTCGCCATAGCTAACTGCTGCGACAACTGTAATAAATCCGGACAAAAGCCAGATTAGTGTAAGCCATCCTGCCGAGCCTACTTGTCGGGCAATATCGGCGCTTACAATGAATATCCCGGATCCAATCATAGAGCCAACCACAAGCATGGTTCCGTCTAAAAGTCCGAGTTCTCTTTTAAAATGTTCTTGGTCGTTTTCTTGCATTTTTATTGGTTTAGGTTGGCTAAAGATATACTTTTTTCTGAAATCTTAATCTTTAAATTCTTAATTCCATAAATTCTTAAAAAAGACCATATTTATCAATATTTGCCCCAAATCTTTATTAAAATCTTTTGGGCGTATCCTTTTGAAGAGCCTTTTCACTCTATCTTTCTATCCTTTACACAAAGGATTAAAGAAATTTTTCCTTATTTTTAAAATAAAAACAATATCATGACTTGGGATCCGAAAAAATACAATGAGTTTAAAGAAGAACGTTCTAAACCTTTTGACGATCTTACAAGTCATATTGTTGACAAACCCAATTTGAAAGTTATAGATCTCGGATGCGGAACGGGTGAACTTACCCAAAAACTGCATCAAAAACTAACAAATCCGTTTGTTCTTGGCATTGACAATTCTGCCGAAATGTTGGCAAAAGCTCCAGTGCAAGAAAATCTTGAATTTAAAGAAAAAACGATCTTAGAACAAATCAACGACGAAACCAAATGGGATTTGATCTTTTCGAATGCGGCTTTACAATGGATTGATAATCACAACGAACTTTTTCCGAAAATTATCTCCCGAATAAATCCAGGCGGACAATTGGCCGTTCAGATGCCGCAACAAAATGAAAACATTCTCAATAAAATTCTTTTGCAATTGGTACAGGAAGAGCCTTTTGCCTCCAATCTCAAAAATTGGACACGTCCTTCTCCTGTTTTAACTTTAGATAAATACGCTAGAATTCTTTTTGAAAATGGCGGCAAAGATTTAGTCCTTTATGAAAAAGTATATCCGATAATTTCGAATCAAAAGGATGCTTTTTTTGACTTTATTTCAGGCTCAGCCTTAACTGTTTATCAAGAAAGGCTAAAAGAACACGAATTTGCAATCTTAACAGCTGAATTTAAGAAAAGAATAGATAATTACTTTCCTATTGTTCCGTCCATTTATGCTTTTAGACGATTAATTATTTATGCTACATTTTAATGAAACGATTCAAATTATACAGTTTCAATATTTAAACAAAAAGCAAGTTTTTTCATGTGTTATTTTAACACGCCTATTTACTCTTTTTCCTTCCTTCAAATTAGATTAAAAATTCATTTTTTAATCTCAAAACGAATACAATAATATAATTAAAAAAAATAACAAACTAAACCCCAAATACTTAAACAAAAACATTCTAAATAGAAATATTTCCATTTAAACGTCATAATTTTTAGTAAAACTATAAGATAATTTTTATTATATTTGAGAGAATCATTTTAACAGCAATTAAAAATAGCAAAATATCTTAACAAGTGTTTAATGTTTACAAAGACCAATTTCCCCGTTTTTCTTTGATTAAATCTGTAAAAAACACGAAAAGGAAACTTTTTTATCAACCTACTAATTTTAAGATTATGTCTAAACTGCAAGCTTTAAAAAACTTTCGTTTCCCAAATGTTTTCATCCTTATTTTAATTGTTTTTATTTCCTGTGCATTATTAATCTGCATCAATTTTTTCACGATTAAAATCTTATCGGCCAACAGAGCATATGTCAACGGAGAATCACATTATTCAAAAGGACAAAAAGATGCATCAAGACATTTAATTACTTATTTATTTACCAAAAACCCAATGCAATGGAAATTGTATCTTGAAGAATTAAAAGTGCCTCAAGGAGATGGCATTGCAAGAATTACACTTTTGAAAGCTGGAGATAATAAGATTGCAAGAAAGGGATTTCTGATTGGGAGAAATAACGAAGATGACCTTGATGATATTATCTGGTTATTTGACAACTTTAAAGATGTAAGTTTTCTATCTAAAGCGATCAAAGAATGGGGAAAAGGAGATAAATTAATTTTTGACTTATTTGTTGTCGGACAGCAGATCAATGCCAAAATAGAGCGCAATTTATTAAGCCCAGAAGATGAAAAAAAATATTTAAACGAAATTAGTACAATAAGTGACCAATTAACCATTAATCAGCGTAATTTCTCAAATACACTTGGCGAAGGAACTCGAAAAATAAAGGATCTACTCATTATTACAAACATCTTTTTCATTCTGATAATAATCTGCAGTGTTTGTTTGTATTATTCAATAATGGTCAAAAGGTTATTGATTTCAAAAAAAGAAACTGAGGTAAAAAATGAAAACCTAATTATAGTAAATCGCGAATTAGACCGATTTGTTTACAGCGCCTCACATGACTTGAGATCTCCCATTACTTCATTAAAAGGTCTTATTGAAATAACAGCATTGGAAGATGATGTAGAACAAGTTCGAGACTATTTACAAATGATGCATCAAAGTCTTGCCAGACAAGATCAGTTCATTAGTGATATTATTGATTATTCTAAAAATAAAAGAAAAGAAGTAATAATGGAACCGGTAAGCCTGAAAGAATTGTGTAACGAAGCTATTTTACAATTAATGCATATCGAAAATGCTAACAGAATTAAATTTACACAAGAACTTTTAGTTGATCAAATTGAAAGCGACGGTCTTCGTTTGAAAATCATTATCAACAACTTGCTTTCAAATGCCATAAAGTATGCAGATTGCAACAAACAAGAAATGTTTATAACCATAAGAACTTATTTTAGCGAAGGCTTAAATAAAATTGAAGTATCCGATAATGGAATCGGGATTCATGACGATCATAAAGCTAATATTTTTGACATGTATTTTGGAACAAACAAAAACAAAGGCTCTGGATTAGGTTTGTATATCGTAAAAGAAGCAGTTGAAAATATTAGAGGAGATATTTCCGTTTTTTCTGAAAACAGAGTTGGAAGTAAATTTATAGTAACAATACCAAATTCATATGCCGTATAGATCTCAATTTGTAATTATAGAAGACAATCTGATTGATCAATTTGTCACTAAAAAACTGCTTAAAAAAGGGCTCGACATTAATCCTGTTTATATAGCCAATAATGGAAAAGAAGGAATGAATTGGTTACTAAAAAATCAGAACCAAAATCCATTGATTATTCTTTTAGACATTCAGATGCCCATTATGGATGGATTTGAATTTTTGAAAGAATTTGATCAGCTGCCAGAAGATATAAAACAAAATATTGAAATTTTTGTTCTTTCTTCTACTTTAGATAGCGATGAAATCAAGAAAGTAAAAGAAAACAAGTATGTCTCTGATTTCTGGAATAAACCTTTTAGATTAGAGATATTGAAAAGTGTATTTCTTGAAGCTTAATTCAAAACACGGTTTACTTGAGAAAAAGCCCTTGTGTAATATGGTTCTTTTGTTGAAGAAATCATCACGCCGCCGTGAGTGGAAGAATGTACAAATTTAATTTCACCATCAACATTTTCAACAACCATACCCACGTGATTGATATGGCGTCTACCATTGGTTCTAAAGAAAATTAAATCACCTTTTTGCGCCTCGTCTGAAGCTACTTTTGTCCCTATTCGAGATTGCTCTATTGAACTTCTAGGAAGTTTAATATCAAAATTGCCAAAAGTACAAAACATTAATCCTGAACAGTCAAAACCTGCTTTTGTTGTTCCCCCTGATCTATATCTCGTGCCTATATTCTCTGTCGCGCTTGCGATAAGCTGATCAATTAATACAGAATAATTCCCCGTTCTTACAAGAGTTGAATCTCTTTTTATTTCCTGAGTTGCTTCTGCTATTTGACTAGAAGAAATATCGGTTTGGACGTTGGTATCTTGCGATGTTTTTGCTGCTTGGATTGCATCTGCTTTTTCTTTTGGAACACGAATTTTCAGTAAATATCCAACAGGAACTTTCCCTTTAATTGAAGGATTCTGGCGTTCTAACTCTGCAACTGTAATACCATATTCTTTTGAGATGCCATATTTTGTTTCTTTCGACTTCACTTCCCTAATAAGCTCTACATCTGTCGATACCACCTCAGCATTAGTTTCGATTGGTTTTTCATTTACTAAAGCTACATCCGAAGGAATAATAATCTGCTGTCCAATTTTCAGCCCTTCTGTTTCCAAAAGTGGATTTGCTTTCTTTAAATCATCAACAGAGACATTATATTTTTTAGAAATTCCCCAAAGCGTTTCTTTAGAAGCTACTTCATGAGTACCAGAAGTATTAGAAGTGTTATTATTTACTGCAACCTCAACATTTTTAGCCTTTACTTTTGCAGTGGTTTTATTTTTATTCGGGATTAAAAGGGTTGAATTTAGTTTTAATATTTTAGGAGCATTTGGGTTTGCGTCTGCAATGTCTTTTACTTTTACTCCATATTTTTTAGCAATAACAGAAAGATTATCTCCTTGTGAAATTTTGTGCTTAATAAAATTATCCTGCGCCAAAGCTCCTACACTGAAAAAAAACAATACTATTATTAACCTGTAAACCATACTCCCTATTTAAAAGTTTTTACCCTTTTTTTAATGTTATATCATAATCTGAACTCAAAAAAGACAAATATATTGCCTAAAAAGCGAATTTAACTTTTTAATGTAAAAAAACCTGTGTTTTTAACAATTATTTTACCTCGAATTAACAGTCTCGGCATAGAAATTAATTCAACTTTTTGAAAGGCAGTTTTTTACAAAACATATATTTTTTTATTAAATTTAACCTAATAAAAAACCTAGATATTTTGAAAAAGCTATTCTATCTCATTATTTTCTTTCCTTTTATTACAAATGCGCAAATTATAAAAGGAATGGTTCTTTCTAAAAAAAACAAAACAGCTTTAGAAGACACTAACATTACTAGCATATCAGGAAGTTTTGGAACTTTAACGAATAGCGATGGCGAATTCACTTTAAAACTCCCCTCTAATTTCAAAGACCAAGATAGTTTACAATTTTCGCATATTGGATTTATCACTATAAAAATTGCTTTAAGCGATTTAAAAAAAGCAGACTTCAAAATTTTTCTGCAAGAAACTATAGAAAATTTAGAAGGCTTAGTTATTACTAAAAATCACAAATTAAGATTAAAATCTAAACTGAACACAACCAAATTAGCTCCTTTACAATATAGAATTACCTCTTTTGGATCAATTTTACAAGACAGTAAAATCTATATTATAGGCGGAGATGCAAGCTATAAGACAGATCCTTGGGAAAAAGTCAAACGAGAACGACCGGATTTTACTTTAAAAGATTACCTTCGAGAAATTCGCAATAATCCAAATTATTTCTCTTATAAAGAAAAATTACTGGTATACGACATACAAAATAATTCCTGGGAAGAGTCAAATCTAAAATTCAAAAAAAGAGCTTATCACAACCTCAATTATTACGACGGTAAAATCTATATTTTAGGAGGAAAAAAAATCTCTGACAATGGAATTTTCGAATACTTACAAAATGAGATCGAGGTGTTTGATACTAAAAAACAAAGCATTACAATTGATAAAACAAATCCACATCAAGCATCTAATGCTGCTTCATTTACCTACAATGACAATATAATTGTAATTGGAGGCTCAATAAAAATGAATGATAAAGACAAAAAGACATTTACAAATAAAGTACACCTATACAACATCACTTCTGGCTATTGGTATGAACTTGCAAGTATGCCAGTAGCCAAAGAAACTTCGGGCGTTCTAATAGCTGATAAAATTTATTTAATTGGCGGAAACAATGACACCCCTTTATCTCAAATTGAAACCTTTGATCTAAAAACTGAAAAATGGCAGACTGAAGGAGAATTATTTGCAGGATTAGAAAGACCAGCTGTAACCTTTCATGAAAATATAATTTATTTCTTTGAAAACAATCAGGTATATCTTTATGATATTAAAACAAAACAATTAAAGGAATATCTGGTTGATATTCAATTAAAAGGTTCTAGCATGCATTATTACAACAACAAATTATACATACTTGGCGGAACTCTTCAAGATGACTTCTCAAACACTCCTTCTCAAAACATTTACAGCATTGACATAGAAGAATTTGACAAAACACAACTCAATCACATCAAAGTTTTATCATCTGGCTTGAGCTTATCTACCGCAAACTAGCAAGCCAAATTAATTATAATAAAAAATGCCCTGTAAAAACAGGGCATTTTAAAATATATAAATCTAAAAATTAAGCTTTTCCAGCCGCAATTAAGTTTAATGCAGAACCTGCAACAAACCATCCAATTTGTCCTTCATTATACGTATGGTTAGCCAAAATAATATCTTTGGTGCCATCTGCATGAACAAATTCTAATGTCAATGGTTTTCCTGGAGCAAATTCTGTTAAATCTAAGAAGTTAATAGTATCATCCTCTTGGATTTTATCATAGTCTGCTTCATTTGCAAATGTCAAACCTAAAAGACCTTGCTTTTTAAGGTTTGTTTCGTGGATACGAGCAAAAGATTTTACCAATACCGCTTTAACACCTAAGAAACGAGGCTCCATCGCAGCATGCTCACGAGAAGAACCTTCTCCGTAGTTATGATCTCCAACTACGATAGACGGAACTCCAGCTGCCTTGTATGCACGAGCTACAGCAGGAACAGCATCATATTGTCCAGTTAATTGATTTTTAACTGAGTTTGTTTTTTGATTATAAGCATTTACCGCACCAATTAGCATATTATTAGAAATATTATCCAAATGTCCGCGGAAACGCAACCATGGACCCGCCATAGAAATGTGGTCGGTTGTACATTTACCGAATGCTTTGATCAACAATTTAGCACCTGTAATATTTTTACCATCCCAAGCATCAAACGGAGCTAATAGTTGCAATCGCTCAGATGTTGGATTGACCACAACTTGTACATTTGAACCATCTGCTGCTGGAGCCTGAAATCCTGGATCTTCGGCGTAGAAACCTTTAGAAGGAAGCTCGTCTCCTGTTGGAGCATCAAGCATAACTTCTTCGCCATCTTCGTTGATTAATGTATCTGTTAATGGGTTAAAGCCTAAATCACCAGCAATCGCCATCGCTGTTACCAACTCTGGAGAACCTACAAAAGCTAACGTATTTGGATTACCATCTGCACGCTTTGAGAAGTTACGATTGAAAGAGTGAACAATTGTATTTCTTTCTTCTTTTTCTGCCCCTTCTCTATCCCACATACCAATACATGGTCCGCAGGCATTAGCAAAAACAGTTGCACCAATTTTATGGAAAGTATCGATAAATCCGTCTCTTTCTATAGTTGAACGAACTACTTCAGAACCTGGAGTAATAGTAAACTCGGCTTTTGTCTTTAAGTTTTTATCTGCAACCTGTCTTGCCAAAGAAGCTGCACGCGAAATATCTTCATAAGAAGAGTTTGTACAAGACCCTATTAAACCAACTTGAATTTGTAATGGCCAGTTATTTTTGATTGCTTCTTCTTTCATTTTAGAAATTGGAGTAGCCAAATCTGGCGTAAAAGGTCCATTTAAGTGTGGCTCTAATTTAGACAAATCAATTTCGATAACCTGATCGAAATATTTTTCAGGGTTTGCGTAAACTTCTGGATCTCCTGTTAAATATGGAGCAATTTTATCTGCTGCATCGGCAACATCGGCTCTATTTGTAGAACGCAGGTAACGCCCCATAGAAGCATCATATCCAAAAGTAGAAGTTGTAGCTCCAATTTCGGCTCCCATATTACAAATAGTCCCTTTACCTGTACAAGACATAGAAGTTGCACCTTCTCCAAAATACTCAACTATAGCACCAGTTCCTCCTTTTACAGTCAAAATACCAGCCACCTTAAGAATAACGTCTTTTGGCGCTGTCCATCCTGATAATTTACCCGTTAACTTAACTCCAATCAATTTAGGAAATTTAAGCTCCCAAGCCATTCCAGACATAACATCTACAGCATCTGCTCCACCAACACCAATAGCCACCATTCCTAAACCACCTGCATTTACAGTATGAGAATCGGTACCAATCATCATTCCTCCTGGGAAAGCATAATTTTCAAGTACTACTTGGTGGATAATTCCAGCTCCTGGCTTCCAAAAACCTATTCCGTATTTATTA
Source organism: Flavobacterium sp. LPB0248 (assembly GCF_013388355.1). Taxonomy (GTDB): domain Bacteria; phylum Bacteroidota; class Bacteroidia; order Flavobacteriales; family Flavobacteriaceae; genus Flavobacterium. The sequence continues at coordinate 1,443,034 of NZ_CP058246.1, forward strand.
GAAACAGACGATAAGAAATCAAAAACCTCATTACTTTGTGTTTTTGCTCTAGCCAAATCGGTTGCAGCATCTACTTTTGCCTGAATCAAGTGATCACAGTGAACCGTTGTCGGTACTGCCACTTTAGATTTTCCTGCATGCATAAACTGCAATAATGCCATTTGTGCCGTTGCATCTTGACACGCAACACGATCTGGTGCGAAATCAACATAATCAACTCCTCTGCCAAACGCCTTTGTCGGATTTCCATCCCATAGGTGGTTGTATAAAATTTTCTCTGTCAACGTAAGTGGACGTCCAACAATCTCTCGTGCTTTATCAACACGATTTGGCATGTTTTCGTACACTTTTTTAATCATTTCGATATCAAAAGCCATAAGTTCTATATTATTTTTTGTTTTTTTATTTTATTTTGAACATGACAAGTTACAAAAAATAGGAGAGTTAAAAAAGAAAAAGCCCGAGTTTATCGCTCGGGCTTTTGATATATTAATAATCGTAAGATTACATTACTAACGATTTATTAGAAGGTGCAAACTTAGTCAAGTTAATACCTTCAACCGCAGTTGTATATTCTGCTAATGTTGGAGTTCTTCCTAAAATTGTAGACAAAACTACAACTGGCGTAGAAGAAAGCAATGATTCTCCTTTTTTACCTTCTTTATCTTCTACAACTCTACCTTGGAAAAGACGAGTTGAAGTTGCCATTACAGTATCTCCTTTTGCTGCTTTTTCTTGATTACCCATACAAAGGTTACATCCTGGACGCTCTAAATACAACATATTTTCGTATTCTGTACGTGCTGCACCTTTTGGAGCATTATCGTCAAACTCGAAACCAGAATATCTTTGTAGAACTTCCCAGTCACCTTCTGCTTTCAACTCATCAACAATGTTATAAGTTGGAGGAGCAACTACAAGAGGAGCATTAAATTCTACTTTTCCTGTTTGTGCCTCTACATTTTTCAACATTTGAGCAAGGATTTTCATATCTCCTTTGTGAACCATACAAGAACCAATAAATCCAAGATCCACTTTTTTCTCTCCACCGTAAAAAGATAATGGTCTAATTGTATCGTGAGTATAACGTTTAGAAACATCAGCATTATTTACGTCTGGATCGGCGATCATTGGCTCAGCAATTTGATCAAGATCAACTACAACTTCAGCATAATATTTAGCATTTGCATCTGGAGTTAAAGCTGGTTTCTCTGCCGATTTAATTTCAGCAATTCTCTTATCAGCTTTATTGATCAATCCTTGAAGAACGTGTTTCTCGTTATCCATTCCTTTGTCGATCATAATTTGGATTCTGCCTTTAGCAATTTCCAATGATTCGATTAAAGTATCATCTTCAGAAATACAAATAGAAGCTTTAGCTTTCATCTCTGCAGTCCAGTCTGTAAATGTAAAGGCTTGGTCAGCAGTTAATGTTCCAATGTGAACCTCAATGATTCTTCCTTGGAATACATTTTCTCCTCCAAATTGATGAAGCATTTGAGCTTGAGTAGCATGAACAACATCACGGAAGTCCATATACCCTTTCATATCTCCTTTGAAAGTAACTTTTACAGACTCCGGAATTGGCATTGAAGCCTCACCAGTAGCCAATGCAAGAGCAACAGTTCCTGAGTCAGCACCAAAAGCAACACCTTTTGACATTCTTGTATGAGAGTCACCACCAATAATGATTGCCCACTCGTCAATAGTAATATCGTTAAGTACTTTGTGGATAACGTCAGTCATTGCATGATAAACGCCTTTTGGGTCACGAGCTGTGATCAAACCAAAATCGTTCATAAATTTCATCAATTTAGGAATATTAGCTTGTGCTTTTTTATCCCAAACTGAAGCAGTATGACAACCTGATTGGTAAGCACCGTCAACAATTGGCGAAATCACAGTAGCTGCCATAGATTCTAATTCCTGAGCAGTCATTAAACCTGTAGTATCTTGCGAACCTACAATGTTAACTTCTACACGAACGTCAGAACCAGCGTGCAATACTTTACCTGGAGCAATACCAACAGCATTTTTGTTGAAGATTTTTTCAACTGCTGTAAGACCTTGTCCTTCGTGAGAAACTTCTTTTGAAGGAGCGTATACAAGCGGAGCCTCAATATCTAAAACTTTAGCTGCTAATGTTTGAAGTTTTTTACCAAATACGATAGCGTAAGAACCACCCGCTTTGATAAATTCCATTTTTTGAGGAGTAAATGCTTTAGAAATATCGATCAATTCCTGATCTCCATTATAAAGTTTTTTCTCTTTAATATTGATAGTTAAAACAGTTCCTGTAGCAACAGAATAAGTTTGCTCAAGAATTGGCTCGTCGTTTTCGTTACGAATAACATTTCCTTCCGCATCAACTTTTTTAACCCAGTTTTTAAGGTCTAAACCAATACCACCAGTAACATCTACAGTTGTTAGGAAAATTGGAGAAATTCCGTTTGTTCCACCAACAATTGGAGCAATATTTACGAATGGAATATAAGGACTTGCTTGTTTTCCTGTCCAAAGCGCCACGTTGTTTACACCTGACATTCTAGAAGAACCAACTCCCATTGTTCCTTTTTCAGCGATTAACATTACGCTTTTATCAGGATGTTGTGCTTGTAACGCTTTAATTTCTTGTTGCGCTTGAGGAGTGATCATACACTGACCATGGAGTTCACGATCTGAACGAGAGTGCGCTTGATTTCCTGGAGAAAGTAAATCTGTTGAAATATCACCTTCACCAGCAATAAAAGTAACCACTTTAATTTCGTCGGCTACTTCTGGAAGTTTTGTAAAAAACTCAGCTTGAGCATAACTTTCAAGGATTTCTTTTGCAATTGCATTATCATTTTTGAATGCCTCTACCAAACGATCTGTATCTGCTTCGTAAAGGAAAACTTGTGTTTTTAGTACTTTCGCCGCTTCTTTTGCAATTGCAGCGTCATTACCTAAAGCTAAATCAAGTAATACTTCGATAGACGGTCCACCTTTCATGTGTGAAAGCAACTCAAAAGCAAAAGCTGGAGTGATTTCTTTTACTACTGATTGACCAAGAATAATTTCTTTTAAAAACTTTGCTTTTTCACCTGCGGCACTTGTAGTTCCAGGTAATGTATTGTAAATAAAAAACTTAAGAGAGTCTTCGCGATGTGCGTTATCTGCATCTTTAATTTGGGAAATGATTTCGCTTAATAATTCAGCTCCATCGATTGGTTTAGGGTGTAACCCTTGATTTTTTCTTTCTTCAATTTCTTGAATGTAATCCTGATAAATATTCATAATAAAAGCGGATTTATTTTTTTGAGGCAAATTTAAGCATTAAAGACGATAATTAAAAAAAATTTAATAGAACAAGCCTTTTCAAAAATTATTATTGTTAAAAAACGATTTTCAGTGTTTGTTTTTGCCAAAAAATCAATTTTATATTAAAATAATGAATTATTAATATTTAAAAATCTTTTCTTTAACAAAGTCGAAATTCAATGTTATAAAGCAAGTAAGTTTTTACATCTAATTTCGCAAAGAATCTTTCTAAATAAGCAATTATAACGTTATAGTTGGGATCTAAAACGTCATCTTGAAGAGCTTTTTCGAGTCTCTGAAAACAAAAAATCCTGACAATAAATTGTCAGGATTTCTATAAATGCAAATTTTAGATTTTACATTAGTTTTTTAATAATTACCTCTTCTGTTATACCTTCGGCATCAGCTTTATAATTTTTAATAATTCTATGTCTTAAAATACCCGTTGCCACAGCCTGAACATCTTCAATATCTGGCGAAAACTTTCCATTAAAAGCTGCGTGTGCTTTTGCAGCAAGAATTAAATTTTGCGAAGCCCTTGGTCCTGCTCCCCAGTCTAAATAATTCTTTACAAAATCATTAGTCAAACTATTATCTGGACGCGTTTTACTCACCAAAGTTACGGCATATTCAATAACGTTATCTGCAACTGGGATTCTACGGATTAAATGCTGAAAATCGATAATTTCCTGCGCAGTAAATAACGGGTTAATTTCTGTTTTAACATCAGAAGTTGTTCGTTTCACAACTTGAACTTCTTCTTCAAAAGTCGGGTATTCTAATTTGATAGCAAACATAAAGCGGTCCAACTGCGCTTCAGGCAAAGGATAAGTTCCTTCCTGCTCAATAGGATTTTGAGTTGCCAAAACAAAATAAGGCAAATCTAACTTATGATGCTGTCCTGCAATAGTTACCGATCTCTCCTGCATAGCTTCTAACAAAGCCGCTTGCGTTTTTGGTGGCGTTCTGTTGATCTCGTCAGCCAAAATAATATTAGAGAAAATTGGACCTTTAATGAACTTGAAATTTCTATTTTCATCCAATATTTCGCTTCCTAAAATATCCGAAGGCATTAAATCTGGCGTAAACTGAATTCTCTTAAAATCCAGACCTAAAGCCTGAGACAGAGTATTTATCATTAAGGTTTTTGCCAAACCTGGAACTCCAATTAAAAGTGCATGTCCCCCAGAAAATATACAAAGTAAAATTTGATCTACAACGGCATCTTGCCCTACAATGATTTTCGCTATTTCTTTTTTTAATTCGTTTCTTTTTTGAACTAAATTGTGAATTGCTGCTACGTCAGACATTTATGAATGTATTTAAAATTAAAAAGAGTTAATTCTATGAAATCATAAAACTAACTCTTTTTATTTATTTATTAAAACTTATTTTTTTAGCCAGTTGTTCGCAAAAGAACAATCTTTATATTCTCCAATGATCTTGATGTAAGTATCTTTAATTTTAGTATCAAACCATTTTGCAATTGCGTTAATCTGTTTTTCCTTTAATGCCAATTCTTTGATCTTAGTATAATCCTTAGCATAATCAGCTGTATGCTCATCAATTCTGTTTGTAACCGTAATTAACTTATACGTTTTTTTACCTTTATCATCTGTATTTAAAAGCGGCTGAGAAACTTCATCTCCTTTTAAATTTGAAACTTGGCTATATAAAGTCGGATCCATTTTAGTCAACTCAAAACGAGTATCTTGCGTTGTTGGGTTCACCAATGTTCCACCATTTGTTCTAGTTTCCTTTTCGTCAGATTCTGTTCTTGCTGCTTCTGCAAAAGTCAATTCTTTATTAACGATTTTATTTCTAATATTGGTAATTCTTTCTTTCGCTTCTTTTAGAGCTGCTTCTGACACCGTTGGAGCAATTAAGATATGACGAAGTTCAACTTCCTGCCCTTTAATTTTTTCTACCATGATAATGTGGTATCCAAAGGTCGTTTCAAATGGCTCTGAAATTTCTCCTGCCTGCAAACTAAAAGCTACATCTTTAAATTCTTTGACAAAAGGAGTTTTTCTTGTCATTTTGTAGTATCCTCCATTTGGAGCAGATCCTGGATCTTGAGAATATAAAACTGCCTTTGTAGCAAAACTAGATCCCTCAAGAACATCTTTTCTTATTGAATTTAATCTATCGATAACTTTCTGTTTATCTTCTTTAGAAATTTTAGGCTCTACCACAATTTGTGCTACCTCCATTTCAGCTCCAAAAGTTGGCAATTCATCTTTTGGAATTTTCTTAAAGAAATTACGAACCTCCTCTGGAGTAATCTCAACATCTTTTACGATCTTATCTCTCATTTCTTGAGCAAGTTTTTGCTCCTTCAAGATATCTGCAAAATAAGTTTTAAACTCTTCTACAGAACTTTTTTTATAGTACTCAACTACTTTATTGATATCACCAACTTGCTGCGTCATATAATTTAGACGCTCGTCCATCATACTTCTAACTTCGGCATCACTCACAATAATACTATCTTGAATAGCCTGGTGAGCATATAATTTATCTTCTAACAGTTTACCAAGCATCTGGCATCTTGTAATATCTTTTATAGATCCGCCTTGAGCAGTAATTTCTAAAAATCCTTTATCGATATCAGAATCTAAAACAATATAATCTCCTACTGTCGCAATAATTCCATCGATTTTCAATTTCCCGCCAGAAGGAGTTTCAACTGGTTTTTGAGCTACAACATCAGGAATAACTTCTTGCGCTGTGATAATTGGAGTAAAAAAAAGAAAAAAACAAATTGTTAGTGCAAACTTGAAATCAATTGTTTTTAGCTGTAATTTTTTTAATAACATTATTTTAATTTTTATTTGAATGTAAGCCTGTTTTAGATAATCCCTCTGAAATTATGTATGTTCAACTTAAACATAAATAATTAAAGTATAGTTCTTTCGTAACTTATAACGAACAAAAATAACAATTCAATTACATAATCCAACTATCCGATATACTATTAACAAAAAATTATAGGATAGTTCTTTACACTCAAGCAAAATGAACCATTTTCATTATCGTAATTTAATGAAAGACAAATTTTTAAGTTGGTTTCATTTTTCAAATTTAAGCGCTAAATAAACTCTTAATTATTAGCACTCTAAAAAAAGTTCTCAACACTACAACGTTTTCGTTGCAAATAATTTTCTTACAAAATAAAGTTATATCAAAAAAAAATTACTTTAGATGCGTAATTAATAATTTACAGTATTAAAAAACAATAATATTCGCCTTTTTAGACCTGAATTTTATCAATTACAAAACTTACTATTTAACTAAACCGAATCTATTATGAAAAAACCTATTTTAAAATTATGCCTTATTGCGGCATTTATGGGACTATTGTATTCGTGTTCACAAAATGAAACAAACGAATCTGACTCAAAAGCCGAAAGCCAAAAATTTAAAGTTATTGATGTTACACATCACGATGGAAAACCATTTAGCACAGGGACTTCTAATTCATCTTCGACTGGAAAATATGTTGATAACCCAGGCGGCGGTGTTATGATGCAAGCTTTTTATTGGGACGTCCCTTCTGGTGGAAATTGGTGGAATACCGTAAGCAGTAAAGTTACCGCTTGGGGTAATGCCGGAATTGGCTCAATTTGGCTTCCGCCAGCTTCTAAAGCACAGAATGGAGCATTTTCTATGGGATATGATCCAACAGATTACTTTGATTTTGGTGATTACAATCAGAATGGAAGTATTGAAACTCGTTTCGGGTCTAAAACCGAATTAGTAAATTTAATTACCGCAGCTCACAACGAGAACATAAAAGTTTATGCAGATATTGTAATCAATCATAATAGCGGCGGGCAATCTGAAGCAAATCCATTCACAGGAACAAATACTTGGACTAATTTTACAGGAGTTGCTTCCGGTAAATTTCCTCGTAACTATAATGATTTTTATAAAAACAGTTACGGAAATAATGACGAAGGTTCTTTTGGAGGGTTTCCTGATTTATGCCATGCTGCACCAAATGTTCAGAACTGGCTATGGTTACGTACTGACGGAGTTGGTAAATATTATAAAAACACTATGAAATTTGATGGCTGGAGATTCGACTACGTAAAAGGTTTTGGCGCTTGGGTAGTAAATGCATGGAATGCCAATGTTGGCGGGTTTTCTGTTGGAGAATTGTGGGATTCAAATGTAAACGTCTTGAATGATTGGGCAAACGCCGCAAATAGTTCTGTATTTGACTTTGCATGCTATTACAAAATGAATGACGCTTTTGACGGGAATAATTTGGCATTATTGAATGATGATATGATGTGGAAACGAAATCCGTACAAAGCAGTAACTTTTGTAACCAATCATGATACTGATGAAATTTGGAGCAAAATGTTAGCTTACTCCTACATCTTAACACACGAAGGCTATCCAACCATTTTCTACAGAGATTATGAAGAATGGCTAGACAAAAACAAACTGAATAATCTAATCTGGATTCACAATAATAAAGCAACCGGAACAACTTCTATTTTATATTCTGACAATGATGAATATGTTGCAAGAAGAAACGGTTACAACGGAAATCCAGGATTAGTTGTTTACATCAACAACTCAGATGTTTGGCAAGAAAGATGGATTCAGACCAACTGGACCAATACTCAAATTAAAGATTTTACAGGAAACTCAACTTGGTACCCAACTACTCAAGCAGATAAATGGGTAAAAATACAATGTCCCCCAAAAGGATATTCAATTTGGTCAATTAATCAGTAATTTTAAAAATGACTATTTAAGGCTGTTGTAAAACAGCCTTATTTTTTTCTAAAAAGCCACCTAATGATAAAGACTTCCCAAATTTAAGAAGTGAATATTTTTATAAAGCCGTATTTAATAGTACTTTTGCAACCTATTTATACGAAATATGAGCTTTTTAAAAGAAATACAACGCAGAAGAACATTTGGAATTATCTCGCATCCCGATGCTGGTAAAACTACATTAACGGAAAAATTACTGTTATTTGGAGGGGCTATTCAGGAAGCTGGAGCGGTAAAAAATAATAAAATTAAAAAAGGAGCAACGAGTGACTTTATGGAAATCGAACGCCAAAGAGGTATCTCGGTTTCTACTTCTGTACTTGCTTTTAATTATAAAGATAAAAAAATCAACATTCTTGATACTCCTGGACACAAGGATTTTGCAGAAGATACTTTTAGAACTTTAACCGCTGTCGATAGTGTAATTGTCGTGATTGACGTTGCAAAGGGGGTTGAGGAACAAACTGAAAAGTTGGTTGCTGTTTGTAGAATGCGTAACATTCCGATGATTGTTTTCATCAATAAATTAGATCGTGAAGGTAAAGATGCTTTTGATCTAATGGATGAAGTAGAACAAAAATTAGGTTTAAAAGTAACGCCTCTAAGTTTCCCAATCGGAATGGGTTATGATTTCCAAGGAATCTACAATTTATGGGAAGAAAACATTAACCTTTTCAGTGGAGACAGCCGTAAAAACATTGAAGAAACAATTGCTTTTTCTGATGTTCAGAACAATCCAGAATTGGATAAAATTGTTGGTGAAAAAGCAGCTAATAAACTTCGTGAAGAGTTAGAATTGATTGATGAGGTTTATCCAAAATTTGAACGTCAAGATTATTTAGATGGAAAAATTCAGCCCGTATTCTTTGGTTCTGCTTTGAATAATTTTGGTGTTCGTGAATTGTTAGATTGTTTCATTACAATTGCACCATCTCCAAGACCAAAAGATTCTGAAACTCGTACAGTTGAACCTACTGAAGAGAAAATGACTGGATTTGTTTTCAAAATCCACGCAAACATGGATCCAAAACACCGTGACCGTTTAGCCTTCATCAAAATCGTTTCTGGAACTTTCGAAAGAAACAAACCATATTACCACGTTCGCCAAAAGAAAAATTTAAAATTCTCAAGCCCGAATGCCTTTTTCGCTGAGAAAAAAGAAATCGTTGATATTTCTTATCCAGGTGATATTGTAGGTTTGCACGATACAGGAAACTTTAAAATTGGAGACACTTTAACTGAAGGCGAAATCATGAGCTTTAAAGGTATTCCTAGTTTCTCTCCAGAACACTTTAGATACATCAATAATGCTGATCCAATGAAAGCGAAACAATTGGAAAAAGGAGTTGACCAGTTAATGGATGAAGGAGTCGCTCAGTTGTTTACTTTAGAAATGAACAACCGTAAAGTTATCGGAACTGTTGGTGCACTTCAGTATGAGGTAATTCAATACCGTTTGGAGCACGAATATGGTGCAAAATGTACATACGAAAACTTCCCTGTACATAAAGCTTGCTGGGTAAAACCTGATGATGCTAAAAATGAAGAATTCAAAGAATTTAAACGTATCAAGCAAAAATTCTTGGCTCACGATAAATACGGACAATTGGTTTTCCTAGCTGATTCAGATTTTACGATTCAAATGACACAAAGCAAATATCCAACTGTGAAATTGTATTTTACATCCGAGTTTGATTAAATGAACTTTCTTTAGATAAAAAAACAAAAAGGCTGTCAAATTTTATTTAGACAGCCTTTTTTCATTTACATCCCCCAATATGTAAATTTGAATATTACCTAGTATAATTAATTCCTAATCCGCCGGCAATATATATTCTGTTAAGTTCTTCTGAACCAATAATTATATTTTTCATTAAAATATTATTTTTAGCTGATTTCATGTCAAAAGATATCTCTTTTGAAAGGTAATAATCATTAGCCGTGATTGTAACCATTAACGTTTTACTCTTCTTTAGAACCTTGGATTCTATAGAAAACTCTCCTGTTTTATAATTTACTTTTGCAGGATTTTGTGAGCCATTAAAAGCAATCATTAAATTAGAATAAGTCTTTCTGTCAAAAGGTTTGTTGGTTTTTGCTTCTAATAATTTCCCTGTAATTATTATTAAAACTTCTTCATTTTGAATTTGATTGTAAGCCACTTTACCTACTACTGTATACACATTTGGTTTCGAACAGCTAATTTCTGTTTTAATAGGTTCTTTTTCTTGCGCCGCAAGATTTGATGCCAACAAAACAGATGCAGCAATTGTAGCATACTTTAAAGTATTAATTTTAGAAGTTTCATTATATACAAATTCTTCTTCCAATTGCGTCGTTTTCAATCTTGCACAAATAGTTGCATCCTTGTTTTCATAAATAAACTTCGCAACTTCAGAATTCGTTCTTTTACTCAAATCAATTACATTCTTCATACATGAATTACAGAATGAACCCTGTGAGTTTGGAATCATTTTATCAAAATTTTCAGAACAAGGAGTTGCAATTTCTAGGGTGAATTTCTTTTTCATACTCTATTATATATAAGTTAAAAACTTTCGAGAAGCTTATTATTTATATAGAGTATTGATTTTATAAAAAGGTTGGGAGAACAAAAAAAAAAAAATTAATGCTCAGTATAACGACCACTTTTTCAAACATAAAAAAAGCGCTAATACTTAAATTAGCGCTTTTTTATAATTTGAATTAATCAACCTTACTAAGTCATTATATTTCAAAATTTAATCTTTTTTAGGCTATAGCAAGTTAAATAAATACTTTCTTGAAAAGAAAATTACCCGACTAAAGTAAATTAAATCCGATAAAATGCTCTTTTTCCATAAGTCATAAAAAAAGCCCCTTAAAAAAGGGGCTTTTAAAAATTTATGCTTGTCCAGTTGGACCAAAATTAAGCGGAATTGGTGCTTGTTCCGTTTCTTTGATTTCGCCATGAGCTGCCTCAAATCTATGGATATTTTCACCAATTGCTTTTAATAATCTTTTAGCATGTTGTGGTGTCAAGACAATTCTTGACTTTACCTTGGCTTTAGGAATACCTGGCATAATGCTTACAAAATCTAAAACAAACTCTGATGATGAGTGATTGATAATTGCAAGATTAGAATAAATTCCTTCTGCAATAGTTTCGTCCAACTCAATATTAATTTGCTCTTGCTGTTGTTTCGGATTACTCATAGTTTCCTAATTAATAAATGTATTCTTCTTTATTAGCCATCATTTCGTTGTAATCATCTTTAGATCCTACGATAGTGTTATCGTACTCTCTCATACCAGTTCCCGCAGGAATTCTGTGTCCAACAATTACATTTTCTTTTAATCCTTCTAGATCATCTACTTTACCAGCTACTGCAGCTTCGTTAAGTACTTTCGTTGTCTCCTGGAATGAAGCCGCAGAAATGAATGATTTAGTTTGTAACGAAGCTCTTGTAATACCTTGTAGAACTGGCGTTGCAGTTGCAGTAATTACGTCTCTTGCTACAACAAGATTTTTATCTGTACGTTTCAATAATGAATTTTCATCACGTAATTCACGAGGTGTAATGATCTGACCAGGTTTCAATACAGAAGAATCTCCTGCATCTTCAACCACTTTCATACCATATAATTTATCGTTTTGAACAATAAAGTCTTTAGTATGAATTAATTGATCTTCTAAGAATAAAGTATCTCCTGGATCCTCAACTCTTACTTTACGCATCATTTGACGAATTACAACCTCAAAGTGCTTATCATTAATTTTTACCCCTTGTAAACGGTAAACCTCTTGAATTTCATTTACCAAGTACTGTTGAACAGCAGCTGGACCTTGAATTCTTAAGATATCATCTGGTGTAATTGCACCGTCAGACAATGGAACTCCCGCTCTTACGAAGTCATTTTCTTGTACTAAGATTTGGCTTGAAAGTTTAACTAAATACTTTTTAATCTCACCAAATTTAGACTCAATAACAATCTCACGGTTACCTCTTTTGATTTTACCGAAAGATACAACTCCATCAATTTCAGATACAACTGCTGGGTTAGAAGGGTTACGAGCCTCAAGAAGCTCAGTAATTCTTGGTAAACCTCCCGTGATATCGCCTGCTTTAGAAGAACGACGTGGGATTTTTACTAATACTTTACCTGCTTTAATTTTCTCGCCATTTTCAACCATTAAGTGTGCACCTACTGGTAAGTTGTAAGAACGAATCAATTCACCTTCTTTACCATAAACTAATAAAGTTGGGATTAATTTTTTGTTTCTAGCCTCAGAAATTACTTTTTCCTGGAAACCAGTCTGCTCATCGATCTCAACCATGAACGATTGTCCTTGCTCTAAATCTTCGTAAGCAATCTTACCAGTAAACTCAGAAACAATTACACCGTTATATGGATCCCATTTACAGATTACAGTTCCTTTAGCTACAGTTTCTCCATCTCCAACGAAGATACTAGAACCGTAAGGAATGTTATGCGTATTTAAAACAATTCCAGTTTTCTCGTCAACTAATTTTAACTCAGTTGAACGTGAAACTACGATATCAACAGAGTTACCTTCTCCGTCTTCTCCTTTAACTGTTTTTAAATCTTCAATTTCAAGTCTACCTGCGAATCTTGTAACAATACTAGACTCTTCAGAGATACCTCCAGCAACCCCTCCAACGTGGAACGTACGAAGTGTTAACTGTGTACCTGGCTCTCCAATAGACTGAGCTGCAATAACTCCGACAGCTTCACCTCTTTGTGTCATCTTACCAGTAGCTAAGTTTCTACCGTAACATTTAGCACAAATACCTTTTAAAGCTTCACAAGTTAATGGAGATCGAACTTCTACTTTTTCAATTGGAGAAGCTTCGATAGTTCTCATAATTGCTTCAGTAATTTGCTCTCCAGATTTAACCATTACTTCGTTAGTAAGAGGATTGATAACGTCTTGTAATGCAACACGTCCAAGAATTCTCTCTCCTAAAGATTCAACGATTTCCTCATTTTTCTTCAATGCAGCAACTTCAACACCTCTTAAAGTTCCACAATCTTCGATGTTAACAATAACATCTTGAGAAACGTCATGAAGTCTTCTTGTCAAGTAACCAGCATCGGCCGTTTTAAGAGCCGTATCCGCAAGACCTTTACGAGCACCGTGAGTAGAAATGAAGTACTCAAGGATCGAAAGACCTTCCTTAAAGTTAGAAAGAATCGGGTTTTCAATGATCTCACCACCACCAGCAGTAGATTTTTTAGGCTTAGCCATCAAACCACGCATACCAGTTAACTGACGAATCTGCTCCTTAGAACCCCTCGCCCCAGAGTCAAGCATCATATATACAGAGTTGAAACCTTGCTGGTCTTCTCTAATATTTTTCATTGCTAATTCTGTTAACTGAGCATTTGCTGAAGTCCATACGTCAATAACTTGGTTGTAACGCTCGTTATTTGTGATAAGACCCATGTTATAGTTAGTTGAAATACCTTCAACTTGCTCTCTAGCATCTGCAATTAACTTCGTTTTTTGTTCTGGGATTCTAATATCACCTAAAGAGAATGATAAACCTCCTCTAAATGCAAATTTATACCCCATATCTTTCATATTATCCAAGAAAGCTGCCGTTGTAGGTACATCAGTCACACTTAAAATGTGTCCAATAATATCTCTAAGGTTTTTCTTAGTCAATACGTCATTGATATATCCAGCTGCTTCAGGTACTACTTCGTTAAATAATACACGTCCTGCAGTTGTTTGAATGATTTTGTACACTAATTCTCCAGCGTCATTAAAATCTTTTGCTCTAATTTTCACACGAGCATTTAATTCTAATCTTCCTTCGTTCAATGCAATGTTTACTTCTTCAGCAGAATAGAAAGTCAAATCTTGACCTAAAATAATGTGATCTTCTGTAGAAATACGCTCTTTGGTCATATAGTATAGACCCAAGACCATATCCTGAGAAGGTACAGTAATTGGAGCACCATTTGCAGGGTTCAAGATATTGTGAGAAGCCAACATTAATAATTGTGCCTCTAAAATAGCTTCTGGTCCTAATGGTAAGTGAACCGCCATCTGGTCACCATCGAAATCGGCGTTGAAAGCCGTACATACTAATGGGTGTAACTGGATCGCTTTTCCTTCAATTAATTTTGGCTGGAAAGCCTGAATACCAAGTCTGTGCAAAGTAGGAGCACGGTTCAGTAATACTGGGTGTCCTTTAATTACGTTTTCTAAAATATCCCAAACTACTGGCTCTTTTTTGTCAATGATTTTCTTAGCAGATTTTACTGTTTTTACAATACCTCTTTCAATCAATTTACGGATAACGAAAGGTTTGTATAACTCAGAAGCCATATCTTTTGGCAATCCGCACTCATATAATTTTAACTCTGGACCAACGACAATTACCGAACGAGCAGAATAATCCACACGTTTTCCAAGTAAGTTTTGACGGAAACGTCCTTGCTTACCTTTTAATGAGTCAGATAATGATTTTAATGGTCTGTTAGATTCTGTCTTAACAGCAGAAGCTTTACGTGTGTTATCGAATAATGAATCTACAGATTCTTGCAACATACGTTTCTCGTTTCTTAAGATAACTTCTGGAGCTTTAATCTCCATTAATCTTTTCAAACGGTTGTTACGGATGATTACACGACGGTATAAGTCGTTCAAATCTGAAGTTGCAAAACGACCTCCATCAAGTGGCACAAGCGGACGTAATTCTGGTGGGATAACTGGAACCACTTTCATGATCATCCATTCTGGACGGTTCTCGCGGTTTTCATTAGACTCACGGAAAGATTCAACAACTTGTAATCTTTTTAAAGCTTCAGTTTTTCTTTGTTTAGAAGTCTCATTGTTAGCGCTGTGTCTTAGTTCATAAGATAAAGCATCTAAGTCAATACGAGCTAATAAATCCATAATACATTCTGCTCCCATTTTGGCAACAAATTTATTTGGATCTAAATCATCTAAATATTGATTTTCTTGTGGAAGAGTATCTAAAATATTCAAATATTCTTCTTCAGTTAAGAAATCAAGTCTTTGTAAAGATTCTCCATCTGCATTTTTAGCAATACCTGCTTGGATTACCACGTATCTTTCGTAGTAAATGATCATATCTAATTTCTTAGATGGTAGACCAAGGATATAACCAATTTTGTTTGGAAGAGAACGGAAATACCAGATATGAGCAATTGGCACAACAAGGTTGATGTGTCCTACTCTATCACGACGTACTTTTTTCTCAGTAACTTCAACACCACAACGGTCACAGATGATACCTTTGTAACGAATTCTTTTATACTTACCGCAAGCACATTCGAAATCTTTTACCGGTCCGAAGATTCTTTCGCAGAAAAGTCCGTCACGCTCTGGTTTGTGAGTTCTATAGTTAATAGTTTCTGGCTTTAAAACCTCTCCTCTTGATTCTTTCAAGATAGATTCTGGTGAAGCCAATCCAATAGAAATTTTGTTAAATCTTTTTACTGGATTCTTATCTTTATTATTGTTTCTGTTATTCATCATAGTTTTTACTATTGATTTATTTGCAATTAAAAAATTGAATTTAGATTTATAATCTACTCTTAAAAAGATAAGAGTTAATCATTCAGCTACTACCTCGGGTTACTTCTCTAAACCTCAAATTCTTATTTGAAGTGCTAGTTATAAAATGCCTTGCATTGTTATAAAAAATCGGAACGGTTTACGGGTATAAATCTTTAAAAACTTCTAACATTTAGTAAACAGTCTCAGTCCCAGTGGTCAGTGCTAAACTGAATACTGAGACTGTGACTGAAAACTTTTTATTTATTCTTCCAAACGAAGATCTAAACCTAGACCTTTCAATTCGTGCATTAATACATTGAATGATTCTGGCAAACCTGGTTCTGGCATAGTTTCACCCTTAACGATAGCTTCGTAAGTTTTAGCTCTACCAATAACGTCATCAGACTTAACAGTTAAGATTTCACGTAGTGTACTAGAAGCTCCATAAGCCTCAAGTGCCCAAACCTCCATCTCTCCAAAACGCTGACCTCCAAATTGAGCTTTACCTCCAAGTGGCTGTTGCGTAATCAATGAGTATGGTCCAATAGAACGTGCGTGCATCTTATCATCAACCATGTGTCCTAATTTAAGCATATAAATTACACCCACAGTTGCTTTTTGTGCAAAACGCTCTCCAGTTCCACCATCATAAAGATAGGTATGTCCGAAACGTGGTACGTTAGCCTCATCAGTCAAAGCGTTGATCTCGTCTAGAGAAGCACCGTCGAAAATTGGAGTAGCAAATTTTCTACCCAAGTTCATACCAGCCCATCCAAGAACAGTCTCATAAATCTGACCAATGTTCATACGTGAAGGTACACCAAGTGGATTCAATACGATATCTACTGGTGTTCCGTCTTCTAAGAAAGGCATATCTTCGTGACGAACGATTCTAGCAACAATACCTTTGTTACCGTGACGTCCTGCCATTTTATCACCAACTTTTAACTTACGTTTTTTAGCGATATAGATTTTAGCCAATTTCAAGATTCCAGATGGTAATTCATCTCCAACTGTAATAGTGAATTTCTCTCTTCTTAAAGCTCCTTGTAAGTCGTTCAGCTTAATTTTATAGTTATGAATTAAATCATTAACCATTTTATTTGTAGCATCATCAGCAACCCATTGTCCTTTGCTTAAGTGAGCGAAATCTTCTACTGCGTAAAGCATTTTTTGAGTATATTTTTTACCTTTTGGTAAAACTTCTTCACCCAAATCATTCATCACACCTTGAGATGTTTTTCCGTTAACAATCAGGAATAATTTCTCAACTAATCTGTCTTTTAATTCAACAAATTTAGTTTCGAACTCCATTTCTAAAGCACCTAAAGCATCTTTATCCTGAGTACGTTTACGTTTATCTTTTACGGCTCTTGCAAATAATTTTTTGTCAAGAACTACACCATGTAAAGATGGAGAAGCTTTTAATGAAGCATCTTTTACATCACCTGCTTTATCCCCGAAGATTGCACGAAGCAATTTCTCCTCTGGAGTAGGATCTGATTCCCCTTTTGGTGTAATTTTTCCGATCAAAATGTCGCCAGGTTTAACCTCTGCTCCAATTCTAATCATACCGTTTTCATCTAAATCTTTAGTAGCTTCTTCAGAAACGTTAGGAATATCATTTGTTAACTCTTCGTTTCCTAACTTAGTATCTCTAACCTCTAATGAATAATCATCAACGTGGATAGAAGTAAAAATATCATCGCGAACTACTTTTTCAGAAATTACAATCGCATCCTCGAAGTTGTACCCTTTCCATGGCATGAACGCAACTTTTAAGTTTCTACCTAAAGCTAATTCTCCATTTTGAGTAGCATATCCTTCAGACAATACTTGACCAGGAACAACTCTATCACCTCTTCTTACGATTGGTTTCAAGTTGATACTTGTACCTTGATTGGTTTTTCTAAATTTAATAAGGTTGTACGTTTTCTCATCAGCATCAAAACTAACCATTCTCTCGTCTTCTGTACGATCGTATTTAATAGTAATGATGTTAGCATCTACGTATTCAACAGTACCATGCCCTTCAGCATTGATTAATACTCTTGAATCTGAAGCTACCTGACGCTCTAAACCTGTACCTACAATTGGTGCTTCAGGACGGATCAAAGGAACTGCCTGACGCATCATGTTTGATCCCATCAACGCACGGTTCGCATCATCATGCTCCAAGAAAGGAATCAAAGATGCAGAAATCGAAGCGATCTGGTTAGGAGCAACGTCTGTATAATGAACTACAGATGGTTCAACAACTGGGAAGTCACCTTCCTCACGAGCAATTACATTGCTAGCTGTAATTTTACCAGTTTCATCCATTTCAATGTTTGCCTGAGCAATCATCTTACCTTCTTCTTCTTCAGCACTTAAGTAAACTGGAGTACTTTCTAAATCAACTACACCATTTGTTACTTTACGGTATGGAGTTTCGATGAATCCCATTCCGTTAACTTTTGCATAAACACCAAGAGATGAAATCAAACCAATGTTTGGTCCCTCTGGAGTTTCAATCGGACATAAACGACCATAGTGAGTATAGTGAACGTCACGAACCTCAAAACCAGCTCTCTCTCTCGAAAGTCCACCTGGTCCAAGTGCAGAAAGTCTTCTTTTGTGTGTAATCTCAGCTAATGGATTCGTTTGATCCATAAATTGAGATAACTGGTTAGTACCAAAGAAAGAGTTGATAACTGATGATAATGTTTTAGCATTAATCAAATCAATTGGTGTAAACACTTCGTTATCTCTAACGTTCATTCTCTCACGAATAGTTCTAGCCATACGTGCTAAACCAACACCGAATTGTTGAGACAATTGTTCTCCAACTGTTCTAACACGACGGTTTGATAAGTGATCAATATCATCAATCTCTGCTTTAGAGTTGATCAATTCGATCAAATATTTTACGATTGTAATGATATCTTCTTTAGTAAGCACTTGCTTATCCATAGGGATATCTAAATCTAATTTTTTGTTCATTCTGTAACGACCAACTTCACCTAAGTTATAACGTTGATCAGAGAAGAACAATTTATCTATAATACCACGAGCAGTTTCCTCATCAGGCGGTTCAGCGTTACGCAACTGACGGTAAATGTGCTCTACAGCTTCTTTTTCAGAGTTCGTTGGATCTTTTTGTAACGTGTTGTGGATAATAGCATAATCTGCTTGGTTATTATCCTCTTTGTGTAACAAAATAGATTTTACGTTAGAATCGATGATCTCCTCAACATTATCTTTGTCGATAATTGTATCACGATCAAGGATGATTTCGTTACGTTCGATAGAAACTACCTCTCCAGTATCCTCATCTACGAAATCCTCATGCCATGTATTCAATACACGCGCAGCAAGTCTTCTTCCAATATATTTCTTAATACCTGTTTTAGAAACTTTAATTTCTTCAGCTAAGTCGAAAATTTCAAGGATATCCTTATCTCTTTCGAAACCGATAGCACGGAATAAAGTTGTTACAGGTAATTTTTTCTTTCTATCGATATACGCGTACATTACGCTGTTGATATCTGTAGAGAATTCTATCCAAGATCCTTTAAAAGGAATTACTCTTGCAGAATAAAGTTTAGTTCCATTTGCGTGGAATGACTGTCCAAAGAAAACCCCTGGAGAACGGTGTAATTGAGATACTACAACACGCTCGGCACCATTAATAACAAAAGTACCACTAGGAGTCATGTAAGGTATTGTTCCAAGATAAACATCTTGTACAATTGTTTCAAAATCTTCGTGTTCTGGATCTGTACAGTATAGTTTTAACCTAGCTTTTAAAGGCACACTATAAGTAAGACCTCTCTCTATACATTCTTGAATTGTATAACGTGGAGGATCAACAAAATAATCTAGGAATTCCAATACAAAGTTGTTTCTTGTATCTGTAATTGGGAAGTTTTCCATGAAGGTGTTGTATAACCCTTCGTTGCCTCTTTCGTCAGATTTCGTTTCTAATTGAAAGAAATCTTTAAAAGATTTAACCTGAACATCTAAGAAATCTGGATAGTCAGGGATATTTTTTGTAGAGGCAAAATTCAATCTTTCAGTCTGATTTGTTATCATCAATGGACAAAATTTTGATTAAAAAAAAGTAATTTTTGTTTGTGTAAAAACACACTGTTTAATCTATACTTTCTTATTATAATCAATACATCTTTAAAAATAAACTATAAAAATAAGCCGATTTTCTTTCTTCGTATTGATCTAAAACTTTTTCGTATTTTAAACTATGGGATAATAAAACTTAATATATTTTATTATACGAAAAATGGTTTAGGCCTTTGAGTGTTAACTCAAGACCTAAACCTAGTTCTTAAACTGAGTTTAATTATTTAAGCTCAACAGTAGCTCCAGCCTCTTCTAAAGATTTTTTAAGACCTTCAGCCTCTTCTTTAGAAACACCTTCTTTAACGTTGCTTGGTGCACCGTCAACTACATCTTTAGCTTCTTTAAGACCTAAACCAGTTAATTCTTTAACTAATTTTACAACAGCTAATTTAGAAGCTCCTGCATCTTTCAATACAACTGTAAATTCAGTTTGTGCTTCTTCAGCAGCACCGTCTCCTCCACCAGCAGCAACTACTACAGCAGCAGCAGCAGGCTCGATTCCGTACTCATCTTTTAATATTGTTGCTAATTCGTTAACTTCTTTAACTGTTAAGTTAACTAATTGTTCTGCGAATTGTTTCAAATCTGCCATTTTTTCTATCGTTTAAATTGATTTGTGTAAAAAATATAATTTAATTATTGTGCGCTAATTAAGCAGTAAGGAAGCAAACTCCCTTACGATAATTACTCTGCTCCTTCTTCTTCGCTTCCAGCGAATTTGTTTTGTAAAGCAGAAATAATTCTTTGAGCTGGAGATTGTAATAATCCAATGATTTCTCCAATAAGCTCTTCTTTAGATTTAATTGTAGCTAATGCATCTAATTGGTTGTCCCCAATATATACTTCAGAATTGATGTAAGCTCCTTTTAAAACTGGTTTATCAGATTTCTTACGGAAATCTTTGATAATTTTTCCAGGTGCGTTAGCAACATCAGAAATAAAGATAGCACTGTTACCACTTAAAACTGTAGGTAAATCACCATAATCATTAGAAGAAGCTTCCATTGCTTTTGCAAGCAAAGTGTTCTTTACAACCTCTAATTTGATACCTGCTTTAAAACAAGCTCTACGTAAGTTTGAAGTTGTCTCTGCGTTTAAACCAGAAATATCAGATACATAAATGATATTTGTACCAGCTAACTGCGCAGTTAAATTTTCAATCGCGATTGATTTTTCTTCTCTAGTCATACTAAAAATTTTTAACTACCAATTATACTGCTTTTGGGTCTAATGCGATAGCAGGACTCATTGTGCTTGTAAGGTGAATACCTTTAATGTATGTACCTTTAGCAGCAGTTGGTTTAAGTTTTATTAATGTTTGAATAATTTCGTGTGCGTTGTCAACAATCTGCTCAGCTCCAAAAGAAACTTTACCGATTCCTGCGTGTACGATACCAGTTTTATCAACTTTAAAGTCAATTTTACCAGCTTTAACCTCTTGAACAGCTTTTGCAACATCCATAGTTACAGTACCTGTTTTAGGGTTTGGCATTAAACCTCTAGGTCCTAAAATACGACCTAATGGACCTAATTTACCCATTACAGCAGGCATAGTGATGATAACATCAACATCTGTCCAACCGTCTTTAATTTTTTGTAAGTAATCATCAAGACCAACGTGATCTGCTCCAGCCTCTCTTGCTTCAGCCTCTTTATCTGGAGTAACCAACGCTAATACTTTAACGTCTTTTCCTGTTCCGTGAGGTAAAGTTACCACACCTCTTACCATTTGATTCGCTTTTCTTGGATCAACACCCAAACGAACTGCGATATCAACAGACTCATCAAATTTTGCAGAAGCAACAACTTTAATTAATGCAGCAGCATCTTTTAAAGAGTATAATTTGTTCTTTTCAATTTTTGAAGCAGCCTCTTTTTGCTTTTTTGTTAATTTTGCCATTTCTTCTTCTTAATTAAAAAGGAGCATCTCCTGATACAGTTATACCCATAGATCTAGCTGTTCCAGCAACCATACTCATAGCTTTCTCAATTGTGAAAGCATTTAAGTCCGGCATTTTGTCTTCAGCAATAGTTCTAATTTGTTCCCAAGTAACGCTAGCTACTTTTTTACGATTAGGCTCACCAGAACCAGATTTTAGCTTTGCAGCTTCCATTAACTGAACTGCTGCTGGAGGAGTCTTAACAACAAAATCAAATGATTTGTCTTTGTACACAGTGATTTGCACTGGACAAATTTTGCCAGGTTTATCTTGAGTTCTAGCATTAAATTGCTTACAAAACTCCATGATATTAACCCCAGCAGCTCCTAAAGCAGGTCCAACCGGTGGCGACGGGTTCGCAGCACCTCCCTTAACTTGTAGTTTAACTACCTTACTAATTTCTTTAGCCATTTTTAAAAAATTTAACACTGTAATCAATGGAAGCGATTACAATGGTTTATTATAGTGTAACAAAAAATTATACTTTTTCTACTTGCATAAAACTTAATTCTAATGGAGTTTTTCTTCCGAAAATCTTAACCATTACCTCAAGCTTACGCTTTTCTTCATTGATCTTCTCAACAGATCCGTTAAATCCATTGAAAGGTCCATCAATAACCTTAACCGTTTCCCCAACACTAAATGGAATAGAACGAGTATCCGTATTTACAGCTAACTCATCTACCTTACCTAACATACGGTTTACTTCAGAAAGTCTTAAAGGAACAGGTTCTCCACCCTTAGTTTCTCCCAAAAATCCAATAACACTAGTAATTGACTTAATAATATGAGGGATTTCACCAACTAAGTTAGCTTCAATCATAACATATCCAGGAAAGTAAACTTTATCCTTAGATGATTTTTTCCCATCTTTTACAGTAACTACTTTTTCAGTAGGAACTAAAACCTGAGAAACATAATCCTCCATACCTAATCTCGCAATCTCAGTCTCGATATAAGCTTTCACTTTATTTTCTTGACCACTAACTGCTCTAACTACGTACCATTTTTTCACATTATTATCTGCCATCACAAAAAAATTATCCTTTTAACCAGTTAAAAAATCCAGCCAAAGCTTTTGCAAAAAATTCGTCTACTCCCCATGTTGCCAAAGCGAATAAAATCGAAAATACAGCCACAACAATTGTCAATTTTTGAACTTCAGCCCAAGCTGGCCAAGTAACATTTGACTTTAACTCTTCGAAAGCCTCTGATAAATAATTAGTAACTTTTGTCATTTGATATATTTTTTATTGCACGGGCGGAGGGATTCGAACCCCCATCAACGGTTTTGGAGACCGCTATTCTACCCTTGAACTACGCCCGTAATTAAAGCCAGTGATTTCAAATTAAGAAATCACTGGCTTTTATTTATTTATAGAATTACTCTACGATTTCAGTAACCTGACCAGCACCAACTGTTCTACCACCTTCACGGATAGCGAAACGTAAACCTACGTTCATAGCGATTGGGCTTAATAAAGCAACCTCAATAGTTAAGTTATCACCTGGCATTACCATCTCTACACCTGCTGGTAAAGTAATAACTCCTGTTACGTCAGTTGTACGTACGTAGAACTGTGGACGGTAGTTATTGTGGAATGGAGTGTGACGTCCACCTTCTTCTTTTTTCAAGATATAAACCTCAGCTTTGAATTTAGCGTGTGGTTTTACTGAACCTGGCTTAATAATAACCATACCTCTTTTGATATCAGCTTTATCAATACCTCTTAACAATAAACCTACGTTATCTCCAGCTTCACCTCTATCAAGGATTTTACGGAACATCTCAACTCCTGTAATAGTAGAAGTTAATTTTTCAGCTCCCATACCAATGATTTCAACAGGATCTCCAGTGTTAGCAACTCCAGTTTCGATACGACCTGTAGCAACAGTTCCACGACCTGTAATTGTAAATACGTCCTCAACTGGCATCAAGAATGGCTTAGCAACGTCACGTACTGGCTCTTCGATCCAGTTGTCAACAGCTTCCATTAATTCGATAATTTTAGGTACCCAGTTTGGATCATTGTTTAATCCTCCTAAAGCAGAACCTTGAACTACAGGACCATTATCTCCATCATATTCGTAGAAAGATAATAAATCTCTAATTTCCATTTCAACAAGCTCTAATAACTCAGCATCATCAACCATATCCACTTTGTTCATGAAAACAACGATTCTTGGAATACCAACCTGACGACCTAAAAGGATGTGCTCACGAGTTTGTGGCATTGGACCATCTGTAGCAGCAACTACTAAGATAGCTCCGTCCATTTGAGCAGCACCAGTAACCATGTTCTTTACGTAATCCGCGTGACCTGGACAGTCAACGTGAGCGTAGTGACGGTTAGCAGTTTCGTACTCTACGTGTGATGTATTAATAGTAATACCTCTTTCTTTCTCCTCTGGAGCGTTATCGATTTGATCAAACGATTTTGCTTGACAGTAACCAGCATCTGATAATACTTTTGTAATTGCAGCAGTTAATGTAGTTTTTCCGTGATCTACGTGTCCAATTGTACCTATGTTTAAGTGCGGTTTGGAACGATTAAAATTCTCCTTTGCCATTTTACTTAATTTTTAATCTTAGTTATATATTAATTTTCAATTTCCTACTTACTTGAGCCAATGTCGGGATTTGAACCCGAGACCTCTTCCTTACCAAGGAAGCACTCTACCCCTGAGCTACACCGGCAGAGAGTTCCGATTTGAGATTTCCGAATCCAAACCTCAGATTTTCAACAATCTAAAATCCAAGACCCAAAATCTTAACCTCTTTTTTGTTGTGGGGAGAGCAGGATTCGAACCTGCGAAGTTCACACAGCAGATTTACAGTCTGCCCTCGTTGGCCGCTTGAGTATCTCCCCTAATTTTAAAATTCCATCATTTTAAAGAACCAAATTTCAAATCGCATTTGAAATTTTCTGAGCCGATAGAGGGACTCGAACCCACGACCTGCTGATTACAAATCAGCTGCTCTAGCCAGCTGAGCTACATCGGCGAATGCATTAAAAAAGTCCGCTATTTCTAACGGACTGCAAATGTAGCTATTTTATCTTTTAATCAAAACATTTTTTCAAAAAAATTTCAATTAAATATGCGCTCTTATTTTTTCCTTCCTTTTTACAAGCAAACGTTCTAACGACTCTGCAGAAAGCTCAACCGCCTCTTCAAATGTTTTACACTGTTTTTTTACCAAAAAATCATCACCAGGAACATTAATCTTTATCTCCACCATCTTATTTTCTTTATCACTAGTTCTTTCTACTTTTAAAAAAACATCTGATGAAACCACTCGATCGTAGTATTTCTCTAGCTTACCCATTCTTTCCTGAATAAAATCGACCAATTTTCTGTCGACAGTAAAATTAACTGCATGAACATCTACCTTCATAATAAAAATTTTAGGATTAACATTTAGAACCGCTATTTACTTCTCGGATGCGCCCCCTTATATACTTTTTTAAGCTCCGCAAGACTATTATGAGTATAAACTTGTGTAGACGCCAAACTAGAATGCCCTAGCAATTCTTTAACTGAATTCAAATCTGCCCCATTATTCAAGAGGTGAGTTGCAAAGGTATGACGAAGCACATGCGGACTTTTTTTCACCTTTTCTGAGACCCTACTAAAGTATGAATTTATTAAACGATAAACAAAAGATTCGCTCAATTTTAACCCTTTTTTCGAAACAAAAAAATAATCTAAATCCACCAACCTCTCCAAATCACTCCTTTCCTTTATATAGGAATCAATTTGATCAGCAATAATCGGCAAAATCGGAATAATGCGCTCCTTATTTCTTTTCCCTAAAACCTTAATTGTATTACCTGAACGATCAACATTTTTAACCATCAAATGAATTAATTCCGCACGACGCATTCCTGTAACATAAAACATCTCCACAATAAGCCTATCACGAATCTCTTCAAAACCAACAGGAACATCTATCACCTCAAGCAGATCTTTAAGCTCTTTTTCCGAAAAAGGAACCTGGATCACTTTTGGAGTTTTCAATGATTTATGCTTCATCATAGGACTAACCTCTATTTGTTTTGATTTTAAAAGAAACTTATAAAAAGCCTTCAAAGAAGCCATTTTTCTATTAATAGAAACATTTGAAACATCCTGATCAACTAAAAAAACAATCCAGCTTCTCACCTGACCATAATTTACCAAATCAATACTTTCCTGATCAAAAGACTCCTTCACAAAAGACTCAAAAGACATTATATCATTTAAGTAAGCCCCAACCGTATGCGAAGAATATTTTTTTTCCAGCAAAAGATAATCCGAAAAAGCCTCTTTATTCGTTTTCATAAAATCTAAAAATTAAGCATAAAAAAAACCGTTAGCATCAAAATTAAAACATTTTGACCACTAACGGTAATTATTTTCTAAAAGCTGATATTAACTTTCTAAACTATCTTTCAAGCCTTGAATGTAAGCCGCTTTTTGAATTTGAGCTCTTTTGATAACAGAAGGCTTAATAAAAGCAGTACGTGCTCTTAATTGACGAACAGTTCCTGTTTTATCAAATTTTCTTTTATAGCGCTTTAATGCTCTATCGATATTTTCTCCGTCTTTAATTGGTATAATTAACATAATATAGACACCTCCTCTCGTTAAGGCTGCAAATGTATGTATTAATTATTAATTATGAGTTATAAATTTTGAATTATTTTTCATTTACGGCTTAAAACCGGAAAGAAAACCATTCCTCATGCACTGCATTTACCTTTTAAACGCTATTATTTCAATAGATTTCTAGAAATAACCAACTTTTGAATTTCAGTTGTTCCTTCTCCTATAGTACATAATTTAGAATCTCTGTAGAACTTTTCTACCGGAAAATCTTTAGTGTAACCATAACCTCCATGGATCTGAACGGCATCATTTGCAATTTTTACACATGCTTCAGAAGCATACATTTTAGCCATTGCACCAGCAGTTGCTACTTGTTTATGCTGTTGTTTTAAAAACGCAGCTTTATGAAGCAATAATTCCGAAGCCTCAATTTCTGTTGCCATATCAGCCAATTTAAAAGAGATTCCCTGAAAATTACTAATAGGTTGACCAAACTGATGTCTTTCTTTTGAATATTTCAAAGCCGCTTCATAAGCTCCTTTAGCAATTCCTAAAGACAGAGCTCCAATGGAGATTCTTCCTCCATCAAGAATTTTCATAGCCTGAACAAAACCCTCTCCTACTTCTCCTAATCTATTCGCATCGGGAACACGGCAGCTGTCAAAAACCAACTCAGCAGTTTCACTTGCTCTCATTCCTAATTTATTTTCTTTCTTACCTGACGAAAAACCTTTCATACCTTTTTCAAATACAAAAGCTGTCATTCCTTTAGAATCACCTTTTTCACCAGTACGAACTATTACAACAGCGATATCTCCAGATATACCATGCGTAATAAAGTTTTTTGCTCCATTTACAATCCAATGATCACCATCTTTAACCGCAGTTGTATTCATTCCTCCTGCATCAGAACCTGTATTATGTTCGGTTAGACCCCACGCTCCTATATGTTCGGCTGTAGCCAATTTCGGAAGCCATTTTTTCTTTTGTTCTTCATTTCCAAAAGTTAAGATATGATTGGTGCATAAAGAGTTATGCGCCGCAACCGACAATCCTATTGACGGATCTACTTTAGAAATTTCTTCGATTATTGTAACATATTCATAATAACCTAAACCCGAACCGCCATATTCCTCTGGAACCAAAACTCCCATGAAGCCCATCTCGCCAAGTTGTTTAAATAACTTAATTGGAAAAATTTGCGCTTCATCCCATTCCATTATATAAGGTCTAATATTCTTTTCTGCAAAATCTTTTATAGACTGCGCAATCATTAGTTGTGTTTCGTTGTAATCAAAGTTCATGAGTTAGTTTCTTTTTAGAACTCCAAATATAAACTAATTATTTTTGCTTTTTCAACAGGAAAATCTTTAATTTTTGCTAAATCCTCAATATTATTAAAATTCCCATTCATACTTCGATAAGTTACTATTTGTTTTGCAAGACCATATTTAAAGTACGAAAACTGAGCCAACTCCTTTAATGACGCATCATTTACATTTATTTTCTTCAAGGTTGAAGGAATCACAACTTTAAAGTGACTATTTAATTCATTTATAACTTCTGGCGAAAGTCCCCAAACATCTTTCAACTGCTCCATTGACACAAAAGAGCCTAAAATTTCTTTTTGGTTTAATATTCTTGTTGAAAGCCCTTCTCCTATTCCATAGATTTTCATTAAATCTTCTTTAGTAGCTTGATTGATATCTAATATTTCAACTCTTTCTTTTTTTGGAAAACTTTTTATACCAAAATCTTTTTTCTCAATGCTATAATTATTTTTACTCTGTTTCCAATCTGGAAATTTAAATAAAGGAGAAATTACATTTAATAGTGAATCTGAAATACCAGTCACTTTTTGAAACTCCTCTGCTGAGTTTACATATTTATTCTCTTTTCGAAATGCCATTAAACGATCGATTTCTTGTACCGACATTCCTAGCTTGTATCCTTTATAATCAGAAATAAAATTAGGATTAAAAAGATAATTAATTGGCTTCACATTATTATTCGTTAATTTCTCCTGATCAATTTCTGATTGTAAAGCAAGCCATTCTTCTTTTTCTTGGCTTTTAGTTTCAGAAATATTAAAATCAGATAAAAAATAAAATAGCTGCAAACCTATCATTATAATGAAAAGCATAAAAATGCCTATTCGTTGCTGTTTTGTAAAATGAAAACAACTATTTAAAAACTTAAAATTCATCGCAAAAAGTGTTTTTAAAAAATAAAACAAGAAAAATCTTTCAAATTTATCAAGAAAATAAGTAAGAAAAGTAGTTTTTAAAAAATTATCGAATCTCTTATAAAAGACCTATTAATTTAATGAATATCAATACTTAGAGAAAGTTTCTTACGACTACTGTAAAAAAATCAAAGATTTTATAACTTAAAAGATGATAATTGTTTTTATTTTTTGCAAAAAACAATACATTTGGCACTTAATAACAAATAAACCAATAAAATAATATGTCAATTTGGAGAGTAAAACCTATATCTGCCTTTGAGGCCGATATGAAAAAAAGTGATTTAAAGAGAGTCCTAGGAAAATGGAGTCTTACTGCCATTGGTGTTGGTGCCATTATCGGTGGGGGAATTTTTGTACTTACAGGTACTGGGGCTTATTATCATGCAGGACCAGCATTAGCTATTTCGTTTATCATAGCAGGTATTGCTTGTGTTTTTGCGGCTCTTTGCTATTCTGAATTCGCTTCTATTTTACCTGTCGAGGGATCTGCTTATGCTTATGCTTACGGTACTATTGGAGAAGTTTTTGCCTGGATCATTGGTTGGGGACTAATCCTTGAATATGCAATGGGATCAATGACTGTAGCGGTTTCCTGGTCAGGATATTTTAATAAATTGCTCAAAATATTTCACATTCACCTTCCTGATTGGTTAACTACAGATCCTGCAAGTTATACAGGAGAAGGTTTTTCTATGAATCTTCCAGCTTTCTTGATCGTTATCTTGGTTATTTCATTACTTATTAAAGGAACAAAAAGTGCTGCTAAAGCCAATAATGCAATTGTTATCCTTAAAGTATCTGCTGTAATCTTTGTAATTATTGCTGGTCTTTTCTTTATTAATACAGCAAACTGGAGTCCGTTTATTCCTGAAGCAACTCAGATCATTGAAAAAGAAACTACACACAACGCTTACGGAATTGGAGGTATTATCTCTGGAGCTGCAGCTATTTTCTTTGCTTATGTTGGTTTCGATGCTGTTTCTACACAAGCCGGAGAAGCTATTAATCCTAAAAAAGATGTTCCTTTTGCAATTATTGCTTCTTTATTAATTTGTACTACTTTATATATTCTTGTTTCTTTAGTATTAACAGGAATGATGAATTACCAAGACTTTAATCCACTAGGAAAATATCCTGAAGCTATCAAAGCTCCTGTTGCTTATGCATTTGATATTGCAGGACAAGGCTGGGCTGGTTCTATTATTACTGTTGCCGCAACTATTGGTTTGGTTTCAGTATTAATGGTAATGATCATGGGACAATCTAGAATTTTCCTTGGAATGTCTAAAGATGGTTTAATTCCTTCTGTTTTCTCTAAAGTAAACCCTATTTCTGGAACTCCAAAAACGAACTTAATGATTCTTGGAGCTATTATCGCAACTGTTGCTGCTTTTACACCAATCAACAAATTGGCTGACATGACAAGTTTTGGTACTTTGTTTGCCTTTACAATGGTTTGTATTGCCGTTTGGATTTTAAGAGTAAAACAACCAGGATTAACCAGAACATTTAAAGTTCCTGCTTTACCAATTATCGCGGTATTAGGAATTGCAATCAATTCTTATTTAATTTTTAATTTAAGTAAGGATGCACAGTTATTATCTTTTGGATGGCTTATTGTTGGTATAATTGTATACTTTGGATACAGCAAGAAAAGATCTAAACTTAACAATCCTACTGAAGAATAGTAAATACAACTTTATAAAAAAAAAGCTCCAAATTAAAATTTGGAGCTTTTTTTTATAAATCAAATACTGATGTTCTTTTTGATCGAATTAAATCTTTTAGGCGAATCCAGAAAGCGAGAGTCAAGTAGACTCCAAATCCTAATCCTGCTGTAACAAAAGAAATGTATATAAAAAACAAACGAACGCTTGTAACACGCATTCCAAGTTTATCTGCTAGTCTTGAAGAAACATGAAAACCATATTTTTCAAAAAAGAATTTAAGTTTTAAAATTGCTGACATTTTCTGATTTTAGATTTCCTTCGACTTCGCCTAGGATGACAAAAATACAAATTATCTCATTACCCCATTTTCTAATTCTCTAATTATTTTTAAGCAACTCTAATCCGATAGCACACTTAAGACATGCTTTATGTTCACAATATTCATTTTTAAGCTCTAACAATGCTTGACTTTCAAATGCTGATTGAGGCTTTATCCCAAACGAATTAAACTTATCAATAATAGCATTTTTCTCAGAAGCCATTTCGTTCATAAAATCAATCAAATCTTCGGTGATTAATTCTCCTCTGATATTGGAATAAGCAAATTGAAGCGGAATTATAGTATTGATAATCAATAAATCTATAAATGGTTTTGAAAGCATTTTAGATTTCTTCGGACTTTCTTTATCAAACTGATAATGATTCTGCCAATAAGGACTTGCAGAAACAGTCAATAGACGATACACTTCTTCAACAGATTTCAAATCAATTATTTTTGAAAATAGGTTTTGATGTTTATGATATAAAGATGCTAATTGAGAAAGCCTAATTGTTGGAAAATTATCTGGACGGAGCTTAAAAAATTGAAGAGGATCCGTATAAGTCTTTTCTATTTGATATTTATGCCGTAAATAGAAATAGCGAAATTGTAAATCTTTATAATAAACATCCTCTTTCTCTGCTTCTAACAATCCTGAAGTCCCAAAAAGCAACGCTTCTAGATTTTCGGCTTCAAAACTTTCTTTTCTTATTACTGAAAATGGAATTGCTTTTGAAATCTGCAGAAAGGAATTGCCATTAGTATTTAAACCAAAATTTCTTGCCAGAAGACAAAATAAAACTGCTTCCCAATCCTGATTGGTTTCTTCCAATAATTGATAAATAAACGTAGATTTGCGCTCTAAACGCTCAAAAAACAGTCTTTCCTGCCAATTTTTAAAAACAAATCCATCAATTTCTCTCAATTGCCTTTCGCAGGAAATCCATGTTTTTGGAGCAAATAATGCATTATAATTTTCGATTATTTCTTTTGAGATATAATCTTTAAGAACCAAAACAGGAATCTCGGTATTATTCTCTCTAAAAATAGCTGTATCATTCTCCCATACTACATGAAGAATGACATTTTTATAAGCCGGGTCTTTTTCATGGTTATGCAAATACCAATCTGAAGATTTTAAATGGATTTCTACATTACCTGCCCATTTTTGGTTTCCGATTTCTATATGTGCATTAAAAAAGTCTGGCCCAGCGAGTTCTAAATAATCGCCAGTTTTAAGAATAGTAATTGGCTCACCTTGAGCAGATTTTAAATTCAAGCTATCAAATTTCTTGAATCTCCATATATAATGAAGGAAGTCTTCTTTCATTTTAGATTTTATAATGAATTACAAAATCTAAAAATAGAAAATTTTACTATTATTCTTACAAAAAAAATAAAATTATTTAACGAAGCAAATACAATTTAGCACAAGCTCTGGCATCTGACAATGCTTCATGGTGATTGAGGTGAATATCCATTTCACGACAGCAATCACTTAATTTGGTTGGTTTTATGCCTTTTGCTTTGTAAATCTTCACCGTGCATTCCCATTTTGTAGCGATATTCAAATCCTCATAGTTTAAGCCATGAAGCAACATTGTTTTCATTAAAACATTACGATCAAAGCTTTCATTATGTGCTACCACAACCCTGTTTTTTAGTCTTTTTTCAATCTCGGGATATATCTGAAAGAACGATTTGGCATTAACAGTATCTTTGGGATAAATTCCGTGAACGCGAATTGTAAACGGATTATACTCATTATTTGGTGGCTTAATTAAAGTTACATACTCGTCAACTATAATTCCGTTTTCGACTGTTACAATACCCACTGAACACGGATGATATCCTGTTGCGGTTTCAAAATCAATAGCAGTAAAATTCATATTTTATTTTTAAAAGACAAATCCATAAATCCAATTGTTTTACAATAAGATTTATGGATTATTTTTATTTGCAATGGTTTATTTTATTGAACCAATAATATCATATTTAGTAATAATATGGTGATGTCCGTTTCCTAAATCTACCAAAACAGCATCATTTTCTTTGCTGAAAAGTTTCGAAACTTCTTCGATTGGCGTTCCTAATTTTACGATTGGGAAAGGTTTACCCATTACCTCTTTAATTGGTTTTTCGGCAACGTTTTTATCAGCGACATAACTTCTAAATAAATCGGTTTCATCTACAGAACCCACAAATCCATTGATATCAACCACCGGAATCTGCGAAATTTTATATTTACGCATACGCTCAATTGCATGAGAAACCAATTCTTCTGTACGTACAACAATTAGTTCTTTATCGATATGATCCTTAATAACATCTTCTGCTTTTGTTATGTTTTCTTCTAAGAATCCACGTTCGCGCATCCAGTCATCGTTGAACATTTTACCTACATATCGGCTTCCAGAATCGTGAAATAATACCACAACAACATCTTCTGGCTTAAAGTGTTCTTTCAACTGTAACAATCCTTTTATACAAGCTCCTGCCGAATTTCCAACAAAAATACCTTCTTCAAGGGCAATCTTTCTGGTATAGACAGCTGCATCTTTATCAGTAACTTTTGTAAAACCATCAATTAAAGAAAAATCAACATTTTTTGGCAAAATATCTTCTCCGATACCTTCAGTAATATAAGAGTAGATTTCGTTCTCGTCGAAGATTCCTGTTTCATGGTATTTTTTAAAAACTGAACCATAAGTATCGATTCCCCAGATTTTGATATTTGGGTTTTGCTCTTTCAAGTATTTTCCAACTCCAGAAATAGTTCCTCCTGTTCCAACACCAACAACAAAATGCGTGATTTTTCCTTCTGTCTGTTTCCAGATTTCAGGTCCAGTCTGTTCGTAATGTGCCAACGAATTTGACATGTTATCATATTGATTTACATACCAAGAATTTGGTGTTTCATCTGCCAAACGCTTTGAAACCGAATAATAAGAACGCGGGTCTGTAGGTTCAACATCTGTAGGGCAAACAACAACTTTTGCTCCAACAGCGCGAAGAATATCCATTTTCTCTTTTGACTGTTTGTCTGAGATTACACAAATTAATTTGTATCCTTTTACGATTGCAACAAGTGCAAGTCCCATTCCTGTATTTCCAGAAGTTCCTTCAATAATAGTTCCTCCAGGTTTAAGTCGGCCATCTGCCTCTGCATCTTCAATCATTTTTACCGCCATTCTGTCTTTTACAGAATTACCAGGATTAAAGGTTTCGACTTTTGCCAATACTAACGCATCAATTTCAGCAACAATTTTGTTGAGTTTTACCAATGGCGTATTACCAATTGTTTCTAAAATATTATTTGAAAAGTCCATTTTTATTTAAGTTTTATTAAGTGGTTCTAAATAAAAAACAAGCCAGTTTTATTGGAAGAAATTCCAAACCAGACCAAAACGCAACACAAAATCACGATACGGATTATGAGGCGCCGCATAATAGTTGCTTTGTGTAAATAAAGCATTAAAATGTTCCGCTTTTAAGTAAAAACGAGTCTGACGTATTCTGGCATTTACAAAGAAATCGAATGTTGCAAAACCTCCAATTTTCTTCTCCTGCTGTACAAAAAATTCTGCAATTACAGGGTTATAATCATCTCCGTAGTATTTTGTCATATAATTAAATACAAGCCCTGTTTGCATAAACAATGCTTTTTTAAAGAAATGATTTGAATAATAAAATGTATTTCTAGTTACAAAATCAGGCACATTTAAAATTAAATCTGACTGGTCTACTTTCTGATACAAAAGTGTATTATCTAGTGCAAAAGGCCCAAATTTAAACTCTCGGCTTGCTTTTATTTCTAAATAATTAATCGCATTTCCATACTGCATTGGTTTAACAATCTGCTCACTTGCCGCTTTTTCTGCAGTTGTGGCCATATCCGTAAAATACAAATGATCATTTAAAACCGTATATTGAACCTGTCCTGTTAACCAAGGCGTTGTAATCTCTGCGCTTAACGAATTAATTTTTTCGTTTTTAAAATTATTCGACCAATTGTAAGAAACCCAGCTGCTTTGGTACAAATTATAATTGTTGTTTGGCAGTTTATTGATGTTACGGTATCTAAAATCAAATTTGATTTTTTCGCTCATATCATATCGCAACTTAGCATCTAAATCTGAAAGCGATTCATTGGTTATTGATCTTGAATATAAAAATCGACCATTCCATTTGTTTTTCTGATATTCATACTGAGCACCGAAATTATTAAACTGCAAAAACAAATTATCTGGAACCGCATTTCCTGCAGCATCAACAATAATTCGGTTGTATTTATAATTGGATCTGTAATCGTCTATAAAAAATATAAATTTACCTAAAAGCGAATTCTCATAAGCTGCTCCTACCTTATTATACAGTCTTTCATATTTAGTCTGATCATTAATATTACTTGCTGCATATGAGTCTCCAAATCTTTGTATACGTGTGGTAGAACCATCGTTTGCAGTTATGGTTGAGATTACAGTTGGCTGCTTATATTCATAATCTTTATATTCGTAGTTAAACTGATGCGTTATGTATAAATTATTGCTTCCATCGGTTGGGTTTACTCTAAACGCGTGATCGAAAAATAATCTTCTTCCTTTTAAAAAGGATTCCGCATCGGTCAAATAAACTTGTAGTCTCTGTCTATTTTTATAATCTTTATTATCACTTTCAAAATCAGCATCATTTGTAATACCGCCATTTTCTTCATTCATTATATCCTGATTCGTAAAATGTGCGTTTATCGCATAACGTTTGTCGGTTGTCGCATAACTGGTTGTAATTCTTAAATTTCCTGCACTAACCAATTGATTATTATAATCCCCTTCCGATCTTAATCCTTTATAAGCGATAGAGAAATTAAGATTTTTAGAAGCATTTAATGTGATAAAAGAATCTACATTTTGTCCTTTTTTTATAGTTGTATTAAAAAACAACTCTGTAAAAGGTGTTGCAACAGAATAATATCTAATTTGATCTGCCTGCATATAAATAGAGTGCTTTCCTTTAAAACCAATTTCAGGATAAGGCGAAAAGCTATTCAAACTATATTGAAGCGTATTTAATGGCTGTCCAATATTAGAAAACTCCTGAAGTCCAAAAAGATCTTTTCTAAGATGATTCTGTCTGTAAGCACTTTTAATAGTAAGCGAAGTATCAGCATAAATGGTATCGTGTTCTAGGGTCACAATTTTATACTGATCTATTGTAGCTATTTTTTGCTTTTTCTTTTTTACGGAATCATTAATGCTTGAATATTCCGTATTCATATCTAAATTATTTTTTGGAGCAGTTTTTTTTTCTTGCGAAAACAATAAAGTTGGAACAACTAATAGATATAGAAAAATGAATATTCTCATTTGATGGCTTTATATAAATTTATTTTGACAAAATTTGCTAGGCAAAGGTAAGATAAAAACGTATAAACGAAAAAACATAATATATAATATAGGAGTAGAATCATTTCGGTCTTTTGCAAACGAAAACCCCGTATACAAAAGTATACGGGGCTTTCAAAAAAAAATCAAAATATTTATTTTTCTTATCCCAAAACTGGGTATAATTTACTTTGAATCATCAACTTAATTGATATAGGGTATATTCTAAAGATTAGAATTTATCCCAGAACAATTTAGTATTTAATAAATCTCCACCAATATCAGAAGCTGCTTTAGTATAATTTGTTTTATTGATACTTGCTTCTACACCTGGATAAGTATATCTAACTGGTACAGTGAAAATAAGTTTGTTTATAGCTGCTTGAGGCGCTTTTAAAACTGGGAAATCTAATCTTCTGTAAGATGTCCAAGCTTCGTATCCTCTATTATAAAGAGCAAACCATGCTTGATTACCAATTTTTTCTTTATACGTAGCTCCACTTAACGGATTATTATAATCTACTTTTGGGCTCGCAATATAAGCATCAATAGCAGCAGTATTAGTTACTCCCCAGTCAGCCATAGAAGCTCTAATACCAGCGTCGTAGTATACTTTTGCTTGAGCAGAACCACCTGGAATTAAACTTTTCTCAGCAGCTTCTGCTAATAAGAAATTCAACTCAGCGAAATCAAAGATAGTTCCAGGAAAAGCAGGATTATTTAATGTAGATGATATTTGTGAGTAAGATGTATAAACATTTCCTGCGCCATACGTTCCACCAACAAATGTTCTTCCTGCAGGAATAACTGGAGCTGGAGCAGTTAGGTTAGTAAAATATTTAGGCATCCTTGGGTCACCGCCAGCAATAATAGCGTCCATAGCAGAAACGAAAGGCTCAGCAGGAATAAAATCAAATCTCTGGCTAGTTACTAAATCAGCATACAATGGATTTTGATTTCCTGATGTAGTTAAATAAGTCAATTTTGTATTATCATTATTATTAGCCAAAGCACCAGAAGCAAGAGCTGCCTGAACTTGAGCAGTAGCATAAGCCGGATCAATATCAGACATATTAACAGCCATTCTAATGATCAATGAATTAGCAAATTTAGCCCATTTTGCAGTACTTGCAGCATTACCTGAATAGATAATATCTGCCGCACCAAAATTAGCTGCTGCATTATTTGTTTTTAAAATCGCAACATCTGCAGTTAATCTTTTAATAAGATCCTGATAGATAGTTTTTGCATCATCATAAGCTGGCAAAGGATATTTCTCAATATCAATTGCTTGCGAATAAGGGATATTTCCAAAAGTATCTACCAATACACTATAAGTGTAAGCTTCCAAAATATCAATAAGCGCTAATTTATTTTGCTTAACTGCTTCGTCAGCAGGAGTTGCAGTAGTTGTTGCTGCAATCATAACTCTTGAATCGTGAAAATCAGCTAGAACATCTCTGTACATAACTAAAAAGTGCGTATCAGGAATTTTTCTGTTTGTTATGTTATACTGGCTTTCATCTGGATAAGTGGTCTCTGTCCATTGTTGTGCAAATAATCTAAAAACGTTATTATTCACACTAGTACTAACCATTTGATCTACTAATTTTTTCTCAGCATTTGTAAACAAATATTCCGCTTTGGTGGTTGTTGGTCTTTTCGGATCAACATTCATATCTGTAATGTCCTGGCTGCACGAAACCATCATACCTACCACAGACATTAATAAAAGTACTTTTTTCATGATTTAAAATTTTAATGTTAGGTTACAACCAATGTTTCTTGTTGTCGGAAGTGAACCTCCTGAATAACCTGATGATAAGTTACCTGAACTTAGACCACTTTCTGGATCTGCATCTGGAAGATTTTTACTGATGATCCATAAGTTAGAACCTACTAAAGAAAGACGTAAATCATTCAAACCTGCTTTAGCTATAAATTGTTTAGGGAAACTGTAAGTAATATTTACTTCTCTTAATTTCACATAACTTGCATCGTAAACAAATGCTTTTTGTGGATTATTATTGTAACCATAGATACTTCCAGCTACTTCAGGGCTTGGTGTTCTTGTAGTATTTGGAGTTCCGTCTTCATTTACTCCTGGCAAAATAACACCTCCACCATTTGCCAATGTATTTCTTACAGGGTTTCCAAGCTCGTTGTTTCCTGCTGTTGAAGTATATAAACCAGAGCTTTGTCCGTAATATTGATCAAGAGAGAAAATATCTCCTCCTTTTTGAACATCAATTAAGAAACCTAGAGACACTTGTTTGTATGTAAATTTGTTACGGAAGCCACCAATCCAATCTGGAGTAACATTACCAATTACATTATTAGTAGTGGCAGTTTGTAAATACACTCCATTTTTAGTTACTCTTTGTCCGTCTTTGTAGATATAATCTTTTCCTAGGATATCTCCATAAGCATGCCCTTTTGTACCAACGATACTAACACCACCTTGGAATGTACCAATTGTTAAAACATCAACACCCGGAGCTAAAGCTACAACCGTATTCTCATTTTTAGACCAGTTTACACCTAAATCCCATTGAAAATCTTTTGTTTTAACAGGAACTGCATTGAATATCACCTCAATACCTTTATTTTCTACCGATCCTGCATTTACATATTTAGAAGAGTACCCTGTTGCAGTAGAATAATCTACTGGAAAAATTTGATCTGCACTTAAACTTTTATAAACACTTGCCTCAAAACCTACTCTTCTGTCAAGGAATTGCATCTCTAAACCAAGTTCTTTAGATGTAGTTTTTACAGGGTGCAAATTTAAGTTATTACCAATGTTTGGTCTTGAATAAAGTTGGTTTGAACCAAATGGGTTAAATTTAGTAAATACATCTTGTAATGCATAAAGATCAATACCTCCTTGTGGATTCTCAGCATAACTCGCTCTAAATTTACCAAAAGTTAACCATGGCGCATTAATATGTTTTGTAAAAACATAACTCGCAGAAGCTGAGTATGTATTAACATCATTATTACCTTTTGGCAACATCGAGAATGCATCATTACGTACAGTTCCTTCCACATAAAGAAAATCTCTAAATCCTACTGAAGCAGATGCATAAACACTGTTTACCGCTGAATTATCTTCAGTCTCAACCGGGAATGGAGAAGGATTTACCGAATTTGATAATGCATAGATTCCTGGGATAATTAATCCTCCATCTGTAGAAGCCAATGTAGAGCTACGTCTAGTTCTTAAAG
The DNA here is from genome assembly GCF_013388355.1 of Flavobacterium sp. LPB0248. Lineage (GTDB taxonomy): Bacteria > Bacteroidota > Bacteroidia > Flavobacteriales > Flavobacteriaceae > Flavobacterium. Next base: position 1,482,160 of record NZ_CP058246.1, read on the forward strand.
CATTGTATCCAACTAAACCTGTCAATGAAAAATCTTCAGTAAGTTTTTTATTGAAGTTTAAGGTAAACTGATAGTTTTGCTCAGAAAACATACCACTATATTTTTGGTACCCCGAACCAACAGCTAAACGGTTAATTCCAAATGTTCCAGCCAAAGATCCTACCGCTTTTCTCTCTTCACGTAATTCTGAATAAGAATCAGTACTTACTTTCCCTGTAGCGTTTAACCAATCTGTGAATTTATAATCGAACTGACCATAACCGATGAAACGGTTTCTTTCGTCATTTTGGTAATTTCTATATCTTGTAAAATATGGGTTGTCCCAATATTTAGGACTTGTATTTCCATTCGCAGGATCAGCCATGTTCCATGAAATATTTTGCCCTCCTGAATTATTAAAAGCTTCTTTCTGAGATTGAATATCTACGTTAGTTCCCCACCATTGACGGAATAAACCTGCAACGTTATCACCACCGTAACCAGTAGTATTTCTACCCATTGTAGTTTGTGCTAAATAATTTGCAAAAATACTTACAGATAATTTATCTGTCATTTTGTGGTTGAATTTAATACTTGCGTTATTTTTCTTCAATTCACTATTTGGCAAAATACCAGTCTCTTTATAGTTATTGTAATTGACAACAAAATTGTTTTTATCCGTACTACCTTCAAAAGAGATTGTGTTATTGAAGGTTTGAGCAGTTTGAAAAAATGTAATTGGACCATTTTTAGCCGCTACCCATGGAGATTTTTGTCCAAATTTTGAAGAAAATGGAGTATAAGATTCCCAAGTATAAACAGAAAGATTTGGATCAAACGCAACACCGTAAGAAGCATCATCTGTAGTACTTACCACTTGGTTACCACTTTTATCTATAACAAAAAATGCTCCTGTTGGCCCAACTGGAGTACCTTTTGGATTTCCTGCTGCATCATAAGTTGGTCCATAACCCTGTCCGTATTTGTTTTGGTAAACAGGGAAAGTTTTTTTATCAACAGAACCAACACCAAACTCACTAGAAACAGTAACTCCCATACCTTTTTGAGCTTTTCCTTTTTTAGTAGTAATCATAATTACACCATTACCAGCTTGAAACCCATATAATGCAGATGCCGCAGCACCTTTCAATATGTTTAATGATTCGATATCATCAGAATTAATATCCATACCAGCATTACCGTAATCATAAGTATTACGAGCTCCTTGTGTTTGCGAACCTTGGCTTGAGTTTACGTTGCTATTATTAATAGGCATACCATCTATAACAATAAGCATCTGGTTGTTTCCTGTAAGACTTTTAACACCTCTTGAAACTACGCTTGTAGATCCTCCAAAGTTTGTATTTTTTCTAATATATACCCCAGCAGATTTCCCAGAAAGATCGTTAAGAAAGTTTGCGCTTGCAGTCCCTCCAACTAAATCCTCTCCTTTTATTTCCTGAGTAGCGTATCCAAGAGCTTTTTTCTCTCTCTTAATACCAAGGGCTGTAACCACAACACTTTCTAACTCTGTAGTATTACTAGTTAATTTTACACTTAATGATGTAGAACTAGCTACAACTTCTTGCGTTTTCATTCCAATGTAAGTAAAAATCAAGACTTCGCTTGACGATGCTTTGATAGAGAATTTTCCATCAAAATCTGTTTGCGTTCCGCTTTTAGTTCCTTTAACTAATACACTCACACCTGGAAGAGGCATTCCTGCATTATCGGAAACCACACCCGAAACAGTTCTTTCTTGCGCAAAGGTTAGTTGCGTAATCAGCGCCACCAGAAGCACTAAGAATCCATTTAACTTTAGTTTCATTTTTAAAAATTTTGAATTAGTAAGTCGCAAACATCTTAATATTTTCTTAAAGCAACAACCCGATTTTTGGGTAACGTATAACTATTTTTTAATATTTTTTTAACATCTGGTTATTTAAAAACATTTAATTATCACAAAACTAATACTATACATAATTTTATTCATAAATTACTGTAATTTTATTAATCACAATATTAACATTTATTTAACATTTAAAGCAGGAATAACCTCAAGAAAAGGGCAAAAAAAAGCAAAAAGTAACTAAGTAATATCTTACTTATTTAGTAAAAAAATAAAACATTCTGCATTGAAAATGTTTTATTTGACAAATTTTCACTTTATACTTACTTATAGATTTGTAATAAATTGTAAATCAATTCTTCTAAGTTTCGCAAAACTCTTTTGAAATCAATTTTCTAAAAATTCATAATTATATACTTTGCAAAAAAAATCATAAAACTCAAGCGTTTTCTCCTGTTTTTATTAAAGACTCCACTTTTTAGTCAATTTGAAAAATCACCAAATTTGATCAATTTTAACTTGCTTTATAACCATTCCAAAAAACACAAATTTTCATAGGTTCTGATTTGAATCCATTAACGATTTTTAGGAAAAAAAGAACCATATTTGCTTTTTAAAAAACCTAAAAAATGCTCGAAAAAAATTTCTCAGGATTTATTTTAGAAACTGGAACTGATGAAGCCGGCAGAGGATGTCTGGCTGGACCAGTTACTGCTGCCGCTATAATCTTACCCAAACATTTTGAAAATAAACTTCTAAATGACAGTAAGCAATTGTCTGAAAAAACTAGAGCGCTTTTAAGACCTATTATCGAAGAACAGGCAGTTTGTTTTGCCGTTACACATCTATTTCCGGATGAAATAGATGAAATAAACATTCTAAATGCATCAATGAAAGGAATGCAAGAATGTATTTTAAAATTAAAACATGTTCCTGAATATATTATTGTTGACGGAAATCGCTCTTTAAACGCTAAACTAGGGCTTAAAAACACTTTTGGAAAACAGTTTACTCAAGATGAAATTGCGCTTCTAAAATCGATTCCTAATCAAAGTATTATAAAGGGAGATGGAAAATACCTAAGTATTGCCGCTGCATCTGTTTTGGCAAAAACGTATCGTGACGAATATATGGATAAAATTCACGAAGAATTTCCGATGTACAACTGGAAAAAAAATAAAGGATATCCAACCAAAGAACATCGAGAGGCAATTAAGGAATTTGGAACTACAAAATATCATAGAATGAGTTTTAGGCTTTTGCCTGAGCAATTAGAACTCGATTTATTTTAATAAAAAAAACGACCTAGAAATAGGTCGTTTTTTTTATTACTTTTTGCTTTTTAAAAACTCAGCAAATGTTTTTGTGTCATAGTAAAAAGGTCTAACAGAAGTAATTTTACTATCCTTTAAGTCGAAATGTTCTGAAATCGGAACAGACATCGTTTTGCCTGACTTTTTAGATTTACAACTTATTGTGAAATAAATAATTACTTCGTTTTTAGAAGCATCGCTAAAATAAGTCGGTTCTTTTTCTATCTGTAAATCAAAAAATTCTGTCGATTTTGCAAACATTTTTGCCCATTCACTAAAACCTGTATAAGTTCCTCCGTAAGGCAAACCTATAGCCTGATTGTAAACCGCTCCATCTGCCACAACAGTAGCCAACGCATCAAAATCTCTTGTTTTAAAAAGACTTTCGTAATATTTTGCTACAACTTTTAGATTATCAGCTTCTAGATTTTTTAAAATATCTGCTTCAGACAAGGTCGCTCCTTTATCCCAGAAACCAATAATTTTACTAACCTGACCTTTACCGTTTAAACGTGCAAAATCACGTCCAGCCATTATAAGATTGTTTTTAGAATCCAGAATTTTCCATTCCCATGTTACATAATTGTCTTTTACAATTTTTGGTCCCGATGTTAATATGGCATCTGGATTTTTCTTGTAAAATTCGTTGATAACATTATTGAATGCTGCGATTCCTTTTATAGAGGCCGAAGGGTCTTCAAAAGTACTATCTTCCAACCAAATCGATTTAATCATCTTTAATCTGGTATCGCTGTTTTTTTCCTGCCACACCTTTTCGTAAACTGCAACTGGATATAATTTATCTTTCTTTTGGGCAAAAAGACCATTAAGTACAAAAAGTAAACAGAATAAGTAAATTTTTCTCATAAGCAATCAGGAATAAAATGAAATTTAAATTTAATAGTATAAAACCAAATTTAGCATAAATAGCTAAGAGAATTACAAGAAGTCTAGAATTTGCCATCCCTTCAAAATCTTAACTTTTGAGAAATGGTTTTTCAGTTTTTTGAATATAAATTTAAGAAAAAAAAGGTTTCTATTTAAAAAACAAGCTTCAAATCCCGAGTCAAGACCTCTATAATGATGCACAAATACAGACTAATTTATCCCTCAAAATAAAAACCCGTTTCAAACAGAATGTCTGAAACGGGTTTTTATATTATTAGCAATTTTTAAACAAATTCAGCTTCGAACAGCTCAGTTAAATGTTTGATGATTTTAGATTTTACTTCTTCTTCATCTACTTTTTCTACGCCAAGCTCAACGTTTAACGAAGTAACTCCTTTTCCTCGAATACCGCACGGAATAATATTATCAAAATAGCCTAAATCGACATTTGCATTTAAGGCAAATCCGTGCATAGTCACCCAGCGTGAAGCTCGAACACCCATTGCGCAAATCTTACGAGCAAACGGAGTTCCTACACCAAGCCAAACACCTGTTTCTCCTTCACTTCTTCCCGATTCTAAACCATATTCGGCCAAAGTCAAAATAATTGATTCTTCTAGCAAACGAAGGTATTTATGAATGTCAGTAAAGAAATTCTCTAAATCCAAAATCGGATAACCGACAATCTGTCCAGGTCCATGATACGTAATATCGCCGCCACGATTGATTTTATAAAAAGTAGCTCCTTTGGCTTCTAACTGTTTTTCGTTTAATAATAAATTTTCGAGATCACCGCTTTTTCCTAAAGTATAAACATGAGGATGCTCAACAAAAAGTAAATAATTTGGTGTTGGCAGATCTAATTCTTCTCTTCTGTTTTTGATTTTTAAATCGACCACATCTTTGAAAAGTTCTTCCTGATATTCCCAAGTCGATTTATAGTCTTTCTTGCCCAGATCCTGAAGTTGGATTTTTTTGTTCATTTTAATTATTTTTCAAACTCAACATCAAAGTTTAGTTTGTCGGGATTCTCCATATAATCCGTAAAAGAGTATTGAATTGTAATTGATTTTCGATCGTCGCTAAACAAAGCACTTGGATTAGAGACTTTCTTAATTTTTTTCGGAAAATGATATTTCACGATGTAACTAGAAGAAGCAAACATCATTTTAGACATATCTGCTGCTGTATCTTTTGCCTTTGCTGCCAATTTTTGCTGATCGATTACTGCTTTTCTTGTAAATTTCTTTCCGTCGTAAGTATAGCTTAATTTACTGCCGTTATCTCCTAAACCACTTCCAAGAGGCGTACTGGCTCCACCTTCTATTTTCTGAAGTGTGCTTAAAGTCTGTAAAACGTCCTGAAGTTCATTTACATTTTTAAAATCAGTTCCTAAAGTCATTAAAAATTGCTTTTTTTCTGAGCTCATTTTTGTTGATACAACGAAATTTTCGAGCTTTTTAAGTTCTTTCTGTGTTTCTGGAGACAACTTAGCAATACTGTCTTTTTTCTCTTCAAATACTTGTTTGAAAGTAAAAGTAGTATCTATATCTTTCTTAGCACTTTCTCCCATCTGACCAGCAATTTGATCTCCAGCCATTTCCATTAAGGCTGAACCGTCCATGTCAACCGAAAATTTTCCACTTCCGTTATCATTGATGTAAATATTTTCAGTAAAAGTACAGCTGGTTAACGTGGCTATTAAAAAAGAAAAACTAAGTAATTTATATAATTTCATCGCAGTATATTTTTATCAAAGATACAAAGACTATTTTTAAAAATGCATTTTATTGAAAGCTTCCAATTATTGCTCAAATTCGACTTTGAAACCAAAATCTACACTGCTTTCCTGCATATTATCTAAGGGGATTTCTACAGTAAAACTTTTACGATCTGACGCTATTACAGCATTCTTTATCGAAACAGTTTTAATCTTTTTAGGAAACTGATATTCGGCAATGTACTTACACTCTTTAAGCATTTCTTCCATCTTTTTTGAGAAGGGATCATCGCTTTTTTCTTTCTTAACTTCTTTTTTCTTTTTAGTTTTTTTATCGTCTTTAGAAGGTGTTACCGACTTAATAAAGACCTTACCATCATAAAAAATAGTAGTATTAGACTTTTCTTCCGGCTTTGGAGCAGCACTTAAAGCTCCCAATCTTTTTTTGTCTGCAGCAGCAAGAGCTTCCAAACTTTCGGCCGGTGTTGCAATAGATTTAAAATCTGTTCCGCTAGGAAAATCGAATGCCATACTATATTCGAATTGCTTTTTTTCGTCGTTTACCTTGATGCTTACCTTAAAATTCTCTAGAATCTTAAGCTTCTCTTTTTCTTTCTCTAACATCGCAATTTTTTCCTTATCTGCATTTGGCAATTTAGAAAGACTGTCTTTTATTTTAGCAAGAACATCTTTGAAGGTAAAAGTAGTGTCTACGACTTTATTGACTTTAGTCGAATCACTTTTTTGCATTCCCAGTTTGTACATCGGAGACATATCAAAACCATAAGAAAAAGTTCCAGATCCATCTTCATTCATGACCATTTTTTCCTTAAGGGTACAGCTTGTAATACAAAATACAATAAAAAAGCAAAGTAGAATTCTTTTCATAATTGAGGTTTAAGTTATTCGAGCGAAGATACTTTCTTTTAAGATTTTTTTGAGTTTCATTTTAAAGCAACTTCCAATTTGATATTTCAAGGTTTATCAAAAAGCTATAAATCAAACTTTTGGCATTGTAATCGATTTTATATTTGTTAAAAATGAATTTATTCTAACAGCGACCAATGTTGTTAAAGGTGATTGAAACCCAATAAATTGATGTCACAAAAAATCTAAAAACTGCATTCTAAAATCTGCATTCTTTTCTTTATCTTTGCACACTTAAAAAAATAGCATAAAAATGGCATTATCAGAACAAGAAATCATCAGAAGAGAAAAACTTCAAAATTTACGCAATCTGGGAATCAATCCTTATCCAGCTAATCTTTTTCCTGTAAATCATACTTCGAAGCAGATAAAGGAAACTTTTGAGGAAGGTAAGAAGGTTATCGTTGCGGGACGTTTGATGAGTGTTCGTGATCAGGGTAAGGCTTGTTTTGCTGAATTACAAGACAGCGAAGGGCGTATTCAATTATACGTAAACCGTGATGTTTTATGCGAAGGTGATGATAAAACTTTATACAACCAAGTATTTAAAAAATTAACCGATTTAGGTGATTTTATTGGTATTGAAGGTGAATTGTTTACTACACAAGTTGGCGCAAAATGTATTCGTGTAACTGGTTTTACTTTCTTAAGCAAAACATTACGTCCGTTACCTTTACCAAAAGTTGACGAAGAAGGAAATGTGCACGATGCTTTCAACGATGCTGAATTGCGTTACAGAATGCGTTATGTAGATTTAACTGTAAATCCACAGGTAAAAGAAACTTTTATTAAACGTACTAAGTTATTTACTGCAATGCGTGGGTATTTTAACGATGCAGGATATTTAGAGGTTGACACTCCAGTTTTACAATCTATTCCTGGTGGAGCTTCGGCAAGACCATTTATTACGCACCACAACTCGCTTGATATTCCGCTTTACATGCGTATTGCGAATGAGTTATACTTAAAAAGATTAATTGTTGGTGGATTTGAAGGTGTTTATGAGTTTTCTAGAAACTTCCGTAACGAAGGTATGGACAGAACGCATAATCCTGAGTTTACTGCAATGGAAATATATGTAGCTTACAAAGACTACAACTGGATGATGGAATTTGCTGAAGGTTTATTGGAGCATTGTGCAATTGCTGTAAATGGCACAAGTGAAGTGACTTTTGGCGACCACAAAATCAACTTTAAAGCGCCTTACGCTCGTGTTACAATGACAGATTCTATCAAACATTTTACTGGTTTTGATATCTCTGGAAAAACAGAACAAGAATTGTTTGAAGCAGCACGCGGAATGGGAATCGAGGTTGACGAAACAATGGGTAAAGGAAAATTGATTGATGAGATTTTTGGAGCAAAATGTGAAGGAAATTATATTCAGCCAACTTTCATTACAGATTATCCAAAAGAAATGTCTCCGCTTTGTAAAGAGCACCGCGATAATCCAGATTTGACTGAGCGTTTTGAATTAATGGTTTGCGGAAAAGAAATCGCAAATGCTTATTCTGAATTGAATGACCCAATTGATCAAAGAGAGCGTTTTGAAGATCAAATGCGTTTGGCTGCAAAAGGTGATGACGAAGCAAACGGAATTATCGACGAAGATTTCTTAAGAGCTCTTGAGTACGGTATGCCTCCTACTTCTGGAATGGGAATTGGAATGGATCGTTTGATTATGTATTTAACAAACAATGCTTCGATTCAAGAAGTTTTATTGTTCCCACAAATGCGTCCTGAGAAAAAACAAGCTCAAATCGAACTTTCTGACGAAGAAAAATTCATCATTGACTTGCTTACTAAAAATGAAAATAGAATGGATTTAACGCAACTAAAAATTACAGCTAACTTAAGCGGTAAAAAATGGGATGCTTCTATGAAAAACTTATCTAAACACGGTTTGACCAAAGTTGTCGTTGACGGCGAGTTTAAATTTGTGGAATTGGTGGGGTAAATTTTGTCTTATTTTATTATAAATACAGCCCAGCAGGTTTAAATCTGCTGGGCTTTTTTATTTAAATTGTCTAAACAAAAAACACCTTAACCATGAATAATCAAGAAATTCATCAATTTGATCAAGACGAAATAGACATCATTAGACAAAGTGAAGAAGATATAAAACATGGCAGGGTCATTTCTCAAGAAGATTTAGACAGAGAAGACCTAGAGTGACTTTCTTAATTTATGCAACAAACCCGACAGCTTTAAAAAACCTTTCGGATTTCTTTTTTAAAACGAATATTTCTTCCTACCTCTATTTAAAACAAAAATCAAAACTCATTTTTAAAAAACTGAAAAACAATACTTTACTTTTTCTAAATTGTTTTCCAAGAAAATACTTTCAGAAGCCTTGCTATAACATTAAAAAACAAAACAAAATTCGGCTGGCATTGAATATACAATTGATTTTGTTTTTGCTTTTTTTTAGCAAACAAATTACTACATTTGAAGAAAAAATAGACTTTGTATAAAGTCTATTTTTTTTTAACCCAAACCCATTCAATTAACATTTTTTCAACCAATCCTTTAAATGAAAATTAGAAAAATCGCCCCAAACGAAGACTTAGAAACAACAGTCAACAAAAAGAGAAATCGTTACAAAATTGCTATCATCGCTGTTATCTTTATCTCGGCCGCCGGCTTTTTAGGATTTAAATATTTTACTCCCAAAAAAGAAGCTGTTTGTTTAGGCACAGATACCAAAATCTATGATACTTACAAAAATGCCGTTGTACTTGTAAAGCATAAATATGGCTATTTTGCTAAAATTAATGGAAAAGAAATTCCTCTTAATGTTGAAGATGCCAAGGAAGAAACCATTTACGGAACAGGCTTTTTTGTAGATACAGAAGGAGACATGATTACCAATAGACATGTTTTACAGCCTTGGAATTCAACTGAAGAAGAAAGTGAAAAAGTAAATACTAATATTCGAAATCTGCGAATGAAGATTGCTTCTATCCTTACTACCGATGTTTCTGAAGATGACTATGAAAGTTTTATTAGTAACAATTGGTCACATGCTTCAGTCTCTTATGATGAAGGCGAAGGAGAGGGAGAGTATGAAGAATCGAGTGAAGAGACTACTGAGTCAGCGGGTGAAGAATTTGTTAGTTCTAATGAAACAGAAACAGATACATCGCAAGTATCAACTGATATCGCAGCATCTATTCCTGTAAAAGAATATGTTTCTGCAGAAAACATTGAAGTATATGTAAAAACGGTAGACATTCAAGTTGCACTTCATAATTCTGATAGCGAATGGATTAATTGTGAAATGAAAAAAGTTTCAGATGACAGCAATATTGATTTAGGTATTTTGCAAGTAGCTGATCATAAAACTCCTAAAACCGTTACCAATATTATAAGTCTTGACAATATTGTTGACAATGACAGCTCTCTTGCTCCAGGGCAAAAAGCGATAATGGTGGGCTATCCGATGGGAATAGATTTGGCACAGACCAATTCTGGTATAAAAGTGCAGCTTTACAATGGTCAAATAAGTAAAGAATCTGATGGCAACAAAATTCAATACAGTATAACTTCTACACATGGTGCTAGTGGTTCGCCTGTTTTTAATGAATGTGGACAATTGATTGCAGTTAATTTCAGTGGATTCGATCAGGTTCAGGGTTTCAACTTTGGAATTGTGGCTAAACATATTCAAGCACTCTAATTTGAAAAAATCCAAAAAAAAAAAATCTAATCAGGTTTTCACTTTTCCAACCAAACAAAAAATCGACTTAATTAATTATGAATAAATTTTTTAGTTTATGTGCACTACTATTCTGTGGTGTCGCTTTTTCACAGATTCCAACTCTGGATATCGAAAATCAGAAAAAAAATTCGGTAATCTTACAGGAGGTAAAAATTGAAACCAAAATTTTAGGAAATCTTGCTTCCACTACAGCTACTTATACTTTTTACAATCCTGGAGACAGAATTTTAGAAGGGAATTTTACACTTCCATTGCCAGAAGGAGTTAGCGTAAGCGGTTATGCTTTGGACATTAACGGAAGCTTAAGAGATGCCGTTCCTGTTCCAAAAGAACGAGCTAAAGAAGTATTTGAAAGTATTGAAAAAAGAAATGTAGATCCAGGTATTATTGAAAAAGTAGCTGGAAACAATTTCAGAACTAGAATTTATCCAATTACAGCTAGAGGCAGCCGATTTATTAGAATTACGTACAATCAGGAATTGAAAAATTCGACTACTGATTATCAATATTTTTTAAGTTTTGCCAACGCTATTAGCATTCCAAAATTCAATCTGAAAGTAATAGTTAATGAAAGTCTGAGCACTCCTAAAATTACAGAAAATCCAGATGGAAGTTTTACTTTTCAGAAGAAAGGAAATCAATGGATTGCTGAAATTAATAAAGTTAATTTTACACCAAATGAAAGCCTTAAAATAGCTATTCCAAAAGTAAACGAATCGTCGAATGTGATGCTTCAAAAAGCTTCTGACGACAAATCTTATTTTGCAGCAAGTGTTGCGATGAATTTCCCTGTAAAGGAAAAAGCAAAATCTCAAAAAATTGCTATTATTTGGGATAATTCATTCAGCGGATCAAAGAGAGATCGTCAAAAAGAACTGGACTTTCTTAATGCGTATTTTTCAGACAACAAGAATGTTGCAGTCTCTTTTGTCCTTTTAAACAATATCCTTGAAAAAACAGAAGAATTCACCGTTTCTGGAGGAAACTGGAATGCCTTAAAAGACAGAATTCTTAATCTGAAATATGATGGCGGAACCGACTTTAGTGCTTTAAAAGAAATTTCGCCAATAGACGAATATCTTTTATTTTCTGACGGAATTTCAAATTTTGGAGATTTAACTTTAAAATTCAAAAAACCGGTCAACACTATAACGAGCACACCGACTTCTGATTTTAATTTGCTGAAACTTTTAGCATCACAATCTGGAGGAAATTTTATCAATCTTAACGAATTAGATACGCAATCTGCTCTAAAAACGTATAAAAGACTTCCGATTGTATTTTTAGGCTTTAAAGAAACAAATACGCTTCAGGAATTGTTTCCAAATGTTGGAACTGCCGTAAACGAACCAGTGAATATATTCGGAATTTCATCTTCAAACTTGAGTAAACTTATTGCTGTTTTTTCAGTCGGAGACAAGAAATTTGAAGTGCCTGTAGATTTTACTAACGCTGTACAAGTAGACAATTGGCCTCTTGCACAATTTTGGGCGCAAAGAAAAATTAATGATCTTGAACTTAACTCAACACAAAACAGCGATGAAATTAGAAATCTGAGCGAACAGTTTGGGGTTGTAAGCAAGAACACGAGTCTTATCGTATTGGAAGATGTTAATGATTATGTGCGTTTTGGCATTACTCCTCCACAGGAATTATTACCTGAATACAACAGAATCGTTTCGCAAAACAAAAAACAAATCTTAGAAAAAAGAAGAAATCTTCTATCTAAAGCTTTTGATAAAACACGAGAATTGACAACTTGGTGGAATAGCGAATTTAAACCTACAGAAAAAAAACAGTATCCTACCATTTCTAAACAGTCACAAAAATTGTCGTCGGCAGAAGAAAGTGTTGTTAGCGATAATGCTGTATATTCTGCAGAAAGTAGAGCAGGCGACAAAAAAACAGCTACAGGTAAAATAACCTTAATAGATGTAGAAAGTACTCAAGAGTATATGAAAGATTTTCAGTCCTTACAATCGCCTGAATTGATCTACCAGAAATATCTTGAAAATCGTCCGAAATATGAGAAACAGGTAACCTATTATTTTGATGTTTCTAAACTCTTATTCAAAAAAGGAGACAAAGCACTTTCTCTAAAGGTTTTAAGCACATTAGCAGAACTTGATTTAGAAAATGAAGAGTTATATAAGACAATATCGTATCTATTGAAACAAAGAGGTAATTATGAAAAAGAATTGTGGATTACCCAAAAAATTCTTGAGTGGAGACCTTTTGATCCTCAAAGCCACAGAGATTATGCATTAGCTTTAGTTGACAATAAAAAACCTCAAGAAGCTCTTAACATCTATAAAGGCATGCTTTATCAGGAATATACCGATGAGATTTCTATTAGAGATAATGGTATTGAAGAGATTTTGATTATGGAAATCAATAACATTTTGAGCCAAAACAAAAATGTTGATGCAAGTAAAGTAGATGATCGTTTAAAAGCAAATCTTCCAGTCGACATTCGTATTGTTATTAACTGGAATAAAGACAATACAGATATAGATCTTTGGGTTACAGATCCTAGAGGTGAAGATTGTTCGTACTCGCATAGATCTACAGAAATTGGAGGAAGATTAAGTAACGATTTCACTCAAGGTTTTGGTCCTGAGCAATTTTTATTGAAAAAAGCGATTAAAGGGAAATATAAAATCAAAACGAATTTCTTCGGTGAGAGACAGAATATTCTTTCTGGACCAACAACTGTAATGGCAGAAGTTTACCTTTACTATTCTGATGGCAGACAGGAACGTAAAATTGCTGTTTTCCAAAGTCAAAAAGAAAACAAACGCGAAAGTGATAGTAAAATTCTAATTGGAGAATTTGAATTTTAGGAATTATAAAGCTTACTAATATTCAAACCCGACAGGTTTTAAAACCTGTCGGGTTTTTTATTTTTTAAAACGAATACTTCTCTAATTTCTTTCCTTGAATATCCAAAACCTTTGTGCTTTCTTTTGGAACATTACCTTTTATAACTTCTTGAACTGAAGGATTGGATGGATATTTTCCGCCTTTCATTTTCAGAAGATGAAATTTTCCTCCGCTTTCAAATATCAAATCATAAAACTTTTCACTTGATGAAGAGGTTACATAAATTGGAAAATCGGTCACAGTGAAACGATTGATTACCGTACCGTCATTCTTCAAAATATAACCTGAACAACCTCCGCTTCCGCAGAAATAAGAATTAGAGAAACCAACAAAATATTCCTCTTTCTTATCGTTATTTAAATCGAAAGCTTCATAATAGAAAGATCTGTCTTCTTTTGTCATTGCAGGTAAATCTTTCTTCAATAAAACCAGCAATTGTTTTCGGATTAATGCTACTTCTTTATCATTTTTTTCGGAAACTTCACTTAAATCAGCCGTTCCGCCAAGAGTTTTAGACAAGGTATCTTGAACAATTGTTTTTACAATATTTTTTGAATTGTCTTTGTTTTGGCAAGATGATAATGCCAAAATTGCAATTAAAATCAGAAATCTATTTTTCATAATCAGATGTTTTAAATTCGCGATCGATTATACTAATAATGCTGCTTTATTTTCAATATCATTCTGCGTCAATAATGATTTTATATTATTGAAAGTCACCAATGCAATTTGAGTCAAAGCTTCGTTGGTAAAAAATGCTTGATGCGCTGTTACCAATACATTCGGAAAACTCATTAAACGCTGAATCGCGTCATCTTGAATAATGTCTGCCGATAAATCTCTAAAGAACAATTTTTCTTCTTGTTCGTAAACGTCAATTCCTAAATAACCTATTTTTCCTTCTTTTAAACCTTCAATAACAGATGAAGTTTCTATTAATCCACCGCGGCTTGTATTAATAATCATAACGCTGTTTTTCATAAAAGAAATAGAAGTAGCATTGATTACATGTTTTGTTTGCTCATTCAGCGGACAATGAAGCGAAATAATATCACTAGATTTAAAAATTTCTTCCAAGCCGACAAAAGAAACACCATCTTTTTTCATTTCTTCATTTTCTACAATATCATAAGCTAAGACTTTACAGCCAAAACCTAATGCTATCTTGGAGAATGCTTTTCCGATATTTCCAGTCCCAATAATTCCGATTGTTTTTCCGAATAAATCGAAACCTAATAAACCATTTAACGAAAAATTCTGCTCACGAACTCTATTATAAGCTTTGTGTGTTTTTCTGTTTAAAGTCAAAATCATCGCCATCGCATGTTCTGCAACTGCTTGTGGAGAATATGCAGGAACACGGCAGACTTTTATATTATGCTTTTTTGCCGCTTCTAAATCGACATTGTTAAATCCTGCACAACGTAAAGCAATTATTCGTACCTTTTTCTCTGCTAATTGATTGATAACTATTTCGTTTACAATGTCATTTACAAAAACACAGACAATCTCGCATTCTTCAATTAAAGCTACAGTCTGAGGATTTAATTGTGTTTCAAAGAAATTCAACTGAAAACCAAAATCTTCATTGTATTTATTGAAAAATGTTTTATCGTAAGGCTGAGTAGAGAAAAAGCCAATTTTGCTTGCATTTGGATTTGGGTTCATAATATTCTATTTTTTTATGTATTGTTTTTAAAATTTCCTTTCGGCAGATAATATAACCACCCAAAACCAATCAAAAATAAAATAAGCGAACCTATAAAAGCAGGAATTAAAATTTCTTTATTGTTATCTAACGCATTGTTTAAAGCAGCATACAATAACCAAATCTGGATGCTTACATTTAAGATTAAAACAAATATTAAAGTAGACAGAATAACATTCAACTTATTTGGATTTGCCTGATTTTGGCTTTTTCTAAATGTACTCATAATATATTTCTTAAACAATTAACTCGCTTTATTTTCAAAAGCTTTTACAAAAATCTTTTCTCCTTTCAAAACCACTTCCAACTGAGGCAAAGCCCTTGGCGGAGGTCCTGCAATTACGTCTCCCGTCAAAGCATCAAAAGAACCTTCATGGCATGGACAATGAATAATTCCTGTTCCGGGCTTGTAATAAACGGCACAAGAAAGATGCGTGCATTTTTGTTCATAAGCTCGAAACATACCGCTTTCTAAATGCACCAAAATATACGGAATAGTACTTCCCTCAATTACAAAACCTCTTGTTCCGCCCAACGGAATATCTTTTATTTCACACACAAAATGTTCTCCAACAACTTCTTCGCCAGGCAACAAATACGCTTTCGCTGCAACCAAACCACTTCCTACCATTAAGCCTCCTGAAACCAACGTAAGGAATTTGGCAAAATCACGTCGGCTTACCTGCGTTGATTCTTGTTTTTTATATGGAAAATCTTTCTTCCAGTTTTCTTTTAAATTATCTTCTTTAGACATGGATTTTGGATTTAGAATATTCGTAATTCGTTGCTTCCTTTTGGCATCATGATATTCACTTTTGTGTTTACACGTTCTTTTCCAAAAATAAATGAATTTACTGGAGTACTATTTGGACGCATTTCTTCGATTTGTTCGCGAGTTCCGTAAAACAAGGCGCCACTCGGACAAACTGTTGCACACATTGGCTTTTTGCCAACACTGGTTCTGTCGTAACACATTGTACATTTCATCATCAAATCGTATTCTTCCATTTTCTTTGGAACTCCAAACGGACAAGCCATAACGCAATTAGAGCAACCAATGCAGCGTTCTGTATTTGCGGTATGAACTACTCCGAATTCGTCTTGCGAAATCGCGTCAGCCGGACAGACATTGGCACAAACAGGATCTTCGCAATGCATGCAAACCTGAACAGTGGTCTGAATGGTAACTTCACGTTCTACATAATTAACATGAATCATAGATTCTTGACCATTTGTTTCACATTCTGCACAAGCCATTTCACAGGCTTTACAACCTATGCATCTTTGTAAGTCTACAAAAAACTCTTCGTTTTTATTATAATTGGTTAAATTCATAATTGTTGCTTTTTATAGATTAAACACTTGCATAAGCATTTGATTTGTCTGATGAATTTTCTATTTCTCCCAAAGGTTCCAGCTTGCAAGCACAAACTTTGAACTCAGGAATTTTTGAAATAGGATCTAATGTTCCAGGCGTTAATTGATTGGCTGATTTTTTCCCTGGCCAGTGATACGGAATAAAAACGGTATCTTTTCTAATGGTTTCTACAATATTAGCAGGGAAAATTCCTTCTCCTCTTCGGGTTGAAACTTTTACTAATTCCCGTTGCTGAATATTATATTTCTGCGCCATTTCAGGATGAATTTCCAACAAAGGTTCAGGAAATTGATCTACTAGTTTTCCAATTCTTCTTGTTTGCGTTCCGCTTAAATATTGAGAAACGACACGGCCAGTTGTTAATGTTATTGGATATTCTTCATCTGTAACCTCACCGGGCAATTTGTAAGGAGCTGGATTAAAATGCGCTTTTCCGTCTGGTGTGGCAAATTTTTTATCTTCCCATAATCTTGGCGTTCCAGGATGATCTTCTGTCGGACATGGCCAAAAAACGCCCATATTGTCTTCTACTTTTTTATAGGTGATTCCATTGTAGTCGGCAGTTCCTCCTTTTGATGCAACTCTAAGTTCATTAAAAATAGCTTCACTGTCAGCGTAGGTAAATCTTTCTTCTTCACCTAATCTCTTTGCTAATTCTAATAATATTGAAGTGTCTGTTCTCGCATCGCCTGGAGGCGTAACCGCTTGTCTGATTCTAATTACACGTCCTTCAGCTGAGGTTGTTGTTCCCTCCTCTTCTTCCTGCAATGAACCTGCTAAAACAATATCGGCATGACGGGCAGTTTCATTTAAAAAGAAATCTATTGCCACATAAAACTCTAATTTTTCAAGGGCAGAACGCACATAATTATTATTCGGCAACGAAACTAACGGATTAAAGCAAATCGAAATCAATCCTTTTATTTCACCGCTATGAATCGCTTCTATAATTTCATAAGCTGTAATGCCTTTGTGAGGCATATCTTCTTCTTTAATCTTCCAGACATCGGCAATGTATTTTCGATGATCCATATTTTCGATATCACGATTTCCAGGCAATTGATCGCATTTATGACCGTGTTCTCTTCCGCCCTGACCATTTCCTTGTCCGGTAATAGTTCCGTAACCGCAATACGGCCTTCCAATTCTTCCTGTTGCCAAAACCAGATTAATGCATCCTAATACATTATCAACACCTTTTGAGTGATGTTCAATCCCTCTTGCGTGGAGTAAAAAGCTTGTTTTTGCTTTTCCCCATAATTCAGCTGCTTCTTTAATTTTTTCTTTAGAAATTCCTGTAATTTCTTCAGCCCATTCTAACGTATAATCTTTTACAGCATCTATGGTTTCTTGAAATCCTGAAGTATGGTTATCAATAAAATCGTGATCCAGCATATCGTGATCTACGAGATATTTAAGCATTGCACCGTATAACGCAGAATCAGTTCCTGGTCTTACATCCAGATGAACATCTGCGGTTCTAGCTAATGGAATAACTCGCGGATCAACAACAATTAATTTTGCGCCGCGATCTCGGGCTTTCCAAATCCAATGGGTTAAAGTTGGAAACGTCTCACTAATATTCGCTCCCGCAACAATAATAACTTCAGCATATTCTAAATCCGAATAATTGTTTGAAGCACGATCTAAACCAAATGCTTTTTTATTTCCTGCACCAGCACTTACCATGCAAAGGCGACCGTTATAATCTAAATTTCTAGTTTTTAAAGCTACTCGGGCAAACTTTCCGACCAAATAACTTTTTTCATTGGTCAACGAAACTCCTGAAAGCATAGAAAAAGCATGTTTACCGTATTTCTCCTGAATTCTTTTGATTTCAGAAACGGTTTTATCCATTGCTTCATCCCAAGTAGTTTGTTCAAAACCTTTGCCCTCTACTCTTTTTATCGGATGCAATAAACGATCTGGATGATTGTTCTGCATATAACGTTGCACTCCTTTTGGACACAAACGACCTTCATTGAACGGAAATTCCATCCAAGGTTCAAAACCAACCACTTTATTGTCTTTTACAGATAATTGAATTCCGCATTGCATGCCGCAGAAACAGCAATGTGTTTTGACCATTTTATCTGGTTCATCACGTCCTGCATACCCTTCTTTTGGTGTATAATTCAGATGTGGACCAAATGCTTCAATTATTTTTTCAGTTGATACAGGTAGTTTTGCCATGATTTTTTTGTTATTTTTTGGTTTCATGTTTCATGTTTCACGTTCTGCAACGAAACTTGAAACCTTAAACTTGAAACTATAATTTTATCCAAATAAATTTCCGCCTTCGATTCTTGCTTTTAAATGCGCTTTCGCCAAACGATCTCGTTTTCCTTCGGGACTTAAATCCAAGTGTGAATTTCCTTCATCATCACTAAAGTCAAAACCTAATTGTTTAGTTACTATTTTTAAATCATCGATATGAAGTTGTGTCGTAAATGGTTTTCCTGTTTCTTTGCAGATTGCCATTCCTTTTTTCATTCCTTCTTTTTTGTAAATGTGCGCACCAATCTGAGCCGGTCGTTGAATGATGTGGAAGAATTTTCCAAACGGAATCCATATCAAAAACATAATAACCGTTACGGCATGAACTACTGCGAGAAAATCATACGCAAATCCTTTCATGAATTGGTAAGAATAAGTCAGGCACAAACCCGTAACAGAAATGGCAATTAATAAAAGAAGTGGCAGTAAATCGCCTTCAAAAGTCTGTGTGGCAATTAATCCCGGATTGGTTAAACGTCTTCTTAAATAATAAAGCGAACCAAAAATAACCAGATAAGAAGACCAATTTAAGGCATGGAAAGTCAAAAATGCCATGATCGAATCCAATCTGAAATCCATTACTTTAAAACCAAAAAAATGAGCTTCGTAAACAGTAATTGAATTTGGTGCCAACGTAAAATAAATCCATCCAAATGTGAGCGGAAAAGTAATTGCAAAAGCCGAAAAACAGCCAATTGCAATACAGAAATGAGCTAACCATCTGTATTTACCTCTTGGATAAATGAATTTCTGAAAAGCAATATTCTGAACAGATTCTTTTCCTAAAAACCACAAATGCGAAAATACTTTTCCTGTAAAGAGAAAATGAATTCCGCGTTTGAAATACATCCACGTTGGCGGTCTTTGCAGCCAAACTGTATAGCGATACACAACTCCGAAAAATGCAAACAGAGTTCCGAACAGATAGGTAACTAAGGCCGCATCAAAATTTTGAAGTTTTCTTGACCCATAGAAAACCAATACGACCATAAAAACCGAAGCTGCCGTTGCAATTAATAAAGCTTTCGTATTAAATGTTTTTTCTTTCATGACAGATTATTTTCGATCAATATCTTTAGCCATTTCAGGCAATCTTTCTTTTGTCATTTTTACAATTACACGGTGCATCCAAATCAGACAGGTTAA
Source organism: Flavobacterium sp. LPB0248 (assembly GCF_013388355.1). Taxonomy (GTDB): domain Bacteria; phylum Bacteroidota; class Bacteroidia; order Flavobacteriales; family Flavobacteriaceae; genus Flavobacterium. Next base: position 1,501,949 of record NZ_CP058246.1, read on the forward strand.
TGATAATGCCAGAATAAAAAGCCAAGAGCTCGTCCAAAATCCGGTAAATGATAATAAATACCCGAAAATAATTGGCCCGAAGAATCCGCCTAAACCACCTAAGAGTCCAACCATTCCGCCAATTACACCTACTTCATTAGGAAAATAATCTGGTATGTGTTTGTAAACAGCTGCAGAACCAATTCCCCACGAAATTCCGATTAGAATAACCAAAACTAAATACACCCACATATTGGCTTCAAAATGAATTTGTGTAATTCCTTCTGCCAATAAATCCTTCTTTTGCACTTTTTGGTTTTGCTCTACAACCACTTCCTGCCATGTTTTTTTGGATGGAAAAAATTTAGAATGTGGCTGACTTTCATCTTTCTGACTTATATCATATTCTTTACCATCAACCACTATTTTATCAGGCGAAACTGCTGTAACAGTTCCTGCTTTACTCGCTAAAAGACCGCTTCCTGAAGTCGTTATATCCATTTTTGGAAACAATAATAAGAAGCTTAATACAACCGAAGAGCTCAAAACCCAGTACATTACTTTTCTAGCTCCGAATTTATCCGACAAAAAACCTCCAAAAGCGCGTACGACACCAGCAGGCAAACTAAAACAAGAAGTAAAAATTCCGCCTAAAACTAAAGTTGTGTGATAGACATTCATAAAATTTGGCAGAAGCCATTGTGAGAAAGTCACAAACGATCCAAATACTAAGAAATAATAAGTTCCGAAACGCCAAACACGCACTCTCTTTAAAGGTTGCAATAATTGTTTTACCGTTTTTGATTGTGCTTCGCTTTTTTTGTTTTTAGCAAAAATCAGAAACACAATTCCCATTAATAACAAAGCAGAACCGTAAAGTACGGGAAGCCATTTCCATCCATTTTCAGGATCGTTTTCTGAAAATGTACTCAAAAGTGAAGGTGCCAAAAAAGGTGTTATAGAAGCTCCTGCAGTCCCCATTCCGAAAATTCCCAAAGCTCTTCCCTGCCATTCTTTAGGATACCATACAGAGGTTGATGCAACCCCTACAGCAAAACTGGTTCCGACCATTCCAAATAGAAAACTTAAAATAGCGAAAACCGTAAAGGAAGTTGCAAATGGCAATAAAAATAAAGGGATAGAAGCCAAAATCAATAAAGCAGAATGCACAATTTTTCCACCAAACTTATCAGTTAAAATTCCCATTGGCAATCTCATAATTGATCCCGTAAGAACAGGAATCCCCAAAAGCCAGCCAATTTGTACAACGCTCCAGTTAAAAATTTCTTTATCAACTAAAAATGTAACTAATACTCCGTTGAGTGTCCAGCACGCGAAACAGATTGCAAATGCCAAAGTGTTTAAAAAAAGGATGCGGTGGGCTTGGGAAAGATCTGCCATAGAATAAAGTATTAAATTGTGTTTTTGAAAATCTATTACTGAAATATGGGAATCATGGGGATTGCTTTTCATAAACAACAGAAAAACAATAGTTTACTAAAGTTAAAAAAAATATTCGAAGCAAGATACTTACTATCAAATATTTAGCGTTATAATAATCTTATTTAAATTCATTCTTCAAAAAAACTGTAAATCAATCTGTTAAATAAAACACAATTTTAAAAGACTGATTAAACCAGTTTTAAATAATAAAGTCTAATCTATAAACAATTAAAAAACTTGAATATGAAAAAATTATTTATCGCAGCTATGTTATTTGTTGGAATAGCAAGTTTTGCACAAGACATGGATCAAAAACCAGCGCGCGAGCAAAGAGAAAGAATGACTCCGGAACAGCGTAATGAGAAACAGCTTCAAAAACTGACTACAGAATTAAATTTAGATGCTAGTCAGCAAGCACAGGTAAAGCAGCTTTTAGCAGATAGAAGCGCAAAAGCCGAAAAATTTAGAGAAGCTAGAAAAGAAAAAAAAGATAGCAACACAAAACCAACTGCTGAAGAAAAAGCCGCTTTCAAAAAAGAAATGGAAGACGAAATTGCAGCAAATGACGCTAAAATGAAATCAATCTTAAAACCTGACCAATACACAAAATGGAAAGCTCTTCAAGAAGAGAAAAAAGACAAAATGAAGGAGAAAATGAAAGAGCACAAAAAAGATAAAATGTAATTTTATGCATAAAAAAAAGAGGCTATAAAGCCTCTTTTTTGTTATTTAAAATGTTTTCGAAACTTTATCGATCGCATTGATTGTAAAATCTAAATCTTCGTAAGTCAATGCATCTGTAATAAACCATGTTTCATATGCAGATGGCGCGATATAAACACCTTCCTGCAATAATCCGTGGAAGAATTTTTTGAATGTTTCGTTATCTCCTTTTGCAGCAGTCTGGAAATCGGTAACTGGATTTGCATCAAAGTGAACCGAGATCATAGAACCTACTCTATTGATCGTAAATACAACATTATTGGCTTTTAAAACTCTATCGATTCCTGCTTCCAAATAAGCTGTTTTTTCTTCTAAACGTGTAAAAATTTCTCTATCTGAATCAAGAGCTTTTAACATTGCCAATCCAGCAGCCATTGCCAATGGATTTCCAGATAATGTTCCTGCTTGGTAAACGGGTCCAAGAGGCGCTAAATAATTCATGATTTCTTCACGCGCAGCAAAAGCTCCAACTGGAAGTCCACCACCGATAACTTTCCCGAAAGTCACAATATCAGCATCAATTCCGTATAATTCCTGAACTCCTCCGCGTGCTAAACGGAAACCAGTCATTACCTCATCAAAAATCAATAAGATTCCGTTTGCTGTACACAAATCTCTTAAACCTTGCAAGAATCCTTTTGCTGGCGGAATACATCCCATATTTCCTGCAACTGCTTCAATAATAATTGCTGCAATTTCTCCTTTATTTGCTTCAACTAATGTTTTTACATTTTCTAAATCATTGTATTTCGCTAACAAAGTATCTTTTGCAGTCCCTTCTGTAACTCCAGGACTGTTTGGAGATCCAAAAGTTACGGCTCCACTTCCTGCTTGAATCAAAAATGAATCAGAATGTCCGTGGTAACAGCCTGCAAATTTTACAATTTTATCTCTTTTTGTAAATCCGCGAGCCAGACGAATTGCGCTCATACAAGCTTCTGTACCTGAATTTACAAAACGTATTTTATCAATATTTGGAACCATAGAAACAGCCAAAGCTGCAATTTCTGTTTCCAATTCTGTTGGCATTCCAAATGAAGTACCCAATTTTGCTTTTTCGATTACAGCATCAACAACTGGCTGATATGCATGACCTAAAACCATTGGTCCCCAAGAGTTGATATAATCTATTAATTTGTTTCCGTCTTCATCATATAAATAAGCACCTTTAGCACTTTTTACAAAAATCGGAGTTCCGCCAACTGCTTTAAACGCTCTTACTGGTGAATTTACTCCTCCTGGAATTACTTTTTCTGCTTCAGCAAAAAGCTGACTACTTCTTTTGTATAACATTTTTTATTTTAGATTTTAGAATTCAGATTTTAGATTGCAAACTGAAAACTTATTTTGATTTTTAGATTAATTTCATCAGAACTGATCCCGATAGCTATCGGGAGAGACTGCGACTGAAAACTTACTTAACTTTCAACCTCTGCCCGATCGAAATCGCATTATCGGTTAGATTATTCTTCTTTTTTAAATCTTCAACCAATAAATTAAATTTCTTTGAAATCGAATAAAGCGTATCTCCTTTTTGAACCTCATACAAATTCGGATCGTATTGATTCATATTGATTTTTGGGTCAGAAGCTACATCATAAGATGATTTTTTTGGTGGAGCCGAAGTATTAATCGGAACATAGTTTCTTCCTGTAACCTGACAATCATATTGATGCAGATTGTATCGCTCAATATAACTGATCAATTTATCGGGATATTTAGGATCTGTTGCGTAACCGCAAGCTCTAAGTCCTTTTGCCCAAGCTTTGTAATCATCTTTTTCGTAAGTGAATAAACTGGCATATCGTTTTTTTCCAACCAAAAACAAGGCATGATCTCTATATGATTCTGATGCCTGAGGATATTTTCTAAAACATTCCTGAGCCGAGTCATCGTCATGGCGAACACTTTCTCCTAACCAATCATTATGACATTTTATTCCAAAATGATTATTAGCATCTACAGCCAAATCTCCTCTTCCTGCACCAGATTCTAAAATTCCTTGAGCCAAAATAATACTCGCCGGAATTCCATAAGTCTTCATGTTTCCCATTGCAATTTCTTTGTACTGCAACACATAATTATTAATAAGATCACTGGTAACAACTGTTTTAGATGTAGATTGAATAACCTCAGTTGTATTATTTGTAGAAGGGTAATTTTTACCGATTGGTTTAGTAGGAGTACTTCTTTTTGTAGCTGCCGTTCGAGTTTGAACTGCTGCCGCTTTTTTAGTCGTCGCTATGGCAGGCTTACTAGAAGAGCAGCTTGCTAAAGCTAATATTACGAGAAGTAATACAATTTTTTTAATCATTGGTTTTGAGTATTGGTAATTTCTTCTGCTTCAACTTTATATTCATTCCGTCAATTCCCTGCAATCCGCCTGTGTGAATGAGTAAAATTTTTGAATGTGCAGGAAAATAATTTTTGCCGATTAAATCTATAACGCCAAAAACCATCTTTCCTGTATAAATTGGATCTAAGGGCACTTTTGTTTTTTCAAAAAAAGCATTAATAAATTCAATTAATTCTAAATTTATCTTGCCATAACCTCCAAAATGATAGTCAGAAACTAAATTCCAGTTATCTTTATTTGCAAAAATACGAATTTCATCGGTTAAAAAGTCACCTTTTAACGCTGGAAACCCCAAAATTTTCTGATTTGGCAGTGAACTATTAATCAATCCCGAAATCGTGCCACCCGTTCCAACAGCACAGCAAACGTAATCAAAAACCGCATCTTCATCAGTTAAAATCTCCTCACAGCCTTTTACAGCAAGTTCGTTTGTTCCGCCTTCTGGAACGAGATAAAAATCGCCAAATTTATCTTGCAGCTTTTCTATAAAAGATTCTTCGTTTTTTAAACGATACTCTTCTCTCGAAACAAACTCAAACTGCATTCCGTTTTCTTGAGCAAATTTCAAGGTTGGATTTTCCTCTATTTTGTCCAAAAGCTCATCTCCGCGAATGATTCCGATAGTTTTAAAACCTTGTTCTTTACCTGCATAAGCTACTGCAGCAATATGATTGGAAAAAGCTCCCCCAAAAGTCAATAAAGTGTCTTTATTTTCGACTTTCGCCTGAAGCAAATTGTATTTCAGTTTTCTGAATTTATTTCCTGAAACAAACGGATGAATTAGATCTTCTCGTTTAATTGTCAACGAAATATCATTCGGAAACTGAATATTTATATTTTGATTGAAAACTGAATTCATTATTTAAAGTTGAAAGTCAAAAGTGACAATTCATAGTTTTTTTTAAGCCTATTGCTTGTTGCTTTTTATGTAATCTAGAAACCGAAAAAAAGATCGATTTTTAAGATAATTCAAGTCGGCTTCTTTGTTATAGGCTTCTCTTTCAAAACTGATATTTCGATACGCTAATGCCCCATTTTTATATTGAATCAGACGAATTAGATATTCTAAAAAATACCAGATAAAAAACGGAATTACTAAAAGTTCTAATTGCTGTCTTAAATGAATCTTTTCATGATTAACAAAAACTTTATTTGTTTTATCAAAATCATATTTTGCAATTACAAACGGAAATACAGCCATTCCTCGATAACCTTTCGGAATTAAATATTTGGCAACAATCAGAAACATTGGCTGTAAAATTTATAAATTTGTAGCTATAAAATTGTTCGATTTCAATAAAATCATAATCAAATATTTTTATTTTTGATTTTAATTATTTGAAAAGGAACGCGAAGCAGATTTATGAAAGAGCAAAGTAATGAAAATAAATTAATCGAAGGCGAAGATTTTTACTATACGCCTGAAGGTTATAAATGCTTTACTGAAAAACATCATTTAAAACGTGGTTACTGCTGCAAAAGCGGCTGCCGTCATTGTCCTTATGGGTTCGATAAAAGAACGGGCGAAATAAGAAGAAAAACGAATTAGATAATTTGAAAATAAGTCAATTAGATAATTCTAAAATCTAAAATCAACAATCTAAAATATTAATATGGATATCCATTCAAGAAAATTCAGGATTAAAATCCACAAGTCCTATCACAGGTCGGATATCCGTTATCCTTAGTTTTTTTTAATTAGAAAATGTGGCAATTTGAAAATGAGTTAATTTGAAAATGGGATAATTAAAATAAATTTCAAATTTTAAATTCCAATTTCGTCGGCTGATATTTCGCTCCGCTGGAGCTTTTATATTGGGTGATTATTGTTTTCTATAAATATTACGCCTTTCCAAGGCTTTACATTTGTAATTTTTATATTCCATAAAGCTCCTTTAGGAGCGGCATATTTATAGAAATCATTTTAGCCGTTACATTTAAGCCCCAGCGGGGCGGCATAATTAAAAAAACAAAAAATTAATCTGTTGTTAATCTAAGTAAAATACCTTAGCGTCTTAGAACCTTAGCAACTTAGCATCTCTAAAAAAAATGACTTTTCAAGAACAAATACAACAAGGAATACCTTCTATACTACCTCAAAAAAAGGACTACGATCCAGCAATTAATCATGCTCCGAAACGAAAAGAAATTCTTTCGGCAGAAGAGAAAAAACTGGCGCTTAAAAATGCCTTGCGTTATTTTGATCCAAAACATCACGCCGAATTGATTCCTGAATTTTCAGAAGAATTAGAAACTTACGGACGTATTTATATGTATCGTCTTCGTCCAGATTACAGAATGTACGCAAGACCGATTGACGAATATCCTGGGAAATCATTGCAGGCAAAAGCGATTATGCACATGATTCAAAACAATTTGGATTATGCTGTGGCACAACATCCACATGAATTGATTACCTATGGCGGAAACGGTGCTGTTTTTCAAAACTGGGCTCAATATTTATTAACGATGCAATATTTGTCTGAAATGACAGATGAGCAGACTTTAACGATGTATTCAGGTCATCCAATGGGCTTATTCCCTTCGCATAAAGAAGCGCCAAGAGTTGTGGTTACCAATGGAATGGTTATCCCGAATTATTCTAAACCTGATGATTGGGAAAAAATGAATGCTTTAGGAGTTTCGCAATACGGGCAAATGACAGCGGGAAGTTATATGTACATTGGCCCACAGGGAATTGTACACGGAACAACTATTACAGTTTTAAACGGTTTCAGAAAAATAAAACAAAATCCAGAAGGAAGTTTATTTGTAACTTCTGGTCTTGGAGGAATGTCAGGCGCACAACCAAAGGCAGGAAATATTGCTGGATGTATTACAGTTTGTGCTGAGGTAAATCCGAAAATTACAAAAATCCGTCATGAACAAGGCTGGATTAACGAAGTGGTAACTTCAACTGACGAATTGGTTGCCAGAGTAGCTTTGGCTAAAGCCAATAAAGAAACCGTTTCTATTGCTTATTTAGGGAATGTAGTTGACGTTTGGGAACGTTTTGATCAAGAAAATATTAAAATTGATTTAGGTTCAGACCAGACTTCGCTTCATAATCCTTGGGCTGGAGGTTATTATCCGGTTGGAATTTCATTTGAAGATGCTAATAAAATGATGGCTAATAATCCAGAATTATTCAAAGAAAAAGTTCAGGAAACGTTACGTCGTCATGCAAATGCTATTAACAAACATACTGCAAAAGGAACTTACTTTTTTGATTACGGAAATGCTTTTTTACTAGAAGCTTCTCGTGCAGGCGCCGATGTAATGGCCGAAAACAATATCGATTTTAAATACCCTAGTTACGTTCAGGATATCATGGGTCCAATGTGTTTTGATTACGGATTTGGTCCTTTCAGATGGGTTTGTACTTCAGGAAAACCAGAAGATTTACTAAAAACTGATGCCATCGCTTGTGAAGTCTTAGAAAAAATGGCCGAAACTGCTCCAAATGAAATTCAGCAGCAAATGCAGGATAACATCAAATGGATTAAAGGCGCGCAAGAAAACAAATTAGTTGTAGGTTCTCAAGCTCGAATTTTATATGCCGATGCTGAAGGACGAATTAAAATTGCCGAAGCCTTTAACCAGGCCATTGCAAAAGGCGAAATTGGCGCAGTTGTTTTAGGACGCGATCATCATGACGTTTCTGGAACTGATTCGCCTTATAGAGAAACATCAAACATCTACGATGGATCTCGTTTTACTGCCGATATGGCCATTCATAATGTGATTGGAGACAGCTTTAGAGGAGCAACTTGGGTTTCTATCCATAATGGTGGCGGAGTTGGCTGGGGAGAGGTTATAAATGGCGGATTTGGTATGGTTCTTGATGGCTCTACAGAGGCCTCAAAGCGTTTAGCTTCAATGCTTTTCTGGGATGTTAACAACGGAATTTCAAGAAGAAGCTGGGCACGAAATGAAGGTGCTGTTTTTGCTATAAAAAGAGCAATGGAAGTTGAGCCATTATTGAAAGTAACTTTACCTAATCTAGTCGATGAAAGTTTGCTTTAATTAAAATTGAGAACATTAATTCTTAGAAATATGAAAACACTTAAGTTAATTCCGTTTTTGCTACTGCTGATACTTACTTCTTGCAGTACTGTGACCGTTTATTCTGATTATGACAAAACTGTCGATTTTACGCCTTATAAAACGTACGCCTACTTTAAGCCAGGAATTGACAAGGTTGAAATATCAGATTTAGATAAAAGAAGAATCTTACGCGCTATTGATGATCAAATGCAAGCTAAAGGCTTTACAAAAAGCGAAAATCCTGACTTGCTGGTAAACATTTTTACAAAATCAAGAGAGCAAGTAGATGTAAACCAATTTACCGCTGGCTGGGGTTATGGCTGGGGCTGGGGTTGGAATCCTTACATGATGTACGGAGGACAGACTACAGTTTCTACTTCTACTGAAGGAACTTTATACATTGATTTAATCGATGCTAAAAAGAAAGAAATGATCTGGCAAGGTGAAGGTGTTGGAACTCTGACAAGAAACATCGATAAAAAAGATGAAAAAATTGCTGAGTTTGTAGGCAAAATTTTAGCTCAATATCCGCCAGTTAAAAAATAGTTTTCAGTCGAAGTTGCAGTTTTCAGTTTTTGTAAAACGTTAAATAGTTGCGAACTTTTCAGAAATAATTAATACATTTGCGCTTCAATCAGTAAAGAAAATGACAAATTTTAACAACATTATTATCGCTATTATTAGCATTATTGCAATTCAGCAATAATGGCGAGGTGCTATATAAGTTTGTAAAATATAATTTATAAGAACCTCCCAATTGGGAGGTTTTTTATTTTTAAAATAATTTTAAACAGCCACGAATTCACGAATTTATATATTCGAAGATTATCAAAAAATAATTCGTGAATTCGTGGCGAAAAAAAAATCTCATGAGTCTATTTAACGAAGTACTTAACGCAAAAAAGCAGCTCGAAAATGTAGTTGCTGCAACGCCATTGACCCAAAATTTAAATCTTTCAGACGAATTTGAATCGACTATTTTACTAAAAAGAGAAGATTTGCAAATTGTCCGTTCATATAAAATTCGGGGCGCGTATAATAAGATTTCTTCGTTAAACGAAAAAGAAAAAGCAAATGGAATCGTATGCGCCAGTGCAGGAAATCATGCGCAAGGTGTTGCTTATTCGTGTAATTTACTGCACATAAAAGGCAAAATTTATATGCCCAAAACAACTCCAAAACAAAAAGTAAAACAAGTACAGTTATTCGGAAAATCGTTTGTTGAAATTGTTTTAACTGGAGATACTTTTGATGACGCTTATGCTTCTGCAACTGCTGATGCCATCAAAAATCATAAAACATTTATTCATCCTTTTGATGACGAAAAAGTAATCTCTGGACAAGGAACTGTTGGATTAGAAATTCTTGAAAGCTTTAAAGAACCAATCGATTATGTTTTTGTTCCAATTGGCGGCGGCGGATTGGCATCGGGATTGTCTGAAGTTTTTAAACATTTAAGTCCGCATACAAAAATCATTGGTGTTGAACCAAAAGGTGCTCCTTCAATGAAAACTTCCATCGAAGAAAATAAAAATACACCACTAAAAACTATAGACAAATTTGTGGATGGTGCAGCTGTAAAACAAGTTGGTGACAAAACTTTTGAAATCTGCCGATATAATCTAGAAGATATTATTTTAGTTCCAGAAGGAAAAGTCTGCACCACAATTTTAAGATTGTATAATGAAGAAGCAATGGTTGTGGAACCTGCAGGCGCATTGACAATTGCCGCTTTGGATTTTTATAAAGATAAAATTAAAGGAAAAAATGTAGTTTGTATTGTTAGCGGAAGCAATAATGACATTGAAAGAACAGCTGAAATAAAAGAACGCTCTTTATTATATGAAGGTTTAATGCATTATTTCATGATTCAGTTTCCACAGCGTCCTGGAGCTTTGAAAGAATTTGTTAATAATATTTTAGGTCCAGATGATGATATCACTTATTTTCAGTTTGCTAAGAAAAACAGTCGCGAAGTAGGTTCTGTAGTTGTTGGTTTAGAATTGAAAAACAAAAACGATATTATGCCTATCAAGCTGAAAATGACCGAAAATGGTTTTGAATTTCAATACTTAAATGACAATCAGGATTTGTTTACTCAATTAATTGGATAAAATAAAAAAAGGCTGTCAGATGGGACGACAGCCTTTTAAAATCAAATCAAATTACTAATTGAATGTTTGGATTTAATTATTGCTTTAATATTTTTTTCGAATAGGAACCTTTGCTATCAGTAACTTTTACAATGTAAACACCTTTTGGCAGTCGAGAAATTTCTACTTCAGTCTGATTTCCTTTTGCAAAGTTTACATTCTTCTTTAAAACTGGCTGTCCAGTTACATTGAAAATCTGTACATCGGCACTTCCTTCGTGATTGGTATCTATTTTTAAAGTATTATCTACTTCATCTGCAAAAATCATCATATCGTTTGAACTTGTACTTTCGGCAATAGTTTGCTCTACTGCTAAAGCACTTTTTGCTGCTGAAGATTCTACTTGCACCAATTGCCATTGCTGATTCAAACCTGCTGTATAAGCCCAAACCTGAATATTGGCGCCATTTGCTGTTGAGACATTTTCAACATCAAGCGATTTACCGCTGTTTACGTTTATAATTTTATAATAACCAGTTCCTAAACTTGTTACTGTCCATTTGAATTCGTTTGAAGATGAAAAAGTTTTCTGCTGTACTTTCAGTCCGTCAGCTGTTCCATTATTCTCAACCGCCAAATACATTCCCGTCGATTTTACAATAATGTAATAATTACCGCTTCCGTCAGAAACAAATTTCCATCTTTGATTACTTCCTCCTCCATTTGTAATGTCATACTGCTGAATTCTGCTTCCGCTTGTTGTCGCATTATCTGCAACATCTAAACCTTTGTTGCTATTTCTCGAAATAATATTGTAATATCCAGGAAATCCTGTTGAACCAGCCGTTACAGTAATTGCGCTTGTTGCTGTTTTAGCACCATCAACAGTAGTTGCAGTAATTGTCGCATTTCCTGCAGCAATTGCAGAAACCAATCCGTTTGAATTTACAGTAGCAACAGATGTATTGCTTGAACTCCAGTTTACTGCAGTATTTGTAGCATTGCTAGGAGAAACTGTCGCTGTTAATTGTTGTGACTGACCTGCTGTAAGCGTAGCTGAAGTTGGGCTTACGCTAACTCCCGTAACTGCAACTGGATTTGATGCTCCCCAAGTAAAAGTAACTGCAGAAGATGCTGGAACTGCATAATTAAATGCTGATGACCCAGAAACTACTTTTATTGTATTTGATGATCCGCCTGAATTATAAATTACAAGTGCAGTTGAGCCATCAGGGTTTTTAAATGCAACTGAAGAAATACTTCCGCTTGTGCTTGAAGAACCAATTCTTACTGCACCTGGTTTTACATATTTAGAAATCTGGCCAATAATATAATACGCTACATTTTTAGTATAACTTGTACTATTATTAACTGTAATAGCACCTAAACAAGTACTGCATCCGCCAGGAGTACGAGGCCCTAAACTTGAATTGTTTGCAGCATTCCATTCTAAAACTGTTTTAGACCAGTTATTTGTACTACCGATAACAACGTTTTGCATATGCCAGCCAAAATCTCCGCTAAAGCTTCCGCCCGAACCAGTGTATTGTTCTGTAAAATAAACGTTTTTGTTGGTTTGAGTTTTTACTGTTGACATAGCTGAGATATTACCTAAATACAGGTGGAACGCCGCTCCGTCAACATAAGAACTATTGTTTAAAACATCAATCGGATATGCTGTATTATCGCAATTGTGGTCAAAAGCAATAATTTTTATGTTTCCATAACCAGCAGCTGCCATTTGAGGCCCAAGCTGTTGATTGATAAAATTCTTTTGTTCTGTAGAATTCATCAACATACTTGGTTCGTTGTTCGGATTTTCTGGTTCGTTTTGCGGTGTAATTCCCCAAATATTAATACCTTGTGCTTTCATTGCATCAAAATATTTTACGAAGTATTTTGCATACGCTGCATAATATTGCGTTTGCAGAGAACCTCCAACCCAAGATCCGTTTGTTTTCATCCAACGTGGCGCAGACCAAGGTGTTGCCAAGATTTTGATGTTGGGATTAATCAGTAAGATTTTTTTAATGATTGGAACTAAATAAGTCAAATCTGGTCCGTTCAAACTAAAATTGTTCATGTTGGTGTCTCCCGAAGTTTCGTTATAACTGTAAGAAGAACTGCTTAAATCTGAAGCGCCAATACTAATGCGAACTACACTTGCATTTAGGCCTGTTGACGGATTGTACAAATCATTTAACAATTGGTTTTGTTGAGTGGCTGCCATTCCAGAAATAACTTCACAGCTTCCTTCGGTAAGAGTATAACCAAACCCGTCCATTGTTTGATAAGTTGTTCCTGCAGTTACTGTTACAGTAGAAGGATTAGTTCCAGAATTGGTTCCGAAACTTACGGTTGCCTGTTGCTGTAATAATTTACTTTGATCTCCTGTAGTCATAAAAGGAGTTACTGTCTGAGCATTTAAGCTGTTCATGAATAAAAGCGATCCGCAACATAATAGTTTCAGCGCTTTACTTACCCGATCTGTAGGTGTTTGAGTAGTTTTGTGCATTCTTTTGTGGTTTTGGTTTGATAATTAGTTTTTCATTATTTATTCAGTTTTATTTTACTAAAACAGCACAATATTATGAGTGTTTTTACAATATCCTTATTTTTTTTAACTTTACAAATACACATCAAATTAAAAAAATCGATATAACAAAAACTAATCTTATTGTTTTTCAAACCACTAAAAAACAATAATTTAAAAAATAAAAAATCATAAAAAACTTACCTATCAAAACTGAAATAACTTATCATAAAATAAAAAATCTATACAAATCCTTACAAAATGTGACTTTATCTAGCAATTAAAGGGCATATGACAATTATCAGGGAAGTAAAAGAAAGATATATTGTATTTTTGCGGTTTACTTAAAATACACTAAAATGACAGCTTTAAAAGATATTTCGACAATAGAAGACATTCAGCAAATGGTTAACAGCTTTTATGCAAATGTTAGAAAGGACGATTTAATCGGGCCGATATTTAATGATAAATTGCAAGACCGCTGGGAACCACATTTACAAAAAATGTACAATTTCTGGCAGACTATTCTATTTGATGTTCGCGCTTATTCTGGAACACCTTTTCCTCCGCACAAACAATTACCAGTAGATAAGACACACTTTGATCGCTGGATTGCCATTTTTAATTCGACGATAGATTCGCAATTTGCAGGCCCAATAACCGAAGAGGCAAAAATGCGTGCTACTAACATGGCTTTTATGTTTAGCCATAAAATTGAATATTTTAGAAATGCAGAAAATGAAATGAGAAATGCAATAAAAAATTCCTAAAAAATTTCTTTCAAATAAGAAGTAGAACTTTATATTTGATAAAATGAATTAATCCCAAATCTATACTCTTTTATTTATGAAAAAAGTTATTTTCTTTATTGCAATCTGTTTCTCATTTTTAAACCAATTATCAGCACAAACAAAAGCTTCTAATTTATACAAAGGTACTGTCGACGGAAAAACTCCGATTACGCTTTATATTCAGACATCAGAAAATCAATGTAATGCCGATTTAAGCTATGCAGCGATGTATCGCTACAATAAATCAAAAAATTGGATTCAAATTTATCCTACTCAAAACAAAAAGAAAGAAAATGAGTTTGTTATGGTTGAACACAATTTCAGTGGTGTTTTAATTTTACAGAAAAGCGGAAATACTTTCACTGGTTTATGGATTAGTCCTGATGCTAAAAAACAATTGAAAGTAGATGTGAAAGAAACTCCAATGACCAAAAAAGAGATTGAAAACTATGAACAAACAATGGAAAGAGTAAGTTTTGACAATAACGACTGCTAAAATCATATTTATTTCAGCTCTTTAAAAATCTACAAAAATGCAATAAAAATCAATTTCGAATAAAAATTTTGTGATGGATGATAAAAAATCGAGTCGTAAATTCGTAATTTTACATTTTAATCTACAACGTTTTCGAAATGAATCCAAATATTGAAACCAATCCGTTATTAGAAAGATTGCCTAAACATTTACAGCAATTTATTAAACCTCAAGATTATAGTGATTACACTCCTATCAATCAAGCGGTTTGGCGATATGTGATGCGCAAAAATGTAGATTATCTTTCTAAAGTAGCACATCATTCTTATTTGGAAGGCTTACGTAAAACAGGAATCGAAATTGATTCTATTCCGAGCATGTACGGCATGAACCGAATTCTAAGTGAAATTGGCTGGGCAGCGGTTGCCGTTGACGGATTTATTCCGCCAAATGCTTTTATGGAATTTCAGGCTTACAATGTTTTAGTTATTGCGTCTGATATTAGACAATTAGAACATATTGAATATACACCTGCTCCAGACATTATTCACGAAGGTGCCGGCCACGCTCCTATTATTGCAAATCCCGAATATGCGGAATATTTGAGACGTTTTGGTGAAATTGGATGCAAAGCAATTTCTTCTCATAAAGATTATCAGATGTATGAAGCGATCCGCTTGCTTTCTATTTTAAAAGAAGCCGAAGATACGCCTCAAGAAAAAATCGACGAAGCTGAAAAAGCAGTTGCCGATTTGCAAAATGATATGGGCGAATTGTCTGAAATGGCTCAAATAAGAAACCTACATTGGTGGACTGTTGAATATGGTTTGATTGGAACTGTTGAAAATCCGAAAATATATGGCGCTGGATTGCTTTCTTCTATTGGTGAAAGCGCCCACTGTATGACCGATAATGTAAAGAAAATACCTTATGACATTTCGGCTGCAAATCAGAATTTTGACATTACACAATTACAGCCTCAGTTATATGTGACTCCAAATTTTTCTTATTTAAGTTTGGTTCTAGAAGAATTTGCCAATAAAATGGCTCTACGAACTGGAGGACTTTCTGGAATTCAAAAACTAATTCAATCGAATGCTTTAGGAACTATCGAATTAAGCACAGGTTTACAGATTTCAGGAGTTTTCACGAATGTTATTGAAGAAGAAGGAAAGCCAGTTTACATTCAAACAACAGGAAAAACAGCTCTTTCTTATCGCGAAAAAGAATTGGTTGGTCATGGAACTTTAACGCATCCACATGGGTTTGGAAGTCCGATTGGGAAGCTCAAAGGATTTAATCTCGCAATTGAAGATATGAGTCCGAAGGATTTACAGGCTTACAGTATCGTAGAAAATGAAACTGTAAAACTGGAATTTGAAGGTAATATTATTGTGGAAGGTGAAATTATTACAGGTTCTAGAAATCTTCACGGAGAAATCATTTTAATCAGTTTTAGAAATTGCACCGTTACTCACGGTGAGACTGTTTTGTTTCAGCCTGAGTGGGGTAACTATGATATGGCAATTGGTAAAAAAGTGATTTCGGCATTTTCAGGACCAGCCGATGTAAATAGTTTCGACTTAATTAATATTGTTCCGTCAACGAAAACGATCAAAGCAAAACATACTGATGAACGTGATGAATTGGAGCATTTGTATGCTTCTGTTCGTGAAATCAGAACGAATAAATCTTCTAAAAACGAACTAAAATCTGTTTTTGAAAAACTTAAAAATAATCATTCCAACGACTGGTTGTTGTCTGTTGAAATTGCAGAACTTTTGAAGGATTCAGACAAAAAACAGCTTTTACAGGAAGTTTTGGTTTATTTAGATCAATTGAAAGAAAAACGTCCTGAAATTGCACATTTAATTTCTGGCGGATTGGATTTGATTTTTGATAATTTGCCACAAAGGCACTAAGACGCGAAGTTTTTTTTTACTAAGTAAAACGTACCGTTTGTCATTTCTGTAAATGTTATATAATTCGGTAACAAAATTTAACTTTAATAAATTTTGTTGCGATGAGAAATAACAGTCAGGATTCAACATTAGAGAGAAATTATTTAGAGAAGTATCGCTTTTTGATAAAAGAATATGAGCAGGTAAAAAGCAAGACTCATCCAGTGCATAAAAAGGCGATGGATTTTTACACAGCCAATGACACCTGCCGAAAAAGTTTTTTAAAATATTATAATCGCTATAAGCAGAGCGGAAAATTAATAGATTTACTGCCTCAAAAACGCGGTCCAAAATATAAAACAAGACGTCCTTTACCTTTTATAGAACAAAAAGTAATTGAATTAAGAGAAAAAGGAAACAATAAATATGAAATTGTTAGTATCTTAAATCCCAGATTAGGAAAACATACACCTTCATATTCTGGAGTTTATAATATTTTAAAACGGCATAAAATAAACAGGTTAACTCCGAAGATTAAAAAGAATCATCAGAAAATAATCAAGGAAAGAATGGGACAGCTGGGTCATATTGATTGTCATTATTTAAGTAAAAGTATAATTCGTGGAGAAAACAAAAAGCTTTATTTAGTCTGTGTAATTGATGATTACAGCCGGATTGCTTGGGCTGAATTAGTTTCAGATATTACCAGTTTAACAGTAATGTTTGCTTCATTAAAATGTTTAAATATCTTAAGCAGCCATTATGAAATAAAATTTGAAGAGATATTATCTGATAATGGAGCTGAATTTGGACCTAAAACAAGCAAAGTAAAAAGCCAGCATCCTTTTGAAAGAATGCTTATGGAATTAGGCATAGTGCACAGATATACAAAGCCATATAGACCACAGACAAACGGTAAAGTAGAGCGCTTTTGGAGAACTCTAGAAGAAGATTTATTAAGAGATACTGATTTTGATTCTCAAGAAGAACTAAAAGAAGAATTATTACAATACTTATATTATTATAATCATGAAAGACCGCATCAAGGTATTGATGGTAAAAAACCGATCGAAATGATAAATCCGTTACCGAAATAAGTGACTTTTACAATTTCGACGAAGGAGACCCGAGCGATAGCGAACAGGCGAAGCAAATCTCCGCAAGTAACTCCGCAACGAAAAACCAATCTTTGTCGAGCTTCTCGTGGAGATTTCTCCTTCGTCGAAATGACAAGATTGTGAAAAGTAAGCTTGTAAAAACGATAGAATAATTCAGTATTAAATCATTTTAACCCTTTAATCCGTGACAAAAAAACTTTGTCACTATGTTCATTTGCCTCTTTTACCCTCTTCTTACAATTTCAAATCCTGAGTCAGCTCCGTTTCAGATTCAATAGTTTTTCCATTATATTGTAGTTTCCATCCCATTGAATTTGTCATGATTAAAATCTTAGATAATTCGCTTATCAACCGATTTTGAGCATTGGTTTTTAGGGTTGAGTTTTCAATTTTCTTAGCCAGATTGGCTTTTACAGATTTATTGATTTTATTGTAATCATCGCCTGTAAACGGATTCAGTTTGCTTTGCTCAACATCATAAAACTGAATATCTGGATTTATAGTAATTTCTTCTTTTGGAATATTTAAAATCGTGATCGTTTTGTTTTTTTCATCAATATCATATTTCATTTGATGCAGATCGTAAGCAACCGTTACGTTTGCATTGACCACAATAAGTGCTTTTTTCTCAAAAGAAATCATGTCCATCAAATACTTCTGCTGATTTTTATAAGTGATGACTTCTGAGAAATGCCCTTCGGTAACAACCAATTTCCCAACATTAAGAATCTGCTGCTGAATTAAATTGGTATTGTATTCAATATCTGAATCGTCTTCTTTTTTGAACTGGCAATATTTAAATCCCAGAACAATTATTAAAACGATAACTCCGACACCTATAATTCTTTTGATCAAGTTTTGCATTCCTCTAAAATATTTTAGACCAATTTACTCCTTTTTTTTCTTTTTTTTCGCCACGAATTCACGAATTTTCGCTAATTCCTTTGGGTTAAAAATATGGAAGTATTTCACAAATCAAATTCGAAAAATTCGGCCTAGCTAGCCAACAAATTAAAAATAATTCGTGAATTCGTAGCTAATCGATCCCAGCAAATAAATTTAAAATGGATATCCAATAGCAATATTCAAAATCAGATTATCTTTTCTCCAAGAACTGCTTCCTAAATTAATATCATCAATCACCCAACGTTGTCCATCTGGTAAAGCAGGATTTCGAAGTGGAATAGCTAAATCGGTTCTTAAAATCAAGAAGGATAAATCGAAACGTAAACCTGCTCCTGCTCCAACAGCTATTTCTTTCATAAAATCTTTTGAAATTTCCGCTCCAGGTTTGTTCGGATCAGCGTGTAACAACCAAATATTACCAGCATCCAAAAAAACCGCGCCTCTTACAATACTGAAAAGCTTTGCACGATATTCGGTATTAAATTCTAGCTTTAAATCGGCGGATTGATCAGGCGTATAATTATCATTTGTTGTTGGCGGAATAACATAACTTCCGGGGCCCAAAGTTCGTGCTCTAAATGCTCGAATACTATTGGTTCCCCCTACCACAAATTGTTTGGATGCGGGGAGCGTATTTGAATTTCCGTAAGCAAATCCTGCTCCTACAATCAATCTGCTGGCTAATTCACTTTCTTTTCCCAATTTTAAATAATGCCTGAAATCGGATCTGATTTTGACATATTGGCTAAACGGAACATCAAATATGGTCTTAACCTTGTTCGGATAATCTGCACCTGTGAGCAAACCTGTTAAGTTTCCAGCCAAATCCAATTCGCCATTAAAATAGATGGTATTCTTTTTACGTTTCTGCATGGTATTGGTATAGGTGTAATTGTAAGTTGGTCCAAAAACCAGCTGTTTTTCAATTACTTTTCCCAAAGCCGCATCTTGCTCTATATCGGCCATATATTCTGGCGTCACATGGTTTGGACTTACATAAGTCACATCAATTACATTCAATTGATGTTCTTTACGAATGTTTTCTTTCCACATGTAACCAAAAGAAGTATTAAAAGAATTCAAAGCATACAGTTGCGTTCTTTTTTGATATTCGTAACGCAAAGTCGCTTTGGTTCTTGGCACATATTCGCTATTTCCTTCAATATGAAAAGGTGTTATAAATCTTGGCCAGGTTAAACTAACTTCTCCTCCCAGTTTATAAATATTCTTTCCTTTGTTCGTTCCTCCCAACTGAAAATCGGCGCCGCCAAAAACAGAAGCCGTAAACAATTCAGCGCCCTTTAAAAAATTACGGTTGTTCCAGTTTAAATTTAATTCTGTACCGGTATAACTCGCAGAATTGGTTTTTCCAATCACTTCAACACGAATAAACTTTTTAGGTAAAAGTGTCAGGAAATAATAGGAATCTAAAGCATTCGGAATAGAATCTGACGGCTTAAATTCGTTCTTTACAAAACTGAAAGTTCCAAGATTTACAAATCGGTTTAAGGTTAAGTTATGATCTTTTCGATTGTAAACATCTCCTTTTTTGAAATAAATTGTTCGATCATAAATTCTTGGTTTAAAAGTTTCTGTCGTGTCAATTATAGTGAGATCTTTGTATTGCGTGATATTCCTTTTTCTATAAACCGCACTATCATTCGTTAGAGAATAATTCGGATACACAAAAATCTTATCAATTTTATAAGCGGTCAAAGCTTTTACAGGCGTATCATCTTTTATAACCAGTCTAATTCGTACTTCGTGATCGCCTTTACTGCTGTCTACTTTTGCCAAAATATAATCTGGATTAAAATAGAAATATCCCTTTTCTTTTAACCTCGCATCGATTCTTTCTCTTTCTGCTTTTATCACATCCAAATCATATGGTTTTCCAACTTTAAGGAGACTTCTTCTATGACTTTTTGCTATAATTTTTGACATTTTTAAAGAATCATCTGGAAACGTAACGCTTTTTATAATGTATTGTTTTCTAGGCGTAACCGTATATTCGGCCGTCACTCTTTTATTTCGAACAGTCGAATCGGCACTGACACGGGTTTTAAAATAACCTCTGTTTTCTGTAAAATTTCGTAAAACTGAAGCATTATAATCCAAATCAACTTTACTGAAAAGCACTGGCGGTTCTCCAACTTTATTACGAAGCCAATATCTTGTTCCTTTATCTTTTTTGGGTTGGCCTGCAAGGTTATATATCAATAATTTAGGTCGCAGCCCGAAGATTTGTTTGTTTGGTTTTGGGCGCAATAAACCTTCCAATTCTGTTTCCAGTGCTTTTCGATCTTTCTTTTTCATGATCGAATCTTTTATGGTAACAGAACCGCCTGTATAAAGCAACTCTCCTTCGGGAAGGTATTTCGTATTACTGCATCCTAAAACAAAAAACAAGGAAAGCAGCACGATATACTTTAAATATATATTTCTATGATTATGTCTTTTGCTCATTTCCTTCAATAGTTTTTTCGTCTTCGTTCTCTTGCAGTTTTTCTTTTTCTTTCTCCTCTTTCTTTTTTTGCTTCTCTTTTTCTTTACGGACTTTCTCTTCTTTAATCAATTGTTTTTCTGCTTCGGTACGATGAAATAGTTCTCTAAATTTATTGTAGCTCATCGTAATCACAAAGGCAACGCCAGTCTCGATAACCTGCCCTTCAACCGCAACCTGATATTGATTTTTACGATAAGCTCGAACCATATATCGACCGTCTTTTGTTAATTGATAATCTAATGCTACATCACCCGCAATATTGGTGCTATCTTCATTGGCACGTTCTTGTCCTTCAACACCAAAACTGCTTCCAACAGTAATTTTCAATCGATCGTCTAACAGTTTTTTAGAAACTTCAACATTCAGATCGGTTCTGTTCTGCATGGTTCCTGTTGTATAATCTTCTGTAGATTCTAAATCAAAATTGACTTCAAATCCTTCAATAAGATCCCCTGCTAGATTATTTAATTGCTGCGAAAGTATTTTACTCACACTCTGTCTGGCAAAAGATTCTGCATTTACGCCGCCACTTTCGCTCGCAAACGGGTTTTCGCCTACAAATCGGTTCAATAATAAAAGTGCAAAAACTTGTTTATTAAGTTCTGCAGGATCTTGCTCCAGCTGTTTCAATTTCGTCTGTGTCATGTCTACAACATTTGAAGCAACATTATAATTCCCTTCTGGAAGCACAATTCCAAATGAGATTTCTGGCTTCATCAGTTCTCCATTCATTTTCAGTAAAGTCTGAAAAGGAAGTTTTTGTTTGTAGGTATTTTGTACAGCTTGAGGTTCACTTTTCAATTGATTTCCTAACAAATCAATTGGTGCTGTGTTTACTTTATAAATAGCTGTAATATTTAAAGTTGCCATTGTCGGTTCGCCATTCCAAGTGATAAAACTTCCTTTCTGAATATCAAATTTTCTTTTGATTCCGTTGAAATTCATTTCATAAGCACCATCCGAAAATTCATATTTCCCTGTTAAAGTTGTTTTTCCAGACTGATCTATTCCACCGACTAATTCTGCTTCACCTTTTAAATTCAAGTAATCGCCATTAGATTTATCAATCAGCAAAGTTAATTCTGCTTCTTTATTGATCGAAATGGCCACATTCACATCCATTCCTTTCAATTCTGACTGATTCAGTTTGTTCTGCATATCAACCGTTTGTTTCAAATACATATTGTCTTCATCAACAAACTCTACAATTCCCTCTCGATCGGCAATTGAAGGATCTGATTGTGGCATAACAACCGTAAATTTGGTTTCTTTATTAATTTTGAGAGTTCCGTCAATAACTGGACTATCCAAATTTCCTTTTATATTCAGTTTTGTGTCTAAGAATAAATCTCCGTAAAATAAATCATTGTCTTTTTCTTTAGAATGAATGGCTCTAAAATCATCTGCTTCAACCAACAGATTGAAATTATATTTGACAAAATCTGGAGATTGAATAGTTCCATTTACAAACAATTCATTGTCATTTTCGTCAAAAAGAGAGAATTTATCAAATGAAATGGTTCCATCATTAAAAGTGATTTTTTCGTTTTTAGTTTTAAAATACGAATTCAATTGTGTCACCCTAAAACCAGCGTCATTAAAAATCAATTCTCCATTAACTTTTGGAGCTGAAGTATTTCCTGTCAATTTAAAATTTCCTGATAAAAACCCTTGCCCTTCAGTAATATTCCCCATACTGAAACCTTGAATACTTTTAATATTCAATTTATTAATCACTACATCAAAATCAAAATTTCCAGTATCTAACAAATAATCTCCAGTAAGTTTTAAGTCATTTCCTTCGTCACTCAAGGCTACATTTGCAGCAAGTGTATTGGCAGTTTTATTATCTACTTTTATTTCTAAATCACCAACTTTTGACCCTTTAAAAGTAAAATCATCAATTTTTAGATCTGAAGTAAAAGTTGGATTTGTCATCACGTTTTCAACCAACGCATTTCCGTTTATCAAACCTTGCATTAGCAGTTCCTCTTTTTTAACCATATTCATAATGGTTTCAATTTTGAAATTGACAAAATCAACCTGAAGCGGTGCGTTATTTTGAGTTCCTTGCGACTGAACCTTTAATTCATTTCCACTATTTTCCAGAATAAACTTATTGATATAAAGACGATTTTCTCCAAATTCAATCGCGTTTTCCGGATCTACATTCCATCTATCATAATTTAAAACAAAACTGTCTGGATCGATTTTAAAGATACTTTTACCCTTTTCATGATTCAGATTTCCAGCAATAAAATACTGCTGCTTTTCTTTTGGATCTTTAATCTCGAGAGCATAAGTCAGCGTATTATTTTGGACATTTCCAGACAGACTTGTAAACGGAATTTTCAAAGAACCGCTTTCAATTGTTGCCACAGAAACTAAATATTCCAGTGCATTTTCTTTGGCTTCAATATTAATTTTTCCGTCAGAAATAGTATTTCCTCCATAAACAATTCTCGGAATTGTGCCTTTTACGGTCAAAGAGTCTGTCTGATTGTTATAATTTCCATTTATCGTAAAAGGCTCTAAGCCTGTTAATTTTGGCAATAATTTAAAAAGTACTGGATCATTATCAACTTTCAACATAAAAGCCAATCTCTGCTCATCTGATTCTGCATTTACTTTCGGATTTTGCAGATCCATATATTTCGACAATGATTTTTGAAGCGAGTTTGCCAAAGTTGTCAATTTGTATTTTCCGATTACTTCGGCTTTTAAAAACTGCGACGAAATTTTAATCGAATTGCTGTCTTTATCTGCGAAAGCCAAAACACGAATCGAATCTAGAACTATTGGTTCTGCATTTTGCAAAATCTGAATGTTCGACAAAAACACTTTTCCATTTAAAAAATCTGGATTGCTGTTGGTTATATCAGCATCGACATTTCCTCGAAGTTTCATTGGGCCTGCGTGCAAATTGAGTTTGTCTAAATCGGCGATGTCTAAATTCAGTTTTAATTTTACAGTCGGATATTTATCTTTTGTATCTCCGCTTGCCGTTAAATCGAAATTAAGATTCGGATCTTTCATTCCAGATTGCACTGCAAAAGAACCATTTTCTATATTTCCTTTTAAAGCTAAATCTTTATAAGCATATCGATTAAAGACTGCTTTCTGCACCAAACCATCAATCGCTGCATTTGCCGTTTTTGGATCTAAACCAGTTCCTTTAACTTTCGCTTTAAGCGTAATTTTTCCGATAGAATCGTTTTTAATTAAACGGCCTAAATCGAAATCTAAAAGATAGACTTCTGCATCGTATTTTTCTCTTTTTTTAATGCGCTGATCAAACAAGGCATCGACTTTTGCGTTCCCGAAACTACTGTTTAAAGACAGATTGGTTTTGAAACTCTGAACCGATCCTTTAAATTTTCCTTGTAAACTTAATTGCGACGGAATTTGAATATTCTTCGGAATTGTTCCTGCTGGCACAAACATATTAATGTCTTTTGCTGTGCTCGAAATCTTTTTAATATTCAAATCGTAATACGCTTTTTGAGCATCAGGCAATCCTGCAATTTTCCCCGAAAGGGAAACTTTTGTAGAACCAATTCCGCTCATTTCAAATTTTGAAATATTCAGTTCTTTCACTTTTCCGCTAACACGGCTATCCACATACAAAATCGCATTTGGGTTACTCTTAAACGGATTTGTATTTTGAAGATCGGGAACAAACAAAAGAATATCTTTAAAACCAATTTTAGATTGTTTCAGATTGGCATCAATAGCCAGATTTCCTAAATCTTTCTGAAGCGATTCTAACGATTTGTATTCGGCTCTAACTTTATCTTGAACAAGGGTTTGCGGGGTTTTTAAATATAAATTATTTAGTGACGCATTTTTTGGTCCGTAAAAGAAATCGGTTTTGAAAGATTGAATCTGCAAACCACTTTTTTCGTTTACGGTAAGTGTTTTTATATTTCCTGAAATCGTATCATTTCCATAATACAGTTTCTCAGCTTTAAAATTGAATTTGCTCAAATCTAGATGCGCGTAATCAATTCCTTTTGTTTTTGGTTTTGATTGCATATCATCAAACTTGAATGCGATATTTTCAATATCCACTTTATTAAGCTTGGCCTTCCAACCCACTTGTTTTATGGCAGTTGTGTCTAAATTGGGAGTTTCAATCTGCTTGTCTTTTGCTCCTAATCTTAAATTTCCACTTAAGTTTTTAACTTCGAAAGTATCAAAATCCAAAAGCTGTTTGTTCAGGTCAATTTCGTTTACTGCTAAGTTTAAATTCCCCAAACGAATGCCTGAATTGAGTTTAGAATCTTTGTTGTCGTATAAAATATCAATTTTAGATAAAGTAATTTTTTCTAATGCTAATTTGAAATCTGGCCTTTTCGAAATCGTATCAACAGTTTTAACCGAAACCTCTGCAATTTTCTCCACAACATCTTGATCTAAAACGACTTTTAAACCGTTCAGATTGATATTTGGAATATTAAAATCCATTTTATCGAGATCGAACTTTTTGAATTTGGTGTCAAAATGTGTTAAGTTCACTTTGACATCATTCTTCGAAAAATCATCTTTAAAATTAAATTTAACCTGATCCAGATTTACTTTTACAATCGAAATTTTAAAAGGTTTAGCATTTGGATCTTCTACTTTTGGTTCTTTAGATTCGAATGCCTTAATGATATAATCGAAATTGAAAACACCGTCTTTGTTTCTTGAAATATTAGCTTTTACATTTTCTAAAGAAACAGAATTGATTTCGAGTTCGCTGCTTACCAATTTAAAAAGATCCACATCGACCTCTAATCGTTTACCTGCCAACAAAGTATCTTTTTTTTGATCTTCAAAATAAAAACCTTCCAGAACTACATCTTTAGGAAATTTAATTAAAATTTTATCGAGAGAAACTTTGGTTTTGATTTTACCTTCAAGATAAGTAATCGCTTTGTCTTTAACGAAATTCTGAACCGAAGGAACCTGAATTAAGATTATTAAAAGCAATAATAACGCAATCACAGAAACCACGCACCACATTAGGATACGAAGTGTTTTTTTAAGAAAATAAACAGGTTTCTTATTCATACGTCAATAAAATCGAATTAGATTAAAATTGCTTCTGAAAAAAGCAGGGTTCCACATTTTACAAAAATGTAAAATTTAAACCTTAACAATTTACATAATTATAAGGAATTATTCTAAAATTTTATTGCTAAATGATTTGTGAAGGCCAACAAAAAAGCCAAACAATAAAATTATTTGGCTTTAAGATTTTCCTAAATGACTAGATATATTTTCTAATAAGAATATGTACTTATAGAGGATAATGCTTTATTATTAATTACAGTAGGGAAATTATTATCATCATAAGTATATGTTATCTCATTGGTGTAACTAGAATTGTTTGCCAAAGTCACAGTATAACTTGTTACATTATTAACCGATGAACTAACTTGCGGCTGCTCCTCAAAGATTTTATTAAACCCTAAAATATTTCTCATTGGGTTATTTTTATTATCGTACTTATACGTTATTACAGATGATGAAGTTTCATATTTTATGATATTTCCATTCTTTAATGTATAGATATTCTTTGCTGAAATGACTTCTTCTGCCCCAGTTGAAATAGTAATTCTGGTGACTACAAATGAGACAACATCATTAGATTCATAGGTATAAGAATACTTGTCATAATAGTCTCTTCCTGTAAGTTTTCGCAAATAAGTTGTCAGTTTCCCATTAGTATAATTATACTCGTTTGTCAAATCTGAACTCTCTTTCTTTGTAATCAGATCTCCTGTATAAGTATATTTTACAACATAATTGCCAGAATGAGTACTACTGACGATTTTATTTCCATCAAAAACGAAATCAATAGTCACAGGAGCATTAACACTAGAAATGATTTGTTTTTTGGGCACTCTACTTGTCTCAGTATTCTGAGAACTGTTGTCTTCGCTTGAACAAGATGTAAAAATCAATAGCGACATGCAAAATAAGGTAGTAATTTTTCTCATCATATTAAAGATATTTATTACAAATAAACATAATTTTAAGATCAAAACATAACAATTTGTTTGATTTTTGTTTTATCAATTTTTCAAACAAAAACTCAAGAAAACATTATTTCACATACTAAAATACAATATGAGGCCATTTTTTCTCAACGTTTTTCATTTTGATCTGAAGATTAGCTAAGAATTTTTGATGTTGTTCTGATTGTGGATTAAAACTTCGATGACGCAAACTTTTCTGGATTTCGTCTACTTCTTTCATCACAGAAGCACTTTCTTCTGAAAAATAATTTTCACTGAAAAGCTTCCAGATATAATCTATAGCGATTTGATTTGGATGCAGCATATCTTCGCCGTAAAAACGATAATCACGAAGTTCATCCATCATGATTTCGTACGAAGGAAAATAGTTATAAGTTATGAGTTTTGAATTATGAGTTTTTAAAACTTGATGTAAAGCTGTAAATAAATGCGATTTACTTAATTGGTTTTCTACAAAGCCATCTTTGATATGGCGAACTGGGGAAATAGTGAAAGTGAAATTTATATTGGGATTTAAAGTCTGAATAACATCAATTGTATTTTGAATGCTTTTTTGAATTACTTCGACTGATAATAATTCTTTAGAAAATTGTTTTTGAGGCACTTTATGGCAATTAGCCACAATTTCGTCTTTTTCAAGATTTCTGTAAATCCATGAAGTTCCAAAAGTGATGATAATATGCGTGGCTTCTGTAAGTTGTTTATATGTTTCTGTTATTGCTTTATTTAGCGTTTCTAATAATTCCTGACGATCAGAGTTGCTTAAATCTGAATGAACTTCAAAACTATGCCAACGCTCATTATAAAAGAAAACATCTTTTTCCTCAAACAATTTCTGCTGGCAAACTCTTCTAAATAAACTTTCAATTGAAACTGGGTTAAAGATAATTCCAAACGGATTGGTCTCATTCTGAAATTTAAAATAGTCAAATTTCTCAGATATGTTCTCAGCAAAACAAGAACCTATAGAAAGTATTTTCGAATCGTAATTGATCGGATTTTTACTTTTTGAAATGGGTATTTGAGTTCTAAATTGCATGATTTCTAATTTAAACACGAATTTCATCAATTTTTACCAATAAAAAAACCAAATACAAAAAGTATTTGGTTTCTATAATTAAAGTATGCTTTTAATTAATAAGTAAACTCAAAAGATTCAGCAGGTGTGATTCCGTCTCTTTTGAAATTAGTAACTTTTGAAAGGAAATTATTTGCATCATATACGATTTCGCTTTTGTATACATTTGGTGTTTCATTTGAATAAGACGCTGTATACTTAACAATATTGTTCACAGAGCTATACACAGAACCTTCACCTTCACTATGATCTATTAGCAAATTGAATCCTGCAATGTTTTTGTATGGACTGTTTTTATTGTCATATTCATATTGAGCTGTAAATACAGTACCTGTTTCTGAATCTGTTTGTACACTTTTAATTAGATTTCCGTTTGCAAAAGTTAACACTTCAGAATAAACACTTTTTTTCTCTATAGTACCATTTATATTGTAGCGCTCTCTTTTTACTGTTCCATCTGCGTTATGCGTAAATACTATTCTGCTATTATATTCACCATTAGGAAATGCAGTCGAAAAACCTTCTGCATATACATACTCTGTAAGTTTTCCATTTGTATATTTATACGTTGTTACGTCGCTAATAATATCTTTACCGCTTTCCGTATCATAATTAGTTTCTTTTACCACAAGGCTACCATCGTAAGTATAGTCAGTTCTTCCTGTTTCATCTTTCATGCTTACAATTTTAGTACCATTATAAGTTGCTATACGAGTAGAATTCTCTGAAGGATATCCTACACTAGAATATTTAATTGTTTTTGGTAAAATAACATTTCCTTCTTGATTATCATCACTTGAACAAGATGTTAAAACTAGTGCTAAAGCACCAAAAAAGCATAAAATTTTTTTCATTTTGATTTGGTTAAAATTCTTAATGGCGCAAACGTAGTATAACCAAACATTAAAACCTTACGGGATTCCACAACAAAGCAAATTTTCAAATTAACACAACTCTTAAAACACTAGTATTAAGCAACATAAAAAAAACCAATTTAACGAGATTTTTTTTAAACCATGTATTTCAAAAAACAATTACGCTCTTGTCACTTATTTAGTTTTCAGTAAAAAAAAATTGAAACACGCAAAAAACTTTAAAAATTACATAGACAGTTTCACCTGTAAAAAAATTACATTTTTAATAACAGAAATGAACTTCACAAACTAAAACAATTCCTTACTTTTGCATCTTCCATTTTTTTAAAATCTTATATGAAATTATTATATACTTATATTATCAAACATAAAATGCTCTTGTTTTTTGCTTTGATAATGGCTACTATCAACATTTGTTTCAGTTTGTCAGACTCTGTAATTACAGGTAAACTAATGCAAGACTGTGGTGTCGGTCTGGCAAAATACAAAGGAAACGAAATCGGGTTTATAAAATCTTTAGCTTTCTGGCTCGGTCTTTCTCTTGGGGCAGCTATGATTTCTAGAATTACCAAAAACTTCCAAGATTATTTTACCAATGTGGTCATTCAGCGTACTGGTGCGCAAATGTATACTGATGGTATCAAAAAATCTTTAGATCTTCCTTATGCAGAATTTGAAGATCAGCGAAGCGGTGAAACTTTAAGCAAACTGACAAAAGTTAGAATCGATTCAGAAAAACTGATTACGCTTTCTATCTCTTTAATTTTTCAGACTATTATCGGGTTTATATTCGTAATCGTTTATGTTGCCCGAATCGATTTCAGGATTTCGATTATCTTCTTAATCACGGCTCCAATTATTGCTTTGGTGAGTTTGTATTTAGGAAAGAAAATTAAAATTGTTTCTCGAAAAATTGTGAATCAAACCAATGCATTGGCAGGTTCTACAACGGAAAGTTTACGAAACATCGAATTGGTAAAAAGTCTTGGTTTGACGTATCAGGAAGAAAAACGTTTAAACTTAAATACGTTTAAAATTCTTCAATTAGAACTACAGAAAATCCGATTCATTAGAAGCTTAAGTTTCATTCAAGGGACAACAGTTCATTTCCTGAGAACTTGCGTGGTTTTTGCCTTGTATTATTTCTTATTTGGAGGAAAAATTATTGTTGGAGATTTATTAACAATGGTCTTTTTCACTTTCTTTATTTTTGGACCTTTACAGGAATTAGGAAACTTTATTATTGCTTTAAATGAGACAAAAGTTTCAATGGAAAATTTCAAAACCTTATTGAATGCTCCAAAAGAATTTCGTCCGAAAACTCCAAAACATATTGGTGCAATTCAAAAACTGCTTTTCGAAAATGTAAGTTTTCAGCATAAAACAGCCAAATTTAAGGCGGTTGAGAACATCAATTTCGAAATCAAGCAAGGCCAGACAGTAGCTTTTGTAGGCCCTTCTGGTTCAGGAAAAACGACTTTAGTAAAATTATTAGTCGGATTATATACTCCCGCAGAAGGTCAGGTTTTATATAATGATATCGATTCAACCGAAATTGATTTATTAGATCTAAGAAAACAGCTTGGTTTTGTAACGCAAGATGCGCAGCTATTCTCCGGAACAATTCGCGAAAATTTATTATTCGTTAAGCCAAACGCAACCGATGAAGATTTATACGACGCATTAAAACGCGCAAGTTGCGATAAATTACTCCGACGAGCAGAAGATGGCTTAAACACCACAATTGGTGAAGGTGGAATTAAAGTTTCAGGTGGAGAAAAACAGCGCTTATCTATTGCGAGAGCTATTCTTAGAAATCCGAATTTATTGATTTTTGATGAAGCTACTTCTGCTTTAGATTCTATTACTGAAGAAGAAATTAATGCAACAATCCGAAATATATCTGACAAAAACAGAATTACAGTTTTAATCGCTCACCGTTTATCTACCGTGATGCACGCTGACAGAATCTTTGTTTTGGAGCAGGGTAAAATTATCGAGCAAGGTAAACATGATGATTTGATTGTTGAAAAAGGACTTTATTATGCTATGTGGCGCCAGCAAATTGGCGAGCGTAAATAGTTTTTTTAGGCTCTGAGGTTCTGAGATGCTAAGGTTCTAAGTTTTTTTTGAATAGCGTCTAGCTTTAGCTGGATGAATGATAAATTAAAGTGAAGGGCTTTAACCAAACTACTACGTTTGGCTAGAGCCCTTTTCTATTTCATAACTTATTCAGAAAACTTTTTTAATCAATCATTCATCAATATTGATTTGTTTTCTAAATATAATTTATCTACTCCAAAATCTTTAACTATTAGTTTTATAATACTATAATATTTTTCGGCGAATTTATCATAACATTCCCTTAATTGTTTACTCTCGGAACTATCAAAGCAATCTGAAAATTCATCTAGAACAACTAAAATTTCTTTCCAAATAACAAATAATTTTGTTGGCAGTAAATGAGTATTAGAATAAAGCAAATTATCAATTTCTAGTATTTTCATTTCCACTTCGTTATAACTAATCCTTTTTCTAGCCTTTAAGGATTTAATCAAAAATGTATTTAAAATATGAAATTCTGAATTTATCTTTCCCAGTACATTGAGCTGTTCTTTATAAATTAATTCTCTAAGAAAATTTCTTCTGTTTTTCAAAGAGACAAGATAATTTAAAAAACCAATAACAAATGTCAATAAAATACCGACAGTGTAACAAACATCTTTAATTTCCATAATAAAATACTTAAAAACGCGACAGGTTTTAAAAATCTGTCGCGTTTGTTGTGAATTATAAAAACTTAGTCCCTTAGTATCTTAGAACCTTAGCATCTTATTTAACAAAATCAACCGCCTTAGCTAAAGCTTCCTCAATTCCATTAACATTTTTACCTCCTGCAGTTGCGAAGAAAGGCTGACCTCCTCCTCCACCTTGGATGTATTTACCTAATTCGCGAACAACTTGTCCTGCGTTTAGGTTTTTATCTGCTACAATTTCTTTAGAAATGTAACAAGTTAACATTGGTTTTCCTTCGTGAGCTGTAGCGAAAACTACAAATAAGTTGTTATAAGAACCACCCAATTCGTAAGCCAAGTCTTTAGCTCCTTCTGGATTTAAATCTACTTGTTTTGCTAAAAATTGAACGCCATTGATTTCTTGCAATTCTTTTGCCAAATCAGCTTTCATATTTTTTGCTTTATCTTTTAATAAAGCTTCCAATTGTTTTTTCAACTGAGCATTTTCATCTTGTAATGCCAAAATCGATTTTACCGGATCCTGAGCATTTTTAAGCGCTTCTTTAATTTCACTTAAAGAAACCGCTTGCGATTCAAAATATTCTTTTGCTGCTTCACTAGTAATTGCCTCAATCCTTCTAATTCCAGCTGCAACTGCACCTTCAGAAACAATTTTAAAGTGCCAAATATCAGATGTATTGGCAACGTGAGTTCCTCCACATAATTCGACAGAATCTCCGAATTTAATAGTACGAACTAAATCTCCATATTTCTCTCCAAATAATGCAATTGCGCCATCTTCTAATGCTTGCTCTTTCGGAATTGCTCTTTTTTCAATTAATGGTAAACTCTCACGAATCCTTGCGTTTACGAAATTTTCTACTTCAACCAATTCTTCATCAGTTACTTTAGCGAAATGAGAAAAGTCAAAACGCAATGAAGCATTTCTTACCATCGAACCTTTTTGCTCAATATGAGTTCCTAAAATCTTACGCAAAGCTTGGTGCAGCAAATGCGTAGCCGAGTGGTTTGACGAAGTTTTAGCTCTCTGGTTTGCATCAACAACCGCGTTAAAAGTTCCCGTAAGGTTTTCTGGTAACGATTTTGCTAAATGAATTGTTTGATTATTCTCTTTTTTAGTGTCAATAATATAAACGATATCTCCGTTTTGAGCTTCCAAATATCCTTTATCTCCCGTTTGTCCTCCGCTTTCTCCGTAAAATGGAGTTGCATTGAAAACCAATTGGAAAATTTCACCATCTTTGGCGCTTTCAACTCTACGATATTTTGTAATTTTTACTTGCTGAGATAATCTGTCATATCCAACAAACTCCTGAATATCATCTTCTACAAGGACATTCCAGTCACCAGCAGTTACTTTAGACGCCGCGCGAGATCTTTCTTTTTGCAATTGCAATTGTTCTTGAAATCCTTCTTCGTCCAATTTCAATCCTCTTTCAGAAAGAATCAAAGCGGTTAAATCAATTGGGAATCCGTAAGTATCATACAATTCAAATGCTTTTTTACCATCAACAGTATCTGTATTGTTATTTGAAATTACAGCATCTAGAAGAACTAATCCTTGATCTAATGTTTTAAGGAAAGAATTTTCCTCTTCACGAATTACATTTGAACAAAGTGCTTTCTGTGTTCTAATTTCTGGGAAAGAATCTCCCATCTGCTCACTTAAAGTTTCAACCAATTTATAGATAAACGGCTCTTTTGTTCCTAAGAAAGTAAAACCGTAACGGATAGCACGACGTAAAATTCTACGAATTACATATCCTGCACCCGTGTTAGATGGCAACTGACCGTCAGCAATAGCAAAAGCTACCGCACGAACGTGATCTGCCACTACACGAATAGCAATATTCATTTTATTTTGTTCTTCACTAATGCCTGTTACATCATTAGTTGTATATTTTGCACCTGTAATCGTTTCGATTTCTCGAATTAAAGGCATGAAAACATCAGTATCATAGTTTGATGTTTTTCCTTGCAATGCCATACACAAACGCTCAAATCCCATTCCGGTATCTACGTGCTGTGCTGGAAGTTTTTCTAGAGAACCATCTGCTTTACGGTTGAATTCCATAAATACGTTATTCCAGATTTCAACAACTTGCGGATGATCATTATTCACTAAACTTTTCCCTGAAACTAAAGCTTTTTCTTCTGCAGAACGTAAATCAACATGAATCTCAGAACAAGGTCCGCATGGTCCTTGATCTCCCATTTCCCAGAAATTATCTTTTTTATTTCCAAGAATAATTCTATCCTCATCGATTAATGTTTTCCAGATATCCCAAGCTTCTTGATCAAACGGAACGTTATCTTCTTTACTTCCTTCAAAAACAGAAACATAAAGATTCTCTTTTGGAATTTTGTACACCTCTGTCAATAGTTCCCAAGCCCAGTTGATCGCTTCTTTTTTAAAGTAATCTCCAAAAGACCAGTTTCCTAACATTTCGAACATTGTGTGGTGGTACGTGTCAATACCTACTTCTTCAAGATCGTTGTGTTTTCCTGAAACACGAAGACATTTTTGCGTATCGGCTATTCTTGGACTTTTTGGAGTTCCGTTTCCTAAGAAAAATTCTTTAAACTGGGCCATCCCCGAGTTATTGAACATTAGGGTTGGGTCGTCTTTAAGAACAATAGGAGCTGAAGGAACAATAGTATGCCCTTTACTCTCAAAAAAATCTAAAAATTGTTTACGTACGTCTTGTGATTTCATATTTAAATTAGAAAAATGTGTCTGTTTTAATGTGTCAATTTGATAACTAGATGATTAGCTAATTTATTCATTTGATGATACGTTAAGTTTTTTATAATGAAATTAAAAAACTTATATTTTAAACAATAAATTGCCTATTTTGCGCATTATCTAATGATAAAATAGCCCCAATATCTAATCATTAATCCTGGTAAAAAAAGTATCGAATAACTGAAACATTTAGCAGTTCTATTCGACTAACCTATTTTACAAGGTGCAAAAATAGCGTATTTTAAAATATGGCGAAAGTAAAATATTATTACGATCCAGAAAATCTGGCTTATACGAAAATAAAAACCAGAAAAAGAATAAAAATAGGTTACGCATTACTGTTTTTACTGGCATCGGCACTGTTTGGTTTTTTAGTTTTTGTTCTTTTAATTAACACCCCTTATTTCGAAACTCCAAAAGATCGTTTACAGGCACGCGAAATTGAAAATTTAAAACTTCAGTATTCTATTTTAAATAAAAAATTGGATGAAATAGATGATGCTGCAGACGCATTAGAAGAACGTGACAATAATATTTATCGTGTATATTTTAACAAAGCTGAAATTCCAGACTCGATTCGAAAAGCTGGTTTTAGAAGTTCTGACAAATACAAAGCCTTAGAAGGGTATAACAATTCTCAATTGGTTTTAAATACCACAAAAAGAGTTGACAAACTATCGAAGCAGCTGGCTATTCAGTCTAAATCTTTAGATGATATTTTAAAATTAGCTGGGGCTAAAGAAAATTTATTGTTAGCTATTCCTGCCATTCAGCCAGTTCGAAATGAAAATTTAAAACGTGTCGCGTCAGGTTTTGGATACCGCATTGATCCTTTCACGAAAGTGAGAAAAATGCATAACGGAATGGATTTCACAGCCAATACAGGAGCTCCAATTTACGCAACAGGAGATGGCGTTGTAGAAAGGGCTGACAACACGGCTTCGGGATACGGAAACCATATTGTGATCAGGCATGGTTTTGGATACGAAAGTCTGTATGCACATTTAAGCAAATACAACTGTCGTCCGGGGCAAAGAGTAAAACGTGGTGATGTGATTGGATATGTTGGAAGCACAGGAAGATCTGAAGGTCCACATTGTCATTATGAAGTGCATAAAGACGGGAAAGTAGTGAATCCGCTTAATTTTTATTACGGAAATATTTCGGCTGTAGAATACGTCGCAATTTCACAAATGGCAAATCAAGAAAATCAATCATTAGATTAATATTCCAAAAAATAGTATTTTTGAAATAAAATAGAAAAAACGAACCATGCATATTGAACTTTCTAAAGACAAAAGATATTACAGTATTGGCGAAGTAGCCAAAGCTTTTAATGTCAATGCCTCTTTGATACGATTTTGGGACAGCGAATTTGACATTCTAAAACCTAAAAAAAATGCAAAGGGAAACAGGATGTTCACTCCAGAAGATATTACCAACCTTCAATTAATCTATCATTTAGTAAAAGAAAGAGGTTTTACGCTCGAAGGCGCGAAAATACACTTAAAAGAGGGTCAGAAGAAAACGTTAGATAAATTCGAAATAATACGTAAATTAGAGTCGATAAAAACGCAACTGAACGACATTAAAAACGAATTGTAATTAAAAATAGAAATAAACTTAAATCAAAACAAATATGAAAAAGTGGTTAATCCCTGTAGGAATTATTGTAGCACTTATTGCTATTATCGCATTTTGGTCGATTGGTATTAAAAATACTGCTTTACAACACAGTCAAGCTGTAAATAAAGAATGGGGAAATGTTCAAACGGCTTACCAAAGACGTAATGATCTTATCGGGAATTTAGTAAACACTGTAAAAGGTGCTGCTGACTTTGAAAAAGGAACTTTAACAGCAGTAATCGAAGCTCGTGCAAAAGCTACTTCGGTAACAATTGATCCTAGCAACGTAACTCCAGAACAATTAGCAGCATTCAATCAAGCTCAAAGCGGAGTAAGTTCATCATTATCAAGATTATTGGTTTCTGTTGAGCAATATCCTACTTTAAAAGCAAATGAAAACTTCTTGAAATTACAAGACGAATTGGCAAGTACTGAAAACCAGATTTTAACGGCTAGAACTCGTTTTAACGAAGCGGTACAAGTTTACAACGGTTATGTCTTGTCTATTCCTAACAAATGGTTCTTGAGCGAATACAAAGAAAAACCATACTTTGAAGCATCTACTGGAGCTGATAAACCAGTTGATGTAAAATTCTAAGAAGTTTTAGACCATAATCTAAAATCTACAATCTAAACTCTAAAATCATTTTCATGTCAAAAGTAGAAGATTTTTTAACCAAAGAAGAAGAACACGAAATTGTTGAAGCTATTCGCATGGCTGAAAATAACACTTCTGGCGAAATTAGAGTACATATAGAAAAAACAACTTCTAAAGTCCATTTTGATAGGGCTTTAGAAGTTTTTCATCAATTACGAATGAATGAAACTAAATTGAAAAATGGGGTATTACTTTATTTTGCAGTTGAAGACAAAAACTTCGTGATTTGCGGAGATAAAGGAATTAACGATGTAGTATCCAACGATTTTTGGGACTGCACTAAAGACATCATGGTCAATCATTTTAAAGCCGGCAATTTTAAACAAGGAATTGTTGACGGTATCTTAAATGCCGGAGAACAACTCAAAAAATATTTTCCTTCTCAGGAAGATGATGTCAACGAATTATCTAACGAAATCTCAAAAGGATAAACAATGAAAAATTCCCAAATTAAATTCTCAAATTCTAATAGAATTTTTCAGATTACTTTTTTGTTTATCGCATTATTTATTAGCAATGCTATTTTTGCACAGTTTGAGATTCCGCCAAAACCTAGTTTTCAGACTTCTGTTTACGATTATGCCAACATTTTAAGCTCTACAGAAAAAGCGCAACTAGAAGAAAAACTGGTTCGCTACTCTGATTCGACTACAACTCAGATTGTTATTATTACAATTGAAAGTTTAAAAGGAGAAGATGTAAGTCAGTTAGCAACTAAATGGGGACAAACTTGGGGAATTGGAGGAACCAAAGAAGATGATAATGGAGTGGTAATCCTTTTGGCAAAAAACGAAAAAAAGATTGCAATTAATCCTGGATACGGACTTGAAGATCGTTTGACGGCAGGAATTGGAGGAACAATCATTAGAAATATTATCATACCTGAATTTAAAGCTGGAAGTTTTTACAACGGTCTTGATAAAGGAACTGATGCTATTATTGATGTTTTTAAAGGAAAATTTAAAGGCGAACGCAAACAAGCTAAAGGGCAAGACTTTCCTATTCTACCTTTTATCGTAATTGTTGTAATTGTTTTAATTTTACTTTCTCGAAATAAAAGAGGCGGTGGAGGAAATTCTGGCAACAATGGCGGCGGAGGCCCTAGCCTTCTTGACGCTATTATTCTAAGCAACCTTGGAAGAAGTGGCGGAGGTGGATTTGGAGGCTTCGGCGGAGGATCATCTGGTGGTGGTTTCGGCGGAGGCGGAGGTTTCGGTGGCGGATTTGGCGGTGGAGGTTTCTCTGGCGGAGGATCTAGCGGAGGCTGGTAATTTATTCTGGTTCTAATTTTCTTTGTTTCAAGTTTCAAGTTTAGGTTTCAATCTTAAAAAATCATACATTTACATTTTACAATTTATTAATAGATGTTATCACATAAAGCAAAATACGCCCTTAAGGCCTTACTTTATTTAGCAGAACAAGACGAAAATCACATTTCTAGAACGGTAGAAATTGCTGATGGCGCTAACATTCCTAAAAAGTTTTTAGAACAGATTCTTTTAGATCTAAAACGTGGCCGTTTTGTGAGCAGTAAGCAAGGAAAATTTGGCGGTTATTATCTGATAAAATCTAAAAATGACATTACTCTAGCAGAAATCCACCGATTATTTGACGGCGCAATTGCACTTTTACCATGCGCTTCTTTAAATTTTTACGAGCCTTGCTCTGATTGCAAAACCGAGTCTGAATGCAGTCTGCGTCACGGCTTGATGCTTATTAGAGACAAAACTTTGAAGGCTATGGAAGGCATCACAATCGCTTCATTGGTAAAAAAATAAAAAAATATTTTCTAAAGTCTAGTAAATCGATAGAATTAATTATATATATTTGCCAAAAATAATTAACTAATCATTTACAAAATTTTAACTCATGAAAGTACATTCTAGTAAATCAGGTGGACAAAATCTTTTGCAAAAAAAACATAATTATAATTTCACAACTGTGAATGCTGTTTCATCTATGATGTGTATGTGTTGGTAAAAAAAATTTAATTTTAAATTCTACTAATCACATATACTTAATATAAAAATGAAAACATCTATAAAAAATATCCTTACAATACTTGCAGTTTTAACGTTCTCAATCTCATTTGCCCAAAAAATTGAAGGGGTTGTAACTACAGATCAAAATATTCCTTTAGAAGCAGCCAATGTGGTAATTAAAGGAACAACTTTTAGCGCTATTACAGATTCTGAAGGGCGCTTTTCAATAGAATCACAAGGAAAATTACCTATTACACTTTTAGTTCAATATATTGGCTACAATACTGCCGAACTTGAAATTACAGCTATTCCAGCTTCGCCAATATTGGTTACTTTACGTGAAGAAAATAAACTTGTCGAAGTAGTAGTTTCTTCTAGAAGAAGAATCGAAAAAGTACAAGATGTGCCCATTGCCGTTTCTGTTGTTACAGGAAAACAAGCTGAAGCCGCAGGAGCATTTAACGTAAACCGTATTAAAGAATTGGTTCCTTCTGTACAATTGTATTCTTCTAACCCTAGAAATACCGGAATCAACATTAGAAGTTTAGGTTCTCCATTTGGACTTACCAATGATGGAATCGATCCTGGAGTTGGTTTCTATGTAGATGGTGTTTATTATGCTCGCCCCGCAGCAACTACTTTAGATTTTATCGATGTAGAACAAATCGAGGTATTACGTGGTCCGCAAGGTTCTTTATTTGGAAAAAACACAACTTCTGGAGCTTTCAATATTACATCTCGTAAACCAAGTTTTACAACGGGTGCCGATTTTGAATTGAGTTATGGTAATTATGCTTTTTTACAAGCTAAAGCCTCTGTCACGGGAGCATTAGGAAAAAAAGTTGCTGGTCGTTTATCTTTCTCAGGAACACAACGTGATGGGTTAATCGATAACATTGTTACGGGAAGACCAACAAACACTTTGAATAATCAAGGTTTTAGAGGACAATTATTATGGACTCCTACTGAAAATACAAATATTACTTTTGCAGGAGATCTTACAACACAGCGTCCTGACGGATATGCTCAGGTTGTTGCTGGTGTTGCTCCTACTCAGAGAGCTGCATACCGTCAGTTTGATGCTATTATTAAAGATTTAAATTATCAATTGCCAAGCTTAAATGCTTTTGACCGTAAAATAGATCATGATACTCCATGGCGCTCTGGA
Source organism: Flavobacterium sp. LPB0248 (assembly GCF_013388355.1). Taxonomy (GTDB): domain Bacteria; phylum Bacteroidota; class Bacteroidia; order Flavobacteriales; family Flavobacteriaceae; genus Flavobacterium. The sequence continues at coordinate 1,541,735 of NZ_CP058246.1, forward strand.
CAAGATTTAGGAGGAGTTTCGTTAAATATTGATACTAAAATTGGAGGCGGAACACTTACGTCTACAACTGCATGGCGTTTTTGGAACTGGGATCCGTCAAACGACAGGGATTTTACAGGATTACAAGTTTTAGCTAAATCTCAGAATCCAACAAGACAAACTCAGATTACACAAGAGGTTCGTTATGCTGGACAATTAACTTCAAAAATTAGTGGAGTTGGTGGAGTATTCTTTATCGATCAAACTTCTCAAACAGATGGTACAGAAGAATCTGGAAATGCACAATGGAGATTCTCTCAAAGTACAACTAGCCCGTTATGGAAAACTCCAGGTCTTTTTGAAGGTTACGGAATTAAAACCGATGCAAGAATCAGATCTTCAAGTGCTGCAGTATTTGGTCAAATTGACTGGGCAATTACAGAACGTTTCCATGTTTTACCTGGTTTGAGATATAATTTTGACAAAAAAGATGCAAGTTATTCTCGTAAAACGTATGGAGGTCTTCAGACTACAGATCCTGCCTTATTGGCTTTAAAAAAATCAGTTTACTCAGATCAAGCATTTGATTCTAATACAGATAATACAGATTTTTCTGGAAACTTAACGCTTACGTACAAAGCTTCAGATAAAATCAATGTTTATGCAACTTATGCCAAAAGTTACAAACCTGTTGGGGTTAACGTAGCTGGACTTCCAACAAATGCAGCTGGTCAGCCAATGACAGAACTTGCGGTAGTTAAACCAGAAAAAGTAAATCATTATGAAGTTGGAGTTAAAACCTCTCCGTTTAAAAACTCAATTTTCAACTTAACGTTCTTTAATACTGATATCAAAGATTTTCAAACTAACGTTCAGGCAGCTGAATTGGGTGTAAATCGCGGTTATCTTGCTAATGCAGATAAAGTGCGCGTAAGAGGTGCAGAATTGGATGCAAGTTTTGTGATTAGCTCACACTTAACTATTAATGGTGCCGCAACTTATACAGATGGTAAATATGTGAAATTTACCAATGCACCACTTCCATTAGAAGAAACTGGAGCACCAGTTGCCTTCAAAGATGTTTCTGGAACTGAGTTGCCAGGTGCTTCAAGATGGGCTGGTTCTCTTGGAGGTGAACTTTCAGACAATGCAAGATTCTTTGGTAATGCTGGAAAAATCTTCTTTGCTGCTGACGGATATGCCCGTTCTGAATTTTCTTCAAGCCCTTCGGCTTCAAAATATTTAGTCGTACAAGGTTACGCTATCTTTAATGCTCGTTTAGGTTTCCGTGCTTCGCAAGGTTTATCTATTCAGTTTTGGGGAAGAAACCTTTTAAATAAAGATTACTACGAGCAATTATTGCCTGCAGGTGGTAACTCAGGTCAATATGCTGGAGTCCTTGGTGATCAAAGAACTTACGGAGTTACATTTAAGTATTCGCTGTAAGGTGGTTAGTTAGTTTTAGTATTAAAAGAGGCACATTCAAAAATGTGCCTCTTTTTTTTTATTTCATAAAAATATAGCTTAAAATAATATAATAAAAACTTTCAGAGGAACTTTTATATTTTTTTAATGATGAAGTTAGCAAGAATAACTTTAAACAAGATAATTTATGGATGCACAATTAAAGCAGGCTTCTGAGCGTTGGAAGAAGGAAGGAAAAGAGTTTAAGACATCAATAAACAAATGGTTAGATAAAATCTACATCGAAAAACAAAATCCAACTACAGAATGTCCAAAAGAAACCCGTAAAGATTTGGGTGAATATGTATTGGAAAATTTAATTGAGTACAACAATCTTGGGAAATATGAAGAATTTCGGGAATTATTTCCTCCAGACAATGATCCACTTTCAGATATTATTCCAAACCTAAGATCCTACACAATTAAAAAAGTCGCCATATTAGAAAACAGTATTATATTGGCTAAATTAGGTGATTACCATGAATGGCAAGGGGTTTATAAAATCAAGGACAATGAAATAACATTTATAGATGATGTAATTGGTTTTGGCTTCAGTTCTGACAAAAAGTATTTTGCCAAAGTTTATAATAACAAAATCGACATACATAAAGACTGGAATGGTGATATCATATGTAGTCTTGAGCTTCCAAACAATATTTCTATTGATGAGCTTTGCTATGAAAACATTGAAGTTTTTAATAATGGCAGAGAGGCTTTATTAATTACATATAGTGGAATTTTTGTAATTAATGAAAATGGTTTTGATTTAATACACGGTGAAAAGAACGAAGATGAAGATGAAGATTCAGAATATACATTCATACACTATCCACATGCCGTTCTCTCAGCAGATAATCAATATATTGCTGTTGGTTCACAAATGTCAGAGCATATAGTTTTAAAAAAACAAAATGGTAAATGGGAAGAAACAGCTAATATAGACCCTATATCATACTATCCTAATGTTGCTTGTTTCAATAGTAAAATAAAAGAACCGCTTCTTGCTTTAGGATCTTGCCATTTTTCTGAAAGCGGTACTATTGGTGTTCCATTAAAGAATATTGAAGGTATGAATACAGCTGCGGATGACATAGAGGATGATTCTATATCAGTAATTGAAGACAGAAGATGGATTTTTAGTATGTATCCATCTGAACATGGTTTTTTCTTAGGAGCAAATGATGGTTATTTATGGCATAAATTAAACAATGAGAAGATAAAATACGCATATATTGGAGGTACCATAATGTCAATAGATATATCTCAAGACAAAAAGCATATTGTAGTTAGCAACGAATGTGGTCAAATATTTCTATTGCAATATGATTCAGAAAACCTAAACAAAGATAGCAACACATGTACTGATCCTTATTTAATAAGTAACTTACCTTTAATTGATAAAAAAAGGTATTTCTTCCTTGCGGATTGTCAGCCTCTAATTTGGTAATACTAAAAATTAGCCGATATACTAAAAACGAAATGCTGTTATACTTGCATTTCGTTTTTTATTTCTTGAAAATCAAAAAAAAAACTTCAAAACAAATTTTAAAATAGAAAGAAATAAGATCATTTGTATAAATTCGCAGCCTGAATTTATCGTTTTTGAACAGATCTTTTAAATTACTTTTCATCATACTCTTTGTTTGCCAATTCATTACAGGGCAAAGCCAAAGAAATATCGACCAGCAGACTTTGACCTGGATTCGATACTATAATATTTTTCCCTTATCCGAAAAATGGGCTCTTCATTCTGAATTTGATAATCGAAGCTTTGTAAATCCTGTTCACGAAAATCTTTTTGTTATAAGATCTCAAGCTCGTTATAGAGCAACTAAGATGATGGATTTGGGTGCTGGATTTGCTTTTTTTAGCGTAAATACTCAGAATCCAAACATTGATCCTGATTTTTCTATTCCCGAATATCGTGCACAGCAAGATCTTACTTTAATAAATGATATTGCCAAAATAACTTTTCATAATCGCTTTCAGCTCGAAGAACGCTTCATTCAAAAAGCAGATAAAAACGGACTTTTAGATGAATTCTCATTTGCTTACAGATTCAGATACCGATTACAATCTATGTTTACCCTTTGGGAAAAAGAAGGAAGAAGCATAAAAGGAACTATTTCTGATGAGGTCTTATTCAATTTTGGAAAAGACAATCGCAGAAATACTTTCGATCAAAATCGTTTCTATGTTGCTTTACGTTATCATTTCAATCCAAATATTGGTTTAGAATTGGGGTATCTAAAGAACTTTCAAAGACGCGCCAGTGGTGTAGATTTTTACGATCGTGATATTATCCGATTTACGGTTTATCATAGAATTAATCGGAAATTTTAGATTTTCTAATAAAAAAACCGAAAATCAAAAATTTGATTTTCGGTTTTTTTAATCTTTGTCCCTTTGAGCCTTTGCCACTTTGAACCTTAGCTTCTTAGCACCTCAGAACCTAAAAATTAAGACCCTCTCTGTCTCCTTCCTCCTTTTTTGCTTTCGGCGAAATTTCCAATTTTATAAGCTAAAGAAAACATTACATAACGTTTTAAAACAGTATTTTCTTCATCTCGGATCGAAGTTGGGGAAATGGTTCTTGTGGCACTCTGGTTCTGATTTAAAACATCATACACTTTTACTTTTGCATATAATTTTTTATCTAAAAATCCATAAGAAAGACTTGTATTCCAAAGGAAGAAATCCTTTTTGAAATCGTCTGAAATGTTCGAATTATAAGTGTATCCGAAATCATTTCCGAAGATTAAATTAGCTGGCCAATAAGAAGTAGTCTGTAAATTAATTCTATGAATCACGTTTGAAGTCGCATCTCTTGAATAATTTTCATATCGAGTTTCGTTATATGATAAACTATAAGACGGCGCAATCGAAAGCACTTCTCCATAATCATAAGAAGCGTAAACACTTGGCGTTACTACAACCGATTTGGCATAATACATAACAGCATTTGTAAACCCTTTATCAAAATTATAATTACCACTTAAACGCAAACCGTATCTTAAAGTATGTGCATCTTTTTTAATCTGTTGATTCCAGTTTCCTCCAAGCGAAGCCGAATAAGTTCCTGAAATATTTACATAAGTCGTATTTCTTTTTCCGCTATCATCATAAATCGAAGTAGAAACAATATCATTATTATAATAATCTCCTTTAAGAAATAAACTATATCCTGAACGCGTTCTAAAATCAAAATTCTTAAAATCGATGCCTGCAGTATTTTTTTCAATCGGATTTAGATTCGGATTTCCTATTACACTATTCAATGGATTATTCAAATCTGCAACCGGCATTAATTGTGTTGCCGACGGAAGAGCATTAGAATAATCGTATTTGAACGTTAAGTTTTTAGAACGGTTGAATTTGTATCGAAGCTGTGCCGTTCCATAAGGCAGCATATATCTCTTATTCAAATCTGTAGCTTGATTTAAGTAAAAAGAATGATTATCAAACTCTACAATTGATGTTCTTGAATTCACATTCAGCGTAAATTTACTTTTCTGCCAAGTAATACCCACTTTTGGTGTAATAGAATTTTGCTTAGATGTGGTATAATTGGTCAACGATAAATTTAAATCTGAATATTCTTGTGAAGCATCATCAAAATTAAATGTCTTTTGATCGTTCATAGAGCTCTGCCAGTCAAAATCGGTTCCAAAACGTAATCTTAGCGAATCTGTAACAGGCTCTGTATATTCTAAATCAAGCGAATAAGCATCGCTTTTAGAAGTATTTTTTGCGTTCTGATTTCTTTCATCATTTGGTTTGTTATCCTGATAAAAAATAGTCTCAGAAATGTTGATTCCGTTCGAATCACTTTTAGTGTTATTGTTATTAAAAACCACACTTAAATTTCTCGACTTCTTTTCAAACGTTTTGTTGAAATTAATACTGTTGGCAAAATTCGTATTCGAACTTTCGGTATGCGATGTCGCTGTACTTTCGTTCAATGCATCACCATTTTCATTTTCAGAGGAAGTCGAAGAAGATGAATTGCTGTTGGATTGAGATACATTCAGTTTTGGTGCAAAAACAATCTGCATAGAAGGATTGATTTTGTATTCTAATTCAAAATTGGCTTTATTTCCTGTGTTTTCATTTCTGGTTTTAGAATCAGCTTCAGTTAAGATATTTCCTGTTGGTAAGAAGCTAAGTTGGTTCGATTTACTTTCGTTTTTAGTCACAGCATTTGTAAAATTGTAGCTGCTCATAAACTCCAAATCCTTTGTCCAATCATCAGAATAGTTAATTCCGGCAAGAGTCGATTGCGTAATTCCTTTTCCTCCACTGCTAGCACCTTGGCTGCTACCTTTGGTATTACGTCCGCCACCCATATTATCAAAAACCTCATCCATAGCAAATCCAGTTGAGTTGATATTATTGGCTGAAGCCAATACACTTATTTTTTGCTTGTTCTTAAAAAAGTTCATCATTAAACTGCTTTCGTAACGCTCATCTGAACCATATCCGCCAAGAACTTTACCGAAATAACCTTTATTTTTCTTTTCGTCAATGGTGATATTTATACTCGAATAATCTGAAGTTGATTCTTGCTTAGCCAGCTCTTCTTTTTTGGTTTTAAAATCAGAAACTTGAACTTTTTTAATAATATCAGCCGGAAGGTTTTTAATGGCAATAGCGCCATCTTTATCAAAAAATGCTTTTCCGTTGACTAAAACCTGATTGACTTCTCGCCCATTTACCGTAATTTTTCCGGTATTATCGACATCAAAACCAGGCAATTGCTTCAATAAAGTCTCCACATTTGCATCTGGGCGAACTTTATATGAGCCGGCATTAAATTCTAAAGTATCTTTTTTAATGGTAATTGGCGGCGCTTCACTTTTAATCACCACTTCATTTAAAACATTGGCATTTTCAAGCATGTACAATTTACCAAAGTCTTTACTTTCTGTAAGCCCTTTTTGTTCTTCAAAATAAGCTTGGTATCCTGTATAATTTACTTTTAAGAAAACTGGCTTATCATACTTTTTAGTATTGATAATAAAATTTCCGTTTTTATCTGTTGTAGCATATTCAATAATAGTTGAATCTTTTACGGCTGTAAAATAAACGGTGGCGAGTTCTAACGGAAGCTGCGAGTTGATATCAACCACAGTTCCTTTAATAACGATATTGTTTTGGGCATTTGCCGAATATACAAAAGCTAAAAACAACAAAACTGAATAAATTCTGGTCATAAAATTAGGTTAGTTAGATCAGTAAGACTAAAAAAAACGCAAAAGGTTTAATTGTATTTTTTACATTTATTCAAATATAATGCCAATAAAAAATTGATCCTTTAATTATTTAGACACCAAACATAAAAAAATCCCCTATTCGAGGGGATTTTTTTTTATTTTTCTCTTATATAAATATCGATTGGAACTCCTGCAAAATCCCATTTCTCTCGAATTTTATTTTCTAAATATCTTTTATAAGGTTCTTTTACATATTGAGGCAAATTAGCAAAAAATACAAACTGAGGTGTTTGCGTTGGCAATTGCATACAATATTTAATCTTTACATATTTTCCTTTTGTTGCTGGTGGCGGATACGCTTCAATTACTTTCAACATATACTCGTTGAATTTTGAAGTTGCAATTCTTTGTTTTCTGTTTTCATAAACTTGAACTGTTGCTTCAAGCGCTTTTAATAAACGCTGTTTCGTTAAAGCAGAGACGAATAAAATTGGCACATCTGTAAAAGGCATCAATTCTTTTTTGATTTTCTCTTCGTAATCACGCGTAGACATGGTGTCTTTTTCTACTAAGTCCCATTTGTTTACCAAAATCACAACACCTTTACGGTTTTTCTCTGCCAACCAAAAAATACTTTGATCCTGACCTTCAAATCCACGTGTTGCATCGATAACCAAGATACAGATATCAGCATGTTCGATTGCACGAACAGAACGCATTACAGAGTAAAACTCTAAATCTTCTTTTACTTTTGCTTTACGACGAATTCCCGCAGTATCAACCAAATTAAATTCGAAACCAAAACGGTCAAATTTTGTATCAATTGCATCACGAGTCGTTCCTGCAATATCTGTTACAATATAACGGTCTTTACCAATCAAGGCGTTGATAAAACTAGATTTTCCCGCATTCGGACGTCCTACAACTGCAAAACGTGGCAAATCTTCTTTAACTTCAACTTCTGGTTTTTCTGGAAAAGCATCGATTAAAGCATCCAATAAATCTCCTGTTCCGCTTCCTGAAATACTTGCAAATGTGAAATAATCTCCTAAACCAAGATTATAAAACTCAATTGCATCTTTCTCACGCATTGCGTTATCTACTTTATTTACAGCCAATAAAACTGGTTTTGTTACTTTACGAAGTAATTTTGCAACGGTTTCATCCATTGGCGTAATTCCTTCTTCAACATCAACCACAAAAATAATAACATCGGCTTCATCGATAGCAAGTTCTACCTGTTTACGGATTTCACCTTCGAAAACGTCATCAGACCCTCGAACGTATCCACCTGTATCAATGACAGAAAACTCTTTTCCGTTCCACTCGCTTTTACCATAGTTTCTATCACGGGTAACCCCAGATACTGAATCTACAATAGCTTCTCTTCTTTGTATCAGCCTATTAAAAAGGGTCGATTTCCCTACATTAGGTCTTCCTACTATCGCAACAATGTTATTACTCATTTTATTGAATTTTAGTCCCAATAGCTATCGGGATTAGATTTAAGATTTCACTTTTTGACTAAATAACAATAAATTATAAGTCAAAAATGCTTTATTTAAATTTTTTGCAAAGGTAGTTAAAAAAAGTTGCTAATTGCTATCCCGATAACTATCGGGACTAAGTACCTAAGATTTTATTATTTTTTGCTTCAAGTTTCAGGTTTCAAGTGCCAAGTTTTATACTGACGTTTAACTTGAAACCTGAAACTTGAAACAATTATAAACTATTGATTGTAACCAAATCGTTTCAGCATATTGGCATTGCTTCTCCAGTTTTTGTTCACTTTTACGTAAAGCTCAATGTGAATTTGTTTTCCAAAGAATTTCTCTAAATCAGCTCGGGCATCTGTTCCTACTTTTTTCAGTGCTGCACCTTTATGTCCGATAATGATTCCTTTTTGTGTATCACGCTCGACCATAATTACTGAACGGATTCGGATAATAGAATCGGTTTCATGAAATTCTTCTGTTACGATTTCTACTGCGTATGGAATTTCTTTAGCGTAATTCAATAAGATTTTCTCACGGATTGTTTCGTTAACAAAGAAACGTTCTGGTTTGTCTGTTAATTGGTCTTTTGGATAATATGGTGGTGATTCTGGCAATAATTCGATAATTCTTCCGAAGACTTCAGGAACGTTGAAGTTCTGCAATGCTGAAATTGGAAAAATTTCTGCATTTGGCACTTTCTCTTTCCAAAAAGTAACCTGCTGTTCTAATTGTTCTTGGTTTGAATTATCAATTTTATTTAAAAGCAATAAAACCGGAATCTTAGCATGAATGATTTTCTTGAAGAAGTCTTCGTCTTTCAAGTCCTGCTCGCCTATTTCGACCATGTAGATTAAAATGTCAGCATCTTCAAAAGCCGATTTTACGAAGTTCATCATCGATTCCTGCATTTCGTACGCTGGTTTGATGATTCCAGGAGTATCAGACAAAACCAATTGAAAGTCTTCTCCGTTTACAATTCCAAGAATTCTATGACGTGTAGTTTGTGCTTTTGATGTAATGATCGACAATCGTTCTCCAACGAAAGCGTTCATCAATGTTGATTTTCCAACATTTGGATTTCCGATAATATTTACGAAACCTGCTTTATGTGACATTTTTTGCTTTATTTATTTTGCAAAGGTAGTCATATCAACTCAATACAGAAAATAAAACATTTTTTAAAGTTTTCGTTGGATTTCTCAAAAATCGGCGTATCTTTGCACCCGAAACATCGCGGGATAGAGCAGTAGGCAGCTCGTCGGGCTCATAACCCGAAGGTCACAGGTTCGAGTCCTGTTCCCGCTACAGAGAATGACCCATCAAATTTTTGATGGGTTTTTTGTTTTTTACTGCCTCTGTCAATGCCTGTAAACGTTTGGACTAATCCAAAAATCGAGTTTACTCGTCCAGTTAGATATTCCCTGTTTTCAGACCTAATTGACAATCCCTCTGGAAATACCAGATTCTGGATTCTTATCTTACTGTCAATATCTCCTTCTTTCCAGTATTTATTGATGTTCGTAACTTTCTCTATTACTTTATCGATATGTCTGCCGTGGTTAGATATTTTTTTGCTGTTTGCCGTAATCTGAAGCTCAACTTCTTTTAATTCCATATCAAACTGAAGCGAGTATCTATTGTATTTTTCATCTCCGAAATTCGGATTGTCAAAATAGCGTTTATCCAGATTTTCAATTTTGGTTTCCAAATCTTTTTTCTTCGCAAGAAGACCATTCAATTCTTCCCTACCCTCATTTTCCATGATATCAAAAAGCTTATTCAGCTGAAGTTTGAAAGGCTCTACAAATTGGGAACTTAGAGTATATCTTGATAATAGCTTTTCAAAAGAATCGTTCAAGCCTTCCGCTTTTGAATATGGTGTGGTCAATGCGTTGAAACTGGCATTTCTGCATTTCTGGCACTTGTAGTAATGCACATTCTTTTTTCTCACCACATAGCTTGTCAGAAGGCTTCCGCATTCGCATCTTAAAAAACCTGTCAATGGTCTGAACTCATTGATCCTGCTTTTGGAATATTCTTTGACTGGCACTTTCCTTTCAGAGAGCATTCTGTCAACCTTCAGAAAATCTTCTTCACTGACCAAACCTGTCCAGTTTCCTTTCACTGGCTCTTCAAGCAGTGCATTTACCGATATTCCGCAGTAGAAAGGATTGCGCCACATAGAACCTAGTGACTGTTTTGTAATATTTAAATTGAGTTTTGCCAGTTTCTCCCTGATTACATAATCCCTCTCACCCGCAAGCTTCCACTTCCATGCTTTCTTTAAAATTTCTCCTTCTAAGTTTATTGTAATAGACTGCTTCTCCTGCATTAGAGCATAATCCCCTACCTTCTTTCCTCTCATTGTGTAGCCTCTGGGAGCTTTGCCTAGCCAGTTTCCCGCTCTCAGCAGTGCTTTCATTCCAGGAATTGTTTTTTCAAGCCTGTCCATGTTTTCCCTTCTGGCATCTAAAAGCTTGCTGTAAATATCAAGTTTGCTGTACTCATCATTCGTGCAGAGACCAGAAGAAGTTTCAATTAAATGCACACCGAGCTTATCCACAAGCTCATGGACGATGGTAATGGCATTTCCTCCTGTTCTGGAAAACCTGCTGATAAATTTTATGGCGATTGCAAAAGGTTTCTGTTTTGCGTTTTTGACCTCTTCCAGCAATCTTGTAAACTCTTTTCTGGTAAAATCGCCAGAAGCACTTTCATAAGTACCTCCAAGCATATTTTTGAGAGTATAGCCGTTCTTAGAAGCAAACTGTATTATTTCTATTCGCTGTTCTTCAAGACTGTTGTTTACTAACTGTAATTTGGAGCTTACCCTTGTGTATCCCCAGATTTGTTTTACCTCAGCCTTTTGCGCTAATTTTTCTTTCTGAAATTTCTTAAAACTTTCAATCCCCATAATCTACATTTTAAAATTATATACAATCACTGCCAATTGAAATAAGCTTTCGATTATCTCATTCCCCTCTGATTCTGAAATTCCTTCAAAACCTCTGCATCTTCTTAATTCTTCAATTGTTAATTTTCCTTCATTTGTTTTAGTTTTTTCTTCTGCATCACAAATACCACTTTCTCCTTCACAGAATCTAACCCCTTGTTTTTCAATTTGTAAATTTACAAAAGTTTTCCCTCGGGTGATTCTTCTTCTCTCATCCGTTGCTCTGTTTTTCATTATACAATTCCTCTTCATTAAAAAAAGACCGAACCTCAGTCTTTTTTATTCCACAATCACTATCCGCTATAAAGTTAAAACACTTTTTTCATTTTACCCTGATCAAAATTTGGTGGGAATAACTACAAATATAAAACGTAATTCATTGAGATTCATAAGTAAAATTTACCTATCATCACTCAATCCATTTTCATGTTTTCACAAAGATAAATCGCTTTTGCGTCAATCTCATGGACATAATATGTCCATAAAACTTTTAAGCAGTGTCTATCCTTAATACGAATAATTTAACTGTCTCATATTATAAATAAGCCAAAAGAAAAAAGAAAAGCAAGGTATTGGACACAGCCAGAGAAGTGCCCATAACGTATTTTTCTCGTCCCTCAAAAAATCCGCCCTCCGGGACTTATGGCACTTCAGCTGTCTGCCTGTCCAATTTCAGACTGCTTTCTTTTTTCCCTTTTTCTTTTTTTAGCATTTATTTATTATAACAGTCTACGGCCATCATAACCATATTTTGCGCATGATACATTCAAATATTTTTCCTAAATTAGAAGCCTGCTTTTAAAAATCTCCAAAGATTGCCACGTTCCTGCAATCAGCAAGATGAACGGTTGTTTAACAACCGCCTATCTTGCCACCCATTGCCTCGGAACTCGGCGGTGGAGGAACTTAAAAAATAAGAGTTTGATAATAATGAAAATGAAAGATGATGAAAAGAGAAAATTCAAACAGAACACGAATCGTGGGACTGCGATTCACTCCTTTGGAGTATGCCGAACTGGAAAAAAGATTCAGAGCAAGCACCTGCCGAAAATTAAGCGACCACATCAGGAGCCACTTATTCAACAAACCAATTATAGCCACTTACAGAAACCAGTCTTTAGACGAACTGATGGAAGAGACAGCCGTGCTTACTTCCGAATTACGGGCAATCGGCAATAATATCAATCAGATTGCCAGAAAAATAAACACGCTCAAAACAGTTCCCGATTTCAAAGGACATCTTTATCTGTTCGAGATCCAGAGAAAAAGGCTTTTTGATAAAATGGAAGAGGTCTCAGGCCACACCCAGAAAATAGCAGAAAAATGGTTGCAGTGATAAAAACAAGCTCGTCCATAAGAGGAATTCTGAATTACAACGAAAATAAAGTTGAGATTGGAATAGCTGAATGTATCAGTGCTGTGAATTATCCGCTGGAACTGGAAAAACTGAGTTTCACTTCAAAATTAAACCGCTTTCTAAAACTGGCAGAACTCAACACCAATGCGAAGCGGAATACGGTGCATATCTCACTAAACTTTGATCCTTCGGAGAATCATTCGAAAGAAAAACTGGCTGAAATTGCAGACACCTATATGGAAAAACTGGGATTTGGCAGACAGCCTTATCTGGTATATCAGCATTATGATGCGGGGCATCCGCATTGCCATATAGTGACAAACAACATCCAGAGGGACGGAAAGAGAATCGATCTGCATTTACTGGGAGTCAGAAAATCAGAACCTGCACGAAAAGAAATTGAAGAAATGTTCGGGCTTGTAAAAGCTGAAGGAAGAAAACAGCAAGAACAGTTTTCGCTAAATCCGATAGATGTCGGCAAAATCCAATACGGCAAAGTAGAGTCCAGAAAGGCGATCAATTCAGTTTTAAGCAAGGTTTTATTTGATTACAAGTATTCAAGCCTGCCTGAACTCAATGCCGTTTTGAACCTTTATAATGTTCATGCTGACAGAGGAAGCGAGGAATCGAGAGTTTTTAAAAACAACGGACTGCTTTATAAGATACTTGACCAGAATTCAAAACCGATAGGGGTGCCGATAAAAGCCTGTGAATTCTACAGCAGACCCACTTTAAAATTTCTGGAGGAAAAATTCAGGGTCAATGAAACAAAGAAACAATACGGCAAAAGCCACGTTAAAAATGCTTTGAGACAGGCTTTTTTTGATGAGAGAATGACTTCTGTGGAGAGATTATCTCAAAGACTCAAAGATCAAGCCATTCATACTGTTTTAAGAAAAAGCAGTGAGGGAAAGCTTTATGGAATTACTTTTATCGACTTTAAAACACAGACCGTTGTCAATGGAAGCAGTCTTGGAAAAGAATTCAGCGTAAAAGGCATTCTGGAAAGCTGTGCAATGAATATTCTTGCACTTGAAAGGAAGCATCAAAATTCTTTTCCAACAAATTCTGAGAACTTTCAAGATACAGAATTAAGAGAGTATGTGAAAGAAAATCTCGCAGAAATATTGCTTCGAGGAGAAAATCTAAATGATTATGTTTCTAAACAGTTTAAACAAAAAAAGAAAAAGAGGCTTTATAAGGGGATTTAAAATAATTAAGGGTGCAAAATTGCACCCTTAATTATTATTAATTCAATAGTCTGTACATTTTAAAAAACTTACTAACCTTAGTTAAGCTTATAATCTAAAATTTTATCTTTTTATTTTCCACTCCTTTATAACACCTTCAAAAAAAGCTTTAATATCTTTCTTATCTCCATCAACACTAACTTTAAAAGTTTTTCCATTAGTTTTGGTTACAAGAATATAAGGAGTATAACTTGCACCAGCATAAGATATTGTATCAATTTTCTCTATCTCGTTATAATAAGCATAGTTTATTTCATTTTTTTTTGAGTTTCTCTCATCTATCCAATATGTTGCAATTCTTTTGTCTGTAAAAAAATTACCTGCTACATTTTTTTTATACTCACTATAAAATTTATAAATATTCTCCCCGTCTGATAGAAGATTTAAACTTTTAATATATTTTAAATCTTCTTTATCAAGAGTTTGGTTAGTTTCAATCTTGTTACAAGAAATTAACAAGAGTATTGTCAAAATAATAATTAAATATTTTTTCATAATTTTATAACTAAATTAATTTTTATTCTCAATCTGCCAGTTTGCATTTATTTGCATTTCACTATTTCCTCCTACTACATCATGATACATAAAACCTGCTGTATTACTAATATTATTATAAGCCTCTGACCTTCCTTTTTGTCCGCTTAAATCAAAAGTGTCTTTAAGCTGAAAATCTATAACAATAGTACCATCCGATTTTACGGTAGCACTATAACTCATGGAAGCATGTCTTGTTACCCATGTCAGTTGGTTTCCTCCTACTGCCCATGTTTCCCCATGAAATATCGGATTATTGTTGCCTAAAGCCCCCCAATCTTCATTAGAGCTACTCCATCTTTTACCTCCAAATTCAACTACACCCTTTCCTTTCATGACAAATTGCAGATTTTTAAATCTTGGATCTGTCTTTAAAGTTTTAATAATGTCATTCTGGAACTTTATCATTCCTTCATCTTCTTTAATTTTATCTAGTAGTGATCCACCTAAATTCACTTGTTTTGCTTGAAGTTGAGATTGTAGACCCAGTTCAAAGATATTATTTGCCCTATTACCTATGCCAATTTGATTAGCCAGAGATCTTCTTAAGCCATGCCCCCAACCTGATCCAGTATAGCCAACATTTGCACCTGTAAACCAATTATAGGCTTTATTAACTTGTTTTTTTGTATAAACCACTATCTCACGTAATTTTGTTGTATCGGCACCTGTTAAATCACTGTACAATATAGGATTATTCATAACAAAAGAATAAGGGGTTATATTATTTGATTTATCTGCTAAAGGATCTATTCCATTAAATCTGGCTATTGCTGGATCATATGTCCTAAACTTAGTGGGATGTAATAAATTAAGTCCTAGTTCTTGAGATTCTTCCATCCCATTAAACTTATATTTCTGCGCCCTGCTGTTTCCTTTCCCTAAAACTGAGGCCCCATTGTAGCCAAAATGCTTCAAGCCGAACGGATAATAGTTATTCTCCTCTATAATCTCCGAGCTGTCTGCAATGCCATCATCATTGGCATCGCCATAGCTCACGCGCACATTGCCCAAATGGTCTTTGTACTGGTAAATATAGCTAAAAATTCCGTCATTATGGGCCACATAGCCTTCCGGCTGCGGAAAAAACTGCAGCACATTATTCTCATACTGGTAGCCATTGGAATAGTCTGTCACCTTAGTCCCTACAGTCTTGCGCTGTTTTACCCCGGCTGCATCATAGACATAACTGATAGTGCCTCCCGCCAGAATCACCTGAGTCGGCAGGTTCAGGTAGTTGTAGCTGATGCCCGTGATGCCCTTGTTGGCATCGGCTGTCATGTTGCCATTATCATCATAGCCGTATTCGGTGGCAGTGCTGCTGCCGTTTTTAAAGCCTTCCACGTTCCCTGATGCGTCTTCCACGCTCAGAAGCCTGTTGCCTGCATCATAATTATAGCTTAGATTGTCGATGGCCCCAAAAATCGGAGACCCCAGAACCGTATTCCCGTTTCTGAATAGGGTTTTTATATTTCCGTTTTTATCATAAGTTGGGTTCTCATTATAGTGTCCCAGGTTGTCTGCCGCAAATGTCAATCGGTTTAAGGCATCATAGCTGTAATTGTAGTTTTTCAGGCTCGAATCGTCATTATTGGCTGTCCTCCAAAAAGTCTGGCTGATATTGCCGTTATACAGTGGCGTGCCTGCTGTGGGGCTATCATAGCTTACCTGAAAAGCAAAAAGATCACTGCCCATTGCCGAAGCGTCATTAATCCCTTTGAGCCAGCCTCTTACGTTATAAGTATAATCTACATTCTGCAGTCGGTTTTGGCTGGTTTTGCCCCCTACCCCTTTGCTGGCAAGCTGCCCTAAATCGTCGTAGGTGTTGGATGCAATGATTTCTTCCGGCTGGGAATTTATTTTCTGCTTATGCACCAGAAGCCTGCCCATCTGATCGTATGTAAAGGCATCCGCAACTGCCGTAGCTACTCCCGCTCTTGTATGGGTGCTGGCAGTTTCTTTCGCCCTGCCCACAAAATCAAGGCGGCTCTTTAAGATCTCTGTAATCTGCAGATAGTCATTGTAGCTGTAATTATAGATAGGCCTGCCTTTAGCATCATAGTAGATTACGCTGGTGATCCAATTATTGGTGCCTAAGACCCTTACTTTGGTTCCTGTTGCCAGTCCCTTTGCACTGCTCACCGGAGTTATGCCATAAGATAGAACAGCGGAAGGCGCAGGCCCTATGAGGTCAAAATTATAGCCGTCATAATAGCTGATGGTGTTTAAGGCAATATTTGTGCTGGGAAAAGACAGGTTGCTGTAATAGGCTGTAACATCTCCGATTGCCGCAGCCCCCTGAGCCTGTTCCGATACCGCAGGGCTCCCGTCTGCCAGACCCTGCAATGTCTTGCGCGAGCCTGCATTGGCATATTCTCCCGTATAAACCGGCCTGCTGAATGCGTCGTATTTGGTGAACAGCCATTTATTCACAGCCTTTAGGTTGCCATCCTGGGTAAGGATCGGCCTGTCCAGCTTGTCATAGACAATATGCTCCCATTCTTTGCCCGGAAGCTTCTTCTCCACCAGCCTGTTGCGATGGTCATATTTATAACGGTAGCACAGATCATTGAGAGTGCTCTCGTCAAAAGCGCCGTTTGCCATAGGAGGAATGACATAGCTCAGATTTCCGTACTGGTCATATACATAATAAGTGTCATGCGGAAGGCCTTCATTATAGGTTCTCTTCAGCACCGCACGCCCTTCTTTGTCCTTAAACTCCTCGACGGTATGATCTGAGAGATTAGGCTGTGCGGCTGTCCAGTTTTCATCTTTTGTCACATTCCTGTAAAGCTGCCCCGCTCCATAAGTGCCGTTTTGGGCTATGGAAGGCTCATAGAATCCTAAATCTGACAGCCGGTCGCTGCTTACCGCTATAAGCTGCTTCACTTCTGAGTCTGCATTGGTCTTGTAATCCAGTTTTATCTCATGCCCCAAAGCTGGCTGCGTTTTCCAGCTGTTGCCTGGAGCGGCCTGTTTCAGCACACGGTTCAGGGGTGAGGCCTCGAATGTTTTTTTGCTGAAGGGGTTAAGCGTGTTCTCATATTTTGGCGTATTGTAATAGCTCTTCACCGCTGCCAGGGGATCGGTCTGAAGAAGCCCTGCAGTGCCGGCTGCAGCATAAGGCAGATACTCCTGCTCCTGTCTCCCATAATCATCATATGCCACATGGGTTACAACATCATTGAACTCATATCCTTTAGCCAGCCCCATGATGCTGGTCTGGGTGCCATCTGCCTTCTGCACTATCGGACTGTAAAAATACTGGCTCACATTTGCATCGGTTGAATAGTACAGATAGCTCCTGAAATAAGAATTAACACTGCTGCCGCTCCATTTAAAGTCCGTGCCGTCTAATACTTTATTCCCTGTCGTGTCATAAACCCCGCTTACTCCGGAATAACCGCCTGTGTAGGAGGAAGGCTGGATCAGGCCAACCATCAGATACCAGGTGTCCAGAGCCGGCAGGCTGCCGTACCAGAAATAGGGGTTGTCGTTGGGCGATCCGTCCAAATTGACAACATTCTGAGTCCCGTGGTAGGCAGTCCCGTTCTGGCCGCCGGTGCGCTTTACCCACACCGCATACTGGTAGGCCTTAGTCCTGTCAATGGAGATAAGGTCCGTATTCCAGCCTCCGTCGGCATCGCTGGCCGCATCATTCACGCAGCGCCACAATATGTCGGTGGCCCCGAAAGGATTTAGCCCATTGATCCTGACATTCTCCGAAGCCTGTCCGTTTGCATTAAAAAAAGGCGCCCCTCCACTGCCTAGAGTCCAGCTGCTTCGCCAGTCCAAAAGATTGGCTTTCGCTCCCTGGCCGATGCCGATGGTCTGCTTCAGACGGCCTAGGCCGTCAAAATAGCTTATGCTCTTCTGAATATCGCTTTTGGAAAGCGTATTGTAGCTGCCGCTCTGCACAGGCTGCTGAGGAGCCTCAGTGTAGATGAAATTCTCATTGCTGAAAGTCTGGGCCTTCATAAATGAAACGGCCAATAATAACAGTATCGATAGATGCTTTTTCATGCATTGGTATTTTATGTTTGAAATTAAATCTGTTTTATAAATCCTATACCCGTCCGAATATCCGATCCCAACCATATTAATTAGAATTGGACCAGTACGTTAATGGACCCCCAGGGGTTAGGGAGTAGGCTAAAGTCATACGGGAAGTGGCAGCGCTACCCCCGTAACTTCCCGAAATAGGCACACTTCCCGGGCTCATAATATAATAAGTGGACGATATTACATTCTGAGCATATTGTGTAAAACTGGCACCTACTGACACAGTGGTGCCATTTATATTTACACCGCCACCGCCACCGCCAGAAGACGACCCTGCCGAATTAATCACAACATACACATAAATCGGAACCCCGAGGTTATTCTCTAATGTTCCTGCAATTGATGATCCTAAAGCTACAGGATAGGTTCCTGATGTCTTATAAACTCCGCTGGGGCGGGTTTTAGTAGCCATGCTCACAGAAGCGGACGGTACTCCATCCATAACTCCGTTAAAAGCTGATACCTGAATGTTATAGGATGTCCCCGCAGACAGGCCTGAAACAGAACCTGAAGTAGCGGCTGCATCTACAGTGCCAGCATGCGAACCGTTATTGTAGATCTTATAAGATACTGCACCTGAAACTGCAGTCCATGAAAAACTTACCGACGAGGAAGTTGATCCAGTAAAACTAAGTCCTGAGGGTGCAGGCAATATCGTTGACATTGGAACTATAGGAGACAAAACACCGTCACCCCATACATTATAAGCCCGAACCTGAATATTGTACGATGTTCCTGGGACAAGACCGTAGAGTTTGCCTGAAGTGATGCCTGGTCCCCCTGAGCCGCCTAATACAGCGCCGTCTCTCAAAATCCTGTATCCTGACGCACCGGGAACCGCATCCCAGGACAAAGTAATAGTAGATGTGTCTGCAGTTGAAAAGACCACTCCTGAAGGAGCGGGAAGCACTGTAGACATTATAGTGCTCGGGCCGAAACTTTCTCCCGATGAATTAAAAGCGCTTATTTTAATGCTGTAGCCGGTATTAATCCCTAAACCTGTTAAAGTACCGTTTGTACTGTAAACCGTAGCGGCTTCCTGATCATTTTTATATATTTTATATCCTGCGGCTCCCGCTGCCGCTGTCCAAGAAAAATTTATGCTCGATTCATCTGCATTCAAAAAAGCAAGCGCTGCTGGAGCAGCTGGTCTGGTAAGCATTAAAACTGGGACAGATTCAACCCCAGCACCCCAGCTATTGTAAGCTTGGATTTTCACCTCATAGCTAGTTCCAGGAGAGAGGCCTGATAAAGAACCGCTCGCAGCCGCCACAGAATTATCCGCTACGCCGTTTTTGATTATTCTGTAGCCCGTGGCGCCAGGTGCTGCGTTCCAAGTGAAATTTAATGAAGAATCAGAAACGCTGCTTAATGCCGGCGCCGCTGCTGTATCTGGAACTGTTCCCATAGGCACAGGAACCGACAGCACTCCGCTGCCTGAAACATTAGCGGCACACACCTGCACGCTGAAAGCGGAGGCAGCTGTTAGTCCGCTTATGAAGCCTGACACTGCAGGTGCAGCTACTGAGCTTACATGTAAACCGTCTTTATAGATGTAATATTCAGAAGCTCCTGTAACCGGTGCCCATGAAAAATTAACAGTTGAAGCCGTCGCATTTAAAAACGAAAGCCCTCCAAGAGCTGCCGGGCGCGTGCTCATAATGGCAGAAGCGCTTAATGCCCCGTAACCGGAAGCATTGACAGCCTGTATCTGAACAGTGTAGGCAGTTCCAGAGGCAAGACCCGATAAAGAGCCGGAAGTTGATGGTGCTGTTACAGAGCCCACATAAGCCCCATTTCGGTAAATTCTATATTCCAGAGCATCGCCGACTGATCCCCATGAAAAATCCAGTGAAGCATCCGAGGCACTTACAAGAAATGGAGCGCCAGGTGCTGCCGGAAGCGTGCTCATTGATACAGGAGCGCTCAATGGTCCGTCCCCAGCTGCATTAAATGCGCGGATCTGGATACTATATGATGTTGATGCTGCCAGATCAGATAAAGAACCAGCAGTTATGGGAGCATACACTGAGGTGGCATATCCGCCGTTTCTGTAAATTTTATATTCTGAGGCACCTGCGACAGCGTTCCATGAAAAATTCACTGAACTGGCTGAAGCCCCTGTTAAAGATAATCCTGCAGGAGCAGCTGGAGGCTCTGTGCAGATCCCATTGGCATCAGCAAAAATCTGGCCGTTAGCGGCTATCTCGCTATCTGCCTGCGCATCTGCATCAGCCTGCGATATCTTTGAAGAATAGATGCCTGCCGGAACGGAATAGGTGCAGGAGCCTCCGACAGATCCTGCTCCGCATGTCTGTCTTGTAAAAACAGCACTTTTAGAAACATTTTTATACAATATCACTTCGCCTGAACCAATGCTGCAGTCCGTCTGCTGCCCTAAATAGTTATAGCAGAATCGCTGAAGCACATTGTAATCTGTGTCTTTTATATACTGAAGCCTATTGAAATTATCATATTCATAATAGGTTATCAAGCCTTTAGGATCTGTAATACTGCTTACTCCAACAAGAGGTTTGTAGGTATAAGTTGTCACCAATGCATTAGGTAAGCCATCACGCAATTTTTGCAGCTCATTTCGCAAAGAATTATCGTCAGCAGCATTATCTAAAATAGATTGGGAAATTAGAGCTCCTGCTTGTGCTAAAGCAGCATTCTCAATCTTTGCTACAGGATACTGCGATTTATAGTCCCACAAAAAAACACAGGGAGCACCTGATTCTGTAGAATATTGGGTTAAATTCCCATTAAGGTCATAAGAATCAAAATTTATATTTTTCTTATAATGAGATCCGCTTACAGCTGAGCCCCCAAATTTGTCAAAAGTAGATTCAGTTGGAAAATTATTCAATGCTAGAGAATAAGAACTCTTTGGATAATAACCTATCTTACTTGTTCCTGTTGTAAAATCAATCAATTGGATTGATCCGTAAGTGGTTAGATTTGCGCTTGTAACAATATTTCCTTCTAATGTAATGGTTTCAACTGGTTTATCGATTATGTTTAATGACTTCATTTCAGAGTAAACTGCAGTATTATAATCTACAGGATAAGTAATCTTTTGCTGAACAACATTTCCTTTACTGTTTTGGCTACTAATACTATTGATCTTAAAATTGCTGGAGTTATATCCGTAATTCGTTATTTTTGAAATTGAAGAAGAACTGTTATTTGTATCATAGAAATAATCAAAACTAGTGTCATATTGAAGCCTCCACCATTCGGGTTTGATTTTATAGTAGTTCAATTCTAAAATTGAAGGGATTATTGTTGATATATTAAGGAAATAAATATCAGAGGTCTGAACTTTTTCATAGCTATTGATCTTTTTAGAAACGATTTTATCATTATTATAGTTTTGCTCTTCTTCTAACAAACCATTTCCAAAAAAAGGCTCAAGCGGTGTTCTGGGATTCGTTTTTTTTGTCGAATCCATATTTCTGAACTTACTTATGATTGAGGAAGTATTGCCAAGAGTATCTGAAACTGATTCCTTTACGCAAGAGTATCCAACGACCGCACCGCTATTAGATTCTTCGAGCGGATAAATGCTTGATGATTCAAGAATAAATTCAGTAGAAAAAGGTTTAAAGGCAGTTGAATAGTATGTATAAGTTGGAGGCACGAGTAATTTGCCGCTTGATTCTAAACTATTAAAATCTTTAAAGTATTCAAAAACTCTGGTGGTACTCTCAGATATTACTTTTTTAATTCGAACTCCAGCTCCATTAATTTCTTTTTTTATTGGCATATTTTTAATGCCAGTAAATTTCGCCTTTGCGCTGACTTCAAAATTTTGCGCATTAGAGGAAACGCTTATTCGATATCTCCCTGGCTGGAGCTCAATTTCTTCATTATAGCTATGAGCATAATCGCCTAAAATAAATCTATATTGCTGACTAAAATTCCCTCCTCCATCTACCCTTGAAATATTACCAAAAACAAGTGGATTTCCGCTTCCATCCACTGGAACTGTATAACCTGTTGGATTACTGCCCCACGGATGGTATTCAAACATAAAACTTATTTTTGTCGTTTTATCGATTTGAATATATTCAAATGGATGATTAGTGGGACAGCCTGTACAATTTTGGGCATCTGCATAATCTACTACTGAGTACTCGATATCATCAAATACATCTTCATAAGCTATAAATCCTGCATTACTGGATAAAGTCAAATCAAAACGATTTGGTTCATATTGAAAAGTCACTAATCCTTTTGTTGGATATTGAATAGAAGTTAGCATTCCAGTTTCCAGTACCGCTGGATTACAATCTCTATTTGCGCCTTCATAATATTTAGGGGCATAATATTTTGAAAGGTCCTGCTGGACCAACCTTGGAATAAAATAGGGCAGCCTATAAGTATTTCCCTGTGTGCCTTCAATAATATTTGACAAATTCGTTTGTGCATTGTAATATCCCCAATGGTCAACGCTGTTTGAGTTTTTCCATGGCAGGCCATTAGGGTTATTATAGTTGAAATTGTATTCTTTATCATCTATTACAACTTTATCAAGCTTTAATCTAAGGCTGTAGTGTTTATTCAGATTATTAATATCTTGAGCATTAAAATAAGATTGATAAAACTTTACATTATTGATGATTCTATTTTTATCATCCTTTACTGTTATCATATCAATTTTTAAAGATTTAGCAATATCAGTTTTAATATCCTCTCTATTCAAATAAGAAAAATTTATTGAGCCGCCATTCCAGGTAATAGCATTTAAATAAGATTCTACATTATTTAGTGATGAACTAATTGAATATTGCTTATTACGCTCCATCATTTCTTGCACTCCATTTCCCGAGGAATTGATAAAATCTTCTTCTCGTCTAACCGAAATTGCCCCATGGCTCCAAGATCCAGAATTGAGACTCAAATAATTAAAATTTATGCTTTTTCCATTTGGCAGTACAATCTGACTAAGAAACCAACTCGAAATATATTGTTCACTTGCTGAACCACCCTCTATAAAGGGGGTATTTGGATTATAATGGTCAGCAGTAAAAGAATATGGAGTTGTGTATTCTTTTTGAGCAAATTTATAAACTGTACCGTCGTTGGCTACTGCCTCCCACGAAAATGAATCGATCACCTTTATTTTTAAGCCACATTCAGGTGTGTATAATGTTGTGCTGCCATCTTTATTTATAACAAATTTCCCGGAATACTGTCCAAAATTAAAGGAATACAAATCTGACTCCGTATCTGCTTTTAGCTCATAGATGTTTTTGCTCCCATAAGGAGGATTTTGCATATTCGTTACAAACAAAAAAGGATCTAGTACAGTTGGATTTCCTAGTGTAGCATAAGGATCCGCAATCATAATTCCTGAAACATCACCAAATGCAGGCAAATTAGGGGATCTTAAAAATCCGGCCTTTTCAGGACGTACACTAAAATCATCTAACCCCTTAACTTGTCTGGTAATAACGCCACCGGCATTTAATGCCCAGCCCAATCCCACAGAACTAGACTCCTGGGCAGCTTTTATACCTGAAGCATGATAACTTATGCTAATTGGCAATTGAAATTCCGCTATATTTATGGTATAAATCGGCACGGAAATGCTGGGTACACCGGAATATTTTGAGATGGGAATATCTGCGTACTTTGCCAGCGCAGCTGCATTTGGAGCAGGCGGTGTTAACTGAGGCGCACTTTGTGCATTTAAAGAAAATCTTGTGAATAGTGCAATTAAAAAATAAAAGATAAAGATTAAATTTCTGTTCATACTAGGCATAGGTTAGAATTGATCTGGACTATAAAATCGTTTGTTTTTTTAAAATTTAAACCAATAAAACATATGTTTATTAACAAATAAACATACATAATCACACTAAAAGTGTTAAAAAAAATTACAAGAGCCAATGTAAAAATATTTCACATCAAATAATTACGGGATTCCACATTTGAGGTTAAAAATTTTAACAGTACTAATAAAACTAAGGAGAAGGGCTGTTTTTTTTTTTACATAATCAGCAATGTAACGGAGTAATCTCTAAATAGATAGCGGCTCTTTGCAATACTTGCTGAAAAAAGTAAAATCAAGCCTGATTCGAAGAAAAAAGGCTTCATATCCAGCTTTTCATAATGGGTCTGATATTTTAAGAACCTTTTACCACTATCATTTCTGATGAAATTGCAGAAGTATTAACTGCTTTTTTTTTTTAAAGTCTAAAATCACATAATTTTTATACGCAAGTTTACTAAATAGAAAATCATAGAAGTTTTTAAGTCTAAGCAGAAAAACCATACATCAAATCAAACTGCTTTGGATGAATGGCCTCATGTTAAATCATTAGGGAGAAATAACCATTACATAACGTTTCGATTAAATCTACAGACCGCTCCAGCCAGCTTCTCTTTCAATGGTCCAATCCAAAAATAAAAACAATCTAATAAAAAATAAAAACACTAACCACGCCAGCTAATTCACTGTGGCCAACCAAGCAAAAACTGAAAATAAAATAAACCTAGTGTTTTATTGCTCAAAACCAAAAGTAAATCTTCAAAAAATTGGTCAGATATTTGAATGCCTCGCAGGCTTACTACAAAAAAGAAGGCCTGCAAAGTGCATATCTTGCAGGCTATTTTATGGTTCGAAAATCCGTTTGATTTCTTATTTTTTTTTACAAAATCTCAATATTTACAAGTAATTTTGTTTCAAATCCCATCAAGGTATTTTTACATCAATTTTATCGTAAATATTATTCTTAAATTCGTTTTCATCTTTTTTCAAATATAAAATCAAGCCAACGTTAGGATATTACAGCGGGTTTGTGATTAAATTAAGCCTATTCTTCGGATTTTTCAAATCATTCAAATACAAAACCAGATTTTCATTAAACCAATTGCCCACATCCGTTGTAGTAGCTGTTGACGGTTGTTATTTCTTTAGATACTCAAACTTTGCTTTTCCACGTAACTTAAAATCTTTTTCGCAAGATACTCTACCTAAATTCCTAATCTCTTTAATTGAATCTTTGTTGTCGTAATAATATTCAGTTAAAAACTCTACATATTGATTTGGATTTGTAATTTTTGAATAACTACTGTCTCTTTTGCTAAATAGTTTATTGTTTGGATAATATTTATAATAACTTCTCATTTGGTTTGTTTCACTAAAAACCCAATCCTCTGTCTTTATTCTATTCAATTTGTCATTTAAATTGTGACTTTTTTGAAATTTGGCTATTTTCAAATATTGTTTTTTTTGAAACTTTTCCATTTGAATATTCATACTTTATAGTTTCACGAAAACCAACTTCTGAAATAAGATTTCCAAATTCGTCATATTCAAAGGTTTTAATAACGTTTTCATTATCTGCTGGATTAACAATTTTTATTAAGTTGCCTTTTTCATTATAAAAGTATTTATTCTCCCTCATATTTAGAATAATGCAATTTCCCTTTCGTTTATAAACCGATTTTGTTTCAGATAATTTGTTTTTTGAATTATAGAAATTAAAACTGTTATTATTAGTATTTATTAATCGGTCTTTTGAATCATATACACAAACTAATTTGCGCTCGCCACTTATTAATGAATCTTTTTCGTTTAGATATTTTACACTTTTAATTATTTGGTAAGATTTATTTTCTTCAGAATATCTCAATAAATTATTTTCTTCAATATTTCTGCACGAAATAAAACTGAAGACTAGAATTATTAAAATAATGTTTCTTTTCATTACAGATTTTTATAATTACAACCAAATTAATGTAACAAAACTACACAAAGTCACCAAAATTTGGGTACATATGTATGATAAATTTCACACAATTATTTCACAACAAACTATAAAATGAACTTTTAATTTGATTGAGCTTTTTAGCAGTTTAAAGATTCGTTATAAAAGTAAAAAGAAGAAAAAATATTAAGAAGCGCATGATAAAATATTGTAATAATCCAAAATAATCTGGTTAGATATTTGAATGCTTCCCGCTACTAAGTAAAAGCTTCAGAGAAATCTGGAGCTTTTTTTGTTTTACTTTCTTTGAATTTCAAAATTCGGATACTCCTAAATATTTACGTTTTAATAAGCAAAAAAAATGCGTAAAATCAGAGATATTTACGCAACTTTTATGTTGAATTCTTTGGAAATCGGGGAATTATTTTTTTAACTGACTATCTAATTTTGATATTCTTTCTAACATCCCTTTTATCTCTTGATTTTCTTTCCTTAAGTCCTTAATTTCACTAGTTTGTTCATTGATTCTCTTTTGTTGTTCAATAATATAAAGTGTCAGTTCCTCCACTTTCTTCAACAAATTCATATTCATTTCAGCTAATTTTAAACCGTTTTTTTCAATTTCCTGACTAGATGGTATTTCAGGCAAATGTTTATTTTCTTTAATATAATCTTCAACCTCTTTCAAAGATTTAAGTTTGTAGTCTTCTGCAAAAACGTAATCTGGAACTAGCGGGCCAGCCATGTCGACACGAACTTCTTGAGTATGGATTCTCCCTTTTACGGTTAATCTTTCGTCAGGGGTTGTGGTACCAATACCAACATAACCAAATCCAGTAGGAGTATAACTTTTAATAACCATTGCTGCCTCTGAAAGTCCAGTCGATAAAAGATCGTTTCCATTTGCTAAACAAAAATATAAATCTTGTCGATACCATCCTGCAGCATTTGGCGCTGATATTATAGCAGATTTATTAAAATCAGTATCTCCTCCTAAATGAATTTCCGTAGAGTACAACGCTGGGGCACTATTAGAGATCTTTAATATTGTTGATGCATTACCACCATATATGTCTAAATTCTTTGATGGGTTTAAAGTACCAACGCCCACGTTTCCATTTGTTGGAAAAGTATTCTGTGAAAAACAGAATGTAGTTGTAAAAACTATGTATAATAAGATATTTGCCTTCATAATATATTTTATTATTGTTATTTTTTTAATTGAAAAGATTGAATTTATTTTTTCTATAAAACTCTTTAATTCTTTATTTTAATTTTTTAACAAAAAAGATCTTATATCATTTAAAACAAAAAACTACTAAAGAAACACAAATAAACAAAAAATATAATACAATTCTTAAGTATTTTAAAAACTCTCTTAAAGGTTTTGAAGATTTGAACTCATATTTTCCCGCTTGTGCGAACGAACCGGCAATCCACTAAAATCAAAAGTTTTCAACATGAAAAATACAACCAGCAGAAAATATTTTTTTTTATCTTCCCAAAATAAAACTTTCCAAAATGAACCACCTATTTTCAATAAAAAAATCATTTTTATTCAGCTTCATTGTACTGACAAGCTATTTTCTAGTTTCTTTCCATATAAAAAACACAGAACAGACTACTTCATATAAAACAAAAAAAGTACTGATTTTTTCTAAAACTAATGGCTTCAGACATGAAAGCATTCCTGCTGGAATTGCGGCGATAAAAAAACTGGGACAGGAAAATCATTTTATTGTAGACGCTACCGAAGATTCTCTGGCAATTAATTCAAAAAACTTAGAGCAATACCAAGCTGTTATATTTTTAAGTGCCTCAGGTCATGTTTTAGACAAAAATCAAAAATTGGCTTTACAAAAATTCATAGAAAATGGAAATGGTTTTGTTGGCATTCATTCGGCTACAAACTGTGAGCCAGATTGGTCTTGGTACACACAAATGATCGGCGGAATCTTTGAAGGTCATCCTGAGCCACAGAAAGCTAAACTTATAATTGTAGATCACGAACATCCTTCTACAAAACATCTTCCTACAATTTGGGAACGAAAAGACGAATGGTATAATTTTAAATATCTAAATCCAAACGTAAACGTGCTTATAAAAATTGATGAGTCTTCATATACAGGCGGTAAACATGGCGATAATCATCCTTTGGCATGGTATCATGAATATGATGGCGGAAGAGCATTTTACACTGCTTTAGGACACAGCTCTGAAAGTTACAGCGATCCTCTTTTTGTACAGCATTTGCTTGGGGGAATTACTTACGCTATTGACAAATAAAAAGATAAAATGATGGCAAGGCTTAAAAAGTTAATCAACAAATAAATCATTTATAAAATATATTAATTCAAAACATCCGAAATTAGAACAAAAGCTTCAGAGAAATCCGAACTTATTTATTGGTATTCCGAAAACTATTTGGTGTCATACCTGTAGATTTTTTGAAGGCATTATGAAATGTCGTCTTTGAAGTAAATCCGGATTCTAATCCGATTGACAGCAGACTGTAGTTCTCATAGTCCGAGTCAAGAATCATTTCTTTCACGGCTTCAACCCGATAGTTATTTATGTAATTGGCAAAGTTATCTCCCGTAATCACATTAATGAGCTGTGAGACATATCCCGCACTTATTCCTAACTGCTCTGCTACTTTTTCTCTGTTTAGATTGCTGTCTCTATAAATCTGATGCTCTTCGCAAAGTATTTCCAGTCTCTTAAAATAAGGATTTTCTTTTGTAAAGATTTCTAAACCATTTGCATCATTCCCTTTTTTAAGAGTCACTTCTTCAACAAGCGTTTCATCGTCTAATACAGTTTTTTTATTTAGCAGTTCTTCTATTCCTATTTTATTGTCGGCCAGTCTGTATCTAAAAACACCATAATAAGCTGTACAATGAATTAAAAATGTGGCAAACAAAGCTAGAATCTGCATAATGTACGAGAGATCGTATTCAAAAAATATTCCTGTCAGAATAGCGACCATCCATGAAAGCATTAATATATAAACCAAAAACCATAAAAAAGTGATCCATTTCTTTTCCTGTTTATCTTTTGAAAATTTAATAAATCCAAAAGTATAAACAGCCATAAAAGGCATAAATATCAGAATAAGATAAAAATCAAAATTCCCTATAGTTTCTAAAATGCTTTTAAGAAAGTGCGGAATTATAAAAATATGCGCAACAGCATCACAATCATAAAAAACATTTGTAACGGCCGAATATATAAACGGAGCATACAGCCATAGAATTTTTTTGGAATTTCGAATAGGATGGTTTACCTGATGTATAACAAACATGAAAATAAAAACCGGAAAGAGAAATGCCCATTCGACATTATCAAGAAAACGCAGAACAGGCATACTGCTGTAAAGATCAATTATTTCGAAGATGAGATTAGCAATAAGCACTGAAAGCGCAAATATTGCGTAAGCCAGATATCTACTGGCATTGCTCTTAAATAATGGTGATTTTAGAATAATTGCTCCAAGAACTATTCCTTGAAAAATTGCCGTGTTAAAAAAAATAGTAAAGATCAATCTATATAGTGGTTATTTAGTTACGATGCTGTTTCTGTTTTTTTTTAGGTAATTACCTATATTTTACAGGACGAAACTATACTTAAATCATTTTATTTACTGTTAAAGGAAAGACAATTAAAACCAAATAAAAAGACAATTAATACGACCTGAATTACAAAACATTCTTCGATTATTCCGTAAAATCTGTAATAAACCAGCTTTATTTCAATGTTTCGCGCTGCTAAGAAAAAGTTAAGAAATAGCAGGAAATATACTCAGGCTATATTTTGCAAATTATAACCACATTAGCCAAAGACAACTTTCTTAATTACATTAATGGATATAAAAACATCAGTAAATAAGTACCAATTTATCCACTTTTAAGCTTTTGAAACCTTTCATACTTTTTTTTACATCAATTTTGGCTTCAAATAATTCAAATCAATTTTTATGAAAAAAATTTTATTGCTAGCTGTTTTTACAGTTTTAGGATTTGCGAATGTTAATGCCCAAGAAATTAAATTTGGAGCTAAAGCAGGTTTAAACTTTTCAACTGTTAATGGAAGTAACACCAATAACATTGACTATGTAACATCTTATCATGTTGGCGTTGTATCAGAAATTCCAATATGTGATAAATTTTCTTTCCAACCTGAAATAATGTATTCTCGCCAGGGATATAGCTTCAATAATGATGTCATTGCTATGAATTATTTGAACATTCCATTAATGGGAAAATATTACGTAACAAAAGGATTGAGTCTTGAAGCTGGACCACAAATTGGCTTTTTACTTTCTGCCAAAAATGAAGGAGTGAAAGTAACAAACTCATTTACTACTTTTGATTTTGGCGCTAATTTTGGCGTAGGCTATAAACTAGAAAACGGACTTAATTTTGGTGTCAGATACAACTTAGGAATAACTAAGGTTGATACTGATAATAGAAATGGAGTATTTCAAGCATCTGTTGGTTACTTCTTTTTCTAAACCATTAATAATCTTAAAAAAGATACCACTTTCGAGTGGTGTCTTTTTTTTCTTAAATTCAGAGAAATAATAAAACTAAATGCTCTTTGCCCCTTTATGGCATTCTTTAAGTGTTACCAAAATATTTTTCAAATAAAAACTCTTTTGACAATTAAATTAAGCTAAATAATATTTGCTAATAAAAACTAATCCATTATAGATTATGTGCGTCACTAATGGCAATAATATTGCATTTTTTTGATTCTTGCCCCTTACATATAAAAAAGCAAACAAAAGCCCTCCTACAAAGGCATATAAAAAATAAAAAATATTATATAAATGGAATGATGCAAAGACAAATGCTGATAAAAAGCAGCGATATATTAATTTCATTTTTATACTTTTTAAAATTTCAATAACAGCATACTGAAATAGTAAAGTTTCGATGAGAGGAGCAACTAAAACAAATAAAACAATTTTTTCTTTAATTGTATAATGATCATTAAAACCTTTATTTAAAGAAATATCAAAAAAATTTGAAATAACTGAAAAGAGGTAATTATTTGTAAAATTTAGAAGAATTATAAGCAATATTAGTTCCCACTGCTTAAGTCCAAATACAATATTTTTTATTCTTAAAATCATTTAATATAGTGAATCTTTAATTATTTATTTCTAATGAGTTGCAAAATACAGTGCTTCACCAAAAACTTTTCCAAAAAAAATAAAACATTAAAGTAAACAGGATACTAATAATACAATCCTTATTACTTTTAACAATTTTGGTGATTCCAACTTTTTAATATTTTTTTTCCTTTTACCATATAACATTATAGCCTTCATAACAAATAAACCTAAGGCAGAACATCAATATGAAACAACACTTTCCAATTAAAAAAACTGCTGACAATTATGTCAGCAGTTTAATTAATTATTATGGTATTACAATCTAGTTAATTAGCATTTGTAATATTTACCAGATTCATAATCAAAGCATAGATTAGGGTATTGATATCCTCCCATAGTTTGTTTTAACTCTTTTTCAGTTAATTTTTGCACATCGCTTGGAGTAAATTTTTTAATTTCTGTGTTTTTTGCGGTTTTTTTAAACATAACTTAGTAATTTAAATTGATTAATAATTTTCCAATAATTTAAAGACATTTGGAATCTCTGTCACTTCCTGCGCAGGACTTTTTTTATTTTAGAATGAAACCAAAATCACTTTACTCAAATATTCGCTACTCTACAGCAGCGACTATGATATTGCTGAACTTAAATATTTTTTAAAAAATCGTGGAGTTAAATCTGCCATAGATCACCTATTTCTATTTGTAATTATAAAACCACAACTCTATTCACAAATATTACTTTTTATAACGACATTTTCTTACGGAAAACCACATTTATATAAAAATTTAACATTTTATATAGTTTTATAACACATTAAAACTTTAAAAACATCAATAAAATCAAGGCATAGTTAAAATATTTAACAAATATTATTTTTTATTTTTATCATAAAATCACCTATAAATCGCAATTATCTTCAAAACAATATAATTAGTTAGCTTACTGTTTAAAAGAATTAGAATATCTTTTTTTGCCTTTTCTGACTCATAATCGAAATGAGGTAACATTTCAGAAATAAAATCTGAATAGCGAATTCCCGGTTCAATTTCAGATAAAGCGATTTCATCTAAATCATCCAATTCATATTTTTTAGACATTTCATTAAGTTCTTTTATTTCCAAAAAAGACGTTTCTTCCTCATCCTGTCCAATCGTGATATCAAAACCGTTAAGAAGCACGATATTAAAATCTTCGTTGTCTCTTAAACTTTTAAAATAGTTTGGTAAAGCTTCAGTATACAGATCTCTTTTCAGGAGATAATTATCAGCAAGAAACTTTTTACTTCTTAGCTCATCATCAAAATCTGAAATCAATTCTTCAACCTTCTCTTTATTAAGAAATTCGATTTCATTTTGATTTCCTTCTGCCTCATTAATTAAAGTTGTTATTTTTGAATAACATTCGGGATAGTTTCTCATAACATAAATTTCCATCGCTTTGCATACGGCAGGGTTTCTTTTATATTCTCCTAGTAAATGCAAATACTTCTTTTCGGGCACGTCCTGAAATTCTGCAAAACCATCATAGTAACCATCATTATATACTTCATCAAACAAAAAGTCCAGTTTTACTCCGATATTTTGAGCGTATTGATAAAACAAAATCTGCTCAAAAAATAAATTAAAATTAAGACAGTTAATCTTTGATGATACTGCTATATTTTTATCTAAAAAATCAATGCTAATTTTAGAGTACTGCTTAAAAAAATCAATATCATTTCCTCCTACAACTCCCATATTGCAAGCAAAATTGTTAGGCGACATATGATACTTCTCCATTTCATCCGGCATATACAAGAGTTCTGGCGAAATTTTGTCCCACATCTTAATATAATTATCGCCTGTAATTTCTAAATTTTGTGTAAGTACAGCGGCATTTCTAAATTTAGCTTCTAAAGATTCCCATACAAAAACATCTCCGTCAACGTGCAAAAAAGGTTCGTTCTGCATCTGATATACCTTAATTTTAGAAACAGCCCATAAATCTTTAGGGTAATCATTCAAATCATCTAAAACTACATGAACTTTAGTATAAGGCAAATTCAATTTTTCTATTAAAATTTCATATCCAAAACGATCTGTGTAAAGTTCAACTTCTTCATGAAATTTCACTAATTGATGACAGCTTAAAATCCAGCTGAGCCAATTATATTTATAAGAAATCCAGCCATAATTGCGGGTTAAATCAGTTAAATTTCCAGACCAAAAACTTTGTATTATTTTCATTTAAAAATGATGCTAAAAAATTATTATGTGCAATATAACCTAATTGCATGTAAGTTTTTTACGGCATTCCGTACATCAATATAGATTTTTCAATCCTAGAAAAGAATTCAATTTTTTAGTGCCTTTATAAAATTTCCTATAAAACTGTTAGGAGCCATAAAGATTCATATCCTTAAAAAGTTTCAGATTTGCCTGATATTTTTCTTTTAAATATACTTTATCAATATAAACCCCGTTATTCCTTTACAATAATTTAATGTCAGGTTTTCTTAATAACTGATTTTATATTATTAAATGTTTTCTTAAATTCGCAATTCCGTAATGAAACCATTTGTTTTCATTCTAAAATTGTGATTTTCACATCAATACCACAAAAAAGAAGCTTTATAATCTCTTAAAAACAAATATATTATAACTACAATTCAACACAATGCTTAAAAAACACAACCCCAAATTTTTATTTTTTACTCTTTTAACTTTATTTTTCTCTGTTACTGCATTTTCACAAAAAAGTATTTATGCAGGAATCGAAATTGGTCGTAGAGCTATAAAAGTCTCGGTTATTGACGTAAATAACATCAGAAAAGCCGATTATAAAATCCTTTCTTTTTGGACTGAAAGAATTCCATTTGCTGACCATATTACTGCTAATGGAGAACTTACTGCAGAAGACATCACTAAAACTAGTGTTATTGTTACCAACCAATTGCAAAAAATTAAAGCGGAAAACAAAATTCTTGAAGAAAACATTTTTGTTGTAGCTGCTCCTGTTTTTGCATCTGCCCGTAACATCGATGTATTAAAAAACAAAATCGCTCTTTTAACTAGCAAACAGCTAGAAATATTAGACGTTAACGAGGAAGCAAAAACACTTGTAAAAGGGGCTATACCGCCTGTTGATTTTGCTAATGCTTTCCTTCTTGATATTGGTGCTCAAACTACAAAAGGAGGTTATATTGACGAACTTAAAGACGGTAAATTAGAATTTGTTCCATTAGAACTTAGTTTTGGAACCATGACGCTTACTGATGCTGTAGAAAAAACAGTGGTAAATAAAAGTCAGGTGAACGATATGTCGACTTATCAAGAAAAATCTTTTGACTATAATGTAATTCTACGTAAAAAGACCAAAGAGTTATTTGATGCCAATCCTCCTTTAGCAAAAAAAGATAAACTATATTTATCTGGTGGTGCTGTTTGGGCGTTTTCAACTCTTTTCTATGATGAAAATGTGAATAAAGATCATTATGTTTCTTTAACTCTTCAAGATGTTATCGATTATGATGCTGTTCTTAAAAACAACTTCGGTAAGTTTACAAACCTTGCCAAAACAAACAAAGAGGCTGCAAGAGTTTTAAGCACTTACGATCAAAAATACTTAATTTCTGCTAACAACATTCTTGTAACTTGTCTTGAAAGTATTCCAGATTATGCTACAAAGAAAATCTACTTTGTAAAAGAAGGACAGGTAATCTGGTTGATCTCTTACATTGCAGATCGTTCGAAAAAAATAAATACTAATTTCTAAAAAAGTATTTTTCAATATTATAAAGCCTCAGAGAAATCTGGGGCTTTTTTATGCGATCTTCTCAAAATGGTTGCAACTTATAATTTGAAACCATATTTACCATTCAAAAAAGCATAGTTTTTCTTTTAAACTCTAATTTTAAAAATCAGGAAAAAATCATATATGAAATAAAACCTCCCGATTATGAAAAATTTAACCGCTTTTTTTATCGTCACACTTTTAGTAGTAACTGCCTGCAAAAAAGAAACAGCAAAAGAAAATCAAGAAACAGCAAATGCACTGTCTACTGACTCTATAACTGCTATTGCAAAAGAAGCCTGGATATACGGCTATCCAATATTTTATAATTACAAAGCCATTTACTCCGGTGCAATCAACAAAGAAGCTAAAGAATATTCAGGATTTAACAAATTCAAAAGTGTAGCTGCAAGCGCAACTCCCGCAGATACTTTAATAATAACCATAAATAACGATACTCCGTACTCAATGGCACCAATTAATGTTTCAGACGAGCCTGTTATTCTTGAAGTGCCAAAAATAGAAAACGATCGATATTATGTAATGCAGTTGGTAGATCTCTACACCTTCAATTTTGAATATGTAGGATCGCGAGCAACTGGCAATAATGCAGGTAAATATCTCATTGCAGGACCAGATTGGAAAGGAGAAACTCCTAAAGGCATTGATAAGGTTTTACATTCTGAAACCAATTTAATATATCTTGTAGGCCGTACTCAATTACACGATCCTGCCGATGTATCAAATCTTAAAAAAATACAGGCTCAATATAAATTAATTCCGTTGCATGAATATACAAAACAGCCTGCTCCTCCTGTAAAAAAATACAATTTACCTTTGCCAGTCTGGAAAGAAAGCGATTATGGTTCGCTTCAATTTATCAGTGCGTTAAATGCTTTATTACAATATGCAAACGAAGACAGTAGCGAAAAAGAACTGAGAAAGCGTTTTGCTAAAATTGGAATTGTGCCAGGGCAACCTTTTGACAGTTCAAAATATTCGCCAGAAACGATAAAAGCAATTGAAAAAGGAATTGCCGAAGCCAAACAAGAACTGGAGTCTAAAATAGACAATGTCAAAGATGCTGGAAGTCTTTTTGGTACACGTGCAGAACTTAAAAATAACTTTCTAAACCGTGCAATTGCTGCAGCTGCCGGAATATACGGAAACACCAAAGAGGAAGCTGTTTATACCGGAAGCAACGTTGATAAAAACAATCAGCAGCTTTTAGGAAACAGTAAATATGTATTAAAATTTACTAAGGATCAGTTGCCTGAAGCCAAATACTTTTGGAGCATCACGATGTACAATCTTCCTAAACGTTTTCTGATTCCAAACCCAATTAACAGATATTCTATTGGCAATAAAACCAAAGGTTTAAAATATGAGCCAAACGGAGATTTAGTTATTTATCTGCAAAGCACTTCTCCTGGAAAAGATAAAGAAAGCAACTGGCTTCCAACTCCTAAAGATGAAAAATTCATGTTTGTGATGAGAATTTACGGTCCGCAGCCAAAAGTTATTAATAACATTTGGAAAATGCCTCTTCCAGAAATTGTAAAATAAAAACCATTGCTACAGAAATAAAATCATAACCATTTTTCTAATTTTAATTTCAAATAATATGAAAAATTACAAATTATTATCAGGTCTATTTTTAGTTGCTATATCGTTACTAACTTCTTCCTGCAAACAGAATAACGGCAAATCAGAAATGGATTCTTCTACATTAAAAGATTCTACTGCTGTAACTTCTGATTCAGTCGCACAAAAAAATAGTGTTCCAGTTACTGCTGCAAATTTTAACCGCGCAGAAACAGATCTTTACTTTACGACTTCGGTTAAAGATGCTGGTAGTATTGGTAATATACATCATTATAGAACTTTAATGCCAATTGACAAACAAGCTGTAATTCGTGCCAACCGAGATGTATTGTATTCTTCTGGAGTTTATGATCTCGATGCTGGACCAATAACCGTTACACTGCCAGATCCCGGAAAACGTTTTATGTCTATGCAGACTATCGACGAAGATCACTATTCTGAAACGTATTACGCTCCCGGAACTTTTACTTTTACAAAGGAAAAAATCGGAACACGCTATCTGATGTTAGGAATAAGAACTTTTATTGATCCTAATGATCCTAATGATTTACCGAAAGTTACAGCATTGCAAGATGCAATTAAAATTAGCCAAAAAGATAAAGGAACTTTTTCGGTTCCAAATTGGGATCTAGTGAGCCAAAAGAAAGTTAGAGATTCTTTAATTGACGTTTCTAAAAAATTATCTGATACAAAAGGAATGTTTGGAGTAAAAGGTAAAGTCGATGAAACACGCCATTTATTAGGAAGCGCAACAGGATGGGGCGGAAATCCAGAAAAAGATGCACTTTATCTTTCTGTTTATCCTAAAAAAAATGACGGAAAAACGGTCTATAAACTTAAAGTTAAAAATGTTCCTGTTGATGGATTTTGGTCTATAAGCGTATACAATAAAGAAGGTTATTTTGAGAAAAACGACCTCAATATGTATACCTTAAATAACATTACAGCAAAAAAAGATGCTGACGGATCGATCACTATTCAGTTTGGAGGTTGTGACGGAAAAACACAAAATTGCATTCCTGTTGCTGCAGGCTGGAATTACTGGGTTAGACTTTATCGTCCGCACAAAGAAATACTTAATGGCTCATGGAAATTTCCTGAAGCGATTGAAGTTAAATAAATAGTATTACCAATAAAATTAAGGCTTCAGAGAAATCTGGAGCTTTTTTATTTAAATTAATTTGTTAAAAATTTTATCATCTAAAAACTATATCGTAATATTGCAATATTAATAATAATTATTATGGGAGCAACTAAGACGGAACATTTTACAGACGCACAAAATCAAATTGCTACAATTGCTAAAGCATTAGGGCATCCTGCAAGAATTGCCATAATCGAATATTTACTAAAAGTGAATGAATGTATTTGCGGTGATATTGTAAACGAATTGCCTCTTGCCCAACCTACGGTTTCTCAGCATTTAAAAGAGTTAAAAAACGCTGGCATTATAAAAGGAAATATCTCAGGAAATGCCATTTGCTATTGTATTGACGAAAAAACAATTGACATTTTAAACTCCTATTTTTTAAACATCACACAAACTATTTCAAAATCAAAATGTTGCTAAAACATTTTTTTCGACCAAGTATATCGCAATATTGCAATTAACAAATAAATAAAACAAGATGAAATTATCAGAAGTAAAACAGATTTTGCCAACATTAGATAATGTGGAATTTCAATTAGAAAACGGAACTTTTGTACCAGAACATTTTCATGTAACAGAAGTTGGAGTAGTTACCAAAAATTTTATTGATTGTGGCGGCGTAATCAGAAATGAAAAAGCAGTAAACTTTCAGCTTTGGGATGCTAACGATTTTGAACATCGTTTAAAACCTAATAAACTATTGAATATCATTCAGCTGTCTGAAGATAAATTAAATATCGAAGATTTAGAAATTGAAGTAGAATACCAAAGCAATACAATTGGCAAATATGATTTAGAATTTAATGGAAAAACGTTTATTCTAAAAAATAAAACAACGGCTTGTTTAGCACAAGATGCTTGCGGAATTCCAGCAGAAAAACAAAAAATCAATCTTACTCAATTAACTAATGACTCTGCTTCTTGCTGTACTCCAAATTCAGGATGCTGTTAAAAATGAGATCGCAAATCTTTAAATACAAAAAACCAATTGTAATAACCTCATCTGTTATTTTACTACAGCTTATTTTTGGTTTTGAACCCAAATTCTGTATTATAAATATCATCTGGTTATTTGTTTAATTATGAAAAAGAAAATATTAATACTTTGCACCGGCAATAGCTGCAGAAGCCAGATTGCCGAAGGTTACATGAAGTTTTTTACTGGAAATAATGCTGAGGTTTACAGTGCGGGTGTAGAAACTCATGGCGTTAATCCAAAAGCTATTTCGATAATGAAAGAAGATGGAATAGATATTTCAAATCATACATCAAATAATATTGATGAATATGTTCATATCGATTTTGATTTTGTGATTACAGTCTGTGATAATGCTAAAGAGCGATGTCCGTTTTTTCCAACCAACGCTGTTAAATATCATTACAACTTTCCTGATCCTGCAAAAGCAACAGGAACAGATTCTGAAATCATGGCGCAATTTAGAGCCGTGAGAGAACAGATAAAAGAGTATTGCAGAAATTTTGCTACAGAAAATCTAAATTAACATTATTTAATATTCCGTTAGGAATATCTCATCGGTAGAAAAAAAATAATATCGTTTTACATTGTGTCCTGTAAGGACACCTGATTTGTGAAACAATTACCGATCAAACGTTCCTACGGAACGTATAATCATGGTTCATGCTAATTTTTACCAACGAGACGTTCCTACGGAACGTGTAATCGTGATTTAAATTTCGTTTCTACCGATGAAACATTCCTACGGAATGAATTGCTCCAGATTTCTTTTGGAGCTTTTTTATTTAACCTCAGCATAAGATTGTTTAATCTGCATTTCATTAATTATATCCAACAATTCCATTTCATCGATTGGAAATAATTGGAGCGCTTGTTCTAAAACCAATCCTACATCTATAGACAACTTTTGTCCATTATCTTGTTCTAATGCCAAAATACACAGTTTTAGCATATTTGTTATTACACAGCCTAATTCGGAGTAATTTAAAACCTTGATTTCTGCGTTGTAACCTTTATCAGCCGTTTTTAAAATATTTAAATATTGAGCTGATTGTTTTTTGAGGTACTCTATTTCTGCCACTTCCATTCTTTCAATTTTATATCATTTTCAATAATTCAAATGTCATAATATATTTTCACTAATCGGTTATCTTAT
This sequence comes from Flavobacterium sp. LPB0248, assembly GCF_013388355.1. Classification (GTDB taxonomy): domain Bacteria; phylum Bacteroidota; class Bacteroidia; order Flavobacteriales; family Flavobacteriaceae; genus Flavobacterium. The sequence continues at coordinate 1,581,545 of NZ_CP058246.1, forward strand.
ATGATAACAATGCTTAATATTCCGTTAGGAATATCTCGTCGGTAGAAAAAAAAATATCGTTTTGCTTTGTGTCCTGTAGGGACACCTGATTTGCGAAAATTTTACCAATCAAACGTTCCTACGGAACGTGTAATCGTGATTTAAATTTCGTTTCTACCGATGAGACGTTCCTACGGAACGTATATTCCTGATTCAAATCTCGTTTCTACCGATGAAACATTCCTACGGAATGAGTTGCTTCAAAAATCTTGTGTGTATTTTTAAACATGACTTCATTAGATATAAAAACCAAAAATGCGCAAACCCAAAAAGGGCTTACGCATTTTTTCTGATGAAACATTATAAAAAACGCCGTTTATCTTCTTCTTCCGCCGCCTCCGCCTCCGAAGCCACCGCCTCCCATACTACGAGAACCGCCTCCCATTTGGCCAGCGCTTGGTCTTGACGAAGCACCTCCGCCTCTATTAAAATTGGATCCTGAAGAACTTCCTCTATTAAGATTTGAAGTCCCTGCACTTGGCGATGCACTTTGTCTCGTTCTTCCAGATGCACTAGTATTTCCTGCACGATTAGAATTTCCTGCCGATGGACGTGTACTTGCCGACGGACGTGAATTACCTCGATTTGTATTGTATCTATTATTGGTCGAATTGTCTCGTACTGTATTAGATCTTGATCGATTATTATTGTAATTATTAAAATTGTTTCTATTATTAATATATACGTTGTTTCCGCCATGATAATGTCCACCATGATAACCGTGATGGTGGTAATAATGGTTGTGACGATAAATCCCTACTGCCATTACGGTAAAAGCAGCAAAGTAAGGCGGGTAAAATCCGTAATAATATGGTGGGTAATACGGAACGTAAGCAGGCGAATATACATATTGTACAATGGGCACCGTTTCTACTACAACCGCTGTTACAGCTGGTGCGCTTTGTACGGGTTCATCTCCTGTATAGGCAGGATTTGCTGTTTTTGCTGGTGAAGATTTAGCAACTGGCTCAATGACATAATCTTTTCCGTACAGTAGCTCATCGCCTACAATTTGCATTTTTACTTTGCCATTTTTGTCTTTATCGACCAAAATAACGGCAACGTCTTGATTTTCATTTTTATTTACAGCAACCTGAAGAACAAAAGTAAACGAGTTACCGTTTTTCTTTGTGATTACTTTTATAAAGTCTACTTTTTTATCCAGATTCAAGTCTAGATTATTGATTCCTGTTTTCTCCAGATTCAGATTTTTTTCAAATTCCTCAATGGTTTTTGATTTCTGAAACAGGGACATCACTGCATACAAATCAAGATTGTCGCCCGGAAGTCCAAGTTCTGGACCATCGTTTTCAGCTTGACAAAAAATCAGCTGGGCAGACATGATTAATGCGACTGTCAAATATTTTGTAAATATCTTTATCATAGTAAGAGTATAAAATATTAATAAGAGGAGTAGAAAATGATTCTTTCTATACTTTCTACTCTGTACCCAGAAATCGGCTAGTGTTTTTTGGTTTTATCCAATTCTCCAATGAAAGGAATAACATCTTGAATCTCTGCTCGTATAGTCACTTGCAAATACTGCTCGAGCTGTACAAATTTTGCCGCATTGATTCCACCAATAACTTTTACCAATTTAGAATGTGTTTTGGCAAGGAGTTTTTCAGATTCTTGATTGTATTTCAAATTCTTTGAAGTTAATTCTGTTGCTTTCGCATCACTCAAGGTGGCATAATTCTTTCCGTAATCTTCTAAAATCAGAATCTTTTGCTGACTTAAGGCTTTGCGTTCCGTTTCATATTTATCATAAATAGGTTTAAATGCTGCAGCTTGCGTATCAGATAAGTTTAAGTATTCTTCGACTACATCGGCTTTCGATTTCCCATAAAGGTCTTGGATTAAATTAATCTCGTCAACAGAAGTCTGCGCTACGGCATTCAATCCAAAAGCTAACGACAGTACAAATAGTATTTTTTTCATATCTTTATTTTATAAGTTTATTGTGCAAAAAGGCTATTTACTCTACCAATCCATCAGAAGCGCTCATATCTCTTACGCACACATATTTGCCATCTCTTTTTTCGAAAAAGCTCATGTAGTTTCCGGTATTAATTGGCGTTTTAGTTGAATCAGTCACTTTATAATATCCTATTTCTACAACCATATTGCCATCCTTAGAAACAAAAACTTCTTTGGTTTCAAATGATATTGTATTGGTATTATTAGTTAAATCTGATTTTAAAAATTCATATCTCGCCTCTTTACCAATAATTGGTGGCCTGTTCTGATAAAAAGTGATTGCATCGTCTGCATAATATCCAATCTCTTTCAGCTGGCCAGCATTGTATGTTGCTGCATATTCATTTTCTTTTGCCTGAATTTGCTTCTTAACTTCTTTTAAGTCAATTACAGTATTTTCGTCCTTTTTTGTATTGCAGGAAATCAATAAAACACAGAATCCTGCAAGAACCCCTCTTGTAATTATTTTACTTTTCATATACATTTAATTTTCAAGTTGATATAAGATTATTTCCTTTTACAAACAGGTTCAAAAATTTGTTCGTAAACACAGGTCTTTTTAATATTCTTCAAATATCTTTTGGAGTTCTGCTAAACTTCTTTGTTTCAATAATGCTACCGACAATAAGATTCTAGATTTCTGCGGATTCAAAGCGTATGAAGCGATAAGTCCAAGTTCATCATCATTGCATTCTACATTACGGCTTACAAGTCCAGTTGCAACACGTGTGCTTCTAACTACGATAATTCCTTTTTTACTGGCTCTTGCACAAGCATCTAGCGAAGCTTTGTTCATATTTCCGTTTCCAACCCCAGCAATTACAATTCCTTTAGCACCACGTTCTATCGAAGCATCAATTAAATCTGACTTCATATCGGCATCGGCATAAATAATATCTACGCGAGGAAAAGAGCTAACACCTTTTACATCAAATTCTGAGTTTTTCCCAAATTTTTGACTAGGGTAATTAAAGAAATCGTTTGTTCCGTAAGAAGTAATACCGATAAGTCCACGAAGCGGAGACATAAAAGTCTGAACAGCCGTTGTACTCACTTTTGTTAAAGATTGTGCTGAATGAATCCAATCATTCATCACCAAAAGCACTCCGCGTCCTTTTGCTTTAGGATCGCCAGCTACAGCAATCGCATTATAAAGATTTAAAGGTCCGTCTGCACTAATCGCTGTTGACGGACGCATTGATCCTACAAGCACAACTGGTTTATCTGTTTTTGTAGTTAGATTTAAAAAAAAGGCCGTTTCTTCCATCGTATCGGTTCCGTGCGTGATTACAAAACCGTCTACATCGTTGCTATTAGCCAATTCATTAATTCGATTAGCTACTTTCAGCATAATTTCAAATGACATATCCTGAGATCCAACATTTGCTATTTGTTCGCCTTTTATATCTGCCACTTTTAAAGCATCGGGAATTGCATTTACCATCGCATCAATAGTAACCTGACCCGAAGTATATCCTGACTGTACTCCAGTTTTAGCAGAACCGGCAATTGTTCCGCCAGTTGCCAATATTAGCACTTTAGGTTTAACCTGTGCGAACATGCTCATATTCAATGACAATATCAGCAGTAAAAGTATTTTTTTGTAAAAGTTGATATTTAATTTCATCATTTTGTCGTTTTTGATTGAAGATTATTTTTGGCCTGTTAAAGTTGCTGGATCAAGCAGTTTTTTAATTTGATCTTCTGTCAGCAATTTCTTTTCACGTATAAGTTCTAAGATTCCTTTATTGGTTGCTAGTGCTTCTTTGGCCAATTCTGTTGTTTTTTCGTAACCTAGAATAGGATTTAGAGCTGTTACAACACCAACACTTCTATCCATATAATGCGCCAAAACGTCTTTGTTTACTGTAATGCCATCAATACAGTTTTTTCTAAACAATGGCATTGCTTTAAAAAATAATCCTTGAGATTCCATCATGGCAATGGCCTGAACAGGTTCAAAAGCATTTAACTGCAATAAACCAGATTGTGCGGCAACCGTTACGGTCAAATCATTCCCCATTACTTTAAAACACAATTGATTCATCAATTCTGGCATAACCGGATTTACTTTTCCTGGCATAATTGAAGATCCAGGCTGAAGTGCTGGCAAATTGATTTCGAAAAAACCAGTACGAGGACCAGAAGCCAAAATGATCAAATCGCTGCTTATTTTTGCCAAAGCAACTGCCATGCTTTTTAGTGTAGAAGAATACATTACAAAACCTTGTTGGCTAGTTGTGGCGGCAATAAGATCTTTGCTCATTACAATTGGTTTTCCTGTAATTTTTGCCAAATGCTCAGCTACTTTTTCAGCATAACCTGGAGAAGCTGTAATTCCTGTCCCGATTGCTGTAGCTCCCATATTTTGTTCGCATAAATAAACTTCTGCCTTTTTTAAAGCACTAATTTCTGCGTCAAGCTGATTCCCGAAGGCATGAAATTCCTGGCCTACTGTCATTGGTACAGCATCTTGCCCTTCGGTTCTTCCCATTTTTAGGATGTCTTTAAATTCATCACCTTTTTTATGGAAAGCTTTAGCCAAAAGATCTGCCTCTTTAAGCAATTTGTCATTATGAAGCAGCAACGCCACTTTTATCGCTGTTGGGTACACATCATTTGTTGATTGTCCCATATTAAGATCATCGTGAGGCTCAATGTATTGATATTCTCCTTTTTTATGTCCGCTCAGTTCTAATGCAATATTGGCTAAAACTTCGTTTACATTCATATTGGCAGAAGTACCAGCACCACCTTGATACAAATCGACCAAAAATTGATCATGATATTTGCCGTCAATTACAGCTTGGCAAGCTTTTTCTATCGCAGCAAGTCTATCTTTTTTAAGTCGACCGACATCAGCATTGGCGCGTGCCGCTGCTAATTTAACCATTGCAAAGGCTTTTACATAATCAGGATAAGATTGCGTAGTCAAGCTACTTATCTGAAAATTTTCTAACGCACGTGCTGTCTGCACACCGTAATAAGCATTTGCAGGGATTTGTTTTTCTCCTAGAAGATCTTTTTCAGTTCGGGTTTGAGCATTAAGAATGCCTAAAGACAATCCGAACAATAGCAGGTATTGTACAGTTTTACACATATTTTCTTTTTTTTATTAATTAAAAAACAAAAGGCTTTTACTGAATTCTTTTATAAAATGATTGTGAAAAATTATATTTAAAAGAAAACTGAATTTTATTTATTGAAGTACTCCATCCGTCATTAAAATTTTCGCGGTTACCCCACTGAAATTCAACTCCGACCATGCAATTCTTTACAGGAGTAAACAAAAGGTTTCCCAGAACGTATTGTCCCTTTTTAAAGGCATCATCTGTTTGTCCGTCTGAATTGTCAATATCAATCATAGAATATCCTAATGCGGTGCTAAACTTGTCACTCCAAGTATGATCTAAAAAAGCGACAACACCAACCAGAGGAAGCGCAACACCTTTTACGGGAGTTACAGGGTTGCCAAAATTGTTTTTAATACCGATGTCAACAGGAGCATCATTCATGTAGTTTTGTATACCTTCTCCATATACAACCTGTCCTCTAAAAACATCATTTTCGCTAAAATTGATATTGGTGCTTAAATTAAGTCCCCAGCCTATAGCATCTCCAGACAAATCGTACTGATCGTTATTCATATCTTTCCATTCGATTTTTCTCAAAATACCTGCTAATTCAATATAACCCCATCTTGTACCATAATGGTACTCTGCCGAAAGATCGGGCAGCGGAAATCTTGCCTTTACTCCTTGGAGTTCCACACGATTCGCATAATCTCCCTGATCGGCACTTGCTCCTGGTCTTTCTAATGCAATCGTTAATCGAGTATCGCCTTGAATTGGCATATAACGTATTTGAATATTTCTAAAAAATACCATTCCCGTAGGTCCCCAATATTCGAGCGAATTCGGGAATACGCCAATATCCATAAAAGGGCTCCACGTTTGTCCAGCTCCAAATTTTCCTAATTCAGCATAAGCATGACGCAAACGAAAAGTAGTTTGTCCGGCATCGACACCTGTACCGAACAACTCGAATTCAAAATGAGTTTTTAATTCGCCAATTCCTGTATCAAAGTAATTTTTAAACCCTAATCTGGTTTGGCGCACAGAAGCGTAGTAACTGCCGTCTGGTCCGTATTGGTCTTTATAGGCAGGAAGTTTTGTCGGTCTTACAACATCATACCAATCTGACTGTATCTGATTAAAATTATAACCAATATCAGTCATAATAAATCCGTAGATTTCCATGCTTTTATTCCCTTCATCTTGAGCCTGAACAAAAGCAGAAATGAGAAAACAAATTATGAGGACATAATGCCTCATAGCTGTCATTTGCAAAAATCTTTTTTTCATAATGATTATAGTTTGTTTATTATGGGATAAACTTTTAATCTGATTTTTGCAGTCCTGGCTTAAAATAAAAGTCATTTTTATTTTAAAAAATTGATATTTCTCAGTACGAATTTTTATTCACCTTAAAAGCTTTCATCTGATCCTAAAAGCTTTTAGTACGGGAATGCAAAAATTTCAACACCTATACATTACAGTCTTTTTTGGTTAAAAAAAGAAACAAAACCCAGTTTTCACCTGATTATCAAACAAATATAATTAATACAATTGCACTATTAGAGTTATTAACCGTTACATTTAACCGTTAAAATATCAGATAAATAATACTAACATGTTAAATATTTTCATAAATTTATAACATCATAAGCATTTGGTCTTTAACATTTTATACGCCCCAGTGACTTTTTTTTGACATTAATAATTTTCAAATAATTTATTATGGAGTCTACAAAAAAAATCCCCTCGGATAAAATTTATAATGAGCTGGAAAATGTATTAAAATTCTATTCTTTTAAGAACTCAACGCTTTTAAGTAATTTTCTACGCTATATTGTCACAGAAACTATAGATCAAAGGCAGCAGTTTATTAAAGAATATTCTATAGCGGTAAATGCGTTAAGTAGACCTTCCCATTTTAATCCCCATGATGATGCCATGGTTCGCATTCATGCAGGAAGATTAAGAAAATTACTAACTGAATATTATTCTTCTGACGGAAAAGATAATCCCCTTATTATTCATGTCCCAAAGGGCGGTTACGTTCCTGAATTTATTCATAATAATAAACTGAGACCTGCCGAGCTTCCTATCAGTACCAATAAAAGCAATCCTGTTATTACAGTCTTCCCTTTTAAAACCATCGATCAACGACCAGATTTAGAGGCTTTTTCTCAAATTCTTTCCGAAGAAATCAGTGCAGAACTTTCCCGTTTTCAGGACATCTCTGTAATAGGTCATTTCCCGTCTGATATCATTTCAAAAATTAATGAAAATGTTCTAGAAGCCGCCAATTTAATTGGAGCCGATTTTATTATTACAGGGCATATTCAAATTATTAATAACAAACTGCAAATAAGAATTAATCTAATAAACCCTTCTTCTGGAAAGTTTGTAATGACCAAATTGTTCACACCTGCAACCCTAGATGATGGTATTAGAATTCAAAATGAAATAGTAAAGGATATTGTTTCTACTATGGGCGGTTATTATGGTGTTATTTTTAATGAAATGGTAAAAACCGCGCCATCTAAAATATCTAACAACTCTGGTATTTTACGGGCAATTTGCAGTTATCATGAATATCAGCGTTCTTATTCTATTGAAAATTTTGCTAATGCTCTATCCAATTTAACCGAAGCTGTAGAGTTGGATCCAAACCATGCAATTGCTTGGGCAATGCTGGGTGAAATGCATTTGGCTTCTATTGCCCTAGGATTAGACAATTGCAAAAAAACAATTGAAAAAAGTAGCCACTGCATTACAAAAGCCTTAAATATTGACCCTAATTGCCAACAGGCTTGGTATGCGCTGACTATTATAAACTGCTTTAAAAAAGATCAGGACGACTGTCTTTCTACCGCAGAACAATGCCTGAAAATAAATCCAAATTCTTCTGGTATAACAGCAGGAATTGGCTGTGTATTGATTTTTGCAGGCTATTTTGAAAAAGGATTTAATTTATTAGAAAATGCTGTACATGCAAATCCTGCGCATCCGTGGTGGATTAATGTTGGATATTGGTACTATTACATCCATAAAAAAGAATATCAAAAGTCTTTATACTGGGCAGAAAAAATGGACTTTGAAGAGACCATTTGGGATCCTTTACTAAAAGCCGTTTCTTTATCGCTGCTTAGTGAAGACGCAAAAGCAAAAATATATCTAAACAACCTTCTAGAACTACAGCCACAAACTGCGACAGAAATAAAAGAAACGCTTTTCAGTTTTATGTTTTCTGATGAAATTGTTTTTAAAATCATCAACAGTTTAAAAAGAATTGGATTAAAAGATGGCATCTGATCTCTGAGAGATTTAATCAAAAACTATGTTCTAAGATTAAGCCACCTTCTTTACTGCACGTTTTTTCTTTTCCAATAATTTAAGATGATTTTCGGCACATAGAATTTTCTCGGTCGTGCCGTACTTTTGTATTTCGATGAGATAATGAAAATCCCTCTCCTTTGAAGTCGATTTTATGATAAATCCCTTCTTTAAATCCATTTTTCTTTCGATTATGGTTCCCTTGTAAGATCTCCCACTTATTGCAGTGTAGGATACCTCTTGTCCTTTTACAAATTTCATTGTTTTAGCCGTTTGTTTTTAATCGCTGCTAATACTTCTAAATATAAAAAACCAATATTAAGGGGTTAATCAGTTTTTCAATTTCGGCGAATGTATAAAGTTTCGGGAATTTATCACCGCGTATTTATACCTGTTTTCATCTTAAGACTGCCTTAATTTTTAAAGATTATAAACTTGCTAAAACAAATATAATCTTCAATAAATGCTAAATAAAAACAAGTCTCACTTACTTTTCTTAAGCGCCTCTAATAATTCTGCCATATCTACCACTGCATAAGTTGAACAATAATCTGATACAGCATAAGGCAGAATTAAACTATTGTTATGAATAATAGCTCCACAGGAATACACTACGTTTGGCACATATCCTTCTCGCTCATCTTCCAAAGGAGAAAGCAAAGGTTCTGTAAGTCTCCCTATTTCTTTTGAAGGATCATCAAGATCAAATAGCGAAGCACCAATACAATAACGTCTCATTGTACCAACTCCATGCGTAATAACAAGCCAGCCTTCTTCTGTCCATAATGGAGAACCGCAATTTCCTATCTGAGTCAATTCCCAAGTAAATTTAGGCTTTTGCAAAAGAATTGGCGTATTCCACTGCGTGACACGATCAGAATACATAATATAATTGTTCACGCCGTCAATTCTCGCCAGCATGGCATATTTGCCTTTTATTTTTCTCGGAAACAACGCCAGATTTTTGTTCTGTGCTCCTTCTCCATGAAGTGGCATAACTCTAAAACTATAAAAATCTTCAGTAGAAATTAATTTGGGAAGGATTGTGTGTCCGTTATATGCAGTATAAGTTGCCATAACACGATCTGAGCCGTTATCATCAAAAAAACGTACAAAACGAGCATCTTCTATTCCGCGGCTTTCAGAATCAGAAATCGGAAAAATAACACGTTCTGTTATATCCGAATCATGTTTGAACTGCAAATCATAAAAAGAATTTGCCAGCCACAAAATCTCTTCCAACGCTACCTTTCTTTCTTCGCGAATCAAAGGATCTTTTAAAGCCTCAATCAGCATATTTTTAAGAACAGCAAATTCAAATTCATCAGGAAGATCCTGCATAATCTGAGCAATATATTTATCGGTTGTATGCATTTCATACAGCTTAGTCAAAAATCGCTCTTTATTAAATAATGTTTTATGCTCAATTTCTGCCTGATCAATATGACTTCCTATTTTCATGATATGCAGATTATTGTCGCGATCTAAAATGGCTCTTCTAAAAACAATCGATGAGATATGGCCTTCTCCCGTTGCACGAAAAGAAATTATAACCCTTTTTTCTCCCATTTCTAACCCCGTCTGATCAAAATCTTCTACAATAGAAGGATTAAAAATCGCAGCCGATTCTATGGCATATTCCATCGTGCAATAAGACCCAATGAGCATTTTTCGGTCTAGAGACATGGCTTCATAGTCAATCTGCATTCCTTCTATAATTGGTCTTATTCTTTCGCAGTGTCTAAAGAATACAGCCGAAATATTTCGATGTCTTCTCGCAAATTCGCGAAGCGTCTGTTCCAAAGTCTGCAGCACCTGTTTCTCATCCAGCATCATTATCCGAACTATCATTTGCTGGGTCCTTTCCTGCCCGTTCATAAAATATCGGGCAACAACTCTTCTTGAATCGGGCAAAAACTTTACATTTTTTCGGACAACGGATACTCGCATAATTGGGAAATTTTAAGACTGCAACATTAAAGGAATATTTTATTACACAACAAGTTAGTGATTTTTGTTAAAGTAAAAAACTTAATTTTTTATTAAAACTTCGAATTGGTCTATAATCCTAAGATCCTTTTAACCGATTTTCTCAAAAGTTTTTTCTTAATTTCGTTTTTATACCAGCAACTTAAAGCAATGAAGAATAAAGTTAAATTTTTGAGAGAAGAAAAAAACATGACTCAAAATGAACTTGCCGAAAAATCGGGTCTTTCGTTGCGAACTATACAAAGAATTGAAGCTGGAAATATACTCAAAGGTTTTACTTTAAAAACACTTGCCGAAGCTCTTGAAACCAATCCAGAAAATCTTGCTTTTAAAAAAGAAAACACACAGATCGAAAGAGCCAAACTGATCAATCTTTCTGTTTTATCTGGACTTATTATTCCGTTTGGAAGCGTTATTTTTCCTTTAATTTTAACGTATAAAACCCAAGATTCAACAAACAAAGAAATAGGCAAACAAATTGTAAGTCTCCAAATTGTTTTAAGTCTTATTCTTTCAGTTTTAATGATTGCAAGTCCGTTTATCCAAAATTCGTTTACTTTAAAATTTCCGCTTTTTATTATTCCATTAATTGCTATTCTTAGCTTAAAACTGCTGATTGTTGTTCTAAACGGAATCAGTTTAAACCAAAAACAAGAATTGGCCATAAAACTGAAGAACAACTTCTTATAAGGCAAGTCATAAAAATGACGTAAAACTGTCGTATTGTTTTTTCGCGAAAATCCGAATCGAAATCCGAATCTTGCAGAAAAAACAGACCATGAAATTATTTAAGAAAATTGCATCCGTATTTTTAATTATTATCGTTTTATTCTTGTTGGGAGGATATTTATATTTCCAAAAGAAATTCACTCCGCCAGAGAACTATTTGAAGGTTTCGGGAATTGCAGAAAAAATTCCAATAAAATGGATTTCAAGCAATGACAACTCACATTCTGCTTTGCTTTTACCTGTTAAAATAAAAGGAATTAGTCGGACATTTTACATGCAATTTGATTCGGGTTCGCCTATTACTGTTTTCTACAAAAAATCATTAGAATCTATCGCTGAAAAATTTCAAAATCAGCCGAAAATTGACAATGAAAACTTGTCGATTTCTACTGCTTTCACAATCGAAAATATGAATGTAATTTCAGATACGTTTAAAGTTTTGAATTATGGCGAAAAAATAAATTTTGACGATTTAAAAGCCGTAAATATAATTGGTACAATTGGAACCGATTTATTAGAAAAACGAATTACTGTTTTAGATTTTAAAAACAATCAATGCTCTTTCATCGAAAAAATTCAAGAAGATGATTTTGTTGATTTTGAATTTAAAAAACGTAAAATTCTTATTCCTTCTACCATCGAAAATAAAAAATTAAAACTGCTTTACGATTCTGGAACTAGTGGTTATGAATTGATTACTACAAAAGAAATCTGGCAGGAATACCGCAATAAAAATAGCGTTGTAAAAACCGAAAAAGGAAATTCGTGGGGAAATACGTTAATTGTTTATTCCGCTTCCGCGAAAAAGAAAATACAATTTCAAAAAACCATTATACACCTTTCTGAAGTTACTTATATCGAAGGTACTTCAGACCTGCAAAAATTCTTAATGAAACGTTCGGGAATGCAAGGAATGATTGGCAACAAACTATTCCTAAACCACAAACTGATTCTGGATTGCAAAACCGAAAAATTTAAATTGGAATAAAAGTAAAATTCTACAATACTAAACTGTTTTAAGAATTGATTTTGATGATATTTTTGACGTTCTCAATAAAAGTTTCGGTGTCTTTTATTTCTTGTTTTATCAATTGATGATGATCAGACAAATCGTGCTGCTCCATCATATCTTTTTTTAAATATTTAATCATCGATTCCAGGCTTCGCGTATCATCTTGATTTTGTCTCTTTAATTCACGCTGTTTGCTTTCCAGATATTTTAAAGTCTCTTTTAACTTTTGAACGTTTAATTTTCCCAAACCTTTATTTTTAATATTTATAAAAACAATTGCTGGAAATGCAAGAATTCAATATGCTCCAAAAACCAATACCATTTGAATTCAACCTCATCCCCAGCCATTGTTATTGGTACTTACGAACAAATTGATTTTTTGGATTTAGAAATTTTCCTATTTTTTTGCTAATTTTTAAAACAAGAAAATAAACAATTGAATTACAAATATTTAAATTAAAAACAGGAAGAAAATATTTTTAATTTTAAGCAAAAATAGAAAAGAATGAATGTGATTACAAATCATTTTCACCATTAAAAAACACAACTTTCAGAATCTCAAAACATTAGCAAAAATCATTTAAAATTGTGAATATCTATTTGAAGATTTAACTATTTATTTTGCAGTAAGATTTATCTTTGGCATCCTTAAAATTAAAAAAGAGATGAGCGCAATTTGGTACGAATGCAAAGTAAAATATAGAAAGACAGATGAAACTGGAGGACAAAAAGTTTTAACCGAGCCCTATTTGGTTGATGCTTTGTCTTATACAGAAGCTGAAAAAAGAATGACCGAAGAAATGGCCGCTTATACGAGTGAAGAATTTAAAATCACGGCGATCAAAGTGGCAAATTATGCTGAAATTCATCCTTTTGAAAATGCAGACAGATGGTTTAAGTCTAAAATCACTTTAATCGCTTATGATGAAGAAAGCGGTAAGGAAAGAAAAACGAGCATGTACATGCTGGTTCAGGCAAATGACGTTCGTGAAGCTTATGACAACACACTTCACATAATGAAAAATACAATGGGCGAATATTCTATTCCTGCTATTACAGAAACACCAATTATGGACGTTTTCCCATATTTCAGCGGTGAAGAAGGCGAAACAGAAATGTTGGAAAGATTCAATACTTTGAAAGCTTCTAAACCAGAAAAGCCAGAAGCAGAAGTAATTGATCACATGGAATTTGAAACTGTCGAAGAATAAGACCTTTAAATTCAAGACTTTTTCTAAAAGACTCAAAATAAAAAAAGCAAAATAGATTTCTATTTTGCTTTTTTTATTTCATGCTATTTTAATAGAGCATTTTTGCCAATGGCGTTACCGCCGAAGCCGATTTTGGCAATAAAGCCGTAAGTGCATCAAATTGCGTTGGACTTACATTCTTTTTCATTTTGGATATAAAAGACTCTCTAGTGGTAGTCATTTTAGAAGTATAGCCCGCTTTGTCAGTAGCCATTGTAGGTAAAATATTCTTCTTTTTGTTTAGAGTTTCATTTACCAATGAATTTACCACCGGTTTTTGAGCATCTGTTAATTTTAATTTTGGAGATAGCACACCCATAACCTGATTCGCTAAACTAGCAACATCAAAACCTGGTACCGCTGCCGTCGACGCCTTACTCGCCGCTTTTGTAACGTCTCCTATACTTTGTGCATTTGTAAATGAAATTGTCCCTAAAAAGACAACTAAAATCAATAATTTCTTTTTCATGGTATTTTCTTTTAAAGTTATTTGCTTGATACTAAAGGTAATAAAAATGTTAATTCAACTGACATCTTAAAACCATAAATATCTAAACAACTGCACTTTACACCATTTTACTCAGAAACATTCCGAATATTCTAAAATCAAAATAAGTCCTATCTTAGCTACAGAATTAAATGTTGATTTGAAACCACTTATAACACAAAAGCCAAAGAAACCTAAGAAACCAAAATCTATATGTCCAAAAGAAACCTAATTTTATTCGGATTTATTGTTTTAAAATTCATTCTCCAATATATTTTAATTAGTCCAGAATACGATTTACAGCGTGACGAATATCTACATCTTGATCAGGCACATCATTTGGCTTGGGGCTATTTATCTGTTCCGCCTGTTACTTCTTGGTTTTCGTATATTATTTATCTGCTAGGGAATTCGGTTTTCTGGATCAAGTTCTTCCCTGCCCTATTTGGCGCATTGACGCTTTTAATTGTCTGGAAAACTATAGAACTTTTAAAAGGAAATCTTTATGCTTTAATCCTTGGTGCTTTATGCGTTTTGTTTTCGTGTTTGCTTCGTCTCAACACATTATATCAGCCCAATTCTTTCGACGTTTTATGCTGGACTGCATTTTATTATTTTCTCATACAATACATTACTTCAGAAAACACAAAATGGATTTATTTCGCCGGAATAACTTTCGCCTTTGGTTTCCTGAACAAGTACAATATCGTGTTTTTATTTCTCGGATTAATTCCCGCTATTTTACTTTCTAAACAACGAAAGATACTCGCAAAAAAAGAGTTTTATTTTGCCCTTATTTTAGGGTTAATACTAATTCTGCCAAATCTTTACTGGCAGTACAGCAATCATTTTCCGATTGTACATCATATGAAAGAATTAGCTGAAACACAATTAGTCAATGTAGATAGAGTCGACTTTATAAAAGAACAGATTCTCTTTTTTATTGGAGGATTATTGGTGATTTTAGCTGGACTTTATGCGGTTTTGTTTTACCAACCTTTCAAAAAGTACCAATTGTTTTTTGCAGCGTTTATTTTCACGCTTTTGATTTTTATTTATTTCAAAGCAAAGGCCTATTACGCTATAGGATTATACCCGATTTATATTGCTTTTGGAGCTGTATTTTTATCTGAAATTCTAAACAATGGATGGAAACGTTTTCTAAAACCTGTTTTTATCCTGATTCCGTTATTGTTTTTTATTCCGATGTACAACATTGCTTTTCCAAACAAAAGTCCTGAATATATAGTGGCGCATCCCGAGAAATACAAAAAAATGGGAATGCTGCGCTGGGAAGACGGAAAAGACCATCATTTGCCTCAGGATTTTGCCGATATGCTAGGTTGGAAAGAATTGGCGAGAAAATCAGATTCGCTTTACGCATTATTGCCTAACCAAAAAGAAACTATTGTGCTTTGCGATAATTACGGACAAGCGGGCGCTATTAATTTTTATTCTAAAAAAGGAATCAAAGCGGTTTCTTTCAATGCCGATTATCTCAATTGGTTTGATCTTAGCATTCAGTACAAAAACCTCATTCGTGTTAAGGAATATGACAAAAACAATGAAGAACTGAAAGAAACAAGTCCGTATTTTGAAACGGCTGTTATTGGCGGTCAGATAAAAAATCAATACGCCAGAGAATACGGAACTACTATTTTTGTTTTCACAAAAGCTAAAATCGATATCAACAAGAGATTAGAACAAGAAATCAACGAAGAAAAAAACAAGATCATAAATGATTAATTTCAGAGACTTATCTTATTTAAAAACTGGAAATTCAAAACAGCAAGCTGCATTTCATGTTTTAACCAAACATGACGTTTTAGAAAAACTTGCTGAGTTTGATCCTATTTTGGTTGGTACGATTCCTATAAATATTGATATTGAAGACAGTGATTTGGATATTGTCTGTTATTGGCAAAACAAATCTGCTTTTATTGAAAGAATTAAACATTTATTCGAAAAAGAAAACCGTTTTTCGATTCGAGAAATTGTGATTGACAATAAGGAATCGGTTGTTGCAAACTTCTTTATTGAGGCCTTCGAAATAGAAATCTTCGGACAAAATACTCCGACCGAACTTCAAAATGGCTACAGACATATGCTTATTGAAGACCAAATTCTTCGTTCTAGAGACGAAAACTTTAGATTAGCCATCATAAAACTAAAAGAAAGCGGTATAAAAACCGAACCTGCATTTGGCACGCTATTAGGCTTAAAAGGAAACGTTTACCAAGAATTATTAGATTATAAAATCTAAGAAAAGTCGTCTTTTGTAAAAATTATAAAAAATAAAGTACTAAAATTATTTGCATAACCGTATTTAGTGTGTATCTTTGCACCCGAAACATCGCGGGATAGAGCAGTAGGCAGCTCGTCGGGCTCATAACCCGAAGGTCACAGGTTCGAGTCCTGTTCCCGCTACAGAGAACAACCCATCAAAATTTTGATGGGTTTTTTGTTTTTTATTATCTCCTTCAACCCTTGAAAACGTTGAGACTAACGCAAAAACTAAGTTCACTTTATCGGTTAGATATTGCCTGTTTTCAGCCCTAATTAACAATCCTTCAGGAAATACCAAGTTTTGAATTCTGATTTTACTTTCGATATTTCCTTCTTTCCAGTATTTACTGATGTTCGAGACTTTTTCTACTACCTTATCGATATGCCTGCTGTGGTTAGATATTTTTTTTGCATTCAAGTGTATATGGGTTTCAATCATCTTCAGTTCGGTCTCAAACTGAAGCGCATATCTATTGTATTTTTCATCTCCAAAATTTGAGTTCTCAAAATAGCGTTTATCCAAATTCTCAATTTTAGTTTCAACATCTTTTTTCTTTTCAAGTAAGCTTTTCATTTCTTCTTTAGCTTCTGTGTTTACATCTTCAAAAAATTTATTCAACTGCATTTTAAAAGGCTGTACAAATCGTGAGTCTAATGTATATTTTGACAATAACCTTTCGAAAGAATCATTCAACCCCTCCGTTTTTGATTTTTGAGTAGTCAGAGCATTAAAACTGGCATTTTTACACTTCTGACATTTGTAATAGTGTGCTTTCTTTTTTCGAACTTCATAACTTGTAAGCAGGCAACCACACTCGCATCTTAAAAATCCTGTAAGTGGTCTAAACTCATTGACTTTAGTTTTACAATATTCTTTAACTGGAATTACGCTGTTTTCCGAAAGCATGTTATCAACTTTCAGGAAATCTTCCTCACTAACCAGACCCGCCCAGTTTCCTTTCACTGGTTCTTCAATTAATGCATTAACTAAGATCCCGCAGTAAAATGGGTTTCGCCACATGGAACTAATCCCTTGTTTTGAAATAATCAAATTCAGTTTTTCAAGTTTCTGTCTGATCACATAATCTCTTTCCCCTGCAAGTTTCCATTTCCATGCCTTTTTTAAAACCTCTCCTTCCTGATTGATTGTAATAGACTGCGTGTCCTGCATTAAGGCATAGTCTCCTACTTTTCTCCCTCTCATTGTATAACCTCTGGGAGCTTTGCCCAGCCAGTTGCCTGATCTAAGCAGTGCTTTCATGCCCGGAATTGTTTTCTCTAACCTGTCCATGTTTTCCCTTCTGGCATCCAACAGCTTGCTGTAAATATCCAGTTTACTGTATTCATCATTGGTGCAGAGTCCTGATGATGTCTCAATCAAATGAACACCCAGTTTATCCACTAGTTCATGTACAATAGTAATAGCATTACCTCCTGTTCTGGAGAACCTGCTGATAAATTTGATGGCAATTGCAAAGGGTTTCTGTTTTGAGCTTTTAACTTCTTCCAGTAGTTTTGTAAACTCTTTTCTTGTGAAATCTCCCGAGGCGCTTTCATAAGTACCTCCAAGTATATTTTTAAGTGTGTAGCCATTCTTAGATGCAAACTGAACTATTTCACTCCTCTGCTCTTCCAGACTATTATTTACTAACTGTAGTTTAGAGCTTACCCTAGTGTAGCCCCAAATTTCTTTTACCTCGTTCTTTTGAGCTAGTTTTTCTTTTTGGAATTTTTTGAAATTTTCTATACTCATCTTTTTAGTTTTAAAAATTATAAACTATTACTGCTAATTGAAACAGGCTATCGATTATCTCCTGCCCCTCCGATTCTGAAACTGTTTCAAAACCTTTACAGCTTCGTAATTCTTCAATAGTTAATTTTACCTGATTGTTTTTCGCTTTTTCTTTCTGATCATTAAATACATTTTCTCTTTGCTCAAGAGTTATATTTAACCCCTTAGTATTTGGCTTTATTAAGGCTCTGTCTACACTGATATTTCTTTTATCTTTTTCTTCATTTGCCATCTCGCACCTCCTGCTCTAAACTTTAAAAGACCGCTTTCACGATCTTTACTGATTACACATCATTACACTTATTTTAATAAATATAAAAATGCATTTTGAAGTCATTACAATATTAGCAACCGCTGGTACTCTTTGTCTTTTAAAGTCATAATATTCAAAACAAAAATTGCCAACCGACACCCAATGCAATTAATTAAAGCTTTGGCAGAACATAACCGAAAGGTGGATTTTTTCGATAAAGAGCAATTAAATAAATATATAAGATGTATCTTATCAATTCTTTATATATGGTACACTGAAAATCATGTTTCATACATTGGGAATAAATTAAACACTTTTATAGACTTACTTCTTTTGGAATTTTCGCTATCAGATCAAGACTCTTTTTTCATGTGCTTTTCTTCAAATTCCTCTGTGAGTGATATGATCTTTTGGGACAAAACGGCAAATTCTGCAGTCTGCCTTTCCAGTTTATACAGATATGCCGAGGCTTTCTTTTCGGAAAATTTTTGATATAAAATCTTCACAACCTGATTGTAATTAACCCCGATTGCCCTAAACTGGCTATAAAATGCGGTCAGGCGCATATAATAATCCATTGTCGCTTTATCGATCTTGACTATTTTGACTCCCTTTTGAAAAACACAGGCTGTAATAAAGTGCGCCATTACACGCATTCCAGATGCTTCAAAAAGAGACAGGAAACGTGCATTTTCTTCTGCGGTAAGGCTGATGGAATAGCGATGCAGGGCGGGATCTATTTTCGGAGGCCTGCCTCCTTTATGCGGATTCTTTCTTTCTTCATTTTCCATGACTTTAATAATTGGTATTACTTAAAGCCCAATATATTTTATAATCGGCAATTTCACTCCAACTTGGAAGATCATGGCAGTGTTTTGAAGCATTTGGCTTATTTGCTCCTAAAGCAATCTTAAACCTTTAAAATCGGACATCCGATGCCAAGTAAAGCCATCAAAAGACCCTTTTAAAAAGCAGGTCTTTTTCAGGATTAATTTTCTGAAAATATAAAACTATGCTTTACAAAGAAACGGTTACTGAGCAGATGTGGGAACTTCTCCAAAGGCTTATGAAAGATGAAAAACTGAAGGAACATGTACTGGTCGGCGGTACGGCATTAGCCTTACGATTAGGACACCGCTTATCGGTAGATATAGATCTTTTCACAACAAAAGATTTTCATTCGCAGATGATGCTCAAATATCTGCATGATACTTACGGTGCAGATAAAGAAGAAAGCAGACTCTTGGAGAATACAGTTCTTACCTACATTGATAATATAAAAGTAGACATTCTTACACACAATTACCCTCTTCTAAATTCTGTAGAAACAACGGAAGGAGTCCGCATGATTTCCAATGAAGACATTGGAGCAATGAAACTCCACGCAATCCATCAGAGCGGTAACAGATACAAGGATTTTGTCGATATGTACTTTATGCTTGAACAAGAACCTTTAAAGTTCTACCTTCAAGCCTATCAGAGAAAATATGATAAAGACCCATATTGGGCATCAATAGGTCTTCAAACATATGACAAGATTACCACCTTTGATGGCGTAGATGTATTAAAAGAAAAAGAGCAAAGCTGGAAAAATATTAAAAAACGTCTGGAACTGGCAGTAAAAAATCCTTTATATAAATTTAAATCAGAAAGCCAGGATTTACCAATTAACCCCAATAAAAAGAGAGGTTTTCGCAGGTAATTCAGCAGAAATTGCTTATATTTGATACTAACCATTATTAAAAAAACAATGGATAAATTAACTAGAGACATACCCAATCTTCACCCTAAATTCTTCTGGGATTTTAGATTCGACAGTATTGATTGGGACGGGGGATATAAAATGGTTATTGCCCGTATTGTGGAGCGTGGTGGTCAGGATCAAATTAACGAAATCGTGCGTTTTTATGGTCGTGAAAAAGTAATTAAGGCTGTCCGTGACGAGATTTCCTTTCTGCCTAACTATGCCATTGAAGATGCCCTTAAATTCTTTCCAGAACTCAAGAAGGAAGAGATGTACTGCTACCTCAACCGCAAAGACAAACCCTACCATTGGATTTAGTCCTGCCTTTAATAAAAGCCCTCCGACCATAATGATTAATCATTTCACTGCAGTCTGGAGGGCATGTCCATAAACATAATCTTCCATTTTATGTTTACTATCCGCACTATGGCGTATGCTTTTAAACGATTATCTTAATAAGATATTACGAGCTTAAAATGTTAATTTAAGATCAGTTTGCAATGTTATAATATTTGCTGGGATTGTAATTATAAAATTCCAGCAATATGTTCTATTTTCATAAGCACTGATTTTTATTCTTTTTTTTAAGAAACAATAAAAAAGAAAACGAAGATATGACGGGCTGTTCCAGTCTGGCAAAAAGACTTCGGCATAATGTCTTGCTCGTTCCTCACAAGCCACCCTTTGGGACTTATTCCGATTCCTTTTGGCCTGTCTGCATCCCGTCTTATGAAATTGCTTTCTTTTTCTTTTTTCCGTTTTTCTGTTTTCTTTGGAAAAGATATTTTTATTGGTATTGTGAGATTAAATTATCTATTCAAGGTTTGCCTGAAATAAAATCGCAAAGTTTCCGGAAAAACCATAAAAGCATTTTTATGGTTTTATGGTTTTAAAAACACTTATACAAATAGGTAAATCCCTGTAGGCTTGCAGACCTGCAGACCAACATACCTGTCTGCTTGCATTGCTCCAAACTTGCATATTTGTATACTTGAATCCCTGCATTTCCTCATGCTTGCTTACTTACACTCCTGCATACTTGAGTCTTTTCTTCTAAGAAAATATTTTAAGATACAACTCAAGTATTGCATCATATATCTCCCCTGCAGTCTGCAGGCATAACCAATAACACTGCTGTACGATAAGGATCCGCTTTATTCAGATATATCTTTAAAGTAAATTACCTTATAACCATCACAATAAAAAAAGGGCATCAAGCCCTTTCATTAAATCTATTTCTAAAATTGGTTTCGCAGGAAACCTGCAAGTTGTGTTTTGAGATGCTTGAAATGAATTCAGCATCTCAAAACAACTTGCCCTGCGGGGCTGGAAAACGCCTCCGAAGTCGGCGTTTATTAAAAAAATTATTGGGATTCAGTTATGTTTTTTTCATTTAAATACTTCTGGTAAAGCATATCCAGAAGATCTCCTTCTTCCATGGGAATCAGCATTTCTGTTATCCTTAAAAGACTTCTAACATATCTTTCAGGGTCTCTGATGTTTTCCCCGCTTCCTTCAATCCCGTCTAAAGCAAGCATCCCGGCTTTGAGCAGATCCATTATCAGACAGAACAGATCTGAATATCCCTGCACATTTATCTCGATGCTGTGTATGTCATTTCTTCTTTTTGATGCAGGTCTGAGCATAATAAAAAAATGCTCAGGGTTATCAATAAAATCGTTTAATGTGATTGTTTCTTTTTCCATAATCTTTATTTTAGATTGTTTTTATCATTTATCCAGTGGAATAATTTGACGTTTTTATCATGTAGTGTTATTGGGATTCTGATCAGGACTCTTGCAATAGGCGTAAACCGATTCTAAAAACAGCCTCGCCAGCGCAAACCATGCCAGCAGTTCAATGTGCTGTTCCAGTTCGGGATCGTTCGGCAGTTCTAATGCATTTTCTAAATCAAAATCTAAAGTTTGGATTCTCTGCTGGAACTTCTGGTAATATTCTGATCCGACAGCCGATATGACAGCAGAGAGCAGTTCGTGCACGAAACGTGAGCAGGAAATCGAATCTAAAATGTACCTAAGGCTGTCAAAATGTTTATCATGCGGATTTGGATTCTCCTTTAATTCATAGCAGAAATGTATCAGCAGATGCAGGCATGACAGCAGTCCTGCTGTTTTAATGTCCTCTATGTCATCAGTGGCTTCAAGATTCCCTGAAAGCAGTTCTTTCAGATCGTA
Source organism: Flavobacterium sp. LPB0248 (assembly GCF_013388355.1). Classification (GTDB taxonomy): domain Bacteria; phylum Bacteroidota; class Bacteroidia; order Flavobacteriales; family Flavobacteriaceae; genus Flavobacterium. Next base: position 1,603,702 of record NZ_CP058246.1, read on the forward strand.
TTCCTGCAGAAGGTCGGGATATCTCTCAAGCATTAAATCGAGCTTGGGATTTTTTAATCTGCCCAGAAGTTCTGAAATTCCGTCTTCGAGATTCTTCTTTGGATTCTGCAGTAGCATATTGAGTGCTTTCTCTGCCTGTTCTGCTGATTTTATAAGCTTTTTTTCTTTCTTATGGCTTTTATAATTTTTCATCTTAAAAAATTTAGGATTAGTTCACTTAAGCATTTTCAAAAGGGCATTATTTCACCAATGAAAATATTGCCTTTTAAGACTGCTTATCTTTTTTGATTCTTTCAAGGCCTCTTTCACGGATAAGCTCTCCCGCATCGAGCATTTTTATCAGATGGATATAGGGAGTCGCCAGATCAATGTCGCTGTCTTTTTCGTATGGAGACAATGAAAGGCTCACTATTTCAGAAAGAAAAAAATCAAACTGCCTTAGGGTTTGCTCAGCAAATGCTTTTTGAAATACTGTGAAAGGGTTGTCATATTCCTGCTTTGTAAGCGAAGTGAGATGGAATACATTTTCAGTGCGGGCTGACTCTTTCACTTTCCATTTTCTGCTTTTTTTCTGAAGGCTGTAGTATATTTTAAGAAAGGAGGATATAGCCTTATAGAATATAAAAATCTCGCTCAGCTTATCATCACTGCAGATCTCTTTTTTATTGCTGTAGATTACTGCCTGCGTCAAATTTCGCTTATAGTAGTCAAGATGCGCAAAATCAAAAAGGGCATCAGAAGCCTCAAATGGATTGCCTGCCTCAAACCCAGCCCAGAACTTGGTTTCAAAGTTTTTTTTATTTTTCATATTAAAAAATTTATAGTTATTGGATTTCGTCCTGCTGTTTCAAATCATCCAGCCTCTGCAGTTCAGTGTATCCAAGCGTGTACATTTCATTATAGAAGGCTTCACACTTGGTATAGAGCAGATTGCTCTGGTCAATGCTTTCCCTGTTAAGATCCTTATGCTTTATCATATCTATATTGGCTGAGAGAAGTTCTATCAGTTTTCTATCCTGCTGAGAATCCGAGAAAGGCAGTTTGATTGCAGGGATGCATTCCAAAAGCCTGAACATGTAGGGGATTGAATATACGGCTGGATGATAGCTGAGGAAAAGGTCTAGCTGGGCAACGGCCACCTGCTGTACGGCCTGCTGAACCAAAGCATTTTTTACCAGTGCTTCGTCCGGTTCGGTGCACTGCTCGGCTGTCATCAGAAATTGTTCACACGCAAGCATGCGGTTTTTCCAGTAGTTTCGTGTAAATTCGATATCCCTATTTTCATCTGCATTTATCGGATAGATACTATACGGGCTTTCAAACTGAGCCAAAATGCCATTAGCCATAACCTTATTAAGGAAATACTTTTGGTAATGGCTCTGCCTGCGAAGGTTCTGTGTTCGATGGATTAAAAGGGTAGCCGTATATCTATTTTCAAACTTTTCCTTTATCAGAGACTGTAATAACGGCAGGGCATTTTCCCTGTATTCAGTGCTCAGTATCAGCAGGTAAAAATGATAGCAGGGAAACTGTTTATTGAATGCTTTCTTAGTTTTTACTCCTTCATTAATGTTGAAGGTATTATACCCGAAGCAGAATACCGCGCGGGTTTTCATAAAACCGTTTATGGCTCTGCTAATCTCTGACAGCGCATGGCCTATAAAATAATTTGAGCTGGGCATTTCAGTCAGGATTGACTGTCCGGAAAACGACTGATTGCGGAATCCCTTCATTTTTGATTTGAACTCTTTTTGATAATCCGAAAAAAGACTGCGGAATTCCTTTTCCAGAAGCTCAAACTTTACCTTTGCCCTCTCTAACACTGATGGATTGATCTCAATATTAATAGTATTGTCGCGGTAATAAGTATGCGCACTGCTGAGATGGTCAATAATTTCCTTGTCTTCAGGAATGTCATAATTGAGTATTTCTTTCAGGTATGGAACAAACCTCACGACCATTTTGTATTCGTACAGCAGGCTCGGTCTGCCCATATCCTCGCCAATCTCTCCGATAAGAAGCCATGAGTAACAGCAGTAGAGATCCCATAAAGCAACACACATAGAATTGCCTGCTTCTTTAAGGCTATTGTCTTTCATATCAGCTGATGCTTTCTGAAAACGGGACACTGTATCTCCCAACTTATCTTTAAAGTCCAATTTTGTCCATTGCAGAAGTTCTTTTGCATCGTCATCTAAAGGATAAAACACCTTGTTGTCCGGCTGATAATAAACAAGCTCAGCGATAGTACAGTGGCGGATAAGATAGGGGAATCCCTCTTTAAATCCCTGTGAAGCCCTGAATGCATTGATAAACTTGAAAATAAAATCAGGATAGCAGTCCGTTATTTTTTTCGCCATTTTCTCAACTGCATCCCCGCATTGTCCGCAGTTCTTTTTGAGGATAAAGGTTACTATAATCGGCAGACCGCTCTGGCCGTTATTGGAAATGTAGATAGTTCCTGCATGCACAAAGGTCAGCAGGCTGGTAATAGCTCCCTCCAACTGCTCCCGCATTGGATGGTTCTCTGGGATTTTTAACTGATAATGCATAATTTGATAATTTGAAGTTGTACATAAAATGAAATGTTGTATTTTTGTTAAACACGCAGGCAAGTAAGTGATTGTCCGTACAGTACCGTATCAATTTATCGTGTACCGTACAGTACAATTTCTATATCATACACAGACCTTACTTTTTTATTCTTAATTATTATCTTTGAGCTATGAGTACATTAACAAAACCAAATCACATGGGGCGCAAAATCAGCCGTATCCGTGAACTGAAAGACATGAAACAGGAAGCACTGGCACAGGCTATGGGAACAAACCAGCAGGCTGTTTCGATTATGGAAAACAGTGAAACTATAGAAGAAGAAAAACTAAAAGAAGTGGCGAAAGCCTTAGGAGTAAGCGTTGAAGCAATCAAGAATTTTTCTGAAGAAGGTGTGTTTAATTATTTTAATAATTTCTATGATAATAGCCAGGGAACTGTTGGGAATTATCACTGTACTTTTAATCCATTAGATAAGTTAATCGAATCCCACGAACAGCAGATTAAGCTCTACGAGCGTCTGGTTCAAGCCGAAAAAGACAAAGTTGATTATCTGGAAAAATTGCTGAAAGAAAAATAAGCTTTTTATAAGGTATATTAATTCAAAAAAGAGACTCATGAGTCTCTTTTTTATTTGTAGAATGTATTTGATTTTTGAGAAAAAAAAATTAAGCAAAAATTGATGTATTTAGCACCAGTCTGACTATATCCCATACCTATATTTCTTTTCTTAGGTTATTTCCTTATTCCTATTCTTTTTTTTATTAAATTAGTTTTATGAACATCTTAGAGAAAATAGGGCTAATATCTTCCGTCTTAGGAATACTGTCATTTTTTAAAATCGGCATAGATTTACCTGCATTTTTTAAAAGGCATTCATCTAATTTTTTTTTCTCACCAGTATTAAAAATATTGATTTTTTTAGTTTGAAATTAAGATTTTTGGTTATTTGATGAAAAAATAAGGTTTTTTAACCAATTAATTACTGTAAAAATTATTCGGATTTCTAATATGATCAAAGAAAAATGAGATTTATATATTATTGATGCTCTGAAATTATTATACCATCAAAATCAGTAATTGCGTACCAATACACATTTTTTTACATTGTTTTTACTAAATTCACTTTACACAAATAATTTAATATATAAAGACCTGACAATGCAATTTCGAACATTAGATAATCCGAAAAGCACCAGATTTCTCATTGTTATGCTTTGGGGAATTACTGCAGGATCATGTGTTTTATTTATTAATAATCACCTTCATACTTTGGCCTTAGAAAAAGAACTTGACAGAATAGATCATGAACTTCACTTTAAGCAGGTTATTCACGATCGCAGAATGAGAGAATATGAACAGCAAGCAAAAAAACGTAAAGAACAGGTTGAAGCATTAAGGTCTGAAATATTATCAAAATTGAAACGAGAAAACGAAAATAGGTATTGAGAATTTCAGGATTTTGTGGAATGTCTCGAAATTCATAATTGAAAAAAGAAAATTTTACCACACCTAATATATTACCATCAATAAAAAAAGGTAGTATTTCACTAACTGTGTAAGTTAAAAAAAAATGATGGGGTTATTAAACCACCATCATTTTTTTTAACTTTTACAAATTACAACAAACTATTTAGTTGTATTTAAATATTTTTTCATTACCCACTCAGTTTCAGGAAGATTATCCTTAGGATCCAGATAACTTATTAAAACCCATTTATGATCGATCTGTAAAACTAATACTTTAAAATTTATAGGTAACTTTCTTAATGTGATTGTTTTTATTAGTCGGCTTTAATTTCACCTCACAAACTCTAGCTATACTTCTATGCTCATTTTTCTCCTTTACTTGCTTATTTATTTCCCTTATAAAATATAAGATAGAATCTTGTTTAACATTCACTTTCTTAACTTCTGACTTCTCTGCTAACAAAGGTTTGTCTTTCAAAAAATCACAATATTGATGAATGCCCGCCAATCTCAAAAAAATATCTACAATCAACAGAGCTGACACTCCATGCTTTTTATTCTTATGAAAAAAAGAAAGAACTGCAGATAGTAAAATCTGAAATTTTATTCTTTGTTCTTCATCTAACTCTTCATCTATATTTTCTGTGAACTCTAGAGTTTGCTCGGTAATTTCTTCAAAATCACTTATTATTTCCCAATCTTGTGCTTGTAGAGCTAGTTGCGTGATTTGTTTTGAAATTCCAGTAAAGGCAGAATGGAGACTGTTTATTTCAGGAATGTTTGGTAAGTGGAATTTCAGTGCTTCCGCAATAGTCTTGACATTCCCTACCATATAGTCATTTTGTCTTTGGATTAAACCAATTGCATCAATAGCTGCTTGTGGAATTTCAAATTGAGACTGATATGCTAATGATTTCGAGATCTGATTAAGAACTCTAGAATTTAAAATTGAATTGTATTTATACCCTATTTCAGATAATGTCGCAATACCTTTCATATTTTGCAAAAATCTGTCCTGTATCTCTAACATATTAGATATAGAAGTGCTTAAGCAAAGTTCCACTGGCAGGATCAAAAAGTTTACTAATTTGGTAACGGTAATAATCGATTACTTTAATATTATTCAAAGCAGATTTGGATCTTCTTTTAACAAAGGCACCGCAATAAACAAGGTACGACAAAGACCTTCGAGCTTTTCTGTTGGCACCTGAGCTATATTTACCGGATAACTTTTGCCAGACAATTTAGAAAATTTCATCGGTTAGTCTAGCTTATCGACATAACTAAATACTCTTCTTAGTAACTTAACCATTATGGATTGGAAATCCTTAGCGTTGGCAGACTTAAACTTCAATGCTGAAGTTTCCTTTACTATTATCGTTTGGATTTCTTTAATAGTCCAAATATTCATTTCCCATTTCATCTGTTATATTCCCTGTACTCCAACATCCAAAACCAATTGCCCAAAAATGACGACCCAAATATCTTTTTCTAATTCTGGATGCTGCCAATCGTGTAAATAATCATGAAATAAGACACTATGAAGCAGCCCCAATCCTCCCTCTAATAATCCCATCTCACAAAAGCCTCCATAGCGGCATAATGGGACAATCCTAATTCAACATACAAATCTGCAGTTTCTTTGTTTCTGTCTTCGGCTCTTTGCCAGAACTCTCTTGCGTCAGTTCCTTGAAACACCACACCGTCTTTTTGGGATTGGTGTTTGAAAATTCCGTGTCGTTTTGCCAATACCTGATCCGGACTCATAGGAACAGCCATTTCAATCTCGTCGATTCCCCATTCTTGCCAAGCACCGCGGTACAACCACAACCAACAATCTTTCATATAATCTTTTGGTTTGAGTCGTTTGGCAGCCTCAAAAATAGCATCCAGACACACTTTGTGAGTTCCGTGTGGATCGGCCAAATCTCCCGCGGCATAAATCTGGTGCGGTTTAATTTTTTCAATTAAATTCATCGTAATTTGTATGTCTGCCTCACCGATAGGATTTTTTTCAATTGCTCCCGTTTCGTAAAAAGGAAGTTCCATAAAGTGAATCTGGCTGTCCGGTAAACCTACGAAATGGCTTGTGGCGCGGGCTTCTCCTTTACGGATTAATCCTTTGATATATCTCACTTCCGTAATGTCAATTTCGCTGGCTTTTTTGTTTTTAAGGAAGGTTTTCGCCTTTTTGTAAATATCATCCGCCTCGGCACTTTTAATGCCGAATTTTTCATTGTAATCGGTAACAAAATTCGCGAAACGAAGTGCCTCATCATCCGCAACGGCAATGTTTCCGGAGGTTTGATAGGCCACATGCACTTCATGTCCTTGTTCCTGCAGTCTCATGAAAGTTCCTCCCATACTGATGATGTCGTCATCGGGGTGCGGACTGAATAACAGAACTCTTTTTCTAGCCGGTTCCGCTCTTTCGGGTCTGTTGGCATCATCGGAATTTGATTTTCCTCCCGGCCATCCGGTAATGGTATTTTGTAATTTATTGAATATTTTGATGTTGATGTTGTATGCAGGTCCTGAATCGGCCAATAAATCGCTCATTCCGTTTTCGATATAATCGGCATCGGTAAGCATCAATATTGGTTTTTTCAAATGAAGTGCAAGACCTAAAACCGCTTTGCGGATTAATTTGTCTGTCCAAACTACTTTCTCTACCAACCAAGGTGTGTTGATTCTGGTTAGTTTTGAAGAAGCCTCTTGGTCTAAAACAAAAACCGCACTTTTGTGTTCCTGCAAAAACGAAGCTGGTACCAAGTTGGTTACCTCTCCTTCGGCGGAAGCCTTAATAATATTAGATTTTCCAACTCCCCAAGCCATCAAGATAACTTGTTTGGCTTCCATGATTTTTTTAACTCCCAAGGTGATGGCCGTTCTTGGCGTATTGCTCAATCCCGAAAAATCACCACTGGCAGCCACTCTGGTGATATGATCCAAAGCCACCAAACGGGTTTTGGAATTCTGCAAAGACCCCGACTCGTTGAATCCGATATGTCCGTTTCCTCCAATTCCAAGAATCTGTAAATCGATTCCTCCCAAAGCTTCGATTTTGGTTTCGTAATTGGCACAATATTTTGCTATTTCTTCTTTTGATAAAGTTCCGTCTGGAATATGAGTATTTTCAGGCAAGATATCCACTTGGTCAAACAGCAATTCTTTCATGAATCGCACGTAACTGTTGATGGAATCGGGTTCCATCGGGTAATATTCGTCCAAATTGAAAGAAATCACGTTTTTGAAACTCAATCCTTCTTCTTTGTGCAGGCGAACCAATTCGACATACAATCCTTTTGGCGATGAACCTGTTGCTAATCCCAAAATACAAGGTTCGTTGTTCTCTTGTTTAGATCTAATAAGACTAGCTATTTCTTGTGCAACAGCTTTTGAAGCCGTTACTGAATTTTCAAAAACTACGGTATTAATGTTCTCAAATCGTTTCTCAAATCCTGTGGATTTGTCAATACTACTTTTTAACATGATTTTATTTTTTATTACTTCAAATTATATAAATGCTCTTTTTTCGACTAACTCTTTCTGAACCAGCTTTTGTAATTATGTCCCCAAATAGCAAAAAACAAAATAAGGGCATAACATGGAATTAAAATCCAATAACTGCTTGTTGCTGCGCTTGCCAAGGCTTCTGTTTTATTTATTCCACCAGCAATGAGTTCATGTTTATTACCATCGACCATTCTACCATATAATGGTGGAATAATAGCTCCTCCCGAGATTGCCATAATCAATAAAGCAGAAGCTGTTTTGGTGAATTTCCCTAGGCCTTCCAATGTTAAAGGCCAGATTGCAGGCCAAACCAAGGCATTGGCAATTCCTAATGAGGCCACAAATAAAATAGATGTAAATCCGGTGCTTAACAATATACATGTACTAAAAATGATTCCCAGCACTGCACTTATTCTAAGAGCTGTTCCTTGTTTTAAATATTTGGGTATTAAAAAAACGCCCAAAGCATAGGTACAAACCATTGCCAGTAAGGTTAAAGTGGTAAAAAATTTGGCCGATGCCGCCGGAAAACCTAACGAAATACCGTAGGCGATAATGGTGTCCCCCGCAATTACTTCTGCTCCCACATATACAAATAAAGTAAGTACGCCCAACCACAAATGCGGAAATTGAAAGATGCTTGTTTTGGTTACAGATCCATCTTTTATTGCTGCAACTTCGGTAGCTTCCACATGAGGAAGCGGTGCTTTCCTGATTAATAATCCCAAGAGTAATAATACCGCAGCCATAATCAGATAAGGCATGAAAACGCTGTCTGCCATGTTGTCCAATAACACTGTTTTTTCTGCTACCGATGCAGTTCCCAATTTCTCCTTCACGGCATCTATTCCCGACAATAATAATGCTCCGAAAATCAAAGAGCCCAAAGCTCCTGCAGTCTTATTGGCGATTCCCATAATGGCGATGCGTTTTGCGCCACTTTCGATAGGTCCCAAAATAGTGATGTAAGGGTTGGCTGCCGTTTGCAACAGCGTCATTCCTATTCCCTGGATAAAAATACCGGTTAAAAACACCCAATAGGTTCTTGCTTCGGCTGCGGGAATAAATACCAAAGCCCCTACAGACATTATTATTAGTCCCAAAGACATTCCTTTTCTATAACCTATTTTATTCAAAATATAAGAGGCCGGCAATGCCATCACCACAAAGGAAATGTAGGATGCCGATGCCACGAAATACGATTGCGCATCGGTTAATTCGTTTATGGTTTTCATAAACGGAATAAGTGCACCATTAATCCAGGTTACAAAACCGAAAATGAAAAATAGACTGGCTATAATGATTATTGGAACTAAATTATTTTTTGATTCAATGCTGTTGTCCATACTAGTGTTTTTTAATTTCTATTTTACGGCTTTAGAGTTTATATTAATTTATATTTAAAGTTTGATTATTAATATTTATTTCTATCTCGTTTCAACTTGAAAGCCTCCAAATACTTCAGACAACACTTTTATATCTTCTATTGTTAATGGCTTTAAGGAATCATTCCATTTTTTTAAGTTTTCAAAACCATAGGTACTATTTACATCCCTAAACAGTAATTCGCTTACAGAATCTACATTATCTGATGCATCCCAAACTTCATCAATATCATAATTATTTACAATAAAGTTTGAATAGCCCTTTTTGTTAAGTTCTTCCTTTAAATTATTGGCTGACCATTTTGCTCCGAAATTACGTGTAGAGTTTAACCATAATTTTAAACTTTTTACGTTGGTTACCGGGTAAAAATGTTTTATGGCTTTAAACACATCTTGCTCCAGATTATAAACCGTATAATTGGCACCAACCAATTGCCAATACAACAATGGCACAAATCCTTTTTTAAGTTCTATAGCTGGATGTGAAATTAAATACGGATTGAATACTACACCATTTACCCCTTTAAATGCATCTTTGTTCTTATACATCAAGGCCAATGTGCTATAGGTGCCTAAATAATAAAGCCTTCCCAAATCTTCAGCAGTAATAGAACTTGAGGCAATAGAACCATTAATGGATTTGACACTTTTTGAAAAGTTACTTAATTGTTTTTGATTAATGCCACTTTCCCAATCGGCAATTTGAATAAAATTATTCTGCTGTTTAAAATCTCTTAAATCGACGATTTTATTGTTCAAGGTTTTTACATCGTCCTCCGACGTTCCTGGATACATAATATAGATACTCCTGTTGGCATACTCACCGTTTATAGTATTGTCGTAAAACAGTTGTTTGGCCTTAGTTTCCCCACCGCTCGTACCTGTTGCCCCCAGAACAACTACTTGTTTTACTTGATGCTGTACTATAAACTTTTTATAAGCTTCCGGTAGGTCCAATAATTTAATCCATGAAACGGCATAAGGCACCGATGGATCATGACTTAAGGTAGCATAGGAGGCAATGCCTTTATCATTAGCCGTTTTTAAAATAGTTTGTATTTCTTTGACTGTATTCACACTTACCAAAAAGTGCAAGGGCAAGACTGGTGCTTTTAACGCATTTGAAATATAGGGGATGGAGGGAAAACCGGGAGAGATAATTACAGTCTCAATTTTCACATATTCTCCAAAAGCCTTATTGTAAAAACCAACAGTTTTGTTAACCGATTTTTCTAAAAAATCCGGGGTTGCCAACACATGATTAGGCCCTGAACCTGGGGCGTTGACTTTCCAAGAGTGGGAAATTCCGGAAGTAAGGTTTTCTGCTGATTTCTCAACCACGTATTCGGCACTCATGCCTCCATCGAGTTTAAAAACCGGAACGCCCTGAACCGTATCCGTTTCAATATCAAAAACGGTAAGCTCATTTTTATTTATGATTCTAAAAAAAGTCTCATAGGTTTTATCTAACACATAGCCTTTTTCTTTTTGGGTAAAGTAAATACCGTAAACCCCTTCTGGAAATTCTTTAGGAATAGCAATAGTAAGATTAACATCTTTTATTTCGTGACTTTTCCACTGGGTTTTAATTCCTTGCAATCTGTTGGTTACTAAACCTGAACCATTCGATATGTTTTTTATTTCAAGTTCTAGATCTTCAATAGAAATATTTGCATTACTTTGGTTTTCAAGGGAAACCCTACATTTTATAGTTTCACCAACCAAATATCCTCCTTTATTTAATTGAATTGAAGCTTTTATTGGTGGTTGCAAATGCCTATTGATTTCTATTTTATGTTCATATTTACAATTAATCAATAATATTGCTGTTAATATAATAATATATAATGGTCTCACAATTTTCATTTTTATTTATTTACTTTAAAGTTGACTTGTTAAGCTAGACCACATCTGCTTCATTTAAAAGTTGAAACGACAGTTTTCGGCCTTTAGATGTAATCGAGTTATTTGATGTTTTTAACAAATTCCTGAAATTAAAGAAACTGCTCTTACTTATGTATAAATGTTATATCAATTATTATTTCTATACCAGATATGACTTGGACTCCTTTAATTGTAACGGATGATACCAAATAATGTAAAGGAAGCACGATCGCTTTCATACCGTTTGCTAAATATTGCCCCCTAGAATTACTGCAAAAATAATATCAGTTTCAACAGGGGTTCAAGGTACCTTTTTTATTGGTATCGTCCACGAATTTGTAATGCTTGAAACAAATGATGTTACATATTTTCTACTACATATTCTGCACTTAAACCACCTCTTATGCCGTTTAGAAGTATAAAAAAGTCTAATCCTTTTTGTCAAATCGAGCGCAGTCGAGATGTCATAATAATTCTCGACTACACCCGAACTGACAGTAAGTCTAATTTATATTTCTAAATGGTATTAACTTAAAATAGACATAAGCTTCCTGTTTGGTTTGAATGCAACCTATTTCTATATCCATTTTAGGGATAAAAGCATATCATTAGATTGTTTTTACGACTGTCTTTTGAACAACTGCTTGAAAACAATATGTCATAACAAAATGATTGTACCTATTTATTTTCGAAATTCTCATCATATTTTTTAATTATTTCTTTGGCAACATCAATTGAATTGCCAACAGGTTTAGAACTATATACCTCGTTGCCTTGTGTCCAATCCCATTCAAACTGAGTTACTTTATTATGAAAAACTTTTTCATCAAATGGTTTATTATTTTCTACTGCTTGAGTAATATCATTGATAAACATTTCCCATCTTTTTTTATAATAACTTTTGGTCAATCCTGCCCAAGAGCGGTTGGCATAATCGTTTAAGCTTTGATCTTTGTCTCCCCAAGTAGTGATAATATTCCGGGCATTATGATTATAATATTTTTTTTCTTCTTCATTTTCACCAAATGCCTTGGCATCATCCAACCATTTTCCAACTAAAAAGGACGATTGAGTTGCAAGAAGCTTATCCAGATCATCAAACAATGCTACCATAGCCTTACCATTTACTTTGAGCTCGGTTAATTTTTTTTCATTGTAGCTTTTAGTAAATTTTTCTCTGAGAATTAAAAAATAATTACCTAAAACCTGGCGACCTATATTGACTACATCATACTGATAGCTAGATGTCTGACTCGGATTTTCCAATAGCAGTTTCCAAGATTTATATAAGACATTATTATCATAGGCTATGGTGGAATTAGTAGTCCAATTACCACTACCTGACAGAGTGGGTCTTGCATTTGTCAAGGTTCCTTGTCCTAATTTTGCCGGATCTTTGTAAATGCCATAATGCAGTATATCCCATGACTTTCTTGCGCTTTCTTGTGCTCTCCCATAACGCAAATCGGCCCAATTTTTAATCCAATCTTTAGTATCCGTTTTCCCTTCACCCCATGCCTTTTCAAACAAGTAATCATACATTAAAGGGTTAACATCGAAAGCCTCCAAAGTAGAGCCTATACCCCATAAATTTTTGTTATTAGATATCGCATTTTCAATACGTTCCTCTACAGTATCTATATTTCCTGCCAACATCGTGTTTCCTCCAAAATTTCCTAAATAGCACCAAATAAAAGGTTTATTGAAAAAAGAGTTCGTTATTTTCCAAACCTCTTGGTTTTCACAATAGTAATCTAAAAGCATCATTTTATTTTGAGGTACCGCTTTTAACATAGCCTTTATACGCTCGTTGGTCCAATGTTCTCTTTCAAAATAAAAAATCCATGACATTTGTAACCAAGTTGCTTTGGAGTCAATATCCTTCATAGAGCTATAAATTGCACTAGATACTGTGGCCAAATAATCAGGCTCCCAACTTGGTGGATGTACTTCGTTAAAGGGGTCTGCACCGTAAACATGGTCTGTGCCAAAAACTTCAGTTTGTTTTTTAAGAAACCTGTGCTGAATTTCTTTAAACTTTGGATCTAGAGGATCCAAAAAAAATGATCTATATTGGTCTTTAAATCCCCCCCAAGAAGTTAATTGATTGATTTTTGCGTCTGGAAAAATTGATTTTAAGGCTTCAGGAACGTGACCTGAAAATGCAGGTAAGACAGGGGTCATTCCTAATTCCCGTTCTCTTTTTACAATCCTTTTTTGTAATTCCTTTTGATTATTCAACCAGGACATTGGTAAAGGGCCTCCCCATTTATCAAGGTTTGACATACGATGCCAAGGCAAATGTGCAGGTCCAGTAAAATAAGTTCTTATTTGCTCATCTGATAAGCCATACTCTTTCCACACATCATACCAAATAGCTTCTTGACCTGTGATAGCTAGAGGCATAGTAACACCATTTAATGCCATCCAATCTATAAGACGCTCCCAATCCTTCCATTGCCACCAAGGCATGGTATAACCAAAGGTGCAATAATTTAGAAAAAAACGGTTTTTTATACGTGCTGATTTGGTTATTTTATCAGGGATTGATGGTAGCTTACCAGCTAAATCAATTTTATCATTTACATACCAAGACACATAGGCATGACAATAATTTTTAAGATAATAATTTAACCCAACAGCCATGGAATTATAATTATTACCTTTTATTATAATCTTCCCTTGATTTGATTCTAATGAAAAATTATCCAAACTATCATTAGTCTTTAGGAATACAAAAAGAGCATGATTTTTACCTAAAACCCTTATAGCCAATGAATCAATGGGTGTTTTTCTTACCGAAACAACACTTGAAATATTGCTTTTACAACTTAAAATCGTAAGAACAAACAAATTACATATAAAAATTCTTCCTATTCTTTTTAACATAAAAACTTTTTAATATTAAAACTGAGTATATTTTAGAACGGATAAAAAAGGGTACATCAGAATCAATACCCCCTAAGATCAACTACTAAAATGTTAACCCAAATAACAAATTATCCTAAAATAAATCTTACTAATATCCTGGAGTTGCTACCAATAAAGAATTAGATTGTAACTCTGAAAATGGTATTGGCATGAAGTACAATTTGTTCTGCCAGGTTCTATTATTATCCAAAACATTGGAATTATATATATATTCGTCGACTGCAGGCAAAACAGAATTATTCCGATCGATTCGAATACCAAGTGCTGGTTTAGCTAGCACCTGTGGAGCAATCATCCATCTAGTAATATCATACCATCTTAAATTTTCAAAAGCAAACTCTACACGTCTTTCATTCCTATATCGAGCTCTTAATTCAGTACTTGACAATCCTGAAAGATTAGGCATTCCTGCTCGTTTTCGCACTACATTTAAAGCATTTATAGCAGGTTGAATATTGCCCAATTCAGTCTCAGCTTCTGCAATAATCAAGTACATTTCAGCTAACCTAAAATATACACATGGCTTATAAACATCTCTAATTCCACGCATAGGCTGACCTGGACTTGCTCGCTTTAAAACATTATATCCTGAATTCAAAATTGTAGTATAAGAATTCCCATTTTTTGAAGAATCACCTCCTTTATCTTTGTCATATCTAATTGTTACAGTCCCATCTCCATTATCAAAATTATCGGTAACACTAGGCAAGGCTTGAATGATACTCCCTTGGTGGATAATGCTCTTACTCAATCGTGGATCTCTATTGCTATAAGGATTCTGTAAATTATAACCCGAAGCTATGTTGTCAATTGGTAATCCATTTGCCATTTCAAAAGCGTCAACCAACGATTGTAATGGTTGTGAATAGCCTAAATCCACATCACTATAAGCATATGGCAAATAATAACGGTCACCTGATGTAACACCGAACAAATTGAAAGGTATATGTTGGGCATTGAATGTACGTGCAAAAATGATTTCATTTGAATAATTAGGTGCTTTAAAAATATTCGCAAAATCATTTTCTAAACTATAAGTATTCAAATTGATAACTTCTTGGGCAGCTTGCTTTGCCAAAGCTAATTTAGCCATATCATAACTTCCATTATTGTGCAATGGACTAGCAGCATATAATAATGTTCTTGCCTTTAGAGCTAATGCAGCACCTTTACTAGCCCTTCCATTAAAAGCAATGTTTGGTAGTTCAACAGTGGCCTGATCCAATTCTGAGATGATAAAATTCACTACCTCATGGTAAGGAGATTTTGCTTTATCAAAATTGTCCTGTCCCAATTGAGGCAAATCGGTTACCAATATCACATCACCATACAAACCAACCAAATCAGCATACAACCAAGCTCTGATAAAGCGCATTTCTCCAGTTAGTGTAGTTTTAACAGCTGGGTCAATATTACTTTTGCCTATTTTTAAAAAGAAAAAATTAGCATCCCGTATTTCCCCATAATCTACTGCCCAACGATCTTGCGGTATTCCAGAAGACGATGTTGTTATTCCTTGATTATAAGCTTTGGCACTTCCATTTGAAGGAGCATTTACATCGTCAGACATAGGATCAGTATTTTGAATACCAAAATCGAAAGAAGGAAAGGCATAGTATCTACCATTCACATAAAATTTTAAAAGCTCTTCACTTTGAAAAATATCCGCTTCTGATATATCTGTGGTTGGCTTAATATCCAGAATATCTTCACTGCAAGATGTTGCTAACAGAATTACCAAAATCAGGATTCCTAAGAAAATTTCTTTAGGGATAAGTTTACTTATATATATTTGTTTCATAATCGTATATTTTAATAATACTGGGTTAAAACAAACCCATTTTTTTGTTTATTTTAAAAACTAATATCCAATCCTAAATTATACAATTTTTGTAGTGGCCTTCCATAACCTAAGCCTTCAGTTTGTTCGGGATCAGCAAAATTCAAATTATTAAATTTACTAAATGTAAGTAAATTACTACCACTTGTATAGATTCTACAATTTTTAATAAAACTTGATTTTAAAGCTTCTTTTGGTATATTATAAGCAAGTTGAAGTGTTTTTAACCTTAAAAAATTGGTATTATAAGTGAAATAATTATTAGCATAACTGGTATAACCATTCAATTCAGATTTTGTTCCACCAATGGCAGGCAATGACCCATTTGGCGTATCAGGTGTCCATGCATTAGCTGCAAAATAATCCGCCGATGAAATTCCTTGATTTAAAAAGGAAGCGATTTGCAATGCAGAGCCTGACTGGCCTTGCCAAAAACTAGTAAATTCAAAATTTTTATAATTAAATCCTAAATTAAAACCGTATTGAATAGTTGGAATGCTTGATTTTTCCATAACAATTCTATCTGCTGTGGTAATTTGCCCATCCCCATTTGTATCTGCATAAATCAAATCACCTATTCGGGCATTGGGTCTCAAAGGTATAGATGGATATTTATTTAAATCCTCTTGTGTTCTATAAATACCTACTGCATTATAAACCAATGAACTACCTATTGGATGCCCTTGTAAATCTTGGTAAGGTTCTTCAGGTTTTGGTGCATCATTGAAAACAAGTTCATTTTTAGCATAAGAAATATTACCTCCTAAATTTAAATTTAACTCTCCTATTTTGGTTCTATAACTGGCTATTGCCTCTACACCATGATTTTTTGTTTTTCCAATATTTTCATAGGGAGGATTCAATCCTGTATATGTAGGAATGGTTACATTACGGGGTGCCAAAATACTTTCTCTTTTCTCGGAGAAATAAGAAACTTCCAAATTAATTTTATTAGACAACAAGCCTAATTCAAATCCTAAATCCCAAGATTTTTTTGTTTCCCATGTAATATTTGGATTAGGATCAACCCCAGCAGGTGTCAAAATAATTAAATTAGTTCCTTCTAAAGGAATTGCACTATTATTTGTTGCATTTGGATCCAGATAAAAAACACCTCCCCCTTGTGTTGGATTTTGGAACCTTTGCAAATATTGGAATGGCTGTACCCTATCATTTCCAGTTATCCCCCAAGTCCCTCTTAATTTTAACAAACTAATGGTATTGTTATCCTTAAAAAAATTCTCTTTTGAAACTACCCAACCAGCAGAAGTATAAGGGAAAAAGCCGAAACGTTGTCCTGCTGGAAAGATATAACTACCATCATACCTCATCCCAAATTCTGCTAAGTATTTTTTATCGTAATCATAAGTAACTCTACCAATATAGGCCTGTCTTGCCGACTCTCCTAGTGCACTATCTGCAGTTTGTGTATTAGGGTCTCCTTGACTTAAATAAGGCAAATCTTCACTAATCAATCCGCCTCTTCTAGAAAGTACGTTGCCATTGTTTTTAGTTCTATTTTCTTCATAACCGATAAAAGCACTCACACTATGATCTTCAAAACTTCTTTCAAAAGCCAATTTTGCAAAATAAGTTAAAGAACGTTGTCTAAAATATTCTTCCTTAACAGAAACGTCCAAACCTAATTTATCTGGAGTTAATGTCCCATCACTTTCCAATATATATTGTATTGGATCATTATTAAATGTATTTACATAATTCTGGATGTAATCAACTGCTCCCCAAGTGTTAAACGATAAACCTTTTAGAAACGGGAATTTATAATTAAGTTTTAATGTTCCATTAAAAAGAGTGTTTTCCTTATCTACTTTACCTGCTTGTTGCTGAATATATGCAAACGGATTTGGCTGATTATCCAAGAGTCTAATAAATTTGTCATCAACTATATATTGCTCATTGGTTGGCATTGTTTTTGACGTGTTATCCACAGCTTCAAACATGTATGGTGGCGCAACTACATTCTCAAACCTTCCAGCGATGTCCATTCCAACTGTTAGATTGTCACTAATATCTACATCTAAATTTGAACGCACATTATACTGTTTAAAATTCGTTACCTTATCAAAGTTAACAATGGGGTCTTGATTTGTTGAACCTAAAGAAGTAAAATATCTCATATTTTTACTACCTCCGCTTATAGTTAAATTATGACGCTGTTGAGAAGATTGATGGTTAAATAATTCGTCCCAAAAATCAATACCTTTAAATGATCCTGACTGAAAAGCATCTAACTCGGCTTGAGAATATAGCTCCGATTGACCGTCCCTTACACGCATAGCATTAACCTGACGCGCATAGTTATAAGGTGTAGCTCCTTTTACTAAAGTTGTAGGTGCAGAAACTGAATAGTTTGTATTGAAATTTATTATGGGCTTCCCTTCCTTTCCGCGTTTGGTTGTTACCAAAATAACCCCATTAGCAGCCCTAGCACCGTAAATTGAAGCTGATGCATCTTTAAGTACACTTATACTTTCAACATCTTGAGGATCAAGCCTAGAAAGACCATCCCTACCAACAACGCCATCTATAACAATAAGAACAGAATTATCGCCAAATGTTCCTCGTCCTCGGATTAAAATATCCAAATTCTCCTGTCCCGGGTCACTACTACGCTGGTTTATAAATAAACCAGGCAACCTTCCGGCAAGTGAAGTTGCATAATTGGCTGCAGGACTCGTTTTAACTTCATCTCCCTTTATCTTTGCTACTGACGATATAACTTCAGATTTTTTCTTAGCTCCATAACCCACAACAACAACATCAGCCAACGACATAACATCTTCTTCTAATGATACATTAATAGTGGTCAGATTTCCCACTAAAACTTCTTTTGGTTTGAATCCGACAAAGGAAAAGAGAACAACATCCTTGTCTGACACATTAGACAACACAAAATTTCCATCAAAATCAGAAGAAACTTCGTTTACAGTCCCCTTTACAAGAATAGAAACCCCTGCCACTGGCACATTAGACTTAGAGATTACTTTTCCTTTAATTTGCTTTTGCCCAAACATACTTGATGCAAAAAAGAACAAAACAACAATTAAAATTAATTTACAATATTTTTTTTTCATTTACATAAAATTTATAAGGTTTGATATTGTAAAATTACTTTTATACGAGCTTGGGCAGGTTTTAAATTCAATCAAAATAGTTCAATAATTAATCTTTTCCTATCTTAACACACCTTAATTCTACACACAATTAAGTTTTTATTGTAATTTAGCGATAAACTAATTTGAAAACTAATGTATTCTAACATTAAAAAACTTAATGTATTATTAATACTGATACATTTAGCTACATTTAATTTATATTCTCAAAGGAAAAGTTTAAACTTTCAAAACTTTACTATAGAAGATGGATTAGCTTCAGTTAATACTATTTTAAGGGATAAAAATGGATTCATGTGGTTTGGTGGCACACATGGTTTATATAGGTATGATGGACTTAAATTTAAAATATTTACTGCCAACTCTAAAGATTTATTCTCATTAAGCAATAATAATATTACGTATCTTTTTGAAGACAGAGATGGTTATATCTGGATAGGTACTCGGCAAGGAGGTATAAATAAATACAACCCAATAGACGAATCCTTCAGTAATTACATTAATTCTAAAAGCAATTCCTTTTTTAGAAAAAATCATGTGACTTCAATAACAGAAGATGCACAGGGTATTATTTGGGTGGGAACAAATGGAAATGGTATTTTTTCTTTAAACAAAAAAAACAATTTAATCGAACATATTACATGTAAAAAAGACAACCTTAACACGATAAGTGACAATAATATTTTTTCTGTAATGACAGAAAATGACAATATATGGATTACTTCCAATAAAGGAATTCTAGATTGTTATAATAAAACTAACAAATTATTTAATCATTATAAATATAGTAAAAAAAAATACCTAAGTACAAGAACTGGCCAACGCCTATGCATTGACCATAAAAACAACATTTGGATTGGCACAGAGGGTGATGGTCTTTTTAAATTTAATAATTTTAATAAAACATTTCAACATTTTGAATATGAAAAAGGGAAACCATCTTTAAGTTCAAATATCATTACCGATTTAAAAGAGGGTAAAACAAACGAGCTTTGGATTACTACCGATGGCGGTGGGTTAAATTTATTAAACACTGAAACTAAAATTTTCACTATTTACAAAAACAATATTTACAACAAGAATAGCCCGACAAATAATTCTTACTATTGTCTTTTCATAGACTCTAATGATGATTTATGGATAGGTATGGGTGATGGTTCTGTAGATAAAACAATACATTCTCCTTTTAAAATTTATGAATTTTCGGCTTCAAATTTAACCAATAGTTTAAGTTTTAATGTCGTTGTTTCTCTCTATATAAAAAACAACATATTATGGATTGGCACGGGAGGAGGTGGATTAGATAAATTTAATATGCAAACGGAAACTTTTTATAATTACAAAAACCATCCCAAAGATGAAAGCTCGTTACCTACTAATATCGTGATGAGTGTTTTAGAGGATAGAAAAGGTAATATTTGGACTGGAAATTTAAAAAAGGGTTTGAGTTTTAAACAAAAAAACACAAACAGGTTTAAATTTATAGAGTTTGATACTGAAAATGCTAAAAACTTAATCAATAACTTAGTTTTTGACCTAACTGAGGATGAATTAGGAAATATTTGGATTGCGACCTATGACGAAGGTCTGTATTACTATGATTTGACCCATAAAAAAATTAAACATTACACTTATTTAGAGAACTCCAAAAATGGGCTAAAATCGAATTCAATATTAAGACTTCTTCAAGATTCTACAAACCAACTTTGGTTGGGTACTCTTGACTCTGGTATCCAAATTTACAATAGGGATAAAAATAAATTTTTAACTCTTGAAAATTTAGGATTTGACAAAAAATTTGAAATAAAAAACCCCATTAGGGATATTTTTGAAGATGCTCAAAAAAATATTTGGATTGCTACGGAAGGAGATGCTGTTTTTAAACTTGATCTTAAAAACAAAAAAATAAAACACTATACAACAAATTCAGGCCTGCCTAGTGATGCTGTATATGGAATTATACAAGATAAGTCTAATAATTATTGGTTTAGCACCAATAAAGGCATTGCAACATTAAAAGTAAAAAACGATAAATTTTTTACTTTTAACACGTTTGACGGCCTTCCAACAAATGACTTTGAATCGGGTGCCATAGCCATTTCTTCAGATGGCAAACTGTATTTTGGAAGCAAAAAAGGGCTAGTATCATTTTACCCAGATCAATTAGATTTTCCGTCAACCCCAATAAATCTTTTAGTAACTAATTTTCGAATTTTTAACAACACTGTGGATGTCAACAAGCCCATAGACAACCATATCCTTTTAAACAAATCCATTACCTATACAAAAGACATTGAACTGCCTTACTTCCTGAACAATTTTTCTTTTGAATTTGCTACTCCTGGCTATCAAGCTCCACATAACATAAATTATAAATACAAGCTTGAAGGTCTCGACGAAAGATGGATTACGGTCCCAACAAATCAACACGCTGCAAGTTTTTCGAACATCTCCCCAGGAACTTATATCTTCAAAGTAAAAGCCATTAAAGAGAACAATTTTAATACAACTATTTCAGCAGAAAAAAATATAACTTTACATATCACTCCAGTATGGTGGCAAACAAATTTTGCATACTTTTTCTATTCTTTTATTTCCATATCATTAATCTATTTTATATATTCTGGTATTAAAAATAGGATTCGTTTAAAGAATGAATTACTAATAGAAAAATACAAACATGAAAAAGATGAAGAATTTCATCAATCCAAAATAAATTTTTTTACCACAATTTCCCATGAACTCAGAACTTCACTAACTCTTATACTTACACCACTTGAAGAATTAGCAAAAGTCAAAAACTCCAATAACCGAGTCAACAATCTTATCATGACCATGAACAGAAATGCTCAACGTCTTTTAAATTTAACAAATCAGATTTTGGATTTTAGAAAAATGGAATCCAATGCTACAAAATTAAAAGTATCAAATCTAGTAATTAAAGATTTTTTTGACGAACTTTGCATCCCATTTTTTCAATACGCAAACAAAAAAAATATTCAATTCCAACTAACAGTTTCAAATAGTTGTGAAAAAGGATGGTTAGACGCAAACAAACTTGAAATAATCGTATATAATATTCTATCAAATGCATTCAAATTTGCCAAAAATAAAATTGACATTAATGTTGACTTAGATGAAAATGATAAACATCTTATTATCAAAATAAAAGACAATGGCAAAGGGATTCCAAAAGCAGATATCCCCAAAATTTTTGAACTATTTTATCAGGTAGAGTCAAAAAAAAACACTTCAAACATCGGATCGGGAATTGGTTTAGCCATAAGTAAAAACTTTGTAGATTTACATTATGGTAAAATTTTGATTAAAAGTGAAGTGGATCAATATACTGTTTTCAATATCAAAATTCCAATCACTAAAAACTTTTACTCTAATACCGATATTACAAATTCAGAAACTATAACAGAAATTATTTCAATGGATGAAATAGAGGCAGAAGTTGTTTTAGATGATAAAAATTCAACATATGATGTTTTTAGCACAAAACCAATATTACTCATTGTAGAGGATAATTTTGAAATTAGAAACCTTCTTAAAAACTATTTTATAGACAATTATAACGTTATGGTTTCCCCAAACGGTATTGATGGTTGCGAAAAAGCTTTTGAAGCTATCCCTGATATTATTATCTCAGACATCATGATGCCCGAAATGAACGGTTTAGAATTTTGCAATAAACTAAAGACTGATCCTAGGACATCACATATTCCAATAATCCTTTTAACAGCAAGGGATTCTAACACTTTTCAAATAGAAGGCCTTGAAAACGGTGCAGATGACTATGTAACTAAACCATTTCATTTAGAACTACTTAGGGTAAGAATTAAAAATTTAATCGAATCCAGAAAAGTTTTGAGGGAATTCTTTAAAAAAGAAGTTTTATTAAAACCTAAGGATATTGCCATAAATAATGTTGATGAAATATTCATGAAAAAAATCATGTTATATATTGAAGACAATATGACAAACCAAAAATTTACAGTTAAAAACTTAGCCATTGAGATGGGCATGAGTCATTCTGTTCTGTATAGAAAATTAATAGCTTTAACTGGTCAAAACATCAATGAATTTTTAAAATCGGTCAAACTATCTAGGGCAACCCAATTAATAATTGATAGTGAATATTCCATCAATGAAATTAGTGATATGACCGGTTTTGCCAACCCAAAATATTTTAGTACTTGTTTTAAAACAAAATATGGAGTTACACCAACACAGTATCGTGAAAAAAAATCAACCTCATGTATGCATTCAAACTAATCTGGACTTTTTCTAAGTGCTTATTCCGATGAAAGTGGACACCACATTCCGGAGCAAAGTGGACAGTTATTTTGCTGATGATTTCTTGGGTTAAAATTAGATAAATTTAAAATTAGCATTCGATCTTTAACAGGATTCGAACACCAATAACAGAACAGATATAAAGCTTTACATTTCCTAAATGTGTTTCAGCTTTTGTTCAAAAGCTAAGCATGTAATCTCTGGATCTGCAAGCAAAAACTGGAGTTATAGTTAAGACAAATATATTAACATATTTTTCAAAAAATTTAAAAAGGGAAATCAAATAATCGTATTGTCCATCTGTCAAATTTAAGTTTGAACAAAAACAGAATGATGTTCCGGACTATATTTTGATTGCTATTATTCACAAAGATTTCTTTAATTTTAATTCCAAATAGAATACAAATATTATATCTGAATTTAAAAATCTGGAGTATTAAATTTTTAATAGACAACATGTTCTTTGAAAAATGAGTTTGGATTTTTAAAGTTTTTTAACATTTAGCCCTTACGATACAACCAAACCGCTTAATCACAAATATCAACATATTTATCTTATAAATTCGGATTAAAAACAAGCCATTTTTTTTTAATAATACATAATATGGTTTCTAAATCGTCCAGTAAGAGATAAGAGTCTTTTTTACATATTAATAAATAGATTCAAATTTATAAACAATAGACTATCTTAATAAGATCATCATTGTCTATGAAAGCTAATCAAAAAAGACAAATCAATTTCGTTTATATCTTTTAATTTAATCACTTATTCTGATATTTATGAGAGTCTATATCAACAAAAATAAAAAATCACGATGCATATTTTACAATATCGTAATAATCTGTAATAATTTGGTTAGATATTTGAATGCTTCCCGCTACTAAGAAAAAAGCTTCAGAGAAATCTGAAGCTTTTTTGTTTTCTAATACGCTGAATTCATATCCGCGGTGGTGGATACAAGTTCGAGTCTTGTTTCCGCTAAAAAGTAAAAGCTTCAGATTTCTCCGAAGCTTTTTTTGTTTTCTAAGCTTTTATATTAATCATTTACAGCAATTCTTTCAATACCTTTTTCCCATTTTCATTATCGGGATTTAATTCAACAGATTTTTGATACATTTTAATCGCATCCTCTTTTTTACCACTTTGGAGCAATGCCTCTCCATAGCTATCAAATACATTTGAGCTATTTGGAAAAATTAATGCTGCCGCAGCAAATGTCTGCAAAGAATTGTCTGTTTTTTGAGATCTCAGAAATTGATACCCCATTCTATTAAAATCTCTTTCTGATGCTTCGTAACTATCTGGCTTTTTTAAATATTCTTCAATTAACAGATTTGCTTTTTCTTTGTCCCCGCTTTCTAACAAACTGCCATAGACTCTAGAAAGACTCTGCAAAGGCATTTTATAAGGCTTATTATCAATTAATTTCAAAACTTCATCGGCTATCATAAAAACTGGACTTGCAGTATTGGACAGCATAATGACTGCATTGTTTCTAGTACTATTATACATCAAAATTGATGTAAGTCCAGTATTGAGTCCATCGTGAAAAACTATTTTTTCCTTATTATCGTTAGTATATATCGCCCAGCCCAAACCATAAGCAATTTCTTTTTCATACGCGCGAAAAGAAGCAATTTTTCCATCATTAAGTTTTGCTGGTGTCAGCGCTTCTTCTAATTCATTCTTGCCCAAAAGCTGATGACTAAACAATGCTTTTTGGTACTTGTATAAATCTAGAGCTGTACTTACAATGCCTCCAGGTCCATAGAAATTGCTTTTCTCATCTATTAAAAAAGTTTCTTTTAAGGTTTGGACATTTACTACGCTTGTAGAATAAAAGTTTGGATAAGTATACAATTCTACCTGATTCGATACTTTAAGTCTTCTATTCTTTGGCAGAAATGAATCTTTCATTTTAGCTGGCTCGAAAATATTTTTTTCCAGATAATCTCTAAAACTAATTCCGCTTATTTTTTCCACAATCAGAGCTGCAAGACAATAATTGACATTATTATATTCCCATTTGTCTCCTGGAGCAAACGAAAGCTGTACTTTATTCTCAATTAATGCAGGAATAAGATCCACATTAGAAAATATTTTTTCTGGATTTTCTTTTATTGCTTTATCAAATAGACGATAGTAGTTAACTACGCCAGATGTATGATTCAGCAAATGTCTAATACTAACATTTGGATAAGGAAAATCTAGAAGGTATTTCTGGACTGGATCATCAATATTCAATTTTCCTTTTTGCTTAAGTTGCAGTATTGCTACCGAAGTAAACGTTTTTGATAATGATGCAATTGTAAATTGAGATTTTTCATTGATTTTTTCTCTCTTTTCGATATTAGAATATCCGTAAAAATCAGAAAAAACTTTTTCTCCCGATTTAGAAACTAAAACACTGCCATTAAAAAGATTATTTTTAGCAAGTGCTGAAAAGAAATCTTTTATCTCTTGTCCTGAGATGTTACTTGCAAAAAGTAAAGTTGTAAAATAAAGAACGATTTGTTTTTTCATTTTGATTGATTTGATTGATTGATTGATTGATTGATTGATTGATTGATGATTTTTAAACGAAAATAATGAAATATTATTACTACAACTATTCCTTATATATATATATTACAACTATACATTTCTCTTCAAACTAAAAACAAAATCACGCTACTAAAACAAAGAGCTTCAGATCTCTCTGAAGCTCTTTGTTTTCTAGAATTTCTCTAAAACTTTTTATATTCGTTGTGTCAAATTATTCTACAGAGTGCAAATTGAATCCGACAGATTCAGCTCCTACCTTTTTCACTTTATAATTTCTCATTTCTATCCCAAGTCCGTGATCTCCTTCAAATGTAGAATTGAAACAGATTCCAAAATAACCTTCATCTATTTTTCCTGCCATATGAATTGCTTTCGGCTTTATCATTGAATCAATAATTTGAGCATCGTTATTTATTGGATTAGGATATTTTATGTCGTCTTCAAATTCATTCAAATAATCGTTCCATAGAAATGTGTAATAATCAAAAATACCTTTTCGGATGTCTTCAATAAATGATTCTTGATTTTTAAGAATAGAATCGATTGTTGATTTATGAGTTTCTGAAATCTCTTCATTATCAATTATTAATTGACAATCATCACAATTAAAAATTCTAATTGGCAATCTGCACACTAATTGGTCATCGCTAATTCCGAAGTTTGGATATGTATAATTCTCCCAAATATATTGACTTGAATATTCTCTTCTATGCCATTCATCAAACGTTTCTTGTGCGCCCATTTATAGTTTTTAAAGTTTGGTCTAAATTGTTTTCTAAATTTGAAATATATCAGACTACTATTTTGTTTCCAGTTCCGTTTCAGTATGCATCGCACATGCCCATTTATTATTTTCTTTCACCCAAGTAGAAGTACAGACACATTTTATGGGCGCTTTTTGACCTTGATCTACTATTTCAAAATCGAGGCGATATCCTATTACGGCAGTATTTTCGGCAATTAGCTTTTCTTTTACATCATAGATGTTCAGCACTTTTATTTTATTGGTCTGTCCAGAATCGAACATATTTTTGAAATCAGCCTCGCTGATACTTTGAATACCATTTTTTCCGGCAACTACGCAAGGAAACAGTGTCAGATTTCTTACCGTTTCATAGTTATTATTTTCAACTCCGTGCCAGTATTTTTTTTCCAATTCTATAATTTGTCCTTCCATATTATCTCGTTGTTAATTAGATATTTCACAAATTTCACATTAATATCGAAATAAAGCTGCTCTTTTAACATAGATTTAATTCAAGCAACTTACTTACAAATCTGATTTTGGACCTTTTGAAATGATGGATCTTATTACGCCAGGAAACCATCTTTGCAGCCATACGGCTAGTTTGCCGTGTCCCGTGAAGATGTAATTTCTTTTTCGTTTTAAAATAGCCTCTACCATCACTTTTGCAGCTTTATCAGTAGGCCACATTAAATTTGATGGTCGCGGATCTGTCTGTTCTGGATGCCAAATTCCATCATTATCTATTCTTGCAATTTCCGAAACCACAAATCCGGGATGCATCGTAGTGCAGCTCACACCCGTTCCCATTAATTCAACCTGCAAAGTTTGGCCAATAGAATTTACAGCCGCTTTTGAAGCACCATATGCGCCCACATTAGGATTAGGAAGATAAGCGCCGACGCTTCCAACTAAACCAATTCTCCCTTTGTTTTCCTTTAAATGTGGCAGTGCGTATTTTACCGTTAAGGCTAATCCTGTAACATTACCTTGCAATTGCCTGTTCCAATCCTTGGCTGTTAGGTTTTCGATACTTCCAAAAATGCCAAAACCAGCATTGGCTACAACCACATCCAAACGCTCCCACTCTTTAATAATTTGTTGGACTGCATTTTCAATAGAAGTTTCTTCCATTATGTCACACGGAATCACTAGCGCTTCTCCACCTGAATCTCTAATCGAATCAGCAACTTCATCCAGCAGTTCTTTTCGCCTTGAAGAAAGAACCACTTTATACCCTAATCTTGCACATTCAAGAGCCATCGATTTTCCAATGCCAGATGAAGCACCTGTTATCCATATTACTTCTTCTTTTGCGTTTGTCATTTTTGCAGCATTTACCTCAAAGATATAACTTATTCATTACAAACTAAATAACACAAAATCAGGAATTTCATACTCACATATTCGCGATTGGAAAGACTGTATTAACGAGGACGAAATTCTATTTTAAAAAGAATAAAACTTTAGAGAAAATCTGGAGCTTTATTTACATAATCTCTTCAAAAGACATTGCTTCTTCAAATGAAATTTCTTTAGTTTTAAAAACACTTTCTATATTAACGATGCTTTTAACTCTTTCAATAATTTCTTCTGTCTTCTTACTTTGAATATTGTTTGGCAAAATTTCAGAATAATAACTTATTTGATTCTGCCAATCACGCACAAATTGCTGTTCTTTTACATTTTCGAGCTTGCTAAAAAGCCCATGATTTTCATTAATAAGATGTGAAAGCATTTTTTTGATTCCGTCTTTTTTAGCCATTTCATCATCATTATAAAGTTGCTTTATTGGTCCAGTCATTCCTGGACAAATATTTGTAAAATCCCAATCAGAGATTTTGATTGCGGTTATTTCGTCCTCCGTCCAAAATGCATCATTAAGTTCATTAATATAGAAATGATTATTCTCTTTTTCGATTAGGGAGTAGAAAGGAAACGGAAAAAGTTTTGACAACTCCAACACTTGGTTGTCAGTTGCACTTGATGGTAACCAAAAATCGGTTTCGAAATCCAGTTCAAATTCTTGCTCGAAAAAAGAAGATACCTTTTCTATCAACTCAAGATCTTTATCATAATCGTTAGTCGAAAAAACAAAATCTTTAATAATCGGATTGTCATTTCTTAGAAAATCGATAGTCAGTTTTTCGATTAAATCTTCAGCTTCAGAAACAGAAAAGCATTTTCCTATTATTTGTCCAAATCCGCCATATTTGTAAGCGTCACCATCCCAAAACAAATATGATTTTCGAATTATTATTTCCATAGTTTAATTCTTCATTTGACGTTTTTCTTATTTCCTAAATAGACCATAAATTTTCTACCTAATAATAC
This sequence comes from Flavobacterium sp. LPB0248, assembly GCF_013388355.1. Classification (GTDB taxonomy): domain Bacteria; phylum Bacteroidota; class Bacteroidia; order Flavobacteriales; family Flavobacteriaceae; genus Flavobacterium. Next base: position 1,632,341 of record NZ_CP058246.1, read on the forward strand.
TCTAATTTTCTTTCCGTAATAAATTTCGCTTTTCCATCTCTAGATTCAATTTGCTCTATCCAATTGCCTTTATCATCGAGTTTAGTATACTTAAAAATCATATCTATTGACGAATACATACCAACATACAATCTTCTAGTCATATTTCCATTTGCGTCATATTCATAGCTATTGGTCGTATAGGCATCTTTTTCTTTTAAAAGTCTGCCATCTTTATCATACATTAACGTATTGCCACCATAATAGACTAAATTTTTGTTTCGATCATACTTGTTAGCATAGTTTTTATCTTTTTCGCTTGTACTTTTTTCTATTATCCTTAGCGAATCTTTTTCGACTTTATAATTAAAAACCCTAGTATTTTTTAGTTCCCCATTCGAATGAAACTCTTCTTCCTCTTTCACAAGTCCACGCCAATTATATTTATATTTTTTATGATATTCTACAAGCTCATTGTTTAGCGAATAAACAATATATTCGCTTTTAAATCCTTTTTTATTATATGTTGTCACACTATTTCCCATAAATAAACCAGCATGTTCTTTACCTTTAACTAAAACACCATCTTGATCAATTGCTTCAAAAACTTTAAATGTTACCGATTTCACATTTCCTTTAAGATTATTTTGCTCTCGAGTTGTTTTTGAAATGGTTGAACAGCTCTGCATCAAAAAGAGCAATAACAATAAAGTAATAGTGTTTTTCATTAAATATTTGGTTTTAGTTGGAGCTACAGCGAACTTAAAAATGAACTGAACAATAACGTCTGAGTTGCTGTTTCAAATATATTGTTTTCTTTCTAGAAATTAGTTCAATTGATCTTGATTAAGAAAACATTCAACAAAAACACTTGTTTTGAAAGATTGCGTACCAATAAAAAACATAGGATTATTCTTTCGAAAACAAAATTACCCAATATTTCGAAAAAATATTTTCCTCTCAAAAAAACAAGCCTTTTCTTCGCATACACATAAAACAACAAATTACTAATCAAACAAATACAACCACATTAACTCGATTAAAACTCAAAAAACGATCATCTAAAATAATTTCCAATCAAAAAAAAATTAAAATTTTTTCTCAAAATCCTTTGTACATCTCAAAAATAGTTGCACTTTTGCACCCGCAATAGCAAAGCAGGTCCGTTCGTCTATCGGTTAGGACGCCAGGTTTTCATCCTGGTAAGGGGGGTTCGATTCCCCCACGGACTACTTACTAAGACAAAAGCTTCAGAGAAATCTGGAGCTTTTTTTGTTTATATTTACTCCGTTAAATATTTTAAAGAAGACAATCAAAAAATCAACCCAAATCTTAAAATGAAACACAAATTAATAGCCCTTTTATTTGTATTCGCCTTTGCAAATATGTCTGGACAAGCGCCCGCCAGCAAAACCAATTACACAAACAGTAAATTACCTGCAGAAGAAGCTGTTACTAACAAGTCTCTAAAACCCCTTAAAAAGATTTCTCTAGACGATTCCTCAATTTTAATTTACGATTACGACGGTTCTCTTTTTTCATGGGATTTAGAAGTAGAAAGCATTGTTTGGACCGTAAAAGCTTCAGATGCTCATACCGAAATGTGCGCCAACAAAATAACCATACACGATGGCGTTGTATATATTCCGTTTATTAATGGAGAAATTTATGCCGTAGATAACGGAACGGGAACTATTTTCTGGAAATCTAGAATAGGAAACATTACAGACCAAATTGTTTTAAAAGATCAGACTCCAATTATAGCTAATGGAAAACTTTTTATCACTGCCCAAAATCAGAATCAGAGCAGTAATTTATATGCTTTGGATCTAAAAGATGGAAGCTTGGCTTGGAACTACAAACTAGACACTCCAAACAACGATATTGAGCCACTTTATTTCAACAATAAGATCTTTACCCAAAGCGCAAACAATGTGTATTGTTTTGAAGCTAATACAGGAAAACTGCTTTACCAAAAAAGCTTTGACGAAACCATGACTGGAAAACCAGTTACAGATGGTGAAAGCATTTTTATAGCAGGCGACAAGAATTGGCTTTATGCTTTAAAACCAAACAGCTTAGATGTTTTATGGCAATTTAAAATAGACGAAAACCAGAACAGCGTTAAAGAACGCATAGTATGCCACGACAAAAAATTATATTTTGCGGCACAAGATCCTGAAGTTTCATCTATTTACGCTGTAGATTCTAAAACAGGAACTCAGCTTTGGAAAACAGATTTTAAAGGTGATAATGTAGAATACATTGTAAAAGAAGTTGATAACCTTTGGGGATACACGCGCAAAAAGAAACTTTTTGAATTGGACTTAACAAACGGAGAAATCGCTTTTGAAGAAAAACTAACTACACTGCCTATTTCTAATATTGAATTTCCTGCCGATGACAACTTGCTTTACTATTATTGCGATGCAGGCTTAATTCAGTTTGATTTAAAAGAAAAAGACGAAAACGTATACTACATGCGTACTTCTATTAAAGATGACGCTTATAGCGCCTATTTAAAGATAATTCGATAAGAACTTCTTACTTTTTGAAATAAAAAAAAGACCATTTTTTCAAATGGTCTTTTTTATCCTCTTTTGAGAAAAATTTATGCTCTAAACAAAGCATATTTATTGTAGTTAAACAAAACTACATCATAAGGAACATAAAGCGAAACTATTTTCTCTGTTGATTCATTGAATGTGATTCCGTTGTGCTTTCTAAACAAGTAAATTTCTTTCAAGCAATTAGAAAGACTCTGGTGAATTTCACTTGTAAAAGTTGGCAGTTTCTTGTCGCCTACCAAAAGATCAATCTGGTAGTTTGAACTGCTTTTTGACAAGTTATTTCCAATAATTCTAATTGTAAAAGTTGTTGGTTTTCCGTACTGCTCACCTTGATATTGTAGTGTCATGATTTCTTCTTATTAAGTAATTAGTAATACCGCTGATTAATCGGTTTTTGGTTCTCCGGATACTTTTATTAAAGTTATAAAATTTTAGACAAACATAAAGAATTCAATTCTAAATTAAATGTTATTTTTTTAAAAGACAAAACCTCTAGAAACCATAAAACCGTAACATAGTTACGGTTTTGGCAATTAACTAAATATATTTAATCAACTTGTTTAACGAGTGTAAAATTCATTCATAAGCATCGATTAATTTTGGGTAACTATTGTAATTTATTTTCTTGGTTTATTTCTAATAAAAACGGATTTCCGTTTTCGTCCATCATGGTCATATTTAAAGCATCTAACAATGCTGTCTTTTTTGAAACTTCGCCTGTAAATTTATTGTACGAAAGATTTAATTCTTCCAAACTGCCAAGCTTTTCAATTTCTTGCGGAATCGCGCCTGAAAATTCATTGTCAAATAAACTAAAATTCTCTAACGCACTCCAATTAATAATTTCGTTTGTCAAATTTCCCGACAGCTTATTATTATTCAGCAGCAATACTTTTAGACCAGCGATTTTATAAATCGAAACAGGCAGTTTTCCGTTTATCTCATTATGGCAAACAGCTAAAATTTCTAACTGATTCAGCTTTCCAATTTCTAACGGAAGCTCTCCTGAAATCTTATTCATAAAAAGCTCTAAATCTTTCAATTTTGTCAATTGGCAAATCGAAGACGGAATTGTTCCTGACAATTTATTATCGGCAATATTAAGCGCTTCCAATTCTTTTAGATTAAAAATGGAAGAAGACAAACCTCCTTCAATTTTATTCTTTTCCAAATTGAGCGATTCCAAATTTATAAGATCGTAAAAAGCCTCGGGCAATTCTCCTTGTAGATTATTGTCTGCCAAATTTAATGCAACAACTTTTCCGTTTTCAGCTTTAACACCGTACCAGGTAGAAACAGATAGACTTAAGTCCCATTTGTTTTTCCATTGCAAACCATTTGTTGCATGGTACAATTTTATAAGCGCTTCTTTTTCTTTATCCGAAACAGCATCTGCCAAAACGTTTAGCGAAAAGGCAAATAATAACGAAAGAGTAAATACAATTTTCATAACAGATTTGGGGATTTGTTATAAGGGTAAAAATATACAATTCGTAGGTAAAATACACTAAATATCGGCAAACTGTTGATAAAAATTTTACTTGTAGGATTTGTACTGCTTTTTAATATTTTTAAAAACCTGCATTTTTTTTGATTACATTTGATCAACTAATTCTAAAAACCTCACATTATGCAAATTAACTTCGTTGCTTTATTCATTGCAGCCATTGTCACACTCGTAACTGGTTTTATCTGGTACAGCCCAAAAGTATTCGGAACCATCTGGATGAAAGAAAATAATCTTACTCAAGAAGAGTTAAGAAAAGGAAATATGCTTAAAATTTTTGGTCTTACGTATATTTTTTCTTTAATGATTACAATGACTTTAATGTCTCTTACTATTCATCAGTCTGGTGCAATCGGAATGGTTGGCGGACCTCCTTTAATGGATAGCGCAAAACCTTCTTTTGCAGCTTTTATGGCAGATTACGGAATGGCTTACAGAACTTTTAAACATGGTGCGCTTCACGGCTTTATGTCGGGACTATTTTTTGCTTTTCCGTTAATTGGAATCAATGGTTTGTTTGAAAGAAAATCTTGGAAATATATTTTCATCCATAGCGGATACTGGATTCTTACTCTAACTCTTATGGGCGGAATCATTTGCGGATTTGCTTAATATCATTTATAAAAAACCCGTTTGAAGAATAATCTCAAACGGGTTTTCTTAATAATAACTTAAACCCCTTTAGTTATTATAAATATTCTCTAATTTTGAAGAAATTAGCTCACTCTTTTGAATACAACATATTCTTTCCAGATTTACAAAAGCGCATCATTACTGCCTGTAGAATGGAACTCGCTTGCAGCAAATAACATTTTTTTGACACGCGAATATCTCGAAGTGCTGGAAAACTCTTGTCCAGTAAATATGACTTGCCATTTTATTGGTCTTTTTGAAGAGAAAAAATTAATCGGAATTGTGTTAACGCAGTTCTTATTTGCAGAAAAACTCGAGTCTTTTGGAGAGCGCGATAAATGTTTAAAAACTTCGGTGCGTAATTTTGCTTTAAAGAATTTTGCTTCGCATGTTTTATTTGTCGGAAACAATATGCTAACAGGACAAAATGCTTTTATTTTTGATAAAAACATTAAAGGATCCAAAGCAATTAAGACGCTTCATAAAGCAATTAATCAACTAAAAAAAGACTTAAAAGAAAGCGGAAGAAAAGTTCACATTACGAGCATAAAAGATTTTACTGCAAAAGAAATCGAACCGCTTCAAGCTGAATTCAAAAACAATTACACGTTTTCTACTCAGCCCAATATGATTTTTAAAATCAATGAAAATTGGAAATCAGAACAAGATTATATTGATGCATTGTCCAAAAAATATCGAGATCAATACAAACGCGCACGAAAAAAATCGGAAGGAATTGTAAAACAGCAAATGTCACTTTCTGACATTAAACAATATGAAGATATTATTTACGATCTTTATTTTCATGTGGCCAAAAATGCTCCTTTCAACACTTTTTTTCTAGCTCGCAACCACTTTAGCTTTTTCAAAGAAATAATGGGAGAAAATTTTCTTTTGTATGGTTATTTCTTGGATGAAAAACTAATCGGTTTCAATACTTTAATAAAAAATGGAGATGTAATGGATACCTATTTTTTAGGCTATGACGAAAGTGTGCAGCGTGAAAAAATGCTGTATTTAAATATGCTTTACGATATGATTGCGTATTCTATCAAAAAAGGTTTCCACGAAATTGTTTTTGCCAGAACCGCTCTTGAAATCAAAAGTTCTGTTGGAGCAAAACCTGTAAAAATGTACGGTTTAATTACGCACAGCAATGCTTTAATTAATCATAACATTTCTAGATTTTTTAATTATTTGGAACCAAAAACAGAATGGCAGGAGAGAAATCCGTTTAAATAAAAAATGTGTCGCTCCGCTGGAGCTTTTAGAACTTGTGACTCATACACTTTCTACAAATATTTCGCTCCTAACGGAGCTTTTTTTAGCTCTGGAAGAGCGAAATATTTATAAAAAAATTAGCTGTAAAATATAAAAGCTCCAGCGGAGCGACATAATTCAACATCAATATTTCTTCAATAAAATCACGGAACAGCAATTTTCATCTGCTTATGCAGAATATGAATTTCTAACGAAGTCTGCGCACCGCAATATTCACCATCAATTTGAAAATTAACGGGATAATCTGTTTTAATTTCAGCTCTATCGGTCGAGATAATTACAATATCATCAGAATCAATTGGCATATTTCCCGTAATTATTTTTCCAATTAAAAGCAGATCAAGGCTCTTTAAAATCACCAGCTCAAACTTCCCATCATTCATGGCACCATTCGGATTGATAATTACACCTGTTCCATATTTCTGCGAATTAGCAATTACAATCATTCTTGCTACATGTTCGACCGTTTTATTATTTGCCGAAATCGTAGCTACAAAAGGTTCTTCAGATTCTTTGAGCGTCGTAAAAGCCTGCAATGCATAGCCCCAAAAACCACGCACATCGCTTTGCTCGTAATTTTTAACCAGATTGGCATTTAATCCTAAGTCGCTTAAATGAATGCTTTTTTTGCCATTGATGCAAATCATATCCATTTCGATATAATGGTGCAAAAAGGCTATTTTAAGGTTCTCCTCTATTCCTGTCGGTAGATTTAAGTCAACTGAAAGTCCGTTTGCAGAGCCAGCCGGCAAAATCCCAATTATGACATCTTGATCTTCCATCGCCTCAGCCACCATTTTTATGGTTCCGTCTCCTCCCGCAACAATAATTCGTTCTGGTTCCGATTCGCTATATAAAGATTGTATTGCTTTTAAATCATTTTTCCCTGTAGTCTCATACACTTTCAAATCGAAATGATTAGTTACAGCAAACTCTTCGACAGCATCTATCAAATCCGATTTATCTAAGTCTCCAGAAATAGGATTTACCACAAACAGAATATTCTTTTTCAAAATTTTATTTTTAAAACCAATTAAATTAAGTAATTTACAGTTACATAAATATACGTAATTAATGAAACCAATTCTACAATTATATCGCGGTTATGCAAATGAACAAGAGTTAATTGTAATGGGGCATGTTTTTAAAAGGGAACACAAATACAATTTTGAGAACAGGAAATTAAAAAATGCCACTTCGATCCTTAAATTGTTCAGAATAAAAACCATCAAAAATTTTGACGTATATCTTCATTACAACAACGAAATAATTCATACCAAAACACTAGACGATGGGTACTTTAACTTTTGTATTCCACTAGAAAAAGAAACACATTTTGGATGGATGCCTTACGAAGTAAGCTTAAAATACCAAAATGAAACCACAACCTGCAAAGGCAGCTTTATACGGCCTCATAAAGGGAAACTAGGAATTATATCCGATATTGATGATACTTTTTTGATTTCGCATACCAATAACATCTTTAGAAAAATTTATATTTTACTGTTCAAAAACGTTAACGATCGTAAAGTTTTTAATGATGTTGTAGCACATTACCAAGCATTAAGTTCTGCTGGAAGAAATAATACCGAAGAAGTAAATGCATTTTTCTATATTTCTAGCAGTGAATGGAATTTATACCGATTTATTGTCAAATTCACGCGAATCAACAAACTCCCAAAAGCGGTTTTTCTACTAAAAGATATCAAAAGAGGAATTACTGATTTTTTCATGAGCGGAAGAGGAAATCACGATCATAAATACGAGAAAATTAAACATGTTGTAGAGTTCTACCCAACTTTAAAATATGTTTTAATGGGCGATGATTCACAGCATGACCCAATACTTTACGAAAGAATTTGCAAAATATTTCCCGTTACCGTTGTTGCGGTTTATATTAGACAAACTGGTAAATCTCCTAAAAAAGAAGTTCAAAAGATTCTGCAAAATTTAGAAAGCCTAAATGTTTCTGTTTGCTATTTTAGAGACAGCAGCAAAGCAATTGAACATTCTAAATCGATTGGAATTATTAAGTAGTTTGTTTCAAGTTTCAAGTTTCAAGTTTCAAGTTTCAAGTTTTGAACTGAATAAATATTTAACCGCAAAGCACGCTAAGGTTTCTATAAGCTTTTATAAAACGCAAAGTTCGCAAAGCTATCTATCGATAAAGCTTTGCGAACTTTTTACATTGCATGCAAACTACAAAAAACTTAGCGTGCTTTGCGGTTAAATTTACCTGTTAAGATTACAATTTGAAACCTGAAACTTGAAACTTGAAACTTGAAACCTGAAACAAAAAAACTAAGCATTCATCCCTTCAATTTCTTCTGAAACAACTTCCCAGTCGATTAACAATTGCTCTAAATCTTGTTTCTTTCTGTTGTAAGCTGTAAAAAATGATGCATCTTCGATATGTTTGTCATAATTGGTTTCTAACATCTTATCGTCGTGCTGGATTTGTTTTTCTAATTGCTGAATCTGACTTTCGATCTTGCTTAACTTGTTTTGAAGTGCTTTTCCTTTCTTCTGATCTTCGTAAGACAATTTACTAGTCTCTTTTTCTTTCGGAGCAGGTGCATTTTTTACCACATCTTTTTTCTCAACTTCGCGCATGTTTTCTAGATTACGCTGTTCTAAGAAAAAGTTGATATCTCCTAAATATTCTTTAATCTTTTGATCTTTAAATTCGTAAACAATATTCGACATTCCTTGAAGAAAATCCCTGTCGTGAGAAACCAATAATAAAGTTCCACCGAATTTTTGAAGCGCGGCTTTTAAAACGTTTTTAGATTTAATATCTAAGTGGTTCGTTGGCTCATCCATAAGCAACACGTTGATTGGCTGCAATAACAACTTACAAAGTGCCAAACGGTTACGTTCTCCTCCAGAAAGCACTTTCACTTTTTTCTCCACATCATCTCCACGAAACAAGAACGAACCTAACATATCGCGAACTTTCATTCGGTTTGTATCAGTCGCTGCATCTTCCATTGTTTGCAGTAAAGTGATTTCTCCGTCTAAATATTCAGCTTGATTTTGAGCAAAATATCCTAATTGTACATTATGTCCCAATTTGATATTTCCTTGGTATTCAAATTCGTTTACTAGAGCTTTAATAAAAGTCGATTTTCCTTGTCCGTTCTGACCGACAAAGGCAATTTTACTTCCTCTTTCTACCAATAAACTAATATCTTTAAGAATCGTTTTATCTCCGTAAGCTTTTGTCACATGTTCAGCTTCAATAACTACTTTTCCAGGTTCTTTTGAAACTGGAAATGAAATATTCATTACCGAATTGTCATCTTCATCAACTTCGATTCTTTCTACTTTATCTAATTTTTTAATCAAGGATTGCGCCATCGAAGCTTTTGAAGCTTTTGCACGGAATTTCTCGATTAATTTTTCTGTTTCTTCAATCTTTTTCTGCTGATTCTTTTGAGTTGCCAATTGCTTTTCGCGAATTTCGTGGCGCAACTCTAAATATTGAGAATATGGCTTATTGAAATCGTATGCTTTTCCTAAGGAAATTTCGATTGTTCTATTCGTTACATTATCCAAGAACATTTTATCGTGCGAAACAATTACCACAACTCCAGGATAATTACGAAGGAAATTCTCCAACCAAATGATACTTTCGATATCTAAGTGGTTAGTAGGCTCATCCAGAAGCAATACATCATTGGATTGCAATAACAGCTTAGCCAATTCGATACGCATTCTCCATCCACCAGAAAATGTTTCTGTTTGGTTATTGAAAACTTCTCTTTTAAAACCAAGACCTAAAAGAATTTTCTCTGTGTCTCCCACATAATTGTAACCTCCAAGAAGTTCAAAACGATGCGTGTAATCAGATAAATCTTCAATGATTTGTCCGTATTCCTCACTTTCATAATCGGTTCTAGTAACCAATTGATGATTGATTTCTTCTAGTTTTTTCTCTACAACTTTAATCTCTGTAAAAGCCTCATACGCTTCTTCTAAAACGGTTCTTCCTTGTTCAAAATCAATATCCTGACGTAGAAATCCCATTCTAATATCTTTCTCCTGAGAAATAACCCCAGAATCTGGTTTAAAATCTCCCGCAAGCATTTTTAGCATTGTAGATTTACCAGCTCCGTTTTTACCAACAAGACCTACGCGGTCGCCGGCACCCAAACGAAAAGTAACTTCTTCAAATAAATAGGTTCCTCCAAAAGAAACAGAAAGATTGTGTATATTAAGCATAATGTATTGCTGTAAATGTAAAGGTTAAAAAACCTTTTTTATTCATTAAATAAATAAACTGTAAACAAGCGAATTATCCTGTTACAATTTTGAAAGTGCAAAAGTATAACTTTTAATTGAAGTTTTGGCACTGAAAAACAATCGCTTTTGCAATATTCTAAAACCAAAAACGGATTGAAAATCACATTGATTTTTCAATCCGTTTTTTAAAATTTAAATTATTCAATACTTTTTAAGCTTCTTTAGGCTCTGGTATTAAGATCGAAGCTAAAACAGAAATTAAAAGTACACCTCCAATTACTAGTAAAGAATAAATAGATTCGATATGGTAGAATGGAGAAATAATCATTTTTATTCCGATAAATGACAAGATAATTGCTAGACCGTATTGTAATTTACTAAACAAATGAATAAAGTTATCTAACAAGAAGAACAATGCTCTAAGCCCTAAAATTGCAAAAATATTAGAAGTGTAAAGAATAAAAGGGTCGTTTGAAATTGCGAAAATTGCAGGAATAGAATCTACCGCAAACAATAAATCTGTAAACTCGATTACCGCTACAACAACTAAAAGTGGTGTTGCCAATTTTTTTCCGTTTTCGAATGTAAAGAATTTATCTCCGTCGTATTTATCGCTAACTTTAAAGAACTTTCTAATCAATCTTGCTCCTCTTGTATTGTTGAAATCTTCATCTTCGTCGTCGTTTCCAGAAGACCAAGATTTTACCCCCGCATATACCAAGAACAATCCGAAAGCTGTCATGATTAAATTAATATCATATTTAAATCCTTCAAATCCTGCAAGGCTTAAGAGTTTGTTTAAATATGTCAATTCGATTAAGAAAGCACCAGAGAAAATGAAAATTGCTCTTAGAACCAATGCTCCAATAATACCCCAAAATAATACTTTATGTTTGTTTTGATTGGCAACATCAAAAAACTTAAATACTAAAATGAATACAAAAAGGTTATCTACAGAAAGTGCTTTTTCAATCCAATATGCCGATTGAAATTCATAGAATTTAGCTGCACCTGCAAAATAGTACACTAAACCACTAAAGATCATGGCTAAACTAATCCAAACTAATGACCAGGTTACAGCTTCTTTATTTGTTACTACGTGGCTTTTTTTGTTGAAGATTCCTAAATCTAACAGCAGCATAATTACTACTGCAATCGCAAAAACGATAATTAAACCGGGATGTTCCGAAAAGATTGGGTGTTGATTCATTTTGAGATATTAATTAAGTTAATTTTGAATTATGTATTGGCCATTGTTACCATAATGACCCTTCCTCCTTCTTCATTCGAAAGAAGTATTTTTTTTCCGTGTGTAAGCTCCACCATTGTACCTATTGGAATTTCCTTGTCTTCCGTTAAATCTTTCAATGAAGTTAGTTTTTGATTTACTAACACCCATTTGCCATTAAAAAAAGTAAAATAGCCAACTGGCACTTTGTACTGTGGCATCAACTTCTCATTTCTGACAACATTACGATTAACGTGCCATTGAAACAAATATTGATCATTATAAACCATTAATCGATGGTTCTCGGGCTTCCAAGTCGTTTCTTGAAATTGATAATACAAATCTAAAACAGGAAGCGTGCCTTGATGCGCCGTACCACAGAAAGGACACTTTGGCGTGTTAGTATTGTCAAAAACATACCATTTTTGCTCGCATGTTGGGTTATGGCATTTCTGCATTAAATCAGTTGTTTTAAGCAACGCTATTTCCCACTCTTCTGCATTTGGCCTTTGCATCGGATTATGTAATCCGTCGATAAAAACTTTATCAAATAAGGCTTTCAAATAAGGACCCGTTATGGTATATGGCAATTTTGTTATATCAGCCCACGGCAAATCCCACTTAGAAACTTGATTTAATTTTGGTCTGTTTGTGGCATCTGTAGGATGTTCTATAAACATCGCTTTTTCTCCCATTGATAATAAATCGTCTATTTCAGTATCTAAATCATGGACTTTTCCTCCTTTTAAAGGATGTCTATGCAATAGAAACATATAAATCAAAACTGGAAGCGCATGCAGATCTGTCAATCTGTTTGGCAATTTCCTATTCGGATCGTTTTTATCCAAATGCTTGCTCGAAAGTACTTCTGGTGCAATAAATTCGGCTGTACCGATTACTTCTGCAGGAAACAATCCTGGCACAACTAATCCGTCCAAATCTATCATACAAGCCGATCTTTCTATCGGATCGATCAACACATTATTGTATGATAAATCAGAATGAGCCAATCCCATGGCATGCATTTTTTTAACGCCTCTAGAAAGATTTACGCAAACCTGAAAATAGCTTAACCAATCGCCCAACTCAGAATTGGCAACACGTAACGGAAAATGCGGATTTCTAAATTTTGGTCCAGCGAACCATTTCCCGTTTTTTTCTTTTCCTTGAATTAATTCACTGGTTTGGTATCCTTTTTTAAAGAAGAATTTTGGCTTATAAACAGGGACAATAATTCCCGTTAAACCATTGTATTCAATAACATCTGTTGGCCATCTAAAAACTTCATTTAAATAATAATCTCCAGCTTCTCCATTTTGGATTTGAGTATAATATTTATTGGTAATCTTTTCCAGTCTTTCTTTCTGATTGAAATCTAATTTATCTCTAAAAATAGCAACAACATATTTTCTGTCTGGGCTAAAATAAACGTCTTTTACTCCACCACGCATGGGGTCTCCGTTATCAACAAATTGATACGTTTTTGTAGTGTCGTTTATTGATTTTACTGTAACTGTACTCATGTTTAGTAAATTATAGCGAGTGTTCTGTCGTCATGATTGCCTGGACTCCAAAAGTCCATCCAAGTCGAAAGTTGTTGTGCAATATCTGCATTTTCATTTTCAAAATCAACTTTATATCCATCTTCATTATTACCTTCTAAATCAGACAGAAATTCATTCCATTTTTCAATTTTTTCCAAATTGGCTTCAACCACAAATTTGGGATCATAAATTCCGTCTGTCATTAGCATCAGATAAGAGAAATCGTCTACCAATTTAAAGCCGAAACGTGATGAAAGTTTATCACTTTGAAAAATCTCAGGCATCGTAATAAAACGTGTTCCTCCACCAAATTCACCAACATCGATAACATTCATCAATGTAATTTCGGTTAAATCTTTATTTAGCAAACCAATGGGACAATCTCCAACTCCAAAAGTTAAAACAGCATATCCAAAATCGTATTTTTTAACTAAAGTGAAAATTAAAGTTGCATGGAATTTTTTCAGCTCTTCGTTATTCGCCTTCGCAAATTCTTCAATATTCTGATTGACAAAATGAGCTGCTTTTAATAAAGTATTGTATCCAAAATGAGATATTTTTTTGGATGAATCTGAATCTGTTTTATTGTAATGATGAAGTAAAATCTCGTCAAATTCTTTTAAATTTTCTTTATCTAGATTTTCTTCAAAATAGTCAATTAAAGTATCGCAAGCTAATTTTGAACCTTTTCTCGATAAAGCCGCCGAACCCGCTCCATCTGAAACAGCCAAAACACTCCAACCATTTGTATCAAAATTTTTGAATGCAAAATCGTCTTCTCTAAAAGAGCCAACATTAGCATGACTTCTTCCTCTTTTGGAAGCCACAACTATTTTTTTATCTAAAAAAGTACTCGCAACTGCTACATTATCTTCTTTACTAAATGGAGCATTTTTATCACTTTCAATATTTTTCCAAAGTGATTTCGGGTCAGGATTTATAATTAAGGTGAAAACTTTTTCATTTAAAGGCGCTTCTTCAGATTCACCATCAATTTTAAAAAGCATTTTCATTTTTAAGTCACCGCTTATTTTTGGATTTCCAGAAAGCAATCCTTCTTCGCAATCAAATGAAAGTCCGGTTTCTTCTAAATTTTCAATTTGATACGAAATAATATCATCCCAGCCCAATTGAATAAAATCAATTTTTGCTTGGTATGCTTTATTTACAGTACCATTTGGCAGAAAAACAGATTGATTCGCAATATCATCTATTCGATTTATTAAGTTCCAATTTTGCATCATCATCTACTGTTTCTCTTTAATTATTTTTACTGCTGTAATATTGGTTTCATTGCTAATAAAATCTTCAAAAAGCAATTGTTTGCTTTTTGGAATATCGATTTTATTCTGGAATAAAAAAGACTGAAGATATCTTTTGGTCTCTTCCATGCGTATTATCCTTGTGTTCTGTTTACATCAAAACCACCTTCTCTATAACCATAAGAACCCTGATTATTACACCACGGACAAGTACTAATCTGCTCGTCGCCAATACAATGTATTTTTTCGCAAACGCATACTGCAAATGCAATTTGATTACCGCAGCAAGGACAAGTTGGAGCACCGAATAATTCTTCTGTATTTACTTTAGTATTGAAATTACTATTGTCAGCCAATTCAAAATAATTATTATCAACTTGGTAAGCGCCAACTAATTTGTAATTTTTTGATGCCAATTCGATTCCTGCATATATAGAATGTGCAATATTTTTGCGGTATTTCATCAAATATGGCCTTTTCGTATTTTGACATTTACCGCTTAAAACCACATAATTATCATCTACATATCGTTTATTTGGTTCTTCTTTGGCTAGATCTATTTTAGAAAGTGTTTCTCCGTCTAATTTTGCCAATTCAAATCCAGATGAATTATTTTCAACACTAATACTACTTGTTTTAATAGAATCTGTAACCCATTTAAAAAACTCTTTGTACGATTGTACATTTGTATTTTTAAAATGAAGTACGTTTTCTGTCAATTGACCTAACAATTTTGTATCTGTTTCATTTCCAAATGAAACCGCAATCAAATTTGCTGTTCGCTGCCAATTATTTTTCCATTCGTTTATTGCCGCTTGGGAATCATCTGTCGGCACTCCGTCGGTAAATAAAAAAATAATTGGTTTCCAGTCTCCTTTTACCTCATAAGTAGTTTTAACAATATTATTTCTTAATTCATACATTAAATGACCTAAACCTTTACTTAGTGACGTACCACTTCCAATTGGAAATTTTGGCGGATAAAAGCTGACTATTTCCTGCAACGGCACTAAAGTTTTTGGCTGTCCAGCAAATACAATTATAGAAACATAAACGGTTTCTAAAGCATGCGGATCTGTTTTTAATGCCTGAATAATAGTAGCCAAACCTTCTTCAACTTGTTGGATTGGTTCTCCAACCATTGATTCAGAAATATCAATTAAAAAATATATTGGCAATCTTCTCATTTTAAAGGAATTTTAATAATATAAAAAAAATAATCAAGAGTATATATTTGTGTCATATCAACCATTAATACTACTTCAATTAAAAAAGGTTTTATGAATGTTTTTAGGAAATTGAATATGGGTGAAAAAAATACTATTGAAAAAATCAAAAATGCTTCTGTACTTTGGATTCAATTTGGCTTGATTAGGCAATAATTTGGAATATAAAAACAGCCCTACAATTAGAATTTGAATAAATATTTTTAATAAATACATTATGAAACTGCATTTATTAATTCGTTAGCAATTTCTTTAAAAACTAATTCTTCATCGGCATTTATTTTCCTTGATCCGTATACCGAAACACCATCATTTACAGTCATATAATTGATTGAAAAAGAAGCTCCATAACATTTGTTAGAGCTGTTATATGGTATAGCATGCATAACTTTTATATACATACAATTATGACATATAATAACGTCATCTATATAAAAATCACTCTGCACATAACTGTTTAACAACGTACGACGCGCTTTTTCAATAGAAAAGCCACTAATTCCGGCAGTTTTATAGCAAATATTTAAACTGTCGATATTCATGTTATCTAATTTTTCTTGCTGTGTAAATTCATGAACAACTTCATAAGTTACGTCTCTGTAAAAGCTTCTATTATCGTTGCCATACGAGGATTCATTTACTTTTTGAACTATATGTACAATTAAACTAATAATTGTTATCAAGGTTCCTAGCAATTCCATGATTAAATCACAACAGTTATTTCGCTTGGCGGCGGGGGCAATGTTACATTTTCTCCTGTTCCTTGGCTTTTATTTCCTTGCTCTATAGTTTCAGAAACCCATTTAAAAAATGATTTCAAAGTGGAACTGTCAGCAGAATCTAAATGAACAACATTATCTGTAAGTTCTTTCAAAATGCTATCGTTTGCCATATGGCCAGCAGCGCAACCCACTACAGCACCAAAATCTAAGGCTTTAACTTCTTGTATTTTTTCTCTATAGAACTGAATGTCTGACGGTTTTCCATCTGTAAAAACAAAAAGCAATGGTTTCCAATCGCCTTTTTGAGTTGCAGACCCTCTGATAACTTCTGCTTTTACTTTTTGAATTACAAAATCTAATCCTGCACCAGTATTGGTTGGACCACTTTGCGGACACGTTATTTCAGGAAGCTGAAAATGCACTAGTTCCGTCAACGGCACAATTTCTTTTACTTCTCTGTCATACGTTATAATACTAATCCAAAGAGAATCTAATGCCTGGGCATCTGACCGAAGTGTATTTATCATACCGCTCAAAGCATTATTCAAAGCTTGAATTGGCTCTCCGTACATTGAACCCGAAGTATCTAGCAAAAAATATACTGGTAGTCTTCTCATAATAATTTTTAAAAACTAGTAAAACAATGAATTCGTGAACTATTAATTATATGGCATAACTCCGCCTTATACTGAATTTAAACCACAATATTTAATTCAGATGGCGGCGGAGGTAATTCTTTTACATTTGTAAATTCTCTGCCTAAATCTTCAATTTTTGTAGAAGTTACACCAATTGAAGCTGTTACCCATTGAAAAAACTTGCCAATACTAGCGCTATCTGCGTTTTCTAAACTTACCACAGTATCGGTAATTTGTTTTAGAACATTGGTATCTGCACCGCCTCCCGCTGCACAAGCAACCGTAAAAGCTGTTTTTACTTTTTTAAATTCTGCAAGACCGCTTTCCCAATTATCTGTCGGAATTCCGTCAGTCATAATAAATACTAATGGTTTCCAATCGCCTTTTTGCTCTGTTGTTGTTTTTGCAACTTCAGTTTCTATTTTCTGTGCAGTCAATTTTAAAGCATCTCCTAAAGCGGTTACTCCACTTGCTTTTAAATCGACCATTTGAAAAGAAGCCAAATCAGTTAAAGGTATAATTTGTTGAGCTGTACTATCAAAAGTAATAACACTCAAAAACGCAGTTTCTATTGCTTGCGGATTTTGACGCAATGAACTGATCATCATTTGCACACCGTTTTTAACCGCTTCAATAGGTTCGCCAGTCATCGAACCAGATGTGTCTAAAAGCAAATATACAGGCAGTCTTCTCATGATATAACTATTTATACAGGAATTTTATTGATTGGAGTTCAGGAGTGCTATAAACATTAGAACTTCTTTTTAAAATCGCTACTAAAAACGAAATAATGCATATTAATATTACAAGTTCCTCAGCTTGATCAACAAATCTATCACCTGAGAAACTCTAATCCATTAATGTTTTCAGTTTATAGGTAAGATTGAACTATTTTATGAATGGTTTGTCCTAAAAAAGTATCGTCTGTTGGATCTCCAATTGCGCTAAATTTCCATTCTCCATTACGTTTGTACAATTTTCCCATAATGATAGATCGCTTGTTTACGTATTGACGGTCTGCGGCTACATTATACGAAGCAAATTCAGAAACTACTTTTGTTGGAGTTCCTTCATACATTCTAATTTTCGCATAAGGAATTTGAGAAAAGTCTTCTTTTCCTGCATTATTAAGAAAGAAAAATATCTGATTTACTTTGGCATCAACTTTAGAAAGGTCAACTGTAATAATTTCATTATCCAAACCGTCATCACCACCTGTATCTCCTGCAAGGTCATCACCAGTATGTTTCAATGCACCATCTACACTTATCAATTTACCTTTTGGCAAACCAAATTGTTGTAAAACCTCTACTCTATAAAGTGGAGAATACAAATGATCGCAAAGTTTGTTTTGATCGTCGATTAATACACAGCTTAAATCTAAATCAATATCCACAACATTTTTTGATAATCCTAAAAAGCCTTTTGTTTCAATAGCTCCCCAGTTTACTCCAACACAGAAGTTGGTTAATGTTTCACCACTAGTTTTTCTTAAATCAATTTTTTGACCTTTGGTTAAGTTAATCGCCATTTGAGTTAATGTTTTAAAATTAATTATATTTATTTAAGTAATCTTGTAGACCGCCTTTCATTCCAATACCAACAGCTTCAAATTTCCACTCTTCATTTCTTTTGTAAATCCTTCCAAATTCTACAGCTGTTTCTATAGAAAAGTCTTCATCAAGTTCATATTTCACTAACTCAACATTAGATTGATCTAAGATTCTGATAAATGAATTTCTAATTTGACCGAAGTTTTGTCTTTTTGTATCGGCATGATGAATCGTAACTACAAAACAGATCTCATGAACATCTGGAGAAATTTTAGATAAGTCGATGTAGATTTTTTCATCATCTCCGTCTCCATCTCCAGTTAAATTATCACCTGCGTGAGTAACTGCTTGATCAGGTGATTTTAAATTATTGTAATAAATAAAATGATTGTCATTTGGAATTTTTCCATTTGCACCAACTAAAAAAACTGAAGCATCCAAATCAAAACTTGATCCTGTGCTGCTTGCATTACTATCCCATCCTAATCCTACAGTAAATTTTGGAGCATCGATACTTTGTCTTTGTCCTTTCTCTAAGTTAATTGCCATTTTATTTTTTAATTAATATTAATATTCAACATTGTTTTTAAAATATTAGTCTGTTCATCAACATTCTGTAATTCATCCAGAAAATCTACAGACGAAATTTTTTCTAGATATTCATTTAGCACTTCTAGAACGCTTTCAGACAGTGTTGTTTTTATCGTACTAAGTTCATTTTTTAGTTCCGCATTTTTATTTTTCAGCCCTTTTATAATAATTTGTTTAGAAGAATCATTTTTAGAAAGATCAATTCCTTTTACGGCTTCTTCATTTAAGAAATAGAATGATTTTTCGTTAGCAACAAAAACAAATTTGTCATTAGAATCCCTGAATTCATAAACTTCTATAATCTCATTATTACAAACCAATCCACAAGAAAATTTGATCTTAAAACCTAAAATATTTAATCGTCCTAAAAGCTTTCTTTCAAATCGTGCGTGTGCATTTTCATATACACTTTTATTAAACTGCGAAAGTTTTTCGTATTGTTCAATTGTAATTTCTCTGTAATATTCTGCTTGTATACTTTGTGAGTATGCCAGCAAATCATTCCAATTAAAAAAAACATCTTTTTCTGTGACAAATAATTGATAGAGTTCTTCTATCTTTCTTGACATATTTTGAGCATGAAGCTGCAATTGTTTTGCAAGCTTTGTCTCCCCGATTTCCGCTTTTAATTTTGCTAAAATATCTTCGTTAATATAAATCTCATCTGAAATTAAAACATACTGTTGTTCTTTTGATTTTTTTAGTTTTTGAAACAAATCAATTAAACTATTAGTATACTGAATATGAAAGAGTTCTAATTTATTAATATCTAAAATTCTATTTTTTTCAAAGAGTTTGTGAATGATTTTAGTCCTTACCAAAACTCCAACAAGATCCTTGTGATTAAAGAAATTGGATAACAATTCTAAAACCACTAATTTTCTATTACTCTCTTTTATTATTTCAAGATATCTCTCCTCTTCCTCCTGCATTTATTTAATTTCCAAACATTCAATTTTTATTAATCTTAGCTTACAACACCTTTTTTCAATTCTTGTTCTAGACTTTGTAAACCGGCATCAAGCTGTCTTCTTGTTTCTGCACCTTGCTCGTGAATTTGTTTCACTTCTGTCAAAGTATCAATCAAAGATTTTGTTGTCATCTTAAGTGTTTCAAGAGAAACTACTGTATTTTCGTTTTCTTTAGCCACTTCAATACTATTTTGTTTCAGCATTTCAGCATTCTTCTGTAAAATAGTATTTGTTGTTTCTGATACTTTTCTTTGTACTTCGATATTTTGTTTTTGCCTTTGAAGTGCCACTGCAAGCGTAAGTTGGTTTTTCCAAACTGGCATTGTTGTAGTCAGGATAGACTGTGCTTTTTCTGCAATAGAAGTATTGTTGTTTTGCACCACTCTAATTTGTGCCAAAGATTGTAACATGATAAAACGGACAATCTTCATATCAGCCAGACGTTTGTCTAAACGATTGATGAAAGTTCTCTTATCTGATATTTGATAATCCTGATATTGAGCACTATTTGCTTCCATTACAGCTAATTCTTCGTTTAATTCTTTAAAACGAATTTGTCCTGCAATAATGTGTTTCTCCATTTCTTTGATAAGATTCACATTTCCATCAAACATAGTTTGAAGTGCGCTGTTATCTTTCACAGAATTAATCATTCCTGCTTTTACCTTATTACTGATTTTATCAATATTTACAGTAATCCTGTCGTATTCCTGGAATAGTTTTTTTACGTCAATAATAAATTTATTAAGCAACGGAATTTTTGAAATGAATCTTTTAAACGGACTTTGATTTAACTGTTCAACGTCTATATAGTTCAATTCAGTCAATAAATCATTAATCAAACCTCCTACTTCTCCAGAATTATAAGTTCTAACGTTCGTTAAGAAATTATCACTTTGTTTAGCGATAGAATTTTGAATTTCGGCGCCATAATTGAGAATAGAATTGGCGTCATTTTCATTCAATTGATTCGAAATGCTTTGATAATTATTTACTTCTGCTTCTGTAATTGAAGCTAAGTTTACATTTCCATCTTTATCAATCAAAGCAGAATTCTCCTGAGTAACTAATTGATTTTCCATTATTTTTTATAAATGATTCTGTTGAATTGTAACAATAGTCTGTTCTAATTTTTTATCGTTTGTTGGCACACCCACTGCATTAAATTTCCATTCGTCGTTTCTTTTATAAAAAACACCTAAAACCATAGAAACATTTCCAGCAAAAGAAGCATCATTTGCAATATCATAACGTGCAAATTCTTGAGTTACTTTAGTTGGAGTTCCTTCATATATTCTGATAGATGCGAAAGGAATATCTTTAAAATCCTGACCTCTAAAACTGTTTATAAAAAACGCAACATGACTTGCAGAAGACGTTAACTGAGAAAAATCTAAAGTAATAACTTCATTGTCCAATCCGTCATCACCATTTAAATCTCCTGTTAAATCGTCTCCACTGTGTTTAATTGCACGATCGTTAGAAATTAATTTTCTAAAGTTTACCGAATCAATATGGTTTTTCTTGTCGTCGTAAACAGCACAACTAGCATCTAGATCTACTGCTTCTTTTTTAATGCCAAAAAATCCTTTTTTCTCGATTGCTCCCCAGTTTACACCTACACAGATGTTTACAAGTTTAGAGCCGTTACTTTTTTCAAGATTAATACGTTGTCCTTTTTCTAAATTAATTGCCATATCTTAGTTATATTTATTTAAATAATCTTCCAATCCACCTTTCATTCCAACACCCATTGCCTCAAATTTCCACTGGCCGTCTTTATTGTAAATTCTTCCAAATTCAACTGCAGTTTCGATAGAGAAATCTTCTTCCAATTCGTATTTAACCATTTCTGTATTGTTAGAATCATCTACAATACGAATAAATGAATTACGTACTTGTCCAAAATTCTGTCTTCTTTCTTGAGCATCGTGAATGGTAACCACGATACAAATTTCTTTTACAGCAGGATTTATTTTAGTTAAGTCAATTTTAATTTGCTCATCATCACCGTCTCCGTCTCCTGTTAAATTATCTCCTGTATGAATAACAGATTCGTCTGGAGCTTTTAGATTATTGTAAAAGATAAAATGAGAATCAGATAATATTTTTCCGTTAGCACCAACAATAAAAGCCGAAGCATCAAGATCGAAACTAGAACCTGTACTACTATTGTTTGTATCCCATCCTAGACCAATTGTAAACTTTGGTGCATTAATATTTTCTCTTTGTCCTTTCTGTAAATTAATAGCCATAATCTAATCTATTTTTATTACGTTAATATTGTTTTTATATTCTAAAATCTGATGATAATTATTACTAATTGCAAGATGAAATAATTCGTTACTTTTCTTTCTAGAAATATTAGAAATTAAATAAGCAAATTGTTTATCGTCAAGGCTTAATATATATTTTACGATTCTCGTATTGTATTGAAAATCTTCACTGTTTACAATAGAAACAATGTCTTCTACATTTTTAACCGCAAAATAATTGTAGTGATTTTCTATTTTCGGATGAATCTCTTTATTAGCCAATTCTGCGTAGTATACAAATAGAAAATCTCCTTTCACATTATACTGGTCCAAAATTTTATTTACTGTATGCTCGTGGCTTCCTGTTATTTTAATATCGTCTACAAAAATGCATAGTTTGCCCTCAATAAAATTACGATCGATGTAATATGTATCATTCGATATTAATTTTACTCTTTGTTCAAAATCTAAATTACCGTAATCTGTTACGTAAGTTTGATTTCTATAAATTTTAGATTCTATACAAGCTTTTTTTCCATTTTTAAACAAATAGCTGTTTAGCTCTTTTTTAAAATAATAGCACAAAAAGTTTGATGCGGTTGGGATAGACAAATAAGGACTTGGTAAAATAACAATTTCTCTATTTGATAAAATTAAATCTTCATGTTGGGCAACAAATCCGTCAAAAAGATCTTCTGCAAATTTCTCTGCAAAAAACTTATCTCCAAATTTAAATCTGCTGTATTCTGCCTCTTTAAAAGGGCAGATTTCTTCTTCAAGAATTTTATGTAAACTATAGCTTATATTCACTTTTATATTTTTAATAGATGTGCATCAAAACCAAATTTTAATGCTCCATTGTAATCAGCAATACTATTATCGCCAATATGTAAAACATCCTTTTTTTCTATTTTTTTATATTTATTAACTTCATCAAATACCAATTTAAAAATTTCAGTATTTGGTTTTGAAAATCCAACTTCATCAGAATATATCTGAAATTTTAAATATTCAGCCAGATCATAATGTTCTAATATTTTTCTTAAAACCTTTCCTTTAATAAATGCTGTATTACTCAAAATATTTATCGATTTACCTTGATTGGTCACTTCTTTAAACATCTTTTCAATATCAGAATAAATTAAAACCGGCTTATATTTTAAAAATAGTTCTTCTGTATGGTTGTAAAACTCATTTAAACGATCTGTACCATTTTTATCAAAATCAACATTTAAAGCGCCTAAAATTAAGTAATAAATTTCGTACGTATCGATATTTAATCCAGTTTTTTCATTAATATTATTACACAAAACATCGTAATACCTTACAACTTCATTTATCCTTTCAATCCCATGCTCTATTTCAAAAAAATCCTTAAATAATAGATTTCTTTTTTGTTTAAATTCTGGGTTTGATTTTATTAATGTCAGCCACAAATCAAAAGAAAGATGGCTGTAATTTTCATGATTTATTTTCAAGAATCCTCTTTATTTAATTATTTCTCCCAAATAATATTTCTCTAAAAAGAAACCCAAATCAGCTCTATAGCCAATTCCTGAAGCCTCAAATCTCCAGTTACCGCTTCTCTTGTATAATCTTCCGAATTCGACACCAGTTTCAATAGAAAAATCTTCTCCTAATTCATATTTGGCAATCTCCTGACCATTTAAATCGTCTACAATTCTAATATAAGAATTTCGAACCTGCCCAAAGTTTTGTTTTCTGCGCTCAAAATCTTCAATTGTAACTACAAAAAGAATTTCTTCTACTGCATCGTCAATTTTAGCTAAATCAACCTTTATTGCTTCGTCATCATCTCCATCACTATTTCCTCCAGTTGGATCGTCACCTGTATGCAATAAAGCTCCATCTGGAGATGATAAATTATTATAAAAAACAAAATAGCTTTCACCTAAAAGTTTTCTATCAGCATTAATCATAATAGCTGAAGCATCTAAATCAAAATCATGGCCAGTTCCTTCATTTGGATCCCACCCTAAACCGACAGTAATATTAGACAGTCCGATATCAATTTTTTGTCCTTTTTGTAAATTTATTGCCATTATACTATTTTATATTAAAAAATTAACCTGCACAATAATACGAAAAAGAAGACCATTAATAATGAGGAAAACCGTAAAAGCAAAAAAATTATCAACAAATTAAAGCACAATTCTATTAAAATTGTCTTCATTAAATTTTTACATAAAAATTATTTACCAACAAAAAATTACGACAAAGATTTATCGAAAATTAATGAGAATACAAGACCTAGCTAAAGACAAACATTATTGCTATATTTACATTTTATTCTAAAAACTCAAAATTGAAAATGCAAGTGCATTAATTAAAGATCAATTCTAGTTTACAATATTTCTAAAATTATATCAGCGCATTAAAATGTTTAAAAGAGGTTCCAAACTAAATAGCATAATAACAGGAAGTTGTCCAAAATGCCAAAAAGAAAGTATGTATGAAGACAAAAATGCGCTTCATTTAAGCAAAGTTCTCAAAATGAATGAACATTGCAGCCACTGTGGATTCAAATACCAAATTGAACCTTCATTTTTTTATGGCGCAATGTATGTAAGCTACGGATTAAATGTTGCAGTAGGAATTGCTGCTTTTATTGTCTCTTTTGTTTTTTTTGGAGCCACAATTGAGCAATCTTTTATTACAATCATATTAACATTAGTTGTATTATTTCCTTTTGTACTGCGTCTTTCAAGAAACCTATATATAAATATGTTTGTATCGTACGATCCTAAGGCCGGTCAGGAGTAAGAGATTTTAAGTATCTTTTATGGAAGCGTTTTATATCAGCTTCACGATCTATTGGAGTTCCATTTTCGATATTATCATACAACATTTTGGCTAAAGCTGGTCCGAGCATTACTCCACGTGTTCCTAATCCATTAAGCAGATGAATGGATTGATATGCTTCATGAGTGCCCACCAAAGGTCTTCTATCAGCAACCGTCGGTCTAACTCCTGCAAAATGCTTTACAATTTCAAAATCACAGGTAATAATTTCTCTAATACGATCTAAAAGCTCTTGTTTTCCTTCTTCGGTAGGAAGATCTGTTTTATCATGCCAATTGTAAGTAGCGCCAACTTTAAATAAATCACCTCCTACTGGTAGAATAAAAACGCTGGTGTTAACAATTAAATCCAATTTCAAATCTGGCGCTTTTATTAAAAACAGTTCACCTTTTGTTCCATCCAAAGGCAGATAATTAAAATAAGGGTTTTTATGCAGACCAAAACCTTCTGCAAATATGATATTGCGAGCTTTAATATTTTTATATTGAATTCCCGAATCAAGAATCTCTAAGAAAGAACTATGGAAAGATTCTTCAAGAAGCAAATTATTTTCCTTTAAGTAGGCTTTATAACTTTCCAATAGCTGTCCAGTCTTAACATAACCCGTATGTAAAACTTCTCCGTAATCGTAAGGAGAATCAATTCCTTGATATTTCTTGGTAATTAATTTCGTTGATAAAAAAGGGGCTAAGTTTATTTTATCAGAAGCCGCAAACCAATTATTCTGTTCTTCTATCGAAAAAAACTTTCGAAGAATGGGCATTTTAAAATTGAATTTCTCTTGTAGCTTGTCTTCAACCTGTTCGTAAAATTCATTCATTAAAACCAAATGTTCTTTGGCATTCCATACTTCACTGAAACGTTTCAAAATAACTGGATTGTACAAGCCGCCAGCAATTCTCGAAGAATTCTGAGATTTGTCATCAACAACTAAAATAGATTTATTGTTTTTTAAGGCAATTTCAGCAAAAGAAATTCCAGCCAATCCAGATCCGACGATTAAATAATCAAGCATTGTGAAGTATATAAATAAAATAAAAAAACTCTTACTACAAAGGTAGCAAGAGTTTTTCTTATAATTTAGTTTACGAACTTAGTAATTCCACATATCTTCTTCAAAATTACGAATCTTCTCTTTTACTCTTTCAGATTCTAACAATTGGCTCTGTGCATTATCTTTGATATAATCCTTAATCTCACGATCTCCATAAACATTTTCTTCTTTGTATATAACAGCATTAAAACGTCTTGAGTTTAGGATTTGATCAAAGGAAATCGGAAGTGCCGAATTTTGGTCATTAAAAGCTTTTCCTTCATGCAATACTTCTCGTGCATTGGGAAAGAAAACCCAGAATAGTTCAATGTAATCTTTCTCATCACTATTCATGGTATAAACATCAGGCGTTACTGGGCAAATTCCAAGTAGACGATATTTCAGATCACTCTGTCGTTTATCAAAATACCAGAAACCTTTAATCTTATACTGACTTACATCGGCAGCAGTAAGATCTTGTTTCAAAATATATTCGGCAGGAACTGTTCTAGTTGGACCTACTGTTTGATCAACATAATTGACTTTCTTATTTTTTCCTGTACCTGTTACTACTTTTTTCTTAATAACACGCGTTCTATAATCGTCAGGATACTGATTAATTAGTTCTCGGCCAGCATCTGTTGTGTCAACTCGAGATAGAGCCCCTTGAATATCTTTTAAAGACTTTTTTGTATTGAAATAACTATCTGCATAAACTTCTGTTATTTTACCATTTCTGATTGCTTTGGTCAAAATATCATAAAGCGAACGTCTATCTCGCCCAATATTAGCCGTATCAACAGGGAAATACAATGGAAAATTGATTTTTTCGTTCAAATCAATAATCTCCCAAACCATTTTACCCATCAAAATATCTCGATCATCAACATAGCCATACGCTAAAGGCTTATCATTATCAGATATCATTTGAGCGGGCGTCTTATACCCAATCTGATCTGCAGTTTTGGCATTAAGTAAATTAGACTGAGCATTAGAAGATAGGCTTCCTAGAACAGTAACAATAGCAATTAATAAATTTCTTACTTTCATCATGATAAATTTTACAGAACATTAAACGAAATTTTATTATAAATATTGTTATTTTTCTTACATAATTAAAAAGAAATCAAATATTAATCTATATCAGATTGTTTTGAAACTTTTTGACATAAAAAAAACTCTTACTACAAATGTAGTAAGAGTTTTCAAATATTTGATTATGTGCAACTTAGTAATTCCACATATCTTGTTCGAAATTGCGAATTTTCTCTTTCACTCTTTCAGATTCCAACAACTGATTTTGAGCGTTATCTTTCATATAATCGCTAATTGCTCTGTCTCCATAAAGGTTTTCTTCTTTGTAAACAACAGCGTTAAAGCGTCTTGAATTTAAAATCTGATCAAATGAGATTGGAAGAGCTGAGTTGTTGTCATTGAAAGCTTTTGCTTCATGCAGTGCTTCTCTGGCATTTGGGAAAAATACCCAAAACAATTCAATATAATCCTTTTCATCACTATTCATTGTATATACATCAGGAGTTACAGGACAAATTCCTAGTAAACGATATTTTAATTCACTTTGACGTTTATCAAAATACCAGTATCCTTTAATTTTATACTGAGTAACATCAGCAGCAGTAAGATCTTGTTTCAAGATATATTCAGCAGGAACCGTTCTTGTCGGTCCAACTGTCTCTTCTACATAAGAAACTGATTTGTTTTTACCTTTACCAGAAACTACTTTTTTCTTCACAACACGTGATTTGTAGTCATCAGGATATTGGTTAATTAATTCTCTACCTGCATCTGTTGTATCAATACGAGATAATGATCCTTCGATGTCTTTCATAGATTTTTTAGTGTTGAAATAACTATCAGTATAAACTTCAGTAATTTTTCCACCTTTAATAGCTTTAGTTAAAACGTCATAAAGAGAACGTCTGTTAGGACCAATATTAGCTGTATCTACCGGAAAATACATTGGAAAGTTGATTTTTTCATTTAAATCAATGATTTCCCATGTTGTTTTTCCCATCAGGATATCTCTATCATCTACATAACCATAAGCCAAAGGCTTATCATTATCAGAGATTAATTGAGCAGGAGTTTTAAGTCCAATCTGAGCAGGAGTTTTAGCATTAAGCAAGTTAGATTGCGCATGAGAAGCAAAACCTCCAGCGATAGAAACAATAGCTATTAAAAAATTTCTTACTTTCATCGTGGTATCGTTATAAGATATTGAATGTAGTCTGCACTACTTTATTATTGTATTTCGTAAATTACTGGAGCAGTTCTTGGCAATAAATAACTACCAGCTCCAACAAGTTTAGTTTTAATTTCAGAAATAGTAACTTGGTCTCCTTTACCTGCTCTTGAAAGTACTTGTTTACATTGTGCATTCATTTTGTTTCCTGTAACAACAACTGTAGGCTGTCCAGCAATCTTCATATTGAATCCAACAACATCTAAACCAACTTCAAAATCAAAATCAAGAAGTTTAGCTCCAATAGTAGCAATCTCTAAGTTAGATTTAGGACCTTTAACAACTCCCATCTCACCTCTAATTGTTCCTGTTGGACCAGGAATACCTTTAATTCTGAATGTTTTCTTATCAGTTACTTTGTCACCGTTTGGTAAAGTACCAGTAACAGAAATTGTAGTTTCAGTACCTTGACCTGGGCTCATATTATATTTTCCTGGTTTTCCAGCTGAAACTAATCCTGGAGCACTAGCAACAATTTTGTTAGCATCAACACCAGCGAAAGATACAGAGATTGGGTTAACAACTCCTCTATACACTACGTTCATTTTGTCTGCAGAAATTGTAGCAGCGTTAGGTCTTGGAACTACAACATATTTACCTGAGAATTTTAATGGAATATTTTTTCCATCCTCTAAGAAAGTAAATTGTCCGTTGATATCTTGTTCTCCAACTCCACCAGCAGTTAAAGAGATAACAGCTTGTCCGTTTACAATTTGTCCAGGACCTTGGAAAGAAGTCGGTGTAGTGTTCTCGTCATAACGACCTAAAACAACTTTACCAGTAACTTTTTCACCTTGGAAATAAGCATTTTTATCTAAAACAACAATTGCTTGATAGTTGCTGTAAGAAGCAGCAGCAACCGCAGCTTTACCTAAAGCACTGTTGTAAACGTCAGTTTCAACTTTTTTAACATCATTTTGCCAAGCTGAAAGTTTAGCAGCAGATGCGATAGCAGGGAATCCTTTAAAGTGGTACGCTAAGTATTTTTCTTTAATTCCCTCTTTGTTTTTAACATCAGAAACATCAAATTTCTTTTCAACTTCCGCAATAATTGCAGCGTATTTTTTGTCTGTTCCTAAAGCAGCTTTAATATCAGCTTTATATTTTTCGATTTTAGAAATAATTTCGTTACCTTTTTTAGTGTAACCGTCTCCTGTAAACCAGTCATCGATATTATCTCCTCTATCCATAGATTCGTAAGGCATTTTTCCAGTTGCTTTATCAACTTCAAAACCTTTAACAGCCTGAGCTTTAAGAGTACCTATATAATCATAAAATTCTTTTGTAATTGTTTCAACTTTGTGAGCTGTTACTGCAGCAATAGCGAATTCTCCTTTTGCTTCAGCAGCTTTTTGATCTAAAGATGTTAATAAACCTGCATTTGTTTCTGTTGAAGTAGTGTTTGCACCTTCAAACTTCTCATTCATCAAACCAAAAGCAGAAATAACTTCTTTTGATACGTTCATTGCTAACATCGCGATGAAAACCAGATACATCAGGTTAATCATCTTCTGTCTAGGGGTTAATTTTCCTCCTGCCATTTTTTTCTAATTAGTTCTTTATTAATAAATTTAATATTAGTTAAAAACTAATTATCCTTTGTTACTCATTGCAGAAAGCATACCACCGTAAACACTGTTTAAAGATGCAATGTTTGCAGTCATAGATGCCATTTGTTCTTTTAATTTAGAAGCATTTTCAGCGATTTCTTTGTTAGCCTCAGCATTTCTAGAAGCGCTTTCTAATTGAACTTTATATAAGCTGTTTAATGACTCCATTTGAGCAGCAGCAACAGATAATTCTTCAGAATATTTCTTTTGACCAGCGATTGAATCTACAGTTGGAGCAATTCCTTTAGCAGCAGATTCGAAGTTTTTGATGCTGTTTCCTAAACTTGACATTAATTCACCGTCAATTTTAGCTTCTTTTAATAATGTGTCTAATTTTTGAGATAATAATCCTTGAGCGTCAGTTGGAGTTTCAGCTTTAGCTTTTTTCTCTCTAGCTTGTCCGTTAGCTAATTCTGGGTAAACTAGAGTCCAATCTAGTTCTTCTTCAACTGGTTCGAAAGCAGAAAGCGCGAAAATTAAAGCCTCAGTAACTAATCCTACTGAAAGCATAACTGTACCTGTTAAAGGTCCAATCTCAAAGTGAGTAATTTTGAATAACGCTCCAACGATTACCACTGCCGCTCCCATACCATAAGCGAAATTCATTGCTTTTTTACTTAATAATGCCATAATACTTTTTTTTTAGGTTTAAAATAGATTTGTTGGATATTGATAAAATTATAAAATTACTTTTTTCTGTTTCCTGTAACTTGAGTACCCATGTAATCTTGTACAGTTCTGAATCCGATATAACTTCTTGCAGAATCAGCATATTCGTGGTCACGAGTACTTACCTGTAGGAAATAAGCAACGTCTTTCCAAGAACCACCGCGAACTACTTTTCTTTGGTTTTTTCCGTCAATTACGTTTGGATTCATTGTTGATACATACTCGTATGCGTTTGGATTATAAGCTGAATCTGTCCACTCAGACACGTTTCCTGCCATATTGTATAATCCGTAACCATTTACATCGTATGATTTAGCTTCAACTGTATAAAGCGCTTCGTCAGCAGCATAATCTCCTCTACTTGGTTTGAAGTTTGCTAAGAAACAACCTCTATCACTCTTAGTATAAGGACCTCCCCATGGGTAAGTAGCAGACTCTAGACCTCCTCTAGCAGCATACTCCCATTCTGCCTCAGTTGGTAATCTGAAAGAGTTTACTAAGTCACGTCCTTTTTTCTTAGATTTAATGTAGCTGTTTTTGTTTAAAGTTCTCCAAGCGCAGAATGCTTTAGCTTGTTTCCAAGTCACACCCACTACTGGATAATCTCCATAAGCTTTGTGCCAGAAATAATCGTTATGCATTGGCTCATTGTACGAGTAAGCGAAATCTTTAATCCAAACTGCAGTATCAGGATAAACATTTACCTGTTCAGTTTTTACGAAGTCACTTCTTTTTCCAACTTTAGCTTTTGCAGCAGCTTGAATATCCATCCAAGAATAACGGAATTTCAATTTATTTACGTCAATTGTTCTTAAACCATTATATGATTCTTCAATTGGTAAATACATAGAATCCATTACTTCAGCATAATACTCGTCTGGATAAGCTTTTGTATCTTTAATTAATTTTACTTTTCTGTTTAATTTTCTTCCAGCATATGGATCATCTTTTGTACCAACACTATAGTAGTTGTCATACATATATTTATCATAAGCTGTCATTTTTTCTGGATCAGAGTCGTTAAAAGCATAATCAGCAATACTTCCGCCTTTTTTACCTTTTCCATCAGTAGCTTTCTGTCCAGTTTCGTCTGCTAAGATCGCTAAACGAACTCTCATTGTAGAGTCTTTTACCCACTCCACAAATTGACGATACTCACTATTTGTAATCTCAGTTTCATCCATATAGAATGAACGAACAGTTACAGTTTTAGTTGGAGCATCTTCCACGTTAGCTAAATCAGCATCTGATTTACCCATAATAAAAGATCCACCCGGAACTAATGTCATTCCATAAGGCTTCTCGGGATGCCATTTCCCTCCTGTAACACCGACTAATTCACCTTTGTCACCAGACTTACCACAGCCGATTACTAGTGTTAACATTGCTGCAAATGCAATAAACTTCTTCATATAAATTTGGGATTATCTATTCATTATTAAAAGTCCGTAAACGTATTTATTATTTATCTAAAAAACAATACTACTTGCGAATTTATTTTATCGTTCAAAAATAATGTTAAATAAAATAAAAAAAAAATATTTTATCGATAAACTGTTCCAAAAAATCGATGTAAAACGTTAATTTTTATATATTAGACAAATTTTCCTACTAATTAAATTTAACCTTTTTTAAGAGGTTTTAAAATTTTAAGATTTCACTTAATTTTTTGATCTATAAAGCATTTTTTCGTTGCGCTTTCCACCATCTTTCTGGCAATTCTTGATTGCAAGCCGACAAATATTCTTCATAAGAACAAGGTAATAACGTATTTCTTTTCAATTTATTGCTGCCATTTGATTCATATGGAATTTCGATCCACCAACGGTCTGTTTTATCACTTTTATAGAATATCAGCTCTTCATCTTCTAGCGGAACTATATACTTTAAATAATTAGCCCTACTTCCAAATGGATATTCTTTTGAGCGATAGTGATATCCCTCAATAAAATACCATACAATCTGAGCAATAATAGCCGATTCGGCCAATGTACTGTTATGATTGAATACTCCAAAAGAAGAAACTTTATCACTGATACCAGCATATCTAGCCAAAGCACAAATCTCTTTTCCATTAAATCCGTTTGGCTCAAAAGTAACCATATTGGCTGAAGCAGAAGATTTTACAGAATTTAAATCTATACTAACCAAGTCTGCATCTCTAAAAACTGGCTCTGCTAAAGTTATTTTATTAGAAATTTCACCCAATCTATAAGCATCAAAAAACAGCTTTTCGATCAAGTCAATTTCTTCTTGTGAATTATAATAAGTTTGATATCCTATATTACAGTAATTAAAAAGATTATTAGGCTCATCAATAATGATTTTTGTCAAGTAAGAGTTAGCAGAAACCGACTCATTTTCTTTACCAAAATCAAATTTATTATCAACCGCAACCAAATTTACCATCTGCTCTAAATCATCGTAAGCACGATACAAAGCATAGGTCAAATCCTGAGAACCTCCTAGGACTATAGGTATGACTTTATTCTTGATTAATGCAGCTGTAACCTTCTTTAATGCAAAATAAGTATCCTCTACAGAATCGCCTGCAAGTATATCCCCAAGGTCTGCTATTGAAGCATCCCAGTTACCCGGAAACATACTATAAAGCTTTTTGCGTACAGCAGAAAGATTAACTTCGTTAATCATATTGATATTTGTGCGGTCTTCTAAGACACCAATAATAGCAATATTTATTTGCGCAATATCAGGAAACTGATCTTGGGTATGAAAAACAACTTTACTCCCAAGCTCTTGTGAAGACAGTCCTCCGACGAATCTTACAATTGCATCATTAACTGGTTCTAGAAAATCAAATTCCATCTATATTTATTTCTTTTTAGCAGTTGTTTTTTTAGCTGGAGCCTTTTTAGCTGTTGTTGTTTTAGCTGCAGTTTTCTTTGCAGGTGCTTTTTTTGCAGGTGCTTTAGCAGCAATCATTTCTTGAACTTGAGCCAGAGTTAATTTTGTTGCATCAACATCTTTGCTTAATTCAATTTTGACTTTACCTTTCAGAATCACAGAACGTCCCCAACGGGCTTTTTCTACTACAATTCCTTCTTCTTCCCAGTTATGGATAACCTTATCGATGTTTTTCTGAAGTTTATCCTCAATCAATTCTTCAACATCAGCTTGAGAAAGATTATCAAAATTGTACTTTTTACTCACATTTACAAAAAGTCCGTTCCATTTAATGAATGGTCCAAAACGCCCCACTCCTTTTTGAACAGCTTCACCTTTATAAACTGCAATTGGCGCATCAGCAAGTGCTTTTTCGTCAATTAATTCCTGAGCTCTTTCTTTAGAAACATTAAGCGGATCTTCTCCTCTTGGCAATGATATAAAAACACTTCCGTGACGAACATAAGGTCCATAACGGCCATTGTTTACTTCAACTTCTTCACCCTTATATTCTCCTAAACTTTTTGGAAGCAAGAACAAATTCAGAGCTTCTTCAAGTGTAATGTTTCCAATATTCTGGTCTGCCATCAAGCTTGCAAACTTCTTATCTTCATCGTCTGCTTCTCCAATTTGAGCCATTGGACCAAATTTTCCTAGACGAACAGAAACCTGTCTTCCATCTGCATCTTTCCCTAAAATTCTTTCTCCACTTTCACGTTCAGCATTTGCTTCAACTTCTTTTACATTTGGGTGAAATTTATTGTAGAAATCCTGCATCATTTTTGCCCAGTCAATATTTCCTTCGGCAATTTCGTCAAAGTCTTGCTCAACTTTAGCAGTAAAATTATAATCTAAAATGTTTCCAAAATTCTTTACCAAGAAATCAGTAACAATCGTTCCGATATCTGTAGGAACCAATTTCCCTTTATCTGAACCTGTATTTTCTTTTAGAACTTTTTCTCCTACTTTACTATTTTGCAAAGTAAGCTGTGTATAATTACGCTCTACGCCTTCAAGCGTTCCTTTTTCAACATAATTTCTATTGATAATTGTAGAAATTGTTGGTGCATAAGTTGACGGACGTCCGATTCCAAGTTCCTCTAATTTTTTAACCAGAGATGCCTCAGTGTAACGTGCAGGCGGTCTTGAATATCGTTCTGTAGCTGTAATATAGTTATTTGCTAGTTTCTCGTTTACTTTTAAAGCTGGAAGCATTCCTTCTTGCTCTTCCTCATCATCATCATGACCTTCCAAGTAAACTTTTAAGAAACCTTCAAAAAGCAATACTTCTCCAGAAGCTGTAAAAATCTCACTATGATTGTCTGCTTCAATTTTTACGTTTGTTCTTTCAAGCTGTGCATCGCTCATTTGCGAAGCCAAAGTTCTTTTCCAGATCAAATCGTATAAACGAGCTTGGTCACGGTCGATATTTACGGTGTGACGAGACATATCTGTCGGACGAATTGCTTCGTGCGCTTCTTGAGCTCCCTTACTTTTATTTGCAAAAATTCTCGGTTTAGAAAATTCTTTCCCGTACGATTTTATGATTTCTGCTTGCGCAGCATCCATTGCTTCTTTAGAAAGGTTTACCGAGTCGGTTCTCATATAAGTAATAAGTCCGGCTTCATATAAACGCTGCGCTAATTGCATGGTAATTCCAACTGGCAAGTATAATTTTCTTGCTGCTTCCTGCTGTAACGTAGAAGTTGTAAAAGGTGCAGTTGGAGATTTTTTGGTAGGCTTAGTTTCTAAATCTGCTACCTTATATTTAGAACCGATGTTTTGATTTAAGAAATCTTCGGCTTCTTTTTTAGTATTGAAGTTTTTTGGAAGTTTTGCTTTAAAAGCTTTTCCTGCTTCGTTTACAAATTCTGCAACAATAGAATACGTTGCAACTGCATTAAAACTTTGTATTTCGCGTTCTCTTTCAACAATCAAACGTACAGAAACAGATTGTACACGACCCGCTGAAAGTCCGCCTTTAATTTTTCTCCATAAAACCGGAGATAATTCGTAACCCACTAAACGATCCAGAACACGACGTGCTTGTTGTGCGTTTACTAAATTATAGTCAATTTCTCTTGGATTATCGATTGCTTTGAGAATCGCAGATTTTGTAATCTCATGAAAAACAATACGTTTAGTTTTTTTAGTATCCAGTTTTAATTCTTCCGCCAAGTGCCATGAAATAGCCTCTCCCTCGCGGTCCTCATCGGATGCTAACCAAACCGTTTCGGCATTTTTAGAAAGTGACTTCAGCTTCGTTACCAAGGCTTTTTTATCCGGAGAAACTTCATATTTAGGTTTAAAACCATTTTCTACATCTACTCCTATTTCCTTTGATGGTAAGTCTGCTATGTGTCCATAACTAGACTCCACCTGAAAATCACTCCCAAGAAATTTCTCGATCGTTTTCGCCTTTGCAGGTGACTCCACTATTACTAAATTCTTTGCCATTGCTCTATTTTTCTGCAACAAAAGTATTTATTTTTTTTAAATATTAACCTTACGAATGCATTTTTGAGGTATTTTGATATTATGAAACTTAAAATTGCAGATTTATCTGTAATAATCTCGATAATATATATAGGTATAACTTTTAGTGATTTTTAACCAAGAAATCCCTTTTAATTTTAGATTTCAGAGCTAAAATTTTAAATTGTAAAAAACATTTCTTAAAATCTCTGATTCAATTTACAACTTACTTTAGTAAAGTTTTCTTTTGAAATCGAATTTCCTAGCCCAGATTATAGCGGAAAGCCCGGAATAAAAAAAGCAAAAGTTTCTTGTTTTAAAAAAGCGACCAACGGAAGCTCTTTTTATAACATTAGAAACTTTGCTTTTTTTATGAGGACTTGGAGTGGAAAGCTGGAAATAGCTTCTAATTATCATTAAAAGCCCACAAAACACTGGCTGTGAACATTTCTCAAAACATTGTTAATTCTTTATCTGACATCTTGTCATATTAGATTCAATTACCCTATCTTTGCACTTTGAATTTTTACAATGGAAAAGATTATTGAAGAAAGCAAACAAGGCGAAAGTCTTGTTTTGGAAAATAAACCTGAGAATACTAAAAAACTATTTATAGAGAGTTACGGCTGTGCGATGAATTTTTCGGACAGTGAAGTAGTAGCTTCCATTTTGTCTGACGGAGGTTATAATACCACTTCTGTTTTAGAAGAAGCCGATTTGGTTTTAGTGAACACTTGTTCTATTCGCGATAAAGCAGAACAAACTATTCGCAAGCGTTTAGAGAAATATAATGCAGTAAAGCGTACTAATCCGAAAATGAAAGTGGGCGTTTTGGGCTGTATGGCGGAGCGTTTGAAAAGTCAGTTTTTGGAAGAAGAAAAAATAGTTGATCTTGTGGTTGGGCCAGATGCTTATAAAGATCTTCCGAATTTATTGGCTGAAGTTGAAGAAGGCCGTGACGCCATTAATGTAATTTTATCAAAAGAAGAAACGTATGGAGATATTTCGCCTGTTCGTTTAATGAGCAACGGAATTACAGCTTTGGTTTCAATCACTCGTGGATGCGATAATATGTGTACATTCTGCGTTGTACCGTTTACACGCGGACGTGAGCGTAGCCGTGAGCCTCAAAGTATTATGAATGAAATTAAAGATCTTTGGGAAAAAGGCTTTAAAGAAATTACACTTTTAGGACAAAATGTTGACAGTTACCTTTGGTACGGTGGCGGGTTGAAAAAAGATTTTGTAAACGCTTCTGAAATGCAAAAAGCAACTGCGGTCGATTTTGATCAATTGTTAGAAATGGTTGCTGTTGGTTTTCCTAAAATGCGTATTAGATTTTCGACTTCAAATCCGCAGGATATGCACGAAAGCATTTTGCATGTTATTGCGAAATATCCAAATATCTGCAAACATATTCACTTACCGGTTCAGTCTGGAAGTAATAGAATTTTAAAAGAGATGAATCGTCTGCATTCTCGTGAAGAATATATGGCTTTGATTGATAAAATTAGAGCTATTATTCCAGATGCTTCGATCTCTCAAGATATGATTGCTGGTTTCCCAACAGAAACCGAAGAAGATCATCTAGATACAATGAGTTTAATGGAATATGTAAAATATAATTTCGGTTATATGTATTCGTATTCTGAGCGTCCAGGAACTTTGGCTGGAAGAAAAATGAAAGATGATGTCGAGGAAGAAACTAAAGCAAGAAGATTACAAGAAATTGTCGATTTACAACAAAAACATGCTTGGTTTAGAAGTGAGGAATTTGTTGGAAAAACAGTTGAAGTTTTAGTAGAAAAAGTTTCTAAAAAATCTAAAGATGAATTCTCAGGAAGAAATTCTCAAAGTATTACGGTTGTTTTCCCTAAAGAGAATTACAAAATTGGAGATTTCGTAAAAGTAAAAATCACAAGCTGCACAAGTGGAACTTTAAAGGGTGAAGCAGTAGGATATTCTGATATGAATTAAATTGTTTCAGGTTTC
Organism: Flavobacterium sp. LPB0248; assembly: GCF_013388355.1. Lineage (GTDB taxonomy): Bacteria > Bacteroidota > Bacteroidia > Flavobacteriales > Flavobacteriaceae > Flavobacterium. The sequence goes on from NZ_CP058246.1 coordinate 1,670,315, forward strand.
AAGTTTCAGGTTATTTCCGTAACTTGAAAATAAAAATCTGAAACAAAACTATAAGCCAAAAGTTTAAAAGTTAAAGGTTAAAACTTGAAACCTGAAACAAACAAAAACTTTGAAACAAAAAACTATGGAAACAGTTCAAGCAATAAAACAGCGATTTGAGATTATTGGAAATGATCCGAAATTAAATCGCGCCATTGAAAAAGCCATTCAGGTTGCTCCAACTGATATTTCGGTTATGGTAACTGGGGAAAGTGGTGTTGGTAAAGAAAATATTCCAAGAATTATACATTCGCTTTCGCACAGAAAGCATGGTAAATATATTGCTGTCAACTGCGGTGCAATTCCGGAAGGAACTATTGACAGTGAACTTTTTGGTCACGAAAAAGGTGCATTTACAGGTGCAACAAGTACTCGTGAAGGTTATTTTGAAGTGGCTGACGGCGGAACAATATTTTTGGATGAAGTTGGTGAATTACCCTTAACAACTCAAGTTAGATTACTTCGTGTTTTGGAAAATGGTGAATTTATAAAAGTAGGTTCTTCTCAGGTTCAAAAAACAAATGTGAGAATCGTTGCAGCAACAAACGTGAACTTATTTAATGCAATTGAAAAAGGTAAATTCCGTGAAGATTTGTACTACCGTTTAAGTACTGTAGAAATTACTTTACCTCCTTTAAGAGAAAGGAAGGACGATATTCATTTGTTGTTCAGAAAATTTGTGGCTGATTTTGCCCATAAATACAAAATGCCGCCTTTAAGACTGGACGATGATGCTGTTCAGCTTTTACAAAAATTCAGATGGAGCGGAAACATTCGTCAATTACGAAATGTAGCTGAGCAGATTTCTGTTTTAGAAACAAATCGCGATATTAATCTAGCTACTTTACAATCGTACTTGCCTGCTGAAGGAAGCAATTTGCCTTCTGTTATTAACGACAGTAAAAAAGAAAGCGACTTTAGCACCGAAAGAGACATCTTATACAAAGTGCTTTTTGATATGAGAAGTGATCTGAACGATTTGAAAAAACTGACTTTAGAATTGATGAAGAATGGCACATCTAAAGTTCAGGATATTAATCCGAATCTGATTCAGAAAATCTACGGAAATCAGCAGAATGACAGCGAAATTGATTTTGAAGAAGAACCAAGAACCGCTGTTATGACAACACCTGCTGTTCGTGAAGATAATTATCAGATGCAAGATGACAATTACTTGTTTGCTGAAACTATCGAGGAAGAAGAAGTTTTACGTTTAGAGCAAAAAGAAATCGAAATGATCAAAAAATCATTAGAAAAAAACAAAGGAAAACGTAAAGCTGCGGCAGATGAACTAGGTATTTCTGAAAGAACTTTGTATCGTAAAATCAAGCAATTCGACTTATAATAAATCTCAAATTTTAAATTCCAAATCCCAAATTAGTATATTTGGCGAAATTTGAAATTTCAAAATATTGGAATTTGACTAATATACATTATGAAAAAAATATATTCTCTTTTTGCACTTTTAAGCCTTTTTATGTTGAGTGGCTGTTCTGTTTACAACTTTACAGGAACTGGAAAAATCGATGCTAAAACATTTCAAGTTAACTTCTTTCAGAATAATGCTGATTTAATTGAACCTGGAATCGACAGAACTTTTACTTTGGCTTTGCAGGATTTGATTATGAATCAAACCAATTTAAACTTAGTCAGTAATGGAGGTGATTTGGTCTATGAAGGAGAAATTACAGATTACAGAATTACTCCAATGACAGCAACTGCCGATCAGCAGGCTGCTCAAAACCGTTTATCGATTCGTGTCAACGTACGATTTATGAATAAAAAGAAAGAAACAGATGATTTTGAGAAATCTTTTGAATTCTATTATGATTTCCCCGGAAGAGATTTACCAACAGGATCTGTTTTAAGTGAAGCAATCAGAGTTATTTTTGAAAGAATTACACAAGATATCTTTAATGAGTCATTAGCAAAATGGTAGTTTTGCCTGTTTGTTTAATCGTTAAATCGTAAAACCGTTTAATCGATAAAACAGCCAAAAACAAATAAACGATTAAACAATTAACCGATTAAACAAAAAAAACAAATAATGAACGTCAGCGATTATACCTACTTAATGAACAAACCCGATGCTATTACTGAAAAGCAGGCGGATGCATTAGGCAGTGTTTTGAATGAATTTCCGTATTTTCAAAGTGCACGCGCATTGCGATTAAAAGGACTTTACAATCAAAACAGTTTTAAGTATAATTATGCTTTAAAGGTAACAGCAGCGCATACTGCTGATCGTTCTGTTCTATTTGATTTTATTACTTCTGAAGCTTTCACTTCTATTCAGAATGATTTCTATGAACAAAAACTGAGAGATCTTCTTGAAATTACTGTTTTTGACAGCGAAATCATTTCGCCTGAACAAATTCAGAAAGCTATTGAAATAAAAACAGACGTTGAAGAACAAGCTGTTTCTGAAATAACAAAAGAAACACCAATTTCTACTATAGAGACTCCTTCATTTACAAAAATCGAAGAGCCAATTAAAACGCAGGAACCAGTAAAAGCGGAAGAACCTGTCATCATTGAAGAACCTAAAAAAATTCCTGAAATTGACCCTTCTATTTTTCTGGTTATAAAAGAAGCACATTCTGTTACTTTTGAAAAACCAATAATAGTAGAAGAGCCAAAAAAACTTCCGGAAATAGATCCGTCTATTTTTCTTGCTATTAAAGAAGCGCATTCCGTTAGTTTTGAAAAACCAGTAATCGAAATAGAAAATAAAATTGATGTTGTTGATTCAGTCTCAAATATTGAGAAAGAAAATGAAATCTTATCAGAAGAAGAAATAAAAGAAGAAACGATAATAACAGAAGAACCTAAAATAGACCGTATTGAAAACTCTATTTTAAGCTCTATTAAAGTTTCTGAAACTCCTTCCATAACTGAACCTGAATCTATAATTACAGTTGAAGAGCATAAATTTGATCGTATTGAAAATTCTATTTTAAGTTCGATCAAAGAATCAGAAGCCGCAACTACTGAACAATCTGCAAAAGCTGAGGAAATAAAAGCTGAACCTATTATAGAAGAGCCTATTTTAAATTCGGTTGAAGAAGAGGAAGACGATAGCGTTATCGAAGAAATGATTATTCCAGAATTTAAAATGAATTCTGTTGAGCGATCTATTCTCTCTTCGATTAAAGAAGCTGAAACAAAAAAACCTGAAGAACCAAAAGAAGCAATTCAAGAGGTTATCAAAGCTGAGGATCGCGAAGAAGATAAAAAAGAAGAAATTAGAGAGGAAAATGAAGAGCCGATCGAAGAAATAATCGAAGAAGAAGAGCCTAATGAACCTGCAAAAACGGCTGCTGAACATTTAGAAATTGGAAAACCTTTGGATTTTTCTCTTAGCGAAAAACATTCGTTCCAAGAATGGCTTCAATTATCTCGAACAGAACCAATTGACCGCTCAAACGAACTTTCTCCAGAAGAACAAGCAAAAATTGAAGCTGCTAAAGAAGAAGAGAGACAAAAGAAAGCTGAAATTATCGATAAATTTATCGAAACCAATCCGAAAATATCTCCAATTAAACCTGGAACAAGTGCCCCAGTCGTTCAAATTGAGGCCACTATAGAGGACAATTCGTATTTAATGACCGAGACTTTGGCCAGAGTATATCTGGAACAAAAGAAATATACAAAAGCAATTCAAGCTTATGAAATATTAATTTTGAAATATCCAGAAAAAATTACTTTCTTTGCAGACCGCATATCGGATATAAAGATTTTACAACAAAATAACAATAACAATAATTAAGTAATGAGCACATTTTCAATTTTTTTAGTTTTAATCACAATAGTTTGTTTTCTATTGATCGTAGTTATCATGGTACAAAACCCTAAAGGAGGCGGATTGTCTTCTACAATCAGCGGAACGCAGATGTTAGGTGGAGTACAAAAAACAACTGACTTTTTAGACAAAAGTACTTGGACTTTGGCTACTGTTTTAATTGTGCTAATTTTACTTTCAAGCTTAAGTTTCTCTGGATCTTTAAGCGATACTGAATCTAAAATCATTGATAAAACTGAAGCTCCTGTAAATGCACCTGCAGCTCCAGCACAAGGAACTACTCCTGCGCCTGCGACACCTGCACCAGCAAAATAAAAAGTAGCTCGATATACAATCTAATGCCAGCCTGTCAAAGCTGGCATTTTTTTTAAGAAATAATGTCAGTTTTTCTAGCATGGCACAGTTTCTGAAAGTTTATAGAACAGAAAAAAACGTATAACTTATAATAATATAAAATCATGGCTTTAAACATTAAACCGCTTTCAGACCGCGTACTTATTGAGCCTGTTGCAGCTGAAACTAAAACTGCCTCAGGTATTTTTATTCCTGATACTGCCAAAGAGAAACCTCAAAAAGGAACTGTAGTTGCAGTAGGAAACGGAACTAAAGATCACACTATGACTGTAAAAGTTGGAGATACTGTTCTTTACGGTAAATATGCTGGTACTGAATTAAAATTAGAAGGTACTGATTATTTGATTATGCGTGAGGACGATATCCTTGCAATTATCTAAAAATATATTGTATTGGGTATGAAGTTAAAGAACTTCATTTAACTTGAAACAAATCAAACTTTAAACAAAAATTAAAATGGCAAAAGATATAAAATTTGATATTGAAGCACGTGACGGATTAAAACGTGGTGTTGATGCATTAGCAAATGCTGTAAAAGTAACTCTTGGACCAAAAGGTCGTAACGTAATTATCGGAAAATCATTTGGTGGACCAACTGTTACTAAAGATGGTGTTTCTGTTGCAAAAGAAATCGAATTAAAAGACGCACTAGAAAATATGGGTGCGCAAATGGTAAAAGAAGTAGCTTCTAAAACTAATGATTTAGCTGGAGACGGAACTACAACTGCTACAGTTTTAGCTCAAGCTATCGTAAAAGAAGGTCTTAAAAACGTTGCTGCAGGTGCAAATCCAATGGATTTAAAACGTGGTATCGACAAAGCTGTTGAAACTATTGTGGCTGACTTAGCAAAACAAGCTAAAGTGGTTGGAAGTGATTCTGACAAAATCAAACAAATTGCTTCTATCTCTGCTAACAATGACGAAGTTATTGGTGAATTAATCGCTACGGCTTTCGCTAAAGTTGGTAAAGAAGGTGTTATCACTGTTGAAGAAGCTAAAGGAACTGATACTTTCGTTGACGTTGTTGAAGGAATGCAGTTTGACAGAGGATATCTTTCTCCTTACTTTGTTACAAATCCAGAGAAAATGGAAGTTGAATTAGATTCTCCATACATCTTATTATACGACAAAAAAGTATCTTCTTTAAAAGAATTACTTCCAGTTTTAGAGCCAGTTGCTCAATCAGGAAAACCATTATTGATTATCGCTGAAGATGTTGACGGAGAAGCTCTTTCTACATTAGTAGTAAACAAATTAAGAGGTGCTCTTAAAATTGCTGCTGTAAAAGCTCCAGGTTTTGGAGACAGAAGAAAAGCAATGTTAGAAGATATCGCAATCTTAACTGGTGGAACTGTAATTTCTGAAGAAAGAGGTTATACTCTTGAAAATACAACTATCGAAATGTTAGGAAACGCAAAAAGAGTTTCTATCGATAAAGACAATACAACTATCGTAAGCGGTGCTGGTGAAGCTGATATCATCAAAAACAGAGTAAACCAAATTAAAGGTCAGATGGAAACTACTACATCTGATTACGATAAAGAAAAATTACAAGAGCGCTTGGCTAAATTAGCTGGTGGTGTTGCTGTTCTTTACGTTGGTGCTGCTTCTGAAGTTGAAATGAAAGAGAAAAAAGACAGAGTTGATGATGCTTTACACGCAACTCGTGCTGCTGTAGAAGAAGGAATCGTTGCTGGTGGTGGTGTTGCTTTATTAAGAGCTAAACTTGCTTTAGCTGATTTAAAAGCTGATAACGCTGACGAAGCAACTGGAATCCAAATCGTTTCTCGCGCTGTTGAGTCTCCATTAAGAACTATCGTTGAAAACGCTGGTCTTGAAGGTTCTGTTGTTGTAGCTAAAGTTTCTGAAGGTTCAGGTGATTTTGGATACAATGCAAAAACTGACGAATATGTAGATATGCTTACTGCTGGAATTATCGATCCTAAGAAAGTAACTCGTGTAGCTCTTGAAAACGCTGCATCTGTTTCTGGAATGATCTTAACTACAGAATGTGCATTAATTGATATTAAAGAAGAAAATGCTGGAGGCGGAATGCCAATGGGTGGCGGAATGCCAGGAATGATGTAATTCATTCTCTTCTTAAAACTTAAAAGCGCTGGATTTACTTCTAGCGCTTTTTTTTGTTTTGTTCGCCACGAATTCACGAATTATTTTTTCAAATCTGTGTGTTTATTTTTTGCCACAGATTTCACTGATTTTGGCAGATCTATGCAGATTAAAATTTAAAAAAATCTGCTTAAATCTTTTTTAAATCTGCGTGAAAATTTACTCTCACAGATTTCGCAGATTTTATTTTAATCCTTTTAATCTGTGTAATCTGTGGCTAATAAAAAGATACAGATTATAAAAAAAATAATTCGTGAATTCGTGGCTATTCTCCTCTGTCAAGTCGTGGCTAACTTTTTATTTAACATTCTCTTTTTCTTTAAAAAATATGTTATCTCTACCTTTGCAATTCTATTTAAAATTGCACAATGAGAAAATTCACAACTCACTTTTTATCTTTTACATTTTTACTTCTTACTACTTTTTTACAAGCCCAAAATAGCAAAGACAATTATGTAGTTTTAGTTTCTATGGATGGCTTTCGCTGGGATTACGGCAAACAATTCAATCTTCCGAATTTGAAGCAAATTGAAAAAGAAGGCGTTCATGCAAAATCAATGAAACCTTCATATCCTAGTAAGACTTTCCCAAATCATTATTCGATTGTAACAGGACTTTATCCAGATCATCACGGAATCATCAATAATGTTTTTTATGATGCTTCTTTAAACCAGTCTTTCTCATTATCAAGCAACGCAAAAAATGATTCGAGATTTTATGGCGGAAATCCGATTTGGAATTTAGCCGAACAGCAAGGCGTAAAAACAGCCTCTTTCTTTTGGCCAGGTTCTGATATTGACAAAAGAAATCCGAGTTATTTTAAAAATTACGACGGTAAAATTCCATACGAAGCTAGAATCGATACAGTTATGAAATGGCTACAGCTTCCCGAAAAACAACGTCCGCATTTGGTGACTTTATATTTTGATGAACCAGATCATACAGGTCATAATTTCGGTCCACTTTCGCCTGAAAATAAAAAAATGGTCATCAAGATGGATTCTATAATGGGTGAAATATCTCGAAGATTGGATCAATTACCTATTGGAAAACAAATCAATTTAATCATCGTTTCAGATCATGGAATGGCCGATATTAGCAATGATAAAAAAGTAGCCGTTTTAGATTATCTAAAGCCGGAATGGTTAGGTTACAAAGACGTAATTAATCCGATTATGAGTTTACAGGCAAAACCTGGCTATCAAGATTCTATTGCTACTGCTTTGAAAAAAGTGCCTCATATTAAATTCTGGAAATCGACCGAAGTTCCCGAAAGACTGCATTACGGCACGAATCCGCGTGTGCATGATTTTGTCATTGAGGCAGATAAAGGTTGGAGTTTAGTAAGCAAAGAAAGCACACATATAAAAGGCGGAACTCACGGTTATGATAATAACGAAAAAGACATGCATGCTATTTTTTACGCAAAAGGCCCTGCTTTTAAAGTCAATAAAAAGGTGAAAACGTTTCAGAATGTTTCCGTTTATCCTTTGATTGCTCATATTCTTGGCCTACAAACGGGTGAAATTGACGGAAAATTGAGTGATGTTGAGTCAATGCTTCACTAAATTAGATAATGTGTCAATTTGATATTTAGATAATTTGACAATGATTGTCAACCTGAGCAAAGTCGAAGGGCGCTTCAATCGGCACGTGGGCTTCGACTCCGCTCTGCCTGACAAAAAGATAGATATAAACAATAGACCCGACAGGTTTTAAAACCTGTCGGGTCTATTGTTTGCTAACATATATAAAATTTGGTCAGTATAATTATTTAATTGACAAGCTTCACATTACTTGAATTATTTTGTTAAAACTTTAAAAATATTATGAATCTTTTAACCATTTCAGGACACCATTCCAATTAATTTTATAGCTCCATTATAAGTATCATAATTGCCTAATATTTTCTATTTATGAAATTAATCATCAGGTTTTTTAGTTTTCTATTTTGCCTTCAATCTTTTGCACAGGCTATATCCAATCAAGACAAAATTACCAAATACCTTAATGATTATTTTTCTCAGGATCGCGAGGTTATTCATGTACAATTCAATAAAAATCTTTTTACAAATAATGAAGATATTGCCTTCAAAGGATATATTCTCAGTAAAAACTATAACATTCCAAACAGCAATACTACAAATGTTCAACTAATCGTTTATAATGGCGAAGACCAAATCGTTCAGAAACAATTACTTTTTGCGCAATATGGCGTTTTTTCTGGCGGAATTCATTTAAACGAAAAATTTAAATCTGGCAAATACCATTTTCATTTCTACACAAACTGGATGAATAATTTTAAGGAAGACGATTCCTTTAATGAGACAATCGAAATTATTGATAAAAACGTTCCGTATGCATTTCAAACCACTGAACCTAATTGGAAAACAGCAGAGGTAAACTTGTTTCCGGAAGGAGGAATTATCTTAAATGATATTATTAATACTATTGGAATTAAGATTACAGACTGCAATAAAATAGGAATAGAAGTGGCCGATGGAGTTATTTTGGATTCAAAATCAAATGAAATTACTCACTTTCATACCAACCAAATGGGAAATGGGGCTTTTTACCTAAGAGCCGATTTAAACGAAAAATATACCCTTAAAATAAATACTGATAAAGTAAAAATAACACAGCCTCTAGGCAAAATTGCAGAAACTGGAGTTATTTTAAGTGCTCCTAATAATCCCGCTAGAAACAATTTGCTTGTTGTTTTAAAGACAAACGAAAAAGGACTTCAATCGTATCAAAATAAAAAATTCACCGTTCTGATTCAACAAAATGGAAATTCAATGCAGCAAGAAGTCAGCTTTAAAAATAATAAAACGGAGCAGCCTTTTTATTTCGATAAAAAATATTTGCCAAATGGAGTAAATGTAATCAGAGTGTTGGATGAAGATTTAAATGAAATCACAGAAAAGCTAACCTATATTGAAGAAAACAAGATTCCGTCTACAACATTGGAAGCAAAAATAACATCTAATGACAGCATTCTATTATCTGGAAAAACCGACGTTAATAAAGCAGATTTAAGCATTAGTGTTCTTCCCGAAAAGAGCGTATGTTTCAATCAAAAAAAGACAATTTTAAGCACTTTTTACCTAAATGCCTATTTAGAAAAACCTGAAGCTGATACCTATTTTTATTTTAATCCAGAAAATAAAACTCGAAGACAAGACATAGAACTATTGCTGCTCAATCAGAGCAGAGGAAAATATTTATGGGAAAATATTAAATCAGGTACTCCAAAAATTAGTTTTGAGTTTGAAAAAGGAGTTCCTATAAGCGGAAAAGTAGAGAAAGAAATAAAACCGAATTCTAAGAATAAAATTTCTCTCGTTGCATTAAAAAACAATCAATTTGATCAAACCAATATAGATCAGAATAATGATTTTAAATTTGAACATTTTTTTGTCCAAGATTCAACTGTTTTGGCTTTACAAATGACCAATGAGAAAAATGTTGCTTTAACCACAAAAATAGAAGCTCGAATAGCTCGAAATGAACCTCGATTTGTTTTGGGACCATCATTTGAAAAAACATTTTGTCCCATTTTAAAAGCTTCTGAAAATGTTTTTAATTTTCCGCCACCCAAAACGAAAGCTAGCGAACTAAAAGAAGTTGCAATAAAAAACACTTTCAAAAAAGAGGTTTTTACTCATAAAGACGACATGAGCCCTATGGCCAAAGCTTTTAAATTTGATGGCAAAGAATTTAGAACTGTATTGAGTTTTCTATCTTCAAATGGCTATGAAACGGGTATTAACCCAACTGATTATAGCGTATATATAAGAGAAAGAAGAAGTTCTTATCTTGGCGAATCTGCGAAATCTCCAAATGTATATATTGACAATCTTTTAGTATTCGATTTCAATCAACTCTTCAATCTTACATTAGATCAAATAGATGAAATTTATATTGATCAGACTGGAAGTTCTGACACTTCTACGATAGGACACGGTACAATTAAAATTTTCATGAAAACTGGACAAAAAAACAATTATTTCAAACCAAAATTCACAACATTTATCGTAACAAAAGGCTTCGCAAAAGATTTTAATTATAAAACAGTTCCATTTGAAAATCAAGATGAATTTAATTATTTCGGCACATTGAGCTGGATGCCAAACATTGAATTAAATGATCGTTCAGATTATCAAATTAAAATTCCAAAGAATCAGCAAAAAGAAATACAGGTTTTAATTGAAGGATTTACTGATAACGGACAATTGATCTCAGAAGTGAGAAAAGTTTCGGTTGAAGGAGTTTTTTAATGTGGCAATTTGAAAATGTGTCAATTAGAAAATACGGCAATTAGATAATTTTATTGATGGTTTATAATTGTAAAAACGCCAGCAATACGGCTTATACACAACGATAAAACAATTCTCTAATTTTCTAATTGACACATTTTCTAATTTTCTAATTATCAAATTGGCACATTCTCTAATTAACTAACCACTTTATAAGTTGGATCTTCAATAACATTAACATTTATAACCGCATCAGCATTTTTTAGCAATTGCCTGCAATCGGCACTTAAATGCTGTAATTCTACTGTTTTATTGAGCTGATTGTATTTCTTAGTCAAATTATTTAAAACTTCTATTGCCGACATATCTGAAACACGGCTTTCTTTAAAATCTATTATAATATGATCTGGATCGTTCGGAATATCAAATTTTTCTAAAAAAGCTGCTGTTGAACCAAAGAATAAGGGTCCATAAATTTCGTAATGTTTTATTCCGTTTTCATCAATATAATGTCTTGCGCGAATTCGCTTAGCGCTTTCCCAAGCAAAAACCAAAGCCGAAATAATTACGCCAATTAAAACCGCCAAAGCCAAATTATGCAACACAATCGTAATTACAGCCACTAGAATTCCAACAAAAATATCGTGTCGTGGCATTTTATTAATAATCCTAAAACTTGCCCATTCAAAAGTCGTAATCGCCACCATCATCATTACACCAACTAAAGCCGCCATTGGCAGTTTCCCGATTACAGGAGCTCCAAAAAGAATAATCAATAAAATGGTCAGCGCTGCAATAATTCCCGAAAGTCTGGCTCTTGATCCTGCACCAAGATTTACTAAAGTCTGTGCAATCATTGGGCAGCCTCCCATTCCGTAGAAAAAACCATTTAAGATGTTTGAGCTTCCTTGTGCGATACATTCTCTATTGCTGTTTCCTCTTGTTCCTGTGATTTCGTCAACCAAATTCAGCGTAAGCAAACCTTCCGTCAAACCAACAGCCGCAACAATGACCGAATACGGAAATATCACTTTTAAAGTTTCAAAAGAAAATGGAATATTTGGAATATGAAATGGAGGAAATCCGCCTTGAACCGAAGCGATATCTTCTACTGTTTTGGTTTCAATATTAAAAACAATTACCAAAGCAAAAACGACCATAATAGCTACTAAAGATGCAGGAACCGCTTTTGTAATCTTCGGAAAAATTAGAACAATGGCAATAGTCAAAGCGACCAAACCCAACATAATATATAGCGGAGTTCCTTGAAGCCAAGAAACCTGTCCGTTTACAACTGTTTTAAACTGCTCCAACTGCGACATAAAAATGACAACTGCCAAACCGTTTACAAAACCAAACATAACGGGCTGTGGAACTAACCGAATAAATTTTCCGAGTTTAAAAAGTCCGATACAAATCTGAACGACACCGCCAAGAGCTACAGCAGCAAAAACATATTCAATTCCGTGCGATTTCATTAAAGCGATCAAAACAATGACCGTTGCTCCTGCTCCGCCCGAAATCATTCCAGGTCTTCCGCCAAAAATAGCCGTAACCAATCCTGCAATAAAAGCAGCGTATAAACCAACCAATGGCGGAAATCCAGCCAAAATAGCAAACGACAGCGATTCTGGAATCATAGTCATTGCAACAGTTAAACCTGCTAAAATTTCGTTTTTATAGTTGACTTTCTGGCTAAAATCGAAGAGTTGGAATGCTTTTTTCATGGGCACAAAATTAGAAAAATAATATGCAAAAAAGCACAAACCTTTTCGTAATGAAAAAGCAGTAATGATAGAAGAATTTAAACAGCTTGATTAAGTTAGCTGTTCTAAAAGAAAAAGGAAAATCGAAAGTATAAAACCGATCATTTCTGTATTTAATTTTAAATTAAAATATTCTGCAAAATACTTACAAAAAAAGCAAATACAGCTGCGTATTTTTACCTGATTTAATTTTGAAGTTATTTTAAATATTATTCTAATCTTATGCAAGTATAACCTAAGCGAGAAACATGATTTGCGACGTTATCACACTGCAAATCAAAACCTTCAATTCTTAAAATTTTATCGCAGTCTTCCAAATCAAAATTAATTTTATATTCTGGAAAATGCTTTTGCATCATTGCGATGACATGATCTCGATCAGATTCATTCTGAACATTTGTTTTAAAAATCTCCACGATCATATCGGCATCTTTTAATTCTTTAAACTGGTACATTTTTATTTTTTTTAAAAGAGTATAGAAATTCGAATTCAAAAATAAAGGAGAAACCGCTATTTTAACAGCAATTTTATACCAATGGCGTACGATTTATACGAATGGCGTTGGTATAAATTTTTCTTTATAAATACTTACAAACTATACGATTGTATTATTTTTGCCACTATGACAATTGCAAAAATCTACCAGAATTTTTTTCTACGAAACCTAATCGTAAACACACTTGTTTATTTAGTTATTTTCGCCTGTATTTATGATGAAGTAAAACTCGACGGACATAGCTGGACTTTTATTCTCAGCAAAATTGCCATGGGCTATTTTCCGTGTATTGTCTGGATTACGATTTTTAACATCTGCATCATTAAGCCTTTTTTATTTCATAAAAGGTTCAAAATCTTTTTCACGCTTCTAGCGGTGTATTGGACTTGTTTTTATTTCTTCATGAATTGGTTTCTTCCGCTTGTGGAATTAGGAAATTTAAAAGCCCTTCAGATTGTATCGCTTATTATAAACGGCTGTTTTTTTTATTTCCTGCATATTGTTATTAGCAAAAAAATGAGCCAAGCCGATAAAGATATTATGAATTTCAAATCGGAACTTTCGTTTTTAAAACAGCAGCTCAATCCGCATTTTTTACTCAATGCAATGAATAATCTTTACGGAGAAGCCTTGGCAGAACCCGAAAAAGTTCCAGATCGAATATTGAATCTTTCAGACATGCTGCGTTATCAGATTGAAGCTTCTAAGAAAGATTATGTTTTAATGCAGGAAGAAATTGCGTTTATAAAAAAATACATTGAATATTACACGTTTAGAAACGAAAGACTAGCTGTAACGCAAAAAATTGAAGGTGTTCACGATCAAATCGAAATTCCGCCTTTGTTCTTTCTGCCTTTGGTAGAAAATGCGGTGAAATTTTCTGCCGAAACTGCCGAACCTTTTATCAATCTTGATTTGAAGGTAAATTGCCGAAGCGTTACTTTTACTTTAAAAAACAATTATCTCGATTCGGGATCACGTCTTTCGAGCACCGGAATTGGAATTGAAAACCTAAAAAGACGTCTAGAAGTATACGGCCTAAAACACGATTTGAGCTGCAAAAAAGATAAAGAGATGTTTATCGTAAAATTGAATATATGGCACTTACCTACCGCTGTCTAATAATTGATGACGAATCGCCGGCGCATAAAGCCTTGATTTCGCATATCTCCAAATTTGACGAACTGGAACATTCTGGAAGTGCTTTTAATGGTATGGAAGCCATAAAACTGCTCAACGAAAACCAATACGATATTATTTTTCTAGATATTAATATGCCTGTAATTTCAGGTGTCGAATTAATGGAACTTCAGCCCAAACGCCCCATTACAATTGTGACAACGGCTTATTCTGACTATGCGCTTTCGGCCTATCAAAACGATGCGATCGATTATTTAATGAAACCCATTTCGTTTGATAAATTCTCAAAGGCAATCGAAAAAGCCAAAACATATCATTCTGGAAATAATCTTAAGAAAGAAAGTAGCGACGACGAAAAAGTACTTTCGTACCGCTCCAACGGTCAAGTAATTGAAACGCCTCTTTCTGATATTTTATACATCGAAAGTTTGGGCAATTACATGAAATTGTACAATTGCAAACTAAAATCTCCTATTGTCATTTACGGTTCGCTCGCAAGTATAAGCGCCGAAATTGATTGTGCACATTTTCTGCAAGTACACAGATCTTATATTGTAAATACAACTAAAATTTCTGCTGTTACGACCAAAAATCTCACAATGTCAAATGGCGATATTATTCCTGTGGGAAGAAAGTATCAGATTCTGTTGAACAATTTGTCAATGAGATAATCTTTTTTAATGAGATAATTTGTCATTTTGGATAATTAGATAATTTTTGAGAAGTATTTGTATATATTTCAGGAAAAACAGAAACAAAAAAAAGAGACTTTTAAAGTCTCTTTTTTTTGTTTATAATATTTTATAAAATCCTATTTCTCTTTAAGCAGCTTTTCCAAATAAGAAATTTTCTCTTTTTCAGATTCTAATAAACGCTCATAAAGTTTCTTATTTTCATCATAAGATTCAATCAGCTTTTCGATTGGATTGAATGAACAATTATTATTTTGACCAAAAGCGCCATTACTATTTGCAAAATTAGGTTCGTTAAAAGTATTAAAGTAATTGAATACCCCTTCATCACTAAAATTCTTAATGGTTTCTACAGAAACGCCTAAAGCTTCAGCAATTTTATTTAGTCTTTCGTCGTCGATGGTTTCACTTCCTTCAAGAGTAGAAACATATTGCTGGCTCATGCCAAGGGCAATCGCTAGTGCTTCTTGTTTCATACCTCTAAACTCTCTAATTCGGCTGATATTTCTGCCAATATGTTTTGGTTTTGTTGCTGTGCTCATAATTCAAAGATATTTAAAATTCTTTAAAGTTTTTTATTTCAATAAAACACCTTTCTAACAAACAAAAGTATCGTTTTTCTCACAACTAAAAAAGCAATACGCATTTCCTTTTTGTGCTAAATCTAATACAAGACCAAAATCTCGAATCGCACGTAATTACAGGGATTTCAGATTTTAGCAATCGTTATTTTTATTTGTTTTAAATCAATGTCAATTGTGTAAAATTGGGATTTTGTGAATTATTTTCTTAAAAAAAATCGCAAACCAAGAAACTTTTCTTACTTAATTATTTAAATTCGCGCCAACCAAACCACTAAGCTATTTACAAACCAATGAGCATTTTTAATTTTTTTAGAAGATCAGATACAAAATGTCCGAGATGTCTTGGAAAAAGATTTGTTGATTGGGATGATATCCGCCGTTTAAACCGTCAATTAAAATGGGTTCCAGCGCCTTGCGCGTATTGCGATGCAACAGGAAGAGTGCCCAAAGAACTGCTTTCTAAAGTTGCTGTCGACTGCATGTATCTCACAATCGATTTGCCAGAATCTGTAATCGAAAAAATAAAAGAAGGCGATCTAGAAACAGTCGAAAAAGGAAAACAGCGCGAACGTTTTGTAGATCATCTTATACAATATGCAGAGCATCATTACCTCGCCCAAAATCTTGATGCCGAAAGTATTGCCAATCTGTATTTAAACTTCGAAGCCGAAAAAGCTCCTTTTGCAGTTACTAAAGAAGAATTAATAAAATATATTCAAGGTGTAATCGAATTAAAGAAATCGGTATTGCAATAACCTTTGCGCTCTAACTATTCAAAATCTTTGACCATTTACAAAAACAGGTATAAATACTCGTAGCCATCATTTTGTTTTGTGTTAATATTGTAGTGAATAATTTTTAGTTTAGGCAAGGTTTTCTAATAGAGAGCTTTTTAATTTTTTGTCACTTTTTTTTTGGAACAGAAAGTGGAATTTCAAATCGCTGGTACCGATTGGAAATTTCACTTTTTTTTGTTTACCATCCTGAGGAACGAAGGATCACACTCGGGAATTGACAAAGTCTGGTGACTCTCTATGCGGAGCGACTTGTGTGATCCTTCCTTGCGTCAGTATGACAAAACTAATAGCCCTTAATAAAGAACATCCGCACTATTCTGTCATCCTGAGGAACGAAGGATCACACTCGGGATCGACAAAGTTTGGCGACCCTCTTTGCGGAGCTCCTTGTGTGATCCTTCCTTACGTCAGGATGACAAAACTATGAGGAAATTACTATCTAATTATCTTTGCGGAGCTACTTGTGTGATCCTTCGTTCCTCAGGATGACAAACCTCTGTTGCTTTGTACCTCTGCACCTTTGCTCCTCAGAAAAAAGCACTATTTTTGCGTTCTGTAAAAGCCACGAAATAAAGTCCGCATGACTAGAGAACATTATATTCCGTTTAACAAAGAATTCTTATTAGAAAAGCAAATTGCTGCGTTTGCCGAAAACGCACAAAAGGCTGATGATTTTAAAAAGTTATTCGAAATTATCGAACATTATTATCATTACGAATCTTTTAATCTTAACCGAAATCTAAAACAGCATTACGCGCTTTATGATCCCGATTTAAGCGAAAAAGAACGTGAACAGTTTATCAATAAAAGCGATTTTCCCGTTTTTAAAGAAACATTACTGAAAGTTCTCGAGCGTGGTAATTATTACAGAATTAATCAACAAGCTTTAAACGATGCTTTTAACGAATCTGATTTGATTGGATTGCATCTTTCTATCGATTTTAATGCTTTTAAAGATTTCGAACTTTATGCACGCGGACATCATAAAGCGAAAGAAAAGATCAAAAAATACTTTTTCTGGACCAAAGAAGTTGAAATTGAATATTATGATCGTGTCTTAATTTACCTCAATTACAGCGAAGCAGATTACCTGAAAGAAAAGAAAGTCAAATTAGGTAAAATGCCAATTGATCCGGGTTCTATTGCACTGAAAATTTTTAAGCGTGTTCCTAAAAACGATCTTGAAACTATTTTCCCGAATGCTATTCCGAAAATGTCTCTCAAAGATAAATTGCTGCTTTGGGTTCCAGGTCTTTTTGGCGGACTTTCTTTATTAAGCGCCAAAGTAATTCCAGCCTTGATTAATATGTATGAAGCTTATCAGACTGGAGAAACAATCGATTTACTAAACAGTAAAACTTCTTTAAATCAAGGTTTAATTGCATTAGGAATTTTAGGTGCTTATTGTTTCCGTCAATACAACAACTTCGTAAACAAGAAAATTAGATATTCTAAAACACTTTCTGACAGTTTGTATTTTAAGAATGTCGGCAACAATAGCGGTGCGTTTTATTCTTTACTAAATTCTTCAGAAGAAGAAGCCTTGAAAGAAACTATTCTTGCTTATACATTTTTACACGAAAGCGAAGAATCGTTAACAGCCGAAGAACTAGACAATCAAATTGAATCTTGGTTTCAAACCAAACTAAATACCGATTTAGATTTTGATGTAAACGATGCTTTACTGAAACTAAAAAGTATAGGATTAGGAACAGAAACTAATGGAAAATGGGACGTGATTCCGTTAAATGAAGCGCTTATCGCTATTGATGAGTTGTGGGACAATGTTTTTCAATACAATCAAAATGCAAATGCTCTAAAATACTAAAAATGTATACTTACAAATGTTCTTGCTGCGGCGAAGTTTTTGACGAAATGCCTTTGTCTTTTGGAAACGAATTTCCTGCTTATTATTTTGCTATTCCGCCAGAAGAAAGAGAACAACGAATTGAATTTGGAGGAAATTGGTGTTATGTAGATGAAGAACATTTTTTTCATCGTGGAAGATTAACAATTCCGATAATCGACTATCATGAAGACTTGGTTTTTAATGTATGGACAACAATAAGCGAAGAAAATTTTTGTCTTCGAATGGATTTATGGGAAGATCCAAATAGAATTCACCAAGAGCCTTATTTTGGATGGATGCAGACTGATGTTCCTACTTACGGCAAAACCATATCTCTAAAATCAATCGCCATTGAACAAGGTTTAGGATTAATTCCAGAAATAAAAATGATTGAAGAAAATCATCCTTTAACCCTAGATCAGGAAAACGGAATTACTTTAGAAAAAGCCATTTCGATTGTAGATGAAATAATGAAAATTCAGCACGGTAAAAGCTAAAAGAAATTTTATTAGATTTACGCATCTAACCCTAAAACCACAAACAATGAGAACATTAGACCAATGGTTTGCAGAATATGCCGTAAGTCATCAGAACCCAACCAATAAAGCGATTCACTACATTTGCGTTCCCGCAATTTTCTTTTCTATCGTTGGCTTGTTAATGAGCATTCCTAGCGGAATTATTGCCCATACTTTAAACCTAAATTTACCTATTATCGAAAACTGGGCTTTTGTGGTTCTGCTTTTTGTATTGGTTTTCTACATTAGATTATCGGTTGCAATGGCTATTAAAATTGCTTTGTTCTCGGGAATCTGTTTAATCTTAAATTATTATATCGGACAAGTTGTACCGTTGTGGGCATTCTCAATCGGCGTTTTTGTTATCGCTTGGATCGGACAATTTTACGGGCATAATATTGAAGGCAAAAAACCTTCTTTCTTAAAAGATCTTCAGTTTTTATTGATTGGTCCAGCTTGGGTTGTTGAGAATTTGTTTTCTAGGAAATAAATCATTTCGAAATAATGCCACACTGCGACGAATAATCAAAAATAAGGATTATCTTATTTTTTGAAATAAAAATGTACTTTTGATATATCTAAAATAAAATTATGATAGAGTTAATCTGGGGAATACTAAACCTTGCACTCGTTTTAGTGCTTATTATTTTTAGTGCAAAAAAAGCAGTAGAGATTCGTAAAAAAGTTGGCTTATCCGTTGCCATTCTCTTTTCTTTTTTTGCTTTATCTTTTATCACAAGACCAGGCAATGAACAAAAAGATAAAAAATTTGAATTTGAAAATAGCGAAACCGAAAAACAATCTTCAAATCGCAATACTTATCTTTCAAAAACTACTCTTGAAGATGATCTCTTTTCAAAAATCGAATTGTACGTTATTTGCGATGGCGAAAATGCTCGTTCAGCATTGATTCCAAGAACTGGATACTCTTTTGGTACAGAATGGTCTACAGAGTACATTACTATAAATAAAACCAAACAGAAAAACACCTTTGAATATCAAGCTGGAGGAACTAGAAAATGGATACTTCTTGGTATTGACATATATTCAGAGTATAAAGAATTTAGCGGAATAAGCAAATTTAAACCCTCTTTATAATATTCTTTAAATTCTAAATCAATTCTAAAAAAATATAAGGACAAGGAAGAATGTTATCTTTTTTGTCCTTTTCATTTAAAAAAGCATTTCTAAATAGTTTAAAAATTCAATCTATAAAGCGAAATCTGAAACATCTCTAACAACCAACAATCTAATTATGGAAAATAAAAACCAACCTATTACATTTGTATTTTGGGTAGTAGCCATCATTTTAGGCGTCACTTTATACAAGCAATTTGATTTTAAGAATCTAAAATTTGAGAATCCAGCAAT
This sequence comes from Flavobacterium sp. LPB0248, assembly GCF_013388355.1. Classification (GTDB taxonomy): domain Bacteria; phylum Bacteroidota; class Bacteroidia; order Flavobacteriales; family Flavobacteriaceae; genus Flavobacterium. The sequence continues at coordinate 1,690,110 of NZ_CP058246.1, forward strand.
GGCAGTTATCTATAGCATTGTCTTTGTATTTTCGGTTTATTATATCATTAAAAATTCTGGAAAGAAGCAGTGAAATAAAAATCCTTATTTTTGAAAATAAAACCCGTGACGTTTATCAGACATCTATCCAGCTTGGATTAATATGCTTGATGTAGTAATTATAACTTATTTAGTATCAAACGAAAGTCAAAATTTCACATAAAAAAATAATCAAAAAAATTGCAGAATGGAATTGAATTTTAAAGATTTCCCTTTACTAATTACCGAAAGATTAATATTGAGAAATATTGAAAACACGGATGTTATTTTAATTCATAAATTACATTCTGATGCAATTGTAAATGCGTTTGTTGGAAGAGACAATTCGTCAAGCTTAAAAAAAGCAGAAGAATACATAATTAAAATGCAAAATTTAATAGCGAAGAATGAATGCATTTATTGGGTCATAACCGAAAAAGGAAATAACAACCTAATTGGTTCAGTTTGCTTATGGAATTTTGATATTGAAAATGAAATTGTAGAAATAGGATATGAAATGTTAAGTGAATTTCAAGGAAAAGGAATAATGACCGAAGCAATCAAAAAAATTATAGAATATACATTTCAAAAAATAAAAGCAAAAATAATAACTGCTTTTCCATCTTCTGACAATATTAATTCTGTATCAATATTAAAAAAATTGAACTTCGAACTGGAAAATAAAAAGTATAATAATACCCATCAGAATATAAAAAATCTGGTAACTTACACTTTAAGAAACAATCAAATTAATAAGTAGAATTGCCAAGGTTCGAACCAAAATCTCCATTAATCATAGGCATTTTTAAACTAAAGAAAATTTAAAAAATTTTTCAAACCATAAAAAAGTCCTGAGAATCTACATTCTCAGGATTTTAAATAGCTGCTTAATCTAATGCCTATTTTCTAGTTAAGCAACATCTTAGTTTAAGTACCTAGATATAATATTTAAAAATAATTTATTCTAAAATTAAATCGCAAGCCAATCCCCGAAAGGGAAAATGAGACATTAAATGACAATTTCATAATCATCACAATAATTTTATTGGTATGTAGATATCAATAATGTGATGATTTTGAGGATGCTGTTTTGGATCATTTAAATGGCTTAAAAAGAAATTTCTATTATCTGGCTGATAGCCATTTTCTTCAAACCATACCTCGTAAATGTAATTCCATGTTTTAAAACATTCAGACATTGTCGCTTCTTTATGGAAAATAGCATACAATCCGCCACTTATGGTAGTATTGCCAATTATTCCTTCTCCTACTATTTTTTCAGGAACAGACAAACAAACATCTGCTTGAAGCATTCCTTCTAAATTAGCATTGCTTCTATAGACGGTTAATGCTTTGGTTTCAGGAAAATTTACCAAATTTCTTGGAGAAGCCCAGCTAAAAAGCTGTTTAAACATATCTTCAAATGTTTCACTATCATGTTTGTGAATATTCAGATTTCGAATATAAATAACATTAAATGCATCCAGCTTTTTGACTTCAAAATCAAGTTTTATAGTTTCACTCATTTCATTATTTTTTAAATTATTTAATTTGAGTGCAAGGTAGTTTTCAATTTCGGACTGCATTTTTCCAATATTGCTATCTATTATACCAATATTGCTATTTTTATACAACTTTCGCCATTCACTAGGTGTTTGCTGTTTAACTTCACGAAAAGCTCTTGAAAAAGACGAAATACTTAAAAAGCCACAATCAGTTGCAATTTCACTAATCGTTTTTGAAGGATTGTTCATTAAGAAGAATAGCGCTCTTTCAATTTTTGCATTTTTAATAAAATCATTAATTGTTGTTCCTGTAACTGACTTGAAAATTCTATGAAAATGAAATTTTGAAAAATTCGAAAGAATGGCCAATTTCTCTAAAGAAAGTTCTTCATGAAGGTTTTCTTTTATATAATCTATACTCTTATTAATTCTAAAGTAATACTCTTTAATAGACTCTTCTTTTGTCATGCTTTTGGATCTATGATATTGTTTCAACTAAAGATTCGTGATGTGTAAAACCAATATTAAGACCAAATTTAAGAATGTATTTTTAATCCATAAAAAAAGCCTGAGAATCTATATTCTCAGGCTTTTTTTATGGTGATCTTGACGGTACAGGATTCGAACCATTTATCGGAAGATCTAGAGATTTTAGTTCATATTTAAATGTTTAGATTCTACTATTTTCTCGTTCATTTATTTCGTCAATTGCACTTTGAATAAAATATTTTAAATCATTACTTCTTGTTTTTTTAAACTCGGCTTCCAATGGTTCTAATGACTTTATTGTTCCAGTAGATCTAAGGGTTGCACAAATCATACCTTTAGTATGCTGATCACTAGTCTTCAATTTTAGTATTAAAATTTCTTCTAAATCTTTGTGCTCTGAGTTTTGTAAGGCGCTAAGTGCATCAATCCTATTCTGATATGTTCCATTTAATAGTAATTGTTTAAGATAGTCAATATTTAGAGTGGCTGGTTTTCTCAACTTATTAAGCCTGCTTAAAACAGTTGTAATTACTTCTTCTTTGTCAGTTTTTTTGAGTTCTGAAATCAAAAATTCAAAAAGTTCATAATCACTACAGTTTACGCATAAGCTACTTAAACATCTTAAAACGTACTGTTTATATTGAAAAAAATCTTTGTCTTTAAGTAATTCTATAAGTTCGGGCTTGAATTTTATATCACTTAATTCATCAGAAATTCTGTAAGCATACCAACTAGGAAAATCTTTGCTTTCAAAAGATTGATCTCGTTTCTGCCTTTTAATTATGTTATTTGAAATAGGTTTGTTATTTCCCATTTCTATAATCAAAGTCTTTAACTCAGAGTCCTTTAATCTAGCTATTAGATTTTCTTTATCTTCTTTAACTTTTTCATCTAAACTTTTAAATAGTCCAAATAACATATGCTTTTTAATAATATTTCCGATTTTAATCACTTAAACTAAAGACTTTCTCAATGGATTTAAGTAATCCAGTTGTTTCTCTTCAAACAATTCCTCTAATGCCTCACAGCCATACTTAATTTTATAATCTCTTTCTAGTTGTGTAATAGGAATAAGCCAGCAACAATGAATTATCTTTTCTTCAAATTGAAAAATTTCTAGATTATCTCCGTCAAGATAAGGTAATGAAATAAATGCATGGTCACAAATAGAATTTTCAAGCCAAGGCCTTCCAATATTTGAGGTATGGTGAATATTAAAAGGTTTCAGTCTGTGATGAGAAGCATGAACAGTCAATAATTCAACCAAAGAATTATCTTTTCTTGGAGAATAAATAACTAACTCAATTAAGTTATCATCTATTAAGTCGGCTGACATTCCAACGGTACAATATGCCCACATGTTGTGAACATTATTTGGAGCAAATTCTAAAACGAAGAACTCTGGATGGGTTTTCCATGTAGGACCTATTTCCCATTTCATTTTTTTTCCAGAAATTCCATAATAGGAATTGTAGTGATCGGTCAATTTCACAGAATAATTCTTTTGCATTAGTTTTTTATAATGAAACAGAGTCAGTTTATGTCAAATCAATCTTTTAGACTATTATTTGACAAAGTGAACTTAATAACTTTATCTTCAATATGCAAATAATAATGATGTTCTAGAAATTTAGAGACTTAACGGAGTTCGAAACAAAAATTGCCGTAAACATTGATATCGCAAAAAAATAAAACTTCAAAATAATTTTTAAACCATAAAAAAGCCTGCAAAATATACAATTTGCAGGCTTTTCAATTTTAAAGTGACCCCGGAGGGGTTCGAACCCCCAACCCTCAGAGCCGAAATCTGATATTCTATCCAGTTGAACTACGAGGTCAGTTTATTTATGATTTTAGAATTCAGATTCAATCTAAAATCTGAACTCTAAAATTATTATTTACGAAAGTAATTTTTTCACAATTGTAGAAATGGTTTTTCCTTCAGCAGTTCCTCCTAATTGAGCAGATGCTAATCCCATTACTTTACCCATTGAAGCAATTCCAGAAGCTCCTGTTTCAGCAATGATTTTTGCTACTACAGCTTCTACTTCTTCTTCGCTTAATTGAGCTGGTAAAAACTTTTCGATTACAGCAACTTGAGCCAATTCTGGTTCTGCTAAATCTGGACGGTTTTGTTCTGTAAAGATTCTTGCGCTTTCTTTACGAGTTTTCACCAATCTCTGAAGTAACTTAATTTCTTCGTCTTCAGATAAATCTTCTTTAGATCCAGAAGCTGTTGAAGCCAATAATAATTCTGATTTTACAGCTCTTAAAGCTTCTAAAGCTACTGTGTCTTTTGCTTTCATGGCCGTTTTAATTTCGTCCATGATTTGTGTTTGTAAACTCATGTTTATATTTTATTTGAATAAGCTAGTGCTTATTAATTGATATATTAATTTAACCCTTCGACTTCGCTCAGGGTGAAAACAAGATTCACTTTAAAAACCTATTTAGGAAGTCAAATTTTGAAATTCTGTGCGAAGATAAAAAAAATAACCCGAAAATTAAATCCAATTTTCGGGTTACCCAATATTATGATTCTAAAAATTAATCTACGTTATCGTGCAAAAATGAATTGTTTGAACGTAATTGTAAATCATTATTACTGTCTGTTCCAACAGAGATTCTAGAATTTGTATTATTAGACTGAGAATTAGATAAATCTATTCCTAATCTTTTGTAAGCTGGCTCTTTTTCCAACTCATCAATTCTAGAAACATTGTTATGGAATTTATAGTTAAATTCTTTTAGTTTCTTTCTTCTTTCTTCTGCTCTTAAACGCAATGTTTCTTCAATAGTTAATTCTAAAGGAGAAACTTCAGAAGTTGTTGAAATATCAGGCTGACTTGCAAAATCAACTCTTGGTTTCAATGTAATATTTAATTCCTCTGGAATTGTAGGTTCAACTACTTTTTCAACTGGTTTAGAAGCCAATAAATCGTTTTCAACTTCCATATATTCTTCTAGAGAATATTTAATAATTCCGTTGTCTGAAACTTCAGTTACGGGAACAAATTGCACTGGATCGTTTACTTTAATTTCACGAGTTTCATTTGTCAATTCAAACAGAACTCTGTTATCCTCAATAACTGGCTCTCTTCTTACAGGCTCTTGCTTAAACAAAGGAAGATCAAAAGAGAATGTTGTTTGTTCTTCTTTTTCAAAAACTCTTTGTTGTTGCACTGGTTGAATTGGCTGTTGTTGCTGTACTTGCTGAACAGCTGGCGCCTCAGGAGATGAAATAGTAAAATCGATATCTGTAATTGGCGAAACAATTTCGAAAGTTACATCTAGATTTTTGATAAACTCAGACATCACCACTAACTCTTCCTGATTGATTGCTGGAGCAACAGCTTGTGCAGTTGGAGTAAATGTTTCATCATCGTCAACTAAATCAAAAACAACTTTATCTTCTACTTTTGCTGTCGGTGTATCAACAGTTAGGTCAAAAGAAGCAAGCGGTTTATTAGTTAAATTATGAACACTTCTCTGCTCATCTTCTAACGTATGAATGATTTTCTTTGGTTCTGTATTTACAATTTCATTTTGTTGTTCCACATCAAAACCTGTAGCAATAATAGTTACTGCAATAGCTTCACCTAGAGTTTCGTCTTCACCAACCCCCATAATGATATTTGCATTGTAACCAGCTTCATCTTGAATGTGATCGTTGATTTCTCCAATTTCGTCAAGAGTAATCTCATTAGTTCCAGAAACGATAAGCAACAATACGTTTTTGGCACCTGTAATTTTATTATCGTTCAACAATGGAGAATCCAAAGCAGAAACAATAGCATCTTTAGCTCTGTTGTCGCCTTCAGCCACAGAAGACCCCATGATCGCAGTTCCACTGTTAGCCAAAACAGTTTTCGCGTCACGTAAATCGATATTCTGAGTATAGTGGTGCGTAATTACTTCGGCAATACCTCTAGAGGCTGTTGCCAAAACTTCATCCGCTTTAGAAAATCCTGCTTTAAATCCAAGATTTCCGTATACTTCTCTTAATTTATTGTTGTTGATTACAATTAAAGAATCGACCTGCTTACGCAATTTCTCGATTCCAATAATCGCCTGCTCTTGACGTACTTTCCCTTCAAATTGAAACGGAATTGTAACGATACCAACAGTTAATATTTCTCTTTCTTTTGCTAATTGAGCAATTACCGGAGCTGCACCAGTTCCTGTTCCTCCACCCATACCAGCAGTAATAAATACCATCTTAGTATTTTTATCCAGCATTTTTTCAATATCCGAAATACTTTCGATTGCCGACTGCTGTCCAACGTCTGGATTTGCTCCTGCTCCTAATCCTTCAGTTAAATTAACTCCTAACTGAATCTTATTTGGTACTGAACTATTTTGAAGCGCTTGCGAATCGGTATTACAAACGATAAAATCTACACCTTTAATACCTTGTTTGAACATGTGGTTAATTGCGTTACTTCCGCCTCCACCTACACCTATTACTTTGATTACATTTGATTGATTTTTTGGTAAATCAAATGAAATACTTCCAAATTCTGAGTTGCTCATCATCTTTTTGGTTTTTTGAAATTCTTATTAAGTACATTTTTTACTTCTTGACTTGGGGCAAGAAATAATCCTTCTCTTTTTATTATTCTGCGTTGTCTAAAAATTCTTTGATTTTGTCGACATATCGATCAAAAAATGATCTTCTTATTTTGTTCTCAGTAGATTCATTTTTAGGCACCCTTTGACTTACGGTTTCTCTAGGCTCTTCAATAGTTTCTACTTTCTCAACGTAGTTTTCTTCAACTTCGTATCGCTGTACTGGAGGAGCAGTTCTATAAACAACTTTTGGCTGTTCTTGAACCATTTCCAATCTAACAGCACTTTGCGAACTGTTTTCGATACTATTCATTACTAATCCTACTGCAGTTGCATATAGCGGGCTAGAGATTTCTTCACTAGAGTTTCCTGCTAAATGCTCGTTCGGATAACCAATTCTAGTATCCATTCCTGTAATGTATTCTACCAGCTGCTTGATATGCTTTAGTTGTGCACCTCCACCCGTTAAAACAATTCCAGCTATTAGCTTTTTACGAGGATCTTCGTGTCCGTAAGCTTTAATTTCTGCAAAAACCTGCTCTACGATTTCCACTACTCTTGCATGGATAATTTTAGATAAGTTTTTAAGCGAAATTTCTTTTGGCTCTCTTCCTCTTAAACCTGGGATAGAAACAATCTCGTTGTCTTTGTTTTCTCCTGGCCAAGCAGATCCGAATTTGATTTTTAAAAGTTCAGCTTGTTTTTCAATAATCGAGCATCCTTCTTTGATATCATCTGTAATGACATTTCCTCCAAAAGGAATTACAGCTGTATGACGAATGATCCCATCTTTGAAAATAGCCAAATCTGTTGTTCCACCTCCAATATCGATAAGCGCAACACCAGCTTCTTTTTCTTCCTGACTTAAAACAGCATCTGCCGAAGCTAATGGTTCTAATGTTAAACCAGATAATTCTATTCCGGAACTCTGAATACATCTTCCAACGTTTCTGATTGAAGATGCCTGTCCAACTACAACGTGAAAACTAGATTCTAATCTTCCGCCGTACATTCCGATTGGCTCTTTAATTTCAGATTGCCCATCAATTTTAAATTCTTGTGGTAAAACGTGAATAATTTCCTCTCCTGGTAACATCGCCAGTTTGTTTACCTGATCGATTAGGAGTTGAATATCTTTTTCGCCAATTACTTCTTCTGGATTATTTCTGCTGATGTAATCTGTATGCTGAATACTTCTGATGTGCTGTCCAGCAATACCCACAACTACATCTTTAATTTTGTAACCTGAATTATTTTCTGCTTCGAGTATCGCTTGCTGTATCGATTGTATCGTCTGCGTAATGTTGTTTACTACTCCTCTGGCAACACCCAAACTTTTGGATTTACCAATGCCCAAAATCTCCAACTTACCATATTCATTTTTTTTGCCAATCATGGCAACGATTTTGGTTGTTCCAATATCTAGACCTACTGCAATGTTATCTTTTTCCATTTTCTATTATTTAGTGCAAACTACTTGTTCCGTAAACCTAAGGTCAATTTTTTTGTATTTGTATAACGAACTATCTAAAACCGCTTTTTGAAAAAACGCTTTATAGTTTCTAAATTTCTTATCAACATTCATCGTTCTGCCAAAATCTATGAAGTAATCATAGTTACGATTAAACATTTTTAAGCTTCCATTCGGCATAATCTCTATAGCAATGATGTTTTTTTTCAAAAACGCATCGTCATAAATTGTGCGAAATAAAGCTGCTAAATCTTCGTTATTTTTTGCATTTATTGCCCCTGAAACAAGAGGAACTCGCGCAGTGAAATTGTCTGATAAGGGCATTTTATTTCCCTCATAGTCAATATAAAAAGAAGCAGCGCCATCATAAACTCTTGCTATGGGCGTCTTCTGTTTTACTACTGCTTTTAGAACTCCATCGATACTTACAAAAACGTTTGACTTCTCAATCATCTCTTGCGTATCGAGGGTTTTCTCTATCTTATTCAAATCTAGTTCATCTTTTCTAATACTGGAAGCGTCTCTTTTATTTTCTATCAACAATTTATTAACCGTTTCCGGCTTCACAAAAAGCGTATTTTCTCCTACAAAAACGACCATAGATTTTTTCAATTTTCGATCGCCATTTCGATGCTGCGCGAAAGAATATAGAAAAAGAACTAGTCCGAAAATAAGTACTAATCTAATATTTGCCCAATTAAATATTTTCATTTAAAACCTTTTTAATTGACGGAACCATCTCTCCCAGATCACCAGCTCCAATTGTTACAATAATAGGTGCATCACTGGCTTTGATTTCACCTAATAAATCATCTTTTGCAACAATTTTTTTGTTCGAATTTGTCATTTTACCCAAAAGCCATTCAGAGGTCACTCCTTCCATCGGAAGCTCTCTAGCAGGGTAAATATCCATCAAAAACACTTCATCAAACTGCGATAAGCTTGCTGCAAATCCGTCAACAAAATCTCTTGTTCTACTAAATAAATGCGGTTGGAAAATTGCCAGCACTTTACGTCCTGGATACAATTCTCTAACTGCCTGATGAACAGCATTTATTTCTGTTGGATGATGTGCATAATCATCAATATAAACTAAATTTTCACTCTTAATCTGATATGAAAAACGTCTTCTGATTCCGTTGAATGAAGCAATGGCTTTTGCAATAGAATCGGTCGGGGTGCCGAAAGTCTTAGCCATCGCAATAGCCATTAATCCATTCATTAAATTATGTTTGCCAGGCAGTCCGAAACGTAAATCTTTCATAATTTCTGAAGGCGTCTGCACATCAAAAACATAAGCTCCATCTTCTATTCGAACATTATAAGCTTTATATACAGCATCTTCATTTATAGCACATTGAACACCATCTAAAGGCAATTCTTTGGTTATAAAGAGATTGTTTTTATCTTCAACTTTTGAAGCAAATTCTCTAAAAGAAGCCTCAATTGCGTCACTCGTTCCATAAATATCCAAATGATCTGCATCCATAGAAGTTACGCAAGCAATATCTGGACGCAAATGCAAAAACGATCTGTCAAATTCGTCTGCTTCTACAACTGTTACTGTTTTTCCGCTTCCAATTAAATTAGAATTATAATTCTCAACAATTCCTCCAATAAAAGCCGTTACATCAGCACCACTTTGAAACAAAATATGTCCCAAAATACTAGATGTAGTAGTTTTTCCGTGTGTTCCTGCAACTGCAAAACAGAAAGTATCTCTACTTATAATTCCGAGAACTTCGGCACGTTTTTTAACCTCAAAATGCCTTTCAACAAAATAATTCCACTCAGAATGTGTTTTTGGAACCGCTGGTGTGTAAATTACTAGTGTATTTTCAACATAATAATCTGTTGGAATCAAATTTATATTGTCTTCAAAATGAATACCTATACCACTTTCAATCAATTCATTAGTTAGCATAGAAGGTGTTTTGTCGTAACCTGAAACTTGTTTTCCAATAAACTTGAAATAACGAGCCAAGGCACTCATTCCGATACCTCCGATACCAATAAAATAAACGTTTTGTATTTGATTTAAATTCATAATTGAGTCTTAATGTCTTAAAGTCTAAAGTTTTTAAAGTCTCTTAACTATATGCCTTCAGCTTTTTAATTTTTCTATTTAATTAACTTCACAATCTCTGCTACAATATCTTGTGTAGCTCTAGGTTTTGCCAGTTTCTTAATATTATCACTTAATTGTTTCTGTTTTCCCAAATCTTTCAGCAGCGCTTCAAAAACAATGCTAAACTGACTGTCAAGCTCAGATTCTTTCAACAAAATCGCACCTTTTTCTTCCACAATTGCCTGTGCATTTTTAGTTTGGTGATCCTCAGCTACATTCGGCGATGGAATAAAAATGACTGGTTTTCCCACAATACACAATTCTGACACCGACGAAGCTCCAGCACGTGAAATTATGACATCTGATGCCGCGTAGACAAAATCCATTCTTTCAATAAAATCAACCACTTTTACATTTGGTTGGCTATATTTTTTATAATCTTCAAAATATAATTTCCCACATTGCCAGATTACCTGTACATCTTGAGAAAGAAAATTTTGAAGTTCCTTTTCAATTAATTGATTGATTCTTCTGGCTCCTAAACTTCCTCCTAAAACCAGTAATGTTTTCTTATTAGGATCTAAACCATAAAAAGCAATTGCTTCATCACGTTTGCTTTCAATGTCAATTAAATCTTGACGAACTGGATTCCCTGTTAAAACAATTTTCTCTTTTGGAAAAAAGCGTTCCAAATTTTGATACGCCACACAAATTGCATTTGCTTTTTTGCTTAACAATTTATTTGTTATCCCCGGATAAGAATTCTGCTCTTGAACCACTGTTGGGATTCCTGCCGAACCCGCTGCTTGCAATAAGGGTCCGCTGGCAAAACCACCCGTTCCAATTACCACATTAGGCTTAAACTTTTTTATTATTCTTTTTGACTCCAATAAACTGCTTGCCAGTTTAAGTGGAAACATCAAATTTTGCAATGTCAATTTTCGCTGCAAACCAGCAATCCAAAGACCTTTTATTTCATAACCTGCCTGAGGCACTTTTTGCATTTCCATTTTATCTTTGGCACCTACAAAAAGAAATTCTGCATCAGGAAATTGTAATTTTAATTCGTTTGCAATTGCAATTGCAGGATAGATATGCCCTCCTGTTCCTCCTCCGCTAAGTATGAATTTATACTTTGTCATCTTTCTAAAAATTACAACTTTTTAAAAAATTTTTATATTCTAATCCTATTTGTTTAAAACCGCATTCATCGGATTTCTTGAATTATCTTCGATGGAATACATTGGTTCTTCTTCATATATCTCATCGGCAGGCAAATCTTCCTCTGCCATTTCTTTATCTATTAATCGCTGTAAAGCTTCTTTTCGTTTTTCTCTCTCAAGCTTATCTTCAGCAATTTCCTCTTCTTTTCTTGTCACACTAATGATAATTCCAAGTCCAAGACAAGTCATCCAAATCGAACTTCCTCCACTACTTATCAAGGGAAGCGTCTGCCCTGTAACTGGCAATAATTCTACAGCAACCGCCATATTGATCATAGCCTGAAATATCATAGGAAAACCAACACCTACGACAACTAATTTTCCAAATATAGTTGGTGCTTTATGAGAAGCTATTACAAAACGAAACAATAATAATAAGTACAGAATTACTATCGAAACCCCTCCAACCAAACCGTATTCCTCTACAATAATAGCGTAGATAAAATCGGAAGAAGATTGTGGCAAAAAGTTTTTCTGAACACTTTTTCCAGGACCTAATCCTCCTAATTTTCCAGATGCAATTGCAATTTTTGCTTTCTCAATCTGATAATCATCTTCATCAGGTTTGTCTGTTGTAAAATTCGTAATACGACTTTCCCAAGTTGAAACCCTACTAAAGAATCTTGAATCTGGAAAAGCTTTCGCTACCAAAAGGAAAAACGCCAACATTGCAATTCCTGAACCAATGATAAAAGCAATATATTTTAATGGATATTTACCAATAAATGTCAGCATCAAAACCATTACAAAAATTAACGCCGTAGTCGAAAAGTTTGCTGGCAGAATTAATACTAATGTGATAAATACCGGAATCCAAAGCTGAATCAATGAGGTTTGAAAAGGCTCATTTTCTTCTTTAGTTTTAGATAAATAACGTGCCACATAAATAAACAAAACAATAGCAGCCAATGTTGATGTCTGAAACGTAATCCCGATAAAAGGCACCTGAATCCAACGGCTCGCGTTTGCACCAGCAATAACAGTTCCTTTTAAAAGTGTGTAAAGCAGTAAAATCCAAACCACTGGAAGTGCAATCTTAGAAATTGCTCTAAAATAGTGATATGGAACTCTATGCACCCAGTAAATAATTAAAAAACCAATACAGATATGCGCCAAATGTTTTACCAAATACCCTAATGTATTTCCTGTCCCATGCCCGATATAGGCAAGATTACTACTCGCACTAAAAACAGGCATAAACGAAAACAGCGCCAATAAGGCCACGAATGACCATATTACCCTATCTCCTTTTAGTTTGTTTACCAGCTCTTTCATAATCTCTTTGTTTCAGGTTTTCTTTTGTTTCATGTTTCAAGCTTCACTTAACCTGAAACTTGAAACTTTGAACTTTTTTTACAAGTTGTGCACAGCTTGTTTAAATTGTTTTCCACGATCCTCGTAGTTTTCGAATAAATCGAAACTTGCGCAGGCTGGAGACAATAAAACTACATCGCCTTTTTCTGTTAATCTTTGAGCAGTTTTTACTGCATCATTCATATTATTTACTTCAACCATAATATCAACAACATTTCCAAAAGCATCAATAATTTTACGGTTATCGATTCCAAGACAGATAATTGCCTTTACTTTTTCGCGTACCAACGACATTAGTTCGTTGTAATCGTTTCCTTTGTCAACACCTCCAACAATCCATACTGTTGGTGCATTCATACTATCCAAAGCAAAGAAAGTAGCATTTACATTTGTTGCTTTCGAATCGTTGATATATTGAACGTTTTGTATTTTTAGTACTTTTTCTAAACGGTGCTCAACACCTTGGAAATTAGATAGACTTTCACGAATTGTTGCATTTCTAATTTGCATCAATTTAGCTACAGAGCTTGCTGCCATGGCGTTTTTCATATTATGTTTTCCTTCTAACGCAATGTGTTCTGTATCCATTGTAAACTCTTCTTGGTTGATCTTTATTTCCATTTTGTTGTTATTTATAGAAGCCCCTTCATCAAATTTTTTCGTCAATGAAAAAGGAATTAGTTTTGCTTTTGTTTTGTTCTTCTTTAACCATTCTGTACTTGCCTCATCGTCTGCATCGTAAATGAGATAATCGTTCTCAGTCTGGTTCATCGTTATTCGGAACTTCGAATTGATATAATTTTCATATTTATATTCGTATCGATCTAAATGGTCCGGACTTATATTGGTTATAATGGCAATATCTGGCCTATAATTTATTATTCCGTCTAACTGAAAACTGCTTAACTCAAGAACGTAGGCATCAAATTTATTTTCCGCCACCTGCCAAGCGAAGCTTTTTCCAATATTCCCACCCAATCCTACATTTAATCCTGCATATTTCAGCAAGTGATGTGTCAACATTGTGGTAGTGGTTTTACCATTACTTCCGGTAATCCCGATGGTCATTGCTTCTGTGTAAGGAATCGCAAATTCAATTTCCGAAATTACCTTTACTCCTGCCGCGATAAGTTTTTTTACTATCGGGGATTTATCGGGAATTCCAGGGCTTTTCATCACCACATCTGCATTTAGAATTAAATCTTCTGTATGCTGCTCTTCTTCCCAAGCAATTTTATTAATGATAAGAACTTCTTTATAGCTTTCCTTTATTTTTCCAAAATCCGATACAAAAACATCGTAACCTTGTTTCTTACCGAGGATCGCGGTTCCTACTCCGCTTTCTCCTCCACCTAAAACTACTAATCTCATTTATCTTAATTTTAGGGTAATGATTGACAATATGGCTAACATTACGGCAACAATCCAGAAACGGGTAACAATTTTACTTTCGTGATATCCCTTTTTCTGATAATGATGATGAAGCGGTGACATCAGAAAAATTCTTCGTCCTTCTCCGAAACGCTTCTTCGTATATTTAAAATAACTTACTTGAATAATTACTGAAGCACTTTCTGCCAAGAAAATTCCACAGAATAAAACGATTAATATCTCTTTACGCACAGCAATTGCTAGAACCGCAATGATTCCTCCAATAGTCAAACTCCCCGTATCACCCATAAAAACCGATGCTGGAAATGAGTTGTACCAAAGAAATCCAATAAGCGCACCCACAAAGGCAGAAATAAAAACCGTCATTTCTCCCGAATTGGGAATATACATAATGTTCAGATAATTTGAGAAAATGATATTACCCGAAACGAATGTAAAAATCCCGAGCGCGAGTACGGATATTGCGGAAGTTCCTGCAGCGAGTCCGTCGATTCCATCTGTTAAATTTGCTCCGTTTGAAACCGCTGTTATGATAAAAATTACAACTGGAATAAATACTAACCAAGCCCATTTCTCATATCCATCACCCATAAAAGACAATACTTCAGCATAGTCAAATTCATTGTTTTTCACGAAAGGAATTGTAGTTGCTGTAGATTTCTCTTCAACTCCTGCTGGCACAATAACAGTCGAATTTGCAGCTGTCTTAAAAATATCTGCACGGCCTGTATCTGTTCTTACTGTAACTGCAGGATTAAAATAAAGAACTGCACCAACGATAATTCCAAGACCAACTTGACCAATTACTTTAAAAATACCTTTTAAACCTTGTTTATCTTTTTTGAATATTTTGATATAATCATCAACAAAACCAATTGTTCCCATCCATAATGTAGTTACAATTAGCAATACAATATAAATGTTATGCAATCTTGCAAATAATAGAACCGGAATAAGAGTAGCAAAAATGATGATTAATCCACCCATTGTAGGCGTACCAGCTTTTTCATTCTGACCTGCAAGACCAAGTTCACGCACAGTTTCTCCTACTTGCTGACGACGCAAAAAGTTAATCACTCTTTTACCATAAATAGTCGATAGAAGCAACGAAAGCATAAATGCCAAAGCTGACCTAAATGTGATGTACTGGAAAACTCCTGTTCCTGGAAGATCCAATGTTTTATCAAAATATTCAAATAAATAGTACAGCATATTTTCTTATTTTTTAAATTCCAATTTTGAAATCCCAAATTCCAATTGTTTGGTGGTATTTGAACTTAATTTTTTTATTTATTCAGTTGTTCTAAAATTTCTCTTACCGTTTCCATATCATCAAAATGATGGCGAACACCATTTATTTCTTGATACGTTTCGTGCCCTTTTCCTGCGATTAGAATGATATCTTTAGGCTGAGCCAATTGACAAGCTGTTTTAATTGCCTGTTTTCTATCTGTAATTCGCAGCATTTTTTTATAATTGTGTGGCTCAACTCCTTGCTCCATTTCATCCAAAATAACTTCTGGATCTTCATTTCTCGGATTATCTGAAGTCAAAATCGCCTTATCACTTAAATCTGAAGCAATCTTTGCCATAATCGGGCGTTTTGTTTTGTCTCGATTTCCTCCACATCCAACAACAGTAATTAACTGCTCATTTTTAGTACGGATATCATTTATCGTTTTTAAAACATTCTCCAATGCATCTGGCGTATGTGCATAATCTACAACAGCTGTAATACCTCCATCTGATACGATATACTGAAAACGTCCCGAAACACTCTCTAAATCAGACAGTAAACGCAACGCTTCAAGACTATCAATTCCTAGCTCTACTGCGGTTCCATAAATTGCTAAAACATTGTATGCGTTGAATGTACCAATCAGTTTTACCCAAACTTCATTATCATTTACTTTCAACAATAATCCAGACAATTGGCTTTCTAAAATTTGAGCTCTATAATCTGCATAAGATTTTAAAGCGTATGTCAGTTTTTTAGCAACAGTATTCTGCAACATTACAGAACCATTTTTATCATCAATGTTTGACAAAACAAAAGCTGATTTTGGAAGTGAGTCAAAAAATGATTTTTTAACATCTCTGTATTCAGCAAATGTTGGATGATAATCTAAATGATCGTGAGAAAGGTTCGTAAAAATTCCGCCTACAAAATGTAGAGCTTCCGTACGTTTTTGGTGAATTCCATGCGAGCTTACTTCCATAAAACAATGCGTAACTCCAGCCTCAACCATTTCATTCAAATAATGATTTATAGTCAAAGAATCAGGTGTTGTATGCGTTGCAGGATATTCTGTTTTGTCTACTACGATTTTTACAGTTGACAGCAATCCCACTTTAAAACCAGCTTTTTCAAACAACTGAAACAATAATGACGCAATTGTCGTTTTTCCATTTGTTCCTGTTACTCCAACTAATTTTAATTTTGCAGATGGATCTTCAAAATAATTAGCTGCCATAAAAGCTAAAGCGGTATTGGTATCTTTTACTTGAACATAAGTAACATCGTTTGCAACAGTTTCAGGAAACGTATCACAAATAATTGCTTTTGCTCCAAGTTCGATTGCTTTCTCTATGTAATCATGTCCATCTGAAAGTGAACCGCGAATTGCTACAAAAATATCATTTGCTTCTACTTTGCGTGAATCAAATTCAATTTTATGAATAGCAATATCTGTTGAACCTTTTACCGATTCAATAGCCACTTTATATAATATGTCTTTTAATACTTTCACGATAATTCTAATACAATTGTTGTGTTTTTGCTAATACTGGTTCCCGCTTGAATTGATTGATTCTTCACTTTCCCCATTCCATTTACTTTTACTTTCAAACCTAAATTTTCCAATAAAGCAATCGCATCCATTCCTGGCATTCCTTTTAAATTCGGAATCTCGTTCAGCTTTTTATTAGCTTCAGCCGTATATTTATCATAACTAGCATCCTGTTTTGGAATCCTAGAATCTAATTTTTTAATTTTATTTGTTGAAGGCGCATCAGTAAAAATCTTTTGCGCGATTCTTTTGAAAACTGGTCCAGCAACATCTGCTCCGTAATAGTTATTTCTAGATGTATTTGGCTTATGAACCACTACAATACAAGAATATTTAGGATGATCGGCTGGGAAATAACCTGCGAAAGAAGATGCATAATACATTCCTTCTCTTCCTGCGTTACCATAATTCACCATAGCTGTTCCTGTTTTTCCTGCCATAGAAAAATCTTTCGAATACAACTTAGAACCTGTTCCTTTTTTTACCACATTAGCTAAAACTGCTTTTACTTTTTTTAGCGTTTCTGGCGAACAAACCTTTGGATTCATTACTTCTGTATCGAACTTTTTAATGGTCTTATTCCATTCTTTAATTTCTGATACAAATTGCGGTTTTACCATTACTCCATTATTCGCAACCGCATTATATAAAGTTAAAGTCTGCATTGGCGTAACTGAAACGTTATATCCAAAAGCCATCCACGGAAGCGTAGTTCCTGACCAATGTTTATCACCAGGCTGCGGAATATAAGGTCTTCCTTCTCCTTTAAAATGCAATCCTAATGGTTTATTTAAACCTAATTCATTAATATGATTTACAAACTTAGACGGGTTACTTTTGTAATTGTCATAAACTGCCTGAACCATTACTGTATTAGACGAAAGTTCAAATCCGCGTGCTAAAGTAACTTTTCCGTAACCACCTCTATGTGAATCACGAACGGCTCTTCCATAATATCTGATTTCCCCGCCATGGCTATCGTAAACCGTACTTGTGTCAGCTACTTTATCTTCTAAAATCGCCATTAGATCAACCAATTTAAAAGTCGATCCAGGCTCGTGAGATTCAGCAACCGCATAATTTGTTGTTTCGTAATAAGAACCATCTTCTGCTCTTCCTAAATTTGAAATCGCTTTTATGTATCCTGTTTCCGTTTCCATAACAACCACGCAACCGTGATCTGCTTCGTAATCTTCCAATTGTTTCAACAAAGCGTGGTGCGCAATATCTTGTATAAAAACATCTATAGTCGAAATCACATCGTAACCATCAATTGGATCTACCTCGTTTACATCACGAATTGGTTTCCATTGTCCTTTTGCGATTTTTTGCTTTAAAATTTTACCATCTTTTCCGTTCAGGTAATTTTTAAAAGCCCATTCAATTCCTTTTCCTACCTCTATTCCAGTAGCTGGATCAATACGGTCATAGCCAATAGTTCTTTCCGCAATTTTTCCGATCGGATGTTTTCTAACCGTTTCTTGTTCCACGATGATTCCGCCTTTGAAAGCTCCTAAACTGAACAACGGAAAACCTTTAATTTTCACATATTCAGTATAACTCAAATTGCGAGCAATCAGGTAATAACGGTTTTTATTTTCACGTGCTTTTCGCAATTCTTTCTGAAAATAACTGCTTGGTTTATCTAAAACTGTTGCCAATGAATCTGACAATGGTTTTACATATTTTTCGAAAGTTTCTGTTTTTGGCGCTTTAGCATCAAAACGAATTTCATAATTCGGGATCGATGTTGCCAATAAACTTCCGTCAGCAGAATAGATATTCCCTTTGTTTGCAGGAATAACGAAGTTTCTCACAGTACGCTGTTTAGCTAGTTTTCTGTAATAATCTCCTTCAACCCACTGAATATTGGTTAATTTAACGACAATAGCAATTGCCATCAAAAAGATGAAAACTGCTACGAGGTAAATTCTGTAGGATATATGTTTATCGTCTACTGCCATATTCTTTTAAAGAAACTTTTTTCTTCTTCTTTTGTAACTTCTATTTTAACTGGAGGAACTGTCGACGGAAAAATTTGTTTTTCTAACATTTTATCCGAAATAGTTGACTCCATTTTTAATTTCATCAATTCTGAACGTCGATCCACAAATTCCGATCTCAGCTCTTTTACTTCATTATTTAATTTCGCGATTTCAAAAACCTTTTGTTCGTATCGCTGTGTATTGGCAATCATCAAAATGGCCAGCAGAATTATAAAGACAATAAATCGCCAATTTTTTACTGCATCTTCATGAATCAGGAATCTTGCTTTTAATATGCTAAATACGCCACTTTTCATTATTTCCTACCTTAATATATATTATAGCTTTTCTGCAACTCTTAATTTGGCACTTCTTGCTCTATTATTAATCTTGATCTCTTCATCATCTGGAACAATCAATTTCCCTATTGTTTTGTATGGAACTGAAAAATTTCCGTAAAAATCTCTTTCTGGCTCACCTTCAAACATTCCGTTTTTAATGAACCTTTTCACCAAACGATCTTCTAAAGAATGATATGAGATTACAGAAAACCTTCCTCCTGGTTTTAAAATCTCCAATGATTGCTCAATAAATTCTTTTAGAACATCCATTTCCTGATTTACCTCGATTCTGATTGCCTGATAAATCTGAGCCAAAACTTTGTTTCGAACTTTCTCCGGCAAAAACTTTTTCAGAACTTCTTTCAATTCTTCAGTTGTTTTGATTGGGTAATCTTTTCTAGCCTCAACAATTGTTCTTGCCAAAACTGGTGCGTTTTTCAACTCCCCATAATCAAAAAAAACACGACGTAAATCCTGTTCTTCATATTCGTTAACCACTCGATAAGCATTTAAATCATTTCTTTGACTCATCCGCATATCTAGCTCGGCATCAAATCTTGTTGAGAAACCTCTTTCAGGAACATCAAACTGATGTGACGAAACTCCCAAATCTGCCAAGATTCCATCAACCGACTTTACTCCGTGAAAACGTAAAAATCTTTTTATGAACCTAAAATTCTCATTTATCAGGGTAAACCTTTCGTCTGGCAATGCATTGGCAAGCGCATCTTCGTCTTGATCAAATGCAAACAGCCTTCCGTTTGGCCCTAATCTTTTTAAAATCTCTTTTGAATGACCACCGCCTCCAAACGTAACATCTACATACACACCATCAGGTTTAATATTTAAACCATCTACTGTTGGATGAAGCAAAACCGGATTATGATATTCCATCTTCGTCGTCATTAATATTTCCCATTACTTCTTCGGCTAAATCTGCAAAATCCATATCTTCGCCGCTAATTGATTTCTCGTATAAATCTTTGTCCCAAATCTCAACAATATTAACCGCAGATGAAAAAACGACATCTTTAGAAATACTTGCAAACGTTACCAAATCTTTTGGAACAAGCAATCTTCCTAATGCATCAACCTCAACTACTTTAACACCAGCAGTAAACCTTCTAATGAAATCGTTGTTCTTTTTTACAAAGCGATTAAGCTTGTTGATTTTTTTCATCATCGCATCCCATTCTACCATAGGATACAACTCTAAACACGGCTGAAAAACAGAACGCTTCAAAACGAATCCGTCTTGAAGAGAAGCCGTCAACTGCTTTTTTAAAGGCGCAGGCATCATTAGCCTTCCTTTAGCATCGACTTTACATTCATATGTTCCAACAATTGTGTTCAAAAAAACTAGTTAACATGTTATACAGCAAAAATATAAAAAATATTACCACATTTTACCACTTTATACCACTTTGTTAATAAGTTTAACCACTTTACTACCACATTCCATAATCCACAATCAATCAATACTTTAACTATTAATTAACAGATCCTTAAATACATTATTTATTCAAAAAAATAATGCGCTAATTTTCTTAAAAAATTGATTATAATGCACCTTTCTTAACATTTGCATATTTTAACAAATACTAGTTTAATTACTGATTTTTAATCATTTATAAATTCTACTCAAATTATCTAGTTAAAAAATGACATCAAAAATTCATTTTTGTTGAATTAACCCTATATTTGTCGAAATTGAAATTGGCATTAGATTAGATGGACAAACACTATAAAAAAGAAGGCAAATACAGCTATTTTGAAGCTGGAGAAGGAACTCCGATCGTTATTCTGCATGGATTAATGGGAGGTCTAAGTAACTTTGATGGTGTAGCACAATATTTCCCAAACAAAGGATATAAAGTTGTTATCCCAGATTTGCCAATATACACCCAAAGCATTTTAAAAACGAACGTAAAAAGTTTTGCGAAATACGTAAAAGACTTTATCACTTTTAAAGGTTTTGACAAAGTAATTCTTTTAGGAAATTCTCTTGGAGGACATATCGCTTTGTACCATACAAAACTTTATCCTGAAAAAGTTGCCGGACTTGTAATTACCGGAAGTTCTGGACTTTACGAAAGCGCAATGGGAGACAGTTACCCAAGAAGAGGCGATTACGAGTACATTAAAAAGAAAGCCGAAGATGTATTTTACGACCCGAAAATAGCAACTCCCGAATTGATTGATGAAGTATACGCTACGGCAAATGACCGAATCAAATTAATCAAAACCTTAACTATTGCAAAGAGCGCAATTCGTCACAATATGGCTAAAGATTTGCCAAAAATGACTGTTGAAACTTGCATTATTTGGGGTAAAAATGACTCTGTAACACCTCCAAATGTAGCAGAAGAGTTCCATAAATTACTACCTAATTCTGATTTGTACTGGATTGACAAATGCGGACACGCTGCAATGATGGAACACCCTCAAGAATTTAACGAAGTTCTTGAAAAATGGCTTACTGAAAAGAATTTATAGCCGTTAAAATTTATTTTTTAGGAGGTTTTAAAACGAAGGAATATGAAAATTAACACCGCCGAATTTATTGTCAGCAATTCTGACGCATCAAAATGTCCAAAGGATTTTTTGCCCGAATATGCCTTTATAGGAAGATCAAACGTAGGTAAGTCATCATTAATCAATATGCTTACCAACAATAAAAACTTAGCCAAAACATCTGGAAAACCGGGAAAAACACAATTAATTAATCACTTTAAAATCAATAACAATTGGTTTTTGGTCGATTTACCTGGTTACGGATACGCTAAAGTTTCAAAGAAAACGAAATCAACTTTTCAGAAGTTCATCACCGATTATTTCGAAACTAGAGAGCAGCTTGTCTGCGCCTTTGTTTTGATTGATATTCGCCACGAAGCGCAAAATATCGACATCGAATTTATGTCTTATATGGGCGAAAGTGAAATTCCGTTCTGCATTATTTTTACTAAAGCAGATAAAATAAGTAAAACGAAAATAGATTCGCATATTGCTGCTTACAAAAAACAGATGTTTGCCAACAACTGGGCTGAAATGCCACAGTATTTTGTTACCTCATCTACTGAATCTATCGGAAAAGAAGAACTTTTGTCTTATATCGATCAAGTAAATCAAGAAGTTTTTAAAAACAACTCGGAATTTTAAAGTTTAAATTCCAGCTTTAAAAATACACAACGGCTTAAATCCCAAATTCCAATTTCAAACTTGGAATTTGGGATTTTTTATTGAAGCTTTCTTTTTGTTGTTCTTCTAAAGTTTAAAGCTTTCCATTCTTTATATATCAAAAATTGATACAGAATATAAAAAAGTGAATTGAAGAACCAGAAATCAAGCACAAATGGTTCTGTAAAAAATACCGAATCACTATTTCCAGATAGAAAAATACTGGCACTGCTTGTTACATAAATAATGAGTCCGTTACAGAAATAGAAATAATTATGCTTATCTTTTTTAAAATTCGAAACAATAAAATAAATTGCATAAAACAAAAGCGGAATTGATGTTATGGCAATTTCTATCAAATTAAACTCCCAATAAAGCGAAGGTTCATTATAATATTGATACCCTAAAAAAAACATCACTGAAACAAACACGATTACCATTATCTGCTTCAACACTTTACTTGAAAAACTTTTATAAAAAAAGAGATTAAGCGTGATAAACTGGAAAATAAAATAATAGTGCGAAAGGAAGAAATTAGAATTAGGATAAAGAAATCCGATAATGTTGCAAAATAATTCTACACCAAACAGCAGCACCAAATAAGCTGTTATAATACGATACAATACATCTCTGTTCTTGCAGGTCACATAAAAGCGTATCGCATTGGCTAGCAAAAAAAACAAACCGATAAGACTTACAAGAAAAGCAAACAGCATATAATTTGATTTATCTAGACAATTTACAATAAAAAACAAAAAATCCCAAAACCAATCTTTGAAATTGGAATTTGGGATTTTTTTATATTGGATTTTCTATTGCTTTGTAAGCTCCAGTTTTTCTGCAAAGTAGTCGCAGAAGTCTTTCATGGTATCAGACATTTTTTCGTCATCTGTTGCACGTTTAAAAGTGTCCGACATAGCGACTAAAGTCTGGTGGAAGAAAATTTTCATTTCGTCTACTGGCATGTCTTTTGTCCACAAATCTATACGCATGGTTTCTTTTGCTTTACTGTCCCAAATTGACAGCATTATTGCTTTTGCTTCCTCTGCTCGAACTCCACCGTCTTGCGCACTCCATGTTAGTTTTTCAGGAACACGGTTTTCGTCCAATTCTATATTAAATTTAATCTCTGAGTTTATATTTGCCATTATTTCTTAGGTTTATATTTTGATTTTTCGAAGATTTCTTTTGGCTCAAGCTTAAACAATTCAGCCAAAGAAACATCACTATTATTTTTCATATAAGAACGTACCATCTGCCAGCCAATCCAAGCTCCCACTCGCCCTGGAGAATCGTTATCTATTTCTAAAAAGAATTTAGAAAAAGGTGCTGGAGCTATAAATCGCGCTCTCAACTTTGGATCTTCACTATAAAGCATTTCATTTTCTATGAAATAACGCCACATATAGGCTTCGTTTTCTTCACACCATTTTATCTGCTCTGGAGTATATCCCATTTTTTCTGCATCTGTATATTCAGGAATCAGCAAATCTTTTGCATAAAGCTGTTTCCCTTCAAAAACCATTTGTGCAACCAAACTCTTATCTATAGAATTTGGAATATTTCGATACGAAAAACTAGAAACTACGTCTGGCATAATTTGTCTTTCTTCAAAGTTCTCTTTTAAGTAATTTGGAAACTCATAAAATTTATGATTTTTTCCTAAATACAATTCTAAAGCTACAACCACAAGACTATCTGCATAAATTGATTTTGCATTATAATCCATTTCTCCTATAACCGTAATTACTTTAGGAATTTTAGTTTTAGGAAAATAATATTTTACGTGCTGAAATAGCTCATTAAACTCTTTGCGAACGGGTTCAAAATTGCTGTATTTTTTCTGAACTTCCTCGTAAACTTCTCTCCAGATCGGATCATTCATTTTCTGAATCCAGACATTATCATCGTTGCCAGGAAAGAAAAACGGGTATTGTTTTTTTATTTTCGGAAGATCTTGCGGTTTAGTCTCAAAAAACACCTTATCAAATCTTTCCACTTTAATATCAACAGGAATTTCTTCTACTTCTTTTTCAACCTTACTTTTTTGATTGCAAGACAAAAAAAACAGGCATAGAACCACTGCAAAGCGATATATTTTCATTTTATTTTAATTAGATTTGTGTTATCAGAATTTTAAGCAGTTGCATACTCAAAATAATTCTGCAAATATACATCCCTGTATCTTAAAACTTAAACTATTATGGCTAAAAAAAGCACAATTCAGACAGAAAAAGTAAATACGCACATTGTAGAGTGGTTAAAAAATTACGCTACTAATGCAAAAGTAAATGGTTTTGTAATTGGAATCTCTGGTGGTGTAGATTCTGCAGTAACTTCAACTTTATGCGCACAGACTGGACTGGACGTTTTATGTGTAGAAATGCCAATTCATCAGGCAGAAAGCCAAGTGACAAGAGGAAGAGAGCATATTGATCAGCTAAAAAAACGTTTCCCAAATGTTTCTGATGTTAAGACCGATTTGACAGAAACTTTTGAATCGTTTAAAAGTGCTGTTCCTTCAACTGAGGATACAGCAAAAGTAAATTTAGCTTTAGCAAACACACGTGCGCGTATTAGAATGACTTCTTTATATTATTTAGCAGGAATTCATGGTTTACTTGTTGCAGGAACAGGAAACAAGGTTGAAGATTTTGGCGTAGGATTTTATACTAAATATGGAGATGGCGGCGTAGATTTAAGTCCGATTGCTGATTTAATGAAATCTGATGTATACGCTTTAGGAGAGTTTTTGCAAATTCCGCAATCCATTTTAACAGCTGCTCCTACTGATGGATTATTTGGAGACAATCGTACTGATGAGGACCAATTAGGCGCAAGTTATGACGAGTTAGAATGGGCGATGTTGGCCGCGGAGTCAGGAAAGACGGCATCTGACTTTGAAGGGAGAGAAAAATCTGTCTTTGAAATTTATAAACGATTAAACACCAGCAACAAGCATAAAATGGATCCAATTCCGGTTTGTTTAATACCAAAAACGTTAAAATAATACATTTTAACATTCTCTGCGAGTTATTACAGAATTTATTTATTAATTTTACCGTTCCAAAAACATGAACAATTCTAAAAAAGGTAAAAATTATGATTAAAGTATGTCTAGCAGACAATCATCCTGTGACGCACTTTGGCGTTAAGTCTTATTTTAAAGACCACGATCAAATTTCAATTGTTGCCAACGTAGGCAATTTTTCAATGGTTAGAGATATCCTTCAAACTAAGGAAATCGATATTCTAATCTTAGACTTAGAGTTAGAAGGTCTTTCTAGTATCTTCGAAATCAAATCAATCCTGAAAAATTTCCCAAAAACAAAAATTGTTATTTTCAGTGATCTTGCTGAGCAAATGTACGCTCCAAACGCAATTAAAGCAGGAGTTTCTGGGTATGTACACAAAACAGAAAAACTTGAAACATTAGGTCATTCTATTATTAAAGTACACGAAGGAAAAATCATCATCAACGAAACAGTACGTAAAAACATGGCACTTATTGCTAAACAAAGCAAAAGTGAGCGTTTGTACAGAAAACTTTCTAACCGCGAAATCGAGGTTTTACGCTACTTAAGTGATGGTAAGAAAAACAATGAAATCTCTAAAATCTTAAATCTGAACGAAAAAACGATCAGTACCTACAAACTGAGATTATTAACTAAATTGAATGTTACTAATTTAGTTGACTTAGTAAACAAAGCGAAGACTTTAGAAATTATTTAATTCAGATCGACTAACTTAAAAATTTAAGTAATCGAAAATTTATAAAAACTCTATCTTTTTTGATTTATCAAATTAGATAGAGTTTTTCTCTTTTTAATGATAAGGCACCACTACACGCCCAAGTTTCTTCGAAAAATTATTCAGCAGCTTAGAATAATCTATCACCATGCTTAAAATTTCTGAATTGTCTTCTTGCGGATTGGTTAAAATAGAATTCTTTAATTCTGCTATGATTGCAGACACCAAATACCATCGCATAGCAAATATGGTCTCAGAAACATTCTGCTCAATCGTTTCACTTTTTTGTTTTGGAAAAATATTCTGCCCTTCCCAATTATGAATGGTCAGCCTTTCGTCTTCCATTAAAATATTGGTAACTTCCTGAGCAAATTCAGGCTCTAAATGCATTAAATATTTATCTAAACTAAAAGTTTGATTCTGATTATAAAAATCAATAATATTAGTGTAAATATTTTTAAATAAAACATTCGACAGCTCTATCTCATCTTCCTGCAGACTTAGATATATTTTTTCGAATACTTTATATTGTCTTTTTTCTGAAACTTCTTTTACATTTCCTTCTTCATCTGCTTTCAAGAATACATCTTCAAAATCTTCAACGACGCTTCCATACAAAAGTAGAACTTCAATGACTTTCCTTTCAAAACCATATAAAATATCAACTTTTTGAGTTTGTTGTGGCGGATAATTTCCGGGATCTCCAGGATAATCGTAACCTTCTGGCGGTCCTGTTCTTGGATCTTCTGGATCTCCTCCTGAAAACGTACCTGCTTGCGGAGGTTGGTTTCTAACTACTTCAAAAGGCTTTTGTTCCTGCTTTTGCTTTTTATTGGCTTCGGCAATATCTTTCTGGATCAGCTGCGCCAAAGTACTTGTTAGAACTTGCTCAGAAATATCCATAATTCGAGCACATTCCTGAATATATACTTCTCGCTGAATACGATCTGGTATTTTAGAAATACTCGCTACCATGTCACGAATTAGATCTGCTTTTTTAATTGGGTCGTTTTTAGCTTCGCCCATTAAGATCGAAGCCTTAAACTGTATAAAATCTTTACTGTTATTTTCTAAGTAAGCAACTAAATCATCATGCGAATTTTTACGGGCAAAACTGTCGGGATCTTCTCCATCAGGAAACGAACAAACTCGGACGTTCATTCCTTCTTCCAGAATTAAATCGATTCCTCGAATAGAAGCACGCAAACCCGCAGCATCTCCATCAAAAAGAACGGTGATATTTCGCGTCAGACGATTGATCAAACGAATCTGATCTGGCGTTAAAGCTGTTCCAGACGAAGCTACAACATTCTCTATTCCGGCTTGACTGAACTGAATCACATCGGTATAACCTTCAACCAAATAACAATTATTCTGTTTGGCTATAGATTGTTTTGCGTGATAAATTCCGTAAAGGACTTTACTTTTATGGTAAATGTCGCTTTCTGGTGAATTCAGATATTTTGCTGCTTTTTTATCATTGGTTAAAATACGCCCTCCAAAACCTAAAACACGGCCCGACATACTTTGAATTGGAAACATTACGCGTCCTTTAAATCGGTCAAAGGGGCGATCTTCTCTTGGAATTGTTAAACCTGTACTTTCTAAAAATTCTAATTTGTATCCTTTTCCTAAGGCTTCTTTAGTCAAAGCATCCCAAGTTTCTGGAGAATATCCTAGATTGAATTTTTTAATGGTTTCATTGGTAAATCCTCTTTCTTTAAAATAAGATAAACCAATCGCTTTTCCTTCTTCAGAATTAACCAAAACATCCTGAAAATATTTGGCTGCAAACTCAGAAACCAGATACATACTTTCACGAATATCTGTATTTGCTTTTTCTGCTTCTGTCTGTTCGGTTTCTTCAATTTCGATATTGTATTTTTTGGCTAAATATCGAATGGCTTCTGGATAGGTAAATTGTGAGTGCTCCATTAAAAATTTAACAGAATTCCCTCCTTTTCCAGTACTAAAATCTTTCCAGATTCCTTTTGCAGGCGACACCATGAACGAAGGCGAACGCTCATCTGAGAATGGACTCAAACCTTTAAAATTACTTCCTGCGCGTTTTAAATTGACAAAATCGCCGATAACCTCCTCTACTCGAGCAGTTTCAAAAACAGAGTCAATGGTGCTTTGTGAAATCAAAGTGTATTAAATTTTAAAAGTTGAGAGCTAGCAAAAATACGCAAATCTTGTTGGACTTTTAATCATTTTAAACCAAAAAAAGCATCTTGTTTAAGATGCTTTTTTAACTAACTAAACGACCAATACTTTTAGTTTAAATCTACGCGAAGTCCTAACGAAATGTTATTCTCTTTTACTAGATTATTCTGAAATAATGGGTTTAAATCATACTTAAAATATAAACTCAACTCTCGATAACCGATATACGAACTCAAACCATAAATAAAATTATTTACATTGTAATCGCCTTTTATAGTGGTTTTGTATTTTAAGTCTTCTTCTTCAAATTTTAAGATCTGTTTTGATTTCACGTTAATTCCTGCATAGCCTCCAATTCCGAAACGAAAACTTTTATGAGTTTTAAAATACGTTTTTCCGTTACTTTCTATAGGTCTGGTAAAATCAAACTCTAAATGCACTGGTGCAACCAAATACACATTTCTAAAACGAGATTCGGTTAAATGAACCTGATTTTCTACAAGATTAGTCT
This sequence comes from Flavobacterium sp. LPB0248, assembly GCF_013388355.1. GTDB lineage: Bacteria > Bacteroidota > Bacteroidia > Flavobacteriales > Flavobacteriaceae > Flavobacterium. The sequence continues at coordinate 1,718,878 of NZ_CP058246.1, forward strand.
GTTCTCCATCTACAACAAAACTTCTGTTATCTGTCGGACGAATATTATTATACATTAACGATAGTCCGTATTTGGCATGAAGCAGATTATCATTTTTCATCAGCCTCGAATTATATGTAAATCCCCATTCGTAAAAATGTGATCCCATAAATTTATAATTTGAATCCTGAAGCTTTCCATCGACCATCATATTATTTAATCCCATTGCAAATACAAACTGCGATGTTGTTCTTTTTTCGCCATGAATAGAATCTTTATGCTGTTTGTATGACTTCCAACGAATCATATACACTTTTGCAGAATCTTCTTTTATTTTTCCGTCTACTTTTTTCTGCACAAGATCATTTAACTCGTTCTGAGCTAGAGTCACTTTTTCTTCGATAATTACAGCTCTTGCTTCTGCCAATTCTTTTTTACGCTTGTCCGCTTGCTCTTGTGTAATTTTCCCTTCAGATAATTGAACATTTATTGCTTCGACTTCTTCTTTCAAAGCTTCTTTCTCCTCTTTTGTAATTTTCTCAATTTTATTGGCAATTCTTTTTGCCTCCGATTCAAAGGTTTCCTGTCCCATTACTTTACTCACCAAAAGGAAAAAGAAAAGAATGAAATAAATGGTAAAATTTTTCATGATTGATTGTTTTTTAAATGATTGAATATTTGATTGATGATGATTCTTTAATTATGAATTGTAAATTCTTACTCTTGCTGATTTCTATTAGACAAAGCGACTTTAACTTCTTGAAGATTTTTGTTGACTTTTGTGATTACTTTTTCTCTAAACGAAAGTTCCAATTCGCCATCTACCTGATTAAGTAAATCGTTGGCATTGATTTTTACTTTTGCTTTTTTTGTCTGATTTTGAGCTACAACTTTATTTTCAGCTGTTTCTAATAATTGATCAACATTTTCTTTTTTTGATGTTTCAGCAATTTGATTTTGATTGTTTGAAGATTGCTCTTCCTGATTGTTTTTGATGATGATTGAAGACTCCGCTATTTGGCTTGATTTATTTTTATTGATTTTATTCGAAACTTGATTATTTACCTTTTCTTGTTTATTTGTTTTTTGCTTTGAAGTCTTATCAGAAATGGCCACTTCGGTCCTAACTGAATCTTTATCATTCAAAATTGGTTCGGCAGTATCTTTCTCAATTTCCTTCTCGACAACTATAGATTTTGGCACTTCAATTGATTTTTTATTTTGATTGAAAAACAAAGTTCCAACCAATAAAAATCCAATGAAACTCGCTGCGATATATAGCCATTTTCTTTTTGATTTTTTAGAATTAAGTTTAATCGGCTCTTTTTCTTCTGCTACAGTCAACATCGCATCCAATCGATCCCATGCCTTACTGCTGGGATCAATTTTTCTCTCATTTAGCTTTTCACGGAAATCCTTTTCAAAATTATTCGGTTCCATTATCTTGTTTTTTTAAAATAGTAATTTGTGTTTGCAGCATTTTTCTTGCGTGCGATAATTGCGATTTCGATGTTCCTTCATTAATTCCTAACATCTTGGCAATTTCATTGTGTTTATAACCTTCGATTGCATATAAATTGAAAACCATTTTGTAACCGTCTGGTAAAGCATCTATTAAATACTGAATCTGTTCTACGGTAAACTGGCTGTCGATTTCATTAAAACTTTCTTCAACAAAAAATTCATCTTCGGCAAATTTTACTTTTTTCTGCACTCTTAGATAAGAAATGCATTCGTTAACCATAATTCGGCGAATCCAGCCTTCAAAACTTCCTTTGTGCTCAAAGTTTTTGAGATTCATAAATACTTTCATGAAAGCTGTTATCATTACATCTTCTGCAAGCTGAATGTCTTTAATATATTGACGACAAACACTTAACATTTTAGAAGAAAACTTGCTATAAATCTGCTGCTGTGCCTGACGATTGTTCTCGACAGCCAGCTTTATGATTTTGGTTTCTTCTTGATGCAATGCAATAATTTTCATTAATAAGCTTTTCGGTTTTTGGTTTTAGAAACAGACTTCTATTAGCATAGACGATTGTCGATTTGAAATGGTTGCATGAGAGGCAAAAAAAACAGGATTAGCTTTTCCTTACTCACTGTAAACTTAAGTATAACTTAGGCTGAAGCATTAAAATAAAGAAGAAATGTTTTTCAAAAAAAAAAATCTTTTTATATTTTTATAAGAAAAACATCCCCTAAAAATAATAGATGAGCTTTAGCGAAAGAAAATTTCAATTTTACCTTGTTTTTGGTAATGAGAATGAAAATAATGAGCCGTGGAAAGAGGAACAATGGAAAAATATCTACGAACCTTCATTTAAACAAATTTTAAACTTTTCAACTTATTTTGATAAAACCGGTTTAAGAGTATTAGAATATTCGAAGAAAAATAAAGAAGACCAATACTTCTCCGTCGAAAAATTAGGAAAATTGACATGGAATGATAAATCGCATGAAAAATGGGTTCTTAAAACAAATGACAACAGAAAATTTACACATTTTGCATCTTGGACGCCAACTTGGACCATTTGCGAAAAAATAGTTAATTCTCCAGATATTTATATTTCAATCTCTAATGAAACCCCTTTAACTAATGAATCTGATAGTCAAAATAGAGGTTTTAGTTTCTTAATTATAATTGGCATTGCAGTAGATTTAGACATAAATTGTACCGAAATTATTCAGTCTTTATCTCAAAAAATAAATGCCAAAAGAGCTGTTTTTAACATTCGCTCATGGGGAAAAGGTAAACATGACGAAGCTGAAACTTGGCAATTTATAAACTCTATTCAAGACACGATTAGTTACGGAATCTACAAAACAGAAAATATACACGAAGTACCTTTTAATGATTTACAGTTTGAACCTTATTGGGAGGTAGTTCATTAAAATCGAAGTATAAATTATCAAAAAATGATTTATTTTTAAGATAAATTAAAAGTTATTTCTTTCTCTCAATAACATAATTCACCATTAAAGTCAGCGCATCTTTATACTCAGAATCATCAAAGTTTTGAAGTAATGCAAGTGCTTCTTGCTGGAATTGCACCATTTTGTTTTCGGCGTAAGCCAAACCATTGTTATTTTTTACAAAGGCAATTACTTCTTTTACGCGTTTTTTGTCTTTGTTGTGGTTTTTGATGGAGTTTATCAGCCACTTTTTTTCTTGTTCAGTACAAGTATTTAAAACGTGAATTAAAGGCAAAGTCATTTTTTGCTCTTTAATATCTATTCCGGTTGGTTTTCCGATGGCTTCTTCGCTATAATCAAATAAATCATCTTTGATCTGGAAAGCCATTCCGATTAACTCACCGAACTTACGCATGTTTTCTACCTGTACATCATCTTCGATTACGGCTTTCGCGCCAAGCGCACAACAAGCGGCAATAAGCGTTGCGGTTTTCTTTCTGATGATTTCGTAATAAACATCTTCGGTAATATCGAGTCTTCTTGCTTTTTCTATCTGAAGCAATTCTCCTTCGCTCATTTCGCGAACGGCAACAGAAATGATTCTTAATAAATCGAAATCACCATTATCAATAGAAAGCAGTAAGCCTTTAGACAATAAATAATCTCCAACTAAAACAGCAATTTTATTTTTCCAAAGTGCATTGATTGAGAAAAATCCGCGACGTCGATTACTATCATCAACAACGTCATCATGTACTAAAGTTGCGGTATGAATAAGCTCAATTACAGAAGCTCCACGATACGTTCTTTCGTTTACGGTACCGCCTGAAACCATTTTTGCAGTAAGAAAAACAAACATCGGACGCATTTGTTTTCCTTTACGGTTTACGATATAATAAGTGATTCTGTTTAATAACGCAACCTTTGAAGTCATCGACTCATGGAACTTTTTTTCGAAAAGTTCCATCTCGTTAAAAATAGGCTGCTTTATTTGAGACGTAATATTCATTTAGACTCCAAATATACTATTTTAAATAAAAATACGTTGTGTATTTTAGGTTACGATTGTAATATTTTATGTCGAAACCTAAAAATACCCTCCAAAAATAGCTCTAACTAATACTGATTTGAATTCATTAACTTAAAAGAACCCAAAATTATTATTTTATGAAAACAAAGCTTTTATTAATTAGTACTTTTATTACTATGTCTTTTTTCGTCAGCTGTAATTCTGATGAAAAAACAAATGACGGATCGGGATCGACAGCAGCGATTACCAACGATGAGATTATAACCAACTCTAAAATCGATGCCTCTGTAGAGGATGTTACTAATATTGCGGAAGACCAATTTAGCTCTCAGCTCAACATAAATTCAAAACCAGGCGGACCTATAAAAAATTATCTTCCAAGCTGTGCCACAATTACAACTGTTTTAACCAATAATACTTGGACAAAAACAGTAGATTTTGGTGCTGAAGGATGCACTTTGAATAACGGTAATACAGTAAAAGGAAAAATGGTCGTTTCTTTTTCGAATGATTTTACTTCTTCCACACAAACGATCAGTTACACTTTTGAAGGATTTTATCATAATGGCAAAAAAATTCAGGGAAGCAAAAGTATTGTCAGAACAATTAAAGAAACCAATTTATTGGTAACGCCGCACCCAGTATCAACAGCGGCTATAGATTTAACGATTACTTTTGATGACGGAAAGGTTTATGCTAGAAAAGGAACTCTGATAAAAGAAATGACTTCTGGCTATGATACATGGTTTGATTGGGATGATAATGTATTTGTTGTTACCGGAAGCGGTTCTACTACTTTTCCTAACGGCGATACTTTCTCGGCCGAAATTACAACTCCATTAGAGTTTGATGCATCTTGCAGAAAATCTTTTGCCGTAAAAGGAATTGTTTCTATTACTAAAAATGGCGCTTCGGCAATTATAGATTATGGAAATGGAGAATGCGATACTCTTGCCAAAGTAACAAAAGATGGTGTTACTGAAGAAGTTGATTTGAAAAAATAAGTATCCTTTTTGCCCAAGAAAAAAGCATTAAAAACAAGAATTATTTCTCGTTTTTAATGCTTTTTTTATCGTTTAAAACCGATCAAATGTCCCTATGGGACATAATTATCATTATGAATATTTTTTTTCTACCAACGAGATATTCCTAACGGAATATTTTTTGCAAATATTATTCTGCTTCTTTATTTGCCAATTGTCCACAAGCAGCGTCGATGTCTTTTCCTCGGCTTCTTCTCACTTTTACAACTACCCCGATATTTTCTAAAGCTTTTATGTAAGCCATAATCGATTCTTCAGAAGCTTGTTGGAATTCGCCATCATCAATCGGATTATATTCTATCAAATTGACTTTACAAGGCACATATTTACAGAATTTAACCAAAGCATCAACTGAAGCTTTATCATCGTTAATTCCTTTCCAAACTACATACTCGTAAGATATTTTGCTCTTTGTTTTTCTATACCAATATTCTAATGCTTCTCGTAGATCTTTTAAAGGAAAGTTTTTACTGAAAGGCATAATGCGCGCACGAGTTTCGTCTATTGCTGAGTGTAAAGAAACTGCTAGTTTAAACTTCACATCGTCGTCAGCCATTTTTTTGATCATTTTCGGAATTCCTGATGTCGAAACCATAATTCGCTTCGGAGACATTCCCAATCCCTCTTCAGAAGTAATCATGTCAATTGCTTTAATGACATTATTATAATTCATTAAAGGTTCTCCCATTCCCATGAAAACGATATTTGAAAGCGGATGATTGTAATACAGACGACTTTCTTTATCTATAGCCAGAACTTGATCATAAATTTCTCCAGGTTCAAGATTACGCATTCTTTTTAACCTTGCCGTTGCACAGAAATTACAGTCTAAACTACAGCCAACCTGACTAGATACGCAGGCGGTTGTTCTAGTTTCTGTCGGAATTAAAACAGATTCAACTACAAGTCCATCGTGAAGTCGCACAGCATTTTTTACAGTTCCATCACTGCTTTTCTGCATTGTGTCAACCTTAATATGATTGATCACAAAATTGTTCTCAAGCATAGATCTTGTAGCTTTAGCTACATTTGTCATATCTTCAAAACTGTGTGCACCTTTGCTCCACAACCATTCATAAACCTGATTTCCACGAAAAGCTTTATCTCCATTTTCAACAAAAAAATCGCGAAGCTGTTCTTTTGATAAGGCTCGTATGTCTTTTTTCTCCATTTGCATGCTGCAAAGTTAATCACTTTTGTCATTTTTTTTTTTGTTTTTACATTCATTCTTGGTTAAACCTCAAAAAAACAGCCTGAAAACCACTTTTATTTCCAATATTTTCTAATAGTTACATTCTTATGCTTCTTTTTTTCTTGATTTTTCCCAAAAAAGATGAGTCTAAAAAAAGAATCTGGCATTTCATTCCAAAAAACACAACAAACTAAAAAACAATCAATTACAAGTACACATTCTTTTCAAAATTTTACAATCCCAGCAGCAATAAGGCTTTACAGTCTTTACTATACCACTTTAATAAAAATCTTGCCATGATTTTTATCATTTCGTCTTCTTCTCGCGCGCGATAATTTTGGTCTAAGAAATAAGGATAGCTTTTTATTCATGAACCACTAACTGAATTTTTAAGACCTCCTTGTTTAAATGATTAACCTATACTTTATCAACATGAAAACAATTCAATCCATTTTACTGACAGTAATTTTTACAACATTTTCATTTCATTCAAATGCACAAAGAATATATACTGTAAATGCAAATTCCACTTTTGAAGTAGCAGGAACATCTACAGTACACGATTGGGTAATGAAATCTACCGAAGGAACAGGAAGCGCCAGCTTAATAATTAAAGATTCTAAACTTGCTGGCATAAATAGTCTAACTGTTTCCTTATTGGCAGAAAGTTTAAAAAGCTACAAAGCAAGCATGGACAAGGTCGCTTATGAAGCGATGGATACTGAAACACACAAAAACATTGAATATGTTTTAAAATCTGCCGAAAAAATTGATGATACAACTTGGAATCTAACCGGAGTTTACACTATTGCTGGAGTAAGCAAAGAATATAAAACCCAAGTAAAAGTAACCGCAAGTAAAGGAGGTTTCGTTCTGCAAGGTTCTAATCAGATCACCTTTGGCGATTTTGAAATGACTCCTCCTAAAGCTGCTTTGGGAGTTGTAAAAGCAGGGAAAGATCTAACTGTAATCTTCAATATTATTCTAAGCTAAATCGTGATGTTAAAAAACGCTCTTTTTTAACATTTTATCTCTTCGAATTAAATGTTAAAAAATAGGAATTTAATAATATCAACACCCTCTTTTTGCTTTAATGGCCGATTCTCCAAAAAATGAAAACGTTGTAGTTATTAAATACCCATTTAATAAAATTTTAACAATGATTTTTATCATGTATTAAGCTGATTTATAAAGGGATCTTTGATACAAGTTAAAACAACATTCTTAGTACTAAATTAAAACAGGCCGATTATTAACTTTTTTTTTACGATAAAAACATGACAAAAATGAAAACAAATACACTAAAACTTTTAGCCCTTGTAACAGTATTTTTAGGATTCAGCTCATTAGCAACAGCCCAAAAATCATACACTTTAGATAGCAAATCAACTTTTTCTGTTGCAGGTACTTCTACCCTTCATGATTGGGAAATGAAATCAGCTTCTGGAACTGGAACGGCATCTTTAAATATTGCTAACGGAAAACTAACAGACATCGAAGCTTTAACCATAACTCTTTTAGCAGAAAGCATTAAAAGCGAGAAAAAAAGTATGGATAAAGTTGCTTATGAAACATTAAAAACAGACAAAAACAAAAACATTAAATATGTTCTTAAATCTGCCGAAAAAGTAAACGAAACAACTTGGGAACTAACTGGGACTTACACCATCGCGGGAGTTAGCAAAGCTTACAAAACTACTGTAAAAACTACTGTTACCGCAAATGGACTAAATCTTCAGGGAAGCAACAAGATCACCTTTACAGATTTCGGAATGAAATCTCCAACAGCAATGTTAGGAACAATAAAAACAGGTCAAGACCTGACTATAAAATTTAATATAAACTTTAATTTATAAACGCCATGAAGAAAATTTATATTCTATTCGTTACATTGATCAGCACATTTGCTGTTCAGGCACAAGTTAGTTTTGGAAACATGCAAAATCAAATCTCTAGAGGAAAAGACGGTATCAACGTTTTCGACGTTCAAAAAGATACTAGAGAATTTAAAGGTCTTAGTATTGATCTTGGTGGTGCTTTCAACATGGATTTCCAAGCAACAAATTCATTCAACAATCAACCGGCTAACATTACGACTACAACTACAACAGCCACTGGGACTACCACTAGAACAATTTCAGGATATCGTTTAATGAATACCGAAAACAATTTTACTCTTCCTGCTGCTGATATGTATATTGGTGCTCAATTGTTTGATGGAGTAAGAGTGAATTTAGATGTTTATTTAGCTTCAAGACATCACAATGATTCTTATGTAAAAGGTGGATATTTACAAATTGACAAGTTAGATTTCATCAAAAAAGACTTCTTAGCTGATGTAATGAAATATGCTACAATTAAAATTGGACAAATGGAGAACAATTTTGGTGATGCTCACTTCAGAGGTTCTGATAATGGTAATACAATCAAAAATGCATTTGTTGGAAACAACATTATGTATTCTTTCACTACAGAAATGGGTATGGAGGTTTACTATAACAGAAATGGATTGGTAAGTATGTTAGGTGTTACAAATGGTAATTTAAATCAAAGTAACGAAGAAGTTTTTTATCCTTCTGGCCCAAACGCCAATACAACACACAGCCCTTCAATCTTAGCTAAATTGGGTTATGATAAACAGCTTAATGAAGATTTGAGAGTAAGAATAACAGGTTCTTATTACCATAATGCTAATCTTGGTAATGCCAATATCTATTCTGCTAATAGATCAGGATTTGGTTATTGGGGTATCTTGAATAATAACGCTTATAAAAATACGATTACTAAGACAGATGCTAGTGGTACTGTTATTTCTACAACTACTACTGACGTACCAACTAGTTTCAATAAAACATCTACTCCAGAAGCTACCTTCAATCCTAATTTCAAAAATTGGGCTACAACATACATGATTAACCCTTTTGTGAAATATAAAGGACTTGAATTCTTCGGAACAATCGAATTAGCTTCAGGAGGAGATAAGGCTGGTTCTGACGATAAACGTACTGCTAATCAATATGCTTCAGAGCTTATTTACAGATTTGGAGGAACTGAACAGTTCTATATCGGAGGAAAATACAATACAGTATCTGGAAAATTATCTAATGCCGATGCTAAAAAGGTTAGTGTAGATAAATTTGAAGCTAGTGCTGGTTGGTTTATGACTAAAAACATTTTAGCTAAACTAAACTACGTGAATCAAAAATATAAAGATTACTCACAATTTACAGGAGATCCTGCTACTGGAAATCTAAACAACTTTTATGGTGGTAAATTTGAAGGTTTAGTATTCGAAGCAACAATTGCTTTCTAATATAAAAAAAATGAAAACGAGATTTCAAATATTAATAATGGGTTTAGCATTGTTCTTTTTACTAGGAAGTGCTAAACCCACTTTTTTCGCAGAAGATAACGCTGTGGTAATTAATAAAATTAAAATAGAAATCACAGGACTATCTACAGTTGGCAAATATAATTGCTCTAATACCTTTGCTACAAAGGATACTGTTTATGTAAACTCCGTTAAAAAAAACACTTTTAATACCGACATTAAAATGTCAAACTTTGATTGTGGCAATAAGATACTGACGAAAGATTTGCAAGGAACAGTAAAAGTCAAACAATTCCCAAACAGTACTGTCTCTATCAGCGACATAAAACCAATGGGAAAAAATTACAAATGCAGACTAAACTTTTTCATAACCGATAAAACTCTTAAATACAAAGATTTCGTACTATACAATACTGATGATAAAATTCAAGGAACACTTAGTTTAAAATTCTCTGATATTGAAATGGAACCGCCCGTAAAAATGGCCGGATTGATTAAAGTAAAAGATGATATTGTAATTAATTTCAGTTTATATAAAAACTAATTTTTTTCTGCTAAAAAAAAATTAATGCCCAACAGCATAATTTCAAAATTTTGGCACAAGAATTGTCTAGCTCTTAAAAGAAAAATAATCTTACAAAGAGCTCAATCATTTTAAAATTTGTAATTTTATTTTCAGCCATTTAACCTTTAAGTTTTATCAACCTAAAAAAATGTAATTATGAAAAAACAAATTTTAAGTTTAGCTATTGTTGCCTTATTAGCATTTGCTGTTCAGTCATGCGAGAAAAAAGAAAATAAACCTGCAGAAGATGAATTAACACTAGGCAACAAAGTTGATTCTCTAACAACAGATATCAAAGAAGTAAAAGACAGCGCTGTAAGCAAAGCAGAAAGTGCCGCTACAAAAGCTAAAGACGCTACAGAAAATGCAGCAAATGATGTAAAAGATGCTACTAAAAAAGCCGCTAATGATGTTGAAAACGCTGCAAAAAAAACAGCGACTGATGTAAAAGACGCTACTAAAAAAGGAGCTGAAAAAGTAGAAAATGCTGCGAAAGCTGCAAAAGACGGAACTGTAAAAACAGCAAAAGATGTAGATGCGGCTTTGAAAAAATAAACTTCATCTAAATCCTAACAGAAACCATTCGTAAAACGAATGGTTTTTTTATGCCCAATCGCAAGCAGATATTTTTGTATTTTTGTCTTCAAATTACAAGATACTTCAACATGCATTTTATATCTCAAGAACTAGAAGATTACATCGAACAGCATTCTGAAAACGAACCAGAATTGTTAGCAAAACTTAATAAAGAAACTTATCAAAAAATACTTTTACCAAGAATGCTTAGCGGGCATTTTCAAGGCCGTGTTTTAAGCATGCTCTCAAAATTGATTCGTCCGGTTAATATTCTTGAAATTGGAACTTACACTGGCTACGCCGCATTGTGCTTATGCGAAGGAATGCAAGAAAATGGTCAATTACACACCATTGATATTAAAGAAGAATTAATTGATTTTCAGCGAAAATATTTTGATGCATCACCTTGGGGAGCACAAATTTTTCAGCATTTAGGTGAAGCAGTAAACATTATTCCTGATTTAGACTTAAAATTTGATTTGGTTTTTATTGATGCTGATAAAGAAAACTACTTGAATTATTGGGAAATGATTGTTCCAAAAATGAACAAAGGAGGTATTATTTTATCGGACAATGTTTTGTGGAGCGGAAAAATTCTGGAACCAGTTCATCCTAATGATATTAGCACAAAAGTCCTTTTAGAATACAATCAGCTTTTGAAAGATGATCCGAGAGTAGAGACGGTTTTATTACCAATTCGCGATGGATTGACGGTTTCGAGAGTATTATAATTTTTTGAGCCTCTAAGGTTCTGAGGTGCTAAGATTCTAAGTTCTTTTTAAAGATGCTAAGACGCTAAGGTTCTGAGATTCTAAGTTTTTAAACTAAAAATATACTATTGGGTTGCCTCCAGCTTTAGCTGGAGGAACATAATTTAAAATGAAAGGCTTTAGCCAAATTAAGTAATCTTAATTTAGCTAAAGCCTTTTTATTCGCTCATAAAAAAACCTCCAGCTAAAGCTGGAGGCAATTAATATATAAACCTTAGTATCTTAGTATCTCAGAACCTTAGCATCTTAAAAAAATCTATCCGGGAAAATACTGTGGCTTTAACTTTCTATAAACTAAATAAAGTAAAAATCCGAAAAGTGCTCCAAAGAAATATCCAGTAAGAATATCACCTGGATAATGCAATCCTAAATAAATTCGGCTGTAAGCAAAGATTAAAGGCCATAGAAATATTAACCCGAAATATTTGAAATAGCGCTTTAAAATCAAAAATAAGAAAGTTGCAACAGCCATTGTGTTAGCCGCATGTCCTGAGAAAAAGCTATATGATTTTCTAACCTGAACAACTCTAATAATAGAGTTTACTTCCGGATCATTACATGGTCGCAAACGCTGGAAAGTATGTTTGAATAAATTACAAGTCTGATCTGTAAAAGCAATCAGAACCGCAATAAAAAGCAATAAATATAAAGTTTGTTTACCGCCTATTTTTTTATAAATAAGATAGAAAAGGAATAAGAAAAATGGCGTCCAGTACAACTGATTAGTAATAATAAGCCATAATCTATCGTATGTTTCAGAACCTAATCCGTTAAGAAAGATTAAAAGATCTTTATCTAATTCCTGTATTTTTTCAAGCATTACATTTGGCGTTTAATAGGTCCAGAAAGAGTGTCAATATCTTCTTTTACTTTTTCGATTTCAGTTGCGGTATCTCCTAAAAGATTTCCTGTATCACCTAGTAAATTCGATTTTGCATTATTGATTTCTGCGTTGATATTTCCAGTAATATCATTCAGAGATTTTGCATCAAGACCATTAGCCTCTGCTCCTTTCTGAATTTCGCTTTTAATATCATTAGTTGCATTTTTTAATTGAGCCATAGCTTTTCCCATTGTACGTGCGATTTCTGGCACTTTATCAGAACCAAAAAGCATAAGCACTATAAATAATATAAAAACTAATTCTCCTCCTCCTATACCAAACATAACTTTTAATTTTGTAGTCGCAAAGATATTAAATTTTGCAGCTTAGAGTTTTAAAATTAACTTAAAAAGTCCTTGAAAATGCATTTAATTAAAATAAAAAAGCTCATCAAGCTTTTATAAACCTGATGAGCTTCTCATTCATTTTTTATTTTCTTAGTCAAATTTTGACTTTGTTTCTACTTTTGGCCAAGAGTTATTGGTTACATCAATATCTGCTGTCATCAATTGAGGATCAATTTGAATACTCTTAATTGCTTTTGTTGTAGCATAAACTTTTCTCGCTGTATCATTACTTTTTCTCCAGATTTGAGCTGGGTATTTGTAATTGTCTTTAGAGCCATCTTCGTAAGTAATCTCAACTAAAATCGGCATAATCATTCCGCCTGGTTTATTGAATTCTACTTCATAGAAATATTTCGGAGATTTAATACTAGCTTTTTCTTCAGCTGTAAAAGTCTGATCTACATAATCTGCCAAAGGTTTAAAATCTTCTACTTTTAAAGCTTTTTTCTTAGAATCGCTTACTTCTGCATTATCTCCAGAAACTAAGTAAACAAAAGGTCCTTTTTCGTATCCAAAACGTCCTTTTCTAACTTTTACATCTTTAATATCTGCAGTTGGAGTATCTGAAACGTAATATTGTTTTACATCTTTAATTCCGATATCTACGAAATCTGTTGAGTAGAACCAACCTCTCCAGAACCAATCCAAATCTACTGCAGAAGCATCTTCCATTGTTCTAAAGAAATCTTCTGGGGTTGGGTGTTTAAACTTCCATCTGTTTGCATACGTTCTGAATGCGTGATCGAATAATTCTCTTCCCATAACTACTTCTCTCAAAATATTAAGACCTGTAGCTGGTTTTCCGTAGGCATTATTTCCAAATTGGTGAATTGTTTCTGAATTCGACATAATTGGCTCTAAAAACTTTTGGTCACCACTCATGTAAGGAACAATATTTTTTGCAGGCCCTCTTCTTGAAGGGAAATTTGGATCTAATTCCTGTTCTGCCAAATATTCTAAAAATGAGTTCAAACCTTCATCCATCCAAGTCCACTGGCGCTCGTCAGAGTTTACAATCATTGGAAAGAAAGTATGTCCAACTTCGTGGATAATTACACCAATCATTCCGTTTTTAACTTCTCTGCTTGTTACACCATTTTCGTCAGGACGACCATAGTTCCAACAAATCATTGGATATTCCATACCTTGATCTTCTGCAGAAACAGAAACTGCTTTTGGGTAAGGATAATCAAAAGTATGAGAAGAATAGCTTTTTAAAGTATGCGCCACAACCATTGTAGAAGTTTCTCCCCAAAGCGGATTTGCTTCTTTTGGATAAACAGATTCTGCCATAACAGTTCTGTTTCCAATTTTCACAGCCATTGCATCGTAAATGAATTTTCTTGAAGAAGCAATTCCGAAATCACGAACATTTTTAGCACTGAATTTCCAAGTTTTTTTCTTTTCAGAAAAACCTTTTTCAGCTGCTTCTGCTTCTGCCTGTGTTACAATAACAACAGGTTTGTCAAATGATTTTTGTGCTTGTTCGTATCTTTTTACTTGTTCAGCAGTAAACACTTCGCTTCTGTTCATTAATTCACCAGTTGCGTCGATTACGTGATCTGCAGGTACTGTAATATTTACGTCAAAATTTCCAAATGGAAGCGCAAACTCTCCGCTTCCCCAGAACTGCATATTCTGCCATCCTTCAACATCATTATAAACTGCCATTCTTGGATAGAATTGTGCAATTACATATAATTTATTACCGTCTTTCTCAAATAATTCATATCCTGAACGACCACCTTCTTTTCTATAATTATTGATATTGTACCACCATTTAATAGAGAATGAAATTTTTTCTCCTGGTTTTAATGGCGAAGTCAAATTAATACGCATCATGGTTTCGTTGATCGTATAAGACATTGGACTTCCTTTAGCATCTTTAACTTGCTCAATATTAAAACCGCGCTCTAAATCTTTTTTCAAATATTTAGAAGAAAAACCATCAAGTGGCAAAACTTGACTAATCTTATCACTTTCTGCTAATGAGGTCTGCGTATTTGCTTTTGCCTGATTTTGATCTAACTGCACCCATAAATACTCCAAACTATCTGGTGAGTTATTTGTATAGGTAATGGTTTCTGATCCGCTTAATTTTGAATTTTTATCATCCAATTCAACATCAATTTTGTAATCTGCTTGCTGTTGGTAGTAAGCTGGCCCCGGTGCTCCAGAAGCCGTACGAAACATATTTGGAGTTGCCAACAAATCGTACATCTGGCTAAACTTGTTCGTATCATACTTTCCCTGTTGTTTAGCAGGTGTGGTTGTTGCTTTATCCTGAGCTACTAATATTGCAGGAAAAAGTAATAATAATGAAAGTTTTTTCATAAAATTTTAATGGTAATTTCTTTAGGCTGTGAAAATAGTAATTAAAACATTAATTTTGTCAATACATTAATATTTTAACAATTCTTTCCTTGAAGATTCTGTAAAAAGAACACTTCTTTTAGTATCAAATGCTGAAATATGTGTAATGTTTTGCTGCTCTGAATTCCAATCGACTAAAATAGTATTTGAAATCTCAAGCGTTTTAAATTTATCTATATCCTTAATTCTAGAATAACAAACCAAAACATCATCTGCTTCAACTTCTTTAGATAAAAAAGTTATCACTTTTGATTGCCCATTTACTTTAATCAGAAAGTGTTCTGACAAATATTTTTTCAATAATTCAACATCTGCCGGAGTTTCTTTGCTTGTACCAACAAATGTCTTTTTGTGATACTTTTTCTCCATTGCATTATTCAAATCATCAATAAAAATGCGGGAAGTAATTTGCAGCATTTTCTTTTCTGCCGCATAATTTACCTGAAAAACACCAACATAAAATTTGTGAAAAGCAAATGCTGAAGACAGTACAAATAAAACTCCCAGCAAAGGGAAAACTAACTTTTTTTTCATTTTTGATTAGCCTCGGCTTTCTTAAACTCTTTATTCTTATTAATCATAAAATCCATTAACTGAAACTTCTGATCTGGATCTACCATTTCTTTAGAATGCGGATCGTTTGAGCAATACATCAAGAAAAGCTCTACTTCGTCATCTTTAAGATTAAGTGTTTTAGAATAAAAATCTTTTGTAAAATTATCTTTAGCATATTCCACAAAAGCAATATCTGTAATTTCTTCTTCTTTTACTTCGTCTTTTTTACTTAAAAGTTTTTTGACGTCCTTAAAGATTCGAACAAAATCGGTTCCATATTTTATGGTCTGATCAGAAAGCATGGCATTATTTTTTGCAGTAGACTGGTTGTCGTCTTCAAACTGCATGTCCACATATTTCTGAGAACCGCCCTGCAGCGCTTTTACCTTTAATTCTTTATGAACTACAACTTCCTTAAGCTGATTATTAACCAAATCCAGCTTTACTTTTAAAAGAACCTCATCACAATCTTTTTCCGATAAAACAACTTTTTTTGATTGAAAGGTCAAGCCAGAGAATAGCAAAGTATCTTTTGGTTGCGCAACAATATCAAACAAACCACCAGAACCAATAAATGTCCTAGTATTAGCATTAATATTCATTACATAACCACTTTCTATGGCTAAAAAATCATTAATAACCTGACCGTGTAATGGTTTTCTAAAACCGTTTTGTCCTAATACAAATTGACAAAATAAGCAGACAACGAGTACTCCTAATTTATTTTTCATTTTCGAGAATTGTTAGATATTTTCTTGCTAGATCTGTGATTAAAAACATACTCATTGTTTTGTTTTTAGTATTCAAAGATACAGCAAAATCAGCATCATCCATACAAAATAATTGAAATCCTTTAATATCATCTACAGGAATTTTCAATCGATCGGTGTAATAATTCTCCTCAAAAAGATATTCTAACTTTCTAAAAAGCATTTCTTTTTTCTCTACATTCACTTCTTTTTTCAGCATTGCAGTTCGTCCCGAAATTGCATTTAAAAGCTTATCTACTGATGTTGAAGTTGCTGTATAAACCTTTCGTTCTGCAGGCGTATATTTTTTCTGCCCGTATGGAATAATTCCTAAATTTTCAGCAGTTATATTCGCATTTTCATTTACAACAACCTCCTTCAACTCAACCTCTTTAACTTCCATTTTTACGACTAATGTATTCGGATATAAGTCTTCCACTGTAATTCTGCGCTTTTGCGGTTCTAGATTTACTGCAGAAAAAACCAAAACATCACCTTCTTTAGCCATCAATAAAAAATTACCTTCAGAATCAGAAACTGTTGCCGCTTGAGTTGTATTATTTATAATATTAACCCCTTCAATCGGAGTAGAGTGCTCTACCACTTTTCCAACCAATTGTCTGAGATCATTTTTTTGTCCAAACGTAAACTGAACAAAAAACAAAAGAATATTTATTGATATGATTTTATTTATTTTCACTAGCAATCATTTCTTTATATTTTACAGCTAATTCCCCTAAAAGAAATTCTGTCGAAGTTTTATTTTTAGAATTTAAAATGACCGTAAACTTATCATTTTCGATAGCGTAATATTCAAACCCTTTTACATAATCTGCTGGAATCTTTAAACGGTCAACAAAGTGCTCCAAACTAAACATATTCTCCAAAAGCCTCATAAAAAATTCCTTTTTCTCTACCGCAACTTCTTTTTTAAGCATAGCCGTTCTACCCGAGAAAAAATTCAGCAATGGATCTGCAGAAATAGAACCTCCTGCCATTGTTCCTCCATTTGCTGTCGCATTTAGCGCCGTTGCTGTTTGCAATTTGCGTTCGGCTGCAGTGTATTTCTTTTGCCCAGAAGGAATTATACCTAAATTTTCAGCATTAATATTATCATATCGTTTAACCACAACCTCTTGCAATTGATACATAATCATATTAAGATTGACAGAAAAATTCAGATTTGAAAAATCTTCTTGCTTCAATAAAACTCTTTTTTCTTTAAAACTTATCGAAGAAAAAACCAGAACATCATCTGGTTTTGCAGAAATCGAAAAAGACCCCAAAGCATTTGTTGTCACAGTTTCTTCTGTTTGCGCATTGATTACATGAATTCCTTCTAAATCTGAAGTATTTGAAACCACTTTACCGTTAAAAATAGAGCGATCCTGACTTTGTGACCAGCAAGCCTGCCCTGCTACAATAATTAAAAAACAAGTAATTTTCTGAAACAAAATAAAATAATTTAAAAATATTCTTAAAACGGTAAAAATATCCTAAGTCGTTCCAAATTTAATATTAATGACTTGGTAAAAATTTGTTAATTAAAACATTAATAATTCACACAAAAACAGAGATTTTAATATCTTTAACAAACAAATTTTGAGTCTAAAAATCATGAAAAGCATTATCATTGCAAGCACTTCTACTTTACACGGAGGCAATTACTTAGAATATATTTTACCTACTTTAAAAACGCATTTTAAAAACTGTAAAACAATCTTATTTATTCCGTATGCGCGCCCAAGCGGTATTTCACATGACGAGTATACAAAAAAAGCA
Organism: Flavobacterium sp. LPB0248; assembly: GCF_013388355.1. Classification (GTDB taxonomy): domain Bacteria; phylum Bacteroidota; class Bacteroidia; order Flavobacteriales; family Flavobacteriaceae; genus Flavobacterium. The sequence goes on from NZ_CP058246.1 coordinate 1,736,969, forward strand.
GCAGAAGCTTTTAACACAATCAATATCAATATTAAAGGAATTCATGAATTTGAAAATCCACAAGACGCTGTAAAAAATGCCGAAGGAATCTTCACAGGCGGAGGAAATACTTTTTTGCTGGTTACTCAGCTTTATAAAAATAATATTATGCAGTTACTATCTGAAACCGTAAAAAGTGGCACTCCTTATCTAGGATCTAGCGCAGGAAGCAATATCTGCGGTTTGTCAATGCAGACTACAAACGACATGCCTATTATTTATCCTCCAAGTTTTCAGACATTAGGATTAATTCCTTTCAACTTAAATCCGCATTATCTGGATGCCGATTTACAATCTAAACACATGGGAGAGACCCGCGAAACAAGAATTAAAGAATTTCATGCATTTAATTCGATTCCTGTTTTAGGTTTAAGAGAAGGAAGCTGGCTAGAAGTAAAAGGTGAAAAAATCACTTTAAAAGGAGATTTGTCTGCCCGTTTGTTCAAACAAAATGAGATTCCAACGGAATTAGAAACAGAAAGCGACTTAAGCAATCTGAAATAATTTTAAAACCATATAAGTCATATAAGTTTATTAAAACCTAAGCTCAAAAACTTACCTCAACTTAAATCACTTATATGGTTTTAAAAAGAATAAAAAACAAAAAAGCCTCAAACAATGTTTGAGGCTTTTGAAGAGCGAAAGACGAGGCTCGAACTCGCGACAACCAGCTTGGAAGGCTGGAGCTCTACCAACTGAGCTACTTTCGCATTAATCGGGTGCAAACTTAAAAAATTTAATTTTTAAAACAAAATAAAAATCAAAAAAAATTTATTTTCACATAAGTAAAACGTGTTTACTTTTAGAGCGAAAGACGAGGCTCGAACTCGCGACAACCAGCTTGGAAGGCTGGAGCTCTACCAACTGAGCTACTTTCGCATTGGTTGTGCAAATATAGAAAGAAAGTTCAGTTCAAAACAAGCTTTTGAGCAAAAAAAATCAATAAAAATCAACATTTTTTTATAACTTATTTAAAATTAAAAAGTTATAAAAGCAATATTTTTTCAAAAAATCATGATTACAATTAAAGAAATTCCATCAAATGAAACTTATGCCGTTCGTCAACCTGTTTTAAGAAATGGACTGCCTATAGAAAGTTGCGTGTTTGAAGGCGACGATTTAACATCTACGCATCATTTCGGGCTATTTGAGAACGAAAATTTAACAGGAATTATTTCGTTATTCGAAAAAATCAATCCTATATTTGCCGCTCAAAATCAAGCTCAGATTCGAGGGATGGCTGTTTTAGAAACACATCAGAAAAAAGGATTTGGAGAAGCTTTGGTAAGGCATTGCGAAGCTTATTGCACTGAAAACCAAATAGAATTAATTTGGTTCAATGCCAGAACTGCCGCTGTCGGATTTTATCAAAAAATGAGCTATCAACCACTAGGCGAAGCATTTGAGATAAAAGATGTTGGCGAACATTATTTGATGTTTAAAAAATTATAAAATGAAAATATTTTACTCTTTAGTAGTAATCTGCCTTTTAGTGGGCTGCAAAAAAGAAAGCCCAGAACCCGCGCCTATTATCAAAAAAAAGGCGCCGGCAATTATACTTACTGACGAGAGAACTGTCGAAATAGACACCGCATTAATAGGAACTTTTAAAAGCGAAACCTTAAAGCAATTTTACATTGCATCTGAAAATCAAACTATATGGGGGAATCTTAAAAAAAGAACTTTTGTTTTAACGCAATTAGAAAAATCAGAAGAATTAGGTTTAGAACCCGAAGATTACAAGATATCTCAGCTAAAAAAATTCGAAAGCAAAGTCGCTTCGCTTAGTGATAAAGACTTGGCTACGTATGATATTTTACTGACTTATAATTTCGAAAAATATCTTAATCATATATACAAAGGAAAGTTAGACCCTAAAAAACTGTATACCAATTGGGATTTAGATGCAAAGGAATTTGACGTAAATTCTGTTTTAATTAAAGGTTTCAACAAAAACAAATTAGATAGCATTGTTGAAAATATTCAGCCTAAAACACAAACATACAAAGAGCTATTAAAAGCACTGGAAATCATCAATACTTTTCCAGATGATAATGTAAAAACTATTGAGTCTGTCGATAAGATTGTTTTAAATGACACTAATCCTGCTTTAATAAATATTAAAAAAAGACTTTTATATTGGAACGATATGTCTGGAAAAGATAGCCTGACACAGATTTACAATCAGAAAACTTTTGAAGCCGTTAAAAGATTTCAGGAAAGACACGGTTTGGCTTCGGATGGAGTTATTGGAGCAGGAACCATTCGTGCCTTAAACTATTCAAAAGAAAGCAGAAAAAAACAGATAATTGCCAATTTGGAACGCTGGAGATGGTATCCGTCAGAATTGGCTGAAAACTATTTCATAATCAACATTCCTGATTATAGCCTGAATGTTGTCGAAAATCAAGACACAACTTTAGTTAGAAATGTTGTTGTTGGAACCAGTAAAAGAAGAACACCTATTATTACTTCGTTTTTAAAAACGGTTGTTTTTAATCCGACTTGGACTGTTCCTCCGACAATCTTGAAAGAAGATGTCGTTCCGGCAATGAAAAGAAACAGAAATTATCTCGCTAATAAAAATATCACGATTTATGATACTTCTGGAAATGTAGTAAATCCGATGTCATGGAATGAGAACAAACCAAATAATTATCGTTATGTACAAAGTCCTGGCTACGATAATTCATTAGGATTAATGAAAATTTTATTTCCAAATCACCATAGCGTTTATCTGCACGACACGAATCATCGTAATATTTTTGGACGAAACAACCGCTCTATGAGTTCTGGATGCGTACGCGTTGAAAATCCGATAGAACTTGCACAGCACATTTTGGATGTTGACGGAAACTGGCCTCAAGACAGAATCGATACCATTATTGCCAGCAAAAAAACCATGAGTTTTAAGATTGCCAAAAAATATGCTCTTTACCAATGGTATTGGACAGCATGGAGCAAAAAAAATCAGCTCCTTTTTAGAGCTGATATTTATGATTTAGATTCGGATTTATATGCGCAATTAAGAAATTAACCTCTCCTCCATCGCAAAACTTCTTGAAGGATGGTAGATATATAAACACGATTTATCTTTTATTAATTGAATGATTTCGTTTGTCAATTCAACTGGAACCGCTGGACAGCCTTGGCTTCTGCCTAATCTTTTATGATCTCTAATAAAAGATTCAGATACATAATCTGCACCGTGCATTACAACGCCTCTTTCGCGAGCATTGTCATTGACACCGTTTTCCAAACCATCTAAACGCAAAGAAGCACCATGTTTTCCTTGGTATATCTCGCCTGTTGCATAAAAGCCTAAACTACTTTTAAATGATGAATTTAGATTTGAAAATGTAGAAGCGAATTCATCTCCAGTATTTCTTCCGTGAGCTACAAGCGAATTGAATAAAATAGTATTTGTTGTCAAATCTATCACCCACAAACGTTTAGCGTTTGATGACAAACTGAAATCAATTAGTGTTAAGATATCTTTCTTAATCACTCCTCTTTCTTTCAACAAATAAAATCCTTTTAAAGCTTCCGAGAAAGTTTTAAGCTCAGGCATTTTAAAGTTGTTAGAATTTAATGAATTATAAACGCTCTCGATTTTAGAATCTACTGTGACTTTTTCGACTTTGGCAATCGCTTTTACAGTGGCATTTTTTTTAAGGTCGGGTGTGTTTTTTGAATCTTTTCCAAAAGACAATAGCAAAAACACAAATAACGGATAAATTTTGTAAATCATTGAATTTCTTTAGGTTAAACAAAAATTTGGGTATCGCAAAAATATAAAAAAATCATACCTTGCAAAATACAAGCCTGATTTTCAAGGCTTTTTTGCTTAAACTTTAACATTATTAACATAAAAACGTTTTTTCTTTAAGATAAAATCTTACAGAAAAAATCATAACATTTTTATCCGTTTCTTAAAAAAAATGAAACAAAAATGAAAATCTTGAATTCAAAACATACAGTGCAGCTAATTTTGAAGAAGTTATTGATATGATTTCAGGCTTAATGTTTCAGATTATTAAACCACGATGCTTTAAAACAAACCTTTTCTACTAGCATAAAATGCTTTATTGACCATACTGCCGTCAAAAATAAAGTCATAAAAAGAGCTTAGCGTGAATTAATTTTAAAAAATAAAGGCTTCTTCAATTAAATCAATATTTTTTTTTATCGTTCATTTTATTAAACATAAATGTAACATTACTCAGGTTCCAAACTTTAGAAATGCCTTATATTTGTAGAAAACAAAAATGCAATGAACAAAAAAGTTATCCTTATGATTTTAGATGGTTGGGGAAAATCTCCTGACCCTAAAGTATCTGCAATAGACAATGCAAATGTTCCTTTTATAAACAGTTTATACAAAAACTACCCAAGTGCACAGCTTAGAACTGACGGATTAAATGTTGGTCTTCCAGAAGGACAAATGGGAAATAGCGAGGTTGGACATATGAATCTAGGTGCAGGAAGAATTGTGTACCAAGATTTGGCCAAAATAAATTTAGCTGTAGAACATAAAACTTTAGCAAAAGAGCAGGTTTTAATTGACGCTTTTAATTATGCTAAAGACAATAATAAAAAAGTACACTTTTTAGGATTAGTTTCAGATGGTGGTGTTCACTCACATACTTCACACCTTCGCGGATTAATCGATGCGTCTCAAGAATATGGCTTAGATCAGGTATATGTCCACGCTTTTACAGACGGACGTGACGTTGACCCAAAATCTGGAGCAAAATACATTCATGATCTTGAAGATTATATTAAAGATACTCCTGTAAAAATTGCTTCGATTGTTGGACGTTACTATGCAATGGATCGTGACAAACGTTGGGAGCGTGTAAAATTGGCTTACGATCTTCTTGTTAACGGCGTTGGAACTCCATCAACAAATGCTGTTGCAAGTGTTCTTGCTAGCTATGAAAAAGATGTAACAGACGAATTTATCGAACCTGTTGTTATCGTGGATGATAACGCAAAACCTCTTGCTACAATTGTTGAAGGTGATGTTGTAATTTTCTTTAACTTTAGAACAGACAGAGGACGCGAACTTACTGAAGCGCTTTCTCAGCAAGATTTCCACGAGCAAAATATGCACAAACTAAACCTATATTATGTAACATTGACAAACTACGATGAAACGTACCAAAACGTAAAAGTAGTTTACAATAAAGATAATATCACCGAAACACTTGGTGAGGTTTTAGAAAAAGCAGGCAAAAAACAAATCAGAATTGCTGAAACTGAGAAATATCCTCACGTAACTTTCTTCTTTTCTGGTGGTAGAGAAACTCCTTTTGAAGGTGAAGAGAGAATTTTGAGAAACTCTCCAAAAGTAGCAACTTACGATTTGAAACCAGAAATGAGCGCTTACGAATTGGCCGATGCTCTTGTTCCTGAATTGAACAAAGGTGAAGTTGATTTTGTTTGTTTAAACTTTGCAAACGGAGACATGGTTGGTCATACTGGAATTATGGAAGCTGCAATTAAAGCTTGTGAAGCTGTTGACGCTTGCGCGAAAAAAGTAATCGAAGCCGCTCTTGCAAATGATTATACTACAATCGTAATTGCCGATCACGGAAACTGTGAAACTATGATCAATCCTGACGGATCTCCAAATACAGCTCACACAACAAACCCAGTGCCGATTATTTTAGTTGACAAAGAATTGAAAAACATCCAAAATGGTGTTTTAGGTGATATTGCTCCTACTATTTTAGAATTAATGGGAATTCAGCAGCCAAATGCAATGACTTGTCATTCGCTTTTGTAGAAAAATATTTTCTCCTATATAAAAAGAGGCTAATTAAAAAATTAGCCTCTTTTTTATTTTTGCGTATTTTTTGTCATTTCGACGAAGGAAAAATCTCCGCGAGAAGCTCGCCATAGATTGGCTTTTCGTTGCGGAGTTGCTTGTGGAGATTTCTCCTTCGTCGAAATTGTAAAGGTTAGATATTTCGGTAACAAAATTTAACTTTAATAAATTTTGTTGCGATGAGAAATAACAGTCAGGATTCAACATTAGAAAGAAACTATTTAGAGAAGTATCGATTTTTGATAAGAGAATATGAGCAGGTAAAAAGTAAAACTCATCCAGTGCATAAAAAGGCGATGGATTTTTATAAGGCAAATGACACCTGCAGAAAAAGTTTCTTAAAGTATTATAACCGCTATAAGCAGAGCGGTAAGTCTTTAGATTTACTGCCTCAAAAACGTGGTCCAAAATACAAGACAAGACGTCCTTTACCTTTTATAGAACAAAAAGTAATTGAATTAAGAGAAAAAGGAAACAATAAATATGAAATTGTTAGTATCTTAAATCCCAGATTAGGAAAACATACACCTTCATATTCTGGAGTTTATAATATTTTAAAACGGCATAGAATAAACAGGTTAACTCCGAAGATTAAAAAGAATCATCAGAAAATAATCAAGGAAAGAATGGGACAGCTGGGTCATATTGATTGTCATTATTTAAGTAAAAGTATAATTCGTGGAGAAAACAAAAAGCTTTATTTAGTCTGTGTAATTGATGATTACAGCCGGATTGCTTGGGCTGAATTAGTTTCAGATATTACCAGTTTAACAGTAATGTTTGCTTCATTAAAATGTTTAAATATCTTAAGCAGCCATTATGAAATAAAATTTGAAGAGATATTATCTGATAATGGAGCTGAATTTGGACCTAAAACAAGCAAAGTAAAAAGCCAGCATCCTTTTGAAAGAATGCTTATGGAATTAGGCATAGTGCACAGATATACAAAGCCATATAGACCACAGACAAACGGTAAAGTAGAGCGCTTTTGGAGAACTCTAGAAGAAGATTTATTAAGAGATACTGATTTTGATTCTCAAGAAGAACTAAAAGAAGAATTATTACAATACTTATATTATTATAATCATGAAAGACCGCATCAAGGTATTGATGGTAAAAAACCGATCGAAATGATAAATCCGTTACCGAAATAAGTGACTTTTACAGAAATGACAAAACTGCGTGCACTTCTAGATAATCTTAAACCATAAAATAATGATAAAGCTGCTCTACTCCATAAATCACAAGACCAATAACACCTCCAACCAAAGTCCCGTTGATCCTGATATATTGAAGATCTTTTCCAATTTCCAATTCTAGTTTTTCAGAAACCTCTTTTCCGTCCCAACTTTTTACGGTTGACGAAATCAAATCTCCTATTACTTTTTTATTATTCAAAAGCATCGATAACAAATCATTTTTAATGAAACCGTTTATCTTGTCAATCATAATAGGATCTTCTTTGATTCCGTTTCCGAAAGTCTGGATTAATCCTGCAATATTATTTTTAATTGAAGAATCGTCACCTTTATTTAAATCATTGGTAATTGACAATTTAATTTCATCCCAAATGCTATTGATGTAATCCTGAACCTCTTTTTTTCCAACGAAACTCAAAATCATATCATTGATTTTAATTCTCATTTCTTCTGAGTTTTTTACTTTTTCTAAGAAATTAAAAATGTATTCGTCAATTTTTACGCGTACTGCGCTTTCCGGCTTTTTAGCTTCATTTAGAAAATCTTGCAAACCATTAAAAACACCTTCTGTGATGCTTTTATCCGCCAATCCGAAACTTAAAAGCGGAGTTGAAGCTTTAACTTTTTGCCTAATTAAATCCTTATTGTTAGTCAATTCAGTACTCATTACCTCCAAAAGATTTGTCAGCATATGATTTTTTAAATTTCCTTTTTGCAAAGGTTCTAATGCCAACGCCACCCAATCGCCAAAATTAATTCCCTCTATTTTTTCCTTAAACTGAACCTGAATAAATCTTCTGACATCTTCATCTTTTATAGTTCTTAAAATTCCAGGAATAATATTTACAGCAACTGCATTGGCAATTTTATTAGCATTTTCTTGCTTAGAAAGCCAATCTGAAGCTTTGGTGGCAAAATTGAATTCATCCAATTTTATTTCTAATTTTTCTCGGTCTAAAAACTCCTCAGAAACAAAATTTCCAAGGTTCTCTCCTATTTCATTTTTTTTAGTCGGAATAATAGCCGTATGCCAAATCGGGATTCCCATTGGATGACGAAAAAGTGCCACAACAGCAAACCAATCTGCAATTCCGCCAACCATTGCCGCCTCGCTAAAAGCTTGAAGTATTGGAATTTTGAAGTAAATTGCAATTATAAAAAGAAGCACCGCGAAACCCAAAAGAGACAAAGCAGTTGCTTTCATTTTCTTTAATGCCTTTACTTTAGCTATATCTTGATCAGTTGAAATTTCCATAATTATAAACATTTGCACTACTAATTTATGGCTTTTTTCTGAAAGCCTCACGAGTTATTAGCCACGAATTCACGAATTGTATCAAAACTTTACGTTTAAATTCTTTATTAATGAAGTTTGCGAAATCCGATTTTTAAGATTTTTATTTGAGATAATTTGTGAATTCGTGGCGAAAAAAAATTACATAAAAAATGAGATAAAAATTGTACTTTTGCCAACTGAAAATGGAAAAAATATGATTATCCAAAAAACTAGAGAAGAAATCGAATTAATGCGCGAAAGTGCTTTAATCGTATCAAAAACATTAGGAATGATTGCTTCTGAAATCAAAGAAGGAGTAACTACATTATATCTTGACAAATTAGCCGAAGAATTTATTCGTGATCACGGTGCGGTTCCAAGTTTCCTTGGATTGTATGATTTTCCGAATTCACTTTGCATGAGTCCAAATGCTCAGGTTGTTCACGGTATTCCTAATAATACACCTCTAAAAAGCGGTGATGTAATTTCGGTTGACTGCGGAGCTTTTAAAAATGGTTTCCACGGAGACCACGCTTATAGTTTCGAAATTGGAGAAGTTGCTCCTGAAGTTAAAAAACTTTTACGCGTAACTAAAGAATCTCTTTACGTTGGAATTAGAGAATTTAAAGCTGGAAATCGCGTTGAAGATGTTGGAAATGCAATTCAAAAATACACTGAAGCTCACGGTTACGGAGTTGTTCGTGAATTGGTCGGACATGGTGTTGGGCAAAAAATGCACGAAGAGCCAGAGATGCCAAATTACGGAAAACGTGGTCGTGGAAAACTTTTTGTTGAAGGAATGGTTGTAGCAATCGAACCTATGATCAACATGGGAACTAGAAACATCAAACAACTTAAAGACGGCTGGACAATCTTGACTGCTGACGGAAAACCTAGCGCGCATTTCGAGCATGACGTAGCTTTAATTGATGGAAAACCTGAATTATTATCAACTTTCCAATACATCTACAAAGCTCTAGGAATCGAAAGCAATGAAGAAGACGAATTTAGACAAGTTCCATTAGTACTATAATACAACCCGAATCAGCCCTGTGAAAAAACTTTTCAAATTAGTTTTAAATACAATCCCGCGTCCAATATTAATTCGTTTAAGTTATATTGCGCGTCCAATTTTAGCTTTCTCTTTAAAAGGAGATAAATTTACAGATCCAATTGACGGAAAAAGCTTTAAATCGTTTTTACCTTACGGATACGGAAAACAGCGTAATAATGTACTTTCACCAAGTACACTTTCTTTAGAGAGACACCGTTTGCTTTGGCTGTATTTAAACGATCAGACTGATTTTTTTACAGCACCAAAAAAAGTATTGCATTTTGCTCCGGAACAAGCTTTTTACAAAAGATTTCGCAAGCAGAAAAATTTAGATTACACAACAACTGACTTACTTTCGCCATTGGCTGATGTAAAAGCAGATATTTGTAATTTGCCTTTCAAAGACAATGAATACGACGTTATTTTATGCAATCACGTTTTAGAGCACATTCCAGACGATACAAAAGCAATGCAGGAATTATTTCGTGTTTTAAAACCAGGCGGAATGGCAATTTTACAGATTCCTCAGGATTTATCGCGTGAAGTTACATTTGCCGATGATTCGATTACAGATCAAAAAGAGCGCGCTAAAATCTTCGGACAATACGATCACGTTCGTGTTTACGGACGCGATTATTTCGATAAATTAAGAAGTATTGGATTTATTGTTATCGAAGAAGATTACACTAACAAAATTGCACCAGAATTAGTTGAGAAATACTGTTTAGCAAAAGGCGAGATTATTCCGCTTTGCTTTAAACAGGAAAACTAATTTTTCACCATATAAGTTCATTTAATAAAGAGTTTTCAAAATATGAGATTTGAAAACTCTTTATTTTTTTGCCCAATCCCCAAAATATAAGCCTAACCAAATCCCTAAACCTTGGAACCTACAAAATCCTTTCAGTTCTGTTTTGACATCAGTTTGGAAAAAAATCTGAATGTCTATATTCCAACTGCCTACATTGTTGAGAATACTAGCGAAATCAAATATTTAGACAAAAAAGCAAGTCCAGATGTGCTTGAAAGTTTCGGAATCGCTTTTGAAAATCTTGATTCTAACACAAAGAGAATATTAACTGCTTGTGATTCTCTTAAACCTGAGTTTATTTTTAAAAAGTTTGGTGCTAAAATTAAATCAGCCAAAACAATTGCCGATCTACAGAAAGATTCAAAAATTGAATTTGCGATTCGTCAGCACTTAAAATTCAATTTAAGCTCGTTTTACGATTTAATTGTAAAAGAACAATTTCCTTTGTCTTTAAACCTCGGACCTGAAAAAGATTTTTATCGTTCGAGAGTTAGTATTGATCCACTTGATTTTGAACCTCAAATTCAATTTGACAAACATGACGAAGGAATTACTTATACCCTTTCTTTAAAAGAAAATAAAATCACTTTTTCTCCAATAGACAGCAAAGCAGAAATTCTTTTGGACGAACCAGGCTGGCTGATTATCAATAAAAAATTAGGGCAATTAAAGGAATTAAACTCAAAAAAACTAATGCCTTTTTTAAAGAAAAAGTCGATTGAAATTCCTTCAAAATTAGTTGATGACTACTTTAAAAGTTTTATTCCGCAAATAGCAAAGAAAATAGATATTGAAGCTACTGGTTTTGAGATTGAGCTTCGAGACAAAATCATTTCCTGTACGATTCAGCCTATTCACGATTTCTTTAAAAACTGTTATTATCTTAATCTTTATTTTGATTATAACGGATATTCATTTGATGCAAGCAAAACTAAAAAAACACATTCTTTTGTAGATTTCAGTGTTGCTAATGAACCTAAAATAATTCAATTTAAAAGAAATCCAGACGAGAATTTATATACCGATAAATTAAATGAAATTGGTTTATCAAAAATCAAAAACGAATTATTTGGACTAAATTCAGAAGCGGAAAATACAGATCCTTATATAAACATCCAACTGATAATTGATCATAAAGAAGAACTGAAAAGTTTAGGTTTTACTATCGAAAATTTAAAACTGGAAAGCAAAGAAATCATTACAGAAAACCATACTATTTCTGCTTCAAAAGAAACAACTGGCGATTGGTTTGACATCAAGATAATCATTACGGTTGGAAATTATAAAATCAATTTCAGCGAAATAATTCCGAATATAAAAAGCAAAGAAAGACTTTTTGCATTGCCTGACGGAAACTACTTTTTGATTCCGTTAGAATGGTTCAGCAAATATGGTTCTTTAGCGAAATTAGCCAAAACAGAAAACGGCGTTTTGCTTTTACGTAAAAGCAACTTTACAGCTCTTGACGGAATTTCGGAAATCGACAATGATTTGGATCAGATTCATCAAGCTGAATTTACAGCTTCAGACTTAATAAAAGCAACTTTAAGACCTTATCAAGTTGATGGTGTAAAATGGCTTTTAGGTCATTTCAATTCCAATATGGGTGCATGTCTGGCCGATGATATGGGACTTGGAAAAACCTTGCAAACATTATCTGCTTTGGTTTCTGTTAAGGAACAATTAGGTTTTACCACTAAAACCACCAATTTTGATTTATTTTCAAACGAAACCACAATTGAAAGAGAACCGCTTAAGGCTTTAATCGTTCTGCCTTCCTCATTGGTTTTTAACTGGTTTAATGAAGCTGGAAAGTTTACGCCTCACTTTTCTAAAATGCAATATGTCGGAAATGATCGAAAAATGTTAGCAAGCAACATCAATTCAACCGATCTGATTTTTACAAGCTATAGCATCGTTCATCGAGATATTTCTATTTTAGAAAAATACGATTTCCGTTATTTAATTTTAGATGAAAGTCAGTACATCAAAAACAAAAATTCTAAGATTTTTAAAGCCATAAATAAAATAAGCACTGGACATAAAATTGCTTTGAGCGGAACGCCAATCGAAAATTCGCTTGACGATTTATGGTCGCAAATGCAATTTATCAATCCAGATATTTTGGGCAGTTATGCTTTCTTTATGGAAAATTTCAAAAATCCGATTGAGAAAAAACAAAATGAAGAGGTTCTTGCTGAATTAAAAAATCTTATCCAACCTTATATTCTAAGAAGAACTAAAGAACAGGTTTTAAAAGATCTTCCTGAATTGACAGAGCAGATTTATTATTGTGACATGGATCCTGAACAGGAAAAATTATACGAAAAAGAGAAATCTAAAGCCCGTAATTTCTTGCTTAAAACCGACGGATCGAGTCCAGATAAAATAAACATCATCAATACTTTGATGATGTTACGACAGCTGAGTAATCACCCGAAAATGGTTGATCAGGAATCTGAAGTTGATTCTGGAAAATATATTGCTGTAACCAATTATTTAGAAAATTTAGTAAAAGCAAAACAGAAAGTAATCATTTTCAGTTCGTTTGTTACCAATTTAAATTTCTATACCGATTGGTGTAAAGAAAACAAAATAGATTTCTGTGAAATTACAGGCGAAACCCCATCAGACAAAAGAGAACAGCAGGTTAAAATGTTTCAGGAAAAAGAAAATCCGCTGCTGTTTTTTATTTCGCTTAAAGCGGGAGGCGTTGGTTTGAATATCACAAAAGCTTCTTACGTTTTATTCTTAGATCCTTGGTGGAATCCTTTTGCAGAAAAACAAGGTATTGGCCGAGCACATCGAATTGGTCAATTGAATAAAGTAAACGTGATTCGTTTTATCTCGAAAAATACAGTTGAAGAGAAAATCATCAAATTGCAGGAAAACAAAAAATTATTGTCAGATTCTCTTTTAGAAGAAAGTTATATTAATGATGAAATTGAAGGCAACTTAGAATATATTTTGGGTTCTTAATCGTTAAATCCAATAGAATGGCATCTTTTTCGTTATATAAAATTGTTATATTTACAATCTTACAACGTTTTAAGATGCCAAAATTTTTATATACAAGCTTTATTTTTCTTTTCATTTTCACTTTAGCGAAAGCTCAAGAAAAAGAAATCGATCCACCTTATAATATTAAAACTGTTTCATTTATCCAAAATGGCAGTAATGTTCCGCCAATCTTCGAATTAGGTTCTCCATTTACCTTTCAATTTGATGATTTATTTGGCAACGAAGCCAATTATTATTTTGAAGTTATTCATTGCGACTACAACTGGTTTCCGACACAAATTCCAAAAACAGACTATATTCTTGGTATGGACAATCAGAGAATTACCGATTTTTCGAATTCGTTTAATACATTGCAGGTATATACGCACTATAGGCTCTCTTTTCCAAACCAGTTTACACAATTATTGAAGCTTTCGGGGAATTATATGTTGCGAATTCTCAATGAAGACAGAGAAGTTGTTTTCTCCAGAAAATTTATTTTGCATGAAAATCATTGTACGGTTGGTGTGCAGGTAAAAAGAACCCGTAACCTGAGTAATATTGATTACAAACAGAATCTTGATTTTGCCATTTTATCTAATGATATTGTTTTTCAAACTCCATTGCAAAATGTAAAAGTTCTTTTACTGCAAAATGGCAACTTTCATACAGAGATAAAAAATGTTGTCCCCCAATACACAATAGGCAATCAGCTGGTTTATAAATATGACAAAGAAACCCAGTTTTGGGGCGGAAACGAGTTTTTATATTTTGAAAACAAAGACATTCGAGCAGCAAATAATAATGTTGCCAAAATAGGTTCAAACAATGATATTTACAATGCGTTTTTATATACTAACGCTGCAAGAGGAAATCAGATTTACACCAATTATGAAGACGTAAACGGAAATTTTGTAGTTAAGAATATCAACGGTTCTAATAACGACATTGAAGCCGATTATGCTTGGGTTTATTTTACTCTTTCTGCTCCTGCTTTTAGAATGAACAAAGACATTTATATTACTGGAATGTTTAATAATTATAGTCTTTCGCCAGAATACAAAATGGATTACAATGCAGACAAAGGAGTTTTTGAAAAAGCCATTATGATCAAACAAGGTTTTACTAATTTTCAATATACCGTTGCAGACAAAAAAGGAGTAATCGATTTTGAAAATGCCATTGACGGAAACTTTTATCAGACTGAAAACGAGTACACCATCTTGGTCTATTATAAAGAAGCAACAGATCGTTATCAGCGCGTTATTGGGAAAGGAAATGCAAACTCTATCAATATAGTCAATTAAAACAATGTTAAGGTTTTAGATTAAATGATTTTTTTTCGTAGCTTTGCCTTTATAACACTCACATATATACGGCGTTAGTATGGTTTCTCAAATTACACGAGGCATAAAAATATCTGTTTTGACTAGTTTTGAAGGTACATATTTCAAAAACTACAAGATTCATTTTGCTTTTAGCTACGTAGTTACCATCGAAAATCATAGTAAAGATTCTGTTCAATTAACTTCTCGCCACTGGGAAATTTTTGATTCTTTAAATGATCTAGAAGTTGTAGATGGCGAAGGCGTTATCGGTAAAAAACCAGTTTTAAAACCTGGTGAAAACCACACTTACAGTTCTGGCTGTTTGTTATCGTCTCCTTACGGCGCGATGAAAGGTCATTTCAACATGATCAATTTTACTACTACAAAAACATTCAAAGTAATTGTTCCTACTTTTAGAATGTGTGCTCCTTTTGCATTAAATTAAGATATAGTTTACATCTATAGCTTTTATCGTTATCTTAATCATAAAATTGTCAATTTATTAATTTATCCTTTGTACTTTTGTGCAGCGTTAGATTATTCGTAACAAAACAAATCGTCTAACTTTAAATTGTCTAATTCACAAAATTTTAAATAACATGCTTAAAGGATTTTTTCATGTACCAAAAGCGGTAAACGAGCCTGTAAAAAGCTACGCACCAAATTCACCAGAAAAAGCTGCTGTTCAGGCTGCTTATACCACAATGTGGAATTCTCAAATTGACGTTCCTTTGTATATTGGAAACGAAGAAATTAGAACTGGAAATACAAGAAACATTACAGCACCTCATGATCACAAACACGTAGTTGGAAAGTATCATTTGGCAGAAAAACAACATATCGAAAAAGCCATTGCAAATGCGCTTGAGTCAAGAAAAGCATGGGCAAACTTAGCATGGGAACAGCGTGCGGCTATTTTCTTAAAAGCAGCTGAACTTATCGCTGGACCATACAGAGCTCGTATTAACGCTGCGACAATGATTGGTCAATCTAAAAATATTCACCAAGCAGAAATTGACGCTTCTTGCGAATTAATCGACTTTTTACGTTACAATGTTGAGTTTATGACTCAAATCTACAACGATCAGCCAAAATCTGATTCTTCTGTTTGGAATCGTGTAGAGTACAGACCATTAGAAGGTTTTGTTTACGCTATTACTCCTTTCAACTTTACTGCAATCGCTGCAAACCTTCCTGCAAGTGCTGCAATGATGGGTAACGTTGTGGTTTGGAAACCAAGTGATAGCCAAGTATTTTCTACAAAAATCATTTTAGAAGTTTTCAAAGAAGCTGGAGTTCCTGATGGCGTTATCAACGTAGTTTTTGGAGACGCTTTAATGATTACAGATACTGTTTTAGCTAGTCGTGATTTTGCTGGTATTCATTTTACAGGATCAACTCATGTATTTAAAGATATTTGGGCTAAAATTGGAGCAAACATTCACAATTACAAAACATACCCAAGAATTGTTGGTGAAACTGGAGGTAAAGATTTTATCATTGCTCACCCAAGTGCAAATGTAAAACAAGTTGTTACAGGAATTACTCGTGGAGCTTTCGAATTCCAAGGGCAAAAATGTTCTGCAGCTTCTAGAGCTTATATTCCTCAAAGTTTATGGCCAGCTGTAAAAGAACAATTAGTTGCTGATGTAAAATCTATGAAAATGGGTTCTCCAGAAGATTTTGGAAACTTCATTACAGCAGTTATCCACGAAGGTTCTTTTGATAAATTAGCAAGTTATATTGACCAAGCTAAAAAAGATGCTGATGCTGAAATCATCGTTGGAGGAAATTACGATAAATCTGTTGGATACTTTATTGAGCCAACGGTTATTGTAACGACAAACCCTAAATATACTACAATGGAAACTGAGTTGTTTGGACCAGTTATCACGATTTATGTTTATGAAGATGCTAAATGGGAAGAAACTTTAGAATTAGTAGATACCACTTCTGAGTATGCTTTAACTGGAGCCGTTTTCAGCCAAGATCGTTATGCTATTGAAGTAGCTACAACTAAATTGCAAAACGCTGCTGGTAACTTCTATATCAACGATAAACCAACCGGAGCAGTTGTAGGAATGCAACCATTTGGTGGAGCAAGAGCTTCTGGAACTAATGATAAAGCAGGTTCTGCATTAAACCTATTACGTTGGGCTTCTCCAAGAACTATTAAAGAAACTTTTGTAACTCCAGAAGATTACAGATACCCTTTCTTAGGATAATCTGATTTTAAAGAGTTTAAATTATAAAAAAGCAGGAATTTTGATTGAAATTCCTGCTTTTGCTTTTTATGTGATTAGAAATATGGAAAAATAATAATTCCGTCAAAACTTCCTCATTTTCTCCTATATATTCCTTCTTTTGCAAGAACACACTTTTGTAATACTTTTCTTATTTATTTAAAAATCAATGCTTTAAAAAAATTAAATGCCTTATTTTGATATTTTAAAAACTTTTTGTGTCTCTCAAAAAAAACTCATCCTCCTAAATTTGTTTCAATATTAGACAACATTAAAAGATATAATAAAATAAATAGCATAAGAATGAGAAATTTAAACAATGTTCCTGAAGTCATTATGGAATCAAAAAGTATAGGACATCCTATTAATTTTAAGTGGACAAAAAAGAAAATAAACAAACTTTTGGATTGCGTAGAAGGAAATATCGAGCTTGAAAACACGTTAATGCAGATTAACCATAAAGGCTCTATAGGACTGACAGCAGCTTTGTTAGAATGGATCTACTGGCGCTTTACGGGATATAGTCAAGCCACTCACGATACAAAAAAGCGTATCGAAGCACTTTGGTGCTCTATCAATAATCGCGAACAGACAAATCCATTATTATTTGATACCGATTTTGAAATACCAGCAAATGGACCAGTCGATGGAGCACTTTGGATTGCATTAATGAATGTTAGAATGATTGATGCGCGATATAGAAAAGGATCATACTTTTTACAAAATGACCTTGTCGGATTGGTTCTCCTAGCACGGCATATTACACCAAAAAAGAAAATTTTTGACAACTGGTTTAGCCAAACTATTAGCAATTTAACAAACTCTCATCCTAACACCTATAAAACCGATGTATTGGATGAAAGTGATGAAGCTGTCTATGATTCTTCAAACGAACCTGTGATTTCTAGAGAATTTTTCTTTGATTCAGAATTTCAATATACTGTTGAAGCATCAGAAAATGCAATTCATAATTTTATCGACAATTTAGATCTTAAAGCAAATTCTTTTTTAAATTTTTCAAGAAAGGCATCTTAAATATGGTAATAGTTAAAAAGAGTAAATGCCAATCCTGTCATCAAACTTTTGAATTATCTAACAAACAGATAAATCTGGTAACAGATTTATTAAAGAGGTCAAAAGTTTATTATCCTTGAATGTTCTCTTTGTGGACTTGCAACTAACTATCAACAAGAAAATGATGACATCCAAAATTCAGCTATAGAAGTCGACTCATACACATATCGTTGTCCTGTTAGTCATTGTACAGGCTGCGTAGAGTTAATTGAAGACAGCACTTCTAGTTTCTTTGGGTGCGGAGAATGTGGCAGTATATGGCATGAAGAGCAAAGCTTTCAAAAAGAAATTACACAAATCGTATCTTTATACAATTATAGGGCAAAATGCTATGAAATGATTGAAAACAAATGGACACCATCATCATTAAAAAATGAATACAAAAATTATGAAACTTTAGTTGAATCAGAGCCTTTTGATAAAAAGAAAAGTTTTACTAGGGATTAACTAAAAATAAAATTTATGCCTGCAAACAAAAGGTTTACAATAATGACTATTAATTCAAAAAAACCGAAAAGAAATTCTTTTCGGTTTTTTTATGCTAATATCTAAGGTTTAAACTTTAAAGGAAGATGAACCACTTTTTTAGTTTCAAAAAATTCATCATCAAAGATTTCAGCCAAGTCATACAAAGTAGCATTTGGAAAATCTTTTAGTTCTTCTGCTAAGTCACCACCTTTTAAATACAGAATACCATTCTTTAATTTATGCTTATGCTGCTTTTTAATCTTATCTTTTATCCAAGAAACAAAATCTGGCATATTGGTTACGGCGCGGCTGACAATAAAATCGAAGTCACCTTTTACTAATTCAGCACGTTTTTGTTCTGCTTTTACGTTCTTCAATTCTAATGCATCTACAACACCTTGAACAACTTTTATTTTTTTTGCAATAACATCAATCAAATAAAAACGAGTTTCGGGAAAAAGAATCGCTAACGGAATTCCAGGAAAACCGCCTCCTGTTCCAACATCCAGAACAGTAGCTCCAGGTTCGAATTTCATAATTTTAGCAATTCCTAAAGAATGCAAAATGTGTTTTGTATATAATGAATCAATGTCTTTGCGCGAAATAACATTGATTTTTTCGTTCCAATCGTGGTATAAAAAGTCTAATTTTTGAAATTGCTCGATTTGAAGATCGGTCAAATTGGGAAAATATTTCAATATCTCATCCATTGCTGTAAATTTTTAACAAAAGTACTACTTTACGATTGAAATATTTAACTCAATTTTGCAAATTGAGAATTTATAATAATTACCTTTGAAACCTATTTAAATTAATTATGAATAACACTGCTCCAACTTTTGCACGGCAAGACAATTTAAAGTTTTTTAGAACGCTTAACTCTCGCGTTAACAATTACTTTAAAGAAAACAATATCAAAAAAACCGGAAACTGGAAGTTACACTTAAAAGCAGTTATTCTATTTGCTGTTTTTCTAACTCCCTATTTTTTAATTCTTACTCTCGAGATGCCTTTTTGGTTAATGCTATTGTTATCGATTGTAATGGGTATAGGAATGGCTGGCGTTGGAATGAATGTAATGCACGATGGTAACCATGGTTCTTACTCTACTAAAAGTTGGATTAATAAATTTATGGGCGGAACAATCTACGTTTTGGCTGGGAATGTTTACAACTGGCAAGTACAACATAATGTATTGCACCATACTTATACTAATATTCCAGGGCATGACGAGGATTTAGATGCAGGAAGAATTATTCGTTTTACTGAACATGCAGAATGGCATCGTTTTCACCGTTTCCAACATTATTATTCTGTTTTCTTATACGGCTTATTGACTTTCAATTGGGCTTTAACAACTGATTTTAAGCAGATGAGAAATTACCTGAAAAGAAAATTATCTTACGGAGAACCAAAAAACCCTAAGATCCTTTGGACAACACTTATCATTACTAAAATGATTTACGTTTCGATTTGGATTGTTTTGCCAATTGTAATTGGAATTACATGGTGGAAAGTTCTTGTTGGATTTTTTGCAATGCATTACACAGCCGGATTAATCTTAAGTATCGTTTTTCAATTAGCTCACGTGGTTGATCATACTACAAATCCAACTCCAAATGATTTAGGAGAAATGGATAATACTTGGGCAATTCACCAATTGTATACTACAACTAATTTTGCACCAAAAAATGCAATCGTAAACTGGTATACTGGTGGATTAAATCATCAAATCGAACATCATATTTTCCCAAATATCAGCCATATACACTATGGTAAAATTGCAAAAATCGTAAAAGAAACAGCAAAAGAGTGCAACTTGCCTTATTACGAGTATAAAACAATGCGAAGTGCCGTTGTTGCTCACTTTAAGCATTTACGTGAATTGGGAATGAAACCAGAATTATCAGTTTAAAAACTAAAGAAAATCTATTAATAATTAACCTTCCTTAACAGGCACAGCAAATTAAGGACATTCAAAAATTTTATAATGAATCATATTCTTTCGGACAGAATCAACAATCTTGCGACTTCGCAGACATTAGCAATGGCCGCTTTGGCAAGAGAATTAAAAGCACAAGGAAAAGACATTATCAGCTTAAGTTTAGGTGAACCAGATTTCAACACACCAGACTTTATTAAAGAAGCAGTAATAAAAGCAGTAAACGAAAATTATAGCACTTATTCTCCAGTAGAAGGCTACCTTGAATTGAGAGAAGCAATTTGCAGAAAATTCAAAAGAGACAACGGATTAGATTATAAACCAACTCAAATTGTAGTTTCTACAGGTGCAAAACAATCTTTATACAACATTGCACAAGTAATGTTAAACGACGGTGACGAAGTTATTTTACCAGCACCTTACTGGGTTTCTTACTTCGAAATCGTAAAACTTTCTGGCGGAGTTCCTGTTGAAGTTCCAACTTCTGTAGAAACAGATTTCAAAATGACACCAGAACAATTAGAAGCTGCCATCACACCAAAAACAAAAATGATGTGGTTCTCTTCTCCTTGTAATCCTTCGGGTTCTGTTTACAGCAGAGAAGAATTAACAGCATTGGCAAAAGTTTTAGAAAAACACCCAAATATCTATGTAGTTTCAGACGAAATTTATGAGCACATCAATTTCTCAGGAACTTTCTGCAGCATCGGATCTATCCCTGGAATGTTAGATAGAACAATCACTGTAAACGGAGTTGCAAAAGCATTCGCAATGACAGGATACAGAATTGGTTATATTGGAGCACCTGAATTCATCGCAAAAGCGTGTACAAAAATTCAAGGGCAAGTAACTTCTGGTGCAAATTCTGTGGCTCAACGCGCTACAATCACTGCAGTAGATGCTGATCCAAGCGTTTTAAACCACATGGTTGAAGCTTTCCACGGGCGTAGAGATTTAGTAGTTGGATTATTAAAAGAAATTCCAGGAGTAAAAATCAACGTTCCAGAAGGTGCATTCTACGTGTTCCCAGACGTTTCTTCTTTCTTCGGAAAAACATTAAAAGGACACGAAATTAAAGATGCAAACGATGTTTCGATGTATCTTTTAGCTGAGGCAAACGTGGCAACAGTAACTGGAGACGCTTTCGGAAATCCAAACTGTATTCGTTTCTCTTATGCAACAAGCAACGATATTTTAAAAGAAGCATTACGCAGAATCAAAGAAGCTTTGACTGCATAACAATATTCTAAGTTTTATTAAAAACGGCTTAAGGTTCAAAAGTTTCATCACTTTTATACTTTAAGCTGTTTTTTTTATGAGTTTATTTTGGGTGTGAGCCTGTCCCGATAGTTATCGGGAGGCTATCCGTTACAAGTCCTCGCACTTCCTTCGTCAGGCTCCGGGCTTTCCACTTCTATCCCTCACGCAAACAGCATACAAGAAATATCATTTTCAAAACTAAATTTTTGAGCATTTAAAATTCGTGAAATTCGTGGCGAACAAAAAAACAGTTTCAAAATTCCCATTCTACAATATTATAAAACCTCAAATGTAATCCTGTAAAACATAACTCTTTATAAATCGTCAACTTTGTGATATTAATTTAAAAGCTATTAGTTATGATACATACAGATGAAACCACACAAGAAACCGTTAAAACTTTAGAAGGATTAATTTCAATTCTTGAGGATGGAAAACTAGGATATACAGATGCAGCAGAACATGTAGAAAATCCGGCAATGAAAACCGATTTCCTTGAATATGCCCGCGAACGAGCTTTATTTATTGTAGAACTGCAGGACCAAATCAATAAACTGGGAAAATCAACAGACAATTCAGGCGGAGGCCCACTTGGAGCTTTACACCGCGCATGGATTGATATTAAATCTGCATTTACGGGAGGTGACACAGAAGCCATTATAAATGCTTGTATTACAGGTGAAGAAGCTGCAATTGAAAAATACAAAAAAGCACTCGAAGAAAATCATTTAGAACATGATCAGATTTACATTGTTTCTAAACAATTAAATAGCATTCAAAATACTTTATCGCAAATTAAAATGAAAGCAAGCTAAACGATTCATGCTTTTTTTTTGAAAACTGCTTAGTCTTCGGATTGGGCGGTTTTTTATTTGTTAAATTTGAAAAAAAAATCCTACATTTGCGCGATAAAATTTTTAACTAATCAAGCAAAAATCATGAAATTTACAATTCGTCTTTTATTTACATTTATCCTTTTTACGTGCTTTCAAAATCAGTTAAAAGCACAAACTATAGGAAAATCTATAAAGGCTTCAATAGGCTATGGATCCAGCGCTTCATATTATATTGAAGATTATGGAAGTCAAGACGAAATAGATGTTATGGGAGGTGGCCTTTATCTTCAAGGAGAATATATTATAGGAATAAAATCATGGTTTAGCGTAAGACCTTACGCTGGAGCTATTTTTGAATCTGTTGACAAAGATCAAAACATACAAAATCAACCTCAGTATAAAGTAACAACTAATGCATTTTTATTGGGAAGCAAAATTCGTCTTTGCGCACCAATTCCGTGGGTTGCACCATTTATTGAAGGTGGCATTGGAACTTCTATTGGTAAATTCGAGACCTTTACACCCAACGTTAATTTTAATAAAAGTGATGTTTTACTACATATTCCATTTAGTATTGGATTGGCTGTCGGCAGACATAATAATTTCGAAATCGAAATTTCTGGGTATTTTCATCCAGCTGCAAAACAGTCTACCTCCGTATTTGCACTTGGGTATAATTTTCCGCTTGATTAATTATATTTCTTCATTCTTAATTAAAAACTTCATTTATCTTCATTCCATATTAAGTTAACAAATTCAAAAAAAACGCTTCATCGCTAGCAAACTCGAATAATTTATTAGACCTTTGCACACTTTTTTTCGGGAATACCACAAAAGTCTAAAGTTTTAGAAATGAAGAAGAAAATCGAAATATTAGCTCCTGCTAGAGATTTAATTGGAGGAATCGCCGCCATAAACAGTGGCGCGGATGCAGTATATATTGGTGCGCCACAGTTTGGTGCACGTTCTAATGCCAACAACTCAATCGAAGATGTTGCTGAACTGGTAAAATACGCGCACTTATTTAACGCGCAGGTTTTTGTGGTTATGAATACCATTTTATACGACAACGAATTAGAAACGTGTCGTGCTATGATTTGGGAATTATACGATATTGGTGTCGATGCATTGATCATTCAGGATATGGCGATTATGGAAATGGACTTGCCTCCTATCATACTTCACGCCAGTACACAAGCTAATAATCGTGACGCCGATAAAATTAAATTCTTAAAAGATGCTGGAATTAAGCGCGTGGTTTTAGCACGTGAATTAAATCTGCATCAAATTAAAACAATATACGACCACGCTGATGTTGAATTAGAGTTTTTCGTAACTGGAGCATTATGTGTTTCTTTCAGCGGAAACTGCTATATGAGTGTGGCTAACGGAGAAAGAAGCGCGAACCGTGGTTCTTGTGCACAAAACTGCCGTTTACCTTATAACTTAATCGACGGAAACGGAGATACTTTAATTAGAAACAGTCACTTGCTTTCTATTAAAGATTTAGATGTTTCAGATCAAATCCCGAATTTGATTGAAGCGGGAATCGTTTCTTTCAAAATCGAAGGAAGATTAAAAGATGTTGCTTACGTTAAAAACAACGTATCATATTTGCGTCAAAAATTAGACAGTTATTTAGAAGGAAGTGATAAATACATCAAAGCTTCTTCTGGAAAATGTACGTATACTTTTGATTCTACATTAAGCAGAACTTTCAATCGTGGTTATACCGATTATTTTGTAAACGAAAGACACAGTTCTATTGGTTCTTGGGAAAGTCCAAAATCGAAAGGACAATATATTGGTAAATTAATTCGAACTGTTGGAAACGCTTACGAAATCGAAAACGGTGAATTATTAAACAACGGCGACGGACTTTGCTTCATCAACGAAAATAATGAAGCTGACGGAATCTACGTAAACAAAGCCGAAAACGGAAAAGTTTATCCAAACGTTTTAAAGGAAATCAAAGACGGAACTTTCATCTATAGAAATAACGACGCTGCTTTCATCAAAATCGTAGAAAGGGAAGATAGTGCCATCCGTAAAATCGGAACTACTTTATTGCTTACTGAAAATGAAAATGGTTTTGAATTAATCGCAACCGATGAAGACGGAAACGTAAGTACTGTAAAACTAGAACACGCAAAAGAAAAAACAAAAACAGGCGAATCGATCGAAGAAAACATCAAAGTTCAATTGGCTAAAACAGGTTTTACACCTTATAGCGCCGATGAAATTAATGTAATGTTTTCTGAAAACTGGTTCCTTCCTATTTCAAAAATTAACGAAATGAGAAGAAATGTTTTCGATCAGTTATCAGAAATTCGTTTGGCAAATTACGTTCGCGAGGAACACCAATTAGTAAAAACGTCACACCCATATCCTGAAACTAAACTGGATTTCATGTACAACGTTTCGAACAAAACGGCTCGTAAATTCTACGAACGTCACGGTGTTACCGAAATCGAGAAAGCATTCGAATTACAATGGGATCCAGGAAAATCTCGTGTAATGACAACCAAATATTGCATCAAATACGAGTTGAAAAAATGTCCGATACACCAAAAAGACATCGTTGGTGTAAAAGTAAAAGAACCATTAGTATTAAAACAGGGAGAATTAGAATACAAACTAAAATTCAACTGCAAACCTTGCGAAATGGAAATCTGGGAAAAAGATGCTGAATTTGAGATTGAAGAAGATCATTTTCATTAATATACAAAACCGATACTTTTAAAAGAAGTGTCGGTTTTTTATTTTGGGCGTGTCCCTCCGGGTCGGGCTATCCGTTCCAAGTCCTCGCCTGTTCGTTCCTCACGGCTGTGGGCTTTCCACTACTATCCCTCACGCGAACGGTTTCAGAAGAACTTTAACGTTTATAATTCCCAAAATCTTGTCATTTCGAGGAACGAGAAATCACACTAGAAACTCCACAATCAAAATCGCCAATCTTTGTCGAATCCCGAGTGTGATTTCTCGTTCCTCGAAATGACAAACTGTGTGGTTACTATTTCTAAAACGTAAATTGGTTATTAAATCTGCCGAATCTCCAAAATCTGCGTGAGAAATTCTTTGCGATCTTTTTTGTCTTAAAAACAAAAACTTAGCACTCTTTGCGTTCCCGATAGCTATCGGGATTGCGAACTTTGCGGTTAAAACCTTTTTCCCTACTTTTACTACTCAAACAATACACTACTCCAAAATGAAAATACTACTCCTAGGTTCAGGCGAATTAGGCAAAGAATTTGTCATTGCCGCACAACGAATCGGACAAACCATAATTGCAGTTGACAGTTACGAAAACGCACCAGCCATGCAGGTTGCGCACGGCTTTGAAGTCATCAATATGCTCGACGGTGAAGCACTTGACCGAATCGTAGCCAAACACCAACCCGATTTTATAGTTCCCGAAATAGAAGCCATTCGCACCGAACGTTTTTACGATTACGAAAAGCAAGGAATAACAGTTGTACCTTCAGCGAAAGCGGCAAACTTTACTATGAATCGTAAAGCTATTCGCGATTTAGCAGCAAAAGAATTGGGATTAAGAACAGCAAAATATCAATACGCAACTTCAGCGGAAGAACTACAAAAAGCTGTTCAGGAAGTTGGAATTCCTTGCGTGGTAAAACCATTAATGTCTTCGTCAGGAAAAGGACAATCTACAATCAAAATAGAAAGCGATATCGAAAAAGCTTGGCAATATGCTGTTGCAGGTTCGCGTGGCGATGTTATCGAAGTAATTGTCGAAGCATTTGTAGATTTCCATTCAGAAATTACACTTTTAACGATTACTCAAAATAATAATCCAACTTTATTCTGCGCTCCAATTGGTCACAGACAAGAAAGAGGCGATTATCAGGAAAGCTGGCAGCCTGCTTTAGTTTCAGAAAAAGATTTGTATGAAGCTCAGGATATGGCCGAAAAAATCACGGAAGCACTTGGCGGTGCCGGACTGTTTGGTGTAGAGTTTTTCTTAACGAATGAAGGCGTTTATTTCTCTGAACTTTCTCCGCGTCCGCATGATACCGGAATGGTAACTTTAGCTGGAACACAGAACTTCAACGAATTTGAATTGCATTTAAGAGCCATTTTGAGCCTTCCAATTTTTGAAATTACTTTAGAAAAAGCTGGTGCAAGTGCTGTAATTTTAGCATCAGAAGATTCAGCAAATCCAACTTTTACCGGAATTGAAAAAGTAGCCGCATTACCAAAAACTGATTTCAGAATTTTTGGTAAACCAACTTCAAGACCTTACCGCAGAATGGGAGTTGTTTTAAGCCATGATTCACTTTCAACTCCAATTACTGAAGTAACAGAACGTGCCAAAGAAACAGCAAAATTAATAACAGTAAATTCTTAATTATGAAAAATATAATATTAGCAACATTCCTTTTTATTGGAATTGCAGTACAAGCTCAAACTAAAAAGAAATTTGATAAACCAACAGTCGTTGAAGCATCTTGCGGGGAATGCCAATTCGGAATGAAAGGCAAAAGCTGTGATTTAGCAGTTCGTATTGACGGAAAATCTTATTTCGTTGACGGAACGACAATTCATGATCATGGAGACGCTCACGCTGAAAAAGGATTCTGTAATGCAATAAGCAAAGCTTTAGTTACAGGAGAAATTAAAGGAGATAGATTCAAAGCAACTTCATTTACTTTAATCGACGATAAAAAATAATGGCATTAATTCTCGAAAATATTGCCAAACACGTTTCTCTTACACCAGAAGAACAGGCGCTTTTTTTATCTAAACTAGAAACGAACACTTACAAAGCCAAAACACTTTTATTAAATGCCGGCGAAGTCTGCAAACATTCCTATTTCGTAAATTCAGGTATTTTAAGAAGTTTCAATATCAACGATAATATTGTTGAACATGTTTTATCATTTGCCTGCGAAGGCTGGTGGATGAGTGATATGTACAGTTATTTTTCGCAGAAACCAGGACAGCTTTTTATTGAAGTTCTGGAAGAAGCCGAAGTGGTTTCTTTGTCTAAAGAAAATCAGGAACAATTGTATCTTGAGATTCCAAAATTGGAACGATTTTTTAGAATTTTAATCGAAAACTCTTTAGTTGCCAACCAGCAGAGATTAATGGATAATTTGAGTTTACCTGCGGAAGAACGCTTTGAAAAATTCACAAAAAAATACGGAACATTAGTTCACAAAGTTCCTCAAAAACAAATCGCTTCTTTCATTGGCGTAACACCAGAATTTTTCAGCAAAATGAAAGCTCGTCTTTTAAAAAAATAAAATTAAACCATTAAGATATTAAGGTTCATTAAGCTAGACTTAATCTTCCTTATTTTTTTAAGGATATAAAGCTTAACTTTCTTAATATCTTAATGGTAAAACAAGAATTAAAATTGCTCAACCTCTGTAGAATGTTCCATTGCGGTTATTGCTGATTTACCTAACATTACCGTATTTTGAACCGCATCGAAATAAGAAGTTCCAACAAAAGCTTGGTGTTTTACGGCTCTGAATCCGTTTTTCTGCAAAGCGAATTCGCGTTCCTGCAATTCAGAATAGCCTGCCATTCCTCGCTCTTTATAAGCTCTAGACAATTCAAACATACTCGTATTCAATGCATGGAATCCAGCTAAAGTAATGAACTGAAAACTATATCCCATTGCAGCCAAATCTTCTCTAAATGTTTCCATTTCAGCAACTGTTAATTTTGCTGCCCAATTAAAAGACGGAGAACAATTATAAGCCAGCATTTTATCAGGAAATTCTTTTTTCATTGCTTTTGCAAATTTCCTTGCATAATCCAAATCCGGATTACTGGTTTCCATCCAAATCAAATCGGCATAAGGCGCGTAACTTAAACCTCTTGCAATTCCCTGATCAATTCCGTTTTTCACATAGAAGAAACCTTCAGCCGTTTTTTCTCCTGTTAGAAATTTTTTGTCTCTAGGATCGGCATCGCTTGTTAGTAAATTTGCAGCATCAGCATCTGTTCGAGCAACTATTAAAGTTGAAACACCCATAACATCTGAAGCCAGTCGTGCTGCAATTAATTTATTGATTGCTTCCTGAGTGGGAACTAAAACCTTCCCGCCCAAGTGTCCGCATTTTTTAGCAGAACTCAGCTGATCTTCAAAATGAACTCCAGAAGCTCCAGCTTCAATCATAGATTTCATTAATTCGAAAGCATTTAAGTTGCCTCCAAAACCAGCTTCGGCATCAGCTACAATTGGAACTAAATAATCTTTTCTATCTTCAATATTATTTACAGTCTGAATCTGATCGGCACGAAGTAAAGCGTTGTTGATCTTTTTCACCACCATCGGAACACTGTTTACCGGGTAAAGCGATTGGTCAGGATACATTTCTCCCGCCAGATTTGCATCAGCTGCAACCTGCCATCCGCTTAAATAAATCGCTTCTAAACCCGCATCGACTTCCTGAATCGCTTGATTTCCAGTCAACGCTCCCAAACCCGCAACATAATCCTGACTTTTTAACTTTCTCCATAATTTTTCTGCCCCCATTTTGGCAATAGAATGCTCAATTTTATACGAACCTTGAAGCGTAACTACTTCACTCGCAGTATAAGGACGCTCTACTCCTTTCCATCTCGGGTTTGTAATCCAATCGTTAATCAATTCCTGAATTCTGTCTTCTGTTGTTTTCATAATATAGTTTAGTTAAAGTGGTTCGTTTTTTAGTGTTCAGTCAAAGTTTTAAGTGTTCAGCTTAACCAGACTGATTTTTTCTCTTATTTTATCTGCCTTATCTGCTAAATCTGTGAGAAAAATTTATTCGCTCGCAGATCTGGCAGATTGAGCAGATTTTAAAAGTTTATAGATATTTATAACATGGAAGAGTAAGAAAATCTACAAAATGCAGGTTTACAACCAGTCTTTCCAGCATTTTTTCGGCTAATGGAAATTGTTGTTTTTCATAATTTTCCTCTCCTAGTTCTTCCTTGATTTTTCTGAATTCATCTAAAGCCAATTCATGATAATAAGCCAAATCTAATTTTCGTCCATTATCCAAAATCACTTTATTCTGAAGCCATTGCCATAATTGTGATCTCGAAATTTCGGCCGTTGCGGCATCTTCCATCAAATTATGCAATGCAGCTGCGCCTTGTCCGTTTAGCCATGAAGCCAGATATAAAACTCCAACGTTGATGTTTTTGCGAACACCGTTTTCAGTTATCAGCCCAATTGGTGGTTCAATCAAATCGGCTTCTGTAATTTTTCGATGTTCTCTTTTTACATGAATCTGATTTGGAGTTGGCATTCCTTTATCAAAAATCTCTTTTGCTATTGCAACTAAATCCGGATGCGCTACCCAAGTGCCGTCATGTCCATTTTTAACTTCACGCTCTTTATCGGTTCTTACTTTTGCGAAAGCGACTGCATTGGCTTCTTCATCGTTTCGAATCGGAATCTGTGCTGCCATTCCACCAATCGCATGAATTCCTCTTTTATGACATCTTTGAATTACCAGATTAGAGTACGCATTCATAAAAGGCGAAGTCATAGTTACCTGATCACGATCTGGAACGATGAATCTTGGATTTTTTCTAAACTTTTTGATATAAGAGAAAATATAATCCCAGCGTCCGCAGTTTAAGCCAACGATATGTTCTTTCAATTCGTAAATAATTTCATCCAGCTGAAAACTTGCCGTTATAGTTTCAATTAAAACCGTCACTTTTATCGTTCCTCTGTTCAGTTTTAAATAATCCTCGGTAAAATCAATTACATTATTCCACCAACGCGCTTCCAGATAATGCTCTAATTTCGGAATGTAGAAATACGGTCCAGAATTGTTTTCTAAAAGTCGTTTATGATTATGAAAAACATATAAACCAAAATCTATCAAAGAACCCGAAACTTCATTTCCTTCAACTAGAACATGTTTTTCTGGCAAATGCAGACCTCTC
The DNA here is from genome assembly GCF_013388355.1 of Flavobacterium sp. LPB0248. GTDB lineage: Bacteria > Bacteroidota > Bacteroidia > Flavobacteriales > Flavobacteriaceae > Flavobacterium. The sequence goes on from NZ_CP058246.1 coordinate 1,767,249, forward strand.
GGACGTACAATTAACGTTGCGATTTTTTCATTTAAATGATACGATTTCTGTTTTACCAAATCAGTAAACGTGATTGTTTTGTTTACCGCATCAATCAAATTTACCTGTCCGTCCATCAAGTTTTGCCACGTTGGCGAAGTGCTATCTTCAAAATCGGCCATGAAGGTTTTTGCTCCCGAATTCAAAGCATTGATGATCATTTTTCGATCAACAGGTCCAGTAATTTCTACTCTACGATCCAGTAAATCCTTCGGAATTTCTCCAGCTTTCCAACTTCCTTCTCTCACACTTTTGGTTTCTGGAATAAAAACCGGCATAATTCCCTGATCAAAAGTGACTTGTTTTTGCTCACGCTGTAAAAGCAATAGTTTTCGTTGTGATTCGAATTTTCTATGCAATTCAGTTATAAAAACAATGGCTTCTTCTGTCCAGATCTTTGGATAACGAAGCTTCTTTTCGGCTAAAAATTCCATTGCCGTTTCGGTAATTTCTAATTGGTTTTTCATAGCTGTGGTTTTTAATTTCATTAGCAGTAATTGAATCGATTCTATGTTTTTCAAAAACAAAAATTCATAACAAACTGATAATTAATATTTTCTACACCACAATATTAGAAAAAAGTTTTTTACAAAACAAGCGAACGTTCGCTAAAAATGAAAAATAATTTTTTGGCGATTATTTTTAGAATACCTATATTTGGTTCATGGATATCGAAAAAGACTATATAAAGCTGATCTTCGGATTAAAACTGAAGCAAGTCCGCACCCAAAAAAATCTGTCACTTTTTGGCTTGGCCAAATTGACCAATCTTTCAAAATCGTACTTAAACGAGATTGAAAAGGGGAAAAAATATCCAAAAACAGATAAAATTTTATTACTCTGCGAACATTTGGACGTGACCTATGACCAAATGGTGTCTTTAAAACTCGATAACAACCTCGCTCCTATTGGCGAAATCTTAAAATCAGGTATTTTAAAAGAAATTCCGCTGGAACTTTTCGGAATTCAGGAAGCCGATTTAATTGATATTATAGCCAATGCTCCGGCAAAAGTCAATGCTTTTATCAGTACGATTATCGAAATTGCACAGCATTATAATTTAAGTCGTGAAAGTTTCTTTTTAGCCGCTTTGCGTTCGTATCAGGAAGCGCACAGCAATTATTTTGAAGATTTAGAAGAAAAAGTAATTGCATTTTCGAAGTCTTTTCAAATTAATTTAGATTCTAAAATTAGCATTGAAGAACTGGAAGCAATTTTAAAAGAAGAATACGAATACAACATCAGAGAAATAGCGTTTACAGATCAGGAAGCTTTGGGCGATTTGCGTTCGATTTATGTTCCAAAAAGCAGAACTTTATTGCTTTCAACTGAACTTGATGCTCCGCAGAAAGCTTTTATTTTAGCTAAAGAAATTGCTTATAACTATCTAAAAATATCCGATCGTTTACTGACTTTCAGTTGGATTAAGTTTGAAAATTTCGATCAGGTTCTGCATAATTTTTACGCTTCTTATTTTGCCGGTGCTCTATTATTACCGAGAAAATTAGTGGTGGATAAAATCAATTCTTTTTTAGAAAATGAGAATCCGAAACCTGAAGAATTTGTTCAATTAATTGAAAGTTTTGAAGTTTCGCCTGAATCTTTTTATCAACGATTGACCAATTTATTACCGAAAGATTTTCAGCTGAAAAATTTATTCTTTTTAAGATTATCTCACCGTATTGGTTCTGATGTTTACCAAATTAATAAAGAATTACACATTACACATCAACAGGAACCGCACGCCAACGAAACCAACGAGCATTATTGCAGAAGATGGGTTTCGGTAAAAACAATTGATGAAGCTATCAAACAAAATAAATCTCATTTTTTTGATGCGCAAATTTCCAGTTATGCGAATAGCGGAAACGAATATCTAGTATTTTCATCGGCTACAAAAGATCCTTTTTTACATGATACTATTCGAAGTATTTCGGTTGGAATTTTAATTAATCCGACAATGAAAAAGAAATTCAAGGTCATTGATGGAAAACCTTTGGTGAAACGAATTGTTGGTGTAACTTGCGAAACCTGTGCTGTTCAGGATTGTCTGGAAAGAACAGCACCGCCAATTGTTTTAGAAAGAAAAAAACGACATGAGAATACCGATGCTGTTGTACAGCAATTTATGAATCAATATAGCTAGAATGCCATGAAATATTTTGCCTTAATAACTACACTGTTTTTAATTAGTTTTACTCAGAAAACAGACAAACTTATTGGCCGTTACAATTACTTGATTGAAGAGGACAATACTTATATCCAAAAAGATAAAATTACTTTTAAGGACAGCATTTTTGCCTTCGATAACAAATATCTACCAAAAGGAAAAGTTTCTTATGGCAACAAAATAGTATTGGATAATTTCATTAATACGGATTTAGTTATAAGTATTTCAAAAGATCAAATCGAAAAAGATACTATTCCTTTTTTTATGCATGACAAGAAAAGTTCTTCTACTAATTATCTTGATGAAGTGGTTGGAAAAGGGAAATTAGTTAGGATTAAGTAAAAGTTTTTTAATAATCTCGCAATGCCCCTAAGTCCTAAAGATTATTTCTTTCAATACAATTACTCAACGTAATCTTGTCATCCTGAGGAACGAAGGATCACACTCGGAAGTCGACAAAGATTGGCGATTATGCAGGCGGAATTTCTTGTGCGATCCTTCGTTCCTCAGGATGACAAACCATACGATTAATCTGAAGCAAAAAATCATTTTATAATTTCAATCTTTGCGGAGTTACTTGCGAAGATTTCTCCTTCGTCGAAATTGTAAAAGTCACTTATTTCGGTAACGGATTTATCATTTCGATCGGTTTTTTACCATCAATACCTTGATGCGGTCTTTCATGATTATAATAATATAAGTATTGTAATAATTCTTCTTTTAGTTCTTCTTGAGAATCAAAATCAGTATCTCTTAATAAATCTTCTTCTAGAGTTCTCCAAAAGCGCTCTACTTTACCGTTTGTCTGTGGTCTATATGGCTTTGTATATCTGTGCACTATGCCTAATTCCATAAGCATTCTTTCAAAAGGATGCTGGCTTTTTACTTTGCTTGTTTTAGGTCCAAATTCAGCTCCATTATCAGATAATATCTCTTCAAATTTTATTTCATAATGGCTGCTTAAGATATTTAAACATTTTAATGAAGCAAACATTACTGTTAAACTGGTAATATCTGAAACTAATTCAGCCCAAGCAATCCGGCTGTAATCATCAATTACACAGACTAAATAAAGCTTTTTGTTTTCTCCACGAATTATACTTTTACTTAAATAATGACAATCAATATGACCCAGCTGTCCCATTCTTTCCTTGATTATTTTCTGATGATTCTTTTTAATCTTCGGAGTTAACCTGTTTATTCTATGCCGTTTTAAAATATTATAAACTCCAGAATATGAAGGTGTATGTTTTCCTAATCTGGGATTTAAGATACTAACAATTTCATATTTATTGTTTCCTTTTTCTCTTAATTCAATTACTTTTTGTTCTATAAAAGGTAAAGGACGTCTTGTCTTGTATTTTGGACCACGTTTTTGAGGCAGTAAATCTAAAGACTTACCGCTCTGCTTATAGCGGTTATAATACTTTAAGAAACTTTTTCTGCAGGTGTCATTTGCCTTATAAAAATCCATCGCCTTTTTATGCACTGGATGAGTTTTACTTTTTACCTGCTCATATTCTCTTATCAAAAATCGATACTTCTCTAAATAGTTTCTTTCTAATGTTGAATCCTGACTGTTATTTCTCATCGCAACAAAATTTATTAAAGTTAAATTTTGTTACCGAAATATCTAACCTTTACAGAAATGACAAACCATGCGATTACTTTGAGGTAAAACCTTTGTACCTCTGCAACTTTGCACCTTTGAACCTTCTTATAAAAATGAAACTTCTCGCATAGCCCCGATAGAAGTGGAAATCCTTTTGTGGTGGGGTTCACCACAAAAGATTGTAACGGATAGCGGGACTAAACGTCTTTTGAAAACGATTCTTTCTGCTCCAGAAAAAAACTTAGTATCTCAGCACCTTAAAACCTCAGAATCTTTTCTTAATCTACATTAAGTGCTTTTCGTTTACATCGGCTGTATCTTTGTACTATCAAAATCAATAAAAGACAAAATCATGGAAAATATAGTATTGCACAAAGCAGACACAAGAGGAAATGCAAATCACGGATGGTTAAACGCTTATCATAGCTTTAGTTTTGCGAGCTGGTACAATCCAGATAGAATTCAGTTTGGAGCACTTCGTGTTTTGAATGACGATACAATTGCTGCTGGAATGGGATTTGGAACTCACCCTCATGATAATATGGAAATTATTACAATTCCGTTAGAAGGTGATTTGGCTCACAAAGACAGTATGGGAAATACTGAAGTTATTAAAAACGGAGACATTCAGGTAATGAGTGCCGGAACTGGAATTCAACATAGCGAGTTTAACCCGAATGCAGATCAGCAGACTAAACTGTTGCAGATTTGGTTGTTTCCAAACAAAAGAAACGTTACACCACGTTACCAGCAAATTACTTTAAACGTTGCTGACAGACATAATAAATTGGCACAAGTTTTATCTCCAAATGCCGATGACGAAGGTGTTTGGATTCACCAAGATGCTTGGTTCAACATGGGGAATTTTGATGCAGGAACTGCAACAGAATATAAAATCAAAAAAGAAGGAAACGGAGTTTATGCTTTCGTTTTAAAAGGAAATGTAACCATCAACGGTCAAGAATTAAATACTCGTGATGCGGTTGGAATTTCAGGAACTGATACGTTGAATATTAAAGCAAATACAGACGCTGAATTTTTATTAATGGACATTCCGATGAATTATTAATTCAAACAAAAACAATTAATACCTGTACCTCGAAACGATAATAAATCTGAAAATCAGACTATTATCGTTTCTTTTTTTGCTCAATTTTAAAAAAGAAAGACTAACTTTATAAATAAGAAAATTGGTCTGACTTTAAAATTAAAACTAATCCTTAAAATTTTAAACCATGAATCCAAACAACCTCACTAAAGAATATACAAACGGAGAAGTTACGATTGTGTGGCAATCTGGAAAATGTATTCACTCGGCAAATTGTGTCAAAAACAATCCGGATGTTTTTCGCCCAAAAGAAAAACCGTGGATTACACCAGAGCAGTCTACAACTGAGAAAATAATTTCTACTGTTAATAAATGTCCGTCGGGAGCGCTGACATTTTATATGAATAACAAAAGCTAAGCTTTAAGCATTAGTTTTTTCGCCACAGATTAAAAGGATTAAATTGATTTTTTTCGCCACGACTTGAGCGATAGCGAACAGGCGTAGCAATTGCTCGAAATAAATTGAATTGAAATTTGTGGAAATTCGTGGCAATATTTCTTTTAATCCTTTTAATCTGTGTAATCTGTGGCAAAAAACATCACATTTTTTATTTCTTAATCTAGGTTAAGTGCTTCAGGACAACTGTCACCGTAACTTTGTCCTATCAAAATGAAATTAAATATTTAAAAAAATAAAATTATGGCAACTACAAAATGGTCAATTGACCCAACTCACTCAGAAATTGGTTTTAAAGTTAAACACATGATGTTTACAAATGTTTCAGGAAAATTTGGAACTTATGAAGCTTCTGCAATCACAGAAGGAGATAGTTTTGATAATGCAGATTTCAGTTTTTCTGCTGATATCGCTTCAGTAGATACTGCAAATGCAGATCGTGACGGACATTTAAGAAGCGGTGACTTCTTTGATGCTGAAAATCATCCAAAATTAACTTTCAAATCTTCTTCTTTCAAAAAAATCAACGATGGTGAATTTGAATTAACTGGAGATTTAAACATCAAAGGTGTTTCTAAAACAGTAAAATTCCCAGTTGAGTTTAGCGGAATCATGACTGATCCTTGGGGAAATACAAAAGTAGGTTTAAGCATAGAAGGAAAAATCAATCGTAAAGATTGGGGTTTAAATTGGAACTCGGCTCTTGAAACAGGTGGTGTTTTAGTTGGAGAAGAAGTTCGTTTGAACATTGAATTACAATTTGTAAAACAAGCCTAATTAAGCATTCTCGGATTTAATTGGTTGGTTATTGAAGCTCTGCATTTTGCAGGGCTTTTTTTATAGCCACGAATTCACGAATTTATTTATCCTAAACACTGAAAATATTTAATGCCACAGATTAAAATAATTATTTGGATTTTTTAATCTGTGGCAAATAAAATTCTTGAATTCGTGGCTATAAAAAATCAACGTACCGTGTTTCTAAATTCAGTCGGCGACATTCCGGTTTGTTTTTTGAAGAAACGAGAGAAATATGAATAATCTTCGTAACCGACTTTGAATGCTACTTCATTTACTGCTAATTGTTTGTCGATCAGCATTCTTTTTATTTCCAGAATTACTCGGTCTGTAATAACTTCTGTTGCTGTTTTTTGAAGGATTTCGTTGCAGATTCTGTTTAAATGCTTCAGTGTAATATTTAGTTTTTCTGCATAAAACGAAGGCAATTTCTCAGTTCTGAAATATTCTTCTAAAAGTGATTCAAACTTATTGATTTTGATATTGTAAGAATGCGTTTGATGTGAATACGTTTCGCCATATTTTCTTGCCACTTCGATGTGAATACAGTCTAGTAAATTCAACAATTTATCTAATTGATATTTATTGTCTTGGCTATTTTCCTGAATCAGTAAATCGAAATAAGGTTGGATTTTCGGGATTTCTTTTTCTTCAAAAACCATTTCTGGTCGGTTTTGAATGGAGTGATAAAAACTATAGTCGTTGATTTTTTTCTGTCCGAAATACAGATTGTACAATTCCTGTGAAAAGATAATTACAAAACCTTGAACGTCTTTAGATAAATTCCAATGATGCATTTGTCCAGGCTGTAGCACAAAAAGGCTTCCTCTTTTAATTTCGAACTGGTCAAAATCGACTTCATGCAATCCTGAACCTTTTGTAAAAAAAACCATTAAATACGAGTCATGACGATGCGGTTCTTCGACAAAACTGTGACTTTTCAAATGTTCTTTAAAAGTATTCACATAAAAATCGCGATGAATGTCGTTACAGCTAAAATTCTGAACACTATAAATCGGATATCTTTTCATAAAAATGTCTTTATTATGCTATAATAAGCGAAGATACTAAAAAGACTTTTATTCTACTCCGAATTACCTTTGTGCAAATAAAAAACATCAAAGTCATGTCAAATGCACTAACTCATATTTTAAGCAACGAATGTCCTGTTTGTCATAAAGGAAAAGTCTTTACAGACAAAAATATTTTTCTGACTTTTCGTCTTCCAAAGATGAATGAATACTGCAGTCATTGCAATTATAAATTCCAAAAAGAACCTGGTTATTTCTTTGGCGCCATGTATGTAAACTACGGATTAACAGTCGCTCAAGGAATTGCCACCTATTGTATTGCACAGTTTTTCTTTGAGAAAAATTTCGATTTACGAATCATTCCAATTATTGCTGTTGTGATTACTTTGCTCACTTCTTTCAATCTACGATTTTCACGATTAGCATGGATTTACATGTTTAAGGATTATACGAAATAAAAAAGTATTATTTTTGCCTTTCAATTGAAGCTAATTTTCAATTCCAAAAAAATAAAAAACAAATTAGACAAATGAAAGCATACGTATTTCCAGGTCAAGGTGCACAATTCACAGGAATGGGTAAAGACCTTTATGAAAATTCGGCTTTAGCCAAAGAATTATTCGAAAAAGCTAATGAAATATTAGGTTTCAGAATTACAGATATCATGTTTGAAGGCACTGCCGAAGAACTAAAAGAAACTAAAGTTACACAGCCTGCAGTATTTTTACATTCTGTTATTTTAGCGAAAACTTTAGAGGATTTTAAACCGGAAATGGTTGCAGGGCACTCATTAGGAGAATTTTCAGCTTTGGTTGCTAACGGAACTTTATCTTTTGAAGATGGTTTAAAATTAGTTTCTCAACGTGCTCTTGCAATGCAAAAAGCTTGCGAGATCACTCCTTCTATAATGGCTGCTGTATTAGGTTTAGCTGATAATGTTGTCGAAGAAGTTTGCGCTTCTATTGACGGTATCGTAGTTGCTGCAAACTATAACTGCCCAGGACAATTAGTAATTTCTGGTGAAACTACTGCTGTTGAAAAAGCTTGTGAAGCAATGAAAGCTGCCGGAGCAAAACGTGCTTTAATTTTACCTGTTGGAGGAGCTTTCCACTCTCCAATGATGGAACCAGCGAGAGAAGAATTGGCTGCTGCAATTGAAGCAACTACTTTCTCTGCTCCTATTTGCCCAGTGTATCAAAACGTAACTGCAAGCGCAGTTTCTGATGCTAATGAAATTAAAAAGAACTTAATCATTCAATTGACTGCTCCAGTAAAATGGACTCAGTCTGTTCAGCAAATGATCGCCGACGGTGCGACTTTGTTTACTGAAGTTGGTCCAGGAAAAGTATTAACTGGATTGATTAATAAAATTGATAAAGAAGCTGCTGTTGCTAATGCTTAATTTTTAAGTGTTCAGTCGCAGTTACAGTTTTCAGTTAAAAACAATACACATAAAAAAAGCTCTGAAAAATAGATTTTTCAGAGCTTTTTGTCATTTCGACGAAGGAGAAATCTTCGTAAGAAACTCTACATAGAAAGTCCAAAAACTTTGCCGAGCTACTTGCGAAGATTTCTCCTTCGTCGAAATTGTAAAAGTCACTTATTTCGGTAACGGATTTATCATTTCGATCGGTTTTTTACCATCAATACCTTGATGCGGTCTTTCATGATTATAATAATATAAGTATTGTAATAATTCTTCTTTTAGTTCTTCTTGAGAATCAAAATCAGTATCTCTTAATAAATCTTCTTCTAGAGTTCTCCAAAAGCGCTCTACTTTACCGTTTGTCTGTGGTCTATATGGCTTTGTATATCTGTGCACTATGCCTAATTCCATAAGCATTCTTTCAAAAGGATGCTGGCTTTTTACTTTGCTTGTTTTAGGTCCAAATTCAGCTCCATTATCAGATAATATCTCTTCAAATTTTATTTCATAATGGCTGCTTAAGATATTTAAACATTTTAATGAAGCAAACATTACTGTTAAACTGGTAATATCTGAAACTAATTCAGCCCAAGCAATCCGGCTGTAATCATCAATTACACAGACTAAATAAAGCTTTTTGTTTTCTCCACGAATTATACTTTTACTTAAATAATGACAATCAATATGACCCAGCTGTCCCATTCTTTCCTTGATTATTTTCTGATGATTCTTTTTAATCTTCGGAGTTAACCTGTTTATTCTATGCCGTTTTAAAATATTATAAACTCCAGAATATGAAGGTGTATGTTTTCCTAATCTGGGATTTAAGATACTAACAATTTCATATTTATTGTTTCCTTTTTCTCTTAATTCAATTACTTTTTGTTCTATAAAAGGTAAAGGACGTCTTGTCTTGTATTTTGGACCACGTTTTTGAGGCAGTAAATCTAAAGACTTACCGCTCTGCTTATAGCGGTTATAATACTTTAAGAAACTTTTTCTGCAGGTGTCATTTGCCTTATAAAAATCCATCGCCTTTTTATGCACTGGATGAGTTTTACTTTTTACCTGCTCATATTCTCTTATCAAAAATCGATACTTCTCTAAATAGTTTCTTTCTAATGTTGAATCCTGACTGTTATTTCTCATCGCAACAAAATTTATTAAAGTTAAATTTTGTTACCGAAATATCTAACCTTTACAGAAATGACATACTAAAAGAAAAATAAAAAAGATATATGCTTTTAGAATTTACATTATAAAGTTTTCTTTTCCTTCTTTTTGTAATTCACAATAAAAACTCCAAGGATAATAAGAGCTGTAGCAATAATAAAATCAATTGTAATTACTTCATCCAAAAGCAACCAGCCCAAGAAAACCGCAATTATGGTATTGATATAGGACAAAATAGAAACTTGAACCGCTGTAACATGTTTTAAAGCATAATTATAACAGAAGAAAGCAATCACAGATCCAAAGATTGATAAATACAAAGCCGCAAAAATACTTCTTGAACTCCACGAACTAAAGTCAGGATTTGGCGAAAAAATTGAAGCCAAAACTAACTGAATACAAGATGCGATTGTAAATTGATAAAACAAATTGAGGGTTATGTTTTTCGATTTATTAGCATGCGTTTTGGTATAAATTGTCCCTGCTGCCCAAGCCAAAATTGCAAATCCCATAAACATCATTCCTGTTCTGTAATTAGCATCTAAAAACGATACAAGTCCATCTTTAAAAATAAAAACTACACCAGAAAACCCAATAATCACTCCTGTAAATCCTTTTAAACTCATTTTTTGCAATCCAAACATAATACTACCCAAGAAAATAAGAATTGGAGTCACCGCATTTATGACCGATGCTAGTCCGCTTGGAATATTCTGCTCTGCAATTGTTGTAAAACCATTTGCAATCACAAGCATTAAAACCGAAGCAATAAGCTGTTGTTTGAAATTCTCCCAACCAATCCATTCTAATTCTTTTTTGAATAATAAAATCGTCATCATAATCAATCCCGCCAATCCCTGACGAATTGAAGTTACAAACCAAGGCGGAATCGTTTCAACTGCCACCTTAATTCCTAAAAATGTTGTACCCCAAACAATTCCAACAGCCGCTAAGGCAAATATTAATTTATAATCTAAATTCTGTTTCATAAAATGCCAGTTAAAAAAAATCCCAAACTATATTGCTATAATCTGGGATCTTAAAATTTATAATTTTATTTAAAAAACTATTTATTCCTCACTTTTTGTTCCCATTTCCAAGCACTTGCCATTGCTTCGTCTAAACTTAGTTCAGCCTTCCATCCTAAGACATTATTTGCCTTATCTGTATTTGCGTAAGCTTCAGTAATATCACCTTCACGACGAGGCATCATTTTATAAGGCAGTTTTTTACCGCTGACTTTTTCAAAACTGTGAATGACTTCCAGAACAGAACTTCCTTTTCCTGTTCCTAAATTGAAAGTTTCTACTTTTGCCAAGTTCTTTTTGTTTAACAAACGCTGTAAAGCAATTACGTGTGCTTTTGCTAAATCTACGACGTGAATGTAATCACGAACAGCAGTTCCGTCTGGTGTTGGATAATCATTTCCAAAAACCGATAATTCCTGACGCAATCCTACTCCAGTTTGCGTAATAAATGGCACTAAATTTTGAGGAACTCCTAATGGCAACTCACCAATCTCTACAGATTCGTGTGCTCCTACTGGATTAAAGTAACGTAATAAAATAGCGCTGATATTGGTAACTTTAGCTGTATCTGTAATAATTTCTTCTCCAATCTGTTTGGTGTTTCCGTAAGGAGACATCGCTGCCTGAACCGGAGCATCTTCTGTAATTGGCATTTTTTCGGCTTGACCGTAAACTGTACAAGAAGAACTAAAAATAAAACTTGCTTCAGGTTTTTGCTGTAATTCTTGTAAAAGGTAAACTAAACTGCTAATGTTGTTTTCATAATACAGTAAAGGCTGCTCAACACTTTCACCAACCGCTTTTGAAGCTGCAAAATGAATGACACCAGTAACATCATTATGTTTTTTAAAAAAATCCCGAACGGCACTTTTCTCTCTTAAATCAATTTTCTCGAATAAAGGCGTTTTTCCTGTAATCGCGGTAATTCCTTTTAAAACATCTTCTGAAGAATTCGAAAGATTATCAATAATCACCACTTCGAAGCCTTCATTTTGTAATTCGACTACGGTGTGAGAACCGATAAATCCTAATCCTCCTGTTACTAATACTTTCATTTTTTTGTGGTTGTTTTATGTAGTTAATTTATAAGCTTGTCTAGCAATTAAAACCCATTTGCCTTTTTGTTTCTGCCAAACGAGCATTATTCCTATTTTAATATCTCGATCTATTCCATCGTCTTTGGTATGAGCCGATAAAACATGTCGAACTATGGCAACATCGTTCTGAATAGTTATAGTTTGGTTCTGAAAATCGATCGAAACAAAATCAGATTTTCCACTTACTATTCCTTCTATAAATTCAGCTTGGTTTTGAAAATTACCATTTGAGTGGACATAATTTAATTTGTCGGAAGTTAGCGCTTTCAATTTCGCTTCATCAGCATCAATCATTGCCTGACGCAAAATCTCAACCTGACTGCTAACGGCATTCTCTTCTTTAGAATTCGTTTTTTGAGCAAAAACCGAAAACTGAAGAAAAATCATTAAAAGTAAAAGACCAACTCTTTTCATTATTTATTTATTCAAAAATTCTAAAACAGAATCGGTAATAAATTTAATTTGTTCGTCGTCAAGTTCTGTGTGCATTGGCAAAGCAATTACTTCCTGTACTAATTGATTTGTAACCGGAAATTGCTCCTCTTTATAACGAGGATCTAAATATGCTTTTTGAGAATGCAATGGAATTGGATAATAAATTGCACATGGAATTCCTTTATCTAATAAATGCTGCATTAAAGCATTTCTATCTGCGTTTAAAATTCTTAAAACGTATTGATGAAAAACGTGATCATTCTCATTTGCATCAAAATCTGGAGTAATAATTTTTGCATTTCCAGCAAAAGCTGCATTGTATTTTGTTGCCGCCAAACGACGCGCTGCATTATACTCATCTAACAACGGTAATTTAGCATTTAAAACTCCAGCTTGAATACTATCCAAACGAGAATTCACTCCCACAACATCATGGTGGTAACGCTCATACATTCCGTGATTTACAATTCCGCGGATGATGTGCGCTAGTTTATCATCATTTGTAAAAATTGCTCCTCCATCTCCATAACAACCTAGGTTTTTAGAAGGGAAGAATGAAGTTGCCGCAACGTGACCAATTGTACCTACTTTCACTTTTGATCCAGATTTAGAAATATAATCTGCACCAATTGCTTGAGCGTTATCTTCGATTACATATAAATTATGCTCTTTAGCAATTTCCATAATTGCATCCATATTAGCTGCACGTCCAAATAAATGAACTGGAACAATCGCTTTTGTTTTTGGTGTAATTGCTTTTTTAACCGCTTCAATATCGATGTTCATATTATGTAAATCAACATCAACCAAAACTGGAGTTAATTGCAACAATGCAATAACCTCAACAGTTGCTGCAAAAGTAAAATCGGCAGTAATAACTTCGTCTCCTTGTTTCAGATCTAATCCCATCATTGCAATCTGCAACGCGTCTGTACCATTGGCACAAGGAATAACATGTTTTGCCCCTAAATAATCTTCAAGATTCTTTTGAAATTGATGAACTAAAGGTCCGTTGATATAAGTATTTGTATCTAAAACTTCTTGAATTGAAGCATCTACAGTAGATTTTATTTTTTCGTATTGACTCTTTAAGTCAACCATTTGTATTTTTTTCATTTTGAATGTATTTAAAAAATTAAAGACACTGTTTTCGGACAGAAATCTTTAAAAGGAAGAACAAAAATAGTTATTAATAGCTTCAAACCAATGAAAATAGTCGAAAGAAATGTAATTTAGCTGCAAAAAAAATTACATGCTTTTTTTATATAATCTAACCATTTACATAGCAGGATTTTTCTTAAAAATCGTAGCGCTATTTAGTCCGAAAATTAAGCTTTTTATTGAAGGCCGAAAAAATGTATTTTCAATTTTAGAAGAAAAAATTAAAGCAAACGATAAAACCATCTGGTTTCATTCTGCTTCATTGGGCGAGTACGAACAAGGGCTTCCTGTAATTGAAGAAATCAAAAAAAAATATCCATCTCACAAAATTATTATAACCTTTTTCTCACCATCTGGATACGAAGTGCGTAAAAATAACACAGTTGCCGATGTGACCATTTATTTACCGCTTGACACTAAAAGCAATGCAAAAAGATTTTTAAAACTAGTTCATCCTGAATTTGCATTTTTTATTAAATACGAATTTTGGCTAAACTATTTAAAGGAATTAGAAAAAAGCAAAACTCCTACTTATTTAATTTCCGGAATTTTCAGAGACAATCAAATGTTCTTTAAGTGGTACGGCGGTTTTTATCGAAAAGCATTAAATGCCTTCACCTATTTTTTTGTTCAGAATGAAAGCTCTAAACAAAAAATAGAATCACTTGGTTTTAAAAATGTAATTGTTTCTGGCGACACCCGTTTTGATCGTGTAAATACTATTTTAGAAAGAGACAATCGCTTAGATTTTGTAGAGAATTTTAAAAACAATCAACCAACAATTGTCGTTGGTAGCTCATGGCCAAAAGACGAAGTATTAATTGCTGAGTATATCAATCATGCTCCTGAAAATGTAAAATTCATTATTGCTCCACATAATATCAAGCCAGATCAAATTTTAGATCTTTTGTCGAAGATCACAAAATCAACCATTTTATTCTCAGAAAAAGAAAACAAAGATTTATGTAATTATAATGTTCTTATAATAGATACAATTGGCATTTTGACCAAGATTTACAGCTATGGAACAATCGCATACGTAGGAGGCGGATTTGGAAACCCAGGAATACATAATATATTAGAACCTGCAACTTTTGGAATTCCAATTGTAATTGGCCCAAACTATTCGAATTTTGCAGAAGCTATCGCTTTAGTTGAAATTGGCGGTTGTTTAACAATATCGACAAACGCAGAACTTAAAGCAGTTTTTGACCAATTATTGAATGATAAAAACTTTCTAGAAGAAAAAAGCAAAATCTGCAAATCGTTTATTCAAGACAACAAAGGAGCCACTGAAACGATTATGAAGCGCATCTCATAACCTTTTGATTTGACAAAGGTGTTAAATTTGAAGAAATAAGCAAAAGTGATTCTGCTTAAATACTCTTAAAAAACGAAACAAACCCTAAATCTAAGAAACTAAATAGCTGATTTTCATAAAGATTATTCAATAAAAAATAATTTAGACTAGAAATTAGATAATTTAAGAAAAATTTATAATTTTGGCATATTCTTTGATAAATAAGATAAACGTGAGTAAGGAAAATATTTTAAAAAAAAAGTGAAAAAATATTTTACATATTAAAAAATTTATATCTTTGCCACGAATTAATAATTAACCTTTTATAATAAAGTAAGATGAAAAAAGTATTTTTAAGTTTAGCTGTTGTTGCTGTATTAACTGTTGTATCTTGTAAAAAAGCTGACGCTGCTGCTGAAGCTCCTGCTGTAGATTCTACTGCTGTTGCTGTTGATTCAGCTGCTGCTGTTGTTGATTCTGCTGCTGCAACTGTTGATTCTGCTGCTGCTAAAGTTGATTCTGCTGCTGCTAAAGTAGAAGAAGTAAAAAAATAATTAGAACCTAAGTTCTAACGATTTTAAAACCATCTTTTAGATGGTTTTTTTTGTGATTAATTTTTCCATTAATCCAAAAGCAATAAAAAAAGCGTTCATAAATTATGAACGCTTTTTTTATTTATTCAGCCGCCTCTTCCATTTCTTCCTCAACCTTCTCATCACCAAAAATCGACTCACTCGAAGAGAAATCCAAAATTTCCGACCTAGAAGAATACGTTACAATTTCTTTTATCCCTTTCTGCAAAAGCAATTCCGTACTGTATTTTCGACTTGTAGCAAAATGAACTTCACCCAACATCAATTTAAAAAAATACTTTCCTCCAGAACCCTTAAACTTCAAAAATTTCGCAAGCTCTACATTTGCTTTAAACTTCTCAATATCCTCTTCACACTCAAACCTCAACTCATAACTCAAACTCGTAAAAATAACCTTCCCTTTTCGAGAAGTAAACGTAAACTTATATTCATCATTAAATCGCTTGCTAATTACAAAAGCACCCATTTATAAAATTTAGATATTAGATTGTTGATTTTTTTTTCTGAGATTCTGAGATTCTGAGATTCTGAGATTCTGAGATTCTGAGATTCTGAGATTCTGAGATTCTGAGATTCTGAGATTCTGAGATTCTGAGATTCTGAGATTCTGAGATTCTGAGATTCTGAGATTCTGAGATTCTGAGATTCTGAGATTCTGAGATTCTGAGATTCTGAGATTCTGAGATTCTGAGATTCTGAGATTCTGAGATTCTGAGATTCTGAGATTCTGAGATTCTGAGATTCTAATAAATTTACTGCGTAAATTTATTTTCTGCAAGTCTGCAAATAAAAAAAGCCTCTTCAAAAGAAGAGGCTTTAGTACTCAGAGCGGGACTTGAACCCGCACGAACATTGCTGTTCACTGGATTTTAAGTCCAGCGTGTCTACCAATTTCACCATCCGAGCATTGTATGGTTTTAGAGCGAAAAACGGGGCTCGAACCCGCGACCTCGACCTTGGCAAGGTCGCGCTCTACCAACTGAGCTATTTTCGCATTTTCAAATTTTATTAAGAACCGCAACACTTATTTTGTTTCGTATTGCGAGTGCAAATTTAGGACATTTATTCAATTACACAAGCGTTTTTTCAAAAAAAAATCTACTTATTTTATAACTTTCTGATAACCTAAAGTTTAAATTTGAAAAATTTTTAAATTTTATTTTTTAACCAGCATTCTTTTGATCTCATTCAGTTTCATTAATGCTTCTACTGGCGTAATTGCATTAATATCGAGATTTAAAATTTCTTCTTTTATTTCCTCCAGCAAAGGATCATCAAGATTAAAGAAACTCATCTGCATTTCATCATTTGCCGATTTTATTCCGTTTAAAGCATCACTTGAATGATTCTTTTCTAATTTCTTTAAAAGCTTTTGCGCTTTTGAAATAACCAATTGAGGCATTCCGGCCATTTTAGCCACGTGAATTCCAAAACTATGAGCGCTTCCCCCTTTTACCAGTTTTCTAACAAATAAAACAGTATCCTTAAGCTCTTTTACGGCCACATTGAAATTCTGGATTCTCGGCATCGATTCTGTCATTTCATTCAGCTCATGATAATGCGTAGCAAAAAGCGTTTTAGCTCTTCCTGGATGTTCGTGCAAGAATTCGGCAATTGCCCAAGCAATCGAGATTCCATCATAAGTACTGGTTCCTCTTCCAATCTCATCTAACAATACCAAACTTCTATCTGATAGGTTATTCAAAATAGAAGCTGTTTCGTTCATTTCTACCATAAAAGTAGATTCTCCCATCGAAATATTATCTGAAGCTCCTACTCTAGTAAAAATCTTATCTACGATTCCCATTCTAACACTATCAGCAGGAACAAAACTTCCCATTTGAGCCAAAAGCACAATCAAGGCCGTTTGCCTTAAAATAGCCGACTTACCCGACATGTTAGGTCCGGTAATCATAATAATCTGCTGTGTTTCTCTGTCTAAGAAAACATCATTGGCAATATATGGCGTTCCAACTGGCAATTGTTTTTCAATTACAGGGTGCCTTCCGTTTTTGATATCCAATTCAAATGTATCATCTATTTCGGGCTGCACATATTGATTTTCGACAGCCATTTGCGTAAACGAACACAAACAATCTAATTGCGCAACCAAATACGCGTTCATTTGAACCGGCTTGATATAAGTAGAAATCCAAGCTACTAATTGCTCAAAAAGCTCGCTTTCTATTTTATAGATTTTTTCTTCAGCTCCTAAGATTTTAGTTTCGTATTCTTTTAATTCTTCGGTAATATAACGCTCCGCATTTACCAAAGTCTGTTTACGAATCCATTCTTCTGGAACTTTATCTTTATGTGTGTTTCTAACTTCAATATAATATCCGAAAACATTATTAAAAGAAATTTTCAATGACGAGATACCAGTTCTTTCAGATTCTCTTTTTTCAATTCCTTCTAAAAATTCTTTTCCTGAAGTCGAAATTGCACGAAGCTCATCTAGTTCCTCATTTATTCCACTCGCAATAGCATTTCCTTTCGAAATGGCAACTGGAGCATCTTGGTTCAGTGTAGTCTTAATTTTTTCACGAAGTAAATCGCAAGCATGCAAACTGTCTCCAATAACTTTCACCGCCTCCTGCGGACTTTCCAACGCAAGAGTTTTAATTGGAATAATGGCATCCAAAGATTCCTTTAAATACACGATTTCACGAGGAGAAACTTTTCCAGCAGCAATTTTAGAAATTAAACGTTCTAAATCTGAAATCTGCTTGATTTGATATTGAATATTATGAAGGATTTCAGGATTTGACTTTAAATAAGCCACAACTTCATGCCTGCCTTTTACCTTATTCGCATCTTTCAATGGCAAAGCCAGCCAACGCTTCAGTAAACGTCCTCCCATTGGAGAAAGTGTTTTATCAATAACATCCAAAAGTGTAACCGCATTTGGATTATAGCTATGATATAATTCTAAGTTTCTAATCGTAAAACGATCCATCCAAACGTAAGCATCTTCTGCAATACGCTGAATCGCTGTAATATGTTGCACACGATTATGCTGCGTTTCTGACAAATAGTACAAAATTGCTCCGGAAGCAATAATCCCCTCTTTCAATTCTTCGACACCAAATCCTTTTAAAGAATTAGTTTGAAAATGCTTTGTCAAAGTTTCTAATGCATAATCTTCTTTATAGATCCAATCTTCTAAATAGAAACTATGAAAATCTTCTCCAAAAGCAGTTTTAAAATCGCCTTTATTATTCTTTGGCACTAAAACCTCACTTGGGTTAAAATTCTGCAATAATTTATCAATATATTCAGCATTCCCTTGAGCTGTTAAAAACTCTCCTGTAGAAACATCTAAAAAAGAAATTCCGATATTTTTATTCGCAAAATAAACAGATGCTAAGAAGTTATTCGATTTTGATTGTAAAACCTCATCGTTTAAAGAAACTCCAGGAGTTACAAGCTCTGTTACTCCTCTTTTTACAATGGTCTTTGTCATTTTTGGATCTTCCAACTGATCGCAGATTGCAACACGAAGTCCAGCTTTTACCAATTTTGGCAAATAAGTATTTACAGAATGATGCGGAAACCCAGCCAATGCTGTTTCAGTATCAGAACCCGCTCCTCTTTTAGTTAAGGTTATCCCTAAAATTTTAGAAGCTCTAATGGCGTCTTCTCCAAAGGTTTCATAAAAATCTCCTACTCTGAAAAGCAGACATGCATCAGGATATTTAGCCTTGATTTCGTTGTACTGCTTCATTAAAGGTGTTTCCTTCACCACTTTCTCTTTAGCTGCCAAATTATTATATTTTAAATGAAAAAATTAAGACAGCGAATTTATGATTTTTTGGTGGCAAATCGAAAGCTTCAAAAATTAAAATATTTTTAAGACATTTTTAGGTTGTGGTTTAAGTTTTTTATATAGCTTTGTTTATCATTTAAAAAAAGACCCTTAAAGATGAAAAAAATAATTTTATTCGCTATGTTAGCTGTTGCTGGTATCACAGTTACGAATGCACAAACAACTAAAAAAGCTAAAGCAGCTAAAGTTGCAAAAGTTGAAGGAGCAGGAATGCTTTTCGAAACTGAAACTATTGATTACGGAACTATCGCTCATAATGCAGATGGAAAACGTGAGTTCGTTTTTGTTAACAATGGTACAAAACCATTAATCATTACAAACACTCAAGGATCTTGCGGATGTACAGTTCCTACTACTCCAAAAGAACCAATTGCTCCAGGAGCTAAAGGTGTTATTGGTGTAAAATATGCTACTGACAGAGTTGGTGCTTTTACAAAAACTGTAACTGTAACTTCTAACGCAGAAGGACAACCTACAAAAATCCTTACTATTAAAGGTACTGTTTTACCAGATCCAGTAAAAAGCTAATCTGAGAAACATTTAAAATAATCAAAAAGCTTCCTTATCTTTGGAAGCTTTTTTTATGACTAGAATTTAAAACCAATGAGAAAACTTGAAAACAGCGAACTGGAACGTAAATCAATTGAAGATTTTAAAAAATCGGAGAAAACACCTTTAATATTAGTTTTAGACGATATTAGAAGTCTGCATAATATTGGTTCTGTTTTTAGAACTGCTGATGCGTTTTTGATTGAAAAAATAATTCTTTGCGGTATTACTGCAACCCCTCCAAATAAAGAAATTCATAAAACCGCTCTTGGCGCAACTGAAACTGTCGCTTGGGAACATCATGATAATGTTTTGGAAGTTATTGAAAACTTAAAGAAAGAAAATGTTTTGACTTTGGCTATTGAACAAGTTGAAAGTGCGATTTTTCTTCAGGATTTTAAAGTTGAAAAAAATCAGAAATATGCTTTGGTTTTTGGTAATGAGGTTTATGGTGTATCACAAGAAGCTGTTGCAATCTGTGACGGATGTATTGAAATTCCTCAGCTGGGAACAAAACACTCTCTTAATATTTCTGTAAGTGCCGGAATTGTGGTTTGGGATTTGTTTCAAAAAATAAATTGGCCTGAATAAAAATTTATTTTTTTATTCTCAATTAATTGATATTTTTAACAAATGAAGAATATCAAATTAGCAATCAATTTCCTTTTATTTTCCGTTTTAAGTTTTAATTTTTCACATGCAAGCGAAAATATAAAAACTTTTAACAAAAAGAATACACACTTCTCAATACACAGCAAAAATTTAAAAATAAAAAAACAAAAGAAAAGCAGTTTCGTAATTGATCCTCCAAAACTTACTGCCGAAGGAAATCAAAATTACTGTCCACAGACATCCATCAATATTGTAACCGACTTTAGAATTGATCATGATATTGCCGAAAACGGGACACAGGCACTTTATATCCAGATTTCTTCAGGATATTCGAGTGGCCTTGACAAACTAGAACTTTCAAATCCTACATTACACCCAACTATTACCACAAGTTGGGATGCAACAGCAGGAAAACTTACATTATCTAGTCCAACGGGAGCCGATGTTTTATATTCAGATTTTGTGAATGCAATCAAAGATGTTGTCTTTACAAATTCGTCTGCTGCAGCTTCTGGAATTAGAACATTTTCTATAACCATGGGCAAAGCAAACTATTTACCCTCTACACAGCATTATTACGAGTATGTTCCAAGTATCGGAATAACATGGACAGCAGCAAGAGACGCAGCTGCAGCCCGCACTTATTACGGTCTTCAAGGATATTTAGCAACGATATTATCTGCTGATGAAGCAAAGCTAATTGGCGAACAAGCATCTGGAACGGGATGGATTGGAGGAAGTGATGCCGAAACAGAAGGTGTCTGGAAATGGGTTACTGGCCCAGAAACAGGAACTATTTTTTGGAGAGGAAATGCAAATGGTTCTACGCCAAATTATGCCTTTTGGAATACTGGAGAACCCAACCAGCAAGGCGATGAAGATTATGCCCACATCACACAACCCGGTGTAGGAATACGAGGCTCTTGGAATGACTTATCGAATACAGGATCACTTACCTCTGGAGATGCTTATCAGCCAAAAGGATATATCGTTGAATATGGTGGAATGCCAGGAGAACCTACGTTGCAAATTGCTGCGAGTACCAAAATAACTATTCCTTTAGCAACTCCAGCTATTGATCCAACTCCAGTATGCGATTCTGGAAGTTTTACCTTTAATGCAACTGCAACTGTCGGATCAACAATTAGATGGTTTGACGCTCTTGTTGGCGGAAATTTATTGGCAACAGGTCCGACTTATACTACTCCAACAATAACTGCAACTACAAATTATTACGTTGATGCTGGTTGTGAATCCAACCGCAAATCAGTAAAAGCAAATGTATATGCAACTCCTGCAACTCCAATAGCAGAAAAAGACACTTATACTAATTGTGGACCAGGAACTGTAACGATTAAAGCCACTTCAAATATTGGAACTATAAGCTGGTTTACTTCACCAACTGGTGGAACAAATATTTCTCAAGGAACCACTTTTACAACTCCAACAATTTCATCTAATACGACTTACTATGCTGAAGCATCAAATAATGGATGCATAAATACAACTAGAACTCCAGTAAACATTGTAATATATACACCTCCAGTTGTTACAGATGAAACTTTGACTTTATGCCAGTTTCAATCTATAACGTTAGATGCAGGAATTTCTGGAATGAGTTATTTATGGTCAAATGCTAATGAAACTACCCAGCAAATTACCGTTAGCAAAGAAGGCACATATACCGTCATTGTTACAAGTTCCGAAGGCTGTCAAAGCACAAAAAAAATTGTAGTAGAAGAACACAAAGTTCCACAGATTGCACGTGTTGATGTTGAAGGAACGAGAGCCATTATTTATCCTGTAAAAGAAGAAAACTATTTCGAATATTCTGTTGATGGCGTTAATTATCAAGATTCAACTGTTTTTTACGATGTCCCTGGCGGATTGCAAACTGCTTATGCACGAGAAAAAAGCGGATGTGGCGGAACCATTAAACAATTTGTAGTGCTTGTTTTTCCTCCATTTTTCACTCCAAACAATGATACTTACAACGATGTTTGGGAAGTAACCGGAATGGAAAATTATCCGCAAGCTGTAGTTACGATTTTTGACCGATACGGAAAACTAGTAGCACAATTAAGCCGATTCAAAATGAGTTGGGATGGCACTTTAAATCAAGTTCCGCTTCCTTCTTCTGATTATTGGTACGCTTTAAAAGTTGATGATTCTATGCCAGTTTTAAGAGGTCACTTTACGCTAAAAAGATAATTCTTATAATGAGAAAATGTGTCAATTTGATAATTAGATAATTCTAAAAAAATTATCTAATTGTCTCATTTTCTATTTACCGCATTTTAATTAAGCTTCTTCTTAATTTCATTCAAAATATAAAGATAATCTTCGTGTTTTTTTACAAAATCACGATCCGAAACATCAATGATTAATACATTCAAATCGGTTTGGGATTTTATGTATTCCAAGTAACCATTATTTATTTTTTCTAAATATGAAGCTTCAATATTCTGTTCATAAACTCGTCCGCGTTTTTTGATATTTTGCAAAAGACGATCTGTATTTTGATATAAATAAATATACAAATCGGGTTTAGGCATTTCTTTGTAAATGATATCAAACAGATTTCTATACAAACGATATTCGTCTTCTGCAAGCGTTATCTTTGCAAAAATCAGCGATTTAAAAATATGATAATCTGCAACTATAAAATCTTTAAACAAATCAAATTGTGCCAAATCATCAGCTAATTGCTGATAACGATCTGCTAAAAAAGACATTTCTAAAGGAAACGCATATCTATTTTGATCTTTATAAAATTTTGGCAAAAACGGATTATCAGCAAATCTTTCTAAAACTGTTTTTCCGTTAAAATCTTCTGCAATTTTATGTACTAAAGTTGTTTTTCCTGCTCCGATATTACCTTCAAAAGCAACATAATTAAATTCGTTTAACGGAATTTTACTAATCGGACTTTTCAAATCCTGAACCACCGTACAGACACTTTCATCTGGACTAACTGCAATCAATTCAGGAATTGTTTTATGCAGAATCGGATGTTTCCAATCTAACTTTAAATCCTGCATTGGCAATAAAACAAAATTTCTATTCTGCATTAAAGGATGCGGAATCTGAAGTTTTTCCGAATCAATAATTTTATGATCAAAAGCAATCAAATCAACATCAATAATTCTAGACTGATAACCTTCCTGATTAGAGCGTATTCTTCCTAACTCTTTTTCAATTTTTAATACCTGACTCAGTATTTTTTGTGCAGATGAATTGGTGTGCAGCAAAAGTGCACAATTATAAAAAGCATCACTTTCAAAACCCCATGCTGGAGTTTCATAAAGTTTTGAAACCTCAATAACAGTCCCCACATTTTGATGTATTAAATCAATACATTTTTCAATGTTTTCTAGTCTGCTGCCTTGGTTGCTGCCTATCGATAAAACGACTTGATGCTGTAATTTCATAATTAATGCAAATTAACTAAAACTATTTTAGAATTAACCAATATATTTGTGAAACGACGTCTCAAATCTTATCTTTAATTTAGATGTCTAATTTGTAACAATTTGCCCTTTTTCGCTACTTATTAAAAAAATATACATATGAAGTTTTTAGGAAATGTAATTGCCACAGTTATCGGTATTTTTGTATTTATTATGCTCTTCTTTTTTGGAGTAATCTTTATCGGAGTTGTTTTTGGCGGAGACGATAGTGTTTCTGTTAAATCGGATTCGGTTATTGAATTGAATTTAAAAGAAATTAAAAACGACTACGCAGGAAAATATAAAGATCCTTGGGTAACTCGTTTTTCTGAACAAAAAGGCATTGGTTTGACTGATGTTATTAACGCTATTGAAGCAGCTAAAACAGACGACAACATTAAAGGAATCTCAATCTTAAACGATGAGTCTTCTCTTGGACTTGCTCAATATAAAGATTTACGAAATGCTCTTGAAAGCTTTAAAAAATCTGGAAAATTTGTCTGGGCTTACGCGAATACTTATTCTCAGAAAGAATATTATTTAAATTCTGTTGCCAACACCATTTATATCAATCCTGCTGGAGATTTAGATTTTAAAGGTCTTTCTTCTGAAGTTATGTTTTTTAAAGATTTTCAGGATAAATCAGGCATTCATATGGAAGTCATTCGTCACGGAAAATATAAAAGTGCCGTTGAACCTTTCTTAGACAACAAAATGAGTGATGCCAACAGAGAACAAATCACTGCGCTTTTAAACTCTATTTGGTCTACCGTTTCTGCTGATATTTCAAAAAGCAGAAATATTCCGCTGCCTAAATTAAACGAAATTGCAAACGGACTTTTGGCAAGAACTCCAGAAATGGCCAAACAACAGCATTTAGTTGACATTATCGCTTACGAAGATGTTTATCATGATGCCATTAGAAAAGCCCTAAAAGTAGACAAAGACGAAGATTACAATAAAATTTCGATAACAGATTACACTCAAAACAATATTACAACTGCTTTGGCCAATTCAGCAACAGATCAAATTGCTATTATTTACGCTCAAGGCGAAATTGGAAGCGGCGAAGGTGATGTAAATACTATTGGAGAAGGTTCTATGAGACGTTCTCTTCAAGAGGCTAGAAAAAATGATGATGTTAAAGCTATCGTACTTAGAATTGACAGTCCTGGCGGAAGCGCTTTGACTTCTGATTTAATTTGGAGAGAAATCGAAATCACCAAAAAAATTAAACCAGTTGTCGTTTCTATGGGTAATTATGCTGCTTCTGGCGGTTATTATATTGCCTGTAACGCTAATAAAATATTTGCCGAAAACAATACGATTACAGGATCTATTGGGGTTTTCGGAATGCTGCCAAATTTTAGTCCATTGGCTAATAAATTAGGAATCAATTCTGAGCAGGTTAAAACGCACGAGAATTCTGCAAATTACAGTCCGTTTTTACCAGTCGATGAAAAGTTTAAAGCATTTACCCTAGAAGGAGTCGAAAAAATCTACAACACTTTTGTAACCCATGTTGCTGAAGGACGTAAAATGACTTTTGCACAAGTTGACTCTATTGCGCAAGGTAGAGTTTGGTCTGGAACTGAAGCTTTAAAAATAGGTTTAGTTGACAAAATAGGCGGATTGAATGATGCAATTGCCGAAGCTGCCAAAATCGCTAAATTAAAAAAATACAGCACTCAGAATTATCCTGAATACGAAAAAACACTAAACGATCTTCTTTCAAATCTGCCTTTTGCAAGATCTAAAGAAGCGTTTATTAAAGAAGAGCTCGGAGAAGAAAATTATCTTCTGATTGAACAGGTTAAGAAATTCCAAAAACAAAAAGGAGTGCAAGCGATATTGCCTTACGGAATCAACATTTATTAATTGGACAAAAGATGAATAAAGTAATTCTTTTTTTAACGATTTTATTTTGGAGTTTCTTGAATGCTCAAACCCAAAAAGAAATCACGTTTAAGGAAACGCCAGCGATATTAAAAATAAATAACGATCAGATTTTTGGTACACTGACAACACCAGATTTGACCAAAAAATTTCCGGTTGCTTTAATCATTGCCGGTTCTGGTCCAACAGACCGAAACGGGAATAATCCGATGATGAAAAACAATTCGCTGAAAATGTTGGCAGAAGCTTTGGCAAAAAACGGAATTGCATCTTTAAGATACGACAAAAGAGCAATCGGAGAAAGTAAAGCTGCTGGTGGATCTGAAAGCAGTCTTGTTTTTGAAAACTACATTCAAGATGCAAAAAGCTGGATTAATTATTTAAAACAAGACAAACGTTTTTCTAAAATAATTATAATTGGTCACAGTGAAGGTTCTTTGATTGGAATGGTTGCGAGCGGAAAAGCAGACAAATTTGTTTCGATTGCCGGTGCGGGCGAACCAGCAGATCAGATTTTGAAAACTCAGATTGGTGCAAAGTCAATGAAGCAGCTTAATGATATGACTTTTCCAATTATTGATAGTCTAAAAAATGGATTTGAGGTAAAAAAAGTCGATCCAATGCTGAATTCTCTTTTCAGACCAAGCGTTCAGCCTTATCTGATTTCTTGGTTCAAATACAATCCACAGACCGAAATACAAAAACTTACAATTCCTGTTTTAATAGTACAGGGAAATAATGACATTCAGATTGCTGTAAAAGATGCCGAAAATTTAAAGCAAGCCAATAAAAATGCAGATTTGCAGATTATTGATAAGATGAATCATATTATGAAAATTATTGACGGCAATCAGGAAGACAATTTAGCCAGTTATAACAATGAAACACTTCCTATTTCTGAAGTCCTAGTTGAAAAAATCGTTTCATTTATTCAGAAATAATAAAATAAACACCCTAAAAAATCCGTTTTGAAAATAGTTCTTAACGGATTTTTTTATCTAACAATTTTAATAAATTTCTTACACAATTAAGAAAACTTTATCTTCAAACTCTAGTAAAAAAAGCTATTTTTGCAGGAGTCGATTTTAAGATGTAAACCCTCAAATCTATTTATATGCTAAAAAAAGTTTTAAAAATAAGTGCCATAGTTCTTGTGGTATTTGTTGCTGCATTATTTGCCATTCCATTTTTGTTTAAAGACCAAATCAAGTCAAAAATTGTCGAAGCCATCAATGAAAGTGTTGATGCCAAAGTAAGTTTTACAGATGCCGATTTAAGTTTATTTAAAAATTTTCCAAACGCTACAGTTGGGATTGAGAAATTAGTTATCATTAACAAAGCTCCTTTTGAAGGCGACACTTTGGTTTCTCTTGGAGAATTGAATTTAAAAATGAGTATTAAAGAACTTTTCAAAGGAAAAGAAGAGCCTTTAAGCATTCAGGGAATTAGTTCTACCAACGGATTAGTAAACATTATTTTTAATAAAGATGGTGTTGGAAACTTCGATATTGCTTTAAAAGACAAAAAAGAAGATAAGAAAGACGAAGCAAGCAAACCTCTTGCATTGAAAATTCAAAACTATAAAATCGAGAATTTTACTTTTAGATACATCGATCAAGGCTCTAAAATTAAAATGGTAATTGACAGTTTAAATCATGAAGGAACTGGAGATTTTACCAATTCAAAGCTAGATTTAACTACAAAATCTACTGCAAAAGTTTCATTGGACATGGATAAAATAAATTACATGAAAAATGTGAAACTAACTCTTGACGCTGTTCTTGGAATTGATTTAGAGAAAAGCAAATATACTTTCAAAGAAAACAAAGCTTTAATCAATCAATTGCCTTTAGAATTTGATGGATTCATTCAAATGGCAGAGAAAGCGCAGATTTACGATTTAAAGTTTAAAACTCCAACTTCTTCTTTTACCAATTTCTTAGGTTTAATTCCTTCGGCTTATGCAGCAGGTTTAGACGGAGTAAAAACTACTGGAGATTTTACAGTAAATGGTTTTGCAAAAGGAGAACTGACAGATACAACAGTTCCAAAATTTAATATTGAAATCGCATCTAACAATGCTTCTTTCCAATATCCTAACCTTCCAAAATCGGTTCAGAATATTGTAATTGATACTAAAATCATTAATGAGACTGGAATTTTAAATGATACTTATGTAAACCTAGATAAGTTATCTTTTAGAATTGATCAGGATGTTTTTAACGCTAAAGCAAATATCAAAAACATAACGGTAAATCCTATTATCGATGCGGCTTTAAAAGGAACTATCAACTTGGCTAATCTTTCAAAAGCTTATCCAATCAAAATGGACAAACCTTTGGCTGGTATTTTAAAAGCTGATGTTACAACCAATTTTGATATGGCTTCTGTAGAAAAAAGCCAATACCAAAACATCAAAAATGCTGGTACAATGAGTTTGTCAGGATTTAAATATACTGACGAAAACAACAAATCGATGAACATCAGCACAGCGATGGTTGAATTTAATCCGAGCAAAATTAACTTAAAACAGTTTGATGCTACGACTGGAAAAAGTGATATCAGCATTAACGGAGTTTTAGAGAATTTCTATGGCTTTATGTTTAAGAAACAAGAGCTTAAAGGAAACTTCAATATGAGTTCGAACCAATTGGCTGTTGATGATTTTATGACTGCTGGCGAACCTGCAAAAGAAGAGACAAAAACGCCTGCAAAACCAGCTGATGCAATGAAGATTCCTGCTTTCTTAAATTGTACATTGAATGCAAAAGCGACTACGGTTTTATATGATAATTTAAAACTTAAAGATGTTTCTGGAAGACTGCTTATTAAAGATGAAAAAGCAACTCTTGAAAACTTTAAAACAAATATTTTCGGAGGATCAATTGGTCTTAACGGAGCAGTTTCTACAAAAGAAAAAGTGCCAACTTTTGACATGAATTTAGGATTCAATCAGGTAGATATTGCACAGACTTTTACGCAATTGGACATGATGAAAAAAATTGCTCCAATTGCTGGAATCATTAACGGGAAACTGAATTCAACAATCAAACTGAATGGTAATTTGGATGCAAAAGAATTGACTCCAGATCTTAAATCAATTTCAGGAGATTTAATTGGCCAATTACTATCTACTACAGTAAACTCGAGTAACTCTACTTTACTTACTGCATTAAGTTCTAATGTTAAGTTTCTTGATTTAAATAAAGTGAATCTGAATGACATTAAAGCTGCTTTAACTTTTGAAAATGGAAAAGTAAATGTTAAACCTTTTGATATTAAATACCAAGATATTAAAGTAACGGTTGGAGGAACTCATGGTTTCGATCAAACTATGAACTATACTCTAAAATTTGATGTTCCTGCTAAGTATTTAGGAACAGAGGCTAACAACTTAATTGCAAAAATGTCTCCTGCAGATGCTGCAAAACTGGATAATATTCCAATTAATGCTTCTTTGACTGGTAACTTTTCAAATCCTAAGATTAGTACCGATATGAAAACTGCTGTTAGCAATTTGACTACACAATTGGTAAATCAGCAAAAAGACAAACTGACTCAAAAAGGAACTTCTGCGCTTACTGATTTGATAAATAAAAACACAAAAGCAAAAGATACAACTCAGGCTGCAAAAACTGAAAAAGAGCAAAAAACTCAAGAAGTGACTAAAAAAGCTAGTGATTTATTGAACGGATTGTTTAAGAAGAAGAATCCTTAAAAAGGTCCTGAGATGCTAAGGTGCAGAGCTTTTCTAAAGTTTTAAAAAAAACTTAGAACCTCAGCGCCTTAGAACCTTAGCATCTTAAAAAACAAAAAAACCTGTTCACTCGAACAGGTTTTTTTGTTTTTATATTGCTTTTGAATAGCTACTTAATCGACCGTTATTCAAAATAGAATTTATTGTTTTTATATATTCCTTTTTCGTGTACAAATTAACATCTATACCAATGCTGCAATTATCATAAGGCTCATATTTTCTCAAATTTGAAACAGAAAACAGCCCGATAGTTGGCGTATGTACCGCACTCGATAAATGCATAATTCCGCTGTCGGCACCAATAAACAAATCAGCATTTGCAATGACAGATCCTATTTCTCGTATATCTTTACTATAAAATGATGGTGCTTTAAATCCGATTTGAGAAACGTTTTCTACAGGCAGAATTTCAATAATATTGTAGTCTTTATATTCGGCAGTAAGTTGAGCATAAAACTTTTCCCACCACTCTTCCGAAAGACATTTTGTTCCTGTTGCGTAGGTAAAAATGCAAATCGTTTTTTTATCGTTGTTTGTTACCTCTCTTAGTTTCTTTCTTCCTTCTGCAATTTCAGAAGCCGATAATTTGAGATCTATCGGAGCAACAATTTTATTACTGTTTGTTGGCAATCTCAGTTTTGACAAATAATTTCGAAAATTATATACTGGATACTTTGCAATGTGGTCAAAATCTTTCTTCTGTTCTGTTTGTCCTTCATTTGAATCTCCGAAAAACTTGTATTTGGCATTTGAAAATTGAACCGCCAGTCGGCCCGAAGAAGAGTTTTGGTCCACATTAATTGCTAAATCATAATGCGCTTTTTTTAATGAAATCCAAACCTTTGAGTATTCTACTAAACTTTTAAATGGCTTTTTAGGCAAGTGAATTATTTTATCAACGACATCGTAATTTTCAAAAATAATAGGAGCTACTGTTCCTTTCACAAACAAATCAATTTTACAATTTGGAAACATTTCGGACACTTCTTGTACAAGTGGGGTAATCAATAAAAGATTTCCTAATCTTCCGTTTGGCCTACAGATTAAAACTTTTTTGATTTCGCTCTTATCGACCAAAATAAAATCGTCCTGCATATTTGCTTTTCCAACATTCTTCGTTAGGTTTCGCATTATGCTGCGCCTGTGTACATTTATTTTGTTTAAAACACTCATTTATGGAATAATTTACGGATTATAAATCTCAATTTAATTTTAGAAAACTAGCATTAAGAGCAGGTCTCAAATCTAATTTCTTTTATCTTCTAAAAATAAATTCTTCCAATAAGCATTTGTTACAAAATTGTAACGAAATGTATCAATATTCACATTTTTTGCTTTTGGAAGCGAGATAAATTTACAATAAATTATTACGTAATCAACAAATTTATAGACAGTTAGCTAAAAAACATCGACAACTTCCCGATAAACCTAGACGTTTATTGTGACAACATAGCCTTCGGAACCACGCACATTAAAAACTGTTCCGTTTTCAAATAATAGGTACTGACCTTTAATTCCTGTCAATTTTCCAGTGAAAGAAGGAGTCTTATCCAAGTTTAAACTATTTACTTTTGCAGGATAACTCAAAACCGGATATTGAAGTTCGTAAACATCGTTTTTTTCAGCATAAAAATAATCTTTAACTTCTGCAGGAATTAAACTTTCAATTTTAGCTTTCTCTGCAATCAGATCAAAAGTCTCAACAGAGTTCTGAAGCATTTTTCTCCAATTGGTTTTGTCTGTATAATGATCTTTTAATGCTACCTCTGTTATTCCGGCCAAATATCGGTTTGGAACCTCAACAATAGCAATCGCTTGAGAAGCGCCTTGATCTATCCATCTGGTTGGAACTTGAGTTTTACGGGTTACACCAACTTTAATCTCGCATGCCGAAGCCAAATATACAATGTGCGGTTGTAACTGGACTTTAGATTCATATTCTAAATCCCTGTCTGCAATTCCCAAATGTGCCGTACTCAATTCTGGTCTCATAATCCAATCTCCAACAGCTGGACTTGAATAAAAGCATTCGTAACAAAAGCCTTGTCGATATATTTTTTTCTTTTTACCGCAATTCAAACATTGGAAGCCTACAAAATTGATTTCAATTTCTTTATCTAATAATTGGTTCACATTTAAGAAACTATCCTCGAAAACCAAATAATATTGAATTGGACTCCCAAGTTCAGTTTGCATTTTTGTCAGTACACCTTGATATTGCATTTGTATTTTTTATTTATAATTGCTGATTTAGACTTCTCAAAAGATTTAAAGTTTTTTGTGTTAAATTCGACTTTTTCGGTAGAATCTTTACCGTAAATCGAATTGTTTATTACAAAAAAATATTATTTTTGATATGAAGACAAAGTTACTATTTGTCTATCGATATTCAAATTTTAAGTTTTTTGTTTTGCACAGATTGTAAGATTTAAAACCTAAAATTAGTTAACTAAAAAACAGATTCATGCCTTTATCTATTATCAATTCGTTTGCATCTTGGGTCCTCAAACAAAGGATTCACCAAATAGAGCTTTTTTTAAAATACCCAAATGAAGTTCAGGAAGAATTATTGCACAACTTATTGACGGCATCTGAAAATACAGTTATTGGAAAACAATATGAGTTTTCGAGTATTAATTCTTACCAGACATTTGCTGAAAGAGTTCCGATTGCAACTTACGAAGAATTACAGCCACTTATTGAACGCACTCGTTTGGGAGAACAAAATGTTTTTTGGGAAAGCCCTATTAAATGGTTTGCCAAATCGAGCGGTACGACAAATGCAAAAAGTAAATTTATTCCTGTAAGTAATGAAGCTCTAGAAGATTGCCATTATAAAGGCAGTAAAGACCTTTTGTGTCTTTATTTAAATAATAATGAAGATTCTGAATTGTTTCTAGGAAAAAGCCTTCGTTTAGGAGGAAGCTCTCAGATTTACGAAAACAACAATACTTTCTTCGGCGATCTATCGGCTATTTTAATTGAAAACATGCCTATTTGGGCTGAATTCAGCAGTACGCCAAGCAGCAAAACTTCCCTAATGAGCGAATGGGAGACGAAAATTGCAGCTATTATCAATGAAACTAAAAACGAAAACGTAACCAGTTTTGCAGGAGTTCCTTCTTGGATGCTGGTTTTAATGAATAAAGTTTTAGAGAATACAGGAAAACAGAGTCTACTGGAACTTTGGCCAAATCTGGAAGTGTACTTTCACGGAGGCGTAAGTTTTTCTCCTTATAGAGAACAGTATAAAAAACTTTTGCCGAGCAAAGATTTTAGATATTACGAAATATACAATGCTTCTGAAGGCTTTTTTGCAATTCAAGATTTGAATAATTCAAGCGATTTATTGCTAATGTTGGATTACGGAATTTTCTACGAATTTATTCCGATGGATACTTTTGGGGCTCCAAACCAAAAAGTAGTTCGCTTGGCCGATGTTGAATTGAATAAAAATTACGCTATTGTTATCACTACAAATTCTGGTTTGTGGCGTTATTTAATTGGCGACACGGTTCGTTTTACTTCTTTAAATCCATACAGAATTAGAGTAACGGGAAGAACCAAACATCATATCAATGTTTTTGGCGAAGAATTAATGGTAGAAAATACCGATCAGGCGATTGCAAAAGCTTGTCAAGTAACACAAACTGAAGTTATCGATTATACGGTTGCTCCTATTTTTATGCATGATAAAGAAAAAGGCGCTCACGAATGGATGATTGAATTTAAGAAACATCCTGCTGATGTTGGTCTTTTCCAAAAAGTACTAGATGAAACTCTGCAAACTTTAAACTCAGATTACGAAGCGAAACGCTACAACAATATGACTTTAAATCCTTTGGTGATTAATGTGGCTCGTGAAAATCTTTTTTATGATTGGTTGAAAGAAAGAGATAAATTAGGAGGTCAGCATAAGATTCCGAGGCTTTCAAATCAGAGAGATTATTTGGAGCAATTGAAGGAAATGTGCTAATAACAACTTATAAAAATGAAAGACACAAAATTCAGCGAAATGAGCAACGAAGAACTGATTAAAAATCAGAAGACATTAAAAACCGTGAATACTATTTTTTGCGTTGTTCTTTTTATGTTATTCGTTCTTAATATCTTCATTGTTTTTATGAAAGGGTTTAGCGCTATGAATGTTATTCCTGTTGCGTTATTGCCTATTCTTTTCTTGAATCTGAAGAATTTAAAGGAAATGAAAAAGGAATTGGAATCGAGAAAATAAAACGTTAATTCCATTAAACCCGCATGAGGGATAGAAGTGGAAATCCTTTTTATTTTTTCTTTAAAAATAAAAAGATTGCAACGGATAGCCCGACCCGGAGGGACATGCCATTATTAAAATTCTGAGGTTCTAAGTTGCTAAGATTTTCTCAATATTGTCATTTCGACGTAAGGAGAAATCTTCGTGAGAAATTCGACAAAGATTGGATTCTCTTTTCGGAGCTACTTGCGAAGATTTCTCCTTACGTCGAAATGACAAAAATGAGGTGAATTTTCTCTTTATTTCGGTTGTCAGGCTGAGCGGAGTCGAAGCCCTTTTCTACATGAAAGCCCTTCGACTTCGCTCAGGGTGACAACTTGTAAATTACATCATATCGATATATCTATCATGGTATCCTAAAAGATACAAAACACCATCAAGACCTAAACTTGAAATTGACGTTGAGGCGCTTTCTTTTACTTTTGGTTTTGCGTGGAAAGCAATTCCTAGACCAGCTAAGTTTAGCATTGGCAAATCGTTTGCTCCATCTCCAACCGCAATTGTCTGGTTGATGTGAATTCCTTCTTTCTCTGCAATTGCTTTTAATAATTCTGCTTTTTTCTGACCATCTACAATATCGCCTAAATATTTACCTGTCAGTTTACCATCTTTTATTTCTAATTGATTGGCGTGAACGTAGTCTATTCCTAATTCTTTTTGAAGATATTCTCCAAAATAAGTAAATCCTCCAGAAAGAATTGCGGTTTTATAGCCGTAGTATTTTAAGGCTTTCATTAAACGATGTGCTCCTTGTGTGATTGGCAAATTGATAGCAACATTTTGCAAAACTTCTTCACTTAAACCTTCTAGAAGAGCCATACGCTTTTTGAAGCTTTCGTTGAAATCAATTTCACCATTCATAGCCGATTCTGTAATAGCTCGTACTTGATCTCCTACTCCGTTCAATTCAGCAAGCTCGTCGATTACCTCGGTTTGAATTAAAGTCGAATCCATATCGAAGCAAACCAAACGACGGTTTCTTCTATAAATATTATCTTCTTGAAAAGAGATATCAACATTTAGCGTTCTAGAAATTTCCATAAAACTTGCTGTCATGACGATCTTGTTGACAATTTCACCTGTAACTGACAATTGAATACAAGAACGCGGATATTCTTCTTTTTCTACAACAGAAGTTCTTCCTGTTAATCGGATAATAGAATCAATATTTAAATTTTGATCTGATAATATTTGGGTCACTGCAGATAGTTGCGAAGCCGCCAGTGTCTCTCCCAAAATATTGATGATATAACGCTGTTTTGATTGTGATTTTACCCAAGTTTCGTAATCTTCGATAGAAATCGGAATAAATTTCACTTTAATTTCCAATTCGTATGCTTTAAACAAAAGATCTTTTAAAACAGGCGCTGAAGAAGAACCTGCAGCAATTTCGAACAAAATTCCTAAAGAAAGCGTATCATGAATATCTGCCTGCCCGATATCTAAAATATTGGCGTCGTATGCTGCCAATACAGCTGTTAATCCTGCTGTAACTCCAATTTTATCGTGTCCAGAAACTTTTAATAAAATTATTTCTTTGTCTTCTGCTGCCATTTTTCTTTCTTGATTATGAAGCGACAAAAATCGACAATCTCTCGTTGATAAAAAAGAATAATCCTTGTTTTTTTGAAACGAAAAAGCACATTTTCATGTGCTTTTTTGAGTAATTTAACAATTATGCTCTACTATTAAAATAACATAACTTTTACGTTATTTGTTACCCATATTTTCGTCAAAATTTACCATCCAATTGATTCCGAATTTGTCTTTAAACATTCCGAAATAAGCTCCCCAGAAAGTTTTGTTCATTGGCATTTCTACTTTTCCTCCAGCAGAAAGTCCGTTAAAAATTCTATCTGCCTCTTCCGTGCTTTCTGTATTAATAGAAACGGAAAAGTTTTCTCCAATAGGCAAATCGCCAAATCTTGTCGAACTGTCGCTTCCCATTAAAATAGTATCTCCAATTGGAAGAGAAACGTGCATTATTCTTTCAGCATCTGCATCAGAAACTTGGTCACATCCTTCTTCTTTTGGCATATCTTTAAATTTTCCTATATAGGGAAATTCACCTCCAAAAACGGATTTGTAAAACAGAAATGCTTGTTCGCAATTTCCATTAAATAATAAATAAGGATTTACTGTTGCCATAATATTTTTTTTTTTTAAAATTGTTAGTTGTCTTTCTTTATTCTATTCTCTATTCTCTTTCTTCTAGCTTTTACTTCTCAGACAATTCTTTAATCAATTCCACCGCTTTAGGGAACGCATCTTTGAAATAATCAATATGTTTTTCAATTACATCTACTTCAACATGAAGATTTACAACATCTCCTTTTTGAGTTAACTTGTAAGTTTCCATTGCACCACTCCATTTTTCTGTTTCTGCATTTGGCGGCACTTCTTTATGATCTTTGATTTCGCCAAGATGCTTAAAAGCCATAAATTCATTTGGAATTTTAGTTTCAATCAAACTATTCATTCCATCTGCTCCGCCAGGTCCTAAAAAATAAATTTTGTCCCCTTCATTCCAAGTCGATTCAGCATAACTTCCTTCGGCAAAAACGCTTGTCCATTTCCTATACGTTTCATCGTCCCATAAGACTTTCCAGATCTTTTCTTTGGAAGCCTTTATCTCAACATTAAACACTAATTTTTCC
The DNA here is from genome assembly GCF_013388355.1 of Flavobacterium sp. LPB0248. Classification (GTDB taxonomy): domain Bacteria; phylum Bacteroidota; class Bacteroidia; order Flavobacteriales; family Flavobacteriaceae; genus Flavobacterium. Next base: position 1,803,636 of record NZ_CP058246.1, read on the forward strand.
ATCTTAATCTGGTAATTTACTAAAATCCATAAATAAAACATTCCAACGATGACCGTCCAAATCGGTAAAACCGCAGCCATACATCCAGCCCTGACTTTCGGCAGGAGGAGCAAAAACGTTTCCGCCAGCTTCTTTGACTTTTTCGGCTAATTCATCAACTTCTTCCCTGCTTTCTGCGTCGATAGAAATCAAGACTTCGGAGCTTGAATTCGTATCTGTAACACTGTTTTTAGAAAAGCTTGAAAAAAGCATTTCTTCAAAAAGCATTATCACAAAATGTCCTTCACCTACAACCATGCACGTCGAACTTGGCGTATCATGCTGTTCATTAAACGAAAAACCTATTTTCCAGAAAAAATCTTTCGCTTTTGCCACATCCTTTACAGGAAGATTCAACCATATTTGTTTTGTCATTTTTTGTTTTTTTTTGTTGGGTTAGATATTTATTTCTTTTTTAAACCATATAAGTGATGTAAGTTAATTTTAAGTTGTAATCTTTGAACCTTGTTATTTTGAGTCTGTGAATCTAAAATTAATTAGCCTCGACGTAACTTTTAAAATTATCTAGAATTGCCTGCCATCCTGCGCGCTGCATTTCTTCTGGATTTTGTGTTTCTGGGTCAAAACTTTCAATTATCTCCACGCCATCTGCCGTTTCTGTAAAAGTGATTTCAACCTTTCTTCCGTCTCCCAAAACATAAGATAACGCTTCGTTTGGTTTTACTAAAGTAAATTCACCTCCAAAATCAAAACTCATGCTTCCGTCTTTTGCAGCCATGGTCGATTTGAATTTTCCTCCTTCTCTCAAATCAGCCTCTGCATAAGGCGTGTGCCAATCAGGAGAGGCAAAACTCCATTTTGTAATATGTTCTGGAGTATTCCAAAAATTCCAAACTTTATCAAGAGATGCATTAACGGTGTTCTTTATTGTTATCATTTTTTATTTTTTGTTTGATTTGTTCTTACTTAATTATTACATGTTCTCTGGAATCTGACTTTCATCCATAAAGAAAACTTCCCAGTGATGACCATCTACATCTAAAAAAGTTCTTTGATACATCCAACCATAATCATTTGTCTGATTATAATCTGTTCCGCCCGATTTAATCGCTTTGTCCATCATTTCATCAACCTGCTCTCTAGTGTCTACAGAAATAGCAATAAGAGCTTCACTAGTTGTTTTTGAATCACAAATTTGTTTTTTGGTAAATGTTTGATAAAACTCTTCTACCAAAATCATCACAAATATATTTTCATCAATAACCAAACAAGCTCCTTTTTCATTTGAGAATTTTGGATTGGTCGAAAAACCAAGTCCATTGTAAAAAGACACTGCCCTGTTTAAATCTTTTACAGCAAGATTTAAGAAGATTTTTGTTTTCATCTTTATAAAATTACGAATTAATTAAAACAAATTTAATTTTTTAAGATTACTTAAAAATACCAATAAAAGTCATTTTTAGGGGCATTTGAGACAATTTGCTTATTTTTGCATCTTACTAAAATTCCAAAAAACCAAAATATCATGAGCACAAAACTAGGATTAATCATACCTCACGATTATAAATTACTAAGCATCGCAGCTATATTAGAGGTATTCGAAACTGCCAATAAACTTACTCCTGAAACTGAAAAACCATTTGAAATTATGATTTTTCAATCGCAAGAACAAAACGATCAAGGAAATTTATTTGGATATAAAAGTAACGCTATTGAAACTTCAGAAATTATTCTAGACTTAATTTTAATTCCCGCTTTTACAACTGATAATATGAGCGAGATGATTAAAAAGAATAAAAGCTTTATTCCGTGGCTTCAAAAACAGCATAAGGCTGGAGCCGAATTAGCCAGTTTTTGCACAGGAGCTTTTTTGTTTGCCGCTTCTGGTTTATTGAACGAAAAATTAGCCACAACGCATGTTGACGCTTGCAGTGCCTTTACCAAAGCTTTTCCGATGGTAAAATTAAAACCTGAAGAAACTTTGACTGCAGACGGAAGTTTATACACCAGCGGCGGATCTACCTCAACTTTTCATCTATTGATTCTTTTGGTTCAGAAATTCTGTGGTAACGAAATGGCAGTTAAAATTGCTAAAATCTTCTCAATCGATTTGAACCGGTACAAACAAAGTTATTTCAGCACCTTCAGACCCAATCATTTGCACAATGATTCTTTAGTTGCTCTATTGCAGCAAAAAATAGAAAATCAGTATCATTCTATCGAAAAACTGGAAGAGATCACAAAAGATATCCCAACAAGTGCCCGAAACATGACACGTCGTTTCAAACAAGTGACAGGAATTCCTCCTATTGAATATTTACAGAATATCAGAGTAGAAAGTTCGAAGAAATACTTAGAACAAACCCAACTTTCGATTTCAGAAATTATCGAAAAAACGGGTTATAACGACCCAAAAGCATTTAGAAAAGTGTTTTATAAAATGGTCGGCATGAAACCAATTGAATATCGAGAAAAATTTAGAGTGCAGTAATTTTTAGAAGCAGATCTATTCGTTTTCATAAGAACGTTTTGTCCTGCTCTACACTGTATTCCCGATAAACAAAAACTACGGCTAAAAAGCCTTGTTTTTCTAAATCGGGAGATGCCGTTTCGATCAGGGCTAAAATAGAACTTTTGTTTTTCAGTATTACATTAAGACTTAACAATCCAAAGGAGTACCTTTTTATTGGCTTTCAAAAGTTCATCGATTTCTCTCATGCTTTCGTTTGAAACCGCAGGACAACCCCAACCCTCTGGTGTTCCTTTTGGATAAACTTCATTATCTGACACTTCTTCCCAAGAATGCAAAACAATGGCACGTTTTCGTGCATTAAAATTGCTTTTTTCTTTTCCTTGCAAAACATAATTTACCTTTATTCCCCACTGACTTACGCCACGATCCAAAACAACATATTTTCCAACTGAAGAACAATGCGAATCAAATTCGTTACTCATCCTTGCGTTATCTTTAGAAGAAGTTCCTCCCCATTGATTGTCTCCACAACCGTGACTTACCATATACGATTTTGAGACTTCCTTCTTTTTAAAATCGTAAACAAAAAAACGTTTATAACCAGAATGCAATCCGAGGTCAATCAAAATAAATTTATCTTGATTTAAATTATTGACCTTACAATAGTATGCTGCTTCCTTATAATAATTACTGTAATTAACTTCAATACGAGGTTTTCCTAATGAAACTGCTTCGCTTTTCTGTTTATTTTCAGAAACAGTTATTCTTTTGCTTTCTTTATTACAAGAAAAAGCAAATGCCAGACAAATTACAAAAAACATTCTCTTCATATTAACGATCTACTCAAAAGCACAAACGAAAATAGGGTTTAAAAAGTATATAAAAAAACCTGCTCAAATAAATGAACAGGTTCTATAATTGAACTTTGTCAAAGTTTTAAAATTTGACAAAGTTGTTTTAGATATCTAAGAAGCAATTTTCATGCTTTTGAATAATCATAAAAATGAAGATTTCACCTCTGTTTCTTTTTTAGTAACGCAATTACACTTATCGACGATATTATAAAAGTCAAAAAAAGAAATAAAAACAAAAAATCGATTCCTTTATAATTAATTATTAAACTAGGTATCTGTGTCATTAATAAAACTAAAAAGCAAAAAGACAAAATTTTATAGCTTTTGCTAATAAGAAAAATAATTAACGCTGCCAATATAGGCAAAACAAGAAATCCCTGCCAAAATATCGAGTCTGAGTCACCAAATAGATCAGTAATAAATTCACGTAAACACAATAATAAAAAAGCAAAATATGGAATTCTAATTTCACCAAGCCCAGGTATCATTAATAATGAAATTATTGCTACGGTTTTTAAAATTTTGATCGTTAGGGACATGTTCAATTAGGTTTCTTTTTCATTAAGACAATCACACAAATTGATGATATTATAAAAGTCAAATAGATAAATAAATACAAATAGTCAATTCTCTTGTAATTAGCAATTAGCCCAGTTGTAAACATTGATGAAATTAACAAAATTAAAAAGCAAAAAGACAAAATTTTATAGCTTTTGCTAATAAGAAAAACAATTAAAGTTGCCAATATAGGCAAAACAAGAAATCCTTCCCAAAATATCGAATCTGAATTACCAGATAGACTAGTAATAAATTGACGTAAGCAGAATAATAAAAAGGCAAAATGTGGAAAGCCATTTTCATCAAGCCCTGGTAGCCATAAAAATGAAATTATTGCTCCTGTTTTTAAAATTTTGATCGTTAAGGACATGTTCTTTTCGTTTTAGGTGCATAACTTGGAATAGAAGTGTGATTTGGAAGTTTCTACTCAAAGAAATGAGCAGATTTAGAAGTGAACTTTGTCAAAGTTTTAAACTTTGACAAAGTTACTTGAGATATCTAAGAAGCAATTCTCTTACGCTTCAATGATCATAAAATAAAAATCTCAAGTTTGTTTCTTTTTTATTAATACAATCACACAAATTGACGATATTATAAAAGTCAAATAAAGAAATAAAAACAAAAAATCGATTCTTTTATAATTAGTTATTAAACTAGGTATCTGTGTTATTAACAAAATTAAAAAGCAAAAAAGTAAAATTTTATAGCTTTTGCTAATAAGAAAAACAATTAAAGTTGTCAATATAGGCAAAACCAAAAGTCCTTCCCAAAATATCGGATCTGAATTACCTAATATGCCCATAATAAATACCCATAAACAATATAATAAAAAAGCAAAAAATGGAATTCCATTTTCACTGAGCCCTGGTAGCATTAATAATGAAATTATTGCTACTATTTTTAGAATTTTTATTACGGACATGTTCTTTTTGTTTTTGGTGCATAATTTGGAATAGAAGTGTGATTTGGTACTTTTTGCAATGTGTTTGCAACTGTACTAGGAGTCTCGAACGAATTATTACTTGCAACTCCCACAATATTCAATACATCAGCTGCGAAATCTGAACAATTATTAGTATCTATATCGTACCAACTATTTTGATACTTTACTGACAAAGAAATAATTTGCTGTAATTGCTTTGGAGTAATTTGTCCTATATTTCCTGATACATTATAAAAATCCCCACCATTATTACCCATTATTCCTGGCCCAATAAATGATTTATCATATCCGTTTTCTGGATAAAAGCCATAAGTCATAATATTATTACCTTGCGAAATAGATATAAAAGCATGACCTACATTTAGATTAGATAAATCAGTTTTTTCTGCATAAACGGTTAAATTTGCACTTGCTGCTGTATTTAAGCAACTTAAGAATTTTTTAATATCACTTATGGGTAATTTTGGAGGAGGAGGCATAATTGGATTTCCACTTGCACTTCCACCTGTACCACCACCGCCTGCATAACCAGAGGTATAATCACTAGAATTTCCTCCTGTGATATCTGAACCTCGTGGATTATAAATAATATCATAATATTTAGATGCATTACTTGTGACATAGACTGGTCTTAAATTGATATGGGTACCATCTTGATTTTGAGCACTGAAATAAGTATTATCATCAGGATCCATTGGTGCTTTGCCAGTAATGTTACTAGGATTTATTTTCTTACTTAATATTATTTCTACAACACCACTACTTATCATTTTATCATCTACAAATTCCGCCGCTTTAATAAACCCAAATTTTAAATCCCAAACAGAAATATATCCACTGAATTTTAAAAGGTCAGCATCATCATTTAAAGAACGTTCTGGATAGAATTCGTGCAAAAGTGCTTTATAATTATTCTCACTTAATTCATAGATATAAAGCTTCTGTTCCCAGTTTTCATCTTTATTTTTTTTTAGCTCATTGATTGGGACAATAACCAATTGTGTGCCATCTTTATTTTTTTTAAATTCAGCATTTGCCCAATCATACTTGAGATTTTGAAACAATGGGTAATTGTCAGTTGTGGATTCATATTTTTTGAACCACTCTTTGGCACGTGAAACGTTATTAATTTCTGGACTTACTAAATCCTCCTCTTTTTGACACCTCAAAAAAGTGACTGAAATTATCATTACAGTACTTAAAATAATAATTTTTTGAATTTTTTGCTTCATAATTTATAATATTTAAGATTAAAGCTACAAATCAAATATATAGAATAAATTCTTACAATAAATTTGTTTTGTCAGAATTTATTTAAATTACCCGAAAATGGGTTGAAATTCTAAAAAAGCATAAAAAAACCTGTTCAAATAAATGAACAGGTTTTAAAAAAAAACTTTGTCAAAGTTTTGAACTGTGACAAAGTAATATCAAGATTTACGAAGCAATCTCCATACGTTTCAATAAGTTTTTACTTAACGTATGTTCTGCATATTCTTTGTCGATTGTCAAACTGATATCATCAGATGTTGGCAGTTCGTACATGGCATCTGTTAAGATAGCTTCACATAAAGAACGTAATCCACGAGCACCCAATTTGTACTCTAAAGCTTTATCTACAATAAAATCTAAAGCTTCATCGGTAATCGTAAACTCAACATCATCCATTAAGAATAATTTCTGATATTGTTTGATCAACGCATTTTTAGGCTGTGTCAAAATTGCACGAAGCGTTGCTTTATCCAAAGGATCCATGTGCGTTAAAACTGGTAAACGTCCAATAATCTCAGGAATCAAACCAAAGTCTTTAATGTCTTTTGGAATGATATATTGCAATAAATTATCTTTATCGATATTATCTACATTTTTAGAAGTTGAGTAACCAACTGCCTGACGGTTTAGACGTTTTGAAATAATACGCTCTACTCCATCAAAAGCTCCACCAGCAATAAATAAGATATTTTGAGTATTTACCTCAACAAATTTCTGATCCGGGTGTTTACGTCCACCTTTTGGCGGTACGTTTACCACTGTTCCTTCCAATAACTTCAATAATGCCTGCTGAACACCTTCTCCAGAAACGTCACGAGTAATTGATGGATTATCGCTCTTACGGGCAATTTTATCAATCTCATCAATAAATACGATTCCTCTTTCTGCTTTTGCTACATCATAATCTGCAGCCTGAAGCAAACGAGTTAAAATACTTTCCACATCTTCTCCAACATATCCAGCTTCTGTTAATACTGTCGCGTCAACAATAGCCAACGGAACATCTAACATTTTAGCAATCGTTTTTGCTACTAATGTTTTTCCTGTTCCTGTCTGACCCACCATGATGATGTTACTTTTTTCGATCTCTACTTCATCGTCTAATTGCTGTTGCATTAAACGCTTGTAGTGATTGTAAACCGCAACCGACATTACTTTTTTAGTCTGGTCTTGACCAATAACATATTGATCTAGGAAAGCTCTAATTTCTTTTGGTTTCTTTAAAATTAAGTCACCAACTAGTTTCGCGCTTCCGCTAGATTTTAATTCTTCTAAAACAATTCCGTGTGCCTGTTCAATACACTTATCACAAATATGTGCATTGATACCTGCAATTAATAAATTAGTTTCTGGCTTCTTTCTTCCACAAAACGAACATTCTAATACTACTTTTGCCATTCTATATTTAGTTACTAAGCTGCAAAGATACTAAGTTTCTAAGCTTTTTTACCTAAAACTTAAAAACTTAGCTCCTTACAGCTTAATATTTATTTTTTGTTTCAATGTTTAATTTATTTCAAGTTTCAAGTTAATCTTAGAACCTTAATTCCTTTGCAACTTTGAACCCTAAAAAAATTATCCTCTTCTTAATACTTCATCAATCATTCCGTACTCTTTTGCCTCGTCAGCTTTCATCCAGTAATCACGCTCACTGTCTTTGTGCACTTTGTCAAAAGTTTGTCCTGAATGGTGCGAAATAATGTTGTATAATTCATCTTTTAATTTCAACATCTCGCGTAAGTTGATTTCCATATCTGTTGCAACTCCTTGTGCTCCTCCAGATGGCTGGTGAATCATTACTCTTGAGTGAGGCAATGCAGAACGTTTTCCTGCTGCTCCTGCGCATAATAGAACTGCTCCCATTGAAGCTGCCATTCCTGTACAGATTGTTGCTACATCAGGCTTGATGTATTGCATGGTATCGTAAATTCCTAAACCTGCATAAACACTTCCTCCTGGAGAGTTTAAATAAATTTGAATATCTTTTGAAGCATCAGCGCTTTCTAAAAATAACAACTGAGCCTGAACAATATTAGCAATCTGATCGTCAATACCTGTTCCTAAAAAGATAATTCTGTCCATCATTAATCTTGAGAAAACGTCTAATTGAGAAATATTCAATTGACGCTCTTCGATAATATATGGAGTCATGTTTGTTGGTGTCATCGCTGCTACGATTTTATCGTAATACATTGCGTTTACTCCTTGGTGCTTTGTAGCAAATTTTTTGAATTCTTTACCGTAGTTCATATTTTTAGTTTAAAGTTGAAAAGTCTAAAGTCAGCATGTGACTTAAACGAATTAAACAAAGTTCATACCTTTTTATAAGAGATGCCAATTTGTCTGAAACGTTTCTTTTGTTTCAAGTTTAACGTTTCAAGTTAACTGAAGAAAACGTGAAACCTAAAATCTTAAACTTGAAACAAAAAAAGAACGTCAACAGAATAAAAAATTCCATTGACGTTCAAATATAATTATTTTTATCTTTCAGTTTCTGTAATAAAATCTTAATTTTTAAAAAGTATACTTCTTAACTTTCGACTTTAGAACTTTTAACTTTCAGACTAAAATTTATTCTCCGTAAGAAGCTGCAATAAATTCTTCGTAAGTAACCTCTTTAGTTGTTGGGTTAGCTTTTTCTTTGAAGATATCTAACATTTTAGCTGCTACAACTTGCTCAGAAAGTCTTTTCACTTCGTCTTGGTTAGATAAAACTCTAGCCACGATTCCTTGAACTTCTTCGTCAGTTGGGTTTGTTTGACCAAATTGAGCCATTTGCTGTCTGATTGCGTTCGATGTAAACTCTTTCAAGTCATCAAATGTAATTTGAATATTGCTTTGAGCTAAAGCTTTTCCTTCGATTAATTGGAAACGTAAACCTTTTTCAGATCTTGCGTATTCAACTTCAGCTTCTTCTGCAGAAAGTTTTTTCTCTCCAACAGTTTGTAGCCATTTTTTAAGGAATTCAGCTGGCAAATCGAATTTTGTGTTTTCGATCAAGAAATCCTGAACATCTAATAATAATTTTTGGTCTGCTTGCTGAGCGAATTGAGATTCAGCATCTTCTTTAATTTTAGCTTTTAAATCTTCTAAAGAAGCTACTTTTCCTTCACCAAAAAGTTTATCAAATAATTCTTGGTTTAATTCAGCTGGCTCAGAACCATTGATTGCGCTGATAGTAAAGTCTACTTCAACATCTAAACCGTGAACACCTTCGTGACCAACTTTTAAGTAATCCATTAATTGGTGATCGTCTTCAAATAAACCTTTTGTGCTTACTGTAACAACATCTCCAACTTTCTTACCTGTGAATTGTTTTTGAGCTTTTTTGCTGAATGCATCTACAGCAATTGTAGTTGTATTGTTGATTCCGTTTGCTTCGTTTGAAAAAGTTCCAGTTAAATCAGATTTAGCATCAGAAACTTCTTGAGGAACTGCTTTTCCAAATTGTTTTTGGATACGCTCAACTTGTCCATCGATTAATTTATCGTCAGCAGTAACGATATATTTTACGATATTATTTTTAGCTTCAAGATCAATTTCAAAATTTGGCACTAAACCAATTTCGTATTCGAAAGTTAATTCTTCAGCATCCCAGTTAAAATCTTCGTTTACTTTAGCAAGAGGAGTTCCTAAAAGATTTAATCTTTCAGATTGAATATAACGCTCTAAAGCCAAATCAACTACTTTTTTGATCTCTTCTTGCTTAATAGCTTTTCCGTATTGTTTTTCAACAAGATCTTTAGGCACTGCCCCTTTTCTAAATCCTTTTACTTGCGCTAAAGGCATTTTTTCGTTAATTCTTTTTGCTACTTGACCTTTATAATCCATATGAACAACGTTCATAACGATTGTCTCGTTTACAGCGTCTATTGCTACTCTTTTAATATCCATCTTCTTCTTTAATTTACATAATAAAATTGGGTTGCAAAATTATAAAATTTTTGCAACCCAACCAAGTTTTTAATCTATTGTATTTGAAGCAGTTTTAATCTGCTACATTTGTTTTATTTATCATCTCCAAGTATTTTATAAGTAATAGATTGAAGTATAGACAAAATAATACTGAATAGCAATGCTGTCCAAAATGAATTTACTGCAAAACCGCCCACAATATTAGTGCACAGCAAAATAATTATCGCGTTGATTACCAGTAAAAACAAACCTAAAGTAACAAAAGTAACCGGCAAGGTTAAAATCACTAAAATTGGTTTTATAAAAACGTTCAGCAATCCTAAAACTACTGCAACAATTACAGCCGTACCAAAACTAGCAACATGAACCCCAGTCAAAATATTAGATAATAATAAAACCAAGGCAGCAGTAACAAGGAGTCTAAGTAATAATTTCATAGTTATTCTGGTTTAAAATTTATTTAAAAGTACTAATTTTTTTATCAAAAATAACTACTCTTTTAAAAACGTAGCGGTCAATTCGAAAAACATTTTCGGATTTTCTGCATGAAGCCAATGCCCTGCATTTGGAATGGTTTCTAATTTTAGATTTGGAAAATGCTTGCGAATTCCATCAAGATCAGCATCTTGAATATAGCCAGAATTTCCGCCTCTAATAAATAATGTTGGCTTATCAAAAACTAAATGTTCTGGCAGAGGTTTTCCAATTGCATCAAGATTATTATTAAAAGCTTCAAGATTAAATCTAAAAGCCAATTGTCCAGGTTCCTTCCAGTATAAGTTTTTTAGCAAAAACTGACGTGTTCCAAAATCTGGAACGTATTGAGATACTATTTCTTCTACATCATTTCGGCTTGGTTTTACCGAAAAATCGACAGCATTTAATCCTGCCAAAATCTCCTGATGATGTTGTTTGTAGAATCTCGGGCCAATATCTGCCACAATTAATTTGTCTACAATCTCTGGATGCGTAGTTGCAAAAAGCATTGCTACTTTCCCTCCCATTGAATGTCCGAGAATATCAATTCGTGTTAGATTATTTGCCTGACAATATTCATAAACATCTTGAACCATGGCTTCATAACTCCATTCATCTGAATGAAAACTGCGTCCATGATTTCTTAAATCTAAAATATGAACCTGAAATCCTGCTTCTACATATTGTCCTGCTAAAGTTTTCCAATTGTCAGACATCCCGAGAAATCCGTGCATAATGACAAGTGGTTTTCCTTCGCCTTCTATTTTTGAGTATAACATTTACTTTTTAGTTTTACTTTGAAAAATTATTTCAACTTATTCAGATACATATTTACCGTATTATCCAATCCAAGGTAAAGTGCCTCTGAAATCAAGGCATGTCCAATAGAAACTTCCAATAAACCTGGAATATTCTGTTTGAAAAACTTGATATTATTTAAACTTAAATCGTGTCCAGCATTGATTCCTAAACCTAATTCGTTTGCCAATTCTGCAGCTTTAGTGTACGGCTCTATTCCTTTTTCGTTTCCTAAACTATATTGATGTGCAAAAGATTCAGTGTACAATTCAATTCTGTCTGTTCCTGTTTTTTTTGCTCCTTCAATCATTTCTAAAATCGGATCAACAAAAATCGATGTTCTGATTCCATTTTTTTGAAACTCTTGGATAACCTCAGTTAAATATTCTTGATTTTTAATCGTATCCCAACCTGCAGAAGAAGTTATTGCTCCAATTGCATCTGGAACTAATGTAACCTGATCTGGTTTGCATTCTAAAACCAAATCAATAAAATTATGCTGTGGATTTCCTTCAATATTATATTCTGTGGTAACAACCGCTTTCAAATCGCGCGCATCCTGATAACGAATATGACGCTCGTCTGGACGAGGATGAATTGTAATTCCCTGCCCTCCAAATCGCTGAATATCTGCAGCTACTTTTAATAAATCTGGAACATTTCCGCCACGGGCATTTCGAAGCGTTGCTATTTTATTGATATTTACACTTAATTTTGTCATATAAATAGATATTAATTCTAGTAACATTATATTTGTTACGACAAAAATACAAAGTAAAACAGAGCGGTTTTCGGTATTTTTTGATTATTTTGCATCAAATATCTTCAATTGATTTATGACAGAAATTACAAACTATATCACAAACGATTTCAGAGCGATTGACAGTCAGGAAGCGATAGCCTCGATTCAGGACTTTTTTATCGATGTAAATTTTTCTCATTTTCCTATTTTAGAAGATGGTGTCTTTATTGGAAACATCTCTTCTGATGATGTTGAAACATTTGACACTGAAAAAAAAGCAATAGATTACAAATATACTTTAGAACGTTTTTTTGCGAGAAAATCAATGATTTGGCTTGATGTTCTAGAAGTTTTCGCTAAAAACCATACAAATCTTCTCCCAATTCTTGATGAGAATAATAATTACGTAGGTTATTATGAAATGGAAGACATCATGAAATTTTTTCAAGAAACTCCATTTTTAAAAGAACCTGGTGCTATTATTATTGTACAAAAAGGTCTTTTAGATTATTCTATGAGCGAAGTGACCCAAATTGTAGAAAGCAATAATGGAAAAGTTTTAGGATGTTTTGTTTCTGAAGCTGATACAGAAAATGTTCAAATTACAGTAAAAATTGGTTTAGGAGCAATCAATGAAATCATTCAGACCTATAGAAGATATGGATATGAAATTATTTCAGAACATCAGGAAGACAACTATATTAACAGTCTAAAAGAGCGATCAGATTATTTAGACAAATATCTCAACATATAAATTACGAATGTGCCAATGAGAGAATTAGTTAATTAGATAATTTTCGCATTTCCAAATTATCTAATTGACACATTGACAAATTATCTAATTTACAACGAATGAAAATAGCCATTTACGGACAATATTATCAGAATAGTACCGAACCTATTATAAAAGACATTTTCAATTTCTTCAATGCCAACAATGTCGAAATGGTAATTGAAGAAAATTTCTTGAACATGCTTTACGAAAAACAGCTTGTAAAAAAAGATTACAAAACTTTTTCTCCGAGTACTGCTTTAGACAATAGCTTCGAAATGCTAATAAGTATTGGAGGTGACGGTACGATTCTTAGAGCCGCTGCATTTGTTCGAAATTCCGGCGTTCCTTTATTAGGAATTAATGCTGGAAGATTAGGTTTCTTGGCTAAAGTTCAGAAAGAAAACATTGATATTTTACTTCAATATGTTATTAGCCAAAATTATACAACTTCTGAAAGAACCTTATTAGGCTTAACTTGCGAACCTTATAACAAAGCTTTTGAGGAACTTAATTTTGCGATGAACGAAGTTACTGTAAGTAGGAAAGATACCACTTCGATGATTACTGTAGAAACGTATCTAAATAATGAATATCTAAATTCTTATTGGGCTGATGGTTTAATCATTTCAACACCAACGGGTTCGACAGGATATTCTTTAAGTTGCGGTGGACCAATTTTAACACCAGATGTCAAAAGTTTAGTTATTACGCCAATTGCACCACATAATTTAACCGCCAGACCCCTTGTTATTCCAGACGACACAGAAATTACATTGCGCGTATCAGGAAGAGAAGACCAATATTTGATTTCTTTAGACTCAAGAACTTCTTCTGTAAAAAATGAGTCTATATTAAAAATTAAAAAAACAGATTACAAAATTAAAATGGTCGAAATACCAGGCGAAACTTTCTTAAAGACCTTAAGAAACAAACTGCTATGGGGAGAAGATAAAAGAAATTAAACTCTTTTCTGATTCTTCACTATACGATAATACCACATTTTCTCGTTCTGCATGTAGTGAATCATCATTAAATGGCTCAAAATCATAACGTAAATTGAAAAAAAAGCACATTTAACTAAAGGAACTTTGATTCGTATTGATAATTATTATATTTGCACGCAATTTTGAATTAAATGAAGAAAATTTTTAATTTATTGTTATGTTTTTTCCCCCTTATTACACTGAATGCTCAAATCAATGAGATTGGTGTCTTTTTTGGCGGAAGTAACTTTGTAGGCGATGTTGGAAAAACAACTTACATCTCCCCAGAAAAACCAGCTTTTGGCGTTCTTTACAAGTGGAATAGAAGTCCGAGGCATGCTTGGAGATTTTCTTACACGCAATCAAACGTTAGCGGAAATGATTTTAAATCAGATGAAACAGGAAGAAACCAAAGAGGCTACCGTTTTGACAATGACATTAAAGAATTTTCTGCTGGATTAGAATTCAATTTTTTTGATTTTAATCTGCATGATTACCACACTAAGGTAACTCCTTATGTCTTTACTGGTTTAAATTACTTTATTTTTGACAACTTGTACAGATATATTTCAAACCCAAACGTAATATACACTCAAAAAAACCGTAGTTCTGTAGCAATACCACTTATATTAGGTATAAAATCAAATATCTCACCTCGTTTTGTTTTAGGAGCCGAAGTTGGAGCACGTTATACATTTACAGATAATATTGACGGAAGTAATCCTAATACAAGCAATACACAAATCCTAAAATTTGGAAATTTAAATAATAATGACTGGTATGTTTTCTCAGGTCTTACTTTAACGTATACCTTTGGACAGAAACCTTGCTATTGCCCAGAATAAAATGAATTTAATAGAATCAATAGATCACAAAAACTTACCTAAACACCTTGCCATTATCATGGACGGCAACGGACGCTGGGCAAAACAACAAGGCTTCCTGCGTGCATTTGGCCATGAAAATGGAACCAAATCTGTAAAAGAAATAATCAAAACCTCGGCTAAACTTGGAATTGAGTATTTAACTTTATACGCTTTTTCTACAGAAAACTGGAATCGTCCTAAACTGGAGGTGCAGGCATTAATGAAAATATTGATTAATTCATTAAAAAAAGAACTTGTAACCCTTGAAGAAAACAATATCAGACTTAATGCAATTGGAAATCTTGATAAATTACCAAAAACAGCCCAAAAAGAACTTTTGGATGTTATGGAAAAAACCAAAAACAATACTCGTTTAACTCTTACCCTCGCTTTAAGTTATGGCTCCAGAGAGGAATTGGTAAATGCCGTAAAGGCAATTAGTGATAAAGTTAAAAATAATATAATTTCAATAGACACTATTGACGATTCAATTATAAATGAGCATCTTTACACGCAAAATTTACCAGACGTAGATTTATTAATACGAACAAGTGGAGAACATAGAATAAGTAATTTTTTGCTGTGGCAGATTGCCTATGCAGAATTGTATTTTACTAATGTCTTGTGGCCAGACTTTAAAGACCAAGATTTATATGAGGCTATTATTAGTTATCAAAAAAGAGAACGTAGATTTGGAAAAACCAGTGAACAAATTAAATAATTTTTTAGTGTTGCAAAAAAAAATACAAATAGTCTTTACCCTTTTACTATTGGGTAGTTTTTCACAAATTAAAGCACAAGAAAGAGTTCCTTTTGATCAAGGGAAAAAATATATTCTAGCTAAAGTTTCTGTTGTTGGTAAAATAAGCTTCAATGAACAAACGGTTGTAACCTTTTCAGGGCTTCAGAAAGGACAGGAAATTACAGTTCCTGGAGAAGAAATCAGTAGCGCAATTAAAAAATTAGGAAAACTGGGACTTTTTGATGAGATCGCTTTCTATGTTAATAAAGTAGAAAACGACAGTATCTATTTAGACTTAGATATCGTCGAACTTCCTAAATTAAACGAGGTTAAAATTGTTGGTGTCAAGAAAAGCAAAGTTGAAGCCTTAATTAAGGATAACAACTTGACAAAGAATAAAATTGTCAATGAAAACTTAATTACTACGACTAAGAATTACATCGAAAATAAATACAAAAAAGAAGGTTTTTATAACACTAAAGTTACAATCACCAATACTCCTGATACTATAAACGGGCATCAAGTTAATATGCTTGTCAGGATAGACAAGGGAGACAAAGTAAAAATCAGTAGCATTGACTTCACTGGAAACAAACAACTCACAGACACTCAGTTGCGAGGTGCAATGAAAGATACAAAACAGAAAAACTTCATTCGCGTATTTAAAGCATCTAAATTTATTCCAGAAAAATATAAAACTGATTTAGAAAAAGTAATCGCAGCCTATAAAGAAAAAGGATACCGCGACGCTCGTATTATTTATGATTCTGTACAATATAATAAGAAGAAAAATACACTTGCCATTAAAATTGATGTAGAAGAAGGAAACAAATATTACTTCGGAAACATTAAATTCTTAGGTAATACAGTTTACTCAGATCAGCTTTTAAGCCGTTATTTGGGAATCAAGAAAGGAGAAACTTATAACGGAGTTTTACTTGAAAAAAGAATTGCCGATAAGAGTAAACCTGATGCAGAAGATATTACTAACTTATACCAAAACAACGGTTATTTATTCTCTAACATTAATGCTGTAGAGGTAAAAACAGTTAATGACACAATCGATTTTGAGATTAGAGTTACAGAAGGTCCTATAGCTTATTTCAATAAAATTACAGTTGTTGGAAACGACAAAACAAACGACCATGTTATCTACCGTGAGTTAAGAACAAAACCAGGTGAAAAATATAGCAAAGAGCAATTAGTTAGAACGATTCGTGAAATTGGACAATTAGGTTTCTTTGATCCTGAGGCAATCGATCCTAAATTTAAAAATGTTGATGCTGGAGCAGGAACAGTTGATATTGAATACAATGTAGTAGAAAAAGGATCTAGCCAGGTTGAGCTTCAAGGAGGTTACGGTGGTGGTGGTTTCATTGGGACATTGGGACTTTCGTTTAACAACTTCTCGGCACGTAAAATATTTGATAAAGAAGCTTATAAGCCTTTACCAATGGGAGATGGACAAAAAGTTGCGCTTCGTCTTCAAGGAAGTACTTATTTCCAAACTTATAGCTTATCATTCTCAGAACCATGGTTTGGAGGAAAGAAACCTGTGCAGTTTAGTTCATCTATTTCATACAGTAAGCAATTTCTTAACAATTACATCACTCGAACAGTTGATAAAAGCAAAAGTTTTAATATTTTTACAGTCCAAGTTGGTTTAGCAAAAAGATTAACTGTGCCTGATGACTACTTTGTATTATCACAATCTGTAAGTTATCAGCACTATGACTTGAACAATTATAACACAGGTTTGTTTACGTTTGGTAATGGTGCATCAAGAAACTTAGCGTATACTATCGGACTTTCAAGAAGTAATAAAGGGGTAAACCCAATATTCCCGATGTATGGTTCTGAATTTAGTATTTCTGCAAAAGTTACACCTCCATATTCATTATTTAATGGAATTGATTATGGTGATTTACATAACCAAAAAGATTATAAAACACAATATACAGGAACATCTGGAAGTGGTGTAGATGGAAAACCACTTAACAATGGTGACTATGTAAAAACAGAGACTGTAAACGGACAAACTGGTTATGTAAGTGTTGGATCTGATTATTCAAGTGCCGATACAGACATAGCAAAAGTCGATCAGAAAAAATACAACTGGTTAGAGTACTATAAAATTAAATTTAAAGGAGACTGGTATACTAAGGTTTATGGAAAATTAGTATTGAGAACCTTAACAGAGTTTGGTTTCTTAGGAGCTTACAACCAAGAAAGAGGTGTAATTCCGTTTGAGCGTTTTTACTTAGGAGGTGATGGTATGGCTAACTACTCTATGGATGGTAGAGAGACAATTCAGTTGAGAGGTTATCCAAACAACTCTTTGACTCCTGTAAATGCAAATGGTGATGCAATTGGAGCAACGATTTATAACAAATTCTCTATGGAATTACGTTACCCAATTACATTAAAAGCGTCGGCATCTATTTTTGCTTTAACGTTCTTAGAAGCAGGTTCATCTTATCCAACGTTCAAAGATTACAACCCATTTGATTTAAATCGTTCTGCTGGTGCTGGTTTACGTGTATTCATGCCTGCATTTGGATTATTGGGTATTGACTTTGGTTACGGATTTGACGCTCTTCCAGGACAAACAAAAGCTAATGGATGGGAAACACACTTTATTATTGGACAACAATTTTAGTGAAATAACGTTTGGTTAAAAATCATCAAATAAAGTTATGTTATGAGAAAACAATTTTTATTTATATTTTTAGCCTTGATTGTAGCAAATACAAGTCAGGCACAAGGTAAGACTACTCGAATTGGCTACATCGACATGGAATATATTTTAGAAAATGTTTCCGATTATAAAGAAGCTAAATCACAATTAGAGCAAAAAGCTCAAAAGTGGAAACAAGAAGTTGAGGCCAAAAAATTAAATATAAATAATTTGAAAGAAAGCTTAAAAACAGAAAAAGCTTTACTTACAAAGGAATTAATAGAAGAAAGAGAAACAGAAATTAAGTTTCTTGAACAAGAAATGATGGATTATCAGCAGAAACAATTTGGTTCTGATGGAAATCTAATGAGACAGAAAGCAGCTTTAGCAAAACCTATACAAGATCAGGTTTTTACTGCTGTGCAAGATATAGCAGAAGCAAAAAATTATGATTTTGTTTTTGATAAATCATCAGATCTTACCATGCTTTTCAGCAATAAAAGATTTGATATCAGCGATCAGGTTTTAAGAATTTTAAACCGTACTGAAAAACGTGAGCAGTTAAGTAAAAAACAACTGAAAGAACAGGAAGCTAAAGAAAACATTGAGAACGCAATTGATGAAAATCCAGCAATGGCCGATCGTCAAAAAGCACTAGATGAAAAAAGAGCTGCTAGAGAAAAACTGATCCAAGACCGAAAGCTAGAGCAAGATGCTAAGAGGAAAGAATATGAAGACAGAAGAAAAGCTCTACAAGAAGAAAGAGATGCTAAAAAAAATGGCACGGTTTCTGGAACAGCCTCACCAGCAACAGTAGCTCCTGATGCTGCTAAAACTAGCTCGACTGCTAAAACTGCAGCGCCAACATCAACTGGAGAAACTCCAGCTACTGAGCAGCCGGCAATGACGAAAGCAGAGGAAAGACAATTACTTTACGAACAGCGTAAAAAAGAATTGGAAGAAAGAAGAAAGAAAATTTTAGAAGAAAGAGAAGCGGCTAAAAAAGCAAAAGAAGCCGAAACACAAAAAACAAATACGACCAATAATTAATTAATATTTTAAAAATGATGAAACAAATCAAAACTTTACTAATTGCTGCAATTCTTATTTTAGGAGCAAGTAACACAATGAACGCGCAAGCGAAGGTAGCTCATGTTGATGTAAGCGAGATCATGTCTAAAATGCCTGCTATGCTAGATGCTCAAAATCAACTGCAAAAATTAAGTGGTACATATGATGCTGAATACAAAAAAATGGTTGACGAATATCAAGTAAAAATTAAAAAGTACGAGGCTGAAGCTGCAACTGTAACAGATGCTGTAAACGGTGAACGTTCTAAAGAAGTTCAAGATATGCAAAAGAGAATTGTTGATTACAGAGACAATGCTCAAAAAGAATTACAACAAAAAGAAACAGATATCGTAAAACCATTAATGGAAAAAGTTAGAGCTTCTATCCAAAAAGTTGGAAAAGCTAAAGGTTTCCAATACGTTTTAGACGGTTCTACTTTATTATTAGCTGATGGTCCAAACATCACTGCTGATGTTAAAAAAGATTTAGGATTCTAAGAAATTAAATCTCATAATTTAAACTGCTCAATTGATATAATTTGAGCAGTTTTTTTTTACAAAAAATTAAAGCTAATCTTTGGTATTATTTCAAGATTTCACTTAACTTAGAATATCGAATTTTTATTAAAAAATAGTAAATTTGCTTTATGACAAACAATAATCCTATAGGCGTTTTTGATTCTGGTATTGGCGGAACTTCCATTTGGAGCGCCATCCATGACCTTCTTCCCAATGAAAAAACCATTTATCTGGCTGACAGTAAAAATGCGCCATATGGTCAAAGAAGCAAAGATGAAATTGTTGCATTAAGCAAAAAAAATGTAGAGTTTTTACTAGAGAATAATTGCAAACTAATTGTTGTTGCCTGCAATACTGCAACCACAAATGCTATAGTAGAACTTCGTGCAGATTATGATATTCCGTTTGTTGGAATTGAACCTGCCATTAAACCTGCCGCAAACAATTCCCAAACTCAGGTTATTGGGATTCTAGCTACAAAAGGAACGCTAAACAGTGAGTTATTTAATAAAACTGCCGAGATGTTTCATAACACTAAAATCATAGAGCAGGTTGGTCACGGACTTGTACAGCTGATTGAAGATGGCAATTTGCACTCACCAGAAATGACACAATTGTTAGAGTCATATCTTCAGCCGATGATTGAAGCTAATATTGACTACTTGGTATTAGGATGCAGCCACTACCCTTATCTAATTCCTCAGATAAAAAAAATTCTCCCAGATCATATTAAAATAATAGACTCAGGAGAAGCTGTTGCGCGCCAAACTAAAAATCTACTTAAAGACAAAGTTGGCTTTTCTGAAAGTACAGATATTGACCCCGTATTTTATGTCAATTCTGACCCAAAAGTTTTAGAGTCAATTTTAGAATATAAATATCCGGTAATCAAAAAAGACTTTTAAAGCATTATTCAAACTTTCGCTTGACGAACCAAATTCCGTCCAACGATAGATTAAGTGATATTTTGTGGTAGTTTTCTTTTATTAGATCATTTGCAATTCTGCCTTTCTGTCCGTAAGAATAAGAAATATTAAGTGATGAAAATGTGTTTTCGATTGGAAGATTTAGTCCAACAGAAATAGATGCGCTATTAACACGTTGTCTATCAATTTCCAGATAGCCATTATCAAAGTTTACACCTGCAGCATACCCCACTCTATCCCAATATTTCCTAACATTCTTTTTAGCACTATAGGTAACCCCTAATGCAAAACGATCTTGATTTACAAATTCACCATAAAGATCGGATTGGTTTGTATTACTCCAGAAGCTTTTTTCATAATCTAAAGTCACACTCAAATTATTTTTAAATCGTTTACTTGCTCCAAAACCAATTTCTAGTGGCATATAATAATCATCTGTATCTGAAGCTTTATTGGTTTCTATAGAAGATTCTACTTCATCTGCAATACTTGTTACAGATTGTACTTTGGAAGCATTTATTCTTGTTGGAACTTTAAACGTTGTTCCAATTGTAAATGTAGAATCTATTTTAAACTGGGCTCCTAATGTTGCACGAACGCCTCTATAATCTGTTTGCTTATGAACGGTAGTAATCGCATTTGAAATCAAAAAGGCACGATCGTCAACGGTGTTCCCAAAAAGTACCGTTCCAGTTGCCCCTACTGTTATTTTTTTTCCAAATCGATATCCGTATGAAAAATCTAGATTATTTAAACCTCCAGATCCTTGTGCCGTAACGTAATAATATTCCTGACTATCGGCAATTGGAAGTTTTAAATTTGAGATTTTAAATACCGAACTTGAATATGGGCGAAGCGCCAAACTAAAGCCAGAATTTTTTGTGACTGGAAAAGCAAAAGCCAAATGAGAAAACTGAAAATTATTTCGCTTTTCTGTACGATTACTGCCCTGATATGTTGTCGCAATCGCTTTTCCTCCAATATCAAAAAGAAAATGATTCTGATACATGAATCCTAAAGAAGCTGGATTTAAATTATTAATAAAGGTATCTGAAGGCAAAGCAATTCCAGAGCCACCAATTGAAGGCAGATAACCAAAATCTGAATCATACAGACTTCCTAAGCCATAAAGCGAA
Organism: Flavobacterium sp. LPB0248; assembly: GCF_013388355.1. Lineage (GTDB taxonomy): Bacteria > Bacteroidota > Bacteroidia > Flavobacteriales > Flavobacteriaceae > Flavobacterium. The sequence continues at coordinate 1,825,362 of NZ_CP058246.1, forward strand.
TATGGAGAACTTGAAATACTTTGAGAAAACGAAGTCAGCGACATTAAAAGGAAGCAGCTCCATAAAACAATTTTATTTTTCATTTAATAAGAGATGTAATAAATTTTCAGCTGAATTTTATTGTTGAAATGTTTTTGATCACCCAGAACGATTCTGTTTACAGATTGTGCAATTCCAGGCAATGTCAAAATAAGCGACGATCTTGAATCAGATTGTTTTAGCATTTCCTTTTGAAGAAAGGCTCCGACCGAAATTGAATATGCGACATTTTCGTTAAATTCATCACTGCTTTTACTCAGCTTTCCATAAACCGAAGCGCCAGCGGCATTGACAAGAGTTCCGCTTATTCTATTTAAATTATCTCCCACATAAACAGTTAGCGAATCAGCTAAAGGATATTTTTCTGAATAAGTATTATTAACTGGTTTAAGAATTAATTCTGCATCTACAATTGCGCCGTTTGCCGAAATATTCTTAAACTGTTTTATATTTGGAAAATCGACTCGACAAGCAACACCTGTTCCAGATTGGATAAATCCTTGGTTGTTGACTAGTGTACTTGATAATGTGCCAGTAGATATGGGGAGATTTTGCAGGATCGTTCCTGTTTTGTCGAGCGAAATAGAATTAAACTGTTTAGAAGTGTCTAAAATCGAAAAATCGATTATATATGGAGTTTCACTATCTGTCTGATACTTCGAATAATACAACCTAACCTTACTTTTCGAAACACTAAATCCGATAACATTGGAGGAACTTGAATTTTCTGGAACCAATACAAATCCTTTGAGATATTCTGTAAAACTGTCAAAATCTGTAACTTCTCTTTTCTTTATTTTTTGAAAAAGAGCTTCTCCAAATTCTTTACTCATTTGAATATTGATAGAATCTTTTTCCTTGGGTCTTGGTTTAAATGATATCGTACCCAAACTTTCCGAGCTGTAAGTCAGTGTCGAATTATTATAGAAATTATTATCCTCTTTATTTGGCTTAACTTTTTGAGTCAATCTGTGAATATTAAACGTCTGAACTTTTGTAGTATCTCCATAAAAATACCTATCATACTTAAGAATCATAGAAATAGAATCAAAAACATAATTTGTAGATTCGGTATCTGATCCAATACTGTTTAATGCATAAATATCTGTAGAAAGCTGAAAATAGCTATCCGATTTTACTTTTCCAAAAATGGGATCATCATAATTTCCGATCAGGATTCTACCTCGGTTAGAAGTTGCCAATGAATCAAAATTAATCGTTGACATATTGACTGTAACCGTATCAATCAAAATCACTTTATTGCTCAAAGCCAAATAATCGGACCCAACAGTAAATTCTCCAGTATCAGTATCTGTACCACATGAAAATAAGGTTAGTACAAAAAGCAGCATCAATATAAACTTGCGCATAATTTAATTTTTGGGCAAATATAAATTGTGCTCCTTGGCAACACACTATAACATATACTACCGCGCTTTTTTAAGCTACAGACTGTACAAAACAATCTATAATCTAAATTCTATTCTAAAATTTTAATTCGACCTTAAAAACAACGATTTTGTCTATCAAAACACGTCATATATATATCTTCTTTTTTTTAAGAGCGTCATCCGTCTAATTTTGAGCCAATAAAATAAATAATGAAAGTAAGGTTTTTAGTTTGTTCTCTTTTTTTGATTTCATTTTTAGGTGTAAAAGCTCAGGAGAATTTTAGCGATGCTATAAATTTTAAAACCGAGCCGACAGAAAAGATAAATTTTAATGAAACAAACATTGCTATTTTTTATCAGAAAAAATTAGGCGCAAAAAGCAAAATAGCAAACACGCTAGAATATTCTAATTTGAAGGTGAATTACGAATTAAATCCCTATAACTTTTATGCAGATGAGGAGAAATTCAACCAAGTTCAAAACAAATTTGAGTATTTATCTGAAATAGGAGAAAAAACAAAATGGAGGCTTTCTATAATTCCAACAGCAAATTTTCAGAGCAAACTAGATTTTTCAGCTATTACTGTTTTAGGAAATTTAGAAATAAGCCAACGACTAAGTTCAAAAGCAAATGTAATAGTTGGAGCTGGACGAACCTCTATTTTCGGAGCTCCGAAAATTACACCGATTGTTGCTTTTGATTATAAAATGAATGAGAAAATCGATTTTAGAATCGGATTTCCAGATTCGAAAATTTCTTATTCAAATAATGATCGAAACAAATTTAGTCTGACGAATAGTTTTAATGGAAACTTTTACCATTTAGACGAAACGGCCGATGCAGATAACAAAGCCACAAAAGCAGTTTTATCGCAAATGACTTCGGCATTAGAATATGAAAGAAATGTTGCAGGCAATTGGTTTTTAAATTTTAAAGCAGGTTACGATTTCAATAAAAAATACAATTTACTAGACAACAGTGACCATAAAATATACGACTATAATACCGGAAATGGTTACGTTTTAGGAATAGGGATCAAATACAAACAATAAATTTTAAATACACTATGATTAATCTAAAAAAAGGAATTTTATTCACAGCGCTTTTTTCGAGCCTCTTTTTTATAAGCTGCAGCAATGATAATGATGACGATGATTTGGTAGGAAACTGGATTAAAAAATCAGCCTTTGATGGCCCTGCAAGATCTAGTGCCACAAGTTTTGTTATCGGAGATTACGCATATGTAGTAGGCGGATATACAGGCGATGTTTATTTGAAAGATTTGTGGGTTTACAATTCAACTGGAGATTATTGGGAACAGAAAGCTGATTTTGGCGGTGTTGGAAGAAGTTCTGCTTCTAGTTTTGCATTAAACGACAAAGGCTATGTAGGTCTTGGTTATGACGGAACAAACAAACTGAAAGATTTTTATCAATATGACCCGTCTGCAAATAGCTGGACACAAAAAACAGATTTTGCTGGAACAGCGCGTTATGCTGCCGTAGGTTTTCAGGTTGGCGGTAAAGCCTATTTTGGAACAGGTTATGACGGAAATTATTTGAAAGATTTTTATCAGTATGATGACCAAGCAAATACTTGGACTCTAGTTAATGGTTTTAGCGGAAATAAAAGACGTAACGCGACTGTTTTTACAATTGCAGACAAAGCGTACTTGGTGACTGGTGTAAACAATGGTGTATATCAGGAAGATTTCTGGGAATTTGATCCAGCAACAGATGTTTGGACAAGAAAACGTGATATCGATAAAGATACAGACGACGATTACAGCTACAACGATGATTATGCTATTGTACGTTCTAATGCATCAAGCTTTTCTATGAATGGTTTAGGGTATGTTGTAGGAGGCGAAAACGTAAAAACAGTTTGGGAATACAACCCGACAACCGACTTATGGACAGAAAGAACCCCAATGGAGGGTGCTACAAGAACCGATGCAGTTGGTTTTGCCATCAATAATCGTGGATTCTATATGTTAGGAAGAATTGGCTCTACTTACTTTGATGATGCTTGGGAATTTAAGCCATTAGACACGCAAAGCGATGATGATAACTAATATTAAAAAAGTCTTCTGGAGCACTATCCAGAAGATTTTAATCGTTTTTGCACTTCTTTTACTTTTTACTGCTTGCACAAAAAAAGAAGCTTTAACAACAGCTTCTTTTAAAACAAATTCGGGATGGGGTTACACAATAGCTTACAAAGAAAAGATTTTAATTAAACAGTCAGTTATTCCCGTAATAAGCAACACTAAAAGCTTTGAAACAGAAAACGATGCTCTAAAAGTTGCTGATCTTGTAAAGCAGAAACTCAAAGAAAACTTATCTCCTACGGTAACCAAAAATGAATTAATTTTATTAAAAATAAAATTGTAAATGCAGATCGATACCATTAAAAATACAGGCTACAACAAAATACTATTTCATTTTATGATATGGATTTTCTTTATTTTGACTTCTCTAATTCAATTTTACGAAAGTCCATTTAAACTCGACAACGATTTTTATGCCCAATGGCTTTCTGGAATTTTATTGTTTTATCTGAACTATTTTTATTTGGTTCCAAATTATCTATTGCAAAAAAAATATTGGATCTATGGCACATTTGCTATTGGTCTAATTGTCCTATTTATGGCAATAAGGCTAAACTATTTTATTCCTGAATTTAGACATTTAAGGCCCGAAAAAATGATGCATTCTGAAACCATTATTCGTGACCCCCATTTTTTTCCGAAAGGCGACAGAATGCATCACAGAATAGAAATGAGACAGCCGTTTTTTTTTAAAATTGCCCCTTCATTTTTCTACATCCTAATTATTACGGTTTCTGCAATTATTAGAACATTAACTGAATTTTATAACAATCAGCAAAACAAACTGATTGCCGAAACACATCGAACAAATACCGAATTGATCTATTTGCGCAAACAAACCAATCCGCATTTTTTATTTAATTCCTTAAATAGTATTTATTCGCTGGCACACAAAAAATCTGATTTGGTCCCTGATGCCATCGTAACCTTGTCTGAGCTTATGCGCTATATGCTCTACGAGACAGACAACAAAACGGTGGCTTTAGAAAAAGAGGTCAATTATATCCAGAATTATATTGAATTGCAAAAACTGCGATTAAACAATATCGAAGACATTGTAATCAACGTTCATGGCGACACTAAAAACAAGTTTATTGAACCTTTACTGTTGATTTCTTTTGTTGAAAATGCCTTTAAATATGGAACTGATTATAAAGGCGCCGCTCACGTAAAAATCAAGATTCTTATAACAGATCATAATCTTGACTTTTGGATCGAAAATACAATTGAAAACTATGTAAAAGATCCTGAAAATTCAGGAATTGGGTTGGTAAACATTCAAAGCCGCCTTGACCTTCTTTATCCAAACGCACACGAACTGACCATTACTCAAGATAATGAATATTACCGAGTTCATTTAAATTTAAAGTTAGACGAAATTAAAACCGCAATACATTAAAAAAGAACGATTATGGACAGAAAGAAATTCATCCGAAATGGTATTTTGGGCATTGCATCATTGGCAACTGCTTCAAAATTTTTAGAATCTTGTTCTAAAAGCGATAATGACGAAACTGGTACAAGCAATTCTGGAGACGGAAGCTGTACTGTTTCTCCAGCTGAAACAAAAGGTCCGTTCCCGATTAAAACGCCAAGTCAACTGGTTTTAGAAAACATTAAATCTGACCGTGTTGGAATTGCGCTATTGATTAATTTAAAAATTGAAAATAAAAAGAATAATTGCGAACCTCTTTCTGGAGTTTTAGTAGATGTCTGGCATTGTGATAAAGACGGAAACTATTCTGAATATGGAGGCACGCAAATGCAGCAGACCGATTATACTTCTGTTCATTTCTTGAGGGGTAGACAGACTTCAAACACAAACGGAGAAGTTTCTTTTATCTCCATTTATCCAGGCTGGTACCAAGGAAGAGCTCCTCATGTGCATGTTGAAGTTTTATCGAGTGCGGGAACTTCTTTACTTGTAACTCAAATTGCATTTCCAGAAACTATTTCGAGTCAGGTTTACTCCAGTACCAATTATGTGGCACACGGACAAGCAGATACTGCAAATGCAAAAGACAATGTATTTGCCGACAGCTTATCTGAGGAACTGGCTACAATGACTGGTAACTTAACAGATGGTTATACGCTTACAAAAATAATAACCGTTAACGCATAATTTTGATTTGTAAAAACCAGTATTTTATGAAAATTTTAAAACTTAATTTACTGGTTTCAAACTACTTTTGACTGCAAAATAAATTTTAAAAAACTAATTCCGAAAAGATGAAATGTGTAATTATTGATGACGAACCTTTGGCTGTAGAACTTTTACAGGATTTTGTCAAAAAAGTTGATACTCTTGAGTTGGTGAGCACTTTCAACAATGCTATTGATGCCGTTTCATTTATCAACCAAAATAATGTTGATTTGGTTTTTCTGGATATTCAGATGCCTCATTTTTCAGGAATTGATTTTTTAAATACCATAGAAAAAAAACCTCTAGTAATTTTTACAACGGCTTATTCTGATTATGCCGTAGAAGGGTTTAATCTTGGTGCAGTAGATTATTTAGTAAAACCAATTCCGTTTCATAGATTTCTTAAAGCAGTGGTTAGAGCACAGCAGGTTTTACAGCCTGTAACAACTCAAACACTTGCCGAAAACAACAATACTCCAGAAATTGAACAGGATTTTATGTTTGTTCGAGCTGAATATGAAAATGTAAAATTGAATTTTGCTGATATTCTTTTTATTGAAGGCCTTAAAGATTATGTCAAAATTTACACTACAGACAATAAATTTACGCTGACGCTAATCAGTTTAATCAAACTTGAAAATTTACTTTCGAGCAAAGGTTTTGCTAGAATTCACAGGTCGTATATTATCAATATCAAGCATGTTAAATCGATTCAGAAAAACAAGGTTTTAATAAGCGATAAAAGAGTTCCAATCAGCGAAAGCTATAAAAATACTTTCTTCGAAAAAATCAACCTTTAGTTCATGAAATTCCAAAACAGAAAATTCCAAATTCCAAAACTTAACCTTTGGAATTTGGAACTTTCTGTTTTGGAACTTTTATATTTTTATTTTTCTTCTTTGAACCAACTCGAGTACATCACATAATTATTAGATATACGTCCAATTTCGCCAGCAAAATCAGATTGGTCAATATCTTTCACCTTTTTTGCCGGAACACCAGCATAAATACTTCCTGAAGTTACAACCGTATTTTGAGTTACTACGGCACCCGCAGCAATTATGGCATTGCTTTCTACTACGCAATTATCCATTACAATTGCTCCCATTCCGATTAAAACGTTATCATGAATCGTGCATCCGTGCACAATTGCATTATGACCTATTGAAACGTTATTTCCTATAATCGTAGGGTGTTTTTGATACGTACAATGAATTACTGCACCATCCTGAATGTTTACTTTGTTTCCGATTTTTATAAAATGAACATCTCCTCTCACAACAGCATTAAACCAAACACTGCAAGATTCTCCAAAAGTAACATCTCCAACAATAGTAGCATTTTCGGCCACATAACAATCCTCTGGAATAAGAGGCGATTTTCCGTTTACAGATTTAATCAGCATAAAAATAAATTTTAATTAATTGCAGGACAATTACAATCGTAACGTTCTTTTTTACAGAACAAGTTAATTCCCAACGTAATTTGATGATAACCGCCTGTATCAAACTTTACATCGCCTACGACTTGAGTGTAAGTATAAGCAAACATAAAGTTCTTGAAATTAACCCCAACAATAGGAGTAAAATATTGTAGTTTTTGAGAAGAAACACTAGTTCCCGATAAATAATTTGTCCCCTCAAAACCTCTTCGATAAGACAAAGCCGCCCATAGACTTCCAAAATCCATGTTTTTATAAGCTTTCATATTCAAGTCAATTGTTTTTTCTTTTGTCTTATCAAATAACTGAAAAAGGATAGAAGGTTCCCATGTCCAATTATCATTCTTTCCAAATACGTAACCCGCACTAAATAAAAACTTTCTTAGATTGTTTTTTTCATAATCTGAATAAAGATCTCTTCTGCTTTCTATTAAACCTTGAACAGTAGCATGAGCATAAAAATCCATGAAATTATATGAAGCTCCAACATCCATTGTAAAATAAGTATCGTTAAGTACCGAATTTGTAATCAAAGGATCAAGCGTAGGACCAAATTTAGTTTCATCCAGCTGATTTTGCATTATTCCGCCACTTATACCAAAAGACAACTGATTTAAGTCTATCTCATCTCTCGAAAACATAATATGATGTGCATAGGTTGCTTTTAAGCCTTTTTGAGAATGATATCCATTTTTATCGTTAAAAAGAATAACACCAGCTCCCGAACGTTCGCCTATTCTTCCGTTAAAACTTAGTGTCTGCAAAGATGGTGCATCGTCTTGGCCAAACCATTGTTTTCGGGCAGTTAATCTAATTTTGGCACAGTTTGCCGCACCAGCCATCGAGGGGTGAATAAGATAATAATTATCAGACAAATAATCTGAATAAACAGGAATTCCCTCTTGGGAATAGGAATGAAAAGCAGTAATGAGAAAAATTAATAAAACCTTGATTTTTAATTTCATAAAGACAATATTGTTTCTATATAATTTTCACTCTTGCAATTTAACACGATTTATTTGAAAAGAGTCTTAATTATTTTATTAAAAAATCAAATATAGCCATTAGTAGAAAATAACTTTAGTAAATTTGCGAAAAATATATTACCATGACTAAAATCACTATAAAAGAAACCCAAAATCCAACTATTTTAAAGTTTGAATTTGAGGATTTCATTACTCAAAACCAGAACTTTGAGTTTAAAAATATTGACGAAGCACAAGCTTCTCCTCTAGCTCAGCAATTATTCTATTTACCGTTTGTTAAAACAGTTTATATTTCAGGAAACTTTATCGCTATCGAAAGATATAGTATTGTAGATTGGGATGATGTAAAAGATGCTGTTGCTGAACAAATCAGTGCTTTTGTTGATAAAGGTGGCGTTATCATTAAAATTGATGAAACAAAACCAAAAAAACAGCCTATTACAGTTTACGGAGAAACAACTCCAAATCCTTCTGCATTAAAATTTGTAGTAAGCAGAATGCTTACTCGTAATGCCGTAGAATACAAAAATATTGACCAGACAGCTTCTTCTCCATTAGCTCAGGAATTATTCAAATTCCCTTATGTGAAAGAAATTTTTATTGATGAAAATTATATTTCGGTTACAAAATATGAGATCAATAACTGGGATGAAATTACTTTAGAATTAAGAACTTTCATTAAACAATTTATAGAAAACGGAGGAACTGTTTTAGACGAAAGTTTAATTGAAACTAAAGCCAAAACAGAAGCAACAAAAGATGAGGCTTTTGATAAACTAGATGTTACATCACAACAAATTATAAACATCTTAGAAGAATACGTAAAACCAGCAGTAGCTGCCGATGGTGGAAACATTGCTTTTGAATCTTACAATGAAGATGATAAAACGGTAAAAGTATTATTGCAAGGTGCTTGCAGCGGTTGCCCTTCATCTACATTTACTTTAAAAAGCGGTATCGAAAATATGTTGAAAAGCATGCTAAACGATGATGCTATTAAAGTAGAAGCATCAAATGCGTAATTTAATTTGACAAAATTATTATACAAAGCGTCTCATTGAGGCGCTTTTTTTTGCATTTTTCAAGAACATTTTTGGGTTCCTCCTATTTAAAAAAGAGCGGTTCTATATTATCGTCATCATCTTTTATTATTAGATTAACAAAATCCACAACGTGTCTTTGATCATCAAGATAAAATGTACTGTTAGCAATTTCCTGAATATCTTTCATTGGCAATGTCGTTACTGTCAAATTATTATTTAAGACATACTGATCCCTATAATTCTTAAATTGTATTATTTCATTTTCACCAATTGTAAGTTTTAAATTTTTATTGTTTGACATAAAATTACCAAAAGAATCTGTATACGTTACCAATATTTCATCTCCAAACATCACAGTTCTATTAAATATAATTTTTGCTTCTGTTCGCATATTTATAACTATATAGCACTCAAATTTTCTTTCAAAAGGTAATATAATCTGAATGCCGTCTAATATTTTTTCAAAATACATAATCTTTGTTTATTTTATTAATTATCCTTAATCGTGGCGAGTAATTTCTGCAATACTATACAAGCCTAAAAAACAAACTACATCTGATTCTTCAAATCATTACTTTTATCTAATGTGAACAATCGCAAAAGGACCTTTTCGAATTTAATTTTTCTTTTGCGTTTTGATTATAAAACTGTCACTTAAGAACTAATAAGACCCCTCATACATAACCGATCCCTTATAAATACGAACACTGTCAACTTCTACACGTTCGTGGTTTAAAAACAATTCTAATTTTTGGTTGTCTTTACTTATTTTTACCTCAAATTCCTGCTTATCATCTTTTTTAAAATTTTTGAACTTTTCAAATATTACTTTTTCATTTAGAAAAATATTGCCTCGAAAACGTTCATCGGGACTGGTTTCCCAATCGAGTTCTAGAATTTGTGGCAAAGCACGATTGTCATAAGTAGTGGCAGGCAGCGATGGCATAAAAATAATATCCTGTTCACCGTTGTAATTGGTAAAACAATATTGAAACAAACGCAAAGCAGGATTTTCGTTCTCCATTTTTATCCTAAAGGTGTAGCGCTGGCGGTACATATCCCATTTTGCACAGGAAGCATTGGGTAAAAAATCTCTTTCTGCTACTTCTTTACGGTTCATAGACCAGTTTCTAAAAAGCTGTTCCTCCAGTTTCTTGTCATCTTTTATAACTTCTGCCTGATAACGGCCAAGCTCAATCCTCATAACTCCGTACTGTTTCCATACCACTACCATGCCCTGTGGGGCAAAACCAAATATCAAACCTGAAAGTTTTTCATTAACATAATCATTATAGCGACGGGTAGTGTCCATTGCTTTTTTCATTTCTTCTACAGGAAACTGCGCTTTTAAATGATAAAATTTATCCTCATAACCGGCATAATAAATTACATCTGCCCCTACTGGAGTGCCATGCTGCGAAGTCCATGCTGAACTTGTAGATCCCCAGCTTCCTGATGACCCGCCAAAGGGCAGGCTGGCAGGTTCTCCCTCAAGTATAAGGATATCTCCCCTTACAAATTCTACTCGATAGATATTTTCATTATCTTTATGTTTTTGCCTAGGCTGGCAGGTGTAACTTTGCCATTCGTATCTATTTCTCATTTGACAGCTAACGTTTAGTGTAATGATTAAAAAAATCAAAACCTTGTTTAATTTATCCATTTTGTATTTATTTTGTACGCTTTAATAAGAAACTAAAAACTAGTATGAACCTTCATACATAACCGATCCCTTATAAATACGAACACTGTCAACTTCTACACGTTCGTGGTTTAAAAACAATTCTAACTTTTGATTATCCTTGCTTATTTTTACCTCAAATTCCTGCTTATCCTCTGTTTTAAAATTTTTGAACTTTTCAAATATTACTTTTTCATTCAAAAAAATATTGCCTCTAAAACGTTCATCGGGACTGGTTTCCCAATCGAGTTCTAGAATTTGTGGCAAAGCTCGATTATCATAACTGGTTACAGGCAGTGGAGGCATAAAAATGATGTCCTTTTCTCCATTATAGTTGGTAAAGCAATACCTAAACAAACGCAAAGCTGGATTTTCGTTCTCCATTTTTATCCTAAAGGTGTAGCGCTGGCGGTACATATCCCATTTTGCACAAGAAGCATTGGGCAAAAAATCTCTTTCTGCTACTTCTTTACGGTTCATAGACCAGTTTCTAAAAAGCTGTTCTTCCAGCTTCTTGTCATCTTTTATAACTTCTGCCTGATAACGGCCAAGCTCAATCCTCATAACTCCGTACTGTTTCCATACCACTACCATGCCCTGTGGGGCAAAACCAAATATTAAACCTGAAAGTTTTTCGTTAACATAATCATTATAGCGACGGGTAGTGTCCATTGCTATTTTCATTTCTTCTACAGGGAATTCCGTTTTTAAATGATAGAATTTATCCTCATAACCGGCATAATAAATAACATCAGCTCCTACAGGCGTACCATGCTGCGAAGTCCAGCTTTTTCCAGACTCTCCCCAGCGTCCTGAAGATCCGCCAAAGGGCAGGCTGGCAGGTTCTCCCTCAAGTATAAGGATATCTCCCCTTACAAATTCTACTCGATAGATATTTTCATTATCTTTATGTTTTTGCCTAGGCTGGCAGGTGTAACTTTGCCATTCGTATCTATTTCTCATTTGACAGCTAACGTTTAATGTAATGATTAAAAAAATCAAAACCTTGTTTAGTTTATCCATTTTGTATTTGTCTTTTGCGTTTTTCTAGTAGCAGAACATCATCAAATCTTGGCCCAAGTCCAAATTCATCTGCCTTTACAGACCAGTGTAGGTATCTGTTGCGTAATTTTTTTAAATCATCAGGTTTTATATAATCGAGATAACTTATTTGTTCAGATTCTTTTAAATATTGGGCTGCTGGTTTCTGTTCTCTAATGGCTTCATTTCTGTGTGTCATAACAGCCGCGCTATAGCTCGTTATCTGTTCAAATACCTTTGCAATAAATGGATCTGAAATATTGGTTTTTTGCTTTTCAATTGTTTCATCATAAATGACTCCAAACTGTTTCTGTTTCGAAACCATAACCATTTTGTTCAGTGCTACTTTATCATAGGTGTTTTCTAAAACACGAGTCCCTACTAAATAGGCTTTCCCTTTATCATAATCATATTCCATCTTAAGCTGATCATCATCATACCAGCCTTCGGAAATTACTATTTTCTTAAAGGCATCACATTTTGGTGTACTGGGAGTAAACTTAAAACTCTTATCGCGGGTTCCTAAAAAGAAGCTTTCTTTAAATATAACCGAACGCTCTTTGTCGCCATGTCTGTAAGAACCTCCAATATCTGAGTGTACTCCGGGCAGCATTAATTCCAATCCTCTGTGACCGCAACTGCAAATATTAGTCAAATCGAAATTCTCTCTGTATTCATCGGCTGAAGAAAGCTGTAAAACCATTCTGGCTTTTTTTACCGCATCTAGTCCTAAATCTCTAACATCGTTATTATGATTAAAACCATGAGACGAAACAGTGTCATACAAGCCTACAAAATTGAAAAAGACTTCTTTTACCTCAAATACTCCATTATTAACCAAACATCTGCCAAAATAGCCATATTTAATTTCAAAACTTTCAGGATAAGCAGGTTTGGTCTTGTCTTCATTCTTCGGATATTTTTGCTGCTTCATATCTCCGGGGAACCAGAAATAACCATCGGGAGAAACTTTTACAGAATAAGGAGAACTGTCAGTAACACTTAAAAAATGTCTTGCTGTTGCTGCCCCTCGACTAAAGCCAAAAACATTGATCGTAAGCTTGTCAATAGGTTTTCCGTCAGCCGCATATTTTATTTCTATAGCTCCCAACTCACAACCTCATTTTACCTTGTCTTTGATCCCTGTATGCCAAAAAATTCCCGTCTGCGCAAGCCCTTTTGGCAGCTTATCATCTGATTTTAAATCGGTAGTACCAACTCCTTCAACATAAACTGATTTTTGTGTAGTTTCTTGTGTTGAGATTGCATCGTAACCTCTTGCAACGTTAGTGTAATCGTTCTCGTAACTATCATCCTTTTTATTCGAATTTTCCTGATAGGCAGTCATGTTTTTTTCTCTGGCTTCGGTATTGTTTCTGTTGTTTGCTGTACCGTCAAAAAAAATATTTAGTGTCAGTTCAAGACTATTACTCTTCTTGTCTTCAGGATGCGAAGGCTCATAATCATTATAAAAAACACCCTCTTGCTCGCCTAGCCAATTATTATGTTTAGCAGCAACAAGATCTACATTACCATTTGTGGCATGTATATCTATTTTTCCTGTGGCGGTCTTTTTGAGTGTACCACCTATTATTCTGGTAATGCTCATAATTAAAAATTTCTGGATGATTCGCCACTATTACTGCTAACATTTTTTGAACCTCTTAAACTAATGCTATCTTCTGTACTATTTATAAAGACTTCTTGAGCCATTTCTTTTATATCTTTGCTTTCTGTTTCTTTATTTCCTTTTATCAATTCGAACATATTGCTTGTAACTTTCAATATAAAATTAATTCCAATAGTAAGGTATTTCGAACCAGTAATAGTCTCGGTGCAATCTCCGCCAACGGTATTTGTTTTGTTAAAACCAACATTGGTTGTCATATTTTGGCCAGCATTTATATTAATGTCTTCTCCTGCATTTAGTGTTAGATTTTTAGGAGCATCACAAGTGATACTTCCGTTTCCATCCATAAAATATTTGTTACCGCTTGGATCTTCAATTAAAACACTTCCTTCTGCATCATTCATAATGATTTTTATTCCAGATCGTGTGTGTATAGCTTTAATGTCATTTTTTGGTGTGTTGTAACCCGAAGATTCGTTTCCGTTATAATGCGCACCTATTACATAAGGATTTTGTGCATTTCCTCCTTCAAAACCAACCAGCACTTCTTCTCCAATTTCAGGGATAAAATAAAATCCTTTTCCGGCTCCTGTATGCGGTTGAATCATTCTAATCCACTGGCTTTTTGTGCTTCCTGACGCCCAAAAAAATTCAACTCTAACGCGTCCTAAACCTTCAGGATCGTTGTTGTCTTTTATTTTCGCAGGCTGTGTTTCAGCTTTCGCAAAAACTTTAGTATCTGTATAATGAGGTGCTCCAACATCGACAGGAATTGCTTTGAACTCGCAAGCATAATTGCCATGCACCTCTGAACGATGTATGGCTTCTATACAAACCAGATCGTGTTCTGTGGTTTGGTCTATAATAGTAAAAGTCTGTCCTAACCCTAAAGGGAAATAAGAAATTCCGCTATAATACACGCTGTTTGCATCACTTCCCGCTGTCTGTAATATAACCATTTCCTGTATTTCTTCTCTACTCTGTGCGTTGTTAGTATAAGCTCCAACACTTAATTCGCCTAGTGTTACAGTACCCTGATTGAATCCTACAATCGAAGCAAAACCATCTTTACTGCCTGTGGCTGTTCTTCCAGATGAATTTCGAATGCCTACTGCATTATTATAATCATAGCCTGCCAGCGAAATAGCATGAGCAGTCATATTTACCTGTATCTTAAATTTATGCATAGAAGCTCCGTTGATCAGTTTAATTTTTGAGCTTTTAAGCTGTCCGAACTGCATGCGCATTCCATCAAAATAGAACCATTGCCCGTATCGCGTTGCCAGTCTTTTAAGAAATTCAAAATTGGTCTCATTGTACTGCGCCATATAATTGAATTCTTTCAGATAAGTAGATCTGACAGCATCTCTCTGATAAAACTCTGTAGGTCCTTCTGAGAGTAGGCATAGAACAATATCATCCATACCTCTCTCAAGAAAAGTTCTGGATTTTGGCAGATCATCTATTACTTTGCTGTGACTGATTCCGCTAATATGCAGACCAGCGGCACTGCCGTGTCTATCTACGGAGGATACTTCAGTAATAATACCTTTACTCATAAGTCTGATTCCAGTCAGACTTTTGAATGTAAAAATAACTTCATCGCCAATGTATTTTCGCACTGCCTTTGCCTCTTCAACAGAGTTTATTACAGCTTTGGCAGTGTATTGCCATACAAACGAAAAATGGTGATGGTCTGCCATTTTTTGTGACAGCTTTAAATCGTAATAAATAATGTTTTGTGTAAAACTGCCAATAGTAACATGTACCTGATCTGCGAAATGTCCCATAAAAATATTTTTTAAATATTATTTTTATACTAAAGTAAATTCTCACAATTTAGACTGTTTTACTAACTGACGCAATACCTAGATTTAGGGATTTTTCTAAAAAAACATCAAAAAATCTTAAAAAACATCTTACATAATTTATATCTTTTTAACAATCAGTATTTTACATCAAGTTTTTTATTAAAATCATTTAAAAAGGCTTAATATTGTATCCTTAACCAATTAATTAAAAACCATGGGATTATCTTCATTTTTTAAAAATTTGTTTGGCTCAACCAAAGAGTCTGTAACTGAATTGGCAAATAATGCCGAAGAGACTTTTGAACAAGCAAAGGAAGCCGCAGCACCTTACATCGAGAAAGCAGAAGCTTTTGCAGAAGAAACAATTGAAAAAGTAAAAGAAGTTTCGGAACCAATTATTGACAATGCATCAGATTATGCTGAAAAAGCAAAAGACACCGTAAGCGAATATGCTGATAAAGCAGCTAAAGTCGTAAATGATGTAGTTGATTCTGTTAAAGAAAAAACAGCTTCTTTAGCAACTAGCGATACCCCAGAAACTATTTCTGAAACTGTGGTTGACGAAAGCGAGAAAACTGTAGCGGAAGTAGAAGAAATAGCTGATGACGCTGCTGAGAAAGCATAAACACACTTTTCGAATAATGTAAATATTCTTATATTTGCACCACTAATATACCTTCTCTTATGAGAAGGTTTTTTTATTTTAAAATCATGAATCTTAGTCCAGAACAAGTCAGTAAATACATAAGCCGTTTTATTGACATTTTAGTTGATTATTCACCAAAACTGATTTCTGCTTTTTTAATCTTATTTGTTGGTTTATACGCCATCAGATTGATTAATCGAATTATTAGGAAAGTAATGATTCAGCGAAATTTAGATCCTACACTAACAAAATTCTTATCTGATATTTTATTGTGGGCGCTTCGAATATTATTATTCGTAACCTTTATTTCTAAATTAGGAATTGAAACTTCGTCGTTCGTCGCTATTTTAGGAGCAATGGGTCTTGCTGTAGGTTTATCATTGCAAGGATCGCTTTCTAATTTTGCCGGAGGAATGCTTATTATCGTTTTCAAACCATTCAAAGTTGGAGATACGATAGAAGCTCAAGGCGTTGTTGCAACAGTTCTCGAAATCCAGATTTTTGTAACCAAAATGCTTACGGCAAATAACCAGACTGTATTTGTTCCTAATGGCTCTTTGTCTAATGGAAATATCATTAATTATTCCATGCAAGGAGAAAGAAGAGCCGATCTAACTTTTGCTATTTCTTACGATTCAGACATCAAAAAAGCAAAAGAAATTCTTTTAGATGTTTTGAATAAAAACCCTAAAGTATTGAAGAAACCTGCTCCTGAGGTTTTTGTAAAAAATCTATCGGCAAGTTCTATTGATTTTGCTGTTCGTCCTTGGGCTAAAAATGCCAATTACGGGGCTGTATTTTCTGAAACTTTAGAGAATTGCAAAATAGCATTGGATGAGGCTGGAATTGCAATTCAGCCATACACAATACAGAAATAAAAAGTATTATTCCTTTTTTGAAGGAGCTGTAATTATAAAATCTTTTAAATAATAAGGTTCAAAATAAGCGACATCTACAGTGTCGCTTTTTTGATACTTATCAAAACTGATTTTGCTCATTGCTTGCGCAGAAGGATATTTTATATTTTCTAAAAATACAAAATTGTCTTTAGTCAAAACAGGTTTGCATTTATCAGCACAGTCACCAACAAAGTAAAGTTTGTCGGTATATTCCTGAAATGAATTTTCATCAATAATTTCAGCCTTTATAGCTCTTTCCAATGTCAAATCTGAATTAAAAACAGCGCTGTACACTTCCATACGGCGTGCATCTAACATAGGTACAATTTTTCCGTCTGCAACTCCTGCTTGCGATGCTAAAGTCTGCATCGTATCAACAGCAATCAACGGGATATTTAAAGCATAACACAAGCCTTTTGCTGCCGAAACACCAATTCTTAAACCTGTATATGATCCCGGCCCTTGACTAACAGCAACAGCCTTTAATTCATGTACCGAAATTCCCGATTTTGCGATTACTTCTTCAATAAAAACATGCAGTTTTTCGGCATGCGAGTATCCTTCATCAGCCAATTCACTGCAAACAATGGTCTGACCATCTTTTGCTATAGATACAGAACAATTTTTAGTAGCCGTTTCGATATTGAGAATAAAAGACAAAGTATTATATTTTAAAAATTAATTATTTTATGTCAGCCTGAATGAAGTCGAAGTCTTTCTTGCTTTAAAGCCTTCGACTTCGCTCACGATGACAATATGCTTAAATATTTATTTCTTTGGAGTTTCGGCTTTCTTAAGTTTTACCTTGTCTCCAGAATTAAGATCTTTAGAAACTGTTGTGTATGGACCTGTAATAACAACATCTCCAGATTTTAGACCAGACATCACTTCAATATTAGTATCGTCCTGAATTCCAGTTTTAATGACTCTAATTTTAGCTTTATCTCCAACTTTCACAAAAACACATTCAAATTTTTTGTCACTTTTTGGAGCTGCTTTTTTATCTTCATTTGGATCTTCAACCTTAAAATCTTTTACGGCAGTAGTATCCGACTTTACCACAACAGAACTAATTGGCACAGCCAAAACATTTGTTCTTGTTGTTGTAATTATATCAACCGTAGCCGTCATTCCAGGTCTAAAAGGAGAATATGTACTTGGCTTTCCTTCTAACAAATCTTGATAAGAATCTTTCAGAATACGAACTTTAACTTTAAAATTCGTTACCTGATCTGAAGTCAAAGTTGTGCTTGCCGAGTTTGAAATACTCGTTACTACTCCCTTAAATTTCTTTTTTAGATAGGCGTCAACTTCAACATTTGCTTCGTCACCAATTTTAATTTTTACAATGTCATTTTCGTTTACATCAACTTCAACTTCCATATTGTTTAAATTGGCTACACGCAAAAGCTCAGTTCCAGCCATTTGTTGCGTTCCTAAAACTCTTTCTCCTAATTCTACATTTAATACAGAAATAGTTCCATCTGCTGGAGAATAAATCGTTGTACGGCCTAAGTTGTCTCGAGCTTCGGTAACAGACGCCGAAGCACTTTGAACATTATAATAAGCACTTTGTTTTGTTGCTTTGGCAACTTCAAAAGTAGATATAGCTTTATCCCAATCTGATTTTGAGATTACACCCTTATCATATAATATTTTATTACGCTCATAATTTGCTTTTGCCTCTTTAAAACTAGCGTCAGATTGAGTAAGACTTGCTTTTGTTCCGGCTAAATTTGCAACAGATCTATCTAATCCAGAGGTATATAAATCGGGATTTATCTTTACTAATAAATCACCTTTTTTTACTACCTGTCCTTCTTTTACATTTAATGAAATTATCTCGCCCGAAACCATCGACGCAATTTTAACCTCAATTTCAGGCTGAATTTTACCTGTTGCAGACACTGTTTCAACAATCGTTGAAGCCATCACTTTTGCAGTTTCTACTTCTTTTCCTTCGTCCTTATTTCCTATTACTCCAGCCTTAGAAAGACCAACCAAAGCTGCAATTAAAACTATTGCACCGCCTAATAAGAAATAAACTGTTTTTTTTGACATAATAAATTATTTTGTAATAATTGGAACAATTGGAATTCCGAAATAAAACTCTAATATTTTAATTTTGAACATGTAATCGTATTTTGTTCTGATAACATCAGACTGCGCATTGGTCAATAATGTTTGAGCTTGTGTGAAATCAAATGAATTCATTAAACCAACATCATATTTTTCTTTTGCATAATTGTAAGCCTGCTGTCTTGCCTCTAAAGTTACAGTAGAAGATTCATATGTATTTAGAGCTCCTCTTGCATCAGTAAACGCAGTATAAACGTTACGCTGCAAATCTAAACTTTTTTGCTCTAAATCTATTTTAGATTTTTCTAAACTTACTTTATTACGCTCTACATTATTCTTAACTGAGAAACCGTTAAAAATAGGCACATCTAACTGCAATCCAAAATTATGTCCTTTATTATCACTAAACTGCTGGAATATAGGATCTGGACCTACAGTATATGGATTACCGCTTGCATCTAACTTAACCTGGTCACTATAACTTGCTCTGGTATTAAACCCATAGAAACCAGAAAGTCTTGGCTGATAAGCTCCTTTTGCAATAGCAACATTTTTTTCAGCGATTTCAAGATTAGTCTGTGCTAATTTTAACTCTGTTCTAGTTTCTTTAGCCTTATTATAAATTTCAATTGGAGTCTGAGCTAAAATATTATTTTCATCCGCTACATTGGTATCGTCAACAACATCAAAATCTGCGAATTCTTTTAATTGCAAAAGTTGGGCTAAACTCAATTTAGAAATCAATAAATTATTTTCAGAAACCGCTATATTTTGTTTGTCTGTTGCTACAGTTGCCTTCAGATCAAACAAATCTCCACGCGGAATAGTTCCTGCATTTACCATTTCTTCAGAACGCGTATATCTTTTCTCGTCGATAGTTAACTGTTCTTTTTTAACCTTTAGATCTTCTTTATTTGATAAAATCTGCAAAAATGCACTAGCAACATTTAGAGAAATGTCTTCCTGCATTTTTAGCAATTGATAATGCGAGGCAATGATACTTAATTTTGCCTTTCTCATAGTGTTTTGATTCTGCAGACCTTTGTAGATATTTACGCCAGCATTTAGACCAACAGAAGAATATTGTGTAGTCTGATTACGTAAAATACCCGTTGTAACGTCCTGATTCAAACCAATATTCCATGAGTGAGAAGCGCTTCCATTTACGGAAGGAAGATAATTGCCTAAAGCTCCTCTTTTATCGATCTCAGCATTTTTAACATCTAATTCAGATAATTTTACCGTGATATTGTTTTCGAGTGCATATCTCACACACTCTTCCAAAGTCCATTTCTTAGTTTGCGCCTGTCCAGTTAATCCGAATCCGAATAATACTGCAAAAACCAGACTATTATATTTATTTATTTTCATATACTTTTAATGAAGGCGCAGTAAACCGAACTACGCAAATTTAACATTTTTAAAACCAAAAGATCCTTAACCTTTCAAATTAGCTTATTTTTTTTCTTTGTCTCCTTCGTTAATCAAGCCCTGGTTCCAGATTTTAATTTTATCTGTATCATTTACACCACTTTTAACTTGAACATAGATTCCGTCACTAACTCCAAGAACCAAATCTCTTCTTTGAAATTTCTGTGGAGCCGTTTCAACTTCTACATAAGGCTTTTGTGTTTTTTTGTCAAATTGAACCAAAGATTCTTTTATTGCTAGAACTTTCTCTGCTTTTTCTAAAATAATAGAAGCGTTTGCACTTAAACCAGCTCTAATAAAAGTATCGTCTCTGTTAACCATTTGTGCTTTAATCTCAAATTGGATTGCTCCATTTTCTGTAACTCCTTTTGGAGCAATATAATTTAAAACTGCATCAAACTTTTTATTTTCGATAGCACCAATTGTAATCTCAATTGGCATTTTTTCTTTAATTTTTCCAACCTCAGATTCATCGATTTTTCCAATAAAAATCATTCTTCCCACATCGGCAACACTTGCAATTGTAGTTCCTTCATTGAAGTTATTACTTTCGATAACTTGGTTACCTACTTTTACTGGAACATCTAACACCATTCCGTTCACCGTAGAGCGAATTAAGGTATTGGCATAGCTACCTAAAGAAGAAGTTGTCCCTGTTTTAACGATATCCAAACCTTGTTTTGCCGCTAAATAGTTTTGTTTTGCTTGATTATAAGCAAGTAAAGCTGCATCATAATCATTTGCAGAAATAACATCTTTTTCGAATAATGTTTTCTGTCTTTTGTAAATTTTTTCCTGATTATCTAATGCTATTTTAGCCGTCTGCACTTGATTCTGAGAATTGCTTACGTTCGAAACATTCGCTACAACTCTAATCTTAGCAATCATATCACCAGCTTTGATTTTTTCACCAGCTTTGATGTACACTTCTTCAATGATACCCGAAATATTTGGTTTGATTAGAACCTCTTCATCAGGCTGAATATTACCTGTCGCAATAGTATTTTTTACGATGGTTTTTATTTCTGCTTTTTCCGTTTTAAATACAATCGGCGATTCTTGGTTTTTAGCATACAAATAGTAAAGTGCGCCAAAAAAAACAATTGCAATAAATATTAAAATGGTTACCGTTACTCCTTTTTTCATTTGTTTTTGGTTTAATCGATTTATTTTGATTGATAATTTATTCTGTTCTTAATGCATCTACAGGTTTCACATTGATTGCGGTTTGTGCTGGGATAAATCCAGCAAGCAAACCAGATCCAACTAATATAATTAATGCTACAAATACAACTCCTAAATCTACAGTTGGATTGGCAAACATAGTATTTTGATCAGGAGGCATCGAATCTAATACCATATTTAAAAGTGCTATAACTCCTGTTGCAACAGCAATTCCAAGCATACCTGAAATAATCGTTAAAAATATTGACTCAGATAATATCTGCCCTCTAATTGCTCCAGGAGTCGCTCCTAAAGCTCTTCTAATTCCAATTTCTTTTGTACGTTCTTTAACCACGATCAGCATGATATTCGAAATTCCGATTACACCCGAAATCAAAACTAACGTTCCTACGAAATACGCAATTACTTTTAAAATATTAAATAAGCTTTGCACTTTATTAAATTGCTCATACAAATCAAAATTTCCAACCGCTCTCTCATCTGTCGGGTTTATAGAATGCAATGCTTTTATAATCTCTAAAATTTTAGGCTTTAAATCGGTTATAGAAGTTTCGTCTTTTGCTGTAAGCGCCATCCATCCCACTTTATCCCCATAATTAAAGGCCTGCTGAAAAGTTGTAAAAGGAATGAAAATATTCTTCTGTTCTTGTTCTGCATTTCCTCCCTGTTGTTTTGATTTATAAACTCCAACAACCATGAAATTGATGCTATTAATTTTGATATAGGTTCCAACAGCCTCTTCTTCTTTACCATAAAGTTCGCTGATAACACCTTTACCAATTACACAGACTTTTCTTCTTTGTTCAATATCCTGCTGGTTTACAAATCTTCCTTTAATGATATCCATTGGCTGCTGTTTAATAAGCTCTGGATAATCTCCGTAAATTGTAAATGCAGAAGTTTTTGTACCTCTTACTACGTTATTTGTTCCATTAAAATCACCTAACTGATTTCTTGGTGAAACATATAATAAATCTGGCAGCGCCGCTTTTAAAGCAGTTACATCGCTATTTCTAAAATCATAACGTCTTGTTTTTGGCAAACCTTTATAAGCCTTGGAGGTGGTTTGACTCCACATAAACATGGTATTTGTCGCGATTCCATCAAAACCTTTTTTGATACCATTCTCCAAACCATTACCCGCTGCAAGTAAAATTACCAAGATAAAAATTCCCCAAAAGACACCAAAAGCTGTCAGGATAGTCCTGAAAGGATTGGCGGTTAAGGCCTGTAAAATCTCGTCCCAATTATCTTTTTTAAACATAATTATTCGTCTCTAAGTGCTACAATAGGTTTAATTTTGGCTGCTCTGTAGGCTGGGAAAAATCCTGCCATTGCCCCTGCAAAAACAAGTAATACCAAAGTAGTTAAAGCAACACTAAAATCTACTTCAGGATTTCTAAAATATTCGCTCTGAACCATCGGTCCTACAAATTCTAATAGTGCAAGACTAGCCAATAATCCAACAAAACCTGCAATCGTCGTAATGAAAATTGATTCATGAAGAATCATCGTTATAATAGAAAAAGGCGATGCTCCTAGCGCTTTTCTAATTCCGATTTCTTTTGTACGTTCTTTTACAATGATAAGCATGATATTACTTACTCCAACTACACCAGCGATAATCGTACAGATACCAACCCACCAGAAAAAGAGTCTGATATATAAGTTTAAATCGTAAAATTGTTTAGCATCTTTAACCGAATTATAAACTCCGACACCACCGTCATCCTCAGGTGCTACGACATTTTTGCTCTTTAATAAATCTTTTAAATCTTGTGTAAATTTTTCGGATTGAGCCAATGCTTCATCATAATCGCTTGTCTTTTTAAGGGTAAAAAACAAGTTGCTAATTTTATCGCCACCGCCAAATGTCTTCTGAACTGTAGTCAAAGGTAAATAAGCACGAGTTTCCTCTCTCTCCCCTCCTGGGTCTGTAAAAACTCCAACCACTTTGAAGTTAATGTTGTTAATTAGGATTTCTTCCCCGATTGCCTCTTTATCTTTAAGCAAATCAGTTTTTAGTTTCATTCCGATAACAGCCACTTTTGCATTACTTTCTAAATCCTTAGCATTGATATAACGACCTTGAACGATGGTTAAATTTTCTATTCCTCCATAATCTGGATTTACACCTCTAAACTGATAACTTCCCGATTCTTTACCATAAGCAAAAGCCTGTCCCCAGTAATTATTTGTTGAAGCTCTCAAGTCTAATTTATCTTCAAATTTCTGTACCGATTGATTATAATCGCTATTGCGAAATTGAATCTGTCTTCCTGGATTTAATCCTTTGTATTCTTTGGTAGTTGTTCCAGACCAAACCTCTATAATTCCAGCCGCATCACGTTCGAATTGTTTTTCAATTCCATTCTGTAAACCTTTACCTGCACCTAGTAGGATCACCAAAATAAAAATTCCAGAAGCCACAGAAACCCCTGTTAAAAATGTTCTTAAGCGGTTTTTCGAAATGGCTTCAAATATTTCCTGCCAGCGTTCAATATTAAACATAAGACGAAGCTCTAACTTGTTCTACTTTTTTATCATCGATAATTAATCCATCTTTCAGGACAACATTTCTTTTGCACATTGCAGCAATATCAGGTTCGTGTGTAACAATCAAAATCGTTTTTCCTTCGTCGTTAATCCCCTGAATAAGTTCCATCACTTCATAAGAAGTTTTAGTATCCAAAGCTCCTGTCGGCTCATCGGCAAGCAAAACCTTCGGATTTGAAGCCAATGCTCGTGCAATAGCCACACGTTGTTTCTGACCTCCAGAAAGTTCATTTGGCAAGTGGTGAACGTGAGAACCTAAACCTACTTTTTCCAAATACTTCATTGCTATATCGTAACGTTCCTTTCTTTTAACGCCTTGATAATACAAAGGCATCGCAACATTGTCTAATGCCGTTTTGTAATTGATTAAGTTAAAAGATTGAAAAACAAAACCTAAAAACTTATTACGGTATTTTGAGGCAATTGTTTCGTTTAATTTTTTTATAGGCGTTTTATCTAAAATATAACTTCCAGAATCAGCTTCATCCAGAATTCCCAAAATGTTAAGAAGTGTAGATTTACCTGACCCAGATGATCCCATGATTGCAACTAATTCACCTTCTTCAATATTAAAATTAATACCTTTTAATACATGTAATTCTGAACTTCCCATCTTATAGGATTTATGTAAATCTTTAATTTCAATCATGGTATTGTTAATTTTTTTAGACAATAATAACGTTTTTATTAAGTAATTTATGATAATAAAAAGTTAATAATTTTGTTACCTATTTTGTATAAGACTGCATAATTTAGTTATTGTTACACTTTTTTAATAAAATATGATTGTTTTCGTAATTTTACTTCGTAATAAAAATCATCTTAAATGAAGCTTAGTTCTATTATTTCAATGTTTACAGCGCTTGCGGTGCTATCAAGCTGTTCATCGGCTCAAAAATTAGAAACATTAAAACCCGAACCAGACGATGCTAGTCCGCTGATTTATGACAGCAGTCCCTCCTTTATAAATCTTCCTATTACTATCAAATTAAGCGATATTGAAAATCAGACTAACTCTTTGCTTAATGGTTTAATTTATGAAGATAACAATATCGAAGATGATGATATTGAAATGAAAATTTGGAAACAAGCTCCAATTAAAATTCAAAATGATCCATCGAATCTTGATAAAAGAATTAGAACAATTTTACCGCTTAAAGCGACAATCAAATATCGAATTGGAACAAAAAAGCTTGGAGTTGAATTGTATGATGTAAGAGAATTTAACTTAAACGGAGTTATAACACTTTCAAGCGAAACTGCCCTAACCAATTGGAAGCTTTCCACAAAAACAGAATTTAAATCTCTAAATTGGAACGAAAGTCCAACCATGTCAATATTTGGCAAAAACATGCCAATTACTTATTTAATAAATCCTGCTATTTCTATTTTCAAAAGCAAACTGGAAAAGGAAATTGATGGAGCAATTGAAAAATCAATGGATTTTAAACCGAATGTCCTCCAAGCTGTCGAAAAAATCTGCACTCCCTTTCAAATGAGTGATACTTATGAAAGCTGGCTCCGAATTGTTCCTATCGAAATTTATTCTACAAATGCTAAACTTAAAAACGATTCATTTTTGCTTGACATGGGCATGAAATGCAATATGGAAACAATTGTTGGCAAACAGCCAGACTCAAAATACAATGCAAACAAAATCGCGCTAAAACCAGTTGCTAAAATCCCAAATCAGATTTCTGCTAATATTGCAGCCATTTCAAGCTATGTAGATGCCTCAAAAATTATGACCAAGAATTTTGCCGGTCAGGAATTTGGTTCGGGCAGTAAAAAAGTAACTGTAAAAAATGTATCAATCTGGCATAAAGATGGCAAAATGATTATTGCATTAGATGTTCTAGGATATATAAACGGAACACTTTATTTAAATGGTTTTCCGTCATACAATGCACAGACAAAAGAAATTTACTTTGAAAAACTAGATTACGTTTTAGACACCAAAAGTAAATTGATGCGAACAGCTAACTGGCTAGCGCAAGGATATATTCTTAGAAAGATGGAAGAAAGCTGTCGCTATTCAATTCAGCCCAATCTGGAAGAAGGTAAAAAGAGCATGGCAGGATATCTAAAGAATTACTCACCAATGCCGGGTGTATTCGTTAATGGGAAAATGGAAGATATTCAGTTTGACAAAATACAGTTAACCAATCAGGCCATTATAGCATTCATAAAAATAAACGGTACGGTAAATGTCTCGGTTAACGGACTTAAATAATAAAAAAAAAAGCAGTGTAATAATTACACTGCTTTTTTCTTTTTAGAATACATTCGATAAATCAAATATCCTATTATTAATACTAGTAAATACGGAATAACCATTAAATAAACAATTCCATCATTTACTGCTTCAGCTTTTTTAGTATTGGAATCTCCAGATAATGCCGCGCGGCACATGGCGCATTGAGCATTTGCTGAAATTCCAATTAAAAAAATACAAATCCCAAACATGAAACTTTGTAATTTGGAACTTGATTTTTGGATTTTATTTTTAGTGTACATAATATGGCGAAATCATTAAATAAACTACCACTCCAGTTACCGCAACATACAACCAAAGAGGAAATGTGATTTTAGCAATTTTTCTATGTCTATCAAAACGTTTTGCAAGCGCTCTAACATAGGTGATTAAAACAAGTGGAATAATTGCAATTGATAATAAAATATGCGTTACAAGAATAAAGAAATAAACATAACGTAATGCTCCATCTCCTCCATATTTTGTAGAATCTGAAGTCATATGATATGCTACATACATAACCAAAAAAGCAACTGACAATGCAATAGCAAAAGTCATTAATCTTTCGTGTAGTTTTTGGTTTCCTTTTTTAATTGCCAAAACAGCCCAAACCAAAACAATTGCTGTAATACCATTTGTAGTTGCATAAATTGGAGGCAAGAACGATAAAGGTTCTACATTAAAACCAAAATCTTTCAATTTAACTCCGAACAAAATTGCTACAACAACTGGGATTACAATTGAAACTGCAATAATGAACTTGCTATATTTTTTCTCTAAAGTATTATCTTCCATTTTTATTCTGCTAATAAAATTTTAATATCTTCTTGAATATCTCTTACTCCTTTTTTATCTAAACCGTCGTAATAAATATTTGGGTTTCCGTATTCATCTTTTCTGCAACGAATGTTTCCATCTTTGTCTATTAAAGCAAACAAACCAGAATGCTCAAATCCACCGCTTACTTTATCATTTTCTCCAGCATAAAGATTAAACCCTTTATTAGACAAATCCATGATTACGTTTCTGTCTCCTGTTAAGAAATTCCAGTTTGAAGATTTTACCCCTAACAATTTAGCGTGATCTTTTAAAACCTGTGGCGTATCATGTTTAGGGTCTATTGTTATAGAAACAATTCCAAAGTTCGGATTTCCGAAAAAGGTCTTTTCTATCTCTAGCATACTCATATTCATCTTTGGACAAATAGACGGACAAGTTGTAAAGAAGAATTCCAAAACATATACTTTTCCTTTATACGTTTCATTAGAAACTTTAATATTGTCCTGATTCGTCAATTCGAATTTTGGAGCTGGGCCAATTGTCAAAAGTTTAGCTTCCTTTGAAGATTTTACTCCAACATTATCCAAACGATTTCCTTTTACAACGTCACCGTTTTTAACTCGATCAACAATTTTAGGAATGGCGTAAATCCCAAAAATCAAAATGACAAAAGAGATTCCGATATATGATTTGTTCTTAAACATTATAAATGATTTTAAAGTTGCTTTGTAGCGTTATGATTTTTCTTTAAAGCTGCGCGGTATTCGTAAAGAATAATCTTGAAATCATCAAGCATCTCATTGCTTAATTCAGATGGATGAAAAGTATCATACCCCTCTTTATATTCCTCTTTATCTTTTCTACCTCTTAGATTACGTTCTTTATCGATAATATAAACATTAGAAGTTCCAAGGTTTTCATTCAGCTTTTCTTTTAAATGCAATCCGTCATAAAACTTCTGGATTTCTTCTTTTGAAGCAAAAACAAAATTCCAGTTTTTAACATCTGTAAAAGGAGACAAAGCATCAACAATTTTTTGAGCTTCCTTTTCAGTTCCTGTTGGGCACAACACTACAAACTGAAGATCTTCAAAACCGTTATAACGTTTATAGATCTTTTCATTCAGATTAAAATAATTACCTCTATTTTCTAAAATATTTGTACCCGAAAAGCCTAGTACAGTAATCTTCTTATCAAGGGAGATTTTTTTTCCGTTTAATGAATTCCAGTTTCCAAAGTCGGCCACTTTTGGTGTTATTACAGGAAGTGTTGTAAAACTATTTACACCAGAAGCGAAAAATAAATACGCTACAATTGGCAATACAAAAAGTACAAAGAGAACTATATTTTTTTTCATTGTATTAACGGGGAATTATTGAGGTACAAAAATAAAAAAAGCTCCGTAAATCGGAGCTTCTTTTCGAATTAATATCATGTTAAAAATTCCATTTAATAGTAGAATCTTTAAAAACCCCATAAATATAATGTCCTTCTGTTAACAGAATAAACAATAAATATAAAACTAGGAAGATAACAGGAGAAACAACAGACCATCTAAGGTTGCTTTTTTCACCTTCCATGTGCATAAATGCCCATACAATATAATATGCTTTGAAAATTGTTAAGATATAGAAAATCCAGTTTAATAGATTCAATCCAACAAAATGATTAAATTCCAATACTCCAGGTTTGTAGATACCTAAAATAACCTCTACTGTAGTTACTACTGAAAGTAATCCGAAAACAAACCAGATTCTTTTTGTATTTGATACGTGCTCGTGTGACATAATAATTAAATTCTAAAAATTAAACTAGGTAGAAAACTGTAAATACAAATACCCAAACTAAATCTACGAAGTGCCAGTATAAACCAACTTTCTCTACCATTTCGTAGCTTCTTCTTTTCTCGTAAGTACCTAACAATACATTAAAGAAAATAATGATGTTGATGATAACTCCAGAGAATACGTGGAATCCGTGGAAACCTGTAATGAAGAAGAAGAAATCAGCAAATAATTTATTACCGTACTCGTTTCTGATCAAGTTAGCACCTTCTACCACATATTTAGCACTAGCCAAATGTTTTTCAGATTCTTCTCTTGACAAAACTGTCTTTTGCTTCTTATCTGTAAGTTTTTCTGTTCTGATTAAGATTTCTGGATGTGCTTTAAATCCAGCTTGCACTTCAGCAACTGTATAAGTTGGAAGAGACTGAGCGTCTTCCATAAACCAAGTTGAGTGGCTTCTTGTTAAAGCTTCTCTTTGTTCTGGCAATTTAACAGCAAAATCAGCTAAAGCTACTCTTTTACCATCTTTATCCACAAATTGAAGTAAACTTCCTCCAACTGTTTCAACTGCTCCATATTCCCCTTTAATGAAGTTTTTCCATTCCCAAGCTTGAGAACCAACGAAAATCAAACCTCCAATAATAGTTAAGAACATATAGATTGCAACTTTTGTCTTTTTCAATTGGTGTCCTGCATCAACAGCTAATACCATTGTTACAGAAGAAAAGATCAAAATAAAAGTCATTAATGCTACATAATACATTGGAGCCGCAACACCATGCATAAATGGGAAGTGAGTAAACACTTCATCAGCCAAAGGCCAAGTTTCAATAAATTTAAATCTAGAAAAACCATAAGCTCCTAGAAATCCAGAGAATGTTAAGGCATCTGATACGATAAAAAACCACATCATCATTTTACCATAACTTGCTCCTAAAGGCTCATTGTGACCGCCTCCCCAAGTTTTTTCGTCGTTGTTTGCAGTAGTAACTGTCGCTCCCATAAAAGATATTCGTTAAAAAGTTCCCAAATTTACGTTTTTTTCTTATTTAAAGAAATATAAAAATAAAAATAAATATACCCATAATAAATCCAAAAAGTGCCAATACATCGCACCTAGCTCTATCCCAAGAGTTTGAGTCGAATTGTATTTTTGTTTAAAATGATTATAAATTATAATTAAAAGTGAAATTAATCCGCCAGCTAAGTGCAACAGGTGTGTAACTGTTACCACATAAAGAAAAGTTGTAGTAATTGAACTACCTTCTCCAGTAAAGTAATACCCTTCTGCAACGATTTGTCCAAATCCTTTGAATTGTAATACCACAAATAAAATCCCTAAAGCCAAAGTTCCAAGAAGCAATCCTGTAACTGCACTTCTATTGTCTTTTTGAATGGCTTTTTTTGCCAAGTGAAAAGTAACACTACATGCAATAATTACTGCTGTACTCCAATAGAACGCTGAAGGAAGTTCAAAATTCTTCAACCAATCTGCTCTTGATTTACTTACTACAAATGCACTTGTCAGACCAGCAAACATCATGGTCATACTAACCATTGCGAAAAGCAGAATCAGTTTTGCTGATTTCGATTTCCTTACTTGTTCTTCATTTGTTTTTAATGTCATTTCCATAACTATCTTAAAAATTTATCTATTATAAATACAATTTGCAACAGCGAAATATAAGAAACACTTACCAACATTAATGTTCTCGCTGCTTTTGCAGTTCTTAATTTATACAAACGAACTGCATAGAAAAGCATCCAAATCCCTAATAGAAAGACTAAAACCGCTGCAATTGGCGAAATAAACAATTGCCCTGT
This sequence comes from Flavobacterium sp. LPB0248, assembly GCF_013388355.1. Lineage (GTDB taxonomy): Bacteria > Bacteroidota > Bacteroidia > Flavobacteriales > Flavobacteriaceae > Flavobacterium. Next base: position 1,856,120 of record NZ_CP058246.1, read on the forward strand.
AAAACCTAACACAGGTAATAACGATGCTATTATAAGCCAAATTGTATACAATATTATTTGTAACGCAGTTCCTTTATCCTTTTTACCTGTCGGAAGCATAAAAATTCCCGCTTTCTCATAGTCTTCATACAAAAACCACCCGATAGACCAAAAATGAGGAAACTGCCAAAAAAATTGAATTAAAAATAAAGTTCCTGCTTCGATACCAAATTCGCCTGTTGCTGCTACCCAACCCAGCATAAACGGAATTGCTCCAGGAAATGCTCCAACAAAAACAGACAACGAAGTTACTGTTTTTAATGGTGTATAAACACTTGTATAAAGAAATATAGAAATTGCAGCAAACATTGCCGACTTTGCGTTTATCGTATAAAGAAGTGCGATTCCTAAAATTGTCAGAAGACTTGCTACCAGTAAAGCCACTTTTGGAGACATGCGCCCTGATGGAACTGGACGATTTTTAGTACGATCCATCAAAGAATCGATATCTTTTTCGATTACTTGATTAAAAGCGTTTGAAGCTCCTACCATACAGTAACCTCCAACTGCCAAAACAGCCAAAACACTCCATTTGAAAGGGTGCTCAGAATCTACTCCTAATAAATATCCAGCGATAGAAGAGAATAATACACTAATAGCTAAACCAGCTTTAGTAATCTCTTTAAAATCTAGAAATATTGATTTGATTGATAATGTATTTTTTGCAGCGTTCAATACCGTTGTTTTTGTGTATTTTTTTTGAGTGGTGCAAATGTACAAATTAGATTGTAGAATTTAAGCCTATAAAAATAGATTTTTTTCAATAAACCCTTTGCAAATTAAGATCTCAGCATTCTTTAACACTATTATTTCGAAAAATCTTATTAAAAATACTAGTAATCAAAATACCAATTAAAAATATCTGAACGTAAACCAACGCTAAACCAAGTGGTACTTTGTTTAAAAGTTGTCGCCGTTTCTTGAGTTGGATCAAAATTTCTATAGATCAAACTTCCAAACAGCTTCAAATTTGTCATCGGATTAATCAAATAACCACCTTGAATATCTGCAATAAAAACATTCGTTTTATTTCCCTGTCCTATTTTTACGCCTGTATCATACGGACGTTTCACATCATAACTTTTATAAATATTTCCTCCATAGTTATAAGAGTCTTCTGCAGTATCAAAATCCAAACCTCTTGTTCCAACTGTTAATTTTGCATCAGCAAGCCAACGACCTTTATGATATCTTGCAATTGCAATAAGTTCTTTAAAATTTCCTCCCCATTGGTGCCCAACACTCTGATTATTGTGCCCATAATTTGTAATAACAGCGCTGTGCGAGTAAACATAAGGACGTACTCTATTAAATTCTACCTGCACTAGTAAATCTTTTACATTAAACGCATTGAAATATTTTGCTCCAAACTGAAACCCAAATTTGTTTTTCCAACTTTGATTTCCTGCTCCAACATCAGAAACAGAAAACTCGTCAATCAAAAATTGCGAATACAGATTTATACTATTATTCCATTTGTATTTTCCTGTAATTCCTAAAAGCGCATTTCCGCTTTTAGATGAAGAACCAAATTCTACTGCACGGTAAAAAATAATCGGGTTAACAAAATTAGCATCAAAACCTCTGTTGTTAGAATTCGTCCAAACTACAGATTCAAAAAAACCTAAATTGACTCTATTAGAAACATTCCAACTCAAATAGTGATTTGCCATAAATTTAGTCGCATACGTTTTTTCAGCCGTTACTTCTGGACGAACGTCTTTCATCCACATATATGTATTGGTATATTTAATTTTCCAGAATTTGGTATTCAGTTTAAAATATGGATACGGACTTGCTCCATCGCTTTCCAATAAAGAACGGTAACCGTCTCCTATAAAATTGCGACCGTAACCTAACTGAAAATCAAATATTTTTCCTGGTGCAAAGGTAATATTCGCTTCCGCCAAAGGAAAATCGTAAGCATCTGTTTTGAATCTTTTTGCAATTCCAACTCCAGGAATTATTGCTGGGTTTCCTCCTGAAGGCTTTATAGATTCTGCATAATCATTAAAATACCCTGCAAATCTTCCCTGGCTCTCAAAAAATGTAGTTGTAAAGTTGATTTGTTTTCCTAAACCTCCTCTAAAGTTTAATGCTCTCGTATTCACGTAAGTGTAAGAAGCATCAAGATCTGAAGCTTTACCCATTTGTAAATCCACAATTGGATTTAAGGCAAACCAATAATCTTCTCCCTGAATCTGCACTAAATTTTCATTCCACCATTTTCTTCCCAGCCAAGTTGATGTTTTTTTCTGTAACGATTCATTTACGGCTCTTAAATTATAATATTTTGAAACCTCAGCATAAGTATAAGGCTTAGAAGCTGTGTGATTATTACTTCCAACCTCGTTCATTGCAGCATCAAACTGCGCATAATAGCTGTGCGAAAAAGGAATATTTAAATGGCTATCGAATTCTGGATTATTGTATTTTTTATAGACAATACTATCCAACTCTGTCATTGGTTTTTCTGCCGGTTTTAAAATTTCTGCCGCCGCTAGAGCTTCTGCTGCAAGCTGTGCTGCACTTTTTAGTGGTATATCAATAGAAATCGTATATTTAGAATACGTTGGCTTTGCGTTATAAGTCGAAGGTTTTATTTTTGGAAATGTACCAAAAACTCTCTTTGCCTCTTCAGACAATTCTTCAGTTTCTGCAGAAACATAAATCACTTTAAATTCTCCTTCTGCATTTACTTCAAAAAGCAATTTTACTGCTCCTTTATAATTGTTCTGTTTTAATTTCTGAGGAACTTGAAAATTGTTAAACACAAAATCCTGAACTTCTTTATAAAAACAGTTTTCTAGTTTTTTGGCTTCCAAATTTTTGCAGTTAGGAAAAACTGGAAACATTTCTGCTGTAAAACCTGCCTGAATTGAAGAATTACCATTTTGCTGAGCGGAAACAATAAAAAAAGAAGAAATTAAAACAAGGGACAAAAAAAACTTATTCACTTAAAATTGGGGTATTTATTTAATATTGATTTGGGGAAATTTCTCCATTAGCAATTGCTTTTGCAGCCGAAGTTCCGATTCGTTTTACTCCTAAACGAATCATTTCTGCCGCTTCTTCAAATGAACGGACTCCGCCTGCTGCTTTTATGGAAAGTGGCGAAGCATTTTCAAGCATCATAATTATAGTTGGGACTGTCGCTCCATTTGGAACACCATCGTCTGTTTTGTAAAAACCAGTAGAAGATTTTACAAAAACAGATTCAAAATCGTCTTCTTTAAAATTAGATACTACAACATGTTTTATTAAGGACGATAGCTGAATAATTTCTTTATCTGTTAAGGCAGCAACTTCAATAATCCACTTTACGGTTTTATCGTTTGCTAAACCTATCTGTGTTCCGATTAAGATTTCTTTTTTCACTAAATCGAGATCACCATTTTTAAATGCTTCGTAGTTGCAGACAAAATCTAAATCATCTGCTCCGTTAGCAATAGCTTCATTAGCTTCTTTAATTTTGTCTTCAAGACTTGATTTCCCTTCTGGAAAATCAATTACAGTTCCGACTAATAGAACAGAATTGGCTTCGCTAATCATTTTTTTCGCCAGAGCAACATATTCTGGACGAATCATAATTAGTTTGAAACCTTCATGAATTGCTTCCGCAATTGCATTTTTGACCACAATAGCATTTTCTGCTTCCGAAAGACCAGCTTGCGATGCAGTTTTTAAATACGTAGAGTCTAAATATTGCTTTACATTCATTTTGATAGAAGTTGCACAAAACCAGCACAAAAGTACATTTTATATTGAAAAAACATAGCTTTTAAGTGCTTGATTTTCTTGTAATAAAAAACCCACCGAAGTGGGTTTTAAAAATTATATTTTATCGATTTGCCTTTTAAAAGCTATTGCTGAAAAAACTGCCACAACCGCTCCTAGCGCATTTGCTAAAACATCTGTAACATCTGCGGCTCTTGTTACTGTAAGAGCACTTTGGAGAATTTCGATTGTAATTCCAAAAAAGACAGAAAATATAAAAGAAATCAAATACGCTTTATAGTCGTTTGCATCTTTTCCTTTTAATTCTTTTTTGAAAAATAAAATCCACGAAATCGTAAATCCAAAATGAAAACAGAAATGAACAATTTTATCAATACTCGGAAAATTAACCGCTGGTATATTACTTGAATCTGTCAAACAAAAATAAGTAATAATTCCTGAGCAGATAATTGCCCAAATTAATAAGAGTTGTTTAGGCACCGATTAAATCTTTATAAGCTTGATCAGATAATAGAGAATCAATTTCTGATGCATCAGCAATTTTTATTTTAATCATCCATCCAGCTCCATAAGGATCTGAATTAACTGTTTCAGGAGCACTTTCTAATTCTTCATTAAAAGCAATGATTTCACCTGTTAATGGTAAGAATAAATCAGAAACTGTTTTTACAGCTTCAACTGTTCCAAAAACCTCATCTTTATCTAGTGTCTGGTCTAAAGTTTCTACTTCAACATACACGATATCTCCTAACTCCTTTTGTGCAAAATGAGTAATTCCTACTGTTGCAACATCTCCTTCAATGCTAACCCATTCGTGATCTTTTGTGTACTTTAAATTTGCTGGTATGCTCATAATAGTTGTGTTTGAAAATTGATTGTTTAAAATTTAAGCCACAAATGTAATAATCTTCTAATAAAATCTAGTTTAGAAACTCAAATTTAATTTCCGAAATTATAACGAAGTGTGAAACCTGATCTGATATTCGTTAAAGGAAAAGAAGTTGAAATAACTGCTTTCGAGAACGAATGGTCATAATAGAATATTGCTGTTAAGTTTTTACTGAAAGCATAATCTGCTGTCAATTTCAACGTCCAGATATTCTGTCCTGCTGCCAGCTGATTATTATCGTAATCTAAATAGCGAACTAATGTTTCGTTATTTCGATATGAGAAATCGGCTTTTATATTGATATCACTTTTAATAATTCCTGTCGGATTATCTGCTAATCTAGACGAAATAATTACATCTTTAAAACGATATCCTACTCCTACTACGTACTCAACTCCTCTAACCTCTGTCAATAAATTATTATCAAAACTCATAGACAAAGCACGATCTTTTTTAACTTCCGTTAATAAACGGAATGAATTTTTCAATTCAAAATCAATTCTCATCAACGGACTAAACTGCTCTACTAAGTTAACATTAGACATAATCGTTTTATTAAAGAAGTTTGTATTTACATCCTGTCCTGTTGGATTTTCTAAATAATCAAAGTTAGATCTAAACTGGCTAATAGTATACGATGCTCTATAATTATGCTGTAATGAAAAACGTCTAAAATGATCTTTGAAATACTTATAACGCATTAAACCATTATATTTAATACTCCAGTTTGGAATAGGAAAACTTCTAAAAATACCTGTCGAACTCTTCGAAGCATCTGCTCCTGTATAGGCAGCCATAAATGAAGGAAGCAAAACTGCTTGATTACTTTTACTATAACCGACTGGGTAACCATCATTTGACTGAATTATTTTTCGTTCACTATTATTTGGATTTGAAAGATCCTCTAAAGGGGCATTTGGATTTTCTGGCGGAAGCGCACTAGCATCATATCTAGGAATCACTGTCCCTGGCCCATAGTGATCTTCTGCTAAGCGATTTGCTATAATTAAACGATTGCTTCTAAAATCATCAAATGCAGAAGACACAGTTTCTGTACTTGTAGAGAAAGCCGTTTTAATTAATACCGTGGAAATAGAAAACATTCCATAAGTATATGGTGATAATGGCTTATAATATAATCCTCCAATAGAATCTCTAACTGAATATTGTTCTGATGAATTCTCAGAATAAGCGCGATCCATTGCTAAATCAATTTTCAAATCTGGCAATAAATCTATGTTTGCTGTTACTTTCAACAGTTTGTTGCTTACCTGCGTGAAGTTCTGATTGAAATTCTGATAACTTGTCAGCCAACCATTTTTAGCCGCTTCATAACGGACATCATCCTGACTACCAAATACGAAACCTAAAGAAGGCTTAGAACTACCAAAGAAACCTACGCCTGGAATATAACCTGGTAAAACTGTTCCGCTATTTTTTGTATAATTAATTTGAACGTTTTTAACACTAGTCAAAACTCCAATTAAACCATCATAAAAAGGATTACTGCTTGTAACAGGTTTAGCAGTATTCACAATTTTCTCTCCTGGTTTTGGCGGTGCAGCAGGTTTTGCTGTTTTTGCAGGTTTTGCACCTGGTGTTAGACCTAAATACTTATACAATGTATTCATATTTAATGTCGTCGAAAAAGTATTAGAATTGGCATTTTGAACCGTATTTCCTAAATCCCAAGATACTCCACTGTCATCAACGTACTGAGACATTGCTGTCGAAGAACGCTGCCAGTTATAATCGGCAGTATAAGAGTAAGTCGCTTTTACAAAACTAAATATTGGAATTTTATTAATTGGAATATCATAATTCAGAACCAATTGCTGCAAATGCTGATTTGGTATACCAATATCAAAATAATCATCCCAGATATTAAAATCTTCTTTTGGTGTATTATCGTCATTCAAGAAGTTTCTAACAATATTATTAGACGCTGCTGTATAGTTTAATTTTAATGATTTTGTCAAATTAAATCCGAAACCATATTGATAATTAAAAGCAAAATTTCTTCTATAAAGAGGATCGAGTCCAATACCTTGAACATCTTCAACTTGTCTATACTGCTGACGGTTGCTTTGTCTTAAGATATTAGTATTAAACGAAATATTTGAAGGAAGATAATTAAAATTAAAATCGCTCAGCATTTTCCAATAATCACTTTTTTTCATGAATTGGGTTTGCTTAAACGGAACCACCTCTTTTGGCTGGAACGTATAAGCATAATTTACTGCAGTATTCGATTGTTCGTCATTATAATTTTCAACTTCATAATCGTGTCTTTCTACCTGATTGTACGATTGAGAAAAAGTAAAGTTTTCTACATCATAAACATGTGGTTTCTGTTCTGGTGCTCTGTCTTTTCTTACTCCAATAAAATTGATGCTTTTACGCTTAGTATAATCAACTGCACGTGTTCTAATATTTTCCTTTTCTGCTGGATCTGTAGTTTCCGCGATCAATTGATCTAACTTAATGTCCTGGTTAAACGGATCATATTCTGGCGTAATAACTTCTTCCCCGATAGCATAATTAAACGGAAGATTAATACCCCATTTTGGAGGCAATAATTTTCCTAAATTTATATTGGTTACGATGTTATACTGTTGAATATCTTCACGGTCTCTTTCGTTAGCTCCCTGTTCAAGAGAACCAAAACCAATTGTGCTCTTTTTACCAGAAGCAGATAACGTCATCAAATCGGCCATATTCGTATCAACATTTAACAATGCAGCCATACCGCCTTTATTTTCTAAATCGGACATACGAAGTTCATTAAACCAAACTTCTCCCATAATATCTTTATGGTTTGCAGCACTTTTTACTCCGACCATTAAATTTCGAACTAAACCAAAATTCGGATTTCCTTTAATACCTAAAGTTAATTTACCGTCTTGGTCACCGCCAGCTACATCAGGATCTCGGTCTGGATAATAAATACCATTAATATCTCTTTTTGGTGAGTTAATATCGATACTCATTGCCAAAATTTTCATTCTTGTCAACAATGATAAAACTAAATCAATATTATTCTCTTCAAGCCAAACCTGATCTGGACTAATAGTACAAGATCCTCCGGTTCTTGTTACTTTTAATGGAATCTCAACTTGGTAAAAGTTCTGTGTAAAATCGTTACCAAAACGGATAAATCCGATCATCTCATCATCTAAAAGCTGATTTTCATTTGGAAGCGATTCAGCATGAAGGAACATTTTCAATTTTTTGTACTGACGCATGTCAACGCTTACATTTTTGAAAACTGCTCTAGAATCTTGATATTCTAATCCTGTACCCCCTATTCGAACTGCTAAAGACTGTTCATTCTGGTTGATAATCGTATTATTATTATACAATTGTTCTCTTTGAACTCCTGGCGGAATAACATAGTTAACTGGACATTTGGTACCGTTTTCTTGAATGTTTACTGCCGCAACATCAAACTGGGTTCCATCATCATCAGGATTTGTATCATTTGCATCTAGTGTTCCTGTGTACTTTCTCCATTCTCCACGAACTAAATCCAAAGCTCCAAAACGAACTGTCATTTGATCATTAAATCCAGTCATAAACATACGCATGAAACGAATCGATCTAAAGTCGGTAATATTTCCAATAGTATTTTGAGGTTTTGAAACAGGAATTTTAAATTGAATCCATCTTGCATTGGTTGAACCTCCATTTGGAAGTTCTACGTTTTGAACCTCTCTAATATCTGTGATATAATTTTCACCAACCTGCATGCCTGGCTTTACATCAATACTATACTCATAATAAGCATTGATTGTACTCATGGTATTATCACGATTGATATCTTCAACATCTGGAAGAGTTGTAGAACCACGGTTTGGATCATCAACGCTTACAGCAGAATTTCCTTCTGTTCCGTTGTATCTTTTATAACGCTGTAAAACGCCTCCATCTGTATTTAAAAAGTATTTATAGTTATCTGCTGCAGGGTCTTCTTCTCCCGCATAATTAGTATAAATTGATCCTTCTTTTGCATCTGGCAGACCATCTAAACCAACATCCTGATTTTTACGATTGTCTGGATTAGTATCAAATGCGTAAATCAATGATTGAGACGCTGGAACGTCTCCCCAAATCGGTTGCGGGTTTACCATAATCTGATCTGGTCCCAAACCATTCTCATACTGTTTTCTTCCGTCTTTTAGAACGTCTTCAGAAACTTCACCTAAATTGAAATAGATTTTTCCGTTGTTCGTTGACTGAGCTTGTCCTGTACCAACATAAGGATCCAATACCCAAAACTGAATGTATTCTACATTTCCTTGCTCAAAGTTAGTAGAGTTCAATGCGCGCATAATTCCTCCAAAATTGCCAGCTGGATTGCTTGAAGCAAAATTTGGGTTATTATTATATGGCCCTCTATCTGAAGGATAATACGTTAAATCGAGCGTATTAACTACCTGAATTTGTCCTTGTGCAATATCTGTATTTGGATAAAGTTCTTTACTGTAAATTCTTCTAGTTGAGTTTAAAGACAAATCGTCATTTGAAACTCCTGAAGGTTTTGAAGTATAGAAAATCGGATCAATAGTATACCAAGACAGCTTAGCACGTTTATAGCCATACTCTAATGTGCTTGAGCTGGCATTGAAAGTATTATCTGTCGCTGAAGTAATAAATGGTGTTGAAGCCAAACTCCAAGCATACGCAGATCTCATATCGATTGTAGTTTGAGTACCTTCAAAATCATCGATATAAATAGTTGCTTCGCCTTCAAAATCACTTGCTTTTGGAGCATCTGGTTTCAAAAATGCTATTTCTCCGCGAATTGAAAGATTAGAAGGAACATCTGTATCTATATTTGGCAGTTTGTTAGCCAATCTTGTTAAAAATGGAACTTCTGTTGCGTAATTTCCGTTGAAACCAAAAATAGTGTTATTTACAGATTCTTGCCCATAACTTGATTTTTGCGTGAAAGGACGTTCTGTCATTTTTAAGAACGTTCCTCCAACAACAAATTTTTCAGAAATTTTATGTTCAATATTGAATCCCATAAATCTTCTGGTCTGCTGTCCAAAGATTGAATTGTTTTCTAACGAAACTTCAATCGGAGTATTAGAAGCCTGAAGTGATGGGTCTAATATCTGTACTCTTCCTAATTGATAATCTACACTATAATCAATACCTTCTACTAAAACTCTTCCGGCAGCTGTTACCACTACAGATCCCTGCGGCACGTTGAAAGCACCAATAGGAATACCGTTACTACCTGAAGATTTGTATTTTCCTCTTAATAAGAATTTGTTTTTGTCACTATCCTGCAAAGCACCTGCCTGAGTGTTCTTATACATGTTTCTAAATACATATTTTCTCTGATTTGGATTATATGTAGATGGATCGTTATAACTTTCTCCAGTGCCGGTATTTAATTTTCTAAACAAAAGCTCTCCAAAAGGTTCTTTAGTCGTGAAAATAATTCGTGCATTCTGTACATCAACCGTTACTCCAGGAACATAATCGAAGAATCCGTCTCCTCCTGTCTGCGGATCGTTGTTGTAATTTAAACGGTCAAGATTAAAGACATTCAATAATGGCGTTTGATCTAATTTATCATCTGGCGCAGGATTTGATGGAAAAGTGCTTCCTTGAACCGGTGTAATATAATTGATTGGCGAAGGATCTGTGTAAAGAATGTTAAGCCTAAAATCTTCTTGTTTGATTTGGTATGCCTGTGGAATTTGATACACGTTTTTCATCATCAAGTTCCAAACTGGATTCTGTACGTTTGTCAAACTGCTTTTCAGCATTTTCAAAACTAAACTTTGTGTAACAATTGCCTGATTGGCATTGTTGTTTCCTGTAACCACAGTTGCATCTACACCATCACTTCCAAATTCCCCAACTTGGTACACTTTTCCTCCAACAGTATATTCAAATGCAACTGCCAAAATTTCGTCATTGGCCAAACGCTGTTGTAATGAGATATAACCTAACTGTGCATTAAAAGTATATTCTTGTGTTGTTAATTTTCTAGCATTTTCAAGAACAGAGTAATCTGTACCTTCATTTACATTAGTATTATTAAATCCTGATTTTGCTGTGACAATTTCTCTAATATTAGAATTTAAATAACTTCCGGCTTTTCCGATTGCTCCAGGATCGTATTTATTATTTGTATTATCTGTTGGAGAATCTATAGGATTATTAAAGAAACCTGTTGGATTTGTAATTACTACAACTTCATCATCTGGTACACCTGTAACCTGGCCTTCTCCTAAATCCTGAAGTGCAATAATATTTCTTAGGTTATTATTTCCTGTTGTTACCCTGTTTTGTTTATTGGTTACCCAAACTTCTATTCTTGTAACTTGAACACGGCTATCAATTAATGGATAATTCTTTAATGAAGCATCGTATTTATTTCTAAAATATTGTGATAAGAAGAAATGTCGGTCATTATCATAATCTAATGCAAATAAATCAAAGTTTTGTACGGTTCCGCCACCCTCTGCGACTATACTTTTGGTTTGTGACTTCTGTTCTGAGAAAACTCCTGTAACAGTTGTTTTACCAAATTGCAGTTGCGCTTTGACCCCAAATAAACTTTGAGCACCTCGAATAAGCGTACTATTAAGAGGCATGCTCACATTACCCACCTCAACTTTCTGAACAATATCATCTTCTGAAGGTGTATAAGCTAGTTTAAATAAGTTCTGAAAAGCAAATGTTGATTGAGTATCGTAGTTGGCATTTACTTCAAGACGGGTTCCAATTTTCCCCATTAAACTCATACTGATTCTTTGGTCAAAATCAAAAGTTAGGGAAGATCTGTTTCTTGGCGAAAATGAAGGATTATCTTGTTTTGTGTAACGCATACCCAAGTCCATTTCTACTGATCCTGTGGGCTTTACATCTATGGTATTACTTCCAAAGATGCTTTCGAATAAACTCGAGTTGATATAATATCTTGGTAATAAATCTTTTTTTGCTGCTTCGGCTCCAGCTTTTTTACCGTCAATGGCGTCTGATTTTTTTCTAAAATAATTTCGCCTCGATTCTTTTAAAACTAAATCTTCGTATTCTTTTGGAGTTAAAATTAAAGGGTAATTAATAGAGAAACCATCTACTGAAGTGGTGTAAATATATCGATCTGTAATAGGATCGTATCTATATGCAGAAAGTACACTTGGAGGGTCTTCGATATCTATCTTACCAACTGAAAATTGAGTTTTTGTTGTATCTTGAGCTACCGGTGTAACCTGTGCACGCAAAACATTACCGCAGAGTAATACCAGCAACAAAATACAAATTTTACGCATAGAATTCTTTTATATAAAATGAAATTTATAAACTTTTTAAAGCCTTTTTGATAATTGTTTCTGCAGTAGCTTCAGGATCTTCTTTTACAATCTTTTCTACCACTTTTTCGGAAGCTTTTCGCACAAAGCCAAGAACTTCTAGAGCAGATAACGCTTCATCTCGATTTCTATTGTTTTGAACAGCAAAAACTTCGTCAATATCGTACAATTTAACAACTTTTTCCTTTAAATCAAGTATAACTCTTTGTGCCGTTTTGTTTCCAATCCCTTTTATAGACTGGATTACACCTACATCTCCAGATGCAATGGCGTTTATAATTTGCTTTGGTTCTATTGACGAAAGCATTGTTCTCGCAATTCCTGCTCCAATTCCTGAAACAGAAAGCAACATTCTAAAAATTTCTCTTTCCGATTTTTCAGCAAAACCATATAAAGTATGCGCATCTTCTTTAATTTGAAGATGCGTATACAATTTTATATTTTCAGAATTTGGAATTAAAGAGAAGGTATGCAACGATATGTTTACCTGATAACCTACTCCGCCACAATCAATTACAACCTCTGTAGGATTCTTTTCTACTAATCTACCTTGCAAATGTGCTATCATAAATATAATTTCTTAGTATCAAATATAACAAAAATGCCATAAAACTACGACAAATTTGTTGAATCCCTCTTAGAAGATTTATTGTGCTATTTTATTCTTTTTACTTTCTTTTTCTTGTGCATCAATAACAGCGATAGCAGCCATGTTTACCATTTCTTCTACGCTTGCACCTAATTGGAAAATGTGAACTGGTTTACCCATACCCATCATAATTGGTCCAATAGAATTCACTTTATACAATTCTTTTAACAATTTATAAGTGATATTTGCCGATTCTAAATTAGGGAAAATCAAGGTATTTACTTTCTTTCCGGCCAATTTAGAGAAAGGGAATTTTTCTTGAAGCATTTCTGGATTTAAAGCAAAATCTGCTTGAATTTCTCCATCAACAATTAATTCTGGGTGATTTTTATGCAGATAAGCTACAGCTTCTCTAACTTTTGAAGCACTCTCGCTAGTTGAAGAACCAAAGTTTGAGAACGAAACCATTGCAATAACTGGCTCAATTCCGAACATTTTAGCTGTTTTAGAAGTCATAATCGCAATATTAATCAAATCTTGAGCAGATGGATTAATGTTTATTGCAGTATCTGATAAAAACATTGGTCCGCGAGATGTAAGCATCATGTTTGCAGTTGCAATAAGCGAAGCATTTTGCGCTTTTGGAATTAACTGCATCATTGGTTTTACAACAGAAGGATAACTTCTAGAATGTCCTGTAACCACTGCATCAGCCTCACCTTCATTAACCATCATTGCAGCAAAATAGTTTCTTTCGCGCATGAATTTTTCTGCATCCAGTTTAGAAACGCCTCTTCTTCCTCTTGCTTCCCAAAATGATTTAGCAAATCTGTTACGTCTTTTAGTTTCTTCATCTGTTTTAGGATCAATGATTTCAAGATCAGCATCAAAACCAAGTTCTGCTTTTAATTCTAAAATCACTTCTTTGTTTCCTAATAAAACTGGGAATCCAATTCCGTCTTCATAAACAATTTGAGCTGCTTTTAAAACGTTTAATTGATCTGCTTCAGCAAAAACAATTTTCTTTGGATCTAATTTTGCACGGTTTGTAATCAAACGCACCATTTTGTTATCATTCCCCATACGCTCACGAAGGTGATCTTCATAAGCTGCCCAGTCTGTAATAGGATTTTTTGCCACTCCAGATTCCATTGCTGCTTTTGCAACTGCAGGAGCTACAACAGTAATCAATCTAGGATCGAAAGGTTTAGGAATGATATATTCTTGTCCAAATCCAAGTTTCATTGCACCGTAAGCTACGTTTACTTGCTCTGGAACTGGTTCTTTTGCCAAAATAGCTAAAGCTTTTACAGCCGCCATTTTCATTTCTTCGTTGATTTTTGTCGCTCTAACGTCTAATGCTCCTCTAAAAATATAAGGGAAACCTAATACGTTATTTACCTGATTAGGAAAATCTGAACGTCCAGTAGCCATAATAACATCTTTACGAGTTTGTACAGCCAAATTATAATCGATTTCCGGGTTCGGATTTGCCATTGCAAAAACGATCGGATTTTTTGCCATTGTTAATAACATTTCTGGCGAAAGAATATCTCCAGAAGATAATCCGATGAAAACGTCAGCACCTTTTACTGCTTCTTCTAAAGGAATTTTAGCACCGTCAATAGCATATTTTAATTGTAAATCTGAAAGTGCAGGATTGTCTTTAGTTAAAAGTCCTTTACTGTTGTACATTAAAACATTTTCAACTTTTACTCCAAGTAAAACGTATAAATCTGTACACGCGATTGCTGCAGATCCTGCTCCAGATACTACTACTTTTACGTCTTCTGCTTTTTTTCCTGCCAATTCAAGTGCATTGATTAAAGCTGCAGAAGAGATAATTGCTGTTCCGTGCTGGTCGTCGTGCATTACAGGAATATCCAATTCTTCGATCAATCTTCTTTCGATTTCAAAAGATTCTGGAGCTTTGATATCTTCAAGATTAATACCTCCAAAAGTTGGAGCAATATTTTTTACAGTCTGAATAAATTCTTCAACATTTTCGGTATCAATTTCGATATCAAAAACATCAATGTCTGAGAAAATTTTAAACAATAAACCTTTTCCTTCCATTACAGGTTTTCCTGCCTCTGGACCAATATTTCCAAGTCCTAAAACAGCTGTACCGTTTGAAATTACGGCTACTAAATTTCCTTTTGCTGTATATTTATAAACGTCTTCTTTGTTTGCTGCGATTTCTAAACATGGTTCTGCAACTCCTGGCGAATAGGCCAATGATAAATCTCTCTGGGTTGCATATTTTTTTGTTGGAACTACCTGAATTTTTCCTGGAGTTGGTTCTGCGTGATACAGTAACGCTTCTCTTCTTTTACTCTCTTTGTTCATTGTTTTTAGCTTTTATTCTAGCTTACAAAGATATAAGTCTTGTTTTAAAATGGCGTCTTTTTAGCGTTTTCTTTTCCTAAAATTTATTCGAATAAATAGAAAAAGTCCAATAGAAATTGGACTCGTTTGAATTTTTATCGTTTTTAGGTGTGCTTTATTGAGAAATATAAGAATTCAAATGGTTGATTGTATCTTTCTGAATTTCTATAATTGCCTTCACTACATCGCTGATTGAAATTACTCCAACCACTGTTCCATCTTCTAAAACAGGCAGGTGTCTTATTCTTTTTTCGCTCATAAGTTCCATACAATCTTCAAGATTATCTGAAAGTTTTACTGTAAAAACATGACTTTCCATAATCTCATGAACAAAAGTTTCTTTAGAAGATTTATCTTTCAGTACAATTTTTCGGGCGTAATCCCTCTCCGATAATATTCCTTTTAGAATATTATCATCCATAACTAAAATTGCTCCAATGTTTTTTTCTCCCATCACTTTTAACGCATCATAAACCGTTAAATTAGAGAAAATAGAATAAACATTTCTTCCTTTTGCTTTAAGTATTTGATCTACAGTCATAATGAAAAATTTTTAGGATTATAAAGTTAAAACAAAAACAAACACGATCTACAGCGAAATCGATTTTTTAAAACATAACTAATTCATTTTAAATATAATACACAAAAATTAAGATTTTCAAATTTATAGTGTAAAGAATGAATTTGTTTAGAATTGTTTTTTGAAGAAATTTAGATTTTTTAACGTTTACCGACCAGAAACTCCTATCGGAGTTTTTTCATTTTTTTATAACCATTAAGAATGCCCCAAAAGAGCATAATATTTATAGCCAAAAAAATAATTGTAAATGAAAAAAGCTCCAGAGGAGCGACATATCACCCCGCTGGGGCTTTTGGATGGGATATAATATCTTTTCTATAAATATTTCGTCCCGCCGGGACTACCAAGCAACAACTCCTAAAGGAGTTTTCTTTTTATGATAATTAAAGCAATGCTCCAGCGGAGCATAATATTTATAGCTGAAAAATTATACCAAAAGAAAAGAGCTCCAGAGGAGCGAAATATACCCCCACATTACCCCGTAGAGATTGTAAAATTTCAGAAAGTTATTAACACGACATATATGTCGTTTTATCTTTTTTTTCATTTTAATAGATTTGCCTTCAATTTTATTTGTAAGATTTATTTTAAACAACATACGATCGTATGTTAGAAATAATAAAAAGAAAAAGCATCTTGCATGAAATAATTTAGAATAATAAAATATCTATTTTTTCAAATAAACACCTCATTATATGGAATCAAACGAAATCAAAAATTTAGATCTTAGAAAATTAGCCTCTCTATATTTTCGAACATTAAAACCTACAAATGACAAAACTAATGTTGCTGAGATTAAGTTTCAAAATTATTTAGAACTCGGCTGCGTAATTACCGATATGCTGAAATTATGTATTTTGGCTTTGGAGCAAGATACCCATAAAATTCCTGAAACTGACAAACGTCAATCTATCAATATAGGTTTAATTCTGGAAACTGTTCTTCAATTAATACCTCAAGATGAATTTGATTTTTTAAGTGAAATTGACTATTTACTTAATAGAAATGCTAATATAACTACAGAATAAACAAAAACCCTTTTTCTGATTTAATACATAGATGATAAAATATAAATTTTATTATTCATCAATTGATTTTTATTAACCAATCAAATGTCCCTACAGGATAAAATAAACACGGATAATCATTTGCGTTCTACCAATCAGTCACTCCTAGCGGAGTGGGCCTCGAATTATATAATGATTGAAAAAACACTCCGTTAGGAGTGACTGATCGGTAGAAAAAAAATAATCACACCCCAAACCATTATCCCGTAGGGATTATTTCTAAACAGAAACCCCTTTTCTAAAATTTAGAAAAGGGATTTTATAATTTATAAAGAAGATATTTTACATTGCCACAATAATAAATTCGCTTCGTCTATTTTTCATGTGTTCTTTTTCTGTACATTTTACTCCGTCAGCACATTTGTTTACTAGTTGCGTTTCTCCATAACCTTTGGCACTTAATCGATCTTCGCTGATTCCTTTTTGAACTAACCAGTTTTTGGTTGATTGTGCTCTTTTTTCTGAAAGAATCTGATTGCTTTCTGAAGAAGAACGGCTATCGGTATGTGAACGAATATCTAATTTCATTGTTGGATATTCATTTAAAAGATTAACCACTTTCATTAATTGCGGTTCTGATGTTCTCTTGATTGTTGCTTTACCTAAATCAAAGAAATTCATAGGCAGATTTAACAGTTTTGCAATATCTACTCCTACTCTTATAGAACCCACTTTTACTGGACTGATTGTCGTTTTTTTAATGGCTACAGTTTTTGCAACAAGAGGTTTAAAAACTTTGTTTAATGCAATCATTTGAGTCGTTTCTCCTTTTTCTTTAAGGATTGTTACCGCAACTTCTTTGGCATTGTAATCTGTTTTAGCAGTTCTAATCGTGTATTTTTTGCCACATCTTAAATCAGGAAAAATGTAGTTTCCTTTTTCGTCTGTAGTGATTGTTCCAACTGGATCAAATTTTTCATTAAACAAAGTCAAAGAAGTATTGGCTAATATCTCATTTGTTTCTGCATCGGTAACTGTTCCCGATAAATTTTGCTCGCAGATTAATCTTCTTGTTTCTGTAAATCTGTAAATATCATCCAAACCAAGTCCGCTTTCTCTGTTTGAAGAAAAGTAACCGCTTCTGGTTTTGCTGTCAATACTAAAAGCAAAATCGTCTTGCTTACTATTTACTGGTTCGCCAACATTTAAAACTTCATCAAAAGTTCCGTTCGTTTTTATTCTCGAAGCAAAAATATCTAATCCGCCTAAACCTGGACGGCCATCAGTTGCAAAATACAATTCGTTATCTCCAGAAATGAACGGAAATGTTTCTCTTGCTTCAGTATTAATTGCTGGGCCTAAATTTTCTGGTGTCCCAAAAGTTCCGTCTTCATTAATTGCAACTTTAAAAATATCTGATTGACCTAACGTTCCTGGCATATCTGATGCAAAGTACAATGTTTTTTCGTCTACACTTAAAGCGGGATGTGCCGTACTATATTGATCGCTGTTGAACGGAAGCTCTTTTACATTTTGCCATGTATTATCGATAAGTTCCGCTTTGTATAGTTTTAAAAGTGTTACGTTTTTGTCGTTACTTCTTCTTTTACCATCAGTAAAATTATTTCGGGTAAAATACATGGTTCTTCCGTCTTTTGTAAAAATCGGACTTGATTCATTAAAATTGTCTTTTTTTCTTTTTACTAAAAGTTCTGGCTTTCCAACACTTCCATCTGGCATTAAATCGGCTATGTAAAGTCTAGAAAACGATCTATTTGTCCATTGAAAATTAGCTTTAACAACTCCGCCTGTATCGCGTGCAGAAGTAAAAATAATTTTGTTATTGTAAACAACGCTTCCGTAATCTGAATATCTTGAGTTAACTCCAGCGTCACCTATTTGAAATCGGCCTGAGTTTTCTTTTATTTCTTCTAAATAATTTTTCTCACTTCTGATTAAATCTGCTCTTTTTTCTGCAGTTGCCTTTTGATTGAATTTTTGTAAAATCTCATCAGACTTGCGATAATCTCCTGCTGATTTTAAAGATTGCGCATATCGATACAAATACTCAGCTTCTTGATTTTCGTTTATTACAAATAATTGCTCGTACCATTTTAATGCGCTTTTTAATTCTCCATTAAAATAATATGAATTTGCCAAACGCTGAATTATTCCTTGGTCGGTAGTCTGATCACTTACCAAAGTCTCATAAACTTTTATCGCATCTGCGTAAGCGTACTCGTCGTATTTTTTATCTGCATATTTTATGTTCATGGTTGTGAATGGGTTTTGTGCCTTCACAGTTGAAATAAAACTACACAGTAAAAAGATCAAAATTAATTTTATAGCTTTCATAGGTTGTATTAAAAGAATCTTGGGGATATCATTTTATTATAATTATTAAAGAATTCGAATCTTAAGAAAATCTCGTGAGATCCAGAATTGTATTTTCTTAATCTTGTAGTTTCATGATCGTAACCATAACCTATGTACATTCCTTTTGTTACTTGAAACCCTGCCATTGCACTAACTGATGCACTCCAACGATAAGCAAGACCTAAAACGAATTTATCATTAAACATAAAATTTCCTGAAACATCTACCTGAAGCGGTGCTCCTTCAACCATTTTGGCCATTAAAGCTGGTTTGAATTTTATATATTCTAAACGATCTAGATTAAATACATAACCTGCTATTAAATAATAATTGATTTTATCTTTAAAAATAGCCACATCGTCTGAATCATAACGATTTGTTTCAATAAAATTAGGAACAGATAATCCGATGTAAGCTCTGTCTGAATGATAATAAATTCCTGCTCCAACGTTTGGCGAAAACTTATTTTTTAGATTCTGAAACTGAGGATCATCCTGATCTTCATAACTCAACTTATTAATGTCAATATTGAAAAGATTGGCTGTTCCTTTTATACCAAAAGATAAATTCCATGATTCTGATGTTGGAATGGTATAAGACAAATCTGCCGATAAAGTATTTTCTACAGTCGGTCCGATTTTGTCATTTACCAAAGAAACTCCAAGTCCTAAATCACTGTTATTTAAAGGCGTATTAACCGAAAACGTACTTGTTTCTGGTGCTCCATCTAATCCAACCCATTGTGTACGATATAAACCAAAAACGCTTAAAGCTCCTCTTGAACCCGCATACGCTGGATTGACTTCGATTGTGTTGTACATATATTGTGTGTACTGTGCATCTTGCTGCGCATAGGACACAATCGAAAAAAACATAAAAACTAAAATTAATTTTTTCATTTATGAAGTTTTAGAACGGCTTAGGGTTAACTAAGCCGTATTCCATTTTATTTATTAAGGTATAAGTAACCAGATTCTTGGTGAGACTTCTGCGCACTATCTTTATATTTTAAGATATAGAAATACGTTCCAACTGGAAGACCATCTGTTTGTTTGATTGTCGAACGTCCGTTAGAATATCCTTCAAAAACTCGATCATTATTGTTATACTGATCAATGCTGAAAACCAAAACTCCCCAACGGTTATAAATTTCAACTGTATTATCTGGATAACATTCAATTCCTCTAATATAGAATCTTGCATTCTTGCTGTCTCCATTTGGAGAGAAAGCATTCATTACTTTAATAGAACATCCGTTTAAGTCTAAAACTGTTGGGCTATCTCCACTGTTGCTTGAATCATCTGACTGATCTTCAACAACAACTCCTCTTACACTGCTTCCTTTTACAGTTGCCTGATTACTCACACTGCCTCGATTAATATCTTCTTGAGTGATTTTGTAAACCGCTGTAAAATTCGTTTCGTTAGATTCGTTCACTCCCAAATTAATTGCTTGTCCTGAAACTACTACTCCTGGCAATGGATCGTTTATTGTGATTCCTACAAGAGGTACATTTCCAGTATTGGTTACAGTAAACTTGTATGTAATTGTTTCTCCTGCATTTGCAAAACCGCTCTTATTTTCGTCATTGAAAACTGCTGTTTTGATAACCGAAATAGCTGGAACTTCAACAAAAACATTTAACACTGCTGTAGAACAATTTGTATCATTAGCTTTTTCGCAAACCTGATAAGTCAACGGATAATTTCCTCCTGGTGTATTTGGCTTAACATTTACCGTTCCGTCAGCATTCCACTCAAAATATGGACTAACTGTTAATGGCTTAATTATAACATCTGCAGGATTTATTGGCTGTCCGTTTATCAAATCATTATCTAAAACATTTACAAATTCTAATGAACCGTTAATTCCATCAGCACTAACATCATTATCATTATTTAAAGTAATTTTATTTTCTGTTGGCGGAGTCGGGTCTACAACATTGTCAACTGTAATCTTAATTACTGCCTGACTGCAATTTGATGCATTTGCAGCTTCACAAATCTGATAAGTCACTTCGTAAACTCCATCTGCAGTATTTGCGGCAATGTTAATTGAACCGTCTGCATTCAACGTAATATTTGGATGCACAACTGGAACTGATAAAATAACATCTGAAGCCTTCAATTTTGCTCCGTTTAATAAGTCATTTTCAAAAATATTAATGTTAGCATTTGCCCCTTTCTTTACATTTACTGGTCCTGCCTCGTCATTATTTGCTTTTATGCTAAATGTTGGACGTGCATTACAATCTGGCGTAGCTAACGGATAAGCAACAGAAACTACAACAGTTGGATTTAATGAGAATTCCATTTTTACTCCATTTCGGGTAGCTTCAAATCCGTCTGCTCCTTCTGCCCATATTCCGTTATTTAAAATCCATCCTGGCCAATCTGTTCCATTCTGGTTACTGTCAATCTCTGCTCCTGGCCATAAAATATTTCCACTCAATGGCAGATTGGTCTGAGTTGCGACAACATTATTGTTGCTATCAATCCATCTAACAGTTAATGAATTATGTGCTGTGAAATTTTCTGGTGCAACTGTATAATTAACATAAGGAACATTGTTTGAACAATAACTGTTTGCTGTTACATTCATTTTTGGTTCAGTTACGCTAACTTTTACAACATTTGAGTCACAGTTATTTGGATTTAACTTTTCGCAGATTGTGTATGTCAATTCATATTCTCCTGCAGGTGCATTAGGTGCTAGTACAACATTTCCGTCTGTATCTACAGTTAAATATCCTTTTGGATCTGCTTTAGTTACTTTCAGATCAACATCTGATGGCACTAATTTATTTCCATCTTTAGTATCATTCTCAAAAACATTGATTACTGTTTGTGGAATATTTACTCCAACTGCAGATGGCACAAGATCTTCGTTTGCCACAAGATTTCCTCCTGTAACTTTTACCACTGTAATTACCGAATCACAATTTGTTGGATTCGTATTCTCACAGATTTTATATTCTACATTATAATCTGCTGCTGGCGTGTTTGGTGCAACTGTAATCGTATAGTCTGAATTTAATGTAAGTCCTGCTGGAAGCGTTCCCACGATTTCAAACTTAACTTCTCCTGCTGCTGTTCCAACCACGATTGGGCTTTCGTTTAATTTGTCATTTGCTGTCAATGCAATTGTTGTTCCTCCGATATTTCCGTTTATTGAAGCTATTACATCTTCAACCGCATCGATTACTGGAGTTCCAACTGTCACTTTCACGGTATTTGAACTGCAGTTGTCCGGGTTTAATTTCTCGCAGATTTCATAAGTCAGCTCATAATCTCCCGCTGGCGGATTAGCACCTAATACAATGTTTCCGTCTGTATCTACAGTCAGATATCCTTTTGGATCTGCCGCTGTAGTTTTCAGCGTAACATCTGAAGGATTTAACGGCTGCGAATTTTTTGTGTCATTGTCAAAAACGTTTTTGCCTAATGTCTGAGGAGCATTTGATCCTAAAACTGAAGGGATAACATCTTCGTTTGCCACAAGGTTTCCTGCTGTAACCGGTACGGTTATAGTTACCGAGTCGCAGTTTGTCGGATTCGTGTTTTCGCAGATTTTATATTCTACATTATAGTTTCCTTTTGGTGTATTTGGCTCAACTGTAATCGTATAGTCTGAATTTAATGTAAGTCCTGCTGGAAGTGTTCCCACGATTTCAAACTTAACTTCTCCTGCTGCTGTTCCAACTGCGATTGGGCTTCCGTTTAATTTATCATTTGCCGTCAATGCAATTGTTGTTCCTCCGATATTTCCGTTTATTGAAGCTATTACATCTTCAACTGCATCGATTACTGGAGTTCCAACTGTTACTTTTACGGTATTTGAACTGCAGTTGTCCGGGTTTAATTTCTCGCAGATTTCATAAGTCAGCTCATAATCTCCCGCTGGCGGATTAGCGCCTAAAACAATGTTTCCGTCCGTATCCACAGTCAGATATCCTTTTAGATCTGCCGCTGTAGTTTTAAGCGTAACATCTGACGGGTTTAGCGGCTGAGCATTTTTAGTATCATTGTCAAAAACATTTTTGCCTAATGTCTGAGGAACATTTGATCCTAAAACTGAAGGGATAACATCTTTGTTTGCCACAAGGTTTCCTGCTGTAACCGGCACGGTTATAGTCACCGAGTCGCAGTTTGTCGGATTCGTGTTTTCGCAGATTTTATATTCTACATTATAGTTTCCTTTTGGAGTATTTGGCTCAACTGTAATCGTATAGTCTGAATTTAATGTAAGCCCCGTTGGAAGCGTTCCCACGATTTCAAACTTAACTTCTCCAGCTCCTGTTCCAACCACGATTGGGCTTCCGTTTAATTTATCATTTGCCGTCAATGCAATTGTTGTTCCTCCGATATTTCCGTTTATTGAAGCTATCACATCTTCAACCGCATCGATTACTGGAGTTCCAACTGTCACTTTCACGGTATTTGAACTGCAGTTGTCCGGGTTTAATTTCTCGCAGATTTCATAAGTCAGCTCGTAATCTCCCGCTGGCGGATTAGCGCCTAATACAATGTTTCCGTCTGCATCTAAACTTAAATACCCTTTTAGATCTGCCGCTGTGGTTTTAAGCGTAACATCTGAAGGATTTAATGGCTGAGAATTTTTTGTGTCATTGTCAAAAACGTTTTTGCCCAATGTCTGAGGAGCATTCGATCCTAAAACCGAAGGGATAACATCTTCGTTTGCTACAAGATTTCCTGCCGTAACTGGCACGGTTATAGTAACTGAATCGCAGTTTGCAGGAACTGCACCTACTTCACATATTATATATTCTACATTATAGTTTCCTTTTGGAGTATTTGGAGCTACCGTAATAGTTCCATTTGCATTTAATGTTAATCCAGATGGTAAAGTGCCAACAATATTTATAGTCACTTCTCCTGAATTACTTCCAATTACTACTTTATCACCATTTAATATATCATTTTCTATTAGAGATACTGTTGTTCCGCCAATATTTCCATTAATTGGAGTAATAGTATCTAGTACTGCGTCTATTGTATTTACAACTTTAACTTCTGCTGTAGCTTTTTTACAGTTTGATGGATCCGCATCTTTCTCACAGATTTCATAAGTAATGCTGTAGGTTCCGCTTGGCGTGTTTGCTGCAAGAGTAACATCTCCATTGGCATCAACGCTTAATGGTCCTGATGAATCTGCTGTAACAATTGTATTACTCGAAGTAACTGGAACACCATTTAAAGTATCATTCGTTTTAACATTGCCAATAGTTGCTGTTGTTGATCCTGAAGATTTTGTTCCGAAATCATCATCATTAGCACATAAGATTGATTTAATAACAAAACTTACATCATCAGATGAACATCCATTAGACGATACAGAAATAGTATAACTTCCTGCAGGTGCTGTAATTGTACCTGAGTTATTAGCAACTCCCGCTGAAGGAGTTATTGTATAATTATAAGTTGAATTATAATTATTAATAACAAAACTTCCAGTAGCAGTTAAACACGTTGGTTGTGTAATCGTACTTAATGCTGGTGCTGAAGGCGTAGAATAAACGTTTATGCTTACCGAAGTTCTTGGACTTTCGCATCCGTCTGTAGAAGTCTCGCTTACATAATACGTTCCTGTTGCAAGAGTTTCAGTTCCCGCGTACAGAGTCCCGCCTGTATTCGCGCTGTACCATTTATACGAAGCTCCTGATGGAGAAAGATCGCCTACTTTTTTATTGTCCGCAGAGCAGAAGTTCTGTGCAGAAGCTGCTGGCGCTGACGGAGTAGCGTTTACTTTTACGCTTACCGAAGTTCTTGAGCTTTCGCATCCGTCTGTAGAAGTCTCGCTTACATAATACGTTCCTGTTGCAAGCGTTTCAGCTCCTGCATACAGAGTACCCCCTGTATTTGCACTGTACCATTTGTACGAAGCGCCTGACGGAGACAGATCGCTTACTTTTTTATTGTCCGCAGAGCAGAAATTCTGTGCAGAAGCTGCTGGCGCTGACGGAGTAGCATTTACCTTTACGCTTACCGAAGTTCTTGAGCTTTCGCATCCGTCTGTAGAAGTCTCGCTTACATAATACGTCCCTGTTGCTAGAGTTTCAGTTCCTGTATACAGAGTACCCCCTGTATTTGCACTGTACCATTTGTACGAAGCGCCTGACGGTGACAGATCGCCTACTTTTTTATTGTCCGCAGAGCAGAAGTTCTGTGCAGAAGCTGCTGGCGCTGACGGAGTAGCGTTTACTTTTACGCTTACCGAAGTTCTTGAGCTTTCGCATCCGTCTGTAGAAGTTTCGCTTACATAATACGTTCCCGTCGCAAGAGTTTCAGTTCCCGCGTACAGAGTCCCGCCTGTATTGGCGCTGTACCATTTGTACGAAGCGCCTGATGGAGACAGATCGCTTACTTTTTTATTGTCCGCAGAGCAGAAGTTCTGTGCAGAAGCTGCTGGCGCTGACGGAGTAGCGTTTACTTTTACGCTTACCGAAGTTCTTGAGCTTTCGCATCCGTCTGTAGAAGTCTCGCTTAAATAATACGTCCCTGTTGCTAGAGTTTCAGTTCCTGCATACAGAGTGCCGCCTGTATTTGCACTGTACCATTTGTACGAAGCGCCTGACGGAGACAGATCGCTTACTTTTTTATTGTCTGACGAACAGAAGTACTGTGCCGAAGCTGCTGGCGCTGACGGAGTAGCATTTACCTTTACGCTTACCGAAGTTCTTGAGCTTTCGCATCCGTTTGTTGTTTGGCTTACGTAATACGTTCCTGTTGCAAGTGTTTCAGTTCCTCCATACAGAGTCCCGCCTGTGCTGGCGCTGTACCACTTATATGATGCTCCTGATGGAGACAGATCGCCTACTTTTTTATTGTCCGACGAACAGAATGTTTGAGCTGAAGCTGTCGGTGCTGATGGCGTAGTATTCACTGTAACCGATACCGAAGTTCTTGAACTCTCGCATCCGTTTGTTGTTTGGCTTACGTAATACGTTCCCGTAGCAAGTGTTTCAGTTCCTGCATACAGAGTCCCGCCTGTGCTGGCGCTGTACCACTTATATGATGCTCCTGATGGAGATAGATCGCCTACTTTTTTATTGTCCGATGAACAGAATGTTTGAGCTGAAGCTGTCGGTGCTGATGGTAAAGCATTTACCGTAACCGATACAGAAGTTCTTGAGCTCTCGCATCCGTTTGTTGTTTGGCTTACGTAATACGTTCCCGTAGCAAGTGTTTCAGTTCCTGCATACAGAGTCCCGCCTGTGCTGGCGCTGTACCATTTATATGATGCTCCTGATGGAGACAGATCGCCTACTTTTTTATTGTCCGATGAACAGAATGTTTGAGCTGAAGCTGTCGGTGCTGATGGCGTAGTATTCACTGTAACCGATACCGAACTTCTTGAACTCTCGCATCCGTTTGTTGTTTGGCTTACGTAATACGTTCCTGTTGCAAGTGTTTCAGTTCCTGCATATAGAGTCCCGCCTGTGCTGGCGCTGTACCACTTATATGATGCTCCTGATGGAGACAGATCGCCTACTTTTTTATTGTCCGATGAACAGAATGTTTGAGCCGAAGCTGTCGGAGCTGATGGTAAAGCATTTACCGTAACAGTTGTTGCTGTTGAAAATGCACTATAACAGCCTGAAGCATTAGATACTTTAACACTATAATTTCCTGAAGCTGATACAGTAATTGATTGTGTTGTTGCTCCTGTTGACCATAAATAACTGCTTCCTCCTGTAGAAGTCAAAGTTACACTACCTCCTTGACAGAAAGTTGTTGCTCCATCTGCTGAAATTGAAGGTGCTGCCGGTGTAGGATTTACAGTGACAGACACTAAAAGCCTTGTACTTTCACAACTATTAATAGTTTGACTTACATAATAGTTCCCTGAAGTCAAAGCCTCATTTCCTGAATACTGTGTTCCTCCTGTACTTGAATCATACCATTTTAAATTAGATCCTGTTGCAACTAAATCTTTTACTATTTTATTTTCTGATGAACAGAAAGTCTGCGCTGATGCTGAAGGTGCTGCTGGAGTTTGATTTACAGTTACATTTACAGCTGTTCTTAAACTTTCGCATCCATTTGTTGTCTGACTTACATAATAAGTTCCTGTTACAAGTGTTTCAGTTCCCGTATACAAAGTCCCTCCTGTGTTAGCACTATACCATTTATATGCTGCTCCTGATGGAGATAAATTACTTACTTTTTTCAATTCTCCAGAACAAAAAGTTTGAGCTGAAGCTGTAGGAGCAAGGACATTATTTACTGTTACAGAGACTGTAGTTCTTGTACTCTCTCCACAGTCATTTGTTTGACTTACATAATAATTTCCTGATGATAATGTTTCAGTTCCATTATAAAGTGTTCCCCCAGTTAATTGATTATACCATTTTAAATTACTTCCTGAAGTAACTTTTAAATCATTTACTGTTTTTGAATCTGTTGCACAAAAAATCTGAGATGATGCTGTTGGTGCAGAGGGAACATTATTTATTGTTACAGCAACCAATGTCCTAGCACTTTCTGCACAAGAGCCTGCTGTTTGACTTACATAATAGTTTCTTGTAACTAATGTTTCTGTTCCTGTATATTGCGTCCCTCCTGATGATTGGTTGTACCATTTTAAATTATCACCGGAAACCACTAAATTTAAATCACTAATTTTTTTATTCTCTGCAAAGCAAAATGTTTGTGCTGAAGCAACAGGTGCAGATGAAGCGCTTATTGTTACTTTTACTTGAGTTCTTGAACTTTCGCATCCATTTGCAGAAGTTTGACTAACATAATAATTTCCAGCAGTTAATGCAGTATTTTCTGCATATTGCGTTCCATTTGTTGAAGCACTGTACCATTTTAAATTTGATCCTGTCGCTACCAAATCACCTACTTTCTTATTCTCAGAAGCACAAAATGATTGATTAGCTGCTGCTGTTGGTGCTACCGGTGTAAGTGTAACAGAAACAGGAGAAGAACTCTCGCTCATACAATTTGAACTATTTAATACTTTTACTGAATAGGTTCCATCTGCAGTAACAACAATGTCCTGCGTAGTTTCACCTGTTGACCATAAATACCCCGTGCTACTAGTTGCTCTTAATGTGATACTCGTAGCTCCAAAACAACTAATTGAACCATTAGCAATAGAAGCACCATTAGTTCTTGTAATTGTAGGCGTAGCAGGTTGTGGATTCACTGTCACCACAACTGGTTTAATAAATGTACATCCATCAGCAGAAACAGCTTTTATGTAATAAGTTCCTGATGCGGTGACAGCATTCGGTGAAGATAATGCCGAAGTTGCTCCAGAATTTGTCCAATAAGACAGTGTCAAATTTGAAGAGCTTCCTGCTGTAACAGCAGAAGCCGTTAAATTTACAGTCGAAGGTGCACAAACTGAAGCTGGATTTGTTAGAACTAAATTCGCAGACTTTGGATTTACCGCGGCACTCGCCGAATTGTTCGCTGTATTCGTATCTATTCCATTTGGTAATGATGCTGTATTGATATAATTTCCAGATGCATTTACAGTGGCAACAATTTTTAATGTCATTGACGTTTGTGCCGCCACATCGCCGATTGTCCAAACTCCAGTTGCTGAATCGTATACCCCAACTGATGGTGTTGAGTTTACATATGTATAACCAGAAGGAAGCAAATCAGTAACTGAAATTCCAGAGACATTGTTTCCTCCCAAATTACTAACTTTAACCGTAAATTCTACATTAGATCCAATACAAGGTGTAGCATTATCAACTGTTTTAGTAATTCCTAAATCTGTACATAATGTTACTGAGGCTGTTTTAGAAGGAGTTTGAGCCCCACATGCCAATGTATAAGACACAGAATAATTACCTGTCTTTGTTGCAATATATGTCGAAGAATTAGCGCCATCAATTGCTACTCCATTGTAATACCACTGATAAGGATCATAGCCTGATTGTGTTGTTAGTTTAGCTGTATTGTTTGTACATCCACCTCCTTCAATGTAAGTTAAGGTAGGATCATCTGGCAAGGCTGCAAAAGTCGAGAAAAATCCTGCCATCGAGAAACCACCTGATTGCTGTACAATAGAAACCGTAAGTTTAGCTTTACTTTCGATAGAAAGAACTTCAGGTCTCCCAATTTGTTCACTATTAAAGTTTATTATATACCAACCAGTCGAACCTATCTGATAACGTGCTTTAACTCCAGCTATACTAGTAGTTTTCACACCATTAATGGTAACATCCTCATTAGAACTTCTCAACAAAATATATCCAAAATAATCTAAGTTTTCGAATTTATAGTTTTTAAATTTAGATGTTTCTACAAACTCTGAACCACCACATTCTGATACTGGTGCAATTGTCGAAATATCAACTTCACAAGTTTGTGCTGTACCTGAATAAACTGCCACTCTTTTATCCGAAATAATTCTTGATGCAGTAAAACTTGTATTTTTTACACCATTTATAAAAGTGTAAAAAGATCCTGCCGATGCTAAATTTATAGTTGTTCTATTTACTAAAACTCCAGTAGTCGAAT
This sequence comes from Flavobacterium sp. LPB0248, assembly GCF_013388355.1. Lineage (GTDB taxonomy): Bacteria > Bacteroidota > Bacteroidia > Flavobacteriales > Flavobacteriaceae > Flavobacterium. The sequence goes on from NZ_CP058246.1 coordinate 1,885,566, forward strand.
AACTCTCCACTGTAATATTAGTATCATCTTTTGTTGCCACAACCGTAGTTTGTTCAGCAGTGTCATTACCCGTCCCTCTTTCAAGAAAATATTCAGTTCCTAAAACAGATTCGGGAGGTATTTGATTGTAAGCACCATCTCCGCAACCACCAGGCATGTCTATCGCTGCTGAGGTATTCATAACAATCGGATTAGACGATTCTACCAATGTTCCAATCGGCGCTTTAAACAAATAACTCTGTCCTTGATTTAATGTAGCTTTAACTTCATTGCTAATTTTTATAGTAGTGTTATTGGCTGTAGCCATAATACTATAGATCGGTCTTTGATCTCCAAAAGTACTGAAGGATCCCAATGTTCCATCTCTATAATAACCTACTCTAAATCTTATTCCAAGCCCAGCATCCCCAAAGCTTGTTAGAGCTGCATTTCCCTTTATATTAGCATCTCTGTTTTCATCTTTGTCATAATCATCTGAAGCAATATTCCTTAAGTTTACAGCAGTGGGTCCAGTGCTTGTTACAATTAATCCTGCTCCGTTAAGAACAGTATTCAAAGCATTCATTGGAAGGTCTCTAGCTAAAAGTGAAAACCTATACACTGCTGGACTTCCTTTTTTAGCTTTCAAAGTTGTCACTGTTGTACCATCACTTTTTGCGACTGTAATATCAACATTTGTTAGCGAATTGGTAGAAATTACAATTTCATTTGCTTTACTAAAATACTGCCAAGGTGCTGGCGCAATATAATGCTTAGTATAAAATTGAGCAGAAGCGCTGTGTACGGTTAGTAATAAAAAAACAATAAGAAAAATTAGCCTGGAAAATCCAGACTTACAAAAAGTAGAGTTACGCATAGACGACTTGTGTTTGTGGAACAGAAATTTTGAATGCTGAAAAACGGATGATCGTTTTTAGCATATTGATGAGATACGTGAAAAAATATAAAATGGATTTAAAAAAACTTAGAACAGTTTTTTTAAGACTTACATACAAAAAAGACATTATGCAGACCATTGTCATATAGTAAAATAAAGACTAGAAAAGTCTCATTGGTTTTAAATTAAGTAGATTTGGAAAGCGCGAAAGTATATCGCGGAATGAAATCGAGCATCATTATGCCGAAAAAATGCACATAAAGTCGTTAAACAACAATTTTTAACAAATGTTTACCTCTTTAAAATCAAAAAAATATAAACATTTGACAATGAAGTGATGAAATTTTCTTAAATAATTAAGATAATTCCGAATTCTTACAGAATTTATTGATAAATAAGTAATAAAACGTAGGAAATAAAAAATGCAAAAAGAAACAAAAAGCACACGCAACTACATGACAATTAATAAATTACACTATTAACCAGTGTGTTATTTATTATTGTAAAAACTTAATATTACGTTTTAAGCCATCAAATTTTGTTCTTTTGATAGGTGAATTTTTAAAAACTGCTCGGAAAGTTTCTTCTGTTATCTCAATCCAATCTTTTTTAGTAAAAGAAAGTAAGTCTGGATTAGGATTAAATAAAGGCTCTGAGTGTGGCTTAGAAAATCGATTCCATGGACAAACGTCCTGGCAGGTATCACAGCCAAACATCCATTCATCAAATTTTCCTTTCATTTCTTCTGGAAGATTTTCTTTTAGTTCGATGGTGTAGTAAGAAATGCATTTACTTCCATCAACAATGTAGGGAGCTACAATTGCCTGTGTGGGACAGGCGTCAATACAAGCAGTACAAGAACCACAATGATCTGTAACAGCATGATCATATTCTAGTTCTAAATCAATGATAAGTTCGGCAATGAAGTAAAAAGAGCCAACTTTTTGAGTAATTAAATTACTGTTTTTTCCAATCCAGCCCAATCCACTTTTAGCTGCCCAAGCTTTATCTAAAACAGGTGCCGAATCGACAAAAGCGCGCCCTGAAACTTCACCGATATTTTCTTGAATAGAATGGAGAAACTCTTTTAATTTATCTTTAATTACAAAATGATAATCTTGCCCATATGCGTATTTAGAAATTTTAAAACTTTCACTGTTTTGCGATGAATCAGGATAATAATTAAGTAAAAGTGACACAACACTTTTTCCATCATCAACCAGCAAAGTTGGATCTAATCGTTTGTCAAAATGGTTTTCCATATAAGCCATCTGACCATTACGATTGTTTTTTAACCAATTTTCAAGACGAGGTGCTTCTTGTTCTAAAAAACCTGCTTTAGAAATACCACAAGAAAGAAAACCAAGTCTTTTGGCTTCCTCTTTTATAAATTTCGAATATTTTTCTTTAGCATTAATCATCCTCTTTCAGAAAAAACAACTTCAATACCAACAGGTTTTAAGGTAATTAACGGATTAAAATTGACCGAATTTCCTACTGAAACAACTTTATATCTTTTAATAATATAAGAAATCGCTAAGCACATTTCATATATGGCAAAACCAGCACCAATACACATTCTTGGTCCTGCTCCAAAGGGGTAAAAATATTGCATGGAATGCTTTTTTTGTTCGCCTAAAAAACGATCTGGATTGAACTGATCTGGCTCTTCCCAATATTTTGGATTTCGATGCAACTCATAAAAAGAAACACCAATTAAAGTATCTTTTTTTATATTAAACTTACCTAAAGAATCATCTTCTACATTTTGCCTATCTGTAATCCAAGCCGGCGGATATAAACGCATCGATTCATTCAAAACCGCATTTATATAAGTCATTTTCTGAAGCTGTTCTACGACATCATCGCTTTCTGATTCCACTTTAAGAATTTCTTCAAAAACTTTTTGCTGTACATCGGCATGATCTCCTAATAATTGTAATGTAAATGTCAGAGCATTGGCGGTTGTCTCATGTCCCGCAATAAATAGAATTTTTATCTCGTCGATCAACTGCTCAATTGACATTGCTTCGCCAGTATCTTCGTAACGAGTTTCTAAGAGCATGTTAAGTAAATCATTTACTTCATTCTTCGAAGCAACTCTTTCTTCAATAATTCCTCTAATGATTCTATTATTTTCTTCAGCCAATTGAAGATGTTTTTTTACTTGGCCACTAAGAGAAAACCACCATCCTTTATGTGGCAACCTAATTTCCTTAATTAGAAAATTCTGAACTGCTTCAATAATATATTTTATTCTATCTAACTTTTCCTCTTCAATAGAAAATTGAAATAATGATTTCGCGACAACATTAAAAGCTAATTCACTCATTACTGGAAAAAGATCGACTTTTTTATTCTGCACTATTCCTTCCAGCTCAGAAACAATCGTAATCTTCATATTTTCAACCAGCTGATTCATTTTTTGCTTATGAAAAGCGGGCTGAATAAGTCTTCTTTGTTTTAGCCAAAATTCGCCATCAACAGTTAGCAGGCCTTTGCCCAAATATTTAGATAAATAAACAGACTGAAACTTTGATTTATGATAGTTCTTATGGTTTTTCTGTAGTATATATTGAGCAACATCATTATCTCTAGATAAAATAATGTGTCTAGCTTTCCCAATTCTTATAGAAAAGGAATCTCCAAAACTTTCAAAATACTTTTTATGATACGGAATCGGGTTTCTACGAACACCTTCGGCATCAACAAAAAATCTAAAAATAGAGAGTTTGGGCGGATAGTTATATTTTTTACTTATAGACATTTCTATCAGTATTAAAACAACTCTCCTTGATTATTTATGTTTACTTTGCCAAGATGTTTATAAGCCTTATCGGTAACTTCTCTTCCTCGAGGTGTTCTCATTATAAATCCTTCCTGAATCAAAAATGGTTCATATACTTCTTCGATAGTTTCACTACTTTCACTTACAGCTGTCGCCAAAGTTGAAAGTCCAACTGGACCACCCTTAAATTTATTGATAATGGTTAGTAATATTTTATTATCCATTTCATCCAAACCATGAGCATCTACGTTAAGTGCTTTTAAGGCATATTTTGAAATTTCTATATCAATTCTTCCATTACCTTTAATTTGCGCAAAATCACGAACACGTCTTAATAATGCATTAGCAATACGAGGAGTCCCTCGGCTTCTGCCGGCAATTTCAATCGCTGCTTCCAGATCGATTGGTGTTTTTAAAATAGAAGCACTTCTCTCAACAATTGTAGTTAAAAGTTCAGTCGTATAATATTGCAAACGTGAAGATATTCCGAAACGGGCACGCATCGGGGCAGTCAGCAATCCTGATCGCGTTGTTGCTCCAATCAAAGTAAAAGGATTCAAATTAATCTGAACAGTTCTGGCATTTGGCCCCGATTCAATCATAATATCAATCTTGAAATCTTCCATTGCAGAGTACAAGTACTCTTCGACAACTGGACTCAAACGATGAATCTCATCAATGAACAAAACATCTCTCTCATCTAAGTTTGTTAGCAGACCAGCCAAATCACCAGGTTTGTCCAATACTGGACCAGAAGTAATTTTAATACCAACCTGTAATTCATTTGCTAAGATATTTGCTAAAGTAGTTTTCCCTAGACCAGGAGGACCATGAAAAAGTGCATGATCAAGCGCTTCACCACGCTGATTGGCTGCGGCAACAAAGACTTTTAAATTTTCCAAAACTTGATCTTGCCCTGCAAAATCATCAAATGACAGCGGACGCAATCTTTTCTCAAGATCTAACTCTTCTGAGTTATATCCTTTAGTAGTAGGATCTAGATTTTCATTCATCCTACAAAGATATATAAACTAATCAGTTTGTAAAATAGCAAAACCGAACGATTAAAACTTTAACTATACAAAAAAGGCTGTCATTTCTGACAGCCTTTTTTTATTTTTTAGTGGTGTAAAACTTCTTCACCTTCTTTCATTGGTACATTTTGAGGAACAAAATCTACATCATGATTTGGGTTACTGTAGTCATACGGCCAACGATATACGTGAGGAATTTCTCCCGGCCAGTTACCGTGGATATGTTCAACTGGAGTTGTCCACTCTAAAGTTGTAGATTTCCAAGGGTTCTGAACTGCTTTTTTACCGTAGAAAATACTGCTAAAGAAGTTGTATAAGAATACTAATTGGAATGCACCTCCTACAAGAGCAAATGTTGTAATTAAAACATTCACGTTTTGTAAATCATCAAATAATGGGAAGTTAGTATTTGTATAGTAACGTCTTGGTAAACCAGCTAATCCAATAAAGTGCATTGGGAAGAAAACTCCATAAGCACAAACCGCAGTTACCCAGAAGTGGATATAACCTAAGTTTTTATTTAACATTCTTCCGTACATTTTAGGGAACCAGTGGTAAATACCAGCAAACATTCCATAAAGTGCAGAGATACCCATTACTAAGTGAAAGTGAGCAATTACGAAGTATGTATCGTGAACGTTAATATCTAGAGTACTATCTCCTAAAATGATCCCCGTTAAACCTCCAGTGATGAAAGTAGAAACCATTCCGATAGAGAATAACATTGCAGGGTTAAACTGTAAGTTACCTTTCCATAAAGTTGTAATCCAGTTAAACGCTTTTACAGCAGATGGAATTGCAATCAATAAAGTAGTAAAAGTAAACACAGATCCTAAGAAAGGATTCATACCTGAAATAAACATGTGGTGACCCCAAACGATAGTTGATAAGAATGCAATTGCAAGAACTGACATAATCATCGCTCTATAACCGAAAATTGGTTTACGAGAGTTTGTAGCCATAATTTCAGAAACAAGACCCATTGCTGGTAAGATTACGATATAAACCTCAGGGTGACCTAAGAACCAGAATAAGTGCTCAAACAATACTGGAGAACCTCCTTGGTAATGTAAAACCTCTCCTGCAATATAGATATCAGATAAGAAGAATGAAGTACCAAAACTTCTATCAAAAATCAATAATAAAGCTGCAGATAATAATACTGGGAACGAAATAACACCAATGATAGCTGTTACGAAAAATGTCCAGATTGTAAGAGGAAGTCTAGTCATAGACATTCCTTTAGTTCTTAAGTTAAGTACAGTAACAATGTAATTTAAAGATCCCATCAAAGAAGATGCGATGAAAATAGCCATAGATACTAACCATAATGTCATACCTGTTCCTGATCCTGGAATAGCTTGTGGCAATGCACTTAAAGGAGGGTAAATTGTCCATCCTGCAGATGCTGGTCCAGCTTCAACAAATAAAGAACATAACATTACAACTGCAGATAAGAAAAACAGCCAGTATGAAATCATATTCATAAATCCAGATGCCATATCTCGTGCTCCAATTTGAAGCGGAATCAATAAGTTACTAAACGTTCCACTTAAACCTGCCGTCAGTACAAAGAATACCATGATGGTACCATGAATTGTAACTAAAGCCAGATAAATATCATTTGCCATTACACCATCAGGTGCAAATTTATCTCCTAATAAAACATTAAATATTTTGAAAGACTCTTCTGGCCACGCTAATTGCATTCTAAAAAGCAAGGACATTGCAATCCCAATTACTCCCATAACAATACCAGTAATCAAGTATTGTTTAGCAATCATTTTGTGATCAATACTAAAAATATATTTAGTAATGAACGTGTCTTTATGATGATGTTCGTGCTCGTGATCGTGTCCGTGATCGTGACCGTGCGCTTCTGCTGACATATATTTGTACTTTAAATTTTCTTAATAATATTATTTCATCGCAACTTTAGCTACAGCAGCTTTAACAGTATCAACAACAGTCTTAACAGTGTCAATTACTTTTGCAGCAGTATCTGTAGTTGGTGCAGCTCCTTCAGCTGGTTTTTCAGCAGCTTTTGCAGCTTTAATATCCTGAGCTAAAGTAGTTTTTTCACTTAACCATTTTTTGAAATCTTCAGGAGTATCAACAACAACTTTCATTTGCATGTTATAGTGTGAAGCTCCACAGATTTTATTACATAATAATAAATAATCAAATGTATAAGGATCTAAAGCTGTACCTCCTTTTGCAACTAACTCAGTACTTTTTTCAGCTCTAAGTTTATTGATGTGTGCTACCTTCTCAACCATAAATGGCAACTCTCTGTACTCTGAAGTTGTATACGTTGGAACGAAAGCAAATTCAGTAACCATACCAGGAACACAGTTCATTTGTGCTCTAAAGTGAGGGAAGTACGCAGAGTGCAATACATCCTGAGAACGCATTTTAAAGTGAACTTTTTTTCCTTTAGGAATATGCAATTCTGAAACTACGATATCATCTTGAGCATTCGGATCTGACATATCAACTCCTAATGTATTTACTCCTTCAATTAAACGTACGTTAGCTTTTCCTAACACATTATCTTGTCCAGCATATCTTGCTGTCCATTTAAACTGTTGAGCATATAATTCAATTTCGATAACATCTTCATCCTTGTCAACAAACATAATGTTATTCCAAGCATATAATCCGTAAAGAATTAAACAAGCTAAAACAACAGATGGAATGATACTCCAGATTGCTTCTAATTTATTACTATCAGCAAAAAACAATGCTTTTCTATCTTTGTTCCCTCTGTTTTTAAAAGAAAACCAGTAAAGCAAACCTTGCGTAATAACTTGAACTGTAAAGATTAAAACCCAAGTAATATTCATTAAATTATCTACTAAAAGTCCATGCTCAGAAGCAGGAGTATGAAGTGCCAAATTACCCCATTTTAGTAAACCATAAATAGTAAATATATAAATGAAAGCCAAAAAGCCAAACATAATATATCCCTGAATATTATTATCATTATCAGATGCAACTTGTGAATCATCCGAAGAAGTTCCCACCTGAGTAAGATCAAATATCTTCGTCAATTGCCATAGTGCAACTGCTAATAAAACTAAAACTATAATTACCAACAAACTTGTCATCTGTTTACTTCTTTAAATATTAATAATGAAAATGTTTACTTTCTTCGATGAAAGGATTTCTTTTTGCAAGCAAAGGAGATTTAGTTAATGCAGTAAATACAACAAATATAAATAGACCTAAGAAGAAAAGAATCGATGCAATTTCAGGAACTCCAATAAACCATTTGTCTCCTACAGTACCAGGCATAATCATATTAAAGAAATCAACATAATGACCTAATAATATTACAATACCAGCCATAACAACAACCCAGTTAAGACGTTTGAAATCAGTATTGATTAATATTAATAATGGGAAAACAAAGTTCATAACAACCGCTCCAAAGAAAGGAAGGTTATATAATTGAATTCTTGTCACAAAATAAGTTACCTCTTCTGGAATGTTAGCGTACCAAATCAACATAAATTGAGAGAACCATAAATAAGTCCAGAATACACTAATACCAAACATGAACTTAGCTAAATCATGGATATGACTTGTATTTACATACTCCAAATATCCTTTTGATTTTAAATAAATTGTTACTAATGCAATAGATGTAATACCGCTTACAAAGAAAGAAGCAAATACATACCATCCAAATAAAGTACTAAACCAGTGTGGATCAAAAGACATAATCCAATCCCAAGACATAATAGACTCAGAAACGATAAAGAATACTAAGAATCCTGCAGATGCTTTAAAGTTCTTTTTGTAGTAAAGATCGTCATTAGCCTCATCTTGTGCTAAACAGTTTTTTCTAGAAAAATAACGGTAGATATTCCATCCTAATAAAAAGATAAAAGCTCTTGCAATCCAAAAAGGAAAGTTTAAATATCCAGATTTTCCAGCAATGATAGCATCATAGTTTGGGCTTTTAGGATCAGTTACGCCTTCTCCTAACCATACGAAGATGTGATTAAAATGTAATCCACATAATACTAAAAGTATAAAGAAGATTATAGAACCAGCTGGCAAATAAGCTGTTATACCTTGCATAACTCTAAATAAAACTGGAGACCAACCTGCTTGCGCAACTTGTTGAATAGCATAAAAAGCTAAAACTCCCATTGAAAGCAGTAAAAAGAAAATACAAGCTACATATACAGCAGACCAAGGCTTATTTTGCAATTGGTGCAATACGTGTTCTAAATGTTTTTCGTGCTCATTTGCACCAGAAACTTCTGCATGCTCAGCTCCTTTGTGAGAGTCATGTGCAACTTCAGCAGCCTCGTGATGACCTGCCTCCTTGTGAGATGCCTCCGCTTTTTCTTCATGCGCAGCGCCATGAGAACCATGTTCATCTGCCGCAAGTATTTTTTCAACTTCTTGAATATCTTTTGGTGCACTTAAAAAACCATACCCAATTCCTAATAGACCAACAGCCATTAAGATGATAGAAAAAGTTTTTAATTTACTTGAAAATGTATACATATCTATTACGATCAGTTTGTTCAACAATTATAATTGGCTTTTTAGTTTCAGAACATAGTCAGCAACTAACCAACGTTCGTGAGCACTTAATTGATTTGCATGTGAACCCATTGCATTTAAACCATAAGTCTCAACATGAAAGATACTTCCTTCAGTGATCTCTCTGTCTTTATAGCTAGGTACTCCAAGAAATTTCTCTCTTTCAACCAATTTACCTTTACCGTTACCAGCAGCACCATGGCAGCTAATACAGTAAATTTCGAAAAGTTCTTTCCCTTTTCCAGAGTTTCTCTCTTCTTCTGTCAAAGGTGATTTTAAATTAGCTTTTGCTAATTCATAACCAGCAGTTGAATTTTCATATTCATAAGGTTCAAAACCTCTATTGATAGTTCCTGCAACAGGAAGCTGTCCTTCTTTTCCTCCCTTAAATATTTTTGCTTCTGAATATGGCTCGTAAGCAACAGATTCATACATATTAGGGAAATACTGATAGTTCGGTGCCGAATTATTGTGGCAAGAAGAAACTAAAATAGTTATACCAACTAAAAGTGTTATTTTATATATCCTTTTCATAGCTACAATTAATTCTTTTCTATTACTTTAACTTCAACAGCTCCAGTTCCTTCAAAGAAAGAAACTAGTTCAGCTTCGTTATCATTTACAGCAACCTCCATTAAAAAGTGGTCATCAGTTGTTCTTACATCTGGGTTTTCAGCTTGTTTAAATGGCCATAATCTACTTCTCATGTAAAAAGTAATTACCATTAAGTGAGCTGCAAAAAACACAGTCATTTCAAACATAATTGGCACGAAAGAAGGCATATTTTGGATGAAACTAAAACTTGGCTTACCTCCAATATCCTGTGGCCAATCATGAATCATGATATAACTCATCATAGTAGTTGCAACAGAAATACCAACACAACCATATAAAAAAGCACATATTGCTAATCTTGTTGGTGCTAATCCCATGGCCTTATCCAATCCGTGAACCGGAAATGGAGTAAAAACCTCTTCAATATGATGATGAGCAGCTCTAGTTTTCTTTACTGCATTCATCAAAACGTCATCGTCATTATAAATGGCGTATATAACTTTATTACTCATGATGTGAATCTTTACTGTTTGCTCTTTCTCTAATATAATTATCTCCTGTTCCTTTCAAAATTGTTTTAACCTCTGCCTGAGCAATTACAGGGAATGTTCTAGAGTATAATAAAAACAATACAAAGAAGAAACCAATTGTTCCAATGAAAATTCCAATATCAACAAATGTTGGTGAGAACATTGTCCAAGAAGATGGAAGGTAATCTCTATGCAAAGAAGTAACAATAATTACAAATCTTTCAAACCACATACCGATGTTTACTACAATCGAAATAATGAATGAGAACATGATGCTAGTTCTTAATTTTTTGAACCACATGAACTGTGGAGAGAACACGTTACATGTCATCATTGACCAATATGCCCACCAGTAAGGTCCAGTAGCTCTGTTTAAGAATGCATATTGCTCATATTCTACACCTGAATACCAAGCTACGAATAACTCAGTGATGTAAGCTACACCTACAATAGATCCAGTAATCATGATAATGATGTTCATTAACTCGATATGCTGTAATGTGATGTATGCCTCAAGGTTAGATACTTTTCTCATAACAATCAACAATGTGTTTACCATCGCGAATCCAGAGAAAACCGCTCCAGCAACGAAGTATGGAGGGAAAATTGTTGTATGCCATCCAGGAATTACAGAAGTAGCAAAGTCCATAGATACAATCGTGTGTACAGAAAGTACAAGTGGAGTAGCTAAACCAGCTAATACTAAAGATACTTCTTCAAAACGTTGCCAGTCTTTTGCTCTACCGCTCCATCCAAAACTTAAGATAGAATAAACTCTTTTGTTAAAAGGAGTAATAGCTCTATCACGAAGCATTGCAAAGTCAGGTAACAAACCAGTCCACCAGAAAACTAATGATACTGAAAGATACGTTGAAATCGCGAATACGTCCCAAAGTAAAGGTGAGTTAAAGTTTACCCATAAAGATCCAAATTGGTTTGGAATAGGTAATACCCAATATGCTAACCATGGACGTCCCATGTGAATGATTGGGAAAAGACCCGCTTGTACTACTGAGAAAATAGTCATTGCTTCAGCAGAACGGTTGATGGCCATTCTCCAACGTTGACGGAAAAGTAATAATACCGCAGAAATTAATGTTCCGGCGTGACCAATACCAACCCACCAAACGAAGTTAGTAATATCCCAAGCCCAGCCAACTGTTTTATTTAATCCCCATGTTCCGATACCGGTAGATACGGTGTAAATTATACAACCTAACCCCCAAAGGAAGGCTATTAATGCGATTGAAAATACAATCCACCATTGCTTGTTTGCAGGTCCCTCAACAGGTGCTGCTACATCTACAGTTACATCGTGATAAGATTTATCACCTATAACTAAAGGTTTTCTAATGGGTGCTTCGTAGTGAGACGACATAATCCTTTATATTGTTTCTTAATTAATAATTTTACTAAGTATTTCTAACTTTAACATGGTAAACCACATTAGGTTTTGTACCTACATGCTCTAATAAGTGGTATGATCTTTCGTCAGCCGCTAATTTAGCAACTTTACTTTCTTTATCATTTACATCACCAAATATCATCGCTCCTGAAGAACAAGCACTAGAACAAGCTGTTTGGAATTCACCATCTCTAACTGGACGGCCTTCGTTTTTAGCTTTCAATTTAGTTGCTTGTGTCATTTGGATACACATAGAACATTTCTCCATAACACCACGAGAACGTACGTTAACATCAGGATTTAACACCATACGGCCTAAATCATCGTTCATATGATAATCGAACTCGCTGTTTTTGTTGTATAAGAACCAGTTAAAACGACGTACTTTATATGGACAGTTGTTTGCACAGTAACGAGTACCAACACATCTGTTGTAAGCCATATGGTTTTGACCTTCACGACCGTGAGAAGTTGCTGCAACAGGACAAACTGTTTCGCAAGGTGCGTGGTTACAGTGTTGACACATTACAGGTTGGAATGCAACTTGTGGATTATCTCCTGCTTTTTCCATTTCATTAAATGTAGATAATGAACTAGATAAACCTGCAATTCCTTCTTTTCTTTCGTTATCACCTTCAAAAGTACTTTCAGAAGAATAATATCTATCAATACGCAACCAGTGCATATCGCGGCTTCTTCTTACCTCTGCTTTACCAACAACTGGAACGTTGTTTTCTGCGTGACAAGCAATAACACAAGCCCCACATCCAGTACAAGCATTTAAGTCAATTGAAAGATTGAAGTGGTGCCCAGTTGTACGATCGAATGATTCCCAAAGATCTACAGTAGTAGCCTCAACTTCTTGGTGATCTAAAGATACCATTGGTTTTTCATTCCAATGTTCAGCATCTTTAGTATTGAATATTTCTAAAGTAGTTTCTTTAATAATATCTCCTCTACCCATTAAAGTTTTCTGACCTTGAACACAAGCAAACTCATGTACACCACCTGCTTTAGCAATAGATACTGATTGAACATTATTGAAACCTTTATATAAAGCGTAAGCATTTAAACCTACTTGCATTTCTTCTTTTAGAGCTGCTTTACGTCCATAACCAAGAGCTAGACCAATAGTTCCAACTGCTTGACCTGGCTGAACGATAACTGGAACATTCTCCAATTTAGCTCCATCAACAGTAATTGTAGCATAACTACCGTTTAAACCTCCGTTTGCAACAATTTCGTTTGATAAACCAAGTTTTTTAGCATCTGCATTAGAAACTGTAACATAGTTATCCCAAGAAACTCTTGTAATTGGATCTGGAAACTCTTGTAACCAAGGATTGTTAGCGTGCTGTCCATCTCCTAAGCCAGTTTTAGTATATAATACTAATTCAAATTCACCAGCAGATTTAGATTTTGCAACAGCATTTGCAGCTGTAGCAGCGTCAATAGCACCTCCAGATAATGCTGTAGCACCAAGAACAGCTACACCATCATGTAATACTTTATTCCAAGAAGCACCTGCAGTATAAGCTCCAGAATTTGCTTTTAAGTAGTCATAATAAGTACCAGCAGCACCGTTTACTGACAATAAAACATCTTGAAATTGTTTTGTGTTGAAAATAGGACGGATCGTAGGCTGAGTTAAGCTATATGTTCCGCTTGTAAGTTCAAGATCTCCCCAAGATTCTAAGTAGTGAGGAGCTGGCGCAGCAATTGAAACAATTGATGCAGTTTCGTCTTCTTTTAATGAAAAAGCAACAGACGTTTTAACTTTTTTCAATCCAGATACAAAAGAAGCTGAATCAGCTAAAGTGTAAACAGGATTAACTCCACTCATAATTAAAGTATGAACACTACCTGCATTCAAATCTTTAATTAACTGTGCAACTACAGCATTAGAACCTTTTCTAATTTGTCTAGCTCCAGCAGTACTAAAAGCTTCACTAGCCAATACTTGATTGATAGCTAAAACTAATAATTGAGCATTTTTATCTTCAATTCCAGATACTAAAACTCCTTTTGAACCAGCAGCTTTAAGCTGTTGTGCAGCTTTTACTACTTCAGCTTTAAAGTTTCCTTCTAAAGCTACAGGAACAGAAGCACCTACAACAATATTATAAATTTGAACTAAAGCTTGCTTTTGAGCAGCTACAGTCATAGGAACACGCTTATCAGCAGCTGCTCCAGATAATGTCATATTTGATTCAAACTGAAAGTGACGAGACATTTTTCCGTTTTGAGGAATACGTCCTTGTGCATATCCAGCATCATATCCTCCACCTTGCCAATCTCCTAAGAAATCAGCTCCAACAGATACAATTAAAGAAGCTTTTGAAAAATCGTAATCAACTAAAGCTCTTTGACCATAAACAGATTCAAAAGCATCTAAAGCCTCAGATGATGAAACTGCATCATACACAACGTGCTTAGCGTTTGGATTTTTTGCAATAAATTCAGCAATTAATTTTTCTGTAGATGGACTTGCTAAAGTATTAGTTAATAATACTACTTGTCCGCCTTTAGCTTTTGCATCTGCTAAACTAGATTTGATTTTCAAATCAACAGCTGACCAAGAAGAATCTTTACCATCTACTTTTGGTTCTTTTAAACGAGTACTATCATACAAACCTAAAATAGAGGCATGAATTCTAGCATTTGCAGAAAACTTAGCTCCTGCAATTGTATTGTTTTCAATTTTAATTGGACGACCCTCACGAGTTTTCACCAAAAGATTAGCAAAATCAAATCCATCAAAAACTGTAGTTGCATAATAATCTGCAACACCAGGAATGATTTGTTCTGGCTGTAATACATAAGGGATAGACTTGTGAACAGGACCTTCGCAAGCAGCTAATGTTACAGCCGCTGTACTAAACCCTACGTACTTTAAAAAGTCACGACGTGAAGTTCCTGATGTAGCTAAAGCTTCTGCATTACCTAAAAACTCATCAGTAGGAATCTCTTCAACAAATTCGTTATTTCTAAGCGCCTCAACAATAGAGCTATTTTCTAGCTCTTCAACACTTTTCCAGTATTTTTTGTTTGATGACATTGTATATATATATTAAAATCTTAATAAATCGATTAATAGTGGCATTTACCACACTCTAAACCTCCCATTTGCGCTGCAGTTAATTTCTCTACACCGTATTTTTTAGAAAGTTCAGCATGAATTTTATCATAGTAAGCGTTACCTTCCATCTTAACATCAGTTTTTCTATGGCAATCAACACACCATCCCATTGTTAATTTAGAATATTGCTTCATGATTTCAAATTCTTGCACTGGTCCGTGACAAGTTTGACATTCAATACCTGCAACAGAAACGTGTTGTGAGTGGTTGAAGTAAACAAAGTCAGGTAAGTTGTGAATACGAACCCATTTTACAGGCTGTGTTTTTCCAGTATAAGCTTGTTTTGTCTTATCCCATCCAACAGCATCATATAATTTTTGAATCTGAGCATCGTAGAAAGCTTTGCTATACTCTGGAGTAGCAGTTGATTCTGCAACCTCTGAAATGTTTTTATGACAGTTCATACAAACATTTAATGAAGGAATACCAGCTGTTTTACTTACACGAGCAGCAGAGTGGCAATACTTACAATTGATTTCATTATCACCAGCGTGAATTTTGTGAGAGTAGTGAATTGGCTGAATTGGCTCATAATTCTGATCCACGCCTACTTGCATTAAGTAGCCATAAACGAAATAACCACTAGCCAAAAGCAAAAAAATTGAAGTCACTAAAACCAAGAATTGATTTTTAGCAAAAGCTTTCCAAATTGGAAGTCTAGCTTCTTTTGGAGCAACCTCAATACCATTTTTATTTGCAACTTTAGTTAAAACCTTGTTTACCATAAACAACATCACAACTAAAATAGCCATTACAAGAGCAAGAGCTCCTAAAATAATGTTATTTGAAATAGCACCATCCTGAACATTTGTACCAGGAGGAGTTGCAGCACCTCCCGCAGCCGCAGCTGGTTCAGCCTTAGGCTCAGAAGTGTAAGCTATAATGTTATCAATATCTCCTTCAGACAATTGAGGAAACGAAGTCATAACAGCTTTGTTATTTTCCTCAAAAAGTTTAACAGCAACAGCATCACCTGACTTAATCATGTCAGAACTGTTATGCACCCACTTGTAAATCCAAGCCATATCATGCTTAGCAGCAACTCCCCTTAAAGCAGGACCAGTTGATTTAGCATCTAATTTGTGACATGCAGCGCAATTTGCATTAAAAAGTTCCTTCCCTTTTACTGGATCACCGCCTCCTGCAGCTGGAGCAGCCGCAGCAGCCTCAGGCGCCGCCGGAGCAGCAGCATCTTGAGCAAATGAAGTTAGGGAGAAAATTAACGTTAGCGATAAGCCAAACAGCAATTTTCTTGAGATCGAATTATGGTTACCCACCTTTTTCATATAGTATAAATAATTGTCTACTAATTTTTGGTATGATTTTTTCTGTATTAAATCCAGTAAAAACGTATACCCTCTTTTAAAACTTGCACAAAAATACGACTTATGAACTATTCTCAAAACCTTAAAATAGTCTTAATTATCAATTTATATCAATTCTAAATAATATTAAAATTTCACACTCAAACTTTAAATAGTATTTTTGCATAAAAACCATCACATTATGAGAATTTTAAGTCCTTCAAAAAGCCTTTTATTAACAATTACAACGATTGCTTTCGCGCACAATATTAATGCTCAAGACCAAAATTTAACATTGAACCAAGACCCTAAATTTGAGCAGTTACTTAACGAGAAACGCAAAATTAACACGTCAATAAATACAAACGACACTTATAGGATTCAAATATTTAGCGGTAAAAGCGACGAGGCAAAAAAAACGTTATCTGATTTTAAAAGAGAAAATTCAAATATTGACGGAACGATTATTTTCAGCACACCCAATTACAAAGTAATTGTTGGAAATTTTAAAACCAGAATTGAAGCCGAAAGAAATTTGGCAGAAATTAAAAAAAGATACAAAAGCGTTTTTCTACTTAAACCAGGAAAGTAACAAACGATCAAAACAAATAAAAAAGCGAGATTCTCATCTCGCTTTTTTGTTAACTTTAAAAATCAAAAAGATCACAACCTACCAGCCTCAACACATTCATCTTGATTGCCAACTAAACACACATACCTATTTCTGTTGCTTTTTTTAGCATCTAATACACAGCAATCAAACTCTTCAACTAATACTTTTTGACTTTATTCAAAATCACATTTTTTCCTTATCAATACCGTAACAAAAAAAAGGCAATCTTTCACTTTCACAAGAAAAACGCCCACCTACTTCGTTTTATCTGGAACTAGAATTTAAAACTTGCTGTACTTCTACTTCAACACTATTCCAATCAGTCAAAAAATCTGAATTAGTCCACAGACAATCAACAGCTGCCTGCCCCATAACCCTGCCCATCTTTACATCACTATCCCAATGTGCATTACAAATAACGCGGCTTTCACCAAAATCATGTCCCCGTTTCAAAATCTCCTTCTCCTTTTCCGGAAAAAGCTTAACCAAAACCAAAGACCATGCCCAGCCAACAGCAGCATGACCTGAAGGAAACGAACCTACTTTATACAATATATTTTCCTGATCTGGAGTACAGGTTTTTTGGTTATTAACCATAAACGGACGCTCACGTTTATAATGATTCTTAGCAGCATAAGTAGACAATCCCGCATCTGTCATTACCCTTCGCATCATCACATAAAGCTTAGGAGTTCTTGACTCACTAATTCCTATACCTATAATTGATTCGAATGATTTAACTGCAAAAGGAAAAGACAAATCAGCGTCTCTTGTTGCTTGCAGAAAACGCTCATTATCTTTAAACTCCAAAGCTTTTCTTGTATGCTCTAAATCCAATTCAAAAAGATCGGAGTTATGTTCTGGAGGCGGCGATAGCAAAAGAAGACTATTTGGTAGTTCTGATTCAGACAAATACCCTCCCAGTAAGGCTGGCATTATTTTCCTTAACTGCTGAACATTTGTAAAATTACTAACAACGGAATTTTCTCGTTTAAAGCGCCTGCCAAAAATTGCACTCACAATATGATTTATCCTTATTTTCATAACAGCACAAAATTATATCCAACAAACTATTTTCTCACTTGCATTCACATTAAAAAAAAAGAAAATTACTACACAAAGAAACAAACAATCTAACAATCAAATTGTTATAAAATATTTCATTTAGGTTTCATATTATAAAATGAAACACATTTATAAAATTATTTTCTTCACACCATAAACATTAGATATCAAAACTTTTAAACAAAAAAAGTCCCAATTTACATTGGGACTTTTTTAAATATATCAATTGAATCTTATTTCAATTTCTTTTTGATTGCTACTTCATGGTAAGACTCAATAACATCATTAATTTCGATATCATTAAATCCTTTTATCTGGATACCACAATCATAACCTTTAGTTACTTCTTTCACATCGTCTTTGAAACGTTTTAAAGCAACCAATTCACCTGTATGAACTACAACTCCATCTCTAATAACTCTAATTTTAGCAGCTCTCAAGATTTTACCATCAGTTACCATACAGCCGGCAATTGATCCAACTTTAGAAATTTTGAAAATCTCACGAATTTCCGCTGTTCCTAAAACTTCTTCTTTCATTTCTGGCGCCAACATACCTTCCATCGCATCTTTCAAATCATCGATAGCAGCATAAATGATAGAATAGTAACGGATGTCGATTTCTTCTTTATCAGCAAGCTGTCTAGCATTTCCTGCAGGACGAACATTAAATCCGATAATGATTGCATCTGATGCAGAAGCCAAGTTAACATCGGTTTCTGTAATTGCTCCAACACCTTTATGAATAATATTGATTTGAACTTCTTCTGTCGAAAGTTTAGAGAACGAATCTGATAATGCTTCAACAGATCCATCAACGTCTCCTTTAAGAATAACATTCAATTCTTTAAACTGACCAAGAGCAATACGACGTCCAATTTCATCAAGCGTGATATGTCTTTGAGTACGTACAGATTGTTCACGCATTAATTGAGAACGCTTAGATGCAATTTGTTTTGCTTCTTTTTCATCTTCAAAAACATTGAACTTATCACCTGCAGTTGCCGCTCCATCCAAACCTAAAACAGATACCGGAGTTGAAGGACCAGCACTTAATACCGTATGACCTCTTTCATCATGCATTGCTTTAACTTTACCATGATGCTTACCAGCAAGCATATAATCTCCAATTTTCAAAGTACCTTGTTGTACTAAAATCGTAGATACATATCCTTTTCCTTTATCTAAATAAGCCTCAACAACAGTTCCTTGAGCCGCTTTATTCGGATTCGCTTTTAAATCTAAAATTTCAGCTTCTAATAAAACTTTCTCTAATAATTCTTTTACTCCTGTTCCAACTTTTGCAGAAATATCATGTGACTGAATTTTTCCACCCCAATCTTCAACAAGTAAATTCATACCAGCCAAACGCTCTTTAATTTTATCAACATTCGCGTTTGGTTTATCAATTTTATTGATTGCAAATATAATTGGCACTCCCGCAGCTTGTGCGTGAGAAATCGCCTCTTTTGTTTGTGGCATGATATCATCATCAGCCGCCACTACGATAATAGCTATATCGGTAACCTGAGCTCCACGTGCACGCATTGCAGTAAACGCCTCGTGACCCGGAGTATCTAAGAATGCGATTTTTTGACCGTTATCTAAAGTAACTCCATACGCTCCAATGTGCTGTGTAATACCTCCTGACTCACCAGCGATAACATTTTCTTTACGAATATAATCCAGTAAAGATGTTTTACCATGGTCAACGTGACCCATTACTGTCACAATTGGCGCTCTTGTTACTAAATCTTCTTCTCTATCTTCTACAACTTCTATTGCTTCTTCAATATCAACTGTAATAAACTCAACATCGTAACCAAATTCATCTGCTACAATAGTTAATGTTTCAGCATCTAGACGCTGGTTCATGGTAACCATGATTCCAAGAGACATACAAGTTCCAATTACTTTAGTAATCGGCACATCCATCATGATTGCAATTTCACCGACAGTAACAAACTCAGTAACTTTAATTGTTTTACTTCCTTCGTCAAGCGCTCTTTGCTCATCATCAGATTTCTGACGGTGCGTCTCTCTTTTATCTCTTCTATATTTTGCCGCTTTAGATTTTCCTCCTTTACCTTGAAGTTTTTCAAGAGTTTCTCTAATTTGGTTTTTTACCTCTTCTTCTGTAGGCTCAACTTTAGCCACAATTGCAGGACGGTTTCCTTTTACAAAACCTGGTCTTTGGCTTCTATTAGCATTAAAACCTCCACCATTGTTATTTTGACCCGGCTTATTTTGATTTGGAGTACCAGGCGCATTACCTGTAGCAGGCTTTGGCGCACCAGGTGTACCCGGTTTTGGACCAATTCTTTTACGCTTATTTTTATTTGCGTTGTTATTATTACCAACTCCAGGAGTTCCGGGTTTATTCTGAGCCGCTTTAGGATCCTCTTTCTTTTTCTTAGGCTTATTAAATTGAGACAAATCAATTGTCTGCCCCGTAAGAGTTGTTCCTGTAAGCTTTTGATATTGAGTTGTAATAGTCTCCTCTGAAGTTGTTGGATCAGTAGACACAATTGGCTCCTGTGCAACTTTAGATTCTGCTTTAACTTCTTTTTTCTCAGTAATAATAGGTTCTTCTTTTTTTGTTTCAGAAACAGGAGTTGAAACAACTGGTTCAGATTTCACTGTTTCATTTTGAACAGGTTTTTCTGGCCGCACAGGCGCAGCAACAACTTTTGGCTCTTCAACCTTAGTTGTTTCCTCAGAAGGAGTAATCGCAGGTTTTTTTGGATTCAAGTCAATTTTACCAACTTGTACAGGGCCAGAAACAACTGCTCTTGCTTTAATTATTTCTTGCTGTTTTTGACGCTCTTCTTCTTGTCTGCGTTTGTCTTCAATTTCTTTCTCACGTTCTACACGCAATGCTTCTTTTTCCTTTCTTTTTTCTTCTCCAACCTCTTTAGAAGCCTCCTTGTTCCCCTTATCGCCCGCAAATTGGCTTTGAAGGATATTAAATTCACTGTCAGAAATTTTTGCATTTGGATTTGCATCAATAGCAATTCCCTTATCTTTTAGATAATCTACAGCTCTTTCTAACGAAATATTTAATTCCCTTAAAACCTTGTTTATTCTTATTACTCTCTCTTCAGACATATAACCTTTTTATTATTACCTTTTTCGTTGTGTTGTTAGAGCAGATGTAAGCTATTGCTTAATTATCAAACTCTTCTTTTAGTATCTTCATAACATCTAGAATAGTTTCCTCTTCTAAGTCTGTTCTTCTTACTAAATCTTCTACGTCGTGTTTCAAGATACTTTTTGCTGTATCCAAACCGATTTTTGCAAACTCTTCAATTACCCACTCTTCGATCTCATCTGAGAACTCTGTTAATTCAACATCGTCTTCATCTGCAACAGTACCGGCAACATCACCTTCACGAATAACATCTAGCTCGTAACCTGTCAATTGACCTGCTAATTTGATATTGTGACCACCTCTACCAATTGCTTTAGAAACCTCTTCTAATTTCAAGAACACTTCAGCTCTTTTGTTATCTTCATCAATTTTGATAGAAGAAACTTTTGCAGGACTCAAAGCTCTTGTTATAAATAATTGAATATTGTTTGTATAATTGATTACATCAATATTTTCATTTCCTAATTCGCGAACAATTCCATGAATACGAGAACCTTTCATTCCCACACAAGCTCCAACTGGATCAATTCTATCATCATAAGAATCAACAGCTACTTTTGCTTTTTCACCCGGAATACGAACTACGTTTTTCACAGTAATTAATCCGTCAAAAACTTCTGGAATTTCTTGCTCAAATAATTTTTCCAAGAACTTTTCTGAAGTTCTAGACATAATAATTTGAGGTTTATTCCCTTTTAATTCAACGCTTTCAATGATTCCACGAACATTATCTCCTTTACGGAAAAAGTCAGATGGAATTTGTTTTTCTTTTGGAAGTACAATTTCATTTCCTTCATCATCAACCAAAATAACTACTCTTGGACGTACGTGATGTACTTCTGCTGTATAAATATCCCCGATAATATCTTTAAACTGTTTGTATAAATTTGTATTATCGTGTTCGTGAATTTTAGATATAAGATTCTGACGAAGCGCTAAGATAGCTCTTCTTCCTAAATCAATCAACTTTACTTCTTCAGAAACCTCTTCACCAATTTCAAAATCCGCTTCAATCTTTCTTGCTTCAGTCAATGTAATTTCCTCATTTTCAAAATCAAGATCCTCATCGGCAACAATTACTCTTCTTCTCCAAATTTCCATATCTCCTTTATCAGGATTAATAATGATATCGAAATTTTCATCTGAACCGTATTTTTTCTTTAATGCATTTCTAAATACGTCCTCTAAAATTGCCATAAGCGTTACACGATCAATAAGTTTATTATCTTTAAACTCTGAGAATGAATCGATTAATGCTAAATTTTCCATGCGAATTTTTTAATTAAAATTAAAATGTTACCGTAACAACTGCCTCTTTAATTTCTGTATAAGGTATTTGTTGCTCTTTTTGAACTGTTTCTTTTCCTTTTCCTACTTTTTTCGGTTCTCTTGCTTTCCAAGACAAAATTATAAAAACATCATTAGCTTCTACTAATTCTGCTTCAATTTTTTCTGTATTTGTGGTAACAATCAACGTTCTACCAACATTTTTTTTGTATTGTCTTATCATTTTCAAAGGAGTTCCTACTCCAACCGATGCTACTTCAAGCGAAAAATCCTGTTCTTCACGATCCAGATTATTCTCGATTGCACGACTAATGTCAATACAATCTTGTAGCGCCACTCCATTATCTCCGTCTAAACCAACACTAATTTTAAAAGAATCCGAAACTGCCAAATCAACCAAAAAGACTGATGGTTTTTCCAGAAGAGCTTCTGTAATTAATCCGTTTACTTTTTCTTTAAATGTCATAATTTTATAAAAAGAGGGGACACTTAGTCCCCTCATTATTTAGATTTTAATAAATAACAGTGCAAATATAGTGTTTTTTTTATAAATCAAATAAATTGATTGCTCTAAAATAATTCCATATCTTTATAAGAGTATTAAAAACACAGAATTATTCCTATTTTAACCCTCAAAATCATGAAACGAATTTTAGTACCTACCGACTTCTCCGAACACGCAGAAGACGCTTTACGAGTTGCCTCTCAAATCGCAAAAAAGAACAATTCCGAAATCATTCTCCTTCACATGCTTGAATTGCCACAGCAATCAAACGATGCGATAGTAGGTGGAACAAGCATTCCCGAAACGATGCTTTTTATGAAGAAAGCAAACGAAACTCTCGATGAAGTTGCCTCTAGAGAATACCTAAAAGGAATCCCTGTAATCGAGATTGTAAAAATGGACAAACCGATACATGGAATCACACAAATAAGCAAAGATTATGATATTGATCTAATTATCATGGGATCTCATGGCTCTTCTGGAGTCGAAGAATTATTAATAGGTTCTAATACCGAAAAAGTAGTAAGAAATTCCGAAATTCCTGTTTTAGTCATCAAAAAAAATATTCCAAATTTTAACGCTTCTAATATTGTTTTTGCCTCCGATTTTTCTGAAGAAGCCAAAAAACCATTTGAAAAACTTTTAAATTTTACCAAGCTATTTGATTCAAAATTACACTTAGTTACCATTTGCACACCCAACAGCTTCAAGCCAACTCATGTAAGCGAAAAAGCAATGAGTGATTTTGTTACCGAATTTAACATTACCAATTATACCACTCAAATTTACAACGACACCAATATTGAAAAAGGAATTATTAATTTCTCCAATAGAATAAATGCCGATGTTATCGGAATGTGCACGCATGGCAGAACTGGTTTTGCACATTTCTTCAATGGAAGCATAAGCGAAGGATTGGTTAATCATGCCGTAAGACCTATTATTACTTTTAAAATTTAAAAACATACAGCATTATAAATATAAAAGCTTCTCAATTGAGAAGCTTTTTTTTTACAACAACCAGGCTCAAAAAATCAGACCTTCTTTTTTTGACACTTTACAAACCAAGTATTTTGCGCGCCTCTTCTATTGTTATATCAAGTTGTTTTGCAAGAGCTTCAATATCCAAAATTGACAAAATATCATCTATAAGCCCTCCTCCTCTAACCTGCTTCATTTCTGAAGGATTCAACTCTGTAAAATTCAAATTCTTTAAATTATCCATAATCATAATTTATTAAATTATTATTCAGTTACAACAAAAAAAATATGCAGTATTTTTTCATCACACCAAATGTAGACAAAATACTGATAATCAGTGATTAAAATAAAAAAATCTTACCAAGCAATAGATTTCACAATTGATTTGCATTAAAATTTATTTCACAAAGAACTCTGCTTCCTAAATTTTTCCCCTGCTCATAATCCCCCCAAAAAAAAGTGAGCTTTTCAACAAAGTTTCTTTGAACCTTACAACAAAGCCATACGCGTAGTTAATGCAGAACTTTGTCAAATAAAAATTCACTAAAAAACAACAAAATGAAAACAATAGACAAAATTTACATTAACGGAGAATTTGTTACCCCACAAGGAACAGAATATTTTGACCTTATTAGCCCAACAACAAACGAAAAATTAGGAAAAGTACGTTTAGGAAACACGGAAGACACTCAAAAAGCAATTGAAGCGGCCAAAAATGCCTTCAAAACTTTTTCACAAACAACAATTTCAGAAAGAATCCAATATCTTAAAAACATTAAATCTTCTATTGAAAAAAGAAAAGACGATTTTATCAATGTAATGATAGAAGAATACGGTGGTACATTTCAATTCGCAAGCGTAAGCTACGATTACATGATAAAAGGCTTTGATTCCGCAATCGACCTTCTCAATTCATACCATTTCATTAAAACAATGGGAGAATCCGAGGTTCAAATGGCACCAATTGGCGTTGTGGGAATTATAATTCCATGGAACTCAAGCAATGGCTTTATCAGCAGCAAATTATCTACAGCAATTGCAGCGGGATGTACAACCGTAATCAAACCAAGCGAAATGAGCACCCAACAAACACAATTAATCACCGAATGTCTTCATGAAGCAAATCTTCCAAAAGGCGTATTTAATATCGTAAATGGATTGGGCGAAGTTGTTGGTGCCGAAATAAGCAGAAATCCAAATATTGCTAAAATATCTTTTACAGGATCAACCAATGTTGGAAAAATAATAGCAAAGGAAGCCGTCAACACCATGAAAAGAGTAACTCTAGAACTTGGCGGAAAATCTCCAAATATCATTCTAGATGACGCCGATTTCTCAAAAGCCATCCCACTTGCACTTGGAGCAGCGTTCATGAATAGCGGACAAGCGTGTATTGCCGGAACGAGATTACTGATTCCAGAAAACAAATTAGACGAAACCAAAACCCTTATTAAAGAAGTAATTTCAAACCTTCTTGTTGATGATCCAAAAAATCCAAATACCGCTGTAGGACCAATGGTCAGCACAAAACAATATAACCGTGTTCAGGATTATATTCAAATCGGAATTAATGAAGGCGCAGAAATACTAACTGGCGGACTTGGAAAACCAGAAGGACTAGAAAACGGAAATTTTGTTAAACCAACAGTCTTTATCAACGTAACGAATCAAATGCGAATTGCAAGAGAAGAAATATTTGGCCCTGTTTTATCTATCATCACTTATAAAACAGAAGAAGAAGCCGTCGAAATTGCTAATGATACAACATACGGCTTGCAAGCTTACGTAAACTCTTCAAATACCGAAAGAGCTCATCGTGTTGCTTCTCAAATTAATGCAGGACGTGTTCAGATCAACGGAATCGGTCACGATCCAATGGCTCCTTTTGGCGGATTTAAACAATCTGGAATTGGACGTGAATTCGGAACGCTTGGCCTAGAAGCCTACTTAGAACCAAGAGCGCTAATTCAGCCAAAATAATCTTCATCAATCTGGAAGTCTTTACGTCTAAAGATTTCCAGATTTTAGTATTTTTACAATATGAGCACAAAACAGCATACAAAGCCAAAAATACTCTACTCCTGCTATTACTCACGCAGTCGAGAGGGCGAACATTTTATACCCGAACATGTTTTTAGCTATCAGATTTCTGGCGAAATGATTGTTACAGACAATCAAAATACTTTTCATTCAAAACCAGGAGACTTCCGCTTCAGCAGACGAAACCACTTGGCTAAATTTACTAAGATTCCGCCCGAAGGAGGAGAATTCAAAACCATTTCCCTTTTTCTCGATCAAGAAATTTTAAGAGAGATTAGCAAAGAATACAATTTAAAATCGGATAAAAAAGCAGAAACAAATGCCATGTTTTCATTAGCTCCTAACCCTCTGTACAAATCTTTTATGGAATCACTGATATCCTATTTAGAAGTCGAGGAAGAAAACAACGAAGCTTTATTCAATTTAAAAATTAAAGAAGCGATTCATCTTTTACTAAAGATAAATCCAGAATTAAAAGACATATTATTTGATTTTAACGAACCCGGCAAAATTGACCTAGAAGCCTTTATGAATAAAAACTTCCACTTTAATGTTCAAATGCAGCGGTTTGCCTATCTCACAGGAAGAAGTTTAGCCACATTTAAAAGAGATTTTCAAAAAGTTTTTCAGCAAACGCCTGGAAAATGGCTTTTAAACAAAAGACTTCAAGAAGCTTATTATTTAATCAGCCAAGGAAATCCGCCATCTGAAGTCTATATTGGCGTTGGCTTTGAAGATCTTTCACATTTTTCATTTTCATTTAAAAAGAAATTCGGAATCGTTCCTTCTTCTTTAAATCATAAATAAAAAGACCAAAGCAATTCAAAATCAACATTTAAACATAACAGTCACTCATTTTAAATTTATAGCATAAAAAAAGCCTCTCATTTCTGAGAGGCTTTTCTGTTGGTCTACTAGGACTCGAACCTAGAAAGACGGCACCAAAAACCGTAGTGTTACCATTACACCATAGACCAGCAGTGCAGTTAAGCGGATGCAAAATTAAAACTTTATTTAATTTATGCAAATTTTAAAGCAAACTTTTTTAAATAAAAAAAGCCTCTCATTTCTGAGAGGCTTTTCTGTTGGTCTACTAGGACTCGAACCTAGAAAGACGGCACCAAAAACCGTAGTGTTACCATTACACCATAGACCAGCAGTGCGGTTAAGCGAGTGCAAATTTAAGTCTTTATTTAGTTTGTGCAAACTTTTTGAACAAAAAAAATCATTTTTTTTGATTTTTTTTACATTAAAAAACGCTTCAACTTCAAAAACACCTCACAGACAACACATTACTTTACACTTATAGAATTATAGAATTTTTTGTTAATGCTCGTTTCTTTAAGTAAAAAAACATTTTCTTTGTAGGATAGAAAAACATTCAAATTTTTAACACCTAAATATGGCACAATTCAATTTCAATAAATGGAATACAATTATTGGTTGGTTTGCATTTGCAATCGCTTTAATAACTTACACCTTAACAGTAGAACCTACAATGAGCTTTTGGGATTGCGGAGAATATATTGCTACCGCAGCTAAACTTGAAGTAGGACACCCACCAGGAGCTCCACTTTTCCAAATGATGGGTGCATTTTTTGCAATGTTTGCCATAGATGCTCAGCATGTGGCTGTAATGGTCAACATGATGTCTGTTTTCTCTAGCGCATTTACCATATTATTTATGTTCTGGTCATCGTCTATGATTTTAAAAAAGATTGTAGCTCGTTTTGCTGAGATTGACCAAAACAATTCGATTGTTATTCTAGGAAGTTCTTTTGTAGGCGCCTTAGCATATACATTTTCAGATAGTTTTTGGTTTAATGCTGTAGAAGCCGAAGTTTATGCAATGGCTTCTTTATTAATCGCATTGCTTTTCTGGCTTGGTTTACGCTGGGAGCAAGACATGGACAAACCAAAAGGAAACAAATGGCTTTTAATTATTTCGTTGGTTGTTGGTCTTTCGTTTGGAGTTCACTTTATGGCTCTTTTGACTATTCCTTCTATTGGATTCTTATACTATTTCAAACACTACGAAAAAGTTACGATTAAGAATTTCCTTATTGCCAATGTAGTTGTTATTGGAATTTTATTATTCATTTTCAAGTTATTGCTTCCATTGACTATGGCATTTTTCGGAAAAACCGAAATTTTCATGGTAAACAGCATGGGACTTCCATTTAATTCAGGAACTATCTTTGTAGCATTATTATTTATAGCTTTCTTCTATTTTGGATTAAAATACACCAGACAAAAAGGTTTAATATTCTACAACACTATTATATTGTGTATTTTATTCATCCTAATTGGTTTCTCAACTTGGTTAATGCTGCCTGTTCGTGCAAATGCTAACACAGTTATTAACGAAAATAAACCATCTGATGCTACTGAGGTTTTAGCTTATTACAATCGTGAGCAATATGGAGTGAATCCATTGTTTTACGGACCTCAATACACTGAACTTTTCGCTGGTCTTGATGCTAAAACACCTTATTTAGACAAAAAACCAAACTACGAAAGAGATTATAAAACAGGCAAATACATTATTACCAATAATTATAAAAATGCTGAACAAAATTCTGACGACAATCAGAAAGCAATTCTGCCTAGAATGTGGAGTACCGAAACAGGTCACATTCAAAACTATATCAACTTTACAAATCCTCCAAAGTTCCGAATCAATCCTAATTATAATTATGATGAAGATTTGGCAAAATACGGAATTGACGCTAGCCAATTAAGCGAAGACGAATACAACAAAGCTACAGCTCAATTGCGCAACGAGGTTGAAAAAACAGTTTCTGAGTTTAGAAAAGCTTATGCTCAAAAACAGATTGATAACGAAGGCTACATAAAATTCTTAAAAAGTTACGGTGAATATCTACTTATCGAAAAACCATCTACAGCAGACAACTTCAGTTTTATGTTTGAATATCAATTTGGATACATGTACTGGAGATATTTAATGTGGAATTTTGTTGGACGCCAAAATGATGTTCAAGGTAAATATGATAATTTGGATGGAAACTGGATCAGCGGAATCAAAGCTTTAGACTCTGTACATTTAGGATCACAAGACAATTTGCCATCAGACGTATTAAACAACAAAGGAAGAAATGCTTATTATTTCCTTCCGTTTATCTTAGGTTTAATTGGTATCATGTACCATGCGAACAAAGACTTAAAGAGCTTCTATGTCCTTTTGGCTTTATTTTTATTTACAGGAATTGCACTGAAAATATATTTAAATGAAAGACCTTTTGAGCCTCGTGAAAGAGATTATGCGTTAGTAGGTTCCTTCTATGTCTTTGCCATCTGGATCGGATTTGGTGTTTATTCGCTTTATGAAAGCCTATACAAATATCTGGCCCCAAAAATTGCTGGACCAGTAGTCATTGCCGGAAGTTTATTGGCTGCACCAATTTTAATGGCTTCTCAAAACTGGGATGATCACGATAGATCTGGAAGATATACTGCAGTTGCGATGGCAAAAGCTTATTTAAGTTCTTGCGATAAAGATGCTATTTTATTTACCATTGGAGATAACGACACCTTCCCTCTTTGGTATGCTCAAGAAATCGAGCATTTTAGAACCGATGTTAAGATTGTAAATACGAGTTTATTTATGACAGACTGGTACATTGATCAAATGAAAGCGAAGTCTTATGAATCAAATCCGTTGCCAATTTCTTTCGTACATAGTCAATATGTTGGAGATAATTTAGATTACACGGCGTACATTCAGAAAATTGATACACGTTGGAACATTAAAGATTTTATCGATTTCATCAAAAACCCTAAATCGACTGTTGGTTTGCAAAATGGACAAACAATTCATTTCTACCCAACGAACAAGATCAGAGTAAATGTGGATAAAAACACTATTATTCAGAATAAAGTAGTTAATCCTAAATATTACGATTCTATTGTTCCTTACTTAGATATCGATATCAAAGGAAGCGCATTATACAAAAACCGTTTAATGATGCTTGATATCTTAGCAAATAACAACTGGAAGAGACCAATTTACTTTAGCGGTGGTGCTTTTGATGATGAAGATTATTTATGGTTAAAAGATTATCTGCAATTAGATGGAATGGTTTATAAATTAGTTCCGGTAAAAAATACTCCTTCTAAAGATGGCGGACCATTAGACATGGGACAAATTGATGCAGATAAAATGTACGACATTGTAATGAAATGGGATTGGGGAAATAGCAATGGAAACATTTATCATGATCCTGAAACTAGAAGAAACAGTATTACTTACCGTACCAATCTTTCTAGATTAATGAACCAGCTTATTAAAGAAGGTAAAATTGACAAGGCTAAAAATGTAATCAATTTAGCGATGACTAAAATGCCTTTGGACAAATACGGGTACTATTCATTAGTTGAAGCTTTTGCTGATGGCTATTACAAAGTTGGAGAAAAAGCCAAAGCGCAAGATCTCTTAAATAAATTAGTTCAGAAATACAAAGAGAATCTAAACTATTACAGTACATTGACTCCTTCTGACCAAACTGATTTAGCTGTAGATATTATTACAGATATTGAGCGTTACAGAAGCTTGCTACATGTAATGGATGATAATAAAGACACTGCTTTTTACAACCAACACAAAACTACATTTAACACTTACGTAAATGTTTTTGAGCGTTTTGGACGTGAAAAAGAATAAATAATATACGAAAATCTTACTTATTAAAAAAATGCAGCGCTGTTTGATAAATAGCGCTGCATTTTTTAATTTTATACATACTAATACAATTTTAATTCAAAATGAGCTTCTATTGGGTAAAAACTAACGCATTTATAAAAAAGGTGTTTTCTAAATATTGTTGGGACATTCCTAACAACGAAAAGAAAATATACCTCACTTTTGATGATGGCCCAACTCCAGAAATTACCGACTGGGTTTTATCTGAATTAAAAAAATTTGATGCAAAAGCTACTTTTTTCTGCATCGGAAAAAATATTAAAGCGAATCTGGCTTTATTTGAAAAGTTAATTACCGACGGCCATTCAATTGGCAATCACACCATGAATCATGTGAATGGATGGAAAATCCATACGAATGATTATATTGAAAATGTAAAAAACTGCGCTGCTGTTTTAGATGAGCAAGAGAAAGCTCCTCATCGTTTATTGTTCCGTCCACCTTATGGAAAGATCAAAAAAGCACAATCAAAAATCCTAAGAAGTTTAGGCTACAAAATAGTAATGTGGGATGTTTTAAGCGCAGACTTTGATCAAAGCATCACTCCAGAAAAATGCCTTGAAAATGTAACCAAAAATGTAAAATCTGGCAGTGTAATTGTTTTTCATGACAGTATTAAAGCTTCTCCAAATCTAAGATTTGCTTTGCCTCGAACACTGCATTTTTTAAAAGAAAATGGATATAAGTTTGACATTATTCACTAAATAACATCAAAAAAAAGAGAAGTTATTTAGACGTTAAATTGTTCCTGAACAATTCCAATTATAGTATTGGCATCAAGTTCTCCAGATTGCCTCCAGATCATTTGCCCTTCTTTGTAAATCATTAAAGTTGGAAGCCCTTTAATACGAAGCGCTTCTGCTAGTTCCTGATTTTTATCTACATCAATTTTGATTACTTTGGCTTTATCGCCAAGCGCAGCAGCTACATCCTTAATAACAGGATGCATAGAAACTGAAGATTCATTCCAATCTGTGTAAAAATCAATTAACACTGGAACTTGAGCATTTATTAGTTCTCCAAATTTTGACATAAAACCAAAAAATTAAGTTTTTTAAATCTATTAAAAGAAATAAATATTATACAAATGTAGCATTTTTAACGAACTAACCGACATTACGGCCTTTTTTTAGTTCAATTACTGTTATTTCAGGCATAATTCCAACTCGTCCTGGATAGGCGTGAAAACCAAATCCACGGTTAACATAAACGTATCTTCCGACGTTTTCGTACAATCCCGCCCATTGTTTATAAATGTACTGTGCTAGGCTCCATTTAAAATAGCCTGGAATCTCAATTCCAAATTGCATACCGTGCGTGTGGCCAGCGAAAGTCAGATGAAAGTTCTTTGGGTGATCTTTAATTTCGGCATCCCAATGGCTTGGATCATGGCTCATTAAAACTTTAAAATCGTCCTGATGCACATCTTTTGAAGCTTTATTTAAATCACCTGCTTTCTTAAAATTCACTCCCCAATTCTCTACTCCAATCAAAGCGATTTTATCATCGCCTTTTTGAATATAAGTATGTTCGTTCAGCATTAATTTAAAACCAATTTGACCATACAAATTTTTAATTGCCTTAAAGTTTTCGTCTTTTTCTTTTTCAGAAGGCCAAGTCACATATTCACCATAATCGTGATTTCCTAAAACTGCAAACTTCCCATATTTATAATCTTTAATACGGCTAAAAGCTTCCAGCCAAGGATGCATTTCTTTAGCATGCGTATTGACGATATCCCCAGTAAACAAAATCAAGTCTGCTTCTTGTGCATTGATCAAATCAATGGCATAATTTATTTTCTCTGGATTATCAAAACTTCCGCTGTGAACATCAGAAATCTGTGTGATTTTAAAACCGTCAAAAGCATCTGGAAGATTAGGAAAAAATACAGTTTGTTTGATTACTTTGAAATTATACTTCCCTTCAAAAATTCCGTAAATAATAGAAAGGAACGGAATTGCAGCCAACCCTAAAGCGATCTGGCTAACAAACTTTCGCCTGTCGGGCATCATTTCTTTCCGAGGAGTATTATAAACAAAATAGTTTAAGATACTTGCTCCTATCCTAAAAATATCCTCACCAAACATTATTAATGTAAGCACAATTTTAGGCACATATACCGTCAGCATCAAACCTGTGGTAAACATAAATTGCCTAGTCTGACCAACAGAGCGATCAACTTGTGAAAAAGAATAGATAATAAAGACTAAGACCAGTAAACTTATAACTTGATAGCCAATCAAAACCCAACGTGTTTTGATTAAAGTTCGAAAAGCCTGATATGAATAGAACTCAATAAATAATAAAAGAGCGCATAGAATTATAAAACGAAAGATCATTTAATATATAGTTTTAAACAAAGTAACAAAGAATGAAAATTCTATTTCTTTTTATTATAAAAAATTTAACGCTGTAAAACATAAAAAAGCTGAAAGATGTCTCTTCCAGCTTTAACCTACCAACCTTTAAAACTATTTAATCTTAAGACTTAAGAATCTTATATTATTTTGCTTTTGGAGTTTCTGTTTTTGCAGCTTCTGCTTTTTTCTCTCCTTTAGCTTTTTTGTTTGCTTTTTTATCTTGTTTTTCAGTTTTCACCTCTTTTGTTTTTGCTGGTGCTGGAGTTGTTTGTGCACTTGCCATTGCAACTGTTCCTAAAACTGCTACTGCTAAAATTGCTAATTTTTTCATGACTTTAAATTTTTTGATTGTTATTTTCATTATTTATAAGTCAAAGGTATAATCACAAAATGAAGACAAAATGAAGAAAAAGTCTTACAGAGAATTTTAACTTTTAATTGTGATTTTGAAACCATAATTTAAAAGAAGTGCCTTGCCCTAATTGAGATTCTACAGTAACTTCTATATGGTGAAAAGAGGCAATACTCTTAGCAATTGCAAGACCTAAGCCCTGCCCTTCCTGATCATAACTAATTCTGGTAAAACGGCTGAATATTTTTTCCAGTTGCGATTCATCCATTCCAATGCCAGAATCTTTTACCAAAATATAATAATGGTTATCATCATAACCGTCTTCAATGACAATCTTTCCTTGTGGTTTATTATACTTTATGGCATTGGTTACTAAATTATAAATCAGAATATGAATTAAAGTTTTGTTTCCAATAAAAACAAAGGCATTTTGCATTCTATTTTGAAACTGAATTTCTTTATCATCTATACGATCTTGAAGGTCTTCCTGTAAATCAGAAACAATTTCGCGAAGATTAATCTCTTCATTCAACTCATATTGATTATTATCTATTCTAGAAATCAGTAATAAATTATTGATAATTTTTTTCAGCATATCCAGCGTCTTTAGAGATCCTGCAATTTTATCAAACGCATTATCATCTAAAGATTCGTTCTGTAGCAAGTTTTCAAGTTTATTTTTAAGCAATGCGATCGGAGTTAAAAGCTCGTGCGAAACATTCGAAATAAACTGCTTTTCTTTTTTAAAGACTTCGGCAATACGATCCATCATTTGATTCAAAACAAAATCCAATTCCCTAAAATCTCTTGAAGCCGCTTTTATCGGAGTATGATCAAACATTTCAGGTTCGTTTACCCGCCTGATCTTTGTATCAATAATTTTATAAAATGGTTTTAAAAGATATTCAATGTAAAAAGTATCAGCCAAAAAAGTAATAAATAGAATGATAACAAAAACAATGATAATAAAAAGCTTTATTACAAAAGTCAAATCGTTTACCTCGCTTAAACTACTTCCAATTTCAAGCTGATAATCTTGCCCTTCGTATGTAAAATGATGCTGCAATATTCTGTATTCGCTTTCTTCATTTTCAATCTTGCGATATTCGTTTGTAAAAGTTGTTTTTTTCTGATGCGGTTTTATCGGCATTCTGGAAAGCACTAGAAATTCGCTATGAAGTGTCGAAAATTCAGAAAAGGTCTCTGTAGTATCA
Organism: Flavobacterium sp. LPB0248; assembly: GCF_013388355.1. Lineage (GTDB taxonomy): Bacteria > Bacteroidota > Bacteroidia > Flavobacteriales > Flavobacteriaceae > Flavobacterium. The sequence goes on from NZ_CP058246.1 coordinate 1,920,051, forward strand.
TCTGGATTTTCTATAAAATCATTGATTTCTTCTTGATTAAGATGCTCAATAAACTTTTTCTTTTTCTCCAGCAGACTATTATTAATATGATGGTACACCACATTTTCTACCAAAATAGGAAGCATTAGCCATAAAATCAAAATGACCAGCAGTCTGGTCATGGCATTAAAAATGGCTAATTGATGTTTTATTTTCACAAGAATAATTTTATTCGTTTATACGATAACCCACATTACGAACAGTTTCAAACCAATCTATAGTCGTATGTTTATCTAATTTCTTTCTGAGATTTCGAACATGAACATCTATAAAATTAGAATCTGAATTCACTTCCAGAATATCGCCCCAAATATGTTCGGTCAATTGTAACCTTGTAATCACTCGATTTTTATTGAGAACTAGATACTGAAAAATATCAAATTCTTTTTTGGTAAGACTTAACGGAGTTTCATTAAAGCTCACTTTATAATCCTGAAGCTGCAACAGAAAACCATGAATGCTTAAATTGTTTAAAGTAAAACCATGAATCCTACGAATTACAGCAAACAGCCTTGCTGCCAATTCTGTCAAAGCAAAAGGTTTTGTCAAATAATCGTCGGCTCCAAGATGAAGTCCGTTAATCCTGTCATCCAATTCTCCGCGCGCTGTAAGTACAATTACAGCAATCTTTGATTTTGTTTTTCGAATCGTCTGTAAAACCTCAAAACCGTCTCCATCAGGCAAACCCAAATCCAATAGCATGGCATCGTAATCATTGCTTCCAAATTCTTCCAAAGCTTCAGCACAGTTATTTGCAATTTTACAGATATAACCTGCATTGCACAAAAAATCGTAAACTTCTATAGCAAGTTCTTTATTATCTTCAACAATTAAAATATTCATACACATGGCATTTAAGCATTACTAAAATTAATCAATTCTCAAAAGTTCAGCTACACATTATTAAAAAATTAACTAATGAAAAAAGCTGATAAATTTCTTCATCAGCTTCTTCAATCGCATTCTCATAATCATTATTCCTGTTTTGCCTTCGTTCATTACAATGGTTCGAAAACAAAACGAGAGCAATTCTTATTTTTTTACAGGTGCTACTTCTTCTTTTGAAGTATCAGCTTTTGCTTTTTTATCTCCTTTATGATGATGTTTTGTAGCTTTTACTTCTTTTGTCGGTGTTGTTTGAGCTGGAGTTGTTTGAGCGCTTACCATTACAGTTGTTCCTAAAACTGCTGCCAATACAATAAATAAATTTTTCATGATTTCTATTTTTTTTGATTATTTGTTATTTTTTCATTTTTGCAGTTTCTGGTTTAGCTGCCTCTGTTTTTGGCACTTCACTTTTCACTGATTTTGTTTTTTGATCTGATTTGCTTTTTTTAGGATGTTTTGTTGCTTTTACTTCTTTCGCCGGAGCTTCTTTTCCATCTTTTGCAGGAAATGCGTGAACCATTGCACTTGTTCCTAAAACTGCTACTAGTAACATTAATAAATTTCTCATGATTTCTAAGATTTAAGAATTAATAACCTTTTATTTTACAGATCAAAATTACTTTCGTAACATGAAGAGAAAATGAAGAAATCACTGAATAATTTTTTTTAACTTGATATTAACTTTTGCATTTTTTTCTACCATATAAGTTATATAAGTTCATTTAAAAATTCTGCAGCAATACTATTTATCATAATCATTAGATTCGCTGTGGCTTATCTCTACAGTGTGCATGTTGCTAAAATGAATTTATATAACTTATATGGTAAAAATTTTCATTTTTGACAATTTTTGAGAACTCAATTGTTTATTTTTACAGACTAATATTTTTAATATGTCGACTCAAAAACGCCTTTTTCTTCTAGATGCTTATGCATTAATTTTTCGTGGTTATTACGCTTTTATTAAAAACCCGAGAATCAACTCAAAAGGAATGGATACATCTGCAATTATGGGTTTTATGAACTCACTTTTGGATGTTATTAAAAGAGAAAAACCAGATCACTTGGCTGTTGCTTTTGATAAAGGCGGAAGTCATGTAAGAACTGAAATGTTTGTTGATTACAAAGCCAATAGAGATGCAACACCTGAAGCAATTAAAATTGCTGTTCCATATATTCAGGAATTATTAAAAGCCATGCACATTCCAATTATTGAACTTGAAGGTTGTGAAGCCGATGATTTAATTGGAACAATTGCGAAACAGGCAGAAAAACAAAACTACAAAGTCTACATGGTGACTCCAGATAAGGATTTTGCCCAGTTAGTTTCTGAAAACATTTTTATGTATAAACCTGCCCGTATGGGTAACGGAATCGAAATTTGGGGAGTTCCTGAAGTTTTGGCAAAATTTGAAATTGAAAGGCCTGAACAGGTAATCGATTTTCTTGGAATGATGGGTGATGCAATTGATAATATTCCAGGATTACCAGGTGTTGGAGAAGTGACTGCTAAAAAGTTTCTTAAAGAATTTGGAACTATGGAAAACCTTTTAGAAAATACACATTTACTAAAAGGTAAAATGAAAGAAAATATTGAAGCGAATAAAGACAAAGGCATTCTTTCTAAAAAACTGGCCGCAATTATCACGGATTGTGATGTGGCTTTTAATGAAGAAGATTACGAACTTTCTCGTCCAGATATTGAAAAAACAGATGCTATTTTTCAGGAATTGGAATTTAGAAGAATGGCAGAGCAATTTGACAATTTGTTTAAAACTGATGGCGCTCAAACTGCTGCTCCAGCTCCTGATGCCAAATTGTACAAAAAAGCACAACCTAAAAACGAAGACCAATTTGATCTTTTTGGAAGTGGAAATACTAATGGGGAAAATGCTGAAATCGAAAGAACTTCGTTTTATAATACTTTAGAAAACACAGAGCATTTTTACCAAACCATTCAAGGCGATTTAGGCATTAAAATGCTTTTGCAGAATTTACAAAAACAGACTTCAGTTTGTTTTGATACTGAAACTACAGGAATCGATGCTTTACATGCAGAATTGGTTGGAATGTCTTTCTCTTACGAAAAAGGAAAAGCATTTTATGTGCCATTTCCAGAAAGTCAGGAAGAAGCAAAAGCTTTGGTAGATAAATTTGTCCCGTTTTTTGAAAATGAAAACATTGAGAAAATCGGACAGAATTTAAAATACGATTTAAAAATCCTATCTAATTATGGTGTTTCTGTAAAAGGAAAACTTTTTGATACCATGATTGCGCATTATTTGATTAATCCAGATATGCGTCATAATATGGATATTTTAGCAGAAACGTATTTGAAATATTCTCCAAAATCTATTGAATCTTTAATTGGTAAAAAAGGGAAAAATCAGCTTAATATGCGCGATGTTCCTTTGGAAGATATTAAAGAATATGCGGCAGAAGATGCCGATATTACATTACAATTAAAAGAAATCTTTACAACAGAATTAGATAAAACAGAAACTAAAAAGTTATTTGACGAAATCGAAATTCCATTAGTAAGCGTATTGGCCGATATGGAAACGGAAGGAATTCGTTTGGATGTAGATTTCTTAAAAGCAATGTCTTCTGAAATGGAAGTTGAAATCAAAGCTTTAGAAGAAAAAATATATGAAACCGCTGGCGAGAAATTCAACTTGGCCTCTCCAAAACAATTAGGAGATATTTTGTTTGAAAAACTAAAAATTGGCGGCGCTAAGCAAAAGAAAACCAAAACTGGACAATATGCAACTGGCGAAGAAGTTTTGACTTATTTGGCCAATGACAACCCAATTGTAAAACAAATTTTGGATTGGCGTCAAATGGTAAAATTACAGAGTACGTACATTCTAGCTTTACCAGAACAGGTAGACAAAAAAACTTTACGCGTTCATACCGATTATATGCAGACGGTTGCCGCAACTGGGCGTTTAAGTTCTAACAATCCGAACTTGCAGAACATTCCGATTCGTACCGAAAGAGGACGCCAGATTCGTAAAGCTTTTGTTGCTCGCGATGAAAACCATACTTTAATCTCTGCCGATTACTCTCAAATCGAATTGAGAATTATTGCCGCTTTGAGTGGTGAAGAAAATATGATTGCAGCTTTCCAAAATGGAGAAGACATTCACAGAGCTACCGCTGCAAAAGTTTTTGATGTTGCCTTAGAAGAAGTTTCTCGTGAACAAAGAAGCAATGCTAAAACAGTAAACTTCGGAATTATTTATGGTGTTTCTGCTTTTGGATTGAGTAATCAAACTTCACTTTCTAGAAGTGAAAGCGCTGCATTAATTGATGCTTATTATAAAACATATCCTCGTCTTAAATCTTATATTTCAGAACAAGTCGAATTTGCACGAGAAAAAGGCTACGTACAAACTATTTTAGGTCGTCGCAGATATTTAAAAGATATTAATTCTGCCAACGCCGTTGTAAGAAGCGCTGCAGAACGAAATGCTGTAAATGCACCAATTCAAGGAAGCGCTGCCGATGTCATTAAAATCGCAATGATCAATATTCATAAAAAACTTCGTGACGAAAACTGGAAATCAAAAATGTTACTACAAGTACATGATGAGCTTGTGTTCGATGTTCACAACGACGAACTCGAAAAAATCCAACCTATGATTAAACACGAAATGGAAAATGCTTTCAAATTGTCAGTCCCTTTAGAAGTTGAACTTGGAATGGGTAAAGATTGGCTAGAAGCTCACTAAAAAAATTATTCTTCACACTTAAAGACCGTTCAAATTTGAACGGTTTTTTTATTCATTAAAAACAACATTGTAAGAATCTTACTTTTGCTACTTTTACAGTTTTATAACAACCTTTAAAGATTTAAAAGAAAGTAAAATGAAGAAATATTTCTTATACCTATTTCTGCTTTATTCAACAATTGCAATTTGTCAGAGCAAAATTTATTATCTAGAAGGAACTTTAGGCAAAAGCACTATTTTCATGACTGTTCAAGTCTACAACTCAGATAATGAGAATAATCTCAATGCCGTATATTTCTATAAAAGTTCATTAAAAGATATTAAGCTGGAAGGAAAATTAAAGGATGGCAATAATTTTACTTTCTATTTTAAACCTGGCGATAATATTACTGAGAAATTCTACCTGAAAAAATCGGGCAATAATTTTGATGGATTTTGGTATGATGCTAAAGAAAAACAATTGGCTGTTCATCTTGAACCAGTAAATTTTGATAATTACAAATCAAATCTCAAAATTAGGTTTGACGAAGAACGTCTTAATCTAGTGAAATACAAATTCCTTGAATTCAAAAAACAGAAAACCACACTTTACAACAATAAAGAATTTGTTTGGTATTCTGAGAAACATTGCGATTCTGATTTTTTTAGATTAGGAAACAATTTTACAGCAAAAAACAAGGCTTTGATTAATCCGATCTTAGAAAGTATACATATTGAAAATACATTATCTCAGCTTAATTGCGCTTCTAGTTTTGAATACAGCCAAGGAAAAGGCATTGAAGGAAATACAACAATTAACTTTCTGAATAATGATTTATTAGGTTTTCAAGTTTCGATGTTTTGGGACTGCGGAGGCGCTCATCCCGATTTTGGAAGTAGCGGTTATCTTATTGATTTAAACAACGGAAAACAATATGGAATTGATGATATTCTAGCTTTTGACAAAAGCGTAACTGGCGACAAAGAGAATAATTTTGATGCTTTTTCAAAATACAGAAGCACTTATTTTGCACCAAAATTACTGGCTGTACTTAACTCTCAGGAACATTTTGAAAAACCAAAAAACGATGACGATCCTTGCGATTATACCAACGAAGAATATTGGGATTTTCCTTCTTGGAATTACACAGAAAAAGGAATTGAATTTACTCCTATTTTTTATAGAGCAGCAAGATCTTGTGAAGAATCTTTTTTAGTTCCCTTTGAGAAATTAAAAAAGTATAAGAACCCAAAATTTCCTTATTCATTATAATAAAAAAGCCATCCGTTGCGGATGGCTTTTATTATTTTATACTTTTCTTGTAGATTCTCTTTCTTTCAATTTTGTCTTGATGACAATCGTTTCATATTCAGAAACTGTTCCTTCCGGCTCTTCCAATCTTTCAATTAATCTTTTTGCAGCAACTTCTCCAATTTCAACACCATGCTGACTTACCGTAGTCAAACTTGGCGATAAACGTCTTGAAGCCAAAATACCATCTGCAAAACCAATAATCGAAATATCTTCTGGAACTCTATATCCTTTTTTCAAACTTACTCGCAAAGCTGCAACTGAATCATTTTCATCCAAGGCAAAAATTCCGTCAATTTTATTGTCAAAAATTGCATCAATTTTACTTTTCATGTCATCTTCAGAATCGGTACGAAGAATGATTTTTTCATTAACCGGAATATTGTTGTCTTTTAACGCTTTCAAATATCCATCGGCTCTTAATTTCCCAACACTCAAATTATCTACAGAAGATATTAAAGCGATATTTTTACATCCAAGATTAATTAAATGCTGTGTCGAATTTAATGCTGAATCAAAATCATCTACAACAACCTTATCACAGTCTACTTCATCAGCAATACGGTCAAACATCACAATTGGCGTTCCATCATTAATAATTTCCGAAAAGTGATTGTAATCCTGAAGCTTTTGAGCTTCCTCAGAAACTGAAAGAATAAATCCGTCAATAGTTCCGTTGCTTAACATTTCAAGCGTGTGAATTTCTTTTTCTAAAGATTCGTTAGAGATACAGGTAATTACATTATATCCTTTTTTATCGGCAACTTTCTCAATACCGCTAAAAACTTTCGCAAAGAAAGAATTTAAAATATTCGGAATAATTACTCCAATCGTTTTTGTTTTACGATTCTTTAGATTCAAACCAATGACATTCGGCTTATAGTTTTTGAGTTTGGCATACTCCTTAATCTTCACCTTCGTTTGTTCACTAATTTCTGGACTGTCATTCAACGCTTTAGATACAGTCGAAACAGAAACACCAAGTTCTTTCGCAATTTGTTTTAGAGTTGCTTTAGCTTTCATCCAATTGAATTTTATGTAATTAATACAAATATAGTAGAATTACCTAAAATAAAACAAAAACAAGCTATTAGTATTTAAAAATATAAGTCATTTCGAAATAATATTTAATTAAACAGAGATTTTAAAACCGCTCTTACTAAAATTTCGTTAATAACTAAATACCAGTTAACTAAAAAACCAATGTTGTTAACCTAATAAAAAACTTGATTATGAAAAACGAAGTTAAAATTCATGAAGTTAACCCTTCACTGGATAGCAGAAGGAGCTTTCTTAAGCTCAGCGGATTAACATTAATGACCACAGGTCTAGTTTTGGCTGGCTGTAGCGATAATGACAACAACAATGATATGCCAGACACTTCTTTGCCAGGAGTAAGAAATGGTGTTTTTGATTTAGGCTCCGGAGATTTTGGAGTATTAACCTATGCTTATGCTCTAGAACAATTAGAAGCCGACTTTTATACTAAAGTAGTAAATTCGAGCAGTTTCAACACTGTCTTCAGTAGTCTTGAACGCGAAGTTTTGACTGATTTATACCATCACGAAGTGGTTCACAGAGATTTCTTCAAAGCTGCATTAAATGGAGCACTTCCCGATCCAAGTTCACAATTACTTCCTTCTTTAGCCTTTAATTATGGTTCTTTAAATTTCAACAGCCGCACCGAAGTTCTAGCTACTGCAAAAGCACTAGAAGATACTGGCGTTGCTGCTTATAACGGAGCAGGAAGATTAATTAAAACAGCAGACTACTTATTATTGGCCGGAAAAATTGTTTCGGTTGAAGCCAGACATGCTGCCGCAATAAGAAGCTTAATCAATCCGAATTCAAAAGATTTTGCCGGAGACGATATTGTAAATATGTCAACAGGTTTAGATGACGCAAAAGATCCATCTAAAATCCTACCGATTGCTGCTGGTTTTATTACCACAAAATTTACAGCTAAATACTTGCCTTAATCTTAACCGCTAAAACTTAGAAATTATGAACATTTTAAAATTTATAGAATCCTTTACTGATGATAATTTGATGAATAGCACTGGTTCTCGAAGAGACAGTTTTACACAGTTTGGGAATATTGGAAAAAATTTAGCTTTAGCATCAATTCCATTCGGATTGTCAGCTCTTACCAATAAAGCTTTTGCAAAAGACATTACAGCAACACCGGCAACACCTATTGGAGCTTTACAATTTGCTCTGACCTTAGAATATCTTGAAAACGAATTTTACGCCATGGCTTTAGATTCTGGAGTAATTCCGGCTTCTGAAAATGGCGGGCGTGATTTAAAAGTATTTCAGCAAATAGCGGCGCACGAATCTGATCATGTTAAATTTTTAATTGCTGGTTTAGGCGGTACAGCAAGTGCCAATTTCGTTCCTAAACCTACTTTTGACTTTACGGTTGGCGGTGCTTTTGATCCTTTTCATGATTACCCAACATTTTTAGCTTTAGCCCAAGCTTTTGAAGATACTGGAGTTCGAGCCTACAAAGGACAAGCTGCTAACTTAATTACTACACCCGATTTATTGACTGCTGCATTGCAGATTCATTCTGTTGAAGCACGTCATGCTTCTGAAGTCAGACGATTAAGAGGTTTAAAAGGATGGATCTCTAATGCCGAACGAGGTGCGGGCATGCCAGCAGCGACACAAGCAGTTTATGATGGCGAAGGCGTAACCATGCAGGCAGGATTTAATACAGCAACTGCTTTTGGACCTGCAGCAGGCTCAGAAGCTTATGATGAGCCACTTACAACTCAGCAGGTTGTAGACATCGCTAATATATTTATCGTATAATTACTTTTTTCTCTAAATATTTAACCGTCTTGACATTATTGTAGAGACGGTTTTTTTATTCATTAATTAATTAAAAAACTGAACCCCTGATTTTCAGGATATAAAATATTCTTTTCAGGTATTTGGTTTTAAAATAATTAATTGTACTTTTGCATCCCCTTTATTGGGGATGGAATGTTTAATTAAAATAATATTATGGACGCATTAAGCTACAAAACAGTTTCAGCAAGTAAAGCCACTGTAACTAAAGAGTGGATTGTTGTTGACGCTGAAGGTCATAACTTAGGACGTCTTGCTTCTAAAGTTGCAATGATTTTAAGAGGTAAGTACAAGCCAAGTTACACACCGCACGTTGACTGTGGAGATAACGTAATTGTTATCAACTCAGAAAAAATTAACCTTACAGGTACAAAAATGAATGACAAAATTTACATGCGTCATACAGGTTACCCAGGAGGACAAAGAACTTTAACTGCTAAAGTATTGCAAGCTAAAAATCCAGCTGCATTAGTAGAAAAAGCTGTAAAAGGTATGTTACCTAAAAACAAATTAGGAGCAGAACTTTTTAGAAATCTAAATGTTGTTGTAGGAGCTGAGCACAAACATGGAGCTCAAAAACCTAGAACTGTTAACCTAAATGATCTTAAGTAATGGGAGTTATTCACAAAATCGGTAGAAGAAAAACCGCTGTTGCACGTGTATACGTTTCTGAAGGAACTGGAAACATCACTGTAAACAAAAAAGAATTCGCAACTTACTTTCCAACTGCAACTTTACAATACAAAGTTTTACAACCGCTTTCTATGACAGAAAACGCTGGTAACTTTGATGTAAAAGTAAACGTTTACGGAGGTGGTACAACTGGTCAAGCAGAAGCTGTAAGAATGGCATTAGCACGCGTAATGTGCGAAGTTAACGCTGAAAACAGAGGAATCCTTAAACCAGAAGGTTTATTAACAAGAGACCCAAGAATGGTTGAACGTAAGAAATTCGGTCAGAAGAAAGCTCGTAAGAGATTCCAGTTCTCTAAACGTTAATATTACCTGTCTTGTTCAAATGGGACAAGACATTATCAATTATTTATTGAAATTAAAAAACACAGTTATTGTTGCTCTCCTATCGAGGTAGGATATAGTTTAGCATCTAAATGTATAAAGCCAGAGAAATCGCCATTTATACATTGCTAATCAACAGAACGTAAACTAGTACAAAAATGGCAAACAAAATAGAAGTAAAAGAATTACTAGAAGCAGGTGTTCACTTCGGACACATGACTAGAAAATGGGATCCAAATATGGCTCCTTACATTTATATGGAGCGTAATGGTATTCACATTATCAATCTATATAAAACTGCAGCTAAAATTGAAGAGGCTAACGAAGCTTTGAAAAAAATCGCTGCATCAGGTAGAAAAATTTTATTCGTAGCTACCAAAAAACAAGCAAAAGACATCGTTGCTGATAAAGCAAAAGCTGCAAACATGCCTTACATCACTGAAAGATGGCCAGGTGGAATGTTGACTAACTTCGTAACTATCAGAAAGGCAGTTAAAAAAATGTCTTCTATTGATAAAATGAAGAAAGATGGTACTTTCAACACTTTATCTAAAAAAGAGCGTTTACAAGTTGATCGTCTACGTGCTAAATTAGAGAAAAACTTAGGTTCAATTGCTGATATGTCTAGATTACCTGCAGCATTGTTCGTAGTAGATATCAAAGCTGAACACATCGCAATAAAAGAAGCTCAAAAATTAAACATTCCAGTTTTCGCAATGGTTGATACGAATTCTGACCCAAGAGAGGTTGATTACGTGATTCCTGCAAATGATGATGCTTCTAAATCAATTGACAAAATTTTATCTTTAGTGACTACTGCAGTAATCGAAGGTCTTTCTGACAGAGGTGCTGAAAAAGAAGTTGAAGCTGCTGAAGAAGCTCCTGCTGTTGAGGCTGAAGCTGCTGCTCCTGCAACTGAAGAATAAATCAAAATTTAAATTCCAAATTTTAAATTCCAAAATCCAACCAGAATTAAAAACGTTATGTTGATAATTTATTAAAATTGGAGTTTGGGATTTAAAAGCTGGAATTTTTTACTTTTAAAAACATATTAAAACTTAAAATATTATGGCAACAATTACTGCTGCAGACGTAAATAAATTAAGACAATCTACAGGTGCCGGAATGATGGACTGTAAAAAGGCTTTAGTTGAAGCTGAAGGTGATTTCGATAAAGCTATCCAAATCCTTAGAGAAAAAGGACAAAAAGTTGCTGCTAACCGTTCTGACCGTGAGTCTTCTGAAGGAGCTGCTGTTTCTTTTATCAATGCTGACCACACTAAAGGAGCTATCATCACTTTAAACTGCGAAACTGACTTCGTAGGTAAAAATGAAGCTTTCGTAACTTTAGCTAAAGATTTAGTTGAAAGAGCTATCAACTTCTCTAATAAAGAAGAATTTTTAGCTTCTGATTTCAACGGAATCACTGTTGCTGAAAAATTAATCGAGCAAACTGGTGTTATCGGTGAGAAAATCGAAATCGGTGGTTTTGAAATTTTAGAAGGTGCTTACGTTGGATCTTATGTTCACGTTAATAAAATTGCTGCTTTAACTGCAATTTCTGCTCCAGTTGCTAACGCTGAAGCTTTAACAAAAGACGTTTCTATGCAAGTTGCTTCTATGGGAGCTGATACATTATCTTACAAAGATTTTGATCCTGCTTTCGTTGAATCTGAACTTGCTGCTCGTATTGCTGTAATCGAAAAGGACAATGAAGAAGCTGCACGTTTAGGAAAAACTTTAAAAAATGTTCCTAAATACATCTCTTTCTCTCAATTAACTCCTGAGGTTATCAAACAAGCTGAAGAAGATGCTAAAGCTGAATTAAAAGCTGAAGGTAAACCAGAGCAAATCTGGGATAAAATTCTTCCAGGTAAAGTTCAACGTTTTATCTCTGACAACACTACTTTAGATCAAGAGAAAGCTCTTTTAGATCAAAACTTCATCAAAGATGACAGTAAAAAAGTTGGTGATTACGTAAAAGGATTCAATGTTGAAATTACAGGTTTCAAAAGAGTTACTTTAGGTTAATATATTATTTTCAATATTAAAAAGCCCGAATATTTATTTATTCGGGCTTTTTTATTTTTAGCTTTCAATTGGAAAATTTCTTGCTCTCATCAAGGCATCAGATTGTGGCGCATGACCTCTAAAATTCTCATACATTTCTTCATTATCAATCGTATTTCCAACACTTAAAACGGTTTCGTAAAGACGTTTAGAAATCACTTTATCAAAAGGACCGTTTCCTTCCAAAAATGCCTCATATGCATCTGCATTAATCACATCTGCCCATAAGTAACTGTAATATCCTGCCGCATATCCATCGCTTGAAAATATATGTGCAAACTGCGGAATCCTGTGTCGCATTACGATTTCAGACGGCATATTAATTTCACTTAAGATTTTCTTCTCAAATGCATGCGGATCAACTGTTTCAGTAGTTAAATGCAGTTCCATGTCTACAAACGAACTAGAAATCGTTTCTACTGTTGCAAAACCTTCGTTAAAATTGGCTGCTTTTCCTATTCTTTCTACCAATGATTGCGATAAAGGTTCTTTAGTTTTATAATGAAGCGCAAATTTATTCAACACTTCTGGGGTCGCTAACCAATGTTCTAATAATTGCGAAGGAAATTCTACATAATCTCTCGCAACTGAAGTCCCAGAAAGGCTCGGATAAGTTACATTCGAACATAATCCGTGTAAAGCATGTCCAAATTCATGAAATAAAGTTGTAGCGTCATCCCACGAGATTAAAACAGGTTCATCGCTGTTTCCTTTAATAAAATTGCAATTGTTTGACACAATAGGAAGCACGTTACCTTTTATTTTCTGCTGGTCTCTATGCGAATTCATCCATGCCCCTGAACGTTTTCCAGTACGAGCATAAGGATCAAAATACCATAAGCCAATTGGCTCTCCTGTATTTTTATTATTCACTTCCCAAACACGAACATCTGAATGATAAACCGGAACATCAAATAACTGTTTAAAGCCTAAATTGAACAATTCACCAGCTGTCCAGAACATTCCTTCGCGTAAATTTTCCAGCTGTAAATATTGCTTGATTTCATTTTGGTCCAAATCGTATTTTGCTTTGCGTACTTTTTCTGCATAATAGCGGTAATCCCAAGGCTGAATATTAAAATTGCCACCTTCTCTATCGACCATTTCTTGCATAGCAGAAACATCATTTTTCACCTTTTCTATAGCAGGTTTCCATACCGAATTCATCAGATCTAATGTTTTCTGAGGATCTTTAGCCATCTTGTTTGACAAACTCCATTCGGCAAAATTTGCAAAACCTAAAATATTCGCTTTTTCCGCCCTTAATCTCAAAATAGATACAAGGGTTTCATTTGTGTCATTTTCATTCTTATTATCGCCACGTTTTACGAAAATATCAAAAGCTTTTTCCCTTAAATTTCTTCTGTTTGAGAAAGTTAAAAACGGCTCAATTGAAGATCTTGTGTTTCCAATGCATCCTAAAGCTTTTAGATTTCTTTCTTTCGCTTCTGCAATTGCTGCATTCTTAAATTCCTCAGGCAAACCGTCAAAATCAGCTTCTGTCTCTAACTCTATATACTGATCGTTTTCTTCTGCCAATAACTTTTGGCTAAAAGAAGTAAAAAGCGTTGCCAATTCCTGATTGATCTTAGCCACTTTATCTTTATCCTTTTCTTCTAGCTCCGCTCCTTCTCTAACAAAATCAGTGTAATAAAGCCAAAGAATACGTTGCTGTTCCTTAGTTAAATCCTTCTTTTCATTCGATTTATACAAGACTTCAATTCTAGAAAACAGTTTGTTATTTTGATACAATTTATCATTGATCTCTGCCAATTTTGGCGACATTTCCGTGTCAACTACATTAAATTCTAGAGTACTTAGATTAGATCTATAAATGCCATAAACCGCATGAATTCGATCTAATTTTGTACCCGAAAGCTCTAAAGCTTCAATGGTATTTTCAAATGTAGGCTTTTGTGGATTATTCGCAATTGCATCAATCTCTTCTAATTTTTCTTTGATCGCAAATTCTATTGTAGGCTTAAAATCTGAAATTTTATATGCCGTAAAATCTGGAATGCCTCCATAAGGACCAGACCAATCTTTTAACAATGAATTATCTAACTCTATTGGTGTTTTCATAACAAATACATTAATTAATTCTGTGCAAAATTTCAATCAGAAAAAGAGCAACAGAATCTCAAAATTAACCAATCGAAAGCAAACTTCATACGCCAATAGATTATAAAAATTAATCTGCTTCTAAGATTTAAAAAGAAATAGTTTATTTTTGAAATACCAATTTAAAAATAACATGTTTAAAACCAGAAAAGAAATTGTTTTTGTAATTTTAGCAGGAATATTTATTACTAATGCCGTTGTGGCTGAGTTAATTGGAGGAAAGCTAATTCAAATTGGTCCTTTTGTAATGAGTATCGGAATTTTGCCTTGGCCAGTTGTATTTCTAACTACCGATTTGATTAACGAATATTTTGGCGAAAAAGGTGTAAAAAAACTTTCTTTCATTACAGCTTGTTTGATTGCTTATGCTTTTCTGATACTTTTTATGGCAATTGTTATTCCCGCCGCAAAAGGAATTAGTCCAGTAAATGACAGTCAGTTTCAAGCAGTTTTTGGGCAGAGTATGTGGATCATTATTGGAAGCTTAATCGCTTTCATGGCATCACAGCTTATTGACGTATGGATATTTTGGTTCTTCAAGAACAGAACTGGTGAGAAAAAAATATGGTTAAGAACTACTGGTTCTACTGTTATTTCGCAATTGTTTGATTCGTTTATTGTTTTAGGAATTGCTTTTTGGCTTCCAGGAAAAATTGATTTTGACACTTTTATATCTTCAGGGATAATAGGATATACTTTTAAGTTAGCAATTGCTATTTTATTAACTCCAGCAATTTATCTGGGGCATCATCTGATTAAGAAATATTTGGACGAAGATCCTGCACATAAAGGATAAAAAACAAAAAACATATTTAGGTCATGAAAAAAAATTACTTGCTTATTTTATTCTCTGTTACCTATTTCTTTTTAAGCTGTGGCAATGACGAAAAAAAACAGCCTAAAAAAGCCATTCAATCTGTTAATAAATTAACACCTGCACCTATAAAAAAGAATCCAAAAATTTCATCTAAAAGCATTACTGCCTCAAGAAAGATTGAATCTCAAAAAAATACTTCACAAAATACTTTTGCTGTCAAAAACAAAATTGAACTTAAAACTGCGCCGCCAGAATCATTAAACAAAACAGAAAAGCCTGTTGACATAAAAAAAGAAGCAAATGATAAACTGGTCAATTTTGTAAACCTTCGCAAGATATTCGACAAATGTAAAATGGGACAGACTTTAAGTCAAAAACAATTAACCGAAAATTTTGAAATACCAAAAGAAGCTGTTAAACTGGTAAAAAGTGTTACCAGAACGGCAGAAAATGAACTGGCCGTAAAATGGCAATCTACTTGGTTTGTCGAAAAAGTATCTGACGCAGAACTAGAAGATGGCAAAATGAAAGTAGTTTTTAAAGCCAATAAAATGTACACTTCTGGAAATGCAATTGGTATTAAATACAACAGAAAAGTTTACAACAATCTAGTTATAATTGGACGTTCGGCCTATATTCCGAGTGTAAAAGGATATAGCTGGCAGATAGGAAGATAGTGAAAGAAAAATTTTACTAAACAAAAAGCAACCTAACCTACTTAGCAATCAATCAATTACAAATTAACAATAAAAAAATACGAAAAAACTTAATATTTGTTCTTGGTTTTCTTTTAAAAGATTTTATTTTTGCCAAACATTTAACAAATAAAATCTACCAAAAATGAAAAAACTAAGCATTCTTTTCGTGTCAATCTTGACATTAGGTTTAACAGCAGTATCGTGTAGTAGTGATGATGACAAGGACAGCGGATCAATTGAAGGAAAATGGGAAATAACTCACCAAGGAGCAATTGTTGCTAATCAAGAAGTAATTCAGCCTTATAATAGTGAAGGCTGTGAAATTCCATCAATGACTTTTTCTAATGATGGAAAATTTATCGATACTACGTCTGAATATTGGGACTCAAAATGTAGTACCTATACTGAAGATGGTACTTGGAAAAAAGATGGAAATACATTAACTCTAAAATATAGTGATGAAGAGATTAAATGGGAAATCTCTGAATTAAGCAGTAGCACACTAAAAGTAAAAATGACATATTCTGAGGGAGGTTTATCAGTAAGTGCTGTTTCTGTATACAAGAGGAAATAATAATAAATAAATTTTCCAAAGGCTTCAAACTTCATAGTTTGAAGCTTTTTTTATACATTTAAAATAAAAAATGGAACTAATAAGATGCGGCTGGTGTTCTGCCAGCGATTTATATAAAAAATATCATGACGAAGAATGGGGAACCCCTGTTTACGACGACCCAACTATTTTTGAGTTTTTAATTCTAGAAACGTTTCAGGCTGGACTAAGTTGGATTACTATTTTAAATAAAAGGGAAAACTTCAAAACTGCTTTTGACAATTTTGATTATAAAAAAATTGCTAATTATTCTGAAGATAAAATCGAAGAATTAATGCAGAATACAGGAATCATTCGTAATCAACTCAAAATTAAATCTGCCGTTACAAACGCTCAGGCTTTTATGAAAATCCAGGAAGAATTTGGAACATTTTCTGACTATATCTGGAAATTTACTGACGGCAAACCAATTGATAACAATCCAAAAACGTTGAAAGATGTACCGGCAACCACTCCAATTTCTGATGCAATCAGCAAAGATTTAAAAAAACGCGGATTCAAATTTGTCGGTTCAACCGTCATTTACGCTCACATGCAGGCGACCGGAATGGTCAATGATCACGTAGAAGATTGCTTTACTAGAACTAAATAGCTTTCAGTCACAGTCTCAGTTTTCAGTGACTTTTCTCAGTTATAAAAACTGAAAACTGAGACTGAGACCGAAAACTTAAAAAAATTACATATATTTGCTTCACACTTTAGGGGTGTCTGCATCACGCAGGCTGAGATTTTACCCTCTGAACCTGATCTAGTTCATACTAGCGTAGGGAAAAGTAAGATGACTTCTTGAACGCATTTCTATGCGTCATTGTAGCCATTCCTAAGGTGTATCTATACACTAAACTCAAAAGGAATGGAACTAAAAATCAATCAACAAACCAAACAATTCAATGCTGAATCGCTAAGCGTTCAATCATTGCTCGATCTCGAAATTCCGCACAAACAAAACGGAATTGCTGTTGCTGTTAACAATACCGTTGTTCCAAAACTCAAATGGAACGAATTCTTCGTACAAGAAACTGACGAAATTCTGATTATTTCTGCTACGCAGGGAGGATAGAATAAAATTCCAATTATATAGCGGGCGTAGACGCACTACAGTGGGGCTCTACAATTCACATCTTACATCTTACATTTTACAATATAAAAGCTATGACAAACGAAGAACAAATATCAAGAACCCCATTTCCGAATTCTAAAAAAGTTTATATCGATGGAGAAATTCATCCGATAAAAGTAGCAATGCGCGAGATAACTTTAAGCGACACTAAACTTTCGAATGGCGGAATAGAAAAAAATCCTCCTGTAACGGTTTATGACACTTCTGGAGCTTATACAGATCCAAATATCGAAATTGATATTAGAAAAGGATTACCACGCTTACGCGAAAGTTGGATCCTTGACCGAAATGATGTCGAAGTTTTAGATGAAATAACTTCAGATTATGGCTTAAGCCGATTAAAAGATGAAAGCCTTAATCATCTTCGTTTTGAATATTTACATCAGCCAAAACGTGCTAAAAAAGGCGCAAATGTAACACAGCTATATTATGCTAAACAAGGCATTATTACTCCAGAAATGGAATATATCGCTATTCGTGAAAATCAGCGTATAGAACTTTTAAACGAACAAACCAAAGCCATGCAATGCCAACACAGTGGTCATAGTTTTGGTGCTAATACTCCAAAAAGCAAAATCACACCCGAATTTGTCCGTTCTGAAGTTGCTTGCGGTAGAGCTATTATTCCAAACAATATCAATCATCCAGAAAGCGAACCTATGATTGTAGGTCGTAATTTCTTGGTAAAAATCAATGCTAATATTGGAAACAGTGCTGTGACTTCGAGCATTGAAGAAGAAGTTGAAAAAGCCGTTTGGGCTTGTCGTTGGGGGGCTGATACGATTATGGATTTGTCCACAGGAAAAAACATTCACGAAACCAGAGAATGGATTATACGTAATTCGCCAGTTCCAATTGGTACCGTTCCGATTTATCAGGCATTAGAAAAAGTAAAAGGAATTGCAGAAGATCTAACTTGGGAAATTTTCCGCGATACATTAATTGAGCAAGCAGAACAAGGAGTTTCATATTTTACAATTCATGCTGGAGTTTTGCTTCGTTACATCCATTTAACAGCAAATCGTGTTACAGGAATTGTATCTCGAGGTGGATCAATAATGGCAAAATGGTGTTTATTCCATCATAAAGAAAACTTCTTATATACCCATTTTGAAGAAATCTGCGAAATCATGAAACAATATGATGTTGCTTTTTCTCTCGGAGATGGTTTACGTCCTGGCTCGATTGCAGATGCCAATGACGCAGCTCAATTTGCCGAATTAGAAACTTTAGGCGAATTGACAAAAATTGCATGGAAACATGATGTTCAAGTCTTTATTGAGGGGCCAGGACACGTGCCAATGCACATGATTAAAGAAAACATGGACAAACAATTGGAGCACTGTCATGAAGCGCCATTTTACACTTTAGGCCCTTTAACAACTGATATTGCGCCAGGTTACGACCACATTACATCGGCAATTGGAGCTGCTATGATTGGCTGGTATGGCTGTGCGATGTTGTGTTATGTAACACCAAAAGAGCATTTAGGCTTACCGAATAAAAAAGACGTAAAAGATGGTGTGATCACCTATAAAATTTCCGCTCATGCTGCCGATTTGGCAAAAGGCCATCCAGGAGCACAATATAGAGACAATGCTTTGAGTAAAGCTCGTTTTGAATTCCGTTGGGAAGATCAGTTTAATTTGGCTCTTGATCCAGATACAGCGCGAGAATTCCATGATGAAACGCTTCCTGCTGATGGAGCAAAAGTTGCACATTTTTGTTCGATGTGCGGGCCAAAATTCTGTTCTATGAAAATATCTCAGGAAATTAGGGATGTCGCTGCAGCGGAAAAAGGAATGCAGGAGAAATCGGAGGAGTTTATTGAACAGGGGAAAGAAATTTATATATAGTGAGATGAGATTTGTAAAATGTGAAATGTTTTGATTTTCACATTTTACATCTTACAAAAAGCTTTTTACAAATATGATTGTGATTACAAATCCTTTTTTTATTGAAGATGAAATTCAAATGCTGAATTCTTTATTGGAAGAAGGATTGTCTTTGCTTCATATTCGGAAACCTGATTTTTCAGAAGTAGAAATGGCGCAATTTATTGATCAGATCAAATTAGAATTTCGCACTAATCTGGTTTTGCACAGCCATCACCAGTTAGCCGAAGATCTTGGTATTGACCGATTTCATTTTTCTGAGAAAGAAAGAAAAAAATTTCCTGCAAGGTTTCCAAAACCTTGTAGGTTTAAATCAAAATCAATTTCAACATCAACACATTCTATCGAAGATTTCAATTCGTTAGAAAATGAATTTGATTATGCCTTCTTAAGTCCTGTTTTTAAAAGTATATCGAAGGAAAATTATCATCCAGAAGTGGATCTTTTTGAAGCATTAAAGTCAAGAACAAATCAACATACAAAAGTCATCGCCTTAGGCGGAATTGATGCCGAAAACATTCAAAAAACCTTAGAAAATGGTTTTGATAATGTGGCGCTTTTGGGAAGCATTTGGAATAACAAAAATCCGTTAAAACAATTTAAATTATGTCAGCAGATCGCCCTTTCGTACTCACAATCGCAGGTTTAGATCCATCTGGAGGTGCTGGAATTTTGGCTGATATCAAGACATTTGAACAGCATAAAGTGACTGGTTTCGCTATTTCGACAGCCAATACAATTCAGACCGAAAATCAGTTTTACGAAATTCAATGGACTGATCTGAGTTTTGTAATTCGTTCCATTGAAACACTATTTGCAAACTATAAAATCAGTGCGGTAAAAATAGGAATTGTTGCTTCTTTGTTTGATTTAAATCAGATTCTTTCGACTATAAAAAAGCTTTCTCCTTCAACAAAAATCGTTTGGGATCCAGTTTTAAAATCGACTACTAAATTTGAATTTATCAATATCGAAAGTCATTTGAATTTACACACCATACTTTCAAAAATCGATTTGATCACCCCAAATTATGATGAAATGGCAATATTATTCCAAGATTCTGATTTGAAAAGCTTTTGGAAAGAAAACCAAATGCCTACTCGTATTCTATTAAAAGGCGGTCATAACAAAACAGCTTTGGGAACTGATCTTTTATTTCTAGAAAATGAAATCTTAGAATTAACTCCGTCAAATAAAAATTGCTCCGAGAAACATGGTTCAGGCTGTGTTCTCTCATCTGCAATTACATCAAATTTAGCTCTAAATCAACCCTTATTTGAAGCCTGCAAAAACGCTAAAATCTATATTGAAAACTATCTAAGCTCAACTACAACTTTAATTGGATATCATTATGTATAACAAATTACAATATATCTCTCAAGGCGAAACAGTCGAAAAACAATTGTACAACATTAAGCAAGCACTTGATACTGGTTGCAAATGGGTACAAATGCGATTTAAAAACCAAACCCAAAAAGACGTTTTCACTTTAGCGGAAGCGGTGAAACCTTTGTGCGAAGAATATCTTGCGAATTTTATTGTAAACGACGATTTGCATCTCGCAAAACAAATTGCAGCTAACGGAGTTCACTTAGGATTAACCGATACAAAAATCGACGAAGCAAGGGCTTTTTTAGGCACTTCAAAAATAATTGGAGGAACTGCCAATACTTTTGAAGATATTGAAAATCATGTAAAAAACGGTTGTGATTATATTGGCTTGGGGCCTTTTAGATTTACAGCAACAAAAGAAAAACTGAGTCCGATTTTGGGTTTATCGGGTTACTATGAGATTCTTCAAAAACTAAAAAAAAATAAAATCGATATTCCTGTTTATGCCATTGGAGGCATTACACTACGCGATGTAAGTCCGTTAATGGAGACTGGAATTTTCGGAATTGCCGTGTCTGGAATCATTACGGAAAGTGATGAAAAGGAAAAATTAATTCAACAATTAAACGAAAAATTATATGCAGACATCATTGTTTAATATAGGAGATAAAACCTTTAAATCCCGCTTGTTCCTCGGAACTGGGAAATTTGGTTCTAATGAAGAAATGGAAGATGCCGTTTTAGCTTCAGAAAGCGAATTGGTTACTGTCGCATTAAAACGTATTGATCTTGAAACTGATACTGATGCTATTTTATCGCATTTAGATCATTCAAATATCAATTTATTACCCAATACTTCAGGAGCAAGAAATGCCAAAGAAGCTGTTTTCGCGGCTCAATTGGCACGTGAAGCTCTAGAAACCAATTGGGTAAAACTAGAAATTCATCCTGATCCGAAATATTTAATGCCAGATCCGATTGAGACTTTAAAAGCAACAGAAGAATTAGCTAAACTCGGTTTTATTGTACTTCCTTACATTCACGCCGATCCTGTTTTGTGCAAACATTTAGAAAGCGTAGGGACTTCGGCGGTTATGCCTTTAGGATCGCCAATTGGAAGCAATAAAGGTCTTAAAACGATCGATTTCTTAGAGATTATAATCGAACAAAGTACTGTTCCCGTTATTGTAGATGCAGGAATTGGAGCGCCTTCTGATGCCGCAAAAGCAATGGAAATTGGTGCCGATGCTGTTTTGGTGAATACTGCTATTGCTGTTGCTGGAAATCCGAAATTAATGGCGGAGGCTTTTAGAGAAGCTGTCATTGCAGGAAGAAAAGCTTTTGAAGCTAAAGTTGCCAATCAGCAGAATTATGCTTCGGCTTCTAGCCCATTGACTTCTTTTCTTTATGAATAAATTGATTTTTCTCCCGCAGATTCTGCAGATTTAGCAGATTATTGCTTCACAAATATTAAGTCAAATAAATCCATAGAACTTGCTGGAGAACAATTTTATCAAAAAGTAAGAAATTTCATTATTTTTGATTGAAAAATCAAATAAAAAAATATGTCAGAAAATGAAATTTCATATAAAATTAGAGGAGCAATTTTTAAAGTATATAACACTCTTGGTCCTGGGCTATTAGAATCTGTATATGAAAGTGCTCTTTATTATCAATTGAAGAAAGACGGATTACAAGTAATTAAGCAAATTGATTTACCTGTAAAATATGATGATGTTTATCTAGATATAACTTTTAGATTAGATATTTTAGTAGAAGATAAAGTAATTATAGAATTAAAATCAGTAGACGAAATAAAACCTATTCATTTTAAACAATTAAATACATATTTAAAATTGACTAGTAAAAAACTTGGATTATTAGTCAATTTCAACTGCTCCAATATTCTTGAAAATATTCATCGTGTTGCACATAAAATTTAATCTGCATGATCTGCAAAATCTGCGGGAAACAAATAAAAAATGAACACATTCAAATCTATTTTTGAGCAATACAATTGGGATGAAATCCAATCTAGAATATATAAGACCACATCAAAAGATGTCGAGCGCACTTTGACTAAAACCAAATACAACCTCGATGATTTTTTGATTCTGATTTCTCCTATTGCTCAAAATTATTTAGAGCAAATGGCGCAAAAATGCCATGAAATTACCAAGAAACGTTTCGGGAAAACCATCCAAATGTACGCTCCATTATATCTAAGCAACGAATGCCAAAATATTTGCACCTATTGTGGATTTAGCTTAGACAATAAAATCAAAAGAAAAACCCTTTCTGATGCTGAAATAAAACTAGAAGTTGAAGCCTTAAAAAAAACTGGTTTTGATCATGTTTTATTGGTTACAGGGGAAGCAAATTATACGGTAAACATTAATTATTTTCTAAATGCAATTGATTTAATTAGAAAAGATTTTTCTATTATTTCTGTCGAAGTACAGCCACTTTCTACAGAAGATTATCAGCGTTTGCATGATGCGGGAGTCTATTCGGTTTTAGTTTATCAGGAAACATATCATCAGGAAGTTTACAAAAAGTATCATACCAAAGGTAAAAAATCAAACTTCGATTATCGATTAGAAACTCCTGATAGAATTGGAACTGCTGGAATTCATAAAATTGGGTTAGGTGTTTTGTTAGGTTTGGAAGACTGGCGAACCGATAGTTTTTTTAATGCATTGCATTTAGACTATCTTCAAAAGAAATATTGGCAGACCAAATATTCGGTTTCCTTTCCGCGTCTTCGCCCTGCCGAAGGTATTATCGAACCCAATTTTATTATGGATGATAAGGATTTGACACAATTAATCTGCGCTTATCGTTTATGGAATGAAGATTTAGAAATTTCGATTTCTACTCGTGAAAACGAAAAATTCAGAAACCATATTATTCCTATTGGAGTTACGAGCATGAGTGCTGGTTCTAAAACCAATCCAGGTGGTTATGTTGTTGATCCGCAATCTTTGGAGCAATTTGAAATAAGTGATGAACGTTCTGCAGAAGAAATTTCAAAAATTATAAAAAATGCAGGTTATGAACCTGTTTGGAAAGACTGGGACAAAAGTTTTATTTCAGATTTTAAAGTTTAGATTTCAGATTTTTCGCACTACTATTCATCAATCTAAAATCTAAAATCAACAATCTAAAATTAAAAAAATGAGTGTTATACAAGAATTTTTACGTTACAACAGACAAACTATTCTGCCTGAAATTGGCGATGAAGGACAGGAAAAATTAAAAAAAGCTAGAGTTTTAGTAATTGGAGCGGGTGGTTTGGGCTGTCCAATTTTACAATATATTGCAACTGCAGGAGTTGGTTTTATCGGAATCATGGATTTTGATACTATTGAAATTCACAATCTTCACAGACAGATTTTGTATACCGAAAATGAAATTGGTCAGCACAAATCAATTGTCGCAAAAGATGTGGTTTCAAAACTAAATCCGCTTATTGAAGCTGTTGCGATTAATGAAAAATTAACTGCTGAAAATGCATCGGAAATCATTCAGCAATATGATATTGTTGTCGATGGTTCCGATAATTTTTCTACTCGTTATTTAGTCAATGATACTTGTGTTCAGCTTAATAAACCTTTAGTTTACGGAAGCATTTTAAAATTTGAAGGTCAGATTGCAGTTTTTAACCATAACGGAAGTAAAAATCTTAGGGATTTATTTCCTGAAATGCCCGATCCAAAAGACGTTCCGAATTGCAATTTAAATGGTGTTTTGGGAACTCTGCCAGGAATTATAGGCAACATGATGGCGCACGAAACCTTAAAACTGATCTTAGAATTACCAACTTTAAAAAATGAATTGGTAATTTTTAATACTTTAAATTGGAATTTTATAAAACTGAATTTCTAGAAAATAACCTCGTCGCCTACTCTGATAATTCCAGAATTCAGACTCACAATATTGGTTCCGAATAAAACAGAATTATCTACATTTCTATATTTGCTTAAAGTTTTTAAAGGTTCTTTTTTCAAACGCCCATTCTCCGGATCATTGTTTACCATAACACATCTTCCGCAGGGTTTTATATTTTTAAATTGAACCTCTCCTATCGTAAAAGACTTGAAATCATCTTCTTCATGAGGATTTTCGGTGCTTACTACAATGTTTGGACGAAATCTTTTTATGGTAATTTTTTCATCCAATTTGTCATTCAAAAAATCTAAGCTTTTAGATCCAATTAATAAGTACGGATAACCATCTGCCAAGCTCACATTAAATGTTTCTTTTAATTTGGAACTTTCATGTTTACGAGCTCCATTTTTAAGTATTTTAACCAATTTACAATCAAAACCTAAATGCTGACTAAACCATTTTGAAGTTTCAAGATTTACCTCAACTACTTCACTTTTATCATCCCAAACATTAACTTCTATTACATTTTCTAAATGTTCGTTAATAGAAAATTCATGCTTTTGATCTTGAAAAGTAATGCTGATTTTTCCATTTGAAATTTGCGGATAAAACTGACTCATAATGCGATGTTCTCTTTGTGTAAGCATTTGATTTTCTGTATCAATGAGCATCCAACGGCGATCGTTTTCAAATCCCATTTCTTCGGCTTTTGCAGATTCAAGACTAATTCCTGCCAAACTTTTTATCGGATAAATATAAATTTCTTTTACACTGTAAATTGCACTCATTTTCTATTTACTTTTTAAAATAGACATAAACTCTTCTCGATCAATTTCTCTGCAGCCTAAGCTCTCCAAATGCGGATTATAAACCTGGCAATCCAATAATTTATAATTTTCTTTCTTCAAATATAAAGCTAAGGCAATGAACGCTGTTTTTGAAGCATTTGAAACTTTAGAAAACATACTTTCTCCGCAAAAAACATCTCCTAAATCAATTCCATACAAACCGCCAACCAAAACATCATCTTGCCAAACCTCAACAGATTTAGCAACTCCTTCCTCATTCAATTTGCAGTATGCGTTTATCATTTCATCAGAAATCCAAGTTCCGTTTTGGCCTTCACGTTTTATCTGCTGGCAATTTGAAATTACTTCTCTGAAATTTTTGTTATAAGTGACCTTAAACATTTTCTTGTTGAGAATCTTTTTCATGCTTTTGGATATCACCAATTCATCAAAAAACAATACCATTCTAGGATCTGGTGCCCACCAAAGAATCGGTTCTCCCTCATTAAACCAAGGAAAAATACCGCTTTTGTAAGCTAATAGTAAACGTTCTGAACTTAAATCGCCTCCAATTGCCAGAACACCTTCTTCATCTGCTTCTGTAACTGGCGGAAAAAATAAATCGTTGAATAAATAGTACATTTTTAAAAATAGTCAATTTTTGAATTCCAATAATAAAATTCCAAATACCAATGTTTCATAATCTTATTATTTCCGTATGAAAAACAAATCTTTGTGGAGTTACTTGCTAAGATTTCTCCTTCGTCGAAATGACAAAACTATGAGTAAGTTTTTTTCTTCTTTAATCAAAAATAAAATTCCAAATTCCAAATTCACGAGAATGAATTGGAATTTGGAATTTAGTAAATTGAATTTTAAACTCTTAGAACGGTAAATCGTCTGGTTCGTCTTCGTTTAAGTTTGTTGCTGGAGCAAAAGTTTCTGCTGCTGGCATTGGAGCTCCTTGTGCAGGTCCTTCTGCTGCTAATCTTTCGATTCTCCAACCTTGAATACTATTGAAATATCTAGTTTCTCCTTGTGGATTAACCCATTCTCTTCCTCTTAAATTGATAGAAACTTTTACTGCATCTCCTTGTTTATAGCTACTCAACAAATCGCATTTATCTTGTGTAAATTCGATTAAAATATGTTGTGGATACTGCTCCTCAGTAGTAACAACTAACTCTCTTTTTTTGAATGAGGCACTAACTTGCTGCTCTGGGTTAACCACTTTTACTTTTCCTGTAACTTCCATCTTCGTCTATATTAATTATTGTTTCTATTTTTTTATTTTTTAGCTAAAAGCACTTTCCAAGCCGATTCTACATCGCCATTATCCAAGTATTTTTTGGCCTCTAAATGTACTTTTTTCTGGTCGTCTGAGCTTAAAACTCCTTTGACTGCAAAATTTGCTTTCACAAATATACTAACTTCTTCTTTTGTAGGCAAGGTTTCAACATTTCCTAATTTTCCTAAATCATTCCCATCAAAAACAGGGCTTTCTTTTACAAAATCGGGTATCGCATCGACGCCTACTCCCAATGTTGTCAGGGGTTTTGCTACTTCAAAAAGTCCTTGATTAGATCTTGAATACCAATTATTTCCAAGTCTTGAAACCAAGTCAATTTTATGCTGATCGATTGCTCCGTTTTCATCTAAAATCGATTCGTCAATATGAATTTTTACTACTTCACATAAAATCAAATTTCCTGCTCCACCTTCTGTTCCTAACGGAATAATCTGCGTAATCTTGCATTCAAACTGAACTGGAGATTCTTTTACGCGATATGGTTTTACTAAATCAGAAGGAATTTGGGTTAATCCAGCTTTAATAAATTCGTTTACTCCGTCTCCATATTCTGTACTTGCCAAAGACGTTTGCTGTACAATATCGTAATTTACAACATTTATTACCACTTCACGAGTCGCTTCGGCATTAATCAAGGTGTGTTTAATTGTATTATCGCGAACACGTCTTGATGGCGAAAAAACCAAAATTGGCGGATTGGCACTAAACACATTAAAGAAACTAAATGGAGATAAATTTGGAACTCCAGTTTCGCTAATTGTGCTTGCAAAAGCAATAGGTCTAGGTCCGATTGAACTCTGCAGATAGCCTTGCAATTTGGCTGTTGGAATCTCTTTTGGGTTAACGCTGATCATACTTTAAAATTTAGACAGAATCTCATTTTAGCAGCTACAAAAGTATTGAAATGGTTTAATTCGAAGAAATAGTTTTGCAGATAAAAACGAAAAAATCTTTCTATATCGGCAAAATATAAAATGTGTATATTTCGTTATATTTATACCTCAAAAAAACTGATATGTCTTTTTCTGAAAGAACAAATACAACCCGCTGGATTATTATTTCGGTATGTTTTATAATCATTTCTCTAATTCTTTGGAACACTTATACTTTCTTCCAAATTTTTAAAAATGAAGAACGCTTGAAAATGAACCTTTTTGTCAAGGCTCAAATTTCAATAGTTAATGCAGATGAAAATACTGATGTCGAACTTCCTCTTCAGATTTTCAACAATAATACTTCGATTCCGGGTATAATAATGTTGTATGATAAAGTAGTAAGTGCAGTAAATGTTCCTGATGAAATTCTTAATAATAAGAAAAAACTAACTGCTTTCTTGAATAAGTTAAAAAATGAAAACGAGCCTATTACTTTTGAATATGCTCCAGGGAAATATCAGACTTTATATTACGGTAACTCTTCATTGCTAAACAAACTTAAATACTATCCGATCGCGCTGCTTCTGATTATATTTTTATGCATTGCTTTAATTTACAACTTCTATAAAAGTACCAAAATGGCAACCCAAAACAAGCTTTGGGCAGGAATGGCAAAAGAAACAGCACATCAGATTGGGACACCGCTATCTTCATTAATTGGCTGGGTCGAAATATTAAAAACTGAAGATATTGATCCGTCAATTAGTACTGAAATCGAAAAAGATATTGAACGTCTGCAAACCATTACTGATCGTTTTTCTAAAATTGGTTCGGTACCCGTTTTAGAACTTCACGATATTGTAGAAGAAACCAAAACGGCTTATGAGTATTTGCAATCTCGTTTTTCTAAACAGGTCGCGTTTTCGTTTCAAGCTCCAAACGAACCAATTTTGACCATGATAAATCCAACGTTGCACAGTTGGACTATCGAAAATTTAGTTAAAAATGCCATTGATGCCATGAAAGGAAAAGGAACCTTAGATCTTTATATCGAACAGGATGCAAATCATGTTAAGATTAACATTAAAGATTCTGGAACCGGAATTCCGAAAAAACAATTTAAAACCATTTTTGAAACTGGTTTTACGACTAAAAAACGTGGTTGGGGACTTGGACTTTCTTTAACAAAAAGAATTGTCGAGGAGTATCACAACGGAAAAATCAAAGTGCTTAATTCTGAAATTGGAAAAGGAACTACTTTTCAGATTGCTTTAAATAAAAAAGTGCAGTAATAATTTTACTGCACTTTAGTTATTTGTTTTGCCAGACTGATCAAAGTCGAAGTCTTTTACAAATTTGATTGAATATCTTTTGCTAAAGCTTCAAATTCTTCTTTTGAAAGTGAAACTTTATCAATAAAACGCATTTCGTCCATATGGTTTAACGGAATCAAATGTACGTGCGTATGTGGCACTTCAAGTCCAACAACTGCTATTCCGATTCTTTTGCATGGAACTGTTTTTTCTAAAGCTGCAGCGACTTTTTTTGAAAATTTCATTAAACCTAAATACAGTTCTTCATCCATATCAAAAATCTTATCGATTTCTTGTTTCGGAATACAAAGCGTATGGCCTTTAGCATTCGGATTTACATCTAAAAATGCTAAATAGTTCTCGTCTTCTGCAATTTTGTAAGCTGGAATTTCTCCGTTTACTATTTTAGTGAATATTGATGCCATTGTTTATTTGTGTAATCGGTTAAACGAATAAACGATTAACCAGTTAAACTAAGATTTAGTCTCTTGAGATTTCAAGAATTTCAAATTTCAAAACTCCATTAGGAACTGTAATTTCAGCTACTTCTCCAACAGATTTCCCTAACAATCCTTTTCCGATAGGAGAAGTTACAGAGATTTTTCCTGTTTTTAAATCTGCTTCACTTTCTGCAACAAGAGTATATTTCATCTCCATTCCGTTACTTTGGTTTTTGATTTTCACATTCGATAAAACCAAAACTTTAGAAACATCTAATTGAGATTCGTCTATTAATCTTGCATTTGCATATACTTCTTCTAGTTTAGAAATTCTCATTTCTAATAAACCTTGCGCTTCTTTTGCTGCATCATATTCTGCATTTTCAGATAAGTCACCTTTATCTCTTGCATCTGCAATATCTTGAGATGCTTTTGGACGCATTACACTTTTTAAATGCTCCAATTCATCTTTTAATTTTTTTAATCCTTCTGCTGTATAATAAGATACTTTACTCATAACTTCATCGTTTATATAAATACAAAAAATCCCATCGCGACGGGATTTTCTTACCACAAATATACTATAATTTTTAATAGTACATAATTATATGTTAATCATATAGATTTCAAATCTAAATAAATTATTTTTGTTTTAACTAATTCTTATTCAAATAATGAAAAAAATCTGGTTTTTTATCGCATTTACAGCTGTTTTATTTTCTTGCAGTGACAATAATAGAAGTAATAACAATCCGTACATTCCTAACTATTCGATAAACGCTTATCTTGACACTAATCTTCCAACTTATAACAAATTATTATATCCAAGTAATCCGGTTTTTGTTGCCAATTATGGGGCAAAAGGGATTATTGTAATGAAAACCGGCGAAGGAACTTATACTGCTTTTGATGCAGCTTGTCCAAACCAAGCCTTGACTTCTTGTACTCCAATGACAATCGATGGAATTTATGCTGTATGTTCTTGCGACAAAACTCAATATAATTTATTTACAGGACTTGGCGGAAAAGAATATCCGATGAAACAATATCGTGTTGAATCTTCTGGAACTGTAATTCACGTATACAATTAAAAACAAAAAAGCCTGAAAATAATTTCAGGCTTTTTTTGTATCTTAACTTCATTAGAATTTCAAACTCAAACCAATTAAGAAGTTTGTTCCGGCTTGTGGATAATAGTATGGGTAAACATCCCACATTGCTCCGTTTGAAACATATTTCTTGTCGAAAATATTATTTACCAATGCAGTAATTGTTATCGATTGGAAAATCGTTTTTGGTTTTATTTCGTAAGATGCATTAAAATCGTTTACAAAGTAATCTGCCAATTTAGCTGCTGGAAGTTCAATATTGTTCATGTATTGTTCTCCAACATATTTTTGCAATAATGAAAGATACAATCTCTCCATAGGTTTATACACAATAACGTTTCCTGCAATTACTTCTGGAGAATAGGCAATTTTTGTAGTTCCGTAAAATTCTCCATCAACAGCTAAATCTACGTTTTTGTTACTGCTTAAAGTAAAATTTGGTCTTAGAGTGAATTTCTCAGAAAGTGCAATCGTCGCATCAAACTCAAATCCTAAACGGTAGCTTTTCTCTGTATTAGCGCGAATCGGGTTTCCAACATCGTCTAATCTTCCCGTTAAAATCAATTGATCTCTATATCCCATATAATATAGATTCGAATTCAATTGAAATTTCTCTGAATTGAATCTCCATCCTAACTCAAAATCATTTAGTTTTTCCGGTTTTACATTTCCACCTTCGTAATCTGTTCTGTTTGGTTCACGATTCGCTCGTGCGTAAGAGAAATACAAAGTGTTTTTTTCATTGAAAGCATAATTCAAACCAGCTTTCGGATTAAAGAAATTAAAATTATCATCTACCAAACCAGTTTCTTTACTATTTGCTTTATATTTCACATTTCTGTATTGCAAATCTCCGTAGAAACTTAACTTTTCTGTGAATTGATAATTTGCTTTCGCGAAAACATTACCATCCGTTTTTGACGAATAATCATCGTAATAATGGGCTCCTAATGTTGATTGATCTGAATATTGGGACCAGATTACTTTTCCGAAATGGTCTCCTTCATATTTATTCCAACCTCCTCCTAAAATAACATTTAGTTTTTCTGTTACATATTTAGCAGAAAAAGTCGTTCCGTAGAAATCATTATCCAACCATTTTTGACGAATCAAATCGGTTACTGGAATTAAATTCCCTTTGTCATCTTCAACTGTTTTTGTTGGCTTAATTGGCCCATAACCTTCAACAGGTTCATCTTCTTTATAATTTTCATAATAGCCTTTTCCTTTTGTATAATGAAATGCTAGGTTTGTACTCCATTTATCAGAAATCGATTCACTCCAGTGCAATTGATAATGATCTTGATTATAGTTATCGGTTTCGTTATCATAAAAATGCACATTTCCAGCATCGTCTGTATACATTCCTGCAGAATTAAAAGTACGATTTGTATTAAGAGTTTCTGCATCGATTCCGTTCCAAGATTGATACGTTTTTTCAGTTCCTCCAAAAACCAATGCTTTAATCAAAGTTGTTTTACCAACATAAGTCCCTTGCAAGAAATATGATTTTAAATCGGCACTTCCGCGATCAATATATCCGTGTGTTTTTATTGTAGACAAACGTCCAGCAATTTCAAAATGATCATTTAATAAACCAGTACTAAACTTTACCGTATTTTTAATTGTATTGAATGATCCTGCAGAGCTTGAGATTTCACCTGTTGCTTTTCTAGCATAACTATCGGTCAATAAATTTAAACTGGCACCAAAGGCACCTGCTCCATTTGTAGAAGTTCCAACTCCACGCTGCAATTGAAGACTTTCTACAGAAGAAGCAAAATCGGGCATATTTACCCAAAACGTTCCTTGACTTTCTGCATCATTGTATGGAATCCCGTTTATGGTTACGTTAACACGTGTTGCGTCGCTTCCACGAACTCGAATTCCTGTGTAACCAACACCATTTCCTGCATCTGAAGTTGTTACTACTGAAGGCATGTAATTCATCAGAACAGGAATATCCTGACCTAGATTTCTGTACTTAATTTCCTTTTTATCCATATTGCTGAAACTTACTGGAGTTTTTGTAGTAACGCGAACCGCAGAAACCAATACATCATCAAGCTTATTCACTTTGGTAGAATCCTGCTGTTGTGCAAAAGACAAAACAGTAAAGAAGATGGATAAAAGAGAAAAGAAAATAGATTTTAGGTTCAACTTTGAACCTTTGTGCCTTTGTACCTTTGTACCTTTAGAAGCACCTAAAAAAATAGTTTTCATTCGTAAAGAATTACGAATAAAAGGGGGAATTATTCTTTTGTTAAATTAATAAATGTGTTTCACGACAAAATAAAGTGTGCACGCTCGATAGTGTCGTTTTCCCTTAGCAACATTACTCGCTCAGGTTCTTTGGGTATGATCTCAGCTCGTTATTTAGAGCACCCCTTTGAGACAGTGCAAATGTAATGTTAAAAAGTTAAATTCCAATATTGAAAATTCCAAATTCCAAAAATTCAACTAGATTGAAACTAAAATTCCACATTCCAACATTAACCTTAGTTGTTGGAATTTGGAATTTTACTCTATATTCGGTTTTCTTCTAGATTGTTTAAGATCAGAAATATTCTTTTTATCCTTGATTCTTTTCTTAATTACCGCTTTTGGAACTTTTGTAGCTTTTCTAACTTTCGGGACATAAAGTCCTTTTTTAATAATTTCTAAAAATCGTTTGGTTACAATTTCTTTGTTTTTAAGCTGACTGCGGTCTTCATCGCAATTTAAAATCAAGATATTTTCAGAAGTTAATCTTGCTACTATATTTTCTTGCAACAGTAATTTCTCGTCTTCAGATAAAGCTTGAGAGGCATTCAGATCAAAACTCAAAACTACTTTAGACGAAACTTTATTCACATTTTGCCCACCTGCTCCACTGCTTCGAACAGCTTTAAAATTTAATTCTGATATGATTTTGTCCGCATCCATAATTATTGTGGCTGATGTGCAGCTTTCAACAAATCATTTACCGTTTTTACAGGATTAAAAGTAATCAAAGGCACAGCAACAAAAACAGTTAACCAATTAGCCATTGACCCGTTCCATAAACCTGGCAATTCGTAACTTCTCACTGTTTTCCCTTCAACACTTTTCTCCACGATAAAACCAGCTTTTTGATCTACAAACTGCAATAAATCAAATTTCTCCTTTTTATAATTTTTAATACCACAAACCAAATCTACCGGATTAAAATGTGTTGCTTCCGCTAAAATTGCTTGTTGTTTTTTGCTAGCCAAATCTACCTGAGAAGTTTCAACAATTTGAAGAGAATTCGCTCCTTTATCATTCATAACCCAAAAAGGTCCCCCTCCCGGTTCTCCTTCATTCTTAACCATTCCGCAAACACGAATTGGTCTATCTAATAGTTCTTTGATTTTACTAATTTTATTATCAAAAGTAAATTTACTGAAGTCATTACTCATCTCGACATTTAGCTCTTCTTTTAAAAACAAAACAATATCTGCTAAATGATTTTCTTTGATGTCATCTTGATCAATTGCCTTCAAATAAGAAAAAACTTTTTGCTGTATTTCAATTAAAACACCTGCTAATGCTTTTTTGTATAATGTAATTTTATCAATATGATTCTGAATCACATTGTCTATATTTTTAATAAAGATTACATCTGCATCAAGATCATTTAAATTTTCAATCAAAGCGCCATGTCCCCCAGGTCTAAAAACTAAATTATCATTCTTATCTTTTACCAATTTGTTTTCTCCATCAATAGTGATGGAGTCTGTACTTTTATTTTGATACGAATAACCAATATTAATTTTAACTCCTGATGGCTCTTCAATTTTGCCTATAACCTCATCAACTCCATCGTAAAATAAGTTTTGATGAATTTCTGATACAGTAAAATGCAGATTGGAAACCTTGTTTGAAGTAGCATAATGTATACATTCATTTAAATGCTCTTCAATTGGAGTTGCAATATGTGTTTCGTATAAATGAAATGGCAATACTGCTTTTGGCTTATTCGCAAAATTAAAATAATCGGGAGACAACAATAATTTTATAAAATAATAATTCTTGTAATCTCTTTCAAGAGTTTCAAAATCAGAATAAATTTCTCTTAACTTTTGATCTATAGATTTGAAGAAAGGAAACTTATCCATTCCGATAATAAAAATGGCAAGTTCTTTGTCTTTTTTTCTATTTATATAAGCATTAATAGTTTCTTTCTGAATATCAAAATCATTAAGAAAAGCAGTTAGAAATTTAAACATTCTGGTCGCAGCACCAGAAGCGGGAACAAACTTTTTAATTTTTAAATTTTCTTTTTGTTTATCAAAAAACACCGCTTTATCTTCAAAATCTTTTTCAGATAAACTTAAAATTCCATTATCAGTTGTTGCAGGACTTACTAAATTACTTTTAGCAATTCCGTTATCAAGAATTTCGAGTTGTTTTAGAATTTTTTCAAAAGGAATTCCTCTATCGTAAATTTGAACAAAATCTGATGACGTAAATCCTTTTTCTTTAGCCAAAGTCAAATCATCGATAATAGCAATTGCTTTTGCCAAACGTGTTTCTTTGTCTCCTGATAATGTTATAAAAGGCTTTTTTGTATCTATTAATGTCTGTTTAAAAACAGAAAACACCGTTTCTCTTCCTTCGGGAGTATCACGAATATCGTCTTTTTCCCAAGGAACATCAATATCTGTAAGGAAAAATAAATCGTATTCATGTTTTAGCGCCGCTTCGTTTAAAAGCGGGTCACAAAAACCGTAATACATTTCAGAAAACACTTTGGTTACCATCAAATTGGTATCACAAAACAAGTATTTATTTGCACTAGCCAATTTTTCATTTTCCAATGCAGTCTGGCCATACGCAATTGGCATCATATCATCAGCTACACAAATATGCTTATTCTCTTCCCATTTTTCTTGCAAATAGTCGCGTGCAAATTCGGGAACCCATTCGGTTTCGTAGTAATCTGCAAGCTGTTTTGCTAAGGTTGTTTTTCCTGTACTTTCAGGACCAAACAAAGCAATTTTTATGATATTTGTTTTTTGCTGTTTAAGATCTTTCTCCATTCTAAATAAGCTGAAATAGCCAAAATTGTAAAAATTATGTATTGAAGCGACAACATTCCTAAGCCACGATAAGCATAGAGAGGCACAACAATAATATCACCAATAATCCAAAGTGTCCAGTTTTCTATTTTTTTTCTGGCCATATACCACATTCCTGCGAAAAATATTCCGGATGAAATCATATCAACATAATTGTCTTTATGAATTTCATAATCAAAATATTTATAAATGCCGAAAACTACAAAAACAGTCACAATAAACAGTAAGATTCCGATTATTTTTTCATTAAAACTTGTACGGGTAATTGGCAGATTATCTTCTGCAGTTCCTCCTTTTGCCCAGACATACCATCCATAAATACTCATAACTGAAAAATAAGCATTTATGATCATATCTCCCATATAACCAGCAATATAAAGCAGATAAACCGATATTGCAGTAGCGATTAATCCTGTTGGATATACCCAGATGTTTTCTTTTTTGGCAAACCACACACTTAAAATTCCGCAAACAAATACCAGAAATTCCAAAGCAATGTGCCAAAGCGGTGCATTTTTATAACTTTCTAAAAAAAAATCTATCATGAAAATGTGGTATTTGACATTTATAATTCAAAAAAACGACTGTTATTTTCAAAGGCAGTTCCAATAACAACCAAATCTGCGCCCGCTTTATATGCTTTTTGAATTCCGTGCAAATCTACAATTCCTCCGCCAACAATTACAGGAATTTCAACATTTTGAGAAATCAGTTCAATCATTTCTGTAGGAACAGGCTGTTTTGCACCACTTCCTGCTTCTAAGTAAATAAGTTGGTTTCCTAACATTTCTCCCGCTTGCGCTGTAGCCAAAACCAAATCAAGATTTTCGCGACTTAAAGGTTTTGTTTTACTCACACGGGCAACAGCTGTTTCATTGCCACTTTCAATTAAAATATATCCTGTAGAAATAACTTCTAAATTTGTTTTCTTAAGAATTGGAGCAGCCTGAACCTGATACTCGATCAAATAATCTGGATTTCGACCAGACAATAAAGACAGAAACAAAATACCATCTGCCTTTGGCGAAATCTGCGAAGGATCGCCAGGAAACAAAATAACAGGTAAATTCGTTTTTTGCTTTAACTCCGAAATCAATTCTTCTAAAATGTTATTCTGAACAATACTTCCTCCTACAAAAATGTGAGTTGCAGGCGAACCATTAATTTTTTCAATTAAATGATTGACATTTTCCAATACAATTTTATCAGGATCCAAAAGCACTGCCAGTAATTTTTGGCCATTGCTTTTAGCTTCTAAAATCTGTTGTCTAATAGTTAGTATTTGTTCTTGCATACGGGGTGTAAAAGTAAAAGATTTTTAATGTAGAAGAACTATTTTGAATAAATTATATTTGTTCAATGTCTTTTGGTAACGTAAACAATACATTATGATTACAGTCGAATTACTAGAAAAGTATGATGTTGCAAAAAAATCATTTAATAAAAATGATGTTATTTTCGAAGAAGGAAACCTACCGTCAAACTATTATCAGATTATTTCTGGTGAAGTAAAAATGAGCAATTATAATGATGACGGTCGAGAATTTATTCAGGGTATTTTTTATAACGGACAATCTTTTGGTGAACCACCACTATTTTTAAACCAAAAATATCCAGCAAATGCTATTGCTGTAGAAAATACAGCGCTTTTTATTCTTTCTAAAGAGAACTTCATGAGGCTTTTAGAAGAAAATCCAAGAGTGAGTATTCAAATAATAGAAAATCTAGCGCAGAGATTGTATTACAAATCGGTTATGGCTGCCGAAATATCGACACACGAACCTGAACATCGTGTCTTAAAACTGATTGATCACGGAATTGCTTACTTCAATTTTCAAAAAGATAAGAATGGTTATCTCATTAATTTTACCAGACAGCAGATTGGAGATTTAACTGGTTTACGGGTTGAAACCGTTATTAGAACCATAAAAGCATTGGAAAAAAAAGGCGAACTGAAGATTATTAACCGAAAAGTATACAGATAAAAAAACTTCTGTTTTATGATTAAAGTCATAAAATGCATTACTATTGTCGCTGTAATTTTGTTGATATAAAAAACTGAATATCATGACACTATATCAAACAACATTCGACATTTTCAATAGAAACTATATGGGTTCTGCTGCAATGGCAGTAATTGGACAAAGCTGTTTAGGAGGCGCTGCAGCTATGTACGTTTTATCTAACGGAACTTCTATTCTTCAGATGATTCAGCTAGGAATTATTGTTTTAGCCTGTGTTTTCGCAAATACCTCTATCTTAGCACAAATGAAACACAAAGTAGTTTTCAACCTTATTATGTTAAGCACACTTTTAAGTGTATTTTTTATATTCTTGAATAGTTTTATTCTATGAAAAAACAAATAGAAAATAGAGCTGATGTATCTTTTTTAGTACATCATTTTTATGATAAAATAAGAGCCGATCAAGAAATCGGCTTTTATTTTAATGAAATGATTTCTGATTGGGATACACATCTTGAAAAGCTGACTGATTTTTGGGAAACAAACCTATTTGGCGTTCGCAAATACAAAGGAAATCCTCACGCTGTACACAATGAAGTTGATGCCCATTTTGATGAAAAAATCACTATAAACGAATTCGGAATCTGGCTCAATCATTGGTCTCAAACCATTGACGAACATTTTGAAGGCGAAAACGCCGAAACATTAAAAAGACGCGCCCGAAAAATGAGCACTTTTTTATACATGAGCATATTTCAGCATAGACAAAAAGAAAGCGAAGTTTGAATCTCTTAATCTTGGAATTTTTAAATTGAAATTTTATTTCTCAAAAGCATAAACCAAAGTAAAAGTTCCTTCAAAATTATCTGATTTGATTTCTTCGTAGTGCACATCAAAATCTTTTATGAGATCATCAAAATGAAGACTTGCCTGCGTTTGGGTTTCTCCTAAAGAGAAGTTGTTTACATTAATATGATCTTTAAAACTTATACCTTTTTCATTTCTTATTTTAAAGATCGCCTCTTTGGCTCCCCAAATAACGGTAAGTTTTTTTATGTATTCTTCTGTAGAATTTGGTTCTAAATACCTGCATTCATAATCGGTAAATTTATCTGCTATTCTTTGAATTTTCTCACGCTGCAATTCCATATCGATTCCTACAGTTTCATGGCTTATAATGATTGCCGCAAAATGGTACGAATGTGTTATTGAAATATGATTATGACAATCAAAATATGGTTTTCCAAATTCATCATAATGCAGATCTTTATCTGTAAAACCCATTTCCTGAATCAGCATTCGAACACTTAAAAAAGCACGCTGATGCATTTGTGATTTCATTCCGTCAAGTCTCTTTTGCGTCTTTTCTTTCAAGGTAACCTTGCTATACAATTCATCAAAAGATTCGGTTATTTCCCAAATTAAAATTTTAGTAGTTTCATTGAATTGTATGGTCTGAAATAAAGGCATTTTTTTAATTATAAATTATGAATTGTGAATTATGAGTTTTTAAACCATATAAGCACGTAAGAAAAATAACTTCTGGTTCAAAAAAATGTATTAAGTAAATTTAAGCAATTCAAAACAAAGCGTATTACAAAGAATCCTTTTTTAAATGAACTTATATCGCTTATATGGTTTAAATCGTTTTATAAACTAATGTTCTAAAGATTAAGAAATTAAAGATTTCACAAATCTGGCAGAAATTGGTAAAATTCAAAAGCTATTCCTTAAATTTGCAAAAATTTTACAATTATACAAATATACTATAAATGAGTACATCGACTACGCCTTATGTGGCTTTCAAAGTAAAAGACATTTCTCTAGCGGCTTGGGGAAGAAAAGAAATTGAACTAGCTGAAGCTGAAATGCCAGGTTTAATGGCACTTCGCGCTGAATATAAAGACGAACAACCATTAAAAGGTGCTCGTATTGCTGGATGTTTACACATGACGATTCAAACTGCTGTTTTAATCGAAACTTTAATTGCTCTTGGTGCAGAAGTTACTTGGTCTTCTTGTAACATTTTCTCTACTCAAGATCAGGCTGCTGCTGCTATTGCTGCTGCTGGAATTTCAGTTTACGCTTGGAAAGGTCTTGACGAAGAATCATTTGACTGGTGTATTGAGCAAACTCTTTTCTTTGGTGAAGACAGAAAACCATTGAACATGATCTTAGATGACGGTGGAGATTTAACTAACATGGTTATCGATCGTTACCCAGAATTAGTTCCTGGAATTAAAGGTCTTTCTGAAGAAACTACAACAGGTGTTCACAGACTTTACGAAAGAGTAAAAGCTGGAACTCTTCCAATGCCTGCAATCAATATTAACGACTCTGTTACTAAATCTAAATTTGATAACAAATACGGATGTAAAGAATCTGCTGTAGATGCTGTACGTCGTGCAACTGACTTAATGTTAGCTGGAAAAAGAGTAATCGTTTGTGGATACGGTGACGTTGGAAAAGGAACTGCAGCTTCTTTCAGAGGTGCTGGTTCTATTGTAACTGTTACTGAAATCGATCCAATTTGTGCTTTACAAGCTGCAATGGACGGTTATGAAGTTAAAAAATTAAACACTGTAATTGCTAATGCTGACATCATCATTACAACTACAGGAAATAAAGAT
Source organism: Flavobacterium sp. LPB0248 (assembly GCF_013388355.1). Classification (GTDB taxonomy): domain Bacteria; phylum Bacteroidota; class Bacteroidia; order Flavobacteriales; family Flavobacteriaceae; genus Flavobacterium. The sequence goes on from NZ_CP058246.1 coordinate 1,959,941, forward strand.
ATCGTTCTTGGAGAGCACTTTGAGCAAATGAAAGACAAAACTGTTGTTTGTAACATTGGTCACTTTGATAACGAAATTGATATGGCTTGGTTAAACAAAAACCACGGTGCATCTAAAATCGAAATCAAACCTCAGGTTGACAAATACAACATCAACGGTAAAGATATCATTATCTTGGCTGAAGGTCGTTTAGTAAACCTTGGTTGTGCTACAGGTCACCCAAGTTTTGTAATGAGTAACTCATTTACAAACCAAACTTTAGCTCAAATCGAATTATGGAACAACAGCGCGGCTTACAAAAATGAAGTTTATATGTTACCAAAACATTTAGATGAAAAAGTTGCTGCTTTACACTTAGCTAAATTAGGCGTTGAACTTGAAGTTCTAAGAGAAGATCAAGCTGCTTACATTGGTGTTGAAGTTCAAGGTCCATTCAAACCAGAGTACTACAGATATTAATCTATTTTAGATTTAATCCCGATAGTTATCGGGAGTAGATCTTAGATTTATTACATATTCAAACCCGACAGATTTTAAAAATCTGTCGGGTTTTCTGTTTTTATGTTTCAGGTAAAACATTTCTATCAAAAAATTGTACTTTTATAAATATCTGCTTACTTTTAATAACCAGAATAAGAATCTATTTATCAAATACTTAAATAGTAAAAAAATTGAAAAAAACATCTTATTTACTCGTCTTCTTATTTTTACTAATTCTCCCACAAATTATTTTTTCTCAGGAAAAAAAGCCTAAAGTTGTGTTAGTACTAAGCGGTGGCGGCGCAAAAGGAATTGCACATATTCCTCTTTTGCAAAAATTAGATTCACTTCACATCGTTCCAGATCTTATTGTTGGAAACAGTATGGGAAGTATTATTGGTGGTTTATATGCAATGGGATATTCGGGTGATAGCATAGAAAAAATTACCAAAGATATTTATTGGGATAAACTCTTAGGCGGAGGTCAGTCATTACGAGCTGTAAGTGCCGAAGAAAAAAGAGAATTTCAACGATATTTAGTCGGAATAGGTGTTAAAGACGGAAAACTTAACAGCATTGGTTCTCTGCTAAATGATCAAAATCTAAGAGAATACCTTTCTGAATTAACTTTCCCTGTATACAATGTCAAAGATTTTGACAGTCTCCCGATTCCTTTCAGAGCTATGGCCACAGACTTGGTCGAAGGAAAAGAAGTTATTTTAAGTAAAGGAAGTTTATCTTACGCCATGCGCGCCAGTATGTCGCTGCCTGCTATCTTCAAGCCAATGCCTTACGGAAAAACAGTTTTGGTAGACGGTGGAGTATTAAATAATTTCCCGACTGATGTTGCCAAACAAATGGGTGCCGATATTATTATTGGAAGTGATGTGGGAGGCGGAATGGAACCTGTAGATAAGTTAAACAATCTTATGACCATATTAATGCAGACCAGCATGTTTCCGAGCAACATCAAGAATCCTGCAAACCGCGATTTATGTAACATATTGGTTGATCACCTACCCAATCTCCGTTTCTCAACAGCCGATTTTGCCGATAGCAACGAAATCTACAAAGACGGTAAAATTGCCACAAATCAAAATCTTCCAGCTTTAATTGCGCTTTCAGAAAAGTTAAAAGGATTTCAGCAACGAACTCATAAATTGCCCGATATGCCAAATGAGTTTGTATTGGATACAATCGTTTATCAAAAAATAAGTCCCGAAAATATGCCGTTGGTTGTCGGAAGGGCAAATCTAAAAACTCATGTAAAATACACTACCAAAGATTTAATAGCGGGCATTAATAGAGCAATGGGAACTAATCTTTTTGACGAGATTACGTATAGTTATTTCATTAAAGACGAAGATAAACTAGGCATTACATTGTTCGGATTTGAACGTGCCAAAAACCAGCTAAACACATCAGTCCATTATGACACTTACAGAGGTGTCGGAATAATTTTTAACTACACAGGAAGAAATGTTCTTGCCGATGCCTCACGTCTTCTGTTAACGGTAGATATTGCCGAACAGCCAAAAGCAAGAATCAATTATCAGAAAAATTTTGGACAGCATAGAGAATGGTGGTGGATCTCTGAAGCTTATGGGGCTTTACTTCGCCAAGAAATTTATATCAATGGCAAAGCATCCGATAATATACTTTACAACACTGTTGAAATTAACAATGAGGTAAATAGAAATATAAATTCTTTAAAAAGTTATTTGGGTTTTGGCTTAAACTATAGCTACACCAATCTAAAACCAAAATATGACCGAGAATACAACCCTAATTCTGTGAGCATAAACAACTATAGCTTTAACAACATCGAGTTCAACTTGCATTATTCTTACAATGACATGGATCGAGTTTTCTTTGCCACAGAAGGGACAATTATAAAATCAAATGTAGCACGATCATTTCTTACTGATATCGACGCTGCTTTTTCTGATCCAGACCAAACACGAGTTTCTGGCTCAACAAATGGCTACACCAAATTTGGTTTAACTTACGAGAAGAGATTAGCTATTAAAAAGAAAATTACAGGAATAATAGGGTTTGACTCTTATTTTATTTTTCAGGATAAACTTAAACATGATGATATTCCGTTTTCAGGATTTGGTTATGCGGCAAAATATTTCATAGGCGGTATTATTCCAAGCTCTGGAAGCAATCGCTTCTCGTTTGCAGGACTTCATGAAGACGAACTTAATGTTACACAATATATGGGTCTCAAACTTGGGGCTCAAATAAACTTAATTGGAAAAATTTACCTTACTCCTCACTTCAATATCGCTTCTGTTGGTTTTGACACCTTCAACGATTATATAAAGCATGCTTTTAATCCAAAAGGAAATTGGGATAACAACATCGATACCAGCTTAGTAATATCAGGAGGTGCAGCGATTTCCTATCAATCCATTTTAGGCCCGATTCATTTTGATACTTCATGGATAAACAATATCGACAAAGTAAGATTGTTTTTCAGCGTAGGATTATCATTCAATCCTTAAAAGAGATATTTAAAATCTAAAATTAATCAGGGCGTGCCATAATTTTAAAAAAGGCCCAATCTACTTTGCGTGCATTGGGCCTTTTCTTAAATTATGTCGGGCTATCCGCGCTACTTTGGTAGCCAGCTCCTATCCCTCACGCAAAGGCAAAACAGAAGCTATAAATAGATCGTTATTATTTATAGCTCTTGAAATTTTAAGTTTAAATTTGAAACTCAAGAACTCATAAAAAAGCGAAAAAAAATTATGATCGAAAAAGTTTTATGCGAAATACATGGCACAAAAGAAATGACTTTTGGCTGCATTCATATTGCAATGGCAACAGACTCTAAAGAAAAAATTGGTTTCTACTATTCAGAAGCCGAGGAAGATCTTCCTCAAATTGCTTGGTGCGGAGAATGCGAACAATGGCTTCTTGATAATGGCGAAGAATGGACAGAAGTTTTTCAAGCCAGGGCAGATTTTAAAATGCTATGCATTGATTGTTTTGATGAAGTAAAAAATAATGAAACAGAAATTCATATTCGATAAATAAATTCCTGTCCGTTTCAAACAAAGCTTAACTTTGTAAAAAACGACAATCATGAAGAATTTTTTATTTTTATTTATCGCTATAGTTTTTGAAATTATTGCAACATCGGCATTAAAAAAGTCTGAAGAATTTACCAAACTTATTCCGAGTATTATTACCATTATTGGCTATTGTGGCGCTTTTTATTGTTTGAGTTTTGCTATCAGAACCATTCCCGTCGGATTCGCTTATGCCATCTGGTCTGGAGTCGGAATTGTTCTAATTACAGCAATTGGCGCCATTTTCTTCAAAGAAATCCCAGATTTACCCGCTATAATTGGATTGAGTTTAATTATAATTGGTGTGATTGTAATCAATGTTTTTTCTAAAACTACGGCGCATTAAATCAAAAAATATTATTTTTGATAGTATCAAATGATACTATCATGAAACCACCTTATGACATTACTCCCATCATATTAAAATTAATAAGTTCTATATCTGAAAAGATTGGAGCGTTGAACATCTTATACCTTGACAAGCAATCTCCAAAACTTAGAAAGCAGAATAGAATTAAAACAATACATTCTTCATTACAAATTGAAGGAAACACTTTAACAGAAGAACAAATTACTGCATTAATTGAAAACAAGAGAGTAATTGGCCCACAAAAAGATGTCTTAGAAGTTTTAAATGCAATCAAAGTTTATGATAAATTAGGAGAATATAAATCAACTTCTTCAAAAAGCTTTTTAAGTGCTCATCAGCTATTAATGAAAGACCTCGTTCTTGATGCAGGAAAGTATCGAAAACAAGGAGTTGGAATTGTAAAAGGGACAAAAGTTGCACATATAGCTCCTCCTTACGAGAATGTTCCTTTTTTAATGAATGATTTATTTGACTATTTAAAAAATAAAGATGAATTAACTTTAATAAAAAGTTGTGTCTTCCATTATGAAATGGAATTTATTCATCCTTTTTTAGACGGAAACGGCAGGATGGGAAGATTATGGCAGACAATTATTCTAATGGAAGAATACCCTGTTTTCGAATTTTTACCTTTTGAGACATTGATAAGCAAAACGCAAGACCGTTATTACAAATCTCTCGCAATGAGTGATAGCAGTGGTAAATCAACTTATTTTATCGAGTATATGTTAGATGTAATAAATAAATCATTGGAAAACCTACTTAATTACGATAACAGAACAATAAAAGACATTGACCGATTAGAGTATTTTTATTCTCTAGGAATTAAGGAATTTACCAGGAAAGATTATATGCATGTTTTTAAGGATATTTCTGCAGCTACCGCAAGCCGAGATTTAAAAAAAGGATTATCATTAAAACTTTTTGATATTACCGGAAATCAGAGTACTGCCAAGTACACCTTAATTAACCCTTAGCCTATTTTAAAAAATATAAAACATGGACATTCGAAAAGCTACAATCTCAGATCTTACCGAAATGCAGCAATTGTATATCGAAACCATACAATCTGTCTGCAAAAACGATTATAATACAGCTCAAATAGAAGCCTGGATTTCTGGTGTAAAAAATACAGAACGCTGGACTGCTGTTATAGAAACACAATTTGTTTTATTAGCTATGATTAAAAATAAAATTGCGGGTTTTGGAACCTTAAAAGACGGAAACTACATTGATTTCTTCTATATTCATAAAGATTTTCAGCGACAAGGAATTGCAGACAAAATGTTAAACGAATTAGAAATTGAAGCTAAAAAACATCATTCAAAAATAATAACTTCAGATATCAGCATAACAGCAAAACCATTTTTTGAAAAGAAAGGATTTGTTGTAAAAGCCGAACAGAAAAATATTCGCTTGGACGTTGAACTAATTAACTTTAAGATGGAAAAAGAATTGTAAAATTTTGTTTCCAGTTTCAGGTTTCAAGTTAAGTTGAAACCTGAAACTGGAAACCCGAAACAAAAAAACAAAGCAAGTTTCGGATTTTATACCTGCCAAAACCAATCGATCTTTGCCTTATAAAATGGAAGAAAAATGAACACACAAGAAACCATTAATTATAACCGCATTGCAGAAGCAATCGATTATATCAAAGCAAATTTTAAAGATCAGCCCAATCTTGATGAGGTTGCAGAAAAAGTACATTTAAGTCCGTTTCACTTTCAGAGACTTTTTAGTGAATGGGCAGGAACGAGTCCGAAGAAATTTTTGCAATTTACAAGTATCGAACACGCCAAAAAATTACTCAAAGAAAATCAGGCAACGATTTCTGAAACGGCTTACGAAACTGGACTCTCTGGCACTAGCCGACTGCATGATTTATTTGTTAATATTGAAGGAATGACGCCTGCAGAATATAAAAATGGCGGAAAAAATCTGGCTATTAACTACAGTTTTGCCGAAAGTCCGTTTGGAAATATCATTGTTGCATCGACCTCAAAAGGCGTTTGTTTTATGGCTTTCGCCGAAGATGAAATCACTGGACTTGCTGCCTTAAAAGATAAATTTCCAAATGCTTCTTTTACTCAAAAACTAGACTTAGCACAGCAAAATGCGCTATTTATTTTTCAGAATGATTGGAGCAAATTATCAGAAATCAAACTTCATTTAAAAGGAACCGATTTTCAGCTGAAAGTTTGGGAAACTTTACTGAAAATCCCAATGGGACACCTCTCAACTTACGGTTCTATTGCACAACAAATTCAGAAACCAAATGCATCAAGAGCAGTTGGAACTGCAATTGGAAGCAATCCTGTTGCATTTTTAATTCCTTGTCACCGTGTGATTCAATCTTCGGGAACATTTGGTGGCTATATGTGGGGGAATACGCGAAAAACAGCCATTATTGGCTGGGAAGGTGCGCAAATAAATCTATAAGTTTTTCTGCCACGAATTCACGAATTTTCTTTTTTAAATATTTTATCTAATATTATTCGAATTAATTCGAATAAATAATCGCAAAGATTTTAAAAGAAAATTCGTGAATTCGTGGCAGAAAAAAAATCTCTATCTAAATTACTATGCAAAATATACAATCCAAAATTGCTTCTCAAGACTGGGAAAGCATCACTGAATCTATGCACGAAAATGGATTTGCAATTATTCCAAAAGTGCTAAATAACGAGCAATGCGAAGACTTAAAATTCGATTATGACAATCCATCCATATACCGAAAAACAGTTGTAATGGAACGCTACCGATTTGGTTTGGGCGAATACAAATATTTCAATTATCCGCTTCCAGATTTAATTCAAAATATACGTTCTTCGATTTATCCTAAATTAGCTCCAATTGCAAATGCTTGGATGAGAGCTTTAAATATTGATACTGTTTTTCCAATCAAACATGAAGATTTACTAAAACAATGTCATGACAATAATCAGCTGAAGGCTACCGTTTTAATTCTAAAATATGGCAAAAGTGGCTTTAATACTTTGCATCAGGATTTATATGGAGATGTTTATTTTCCTATTCAGATTGTACTTTTTTTAAACGAACCTGATGAAGACTTTACTGGCGGTGAATTTGTTCTAACGCAGCAAACTCCAAGAGCACAATCTAAAGCGATTGTCTTAAAACCTAAAAAAGGAGATATTCTAGTTTTTACAACCAATTTCAGACCTGTAAAAGGTACAAAAGGCTATTATCGTGTAAATATGAAACATGGTGTAAGCGAAGTGCATTCGGGTGAAAGGTATACGTTGGGAATTATTTTTCATGATGCCCTTTCGTGAATATTTTTTTCCGCCACGACCCGAGTGATAGCGAACGGACGAAGTAATTCACGAATTATTCTTTTACATACTTTATCTGATATTATTAGAATTAATTCGAATAAATAATCGCAAAGATTTTAAAAAGAAAATTCATGAATTCGTGGCGAAAAAACACAAAACAAAACACAAAACAAATGCTTCAACATAGCAAAATAACCGATTCAGATCTTCGAAATAAAATTAAAAAAGGCGAAATTTGTTTCGGTGGCAACCAGAAATTAAAAATCTATGGAACACTTAAATGTTCTTCGGGAAAAAGAATGAAACGAGAAAATCGTGTCTTCTTTTCTTCTGAAGTAGATGCCTCTCAAAATGGTTTCAGACCTTGCGGTCACTGCATGAAATCAGAATATCAAAAATGGAAAAATGGACTTATTTAATCCTCAAACAGACGAAACAACTAATCTGCTTCCAAAAGATGGAACGGTGAATTATTATGGAAAATTATTTTCGAGAACAGAAGCCGACTTTTACCGTGATGTTTTACTAAATACAATCGAATGGAAGAATGATGAAGCGATAATCTTTGGAAAACTAATCCTTACGAAAAGAAAAGTTGCATGGTACGGCGATCAGGAATTTGAATATACTTATTCGAATACAACAAAAAAAGCTTTGCCTTGGACGCCTGAACTTTTGAAACTAAAAAAAATCATTGAAGAAAAAACCGGTGAAACTTTCAATTCCTGTCTACTAAATTTATATCATACTGGAGAAGAAGGAATGGCTTGGCACAGCGATGCCGAAAAAGATTTAAAGAAAAATGGCGCAATTGGCTCTGTGAGTTTTGGTGCCGAACGTAAATTTGCTTTCAAACATAAAGAATCAAAAGAAACAGTGTCTATAATTTTGGAACATGGAAGTTTATTGGTTATGAAAGATGAAACGCAAACGTATTGGCTTCACAGACTTCCTCCAACAAAAACTACACAAAAAGCGAGGGTTAATTTGACTTTTAGAACAATTGTGAGATAGCAATTTCATTTCTTTTGTGAAGCCACAGTTTCGTAAGATCGTATCAAGGCATCTTCAAACATTTCGGGTCTCACTCTTGAAAGTTCAACAATTGTCCAGCCTTGTTTTCCCCATTTGTTTGGAACTTCATAGAAAATCTTTTCGCTTGACGCACAAAAAACCGACTGATCAATTTCATTTAATTTTAAAACGGCATGATTATTTTTTTCGTCAAAAGTGGCAAAAATCTTCTTTTTGATTCGAAAAGAAGTTTTCTCAAAATGAGGTTCCTCTGTTGCATTTGGAAATGATAACGCTAATTTTCTAAAGGTTTCAATTGAAATCATAACCGTGCATTTTAAATTATTATTTCTTACCAGCCTTGATTCAGTCCGTTTTTAAGAACCTCATCGTATTTTTCTTTATCAAAAGAATAAAGATTTGGAGCTTTATGCGCTACGTTGCTTTTCTTTTCATCAAGTTTGGTAAGGATTCCGATATTGGTTATTTTTCTTAAAAAATTTCGACGATCCAATTTTTTATCCAAAATCGTTTCGTATAATTTCTGCAATTCTGGAATTGTAAATTTCTCTGGCAATAAATTGTAACCTATTGGCATTAAATTCAATTCGATTCTTAGAGTATCTAGTGCTTTATCCAGAATTTCGCGATGGTCTAAAATAAGTTCAGGAACTTCTTTGTGGTCAATCCATTCTACTATTTCATGTCGGTTTGCTGGATTTGGAAGGATTTTCGAAAAATCGACCAAAGCATAATAGCCAATCGTAACAAAACGGCGCATAAGCCATTTTCCTTTTGCTTCCTCAATTTTAAGGTATTCCAGCGTTTTTTTATCAAAATGCTGTTTGTTACGATCTACCTTCCCAAAGGTTGCAAATTGTCTTAAAAAAACACCGTCAACACCGGTTCTGCTATTCAATACTGTGATCGCAGCCGCATCTATATCCTGATCAACTGGGATAAATCCGCCAGGTAAAGACCATTTATTGGCTCGCTCTACTTTAATCAATAAAACTTTTAATTGATTATCATGAAAACCAAAAATGACGCAATCTATGGAAAGTCCAGGCTGGTAATTTTCGTTATTATCTATAATGTCTTTTAACATCAAAAATCTTTATAAATTCTTTCTTTTAATAACGTTGCAATTTACTCCATTTTTATAAAACTCAAGTGTTTTTATAAAGAGATGATTTTCAATTAAAACAGAAGTGTTTAAACCACAATTTTAACGAAAATTTAAAATCAAATTTAAAAAAAATAAGTACATTGCGTCATAATAACACATTAAAGATTTTAATTGTTATAATTGAAATCAAAAGACAAAGAAAAATAATACAAAGCTACCATTTATCTTCAAAGTGAGTGTAGAAATTAAATGTAGAACATCATGAATACCAATACTTTAAAAAATTTTAATCAAAAGATTAGAAGTAAGATTCTAAATTCTTTTGGGTTTGTTTCTAAAACCTATCTCTTAGAAGCTTCCTTGAAATATAGTGAAGAACAAGAAAGAATTTTCAACGAGATGATTGTTGAAACTGATGCAAAAAACAAAAAAGCAAAACAAGAAGCGTTTGACAAAGCTTTGTATGCTTCTTATAAAGGAATTGGCGCCATGGATTTTGTAAATACTGTTATAAAATAACCTTGTCCCTGTTTATAATTTATAATCCGGCCTCACTTTTAGTGAGGCTTTTTTTATTACAAATTTCACACGATTATAGAAAAAAATGAACTTTTATTAGTTACTTTAGCTGTTTTTAAAGTAAGAATATACACCTGTAAAAAGAATCATGGAAAATATCATTGAATCAGAAAGTTATAAAATTCAAAAACCAGAAAATTGGGCTCCTTCAATTGATGATCATCAGCTTATTGAATATATAAAAGAATCCGATTTCTCGAATAAACAAGTTGACGAAGGACGTGATTTCTGCTACTTCTTAGATAAAATTTATTATACAAGCGATACCGAAAACAGCGAATATGCTTGCGTTGCTTATACGCTTAACGAACCTTCAAACCTAGAAAGTGCTTCGGTAAGAGATGTTGTTGTCGAAGAAAATGAAACTTATGTTATACATAGAATTAGTGTTTTAAGAGATGGTGTTTTGATTGATAAAATTCCAGATACCAAAATTAAAGTTTTGGATAGCGAAAATCAGAGTGAAGGCGGTATTTTGAGCAGTAATAAAAAAGTAAATATTACGATTAAAGATTTACGCCTTTATGATGTTTTAATTACCGAAGATTCTCGCACAAAGGTTTTTACAGATCGCGATTTTATGAGAAAGGAGTTTCTTAAATATGTGTATGTAACGCCAAGTTCTTATTGGGCTTACGGAAAGTATAAGTTTTCTTTTATCAATGATAGAAAAGAAACAATCGCTTACAAACAGACATTCTATAGAGATGAAGAGGGAAATGTTATAGCACCCGAAATCAATCACCTGAAAAAAGGAGAGCGTTTTGTTATTGACAAAGAAAATTACATTAACTCTTTTGACGTTAATAGAGAAATTGCTCCTTTTATTGATTTTGCTACAGATCGTAATTGGATTGATTTATCTAATTACATTTCTCCGCTTTATGAAGAAATATACAATAAAGCTTCTCTAAAAGAATTTGCTCCAAATCTTGTTGAAAAGCTCGATGCCATTGCAGATCAAGACGAGAAGCTGCAATTTGCGATTGATTATGTACAGAATCATGTGTATTATGTTTTTAATGCTGACGAAATGAACGGCCACAAACCGCAAGAGCCATCTGTAACTTATGAAAATAAACAAGGCGATTGTAAGGCAAAATCGGTTTTATTGAAAGTGGTTCTGGATTATATCGATGTTGATTCTTCTGTAGTATTGGTAAACTTTAATTCGGACCATTATATTAAATATTATCTTCCTTCTCTGCTGACTTTTAATCATGTTATTGTAAAAATTAAACACAAAAGAGAAACGTATTTTGTTGATGCCACCTCAAGAGATGAATTTGGATTGCTTGAAAACCGTGGTTTTATCTACTTTAAGCATTATTTGGAGGTAAAACCAAATCAGGAATTAGCGATTAAAGAACCGTATAAATTTCCATATTATGGTATAACTGAAAAAGCAGATTTCAGTGCTCAAAGTAATATAGGCCAGTTAAAATTGGTTTCGACTTACAAAGGAAATCGTGCCAATTATATGCGTAAATATTTTAAAAACACGAATAAAAGAGAAATAATTGACAGCTGGAATAATTTCTTATTCTATGCCTTAAATTATTCTAACGACAGAAACGGAACGGATATCAGAACTATTTTTAAAGATGCTTCAATTGAAATTGTGAGCGATGATAAAAAGCTGAATGAGTTTACGATTCAGTATAACACTTCTGTCGAAAATCCGTATTTTACAGATGCCGAAAAGAATCGTTTCTTAATGTATTTTGATCGAAATGTGGTTAAAAACTCGGCACGCGATTTTATACACAGCGATGTTTCGTTCTGGCATAATTTTGACAACGAAAAATACGAAATCAACTTATCGACAGATCAGAAAATAGATACTCAAGAAAAATATACTATTCAAGAAAGCACTATTACAAATCCATATTTTGATTATACAAGTCGCAAAAAAGTAACTAAAAATGGTGCTTCTATTTATGTCGATTTTAAACCATTGATCAATTTAGAAATTCCAAGTGAAGATTTTGAAGATTTTAGAAATGCACATCATGAAATCGCAGACAGCAATTATGGAATTGGAATCGATATTATCGAACAAGGCTTAATGAATATGCTTAAATACAGTTTCAAGAAACGACTAAAATAATTTTGATAAAAAAAACGGGGCTCAAAAAGAAGCCCCGTTTTTAATTTAATTTACTAATTCAAAATCTGATTTTAATTTAATATCTGCTGATGAAGCTCCAATCATAACTTCAAAATCTCCTGGTTCAGCAACCCATTCTACTTTATCATTATAGAAAGAAAGCTTCTCCTTATCGATTGTGAATTCGATTGTTTTAGATTCTCCTGCATTTAATTTCACTTTTTGAAAATCTTTCAATTCTAAAACTGGTCTTACTACAGAACCAAATTTATCTTTCAAATACAATTGCACTACTTCTTCTCCAGCAACTTTTCCACTGTTTTTCAATTGGAAAGAAACTTTAATTGTTTCATTGCTTTTTATTTTAGTCGAAGATAATTTCAAACCAGAATAATCAAACGTTGTATAGCTTAAACCATATCCAAAAGGATATTTTGGAGAATTTTTCAAATCGATGTAAGCTGAAACATAGTTTGTTGAGTTTTCATCTTTAGCTGGTCTTCCTGTACTAAAGTGATTGTAATAAATTGGCACCTGCCCTACTTCTCTCGGGAAAGTCATTGGTAGTTTTCCTGACGGATTATAATCTCCAAATAAAACATTTGCAATTGCATTTCCAGCTTCAGTTCCTAACCACCAAGTGTAAACAATTGCAGGAACGTTGTCTGCTGTCCAGTTAAAAACTAAAGGTCTTCCAGCGTTTATTAAAACTACAACTGGTTTTCCTGTTGCCATAACTGCTTTTACTAAATCTTCTTGAACTCCTGGCAAATGCAAGTCACTTCTACTTTTGGCTTCACCGCTCATGTCGCGTCTTTCTCCAATACTCAAGATTACAACATCTGCTTGTTTCGCTGTTGCAACAGCTTCTGCAAAACCATCTTTGTTTGTTCCTTCGATATCACAACCTTTTGCGTACAATAATTTAGTGTTTTTACCAACTTTGTTTTGCAATCCATCCCATTGCGAAACGATCCATTTATTGTAATCAACTTCTGGAAGTTCTACAGACCAAAAGCCCATATTCTCTTTGTATTCTTTAACCATTGGTCCAATAAATGCAATTGTTTTTACATTTTTAGAAATTGGCAAAGTCTGATTTTCATTCTTTAATAAAACAATACTTTTCTCCGCAACTTCACGAGCTGCTTTTCTGTGTTCCGGATTGTTTAATGCTTTTTCGGCACGTTTTTCATCAGAATATCTATAAGGATCATCAAATAATCCTAATTCGAATTTCTTGCGAAGAATACGTCTTACCGCATCATCAACCAAATCTATAGAAACCCTGCCTTCTTTTACTAACTCTGCTAAATTCTTACGGTATGCATTACTTTCCATATCCATATCGCTTCCTGCAGTAATAGCTGAATAAGCAGCTTCTTTAAGGTCTTTAGAATAACCATGAGCCACCATTTCTCCAATTGATCCCCAGTCTGAAACTACGAAACCTTGAAAGTTCCATTTCCCTTTTAAGATATCTCTCTGCAAATGCACATTTCCAGTTGCTGGAATTCCGTTAATATCATTAAATGAATTCATAAATGTTGCTGCACCAGCATCTAAAGCCGCTTTAAATGGTGGCAAATAGGTTTCCCATAACATTCTTTCGCTCATATCTACAGAGTTATAATCTCTTCCTCCAACTCCAGCTCCATAAGCTGCAAAGTGTTTAACGCAGGCCATAACTGAGTTTAAATCTCCTAGTTTATTTCCTTGAAAACCTTTTACTCTTGCATAAGCAATTTTAGAACCTAGATAAGTATCTTCTCCTGCTCCTTCCATTACACGTCCCCAACGAGGATCGCGGCTAATATCTACCATTGGCGCAAATGTCCAGTGAATTCCGCTTGCTGCAGCTTCTGTTGCTGCAACTCTTGCCGCTAACTCAATTGCTTGCAAATCCCAACTTGCTGCTTCGGCTAACGGAAGCGGAAAAGTAGTTTTGTAACCATGAATAACATCCTGACCAAATAACAACGGAATTTTAAGTCTTGACTGCATCGCCAATTCCTGATATCCTCTGGTATATTTTGTTCCGATTACGTTTAGCATCGAACCGATTAAACCTGCTTTTATTTCAGCTTGTTTGTTTGGGTTTATTGTAATTGGACCCGTTGCCTGATTATCGCCAGTATATTGATTTAACTGACCAATTTTTTCTTCGATTGTCATTTTCTTCAATAGATCATTGACTTTCTGATCTATTGTCTGCTGTTGTGCCGACGCTAAAAGCGAAAGCATAAACAGCATAATTGTTGTTGTTTTTCTCATGTGTTTAAGTTGTTTACCAAACGTAAGTTGCTACTGCACCCGCGTTTAAAGTGGTTGTGGTTTGTTTTTGGTTGTATTTAATATTAAATGTTGCAGCTGAAGCTCCGTCATTTTCTACAATTAAAACGGTCTGTCCAGATGGCGTTTTAAAAGCTACGTTGTATAAATCTCCCGCAATATTACTTCCAATTCTTACCGAACCTTCTGGAACAAATTTAGAAGCATGTCCGATAATATAATATCCAACTTCTCTTTTAATATTTTGGTTCTGATCAATCATCAAAGCTCCTTTGCAAGTTGAACATCCTCCTGGCGTAAAAGGCTTATAGAATTCATCATTTGCCAATCCCCACGAAAGTGCATTTTTACTCCAGTTTCTCATAGAACCAATTACTACATTTTTCACACTCCATTTTAAGTCTGTTTCAAAATTGGTTCCCGATCCTGTATATTGTTCTGTAAAATACAAATCTTTATTTGGAAATTCGTTATGAACAGTAGTCAAAGCGCTAATATCTCCTTCGTATAAGTGAAAAGCTGATCCTGTCACAAACGGATTTGCTTTTGGATCTCTTAAAATCGTCAAAGGATATTCTGGTTTGTTGCAATTGTGATCGTAAACAATAATTTTGGTTTTGATTCCTGCTTTCGCGAAAGCGGGACCTAAATGATTCCCGATAAAATCTGCCTGCTGTTCTGCCAACATTAACAAACTTGGATTGTTTCCAGGGTGCAATGGTTCGTTTTGAGGCGTAATGGCATCAATAGCAATTCCATGAGATTTCATTGCTTGAATGTATTTTACAAAATACTGAGCGTAAACTCCATAGTATTTTGGCTGTAAGCTTCCGCCTTTTGAGCTTCCGTTATCTTTCATCCAAACTGGAGGCGACCATGGAGAACCCATTATTTTAATTTTAGGATTTATGGCTAAAATCTCTTTTAAAACCGGAATTACATCGTCTAAATCTGGACCAAGATTAAAGTGTTCCAAATTCATATCTGTTTGTCCTTCTGGCATATCATCATACGAAAAAACTTTTTCATTCAAATCTGATGCTCCAATACTGATTCTTAAATAACTTAAACCAATCGCGTCATTTTTTCTAGAAAATAATTCCTGAAGCAAAGCCTCTCTTTTTGCTTTATCTAATTTTTTGATAGCTTGAGCACTTCCTCCTGTTAATGAAAATCCGAAACCTTCGATGGTTTGAAATTTTTCAGCTGGATTAATCTCGATTGTCTGATTTGAATTTGTTTCTGAACTAAAAACCAAATCAGTTTGTTTTTTAAGTTTTGAAGTTTCATCTGTAGTAGTAATCCAAGATTCTACTTTTCCAGAATTGGCAGTAACACTTTTTGAAGATCCGCAATTGAACTGCATCGCAATTAACGGCAGTAAAACCAGGATTTGAAGTTTTTTGTTGATGTTTTTCATTTTTAATCTATTTCTATTAAGACAGGCAAATGATCCGACGGATATTTTAAATCTTTAGAATCACTTAACACTGCGTGTTTCTGAACAGTTAAACCACTATTTTTTGAGATAAAAATGTAGTCTAATAATAATGTTACGGGTTCGTTATGTTTGAAATCGTTGAAAGTTCCTGAAGGCCCAAAAGGTTTTTCTTTTGAAACATCTCTCGTGTCATTCATCACATTTTTGATTTCTTTAATCTGTTTTGTATCTGGTTCTGAGTTGAAATCACCCATTAAAAAAGCTGGATAATTTTTAGTGTTAAGTTCCTTCATTTTAGAAAGAACAAGCTGTACGCCTTTTACCCTTGCTTCTTCTCCCATATGATCCAAATGCAGATTGAAAACCCAAAATGACTTTTTAGTTTTTAAATCTTTAAAAAGTCCATAAGTACAAACTCTATTGCAGGCAGCATCCCAACCTCTCGAAACCACATTTGGAGTTTCAGACAACCAGAAAGTGTTCGATTGTTCAACTTTAAAACGATCTTTTTTATAGTAAATCGTGCAGGCTTCTCCCAATCCGCCTTCTTCTCTCCCAACTCCAAATCTGTTATAATTTGGCAGAGCCGATGCAATATCTAAAACTTGATTTGGCGTTGCTTCCTGAACTCCGAAAATTTCTGGACTATAAAACCCAATTTGAGATGTGAAATAATCCTTTCGTTTTGGCCACGCATTTTCTCCGTCTGAAGCAACATCCAAACGGATATTGTAAGTCATAATTTTTAAATTCTGACCAAAAAATGAGTTCACGGTTAAAAGCAGCATTACTGCAAAAACAAGTTTGTTTATCTTTTTCATGTTAAAAAATTTTAATCTTGTAAAGCTAGTGTTTACGTGACTTTAAAGAAAAAAATCTATTAAAAAGTTATGTTAATTATATACTCTTACATAATCAATTTCATAGGTTGCATTTTTGAAATTTGGATCTACTGTTCCTCCAAAATTTCCTCCCATTGCTAAATTTAGAATCACAAAGAATTTAGCATTAAATGGAGTTGTACTTGAGTTTTTATAAGTGTAAAATAAATTATCGTCTACAAAAAATTTGATGCTTTCGGCATCCCATTCGGCAGCATAAATATGAAACTCGGTTGTTGAGTTTGGAGCTGTTGTTGTTTTGGTGTCTGGCGTATTACCTGAACGTCCCGGAGAATGCAGTGACGAGTGAATAACATTTGGATTGTTTCCAACTGATTCTAAAATATCAATTTCTCCACACAAAGGCCATCCTGCTGTTTCTATATTATCTCCCAATAACCAAAAAGCTGGCCATGTCCCACCGCCAACCGGCAGTTTTGCACGAACCTCGGCTCTTCCGTACTTAAAAGAAAATTTGCCTTTTGTCAGCATTCTTGTAGAAGTATATTGATTTCCTTGGTAAGCTTCTTTGATTGCTGTGATTTTCAGAAGACCTCCTTCGATTTTTACATTTTCAGAGCGGTTTGTGTAATATTGTAATTCGTTATTCCCAAAACCGTTTCCATTTCCTAAATCGTAACCCCATTTTGAAGAGTCTGGTGCTCCATCTGTATTAAATTCATCAGACCAGATTAATTTTCTGGCTACGAAAATATTTACTGTTGTAGAAGTATTAGTATATTTTATTCCATTAAATACCGTAACATCAATCGTATAGCTTTTCGTTCCTGGCTGAGTAAACTCATATGAAAAATTACTAGTTGCAAACTCTTTTGTTTCATTGTTTACCACAACTTTATATGACTTTGCATTAAGAGCGTCGATCTTTAAATTAATTTTTCCGCTTCCATCTCCATTTGGCATTTCAGCAGTTTTTCCAACTACGTCAACTTGTAATGAAATTTTATCGGGAGTTACCTCTACAGGAGTTTCTTTTGTATCATTATTACTACTGCAAGACTGAAATACAAATAATAGTAATAAAGTAAATACTCCTGCTCTATTTGCGAGATTGATTATTTTCATCTTTTTATTATTTAAATGGTTTAGTTAATAAATTGAATATCAAGATAAATATTATTTTCTGCTATTTTTTTGTTTTGTTCAAAACAAAGTCAAAATAGTTCAAATTAAAACCTCCTTTTTCAAATACAGCTTTCACTTTATTTGAACCTGATTTCAATGCAACATTCGATAAAACAACTGTTTTCCACTTATCATTTCCTCCCGTAGCAGAAAGAGTAATTTCTTTTGATTTTACTCCATCTATTTCTAAGTGTAATTTCCCTTCCGCTTTTTCACTAGAATAACGAATCGCAACATTATAAGTTCCTTCTTTTGCATCAACGGTATATTGAATCCATTCTCCGTCTTCGATAAATGAAACTTGATAACCATTTGAATCTTTGTCTTTACATGGCAAAATATCAACTCCATCATTTCTCATGCTGTTGCCACGATTCCATTGATCATCTTTTCCAGTTACCGATCTATAGTTTACAAAATCAGTGTCTGAATAAGCTTTTCCGTTGGTTCCTAAATCGTAATGCGTTGCAGCAATTTTACCAGGAACTGCATTCTTCTTGTATGGTTTTGTATCATCAGTCTGTACTTGTCTGAACATGGCGTCTACCACATCTGGTTTAACGGTTACGTTTTCCATTTTGTAATTGTCTGCCATTTTCATCAAGGTCTTTTTTGCAAATTCTGGTGATGGTTTCTGTCCGCCATCTTTCCAATATTTCAACAGAACATCATATTCAGGAATTTTGGTAACAGAAGCTACTCCTGCGATATTGTCTATTTTTTTCATTGGCCAAAATGCCCAACCAATATTATGGCTTTCAACCAAGGTTAAAACATCCTTAAACCAGACATTAGAATTCTCTCCACTTTCTCCCATCCAGATTGGCACATTGTATTTTTCTCTGTACTCTAGCATCTTTTCGATAGAAGCTTTGTCATTATAATTCCAATATTTATGAAAACTTAAAGCCAGATTATCATCCCATAAAGGAAAAATTCCATTGTAGTTATTTCCCCAGCAGTTTCCTTCAATAAAAATTAAATGATTGGTATCAACTTCACGAATGGCTTTTGTAACAGCAACCATTAAATCTCTTAAAGGTCCGTTTGAGTTTTCATCGCAACCATTTTTATTTGATCCTGTAAAATTCCAGTTAGGTTCGTTGATAATATCATACGCTCCAATCCAAGGATTATCACGGTAACGAGAAGCCAATTTTTTCCAAAGCGCAATCATTTTTTTCTGGTTGGCTTCGCTCTGCCAAAGTGCAGGTTTTGTTGTATCAAAGTCCGAAATTGCAGCATCATTTCCTTGTCCGCCAGGCGCTGCGTGCAAATCTAAAATCAGATATATTTTATTTTCTGCACACCATTTCAGTAGATTATCGGTCATGGTAAAACCTTCTTCTATCCAAGTGATTTCATCATTTTTTTCTTGCTCAATAGGTGGTGTATAAAGATTGTAATGCATTGGAAGGCGAATAGAATTGAAACCCCATTTTGCCAGAGAATCTATATCTCGTTTTGTAATTCCGTTTGCTTTATAGGCAGCATAGAATTCTTTTGTTCCTTCTTCGCCAATGACATCTTGAATTTTCTGTTTAATTTGATATTGCGGACTTGCAAATGGCTGCGTCTTTAGCATATAACCTTCCTGCACCATCCATCCGCCAAGGCCTAAACCTCTTAAAAGAACATTTTTGCCATTACCATCAACAATTTTTTGTCCGTCTCTATGTAAAAAACCTTGTCCAAAAGAAGCTATCGAAGCTAGAAGCTGTAGTGTTAAAATTATTTTTTTCATATCGAATTGTCTCTAAATTTATTTCCAAGTATAAGTTCCAACTGATCCCGCTTCTAGCGAAGTTGTTACCCATTTCCCGTTAAATTTAATATTGAAAGTTTCTGTTGCAGAACCATCATTTTCAACAATCAATACTTTAGAACCTGAAGGTGTAATAAACGCCACGTTTTGCAAACTACCACCAGAATTGCTTTCAATTCTTATAGATCCCATCGGAACAAATTTTGAAGCATGTGCAATAATATAATATGCTACATTGCGCTCAAAACTATCGCCTGAAGTTATAGTTATAGCACCTTTACACATGTTACAGCCTCCATCTGTGTGAGGTCCAAAATTTGCATTGTTTGCGACATTCCATTCTAAGGCATTTTTGCTGTAGTTTCTCATCGATCCGATAATTACATTTCGAAGATGCCATTTTAGATCGCCTTCAAATTTCCCATCAGAAGAAGTCCATTGCTCTGTAAAATATACGTTTTTAGTTGGATAAGAATTGAAAACGTTGGTTAGCGCACTAATATCTCCAGCATATAAATGGAAAGCCGATCCGTCTACAAAAGGAAAAGCATCTGTATCTGCCAAGATTGCTTTTGGATAATTTGGATTATCACAATTATGATCGTAGGCAATAATTTTTACGTTTAGATTTGCGGCTTTAAATGCAGGCCCTAAACTCTTTTTAATAAAACTCCCCTGATCAGTAGCAGACATATACATACTTGGGTTATTCCCGTCATGCAAAGGCTCGTTTTGAGGAGTTACAGCATCGATTGTAATTCCTTCTGCTTTCATTTGTTGAATGTATTTTACAAAATATTTAGCGTAAACATCATAATATTCTGTTTTCAGTTTTCCGCCTTTAAAACTTGCTACATCTTTCATCCAAATAGGCGCAGACCAAGGTGTTGCTAAGATTAATATTTTAGGATTAATTGCCACAATTTCTTTCAGCATGGCAATTAGATTTTTGTCTTTTTCTAAACTAAATTTCTCTAGATTTAAATCTGTTTCTCCTGCTGCAAGATCGTTGTAAGTAAACGGTGCTGCATTTAAATCTGAAGCTCCGATACTGATTCTGATATAACTCACTCCAATTGAGTTTTCGCCATTCCCGAATAATTCTTGCAAAAGAGCTGTTCTTTTTGCTGCGTTTAATTGGTTTATAACATCTACACTTCCTCCTGTTAAGGTATATCCGAAACCATCAATAGTTTGGTATTTTTGATTAGCATTTACTTCAATATTAGCATAACCATTTGCTATTGTACCAAATCCTAATGTTCCGGATTGTTTTGCCAATAAAGCGCTTTGATTGCCTTTTGTAAGCCAAAAATCAACATCGTTTGTTACTACTACTGGAGGGTTTACTACTGGCGGGTCTACCGGCGGATTTTCTACCGGATCGCTTGAAGAAGAGCATTTTACTTGAGCCATTACTGCTGCCATAAAGAAAAACGCTTTTATGGTGTTCTTTAGATTAAATTTCATATTTCGTGGTTATTTAGTTAGCTGACAATTAATATACAATTGTCTGTATAGCATGTGCCGGAATTGTAATTGTTGTTTGTTCTTTTTGATTTTCTAAAGAATAAACAATCTCTTTTTCAGATTGATTCATTACGATTGTAATCAATTGTCCGTCAGAATTTTTAAAAGAAGTGCTTAACAACGATTTGTCGTTTACGGTTTCAAGTACTCTTTTTGCATTTGGTCTAATGAATTTTGAGAAATGCCCAATATAATAATACATTGGCGTATAAATTAATTCATCTTTTGTGGTATCAGCATGGATTGGCGCAAAACAGAAATTACCCACATGATTAGGACCTCCGTTTTGGTCTAAAAGAATATTCCAGTCTGTCCAACCAACTGTTCCGTTATTAAAATCATGAATCATGTTGATTCCGTAACGTTCTGCATTTCCCCAAAACTGATATTTTGAAGCATCAAATTTCTCGATGCAGCCTTCTGTAAAAAGTAAATTTTTATTTGGAAATGCTTCGTGAACTTTTGCCACAGACTCGAATTGAGGGGGACCTCCATTCCAAGTTTCATACCAGTGAAATCCGATTCCCCATGCGTACTTAGAAACTTCTGGATCTGAGAAAACGAGATTGGCTCTTTTAGTTAGCATGTCCCCTCTGTTATGATCCCAAATAATAACATTTTTAGAACCCAGTCCTTCTTTTTCTAAAGTTGGTCCAAGATGATTTTTAAGAAAATCTCTTTCTGCTTCTGGAGTATAAATACAAGATTCCCATCTTTGTTTTGCCATTGGTTCGTTCTGAACCGTTAATCCCCAGATTGGAATTCCTTCTTTTTCGTATTCTTTTATGAATTTGGTATAATACAATGCCCAAGCAGGAGCAAATTCAGGCAACAAAACGCCGCCGTGCAAAATATCGTTATTGTCTTTCATGAAAGCTGGGGGACTCCAAGGGCTGACAAATAAGGTTAGTTTCCCGCCGGCTGTTTTAATTGCTTTTTTTATTAATGGAATTCTATATTTGCGATCGTGGTCAATATTGAAAGTCTTTAGGTCTTTGTCTCCTTCAGAAACATAAGTATAGCTGTCACTGCTGAAATCACAGCTGTGAATGTTTGTTCTTGCCAAAGTATAACCAATACCTTTATTTTTATCGTAATAAGCAGTTAAGAATTCCTGCTGTTTTTTAGGCGATAATTTTGCAAAAACTTCTGCGCTTGCGTCTGTAATTGCGCCTCCGATTCCGAGGAAAGTTTGGTCTGTTTTTTCAGTATTTACTAAAATAGATACTGTCGATGTTTTTTGTTGTGTAGTGTTGTTTTTTGAAATTAGATCATTTGATAAAGACAATTTCAAATTGGTGTTTTCGGCAGTAGTATAAACCTTTATTTTATTATTTTTTTGAGCTGTCATTTTTGAGGTAAAACAGCTTAATTGCATTAAGATAAAGGCTGATAAAAATATTTGAGAGGTAACTTTCATGTTGCTTAAATAATCGTTTTAAAATTAAAAGCAAGAGAAGACTAAGATGGATGATTCAAATTAGTCCTCTTCATTACTTTACTACAAAATATTAATAAACAAGTGTTTGTATAGCGTGTGCCGGAATTTTTACTTCAGCCTTTTGATCTCCAATAATCAAATTATAAGTAAGATCGTTTGCTGATTGGTTCATGACAATAGTTGCCATGGTTCCGTCAGCATTTAAAAAAGAGGTGCTCAATAAAGCGCTTTTGCTTACTGCAGTACTTACTCGCACAGCATCTAAACGGATAAACTTTGAAAAGTGTCCGATGTAATAATAAGATGGTGTGTAGATTAATTCTCCTGTCGTCGTATCTGCATGAATTGGTGCAAAACAGAAATTTCCAACATGATTAGGTCCTCCGAACTGATCTAAAAGAATATTCCAGTCTGTCCAAGCAACTGTTCCGTTATTAAAATCATGAATCATGTTAATTCCGTAACGTTCTGCGTTACCCCAAAATTGATATTTTGATGCGTCAAATTTTTCGATGCAGCCTTCAGTAAACATCAATTTTTTATCTGGATAAGCTTCATTTACTTTTCCAACATTATCAAACATTGGCGCTCCGCCTGACCAAGTTTCGTACCAATGAAATCCCATTCCCCACACATATTTTGCTGCTTCAGGATCAGAATAAATTACGTTGGCACGATAATTCATCAAATCACGGTTGTGATCCCAAACAATAATTTTTTTATTACCAAGGTTTTCTTTTTTCAAAGTTGGTCCAAGATAATTTTTGATAAAATCTCTTTCAGCTTCAGCTGTGTAAATACAAGATTCCCAAGTCTGTACTGCCATTGGCTCATTTTGCGTAGAAGTTCCCCAGATTGGAATACCTTCTTTTTCATAAGCTTTAATAAACTTTACATAAAAATTAGCCCAAGTCTGATAGTATTCTGGAAGCAGCGTACCACCTTTCAATACATTTTTATTGCTTTTCATAAAAGCATTTGGAGACCAAGGAGCAACGTATGTTGTCAATTTCCCTCCAGCTTTCTGTATCGCTTGCTTTATTAAAGGAATTCTATATTGCTTGTCATGATCAATAGAAAAAGTCTTCAGCTCTTTATCTCCTTCTTCGATATAAGAATAGCTTCCACTGCTAAAATCAGAACTTTGAATTGTTGTTCTTAGCAAAGAATAGCCAATTCCTTTTTGCTGATCGTAGTAAGCATCTAAGAATTCTGCTTGTTTTTCTTTTGAAAGTTTTGCAAATATTTCGGCACTCGCATCTGTAATGGCTCCACCGATTCCCATAAAAGTCTGAAATTTTTTAGCTGGCTGTACAAAAACAGAAGTTTCTGTTTCTAAAGGCTGTTTTGCGGCAGAAAAAGTCAAATTATCGGTGGTGGTTAATCGCAATTTAGAGTTTTCTGCTGTAGTGTAAACGGTTATTTTCTTGCCGTTGGTTGTAAACTCTTTTTTTGTTTTTGGCTGTTGTGCAAAAGCAGCAGCTGAAAACAAAAGGCATAAAATTTTTAAACTATTTTTTTTCATTCGCTTCCAATTATTATGTTTTTAAATTGAAGTTTAGAAGAAATCAAAATCGAGTTCTACCTATGAAGGATTTAAAAAATAGCCCATACTCATAATGATTATGGGCTATTTACAACCAAACTTAAACTTAAACTTAACTTAACTTTTTATTTTCCTCTGAACTCAACTTTTTTGATTGTAATTGGCTCATTAGTGCTTTTATTACTTCCTGATCTGATTAAAAGATATATTGTTCCGCTTTCAGAGAATTTAACAACATTGGTAACTGTTCCTGTTACTTTATTTTTCTTACAGCCGATTGCAGACAATCTTCCCGCAAATTTAGATGTCCCACAGCCATCCCAAGTGCTTATTCCCATCACTACGTTATCATTATACTCAACACCTGGTTTTGGTGCTGATGTACCAGCATATACCTCAAACCAAGTCTCGTCTAAACCGCTAGGGCAAGAAATTGTCATATCGATAGTATACTCTCTGTCTTTTACAACTTCGATTGCTTGATAAATACCTTCTTGAGCTCCTCCGCCTGGTAAATGAATAGTAGCACCATTAGCGCCATAAGACCAAAATGCAGTACCTGATGGACTTAACTGCGCACTAGTCCATTTAGCTACATCAGCAGCTGTTGCAAAATTTCCACCTTGCACTAAGTTCCCTTTTGCAGGATCTGTTTGTGCAACAACAATCTGTTGAGAAGAAGACGCCATTGCTGCCCCAGCTCCCACAGCTGTATGTGTAATAGTATATGTTCCTGCATCAGGCAAAGAAATCACTTGATTCATTTTTCCATTACTCGCACCATCGCCTAGGTCCCATTGCGAAAGAATTACTCCTTTAGGCTGTGCTGTAAGAAGGTAAGTATTCATAGCACCTGCAACTGGTGTAATTGTAAACGAAGGATCTAGATTTGTAGCTACAAGAGGGTTTTCATTAACTTCTTCGCTACAGCTGTTTAGTGTTCCTAATGCTAAAACTAGCATTAGGTATACACTTTTTCTTAAATATATATTTAGGTTCATTTCTCTTTGTTTTGGTTAATTAGTAAGACTATTGATAGTTAGGATTTTGTTTCAATTTAGTACCATTAAGTTCTGTGTACGGAATTGGGAAAATCTCATCTGTTCCAGCATCAAAACCTCTATCAGATAATGCAGCCGCTGCATCTCCCCATCTTACTAAATCAAAGAATCTGTGTCCTTCACCTGCTAATTCCATTCTTCTTTCATGCTTGATAGCAGCTAATGTTACAGGAACTGAAGGTAATCCAACTCTTTCTCTAACTGCATCAAGTAACGCTTGAGCTCTTGGACCTGATCCTAAAGCTTCTGCTTCCATCAAATAAGTATCTGCAAGTCTGATTACATAAGAGTTTTGTTTGTAGTTCAACTCTGAGTTACCACCACCTGTACTAACATCTGATTGTCTTGGAAGGTATTTGTTCAAGAAATATCCTGTGTCTTGATAAGCTGGAATATAATCTGCTTTTCCTGCTGCTTTTAATGCTTTTAAGTCAAGAATTGTAGCATCCTTACGTGGATCGCCTTGCATTGCATCAAATAATTTTTGAGTTGCAACGTTAAAAGCCCATCCTGCAGGAAGATCTGGTGCATCTGAACCTTTTGGTCTAGAATATCCTCTAGGTCCAACCATGATGTTTAAAGAGTTACCTTCGTCTTTACCTTGTCCCCAGAAAGTCCAATCAGAATTTCCTGCACTACTGTGAGATACTTCAATTAATGACTCAGCATTAAATTTATTTGATGTTACCCATAGATCGCTAAACTTATCTAGTAATTTATTACCATATTGGTTTGTTCCTCCTGGAGTACCATTTACTTCTGCTAAAACAGCAGCTGCTTGAGGTTTTTTACCTTCAAACAAAAGCACTTTTCCTAAAAGCGCCTGAGCTGCTCCTTTGTTAAATCTTCCTGCTTCAGTATCTGCCACCACAGTATTTGGTAAATCTGCAATAGCTTCTGTTAAATCTTTTTCGATTTGAGCATAAATTACTTCTGGTGCAACTTGCTCTGGAGTATAGATCGTTTCTGTAGTTAACGGCTCTAAAACTAAAGCAAGGTTTTTGAACATTCGTACTAAATTAAAATAGTAAAACGCACGTAATGTTTTAGCTTCTGCAGTAAATCTCTTTCTAACTCCATCATTCATATTAGCTGCTGGCAATTTAAATAACAAAAGATTTGCTCTAGAAATACCTTGGTAATGATCGTTCCAGTAACTTGATGGAATAGTAATTGAAGAAAGTGAGTGTGTAGAGAAATTTTGAATCCCAGTTCCATCTGTAGAACTACCTCCACCAGCATAAAAATCATCAGAACCAGCATTTAGCATTGCTACTAAGTTTTCGAAACCACCTGTATTTTTTCTCAATGGATCGTAAACTCCCACTAAAGCAGCATAACATTGCTGCTCGTTAGAAAAATAAGTACTTGTATCAAATTTTCCTTCAGGATTAGTGGTCACAAAATCTTCAGAACAAGATCCTAGAACTGCCAGTGCCACAGCTATATAAATATATTTAAATTTTATCGTTTTCATGATTCTTTAATTTTTTTAAAATTGAACGTTAGCTCCAAACAGAATAGATCTTGCTTGCGGATAAACTCCTTTATCTATACCAAAAACTTGGCCTCCAATTTCTGGATCAAATCCAGTATATTTTGTAAAAGTGATTAAGTTCTCTCCTGTTAGGTAAAAACGTAATTTATCTGCTCCAATTTTAGATGATAAACTAACTGGCATTGTGTATCCAAGAGTTACCACTTTTAAACGTAAGTAGTTTCCATTTTCCAAGTAAAAATCAGACATGTTTGTGTAGTTTTTATTTGGGTCATTGTTTGTCAATCTTGGGTAATCGTTAGAAGTTCCTTCTCCAACCCAACGCTCTAAAGCTTTAGTTTGGTAGTTTGCATTAAGTACATCTAATCTTCTTAAACCTTGGAAAATTTTGCTTCCCGCAGCTCCTTGAGTAAATGCCATAAAATCGAAGTTTTTGTAGTCTAAATTTACTGTGAAACCAAAAGTATATTTAGGAATATTTGTTCCTAAGAATTGTTTATCATCTTCAGTAATAGTTCCATCCCCATTAGAATCTACCCAACGGAAATCTCCAGGTCTAGCATTTGGCTGAATTAATCCTCCGCTTGCATTTTTATATGCTGCAACTTCAGCTTCATTTTGGAAAATTCCAGCTGTTTTAAATCCGTAGAATTCGTTAAATGAATGTCCAACTTGTGTTCTTGTTACAGGTCCCATAGATTGAAATGAAGCATCTCCAACAATGAAATTAGTAGATGATCCTACGTAAGTAATTTCGTTTTTCAAGTAAGCAAAGTTTGCATTAACTCCTAAATTAAAGTCTCCAAGTCTTTTCTTGTACCCTAATTCAACCTCCAAACCGCTATTGTCCATATCTGCAATGTTAGCAGAAGGTGCATCAGTTGCTCCAACATATCCAGGAATTACAACGTTTCTTAAGATTCCTTTTGTTGATTTTTTGTAATAATCAAGTGTAAGAGAAAAATCATTGAATAATTTTGCGTCAAGACCTACAGTAGTTTGAGATGTTTCTTCCCATCCTAAGTTTGCATTTGGCAAAGTAGAGTTTCCGTATCCAGTTGTAATACTTCCTGAATTTCCAATAGTGTAATTGTAACCTCCTACAACCGTAGCTCTATATTTAAATTCTTCAATGTTATCATTACCTACCACTCCGTAACCTCCACGGAATTTCAAAGTGTTTACCACATTGTTTTCTTTCCAGAAACCTTCTTTAGAAACTACCCATCCTAAAGAGAATGAAGGGAAAACTCCAAATTTATTGTTTTCACCAAAACGAGTTGATCCATCACGACGAACGATACCAGTAAAAAGATATTTCTCCATGTAATCGTAGTTAGCACGTAAGAACAATGAAGCTAATTTGTGCTCTACTTTATCACTAGTTCTTGTTGTTCTATCAGTTTGAGGAATATCAAAATTCCAAGACGCATCTTTGTAGCTTGTAATTGGAAGACCAAACATTGTTGTTCCGATAGTACTACCAATATTTTCTACATAAGCACCTTGTCCAGCTAAAACACTTACATTATGATCTCCAAATTTGTTAGCATAAGACAACGTATTTTCCAAAGTCCAAGAAAGTGCTTTTTCATTATTTTGGTTGTAGTTATTTCTGTCAGCTTTCATGTTTGGATTTAAGAAGTTAACCGGAGTAAACATTTCATTCCCCCAGTAAGCTAACTTACCACCAAGTGTTGTTCTAAATTTTAAATGACTAGTGATGTTAGCCTCTAAATAAGCATTACCAACAAAATCGTCTGACCAGTCAAATCCTCCTAATCTAGTTTGAGTATAAGCTAGTGGATTTGTCATCTCTTGTTGTACTAGAGAAGAGATTCCGTAAGGATTTCCATTTGCATCTCTAACAACATTTGGGTTTGTGTAATAACCTGAGTTTGCTACAGCAGGATCAGTAACTACAAGTGGAGTAAGCGGATCTAAGTTAATTGCAGAGCTTAAAGGTCCACCAAACTCATTATTTACGTTACCAATTCCTTTTGTTTTTTGGTGTGTATATCCAAAAGTCTGTCCGAAAGTAAAGTAATCAGAAATTTTGTGTGTTGAGTTTAATCGGAAATTCTTCTTTGTATAGTTAGAAATATCTGTCACAACAATACCTTGCTGATCTTGAATTCCAAAAGAAGCATAGAAAGTAGATTTTTCGCCACCACCGCTAATGCTTAATTCATGAGTGTATCTGAATGCAGAATCGTTAAAAATCGCATCTTGCCAATCTGTTCCTTTACCGAAAGCAGCTGGATTTGGATATTTAATAGCACCACCATCATTCAAAGATTTTTCATTCATAAGAGTTGCATACTGAGTCGCATTCAACATATCTAATTTTTTAGCCGGAGCAGAAATACCAGCAAAACCATTATAGTTTACAGAAATTTTTCCTGATTTTCCTTTTTTAGTAGTTACTAAAATAACTCCAGTAGCAGCACGAGTACCATAGATTGCCGCAGAAGCAGCATCTTTAAGCACCTCAATAGACTCAATGTCAGATTGATTAATAAAACCAACTGCACCAGCATCTACAGCAATTCCATCAACTACCCATAAAGGATCATTTCCTCCTTCTCTAAAAGTAGTTATACCTCTAATACGAACTTTAGACGCCGCACCAGGACTTCCAGAAGTTGCAGCAACAGAAACCCCTGCTACTCTACCCTGTAAAGCTTGCTCAACTCTTCCGTTTGGTACTTTTTCAAGATCAGCTGATTTTACACTTGAGATTGCACCTGTTACAACAGATTTCTTTTGAGTTCCATATCCAACAACTACAACCTCATTTAAAGATTGTGATTCTGGTTTTAATTGAATTGTAATTTTTGTTCTTCCGTTTACTGCTTCTGTTACTGTAGAGTAACCAATAAAAGTAATTGTTAATGATCCGTTTGAAGGTGCCTGAATCTGGAATTTTCCGTCAAAGTCTGACGCAGTAGATTTAGTAGTACCTTTTAATAAAACTGTTGCACCTGGAACAGGCAAACCATTTTCATCATTGATTATTCCATTTACTGTGACATCCTGAGCCACAGCTATAACCGAGAATAATAAAGATGAAATACAAAAAACAAGTAATTTTGTTAATTTCATTTTTCTAAAAATTTTGGTTAATTAATTAGTAATTTGATGCAATACTAAAACTAAATTTTTACTTTTCATATCTAAAAATCATTACAAAAACACATCAAAAAGAAAAAATTAATATTATAAAAACACATCAAAAATTATATAAAAAACTAAATATCAACACTTTAAAAAAATAAAAAATAGTACTAAAGAAAAGTTAATATTAAAAAATAACACTACACTATTGTTTTGCCTCCATATCTTATCAAAAATTATTAAAACTACAACGTGGTAGTAGCAACAAACATCATATAAACAGCTATTTTACAAATAATTACAAGCTAAAAAACTCCTTTTAATACAAAATCTGGAAAATAGAGAATATGATATTTTTACCCTACTTTTTTTACATTATTAGCAATAATTTTTAACAGAAGAAAAATCTTATTTTTTACATTGTTACAAGAAATAACTTATAAAAACATATGTTATTAAACATATTAAAGCCTACATTTCACCTTATAAAATTGAAAAAAAGGCGTCTTTTTATGAAAATTGGCAACTTAACCCATTTTAGAGTGAAACATTTAAAACTTGAAACGTGGTTTTATCACAGGAAGTACTTCTACTATTAACAAAAGGATTATTAAGACAGAATCAAAGAGAATCTTAAAACCAGCCAAAGAGTTTAATTTCACGTTTTAAAACTCCTAAAAAACGCTATAATTGAAACTAAAAAAGAATTTACAGAAAACTAGCTGAAAAATTAACCAACATCGAGCTTCTTAATGTTTTTTAAGCCTATTTAATAACATAATTAGTTATAGGAAATGAACTGCTCTGTAATAGCAAAAAAAATAGCCCATAATCGAAATTATGGGCTACCCAGGCAATAAACTTAACTTAAACTAACCATAGTTTAAATCTTAAAATACGCTTGCGTTTATTTATAACGAAGCATAGGAGGTTTGAAATTCGAAAAAGGAATCTTTTAGTCTTCCTTTTTCGAAATAACTAACACAAAATATATTATTCAGGTTTATAAACAAAAGTCCAACCTGTTGTTTTGTCTTTTAAACTTCTTGGCACATACAATATTAATTTGTCTTCTGTAAGTGTAATAATAGTATACTCATTAGCGGCATTTCCAGCTTCGTATCCTAGAATTTTCGAATTATTAATGAATAACTTTTTATTAGAAATATCCATAACGAAACTTCCCTTTTCAGCTGTTGTAGAAGCCGTTTCATAGTGATTATAGTTTGCTGCACCATCTAAGTCGAAGTGCATTTTACCACTTACATCCAATGGAGGACAGCAGTCGCCCGCATTCCACCACGCGCTCATAGCTGAATCTGGATTATCTGGAGGAGACATAAACCAATACTGATCGCCTGTACCTGCAACACCATCAAAGACCCATGTTTTTCCAGCAACAGTGTTATTACTAACTAAGTCATACCAATCTTGATCTAATGGAGTATCAAGTTTATCAACTTGCACATCTATCGTTTTTGTAAAAAATTCGCCTCCTAAAGTTCCTACGAATGTAAAAGTTGATTTACCAGGAATCGGATAAACAATAGTTGTTTCATTTGTAAGAGCTTTTCCTAAATTATAATCCCAGTACCCCGTAACACCAGGTGTATTCATACTTAAGGTAATTGTATTACCTTTTACAGAATTTTGCGAAGAAGTTAATTCAACTCCAGCAACGTCTGTCGAATTCTGTAAATGCTGTTCATCTACAATTGGGTCGCACGCCGAAAAGACCAGCGTAAAGGCAGCAATTAGTAAATATTTTATATTATGAATTTTCATCTTTCTAAGTATTAATAGTTATTAAATATTACCAACCCGGATTTTGATTATAAACTCCATTTAATAGTCTTATTTCAGTTTCAGGAATCGGAACTAACCCTTTGGTTTCAGATCTGTATTTCACACTATAATTAGCTGTAACTCCAGAGTTTCTAACTTGAATCACATCATTAAATGCTGTGTCTACATCTCCCCAACGAACTAAATCAAACCAATGCAATCCTTCGAAAGCCAATTCGTGCAAACGCTCTGCTTTGATATTATCAAGAGAATATCCAACTGGCCCTAGATTTGCTCTAAGTCTTACTTTATTCATACCCTCTGGCGTTTTAGTAATTTCAGAATGCATTAATAATACATCAGCAAAACGCATAAAAATAAAGTCTTGAGCATGCATTAACTGCATATCTGTAATTTTCCAATCATACATTTGAACAAACATTCCAACATTTGATCCTTTACCATTATCGTGCTGTAATGAAACATATTTTTTATTAAAATAACCTGTTTCATGATCTCCTTTATCTGCTGCATAATTACCTGTTCCTTGTTCTGCTTTACCCACTTCAAGTATAGATCCTCTTTTTCTTGGATCGGCATCATCCCATCCTGCAAATAATTTTGGATTTACAGTACACCATCCCCAACCTTCTCCAAAAGGCACTAATGAATTGCCACGCAATGAATTAAACAGAGCAAGTCTATTGGTATAACTCTGACCATTTGTCCAATCCCAGTTACCAAAAGAATATCTTTGCATAAACATCGTTTCAAAGTTTCCTGTTCCAAATGTTGGTGTAGCACCATCTTGACCTACCCATGACAAACCCTCTGCTGCAGCCCAAGGCAGTACATTGTCATTTTTTGCACTTTTATTTACATAAGAATATGGCCAAAGATTTCTAAAATCAGACGCTAGTTTGTAACCACTATTATTGATACAATCATCTAAATAAGCTGCAACTTGTGTTGCTGTTAAAGCACCACCTTCAACAAGAGGCAAATCTGCCGTTGCTTGCTTTTCGATATTACTCATATAACCAGTATAAAATAAAAACACACGTCCCATATATGCTTCTGCAACCCATTTATTAGCATGACCATATCTTGCAGTCGGAATGCTTGGAAACGGTGTAGAAGGCATGGTTTCAATAGCTAGTTTTAAATCAGACGCAATTTGTGCGAATGTCTCAGTATAAGTCGATCTAGCAACTAATCTATCTCCATCATATTTTATAACCAATGGCACTCCTCCAAAGAATTTTGCTAATCTGAAATAAAAGAATGCTCGCATAAACAAAGCTTCTCCAAGAGCTTGCTTTTTAAATTCCTCTGCTAGTTGCGGTGTATCAAAATACTTAGAAAAATCTGCATCTGGAACTTTTTCAATAATGGCATTTGCTCTCGAAATTCCGTTATATGATTGTCTCCACATATCGCGATAGGTATCTTCAGCAGGATCTTCAAAATTATCTACCCATTTTGCCGATTTATCATCAGGACCTCCACCGCCAAACATCATATTATCCATCAAGTTTGCAGCTACTTGTTCTTCACTGTGAACATTTGCTGTATAGATAGCATTGTAAATACCTGCCATTGCTTCGTCTATATCAGTAGGAGATTTATAAAAACTAGTTAAACTCTTTTCTGAAAGGTTCTCCGTATCCAGTTCATCATTACAGCCATACACTGCAAAAATTGCTGAAATTGCTACTATATATCTTAGTTTTTTCATTTTCAATGTTTTAATTATTAGAAATCTGCACTTAATCCAAACATTACTGTTCGAGATTGTGGGTATAAACCTAAATCTACTCCTGAAGCCCATGAATAGTTTGTATTATCTCCTCCCCAACGCACTTCTGGATCCATACCATCATACTTTGTAAATGTGTATAAGTTATTTACAGCAACGTAGAATTTAAGATTTGAAATAAATTTAATGTCTTTCAATAATTCATTAAAATTATAACCCACTGTTAAATTGTTAATTCTTAAATAATCAGCATTATGCATGTAGATATCTGAAATGTAATTTGTATTTCTATTTGACACAGAACTTAAACGAGGCATTTTGTTTGAAGTTCCCTCTCCGTGCCAACGATCAAATACATCTGAAGTATAATTTTGTTTTGGACTATCAGCAAATGATCTATACGATTGCATCACTTGCATACCATATTTCCCAGCCATTGTAGTGTTCAGATAAATATTTTTATACTCAAAGTTTAATTGGATTCCTAATTGGAAATTTGCATTTGGATCTCCAAGAATTACTTTATCTTTTTCATCAATAACACCATCATTATTCTGATCAACAAAACGAACATCTCCAGGACGTTGGTCACTAAAATACGGCTGGCCTGTAGGTCCTACATAAGCATCTACTTCTTTTTGGTTCTGTAAAATTCCAGCTGTTTTAAAACCGTAGAAAGACCCTATTGGATAGCCTACTTGAGCTCTAGAAATTTCTGATGTCCCTTGTGATAAAACGTGAGCCAAACCATTAATTATACCGTTTCCATTGTCAATTCTTGTAACTTCATTTTTGTTAAAAGCACCGCTTACCGTTATACCATATTTAAAATCTCCTACTTTATCTTTCCAAGATAAAGAAAGTTCATAACCTTTGTTTTCAATATCCCCTCCGTTTTTGTAAGGATCATCGGCACCAGCAGTTCCAGGCAACTGTGCTTTAACCAGCCAATCTCTAGTTGTTTTCTTATACCAATCAAATGTTACCCCTAATCTTGATCTGAAAAAACTTGCATCTAATCCTAAATCTAACTGTTCAGATGTTTCCCAGCTAACTGTTGGATTAGGTACTGAGGCAGGATATGCAGTCTGGCCAGAAACCGGTTTGGTATCTCCAAAGAAGTAACCCGGAAAAGCATATTTAATACTAGATGTATAATAGAAAGCATAATCTGTATATTGGTTACCATTTTGTCCCCAGCTTGCTCTCAACTTCAAGAAATCAAGGTATTTTGAAGTACCTGCCATGAAATCTTCCTTAGTTAAAACCCATCCAGCAGCCACTGATGGGAAGTTACCATACTGATAGCCTTTTGCAAAATTAGAAGATCCGTCACGACGTATAACGGCAGAAAGAAGATACTTTTCTTTATAATCGTACTGTGCACGTGCAAAATAGGACATAATTGCCCCTCCACCAGCAGCTTTATCAAAACCTGTGGTATTAATATCCGCTATTGAACTTGGACTTTTCGTATTGTCTAAATAAGCATATTTTGGATCATTAGGAAACGACAAACCATTTCTTGAACCGTAAATATTATTTTCAACAATTCTTTTCCATAGCTCTGTACCAATTACAGCATTAATATTATGATTCCCAATTTGCTTTTGATATGCAAGAGTATTTGTCCAAGTTGAGTTTGCACCAAAATATTGAGATTGTGTCGCTCCATCAACTGCATCATCGTAAAGCACCCCTAAATGGTATGTTGGATTCATTGTTCTGTTATATCCAAACCATGAATCAATTCCGTATACCGTTTTAAATCTTAGATTCGAAATTGGCTCAATCTCCAGAAATACGTTCCCGATAATTTTATGATCTTTTGGGTAATTGTAATTACTTCTGTAATACATTACCGCTAAAGGATTGGTTTGATTTGTATTTAAACCGTCTAATGTAGGTGTAAATCCGTATTCATTTATATTTCTATCAATTGCCGTCTGCCAATATGCAGGCTGTAATGGATTTTGTGTCAAAGCATTATGCAAATCGTTGCCATAAATATTACCATTAGAAACGTCTCTCTTTTGAATATTGGTATACGTTACATTTTCTCCAACAGTAATAATATTGTGGCTTTCATTCTTTTTCAAAACCATTTGCGTATTCAACCTTGTAGTTAATCTTTTAAATCCTGCGTCTACAATATTACCTCCCAATATACCATCTTGATCAAAGTACGAAACCCCCAATGAATAGGTAATATCTTCACTTCCTCCTGTAATATTAATAGAATGATTTACAACAGGAGCATCTTTTTTAGACATTTCATTGATCCAATTAGTACCGGTCCATCCTTTTTGTAATTTATCCCATATCTCGTTTCCAAGTTGAGTTCCTGCTCCAGGATAATTTCGCTCTAGCCAATCGTTACTAGTCAACATTGCTTTCCAGTCATTTGGCGCAAGTCCGTCGTTAACCCTTCCTTCGTCTTGGATATACATATATTCTTGTGCGTTTAAAGGATCCAGATTTTTGTAGATGTTTTGAATTCCGAAATAAGAATCATACGAAATTCTAGCTGGTTTTCCTTTACGTCCTTTCACTGTAGTTACCAAAACAACTCCATTGGCTGCTCTAGAACCATATATTGCTGCAGAAGCCGCATCTTTAAGGACGTCAATAGACTCAATATCTGAAGGGCTCAAGTAATCTATATCTCCTACAGCAACTCCATCTACAATATACAATGGATTAGAATTTCCGATTGTTCCGATACCACGGATGACAACTTTAGTACCAGCTCCTGGCGAACCACTATTTCTTGTGATACTAATACCTGGCGCAATACCTTGAAGTGCTTCCATCGCAGATCCGGTGTTCAATTCTTGTAACGTTTCTCCTTTTAAGTTTGTAGAAGCACCGGTAATCAAAGCTTTCTTTTGTGTACCGTACCCGATTACCACAACTTCATTTAAACTTTGAGATACTGCCTTAAGTACAATCGTGAGCTTAGTTTTGCCACCAATTACCTCATTTACAGTTTCAAAACCAACGAAACTGATTATCAAAGTTCCGTTAGAGGGAGCACTGATCTGAAATTTCCCATCAAAGTCAGATGCAGTTGCCTTATTCGTTCCCTTTACTAAAACCGTCGCACCTGGGACGGGTAATCCACTTTCGTCATTAATGATTCCATTTATGGTCACATCCTGAGCAAATGCGACTACAGAAAACAGTAAAGACGAAACACAAAAAATAAATAATTTTGTTAATTTCATTTTTCTAAAAATTTTGGTTAATTAATTAGTAATTTGATGCAATTATAATGTTAAATTTTAATAAGTATTATATTAAATTTCTTTACAAAAACACCTCAAACTAAATATTAACACACTACAAAAACATAACATTTATTTTACAATTAATTAATTTTCAGCGATTTAGTTTTGAAAAAAAAATGTTACAAAAATGTTAATTAAAAAAAACGTATATTACATTAGTTTAACAGCAACTATTGCGTAATAAATTAGAAATAATTTAAAAAACTGGATTTATCCTGATTGATAAATCAACAATAGAAAATCAAAATAACCCATTTATATTAAAAATATATTTAAAATTTTATGAAATCCATAGTTAGACCTTTTGTACTAATTTTATTATTTTTCTTACAATTTAAAAGTTTTTCGCAGGTAAAAAATATTGGAATTCCAGATATAAAAAATTATAAAAGATCAGAATATAAAGGTGGAACTCAAAACTGGAGTATTGATCAAGATAAAAATGGAAACATTTATTTTGCAAACAATAGTGGTTTAATTCAATTTGACGGTTCAAACTGGCATAAATATTCATTACCAAACAAATCTGAGATTAGAAGCTTAAAAATTGATGCTTTAGGAAGAATATTTGTAGGCGGAAATAACGAATTTGGGTATTTCAAAAATGATGAAAAGGGAATTTTAAAATATCATTCTCTCTACAATCTATTAAGCCCAATAGATAAAGAAAACATCAATCTTATTTGGAGAATCCATATTTTTAAAGGAGAGGTTATATTTCAATCTTTCAGCAAGGTATTTTTTCTAAAAAATGAAAAAGTTACGACTCTTACCGCTCCTCATAAATTTCAGTTTTCATTTTTGGTAAATAATCGCTTGTATTTTCAGGACAAAACTCTTGGTCTTCTTGAATACAAAAACAGAAAACTTACAGCAATAAAAGGTACTACTGTCTTTAATGACAAGGAAATCTGGTCTCTTTTTCCATTATCTAACAACAGATTATTGTATGCCACTTTAGAAAAGGGTCTTTTTGTCTCTGAAAATGACATTATCAAACCATGGGCAACAGAAGCCAACGAATTTATCAAGAAAAATACATCTCTTGGTGGGTCAATCATCAAAAACAAGTTTATAATACTTAATTCTGTATTAGATGGAGCAATTATCTGTGATTTAAATGGAAAAATAATCCAACATCTGAACCGACAAAAAGGGATTCAGAACAATACAATCTTAGCTTCATTTGTTGACAAAAAAAACAATATCTGGCTTGGACTGGATAACGGTATCACATTTATTAATGAAAATTCGCCTTTTTCTTATTTTGACTACAGCTATAATATAGGAACGGTCTATGCTTCGACAACTCATAATGGAAATCTTTATGTAGCTACAAATCAGGGATTATTTTATCATCCGTGGGGAAGTTCCTTTAAAGACAGTCCGTTTACAAGAGTCGAAGGGACAATTTCGCAAGTTTGGAATATTCAAGTTATAAATAACGTACTAATATGTGCCAGTAACAGCGGCGCATTGATTATTGAAAACAATAGAGTCTCAAAAATCCTAGACAACAAAGGGTATTTTGGATTCAAAAAAATACCTGACCATGAAAACTATATAATAGGTGAAAGCTACAACGGATTCTCTGTTTTTAAGCGATCTGCCAGTGGATATGATTATCTGCATCAAGTAAAAGGATTTGATGAAACCACCAATAATTTTTCTATAGAAATAGATGCAAATTACTTATGGCTAAAGAAAAATCCTTTCTTATATCAAGTAAAGTTATCGGAAGATTTACAAAGATTTGACTTCATTAAAAAGCACGTAAACATATCAGATAAATTCAAAGGAATAAATAGCCTTCAAAATATAAATAACAAAGTCTATTTTCAAGTAAAAAATCATTTTTACAGATATTCTGTAGAGCAAGAAACATTTTTTGAGGATAAAAAAATCACAAATTTATTCAACGGAATCCCAACTATCAATACCTTAATTGAAGATTCTACAGGAAACTTATGGTACGCATTCAACGAGTCGCTTGGTGTATTAGTTAAAAATAAAAACGGAACTTTCACTAAGAAACAAGCCATATTTTCCAATTTAACCGGGAATTTGGTAAACAATTATATTTCGGTAAACGCGATAGATCCTCAAAATATTTTTATCGGATTAACAGATCGTTTGGCGCATTACAACTCGACCATTCCGAACACGTTTATGACAAAACCGAAAGCTTTTATTGAAAGTTTTACAAATCCTGGAGATACCATTTTAACTGGAAATCTGACGAGTAAGCTAGAATCATACAGCATACCTTATAAATACAATCGTGTCAAATTTACTTTTGCATCACCAACGTATGAAAATCAAGAAAACGTAATGTATTCCTATAAATTAGAACCTTTTGAAGAGAATTGGCGCGGCTGGTCATCAACTGCGATAAAAGAATACACCAATTTAAGAGAGGGCAACTATGTAATGAAATTAAAAGCCAGAAATAGTTATGGCATAGAATCAAACATTACTGAAGTTGAATTTACAGTATCTCCACCTTGGTACAGACACTTTTTGGCTTATTTATTTTACCTGATACTCATTTTGCTCGGCGCGTATCTAATCTCTGTTAGAATCAAACTTAAGATTAGAAAAAACAGGTATTATGAAACTATCGAACAAAGAAGATTGTATCTTGAAAAAGAATCCAAAATTAGACATGAACAGCATGATTTGGAAAAAGAAATTGAAAAGCTGAAAAATGATAAGCTCCAAATTAAAATCTTAGCAAAAGATAAAGAACTAGTAAACAATTCTTTACAAGTAGTAAAAAAGAATAAAGTCTTAAATGGAATTATTCACAAACTGAAAGATATAGATACCGCCATATTAGACGACACCACTAAAGCAGAATTTAGCAAACTGCATAAAAGCATTGTAAAAGAAGTAAATACAGATAAAAGCTGGAAAGACTTAGAAAAACACATTAAAAATGTCCATTTCGAATTTTTAAAGCGATTAAAAGGGCAATATCCTACCATTTCTCCTAGAGAATTAGACTTGTCAACTTATTTGTTAATGAATATGTCAACGAAAGAAATAGCCGAAATTATGAACATTTCGACAGGCGGAGTTGAGTTGGCACGTTATCGTCTAAGAAAGAAATTAGGACTAAATAAGAAAGAAAACCTAATCGGGTTTCTAATGAGTATTTAATAAAAAGAAAGCCATTCAATTGAATGGCTTTCTTTTTAAATTATCCTTTTTGTGCAGGCTGTATAATAAGCTTTCCTTTCATTACCGTTACGGCAACAGGTTCATCGATTAAAAATCCAGCCTCTTTGAGCCAATTACCGCATAATCGTATTTGTGGTACAATCACTGGCTGTGTTTTATACATGCCAATAGAGCGCGAAAGCCTATAAAACGCATAAGCTTTCATTCTCCGAATTGATAATACTTTTGAAGTTTTTTTGATTGTAGAGCCTGTAATCTTTACCTCTTTACTGCTTGTTTTTTCTTTGAAGTTCATTTGAAGAAAAATTAAGTAGGCCAAAAAAATACGGTTTTAGCCTTTCCCGTTGAACTTCACCCTTGAGAGGCAGTGGGCGCATTAACGCACCACACGGAGGTACCAAAACCGCGTATCTATACTCACGAACATAAAAAATGCCCGTAACGAAATTGACGAGCAAACTCGCCTCTCAAAAATGAAGTTCACCGCAAATGTAGCGAAAAATCATTTTATTTTGTAGGAAAAAAGTTAAAAAACTTTCAAGCTACGCAGGCAATAAACTAGTAATTTTCAAATTTAAACAAAATGAGCCCGACAAATATCGAACTCATTAATATAAAACTTAACTATAAATTTGTCTAAACTTTTGTAGGCAATCTATATTTTGAATAACTTTCTTCCTAAATATACTCTAATGTTCGTTCTAACGCCATGCCTCGTGAACCTTTTATTAATATTGAATTAGAATCAAATGTAAATGTTTTTAGAAATTCAGCAAAAGCATCGAATGTTTCAAAAAATTGAATATTTTCATTCGAAATCTTATTAGCGTAAAAAGATTTTCCTAATAAGAAACATTGGGCCTGTTTCTGATCAGCTAAAGAGTCAATAATAACCTTATGCTCGTAAAGACTTTCATCTCCAAGTTCGAACATATCTCCCAAAATCATGATTTTATTTTTCTTATCTAATTGAAGAAAATTAGCAATCGCTACTGCCATACTGCTAGGATTGGCATTGTAAGCATCTAGAATAATCTCATTTGAACCTTTTTGCATCATTTGAGATCTATTGTTTGCCGGAATATAGTTTTCAATAGCGTCTTTTATATCGCTTTCTTTTACATCAAAATATTTTCCAATGGCTACAGCTGCATTTATATTGTTGGCGTTGTAAAGTCCGATTAAATGAGATTCTATTGCAAAATCATTATATTCAATAGCAACAAATGGATTTGCTGTAATATTTTGAATATTTAAATCTGCATTTTCTTTTTTAACTCCAAAAGTAAATGCCTTAATTCCTTTTGATTTTTCTATTTGAATAGGATCTTCTAGATTTACAAAAACTGTTTTCTGATGGGCAGAAAGATACTGGTACATTTCACTTTTACCAGCAATAACACCTTCAACTCCACCAAAACCTTCTAGATGGGCTTTTCCGAAATTGGTTATATATCCAAAATCAGGCTGTGCGATCTGACATAAAAATTCAATTTCTTTTTGATGATTTGCTCCCATTTCAACAATTCCGATTTCTGTTTCTTTTGTAAAAGAAAGCAAAGTCAACGGCACACCAATATGATTATTTAAATTACCAATAGTCGCTTTTGTTTTGAATTTTTTTGATAAAACAACATTGATTAATTCTTTTGTCGTCGTTTTTCCATTACTGCCTGTCAAAGCAACAATTGGAAGTCCTAAATAACTTCTATGAAATTTTGCCAATTCCTGAAGCGTTTGCAAGCTGTTTTCTACCAAGATAGTTCTATCATCAATAAAAAAAGATTCATTGTCTATAACAACGAATAAAGCTCCTAAATCTAAGGCTTCTTTGGCAAATGTATTAGCGTCAAAATTCTCTCCTTTAATGGCAAAAAACATCGAATTCTTTTCAATTTTTCTGGTATCAATAGATAGAGAACTACACTGTAAAAACAAGTTATGAATGTCTTTAATATTCATTTATATATTTTTTAATAAGTCATAAAAGTAGAAAAAAAACAATAAAAAAATTCCAAATTCCAGACTGAATATTCAGCTTTTGGAATTTGGAATTTTTATTATTTGAATTCCTAAATCTTAGTTTCTAGGAGATTTTCTTTTTTCAGATTTTGATCCTACTCTAGACATTGCACATCTGAAACCAATGTAATCAGTTGCCATATCTTGAGGGAAATATCTTCTTTGAGCTGGGTCTAACCAGTAAGCTCTGTCTCTCCAAGAACCTCCTTTGTAAACTCTTACTTTATCATCAATTAAAGTAGTACGTTTACTAGAGTTATCATACTTTCTGATCATTTTTCCTAAACTGTCAGTTGTAACATTGTGTTTAGGAGAGTTGTACATTGCCTGATCTGCTTTAGATCCAGACTCTGAATCACCAAAATCAAAATATCTTGAAGATTGTTTATCACCATCTCTGTAGTTGATATTGTCACTTGTGCTGAAGTTTTGTCTCAAATAAGTTTCTTGTTCATCAACTGGCACTTGAGCAATTTCTCCAGGAAGGTTTCTTGCAATTACTTTACCGTTACTTAAAGTATCATACTTAATAGTAGCAGTTGTAACGATTTCAACTTTACCATCTTTACCAATTTTGTTCTTAGCATATTGGTTTCCTCTGTAGTAGTTGAAATCATTCGCTTCGTTATCGATAATAGGTCTGTAAACATCGGCAACCCATTCTGCAACGTTTCCTGCCATATCATAAAGACCAAAATCGTTTGGTGCATAACTTTTCACAGCATTTGTAATATCTGCTCCGTCATCTGACCAACCTGCAATTCCACCGTAATCACCGTTTCCTTGTTTAAAGTTAGCCAATTGATCACCTCTGTTTTTACGTTTATTAGAACGTGTGTAATCTCCAGACCAAGGATATTTCTTTTGTCCTTTGTAGATATTGTATTCTCTTTGTCCAACATCAGCAGCAGCAGCGTATTCCCATTCTGCTTCAGTAGGAAGTCTATATTCTGGCAAGATAATTCCAGAAGAACGTTGTGCGTATACGTTTTTCTCTTCTTCTCCTGCTTTTGTTCTTTTTCCGCTAGGGTTTTTCTTTAATACAATCTCATCGCTTGCACCACGTGATGTACTAGGAGACATTAAATAACCTTCAGTGTTAAATGCATTTTCAGCATTAACATCGTTTGTTTTAGCTCCTTTTTTAAGATATCCGTTTTTCTCTAAAACTGCTTCGTTTACACGGTCAGTTCTCCATTTACTAAATTCAACTGCTTGAATCCAGTTAACACCAACTACAGGATAGTTAGCATAAGAAGGGTGTCTTAAATAGTTGTTAGTCATCGTTTCGTTGTATCCTAAACGATTTCTCCAAACTAATGTATCAGGAGATGCTCCTTCGTAAATATTTTTGTAATTTTCTTCTGTTGGTGGGAAAACTTTCTTTAACCACTCTAGGTATTCTAAGTACATACCGTTCGTAACTTCAGTTTCATCCATATAGAATGATTGAACGTGTTGTTGAGTTGGTGTGTTATTCCAATCGTGCATAACATCATCCTGTACTTTACCCATAGTAAACGTACCTCCTTCAACAAAAACTAAACCAGGACCAGCCTGTTGTTTTTTCCCTGCATTTCTGGCAGCAGTTCCATTCTGACTATCTACATCCCAGCCAGTAGCTCTAGAAGCGTGAGTGGAACTCGATTTTTTGCTACAACTAGCCGTGCCCAACATCAATACCATTGACATCATTAACTGCAAGACTACAATTTTGTTTACTTTCATACTCATTCTTAGGTGATAAATTTAGGTGCTGCAATATAATAATTAACATTTAATTGGCAACATCTGTTCTCATAATTTTATTTAGCTGTTTTTTCCCAGAAAATAACCTTTAGTTACGAACGCAAAAATATACTTTTTATTATTCTCTGTATCATGAAATACTATATTTTTACTTACTAATTATTTTTTAATTAAATTTCGCTTTTAAAACGCATGAAACAGGCAATTCTTATCTCTCTTTTTATAATTCCAATTCTTTCATTTTCCCAGATAAATGGGGCAATTACGATAGATTGGCAGAACAAAAAAGAGATAAATTATGGCGAAAATAAAATTACAATTCCATACTTTACAGGAAGCAGTTTTCGCTTCGACACTACAAAAAAAACTATAACATTACTCCAAAATTTAAACCAACCTAACGTCTCAAACGGCAGTTCTGTACAAATAAGTAATATCTCTTACGAGTCGATTTCTCGAGCTGATTTAGGAGATTTGACACCCGAAAACATCCCCGAAAAACCAAATGAAACGGTAATAACGACCAATGCGCGAGACTTAAGATATTCTTTTCTTTCTATATCTCCTATAATTAAGGAAGGAAATAGTTACAAACGCATAAAATCTTTTTCTTACTTTATCAGCAATACCACAGCTCGAACTACATCTACTTCTTCATTTCAAAAATCGGCAACAATTGTAAATTCTGTTTTAGCTTCTGGAGACTGGTATCGATTTTACATTCAGAAATCAGGCGTTTACAAAATAGACAAATCTTTTTTACAAAATTTAGGTTTTGATGCTTCTAAAGTTGATCCTAGAAGAATAAAAATATACGGAAATGGCGGAAGAATGCTTCCTCTCGCCAATAACACTTATTATCCTGATGATTTAACCGAAAACGCAATACAGATAAATGGCGAAAATGATGGCGTTTTCAATAACGAAGATTACATTCTTTTTTATGCTGAAGGCACCGATAATTGGAATTCAGAAAGCCAAACCAATTTAAATTTATACGACACCAAGTCCTATTATTACATTACAACATCTGGAGGCGACGGAAAGAGGATTCAAAACTTAAATCAACCAACAGGAAACAGCACTTTAGAGCTGAACACGTTTGATGACTATCAATACCACGAAATCGACCAAACCAACATAGTTCATCTAGGTCGTCAATGGCTCGGAGAATCA
Organism: Flavobacterium sp. LPB0248; assembly: GCF_013388355.1. GTDB lineage: Bacteria > Bacteroidota > Bacteroidia > Flavobacteriales > Flavobacteriaceae > Flavobacterium. The sequence goes on from NZ_CP058246.1 coordinate 2,004,684, forward strand.
TTTGACATCAATCAAGAGCAAGAGTTCTCCTTTAACTTTCCAAACCTAGACACTTCTGTTCCTGTAAAAATAGAAGTAAGCGCAGCATCTGCATCGTTCACCACTACTTCATTTGCAATAACCGCAAACGGCCAAAATGCAGGAACTATAAACTTTCCGTCTCTTATTGCAAACTCTGACACAAAATACACGGTAGGAAAAATACCTGCAAATACTCAATTTACTGGAGCAGACAATATCAAAATAAAACTTACCTATAATAATAATGGTGTTCCTGGTTCAAAAGGCTACTTAGATTATATCAATCTAACTGCAAAACGAAAACTTTTGGGAACAGGTAAACAATTTCAGTTTCAATACAATGCCGCTGGTTCAACAGTTGGGATTGTCAATTATAATATCGGAAACGCATCGGCAATAACTCAAATTTGGGATATTACAGACCTATATAATATATCTAAAATAGAGAATGCTAATCAGAATGCTTTTAGCTTTAAAGCAAATTTAGGCGAAGTTAGAAAATACATTACCCTTGACCCATCCGATTACTATGTTCCATTAAAAGAGAATCAATCAAAAGTTGCCAATCAGAACTTAAAAGGAACACTTTTCAGAAATAGTCAAAATGCTTTTCAGGACATCGATTATGTTATTGTAACTCCAAAATCGCTAGTCTCTCAAGCCGAAAGACTTGCGAGTTTTCATCGAACAAATTCCAATTTAAATGTAAAAGTTATTGCATTAGAGAATATCTATCAAGAATTTTCTTCCGGCAAACAAGATATTGCCGCTATTAGAAATTGCGTTAAATATATTTATGACAACGCATCATCATCAGAAAAAAGAGTGCGTTACTTAAACTTATTTGGAGATGCTTCTTTTGACTATAAAGATCGAATTTCAAACAACACTAATATTGTACCTATATATCAATCTCTAATAAGCAATACTGTTGGCGAAGCTTCATTTGCTTCAGACGATTTTTACGGACTTATGGATGCCAACGAAGGCGTTATTATTCCATCACTTGCTGGAATTGATATTGCAGTTGGAAGAATGTTGGTTTCAGACAATTCTCAAGCACAGGAAATGGTCAATAAAGTTTTTGAATACTATGACACAAAATCGTACGGAAACTGGAGAAACAATGTTGTTTTACTTAGTGATGATTCTGACAAAGCTGGCGACCAGACCTTACAAGCAAATCAAAATGCGCTTGCAGATCTTATTGCAACCGAAAAACCTTTTTTTAATATTGACAAAATTTTTCTAGATGCTTACACACAAGAAGCTTCAGCAGGCGGATCGCGATATCCAAAAGCAAGAGCCGATTTTTTTAATGCTTTTGAAAAAGGCGCTCTGATATTTAATTATTTAGGACACGGTGGCGAGGACGGACTAGCCAGCGAGAGAATTTGGGAGAAATCAGATGGGCAAAATCTTATCAATCAATATAAATATCCATTATTCATTACCATTACATGTGAATTTTCTCGTTTTGACGATCCAACAAGACCTACAGCAGGAGAATATGTGTATTGGAATCCTAAAGGTGGCGCAATTTCAATGCTGACAACAGTTCGCGAAATTGGACAGACAAATGCCGAAGAGTTCAACAAAACAATCAGCAAAAATCTTCTTTCTTATGGCTCAAATCAATATAATAGCATTGCAGAATCATTAAGGATATCTAAAAACGAAAACCCAAGCTCTTCCAGCAATGTTGTTTTTTGCATTGGAGATCCTGCTTTAATGCTAGCTATTCCGAAACCGCGAATTAATTTAACGAAAGTAAATGATATTGTGATTTCTCAAGCAATTCCTGATTTAAAATCTTTGTCAAAAATTAAAATTTCAGGAGAAATCACAGACGAAAATAATATCCTTTTAAGCAATTATAACGGAGAATTAGCTACAGCCATTTTCGACAAATTAATTACAAACACGACCTTAAATAATGATGGATTCAGTCCCCCAATGCAGTTTAAAACCTTAGGAGAAACTATTTTCAGAGGAAATGCATCGGTTACTAATGGACAATTTGAATTCAGCTTTGTTGTCCCTAGAGACATCCGAATTCCCGTTGACAACGGCAGAATTAGTTTCTATTCGAAAAAAAATGACGCGGCAGAAAACCAAACTGGATACAATAACAGCATTAAAATTGGAGGAATTAACGAAAATGCACCTCAGGACAATATTAGTCCAAAAGTGAAGTTATATATGAACGATGAGACTTTTGTATCGGGAGGAATTACTAATGAATCGCCATTTCTTTTGGCTTTCTTAGAAGATGAAAATGGAATCAATACAGCAAGCGGAATCGGACACGATATTGTCGCTATTTTAGATGGGGACGTAAGCAATCCGTACATTTTGAATGATTATTATCAAACAAAATTGGACGATTACACCAACGGAAATCTACGTTTTCCTTTTCGGAATTTAGCTCCTGGACTGCATACCATAAGTTTTACCGCTTGGGATGTTTACAACAATCCTGTTACGAGTGAAATTCAGTTTACAGTTGTAGGAGACGATTCTTTGACACTATCACACGTTCTTAATTATCCAAATCCTTTTTCGACTTATACACAATTTTGGTTTTCACACAACAGACCATACGAACCACTAGATGTACAAGTACAGGTAATGACTATTACAGGAAAAGTTGTCTGGACAAAAAACCAAACCATTACAACAGAAGGCTTTTTATCTAGAGAAATAACATGGGACGGAAGAGATGATTTTGGTGACAGAATCGGAAAAGGAGTTTACATTTACAAACTGACTGTAAAATCTAATTTAACAAATAAAAAAGCAGAAAAATACGAAAAGCTTGTCATCCTATAATATTATATATATTTGCACTACCAAAAACACCAGTCCCATAAATGAAAAAACTATCACTTTTATTAATTTGTATTTTTAGTATTTACAATTCTAGGGCTCAGGAATCAAGACCTATTGTTACCGGAGTACCTTTTTTATTAGTCGCTGCTGATGCTAGAGCAGCTGGTTTGGCAGACCAAGGTGTCGCTACTTCTGCCGACGTTTTCTCACAGCAATGGAATCCTGCTAAGTATGCATTTTCTGAAGATGCACAAGGTCTTTCCATCAGTTACACCCCTTATTTAACAGATCTAGCCAATGATATTTCATTAGGACAGATTACGTATTACAACAAAATCAACGAAAAAAGTGCTTTTGCAGGAAGTTTTCGTTATTTCGGTTTTGGGGGAATTGAACTAAGATATACAGGAGATCCTAACGAAGCTGTACGAGAAGTAAATCCGAATGAATTTGCCTTAGACGGATCTTACTCATTAAAATTGAGCGAGAAATTCTCGATGGCAGTTGCAGGACGTTTTATCAGTTCAAACTTAAAAGTAGCTTCAGAAGAAGTTGATGCTACATCTGCAAGATCTTTTGCAGTAGATGTAGCAGCTTTTTATCAATCAGAAGAAATTGCTTATCAGGATTTCAATGGTAGATGGAGAGCAGGTATCAACTTTCAGAACATGGGGCCAAAAATCAGTTATGACCACGATGATATAAGCTCAAACTTCTTACCTGCCAATTTAAGATTAGGTGGAGGATTTGATTTTATTTTTGACGATTATAACAAACTTACCTTAAGCGCTGAGCTTACTAAACTTTTAGTTCCAACTCCTCCTGGTATTGGGACACCTGTAGACGTAAATGGCGACGGAGACTTTGATGATCCTGAAGACATATCACAACAAGAAGCAACCGATATTGGTTACAGAAACTATAATGATATAGGATGGTTTCAGGGAATCTTTAAATCTTTTGGAGACGCTCCAGGCGGATTTAAAGAAGAAATGAAAGAGGTAACTTATAGCATTGCTGGAGAATACATGTACCAAGATGCTTTTGCATTCCGTTTAGGATATTATCATGAAAGTCCAGAAAAAGGCGCTAAACAATTTTTCTCTTTAGGAGCAGGATTTAAATACAACATCATGAAAATTGATGTTTCATACCTATTCTCAGCTTCTAAAATAAAAAATCCTTTAGAAAACACGCTTCGTTTCTCTTTAACGTTTAACTTTGGAGACAAATACGAAACTTATTAAAGAGAACGTTTAAAATAAAAATAATTCAATCCAAATTCCGGCATTTTAGGAATTTGGATTTTTTTTCCCTTATAAACAAATGAAAGAAATCAATATAACCGCTTCATTTACAATATTTGATAATTTAAATGAACTTCCAGCAGAAATTCAGGATTTAATGAATCAAGCTGTCGAAATCAGAAAAAAAGCTTACGCACCTTATTCAAAGTTTAAAGTTGGAGCAGCACTGCTTTTAGACAACGGAAAAATTATCTTAGGTTCTAACCAAGAAAATGCCGCTTATCCGTCTGGACTTTGTGCTGAACGAACTGCGATTTTTTATGCTGGAAGTGCATATCCAGAAGCCAAAATCTTAAAAATGGCAATTACAGCTGCTTCAGACACCAATCAGACTACTGCCCCTATTCCGCCATGTGGATCGTGCCGACAATCAATAGCCGAATACGAGATAAAACAAGACACCCCTATTGAAATCTATTTTATGGGAGAAATTGGTGAAATTTACAAATCATCATCTCTGAAAAATTTGCTCCCATTGATGTTCGACAAAAAGTTCTTGTAAAAAAAAGCCAAAAAGTATCGTTTTAATTTTAGTTCTTAAATGTAATGTCTTATTTTTGCATCCCGACCTTTCGGGCGCAAATTTGTGGGAGGAAACTATTTTGCGTTACAGGCACAATAATCGATAACACAAACAACTTTAGCAAAAGAAAGAATTCAGATGAAAGAAGTTACAAAAGAGGTATATTTAAAGTGGTATGAGGACATGCTACTTTGGAGAAAGTTTGAAGACAAACTTGCAGCATTATACATTCAACAAAAAGTTAGAGGTTTTCTACACCTATATAATGGTCAAGAAGCTGTATTAGCTGGCGCACTGCACGCTATGGATTTGACCAAAGATAAAATGATTACTGCTTACAGAAACCACGTTCAGCCAATTGGTATGGGAGTAGATCCTAGAAACGTAATGGCAGAACTTTTAGGAAAAGCAACAGGAACTTCTAAAGGTATGGGAGGTTCTATGCACATTTTCTCTAAGGAACACGGTTTTTACGGTGGACACGGAATCGTAGGTGCTCAAATTCCTGTAGGAGCTGGTATTGCTTTCGCAGACAAATATTTCAACACTGGCGGTGTTACTATGACTTACTTTGGTGATGGTGCTGCTAGACAAGGTTCTCTTCACGAAGCTTTCAACATGGCTATGTTATGGAAACTTCCAGTTGTATTTATCGTTGAAAACAATGGTTATGCAATGGGTACTTCTGTAGAAAGAACTGCAAACCACACTGACATCTGGAAATTAGGTTTAGGTTACGAAATGCCTTGCGGACCTGTTGACGGAATGAACCCTGTAAAAGTTGCTGAAGCAATGCACGAAGCTATCGAAAGAGCGCGTCGCGGAGATGGACCAACTTTCCTTGAAATGAAAACGTACCGTTACAGAGGACACTCTATGTCTGATGCACAATTATACCGTTCTAAAGAAGAAGTTGAAGAGTACAAAAAAATCGACCCAATTACGCAAGTTCTTGATGTAATTTTGGATCAAAAATATGCTACACAAGAAGAAATTGAAGTTATTGACCAAAGAGTTAAAGACTTAGTTGAAGAGTGTGCGAAATTCGCTGAAGAATCTCCATACCCAGACTTACAACAATTATACGATGTAGTATACGCACAAGAAGACTATCCATTTACACCTCATAAATTATAATATCATGGCGATTAAAGTAACAATGCCTCGTTTGAGCGATACTATGACTGAAGGAACGGTAGCAACTTGGCTTAAAAAAGTAGGCGACAAAGTAAGCGAAGGTGATATCTTAGCTGAAATCGAAACAGACAAAGCAACAATGGAGTTCGAATCTTTTAACGAAGGAACTCTTTTACATATCGGAATTCAAGAAGGAGAAACTGCTCCTGTTGATTCATTATTAGCAATCATTGGTAAAGAAGGAGAAGACATTTCTGCTCTTTTAGCCGGCGGTGATGCTCCTGCTGCTGAAGCTCCAAAAGCGGACGCTCCTGCTGCTGAAGCAAAAACTGAAACTGCTGCTCCTGCAAAAGCTGCAGCTGAATTACCAAAAGGTGTTATAGTTGTAACTATGCCACGTTTGAGTGATACAATGACTGAAGGTACTGTAGCAACTTGGTTGAAAAAAGTTGGCGATACTGTAGCTGAAGGAGATATTTTAGCAGAAATTGAAACAGACAAAGCTACAATGGAGTTTGAGTCTTTCAATGCTGGAACTTTATTATACATCGGAATTCAAGAAGGAAGCACTGCTCCTGTTGACAGCTTATTAGCTATCATCGGACCTGCAGGAACTGATATTTCTGGAGTTGCGGATAACTTTACTGCTGGAGGCGCTGCAACTGCAAGTGCTCCTGCCGCAGAAGAAAAAGCTGTGCCTGCTGCTGAAAAAGCACCAGAAGCTGTTGCTGAAACTTCAAATGGAGGAAGAATCTTAGCTTCACCTTTAGCTAAAAAAATCGCTTCTGACAAAGGAATCCAATTAAGCCAAGTTAAAGGATCTGGAGAAAACGGACGTATCGTGAAAAGCGATATCGAGAACTTCACTCCATCTGCTCAAGCTCAAACTGCTGCTTCTGCACCAGCTGCTAAACAAGAAGCGTCTGCTCCTGCTGCACCAAAAGTTTTTGTTCCTGCTGGAGAAGTTTACACAGAAGAGATCAAAAACTCTCAAATGCGTAAAATCATCGCTAAACGTTTGGCAGAATCTTTATTTACTGCACCTCACTACAACTTAGTGATCGAAGTAAGCATGGACGAAGCAATGCAAGCTAGAGCTGCTATCAACAGCGTTCCGGATACAAAAGTATCTTTTAACGATATGGTAATTAAAGCTTGTGCTTTAGCATTGAAAAAACACCCAAAAATCAACTCTCAGTGGAAAGAAGATGCTATCATCATCAACCACCACGTAAACATTGGTGTTGCTGTAGCTGTTGAAGACGGATTAGTAGTTCCTGTATTGAAATTTACTGACGCTATGAGTTTATCTCAAATTGGCGGTTCAGTAAGAGATCTTGCGGGAAGAGCTAAAAACAAAAAATTAGGACCACAAGAAATGGAAGGAAGTACTTTTACAGTATCTAATCTTGGAATGTTTGGTATTACTGAATTTAATTCAATTATCAACCAGCCAAACTCTGCTATCCTTTCTGTAGGTGCAATTGTTGAGAAACCAGTAGTTAAAAACGGTCAAATCGTAGTTGGAAACACAATGATGTTATCATTAGCTTGTGACCACAGAACAATTGACGGTGCAACTGGAGCTCAGTTCTTACAAACATTAAAACAATACATCGAAAGTCCAGTTACAATGTTGGCGTAATCGTTGTTAATTTTATAATTAAATCCCGTTTTGTTTATTCAAAATGGGATTTTTTATTTAATTTTCATCCTCAAATTCAAAACCTCACAAAATGAAGAAACTAATTCTTGCCACTTTATTTCTGACAGCAATTGCCTGCCAGAAAAAAGAAAGTACAGAAAAAACTACAGCTGTTGTTGATGAACACAGTTACTCTAAACCAGAACTCGCTGTCGCAAAACATCTTGATCTTGATATTAAAGTTGATTTTGACACTCAAACAATTTCAGGAAAAGCATCTTGGACCATTGACAACATCAGTAAAGGAAATGAAATTATTTTCGACGAAAACACTTTAAATATTACTAAAGTAACTTTAGGCGACGAAGAAAAAGAAACCAAATTCGAGCTTGGAGCAGACACTGAATTTCACGGAAAACCGCTTCATATTACTATTGAACCAAATACGACCAAAGTAAACATTTACTACAACACCACTAAAGACGCTGTAGCTTTGCAATGGTTAAAACCAGAACAAACTGCAGACAAAAAGAAGCCTTTTGTTTTCTCTCAAGGCGAAAGTGTTTGGTCTCGTACTTGGATCCCTTGTCAAGATTCTCCAGGAATTCGTTTTACTTACAATGCAAAAGTTACAGTTCCTAAAGATTTATTGGCGGTTATGAGCGCTGTAAATCCACAGAAGAAAAATGACACTGGAATTTATACTTTCAAACAAGACAAAGCGATTCCATCTTACTTAATGGCAATTGCAGTTGGAGATATCGAATTTAAAGCAATCGATAATAGAACCGGAGTTTATGCAGAACCATCTGTTCTAAAAAGTGCTGCTTATGAATTTGCTGAATTAGGAAAAATGGTAAATGCCGCTGAAAAACTATACGGACCTTACAGATGGGGACGTTATGATGTTTTGGTTTTACCTCCAAGTTTCCCTTATGGCGGAATGGAGAATCCAAACCTGACTTTCTTAACTCCTGGAGTAATTGCTGGAGATCGTTCGCTAACAAGTTTGCTAGCACACGAATTAGGCCATAGCTGGAGCGGAAACTTAGTTACAAACGCTACTTGGGATGATATTTGGCTAAACGAAGGTTTTACGACATACGTTGAGCACAGAATTGGTGAAGCAATTTTTGGCAAAAAAGAATTTGACATGCAAAACGTTATCACCAATAAAGAATTGGTTGATAATGTTGCTGAATATGGAGATACAAATCCAGATACAAGATTAAAAGTTAGTCTAACAGGAAGAAATCCTGACGACGGAATCAGCATGATTCCTTATGTAAAAGGGTATTCTTTTTTAAGAGTTATTGAAAATGCAGTTGGTCGCGATAAATTTGATCCATTTATCAAAAATTATTTCGATTCTCATGCTTTCCAATCTATCACAACAGAAGATTTTGTAAAGTATTTAAACGAAAATCTTATCAAAGGAGATAAAGCTTTAGCAGATAAAATACAATTAGACAACTGGATTTACAAACCAGGAATTCCATCAAACATTGTTCCTGTTAGCTCGGCAGAATTTGATGCTATTGACGCAATACAAAAAAACTGGAGAGAAACTGGTGTTACAGGTTTAAGCAAAAAAATCACAACCACTGCAGAAAAACAGCATTTTATTGACCATCTTCCTGCTGATATTACCGTAAAAGAAATGGAAGCGATTGATAAAGAATTCAACTTTACTAAGGGCGGCAATTTCATCATTAAACGTCAATGGTTTGTTCAGGCAATTCGTCATCAATATAAAGCTGCTGATCCTGCAATTGAACAATTTTTAATTGGAAGCAGCAGAACTGGCTCTATCATGATGCTTTATAAAGAAATGGTCAAAACTCCAGAAGGAAAAGTTTGGGCCAAAAAAGTTTTTGACAAAGCTAAATCTGGTTATCACGCAACGACTATTCAAGATGCTGCAAGTGTTTTGAAATAGTTTTTTCAAGAATTTAAGTTTAAAAGTGTCTGTTCCCAAAGAACAGACACTTTTTTTTTCTCCTTGTTTGTCATTTCGAGGAACGAGGAATCGCACTAGAAATTCCGCAAAGCAATTCCTTAATCTTTGTCGAGTTTCGTGTGTGATCCTTCCTTCGTCAGGATGACAAACTAAACGAAAACAATCTTATAAAAACGAGAGCCCTAGCCCCGATAGAAGTGGAAATCCTTTTGTGCCGGGGTTCGGCACAAAAGATTGGAACGGATAGCGGGAAATAGCTTCTAAAAAAACAGCAGGGAAAATTATCCATCACATAGCGTACATTCTCCATGTTTTAAAATCTGCAATCGTTGCAACTTTGTAATGTCAAAAGACAACAACAAATAACAATTAAATATTAAATAAAATGACACGATTAACAGCTTTAAACCCAGAAGAAGTAACAGGAAAAACTAAAGATTTATTCGACGCAGTTCAGGCAAAATTAGGCGTTATACCAAACATGATGAGAACAATGGGAAATTCTCCAGCAGTTCTTGAAGGATATTTAAACTTAAGCGGAGCTTTGAGCCACGGAAAATTAAGCGCAAAAACAGGCGAATTAATTGCTTTAGCAGTTTCAGAAAGCAACTCTTGTGATTACTGTTTAGCGGCACATACTTTTATTGGAGAAAAACTAATTAAAGCTGACCTAGAAGTTTTAAAAGCAGCAAGATCAGGAAATTCTGCTGACGCGAAAACAGAAGCTATTTTACAATTGGCAAAAACATTAATCAGCAAAGGTGGTTTAGTAAATGATGAAGATGTAAACAAAGCCAAAAATGCAGGAGTTTCTGATGCTGAAATTGCAGAAACTATTGGTCATGTAGCCTTAAACGTTTTAACAAACTACTTTAATAATGTAGCAAATACTGAAATTGACTTTCCTACAGTTTAATCAAAATCTACATATTCACTATAACAAAAAACAATTTATAAAGATAGCTGTGGATTTATTTCATAGCTATCTTTATACTTTCGAAAAACAAAACAATTTATGAGTTCTCAAAATGTTTTTACTTTAATCAATCCGCAGAATGGAAATTTGGCTTTTAAGATTCTTCCTTTTGAAGACAATAGCCATTTTGATCATTTGCAGCGAAATAATTATTACTCTTTAATTTGGGTAACCAAAGGAAAAGGCAAGGTAAAAGCAGATTTTGCAGAACATCATTTCGAAGAAAACTCACTACTCGCCTTTTCGCCTTATCAGCCTTTCATGCTTTGCGTAAACGAACCAATTGAAGGAATAGCCATTCATTTTCATCCTGACTTTTACTGCATTCATATGCATCAAAAAGAGGTTTCTTGCAATGGTGTTTTGTTCAATAATATCTATCAGCCTCCATATGTTCAAGTTACAGAACAAGCTTCGCAAACTTTTAATATGGTTATTGATCAGATGAAAGCCGAAATTCAGAATGCTGAATTGGCACAATATGAATTACTTATTTCTTATTTGAAAATTTTTCTAATTACGGCTTCAAGATTAAAAACAGAACAATTAGAAGAAATGAAATCGGTTCCAGATTCAAAAGAACCTATAATTCTTCAAAATTTAAAAGATGCGATTGAACTGAATTTTAAAACCAAACACTCAGCTGGAAATTATGCTGAGTTATTAAACATTTCTCCAAAAGCATTAGCAAAATTGTCTAAGAATTATTTCAACAAAACCTTAACCGATTTAATTTCGGAAAGGATCATTATTGAAGCTAAAAGAGAATTGTACTTGACTAACAAAACCGTAAAAGAAATTGCCTACGAATTGGGTTATGATGACGAACATTATTTCAGCCGTTTTTTTAAAACAAATGCCGATGTTTCTCCACAAATTTATCGCGAAACGGTAGGTTTTGGCAAAATTGAAGCTTAGTTTAGAGTCGCAGTTTTCAGTCGCAGTTTTCAGTAATTACAGACTTGAAAACTGCGACTGAAAACTGCGACTATTTATTCTTTGCTTCAATCCATTTTGACATGTACATGGTGCTTTTAAAAGCATGATGCAGCAGCAAATTGCCCATAAAATTATGAAGACGATGATTTTTTGAATCAATCAAAAGAGAATTCACCAATGAAATCAATTTCTCTGAATAATCTTTTTTTTGATAGCATTTATTAATGATTTCGATTCCATTTTTTTGTGATTGTTTCCAAAGATTTTCATTCTGGTAAAGCTCAATCGCTTTTTTAGCAAATTCAGCTGGATTATCTTCAATAAAACCATTCCAAGGCAAATTTTCATGCATGGCTTCGGAACCTATTGAAGTCGTAATACTTGGCGTTCCGCATTGCATAGCTTCTAATAATTTACCTTTTAATCCTGCCCCAAATCGAATTGGTGCTAAAACCACTTTTGTATTTTTTACAATTTCGCTGGCTTCTTCTGCCCTTCCCATAATGTAAAAACCGTTTTTAGACTGATGCAACTGCAATACTTTCTGCGAAGGATAAGCTCCATAAACCTTCAAAACCGCTTCTGGAAAATCTTTTTTTATAGAAGGCCAAATTGCTTCTTTCAAATATTGAACGGTATTCCAATTGGGTTCATGAAGAAAATTTCCAATAAAAACAAAATCACTTCGGTTTTTAAATGAAGGCAATTCTAGCAAATCTTCTTCCCTCATTTCATCAACCAAAAAAGGAAGATAGAAAAGTAGATCTTCACTGATTCTGAAAACATCTTTCAGAATATTCATTTCAAACTCCGAAATAATCAAAGATAAATCACATCTTAAAATACTGGCAATTTCACGTTTTGCCACTTCCTCAGACAACAAATCATGAATTTCAAAATTTCGTTTTTCTTTAAAGGCTTTTTGTCTTGCAGTTCTCAAGCAATGTAAATCTTCAGTATCTAGAATTCTAATTGCATTTGGACACTTTTCAATCACTCTCCATCCAAATTGTTCTTCGACCATAAAACGATCAAACAAGACAACATCTGGATTTAATTCGGCTACAAAACCATCAAAACTTGAAGAATTAAGTTCGATGCTTTTTTTTATTACTCCAAATTCAGACAAATCAACCATAAAATTGCTGTCCTGAGCCGCACTTGCAAATGTAATTTCAAATCCATTTTCTTTGAAAATAGAAATCAATTGCATCATTCTTCCGCCTGCTGCAGAAGACTTTGGCTCGGGCCAAACAAACCCAATAATTAAAAGTTTTTTGATTTGATTCATAATCTTTGTTTCATATTACAAAATAATGCTTTTTTCCGCGGATTTGCACCCAACTTCCAGATATTCGGACGTAAAAAATCACTAATTTTGCAAAATCTAAATGCTGGGAAATTATGTTGGGATTAAAATTAGCTACAGACCCTCGCTGGGTAAATATCGTTGAGTCAAATATCGAAGAAATTTTAACGGATCATGCTTGGTGCGAACAAAAAGCGGCTTCAAACGCGATTAGTATCGTTACTTACAATTCTGAAATTGAAGAATTGGTAACCGAAATGCTTGAAATTGCCAGAGAAGAACTGGAACATTTTCAGATGGTTCACAACATTATAAAGCAGCGCGGACTTACTTTAGGACGTGAACGAAAAGATCATTATGTAAATGAGCTTTTTAAATTCATGAAAAAAGACGGAAGCCGAAGAGATGCTCTGTGCGACCGATTATTATTCTCTGCAATGATTGAAGCCAGAAGTTGCGAACGTTTTAAAGTGCTTTCGGAAAATATTAAAGATGAAGAATTAGCTAAATTCTACAGAGATTTAATGATTTCTGAAGCAGGACATTATACTACTTTTTTAGGATTTGCCAGAAAATATCAAGACAACATCGATATTGATAAACGCTGGAAGGAATGGATTGAATATGAAGGTTCCATCATTACCAATTATGGTAAACAAGAAACCGTTCACGGATAAATTACGCTCTTTTTTCAACTCTATTTTTTTTATTTAAAAAACCAAAATTCGCTATGCAAAAAAGTAAATCGAGATCAATCGTTTTTAAAATTGCGAAGTATACTGGAATAACTTTCGCAGTTATTATAGCATTACTATTTTTAACGCCTATCGTCTTTGAGGACCAGATTAAAGAACAAATAAAGAAAACAGCCAACGAAAGATTAAGCGCAGAACTGAATTATTCTGATGTTTCGGTGTCATTTTTTCACCATTTTCCTTCACTAACTTTAACCTTAGACAATTTAAGCCTTAATGGCTCAGCTCCGTATACAAAAGAAAAATTCATCACTGCGAAAGAGGTTTCTTTTGGAATAAATGTGGCGAGTCTAATTTTCAGCAAATCGGTAAAAATTGATCAGATTTATTTATCGGATTCCTTTATAAATGTAAAAGTGAATGCGAACGGAGAAGCGAATTACAACATTTACAAATCGCAGGAACAAGCTTCTAAAGCCAAAGACAGCAGTGATACCGCTCTTAAACTGGAACGAATTGAAATTTTAAACAGCAAAATTGTTTATGACGACAAGTCTACTAAAGTCCATTTTGACGCATACGGATTTAACTATTTAGGAAAAGGAGATTTAAACAAAGCCGTTTTTGATTTATATTCTAAAGCAAACATCGAAAAATTAAATATTGTTTATGAAGATGAACCTTATTTAATGAACAAAAAGGTTGATGCAGATTTAATTACAAAAGTAAACATCAACTCACTTTCTTTCTTTTTTCAGCAGAACAATCTAAAAATCAACCAGCTACTGGTTGATTTTAAAGGGAAATTTGATTTTTTGAAAGATGGCTATAATATGGATTTTGTTATTAAATCTGAAAACAGTAAGCTGTATGATGTTTTTACAGCGTTACCTCCAAAATATATTACTTGGCTTTCTAAAACCGAATTAAAAGGAAACACAAATCTGCTTCTGACTTTAAAAGGAAAGTATATTACTTCTGAAAATATAGCTCCCGATCTAGATTTGGATGTAAAAGTAACTGATGGCTTTGTCAATTATAACAAAAGCGCATTTCCGGTTTCAAACTTAAATTTAGATGTTAAAACAACCGTTCCTTCTCTAAATCCAGATTTGGTAATTGTTGATGCAAAAAACTTATCGCTAAACATCAATCAGGATTATTTAAAATCGAAATTTTTGGTTAAAGGTGTAAACACACCAGATATTAATGCTGATTTTAAGGCCAAAATCGATCTTGAGAAACTACTTAAAGCGCTTGGAATTCCAGATATTGAACTGAAAGGAACTTTAACTGGTGACGTAAAAACAAACGGAATATTTGACCAAAAGAATAAGCGTTTTCCTCTCACAAACGGAGTTCTTAATTTAGAAAATGGATATTTAAAAACTCCATATTATCCAAATCCGATTACTGACATTACGATTAAATCGAAAATCGAAAACCAGAAAGGAACATTTGCCGACCTGAAAGTAAATTTACAGCCAACGCAATTTACTTTTGAAGGAAAACCTGTTTTTGTACAAGCCGATTTAAGCAATTTTGACGATTTGAGTTATGATGTAAAAGCTAAAGGTGAATTGGATATTAGCAGAATTTACAGAGTCTTTTCGCAAAAAGGTCTTGATTTAGACGGTTTTGTAAAAGCCGATTTAGTCTTAAAAGGAAAACAAAGTGATGCCGAAAAAGGAAATTACAGCAAATTAAACAACAAAGGAACGCTTGAGCTAAGAAATATCGGAATAGCTTCTGAATATCTTCCGAAAAAATTCATCATTAAAGAAGGAATTTTTAAAATCAATCAGGACAAAATGTCTTTCAATAATTTCCTAGCTGCATACGGGCAGTCTGATTTTAAAATGAATGGATATTTACAGAATGTTATCAATTATGTTACCACAAATACAGGCGTTTTAAAAGGCTCTTTTAAAGTTACTTCTCGATATATCAATGTAGACGAATTCATGTCTAGCGTTGACCCAAATACGCCTGTAACACAGAGTTCTGTTCCTAAAACCGAAACGAAACAATCTGAAAACACTCAGACTGGTGTTATAATTATTCCAACCAATTTAAATTTACAATTATTTGCCAACGCTCAAAAAGTATATTTTGACAAATTAAATCTTCAAAATGCAACTGGAAATTTGTCTATGAAAAATGGCAAATTAACCATGCAAAATACTGGTTTTAATTTAATTGGATGCAACGTTTCCATGAATGCCAATTACCAAGCTGTAACGCCACAAAAAGCTAATTTTGATTATGCTATAAAAGCTACAGATTTTGACATTAAGAGAGCTTATAATGAGATTGAAGTTTTCAGAAAAATGGCAAGCGCTGCAGAGAAAGCACAGGGAATTGTTTCTTTAGATTATCAGTTAAAAGGCCGTTTAAACGGAAATATGGATCCTGTTTATCCTTCGCTTGTTGGAGGTGGAACACTTTCTGTAAAAGATGTAAAAGTAAGAGGTTTGAAAATGTTTAATGCTGTAAGCAAACAAACCAATTCTGAATCGATGAAAAACCCAGATCTTTCTAAAGTTGATATCAAAACGACAGTTAAGAACAATATCATAACTGTAGAGCGCTTTAAATTTAAGTTTGCAGGCTTTAGACCAAGAATTGAAGGAACAACAAGCCTAGATGGAAAATTAAACCTAAAAATGCGTTTAGGACTTCCTCCTTTTGGTATTTTCGGAATTCCATTGACTGTAACTGGAACACAAGATAACCCTAAAGTAAAAGTAGGTAAGAAAACGGAAGATTTGGAAGAAACCAAAGATACCGAATAAATAAAACTCTAATTCTGGAAATTCAAAATTCCATACCAGATCTCTACATATTAACCTTTGTCAAAGTTTAAACCTTTGACAAAGGTTTTTTTTCTTTTACAGAAAATTATAGTATAAACATTTGTTTCGAAACATACAAAATTCCTTTACCCATAACCCATAGCAACAAAGCTAAACCAAGCAATTTCCAAGCCCAGCCTTTTCCTCTTTTCCAATCTGAAAAAAAAGAAAAAGCTTCCATATACTTTACTATTACAAATATGGTTGATCCTATAATCGCAAACCAAATAACTTCGTTTAACTGAAAATAAAACCCGTACATAAAAACTGCACTAAAAAAAAGAAACGTTACAAATTGTATAAAATAATAGTTTCTTAAACTGCGTTTATGATTCATTTTTAATGACAAAATTAAAAATGACAAAATCAATAAACTTAGCAGAGCCGAGATAATATTACTAAAAATAAGATTTTCTTGCAGCACAAATAGTATTGTGACAACAATCGCAACAACAGTACATGCAGCCAGAGAATTAATGCTTCTCTCTCTATAATTTTCTTTATAAAAAGGAAATAAAACAGGATAAATATACTTTTCTAATGAACGCCAGAAAGGCAAAGCATAAACCGCTGCGATTCCCGACAAAACCACTTCGTAGTTATAAAAAGCATCGGTAGGAACTTTATACAATACATATAAAATAGCAATCGTAACTATAAAAGCTGGAAAACAAATTGTTTTTATGGTTTCCCAAGAATCTTTACCCCAAAAGTTATTTTCTATTTCATAAACATATTTCTTAATCCAATATTCTTTTGTAAATAAAGCCGTAGACTGGCTCCATAATAAAAACAAGCCCAAATGTATAACTATGGTTCGCAACACAAATTCCTCCACCATGCAGCCATAAATTATACACGCTGCTCCTATTAAAAGCAATTCAAGAGTTAATAAAACTGCCGAAAATAGAATCTTTAATACTGGAGCAATATGACGAATTAAAAACTGAATCAGCAGTCTCCAATACCTTTTAAACAGAGCAACAATAGCGCAAATAGCTATAAATGCAGAAAGATAAAACATCCAATTGGTCAGTAATTTTGTTTGCATCCATAATTGTACTGTGGAATCTTTTTGCGGTGCATAAACAATATCTGAATTTAGAAAAACTTCCTTTGCTAATTCGTCTCTAAGATTATCACTTAAACTAGGAAATTCATTTTTATGTGCCTTCCAAAACTGATCTGTATTGAAACCATTACTTTTAATGGCCTCAAATTCATACAAAACATTTTTCTGCTTATCATTTAGTACACTCAAATGAATGGCAATACTATCTGACACAACTTTACCGTAAGTGCTTATACAGAACAAAAGGGCAAATAAGACTATTTTTTTCAACTTATAATATTTAAAAGAGTTTGAAGATATCTAATTATCCTCAGTCTTGCAAATACAAATTTTTCACTAAATCGTCTTAAGCTAAAAACAAAAAACCCGATCTTTTCAGAACGGGTTTTTTATAAAAAGTAATCTATGATTATTATGCCTCGAATGGAATAATAGATACATAAGATTTGTTATCTCTTTTCTTTTGGAACTTAACAACTCCAGCAACTCTTGCGTGAAGAGTGTGATCTTTACTAATGTAAACGTTTTCACCTGGATTGTGTTTTGAACCTCTTTGTCTAACGATGATGTTCCCAGCAATAGCAGCTTGACCACCATAAATCTTAACGCCTAAACGTTTTGATTCTGATTCTCTACCATTCTTCGAACTACCGACACCTTTCTTGTGAGCCATGACGTATGAGTTTAAATATTGTTATTATTCTTTAGTAGTCTCTTTTTTTGCTTTTGGAGCTGCTTTTTTTGCTTTTGGAGCTGCTTCTACTTCTTCAGTAGCTGCTGCATCTTCTGCTACAACCGCTTTTTTAGCTGCTGCTTTTTTTGTTCCTCCTGCTGCAGTAATACCTTCAATTACAATTTGAGTAAGATATTGTCTGTGACCATTTCTTTTTTTGTATCCTTTTCTTCTTTTCTTTTTGAAAACGATAACTTTATCTCCTTTTAAGTGTTGTAACACTTTAGCTTCTACTGAAGCACCTTCTATAGCTGGGGCGCCTAAAGTTACATTTCCATTGTCATCTAATAAAAGAACTTTGTCAAAAGAAACTTTTGAACCTTCTTCATTAGCTAAACGGTGAACATAAACCTTTAAGTCTTTGCTTACTTTAAATTGTTGCCCTGCTATCTCTACGATTGCATACATATCAAATTGATTTATTGAATTTTAAGGTTGCAAATATACAACTAATAATTTACTATGCAACCTATAAAAGCAAAAATATTTCTACCTAAAAAAACCTTGTTTTTCAAGCAGTTCTGCATATAAAACAAAATTAATTTAAAGTAAAAGATTGTTAAAATAGTGTTTATTTAAAAACAATTCTGTAATACATAACTAAAAAAAACTATTTTTGATGTAACCAAAATCAACTCTTGTCGACCTACTCTTGTTGATATTTTAAAATTATTAATCTTTATGAAAAAATCAATAATGATGTTAAGTGCTGCATTAATGCTTGGCGGAGTGGCTCATGCCCAAAAAGTAGCTTTTGAAGAATACGATTTAGACAACGGACTGCATGTCATTTTACACAATGACCCATCTGCTCCAGTTGTTATCACTTCGGTAATGTATCATGTTGGATCAAAAGATGAACGCCCTGATCGAACAGGTTTTGCACACTTCTTTGAGCATTTATTATTTGAAGGAACCCAAAATATAAAACGTGGGGAATGGATGAAAATTGTTACTGCAAATGGAGGAGTTAACAATGCTAACACATCTGATGACAGAACGTATTATTATGAAGTTTTTCCTTCTAACAGTTTAGAACTTGGTTTATGGATGGAATCTGAAAGATTAATGCATCCTATTATTAATAAGGTAGGCGTTGACACACAAAATGAAGTTGTAAAAGAAGAAAAAAGAATGCGTTACGACAATCAGCCGTACGGAAATATTCTGGCAGAGGTTAAGAAAAACATGTTCAAAAACCACCCTTACAGATGGACCACTATTGGTTCCATGAAAGATTTGGACGCAGCAACTCTTGAAGAATTTCAGGCATTCAATAAAAAATTCTATACACCAAACAATGCTGTTTTGGTTGTTGCTGGGGATTTCGAAAAAGCAAAAACAAAAGAATGGATTCAGAAATATTTTGGACCAATTCCAAAAGGTGAAGAAGTTAAAAAACAAACTTTTACAGAAGAGCCAATCACACAAACCATTAAAGCTACTTATGAAGATCCCAATATTCAGATTCCAATGATTGTTGCTTCATACAGAACACCTTCAATGAAAACTAGAGACGCTAGAGTTTTAGACCTTATTTCATCTTATTTAAGTGATGGAAAAAGCTCTAAACTTTACAAAAAAATAGTTGACGACAAAAAAATGGCGCTACAGATTGGCGCTGTAGGATTTAGCCAAGAAGATTACGGAACGTATATTCTTTACGGTCTGCCAATGGCTCCATACACAATTGATGATATTTTAAAAGAAATAGATGAAGAAATTGTAAAAATTCAAACCGATCTTATTTCTGAAAAAGATTATGAAAAATTACAAAACAAATTCGATAACAATTACGTAAATGCCAATGCAAGCGTAGAGGGAATTGCAGAAAATCTGGCTTCTTACTATCTTCTATATGGCGATGTCAATTTAATCAATACTGAAATTGACATCTATCATTCTATTACAAGAGAAGAAATCAGAGAAGTTGCTAAGAAGTATTTGAACCCGAATCAGCGTTTGATTTTAGATTATATTCCGACAGCCAAATCTCAAAACTAAGAATATCGAATCATGAAAAAAATATATACTTTTTTAATCCTTATTTTCCTAACTGGAATTATGCAAGCACAAGATCGTCCACAACCCAAACCAGGAAATGCCCCAGTAGTCAACATCAAAAAACCGCAGACCTTTGTTTTAGCAAACGGAATGAAGGTTTTAGTTGTTGAAAACCACAAATTACCTAGAGTGAGCTACACACTTACTTTAGACAATGCTCCATTTACTGAAGGCAATAAAAAAGGTGTTGACGAATTGACCAGCAGTCTGATTGGAAATGGAACAAAAAAAACAACTAAAGAAGCTTTTAACGAAGAAATTGATTTTTACGGAGCTAATATTAATTTTACTTCTCAAGGTGCTTATGCTAGTACATTATCAAAATATTCTGGACGTGTTTTAGAACTTTTGGCAGAAGGTGCTTTACAGCCAAATTTCACTCAAACAGAATTCGACAAAGAAAAAGCAAAACTTTTAGAAGGTTTAAAAGCCGATGAAAAAAGCGTTCCTGCCATTTCAAACAGAGTGGTTGATGTGTTAGCATTTGGAAAAAACCATCCTAACGGAGAATATCTTTCTGAAGAGACCGTGAAAAATGTCACACTAGCAGATGTTCAAAACAATTACAACACTTATTTTGTTCCAGAAAATGCCTATTTGGTAGTTATTGGCGACGTCAAATTTAAAGACATAAAAACGGCTGTTGAAAAACTTTTCAGCGGATGGAAAAAACAAAGTGCTCCAAAAAACACTTATCCTAATCCTACAAATCCTTCAAATTTGCAAATTGATTTTGTTGATGTTCCAAACGCGGTTCAATCTGAAATCTCATTGGTAAATACTTTAAATTTAAAAATGAGCGATCCAGATTTTTTCCCAGCGGTTATTGCTAATCAAATTCTTGGAGGTGATTTCAACAGTTATTTAAACATGAATCTTCGTGAGCAGCACGCTTGGACATACGGAGCTAACTCAAGTATTGGAAGCGGTAAATATGTAACTAAATTTAAAGCTTCTTCGGCGGTTAGAAATACAGTTACAGATAGTGCAGTTGTACAATTTGTAAAAGAAATTAAACGAATTAGAACTGAAAGAGTTGATCCAGAAGTTTTAAGAAACGTAAAAGCAGGTTATATTGGAAGATTTGTAATGCAGGTTGAAAAACCTCAAGCTGTTGCACGTTATGCGCTAAACATTGAAACAGAAAAACTTCCTGCAGATTTCTACGAAAAATACATTCAAACCATCAATAATGTTACTGCTGACGATATTTATCGTGTTGCCAACAAATATTTTTTATTGGACAATATGAGAATTGTTATTGTTGGAAAAGGTTCTGATGTGATTCCTGGATTAGAAAAACTACAAATTCCGATTTCATATTTCGACAAATATGGAAATCCAGTTGAAAAACCTTCAACAAAAAAAGAAGCCCCAAAAGATATTAGTGCAAAAACAGTTTTCGAAAACTACATTAATGCCATTGGTGGAGAAAAAGCTGTTACCGCAGCAAAAACATTATATATGAACGGTTCAACAACAATTCCGCAAGCTCCTACTCCATTAACTTTTACTTCTAAATTAGATTCAAAAGGAAAAATGATGGTTTCGCTTTCTATGGGAACAATGAATTTAATGAAACAGGTAGTTAATGAAAAAGGCGCTTACGTTGAACAGCAAGGCCAGAGAAAAAACCTTGAAGGCGAAGATTTAGCAGAAATGAAAGCTAACGCAGCCCCATTTGAAGAACTGCAACTTGTAAAAAGAACTGATCTTAAAGTAGAAGGAATTGAACCAATCAATGGAAGCGATGCTTACGTAATTAAAGATGGTAAAACAAAATATTATTACGACGTTAAATCAGGCTTAAAAACTGCCGAATCTAAAGTTCGCGAGCAAGGCGGAAAATCAGTGGAACAAATCACTAATTTCAATGATTACAGAGAAGTAAAAGGTGTTAAAGTTCCTTTTAACCTAGTTCAGAATGTTGGTTTTGAATTAGATATTAAAATGTCTGATATTAAAATTAACGAAGGAGTTTCTGAGAAAGATTTTCTTTAAGATGCTAAGGTTCTGAGATACTAAGCTCCTAAGTGTTTAAAGATTTTAAGGCTTTGTCAAAGTTTGAAACTTTGACAAAGCTTTTTTATTTACTAGGTTTTGTCAAGTTGAGCGGAGTCGAAGGCCATTCATAACTTATAACTCATAATTCATAACTCAAAAAAATCACTTCTTCGCCGACAAATAAACCCCAATCAAAATAATAAAAGCTCCCACAGATTGAATTGGCGTTAGGAATTCGTTATCTAACAATCCCCAGAAAAATGCTACGATCGGAATTAAATACGTTACTGACGTTGCAAAAACCGGCGACGACATTTGAATTAATTTAAAGAAAAGAATATTTGCAATTCCAGTTCCTAAAATCCCAAGAATGGCCACAAAAAGTATCGAATGCTGTGTTTCAGCAAAATGTATTTTTTGACTGATATCGGTTGTGCTTAAAATGATTAATGCAGGTAAAAGCAAAACCGCAAAATTTCCTGTTGTAATACTTACAGAATTTAAATCATGAAGATACTTCTTAATCAGATTCACGTTGATTGCATAACTAAGCGTCGCAATAACCACCAATAAAACATATAAATAGTTTTGAGTTCCACTTGCAGAATCTCCGCTTAAAACTAAAAGCAGACAGCCCACAAGTCCAACAAAGACGCCTAAAACCTGTCGTTTTTGAAACTGAATTCCAAAAGCTATAATTCCCAAAACTAAAGTGTTTAAAGGTGTAAGCGAATTTAAAATCGCTACAATAGAACTATTTACTTGGGTTTCGGCAATAGCAAAAAGATAAGCTGGCATAAAAGTTCCGAACAGTGAAGTTATCGCAACATATTTCCATTGACGGCGCGAAATCTTTTTCAGACTATTAAAACCTACAATTAGCAAAAACAAAGCAGCAAAAATAATTCGGAACGATCCTACCTGAACAGCGCTTAAACCTATCAGTCCTTTTTTTATCAGAATAAAAGAGCTTCCCCAAATAAGAGAAAGAATAGTCAAGTAAATCCACTTTAACTGTTTTGTTTCCATAAATTGCATTTTACTGCAAATTTGTAATTATTTTACGAACTAAGCATTCTCTTTTTATTAATTTTGCAAGAATCTTATTCGCAATTTTTAAATTTATATATAATGAAAATTTCAAAAATCTTATTCGCTGCAACAATCGCTGGTTTAGTATTTGTTGGCTGTAAAAAAGCAGAAGACAAAAGTCTTGAAGTGGTAAATAAAGAAAAAAGCGCTCCAAAAGAACACAAACCAATCGCAGCTGAAAATTTTCAAACTGCAAGTTTCACAATTGACGGAATGACTTGCGCTGTTGGATGCGCTAAAACCATTGAAGAAGAATTAGCCAATCTTGACGGAGTTGAAAAAGCAACTGTCGATTTTGACAAGAAAACAGCAACGGTAAGTTTTGACAAAACAATTCAAAATTCAGAATCTTTAACAAAAGTAGTTCAAGAAACTGGAGACGGAAAAACATATAAAGTTTCGAATTTCAAGTCTTAAACTCTAAATTAACAAACTTAAAAAGGCACTCAAATTTGAGTGCCTTTTTTTGTGTTTTTATTTTCAAAAAAAAATAGCTTCAATGTGGTTTCCCGTAATGAAATATGATTTTAATAATTAATATTTGCATTAATTTAACATTTTTAACATTTGACCTATTTAAAATTTTACGTATCAAAACTAAACCACAAATAATCAATCAATTATAAAACTTAAAAAAATAACAATATACAACTTATTAAATTAACATTTAATTGGCTAGATTTGTTAAAATTATCCCAAGAACAAAAATGAAAAAATTACCTTTGTATGCTGCAGGTTTTGCAGTTTTTTTAAGCATTCTAGCAATTTATTTTGCAAAATCAAGTTCAGAATTAGTATATGTAGATGTTAACAAATTGATTACTGGCTATAGTAAAACAAAAATCGCTAAAGCTGAATTTGATAAAAAAGCTTCTTTAATGAAAGCCAATGTAGATTCTTTGATCAGTAATTGGCAAAACGAATTAAAAACTTACGAAAAAGAAAGAACTGCCTTATCTCCAAAGGAGCTGAAATTAAAACAAGAGCTACTATCTAACAAACAGCAGCAAATTAATGGCTATCAAGAAGCTATTCAGAAAAAAATTCAAGAAGAAGATAAAAAAGTAACCCAAACCGTAATTAACGATATAAACGATTATATCAAAGAATATGGAAAAGAACATAACTACAAAATCATATTCGGTGCGAGTGGTGGAGGAAATATAATGTATGCCGATGACTCAACTGACTTAACAGAAGAAGTGTTAAAAGGTCTTAATGCTGAATATGATAAAAAATAGACTTTTACTATTTCTTATAACACTAATTATTTCCTCTTGCAACAAAAAATTTGATACGCAAGAGGAAATGAACAGTTATATACAAGATGAAGACAATGGTTACGTTTACAAAAAAAATGTAGCCGATGTCGACTATGTTTTACAATATAGGCCAACTGATTTACTTGTAAAACAAGAATTAGGAGACAAACCTAATCCGGCTCAAATAGAGAAATTCAGAAAACAATACGGCAAGTACATGTATTTTAATCTCTCTATGTCAAAAAACGATCAAGAATTATTAAATGGTGTCGCTCAAGACAAAGCCAAATTCGGACAAATGGTAAACGAATTAGCTTTTGGCATGGAGGAAAAACTTCATGTGTATACCCCGGCCAAAGACACCCTAGCCTTAGCCGACTTCATTTATCCAAGAATGTATGGCATGAGCAATTCTACTTCTATTATGATTGTATATCCTCGTGATGAAAAATACCTAAAACAAGAATACCTAAATTTTGTAATAGAAGATTTAGGCCTTCAAACTGGAGATATTAAATTCAAACTCAATACCAAAGCCTTAATAAACGAACCTCAATTAGTCTTTTAATACCACTACCATGACCAAATTCCAAAAACGCCATCGTATTATTGCTACTTTTTTCTTGTTGATCTTTTTCCCAACACTTTTACCTAATAATTTATTTGCTACTAATAATGGCCCTAACTCGTTTGAAGCCGCAAACTTTGAACCTGTTGATGCTGCAGATATGGTTAATTTAGTAACCGGAGATATGTCATATGTACTTCCGTTATTAAATGTTCCCAGTCCAGAAGGAGGCTACCCGCTGGCGTTATCAAATCACGCAGGTATTGCAATGGCTCAAGAAGCTTCTTGGGTAGGACTTGGATGGAGTTTAAATCCAGGAGCAATTAATAGAAGCGTTAATGGCTATCCAGATGATATAGAAATAGGTAATGATAATACATTTATATATGATCAAGGAGGAACAGCAAATTATTACGATGCTGGAGTCGGAATGACTTTTTATAATATTAGTGCCGGTTTAGGGGCTTACTGGGGTTCTAACAAAACTTTCGGAGGAAGTGTTTCATTAGGCGTAGGGGGTTATGCAGTTACTGTAGGCACGGGAACTTTTGGCCCTACTGTAGGTCTTGGTTATGGTGGCAGTCTTGACAATGTAGTGTCAAATATCTCTACCGGAGTATCATTTAACTCATTAAAAGACCAAGGCTCTTATATGGGACCACAAGGGACAGGAGCAAGCTCTAATATAGGATCATTTTCATTAAACAATTATGATGTACAGACATCCTCGGAAAATTATAGTATGGGAATTGCTGGTTTTTACTTTTATTATGGCCATACAAAAGTAAAGTATAGTTTATTTGAAGAACAAATAAAAAAATACACTGGGATATTATACCCAAATAGTGGATCTGACTTAGGCTTAAATCATGATGTAAATAAATTAGTTATTTATAATGATGGAGTTAGCAATATTTCTGACTTGGGAGATTCAACAAAAGACTACTTGAATGACAATGTTTTACTGCCAAATTATGACAAATATAAAGTTCAAGCTCAAGGCCTTTCGGGATCTATAACACCTGCATTTACCTCAGAAACAAGATTAAAGCATGAGAATATATATACAGGAGAATATACAACTGTAACTAACGGCTCAAATAGTTATAATGTCCCTAATCAAAGTATATTTTACAACAACTTTAACAATGATGATACATCTTTAAAATTAAACTATAAAATTTTCTTCGAGTTTGAAAATACAAATTCTTCATTTCTTAGAATTGATCGATCTATCATTAAAAGGGATACAGGTAGTGAAATTATTGATCCTGATTATTCAAGATCCGGGTATCAGACTTATCTTGGCCAAAAATATGCAAAGACCCAAAAAACAGATAAGTTTAATGAAACTTATACAAATGATAATATACTACTAAAAGTTGATGCCAGAACTAATCGTAAAAGAACTGGAAAATCTGTTGAAGCTTTTACTAATTCACAAATTTTATCCGGAACTTCAGCTACTGCAGGTACGTTTATTGAAGCAAATAATTTAAATAGAAACCAACCACAAATATATAGACCAGAATCAATTGGCGGGTATAGAATTACTGATATTGACGGTAAAGTATACCACTATTCTTTACCCGTAATTAACTTCGAAATTTGGTACAAAAATTTTATTGTCCCAACTAATGAAGATTCTAAATTTATGGAAAGAGAATCAAATGTCCCATACGCGACTGATTGGTTACTGACCGCTATCACTGGACCTGACTATGTGGACATTAATGGAAATAATAAAGTTGATCCCCAAGATTACGGATACTGGGTTGAATTTGATTATGGCAAATGGTCTGATGGCTATATCTGGAATGGAAGCTCTGGAAATTACGATACTGTTAAAGGAAGTACAGGAAATGACGATAGATATGAATATTACAGAGGTAGAAAACAAATTTATTATCTTGATGCTGTAAAAACCAGAACCCATACTGCCTATTTTGTAAAAAGTTTACGAAAAGATGCTCAATCAGATGCATTCATGCGATATACAACGCAAGCACCTAATGGCATTGGCTTTGACAAAAATTCAAGTCCCAAAAAATTTACATCAAACTTATTGCAATTTTACCAAGTAGCACCTGTTATTTCCAATTATGGATTACCATCAACATATAAAGAAAACGGTGTTGCAAAGAAGGTTGGATCTGTAAATGGGTATAAAGCTTCATATAGATATGCAGATTTTCCAACACAATATTCATTGAAATTAGACAAAATTATACTCTTAAAAAATGATAAAAACTTAAGTATTAATAAAGCATCCGGAGCAGTATTAACTTCTAATAAAAAAGCATATTTATATGAAAATAGAGGCTTTCAGCTTATATCATGCTTAATTGAAGATAGTCCAGGAAGCCCTGGTTACCATACAATTGGCAATTTAAACGGAGTTTATTTAGCTGACACAAGTACTAACATTAAAGAAATTCCCATACACCAAAATGAAAATGTTATAGATGCAAATGATGTTACAAGTTCAAGTATTGAACAAAACGCAGAAAAAATAATTAATTTTCAATATGATGCTAATTATTCTTTAATGCCTAATTCGTTTCATTCTTCTGCAACAAATAAAGGAAAGCTTACTTTAAAAGCTGTTGAGTTTTTAGGTCATCAAGGCATTGCTTGCATACCTAAATACCAATTTAATTATAATAATACATCTACACCTTTTAACATTAACAATGAAGATGGTTGGGGATATAATAAAGTTGAACCAGCAGCATGGTGCCTCAATGAAATAATAACTCCAATGGGCTCTAAAATAAACATCCAATATGAATCTGATGACTATAATGCTGTAGCAGCAAAATCATATACCTTAACCGGAACTCCAAATTACGGAAAAGGCGGAGGTATAAGAGTTAAAGAAATAAGCTACTCGGATGGAGTTAATATCACTAATAAAACGAATTATTATTATAATCAAACTGGCTTTAATAAAAATCCTTCAGACACAAATTATAAATCGTCTGGAGTAACCTCTTTTGTTCCTTCAAAAGATTTTATGATTTTACCATATGCCTCTGAGCTCCCTCCTCCTGTTATCATGTATAGTAACGTCTCCGTTGAGGAATCAAATGCCGATAATAATACTGTCTCAAAAACAGATTATACTTTTGAAACCCTAACCAATTATAGCAAAAATTCAGGCTCTGTATATAATATTGGAAATTATTTAACCATAAATAAAATACAGGATGAAGCAACAAGTATTCCTAATAACGGTGTTGATTTGCGATTTACAAAATATGATATCAAAAATAGAATTAACAACTTAGGACGTTTACTTTCTGTTAAAAGGTACAATTCAAAAAATCAAACTTCATATTCGCTCAAAAATGAATATCGCGTTTCAACTGATTCTCAAGATGAATTCGGAACGAAACAAGAATCTTTTTTATCACTTTACAATATTGTGCCTGGTAAGCAATACTACACAGTTAATTCTGTAAGTAAAACTTCTTATTCAAACCAATTAACAAAAACTACTACTACACAAAAAGGATATACGAGTAGTATAATATTTGACAAAATTGATTTTTTAACTGGCTTAGCCCTAGAAACTACCACAACAACTAGCGATGGCAAAATAATAAAAAATAAAATTGTTCCTGCTTACACCAAGCCTGAGTATTATAATATGGGATCCCGAGTAGACGACTACCAAAGCAAAAATATGTTATCTCAAACTGCTGCTAATTACACCTACTTAAAAGATGGAACCTCTTTTAAAATAACAGGAGTTGATATTACGACGTGGAGCAATGTCTGGGCTTATAAAGATATTGCTGGCAATAAAATGGAACCTTCCAATACAAAAGAAAAAATCTGGAGAAAACACAAGTCTTATGTTTGGAACGGAAGTAAAGATGCCAATGGTATTTTTCTAAATTATACAGATACACAAACAACCAAAGATGATGGGTTTAATTGGTTAGTACCTTCAGCAGCTGGATTTGATGTTACCCAATCTCCTCAATGGAAGCAAGTATCAGAAATTACTATGTATGATCATTATTCAAATCCTCTTGAGATAAAAGGTATAAATAAAAATTATGTCACAAGTAAAATGGGAAATTTTGATTCTAAATTAACCGTAAGTGGAAATGCACGCTATGGTGAAATCTTTTATTCTAGTGCAGAAACCAATGATAATGATGGAATCTGGATAGATCCTGAAATATCTGTAACTAATAAATCTATGTTGAGTGGCTTTACTTTTCATACAGGTAAGCAGTCAGTTGAAACAACATCAACATTAAAAATGACAGTATCCATGAAAAACAACGAACATAAGTCTGGCAGATACAAAATATCTGTTTGGGTCGAAAAGAGCAATAGCTCAAAAGCAGTTATAAAAGTAAACGATATTGCAATTCCACTTGTTAATGACAACATTACTGCAGGAAACTGGCAACTTAAAACTGCTTATGTACAGCTCCCTAAAACAACATGTACAATTGATTTTTGTTCACTTGATGCTTCAAAAGTGTATTTTGATGACCTAATGATTCGTCCAGTTTCTTCTTCTATAGTAGGTTATGTATACAATGAGTGGGGAGAATTAACTTATACTGTAAATAACAGTGGACTAGCAACTAAATTTGAATATGATGCTGCAGGCAGAGTTATCAAAACATCCGTTGAAGTAGTAGATGATGCTGCAAATGGTGTGACCGCAGGAGGATTCAAAGTAGTAAAAACCAATATATACAATAATAGATATTTAAATTAATCAAGTTATGAAAAGATACATTTACATAATACTGTACATAATCGGTTTTTTAAATTTCACCATTTCTTACTCTCAAGAAACATCAAAACCAGCCACAACTCAACGGATCATAGAGCCCATCGACCCAGATTGCGAGGAATACGAAAAGTACGCATGGTTTTATGACAATGACGGTGATGGAGCTGGAGACCCTAATTATTCTCAAATGGCCTGTTCTAAACCACCTGGAAAATGGGTCAGCAACAACAATGACTGTAACGATAACAATATAGATATAACTTATTACGTTTGGTATTACGACAAAGATCATGATGGATTTGGTGATCCCAATTATCCAGCATATGGCTGCAATCCGCCTACAGACTATGTTGCTAATAATTTGGATTGTGATGATAATAATAAAGATATTAACCCTAATACAAAATGGTATTTAGACACTAACGGAGATGGAATTGTATCTGATTTAGACGGTTCGCCAATCATAAGCTGTACCAAACCAACAGGTAATTATTATTCCTTAGCTATAGATAAAAACAATCATTGGATACATGAAACCACTTACGATATAAAAGGAAAAGCAATAGGAGCTTCAAGAACTTATTTTGATAATTTAGCCAAACCTAATGTTAGTTTAGTAAAAGATTTTGCGTGGGATAAAGTTTGGGGCACTGAAACAATTTATGACAATTTTGGCAGACCTGATAAAACATCCTTTATAGCTCCATCACCTCTTAATACATTTGAAAAAACAAATTTTTTAAAAAGTAATGCAGAAGCAGCAGCTGGATCTTCGCCCACAAGTCTTCCGCTTACAAATATTACATCAAGCAATAATTATAAGGCAACACAAACAATAACTGCAAATGGTATAGTAAGTTCTGGACTAAATGTTACTTTAACAGCACCTTCCATTATTTTAAGTGATGGATTTAGTATTACGGCTACCACAGGAAGTGCTTTCAAAGCGACAGCAGCATACTTATCAGATAATTCAGCCAATTCGAGTCTAGCCAATTATTATAGCGATAATAATACCGATGAGCCATATCAGGCTACAGCAACGCATCCTTTTTCTCAAATGAATTACGATTCTTTAGATCCTGAAAATGCAATAAATGTTGTAGGAGGAAATAAAATAAATGGAGAATGGAAAACTGGATATTCATACACAGTTCCTGCGGCGCAAGAAATGTATTATGTATATGGTACCTCCTTCTTTGATACCTCAAAAGATATTGAATTATATGTTTCAAAAAAAGAATATCCTCAATATGATAATTTTGGTCTTTCAGCATACTTTTTAAAGATTATAACATCAGAAAGCAACGTTCTTGCTGTTGAATCAATACCTGGTGCTAATTTTAATATTATGATGCAATTAGGAGCATATTCATATGCTGTAAAGGCAAATTCGCCATTAGAACGAGGAAAATTATACAAAATGATTATAAATGGGGAAACTAAAATAGTTCAAGTTTTTAACGAAATAAGCTACCGAAACACAACCGGAATAAATAACATTGATGTAAATAATCCTTTGACAATTTTAGCTGGCAGTTGGAACACTTTTAGCGAAATAAATACATTAAACCAGACTATTAATGTATCAAACGACACAAACAACCTAATTGTTGATTTAAAATGTGCCAAAACAATTTCAATTGATGCAAATGGTGTAGAAAATGTTTCATTTACTGATATTGAAGGAAAAATTTTGGCAACAGCAAAATCTGGTGGAACATTACCTTATTTAGTAAAATCATTAATTGGTCCTCAAGGTTATGTAGATATACATTTGCCAATAGGTTGCGGTGGAAGTATTAATTTCTTAGGAAATTCATCTTTGTATAATGTTTATGATTTAAAAACAGGCAGTTTAGTAACTTCAAAATCTAATATACCATCTGGAGTTTATAGAATTGAATTAACAAATAAACCAATTTCTGCACTAGGACTAACTTACATCAACAAAACAAATAAAAGCATTAACAATGTTGTAGCAGAAGATCTTGGAGTTACTTACAATGTAAATTATTATGATTATGCTGTGAATATTTACAACAAAACTGGTCAATTAACAAAATCTATACAACCTAATGGCTATACCAATAACACTTCAATAGTTGACAGTCCTAGCCATATGGCCAGCACAAATTTCTCATCAACATATAGTTACAATTCTTTAGGACAACTGACTACAGTTAATAGCTCTGATGAAGGAATAAGCAACTTTGTTTATAGAAAAGACGGTAACATTCGTTATTCTCAAAATGCTCTTCAAGCAAAAAACTCCCAAGTTTCTTATACAAATTATGATGGTCTTGGCAGACCTATAGAAAGCGGTGTAATTACTGATGCCCCAGGAGTATGGACATTAGCTTCAACTTCGGCAGATACAGATGTAGCAATATCAACAAACACTTCTGAAAGATTATTTGCAATTTATGACTATCCAGAAAACATTACAAATGATGACAATTCACTGCCAACACCATATTCTCTAACCATTCCTTCTTCATTAAGTCTAGCAACTTTAGCCCCTTCTTTGACTAATTCACAGAAAAATCTGTCAGGAAATCTTGCTATAACATACAAAGCAGATACAGGCAATACAATAAATAGCATAACCTGGTACAGTTATGATTCTTATGGTAGAACAGAATGGATTGCTCAATATACTGATGGTATTGGCATCAAAACTACTTATTATGAATACGATCACAATGGAAATATTAAAAGAACATTATTCCAAAAAGGTAATGCTTCAGAACAGTTTGTACATCAATACACTTATGATTCTAACAATGGTAAGCTAACAACAGTACAAACGGCAACCAGTTTATCACCTGAAAACTTTACAACCCATGCAGATTATACGTATTACAAAACTGGCGAATTAAAAAGAATAAACATTGGACAAGGAACACAAGGCCTTGATTATGTATATACTCTGGGAGGGCAACTTAAAAGTATTAATCATCCTAGTTTAGAAGCATCTAAAGATCCTGGAGGAGACAGTAATGATGTATTTGGATTAACACTAGACTATTATCCAAGTGACTATTTGAGAACCGGGAGAAATATAACTTCTTCTCCAACAGCAGGCGCAGATTATAACGGAAATATCAAAGCTGCTCGTTGGACCAATAAAGGTTTTAATGATGATTTCTCTGGTGGAACTGCTAAACCAAAAGCATATTTATATAGCTATAATCGTAACAATTGGCTAAGCAATGCCACATACGGAAGTGCAGACCCTAATAATGCTATAATAACTCCTTCGGGCAGTTATAAAGAAGGTGATCTTACCTACGACCCTAATGGTAATATTTTAACCATGAAACGCAGCAATGCTGTAGGGAATACTCAGGATGATCTAAATTACGGCTATTACTCTGGGAAAAATCAATTAAATTATGTTAAAGACAATATTACCAATTCTCCTACCAATTCTGCTGATCTTGGTAACCAAAATCTGGATAATTACAAATATGATGAAATTGGCCAATTAACACAAAATATTTCAGAAAACTTAAAGTATCTTTACACTACACAAGGATTGGTTAGTGAAATACAAAAAGACAACCATACACTTGTAAAGTTCTTATATAATGAAAGGGGACATTTAGTAAAAAAAGAAAACTATGCAACTGCTAACCCATATGGTTTAGATAAAACTACATTTTATGCAGTAGAGCTTTCTGGCAATGCACTAGCTATATATAATTTTTCTAATAGTGGGGTATTGCTTTCAAGAGAAAATAACATTTATGGCTTGAGCCGTTTAGGAAATTGCAACAGCACAGTACCAAATGTATTTAATTACGAGATTACCGACCATTTAGGAAATGTTAGAGCCATAGTGCGCAAACCTTCTAGCGGTAATATTACACAATCGTCTATTGATTATTATCCTTTTGGCGAGCAACTTCCTGGCAGAAGTGTATCTATAACAAATTCCCGCTATGCGTTTCAAGGACAGGAATTGGATCAAGCTATAGGAATGGAAACATTTCAATTACGTTTATGGGATGGACGTTTAGGAAGATGGTTAAATCCAGATCCACAGGGTGAATTTGCAAGTCCTTACTTAGGTATGGGGAACAACCCGATATATTTTGTTGACAAAGCTGGTGATACAATTAGACCTTATAGTCAAAAAGATTTTGCTAGAGTACAGAGTTTAAAACAAAGATTGGCCAGCAAAGATTTGGCTTATTTCAATATGTTAGAAAATTTAAGCACAGACATCTATATATCATATGACAACACACTAAAGACATATATGCATAATAATCGACAATATAGTGTACATGGACAAGCAATTCCGGTAGCAAATAGCCATCCTAATTTTGACATCATTCCAAATGATCTACGAATTGGGAATACGACATATGGACCATTGTCTTACTCCTTAATTACTCACGATAGCCAGTTTCCTTTAATAAAGAATGTTGTAAACACTAGTAATTTTAACGTAGCTAATGACTTCTTTATCAATAAAATGAAATACAAAATTGACCGAGTAAACATTCAAATGAAGAATGGAATTGAAGCAAACCCTCTTGATGAATTAGAGACTGCTTTTCACGAATTGGGGCATGCAGAGTTTTATATAAAAAATCCTTTTTCTGCTTGGATCTGGAATATTATAGATCAATATGACCTAGCAAATGGTGCTGGTCATGGAACTTACAATCCAAATGGCTTACATGCTAGAGAAATGGCACGAAAAGCGAGTAATAAATAGTTTTTAAAATGAAAAATTTAATTGTATTTTTGTTAATTTCTTCATCAATTTCAGGACAAAATCTAGATGATTATCATTTAGATTTAATTAAAAAAAATATCCTTACCTACAGAATATTTTTTTTGTCTCATACGATTGATTCTGAATACAAATTCAACTATGAATGCCTTTTACCTACTTTTGGTTGGAATCTTAGAATAGAAAGTGAAGTTGAAACAATTTCATTTCCTGAAGAGAAAAAATATACTTTTTTTAAGATATCAAACAATAACTATTCATATTTAAAATTTGACTCACAAGATAATTTGATTGTGGATAAGTTTGATTGTGGCTACATCCCCTTTAGCGAAAAGTTTTTAATTGCAATAAATGGCAAAGAAATCCTATTCATTTCTGGAATGTTTTTTAAAAGTCCGATATCTCATTTCTTTAGACTTGATAAAAAAAAACCTGTTACATTTCTGAGTTTCTTAAACCTAAAATTATACAATTATAGCATTTATAATATTAAATTCAAGAAAGCAAACCGTAAAAAAATAGTTTTTAATGGTCTAATTTCAAATGAAACCGTAACAATTGAAATTAACCCAAAAAATTATGATGACATTAAAGTGTTTTACAATAATATTAAAGGACATGTAGCTATAAAATAAAGTTTTCTTCTTAGAATATTCTTTTACTTAGATGTACAAAAAATTTATTTATCTATACTTAAAAAGAAGGGGAATCTAAATAATTAGATTCCCCTAAATTATACATCAAAAAATTACTTCTGCTTCAACAATTTCTCTAAATAAGCATTCTTCTCTTTTTCAGACTCTAACAGACGCTCATATAGTTTTCTATTTTCATCTACAAGTTCCATCATTTTATCTAACGGATTAAAAGTACAGTGATTATTGAAAGTTCCAGCACTTTGGTCAGTGAAAGTATTAAAATAATTTATCATATTTTCTTCAGAAAAATTCTTAATTGCTTCCACAGTTACACCAAGAGCTTTTGCTACTTCTTTGAGTTTATCATCATCAATAGTTTCACTGTTTTCCATCGCAGAAATAGCTTGTTGATTAGTTCCTAAAGCTTGAGCTAATGCCTCCTGCTTCATATCTTTCAGTTCACGAATGCGGCTTATTTTTCGCCCTATATGACTTGGTTTCGTTAATGTGCTCATAATTCAAAGGTAATAATTAGGAATAAAAAATAAAGCAATCCGTAAAAAACATCACTATTTTGGTATGTTACAGATTCAGTCTATCAACTTTAAACAAAAATATAATTTTTCTTACATTTAAAACAAAAAAAGGATTCAAATTGAATCCCTCTATATTTTTATTTCCATTTTAATGTTTCCATCAAACGCTGCATATCGTTTTTAACATAACTCGCCGCAGGCATAATCGAATCAAAGTTTGGCTTGGCGTAAAAGTACATCGAACCAATTAAAAAGTGCTTTGTACTGTCGGTAACGTAGAACTGAGAGTTTGTGGCTGCGTTTCCGTCTACTTGATAAAACATTCCGTAAACCTTTTTCTGCGGATTTAGATACGGCTGTTCCAAAATATCATCGGCTTTAATAACGTGCTCGTAAGTGAGTTTTTGAGCGTCGCGTAGTAATTTATCAATATTGCCATTTACGGGCTTATAAGTCAAATAAATGGTCGCTTTCATCTTTGGATAGGTGATTGCGAAACCGCATTCTTTTTCGCCTTTTATAATAGCATCTTCATTCATCTCGAAAGTGAACGGGCAAGTGTTTTCAAAATTCACATATTTTGCTTCTGGATAATCTAATCTCAGATAACTCGCTGGTTTTGGCAAAACATCATTTTTACAGCTTATAACCGTTAGCGCAAGCAAAATTGCTGATATTGAAAGTATTTTATTAAGCATTTTAATTTATGGTTACTTTTATTTGTTTTACACGCTTTTTATCAACTGTTTCTACGGTGAAAATACAGTTTTCGAAAGGTATTTTTTGATCTTTTTTCGGGAAATTACCTAAAATCTCCAGAATAAATCCAGCTAATGTTTCGGCTTCACCTTTGTGGGCTTCAAAAACATCTTCGTCAACATCTACAATTCTGTAGAAATCTTTCAAGTTTATTTTTCCTTCAAAAAGAAAATTATTTTCATCGATTTGTGAGAAGTTTAGATTTTCATCATCAAATTCATCACTAATATCACCAACGATTTCCTCGATAACATCTTCTAAAGAAACCAATCCAGAAGTTCCTCCGTATTCATCAACCACAATTGCTAAATGGCTTTTTAAACTTTGAAAATCCTTTAATAGATTATCTAACTTTTTATTCTCAGGAACAAAGAAAGCTTCTCTAATTAAAGAAGTCCAGTCAAATTCTTCTTTATCAATATGAGGCAATAAATCTTTTACAAAAAGCACACCTTCAATCTGATCAATATTATCTCTATAAACCGGAATTCTCGAAAAACCTGTCTCTATTATTTTAGGATAAATTTCTTGAAATGTTTCTGATATTTCCAATGCAAAAATATCAATTCTTGGACTCATTACCTGTTTTGTGTCAGTATTTCCGAAAGAAACAATACCTTCCAAAATTTTTTGCTCTTCCGTTGAAGTTCCTTCCGAATCTGTAAGTTCCAATGCCTGAGAAAGTTGATTGACAGAAAAATTACTTTTTTGCTTTCCTAACTTATTCTGAAAATATATCGTAACAGCACGCATTGGCAAACTGATCGGAGTAAGCACTTTATCTAGAAATGCCAGCGGATAAGCAACACGTTTAGCAAAACGAACACTATTTCTACTTGCATAAACTTTAGGAAGCACTTCGCCAAATAGCAAAATAAGGAAAGTGACCAAGATTACTTCGAGCGTAAATTTAAAAGCAGGAGAACTAACATTGGAAAAAATATTCTGTCCTAAATAAGCAAATAGAATTACTACGCCAATATTAAAGAAGTTATTGGCTACCAATAAAGTCGCGAGAAGCTTTTTAGGCTTTTCTAATAAATTTGAAATAATTTTTCCTTTTGCAAGATTATCGTTTAAAGTCTCATCGATGTCTTGCTGTGATAAAGAAAAAAGAGCCACTTCAGCTCCTGAAACAATTGCTGAAAGAAATAACAAAATAAAAATTCCGACGAAACCAATAATTAGATTGGCGTCAAGATTGGTAGAAAAAAGTAAACTGGGCTCTGGGTCCAAATTGCATAAAATTAGTTAGACATCTATTAGAAAGGCAGATCATTAATCGGAAGCCCTTCATTAGCAGCATCAAAGTTAGTATTTTTTGCTGACTCTACATCTTGGTTTTGTTTTGTATATGCAGTTTCTTTTTTGGTAGTCAGAAAAGTAAACTCTGTAACTTGAATTTCTGTAGTATATTTTGTCGTTCCATCTTCCGTCTGCCACTGACGAGATTTTATTCTTCCTTCGACATAAATTTTATCTCCTTTAGAAAGATATTTTTCGCAAATTTCTGCGGCTTTATTACGCACAACCAAATTATGCCATTCTGTAGAAGTAATCTTCTCATTGGTCGTTTTATTGATATACACCTCATTGGTAGCCAATTGAAAACGTCCGATGCAGTTTCCTCCATCAAAATAATGCATCTTTACATCATCGCCTAAATGGCCAATAAGCATCACTTTATTTAATGTTCCGTTCATAGTTTTTGGTGGTATTTCTCCCAAAGATACATTTTTTTAGCAATTTATTTCTTGCTTTTCTATAAAATTATATATCGCAATAGGAAAAGGAAAAGTTTTTAATTTTTGAGAATCCACTCCGTTTTTAATTTCCTCTTTTACTTTAATTTTCCAGAATTGCATGTGTAAATGCTGATGTGAAAGTTTATGTATTAAGGTCGATTCGCTGTAATCTTCTATACTTATAATAGTATAATCTGAAAAAATTTCGTTCTTAGCCTTTTTAGAAACCAAATCGAAATCGGCAATGGCTTCTGTTTCTAATAGTGGAAACTCATATAAATTATGCCAAATTCCTTTTGCCGTTCTTTTTTGAATCAATGTATTTCCTAAAACATCTTCTAAAATCAAATAATTAAAGTAACGATTGGTTACTTTAAGTTTTTTAGATTTTACTGGAAGCATATTTACCTTTCCTTTTTGCAATGCGGCGCAGCTTTCGTTAAAAACACAAACAGAACAATCAGGACTTTTGGGCACGCATTGCAGTGCGCCGAACTCCATTATCGCCTGATTAAAAACTGCAGGATTATCTTTAGGCATTAATTCCTGAGCCAAAGCAGCAAACTCTTTTTTAGTTGCAGGAAGCGCAATATCAGACTCAATATCAAAATAACGAGATAATACTCGAAACACATTTCCGTCTACCACAGGAACCGATTCATTATAAGAAAAGGAAGCAATTGCCGCCGCCGTATATTCTCCAACTCCTTTTAGTTTTAAAAGTTCATTATAAGAATCAGGAAAAACACCATTTAAATCATTACTTATATATTGAGCCGTTTTATGAAGATTTCGAGCACGAGAATAATATCCCAAACCTTGCCAAAGTTTCAAAACTTTCTCTTCTGGAGCATCTGCCAAATCTTTTACTGTAGGAAATTCTTTAGTAAACGAAAAAAAATATGGCATTCCTTGCGCAACTCGAGTCTGTTGAAGCATAATTTCTGAGAGCCAAATTTGGTATGGATCAACCGTTTTTCGCCACGGTAAATCACGCTTGTTCTGTAAATACCATTTTATCAATATGTTATGAAAATCCATTGCAAAATACTTAGATTGCAAAAGTAAATGTTTATGTAATTAAAATTTAACGAATTAGCTTGATTAATTATTTTTTTAATTCCTATATTTGCAAACTCAAAAAAATAGTACACCATTTATAAAATAAAATAGGAAAGAAAATGACGAAAGCAGATATCGTAGCGAAGATTTCAGAGAAACTAGGTCTTGAAAAAGGAGACGTTCAAGCAACAGTAGAAACTTTTATGGAAGAAGTGAAGACTTCTTTAGAAACTGGAGACAATGTATACCTTAGAGGTTTCGGTAGTTTTATCGTTAAAACTAGAGCTGAAAAAACTGGAAGAAACATTTCTAAAAACACTACTATTAAAATTCCAGCACACAACATTCCTGCGTTTAAACCTGCAAAAGTTTTTGTAGAAGGGGTTAAAACAAACAACGAAGCAAAATAATATTAATTAACATAAATCGACACAATATGCCAAGTGGTAAAAAAAGAAAGAGACATAAGGTAGCTACTCACAAACGTAAAAAAAGAGCGAGAGCTAACCGCCACAAAAAGAAAAAGTAGTTTTAAACTACTTTTTTCTTTTTAAACGTTCATTGAAATTGGAGTTTGACAATCTCAGTCACAGATTACAGTTTGCAGCCTAAAACTGCATACTGCCACTGAAAACTGATAACTAACTCCACCGGGTTAATACCTGTTAAAAATATTGTTTAATCCATCCTTGTAGAAGTTGATGATTTTTGTTTTTTGTTTTTGGTTTCTTTACCAACAACTATAAACAAGCAACCGACAACCAATTCACGGATAAAAATTTACAGTGTGAATAAAGAATTAATCATTAGATCTAGTTCTGATGCAGTAGATTTTGCCTTATTAAAAGATGGAAAACTAATTGAATTACACAAAGAAGAAGAAAAAAGCAACTTTCAGGTTGGCGATATTTTTATCGCTAAAATCAGAAAACCAGTTGCCGGACTTAATGCTGCTTTTGTAAATGTAGGTTTCGAAAAAGATGCCTTTTTACATTATCATGATTTGGGTCCAAATCTAGCTTCTCAGCTGAAATTCATAAAACTTGTAAGCGCAGGTAAATTAAAAGATTTCTCCCTAAAAACCTTTCAGTTTGAAAAAGAGATTGACAAAGATGGCATCATTACTGATATTTTAAGTGCCAATCAATCTGTCTTAGTTCAAGTAGTCAAAGAACCTATATCGACCAAAGGTCCAAGAATAAGCGCTGAGCTTTCTCTTGCCGGAAGATTTATCGTTCTAGTTCCTTTTTCTGATCGTGTTTCTATTTCTCAAAAAATAGAAGACAAAAAAGAAAAGGATCGTCTAAAAAAACTTGTTCTATCGATCAAACCTAAAGGATTTGGTGTTATTGTTCGAACAGTAGCCGAAGGCAAAAACGTAGCCGAATTAGAAAAAGATTTGCAGAACCTGCTAGGCAGATGGTCTGCAATGTGTAAAAAATTACCAACTGCTCATCATCCATCAAAAGTGTTAGGAGAGCTTAACAGAGCTTCTTCGATATTAAGAGATGTATTCAATGATACCTTTAGTGGTATTCAAATAGATGATGAAGAGTTGTACCATCAAACGAAGGAATATCTGCAAGAAATTGCTCCTTCAAAACAATCGATTGTTAAGTTTTATCAATCAAATGACACCCCAATTTTCGAGAAATACAATATAGAGAGACAAATCAAAACTTCTTTTGGCCGAACTGTTTCCATGAGTAAAGGTGCTTATCTTATTATAGAACACACCGAAGCTCTTCACGTTATAGACGTAAATAGCGGAAACCGTTCCAATAAAGCAACCAACCAAGAAGACACAGCCATGGAAGTTAATATGATTGCCGCTGCAGAAATTGCAAGACAACTTCGTCTTCGTGATATGGGTGGTATAATCGTAGTTGATTTTATCGATATGTCTAATCCTGAAAATAGGAAAGTTTTGTTCGACTTCTTGCGAGAAGAAATGAGCGACGATAAAGCAAAGCATAAAATATTACCGCCTAGTAAATTTGGTTTAGTCCAGATTACAAGACAGCGAGTAAGACCAGAAGTTAATATCAAAACCAGAGAAGAAGATCCTAACAAACATAATGGTGAAATTGAAGCTCCCATTTTAATCATTGATAAGATCACTGCTGATTTAGAAAGACTTCTAAAAACCCACAACAA
The DNA here is from genome assembly GCF_013388355.1 of Flavobacterium sp. LPB0248. Lineage (GTDB taxonomy): Bacteria > Bacteroidota > Bacteroidia > Flavobacteriales > Flavobacteriaceae > Flavobacterium. The sequence goes on from NZ_CP058246.1 coordinate 2,046,090, forward strand.
CGTTGTGCTTAATACACATCCGTTTGTGGCTGCATACCTCAGTAAAGGTTTTCCATCATTACGTTCAAAATGGTTTTTTGAACATAAAAAATGGGTGAAAATCATACCTCGTGACGCTTACACGTATTTAGAATACCATTTCTATGATAAAAAAGGAAATGTTATTACAGAATAAAAAACAAAGAACCGCCTTTCATGAGATTGGCGGTTTTTTTGTGCTTTTTTTTGCAAAATCTTTTTGTCGTATACTAACAATAAAAAAGCCTATGTCTTTACAAAATATTTATATTTTAAAGTAAGTTTATATCATTGTTAAAAGATAAGAAATGAAAATTGTTATGGCTTATATTTTTGAAAAACATGTTATTTACCCTCTCGTAATAATCCTTTTTTTGCTTTCTTCGAAAGTGATTGCACAAAACGATACTATCTTTTTTGATAAAAAATGGAAAACATCTACTAAAGAAGCCGCTTTTTATTACAGAATTAAGCCTTCTAAAATTAAAACCAAAGATGCCATAGGCTATAAAATAAAAGATACCGACTCTCTTTTTGTAATTAATGACTATTACCTCACTGATAACAAACTTCAATTTAGAGGATATTCGACAGATTATGACGGAGAATATTTAGTGGGCAAAGCAGAATGGTTCAGCGAAAACAATAATCTTCTCGATTCAAGAGATTTTAATTATAAAAATTACAATAAAAACAAATTCGAATTCCCCAAATGGCCAATTCTATATCTAGATTATAAGATTGCAACAAAAAATCAATTTATAGGTGGACTCGAAATCTGCTTGGATTGTAAAAATGACAATAAACTATTTTTAGGCGCGGGCTACGGAATAACATCTTATAATGGCACCTATTATGGCTTACCAGATTTGCATTTATCGTACAACGCAGCTTATTTTTTATTTATTAAAGGTGGAGTTTCAGATAAACATGCCTACGCACTGACAGGAATTTCACTTTTTAATATGATGGATCTAGGTTTTGGCTATTCACAACAATTTAACAACAACACAACCCCTGTAATCAAAGGGTTTACCTTTGGCGCTACTTTTAGATTTACCAATAGCAATACGGTCTATAGCTCCCTTAAAATGATGTAATAATTACTCCCTGACAATCTCAATTCTCCTTCTAATTTCATTTCCCGAAGCATCTACAACCGTAATATAATGTATTCCTGTTGTTGGCGTAATGGGTAATTCATGAAATGTTTTGGTTGTGGCTTTATACACATCGTCTACATACCAAAATAATTCTTTATCTCTTTCAGAATATGCTACTTTTAAAATTACGGGCTGCACGTTGCTGTTAAAGTCCTTTGTCAAATAGATTTTACTATTTGCTTTTGGATAAATAAAATCCATTGTAGTGGTTTGTGTTCCTTCACAACCCTCTTTGAATGGAGGAAGCGGCAAATATTCGATATGCTGGCTTTTATAATACCATGCCATAACAGGAGGCAATACAAACCAATTTTTAGTCACAATATTTTCGACACTTTCACAACTGCTGTTAACCTGAAATTGTTCTGTTTTATCTAAATGAATTGTTCTGTGATACGGACAAACTTTAGTCGTTTTTCCTTTTTTAGTAACCCATTGTTTAATTTTCGGACAATTGTCTTTTGCCAGATAGCCACTTAAACGGCAGACCTCAACTTCCGCTAAATCATTATACGGAGCATCAAACCATCGTTGTCTCGGCAGTAAATTAAAAACATCAAATAAAATTGGCGCAGCACTGGTTACTCCGGTCAAAGTTGGCCTTCCCTCACCTGTAGCATTTCCAACCCAAATTCCAACTACATATCTTGAATTTGTTCCAATAGCCCACGCATCTCGATTTCCGAAACTTGTTCCCGTTTTCCATGCAATTTTTAAAGAACTGTCATAAAACTTCCAGGCTTCATCTCCTTCTGGCCTATTAACCTCTTCCATTGCGTTATACGTTAGCCAAATAGATCCTGCGCCCAAGATATTCTTTTGATCAGTTTCAGAGCCAAAATCGGGCTTAAAATCGTTTTTATAATTGAGCTCGGCAAACTCATTGGTTCTATATTGCCCTTTATTTTTAGTGTAATAATTGACCGTAGACGAAAGATTTGCATACGTTCGGCATAAATCCCATAAATTACTTTCGGCACCACCCAAAATAAGCGATAAACCATAATGATCTGGGGTTTTATTTATGTTCTTTAATTTAAATTTCTGAAGTTCTTCATAAAACTTGTTTACAGTAAATTCCTGAAGCATTAAAACCGCAGGAATATTCAACGAACGTGATAAAGCACGATGTGCAGGCACAGCTCCATCAAAAGTTAAATTAAAGTTTTGAGGTGTATATCCTGAAATCTGCGTTGGAATGTCCGCAACTAAAGTATTCGGCAACAATTCGCCATCATCGAGCATTGCGCCATATAAAAGCGGTTTTAAGATACTTCCAGTACTTCTTGGCGCATCAATAATATCTACATCTTTTTGATGATCTGAATCAGTTGGAGAATTCCCTACATAACTAATTACATTTCTGCTTTGAACATCAATAACCAAAATGGCAAGATTATGCACTTCATTCTGCTTATATTGATTGTAATAATATCTCGCAATTTGGTTGACACGATTTTGCAAAGCATAATCAATCGTCGTTTTTACTCTAGTTCCTTCTTCATTTTTTGCCACTCTTTGCAACAAATGAGGTGCGATTTGAGGCAGATCATACGGTTTTTGAGGCAAAGGTTCTTCTACAGAAAGTTCATACGTCTGCTTGTCGATTACGCCTTCCTGATGCAGTTTTAATAAAAGTCGGTTTCGTTTATTTAGTAATTTAATCTGATTTTTTCCTGGATAAATTAAACTTGGTGCATTCGGCAAAACGGCTAAAACTGCATTTTCTGCCCAAGATAACTGATTGGATTGCACTCCAAAATAACGCCATGAAGCCATTTCTAATCCCACAACATTTCCTCCAAATGGCGCATGCGCCGCATACATTTCGAGAATTTCATTTTTAGAATAACCTAATTCTAATCTTGTAGCGAGAATAATTTCTATTAGTTTTTCAAAATACGTTCTATTTTTTCCTTTTCTTGATAATCGAATAACTTGTTGTGTTAATGTACTTCCGCCTCTGACAACTTTTCCTGCTTTTCTATTTTGTTTAAAAGCATTGATCATCGCACCAGGATTAAAACCGGGATGTTTATAAAAATATTCATCTTCAAAATAAACGATGCATTTCTTGAATTTATCTGGAACACTGTCCTGTGCCGGAAAACGCCATTGTCCATCTCGGGCAATTTTAGCTCCTAGAAGTTCTCCTTCTTTACTTTCAATTACTGTAGAATACGGTTCTTTGAACAAAGTTCGAGGTATCGAAAAATAGTAAATCAGCAAGAGCAGAAATGCAATTGCTGATTTAATCTTATTTCTTTTTATCCAGTTTATGATGCGTTGGAAAAACGCTTTAATTTTATTTTTCAATGCTTATTTTTTTAACCGCAAAGACGCTAAGTTATTCGCAATCCCGATAGCTATCGGGACACAAAGTTTTTCTCTCGCAGATTTGGCAGATTTTATTTTTATCTGCTTGATCTGCAAAATCTGCGGGAGCCCTTTTATCACAAAGATTTTTTTTGCCACAGATTAAAGGATTAAAAAAGATTTTAAAATCTGTGCTAATCTGTATAATCTGTGGCAAAAAAAATTATTTCACAACCTCAACCCAGAATCCTTTTGTTCGGGCTAAGAAAGTATTATCATACATTGCTTCGCATTGCAATCCAGGTAAATAATAGTTTCCTAAATACGATGCGTTTAACAGAATTCTGAAAACTTTTGTCTCTCTGGCTTTCATTCCAAAGTAGAAATTCGTTCTGTCGTCACGAATATCAATATAATCCGCGATATTGTTTACTGCGTCTCCGTAATCTGTGAAACGAGTATTTACAATTTCGAATCCTGAAGGTAGAATCTGTGATAACGCTACGTTTTGAACGCTTTCTCCTCTTTGGTTTTTAATTGTAACCTCCGCAACAAATTCAGTTCCTTGATTAATTCTTGAAACATTGATTACACTTCCTTTTCTGTTTTTGAAAACAATAGAAGCCGTAACATCACTTTGAACCGCATTTTCTTGTCCGATAGGCAATATTCCCGTGTTCAATACACGAACATAAACGGTATTAGCTTTATTGTTTTTCAGTGTAATACTATTTGCTCCAGAAGCAACAGATAAACTGCGATCTGCAACTGATTTACCTGTGTTTATGGTCTCTCCTTTTCCGTTCTTATTAAACTGAATGTTGATTCCTTTTGGACCGTTGCTCACCGCAAATTTCGACATTGCATATAAACAATAAGCCGTTGTCTGCGTACTCATCCATTGATTAGCCGACATTTCTTTAGCCAATTTCGTTGCTGTTACAAACGCCTTTTGCTTTTGATCTAAAAGAAGCATCGTTTCTAAAGCCATTGCTCTGTTTCTTTCGCTTGAACCATAATAGTAATAACTGTATTCATCTGAACTTCCATCAATGCTGGTTTTCAAGAATAAACTTTGTCCCGCCGATTTTTGACCTGCTAAAACATAAGCTGCTGCTAAACGAAGCATACTTTCATTCGAAATACCCTTTGTTTCACGCAATCTATTCATTGATGATAAATCGGCATTTCCTGCTAAAGCTAAAGTGTATAAACGATAAGCCTGAGCTAGATCATTTCCGTATTTCGGTTCAAAACGCCATTGTTTTGCTTCTTTTTGCTGATAACCTAACCATTTTGATTTGAAGTTTATTGGCAATACATATCCTTTTTTCTCTGCTTCTATCAAGAAATGTCCAGCATACGAAGTTCCCCAATCGTCTGCAATTGCATTTCCTTGCCAGTACGGCATTCCTCCATTTGATAACTGAAAATTACCCAATCTCTGAATTCCAGCCGCAATATTTTTTTGAATTAAATCTTTACGTTTTGCATCAATATCAGCTACATCGCCCAAATACAATTGTGGGAAAACAGATGAAGTCGTTTGCTCCACACATCCATGCGGATATTGAATCAAGAATTGCAATCTTCCATTCAAATTCATTGATGGCATAGATGAAACTTCTAATCTTGCTTTATTACTTCCTGAAATACCAAAAGTTTTCCATGAAATTGTTTTAGTGCTATTTGGCGTTAAAACAACATCTGTAAAAGTGCTCGTAACCGGATTTGGATTCGTCATATCAATCTCAACGTCATAAGTTGATTTCTCACTTCCAGATGTTGCAATAACCTGAACTTTTGCAATTCCAGTTGCAGAACCTACAACCAAATTAAAATAAGCCATTTTCTCATCTGGCTGTGCAAAACTTAGTTTTTGAACAGCACTTCCAGCTACTTTCAATCCGTTGCTTGTTTTTACCTGAATCGAAACATTTTTGATTTTGTTTTCAGTTGCAAAAACCGTCACTGGCAATGTTACTTTTTCTGATGGTGAAATTTTTCTTGGCAACGAAGCCAATACCATTAGCGGACTCTTAACCTGAGTTGCTTTTTCAACGCTTCCGTAAGCGCTTGTATTTGCATCTCCCGCTACAACCATTGTTCGAACTGAACCAATATATTTTGGAAGTTTTAATTCATGCGATTTTGTTTCTCCTTTTCCTAATTTAAATGGTCCGCAATACAATACTACAGGTTTAAAACGGTTGGCCTTTTTAGCTTTTCCGCCTCCTAAATCCTGGTCACCACCAATACTGAAAATTTGGTTTATTTTTCCGCCATAAGCGCCAATTACATCATCATAAACGTCCCAAGTTTTTACTCCTAAAGCTTCACGAACGTAGAAACTATCCCACGCATTTGGTGTTTTAAAACGAGTTAAATCCAAAAGACCTTCGTCTACAACTGCAATTGTATACGTCATTTCTTTACCCGATTTCTCTCCTACTTTTACCGTAAACGGCTGTTCTGGTCTTAATACATCTGGCATATTTAGAGTTGGGGCCAAAATGGTATTTTTATCTACCACCTCGATTGGCACAATTCCGTACATACGAATTGGAGAATCATTTTTGGTTGAAGCATGTGGCTGTAATAATGTAATATTAAAATACACGTTTGGCGCCATTGCTCCGGTAATTGGAACCTCAACTTTTGTTTCTCCATTTTTCGTTTCAGCCCAGATAGTCTGCACAACTCTTGAACCATTTTCTATCGAAATTAAAGCTCGTCCGCCCTCGCTTGAAGGGAAAGAAATCTGTGCTTTTTCTCCAACCGCATAATTCTTTTTATCGGTAGAAAAAACTAACATATTAGCTGTAGAAGCGTCTCTATTACGTGTTTTTCCAGACCATATTGGCCAGTCGATATTTACAGTCAAAGATGTTGCATGACCATCTTGCTGATCGGCAACACGAATCAAATAACGTCCCCATTCTTCGTCTGTCAGAGCAAATTGAAAACTTCCTTTTCCGCTTGAATCAGTATTGATAACAAAGGTTTTGTATGAAGTCGTTGCATTTGAAGAGTTGTAATTTGATAAATTATCGCTTGAAGAATCCCACCACCATCTCCAGTCTACTTTGTAAACTCTTACTTCGAGATTACGAACCGATTTTGGTCTTCCATTTTCATCAACTGTTACTACATCAAAACGATTGTTTGTTCTCGTTTCAAGCATACTATACTTATTCAGTTCCGGCGTTTTAAGCCCAATATACGTTTTGTACGGAGAATAAGTCGTTGACATTACATCTGTACTAAAATCTCCTCCTTCTTCATACACTTTTGTAATGAATGAAGCGCGAAGCATTCCCGGTGCCTGACCTTGCAATCTTGGCTGAATGTTTACTGATGCTTTTCCGCTTTCGTTTAATTTTCCAGAGAAAATATTGATTTCTTCTGTACTGAATTGGCGTGCTAAATCATCAAAAGTATATTTTTCATAACCTTTAAATGTCGTGCTTTGCTGAGAGAATTTAGCCTGCATTTCCACATTCAAATTCTTAGCAATTGCCCCGTGAAGCCATGTTACCTCAAGATTGTCTGTATTTGGGTACGAAGCTGAAAGTGTTTTTCTGCTAAATGTATTTTTAATTTTTAAACGATTCGGTTTGATCGTCTCAATCTTAATACTCTTGTAGAATTTAGCACCTCCAACGCTTACCATTGCTTCCCAGTTTCCTGTTGGAGCATCTTGGTTCGTTGGCACTATAAAAGCGTAATGATTTAAATCGTTCGTTTTTTGAACTGTCTGATAAACTGTTTTACCATTCGGGTCGTTTAATCGGAATTTAATTGGATGTGATTTTGGAAGTTTATTCGCGGCATCATTCAAAATAAATGACAAATACAAATTATCTCCAGGGCGCCAAACACCTCTTTCTCCATAAATAAATCCTTTAAGACCTTTTTGTAGAGTTTCACCAGCAACATCGAAATTACTAACAGACAATGAAAGTCCGTCATCCAGTTTCACATAAGTCGACTGATCTCCTAAAGTTACAATAGCAAAATAAGCGAATTTGTCTAGCTGGAAAGATGCAATACCTTCGCTGCTTGTTGCTTCTGTAGCTATTTTTTGCTGTTGGAAATTATACAAGTCTACTCTTGCATTCGAAACTGGTTCTGTTGTAACAATATTATTTACAGCAAAAAAGTACGATTTGTTTTCTCCTCTTTTGGCAATAACTCCTAAATCTGAAGCTAAAATATTGGTTGCAATTCTGGCATTGTAAAAATAAGAACCTGTACAAGGATCTTGACTTTCTCTCCAATCATAATCATCATAATAGTAATAATCGTCGTAAGAGTTTCCGCTGTAGTTTACATCATTTTCATCAACTTCTTCTTCCTCGGCTTCATCATCGTTTCCTTCTGATGTTTCGCATTTATAAAGCGAATATTTCTTCTTGTAAACAAATTCAACTCTGTAAATTGCTCCTGGTTCTGGTTTAATTATTTTCGATAAATCTAAGGCATACGTATTCCATTTTGCCAGATTTACGAGCGTGCTTTCCCTTAAATTCAACGTTGTTTTGGCAATTGGCTGTGCAACTTTTTTGAGATTTTGTCCGCCGTTTAATTCATTGTATTGAAGGAATTGCAGAATATTGTTTTTATAAATCTTATATATTTTTACATCTACAGCACTTAAATTTACGGCTTCAAAATTCAGTTTCAAATTATTTGAGCTTGGCAGAATTGTTCCGTTTTTAATGAAACGAATGTTTGGTTTTATCTGGTCAAAAGAAATTTTCTCGCTATAATTGTTTTCCAGTTTTTTACCATACTGGCTTTCTATTCCCTGAAAGACTTCTAGCAATAATTCACCTGTTATAACTTGCTCTGGTTCTTCGTCTGGCACATATTCAACAGCATCTTCTACAACTGCGGCAGCTGAATCTACTGCTACTGCGGCTGAATCAACCATAACCGCAGCCGAATCTACTGCCACTGCAACTGGCTCTTGTGCAACAACTGTCACTGGCTCTGCTTTTTTAGGTGCATTTTGATTTGTAAAATATACTTTTAATAAATTCCCTTGAGTCGAAAACTTCAGATTATTAGTGTTTTGAATTGAAACCAATCCAGCAAAATCCTGACCTTTTTCTAATGGTTCAGAGAAATTAATTAAAACCTGCTGATTGTTTCCATCTGGAACTTCAACTTTTATAACTTTAAATTCATTTATACTAGTTATAGGGAAATCAATTTGTCCTTTCTGGTCAATATCAAAATCATTTCCGTCATAAATAATCTCTAAGTTTGAAGCTTCTGATTGACGCTGAATGCTGTCAATTATAAAACGAAATTCTTTTGCAGGGCCAGCTACTTTCTCAAATTTAATTTTAAGATTATTTCCTTTCTGCTTCGCTTCAACTAATTTTTGAGCCGTTTCCAAATCAATATTATCTGCTGTTTTTAAAATGCAGTTTAAATATTGGTATTCTTTGCTGTACGATTGAATATCGCCAGTATTTATGGTAAAATCTTGTTTTACTGTCTTAACAGTAAAATTGAATTTAGACAATTCTTTTTCTTTCTCTTTCGGAATCGCAGTCAGTTTATCTAAGTTTAAAGTAACCTGATATTCTGTTCCCATTTTGAGTTTTTTCTCTGGAATAAAAGCTAAAGTATTTGTTGAAAGCGCTATGACTTTTCCGTGAACACTTGGCGAAATATCAAACAAATCGTCATCTAATTCCTGATTTGGTTTCCAATCGTTTTTATCGAAAGCCAAAACCACACGGATATCAGAATCTGCAGAAACGATACCGCCAGTAAAACTGGTAATGTAATCTTTGAATAATGAAAAATCGGAATTAAAATCGGCCGCTGATTTGCGCCCGCAGGATTGAAAAATAAAAAACACAAAAAATACGAGAAATAATCCTTTTGCCTTCACTTTTATCTAGAGTTATTGGTTAATAAACTAGTATAAAAGTAAAATATTTTCCGAATCTTTAAGAGGAAAATTCTCTAATAATGATTATTTAACTTTTGTTGAAGTTTATAAGCTACCCTACAAGGCATCTAAAGCTTATTTACGTCTTTCAAGAAAAAAACGTTTCATCAAATCGGCCGCTTCGTTAGCCATCACGCCAGAAACAACAGTCGTTTTAGGATGCAATTTTGTTCCCATATTCAGAAATCCGCGTTGTTCGTCGCGTGCGCCAAAAACGATTTTAGAAATCTGACTCCAGTATAAAGCTCCTGCGCACATTTGGCAAGGTTCGAGAGTTACATAAAGCGTACAGTCTTTTAAATATTTTCCGCCCAGAAAGTTTGCCGCTGCGGTTATAGACTGCATTTCGGCATGAGCTGTAACATCATTTAATAATTCTGTCAAATTATGACTTCTTGCAATTACTTTATCGGCTACGACAATTATGGCTCCAACAGGAATTTCGCCTTTTTCATAAGCGATTTCAGCTTCCTGCAAAGCTTTTTTCATAAAATATTCGTCGGTAAAAGGATTTTCCATAGATGCAAAAATAAGATTTTAGAACTTATTTTTTATTACTTTTAAATCGTGATAATAGAATATGGAAAGAAAACATAGAATAACTGTTCAAACAAATTACAAATTGATTCTGCCAATGCTGTTTGCGGTTATAACTGTACTTTTTTTCGGCTGCCAGAACAAAGAAGATAAAAAATCGAAAATTGACAATGTTGAAGTTGTCACAGATACGATAGCAACAAAAACAGCTGTTTTAGATTCAACTACAATCAATAAGAAAAAACAAGACCAAACTTCACGAGATTTACCAAAAATTGATAAAACCGAATTAAAACAAACGACAACAATACGATCTGAAAAAATAAAGGAAAACAAAACCAATACTTCAAAAACAGCCATTTATGCTTCTCCCACAGGAGAAGTAGCTTCTCAAACAAATGCAGAATTCCCTGGCGGAATAGAACAATTTCATAACTTCTTCATGAAAGAATATAAAAAACCAGAAGATGTAAACTATTGGAAACTCAATTTCACTCTCGCATTCGCAGTAGAAAAAAACGGTTCGGTTTCTTTTCTTGAATGTTCGCCAGCTGTTGAAGAATCACTGCAAAAAGAAATTATCAGGGTTTTAAGTTTATGCCCTAAATGGCAACCCGGAGAATCGAACGGAAAAAAAGTTAGAATGCAATATTCTGTACCTATTTTATTGAAATAAGACTCCGCAAGAAAATTAAATTTAAAACCGTAAATTTGCTTTTTACCTTACAATGAAAAGCGATTTACTCTCCAACATATACAATCCTGCCGATTTGCGTCTTTTAAAAGAAGAACAGCTCACTCAAGTTGCTCAAGAGCTTCGTCAGTTTATTATTGATATTGTTTCTGTAAAAGAAGGTCATTTAGGCGCAAGTTTGGGCGTTGTAGAACTCACCATTGCTTTACACTACGTTTTTAATACTCCAGATGATTTATTGGTTTGGGATGTTGGACATCAGGCGTACGGGCATAAAATACTGACCGAAAGGAAAGAAATTTTCCATACGAACAGACAGATTGATGGAATTTCCGGTTTTCCGAAAAGAAGCGAAAGTGTTTACGATACTTTTGGCGTTGGACATTCTTCCACTTCTATTTCTGCCGCACTTGGAATGGCGATTGCGTCTAAACTGCAAGGTGATTTCGACAAAGAACATATTGCAGTTATTGGAGATGCTTCTATTGCCAGTGGAATGGCTTTTGAAGGTTTAAATCATGCCGGAGTTACAGATGCCAATATTTTGGTAATTCTAAACGATAATGCTATCGGAATTGATCCAAGCGTCGGTGCTTTGAAAAAATACCTTACTTCAGTTAAAAACGGAAAAAATCCGAGGCAAAATAATATCATTAAATCTTTGAATTTTGATTATTCAGGTCCAATAGACGGTCATGATCTTCCAAAATTAATCAAAGAATTAAAACGCTTAAAAAAGATTAAAGGCCCTAAATTCCTTCATATTGTTACAACTAAAGGAAAAGGATTGCAGCAAGCTGAGGAAAATCAGGTAAAATATCATGCGCCTGGAAAATTTGATGCTCTAACTGGAGAAATTCATTTAAAATCGGAAGAAAATCTTGCTCCTAAATATCAGGATGTTTTTGGCTTGACTATTTTAGATTTAGCCAAAAAGAATGAAAAAATAATCGGAATCACACCTGCCATGCCATCTGGAAGTTCCTTAAAATTTATGATGGATGAATTCCCAGAACGTGCTTTTGATGTTGGAATTGCCGAGCAACATGCAGTAACGCTGGCAGCAGGAATGGCCACTCAGGGCATGATTGTGTATTGCAACATTTACTCCACATTTTTACAGCGTGCCTACGATCAGGTAATTCATGATGTAGCATTGCAAAATTTACCTGTCATTTTTTGTTTGGACCGCGCAGGATTAGTTGGTGAAGATGGCGCAACGCATCATGGTGTTTTTGACATCGCGTATCTGCGTTCGATTCCGAATATGGTTATCTATGCTCCACTAAACGAAATTGAACTTCAAAACATTTTATACACCGTTCAATTAGGAATAGATCATCCCATCGCAATTCGATATCCAAGAGGCCGCGGAGTCTTGCCAAATTGGGAAGTAGAAAATTTCGGACATTACGAAAAAATAAATTGGGGCAAGGCAAAATGCCTGAAAGATGGTACGAAAGTTGCTGTGCTATCGGCCGGAACAATTGGAAATAATGTTATAGAAGCATTAAAAGAATCAATCAATTCTAACGAGATTGCGCATTATAACTTTAGTTTTATTAAACCACTAGATTACAACACATTAAACTCTGTTTTTTCAACTTTCGAACGTATTATCACAATCGAAGAAGGGGTTAAAAATGGCGGTTTTGGAAGTGCAGTTTTAGAGTTTGCAGCATCAAATAATTTTAAAAATTCTATTGAAATTTTGGGTGTTCCAGACGAGTTTATCGAACATGGAACGGTAAATCAACTGCAACAATTGTGTAAAATTGACGTTAAAAGTTTAATAAATCTTTTTTCTAACGGTTCAAAATAATTATTTTGCGACACCAAAAAAAAAATTACCTAATGAAATTATTGCGTTCTACCCTTTTGCTATTATTGCTTTTGTGTACTTCTAATAACTTTGCCCAGATTATACAAACCACTTTAAGCCCAAATCAAGCACCTAAACCGCCGTCCAACTGGAGCAGAAAGAATCAGATTGGTTTTGACATTTCTGAAATTGCTTTTGTAAACTGGAGTGCGGGGGGAACAAGTTCTATTTCAGGTTTATTTAAAGGTGAGTTTGGAAGAACTTACACAAAGAAAAATCATAAATGGGTAAACGAACTTATTGTAAAATATGGTTTAAATAAACAAGACGGAATCGAGTTAAGAAAAACAGATGACGCCTTTCAGTTCAACTCAACTTATGGTTTCAGAAAAGATACTGCTTCAGACTGGTACTACTCTTCTAAATTAAATTTCAACACACAATTTACAGATGGTTATAATTACCCAAACCGTGATGTTGCCATTTCTAAACCTTTCGCACCAGCTTATATCTTTCTGGGAGCCGGAGCAGAGAATTCAAACAAAGAAAAAAACAGAGTATTTTACTTCTCTCCTATTACATTAAAAACCACTTTAGTACTTGATCAATATCTTGCAGACCAAGGTTCTTTCGGGGTTAAGAAAGCGGTTTATGCACCAGATCCGTTAGATCCTACTCAGCAAATATTGATTGAAAATGGGCAAAAGGTAAAAGCTGAATTTGGTATACTTTTTACAGCTTATATGAAAAACGAAATCTATAAAAACGTTTTTTACGAAAACAGATTAAGTTTATATACCGATTACTTAAACAAATTCGGAAATGTCGATATTGATTATGATACACGACTTGATCTTGTTGTTAACGCTTACGTAAAGGCTAATATCGGTGTTCACTTAATTTATGATGATGATATTAAAACCAAAAAAGATGTTGTTGATCCAACTACAGGAACAACAACTCAGGTAAATGACGGCCCAAGAATGCAATTAAGACAAGTTCTAGGAGTTGGTCTGGTTTATGCTTTCAAATAAATAAAATAAGAATAATAAAAAATGCCTCTTTCGTTAATTTTGAAAGAGGCATTTTTTATTGTAGAAGAATCGATTTAACGCTTTTTCTGTCCTTGAATTGTTTCGTATAATTCAAGTGCGTTTCCGTCTGTAAGAAGCGAAACGTAGTGACAAATATGCAATAAACGTTCGTATAAATTAGTTTTATCTAAATGGTGTTTCTCTGGCAGCATTTTCAAAATCAATTTGTCATAATTTGAAGCCGTTCCTTCATATTTATTATTGAATGCTGTGATGAACTTATCCAATAATGTTTGAATGATTTGATAACCTACAATTTCTTTTTCTATCACTTCACGGCTTTGGTAGATTTTTTCAACACTTAGTTTAATGATATCATTCATCTGTGCTTTGTATTTACTTTTGTCTGTTAAAGCATACGGAAAGTTTCCTGCAAGAATTGCTTCTTCATTTTCAACAAAGACATTTACAGCATCATTAATTAAAGTTCCGATAGCCAAAGCTCGTAAATAACTAATACGATCTTCTTTTGTAGTTAATGATTTGTATTTAGAAACCCCAATATTGTCTTTGACTAGATTAATTAAATATTCTAAAGCAAAATCTTCAGAAACTAAACCTAAATTAATTCCGTCTTCAAAATCGATAATGGTGTAGCAAATATCATCTGCAGCTTCAACTAAATAAGCCAATGGATGTCTTTCGAAACCAATATCTTCACCAGATTTATTGGCTATCATTCCCATATCTTTGGCTACTTCCTCAAAGAATAATTTATCAGACTGAAAAAAACCGTATTTTTTATCGGAAATATTATTGGTTGGTTTTTTCGGAAGGCTTTCTTTCGGATATTTCATAAAAGCTCCCAAGGTTGCATACGAAATACGAAGTCCGCCCTCAATTCCTGGACGGCTTGCTGTAAGAACTGAAAATCCATTGGCATTTCCTTCAAAATCAATCAAATCCTGCCATTGTTTATCTGTAAGCTGATTTCTGTATTTTTGTCCATTTCCGATAGAAAAATATTCTCCAATTGCTTTTTCACCAGAATGCCCAAAAGGCGGATTTCCAATGTCATGCGCCAACGAAGCTGCAGCTACAATAGCTCCAAAATCGTTCATATGATAACCGTGAACTTCTTTCAGATAAGGATACTTTTCAATGATTTTTTTTCCAACCAAACGCCCCAGCGAGCGACCAACAACCGAAACTTCCAAGCTATGCGTTAAACGCGTATGAACGAAATCTGTCTTAGAAAGCGGAATAACCTGTGTTTTATCTTGTAAACTTCTAAAAGCAGCAGAAAAGATAATTCGATCATAATCTACTTCAAATCCTAAACGGGTATCATCTTGTTCTACACGTAATCTTTTGCTTGTATCTCCTTGACGTTTTAATGATAAAAGTTGTTCCCAGTTCATTTGATTTTAGATTGTAGATTAAAGATTTTAGATTAATGATCTAAATCTTGATTTAAGACTTCAAAAATACATTTTATTTTAGGATAAAATATGGCACAAGTTAATTTGATTTAAAACAATAAATGTTTTGTTCGCCACAAATTTCACGAATTATTGTAAACATATTGATTTGTGAAAATTTGTGAAATTTGTGGCAAATAAAATCTAAACACATTCCTAAAAATCGCTATAATCCTTTTAATCTATGGCAAAAAAAATTAAAATTCTAAAGCGTTACTGTGTTTGATTTCTCCCATTACAAAAATACTATTAGCGTTTCCGATGTTCTTGATCGTTGACAATTTATTCATTATAAAATCCTGATAACTAGTCATGTCTTGCACCAAAATCTTCAGCATAAAATTGTAATCTCCAGCTATTTTATAACATTCTATAATTCCTGGAAGTAGTGTAAAAACGATGATACGCACATATCTTACAGCGAATTCAACGACATCAATCCGTTATCTTCCGTCCTAAAAATGGTTTTAGTTTTACAATAAGAACAAAACCCTATTTTAATACTCTTATAACCTAAAGAAGCAATTGATCTCCTTTTACCCTTCTAATTTTGCACCGTTGACACCAAATATTTTATTTTAAAGATTTATCTATAAATAGAAAAACTCAAATTAATTGATTGTTGTTGTATTTACCATACTTCTTATTTGATACTGCAATATTATTTCTATGAGAACAATTAAACATTCATTCGGTACAGACTTAAATTGGGCGGAATCATTAGCTCAGAAATTAGGCGGAAAGTTTGAGAATAATTTTATAATTCCAAAAGAAGACAACAAATTACCGAAAACGAGATACATTCTTAATTGCGAAGATGGAATTACTGCCTATTACGTTGAAACTTTTAATGAGGAAAATTTTTGTTTTATTACTGAAAATACAACTGATAATTTTATAAGCCTTTATTACGATTTAACAGAGGGCGAAGGAGCGCTATTTAATGCTGATAATACATATAAAGTTGGACATTGGAATTATAACTTTGGAGTAATTGACAGTAATTTACAAACAAAATATCTTGTGAATGCAGGGACCAAAACTTTTTTACTGGCTATTTTCATAAACAAAGAAACGATTAGATCTTTTGCTGAAGAAAACAACATTCCTTTTCAAGATATTTTCACCAGCAACGACTCATCAAAAAGCATCCCTACAAGATTATATCGAATTAGCAGTGAAAGCTTTAACCTTATAAATGATTTGCGTAAACTAAAAGTTGGAGGAGACATTTTCGATTTGAACCTTAGAGGAACTGTGCATATATTGCTTTGTAATTTTTTAAAAAAAATTTCAACCAATACCATGATCTCTCAGACTATCCATGAAGATGATTTATCACGCATTATCTTGAGCCAAATATTTTTAATGGAAAATATCGAAAATCATTTTCCTTCTATCAAATTAATGGCAAAAAAAGCCAATATGTCTGAATCTAAATTTCTGGTCTTATTTAGAAAAATAACTGGATTGACTCCTAACTCTTTTTTTATCGAAAACAAACTGTACCGTTCCAAAGAGCTAATTGAAGAGCAAAGATTATCAATAGCCGAAATATCAGATAAGCTTAAATTTTCTAATCATTCTTATTTCTCCTTTTTGTTTAAGAAACATTTTGGGCTTTCGCCAAGTGCTTTTGCTAAACAATTGTAAAAGCAAAACTTCCTTTAAATATAAAAATCGTTTTACTAATTATGAGAAAGTCCACACATTTTTACAGTTTAAATTCAGAGTGGCAGTATCGACTGACTTGCGCAAAAGATAATACTATCCTAAACAAAGAAATTATTGTTTTACCAGAAACACTTGGTAAGGGGAAATCTTATTTTACTCAAATTACCTCAGGAATTTCTGTACTGTTTATAGACTTCAATTTAACAAAACCTATAAAAATAAATCATACTAAATCAGACAATGACTTTTATATCTTTCATTTTGATTTAAGTGAAAAAACCAGTTCTATAAAAATAAATGATATCGATTATAAAACGGGAGTATCACAAAGTTCTGGCTTAACCATCTTAAGTAGTGATGTTGATAGTTCTTTTAGTCCTCCTGTAGGATGTCGAACACTTGTGCTACGTTTACTAATTGATAAAATTTTACTTAACGGATTTCTTAAAAACCATCAAAATGAAGGCCCTCTAATTCAAGAGATAGAAACTAACAACGAACCGCTTCATTATCATGACACTATTGACAGTAATAGCATTGTATTGATTGAGTCTATTAGGAAAAAATCTTTTATTGAATCCCTATTCGACTCTTATTTAAAAGGCGCTTCTTTAAAAATTTTGGGGAATTTTTTAAATCGCTATTCCGATTTAAAAGAAGAAAAAAATGAAATTACCGACACTGAAAAAAAAGCCATCAGTGCGACCAGAGACTATCTTGTAAAAAATCTGCATAACCCATTTCCTTCTATTCTGTTTTTATCTAAAATGGCGCATATGTCATCATCCAGATACATCTATTTATTTAAATTAAAATATAAGGTAACTCCAAATATTTTCTTTACACAGGAAAAAATGCTTTTATCAAATACACTTTTAAAAAGTGGCAATTATAGCTCTTTAACTGAAATAATTTACGAACTGAATTACAACAGATTAAGTTATTTTTCATCAAAATACTATTCCTTCTTTAATAGAAAACCTTCAGATGACTTTGTAAAAAGAGTAAGTATTCAATTGTAAGACATTTTAATATTACTAAAATCTTTTTCATCATCCAGTTTAGCTTTTTTAAGAATTAGTTACGAACTGGATTTTGAGTACAAGGGCAATTACTAATGGACTGAAGAAAATCAAATCCAATAGTTACAACATGAGTACCTGAATTGTAAGCTCCAATTTGATTAAGTGATGCCTGATAAGAATATCCAAAATAAAAATCAAGTTTCTTAAAACCAGCCATTGGACCAACCAGTAAAGGTTTAAATGCTTGATCATTGAGAAAACGATAAGAAACGCCTATCCAATAATAATCTTCAAAGCGGTTGTACTGTCTAAACTTAAAGTTCAAATCGGTACTAGAACGTTTATCACCTTCAAACAATTGATAATAAACAGATGGTTCAAACTCGATTTTATTATTTTCTTTTCCCTTAAAAACATATCCAGTATACACTTGGTAATTTCGAAGCAAATTAGGTTCATTACTATCAAATTTATCAAGTTGTTTATTCAAAATGTTACTTGCATTTAAACTAAAATAAAACGATTTATTTCTATACAAAACACCTACATCAAAATTATGATTAGAAATAGATCTGTTATTAGTAATACCAGGATCTGGAAATGGGTTTTCGTATGTTGTACTAAATTTATCTACATCAATCTTAAAATTATTGAGATTATAGGAGATCCCAAAAGACAGGTATTCTCTTGAATAATAATCCAAAATCAGGTGATGTGCAAAAGAAACTTTAGCTCCTATTTGTTTTGTATATCCATTTTTATCATTGTAAAGAGAGATTCCTACTCCTGAGCGATCTAGAATACGCATATCAGCATAAACTGATTGGTTATCGGGTGCATCTTTAATTCCTACCCATTGTGTTAATCCATTGGCACGTATTCTAAGGTTATCACCAATTCCAGCAAATGTTGGAGATACTACAAATGGATTATCTGCAAGATATTGCGTAAAAACAGGCAAATTCAATTCTTGGCTGTAACCTGATGTTACAGCCATAAGCAGAATTGATATTATAATTTTTTTCATTGCATTTTTAATTTTAGATAACAAAATATTTTGCCATTAGTTATCTGTAAAGGGTAAAGTGCCCAACAAACTCTCTGTTATCTTTATTATTGTTAAGTTTTAACACATACCAGTAATCACCAGAAGGCAGGTCTATTCCATTATATTTCCCATCCCATTTTTGACCGTATCTGTACTTGGCAATTACTCGGCCATATCTGTCAAAGATTTCATAAACCAAATCTTTATAGTTTATCGTACAACCAGGTCCCCAGGTATCGTTTATCCCATCACCATTTGGAGTAAAATTATCTGGAATACAAATGTCAATGTACTCCATATACTTGGACAATGTTGCAGTACATCCGTTCTTATCGGTAACAGTAATAGTATACGTACCAGTTTTATAAATAATTAATTTATTAAGTGAGCCATAGGACTCCCCGTCTAATGTGTACTGATAATCTCCTCCACCACCAGTTGCAGTAGCAATAATTTCGTTTATATGGCCATCTGTAAGTGACAGCGTTAATGGCTGAACCTCATCAATGGTAAATGGCAATGTTGTTTGTTCGCAACCATTAGTGTGTCTTGCCGTAACAGTATGTGTTCCTGGAGTTATATTGGTAAAAACATTACTAATCTGAAAAGCTGCTCCGTCAAGAGAATAATCAATATCTGCCAAGTTGGTATTACTTTTATCAACTGTAATTGTCACAGAATTTTGTACCGCATTGTTGGCACACTCAGTATTGATTTTTGATTTAGGTTGCAATATAACCGCCTTATCCATCATAACTACCATTTCAATCAAACAGCCTGCATCTTTTATGTATACAGTATGATTATCTCCTTTAAGGTTTACAAAGTCATGTTGTGCTCCTGAAACTGGTACATAAACTCCAAATTTGTCATCAAGACTTACACTGTATGGAGGTGTGCCTCCGATAATTGCAATACTAAATGCGCCATCGTTATTACCATCACAGGTTTCCTGCAAAATAGGACCTATGACTTTTGCAGTCAACACAACTGGCTCTTTAATCTCACACTCTAATATTTTGAAGCATGAAAATTGATCCTGAACTAGAATGGTGTAAACGCCCGCAGCTAAATGATTAAATGTATTGTTATCCTCAAACTGACTTAAATTTGGTGAAATAGCATATTTAATTTTTCCTGTTCCTCCGCTTGCCGTTATTACAATTTTGCCATCATTTTCACTGTTACATGTCGCATCTGTTACTACTGAGCTAGCGGTTAATGCTTCTATCGGCTCATTGATAGTAATTAAATCCGAATCAAATTGACAATCTCCACTATTCACTCTTACCTTATACTTACCTGCCGAAAGTGAACCAAAATAAGTATCTATTTGAGGTGATCTTACTATATCGCCTTCGTCATTAATCAAAGTGTATTTATAATTGCCTAAACCGCCTAGTGCAATTGCATCAATGGAAGCGCTTATATCTCCCTTACAATACACAATTGCTCCGTTTAAATTTAACTCCAACGATAGGGGCGCA
Organism: Flavobacterium sp. LPB0248; assembly: GCF_013388355.1. Taxonomy (GTDB): domain Bacteria; phylum Bacteroidota; class Bacteroidia; order Flavobacteriales; family Flavobacteriaceae; genus Flavobacterium. The sequence continues at coordinate 2,066,360 of NZ_CP058246.1, forward strand.
ACTTCACTAACGGTAACAGTATTAGAAACAAATGCTACACATCTATTAGCATCTCTAACATAATATTGGTGATCCCCTAAAGAGGCTTCAAATGTTATTGATGATGTAAATGAACCTATCGTAGTAGTAAAAGTCGGATCATTACTATACTCATACATTCCTGTACCTCCCTTTGCACTTAAAGTAAGTGTTGCTGAAGTCTGACAAGTCTTTCTAGTTTCCAGCTTCAATGTTGCAACAATTTCAGTAGGTTGAGCTATTACAATATCAGAACTGGTTCCAACACAATCCAATCCATCTGTCACTGTTACTGAATAGACCCCAGCACTTAATCCTTTGAAAAAAGGAATTGTTTGTCCTATAGTTGAGATTGGAGGATCGACAGACAACATATTTAAAACATAGTAATAGTTATTTTCTAATCCTCCCGTTGCCGTTACTTCTATTTCTCCATTTTCATCACCAAAACATAATAACGTACTTGCTGTTGCAACAACACTTATTGGATCTGGATTCTTTAATGTGACCGCTGTTGTCGCAACACATCCTCTGCTATCCTTAACACTCACCGTGTATATTCCTGCTGTTAAACCTATAAACTCATATTGCTCTGAATAAGCTACCTTTATTGGTCCGTCTAGTGCATACTCATAATTACCTGGCCATCCACCACTGCCTTTTACCGTGATGATTCCATCGTTACCTGGATTACATGTAATTAAATTATGTATTTCCTCGATTTGTAGTTTAGCAATTGGCTCTCCAATTGTGAATGTGTTTTCAACGGAACAAAATGGTTTATCTACAAGTGTGGCCGTAACAGTATAATTACCAGCTTTTAAACCTGTAATTGCCGCCGTTCCATCAGTTTTACTTTTACCTGATGCGACCTGACTTCCTAAATCATCATTAATCAAATAGGTAAATTCTAATGTATTATTAGTTGGAATTATTTGACGATCAGTTAGATTCAGATTAACACTTCCATCGTCACCTCCATAACATTGAATGTTGCCTACATTACTTACTTGTAACTCAAATGTATTTGAGTCTTTAACAAAATAAAATGTTTCAAGAACGCAATCTGTTGCGGGATTTTTAACCGAAACAAGATAGTTTCCTATTGTTAATCCTGTAAACAAGCCATCTGTATTAGTATCATTGTATACTGTTGAATCTATACCTGTAATGCTATATGTTAATGGTACTGTTATAATTGTTCCATCTGTTGTTTTTACTTTTACCTGAACATCTTCATTATTCATGCAAGGTATTGACTTTAAAACATCTACCTCTATTTTATCTAGGCCGATATATGGGTTGATGGTAATCGGAACTTCAGCAGTTCCTTCACAATTTTTATCATCATATACTTTTACAAGATAAGAACCTCCATCATAATCAGTTTCAATGTATTTGTTACGATTATCTGCCTGAACAATTTTATTTGGAGATCCAATTTTAGTAAATTCATAAATTGTAAAGTTTTCCGAACCTCCTGTTGCATTTACATTAATAGTGGCAACATTAGGACTATTGGATCCTTCACAGCCAAACTGGGTTATATCCACAACCTCTACATTAATTGCATTTGGTTCAGTTACTTTTACTTGTTCTTCGGCTTCACAACCTCTATCCGAAATAACCATCACCGTATAGTTGTCTGCTGGCAAATTTTCAAAAACAGCACTTTCCTGAAGTCCTCTTTGGAGCCCTTTATCTCCTGTTAAACTATATTTATAGTGAGCACTATCGGCATTGCCATCTATTGCAACAGTTACTGTTCCATCTGATGCTTCGTTACAAGAGGTGGCAGTATAAGTTAAAAGAATACTCGGAATCAAATTTGCTGTAGGAATTTCTATATCAAAATCTTTTGTACAACCAGTAGTCACATCTTTTACCCAGAATCTATATGTTCCCGGTCCTAAATTTTTAAATTCATTAGAATCGCCAAAAGCTCCCGTCTCTAAGCTATATTGATAATTTGTTGGCGCAACTGTTCCTCCTGAAGCTTTGAGTGTAACTACTCCTTCATTACCATTACATTTTGGGTAAGTCGTAATTTCTCCAGATAATTCTAACATATCTAGAATCGTAAAGGCATCTTCTGCTTTGCTAATACATCCGTTAGCATCTTTTACATATACATCATATGTACCTGGTGAATTTACTGTTAAAACATTATTTGTTGTAAAATTCTCTTTATCTAAACCATATTGCAAAGGTTCTACTCCACTAGCAGTAACACTTATCGAATAAGTATCTGTATCAGGATCATAACATTGACTATGAGGTGTTGCTGTAATTGCAGAAGGAATTGGATCTTTGGCAATAGTTATACCTGTCTTAGCGGTACATTTATTTTTATCCATAACCCAAACATCCCATTTCGTATTTAACTCTGGGTCAAGTGTCGCTATATTACTATCACTATACAAACCACTTGGCGAAGTTCCTTCCTGAACAAATGCATAACTGTAATCTGGAGTTCCTCCTGTAACTGAAGTTATTGGAACTGTTACAGTAGTCCCTAAAGTATTACAGTTTTGATTTACAATTGTAATATCATTACTTAAACTCAACGGTAAAAGAGGTTCAGCAATAATAACAGTATTCGAAGTCTGAGAACATTGCGGATAACCACTTTCCTTAACTACAACTGTGTAATTTTTTCCTGCACGCAATTCACTCGCTAAAGTTGCCCCCAAAGTAGTATCGCCTTCTCCTCTCACGACAAAATTAAGCCCATCAAAAACCTCATAAGTATATGCTCCAGAATATCCTTTAACATTAATAGTTATTGTTCCAGTACTATCTCCGTTACATCCTACATCAGTCGATGTTGCAACCACTTTCAATTTATTAAATAACTGAACCTCATACGGATCAGACATTATCGAACAGTTCGTATTATTATCAAATATTTCGAATTGATAATAGCTGCCAGCTGTTAAAGCATCGTAGGTAAATTTATTACCTGTTACCGGTATTTTTTCTGTTATAAGCTCTCCATCTTGATACACCAAATAGCTAAATGGGTTTGGAGTATTTGTACCTCCTTTTATAGTGACGTTAATTTCTTGTTTTCCGTTCTCACAATCTATTGACGGACCAAAAATTACTTCAGGCGCGGTTAATTTTGGGAATGGATCAATTGTTATTGTATTACTGCCAATACAATCTTTACTATCTTTCACATAGTAGGTTAATACCTGAATCGTTTTGTTATCAATTACCTCAAAAGTATTGGTTGGTCCCCATTTTACTCCGTCGTTGCTATATACATAATCTGAAATTGCACCTGTACCGTTACCTCCATTCGGAAGAATAGTAATCTCTTTAGCTTTCAGATCGTTTCCATTGCATTTAAAATCATCCTGAAGCAATGTCGCCGTAATAGGTGATGCATCATCTATTCTAATCGTTTTTGTATCATCACAGCCTTTGTCAGAAATAACTTTTATACTATAAAGGCCTGCTGTCAAACCTGTAAACAAAGGCGTATCCTGCGTTTTTGAAGCGCCAGCAGGCTCAGTCGGTGTAAGTATGTAGGTATACAAAGAATTATCTGTATTTACCAATTTTACTTCAATTGTTCCATCACTAACATTTCCTTGTTCTATTGCACAACTTGGCGATGTAGATTCTAAAGTAAAATCAATAGCAGTTCTTACTTCAATATCAATCATCGATGATTTTTCACAGTTGGTATCAAGATCTTTTACTGTAACGGTATAATTTCCTGCCGCTATATTGTTAAAAACTCCATTATCCTGTACGATATTAGGAACACCAACTACGGTATTATTTTGCAAAGTAAATTGGTAATTCCCTGTAACAGAACCTCCTATAGCAATTGCTGTGATTATACCATCTTTTGCTTCACAATTTGGCAGAGTTGTAAAACTTGCCACTATTTGTAATGGCGTCAATATTTGAACAGCCACTTCATCAACACAATTATTAGCATCTTTTACTCGAACAGTATGTGAACCCGAAGACACATTAGTAATGGTAAATGACATAGTTGAGATTGGCTTGAAAGCCCCATTATCAAAACTATAAGTATGCTGCCCTATACCTGCTGTTATTAAATCAACGTCAATAGAAAACTTTCCTTCTGTTGCTGTACATTGATTTCCAACTTCTGCTTTTATTACTGGCGCAGGATCTAAAGTAACTGTCACATTTGTAGACTTAACACACCCATATGCATCTCTTACATAAACAATATAATTACCAGCATCTACATTAAACGTATTACTTGTATGTGATCCCACCAAAAATGAATCTGCGCTTGGAACTGGAGAACCAGTCGGGAAAATTTGATATAAATATGGAACTGCCCTTACTCCTGGACTGGCACTTATTGTTGTTCCTCCCTGTGCAAAGACTTCAATTATACCTGCGCCTGAATTACAATTTGCATTTTTGGTTACTGAAGCAGTAACGCTCAACATAACTGCAGATTCCTTAATATTAAAACTGGCTGTTGGCACACCACATCCTGTATTTGGTCCCGAAGTTTCCCTCACCAAAACATAATAAGAACCTACTGGTAAAACGCCAATTCCTAAATTATCAACATGTAAAGTTGCTCCTGCTGCAATAGTTTGAGTACCCAAAGTTCCTGCTATAGGTAAATTCGAAAGTGATTCATAAATTTGATAGGAAACGTCTACAGAGGTATCATAACCATTAGAAATTGCAAAACTAACATTGCCATCATTTGAATCTTTACAAGTAATATTTTTGATTACTATCTCATCTAATTTTAAAGAAGATTTTGATGGTATCGGCATCTCAGCAGTTTGATAATAATAACATTTTGTTGTTTCATCGTATACAATAAAAGAATAGATTACTCCAGGAGTCAAAGACGTAAAAGTCGTTGTTTTACTGCCAAATGGCAATTCTCCCTGCCAGCCATCAATACCATCAGCAGTCCATACTTGTCCTGTTCCTTTATAAATATTAAAATGAAAAGGTCCAGTACTTGGAAATTTAGATCCAATCGTAACTGTAGCGCTGCCATCTGCACAAGTTGAAGTTGTTACAATATCAATATCTAAATAATTTACAGGAGCCGCGATCAAAACATTTGCAACCTCCACGTCACAGCTATTATTATCTACGACTTTAATTTGATACAATCCAAAATCAACATCAAAAACTTTCATTGTTCCTGGTACATTGGGAATATGTTGCGAATAACCATTAGGTCCTGTTACATAATAATCATAGTTTTTGGTACCTCCACTTACACTGTTAATTATAATTTGCCCTTGGGCAACTCCTCCATCTTCGCATTTTAAATCTTTTTTATCAAAATCTATCACGAGAGGATTTGGCTGAATAATTTCAACTGGTGCTTTAGTAAAACAACCATTGGCATCTGTAACTTTTACTATATAATTTCCCGCTGGAAGGCCTGTTGTTTTTGTGCCATAATCAACTTCTGGAATTCCTAATTTAGTAACGTTAATAACATAAGGCCCCATTCCTTTTGTTGGATTAATAACCACCTCAATAGAACCTGTAGTTCCTCCATTACATTTAACAGTACCGCTCGGAAGTACAGATGTTATTTCTGGATCTGTTTTTGGCTGTACTATTTCTGTTAGAGTTGTACTACATCCAGTCGCATCTTTAATAGTAAATGAATAGGTTGTTGCTGTTGTTGCAGTTACAGCAACTTCGTTGACATAAGTAAAAGTATTACCTGTAATAGTGTATATTGTTGGATCTAAATTTGTATCTCCATTAATGGCTACTGTATAGCTATAATTAGGAGATCCGCCACTTACTTTACCAGCTATCTCAATACTTGCAGAAGTACATTTAGGTCCACTTTGCAAATTTATGCTAGCCGTTAATGGGTCAATAACAGTTTGCATATCTAAATCTTTATAACATCCAGTTGAAGTGTCTGTAACCCTAACAGTGTATTTACCAGGAGTTAATTCTGTAAAAGTTCCATTATCTTGTGGTGTTCCTCCATTAAGACTGTATGTATAATTTGTTTTTGTATTTGGTATCACATTTATTGTTGCTCCAGTTGTATCAAAGCACAAATTGGCTATAGGTACAATTTCCGCATCAATAGTTTGATTGGTGTCTATTGTGAAAGCACCAGTATTATTAGTACAACCATTGAAATCTGTTACTGAAAATGTATAATTACCAGCATCGAGATTTTTAAACGTCTTATTTGTCTGCTCAATCGTAATACCTCCTGGAGTTATTATAGTATAAACATTACCTCCCCATCCTCCTTTAACATTTATTACAGCACTTCCTTTATCTTTACAGGTAACTGGTTTAACAACTGTAGAAACTATAGTTAAAGCACTAGGTGGTGCTAATACATTCTCTTTTTTTGTTAGTTCACAATTAGTTATTTCATTTTTAATTGTTAGGGAGTGTTCTCCCGCATTTAAGTTTGTAAAAATAAGATCAAAAGTAGTTCCTGTATGTGGTGTGACACCTGACTGAGGAGTTCCTCCATCAAAAATATAAGAATATGGCGTATCGTTCCCTAATCCGGAAATAGTAAACTTTATGGAGCCGTTAGATTCTCCTATACATTTTACATTATTAACTACACTGCTTGTGAGATTAATAACTGGCAATTTTGCAATAGTATAAACTGTAGTAAATGTACATTTGTTCGCGTCTCTAACTATAAAAGTATAAGTGCCTGGAGCTAAATCTTTGAATAGATTTGATTCCTGATATGGTCTCACTAATGCCGCAGGAGCTGTTATCGCATATTCTAATGGTGCCTTTCCACCTGTCACCATCTCAATAGTAACATCAACCAAATTTGAAGGGCATTTAAGTTCTGTATTTTTGATCAACATAGCCGAAGGTTCTGTCAGATCATAAATAGCTCCCACATCTATTACTGCAGGGGAAGGAGAGCATCCTTTGGTATCTGTTATAGAAACAGTATATTCTCCAGCAACTGTTAAGCCACTAAATATACCAGTATCATTTGTTGCTACTACAGTCGTAATTCCATTTATAGTTACACTTAATACATAGGTAAATTTACCATTACCACCATCTGCAATAGCTATAATTTCTGCATTAGTCTCGCAAGTATAAGGTGTTTTTATGGAAGCCGAAGCCTTTATAAGATCTGGTTGTTTTATATCGATTGTTGTTTGTCCCATACAACCATTGCTATCTTTTACATAAAACGTATGAGATCCCAAACTTAAATTAGAAAAATTAGGAGATTTTGTAAATCCTGTAACAGCATTATCACTAAACATATAATCACCTGATCCTCCACTACCAGTTAACACTACTGAACCGTTCGATAAACTATTACATGTTATTGGTGTTACCGCGGCACTAACTATAGGATTAGTAATGTCATTTACAATTCCTGTCACCGTTATTGGGCATGAGTTTTTATCATTTATCACAAATGTATAGGTACCTGAACTATCTGTATTGTAGGTAAACTGTGGACCTGCTATTGGTTCACTTGTATACAATATTTTACTGCCTTTTTTAACTATGTAGGTAAATGGAGCCGTACCTCCTTTAATCGTCACCTCTATTGTTGCAGTTGATGAACTTTCGCAGGTCAAAGATGTTATAGTTTTTACAGTTGCAGCAAGTTTGGCGTTAATTGTCTGGGTTACAGCCGTAGTTTGACATCCGTAGGAATCAGTTATCACGAAAGTATAATCTCCGATTGCAGTACCATCGTAAGTAAATGAAGAACCAGTAATAGGAACACTTGGACTCAATGCTCCTGAATTGTATTTAACCTGATATGTATAGGGTGCTACTCCTCCTGTAATATTTACTGTTATTGTCGCTTTAGTACCATTAAAACATGTCCCCTTTGAATCTATTGTTGCAACTGGTAAATCAGGAGCAGGAATAACTATATTTATCGTAGCATTTTGCGATTGACATCCATTTTTATCCTTTACAACAACTATATAGCTTCCTGGTTTAACATCTGAAAAGATATTTGAATTTTGAAAATCTTTAATTACAGTAAAAGTAGTTCCATCCAGTAATTGATATTGGTAAGCCGGAGTTCCTCCAGAGGTCATCACTTGAATAGTCGCCCCTGTACGACAAGTGGCAGGAGTTACTATAATTACTTTACTTATCTCTAAAGATGCAGGAGCTTTAAGTTCTTGCGTGAATGAAGATAAGCAACCATCAGCGCCGTTATTGTATCGAACTTTTATTTTATAAATCCCTTCTTTTTTATCAGTGATAATAACAGGCGATAACTTACTATTGATCCATGTAAGTCCATCATCCAAAGAATAATCGAAACCATATACTGCATCAAAATTCTTAGCCGTAATGGTAAATCCTCCATCTGTGCCTAAACTACATTTTACATTTATAGGATTTATTACTGTTGCTGAAAAAGCTTTTGTTGCATCGATTGGAATAGAATAATCCATTTTTGTTCCACACGACACCGCGTCAGGAAACAAAGCACTAGTCTCTTTATAATCAACTGTTATTTTATGCGGACCAGGTACTACATCTAAAAAAACATTAGGGTTTGTATTATTCGTATTGAGTACTCCATCTATATAATATTGATAGCTGTAAACATAGTCAGGAGCCTCTCCTTGTATGTTTACAGTTATTGTTGCATTACCATTACAATTGTAGACTGGATCAATAGTAACAACTGGTGCAGGAGGCTTAGGCGCCAAATAAATTTCTGACATTGGATAAATACAACCAGTGGCATCTTTTATATAAAATGTGTATGGTCCTCCAGGATTAATAAAAGCCACATTAGAGGTTTGCCAGGTCTTTCCTCCATCAAAACTATACAGATATAAATTTGGGGCAGGAAAAGGCACTCCTCCTTGCGGATTTGCAATAGTTACAACTCCCTGAGATTCTTTTCCCTTAGGGCCGCAACCAGATAATCCGGTTATTTTTGCTATTGCTGTTAAAGCTGAAGTTGGGCCATCTATCGTAATTTTCTTCAAATCTTGGCAGGATGATTTTCCTATGTTATATTTTACCACAACATCATAAGTCCCAGATGCCAAATATGAAAATGTATTGCTGATCTGAAATGTTTGTCCATTATCTTTACTATAGGATAATTCGTAGCCATTAGCATTAGTGACATTAATTTTTATGCTACCTGTATTATTTCCATAACAGACATTATCGGTCTTATCAATCGTATATTCGGGTTTTAAAACTGGGGGAATTACAATTGAAGCTGTTGCAGAGCAACTAAATGCATCTTCAACTTCCACTTTATAAGTGCCCGGAGCAAGTATTTTTATTGTATTTCCAACAGAAGTAAATCTGCCGTCGGCAGAACTTATATTATACGTATATCCAGATCCTGTACCTCCAGCAGCATTTATAGATACTTTTCCATCACTGCAAGGCATTAAAGGTTCTGTGATTGTATATGATACTTTTACCGGTGGCTGAAAATTTATCTCAGCTTCATAGCTATAATTAAAACATTTAGAATAAGAAGTTGTTACTGTAGATTTATATTTGTCTTTTCCCCCTGTAGATCCATTTTGAGAGTATAACTTTGGCCAAACATATTTGGCCTCAAATGTAGGGCCATAGTAATATATTTCATTATCATTGGCATCATAAAGTTTATATTCAAACGGAATATTGGGGTTATCAGTACCTACAACCTCCGTTACTAAAGTCCCTGCTTCTCCATAACATTTTGGATTGTAAGGATAAAATTTGAAAGCAAGATCTTTATTAATATATTGTATCAGTTTTTCACTTCCTATGTTAAAAGTACAGGCCCCTGGAAGCCCTTTTACTCTCATAAATATATTGTATGTGCCACCAATAGAAGTTTTAAAAACATTACTGTCTTGCCATACATTTGATATATCTGCTCTAGCATCCTGAGTAAAATTATACTCATAACCACTCCCAAAACCATCAACCGTAATTCGTCCATCTATTGAACATGAGTTTATACCGCCGCTGGAATATGTTACAATATCACTTTTAGTGATTACCGCATTGTCTAAATTTGTTTTATAGGCATTAAAATAAAAAGTACAGGGAGTAAATGTGTAATCTACTATAACTACTTTAAACTGGCCCTCAGTATCGACCAAGTAATCTGGCCCCTGCCCTACTATTGACCAACATGAAGCAGGAGCACTGTCATTAGGACAATCATTGTTCGCAGCGGGAGGGCACGAGCCACTATTAAATTTATACCATGTAACAGAATAGGCATCTATGTCTGATTTGATAAGTCGAGTATCATAGTTACCACATAAAAATAGTTTTGGCAATTGTTGCCCATCATTTGGACAAATAGATATAGTACCTAAATAAGGCGGTAATACATATTCAATTGCAGGATTGGTATAGTGACCACCAGTGAGTTTTGCAGGTTTAGCGGTTGATTTAGGAAATGCCCCACTTAAGTAATCCGCTTTTTCATTATTATTATTTGGTATCAAGGTATCCAAGTTCAAATTTTGTGAATACGAAATGATGCCTTGTAAATAAATCAAAGCCACTAATCCAAATTTTAAAATAATAGATTTTTTCATAGTATTTCTATTAACTCATCCCATTTCTTTTAACAGATTTTGAAAAAAGACAAGTAGTATTCTAAATATGATTTAATATGCATGCTTAAAAAAGCAGTAGTTTTTATGTTCTAAAATTCTATTCTAATTACATCTCTATTTTTTCCGACAAACCTTTTTGTTTTAGGAGATCTTTCTGTTTTAGGAGATCTTTCTGTTTTTTTTTAAACTATTGCATTAAGCATATCTAGGAATTTGTTGTGCTTATAATTAAAAATGTAATATTGTGAAAGATTGCACCTGAAAAGAAATCAACCTTTAATTCCATTTTAGCTAGAATAATATCTTTGAATGATGCAATCTTTCAAACGAGAAACAACTAATTAGCATTTTTTAGATGCATATGTTTTCTCTTTCATTTTTCCAGACTATTAATTAACTTTATAACATTTGTCTCTATAGCCTGCTGTTCTTTTTTTAACGCTTCCATTTTTGATAAAAACTTTTTGTTCTGCGCATCATTTTTATTGAGTCCTTTTTTTAATTTCTCGTTGTATAAATTCACCAAATTAATTAGCAATTCTTCCTGCACTTTATTGATTTGTGTGAGTTGTTTTTTTAATACTTCTATCTCATTATTTTCTATCTGAGAATTTGCAGGTATATCTCGCTCTCTATAAGCTCCTTGAAATTTTAAATCATTTTCATTCTTAAGCTCATCTATATCATCGCCTTTTTTAACTGCCATTTGATTTAATCTGCTCAGTAAACTAGCTTGATTCCTGTTTAATACCTGAAGAGTACTCATTAAATCATCAATTGATTTAGTCCCATCATATTTATTTAAATCTCTATCTATGATTAATTGTGATAGTACAGCGTCGGCTTTAGCATTATCTGCTGTTAATCGAGTTTGAACTCCTATATTGCCCTTAGCTTTATTATCTTCTTCCATTTCAGCTTTGCCATTATCTGCCTCTAACTTAACCTTAGTTTCTGCATCAGATTTAGCCTTATTAACTGCTTGCAGTTTGTTCTGGGCTTCCATTTCAGCTTTAGTATTATCTGCTTCTAACTTAGCCTTAGCTTCTGCATCAGATTTAGCCTTATTAACTGCTTGCAGTTTGTTTTGGGCTTCCATTTCAGCTTTAGCATTATCTGCTTCTAGTTTAGCCTTACCTTCTGCATCAGATTTAGCTCTGTTCTCTACAGCCAATTTATTTTTGGCTCCCATTTCAGCTTTTGCGTTATCTGCATCTAACTTAGCCTTAGCTTCTGCATCAGATTTAGCTCTTTTCTCTACAGCCAATTTGTTTTTGGCTTCCATTTCAGCTTGGGCTTTATCTGCTACAAGCTTAGCTTTAGCTTCTGCATCAGCTTTAGCTTTGCTCTCTGCTGCCAGTTTATTTTTAGCCTTCATTTCAGCTTTGGCATTATCTGCCTCTAGCTTAGCTTTAGCCTCTGCATCAGCTTTAGCTTTTTTCTCTACCGCCGCTTTATTTTTGGCTTCCATTTCAGCTTTAACTTTGTTTTCTGCTGCCAGTTTGTCTTTGGCTTTCATTTCGGCTTTTGCATTATCTGCCTCTAACTTAGCTTTAGCTTCTGCATCGGCTTTAGCTTTTTTCTCTACTGCAGCTTTATTTTTGGCTTCCATCTCAGCCTGGGCTTTATCTGCTACAAGCTTAGCTTTAGCTTCTGCATCGGCTTTAGCTTTGCTCTCTGCAGCCAATTTATTTTTAGCCTTCATTTCAGCTTTGGCATTATCTGCCTCAAGCTTAGCCTTAACTTCTGCATCGGCTTTAACTTTTTTCTCTTCGGCCAGTTTGTTTTTGGCTTCTATTTCTGCTTTAGCTTTATTTTCTGCAGCCAGTTTGTCTTGAGCTTTCATTTCAGCTTTTGCATTAGCTGCCTCTAGTTTAGCTTTAGCTTCTGCACTTGCTTTAGCTTTTTTCTCTTCGGCCGCTTTATTTTTGGCTTCCATCTCAGCCTGAGCTTTATCTGCTACAAGCTTAGCTTTAGCTTCTGCATCGGCTTTAGCTTTGTTCTCTTGGGCCAATTTGTTTTTGGCCTTCATTTCAGCTTTGGCATTATTTGCCTCTAGCTTAGCCTTAGCTTCTGCATCGGCTTTAGCTTTTTTCTCTGCAGCCAGCTTGTTTTTGGCTTCTATTTCTGCTTTAGCTTTATTTTCTGCTGCCAGTTTGTTTTTGGCTTTATCTGCCAGTAGCTTAGACTTAGCTTCTGCATCGGCTTTAGCTTTGTTTTCTACTGCCAGTTTATTTTTAGCTTCTTTTTGAGCATCATTTTTCTTCAGCACTTCTGGAGAGTCAGATGGATTAATAATTCCTGTCTCATCATCATCACCGTAATAGTATTTCTTGCTTTTAAATCTATATGCAATGACAAATTCATGGGCTGCTCCAAGATTCGAGAGGTTACCCATTTCTCTCTCATAATTGTATTCAATAGCTATTTTTGGAGTTATATTTATTCCTAAGCCAGCTGATATTCCGTACAAATTGTTATATCCACCTTGCACCCAGAATCCTTTAGGAACTGAAAACATTGCTAATCCTGAAATAACTGTTTTATCCTTTTTGAATTCCGTTTTTAACATCCCAGAAAATTTACTTCTGTCAAAAAAACCGTAAGAATTAATGTAATTTGTATATATAAGATGAGCTTCTACTGCCTTCTCCGGATCGCCTTTTACTATTTGAGAGGTTTTAAAATTATAGAGCAGTAGATTATTTACAGATAAACCAACATCCAAAAAAGAATTACCATAGTTAATACCTGGATTTATCGCCAATAAAGAATTTGAAGGGATGTTGTCTACATTAAGATTTATATCGTTTGTAATAATTTTTCCCTGATTGAGCTTACTATTATAAAAGCCAACATTAGCTCCAAAAGTCAAATTACTGTCTTCTTGCAACATTACATTATGAGCAAAGTTTCCTATAATTCCAAAAGAAGTCATTAGTCCATAATTTTGTTGGAATAGCCCAAGACCGATTCCTTCATTTTCTCTAAATCTTCCTGCATAACTAAACAAATAAGTCTGAGGAGCATTATCAAACTGTACCCATTGACGTTTGCTGTAAAAACTCAAATAACTGTTCTGCTCACGAACAAAACTGAATGTTGGATTAATAGTATATCTATTAAATTTTAATGAATTTCGTGTAGGCATATAAAACGAAACAATCCCATCATGTTCAGCATTGTTTTGAGAATAAACGGAATAGATAGTAACGAAAAGAAAAATCAGGAGGAGTAAAGTTTTTTTCATATTACTTAATTATAGTTATTGATCCTTTTTTTTCCTGCTTATCACGTGTCGTTATGATGTAATAGTATACTGGATTCACGCTTTTAAAATCTTTTATTTCCCATTTAGAAGGTGTATAGTTCACCCCATTAAAAATGACTTCCCCTTGTGAACTAATAATTGTAACATTAGTAGCCGCATTTTTATAAACAACAGGAATATCCCATGAATTAATTGCGCTACTTAAGCTTATTACATTTGGAATATCTTTCAACCCCAAATCAGACACCTGAAAATTAAGCTCTTTAGTAGCTATACAGTTTACTGTTTGCGTAACCACAGCTTTATAGGTTCCCGCTGTTTTAATCAAGTAAGTATTTGATACTGCATCAGGAATAAGAACACCTCCTAAATACCATTTATAATTAGGAGCTTCTGCGTTAGTTGTTATATTTGCTTCAAGAGTTTGATCATTTTGTGTATCAATTGTATTTTCTTTAGGTATATCTAACACTGCTGTAAAATCATTGCTTTGCAGGTTTATCGAACCCGTGCTTTGACAGCTCCCTATACCTACTACAACACTATATACCCCAGGTATTTTAGTACTGTAAGTTTGATTTATTGCGCCTTCAATTAGCACATTATCTCTAAACCATTTGTAGTTAGTTCCTGCAGCGACGCTTAGCGTTGTCTCTCCATCTGTAAGACAAAATGGATTTCCAAGACTAGAGACAATAGCAACATTACTATCTCCTGTAGATTCGGTTATTGTTACTTGATTAGAATATGAATTAGATGTACAGGTTCCGTAATTTGTTTTAGCGTAATATGTTCCAGGCTCTGTTACTGTGTAAGTTCCTTTGGTATCTGATGCCACCAAAGTTTCAGGCAAAAGAAGTCCATTGTTTTTATACCAGTTATACCTAAGTGAGGGATATTTTAAAGGCGAATTATTAGATTCTGTTGCAGCATCAATAGATAAAACATAACTACCTCCAATACAGTAATCTGCTGTTGGTTTAAGATTGTTTATTGTAAATTGATTATTGTGAATTTTATAGTAAACTGAAAATATTTTGCTCCCTACATAAGAGGGAAAAAGAGGACTGGCGATACCGCTAACTTTTTCTTTTATTCTTAAACTATATTTTTCTGAACCAACTAAATCTTGGGGGATCGCAAATTTTATCGTTTTGCGATTCACTGCTAAATCAGTAGTGCTTAGTATTGTTGTTGTTACAGGGTTAGAAAAATCTGCACTATCGGACAATTCTACAACATAACTAGCTGAGTTTGAAAAACCTTGAATCTCAAAAGTTACATTGAATTCGTTGTAATTACTGTCTGCACAAATCTTCTCAAATGGAAGGGTCATTGGTGTAATTACCTGACTGTTTACTTTACTGGTGATTAAAAAAAGTGTAACCAATAAGATGTAGCCATAACATAAATTAAATAATCTATTTTTACAGTATTTACTTGCTACTTCATTCTTATTGCTACTAAATAGATGACTATTTGATTTAAAATGCAGATTACGTAGTTTCTTTTTCATTGAATCAATTATTTAAATTGGAATCAGAAATAAAAACGCCTTAATGACTTAATTTGACGCAACTTTTTAGTTACTCAAACCTTATTGTTTTTTAAAATGGTTTTATTCCCCAACCAATCGCCAAAAATCCAATTAAATAGCCTATCTCTTTGCACTTATATTTTTATAAACTAACAGAATAACGTAAAATAGTATATATCATACTATTACTACAATTAATACCGCTTCATAATTGCAAATTTTAACCTTATAAACAGAAAAATTAATCTCTAAAAAATGTGATCTGCAAAATCTATAATTCATTTATTTCATATATAGCTCCACTAAAGTTGAATAAGTTTATTTCTTTTAAACATAAAAAAGCGCCCCAATTAGAGCGCTTTCCTACTTATAAAAAATCTAAAACTAGAAGTTTTTAGAAATCCCGATATTTACTGTTTTTCCGAAATTGACGAAAAATTTACTATAATCAACATTATCATTATCGTAGTTTAATGTTTCATATCCTAAACCACCAATACTAAAATTTAGACCAAAACCTTTTTTCATATTAATAAAAAGGGCTGGAGTGATACCTGTATAAAAACCATTTGCTTTATTATCTGATACAAGCGATCCATTTTCGTAATTTTTGAATTTTTGATTTTGAAACCCAGCCCCCAAATCAGCAAAAACTGAAAAAGTTTCGTTCAATGGCATTGTATAACGTACAAAAGCACCTGTTTTAAAGTTATTGGCTTTGCCTTCACCTTCTCCAAGAGTGCTTTTTGAAGATACTACCGAAAATTCGACTCCAGCTGTCCAATTATCATGAAATTGATATCCGATTTTTGGAGAAAACTGAAAAACATTGTTTTTTGCTGATGCAATTTCTCTATCAGTTTTCTCAGAACTATAACCAATATTTCCTCCAACTAAAATTGTTCCCTTTTGGGCATTTGCAAAGCTAACCATAGCTAATGCAAGAATAAGTAGCATTTTTTTCATATGTGATTTTTATTAAGATTTCACATACAACAAACAATTAAAATACCAATACAGAACCGTAATTATTTTCTTAACAATTAATTAAAAACAACTCATTTTAAGTAGCTTAAAAATTAAAATAACAACAAGAAATAGTTATAAAAAAAGCGCTCCGTTTGGAGCGCTTTCTGAAATTGAATATAAAACTAAAGATTAGAAGTTTTTAGAAATTCCAATACTTGCTGTTTTACCAAAGTTGAAAT
Organism: Flavobacterium sp. LPB0248; assembly: GCF_013388355.1. Classification (GTDB taxonomy): domain Bacteria; phylum Bacteroidota; class Bacteroidia; order Flavobacteriales; family Flavobacteriaceae; genus Flavobacterium. The sequence goes on from NZ_CP058246.1 coordinate 2,082,968, forward strand.
TAAATTTGCTTACATCTGGACCGTTGTTGTCATAATTTAATGTTTCGTATCCTAAACCTCCAATGCTAAAGTTAAGACCAAAACCATTTTTCATGTTAATGAAAAGAGCAGGAACTACACCAATATACATTCCGTCTCCTTTAGCTTTTGAGTAGTTTGCTCCGACGTAATCTTTTTCAGTTCTGTTTTGGAAACCAGCTCCTAAATCTGCGAATACTGAGAAAGTTTGGCTTAATGGCATAGTGTAACGAACGAATGCACCAAATCTAGAAGTATTTGTTTTGTATTCATTTACACCTTGATCATCTTTTGAAGAAGCAACTGTAAACTCACCTCCAACTGTCCAGTTTTCGTGAAATTGGTAACCTACTTTTGGAGAAAAAGCAAATTCGTTTGATTTTCTTTCAGCATTACCATAATCTCTTGTTTCAGAAGAATAAGAGATGTTTCCTCCTACTAATACTGTTCCTTTTTGTGCGTTTGCAAAACTGCAGATAGCTAAAGCAGCCATCACTAAAATTTTTTTCATGATTTGGGTTTTATTTTAATTTTAGCATTCCTTTAACAATAACGATGCCGTGAATACTGGTGCTGTTGATTTTTTTTATAATTACTTTAGGAGATAAATTTTTAGCAATAGAGACTATTTCTGTTTACTTTTGTAACAAATAAAAAGCCATGTCGATAGAAGTAAACAGTATATCAAAAAGTTACGGAGAGCAAAAAGCTTTAAATGAAATTTCTTTTAAAATTGAGAAAGGGGAAATCGTGGGATTTCTTGGTCCCAACGGAGCTGGAAAATCTACTTTAATGAAAATTTTGACCACTTATTTACTTGCCGATAGTGGCTCAGCCCTTGTAAATGGTCACGATGTCATGACAAATACAAAAGAAGTACAACGTTCGATCGGGTATTTACCAGAACATAATCCGTTGTATTTGGATTTGTATGTTCGTGAATATTTGGCATTTAATGCCGATGTTTACAACGTGCCAAAATCAAGAATAGAAGAAGTTATTCAACTGACAGGACTGACACCAGAAAGTCATAAAAAGATTGGTCAGCTTTCTAAAGGATATCGTCAACGTGTTGGATTGGCAAATGCTTTACTTCATGATCCAGAAGTTTTAATTTTGGATGAGCCAACTACCGGACTGGATCCGAATCAGTTAATGGAAATTCGTAACGTGATTAAAAATGCGGGGAAAAATAAAACTGTTTTTTTATCTACACACATTATGCAGGAAGTGGAAGCAATTTGCGATCGTGTCATAATTATTGACAAAGGACAAATTGTTGCAGACAATAAATTAGATCATTTGGTTACTGCCAATAAAGAGCAAGTTATTGAAGTAGAGTTTGATTATAAAGTCGAAGAACAGCTTTTGGCTAGACTAGAAAACATCTCCTCTTACATTAATACACATGACATGACATGGGAACTAACTTTTGTCACAGATAAGGATATGCGCCCAGCTATTTTTGACTTTGCGAACGAAAATGGTTTAAAAACATTACAATTGAATCAGAAGAATAAAAATTTAGAAGCTGTTTTTAGAGAAATTACTAAGTAAGTTTTCAGTCGCAGTCACGGTTTTCAGTTAGAAAAGCGGTTTGTTTTTAAATAAAACAAACCGCTTTTTTTATTTATGCACTTCTTATAATCAAGAAATTACGTTAAAATTAGAAAAATTAATTCTATTTTTATTTAGACTTATTATAAATAGTTATATATTTGGCCTATCAAATTTTAAATGCCACATTATGTTACGTATACTCCGTACCCTTAAAAAACGTATTTCAGTTGTTTCAAATCAAGCGTTAGATCTTCAAAAAAAGTTTTCAGAAGAATTAGAACGAATTGTTCTTCAATAAATCTGATAAAAAAACAAGATTAAAATTGGCTAAATTAAAACAGCATGAAAAAAATTATAACCTCCATGATGCTTGCTTTTTCGGTATATGGATATTCACAGACAGAAGAAAAAGAAACAGACAGTATTGTTGAAACCGCTATTAATGCTTTAGATGAAATCGTGATTACTAAAAAGAAAGTACTTTATACTCAAAAATCTGATCGTTTGGTTTTCAATGTAGAAAACAGCATCGTTTCTGAAGGCGGGACCGCGCTTGACGTTTTATCTCGTGCGCCAGGCGTTGTCGTGTCTCAGGATGGCGATTTGTCTATTCGCGGACAGCAAGGTGTTGCGGTTATGATAAACGGTAAACTTACACAGCTTTCTCAAAAAGAATTGGCGAATTATCTAAAGGCTACAACCTCATCCAATATCAAACAAATTGAAGTAATTACTAATCCTTCTTCTAAATATGATGCGGCAGGAAAAGCGGGTATTATCAATATTATCTTGAAAAAGCCAAATGCTTCAGGATTAAAAGGTACCGCTTTTGCGAGTTATGGAAGAGGACGAAAAAACAGAACCAATTCTGGCTTCAACTTAAATTACAATAAAGACAAATGGGGCGTTTTCGGAAATTACAGCTATACTTTTCGAGGCGAAGAAGAACATAAAAATTTCGATCAGACGCAATATACAAATCTTACGCATCAGGAAATTATATCCAAAAACCATCAAACCTCTGTTACAGATGAACCATTGACTTCTAATAACTTCAAGATTGGAACGCAATATGAGGTTTCTTCTAAAACAAATTTAGAGTTTTATGTAGATGCCAAAATTGGGCGATATGAAAATATGGCTGATGGGACAAATACAGTATTTAATACTTCAAACCAGCCCATTTTTGATGCTTTGACTTATAACGACAGCAAAGAAAAATGGAATGATTATACTTATGCTTTTTCTGGAGTTCATAAATTTAATACAGAAGGAAAAAACATGTCTTTTGATTTTGAATACGAAACATCGAAGTTTAGATCGAACCAATTTCAAAGCGCAGATAATACAGCAAATGCTACTGTTGTAAATGACCGTCGTGGTTATATTCCTTCTCAGTTAAAAGTTTTTACTGGAAAAGTTGATTTTGTAAATCCATTCAAGGAAAAACAATCTATTGAATGGGGTTTTAAAGCCAGCCTTAAAAACAATGACAATCCATCTGTTTACGAATATTATGAAAATAATGAATGGCTTATCGATTTTAATTCGACCAATCATTTTGAATATAATGAACAGATTTATGCCGCTTATGCGAATTATAAATATCAGTTAGAAAAATTAAATATTCAGGCTGGTTTAAGAAGTGAATACACCGCAATCAATATTGATCAGAAAACATTGAATGAAGAACACAAAGATGATTATTTGAAATGGTTCCCGAGTCTTTCCTTAAAGTATGAATTCACGAGTAATCATTCTGCACATGCATCATATAGCAAAAGAATTAATAGACCAAGTCAGTTTGATTTGAATCCATTTCGTTTTTACGATGACTCGTTCAACTATTCACAAGGAAATCCGAATTTGATTCCAGAGATTACTCATGCTATGGAAATTGGTTATGCCTGGAAAAGCAATTTTATGGCTTCTGTTTATTTCAATAGCACCAAAGATGTTTTTACAGAAGTGTACAATTACAATCCAGACACTAACACCACCGTTACAACTCAAATAAATGTTGATAAATCATACAATTACGGAATCAATATTACCAATACGTCCGAGTTAAACAAATGGTGGTCTGTAAACACTTTATTCAATGTTTTTGAAAATAAATTTATGGGAGACATTTTAAACAGCAATACAATCGATCCTATTATGACTCTGAATGTAAGCGTGCAAAATTCTTTTGCTATAACTGAAACCCTGAAAGCGGAAGGAAATGCACAATATCAGTCCAAATCAAATCTTGGAATTTACCAGAGAGATGGCTTCTTTGATTTCAGCATTGGAATCTCAAAACAAATATTAGCCAAAAAAGGAAACATCAAACTCAATTTTACCGATGTTTTCAACACCAACAATTTTACTATTAAATCTGCAGTCGCGCAAACTACTATTGATAAAAGATATGAGTTAGATAATCGTATTGCGACAATTGCATTTACATACCGAATTTAAAATTTCGTTCTTTAAATACCTTGTTTTTTGTTTTTTTTTTGTGTTAGTCAAGAGCCTGTTCCTTCAAACAGGCTCTTCTACTTTTATAAAGTTTATAATTCCGAAAGCACTTCTCGCATTTCCTCAATTACAAGTTTGACATCATCTTCTGTTGTTCTCCAGTTCACAAAAGAAGCCCTGATTCCTTTTTTACCTTGATAAACCGTTGGTGTCATAAATACTTTTCCCGTATCATTTAAAGCAGATAAAAACTGACTTACTTTTTCTTGATTGTGTTCTCCTTTCAGCGTAAAGCAGACATTATTTAAACGAATTGGTGCCAACAGCTCAAAATCATTTTCTATTAAAGCATTTCCAAAATGCAAAGCCAATGCTGTACTATTTTCGATAATATCTCTAAAACCGTCTTTCCCATAAGCTTTAAGCGAAAACCACACAGGCAACGCACGTAAACGACGAGAATTTTCAGGAAGAACATTCAAATAATTAAAATTCTCCAGCGGATTACCCAAATATGGTGCATTAGAATTTTGGAATGTTTCAATCTGCAAATTGATATGCTTTTTTTTAACTAAATAAAAAGCACTTTCATAAGGTACATTGAGCCACTTATGACAATCGATCGTAATACTATCTGCTCCTTCCCATCCTTGTACTAAATGTTCATATTTTTCTGAAACTGCTGCAAATCCGCCAAATGCGGCATCAATGTGCCACCAGAAATTGTATTTTTCTTTTAGTTTTGAAATTACTTCAAAATCGTCAAAATCGGCTGTATTTACTGTTCCTGCACTAGAAATCAAGATAAATGGTTTTCCGTTTAATTTCTTGATATTTTCTTCCAAATCAGCCATATCAAGAGCTTCACGGTTACCTTCGATCGTTTTTATAGTGGTATAATTCTGGCTTCCAATTCCTAAAAGCGATAAACATTTTATAGAAGAAGAATGCGGGGTTGCAGTTAAAATATGAATCGTTTCTGAAATTCCATTTTTAGCAAAATCTTTCCCAAATTGTTTCCCAATCCACTGTCTAGCAACTGCTAAACTTGTGAAATTCGACATTGTAGCGCCCGTTACAAATCCGCCTAAAAACGTATCTGGAAGTTCTAACAATTGCAATAATAAATTGATGGTTTCAAACTCTATTAATGCCGATGCTCCTCCTTGTGCTTTTACAGCTTGAGTATTCTGATCATACACAGTCGCCAGCCAATCGCCTACAATAGATGCAGGTGTTGAACCGCCTGTAACAAATCCCCAATATCTTGGCCCTGGCGAAGAAACCATCAATGGAGCCAATCTCTCGTTGAATTCCTTTAAAGCTTCGATAGATCCTAAACCTAATTCGTTTAGCTCCGTTTTAGGATCTATTGAATAGGTATTAGATGTTGGAATATTTTCGATATTATTCAGAAAATCAATTCCGTGCTGTTTTGTTTTTTCTAAGATATTCTCAAAATTGTTGAGATCGTGTTGTAGTATTGAATTCATAAGTTTGTTGTATTAGTTATGTCGCGCAGATTGCGCGGATGAGGAAGATTAATAAAAATTTTGATTGTTTTAAAGAACAGCTACCACTTCGTCTTTTCAGAGAATCTCGAAACCATCATCGAACAGATTACATCTCCATTGGCATTTAGTAAAGTAGCAATTGGGTCAACCAATGTCCCTAAAATCATGGCGACTGGCAAAGCTTGTTCCATCGGAAAACCGTAAACTGTTATGGCTAAAATTTCTCCAATATAGCCTCCGTTTGGAATACCTCCTTCGACAATTGAAACTACCACTGTAATCCCGAGTGCTAAAAGAATCGTCATCGGGTCTGAAAAATCTTTACCAAACATGGCAAACAAAAAAGTTATTTTTAAGATGGACGACATACTCGATCCATCTTTATGCAAAGGTGCTCCAAGCGGAATTACCAAATTACGTACGTGAGCCGGAATTCCCATTTTTTCTGCTGCTGCTAAATTGGCCGGAATAGTCGCAATACTGCTGCAAGTTCCAACTGCTGTTAGAGAAGGCATTATGTTATTGCTCCAAAAAACTTTAAAAGCTCTTTTTCCGCCAGAGACAAGGGCATACAAACTAAAGAACACAAAGAAATAGAAAATACAGGCGGCATAATAAACTGCCATCGGTTTTGCATAAACTCCCAACAATTGCGGTCCAAAAACTCCAACTTGATAAGCAAAATAAGCTCCTAAACCAATTGGTGCAAATTTCATTATAATGTTCAAAAGCTGTTTCATTACCTCGTTTCCTGAATCTAAAAAACTTTTGAAAGCATTTCCTTTTTCTCCTGACTGTAAAGTGGCAAAACCGACTAAAAAAGAGAAAATAATCAAGGCCAGCATGCTTTTTCGTGATAATAATTCAAAGAAATCATTGGCTGTAAGCAGTTTTGCTATCTGATCTCCTGCCGATCCTGATGCTACTTCTTCAAACGGAACTTTAGCAATAGCGATATCTTCATGAATCGGAAAAAGATAAACCGCACAAATCATCACAATTGCTGATATCAAAATTGTTGCGAGAAAAACCAATACCATTATGACAAACAGTTTTCCCAATTTTTCTGTTCTTTCCAGATTGGCTACCGAAGAACCGATTGTAAAAAAGATAAGCGGAATAATGGCTGTAAAAAGTAAATTCAGGAATATATCACCAATAGGCTTTATGATCAAAACTTTCTCTCCGAAAACCAATCCAAAAATACTTCCAATTATAATTCCGCCAAGAAGCCATAAAATGCTGCTGTAACTCTGTAAAAAATTGATTTTCTTAACTTCCATAATGTAGAGAATTATAATTCAGAAAGATTAAATAATAAAGTAATGAAAGTACTCAAAAAAGGATTGCAAAAATTGATTGGTTATTTTTTTGCCACAGATTATAGGGATTAAAATGATTTTCTAATCTGTGCTAATCTTTTTATTCCGATAGCTATCGGAAGTGGCAAAAAATTATTTCTCCAGAACAATAGTTGTAAAAGCTCTATCAACCAACTCGCCGGTTTTGCTTTTTACTTTTTCATTCTGTGTTTCTGTGTAAACAATCTTAAAATCTGATTTTTTGATTAATTCCTGCGCTTTTTCAGTACTGTACAATTCAAATTCAAATTGCGTAAAAGGCAGTTTTTTCATGAAATCTTCTTCTGCAAATGTCAAACAGAAAGTACCGTTTGATTTTAAAACTCTATAGATTTCTGAAAGTAACTCTTCAGGCTTCTGCCAGAAATAAATGGTATTTACTGTAAATATTTTATCGAATAATCCATCTTCAAACGGAATTGTGTTTCCGTCATAAAGCGAAAAGAAAGCTTGTTTTTGAGATACAAAATTTCGATTAATCTGGCGCGCTTCCTGAAACATCAATTCTGACATTTCCAGTCCGTAGTATTTTAGATTTTTGGCTTGTTCAAACAAAAATTCTACATGACCAGCGTTTCCGTGGCCAAGTTCTAGAATTCTGTTTTCGCTTGAAATATTTAGATTCTGAATCGAATGTTTGGTCATATTGATGTTCGTTTCGTTCATCATATTGGCCATTTCGATTCCTTTTTCTCCTGATGGATGTTTTAATTGAGAGGCTATGGCTTGTAGTTCTTCTTGTTTCATAATGGTTATTTTTAAATTCCAATTAAAAAATTCCAACTTTTTTGTCATTCCGAGGAACGAGAAATCACACTAGAAACTCCGCAAAGTAGATCGCCAATCTTTGTCAACACCCGAGTGAGATTCCTCGTTCCTCGGAATGACAAACTTTACTTGAACAACTTTGTCAAAGTTTAAAACTTTGACAAAGTTCCTCGCAAAGACCTTAAAAAACCTTACTTGCAATCTGGCGGATATTCTCAGATTTACCCATTGAATAATAGTGTAAAAACGGAACTCCAGCAGCTTTTAATTCTAATGATTGCTGAATCGCCCATTCGATTCCCACTTGTTTGATTTCAGCGTTATTTTTGCATTTGTCTACAGCATCGATTAAATCTTCTGGCAAATCGATTCTGAAAATTTGCGGTAAAACCTGTAAATGTCTTTGAACAGCGATTGGTTTAATTCCAGGAATAATCGGAATTGTGATTCCCATTTCTCTTGCTTTTTCTACAAAAGCAAAATATTTTGAGTTATCAAAAAACATTTGTGTTACCACGTAATCAGCACCTGCATCAACTTTTTCTTTTAATCTTTTTAGATCTGATTGTAAAGATGGTGATTCTAAATGTTTTTCAGGATAACCCGCAACACCAATACAGAAGTCAGCTTTATTATCAATATCCATCACTTCGTGCAGATATTTTCCACAATTTAAATCTTTGATTTGACGAACCAAATCAACTGCGTAATGATTTCCTCCTGCTTTCGGTACAAAAGATTGTTCATCTTTCATTGCATCGCCGCGAAGCGCCATTACATTGTTGATTCCTAAATACTGACAATCAACCAGCATGTATTCGGTTTCTTCTTGTGTAAATCCACCGCAAAGCAAATGCGGAACGGTATCTACATTGTATTTATGTTTTATAGAAGCGCAGATTCCAAGCGTTCCCGGACGCATACGAGTCAGCTTTTTATCCAAAAGTCCGTTACCGCGGTCAATGTAAATATACTCCTCGCGAGAAGTTGTTACATCAATAAACGGCGGATTAAACTCCATTAACGGATCAATATTATCATATAACTCCTGAATACTTTTCCCCTTTTGAGGCGGAATAATTTCAAATGAGAATAATGTTTTTCCTTTGGCGTTTTCTATATGTTCTGTTACTTTCATTATCTTTTTTTTGTTTCAAGTTTTAGGTTTCAAGATTCAAGTTGCTTAGCAAACTTGAAACCTGAAACCTGAAACCAAAATAACTTTTATTAATCTGCTATATTAGGGTTTAACCATTTCATTGCATAATCAGTTGAGACATTGCGTCGTTTAGCGTAATCTACCACCTGATCTTCTTTTATCTTTCCTAATCCGAAATATCTACTTTTTGGGTTTCCGAAATAATATCCTGATACCGATGAAGCTGGCCACATCGCCATACTCTCTGTTAGTTTCACTCCAATTTGTTTTTCAACATCTAAGAGTTTCCAGATTGTTGGTTTTTCCAAGTGATCTGGACAAGCCGGATAACCTGGAGCCGGACGAATTCCTTTATAACTTTCTTTGATCAATTCTTCGTTGGTTAAAGATTCTTCTGAATCGTAACCCCAGAAATCTTTACGAACTCTCTCGTGAAGATATTCGGCGAAAGCCTCGGCAAAACGATCGGCAAGCGCTTTTACCATAATAGAATTGTAATCGTCTAAATTCTTTTCATATTCCGCAGCCCATTCGTCTACACCAAAACCTGTTGTTACGCAAAAAGCTCCTATATAATCTTCTATTCCGCTTTCTTTTGGCAGAATAAAATCGGCTAAAGCGATATTTGGCGCTCCTTTTGTTTTTTGTGACTGCTGACGAAGCGTTAAGAATTTCTCTAAAACTTTTCCATTTTCATCACGCAATTCGATATCATCATCATTTACCTGATTCGCAGGGAAAATTCCGTAAATACCTTTTGCTTTTAGTTTTTTCTCTTCTAAAATTACTTTTAGCATTGCCTGAGCATCATTAAAAACAGAAGTTGCTTCTTTACCAACAACCTCATCCGTTAAAATTGCAGGATATTTTCCGTACAATTCCCAAGTCTGGAAAAACGGCGTCCAGTCGATATAAGGAACCAAAACATCTAGTTCTATTTCGATGGTTTGCGCACCAATTACTTTTGGTTTTGTTGGCGTGTATTCCGACCAATCCAATGGTAATTTATTTTTGCGGGCATCTTCAATAGTTAGGAAATTCTTATCTCTCGAACGATTTAAGAATGTTTCTCTAAAAGAATCATATTCTGCACGAATATCTGCCGCATATATTTTTCTATTATGATCTAACAGATTTCCTGCAACAGTAACCGCTCTCGAAGCATCGTTTACGTGAATTACAGTTTCTCTGTACTGAGGTGCAATTTTCACCGCTGTATGCGCGCGCGAAGTGGTTGCTCCACCAATCATAATCGGGATTTTAATATCTTGTTTGTCTAATTCTTTGGCTAAATATACCATTTCGTCAAGCGAAGGCGTGATCAGTCCGCTTAATCCAATAATATCTACTTCATGTTCAATCGCCGCTGCAATGATTTTTTCCGGAGGTACCATTACACCTAAATCTACAATCTCATAATTGTTACAAGCCAAAACTACCGAAACGATGTTTTTACCAATATCGTGAACGTCACCTTTTACAGTCGCCATCAGGATTTTTCCGTTTCCTTGTTTGTCTCCAGCTTGTTTGCTTGCTTCAATGAAAGGCAATAAATAAGCCACGGCTTTTTTCATTACACGAGCCGATTTTACTACCTGAGGCAGGAACATTTTTCCGCTTCCGAATAAATCTCCAACGACATTCATTCCGGCCATCAAATTAATTTCGATAACTTCGATTGGTTTTGTCGCTGCCAAACGTGCTTCTTCAACATCTTCTTCAATAAAAGCATCGATTCCTTTTACTAACGAATGCGTAATACGCTCCTGAACAGTTCCAAAACGCCATTCTTGAACCGTTTTTTCATCGCTTTTTGCTTCACCTTTTACACTATCAGCAAAATCTAACAATCTTTCGGTTGCGTCGTCGCGTCTATCCAGAATTACATCTTCAACGTATTCCAATAAGTCTTTCGGAATATCATCGTAAATCGTAAGCATCTCTGGATTCACGATTCCCATCGTCATTCCATTTTTAATTGCGTGATACAAGAATACTGAGTGCATCGCTTCACGAACCGTATCATTTCCTCTAAAAGAGAACGAAACGTTACTCACACCACCACTAATATGTGCGTGCGGAAGGTTTTCGCGAACCCATTTTGTTCCTCTAAAGAAATCCAAAGCGTTCAATCTATGCTCTTCCATTCCCGTTGCAACCGGGAAAATATTTAAATCGAAAATAATATCTTGTGGAGGGAAATTTACTTTGTTCACCAAAATATCATACGAACGTTGACAAATCTCCACACGACGATCGTAATTATCCGCCTGACCAACTTCGTCAAAAGCCATAACAATAGCAGCAGCTCCGTAACGTTTGATTAATTTGGCATGATGAATAAAGGCCTCTTCTCCTTCTTTTAACGAAATCGAGTTTACAACGCTTTTTCCTTGTACTACTTTAAGACCAGCTTCAATGATTTCCCATTTCGAACTGTCGATCATGATCGGCACTCTCGAAATGTCTGGTTCTGCAGCAATTAAATTCAAAAATTTAGTCATAGCAGTAACACCGTCAAGCATTCCTTCATCCATATTAATATCGATGATTTGTGCTCCGCCTTCTACCTGTTGTCTTGCAATATCAAGCGCCTCGTCATATTTCTCTTCCTTGATTAGTCTTAGGAATTTTCTTGAACCTGTTACATTCGTACGCTCACCAACATTCACGAAAACACTTTCCGGCGTAATAATTAACGGTTCTAATCCTGATAATACAAGGTCTCTTCTTTTTTCTGTCATTTCTTTCTAAGTTACTAAGATCCTGAGATTCTAAGGTTCTAAGTTTTTTTATTCTATTTTCTTTCCTGCGAGGTTTTTAAAACCTTGTAGGTATATTCGTTTTCAATATTTTAATTTGGGCGTGATTCGCCGTGGCGAACCGGGCTATCCGTTACAAGTCCTCGCTCTTCCTTCGTCAGGCTGTGGGCTTTTCACTTCTATCCCTCACGCAAACTCGGTTTCATAAGATGTTTATTTTTACCGAATTTTTCAAATTCAATTCAGTTTTCAACGGAATGTATTTTGACACTACCAATATTTAGCCTTACAAAACTTTTGTTTAATTGAGATATTTACTTACAGGTTCTGTATATTGTTTCATTTGTTTCAAAAGTCTATTACGATCACGCAATTCTTTAATTGAAACTCTTTTATCATCAATCAAACCTCCTCCTCCATTAACTTCAATTTTAGAATCATCAAGGTGAATTTTCGTAACATATTTAAATTTTTGTTTAAACACTTCTAAATCACTCTTTGTAAAAAAGCCTGTTGACAAACCATACGCCCCTGGTGCAATCATATGATTACTCGTACAAATTAAATCTCCATTAATAAAATTATCTCTCTTTAATTCTTTTTTTTCAGTTCTATCTAACAAAGCAACAGTGTACAAATCATCATCTTCATATTTAATCAGGATTATACCGTAATATATTCCTTCTTCCTCGTATGAAAAACACTCTCCTACTTGCATTGATGACTTTGAAGTTATTTGCTCTCTATAATCGTCACTACTATACTTTTGGGTATTACTTTCAAATCTCTGATAAGCATATACAACAAGCAGTACTAGCAAAATTGAAATTATTACAAAGTGTGTTTTCTTATTAACCATCTAATTTTACTTATTTTCAGAAATATTATTCAATAACAGGCGCCACTCTAGGCTTATAATCCTTAGCAACCTCAGCCATTAATCGAATATGATCTGGAGTTGTTCCGCAACAACCTCCAATGATATTGATTAAATTATCCTCTAAATATTCTTTAATGAAAACTTGCGTCTGTTCTGGCGTTTCATCATATTGTCCGAATGCGTTTGGTAATCCTGCGTTTGGATGTGCCGACACATTAAAACTTGTGTTATGCGCCAATGTTTTTAAATATGGTTTCAATAAATCCGCCCCAAGAGCGCAATTGAATCCTACACTTAACAACGGAATATGTGAAACTGAAATCAAAAACGCTTCAACAGTCTGCCCAGAAAGTGTTCTTCCTGAAGCATCGGTAATGGTCCCTGAAACCATGATTGGAATATCAATATTACGTTCTTCTTTTACTTCTTCGATTGCAAAAAGTGCTGCTTTTGCATTTAATGTATCAAAGATTGTTTCTACCAAAAGTAAATCACAGCCACCATCCATTAAAGCTTCTGCTTGTTGTTTGTAAGCAATTCGTAAATCGTCAAATGTTACGGCTCTATAACCTGGATCGTTTACGTCTGGTGACATACTTGCCGTACGGTTTGTAGGCCCGATTGAACCGGCTACGAAACGTGGTTTATTTGGATTTTTAGCGGTAAACTCATCGGCAACCTCGCGTGCGAGTTTTGCCGATTCGTAGTTTAACTCGTAAACCAAATCTTCCATGTGATAATCGGCCATACCGATTGTCGTTCCTGAGAAGGTATTGGTTTCTACGATGTCAGCACCAGCTTCATAATAAGCGGCATGAACATCGCGGATTGCTTGTGGTTGTGTTAGGGATAGTAAATCGTTGTTTCCTTTTAACGGATGCGGGAAATCTTTGAAACGCTCTCCTCTAAAATCTTCTTCAGAGAAATTGTAGCGTTGCAACATTGTTCCCATTGCTCCATCAAGGATTAGGATATTTTTTTTTATTGCTTCTTTTATCGTAATTGCCATGTTGTATTTGCCGCTAAGGCGCTAAGGCACAAAGCTTTTTTAATTATAATTTTTGAAGGTTCTATTTAAACCCGACAGGCTTTTGAAACCTGTCGGGTTTAACCTTCGATATTTTTATTCACATTAATTCCAAAAGTGCACTATTGGTGACTCATTAGCCCCGATTGAGCCGGTATCCTCGTAATGAAATGGAGAGATATAGGCGAAAGCGGGAACTACTGACTGCAAAAATGCGCCAATGATTCGCTCCTTACTGAATTGCTTCGGTAAATATTGTATGTTGTCTGGAAAAGTTTTGAGAAATACTGTATGTATTTGTGTTATCTATCTTTAATACTGGAAAATGTCGTATAAAGTAGAATTTAGCACCTTCTTTATGATAAAGGGTTGCTAAGGTTTCATCGGGTCTATCCCTCCGCCTTTCGTGATAACTGACAATAATTTTAAGAACAGTGCAAAGGTATGAAATAGGGTTTCGATTTGCAAATGTTTTTTTTCTAAGGTTCTGAGAGACTTAGGCGCTAAGGTTGTAAGGTTTTTTATTTCTTCTTGCTTGCTTTTGCTAAAGGATTAAAATCTAAACAAAGTTGAAGCCAATACTCCATATCCTGATTTCTTGCCCAGCCAATTTCGGTAATAAAAACATAGTTTTTCATTGGCTTTTCTGCATTAGGCATTGGCAACACATCATCTCTTTCTATGGCCTTTAAATAAGCGGAATCATTTATTCTGCATAGCAAAAGATTTTCTCCAACTTTTTTATCTAAACGAGTTCCACAGCATAATTTGTTATCTACCATGAAAACAATACCACCAAACATTTTCTTTTCAAAAAAATCGGCGCCTTTATATTGGAGAAACGTTCTAATTCTCTTTGCATTATCTTCGTCGAAAGCCATATATTTAGATTCTAAGATTCTGAGTTACTAAGATACTGAGTTTAAAATTCTGTTCAATAAAAAAGCTCAAACTAAAAGTTTGAGCTTTGTATATAGATTCTAGGCATTTGCTATTAATGCTTAGGTTTTTGTTTTGTTCCTCTAAAATTGATAATTGTAATAATATCAAACTCTTTATCAATTCTGTAAACTAAATAATTGTTTTTGTCTACAATAGCCTTATACAGAGTGGTATTTCTTTCGGATTTTGGAAATTGTTCTGGATTTAAATTAATTTGATTTATTACTTGCTGTATTTTATTTTCTAAGTTTAAAATCTCTTTTGTTGTCCATTTTGCTTCAAGATAATCAACAACTTTATTAAAACCTTTTACTGCTTGTGAAGTCCAAATAAATTTTAATGCCATTTCGAAAATCTTTTCATAACATCTTCATGACTTATAACTTCTCCTTTTTCGGCTTGATCTAGTCCAATTTGAATTTCGTTTTTCTCTGATTCTGATAAATCATCAAACCAATCATTTTGATTTGCTTTCAAAACCAATTCCAGTTTTTCCAAAATGCTTTCGTCTTCCACCTTAACCAACTCCTGAATAAATTGATATTTTCTAGCTTCTAAATTCATGATAATCAAAATTTATATTCACAAAGATACGTTTTTTTTTAGGTTCTGAGACACTATCCCGATAGCTATCGGGACTAAGTGACTAAGCATAAAAAAGCTCAAACTAAAAGTTTGAGCTTTCCATATAAAAATCTTAAAGTCTTAGTATCTCAGAATCTTAGTAACTTAGACAATCGCCTTCACAACCGCTTTTGGAGCTTCTTTACGAGTTCCGTCAAAACCATCTACTCCAGAAACCGTTGTATATTTCAATACGTATTTTTTACCTGGATTGATGATTGAATATGCAGCTTGGCACATTAAAGTCGCTTCATGGAATCCGCAAAGGATTAACTTTAATTTTCCTGGGTATGTATTTACGTCTCCAATAGCGAAGATTCCTGGAATATTTGTCTGGTAATCTAATGCATTATTTACTTTAATAGCATTTTTCTCGATTTCTAATCCCCAGTCTCCAATTGGACCTAATTTTGGCGTTAATCCGAAAAGTGGAATGAAATAATCGCAGTCGATTTTACGGTGTGCTCCGTTTTCTTCGATGTCTAATGACTCAACATGCTCAGCACCATTGATTCCGATAACTTCTGCCGGAGTGATTAATTTGATTTTTCCAGCTGATTTTAATTCCTGTACTTTTTCTACAGAATCTAAAGCTCCTCTGAATTCGTTTCTTCTGTGAATTAAAGTTACTTCTGAAGCTACGTTTGCTAAGAAGATACTCCAGTCTAATGCTGAATCTCCTCCTCCTGCAATAACAACTCTTTTATCTCTGAATTTCTCAGGATTTTTAATGAAGTATTTTACTCCTTTATCTTCATAAAACTCGATATCTTCGATAAGTGGTTTACGAGGCTCGAAACTTCCTAAACCTCCAGCGATTGCGATAACTGGCGCGTGGAATTTAGTTCCTTTGTTTGATGTTACAATGAAAGTTCCGTCTTCTTGCTTTTCAACTGTTTCAGCACGTTCTCCTAAAGTAAATCCTGGCTCAAATTGTTTGATTTGCTCCATTAATCCGTCAACTAAATCTCCTGCCAATACTTCTGGAAATCCAGGAATATCATAAATTGGTTTTTTTGGATATAACTCTGATAGCTGTCCTCCTGGTTGTGGAAGAGCATCTAAAATGTGGCATTTTAATTTTAACAATCCTGCCTCAAATACGGCAAATAAACCTGTTGGGCCTGCTCCAATTATAAGTATATCTGTTTTAATCATTATGTTGTTGTTTATAATCATTCTTAATAACGCAAAGAAACGAATAAATCCTTGTACTTTCAATGATTTTTATCATTAATTTCTTTACGAAACCTTTTTACTCTTTATTTTTTAATGAAGAAGTAATCTCATTCATTCTTTTAACCTTTTCTTCAAAATTACCTTTTAGGGTCTTTCGATATTCATTCAGATTTTCAACCATTTGGTTAATATCTTCTGGAATTACTTCCTCAAAAAACTCCCTAAGTCTTTTGGCTGTTGTCGGTGATTTTCCGTTTGTTGAAATGGCAATTTTTACATTTCCTTTTGTTACAATTCCGCCTAAATAATAATCACATAAATCTGGCGTATCGGCAATGTTGCAAATCAAATAACGTTTTCTAGCTAAATCGTAAACCTTTTTATTTACTTTCAAATCGTCTGTACAGGCAATTACCATGTGACGTTTTTTAAGCATTTTCTTTTTGAACTTTTTTTCCGTCAATTTAATTGAAGGATGTTTTTCTGCTAAAACCTTAATTTCTAAATGAAAATCAGGTGCAACTACCTCAACATTAGCATTCGGACTTGATTTTAGCAAGAAAGAAAGCTTTTCCAGACCTACATTTCCTCCACCTACAATCAGAACATTTAAATTGTGAAGCTTTAGAAATATTGGATATAATTCGTTTTGTTCCATTTTAATCTTTTTTCATCTAAACAAAATTAGATGATTTACCAACGAATTGTTCCCAACGGAACATATAATTATTTTAATGAATGGTTTCTTTTGATAGAAATTCTTCGTAAAATCCTTTTAGTTTATTGCTTTCTCTCACAACTTCGCCTAAAACAATAATAGCTGGCGAACCTAATTCTTTTTCTTTTACAACTTCTAAAATTGAATCCACTGTTCCAACTCCAACTTTTTCTTCTGTTGTTGTTCCGTTTTGGATGATTGCAACTGGTAAATTTCCTTTATCTTCTTTTTGAAACAAATCGATGATTTGAGGCAATTTGTGCATTCCCATCAAGATTACCACTGTCGCAGATGATTGTGCTGCCAAAGCTACATCTGAAGATAATTTTCTATCAGAAGTTGTTCCGGTAATCGCCCAAAAGCTTTCTGAAACGCCTCGCTTTGTAATCGAAATTCCCTGACTTGCAGGAACGGCAACTACCGATGAAATTCCGGGAACTACAATTGTTTCAATTCCGAAACTTTCAGCAAAATCAATTTCTTCTCCGCCTCTTCCGAAAATAAATGGATCTCCACCTTTTAATCTTACTACGTTTCCGTATGTTAAAGCATTATCCACAATCAACTGATTGATTTGATCTTGCGTGTAAGCATGATTTCCGATTCTTTTTCCAACAAAAATCCGAATCGCATTTTTTGGTGCGTAATCCAGAATTTCTTCGTTGGCCAAAGCATCGTATAAAACCACATTTGCTTCAGCCAATGCCTTTACAGCTTTTAGCGTAAGTAAATCGGGATCGCCCGGGCCTGCACCGACTAAAGTTATTTTGGGTTTTATATTATGCATTTGCTAATTCTTGAGCTCTGAAAGTTTCGATTTTATCAAAGAAAACAGTTGCTTGTGCAATGTAATCTTTAGCAAAAGCTTCAGATGGTTCATTTTTATTGATTTGGTAAACCAAGTCTTTAAAAGTTGAGTTTAATTCGATTTTGTTCGTGTCAATGAAAACAGTATCAAACAAATCTACAATTCCTGCGTGGTGGTTTGTTTTTTGATTTTCTGCCAATAACAACGCTTTTGCACCATTTACAAATCCAGCGTAAGCATGATAAATCGCATCTGACCATTTTTTCTCATCGAAAGATTCTTGAGCCAAGATCAATTTCTCTTTAGCTTCAAACAATAATGTCGCCACTAAATCGATCACAACTCCGGCACATTCTCCAACTCCAACTGCTTTTACGTAATTGTCTGCGTTACCCCAATCCACAAAATCTGCTTCTGTTAAATTGGTTACATCTGCGTAAGGTTTTAAGATTTCGTAGAAATATTTTTCTCCTTTTGTATCATAATAATCAAGGAATTTTTGTCCGCTTCCGTTAGCATCAAAATCATTTAAGATCGTACGCAATGCATCTGGACCTCTACGGCTAGGCACTTTGATTACTTTATCAGCAAAACGTCCTGCTCCGTTTCCTAATCTTCCTCCTCCTAATAAAACTTGTAAAGCCGGAGCTACTAGTTTTCCTGAGTTGATAGACATTCCCTGGAATCCAATTGCAGACATATTGTGTTGTCCGCACGCATTCATACAGCCTGAAATTTTAATTTCGATTTCGCGGTTGTTTAAATACTGTGGATATTCAGCAGTTAAAACTCTTTCCAATTCTTCTGCAATACCGGTACTACTTGCAATCCCCAAGTTGCAAGTATCAGTACCCGGACATGCCGTAATATCTCCAACTGAATTATATCCTAATTGAACAAAGTCAAGTTTAGCTAATTCTTGATAAAAGAAAGGAAGATTCTCTTCTTTTACGTGACGTATTACAATATTTTGACGCAATGAAAAACGTAATTCATTTGCTGCGTAATTCTTAATTAAAGCCGCTAATAATCTCGCTTTATCAGTATAAAAATCTCCTAATAAAACTTTGATTCCGATAGCATAATAACCGTCTTGTTTCTGTTTGATTACATTCGATTTTTTCCACGCTTCATACGCTTTTGTATCTTCGATTGTAACTTGCGGAACTTCTAATACTGGTTCTGGAATTGGTCCGTCAAAAGCAGTTGTATCAATTTCGTATGTTTCAAAAGCGATAGCTTTTTTCTCTTTTTCAACCAAATCAAGGAAAACATCTCTTCCCATTTCTTTGATTAAGAATTTCATACGCGCTTTCATTCTTTTAGCACGTTCTCCGTATCTATCAAAAATACGAATGATTCCTTCTGCTGTTGGGATGATTTCGTTTACGGGAACAAACTCCGAAAGCAATTCTGCATGTGCTGGCTGAGATCCTAAACCTCCACCAAACATGATTTTAAAACCTTTTTGTCCATCTTTGATTTTCGGAATAAATCCTAAATCGTGTAAATAACTCAAAGCAGTATCTTCATCTGAAGACGAGAACGAAATTTTGAATTTACGTCCCATTTCCTGACAGATTGGGTTTCTTAACAAATATTGAAAAAGTCCGTGTGCATAAGGCGAAACATCAAATGGTTCGTTTACGTCAACTCCAGCCAATTCACTTCCTGTAATATTTCTAACTGTATTTCCACAAGCTTCACGAAGCGTAATATCGTCTTTAGCCAAATCTGCCCAAAGTTCTGGTGTTCGGTCTAAACTCACATAGTGAATCTGGATATCCTGACGTGTTGTAATATGCAAACGCCCTGTAGAATATTCATCAGAAACTTGTGTGATACGCACTAATTGCTCGCTAGTTACTTTACCATAAGGCAATTTGATACGAATCATTTGAACGCCTTCCTGACGCTGACCGTAGATTCCACGCGCTAAACGAAGACTACGAAAACGCTCATCATCAATTTTTCCTCCACGGAATAAGTGAATCTTTTTTTCTAATTCGATAATCTCCTTCTGAACTACCGGATTTTCTATTTCTGTTCTAAAACTTTCCATTTCTCTTTAGTTGTTGGTTGTCAGTTGTTGGTTGTTGGTTTGCTGGCAGATAACTATCAACCAAAAACCATCAACTATCAACTAGCGAATGAATCCTACTCCTGCTGTTGTGTTAGTTGCTGTATCAATTAAGATAAAAGCTCCGTTTGATTTGTTTTCGTTGTATGAATCAAAATATAACGGTTTGCTTAATTTGATATTAACTTCTCCAATTTCGTTTATTGCTAATTGTGAAGCTTCTGTCGTTCCTGAGTAATCTGTTGCAATTGTATTTTTAATGCTTTCTACTTTTGCTAAAACTCTGTTTGTATTGTGCTGTACCAAATATTTAGTTCCCGGAACCAGTTTTTTACTGTCCATCCAGCAAACTGTTGTGGTAATGTCTTTTTCAATTTTTGGAAGCTCGCTTGATTTTACAATCATATCACCTCTCGTTACATTAATATCATTTTCTAATTCGATTGTAATTGAAGAACCTGCAACAGCTTCGTCAAATGTTTTATCGAAAAAGTGAATTTTAGATACTTTAGATTCTGTTAAAGAAGGAAGAACTGTTACAGCATCTCCAACTTTAATTGAGTTTCCGTATAATTTTCCAGCGTAACCTCTAAAATCGTGGTATTCTTCTGTTTTTGGACGAATAACGGTCTGAACTGGGAAACGTGCTTTTCCTGGCTCATAAACATCATGAGAATGTAATCCTTCTAAATGTTCTAAAACAGTTTGTCCATCATACCAAGGCATATTTTC
The DNA here is from genome assembly GCF_013388355.1 of Flavobacterium sp. LPB0248. Classification (GTDB taxonomy): domain Bacteria; phylum Bacteroidota; class Bacteroidia; order Flavobacteriales; family Flavobacteriaceae; genus Flavobacterium. The sequence goes on from NZ_CP058246.1 coordinate 2,103,563, forward strand.
AGATTTATCCACAACGTTTCCTCCATTAATTGCACTTAACGGAATGTAACTTACGTTTTGCTCTTTGAAAGTGCTTTTTGCATTTAATGCTTGGAAATCAGCTTTGATTTTATTGAAAACTTCTTCTGAATAATCAACCAAATCCATTTTGTTGATGGCAACGATTACTTCTTTTACTCTCAATAAATTATTGATGAAAAAGTGACGGTAAGTCTGCTCGATAACTCCTTTTCTGGCATCAATTAAAATGATCGAAACCTGAGAAGTCGAAGCTCCTGTAACCATGTTTCTTGTATATTCTACATGCCCTGGAGTATCGGCGATAATGTAACTTTTCTTTGCAGTCGAAAAATAAATGTGCGCAACATCAATCGTGATTCCTTGTTCTCTTTCCGCTACTAAACCATCTGTTGCCAAAGAAAAATCAAGATAATCATATCCTTTTTGTTTACTGCTTTTTTCGATTGCTTCTATTTTATCAGTCGTCAATGATTTTGTATCGTACAATAATCTTCCGATCAAAGTACTTTTTCCGTCATCTACACTTCCTGCTGTTGCTATTTTTAAAACGTCCATTCTGTAATATTTTGTTTCAGGTTTAAAGTTTCATGTTTTGTGCGAAACTTAAATCTGTATGTTTTTGTTTTTTTTGATTTTACTTCTAAAGTTCCGTCCCGAATTGCATTAACAATTAACAATTCATAATTAACAATTATTAAAAGTATCCTTGTTGTTTTCTCTTTTCCATTGCAGCTTCAGAACGTTTGTCATCGATTCTGGCTCCTCTTTCAGAAATGGTTGATGATCTGATTTCTCCAACTACTTCTTCGATTGTTGCTGCGTAAGATTCAACAGCTGCTGTACAGCTCATATCTCCAACGGTTCTGAAGCGAACAATTCTTTCTTCGATTTGTTCGTCTTCTTCTTGGTACACAAAAGGAGAATGCGACCAGATTAAACCGTCTCTCAAAAAAACTTTTCTTTTATGTGAGAAATAGATTGAAGGAATCTCGATTTTTTCTTTTTCGATATAACTCCAAACATCTAATTCTGTCCAGTTTGAAATTGGGAAAACACGAACGTTTTGTCCATTTTCAATTTTTCCATTCAAAATATCAAACAATTCAGGTCTTTGATTTTTTTCGTCCCATTGTCCGAAATCATCACGAACAGAGAAAATACGTTCTTTAGCTCTTGCTTTTTCTTCGTCACGACGAGCGCCTCCAATACAAGCATCAAACTTAAATTCTTCAATTGCATCTAAAAGCGTTGTTGTCTGTAAACTGTTACGGCTTGAATATTTTCCAGTTTCTTCAACTACTTTTCCTTCATCAATAGCATCCTGAACATTACGTACGATCAACTCTAAACCTAATTCTTCTACCAATTTATCTCTGAAAGCAATTGTTTCAGGAAAATTGTGTCCCGTATCAACGTGTAATAGAGGAAACGGAATCTTAGCAGGAAAAAATGCTTTTTGTGCCAAACGCACTAATGTGATAGAATCTTTTCCTCCTGAGAAAAGTAAAACTGGTTTGTCAAACTGTGAAATTACTTCTCTGAAAATGTATATCGCTTCACTCTCTAAAGCGTTTGTTTTTAATACTGAACTCATTGTTTTTTTGTTTGATATTTTTGTTGTGAAAAATTTTGTTTCAGGTTTAAAGTTTCAAGTTACCTGATCTAAAATCCCCACTCTTTATTCTATAATCTATATTCTATTCTCTAAAGAAGTCTTGCCTCTTGCTTCTTTATTCTTTCTTAGCACTGTGAAGCCCGCACTCTTTATGGCTTGACTCCCACCACCATCTTCCGGCTCTGATATCTTCACCTGGGAAAATTGCTCTTGTACAAGGCGCACATCCAATACTTACGAAACCTTGTTTGTGTAAAGCGTTTTGCGGAACATTGTTATCCGACAAATACGTTTCAACTTCTTCTAAAGTCCATTTTAACAACGGATTGAATTTGATGATTTCGAAGTTTCCATCGTATTCAAACAGATTTAAATCTTGTCTGTTTTCTGATTGTTCTGCTCTTAAGCCTGTAATCCAAACTGAATTTCCTGCTAAAGCTTTTCTCAACGGAACTACTTTTCGAATAAAACAGCACTCTTTTCTGTTTTCAACTGAATCGTAAAAGCTATTTGGACCTTTTGTTTTCAGAAGATTTTCTACTGAAGCTGCTTCTGGAAAAAAAACTTCAATTGGTCTTTTATATTTTTTTAATGTTTTATGAAAAACATCGTAAGTTTCCTGAAATAATCTTCCTGTATCTAAAGTAAAGACGGTAATATCTGTGTTACTTTTTGCAATAAAATCAGTAATTACCTGATCTTCCTGACCAAAAGATGTCGAAAAAATTACTTTTCCTGGAAATTCTTTTGCTAAAAAAACTAAGGTTTCGTCAAGCGAAAGGTCTTTAGTTTTCTCTAATAATTCTTGTACAATAATCGCACTCATAATTCTTTTCCTTTCTAAAACTATCTTTTACAATAATTTAGATAATGTTTTTAAACTCAATAATATAATCAGAATTCCAACTGCAACCATCATTGGTTTTCTTTTGATTTTATTTACCAAATAAGCTGCTATTGATGCTGAAATAACTCCTCCTAAAATCAATCCGATAATGATCTGCCAGCCGTGAATTCCCCCAAAAAGCATGAAAGTAATTCCGCTAGCAAACGAAATCGCAAACTCAGCTGCATTTACTGACCCGATAGTATATTTCGGGTTTCTTCCTCTTCCTAATAATGTTGAAGTTACAATTGGCCCCCAGCCTCCTCCTCCAACAGAATCCATAAAACCTCCAAACACTGCTAATACGCCTAGTTTCTTAGTTTTCTTTTTTACAACACTTTTTCTAAGAGCCTTTCTGATAATTACAACTGCCAGAATAATCATGTAAACCGCAATAAATGGCTTAATAATATCTCCGTCAATAACATCTGATAATAAATAAGCCCCTGTAATTGATCCTAAAACTCCCGGAATCAATAAATGTTTGACCAATTTTTTATTGATGTTTCCAAAGCGATGGTGCGAAAGCGCCGATGCCCCAGTTGTAAACATCTCTGAAACGTGAACTGCCGTACTACTCAAAACTGGCGAAACTCCATAAGCCAATAAAAATGACGTAGAAGTTGCTCCATATCCCATTCCTAAAGCGCCATCTACTAATTGTGCAAAAACACCAATTAAGAAAAACACTAAAAGGTTTTCATCAAATCCCTGAACGAAACCATCCCATGAAAATTCAGCGTGATGATTATAAATTAATGTAACTGCCAAACCTAACAACAAAACAACGGGTATCACTACCCACAATTTTTCCTTTAATAAAGAATCAGACTTTACTATAGTGTTTTCTAACTTAAGTTCATTTTCCATATTTCTAAGAATGTTTTTTATTCTTAAAAATCCATTACCCTATCGGCTTAGTAGATTACTTTGCAAAAGTACTATATATTTCGAAATATCAAAACAATATATTTACTTTTTTACACAAGCTATCATCTTATAAACCAAGATAAAAGACATTTAAAAAAGAATTAGTGATTATTTTAACAAATTAAATGTTGCCACTTATTATTTTAACAACACATTCAAATTTTGTGATTCACAAAAATACACATTTAATCTCTACAAAATCTATAGGATAATTATAAAATTGTTTTTACTTTAGCGGCAAATATTTTTTCATGGATTTTCAGATTGGTCTCGTAATAGCAGGTTTAGTAGTTGGTTTTATTGTTGGGTTAACAGGTGTTGGAGGAGGTTCTTTGATGACTCCTATTTTATTGTATTTTGGAATTCCACCAACAAAAGCAGTTGGAACAGACTTACTATATGCTGCATTTACTAAAGCCGGAGGAATATTTGTACACAACAAAAAAGGAAACATCAACTGGAAAATTACAGGCTGGCTGACTTTAGGAAGTGTCCCTGCAGCTTTAATTACATTATGGATTTTAAACGGCATTAAAACAGATATCGAAACTATCAATAACGTTATTAAACACAGTTTAGGTTGGGCTTTATTGTTTACTTCGGTAGCTATTATATTCAAAAAGAAACTTTTAGTTTTCTCTCAAAGACATGCTGGAGATAAATTTCACAACGAAAGCACAACTCAAAATATGCTTACTATCGGAATTGGAGTTTTATTAGGAGCAACCGTAACTTTAACTTCTATTGGCGCTGGAGCATTAGGAACAGTGACTTTATTTTTCCTTTATCCATTATTGCCAACACCACGTTTAGTCGGAACCGAAATTGCACACGCTGTTCCCTTAACTTTAGTTGCTGGTCTTGGACACGCTTCTATGGGAAATTTAGATTTAGGATTATTAGGTCAATTGTTAATGGGATCGCTTCCGGGAATCTACATGGGAAGCATGTTAAGCGGAAAAGTGCCAGATCAGTTTCTTAGAAATGCAATTGCTGTAATGCTTTTTATGGCTGGATATAAATTGATATTTTAATATAAACAGAAATAAAAAAAAGACCATTTCTAATTGAAATGGTCTTTTTTTATTGGTTTAAAGCAAATTTCTAAAACGCAATATCTGCCAAAGAATTACTTTCTAATATTTTAAGCGTATTATCACGAACTTCTGTCATTAAGCGTCTTGCGGCACAGGTAGTTTCATCATCGCAGTCATCACATCTTTCGTAGAAATTATGGCTCGCACAAGGCAGTAAAGCAATTGGACCTTCAAGAATTCGATATACTTTCGCCATGCTGATATCTTTTGGATCTTTTATCAGATAATAACCTCCGCCTTTTCCTTTTTTAGCACCAAGAAAACCTGAGTTTCTTAACAGCAGTAAAATACTTTCTAAAAATTTTATCGAAATGTGTTCGCTTTTCGCAATTTCGGCAATCTGAACTGGTTCATTATTTTCGCGTCTTGCTAAATAAGTCAAAGCCTTGATTCCGTATTTTGTCTTTTTTGAAAGCATCTTTATGTTTTAGATTCCAGCTTTTCAAGAGTTAATTGATTGCTGTAAATTATTAAACAACAAAAATATGCTTTTTGTTTGAACTATCACAAAAGAATAAGTTAAATTCTACTAATTCTATCAAATTACTTCGTTTTGTTTTATTTAAACATACAAAAATAGATTTTTTATATAAGCCGGAATAAAAAAGACGATTTTCAATAGTAAATCTAACTATCAAAAATCGTCTTTATATATAAGAAATTGAAAATCTAAAATCTTCAGTCTAAAATCTAAAATTAAGAAAGCGCTTGTTTTAAATCTGCAATTACATCTTCAACAGTTTCTAAACCAACAGAAACACGAACTAAACCTTGCGTGATTCCTACTGCCAATTGATCTTCTTCAGATAATTTGCTGTGTGTTGTAGAAGCTGGATGCGTTACAATTGTTCTTGTATCTCCAATATTTGCAGATAATGAACAAAGTTGAATTGAATTCAAGAATTTTCTTCCTGCTTCGATTCCGCCTTTAATCTCAAATGCAATGATATTTCCACCAGCTTTCATTTGTTTTTTAGCAATTTCGTATTGTGGATGCGATTTCAAGAACGGATATTTTACGCTGTTTACATTCGGGTGACTTTCTAAAAACTCAGCGACTTTTAATGCATTTTCGCAATGCCTATCTACACGAACAGCTAAAGTCTCTAAACTTTTTGACAGAACCCAAGCATTAAAAGGTGATAAAGCTGGACCTGTGTTTCTAGAGAACAAATAAATCTGTCTGATTAATTCTGCATCTCCAACTGTTACTCCACCTAAAACACGTCCTTGACCATCAATCAATTTAGTAGCTGAATGAATTACCAAATGTGCTCCAAATTTAATTGGTTGCTGTAAATAAGGCGTTGCAAAACAGTTGTCGATTATTAAAATCAAGTTGTGTTTCTTAGCAATATTTCCTAACAATTCTAAGTCAATTACATCAACTCCTGGATTTGTAGGAGATTCGGCGTATAATATTTTGGTATTTGGCTTAATGAAACTTTCAATTGTTTCTGGCTTATTGATTTCGAAATAAGAAGTTTCGATATTCCATTTTGGGAAATAAGTCATGAACAACGCGTGAGTCGAACCGAAAACACTGCTTGCAGAAACAATATGATCTCCAGAATTCAATAATGCTGCAAAAGTAGAATATACTGCTGCCATTCCTGTTGCAAATGCATAACCAGAATCTGCTCCTTCCATTTTGCAGATCTTGTCTACAAACTCTGATGTGTTTGGATTGCTGAAACGGCTGTAAATATTTCTTTCTTTTTCTTCTGTAAAAGAAGCTCTCATATCTTCAGCATCTTCAAAAACAAAGCTTGATGAAAGGTACAAAGGCACCGAATGTTCTAAATATTGCGATCTTTCTAATTGTGTTCTGATGGCTTGTGTTTCAAAACCAAATTCTTCTGTATTCATTGTGTGTTGTTTTTTGTTTTTTTTGTTTGCTTCGCCAGTTCGGCTTCCAGCCTCGTGTCAAGTTTCAGGTTTCAAGCTTCAAGTTTTAAAACTAAAATCTAAACCAAAAACAAGTCAATTATTTATGCGCAATCTGAGCATTTTCTAATTATCTAATTGACAAATTATCTAATTTATAAAGCTTCATTGTTCAATACAACTTTGTATTTAATTGTCGCTGTTGGTTCAACCGTTTTAGCAACCGAACAATATTTCTCGAAAGAAAGTTGCGCTGCTTTTTTTGCTTTATCAGGATTGATTTCTCCTTCTAAATAAAAAACCACATCAATTTCCTTGAAAGGTTTTGCTTCTTCGATTTGAACTCGCGTTCCTTCAACCTCAGCATTAAAAGAAGTGATTTCCTGACGCTGTTTTTTTAAGATCGAAATCATATCAATAGCGCTGCATCCTGCAACACCCATTAATACAAGCTCCATTGGACTTGCACCTAAATCGCTTCCGCCAAATTCGGCTCTGCTATCAACGTCAACTACGTGTCCGCGTTCATTTTTTACTTTAAAATGAAATGCGTCATTTACTCTGTTTAAAGTTACTTTCATTGTGTTGTTATTTTTTTGTTTTTTTATTCTATTCAATTTTGTCATTTCGACTGAAAGGAGAAATCGCACTAGAAATTCCGCAAAGAATATCGCCAATCTTTGTCGAGTTCCGAGTGTGATTTCTCGTTCCTCGAAATGACAAACTAGGCTTGCAAATCTTAAATCTATCCCGATAGCTATCGGGACTAAAATCTACAATTTAAAATCGTCTTATCCTTTATCAGATAATCTCAAAATATCTCCGAAAACTCCCCTTGCTGTTACCGCAGAACCTGCACCAGCTCCTTGAATAACGATTGGACGATCTCCATAAGACTCTGTATAAATTTCGAAGAAAGAATCAGAACCTTTTAATCCGCCTAATGCAGTATCTTTTGGTACTGAAACCAGTTTTACTTCTAGATTTCCTTTATCATTTTGCAAATCTCCAGACAATTCACCAATGTATCTTAAAACATGGTTTGGCTGTTGTTCTGCTTTTATTTTAGCATAAATTGGATCGAATTCTTTTAATTTCGTCAAGAAATCGGCAGCGCTTCCTTCACGTAGGTGCTCTGGAATTAAGTTTTGAATTGAAATTTCTTCGAATTCATTTTGCAAATCTAATTCTCTAGCTAAAATTAATAATTTTCTACCAACATCATTTCCGCATAAATCCTCACGCGGATCTGGCTCTGTATATCCATTATCAATTGCTTCTTGCAAAATTTCACTAAAAGGCGCATCTTTCGCAGAGAAATTATTGAATAAATAACTTAATGTTCCAGAGAAAACCCCTTTAATTTTCGTGATGTTTTCTCCTGAAAGGTGCAATAATTTAATGGTGTCAATTAATGGCAAACCTGCACCAACATTCGTTTCATACAAATAATTCTTTTGGTTTTCTGCCAAAGCTTTTCTCAATTCCTTGTAGAAACCATAACTTAATGTATTAGCTACTTTATTAGAAGAAATCAAATCGAAACTGCTTTCTACTAGCGGAATATAATTTTCAACAAAAGTTGCACTTGCAGTATTATCAATTGCAATTAAGTTTTCTAAGTGATGTTCATTCGCGTAAGCAATAATATCTTTAATTGTATAAGCCTCACCTTTAGTCGCAATTTCGTTTTTCCAATTGCTAGTAACACCGTATTTGTTTAAAAGCAATTTTTTGGAATTCGCTATAGCAAAAACATTTAGCTTAATGTCCTTACGTTTTTCGATTGCTGCAGCCGATTCTAAAATCTGATTGATTAAAGTTCCTCCAACTAATCCGTGACCGAAAATCGCAATGTTGATCTTTTTTGAAACTCCAAAAATCTCTCCGTGAATTACGTTTAACGCTTTATTTAATTCCTCTTTCTTAACAACCAAACTCACGTTTTTACCCGTCACGGTGTTGTTAAACAATATCGGAACAATTTTATTTTTGATTAAAGCCGTATATGGTTTGTGAAAAGTACTCAAATCCTGACCAATAATCGAAATTACAGATACATTATCTGTAACTGTGATTTGATTTACATCTTTAGAATAAAAGTCATTTTCAAACTCTTTTTCTAATTCAACCATCGCAAGAGTAGCTTTTTCTGTTGCTACCACAAGTCCGATTCCTCTTTCTGAAGAACCTTGCGAAATGATACTCACACTGATATTGTGATCGCCCATTACTTTAAAAATTCGGGCATCTACGCCAGCTTTTCCAAGCAATCCGCGACCTTCAAGATTTACAAGAGAGACATTTTCTAAAACAGAAAGTGTTTTAATTCCTTCTTTAGAAGAATCTGAAGTGATTAAAGTTCCGCGATTTTCGTGGTTGAACGTATTTAAAATTCGTAACGGAATGTTTTTTTCTAATAACGGAATAATCGTTTTTGCATGCAAAATTGTAGCTCCAAAATTTGCCAGCTCATTTGCTTCATTAAACGATAAATATTCGATTTTTTTAGCATCTGCAACTAAATCTGGATTTGCAGTATAGATTCCGTCTACGTGCGTGAAGTTTTGTAATTCTTCTGCGTTTAAATAATTTGCGATTAACGAAGCGGTATAGTTACTGCCATTTCTACCTAAAGTAGTTGTGTCGTTGTTGTTGTTTGAGCCAATGAAGCCTGTAACTATATTAACCGTTTCGCCGTTATGTTCTTTAAAATAATTTACTACGTTTTTCTTTGAAAGCTGCTCTAAAGGCTGTGCATCGCCAAATTTTGAATCTGTTTTCAGCAAATCTCTTGTATCTACAAAATTGGCAGGAATTCCTTTTTCCAACAAAATAGCTGTCAATAATTTAGCCGAAAGCAATTCACCTTTAGATAAAATCTGATCTTTGATTTTTTTGCTGTAATCACCAATTAGACTTACTCCTTCAAAAAGTTTGTCTAAGACATTAAATTCTTCAGATAAATCAACCTGTGGGTAATCTGATATTTGATATTTTTTAAAATTCTCTAATAATTCTTTATAACTGCCGTTTTTAGCAGCAATGCTTAAAATAAATTCTAATTCGTCAGTAGCATTTCCGCGTGCAGAAACTACAACGGCAATTTTTTCACCTTGACTTACTTTATCAGAAATGATTGAAACAACTTTGTTAAGCCCTTCTCCGTTTGCTAACGATTTACCTCCAAATTTTAATACTTTCATTTTATTTCTTTATTGTTTCTGCCTTAAAAATATCGGCAAGTAAATGATCTAATTGTTTGTACTCGATTAAAAAAGCGTCATGTCCGTGAACCGAATCAATTTCGCTATAGAAAACATTGTCTTTAAACTTCTTCAACTCTTCATAGGTTTCTACGTTTTCTTTTGCTGTAAAAAACAAATCCGAATTGATTCCGACAATGTGAATTGAAGCTTTTGTTTTAGACATTAAGTTTTCAAAACTTTCACTATTTCTAGTAATATCAATTGTTTTAAGCAACTGATTCATTAATTTATAAGAAGACAATTGAAATCTTTTCTGCAATTTTTTCCCATGATGTGCCAGCCAGCTTTCTATATTAAAAATCAAAAGATCTTGATTGATCGTGCGCTGAAATTTTTCTTTGAAAGATTCTGGCGAACGGTAGCACAGCATTGCGTGAATTCTTGCATCTTCGATTGGTTTTGAAGAATTGTTTAAAATTTGTTCCTGCAAGAAGCAATTAGCAATAAGCCAGTCGGTAGATTTCCAATCGCTCGCAATCGGAATAAGATTTTCTGTAATATTTGGCGCTAATGCTAAAATTTCCCACGCAATTCCGCCACCAACAGAACCTCCAATAATCGCAAAAAGCTTTTCGATATTTAAAGTTTTTACGCCTTCGATAAAGATTCTTGCAATGTCTCTAGCTGTAAAATCTAAATAGTTGTCAATTAAAAAGGAATTGCTTCCGTTTCCTGGAATATCGAAAGCCAAAATGGTGTAAACAGCAGTATCAATGGTTTTGCCTTCGCCAATCAAGTCATTCCACCAGCCGTTTTCGCCAGTAACTTGCGAATTTCCAGTTAAAGCATGGTTAACCAAAATAATAGGCGCGCTGTGCAAAGGTTGTCCTGCCAGCGTAAAACTTAATGGTATAGAATGATAAGTTGCACCACTTTCTGTGATGAAATCTTGAATTATAATGGGATTTGGTATATTTTCCAATTTCAAATCTGTTGTATTATTGATTTGTATATGGAAATATTAAAAAGAAAAACTAGGTTTAACTAGAAAAAATCTTGTTGTTATCTTTCCACGTTTGGCGTGGTAGAATGTAGCACCTTCTTCGTTTTACCGAAGGGTTGCTAAGGCTTCATCGGGTCTAATCCCTCGTCCTTTCTTTATAACATTTCAATACGTGTTTGAACTTAACGGTGCAAATTAACTACTAATTTCTCTAACAAACAAATTTTATCTAAAAGTGTTTGTTAAATTTCTGAGACTTATTTTAGCAAAAACTATTATACGCAAAAATTTACCGAACAAAAATGCCCAGTAAAATTAAGCAGGTTTTACCCTAGTTTATGATGCTTTTTCCGTTTAGATAAAAAGCGTTTCATTTTCTTTTGAATACATCAAAAACAATAAAGAGTTAGGTGTTTTTTTCTCAGCTGCTTTACCTTCCTCCGTGATTTCAGCCTCTGTTATTCCGAATCTTGGGTGAGCTAATTCGTTTATTGGTGGTGGCGGATTGTTTTTTCTAGTCCTTCTGTTTTTCAAATCTGAAATTTTTTCTGCTAAGTAGTTCAATGTGCTCATGATATTAAGTTTTAGTTAAGTTGCGTTTTATAATCTTTATTTCTCTTTTATGTTTGTGTTAAGCCCTTTTCGGGAATAAAAAAACCCTTTTGGATTTTTAGATACCAAAAGGGTTTAAGTTTTTAAACTCATTTATACTTTTAGTATCAACAGACGTATGCGCAAATAAGCGCGACAGTAAACATCTTGTTCATCTGTAAGGATTTATTCATCTGTGATTTATATTGTATTTTATTTAAATTCTGCATTTGTTGTAAATTAAAAAGCCTCCCAAAATTTCTTGGGAGGCTTTTACTATATTATTATTGTATTCTTACAATTTTTTTAAGCAATAGACACCCCAGCCTCGGTCTTAACCGAAATGGCACAAAACATTTTGTTGACTTTTAAGTTCATTTGATTTCTAGTAGTTTTTGGGTATAACAAATATGCAAATATTTTTTTTATTACACAAATTAAATTCAAGAATTTAATTACAAAAATCGTTAAAAATCAGTTTTTTAACGACAAAAAACATCTTACAAAAACGAAAACGAAATAATAAAGGTAAAAAACTTACAAAAACAACATGTTTTCCTTAACAATTCCATTTGACAAATCAATTTATCAAAGAACTTTTTTATTTTTTTTCTAAAAATTTATAGCCAAACTGCTTCTTTGGTCCTAATTCGTTCTGCAATTTTCAGAATATCGGTTATAATTCCTCTTGAAATTGCCTGTTTACATGGCGGAGCACTCTGAATTACGATTGGAATATCGGCGTACGATTTGGTATAAATTTCAAAAATGGCATCAGAACCTTTTAATTGCCCGATTGGAGAATCGACTGGTTCAGAAATCAATTTGGCTTCCAAAGTGCCTTTTTCAACATCAAATTCTCCTACATATCGAAGCACATGATTTTCTGCCTGAGTAATTTTGGCAATCTTAAAAGATTTATCGACTGCGTCTTTATTCAACACTCCATTTTTCTCCAAATGCTCTTCGATTATAAAAGGCTTTATTTCAATATCTGAAAGCTCAAAATCTTTTCCTATTTCTCTTGCTAATATCAGAAGTTTTCTTGCCGTATCATTTCCAGACAAATCTTCTTTAAAATTGGATTTCATTAAACCTAAAAGACTCGCATCTTTCAAAATAGCCGAGAACGAAGTTTCTTCTGCCGAAAACCGGTTAAAGACATAGCTCAGATTATCAGAGAAAACACCTCTTATCTTCGTGATTTTTTCTCCCGAATAATATAGGTCTCTTAATGTCTGCAAAACAGGAATTCCGGCTTCAACCGATGTTTCATACAAAAACTCCTTATCATACTTTTTAAGATCTGCTCTTAGCTCCTTATATAAGTCTATCGGGAGTGTATTAGCCTTTTTATTGACCGCTACAATATTAAATCCGTTTTTGATTAACGTATTATAATGCTTCACCAGCTCATCACTTGCTGTTGCATCAACGGCAATTAAATTTTCAAATTCGTTTTCTTGCGCAAATTCGATAATATCTTCTACCTTAAAAGGAACCGCCAATTGCCTGAAATTGGTTTCCCAAGAATAACCTACACCTTCTTTCTCAAAAAAAGCAACCGTCGAATTGGTTATAATGGGAAAATGAAAATCGACATTTTTACTTTCGAGAAAAAAATCCTGGCTTTCAATAATCTGATTAATCAAAGTGCTTCCGATATTACCAATTCCGAAAAGGATAATGTTTATTTTAAGCTTTGACATAATTTCTAACATTTTAGTTTTTAAAACCATATAAGTCATGTAAGTTCATTTAATATTTTTTGCAGCACAAAGCTAGACGCACTGTAGTGCATCTTTAAATTACGCTTCTTCTAAAATGCACTTACATTCCTTATATGGTTTAAATTTTATAATGATGTTTTTCATAAAAAATTACCTTTAGCAAAACCACTCGCTAAAGGCAATTTTTCAAACAAAAAACAAAAAAACCTAATTTTTATTGATGCTGAATTGTGAAAGCGACACGCTCTCAAAAACAGTTTGCAGATCTGCAATTAAATCTTCAATATCTTCGATTCCAACAGATAAACGAATCAAATCTTTAGAAACTCCCGTCTCTATTTGTTCTTCTTCCGTTAATTGCTGGTGTGTAGTGCTTGCAGGATGAATAATCAATGATTTCGTGTCACCAATATTGGCCAACAGAGAGAATAATTTGGTATCATCTACCACTTTTTTAGCTACATCAAAGCCTCCTTTTAATCCGAAAGTGATAATGCCGCTTTGCCCTTCAGGAAGATATTCTTTAGCCAAAGCATTATATTTATTTGATTTCAGGCCTGGATAGTTTACCCAAACTACCTCATCTTGTTTTTCTAACCATTCAGCTAGAGCCAAAGCATTTTCACTATGTTTCTTGATTCGGATTGGAAGTGTTTCTAGCCCTTGAATAATCTGAAAAGCATTAAATGGACTCAAAGAGGCACCAAAATCACGCAGACCTTCAATTCGAGCTTTTGCAATAAAAGCTGCATTTCCTAAGGCTTCATGATATACTAATCCGTGGTATCCTGCAGATGGCTCGGTAAATTCCGGGAATTTTCCGTTTGCCCAATCAAAGTTTCCAGCATCAATGATAACGCCTCCTAATGAAGTTCCGTTTCCTGAGATATATTTAGTTAAGGAATGAATTACAATATCGGCACCATATTTAATTGGGTTTAATAAATAAGGTGTCGCAACTGTATTGTCTACTATAAATGGCACTTTGAATGCTTTGGCTTCTGCCGAAATTGCTTTTAAGTCTAATACATCTAATTTTGGATTTCCAAGAGACTCAACAAAGAAAGCTCTTGTATTTTCTTTTGCTGCTTTTGTAAAATTTTCAGGTTTTGAAGGATCTACAAATGTGGTTGTGATTCCTAATCTTGGCAAAGTAACTTTTAACAGATTGTAAGTTCCTCCGTATAGACTATTTGATGCAACAATATGATCTCCCGCTTTTAGCAAAGTCAATAAAGTTGTTGAAATTGCTGATGCTCCAGAAGCAGTTACTACAGCTCCAATTCCGCCTTCGAGTGCTGCCAGACGTTGCTCTAAAATGTCATTTGTTGGATTATTTAATCTGGTATAAATAAATCCCGCTTCGGCAAGACCAAATAAATTGGCTGCATGATCGGCGTTATTAAATACATATGATGATGTCTGATAAATTGGTACTGCTCTTGTTCCAGCGTTTTTAGTAACATCGTGTCCTGCGTGTAATGCGTTTGTTGCAAATTTTTGTGTGCTCATGATTTTTAAGTTTTTAGGTATTGTTAATACGTTTTATATTGTAATTGATATTGATTTTTAAAATTGATTTAAGCTAAAATATCTTCCGCTTCTTCTTCAAGATCATATAAATGAAATAGTAATGATTTTTGTGTTTTTGTCTGCTGTGCAGGATCATACTTTAGCGTTTCAGTTGATGTCTCTTCCGAATTATTATTTCTTAATAAGTATTGAAAAGCGATGGTATTTATATCTAGTGTATTCATGATTTTAAATTTAAAATGTTGGAAATAAAAAAGCCCTTTCGGATGGCGACCAAAAGGGCTTATAGTTTAACTATAACAAAGATTGTCTCTTTCACTTTTGGCAACAGCAAATTGGGATGCACATTTGCATCATCTTACAACACATCATATTTCCTTTTGCTATTGTTTTCATTTTATTTAAAATTTGAATTCGATTATTTTTTAATTCTACTAATTCGATAGAGTAAATGTAATAAGTATTTTCTTAACGACCAAATTAAAATTGAAATTTTGTATTATTTTTTTTTAAATCTCTTTCAAGCCTTTCAAATAAAGACTTGAAAGAAGTTATTTAATTAAAATTTAAAGCTTAAACGGGCAAAACCAAATCTTCCGTTTAATCCAAATTGAGAAACTGCTCTTGAATACGCAAACTGATTCGCATTTGTCAAATCTGTACTTGGTGCTGGCGACAAAGTTGGCGTTGTGTTTGTAAAGGCTGGAGTTGCAGGATTATTTCGGTCTGGATAAACATCTCCTATATTATTAACCCCAATTGTTGCTCTCAAATGCTCGTTGATCTGATATCCTAAAGACAAATCGGTAACCAATTTTGCGCTGTATTCTGGATGCTCATATACAGAAGAAAATCCATCTAAATTCACATCTGTTGCTCCTGGGTCTGTAACTTTTCCGAAATAGCTATTTCTTAAATAAATATCCAGTTTTTTAATATTGAAAGTAGTCATCAAATTGGCTTTCAATTTTGGAATCGCTTCTTCCAAATATACTCGGCTTGATTCTGGAAAGAAAGAATAGATGTAAGGTTCTCCTCCAGCATTAACGATAGACTGCGGAATATGCAGATCTCCTACTCTTTTGGTTTCATTGAAACTTAATGCAAAATCGTTTCTAATTGTGAAATCCTGAATTACATCGTATTTCTGAGAAATTACCAAATCAATCCCTTTTGTTTCAGAATCGATTCCGTTTGTCCAGAATGAAGCTCTTTCTACTCCTTTCAAATCAAATGCCTGCTGAAACAAAGTCAACGCCTCAGCCTGTTCTGGTGAAGTTGCCGCTGCAATCTGCGCATCTGTTGGTCTAGAATATTGTCCAGACAATACAATTCTGTCATTGATTCTTGTAAAATAAGCATCAGTAGCAATGGTTATGTTAGCTTCAGGAATTTTAAATGTAAATCCTGTACTGATGCTTTTTGATTTTTCTGGTTTTAAACTTTCAATTCCAATACTTTTTGCTGCTTGCGAATCGTTTGTAAAATAACCCACTTGATATGGTGAACCGTTGATAAACTGGGTAGAACTTGACTCAAAATATCTTTGCTGTAAAGAAGGCGCTCTAAAACCTGTCTGTCCAGAAATTCTCCAATTGATATTATCATTTAATTTTAAAAGAGAAGCCAGTTTGAAAGTAACCGTATTTCCAAAATCTGAATAATTTTCATAACGCGCTGCTCCGTTTATAAGCCATTTTTCAGTTGCATTCAATTCTAAATCAACATAAGCCGCTCCACTTTGTCTGTGTTTTTCTTTAGCATCCGAAGGTTGAAATCCTGAGAATCCTTGTGCTCCTGCTCCACGTTTGTTTCCGAAGAAGTCAGTTACAATTAATGGTGAATTGCTTGGCAAGATTCCTGAAACTAAATTTCCGTTCACATCATACAATCCGTAAGAAGCTTCTTCTCCTGCTTTAATCTCGTAGTTTTCATATCTGAATTCACCTCCAAAAGCAACATTCAGTCCAGAAAGAACATCTAGTTTTTTACTAAAATCTAAATTGGTTGTGCTTTGTAAAAACGAAACTTTTCCTGCATCAAAACTAAAAGGAGAATTTGTTCCTAAAGTTGCATTGATGGAATTATTCACATCATAATTAAAAGAGTTTGTTCCTAAAGTGGTACTCAAATCGGTATCAAATCCGAACAATTCTGTAGTTACACCAACTGCTGCAGAAGCATCTAAAATTTTTGATTCAATTTCTGGCAAGAATCCGTTTTGGTACACTTGCGTGAAAGTTCCAGAACCATTTGGCAATCTATTAAATGCATATGATTTTCCGCTTCTATACGATATTCCACCAAAAGAATACAAAGAAGTAGTTTCTGTTAAAGGATATTTTGCATTGTAATATGCTTGTCCCGAAGCCAATTCTGACTGACCAACACTCATATTATAATCACTTCTCTGCTGTCCTCTGTAAGCCAATTCATTATTAGTTACATCAAAATTTAAAGCGGTCTGCATCTGTGCAATTGTTGAAGCTGATGCTATGGCGTTTTGCTGCACTGTTGTAAAATAACCTACTTGCGGAGCATATTGTTTTAATGATGACAAAATCTGAGCTGAATTTGTAGTCGTATTAATATTGCTAAATAAAGAGTTAATCTCTACTCCATCTTGTGCCGCTCTATTTTCTACTGCATTGTAGGCATTAAAAATAGGATTGCTTCTAATTCCTGCTCTGCTCGTTGCTTGTCTCGTTACCGCAGTTCCCGTAATATTCAAGAAACTTCCCGGTTTGCCCAATGAAGTTCCGTAATTTAAATCGATTTGGGCTGTTTGTCCGTCTGCTCCTCCTTCAAAATTATTTGATCCCGAAGATAGATTTGCACCATATTGAATTCCTCCGGTCAAATAATTAGCGTTTTTCTTTAAAACAATATTAATAACTCCCGCAATCGCATCAGAACCGTATTGTGCGGCAGCTCCATCTCTTAATACTTCTATTCTTTCTATGGCAAAAGACGGAATGGCATTTAGGTCTGTTCCAACAGATCCTCTTCCTGGCGATCCGTTTATGTTTACTAAAGCACTTGTATGTCTTCTTTTTCCGTTTACTAAGATTAAGACCTGATCTGGCCCTAATCCTCTTAATTGTGCAGGATCTACGTGATCTGTTGCATCTGCTGTAGAAGTTGGATTACTCGTAAACGACGGAGCAACATAATTTAAAATCTGAGTTACGCTTGTTTGCGGTGCTCCTTTTGTTATTTCTGATACGTTAAAAACATCTACCGGAACTGGCACGTCTGTTTTAACTCTGTTTTTACTTCTTGATCCAATAATAGTAACTTCAGACAGTTCGTTGTTTTTTAAACTGTCTTGCTCTTTTTTATTGTCTTGAGCATAAAGTCCTGAAAAAGTCACAAGACCTAAAACGATTAGTACATTTTTCTTCATTTCTTTTTTTACTGATTAATTATTGTTTTTGGCTTAAAAAAAATCTTACAGGTTTATTTTTGGCATAAAAAAAACCTCTGCGGTTCGGCAGAGGTTCTATTTATATTTTATTGAAAAATAACTACAATAGCGTCTCTGCGGATAACTCCGGCATCTTACAAGACATCATATTGCAAACTGTAAATTTCATTTGTTTCTTTGTTTTAACGGAGCAAAGTTGCAAACTATTTTTTAATCGACCAAACAAAAAACAAAATATTTTCTATTACCCTATCAAAATAGTATGTTATTGTTAAATTTCTGCTAGAAAAAATAAAAAAAGTTGAACTTTAATTTGCAAATCAAAATGGTTTCATACCTTTGCACCCGAAACAGAGGAAAAATTTGAACTGATTGCAACCTCTTCATAATGAAATGGTTTCATTGTGAATGCTGAAAGATTCATTTCAGCAGTAAAAAATGCTAAAGCAGAAACTCTCCTTTAGCCCTTTTTTAGCAATTATTTTCCTCGCTTAAATTTAAACTAATACATTTTTATTACATTATTATGGCTTATTTATTTACGTCAGAATCTGTTAGTGAAGGGCATCCAGACAAAGTTGCAGATCAAATTTCGGATGCATTAATTGACAACTTTTTGGCATTTGACGCTGACTCAAAAGTAGCTTGCGAAACGTTAGTTACAACTGGTCAGGTTATTTTAGCAGGTGAAGTAAAATCGAATACTTATCTTGATGTTCAGCAAATTGCACGTGAGGTAATCCGTAAAATTGGATATACTAAAAGTGAATATATGTTTGAAGCGAATTCTTGTGGAATTCTTTCAGCGATTCACGAGCAGTCTGCAGATATTAACCAAGGTGTTGACAGAGCTAAGCCAGAAGAACAAGGTGC
This sequence comes from Flavobacterium sp. LPB0248, assembly GCF_013388355.1. Lineage (GTDB taxonomy): Bacteria > Bacteroidota > Bacteroidia > Flavobacteriales > Flavobacteriaceae > Flavobacterium. Next base: position 2,122,365 of record NZ_CP058246.1, read on the forward strand.
AGGTGACCAAGGAATGATGTTTGGTTATGCTACAAACGAAACTGAAAACTACATGCCATTGGCATTAGATTTATCTCATAAATTATTACAAGAGTTAGCTATTTTAAGACGCGAAAACAAAGAAATCACGTATTTACGTCCAGATGCTAAATCTCAAGTAACTTTAGAATATAGCGACGATAACAAACCAACTCGTATTGATGCGATTGTTATCTCAACTCAGCATGATGATTTTGATGAAGAAGCTACAATGTTGGCTAAAATCAAAAAAGACATTATCGAAATCTTGATTCCAAGAATTATCGCTAAAAACCCAGAGCACGCTCATTTATTCAACGATAAAATCAACTATCATATTAACCCAACAGGAAAATTCGTTATTGGAGGACCTCACGGAGATACTGGTTTAACAGGAAGAAAAATCATTGTTGATACTTACGGTGGAAAAGGTGCTCACGGTGGTGGTGCATTCTCTGGAAAAGATCCAAGTAAAGTAGATAGAAGTGCTGCTTATGCAACTCGTCATATCGCTAAAAACTTAGTTGCCGCTGGTGTTGCTGACGAAATCTTAGTTCAGGTTTCTTACGCAATTGGAGTTGCTGAGCCAATGGGAATTTTCATTGAAACTTACGGAACTTCTAAAGTAAACTTAACTAACGGTGAAATCGCTAAAAAAGTAGAAGCTATCTTCGATATGCGTCCTTACTTTATTGAGCAAAGATTAAAATTAAGAAATCCTATTTATAGCGAAACTGCTGCTTACGGACACATGGGACGTAAACCAGAAACGGTTACTAAAACTTTCTCTGCTCCAGGCGGAAACGAAAAAACAGTTACTGTTGAGTTATTTACATGGGAAAAACTTGATTTTGTTGACCAAGTAAAAGCTGCATTTGGATTGTAAATCTAAATTTATAGACTAACTTAGATTGTTAGACATCTTAGTTAGCTAAACATAAAAAAGCCGATTTCTAATTTTTAGAAATCGGCTTTTATTTTATACGATAATTTTATTAATAAGTTCCATTCTGCATTTTAACCAATACTTCTTTTATTTCACTGGTAGTTTCTTCTTCTACAGTATCATTTAAATATTTTACTGCCAAAGTTTGAGTTGCAATAGCTTTATCTTTTTGTCCGTCTTTATAATACAGCTGCGCCAAAGTATCTAAATAATACGGATTGTTTTTAGTCAGCACTAAACTGTATTCAGACCATTTAATCGCATCTTTAATAAAGTTAGAGTTTTGAGGTTTTGACACAACTGCCCAAGCCGCATTATTAGAAATGTCTGAATGATAATATTTGAATGAATTCCATCCATCATAAGAATAACTTGAACTTGAATCTAATCCAGAGAAAATAGCATCTAATTTTTCTATTGGACTTGTTCCTGCCAATGTTGCATCAAAATAGGTATTAAACTCTCTTAAATAAGTTGTATTAGAACCATCTTGATCTTCAACCTGAGCCAAATAATAGAAATAATTTCTATAAGCATCAAAATTTCCTTTTCCAGATTCGATAATCTTTTTATAAACAGAATTGATTTTTTCTTTGTTCATTTCACCTGTCAATCCGTCCTGAGAAGCGTATAGATTTTGCTGTAATGCATTAGAAACTTCAGAAATAACATTCTCTAAATTATGAATACTGGCATCTGTACCATTGAATGCCGTACGCTTGCTTTCGATTTCGTCAGAATGTTTTAATATATAATCAATTGCCAGGAAATCGGTATCATTTAAGATTCTATCTTCATTGAAAAGCTGTTTAGTAAATCCTTGATTTTTGATTTCTTTTACAATAGTTTCTACCAAAAACATATTGGCATTTTTATCTTTTTGATGCGCTTCAATCAACTTTTTCCAAGTTTGAGCCACTTCTTTATTATCAAGTGTTGTTTTTGAAATCACAAACTCTGTCAGATCTTCTGAAGTATAAGCTGAATCATAATCGTATGATGTTTCCAATAAAGCCGCTTTGTTAAAAGCCTGAACTAAATCTGCATCCGATGCTTTTTTATTCTTCAACGTTTTATCAATTGAAAGGAAAGCATCTGCACGTAAAAGCTTACGATAGAAATCTCCATAATAACTAAACTGATATTGTTTTGAGGTTAAATCTGATTTTGCAATAGCTAATACATCACCTTTTCCGTTTAATATAACGATACTTGGCTCATTGATAATCTTATTATTTTTCAGCCATTTTTTATCATCGTTTCCGGCAAAATAATAATTATAGACATCATAAAGCGGATCGTATTTGTCATACATATTATATCCGGTCTGTGTTTCCTGATCTTTTACAAAAGCATCAAAAGTTTCTTTTGCTGTTTTGTTTTTATTGTCAACATAGATTACCAGAAACTTTTTTGGTGCTTCTTTAGTTGCTTTGATTGCTTTATCTAGACTATTCTCAATCTTTAATTTAAAAGCATATCCAGAATATGCCTGTGTGCTATACGGATAATCTACTGCGGCTGCGTCAACTACAGCAGTTGCTGCGCTGTCAACAACTACTGGATCTGAAGTATCACCATAATAAGACTCCTTTCCAGGATAAGTCCAGTTTGTTACATTTTGAGTTTCAACAGGAATTACAGCTGGCGTTTTTTCAGGAAGTGGCGTTTTTTCATTTACAAATACCAAAGGATCTTTCCCGTATGATTCAAAAATTCGCAATTCATTTGTTTTTTTATCAAAAAATCCGCCAAGATTTAAATCATTCAAAACTGCCAGATCATAGTTTATTGTTACCTCCGAAACATCTTTAGGCAAGGCGTATTTGCTTACGTCACTTTTACCGTTGTAATCTTCATAAACCAAGTACAGAAAATCAGTTTTTTCTATTTCAAAATCTAAATCTGTAGTTTTCCAATCTGGATCTACTTTTGTTTTAATATCGGCTACTCTTTGATACTGAACTGCTTCAGAACCATTTTGAGTTCCTATAAAAAATGAATAGTAAGAAGGATTCAAAAACTTAATTTTAATCTTTTTTGCTTTTTTATCTTTAACAAAAGAAAGATCAAATCTATTGACTGTTTTTGTGTTTTTTAAGAAGATAAGAGAATCTCCTTCAATTTTGTAATCTCCTGAATAAAAAACCAATTCGTACTTATTATTATCTAATAAATTTAATTTGATTTTTCCTCCCTTATTTATAGATAAATAAGTTCCTTTTTCTATTCCATTTGTTTGGGCGAAAGAGGTAGAAATTCCAGCAAAAAGGAGCGTTAAACCCCAAATAAAATTGCGCATAACTACATGTTTTGTTATTAGTAATATAGCGCAAAGATATCTGATTCGTCTCTAAACAAATCATAAAAAATCATAATATTTGCCCTTAAAATACTACAAATTGTATTTAATGGAAAAGATGATGTATCTCGGCTGTACAGTGTATTGAGAAACTCTTGTAGAGAACTGTGAGAAGCTATCATCATTAAGATATTTTGTGTTTAGCAAATTGGTTGCCGAGATTTTATATTCCCATTTGCTGTTCTTTTTTTGATAAACCAAACTCGCGCTTAAGAAATCATATTCGTTGTCTACCGTTTTGTTTCCATTATAATAATGATAGAATTCGTACTCTGAAACAAAAGAAAAACTGTCTAAGAAATAATAGTCTAATCTTGCAAATGGTTTATCGGTATAAAAAGTGGAGCCGCTGTATTTGTTAACCAAGAGATTATAACCAAATTCTATATTCGGCAGGTTTTTATAATTTGTTGAAGCTTTAACCGTATAGCTTTGCACAAAACTCTCGGTCGTGGCCAATTTTTCATTTTGAATATTATTGAATTTTGACCAATTAAGACTCGCGCTTGCAGATGCTTTGTAGTTTTTCAAAAAGGAACGTCCGTAAGTTCCCATTCCAGAAAAAGTTTCGTCTGCCAAATTGGAATTATAAGGAACCGAAGACTGGTTAATTCCGTCAAAATCGGCTTTTGTTTTAATGGCATCTACCTTTCTCGTGTAAGTTGCGTTGGCAAATATATTCTCAAAATTAAACATATTATACTTAAAGTAGCGCAACGAATGCACTTGTGAAGTAGCATTTTCTAAGAAACGGTTTCCGCGGAACAAACTGCTGTAATCTGATAAAACATAGCCCGCCGCCAGCTGATTAATATCGGTAAAATCATTAGTCAGAGAGAAATTATAAGTCAAAGTTTCTGATTTTTTGATTTGATATAAAGCAAAGAAATCTGGAAGCACTTTTACAAAATTCTGAGAATAATCGCTCCCCAATTGTCCATTTGTCATTTGATACGAATGCAGACTTACTCCTGGCGTAAACGTAAATTTTCCTGTTAGAATTTTATAATGAAAACCTAAAAATGCATCATTAAATCTATAATCTACATTATTATTATTTTCAGCCTCATTAAGATCATTTCGATCTCCATTATCTAACATTTGAAAAATGTGAGAATTGAAATTCTGATACGAATACATATTACCTACTGTAATATTGATGTTGCTTTTTGGCGTTACCATATAATAGTAATCCAATTTAGCATCCAATTTGTTAGTTTTTACAAAACGATCTTGATTCAAATCGTTTCGATTTTGTCCTGAAATGTATCCTGATAAATCAAAAGGCTGTGTTCTTAAATTGGCATTATAAAATGGATTTTCGTCTTGATACAAATGCTGCATTTCGAAAGCAAAAATATTTTTACTGCTCTGTGTATAATACAAACTTAGATTCTGATTTATTGATGTTGGATCTTGCTTTTTTTGAGTTAAAATACTTTCAACCGCAGAAACATCACTAACAATAGATTCACGAAGTAAATCTGTATCTTCATTCTGTTTTGATAATTTCGTTAAGATATCATAATCAAACTGAAATTTATCATTTGGTTTGTAAGTTGAACTTAATTTAAAAAGTCCCAGATTGTTCTTTTGATGCGTCATTTCATCACGTTTCTGCTTATCTCCAGAATCCAAAATCGTAGTTTGAGATTTAGTCTCTAAATCTGTTTTTGAAGTTGAAAGAATTCCGAAACCACTTATATTCCAAGCTTTATTGACAGAATATGCAAAGTTTGTTGCTCCAAATTTGGTTTCGATTTCCTTAGCACGATTATTTCTAAGCAATGAAATTCCTAAATCATTAGAAGAAACATTAAAACTGCTTCCGCCTTTTTTCATCAGGTTCTTAAATCCGCCAGTAAACTTAAAATAATCTTGTGCCGTAAGAGGCAATTCGCCAATATTATTAAAATTGGTAATTAAATTAATGCTGTATTTCGGACTGTAATAAAACAGTTTCGGATTAATAATATATCGGCTGTCCAATTCTGCAACACCAATTCCAGCGGTAACATCTCCAAACCAAAAGTTCTTTTTACCTTCTTTCAGTTTAATGTTCATCGCTACATTATCCTGATCATTTTCTAGACCTTTTAACTGGCTTATTTCGTTATAGTTTCGCAAAACTTGGACTTTATCAATAGCATCAGCTGGAATATTTTTAACGCCTAATTTTGTATCTCCGTCAAAAAAATCTTTTCCTTCAACCATCAATTTGCTGACTTTTTTTCCTTCGACTTCAATTTCACCATCGGCATTTACCTCGACTCCTGGCAGTTTCTTTAAGACATCTTCAAGCTTTTTTTCTGTTCCAGATTTAAAAGAATCAGCATTGTAAACAATTGTGTCTCCTTTTATAGAAACAGGCATTTCGCGAACAATTTCTACACCTTCCAATTCTATTCCAGCACCATCCAAAACAATATTCTGATTTATGTTTTCGGACTTTGTCGATACTGCAATTTCTTTAGACTTCATTCCTAAATAACTTACCTTGATTGTATAAGCTGTATTAGGCTTCAAAGTCAACTGAAACTTTCCTTTGTCATTGGTTATCCCATAAGAATCCATCGCTTTTGTGCCGTTATTAACAGCCATAATATTGGCCATTTCTAACGGATTTTTCTGCTCATCTTGAATCAAACCATCAAAACGGATACTTTGAGAAAAGCATATAGAAGTAAAAAGTAAAGCAAATACAAAAAGTATCTTATTCATTATAAGAATATTGAAAGTTTGTAAATTGAAATTTAAGAATTGGAATTTAGATTTTTATCTCCCCATTGGAGGCGGCGGTCCGCCAGCTCTACCACGGTTCATCTCTCTAAATTCTTCCATTTTTTTAATTACCGTTTCATCATATTCTTTCTGAGAAATTACTTTTCCTTTTTTAGAAGGTTTAATTTCTACTTTATCTTTTGAGTTCAAAACAATTTTAGAACATAAAATTGTTGTAGTTCCATCGTTGATTTCTAAGATTAATCCTGGAAGCCCCCAGTAATTTTCTGGCCCTTGATTGATTGGGATTTCTGGTGTATACCAAGCCGTTACGACAATCTCTTTTGGTATTTCAAAATTGTCAGCAAAATTGGTCTTTGTATCGCCTGAGGTCTTTTTAGCTTCGTCTTTTTTATCATCATTGTTTTTAGGTCTGAAGTTTCTGAAATCGGTTTTACTTGCTTGTTTTACCGCTGTCGCTTTATAACAATTATACCCGCCAATTTGCTTGGTTTCTTGTTCTAATTTCCAGTTTAATTTTGGCAACGAATCGACAACAAGAAATTCTTTTCCCATGAATTCTTTATCAACAGTGTATGTTTTTGTTTTTACATCTTTGTAAAAAGTGCCTCCGCCGCCAGTAAGCGAGCCAAACATCATACGAAAACCTCCCTGCTGACCAGGCGCTTCTAGCTTTTCTTCTTCTTTATAAATTGATGCTGTTTTATCAAAATTCAAAATGAATGTTTTTTCGAGCATTTTTTTCATACGCTCCTCCATATTTTTCTGCATTTCTGGCGTAATATCTCTATTTCCACGCATTCCTTCAAACTTTGGAGCTTGTGTTTTTGACTCGTAAACGGCCATTCCTTGGAAATCTTTCTGAGCTTGAATTTGTGCAGAAACAAGCAGTAAAATCATATAAAAAAAAATCTTTTTCATTTTATTTTCTTTAAAGTGAGTAAATCCGATAAAACTTACATTCAAATGTATTATTTATTTTAAAATTCAAAAAACTAAATATATTAACGGTATCAAGACATAGACAGAATCGCTTATTTTTTAGACTATTAGATTTAAAAAAGGTTTAAGACTTAAAATTGAATTTCTAAGGAGAGTTTTTTGTAATTTGGTACTTTTGTAAAATAATCTCTGATGTGTAAAACTGTGCAAAAAATTTTATCCTGTTTATTACTTTTCTGCACTTTTCATGCGCTTTCTGCTCAGGATTTGATTATAACTCCAACTTTAATTTCACAGTATAAAAATACTTCTGATATATTTTTAGGATATGATTCTTTTGGTTATTCTTATCAGATAACAAATAATGTTTTTAGTAAGATTAAAGGAAAAGAAATCTTCGAGTACAAGAATATTTCTTTGGGAAAAATCACTAAAGTAGATCTTCAAAATCCGTTAAAAATTGTTTTGTTTTATGAAGACTTCAATAGTGTTGTTTTATTAGACAATCAATTAAATAAAATGACCGAAATTAACTTTTCGCAGAACGCAACTCCAATTGTCGTAAGCGCCATCGGAATGTCTACGCAAAATCAGTTATGGAGTTATAATACTTTAAACCAGCAGATTGGTCTTTTTGATTATTTAAAAAATGAATACAAAACGATTTCAATTCCGCTTACGGAATCAATTCAGTATTACCAAACTGATTTTAATACCTTCTATTGGATTGACAAAAAAAACAATTGGTACTCTTGCGACATTTTTGGAAAGATAACTTCGTTAGGAAAGATTACTGATTTTGATCGAATCACAATAGTCAATTCTTCGCAATATCTTTTCAGTAAGTATAATTTATTGTATTTTAAAGGAATGAACAAATCGAACCCTGAAGTAATTTCTGAGATTAAAATTTTAGAAAAAACCTTTGACAATTTTTATTACAAAGACCAAATTTTATCTATTTTTACAGCTACAGATATATCAAATTATAAAATCGTAACACCGTAATGCACATAGCAATAGCAGGAAACATAGGCGCAGGAAAAACCACTCTGACCAAATTATTGGCGAAACATTTCAAATGGGAACCTCATTATGAAGATGTAGTTGATAATCCGTATTTGGATGATTTTTACCATCAGATGGAGCGCTGGTCGTTTAATCTTCAGATTTATTTCCTTAACAGCCGTTTTCGTCAAGTGCAGCAAATTCGCGAAAGTGGAAAAAAGATCATTCAGGACAGAACGATTTACGAAGATGCGCATATTTTTGCTCCTAACTTATATGCAATGGGATTAATGACGAGCCGTGATTTTGAAAATTACACGTCTTTATTCGAATTGATGGAATCATTGGTTAAAGCTCCAGATTTGTTGATTTATTTAAGAAGCTCAATTCCTAATCTTGTTGGTCAAATCCACAAGCGTGGACGCGAATATGAAAATTCTATTTCTATCGATTATTTAAGCCGTTTGAACGAAAGATACGAAGCTTGGATTCAGACATACACAAAAGGAAAGCTACTAATTATCGATGTTGACAATATTAATTTTGTTGATAATCCTGAAGATTTGGGAGACATCATTAATAGAATTGATGCAGAATTAAATGGATTGTTTTAGAATAAAACACTAAACAACTAAATCTATTTTTTAACTCATTATCTTCTAGAATAAAAAAGCAGGCTGTCTATAGTAGACAGCCTGCTTTTTTTGGAAGGACTACAAATCTTTGATATTACAGTTCTGTAATTATAAATTCGCTTCTTCTGTTCATTTGGTGCTCTTCTTCGCTACATTTTACTCCATCAGAACATTTATTTACTAGTTGTGATTCTCCATATCCCTTACCAGTTAATCTGTTTGGTGCAACACCATTTTTAATTAACCATTCTACGGTTGATTTAGCTCTTCGATCAGATAACGATTCATTGTATTTATAACTTGCTCTACTATCTGTATGCGAACGGATATCTAGTTTCATTGATGGATATTGATTTAATACATCTAATATTTTCTCTAAATCTAAAGCTGCTTCTTGGCGAATATTAGATTTATCTAAATCGAAGTAGATGTTTGTTATACCGAAACATTTACCTAAATCGTCTCCAATGGCTACTTGACATTCTGAATTTTCTAAAGCAATTGGCAAATAGGTTTTACCACTTTCTTTTAAAACGGAAACCATTTCTTCTTTAGTTACATATTTTTCTTTTTCGGCTCTTATTATATAACCCTTCCCACAATCAACTGCAAAACCATAATTCCCATTTGAATCTGATATACTTGTACTTACTAACATATGATTAGCATCATATAAACTAAGTTTAGCATAGGGCAAAATTTCTTTTGTTGCCAAGCTTGTAACTATTCCATTAAGTTCTTGAACGCATACTATACTTTTCGTTTCTTCAAATTTATAAATGTCATCTGAACCTTTCCCTCCTGTTTTATTGGAACTAAAAAATCCTTTTCGCGAATTAACATCAATAACATAAGCAAAATCATCTTGCGGAGAGTTTATGTCTGAACCTAAGTTTTGAATGTTGCTTACCCCATCTTCATCTAATTTTCCAACAAAAATATCTAAACCACCAAGTCCAGGATGCCCATCTGAAGCAAAATAAATTTCGTTATTGCTAGTTACATATGGGAACGTTTCTTTTCCTTCTGTATTAATTACAGGTCCTAAATTTACAGGTTTTCCAAATTTACCATTATCAATGCTTACTTTATAGATATCGGACTGACCGTATGTTCCTGGCATGTCTGAAGCAAAGTACATTGTTTTTTCATCAGCGCTAAGTGCTGGATGGGCTGTACTATAATTATCACTGTTAAACGGCAATTCGGTAATATTAGTCCATTCTCCATTTTCAAAAGTTGCCTGATAAATTTTTAATAAGGTGACTTTTTCATTATTTTTCCCTTTTTTACCATTGTTGTAATTATTTCTAGTAAAATAAACTGTTTTACCATCTTTTGTAAAAACCGGAGTTGATTCGTGAAATTTGCTATTTATTTTTGATTTAAATACTTTAGGAGCACTTAGGTTGAAATCCTCGTCTAGAGTTGCCTGATACAAATTAGTAAAATGTTCTCCTGTCCAAGTATGTTTACGCTGACTAAAATTACCTGTATCTCTTGCTGATGCAAAATAGACGGTATTGCCATGAATAAAGGTTCCATAGTCAGAATATTTTGAATTGATACCAGCATCTGCGATTTTATAGCGACCACTATTGGCTTTTATTTCTTCAAGATAGTTTTTGTCTTTTTCATACAGTTTTGCTCGTAAATCATTTTTCGATCTTTCATTAAACAGATCCATCATATGATTAGCCTTCACTGTTTCTCCTGTAGATTTCAAAGATTGGGCATAACGATAATAGTATTCTGTTTCAATTGCCGTATTCATGTCGAACAATTCCTTATACCATTTGGAGGCATTTTCAAAATTGGAATTAAAATAGTATGAATTAGCCAGTTTTTTAAATAAATCTTCTGATTTATAACCTTTTTCGGCTATTCGCTCATAAGTTTTTATAGCGTCAACATAAGCATAATTATCATATTTTTTATCTCCTGAGCTGATTTTTCCGTTCTGTGAATAACTGCTCAACGAAAAAATGCTTATTATAGAGATATAAAGGTATTTGTAATTTTTCATAATCGTTATTTTTAGAAGAAGCGTGGAGTTATTATTTTACTATTTTTTCTAAAGAATTCGTATCGCAGAAATATCTCATGTGATCCTGAATTGTATTTGTTCAAACTGGTAGTTTCATGATCGTAGCCATAACCTATGTAGAGTCCATCTGAGACCTGAAATCCTGCCATGGCACTCATTGCCGCGCTCCATCTGTAGGCTCCTCCTATTACAAACTTGTCCATAAACATGAAGTTGGCTGAAACATCAACCTGCAAAGGGGCTCCTTCTACCATTTTGGTCAAAATAGCCGGTTTGAATTTGATATACTGATAATGATCTAAATCAAATACGTAACCTGCAATTAAGTAATAGTTCATTTTACTTTTGTAGATTGCATAGTCATTGTCATTATACCTGTTGGTTTCGATAAAATTAGGAACCGATAGTCCCACATATGCCTTATCGGAATGCCAATAAACTCCTGCTCCTACATTAGGCGAGAATTTATTTTGCAAATCCTGAAACTTTGGATCTCCTTGAATTTCTGGATTTAGTTTATTTATGTCTAGATTAAATAAATTAGCTGTTCCCTTAACCCCAAAAGACAGTTTAGATTCTGCCGATACCTGGATAGTATAAGAAAGATCTGCTGAAAGATCAGTTTGATTGGTTGGACCTATTTTATCATTTATCACTGAGACTCCAACTCCCAAATTGCTGTTGTTGATGGGGCTGTTAACCGAAAAGGTGCTTGTTTTTGGAGCTCCGTCGAGACCAATCCATTGAGTTCGATACAATCCAAAGACGCTTAAGACTCCTCTTGATCCAGCATAAGCCGGATTGATATTGATTGTGTTGTACATGTACTGCGTAAACTGCGAATCTTGTTGGGAAAAGCTTGCAATAGCCGTCAACATTAAAATCAAGGTAAATAACTTTGTTTTCATCTGTATAAGTTTATAAACAGGGGGAATTTGTCCCCCTGTGTTAGAGATTATTTTTTAATATATAAGTAACCAGATTTATCAAGCATTTTATGTCTTACTTCATCAAAGTATTTCAGAATGTAGAAATAGGTTCCATCCGGCAGACTTTCTCCGCGAGAAATTGTAGCTCTTCCGTCTGAATAGCCTTTGAATGTATTTCCATTTGATCCATAACCTGAAGTTTCAAATACTTTTACTCCCCAACGATTATAAATCTCAACAGTATTGTTTGGATAACACTCTAATCCCTGAATACGGAATTCGTCATTGATGCCGTCTCCATTTGGAGAAACTGCATTGAACACTTCAACCACGCAGGTCACAACATCAATAACAGTAGGCTTGTCGTCTACGAAATTCGTATTATCAGAAAGAGCATTTACTTTTTCTCCCGACGGAGTTGTTCCCTCCGCCAATGCCTGATTGGTCACTGATCCTGCATCAATGTCTGCTTTTGTAATTGCATACACACCGACGAAATTCGTTGAATTAATTTCTCCAGGCGCCAGAGTGATTGGACTGCCTGATAATACTAATCCCGGCAGATTATCAGTTATGGTTACATTAGTAAGCGTTTCATTACCTGTGTTTTTAACTTCAAAACTGTATCTAATCGTTTCCCCCACTTCTGCATAGCCATTATTGTTCTCATCAACAAATACTGCTTTTTTGATTACAGCAATGCTCGATACTGCATGCGTCGGAATATCCGTAGAACAGCCGCCTATACAGCTTGGATCCGGGCTGCCTGGATTATTAGGGTCTTCCGGTGCAGATGGCACATCAGTTCCACCGTCTCCTTTAACCGTCGCTAGATTCGAAATCTTATCCACATTAGTAAGGTCAGCCGCTACTTTAACTATAAAACTGTAGCTTCTGCTGGCTCCAACTCCAAGATTAACATCTGTAAAACTTACTTTACCCTCGCTTAATGTTCCCCCGCTCACATAAACTGTGTTCGCCGGCACCGCATCGCTCACCGTCAGGTTTTTAATCGTTGCGCTTCCCGTATTCTTAACCGTAATGGTGTATGTTAATTCTTCATTAGCCTGTGCTTTTTTGTCTCCGCTCGCATCGGCAACGGTTTTGACAACCGTGAACTTAGGAGCATCATCCGTTGGAATGTCCGTTGGACAGCCTGCAGGGCTGGTGCAGCTTGGGTCTGGGTTTCCTGGGTTGTTTGGATCCTCAGGCGTCGATGGAACATCGCTTCCTCCGTCTCCTTTAACCGTCGCAAGATTCGAAACCGCATCCACTCCCGTCAGGTCTGAAGCTGTTTTCACTACAAAACTGTAGCTTCTGCTGGCTCCAACTCCAAGATTAACATCTGTAAAACTTACTTTACCGCCGCTTAATGTTCCGCCGCTCACATAAATTGTGTTCGCCGGCACCGCATCGCTCACCGTCAGGGTTTTGATCGTTGCGCTTCCTGTGTTTTTAACCGTAATGGTGTATGTCAATTCTTCTCCTGCCTCCGCTTTGCCATTCTTATTGGCATCGGCAACCGTCTTGACAACCGTGAACTTAGGAGCATCATCCGTTGGGATGTCCGTTGGACAGCCTGCAGGGCTGGTGCAGCTTGGGTCTGGGTTTCCTGGGTTGTTTGGATCCTCAGGCGTCGATGGAACATCGCTTCCTCCGTCTCCTTTAACCGTCGCAAGATTCGAAACCGCATCCACTCCCGTCAGGTCTGAAGCTGTTTTCACTACAAAACTGTAGCTTCTGCTGGCTCCAACTCCAAGATTAACATCTGTAAAACTTACTTTACCCTCGCTTAATGTTCCCCCGCTCACATAAATTGTGTTCGCCGGCACCGCATCGCTCACCGTCAGGGTTTTGATCGTTGCGCTTCCTGTGTTTTTAACCGTAATGGTGTATGTCAATTCTTCTCCTGCCTCCGCTTTGCCATTCTTATTGGCATCGGCAACCGTCTTGACAACCGTGAACTTAGGAGCATCATCCGTTGGGATGTCCGTTGGACAGCCTGCAGGGCTGGTGCAGCTTGGGTCTGGGTTTCCTGGGTTGTTTGGATCCTCAGGCGCCGATGGAACATCGCTTCCTCCGTCTCCGCTTACTGTGGCAAGATTCGAAACCGCATCCACTCCCGTCAGGTCTGAAGCTGTTTTCACTACAAAACTGTAGCTTCTGCTGGCTCCAACTCCAAGATTAACATCTGTAAAACTTACTTTACCGCCGCTTAATGTTCCGCCGCTCACATAAATTGTGTTCGCCGGCACCGCATCACTCACCGTCAGGGTTTTGATCGTTGCGCTTCCTGTGTTTTTAACCGTAATGGTGTATGTCAATTCTTCTCCTGCCTCCGCTTTGCCATTCTTATTGGCATCGGCAACCGTCTTGACAACCGTGAACTTAGGAGCATCATCCGTTGGGATGTCCGTTGGACAGCCTGCAGGGCTGGTGCAGCTTGGGTCTGGGTTTCCTGGGTTGTTTGGATCCTCAGGCGCCGATGGAACATCGCTTCCTCCGTCTCCGCTTACTGTGGCAAGATTCGAAACCGCATCCACTCCCGTCAGGTCTGAAGCTGTTTTCACTACAAAACTGTAGCTTCTGCTGGCTCCAACTCCAAGATTAACATCTGTAAAACTTACTTTACCGCCGCTTAATGTTCCGCCGCTCACATAAACTGTGTTCGCCGGCACCGCATCGCTCACCGTCAGGTTTTTAATCGTTGCGCTTCCCGTATTCTTAACCGTAATGGTGTACGTCAATTCTTCCCCTGCCTCTGCTTTGCCATTATTATTGGCATCGGCAACGGTTTTGACAACCGTGAACTTAGGAGCATCATCCGTTGGGATGTCCGTTGGACAGCCTGCAGGGCTGGTGCAGCTTGGATCTGGGTTTCCTGGGTTGTTTGGATCCTCAGGCGCCGATGGAACATCGCTTCCTCCGTCTCCGCTTACTGTGGCAAGATTCGAAACCGCATCCACTCCCGTCAGGTCTGAAGCTGTTTTCACTACAAAACTGTAGCTTCTGCTGGCTCCAACTCCAAGATTAACATCTGTAAAACTTACTTTACCGCCGCTTAATGTTCCGCCGCTCACATAAACTGTGTTCGCCGGCACCGCATCGCTCACCGTCAGGTTTTTAATCGTTGCGCTTCCCGTATTCTTAACCGTAATGGTGTACGTCAATTCTTCTCCTGCCTCTGCTTTGCCATTATTATTGGCATCGGCAACGGTTTTGACAACCGTGAACTTAGGAGCATCATCCGTTGGGATGTCCGTTGGACAGCCTGCAGGGCTGGTGCAGCTTGGATCTGGGTTTCCTGGGTTCTTAGGATCCTCAGGCGCAGATGGAACATCTTTTCCGTCTCCGCTTACCGTCGCCAAGTTCGATACAACACTTACTCCCGTAAGATCGGCTGCAGCTTTTACTTTGAATGTAAAACTTGTGCTGCCTCCCACTCCAAGGTTTGCCGCTGTGAAGCTTACTGTTGAACCTGTCAATGTTCCGCCGCTCACATAAACTGTGTTCGCCGGCACCGCATCGCTCACCGTCAGGGTTTTGATCGTTGCGCTTCCCGTATTCTTAACCGTAATGGTGTATGTCAATTCTTCTCCTGCCTCCGCTTTGCCATTCTTATTGGCATCGGCAACCGTCTTGACAACCGTGAACTTAGGAGCATCATCCGTTGGGATGTCCGTTGGACAGCCTGCAGGGCTGGTGCAGCTTGGGTCTGGGTTTCCTGGATTCTTAGGATCCTCAGGCGTCGATGGAACATCGCTTCCTCCGTCTCCTTTAACCGTCGCCAAGTTTGATACAACACTTACTCCCGTAAGATCGGCTGCAGCTTTTACTTTGAATGTAAAACTTCTGCTGCCTCCCACTCCAAGGTTTGCCGCTGTGAAGCTTACTGTTGAACCTGTCAATGTTCCGCCGCTCACATAAACTGTGTTCGCCGGCACCGCATCGCTCACCGTCAGGGTTTTGATCGACGTGCTTCCCGTATTCTTAACCGTAATGGTGTATGTCAATTCTTCCCCTGCCTCCGCTTTGCCATTCTTATTGGCATCGGCAACCGTCTTGACAACCGTGAACTTAGGCGCTCCATCCGTTGGGATGTCCGTTGGACAGCCTGCAGGGCTGGTGCAGCTTGGGTCCGGGTTTCCTGGGTTGTTTGGATCCTCAGGCGCAGATGGGACATCTTTTCCGTCTCCGCTTACTGTGGCAAGATTCGAAACCGCATCCACTCCCGTTAGGTCTGAAGCTGTTTTCACTACAAAACTGTAGCTTCTGCTGGCTCCAACTCCAAGATTAACATCTGCAAAACTTACTTTACCGCCGCTTAATGTTCCGCCGCTCACATAAACTGTGTTCGCCGGCACCGCATCGCTCACCGTCAGGGTTTTGATCGTTGCGCTTCCCGTATTTTTAACCGTAATGGTGTATGTCAATTCTTCCCCTGCCTCCGCTTTGCCATTCTTATTGGCATCGGCAACGGTTTTGACAACCGTGAACTTAGGCGCTCCATCCGTTGGGATGTCCGTTGGACAGCCTGCAGGGCTGGTGCAGCTTGGGTCTGGGTTTCCTGGGTTCTTAGGATCCTCAGGCGCAGATGGGACATCTTTTCCGTCTCCGCTTACCGTCGCCAAGTTCGATACAACACTTACTCCCGTAAGATCGGCTGCCGCTTTTACTTTGAATGTAAAACTTGTGCTGCCTCCCACTCCAAGGTTTGCCGCTGTGAAGCTTACTGTTGAACCTGTCAATGTTCCGCCGCTCACATAAACTGTGTTCGCCGGCACCGCATCGCTCACCGTCAGGGTTTTGATCGTTGCGCTTCCCGTATTCTTAACCGTAATGGTGTATGTCAATTCTTCATTAGCCTGTGCTTTTTTGTCTCCGCTCGCATCGGCAACGGTTTTGACAACCGTGAACTTAGGAGCATCATCCGTTGGGATGTCCGTTGGACAGCCTGCAGGGCTGGTGCAGCTTGGGTCTGGGTTTCCTGGGTTCTTAGGATCCTCAGGCGCAGATGGAACATCTTTTCCGTCTCCGCTTACCGTCGCAAGGTTTGAAACCGCATCCACTCCCGTCAGGTCTGAAGCTGTTTTCACTACAAAACTGTAGCTTCTGCTGGCTCCAACTCCAAGATTAACATCTGTAAAACTTACTTTACCGCCGCTTAATGTTCCGCCGCTCACATAAACTGTGTTCGCCGGCACCGCATCGCTCACCGTTAGGGTTTTAATCGTTGCGCTTCCCGTATTCTTAACCGTAATGGTGTATGTCAATTCTTCCCCTGCCTCCGCTTTGCCATTCTTATTGGCATCGGCAACGGTTTTGACAACCGTGAACTTAGGCGCTCCATCCGTTGGGATGTCCGTTGGACAGCCTGCAGGGCTGGTGCAGCTTGGGTCTGGGTTTCCTGGATTCTTAGGATCCTCAGGCGCAGATGGGACATCTTTTCCGTCTCCGCTTACCGTCGCCAAGTTCGATACAACACTTACTCCCGTAAGATCGGCTGCCGCTTTTACTTTGAATGTAAAACTTGTGCTGCCTCCCACTCCAAGGTTTGCCGCTGTGAAGCTTACTGTTGAACCTGTCAATGTTCCGCCGCTCACATAAACTGTGTTCGCCGGCACCGCATCGCTCACCGTCAGGGTTTTGATCGTTGCGCTTCCCGTATTCTTAACCGTAATGGTGTATGTCAATTCTTCCCCTGCCTCCGCTTTGCCATTCTTATTGGCATCGGCAACGGTTTTGACAACCGTGAACTTAGGAGCATCATCCGTTGGGATGTCCGTTGGACAGCCTGCAGGGCTGGTGCAGCTTGGGTCCGGGTTTCCTGGGTTCTTAGGATCCTCAGGCGCAGATGGGACATCTTTTCCGTCTCCGCTTACCGTCGCCAAGTTCGATACAATACTTACTCCCGTAAGATCGGCTGCAGCTTTTACTTTGAATGTAAAACTTGTGCTGCCTCCCACTCCAAGGTTTGCCGCTGTGAAGCTTACTGTTGAACCTGTCAATGTTCCGCCGCTCACATAAACTGTGTTCGCCGGCACCGCATCGCTCACCGTCAGGGTTTTGATCGTTGCGCTTCCCGTATTCTTAACCGTAATGGTGTATGTCAATTCTTCCCCTGCCTCCGCTTTGCCATTCTTATTGGCATCGGCAACGGTTTTGACAACCGTGAACTTAGGAGCATCATCCGTTGGGATGTCCGTTGGACAGCCTGCAGGGCTGGTGCAGCTTGGGTCCGGGTTTCCTGGGTTCTTAGGATCCTCAGGCGCAGATGGGACATCTTTTCCGTCTCCGCTTACCGTCGCCAAGTTCGATACAATACTTACTCCCGTAAGATCGGCTGCAGCTTTTACTTTGAATGTAAAACTTGTGCTGCCTCCCACTCCAAGGTTTGCCGCTGTGAAGCTTACTGTTGAACCTGTCAATGTTCCGCCGCTCACATAAACTGTGTTCGCCGGCACCGCATCGCTCACCGTCAGGGTTTTGATTGTTGCGCTTCCCGTATTCTTAACCGTAATGGTGTATGTCAATTCTTCATTAGCCTGTGCTTTTTTGTCTCCGCTTGCATCGGCAACGGTTTTGACAACCGTAAACTTAGGAGCATCATCCGTTGGGATGTCCGTTGGACAGCCTGCAGGGCTGGTGCAGCTTGGGTCTGGGTTTCCTGGGTTCTTAGGATCCTCAGGCGCCGATGGAACATCGCTTCCTCCGTCTCCGCTTACTGTGGCAAGATTCGAAACCGCATCCACTCCCGTCAGGTCTGAAGCTGCTTTCACTACAAAACTGTAGCTTCTGCTGGCTCCAACTCCAAGATTAACATCTGTAAAACTTACTTTACCGCCGCTTAATGTTCCGCCGCTCACATAAACTGTGTTCGCCGGCACCGCATCGCTCACCGTTAGGGTTTTAATCGTTGCGCTTCCCGTATTCTTAACCGTAATGGTGTATGTCAATTCTTCATTAGCCTGTGCTTTTTTGTCTCCGCTTGCATCGGCAACGGTTTTGACAACCGTGAACTTTGTACAACCCGTAACCGTAACCGGTAATTTAGCTGTTGTTGTACATCCACCTCCGGCACTTGAAGCAGTATATATAATATCGGCATTTCCTGCTGTTAATGCAGTTGCCAATCCTGTTATAGAATCTATAGATAAAACTGTTGGATTGCTACTGCTCCATTTTCCTCCTGCTGGTGTTGCAGCCATAGTTGCAGTATCTCCTATGCAAGTGGGGACTGTTCCTGTTGTAGTAATAGTTGGTAATGTATCTAAGGTAACAACAGCTGTTCCTGGCGAATAACAATTATCTGCTGGATCATAGTAAAAAGCATAATATGTACCAGCAACTGCCTGATTTGGCGTCGCATAAGCCTCACCTCTATGATATTGATCTGTATACCAAACCAATGCCGTACCCGACGGAGTCATACTCGTTATTAACGAATTTAAATCAAAAGTAGTGTCCAGACAGATAGTTTGTGCTGCTTTTGTACTTACAACTGGAGCTGTTGTACCTGCTTTACAAGTAGTAACTTCTTTAATACAAACTGCATGTTCATTATTTGAACCTCCTGTACTTGATGTATATCCGTAATTAATTAATGGATTCCCTGCAAAATCAAGAGCCACTAAATCTCTAGTTAATGAATTTATTAGTTTTCCGTCATAATAAACCTCTAAAAAATGTGAAGCTGCTGTCCAACGAATTCTAACATCGTGCCATTTCCCATCTTTAATATTTCCTAAATAGGCCTCATCACCTACTCTTCCTTTTTTAGTAAAATCCCCACTGGTTTGAAAAGTGCTATGATCTTCTTTTGTATCATCTGTAAGTTCTCCCGTAGCATTATCAGGAACCCTTGCATTATAAAAAGTGTCAAACTCAACAATAAAGGAATGTCCCTTACCATTAGAACCAATTCCACCATAACCTAAACCTCCACCAACAAGACCTGTTGAGGCTGCATCAAGGCTTTTCATTATAAAAGCAAAACCATCTGCTCCACCTGGATCAGCACCAAAAAAGGCATTAAAATTAATATTGAAATCATTTTCTAAACTTAATTCACTTAAACTCCAAGCCTGACCACTTAGACCACCACTGGCTGCTGTTAGCTGAATATAATCTTTATTTTTGTCATTTGCACTTCCTGTCAATAACAATTGAGAATTTCCAACACAACCCATAGATAATACAGGAACTGAAACCGGGTTTGAAGCAATCTCTTTGCCATCTAAAGGATCCGTAAAATAAGCTGTATTGTTAATCTTTGTTTGAGTAAGAGGTAAAGTATTAGGCACTAGAATACTATATTCTAATGTTAGAGTATTATTTGCCAATACTGTTAAATTAGTCCAGTTAATATTTCTATTAGCTGATGTATAAATCCCCCCATTACTTATACCAAAAGGTTTATCTAAAACAGAAGTAATATAATCTCTCACATTGACTTGTCTATCAGTATTTCCGGGATTAGTAATTGTAATATGATAGGTTAATAAATCTCCTATTCTCACCCCATCAGGATAACCAATAAGTTCTTTGCTAATTGTAAGAGGTGGTAAAGAGGGGGGGACAACAAATGATTCATAGATACCAGCCTTAAAAGGTGGTAGACCACTAAAATTTCCATCTATTGCCCAGTCGCTTCCTCCTAAAGAACTTGCAATAGTTAAACTTTGCATTACTTGAAAATCAAATGGGTTTATTACCCTACATTCTCCAGAATTAATGCTAGCTTCGTAAGAGCGACTAGAATCTGTTATGGTAACATTCAGAGTTTCTGCAAAAGCAGTTCCTCCTATGAGCATAACAAACACAATGAGCTTTAAAGCAAAAATAATTTTAAGTTTCATGATTATTATTTTTAATTAATTAAGCTTTCAAAATGTTCTTACTAAAATTCATTACATTTCAAAAGCCAAACCTCCTACACTACTAGTTTACAAATACTTACATTTAAAAAAAAGAAGTGATCAGATTAACGTTGCAAAGGTCATTCTATCATTTAGCCAATTTTACCACTAGAAGTTTTTAAAATTGCATTTTAAGACATTTCGTATTTTAATGTAAGAAATATCTCTTTTTTTAAGTTTTTTTATTACTTTTTTAATGTTTTTGATTTAAATCTAAAAAGGCACACTCCAATCAAATTCAAAAAAAAAGCTGATACAGAAATACTGTATCAGCTTTTTTGGGCTATTATTTTAATTGACTCAACCTATTTCAAAAAAAAACTGCCCGAAAAATATCGGGCAGTTTTTTCCAACTTTTATACGAATTCCTGCTTCGCAAATTTTACATTTATTTCGCAGCTTCAACTTTAGCCAAAACTTCTTCTTCAGTTCCTTCAAAAACTTCGGTTGTTGTTTTGCCATTTTCTGTTTTAGTAACAGTTCCTGTCGTTTTTCCATTAATATTTTTAACCTCAACACGAACCGATTGTTTCTCATATTTACTGGTATCAAAACAATCTGTTTTTTGATATTTTCCAGTTGCGTCAAAATGAGCCAGACATTTAGCTGTTTCTTCCTCAGAACAACCTTTTTCTTTACACATTTTAATACATTCTTCTTTTGTCATTCCAGACATATCACCACATTTAGACATTCCTGCATGCATTTCTGTTTTAGCACAGCAAGAAGCTTTTCCTGCAATGTTTGATGACTCGTGACCTTCTCCTAAAATTGGCGCGATTACCAAACCAATCAAGCAAGTTAATTTGATTAAAATATTCATTGATGGTCCAGAAGTATCTTTAAACGGATCTCCAACTGTATCTCCAGTTACAGCTGCTTTGTGCGCATCTGAACCTTTATAAGTCATTTCTCCATTGATCATAACTCCTGCTTCAAAAGATTTCTTAGCATTATCCCAAGCACCTCCAGCATTGTTTTGAAAAACAGCCCAAAGTACTCCAGAAACAGTAACTCCCGCCATATACCCTCCTAACATTTCAGCAATTAACTGATTGTTGTCTGAGTAAACTAATTTTCCTAAAAGAACAATTAAAATTGGAAAACCAATCGTTAAAATCCCTGGAAGCATCATTTCTCTTAAAGCAGCTTTTGTAGAGATCTCAACACATTTTCCGTATTCTGGTTTTCCTGTTCCTTCCATAATTCCAGGAATTTCTTTGAACTGGCGGCGAACTTCGTATACCATATCCATTGCCGCTTTTCCGACAGAATTCATTGCTAAAGCAGAGAAAACAACAGGAATCATTCCACCAACAAATAACATCGCTAGAACTGGTGCTTTAAAAATATTAATTCCGTCTATTCCTGTAAAAGTTACATATGCTGCAAACAAAGCCAATGAAGTTAAGGCTGCAGATGCAATTGCAAATCCTTTTCCAGTTGCTGCAGTTGTGTTTCCAACTGAATCTAAAATATCAGTTCTAGTACGAACTTCTTTTGGCAATTCGCTCATTTCGGCGATTCCACCAGCGTTATCAGAAATTGGTCCGAAAGCATCGATTGCCAATTGCATTGCTGTTGTAGCCATCATTGCAGAAGCTGCTAAAGCTACTCCATAAAATCCTGCTAAAGCATACGAAATCCAAATTGCTACCGCGAACAATAATACTGTTGGGAAAGTAGAAATCATTCCGGTTGCCAAACCTGCAATTACGTTTGTACCCGCTCCTGTAGATGATTTTTGAACGATTGCCATAACTGGTTTTGTTCCTAGTCCTGTATAATATTCTGTTACTGATGAAATAGCACCACCCACAACTAATCCGACCAATGTAGCGTAGAAAACACGCATTGAAGAAATAGCTTTAGAACCTTCTCCAAAGAAAGTCATTTGCATTGTTTCAGGAAGCATGTGCTGCACCAAAAAGAAACAAGCCACAGCTGTTAAAACAATAGAAACCCAGTTCCCTATATTTAATGCTTTCTGTACTTGTGCTTCTTTAGCATTGTCATCTGAAATTTTTACTAAAGTTGTTCCTATGATCGAGAATAAAATTCCAAAACCGGCAATTGCCATTGGAAGCAAAATTGGACCGATTCCGCCAAAAGCGTCATTAATACTTCCGCCCATATCTTTTATTACATAGTTTCCAAGAACCATTGCAGCTAGCACAGTTGCGACATAAGATCCAAATAAATCGGCCCCCATACCTGCAACGTCACCTACGTTATCTCCTACGTTATCTGCAATTGTAGCAGGATTACGAGGATCATCTTCTGGAATTCCAGCTTCAACTTTCCCAACTAAATCTGCTCCAACATCGGCTGCTTTTGTATAGATTCCGCCACCCACTCTGGCAAATAAAGCGATTGATTCTGCACCTAATGAAAATCCTGCTAAAGTTTCCAAGACAACCGTCATTGTATCGGTATCTTTCCAAACTCCTCCAGAAAACAAATGAAAGAAAATTATAAAAAATGATGTTAAACCTAAAACGGCTAATCCGGCAACGCCTAATCCCATTACGGTTCCGCCGCCAAAAGAAACTTTTAGAGCCTGTGGTAAACTAGTACGTGCTGCTTGAGTGGTTCTAACGTTTGTTTTAGTCGCTATTTTCATTCCCATATTTCCCGCCAAAGCAGAAAAAAAGGCACCAAAAATAAAGGCAATTACGATTAATAAATGTGTTTTTACTCCAGGAATAAAAGTAATTCCCGCCAAAGCTAAACTGGCAATAATTACAAAGATGGTTAATAGTTTATATTCGGCTTTTAGAAAGGCTAAGGCTCCTTCGTAGATATAATCTGAAATCTCTTTCATCTTACCGTCTCCAGCGTCTTGTTTTAAAACCCAAGTCCTTTTTATTCCCATGAAAAGTAATCCTAAAACTGCCATTATAATGGGCAGGTAAATCATAAATGCATTCATAATATATTAATGGTTTTGGTTAATAGTCAACAATCTAACTAAAACGAATTTAAACAAAAAAGCAATACTCCTAACGGCAGTATTGCTTTTTTTATATTAGAATACGGTTAAAATTATTTAATGCTAAATAATCCAGCCGGTTTATTTTCAATGTCATCAAAACGTTTTGTACACTCAGCGATAATGTCGTAAGCTTCTTTTACGTCTCCCCATCCTTCTACATCAACTTTTTTGTTCTCAAGGTCTTTGTAAACTTGGAAAAAGTGCTCGATTTCTTTTAATAAGTGAGCGTTAATATCAGAAAGATCGTTTAATGAATTCCAGATTGGATCTGAAACTGGTACACAAATAATTTTCTCGTCTGGTCCTTTATCATCTGCCATGTGGAATACACCAATTGGCTTCACTTCCATAACACATCCAGGGAAAGTTGGTTCGTTTACCAAAACTAATACGTCAAGAGGATCACCATCTAAAGCTAAAGTTTCTGGAATAAATCCGTAATCAGCTGGGTACATCATTGAAGAGAATAACATTCTGTCGAAACGCATTCTTTTAATTTCAAAATCGTACTCGTATTTATTTCTGCTTCCTCGTGGTATTTCGATTAACACATCGAAAGTCGTTAATTTGTCTGCGGTCATTTTCGTTTTTTATTGTTTCTATAATTTCGGTTGCAAAAATAACTAAAGAATCTAGTTTTACAATAAAAAACAAGGTTAAATTATGCGCATTAAAGTTTAAAAAACAAGCATTTAATAGGTAATGCTTCGATTCCTCTTTTTTAGGTAATAATGCCAAAGCAAATAGGTCGCATAAGATCGATACGGACTCCATTGTTCTGCATGAATTTCCATTTCTTGTTTGTCATGAATATTCAGCAATTCTTTGATCGTATTTATTACAGCTATATCGCCAAGCGGAATTAAATCGGGTTCTTCCAAACAAAACATCAGATAAATATCAATTGTCCAATTGCCGATTCCTTTTAATTTAATAAGTTCTTCGCGAACTTGTTTTGCCGACTTTGAAGCTAAACTTTCAATATCTAATTCTTTGTTTAAAACCGCTTCTGCCAAAATCTTTATATACTTTGTTTTCTGGCGGCTCACTCCTAAATTTCGATATTCTTCATCAGAAAGAATAGCCATATTTTC
This sequence comes from Flavobacterium sp. LPB0248, assembly GCF_013388355.1. Taxonomy (GTDB): domain Bacteria; phylum Bacteroidota; class Bacteroidia; order Flavobacteriales; family Flavobacteriaceae; genus Flavobacterium. The sequence goes on from NZ_CP058246.1 coordinate 2,147,001, forward strand.
AGGATTGCAAGTTGTAAAAGATTTGATTTTTAAAAAAGTAGCTTTTGCCGAATCTATGGAAACCTGCTGCTCGAGAATTAATAAAACCAAAGTTTCAAATCCAGGCGGACGTCTCGGAATTGGAGGTAATCCGTATTTTTCGATAATTTCTAAAAATACAGGATTTTTATTGGTTAAAAAATCGATGGCTTCTTGCATAAGTTATTAAAGTCTTTATCAAAATTAAACAAAAAACACTATATCCTAATTTTTAGTTCTCGCAGATCTCGCAGATTTAGCAGATAAATTAAACGATTTAAAGAATATCAAATCTGCCTTATCTGCAAAATCTGCGTGAGATAAAATATTTAAACAAAAAAAATCGCAAAGATTTAAAACCTTTGCGACTCTGTAACTTTGAACCTTTGCCTCTAAAATACAATTAAAAATAAAACCCGAAAGATCCTTTAATTGCAAATTTGTGTGCGTCTGGCATATCTAGATAATTTCCTCTCCAAGAAAAATCAAGACGGAAAACTTTAAAAATATTTCCAATTCCCGCATTATATTCCCAATATACTTTTTCAGGAGCATTATATGGTAATCCCGAAGCATTGATGGCGCGATTGGCATCAGAAATAGTTCCGTGAACAGCTCTAATTCCGATAAACTCTCTCCAATTCAGTTTTCTCATGAATGGAATTCTCGCAAACAATCTTCCGCCAAAATCATGATTCCACTGCAAAGTTGTATATTGATCTGTAACGAATTCATAGAAATTCAAGTTACTAAATGTATTTTCAATTGTAAAATAAGTCTGGTTACCCGGAATTACGCTCATCAAACCTAACGGAATTGTACCAAACGTTTTTCCTGTTTCAATTGTAATATTTGTTCTTCCTAAAGGCCCGATAATAATTGGCTGTCTATAGAAAACTTGAATTTTTTCATACGCAAAATCACTATCAAAAACTCCTTTTAATCCGTAACTGAAATTCACGAAGAAATGGCTAAAAGGACTATCAACTAAACTCCTTTCTACACCATAACCGATCGTTTTTCTGTTTGGCATAAACTCAAACTGAATATTGGCCTCAGATTGTTTTACCATACTTTCGACAACACCTGCTGGATTTGCTGCAGTTGGTAAAGTTGTATAATAATCTAAACTAAAAGTCTTCGATGCCGATTCTAATGTTCGATATGAAAGTCCTGCCGAGACAATAAAATTCTTTTTAGGCTCCATTTCTACAGAAATGTTACTCAAATTAATATTGGTCAATTTTCCATTACTTCCAGTAGTAAACAAGGCCGAAGAGGCAAAACTTCGTCCTAGAACGTCATTGGTAGTGGTTAAACTGGCACCAATCTGTTCAATATCTCGTCTGTTTCCTCCAGAAATGATAACTCGGTTTTTCTTATCAACCATCCATTTTCCAGAAACTCCGTATTTGAATTTATTATCATCAAATCCGTATGCGGTATAAGCTTGAAGACGCCATGGATCATTTGGTCCAAAATAGGTTCTTCCTCCTACTCTCAATCTCAAACCTTCGACTTCGTTATATCCAAAAGTTGAAAATATAGGTCCGTAATCGAAGTTTTTAAATTCGATGTAACCACTTCCTAAAATAGAGACCAGATTATAAAGTTGCTTAAATCGCTTGACTGTCTGCAGTGTATCAAGCATTTTATAAATTCCCTGCTCGTCTTTATTTAGCTTTTCAAAACGATTTTCTTCCCAGAACTCAGGTGGTCGTTCGTAAACAGCATTATCAATAAAATTGACTTCTTCTTTATAAAACTTCTCTGGTTTCTGAATATTGAATTTATGATTGCGGTATAAAGTGGTTCTTTTACCATAAACTCCTTTTGATTTTTCTTTTTTATTTAAAGCAAAATCAGACATCATGTAATCACGTGTCAAAAGGAAAACGGAATCATTTTCTACTTCAAATTCCTGTTCGATATAAATATCTTTTACCCAGTTAATATTGGCGCTTTTCGTCACACCCATATTAATTTTCTTGATCGCAAAAGTGGTATCATTTACCCAAAAGTCTCCTTTAAAAGTCAACTCGTTTTTACGTCTTGGGTAAAAAACAATATTATAACACCATTTTTTATCGATATAAGCACTGTCTTTTAAAACATAATTGTAAACATCGATTCCTGTTCTTGAAAGCGGACTCGTAAAACTCTTATCAAAGAATTTCAGGTGATTGTCGTAAATATTATAATCTGAATAAAGGTCTTTAACGAAAGACAGAATTTGCTGATTTCCGTTAAAACCAGACATTTTATTTCCGGTAAGATTTTCTTTTACCTTTTTTAACTTATTATCTCCGTAAACATCATAAACCGATTCGTTGATAAAAATCGGCAAATAGGTTTTTCCAGTAACGTCTGAAGTATCAACGTGATTAAAGATAAACTCCATTCCTTTAAAAAGCTTATTCTTCATGAAGGCACTATCAATAGTGTTCATGTCAAATTCCACTTTTTCATACTTCTGCATTTGATATTGATTAAACAGGTATAATCCGTTTTTACGTTTTCTTTCCCAGATTTTTCTCAAAATATCCAATGCCGGATTATTCTTCTTAGAAGTTTTTCCGGTATAAATTACAACTTCGTTAAGCACTTGCTCTTCGAACAAAACAATTTTAAAATTATAATTAACTGCTTTATCTAAAGGAACTTCTTTATCTGAAAATCCAGCTGAAGTAACCAAAAGTGCAGTGTAAGTATTTGGCGATTCTAGATAAAAACGCCCGTCTTCATTGGAAACGATTCCGATATTAGAACCCTTAAAAACTACATTTGCAAAAGGTATTGGCTGATTCGATTTGTCCAAAACAACTCCACTCACTTTAGTTTGTGCAGTAACAACATTCGCAAATGCAAATACAATATATAAGAGAAGTAGAGTTAATTTGTTCATTATAAAGTAAAAAAAAACTTCACCAATCCATTCTGTCTGATGAAGTTTTATGAGTATTATGTATTTGTATTATTTGTACAATACTTTTTTAACTGCTTTTACTACATCACCTGCATTTGGCAACCAGTCTTTAAGCAATACTGGAGAATACGGTGCAGGAGTATCTGCTGTTGTAATACGTTGAATTGGCGCATCAAGGAAGTCGAATGCTTGTTCTTGAACGATATAAGAGATTTCAGAAGAAAGGCTGGCAACTGGCCAAGCTTCTTCAAGAATTACTAAACGGTTTGTTTTTTTAACCGATTTTAAGATCGCATCTTTATCCATTGGACGAACTGTTCTTAAATCGATAATCTCACAAGAGATTCCTTCTTTAGCTAATTCATCAGCAGCGATAAAAGCTTCTTTGATAATTTTTCCAAATGAAACAATCGTTACATCTGTTCCTTCACGTTTAACATCAGCAACACCTAGAGGAATTGTATATTCTCCGTCTGGCACTTCACCTTTGTCTCCGTACATCTGCTCAGATTCCATGAAAATAACTGGATCGTTATCACGGATAGCTGATTTTAAAAGTCCTTTTGCATCATAAGGAGTTGAAGGAACAACAACTTTTAAACCTGGAGTATTAGCAAACCAGTTTTCTAAAGCTTGTGAGTGAGTAGCTCCTAATTGACCAGCAGAAGCTGTTGGTCCGCGGAAAACGATAGGCACATTAAACTGTCCTCCTGTCATTTGACGCATTTTAGCAGCGTTGTTTATAATTTGATCAATACCAACTAAACAGAAGTTGAATGTCATATATTCTACAATAGGGCGGTTTCCGTTCATTGCAGAACCTACTGCAATTCCTGAAAATCCAAGCTCAGCAATTGGAGTATCAATTACTCTTTTTTCACCAAACTCAGCAAGCATTCCTTTAGAAGCTTTGTAAGCTCCATTGTATTCTGCAACCTCTTCTCCCATTAAATATATGGATTCATCGCGACGCATTTCTTCGCTCATCGCTTCACAAATGGCCTCTCTAAATTGTATTGTTCTCATATTTTATATTGTATGTTGAATTTTCTGAAGAGCAAAAATAAATATTTTAAATAACTTAAAAGCATAAATTGAATTTAAAATCGCATGAACTTCTATCTGTTCTCAGGTTTTAACTTTTTAAACTTTATTGTGACATTAACGAAATCGATATAAGAGCGTGTAATTCACACTTAATCTCTCTCAAAATATTTTTTAGACAAACTTTCATGCATTTGTTTAATTCTTGTTTCTTCAAATTCACTCATCATAACGTAAAAAACCAAAAATTAGTATTTCTCAGACAAAAACCAAATTGCTATCCAACTGTCAGTTATTGCAAAATTCCTAACAATCAAGCAAAATGAGTATTGTTTTATTTTTAGATTCCGATGAAATTCAGTTAAAACTACACAATTAGCGAAATCGTAATAGTTTTAAAAAATATTATGCATGCATAGTATAATTATTCCAAATTAAATTCTAAATTTGTAAAAGCATATTATAAATTCAAAATATATACTTATGAAAATACTAGTTTGCATCAGCCATGTGCCTGATACTACTTCAAAAATTAACTTTACCAACGGTGACTCAGAATTTGACACTAATGGAGTACAATATGTAATTAACCCTAACGACGAATTTGGTCTTACACGCGCTATCTGGTTTCAAGAGCAGCAAGGTGCAAATGTAACGGTTGTAAACGTTGGAGGTCCTGATACTGAACCAACTTTGCGTAAAGCATTAGCAATTGGTGCAAACGAAGCAATTCGTGTGAATGCAAATCCAACTGACGGATTCTTTGTTGCTAAGCAATTAGCAGAAGTTATTAAAAACGGAGGTTATGACCTTGTAATTGCAGGAAAAGAATCTTTAGATTATAACGGAGGAATGGTTCCTGGAATGATTGCTGGAATTTTAGGTTCTAACTTCTTAAATTCCTGTACAAGCTTAACTGTTGACGGAAACAACGTAAAAGCAGTTCGTGAAATTGATGGCGGAAAAGAAACTGTAAGCACTACTCTTCCATTAATTATTGGAGCTCAAAAAGGTCTTGTTGAAGAAAAAGATTTACGTATTCCAAACATGAGAGGAATTATGACTGCAAGAACAAAAGCTTTAACTATCCTTGAGCCAGTTGATGCAGCTGTAAATACAAAAGCAGTGAAATTTGAAAAACCAGCTCCAAAATCAGCAGTAAAATTAGTTTCTCCTGATAATTTAGATGAGTTAATCAATTTATTACACAACGAAGCGAAGGTAATCTAGTAATCAGTATTCAGTCTCGGTTTTCAGTCTCAGTTTATGAACTTGAAACCTGAAACTTTAAACTTTTAAACAAAAAATTATTATGTCAATATTAATATATGCAGAATCTGCAGAAGGAAAATTTAAAAAAGTAGCTTTCGAATTAGCTTCTTATGCTAAAAAAGTAGCTGAATCATTAGGAACAACTGTTACAGCTTTGACTGTAAACATGAGCGATGTAAGCGAATTAGGCAAATACGGCGTTGATAAAGTTCTAAAAGTAAACAACGATAAATTAGCTGGTTTTAACGCAAAGGCTTATGCTGATGTAATTAAACAAGCAGCTGAAAAAGAAGGAACAAAATTAGTTTTACTTTCTTCTACAACAGACAGTATTTACCTTTCTCCACTAGTTGCGGTAGGTTTAAATGCTGGTTTCGCTTCAAATGTGGTTGGATTGCCAGTTAGCACTTCTCCTTTCCAAGTAAAGAGAAATGCTTTCTCAAACAAAGCTTTCAATATTACAGAAATCAGTACAGACGTAAAAGTGCTTGGTTTGGCTAAAAACTCTTATGGCCTTTTTGAAAGCGCAGGAGCGGCTGCAGCAGAAGATTTCAATCCAACAATTGGAGACAATGATTTTGGTGTAAAAGTAGAATCTGTAGAAAAAGTATCTGGAAAAGTTTCTATCGCTGACGCGGATATCGTAGTTTCTGGCGGACGCGGATTAAAAGGTCCAGAAAACTGGGGATTAGTAGAAGATCTTGCTGCTGTTCTAGGCGCTGCAACGGCTTGTTCTAAACCAGTTTCAGATTTAGGATGGAGACCTCACAGCGAACACGTTGGGCAAACAGGAAAACCAGTTGCAACAAACTTATATATTGCTATTGGTATTTCTGGAGCTATCCAGCACATTGCAGGTATTAACTCTTCTAAAGTAAAAGTAGTTATCAATAACGATCCTGAAGCTCCCTTCTTTAAAGTGGCTGATTATGGTGTAGTTGGAGATGCTTTTGAAATTGTACCACAATTAACAGAGAAATTAAAAGCTTTTAAAGCTCAGCACTCTTAACACAAAGAATTCTCTTTAAAAATATTGCTGCCTAAAAACAAGATGTTGTATCTTTGTTTATAGGCAGCTTTTTTGTTCCATATTTTTTGATTAAAATTGCAGCTTTATTTTTTAAACCAAAACAGTATTAAAATAAGGTGCTAAGTGCCTTTTTTACAAACATATATGAGTCTAGTAAAATTATCCATAAAAGGAATTTCATACAGTCAAACTCAAAATGGCGCTTATGCCTTAATTTTGAATGAAGTGGATGGCGAAAGAAAATTACCTATTGTTATTGGTGCTTTTGAAGCCCAGTCAATCGCTATTGCTTTAGAGAAAGAAATAAAACCGCCACGTCCATTAACACATGATTTATTCAAGAATTTTGCTGAAAGATTTGACATTGTGGTAAAACAAGTCATTATCCACAAATTAGTTGATGGTGTTTTTTATTCTAGCCTGATCTGCGAAAGAGATAAAATCGAAGAGATTATAGATGCTAGAACCTCTGATGCTATTGCCTTAGCATTGCGTTTTAATGCTCCTATTTTTACTTACAAAAACATTTTAGACAAAGCAGGAATTTATCTAAAATCTAATACTGCAGAAACAGATTCTGGCGCTCAAGAAATAGATGATGTTCTTTCTAATCCTGAAACTTTTGGACACGAAGAAGAAAGCAACCAATCTGGAGATGTGTACGCAAAACATAGTTTACAAGAACTAAACGAGCTTTTAGATCAAGCCGTTTCTCAGGAAGATTACGAAAAAGCAGCAAAAATTAGAGACGAAATCTCTAGAAGATAAATTTTAATGTTTATTCGTTAAACCGTTTATTCGTTAAATCGATTAAACAAATTTACAATTAAACAGATCCACGATTAAACGATTAAACAAAGATGAAGCAATACTTAGATTTAGTAAAACACGTTTTAGAAAACGGCAATCAAAAAGGAGACCGAACTGGAACCGGAACAAAAAGTGTTTTTGGTTACCAAATGCGTTTTGATTTAAGTGAGGGCTTCCCAATGGTTACAACAAAAAAACTTCATTTAAAATCGATCATTTACGAATTGCTTTGGTTTTTAAAAGGCGATACAAACGTAAAATACCTTCAAGAAAATGGAGTTAAAATTTGGGATGAATGGGCAGATTCTAATGGCGATTTAGGACCTGTTTATGGCCACCAATGGCGTAATTGGAACAGTGAAGAAATAGATCAGATTTCTGAATTAATTAAAGAATTAAAAGCAAATCCGAATAGCCGAAGAATGCTAGTTTCTGCATGGAATCCTTCGGTTTTGCCAGATACTAAAAAGTCTTTTGAGGAAAATGTGGCTAACAACAAAGCAGCATTACCACCTTGCCATGCTTTTTTTCAGTTTTATGTGGCAAGTCCAGATCTTGAAAAAGGCGAAACAAAAGGAAAACTTTCTTGCCAATTGTATCAGCGAAGTGCTGATATCTTTTTGGGAGTTCCTTTTAACATAGCTTCTTATGCATTATTGACAATGATGATCGCACAAGTATGCGACTTAGAACCAGGCGAATTTATTCACACGTTTGGCGACGCACATATTTACAACAATCATTTTGAGCAATTAGAATTGCAATTGACACGTAAACCAAAACCATTACCAAAAATGATTTTAAATCCGGAGATTAAAAACATTTTTGATTTTGATTTTAATGATTTTACACTAGTAGATTACGATCCACATCCAGCCATAAAAGGAAGTGTTGCTGTATAATTATAAAAAAATCCGCTTAAAAATTTAAGCGGATTTTTTTATACAACTAAAACTCCATTTTCACTTCCGGCATAGTCATTCCATTTGTAAAAATCGGCTTCAGGATCGTTAACATAAATTCCGTCAATTACATACTTAAATTCGTAAATCGCATCTTTCACCAAATCGTAAGTTGCTTTAAACGTTCCGTTTTTTAACTTGCTCAAAGCTCCTTCTGAGGCATTCCAGTTATTAAAATCTCCAACCACCGCTGCCGAATCAGCATCTTTGGCATCTATTGAAAATGTAACTTTAACAACCGGCTTCGTTTTGATAAATTGTTTTTTCAAAGACATAACTATTTCGTTTTTAGATTTATACATCTAAAATTAATTAAATTCAACGAAACACTTGCTACTACCGGAACCGATTTATGATAATACTAAAAACAGTATATTTTTTTCGCTTTATTAGCAATTTAAATCGGTTAAAATTTTGTTATTCAAATTCTTAGACCATTAAAAAACAAATATTCCGCAACCAAAATATTGTCTTTCCAAAATAAATTTTAACTTTATAATCTCATTTTTATCTTATGGAAAAAGAAGTGCACGAACAATACGAATACGCTAGACGACGATTAAGACAAAAAAAAATCCTATATTTTCATTTTGTTCTTTTCCTTCTAGGAAGTTTATTTTTATTTATTGCTAACAAGTTTTTTGGTTTTGGCGAGGGCACGACCCAAAACTGGTGTATTTGGGGAATTACAATCTGGCTTTTCCTTTTTATTCTACATTTTATAAAAGTGTATATAACTGACCGTTTTATGAATAAAAAATGGGAAAGAGAACAAATTGACCGATTAGTTGCTTTACAGCAAAAAAGGATCAGTCGGCTTGAATCTTCTATTAATGAAGAGAATGAAAATAAAATTTAGTTAGGCTTACCATGATTATAATGATAGCGGCTGCGGCCGAAAATAATGCGCTTGGAAAAAACAACGAATTAGTTTGGCATCTTCCAAATGATTTTAAAAGATTTAAATCGCTTACAACTGGCCATCATATTATTATGGGAAGGAAAACTTTTGAAAGCTTTCCGAAACCATTACCAGATCGCGTTCATATTGTAATTTCTCGTCAAGAAAATTATAAACCAGAAGGATGCATTGTGGTAGACAGTATTGAAAAAGCAATTGCTTTATGTCCAGAAAATGATGATAGTTATGTTATTGGCGGTGGAGAAATTTACAATCTTGCTCTTCCATTTACCGATATTATAGAATTAACCAAAGTTCATCATTCTTTTGAAGCAGATGCTTTTTTTCCTAAAATCAATAAAAGCGAATGGGTTTTGGTAGAATCTGAAGAAAATTATAAAGACGAGAAACATCTTTATGATTATACCTATGAAACTTACATTAGAAAATAAATAAAAAACATCCTCTTTTTAGGGAGGATGTTTTTAAATAATTGATTTTTAAAGCCTGACTCGCTCAAGAAAAAATTTTTGTTTAAAAATCACAAATGTCGAGAAACATTTGTAAAACTGAATAACATTTAATGTTATTGAGACCTAAGTCTCAAACGCCTTTAACAACAAATACCACTAAGATATTAAAGGCAGAAAATTAAAATTTCCAAAAACAAATTTAATCCTAAGAACGTACTTTGCACTTAATATTAGTATTTCCCCCCAAGAACAATACTTTACAAAACTCTTTCATGAACAAATGAATTGCCAGCGCAAAAAAGCAATCATCTGTTTAAGTCATAGCGACATGATCAATCATTAAAACTTTAATCATTTTTACTTAAACAAAGTTGCTCATAATAGCGCTATTAGACAATACCAAGATTTAGGGATTTTAGCAAAATACCTAGATTTAGGGATGGCAAAATCTGTCTTAAATTAAATCTTTCTAAACATTTATTTTACAAATTAAAAAACTCAATTACAGTTAAACTAGATTGTTTATATTTGCCTAAATAAAAAAAATGTCTGAAAAAATAACTCCGTATAAAGACTCTTCTTTAGGTAAAAAAGAGCAAGTAACCCAAATGTTTGATACCATTTCTGGGAATTACGATAATTTGAATCGCGTAATCTCTTTTGGAATTGACGTTAAATGGCGTAAAAAAGTATTAAAATTAGTATCAGACAAAAAACCAAAAGTTATTCTTGATATTGCAACAGGAACTGGTGATTTAGCCATTTTACTTTCACAAACTAATGCTGAAAAAATTATCGGCCTTGATATTTCTGCCGGAATGCTGGAAGTAGGAAAAAAGAAAGTAGAAGAAAAAAACCTTTCGAATGTTATCGAACTCGTTTTAGGAGATTCTGAAAACATGCCTTTTGAAGACAATTATTTTGACGCTATTACAGTTGGTTTTGGTGTAAGAAATTTTGAAAACTTAGAAAAAGGTTTTGGAGAAATCTTAAGAGTTTTAAAACCAAACGGAATTTTTGTTATTTTAGAAACTTCTGTTCCAGATAAATTTCCTTATAAACAAGGATACAATTTTTACAGCAAAAATATACTTCCGTTAATCGGAAAATTATTTTCTAAAGATAACGATGCGTATGGCTATTTATCTGAATCGGCTGCCGCTTTTCCTTATGGAGAAGCCTTAAACAATATTTTGAGAAAAACTGGGTTTATAGATGTTGTGGCAATGCCTCAAACTTTTGGTGTCGCAACAATTTATTCTGCATCTAAAAAATAGTATGAAAAAAATTGTAATCTTATTTTTATTGGTCTTAACGACAAAAGGACATTCGCAATTTGCTAAAAACATGTTTAGCAAAGATCCTATTATTAATCTTGAAAACTGGCAGAAACAGCGTATTTACTTTGGCTACTATCTAGGTTTTAATAGTTTTGACTTTAAATTTGATTACAAAACTCCTGTACAGCAAGATATTCAGGTAAAAAAGACAACCGGCTTTAATGTTGGTGTTGTGGCCGATTTAAGACTTCAAGAATATATAAATCTCCGTTTTGAGCCGGGTTTGTACTATACGAAACGTGATCTTTTTTTTCCGGGCATTAGCAATAAAGAAAGCGATTACCTTAGAGAGGTAAACAGCACTTACATTCACTTTCCTTTATTATTGAAATTTTCTGCGAAGCGTACAGGAAACATACGCCCGTACTTGGTTGGCGGTATGTCTACGACTTTAAATTTATCAAGTAACGCCAAATCTCAAGACGATAACTTTGAGCAGAAATTTAGAGTAAAACAATGGACTGCTGCCTACGAATTAGGTCTAGGAATTGATATTTTCACCGAATACTTTATCTTCTCTCCTTCTGTTAGAGGAATGTTCGGCATAACCGATGAGCTAATTAGAGACAAAACTCCAGACAGCCCTTGGACAGGAAATATTGATTCGATGAAATCTAGAGCGATTTTAATAAATTTCACTTTTCATTAAAACAAAATATCAACTATTTCGTTTAAATTCACTAAGAATAATTGCTGTTGCAGTAGCTACATTTAAACTTTCTGTTTTTTGAAGCTCTCCAAATCGAGGAATTGTGAGGCGGCTGGTTATGATCTTTTCAATCTCTTCTGAAATTCCGTTGGCTTCATTACCCATGATAATGATTCCTTCTTGTGGCAATTTAGATTGATAGATATTTTCTCCGTCCATAAAAGTTCCAAAAACAGGCAGTTTAGTTTGAGCAATAAAAAGTTTTAAATCGACATAACTTACATTTACTCTGGCAATAGACCCCATTGTAGCTTGTACCACTTTCGGATTATAAATATCTACTGTTTCTTTAGAACAGACAATTTGCTTAATACCAAACCAATCGCACAGACGCAAAATAGTTCCTAAATTTCCGGGATCTCTAATATCGTCTAAGGCTAAAATTAAACCCGAATTGATTATCTTCTTTTCGGCTGGAATTTTAAAAACTGCCAGACAAGAATTTGGAGTCGACAAAGCGCTTATTTTTTTCAGTTCCTGATCATTAATAAGAGTGCGTTGTGAAGCATGAACTGTTTCAAAATCATTCAATGTGGTGTATAAATGTTCTAATTCAAAATTGGATTGCAGCAATTCTTGAATTACTTTTACTCCTTCAGCAAAGAATAATTGATTAGCAAAACGCTGCTTTTTTTGATGTAAGCCTGAGATAAGCTTTATTTGGTTTTTACTAACCATAAAATAATGTACTTTTGAATTAAATATTAAAAAACACTTGAAAAAGAATTCCACAAAAATAATAGCATTTCTTCTAATTGCAATATTAATTTGCGCTTGTAATGCCGTAAAAAGAGTTCCCGATGGAAAAAACCTTCTTGTAAAAAATAATATTCTAGTTAACGGAAAATCGACAAACGATGAGACAGCTTCTAATCAGATGTACCAAAAACCAAATGGGAAACTATTAGGTTATAAGCTTCGATTAAACCTGTACAATTTAGCCAATTTAAATCCAGATTCTACTTATCAGGCCAAATTTAAAAACAATCCTGGAAAGTATGAGCGTATGTCAAAAATATTCTCAGCAAAACAGGTAGATCGCCTTGGACAATCTTTCTATTATAAAGGAATTCATGAATTTCTAAAAAATACTGGAGAACCACCAGTAATAATTGACACTTCAAAAACTAAAAAATCATTACTGCGCTTAAAATACTATTATTTTAATAGTGGTTATTTTAATGTTAAAACAGATTACACTATTGATACAGTTGGAATAAAGAGAGCCACAATTAATTATAATATCACTACAGGACCAGCTTACAAATTAGATACTATTACAACTAAAATAATGACTCCTGCACTGGACTCATTATACAGAACCAACAATGAACCTTCTTTGTTAAAATCTGGAAATCAATACAAAACCACAGATTTTGAAGAAGAAAAAAACCGTATTACAACATACTTTAGAAATCACGGTGCTTACTATTTTCAGCCTACTTATGTAACTTTTGACATTGATACTATTGGCAAAAAAGCCAAAGCTGATGTCACTTTGATTATAAACAACAATACAATTCAAGAGCGAGATTCTAGCCGTACAGAACCTTTTAAATTGTATAAAATTAGCGATGTAAACATTTACACAGATTATTCTGCTGCAAATGCCAAGAAAAAACCAACAGACAGTGTAACGTACAATAATTTTAATTTATACAGTTACAAGACTTTAAAATACAAACCACGCGCTATTACTGACGCTATTTTCATTACGAAAGGAAGTACTTTTGCCGATTTCAGAACTACTCTTTCTTCTCGATATCTAAATAATTTAAGGATTTTCAACTATCCATCAATTCAATACGAAGTAGACAAAAGAGATTCTACAGCGCAATCTCTTATTGCCAATGTTTATTTGACTCCGAGAAAAAAATACAGTTTTGGAGCCACTCTTGACGTAACACATTCTAACATTCAGGATTTCGGAATTGGAGCCAGTGTTTCTGAAACTATTCGAAATGTATTTAACCGTGCAGAAACTTTAGAAATTTCAGCGCGTTTAAACGTTGGATCATCCAGAGATATGGCAAATCCGAACAATAATTTCTTTAATGTCTCTGAGTATGGTTTGGATATGAAATTGAATTTTCCTAGAATTCTACTCCCCTTTGGAACAGAAAAGATTATTCCGAAGAGTATGATTCCCTACACTTCTATAACATCTGGTTTTTCGAAACAGCGAAATATTGGTTTGGATAAAGAAAATTTCACAGGCGGTATCTCATACAACTGGACACCAAAACGTCATAATACAGCAAAATTTGAATTGCTAAACGCACAGTTTGTTCGTAACTTAAATCCAGACAATTATTTTAATGTATATACTTCTTCTTACGATGATTTGAATTTTATCGGGAAAGATTATAATACCAATATCAATAACTGGGGAACTACACCAGAGGAACAAGCTAGAAAAGATCTTACAATTCCAAAAGGAACTACCGGATTTACAAATGACGTATTAACAGGAAAAACAGCTTTAGTTCCGACTGACTCACAATACCAAGAAGTTGAAAGTATTGAAGAAAGAAGAGTTCGTTTGACCGAGAATGATTTTATTCTTGCAACAAGCTTTTCTTTTACCAAAACAACCAAAAAAGATCTGGCCGATAATAATTTCTATCAATTCAGAACCAAAATTGAATCTGCTGGAACATTATTGTCATTAATTTCTGAAGTCGGAAATCTTCAAAAAAACGCAAAAGGCAATTACGAGATTTTTAATTTGGAATATTCAGAATATATAAAAACTGAATTTGACTATATTAAACACTGGGATTTTGGGAAAGAGAAAGTTTTAGCAGTTAGAAGCTTCTTTGGAATTGCGATTCCGTTTGGAAATTCAAACTACATTCCGTTTTCACGAAGTTATTATGGCGGAGGTTCCAATGACAACCGTGCTTGGCAGCCTTACGCTTTAGGGCCTGGAAGCACGAATGCCGTAAACGACTTTAATGAGGCGAATATGAAAATTGCAGCGAGTGCCGAATTTCGATTCAAAGTTTTCGGAGATGTTAAAGGAGCATTCTTTGCAGACGCCGGAAATATCTGGAATGTGCTCGATAATGTCATAGATCCGAAAGCAAGATTCGACAACTTAAACGATTTAGCTGAAATTGCTTTAGGTACAGGATTCGGTTTAAGATACGATTTAAGCTTTTTTGTGATTCGTTTAGATTTAGGCTTTAAGACTTATAATCCAGCACATGAGAAGGGAGACCGATGGTTTAAAGAATACAATTTTGGGCATTCAGTTTTAAATTTTGGTATAAATTATCCTTTCTAATGCTAATTAATTCTTATTTTTGCAACCTAAAAACTAAAAACAACTATAAAAAAAATTAAAATGGCACACAACATTAAACCAGGAGTAGCTACAGGAGATCAAGTACAAGAGATCTTTAATTATGCGAAAGAGAAGGGTTTTGCTCTTCCAGCAGTAAACGTTACTGGATCAAGCACAATTAATGGAGTTCTTGAAACTGCAGCGAAACTTAACGCGCCAGTTATCATTCAATTTTCTAACGGAGGAGCACAATTCAACGCTGGAAAAGGATTATCTAATGCAGGTGAAAAAGCAGCAATCGCGGGAGGAATCGCAGGAGCAAAACATATTCATACTTTGGCAGAAGCTTACGGTGCAACTGTAATCTTACATACTGACCACTGTGCAAAAAAACTTTTACCTTGGATTGATGGTTTATTAGATGCTTCTGAAAAACATTTCGCAGAAACAGGAAAACCATTATTTAGTTCTCACATGATCGATTTGTCTGAGGAACCAATCGAAGAAAACATTGAGATCTGCAAAGAATACTTAGCAAGAATGAGCAAAATGGGTATGACATTAGAAATCGAGCTTGGTATTACAGGTGGTGAAGAAGATGGTGTTGATAACTCTGATGTTGACAGCTCAAAATTATACACTCAGCCAGAAGAAGTAGCTTACGCTTACGAAGAATTATCTAAAGTGAGCCCTAAATTTACAATTGCTGCTGCTTTCGGAAACGTTCACGGTGTTTACAAACCAGGAAACGTAAAATTAACTCCAAAAATCTTAAAAAATTCTCAAGATTTCGTACAAAACAAATTCAACACAGGACACAATCCAGTTGATTTCGTTTTCCACGGAGGTTCAGGTTCTACACTTGAAGAAATCAGAGAAGGAATTAGCTACGGAGTTATCAAAATGAACATCGATACAGATTTACAGTTTGCATACACTGAAGGAATCCGTGATTATATGGTTAAAAACCTTGACTATTTGAAATCTCAAATTGGAAACCCAGAAGGTCCAGATGCTCCAAACAAAAAATATTACGATCCAAGAAGATGGGTTCGTGAAAGCGAAGTTACATTCAATGCAAGACTTGAACAAGCTTTTGCTGATTTAAATAACGTGAATACACTATAATAAAAAAGTTTCAAGTTTAACGTTTCAAGTTTCAGGTTTCGCAACTTGAAACTTGAAACCTAAAACAAAAAAAACATTCAATATGGCTTGGTTTAAAAGACAAGAAAAAGGGATTACGACCGCGACAGAAGATAAGATGGACGTTCCGAAAGGATTGTGGTACAAATCTCCTACTGGAAAAATTATTGATGCTGACGAATTAGCGAGAAATTTATTCGTAAGCCCTGAAGATGATTTTCACGTTCGAATTGGAAGCGCAACCTATTTTGAAATTTTATTCGACAACAACGAATTTGTTGAGTTAGACAAAAACATGACTTCTAAAGATCCTTTGCACTTTGTTGACACAAAGAAATATGCAGACAGATTGAAAGATGTAATGGAGAAAACTCACCTTAAAGACGCTGTACGTACGGGAGTAGGAAAATCTAAAGGAAAAGAACTTGTAATCTGCTGTATGGATTTTGCTTTTATCGGTGGATCTATGGGAGCGGTTGTAGGTGAGAAAATCGCAAGAGGTATTGATCACGCTATCAAAAACAAACTTCCTTTTGTAATGATTTCTAAATCTGGTGGAGCTCGTATGATGGAAGCTGCTTATTCTTTAATGCAATTAGCAAAAACTTCTGTAAAACTAGCTCAATTAGCTGAAGCTAAATTACCTTACATCTCTCTTTGTACAGATCCCACAACTGGAGGAACAACTGCATCTTACGCAATGTTAGGAGACATCAACATCTCTGAACCAGGCGCTTTGATTGGTTTTGCTGGTCCTCGTGTTGTTCGCGATACTACAGGAAAAGATTTGCCAGAAGGTTTCCAAACTGCTGAGTTTTTATTAGAACACGGTTTCTTAGACTTTATCACGCCAAGAAAAGAATTGAAAGATAAGATTAACTTATATATCGATTTGATTCAAAATAATGATATTAGATAGTTTTAAAACTACTTAAAATAGAAATCCCAAGAAAATTACTTCTTGGGATTTTTTGTTTTAAACCATATAAGTTTTATGAGTACAATTAATAACTTGTCTGAAAAATTGTATTTTTGTTTTTGTAAATGATAATAGCTTTATTGTATCATACTAATGCAAACCTGTTTTTTACAGAAATCTATTCTTTCTAAAGTAATATAAATATCTTTGAATTATGAACACAGCAACAAAACCAAAACACATAGGACGACAAATAAGCCGTATTCGCGAACTTAAAGATATGAAACAAGAAGCATTGGCACAGGCTTTAGGAATATCACAACAATCTGTATCGATAATAGAAAATAGCGAAACTATTGATGACGAAAAACTTGAAGAAGTAGCAAAAGCGCTTGGAGTAAGTGCCGAAGCAATAAAAAACTTTACCGAAGAAAATATGATAAATTATTTTAATAATTTTTACGATAACAGCTGTAATGGATCAAACGGAATGTTTCATGCAAATTATTGCACATTCAATCCGTTAGATAAAGTAGTTGAACTTTACGAACGTTTGGTTTTGGCAGAAAAAGAAAAAAATGAATATTTGGAAAAATTAATGAAAGAGAAATAATCTTTCTAAAAAACATAAAAATTCAATACAAAATCTCAAGAAATTGCTTCTTGGGATTTTTTGTTTTACACCCTATAAGTTTTCAGCAAAGCCTGTACATAGATATTTGATAGATTTTAATAAAGAACTGAAAGTCATATTACACACAATATGTCATTTCGACGAAGGAGAAATCTTCGTAAGCGACTCTGCAAAGATTGGCGACATTCCGTACGGAGCTACTCGTGGAGATTTCTCCTTCGTCGAAATGACAATCTTTACGGATGATCAACGGAATAAATTCCGTTGCTACCGATATTTATTTCTGCGGAATTTTTCTCAATTGCATAACGCTTAACTTGCCTTTCTCAAATCCTTCTTTAATTCTTTCTCAGCAATTTTATAAGCTAGTTTTTCTCGCCATACAGCATAACGCTCCCTAAAAATTACTTTTATGCCACTGTCAACTGCACCGTGCATAAATAAACTCCATACACTAGCTACTTTACGGGAAATCGATGAATCCCAAGCACGAAGTGTTAGAGAAAAAGAACCATCTATATAACGCATCCAATGCCACATTCCGGTTGGCATGAATAAGGTATCTCCATGCTCGAGAAAAACCTCATAACCTTCCACTCCTTTTAGAGCAGGAAATTTTTCAAAATCGGGATTAGCCACGTCATAATCTTCTAATGCATAAGTGGTATTTGGAAGACAGTAAAGTCTTTTCTTCCATTTGTTATCAAATAAGATAATATGCTTTCTTCCGCCGAAATGCGTATGAAAAAGATGCGGCAAATCGATATCATAATGCAGAAAAGTAATTGCCTTAGAACCGCCAAAAAACATGGCGGGCATACTTTCTATAAAACCTCCCATTAATTCTTTGGGAACTTTTACATCATCAATTAATTCGGGTCTGTGCTTGAAAAGATTGAAGAAAAAAATACGCAATTGGGTTGGTTCACGCTTTATCAAATCCAGATATTCTCCAAATTTCATACTCGCAATCGAAGCATTGATTACTTTTTTTGGATCTGCCTTTGAATTATCTACAAGTTTAACCTCTATATCTCCAGCAATCTGCTTGAAATACTCTGTTGACCATTTTTCTCTTGCTGGCCAATCTTTTGTAAGTCCCTTTATGATTAAAGGTTTTCTTTTATCCAGGTAATTCTTTTTAAAATCTTCCTTGGAAATCGACTCAACAGTATCAACAGATTTAAGATTAAAGCTCATTTATCTTGTATTTTAATTTGTTGTCTATCAAATGTATCTAATTATTCTCACCCAACAAAATTTACAGTAAAATAACACAAAAACAATATTACATTCCTGTTCGAATGGCTTCAACAGGATCTAAATTTGCCGCCGAAATAGCAGGAAGAATTCCAGAAACCAGACCAATAAAAGCAGCCAAACCGGTTCCTAAAAGAATATTTCCTAAACTTAAAACAAATTCAAAATCCAGCAGTTTTGTCAGAGCTAAAGCAATTCCCCAAACCATCAAAAGACCAATTATTCCGCCAATAACAGACAAAATAACGGCTTCAAACAAAAATTGGAATAAGATAAATTTATTTTTTGCGCCTAGAGATTTCTGAATTCCGATAAGATTGGTTCTTTCTTTAACAGAAACAAACATAATATTTGCAATTCCGAAACCGCCCACAAGAAGAGAAAATCCGCTAATGATCCAGCCTACAAAATTCATCTGCCCCAAAATTCCATCAATAAAATCAGTAAATCCAGAAAGTACATTAATAAAGAAATTGTCCATTTCTCCCGCTTTCATTCCACGGATTGCTCGAAGCTTTTGGGCAATTTCCGCTTTGTACGCATCCATGTCTACGCCTTTTTCTGGCTTTAAAACTATAACTGGAGTCATCGAATCACTGTCTCCATACATTCTTCTTAAGAAATTTGCTGGAAGATAAACTGAAGTATCATTACTATCTCCAAAGAATCCGGCTCCTTGTTTAGCCAATACGCCAATTACAGTAAATCGCTGTCCGTATAAGCGGATATTTTTTCCGATCGGATCACTAGAACCAAAAAGTCCCTCGGCTATATCATATCCTAAAACAATAACAGGAGTTCCCGAATTTGATTCAGATTCATTGTAAAATCTTCCTTTATCAAAACTCAATCCGTCAATATCGACCATTTCGCTTGACGATGGAATAATATTTACATCGCTGACTGTTTTAGAATCGTATTTTAAACTTTCTCTATTTACAAAAAGCTGATATGCTACTTGATCGGTATTATTCATTGAATTTTTCAATCCGATATACTCGTCATATTTTACATTTGGAAACTGTTCTCTCTTCCATTGCGGAATTTCAGACGGTCCAAAGCAGTATTTCATTAAATAAATCGTATTTTTATCTAAACTGCTCAAATCTTTTGAGATTTTTTTGTCTAAAGAGTCAACAGCAGCCAAAACAGCGATAATCGAAAAAATACCGATTGTTACACCTAATAGCGATAATAAAGTGCGCAATTTATTATTTCGCAAAGCATTGATGGCAAAGCTCAGACTTTCCTTTAATAATCTCAGATAAACGATCATATTTTTGTATTTTTCAATAAAGTAAAATTCAATAATTTAAATTCAAAAACCTAATAAAAGTTAACTTACTCATCAGTAGATTTTTTTAGCATTTTGTTACACTAATTTTTTTTAATATAATATATAAAAAAACTACTTTTGCAGTCTCAAAATCATAACTACACAATGAGCACAACAAAAAAAATACAATCGGCATTAATTTCTGTTTTTTCTAAAGATGGATTAGAACCAATTGTTAGAAAATTACACGAACAAAATGTAACACTTTATTCAACTGGAGGAACTGAAGATTTCATCAAAAACCTTGGTATTCCAGTAGTTCCTGTTGAAGACATTACTTCTTTCCCTGAAATTCTTGGAGGAAGAGTAAAAACTTTACACCCGAAAATTTTTGGAGGAATCTTGAATCGTCAGGATAATGAAAGCGATGTTCAGCAAATGAAGGAGTTTGACATTCCTCAGATTGACTTGGTAATTGTTGATTTATATCCTTTTGAAAAAACGGTTGCTTCTGGAGCAAGCGAACAAGATATTATTGAAAAAATCGATATTGGCGGAATTTCATTAATTCGTGCTGGAGCGAAAAATTTCAAAGACACTGTAATTGTGGCTTCTGTAAACGAGTACAGTTTACTTTTAGATTTGATTACAGAGCAAGATGGAGCAACAACTTTGGAGAACAGAAGATTGTTGGCTACTAAAGCATTCCACGTTTCATCTCACTACGATGGAGCTATTTTTAATTATTTCAATACAGACGAGACTATTTACAAAGAAAGTATTGCAAACGGTCAAGTTTTAAGATATGGTGAAAACCCTCACCAAAAAGGATTCTTCTTTGGGGATTTTGATGCAATGTTCAAAAAACTTCATGGAAAAGAATTATCATACAACAATTTACTTGATGTTGATGCTGCAGTTAATTTAATTGCTGAGTTTAAAACTGACGGACCAACTTTCGCGATTTTAAAACACAACAATGCTTGCGGATTGGCTTCAAGAAAAACAATTAGCGAAGCTTATTTAGCAGCTTTAGCTTGTGATCCTACTTCTGCTTTTGGAGGAGTGTTAATTTCTAACACTAAAATTGATTTAGAAACTGCACAGGAAATCAACAAACTATTCTGCGAAGTTGTAATTGCTCCAGCGTATGAAGATGAGGCTGTTACGGTATTACAAGAGAAGAAAAACAGAATTATATTAGTTCAAAATGAAGTTGAATTACCAGCTCGTCAAGTAAGAACTTGTCTTAATGGTTTGTTAATTCAGGACAGAAATAATATTACGGATAATAAAGAGCATTTAAAAACCGTTACAATTACAGAACCTACTGCTCAAGAGATCGAAGATTTGATCTTTGCTTCTAAAATCTGCAAGAATACAAAATCAAACACAATTGTATTTGCTAAAAACGGAACATTGATTTCATCAGGTACAGGTCAGACTTCAAGAGTTGACGCTTTAATTCAAGCTGTTGACAAAGCAAAAGCTTTTGGATTTGATTTAAATGGAGCTTCGATGGCAAGTGATGCATTTTTCCCATTTCCGGATTGTGTAGAATTAGCTAAAAAAGCAGGAATAACTGCTGTAATTCAGCCAGGAGGTTCGATTAAAGACGAATTAAGTATAAATTATTGCAATGAAAATAATCTTGCAATGGTATTTACAGGAACTCGTCATTTTAAACATTAATTTGTTTAACTTTGTTCGATAAATAATTTATAACATTTTAAACCCCTAAAAAACTTATGGGATTTTTTGATTTCATGACCGAGGATATTGCGATAGACCTTGGAACCGCAAACACTTTAATCATTCATAATGATAAAGTTGTCATTGATAGTCCGTCTATCGTTGCACGTGATAGAGTATCAGGCAAAATCATTGCTGTTGGTAAGGAAGCCAATATGATGCAAGGTAAAACACATGAAAACATCAAAACTATAAGGCCTTTGAAAGATGGTGTAATCGCTGATTTTGATGCTTCGGAAAAAATGATCAATATGTTCATTAAAAGTATTCCTGCATTGAAAAAAAGAATGTTTACTCCAGCTTTACGTATGGTTGTATGTATTCCTTCTGGTATTACTGAAGTGGAGATGAGAGCGGTGAAGGAATCTTGTGAGAGAGTAAACGGAAAAGAAGTTTACTTGATTCATGAGCCAATGGCAGCGGCAATTGGTATTGGTATTGACATTATGCAACCAAAAGGAAACATGATTGTGGATATTGGAGGTGGTACAACAGAAATTGCTGTTATCGCATTAGGCGGAATTGTATGTGACAAATCTGTAAAAATTGCAGGTGACGTTTTCACAAACGATATCGTTTATTATATGCGTACACAACACAACTTATTTGTTGGAGAAAGTACTGCTGAAAAAATTAAAATTCAAATTGGAGCGGCAATCGAAGATTTAGATGGCCCGCCAGAAGATATGTCAGTTCAAGGTAGAGATTTGCTTACTGGTAAACCAAAACAAGTAGATGTTTCTTACCGTGAAATTGCAAAAGCTTTAGACAAATCTATTCAGCGTATTGAAGATGCGGTAATGGAAACATTATCTCAGACTCCTCCTGAATTAGCAGCAGATATCTACAACACTGGTATCTATTTAGCTGGTGGTGGATCTATGTTAAGAGGTCTTGACAAACGTATTTCTCAAAAAACAGATTTACCTGTTTACATTGCCGAAGATCCTTTAAGAGCTGTTGTTCGTGGTACAGGAATGGCCCTTAAAAACATTGCTAAATTTAAAAGTATCTTAATTAAATAAGATCTAAAAATAAAAATCAATTTACTTTTATAAGGGTCAATTTTATACTTTTTGACCCTTGTAAAAACTGAAACCTTTAAGCATATCCTGAAACAAAATAACCAGACAAGAAATGCAGCAAATATTTAATTTCATTATAAGAAACAGTAATCGATTGCTGTTTTTGCTGCTTTTAGGTATATCGTTAGGACTCACGATTCAATCTCATTCTTATCATAGAAGCAAAATAATCAGCTCGGCAAATTTCTTAAGCGGAGGTGTTTATGAAAAAATCAATCGTGTTAATGAGTACATGAATTTAAGAGCTGAAAACGACGAACTTGTACTTGAGAACGCAAGATTAAAAAGTCTTTTATTTAACAAAGAAGACACATCCAAATTACCTTTACCAGATACCATTAAAGGTTTAAAACCTGCTGATATCATTGTGTCAAAAGTAATTCATAACACGTACAGCACACACGAAAATTTTCTTACTTTAAATTCTGGATCCAATGATGGCGTAAAACCAGATATGGGAGTAATAAACAGTTTAGGAATTGTTGGTATCGTAGATGACACATCACCAAGATATTCTACTGTTGTGAGTATTTTGAACATGAAATCTCAGATTAATGCCAAGTTGAAAAAATCAAATCATTTTGGTTCTTTGACATGGGATGGAAAAAGTACAGGATTTGTACAGCTAAGAGACGTTCCAAGATTAGCTTCAGTTAGAAAAGGAGATACAATTGTAACAGGAGGACAGTCTGTAATTTTCCCTGAAGGGATCAATATCGGAACTGTTGAAACAATTTACAAAGAAACCCAAACAAGTTTTTATGTTATAAAAGTTAAGTTATTTAACGATATGACAAACTTAGGACACGTCTATATTATCAAGAGTAAGGACAGAGAGGAACTTATTAATTTAGAAAACAAAGAAAAAAATGAATAGCGCTCTGTTAGTCAATATTTTTCGATTTATTATGTTACTGGCAATTCAGATTGTTATTTTCAACAATATGAATTTCTTAGGATATATAAGTCCCTTTCCGTATATCTTGTATATCATTCTTTATCCAGTAAACAGCAATAAAGCAGGATTAATTATTTCTAGCTTTTTCTTGGGACTAATAATGGATATGTTCTGTAATTCCGGCGGAATACATGCAACTGCTTGTGTTATTTTAGCGTATTACAGACCTTACATTTTTAAATTTTCTTTTGGTTTAAGTTATGAATATCAGACTATTAAACTGAATGATTCTCTAACACCAGAACGATTTTCATTTATACTGGTCTCGGTTTTAATGCACCATATTGTATTATTTGTTTTGGAAGCATTTCAGTTCAAATTCATCTGGGACATTTTGCTCCGAACCTTATTTAGTTCTATCTTTACTATAATCACCTCAATAATAATAATTTATCTTATTAAGCCCAATAAACGATGAGAAAAGTCTTGCTGCCCACTATAATTATTATTGCAGCGTCTTTGCTAGTGATTAGGATTTTTTACTTGCAGATTATTGATGATTCTTTTAAATTGAAATCGGAAAATAATGCGATAAAAAAAGTATATGACTATCCTGAAAGAGGTTATATTTATGATCGTAACGGAAAACTTCTTGTTGCGAATCAGGCTTCTTATGACATCATGGTTATTCCAAGAGA
The DNA here is from genome assembly GCF_013388355.1 of Flavobacterium sp. LPB0248. Classification (GTDB taxonomy): domain Bacteria; phylum Bacteroidota; class Bacteroidia; order Flavobacteriales; family Flavobacteriaceae; genus Flavobacterium. The sequence continues at coordinate 2,171,443 of NZ_CP058246.1, forward strand.
TATAAAAAAGGATTTAAACATTGCCGAATTTTGTGCCCTTTTAAATATTACCGAAGAAGAATATCATAAACGTATTGAAAAAGCAAAAGTCTACAGCCCAAGACTTCCTTCTGTATTTTTATCTCAGCTGAATAAAAATGAATTTGCCGCTTTTCAGGAAAAAATCAGAAAATATGATGGTTTTTACTTCCAGAAAAGATCACTTCGTGATTATGAAGTAGATTACGGAGCCAATATTTTTGGTTTTATTACACAGGTGAACGAAAAACAGATCGAAAAAAATCCTTACTACAATAGTGGTGATTTAATTGGTAAACAAGGTGTAGAACAAAGCTATGAAGAAATTTTACGAGGAATAAAAGGGGTAAAATACATTCAGAAAGATAAATACAACCGAGAAATTGGCCCATATAAAGAAGGGAAATACGACACCATTGCTGTAGCTGGGGAAGATATCAATTTAACTATTGATGCCGAACTTCAAAAATATGGAGAGGAATTGATGATTAACAAAAGAGGAGGTATTGTGGCAATTGAACCTAAATCTGGAGAAATTCTAGCATTGGTTACTGCCCCTTCTTATGATCCAGGTATTTTGGTAGGACGCCAAAGATCTAAAAATTACACACTTTTATATCACGATTCTATTGCAAAACCTTTATATGACAGAGGACTTTTAGCAGAATACCCTCCAGGTTCTCCATTCAAAATCCTGACTGGTTTAGTTGCATTGCAAGAAGGCGTAATAAATGAACAAACTACTTTTATGTGTCATCATGGATTTAGTTATGGTGGAGGCCGATTCATGAAATGCCACGGTTTTGGTCCGCATCAATTGCATAACGGAATTTACAACTCTTGTAATACTTATTTCGGACAAGCCTATATGCTTACGATCAACAAGTACAAAGATCCCGGTCAAGCTGTTGATGTTTGGAGCAGTCACGTAAAAAGTTTTGGTTTAGGACAATTTATGGGATATGATTTACCTATTGGAAAACGAGGAAATATTCCAACTTCTAAAACTTATAAAAGAATTTACCCTAACGGAGGATGGAGAAGCTCAACCATTGTATCGAATGCAATTGGTCAGGGAGAGGTTTTAATGACTCCTATTCAATTAGCCAACATGATGGCCACCGTTGCAAATCAGGGTTATTATTATACTCCTCACATCATCAAAAAAATTGAGGGAGAAAAAATAGACGAAAAGTTCACGACAAAGCACGTGACTACGATTGATCAAAAATATTTCCCGCCGGTTATCAGCGGACTATTTGATGTTTACAACAAAGGTACAGCTTACAGTCTTCGAGTAGAAGGAATTGATATTTGCGGAAAAACAGGTACTGCTGAGAACTTTGCCAAAATAAACGGTAAAAGAACCCAGCTTAAAGACCACTCTATATTTGTTGCTTTTGCCCCAAAAGACAATCCGAAAATAGCTATTGCAGTTATGATTGAAAACGGAGGTTTTGGAGCAACAGTAGCAGGTCCGATTGCGAGTTTAATGATTGAAAAATATCTAAGAAAAAAAATCACAAGAACAGATCTAGAAGTAAGAGTATTAAACAAAAGCTTACTTTCGGAATATGCTAAAGTAGGCGGAATAAGTGACGCTCTTAAAATTGAATCTGTGCCAAAAGATTCTGTATTACAAGCTAAAATTATAAAGCCAAAAGCACCTATTACAACGGCACCAAAAACTGAAGTTAAAAAAACAGCGGTAGACACAACTAAGAAAAACTAAGAAAGATTATTTCAAATGAAAAATCAAAGTGTAAAAAATAATATTGATTGGATAAGTGTCTTTATCTACATTGCGCTGGTAACTTTAGGTTGGCTTAATATCTATTCGTCTTCTTTATTATCAACCGATGGAACTTATCAAAAACAGCTGATTTTCATCTGCTGCACTATTCCATTGATATTTGTTGTGCTTTTTGTTGATGGTAAATTTTATGAAAAATATGCCAGTATTATATTTGGAGTTTCCTTATTGTCTCTCGCTGGATTATTTCTCTTTGGAAAAACCATTGCAGGACAGCGATGCTGGTATGCCATAGGAAGCTTCACTTTACAGCCATCTGAGTTTGCAAAAGCTGCCACTTCTTTGGCATTAGCCAAATACCTGAGTGATACACAAATCAACTTAAAAGAAACCAATAGACAAATTCAAGCTTTGGCTATTATGCTTTTGCCTGTAATATTGATTTTACCACAGCCAGACCCTGGAAGTGCTTTAATCTATAGCGCGTTCATCCTTGTTCTATATAGAGAAGGTTTGCCTTCTTGGTACGTTTGGACAGCATTTATAACTATTGTTCTTTTCGTTCTTACTTTAGTTTTAGAGCCATATGCAGTTATTGGAATGGCTTTTATCGTGTTGGCCATTATACATTTTAAAGGCAGAGTAGTTGACAGAAATATTATTTTAAGCGGTATTTTATTGGTCTTAATTTCTGGATTTGTTTTCTCTGTTGATTATGTATTTGACAATGTTTTTAAACAGCACCACAGAGATCGTTTCAATATTTTACTAGGCAAAACTGTAGATATGAAAGGGATTGGATACAATACCAACCAATCTGAAATTGCCATTGGATCTGGAGGATGGATAGGAAAAGGTTTTCTTGAAGGTACACAAACCAAAGGAGGATTTGTTCCAGAGCAACATACCGATTATATTTTTACAACGGTTGGTGAAGAATGGGGTTTTGCAGGTTCTTTTGTTGTTATTCTACTTTTTGTGAGTTTATTACTTAGAGTAATTTACTTAGCAGAAAGACAGAAGACAAAATTCAGTCGGGTTTACGGATATTGTGTTGCCGCAATTCTCTTTATACATTTCTTTGTAAACATTGCCATGGTAATCGGAATTTTCCCAACAATCGGGGTTCCTCTGCCCTTCTTTTCATATGGAGGTTCTGGACTCTGGGGATTTACAATTTTGCTGTTTATTTTCCTTAAAATGGATGCCAATAAAGTGAATGAATGGTAATGTTTAAGATATTGAATTTTTAAATGCCAAATTTCAATTAGAAATTACTTTTATACAACTAAATAATTTAACCTAAAGCTGTAATTACGTTTTAAAAACTAATTACAGCTTTTTTGTTTTTACCCTTACTTCATAACTCCCATTTTATTTACTAAGCAAGATATATATTATATAGCAGAAATCTCAACAACAACTAAACAACAAGCATAAAAAAATCCGAAGCTGCAACTTCGGATTTTTATTATTCTTTTTATTGATTATATCTGTTCGTTTGGTGTCTTTTTAAGCAATTTTAATATAACAGGAAACGTTGAAATAATAATGATAATGATAATAATATATTCAATGTGTTTCTTTAAATCTATTCCTTGTTTTAAGAACACGCCGTATAAATAATGTCCTGCGAAGATTAATATAAACGACCAAAGAAAAGAACTCAAAACATTATAAAACATAAACTTCTTTCTATCCATCGAAACGATTCCAGCAACGATTGGAGCAAAAGTTCTAAAAATTGGCAGGAAGCGCGCATAAATGATTGCTTTTCCTCCATATTTTTCAAAAAAGTCTTTTGATTGAAGCAGGTATTTTTTCTTAAACCAGAAGGTATCTTCTTTTTTAAACAAATAATAACCGCTTTTTGCACCAAACCAATAACCAGTCATATTACCTAAAACACCCATTATAGCAACAGCTGTTGCAAGTAGAAATACATTTAGAAAATCATTCGGAATATAGGCAACATTTTCAATTAGATCACGACTGTAAATACCCGCTAAGAAAAGTAAACTATCTCCAGGCAGAAAAAAACCTGCAAAAAGTCCTGTCTCAGCAAAAACTATAAACAGAACAATAAACAACCCAATCTGAAAACCTCCGACGCTTAAAGTAATATAAAATTCAGGGTTTAGTAACTGAGTCCATTCAAAATTATTCATAAATGTGATTGGTTATTTTTTATAGTTCGTGAAAGTAACAATAATTTACCTTAACCACAATAAAATGCAGTATTTTAAACATAAATTAACTATTAAAAAAAGCCCAAACTAATTGTTCGGGCTTCTCTAATTATTATTCTCTTACATACTTGCAACAGCTGTGTAAGTTGTCATAATCTTCAGTAGTCGATTTAACTTCCTTAGTATCATGACCTGCCTTTGCTATTGCTTTATTTAAATCTGAAGGAGAACATTTCTCTTCGTTTAAAATAACTGAAAGCTGGTGCGAACCAACATCCCAAATTGCCGTTTTTACTCCCGGAACGCCGTAAGCTGCTTTTTCAATTCGTTTCTTACATTGTTCACAGTTTCCATTTACTTCTGTAGTGTATTTTAAATTCTTATTCTTTTTAGTTTGAGCCTGAGCTGAAAAACCCAGAAAAACCATCATTGCGATTAAAACTATTTTATTCATTGTATTTAATTTATTGTTATTGAAATTGATTTTTGATATTGTTATTTAATTTTAAATCTAAGTCCTGCATAATACATTTGTCCAAAAATTGGCGCGTATGCAATCGATGCATCAAAATTAGGCCCAAAAGGATCATTTGCTCCTAAAATTGCTTTTTCTTGTTTGTAATTTCCAATATTTTCTCCTCCTATATATACTTCAAAAACTGGCGAAAATACGCGGGTAACTTGCGCATTCATTACCGCATACGATGGTGAAAAATCAGGAAACTGATCTCCTGCAGGATTTGTGGCAGTATAAGGCAACTGCTGTTTTCCTGACCAATTATAGGTAAAATCAAATCTCCATTGCTTGTCGTTATTCATCGTAGTTTCGTATTCTAGATTCCCTAAGAAACGATGTTTTGCCTGTAATGGACGCTGAAATGTCCCTCTCAAATAATCAGTCTGAATATCATAATATTTGTAAGCCGTTCTTAAATTTAAGTTGTGAATCAATTCGTAATTAAACTCGAGTTGAAGACTGTTTGCAAAAGAACTTCCTTTCAAATCGTAAAACAATACTTGTTGCGGACTTTGCATCACATCTACAACTGCCTGATTTTGAAAATCGGTTCTATAAAGATCAAAACCTGCATCGGCATTTCTGTTGAAAAGACGGAATTTCTGCGAAAAACTCACACCATAATTCCATGCAATTTCTGGATTTAATCCGTACACTTTTCCATTAGAATCTAAAATCGAAAAAGTTCTTGAACTAGCAAAAAGCTGCTGATTCTCGGCAAAGATATTAGCAGAACGCTTTCCTCTTCCTGCAGAAAAACGAACTACTCCATTCTTCCAAGGATTATACCTCATGTGCAATCTTGGCGTAACAAAAAGTCCCAATCGGTTATGATTGTCAACTCTTCCTCCTAAAATCAAACTGAAATTATCTGTATTATCGTAAGTATATTCAAAGAAAGCCCCAACAGAGTTATCAATTCTGCTTACATCGGTTACGTTTACAAATTCCTGATATTGGTCGTAAGTAAAATTCAGACCCGTTGAAAACTTATGCATCGTATTATTGATGATCGAATTGAAAATCAAATTAGAATAAAAACTATTTTGCTTGATATCGTATTGATTCAAACCATAATAAGAATCCTGTTTATGACTATTAAATGCATTTTGAAAACCAATACTTTGATATGGCATGTCTTTAAATACATATCCGATTTTTGTAGAAACATCAAAACGTTCTGTATTGATTTCTGAACCCCAATAGTTAGTTGTGCCGCGATCACGATCTTTATCAAAATTAACTTCTCCAGTTTGCTTTTTATCATTCATATATCTGAAATTGATAAAACTTACCAAACCACTTTCAGGATTGTAATATTGATAACGATTTAAAACATTTATTTGTTTTCCTAACGGATTATCTAGAAAACCATCTTTGTTCATATCGTTTTTTGCTACACGAGCATTTCCGTGAACAAATAAACTAGTAGCCCATTTATCTGATAATTTTTTATTGAAATGGGTATTCAATTCAAAACGAGAATCGGTTGAACCATAAGCGTTCAGAAAGAAAGGAATATCATTTAACGGTTTTAAAAGCTCTGTATTAATTTGCCCTGAAATACTCTCATAGCCGTTTATAACACTCCCCGCACCTTTTGTAATTTGAACGCTTTCAATCCATGTTCCTGGTGTAAATGATAAACCGTAAGCTTGAGAAGCTCCACGAACAGAAGGGATATTTTCTTCTGTAATCATTAAGTATGGACTGGTTAATCCAAGCATTTTGATTTGCTTGGTTCCTGTTAAGGCATCAGAAAAATTAACATCAATTGACGGATTGGTCTCAAAACTTTCTGCCAGATTACAGCAAGCCGCCTTAAGCAGTTCTTTACTTGTAATTACAGATGTATTGGCTGTTACTGTAAAGGATTTTTTAATCCCTTTTTGCTTTTTTGTAATTTTTACTTCTTGCAGATCTTCTTGCGAAAAGGCAGAAATAGAAAGTAAAAACGCTGCAAAAAGCATTATATTTTTTTGCATAAAAAATGATTTTAATGTTTAAATAGAATTACATTTTAGATGTTTTTACAAGAACAAAAACGATCAAAATGTAAACACAAAGCCTTAATCAAGACTTGTATTGCATCTTAACATCAAAATCAGGAATAGAAAATATACTGATGGTATAATTTAAATAAGGGGGGCGCATTTGCATCAGCATAATACGAGAGAACTTCTTTCTTTTTGAAAGTTGGAATTTCTAAAAAGACTAGAGGTTTATAATCTTGTACAACAGCTGGAAAAGCAAATTGAAAAAAGAAGAATTTGATGGTCGCGTTGTCTGATTTCTTTTCGAAATGAACAACTTTATCTTTACAGCAAGAGTTTTCTTTTTCTTTAGAACCGCAACATTTCTTTTCAACAACTGGTTCTGCCGTAGTTTTTAAAGAAACTGAAGCAATTTCTCCGCCACAATAGTGCACATCAAAAGCAAACCCAATATTGGAGACCAATAAAAGGAGCGCTAAAAACAGACCTGTACACTTTTTCAAATTCATACTGCAAAGCTATTTAAAAACCGCATAAAAAAAACCTAAACAAATGTTATTTTTTAGTTTTTTGAAGCTGATAGTAAAATCCAGGAATAAATAATAGCACTAAAATAGGTTGAATTAAAAATCGACGCACATAAAAAAGAAGCCAATTGCAGTCTGGAAAATATTCGAGAATAATATAAAATGCTATTAAAAACAAGACTAAAAATAAACCGTACACAAATAGACTAAACTTAAAAATATCCCGATCTTGAAATAAGGCAAAAATTAGCCAAAGAGATAGAGCCGAATTTAAACAATAACGAAAAAAAAGTCCTGCAAAAAGTTTTAGGTCTTCTACAGGAGGATGTGGAATGGAATGAAAATCGGTATTAAAATATATCAGAAATGGATCATAAAACAATTTTCTTTCAAATGTTCTAATTAAAGCCAAACCTATTACAACAACAATTGCAGTAAAGATTTTAAATCTATTCTCTTTTAATTTATTTAGCATACTTTGAAAATCTATTGATCCAGAAAATCCATAAAACAAAAACATATCCGTAAATCATCAAAGGAAAAAAAGTGCCATGCAGAAAACTGGTATACTGCGGAAAATTATATACGAGAACAATCAAAAGTGAAATTCTAATGACATTTAAAATATAAATAGATATAAGTCCAAAGATTATAAACAATAGCGTCTTTTTGAAATTTCCAGAAAAAGCGGCCACAAACGACACAAAAAGTATCATCACGCTTACAGCATTACAGCCTTCGGTTATGTGCGCTATAAATCTGCCATTTAAAATAATGTCCTGCCACGGATTTTGTGAATTTTTCTGAATTAACACATCGTAACCAAAAAGCTTTAGCAATTGTTCCGAATTTTTGCCAGAAATCATCGTTATAGCATCAAGATCTTCTGCTTGATAGCTGTTTAAATAAAATTTATAAAGCAGCGTAAAAATAATATAAGTCAGAAAAAAGATGCTTATAAAAATCAGAAATGGCCTAAACTGGACTAAATATTTTTTCAAGAGATTTTTTTTTCAAATTTATATATTTTTTGAGTTTAGCTTTAAATACTTTTGTATAAAATTTAATATCATGACATTTCAAGAATTACAACCAAAGATAAGTACAATTGTCGCTGACAATGAAACAAATAGAGACGAAAAATTATTAGCAGTCTGCAAGCTATTAAACGAGAATATCGAATATTACAATTGGGTTGGCTTTTATTTTGCTAATCACGATACTAAAACTTTGCATTTAGGTCCATATGTTGGTGCAGAAACAGATCATACAGTTATTCCGTTTGGTAAAGGAATCTGCGGTCAGGTTGCCGAAAGCAATGCCAATTTTGTAGTCCCTGACGTTAAAGCACAAGATAATTATATTGCCTGCAGTTTAACAGTTAAATCTGAAATTGTAGTACCACTTTTTGTGAATGGAGTTAATATTGGCCAAATCGATATTGACAGTCATGTTATTGATCCGTTTACAGAAGCCGACGAAAGATTTTTGGAATTTGTAAATCAAGAAGTTGCTAAATTATTCTAGAAGAACTATTTTTAAGATAAAAAATAGAACTGAATGAAAAGAAACATCTTACTCTTTTTGCTTCTGATAATTTCAGTTAGTCTTTCTGCACAAATCAGCATGATGTCTAAAAAAATCTTTTTAGACTCGTTAAATCAGGAATGCACGCCCAACAATTATAGTTACACAAGGGTAATTACAAATTATTCTCAAAAAACTGTTCGCTATGTTGTTACTGATTTTTATAAGAATGGAAGAAAGAAAATGACCGGTTCTACTCTGGATCGCGATGTTTTAAAAAAAGACGGCGAATTTATTTACTATTATAAAAACGGAGGAAAAGAAACAGTTGTCAACTATTCTGAGGATCACAAAAACGGAAAAGAAATCAATTGGTACGAAAACCAAAATAAAAAGTGCGAAAAGCAGAATCTCTGGGATCCGAAAACAAAAAAGACACAAACTTTAGTTCTTAACTGCTGGGATGAAAACAAAAGTCAGACCGTAGTTGACGGAAATGGAGATTATGAAGAAACAGATTTATTTGTAACACAAAAAGGAACTCTTAAAGATGGGTTGAAACAAGGAGTTTGGGAAGGAAATGATGCGTCGAGAAAAATTACATTTGTTGATAATTATGATAAAGGAGTTTTAATTTCAGGCGTGAGCACTGATACAAACAATGTCAAATTTTCCTATTCTTCTTTAAGCGAAAAGCAATCTGGCAAAAAAGCCCAGAAGCTTAAGTAAAAAAACGATCATAAATCGTTAAAAACAAATTTCTTAACCCTTATTTTAAGATTCTTTTATTTTTGTTTGATTCTTTTGATTTTTTAATCTAATTTTGCACCCGTCTTACAAAAGTTGTATGACATACATAAAAATCATTAAATAATATTGGAATGTATTTAACTAAAGAAAAGAAAGAAGAAATTTTCGCACAACACGGTGGTGCAACAAACACAGGAAGTGCAGAAGGTCAAATCGCATTGTTCACTTACAGAATTGCTCACTTAACTGAACACTTGAAAAAAAATCGTCACGATTATAACACTGAGCGTTCTCTTGTACTATTAGTAGGTAAAAGAAGAGCGTTACTTGATTACTTGAAAAAGAAAGAGATCAACAGATATCGTGAGATTATCAAAGTATTGAATATCAGAAAATAATCAATATAGAAAAGAGGTGCGAAAGTGCCTCTTTTTGTTTTTACATTACAGCTGTTTATAATAAGCATATTACAAGAAAAAAAGTTTGGTTTTTCATTGGGTTTTAGATAACAACAACTACACACAACAACAACTACAACACAACTAAAACCCATTGTATAATCAATAAGGAAAAAATTTATGATTCCACAATTATTTGTAGAAAAGATCGATTTAGGTGATGGCAGAAGCATCACAATCGAGACAGGACGTTTAGCTAAACAAGCTGATGGTTCTGTAGTAGTTAGAATGGGCGACACTATGATTCTTGCAACTGCAGTTTCAGCTCGCACATCAAACCCAGGCGTTGACTTTTTACCATTAACGGTAGATTACCGCGAAAAATTTGCAGCAGCAGGTCGTTTCCCAGGAGGTTTCTTTAAAAGAGAAGCACGTCCAAGCGACAGCGAAGTATTGACAATGAGATTAGTTGACCGTGTATTGCGTCCGCTTTTCCCAGACGATTACCATGCTGAAACACAAGTTATGATTCAGTTAATGTCTCACGACGAAGAAGTTATGCCAGATGCATTAGCTGGTTTAGCAGCTTCTGCAGCATTAGCTGTGTCAGATATTCCATTTTATAACTTAATTTCTGAAGTACGTGTTGCACGTATCGACGGAAAATTGGTTATCAACCCAAGTAGAGAAGAATTAGAAAAATCAGACATCGATATGATGATTGGAGCTTCTATGGATTCTGTAGCAATGGTTGAAGGTGAGATGAAAGAAATCTCAGAAGCTGAAATGATCGAAGCTATTAAGTTTGCTCACGAAGCTATCAAAGTTCAAATTCAGGCTCAATACCGTTTACAAGAAGCTTTTGGTAAAAAAGAAATTCGTACTTACGAAGGTGAGAAAGAAAACGAAGAAATTTACAAAAAAGTAAGAGAGGCAGCATACGATAAAATCTATGCTATTGCAAAAGTTGGTTCAGCTAAACACGAAAGAGGCGCTGCATTTGCTGAAGTAAAAGAAGAAGTTAAAGCTTTATTTACTGAAGAAGAATTAGCTGCTGATGGAGATTTAGTTTCAAAATATTTCTACAAAACAAACAAAGAAGCTGTTCGTAATGTAGTTTTAGAATTAGGTGTTCGTTTAGATGGTAGAAAAACTACAGATATCAGACCAATCTGGTGTGAAACTGATTATTTACCAAGAGTACACGGTTCATCTTTATTTACACGTGGAGAAACTCAAGCTTTGGCTACAGTAACTTTAGGAACTTCTAGAGAAGCTAACCAAATCGATTCTCCATCTGAACAAGGTGAAGAGAAATTCTACTTACACTATAACTTCCCTCCTTTCTCTACTGGTGAAGCAAAACCATTAAGAGGAACTTCAAGAAGAGAAGTTGGTCACGGTAACTTGGCTCAAAGAGCATTAAAAAATATGATTCCTGCAGATTGTCCTTATACAATTCGTGTTGTTTCTGAGGTTTTAGAATCTAACGGTTCTTCTTCTATGGCAACAGTATGTGCTGGTACAATGGCTTTGATGGATGCTGGAGTTCAAATGGTAAAACCAGTTTCTGGAATTGCTATGGGATTGATTACTGACGGAGAGAAATTTGCTGTATTGTCTGACATCTTAGGAGACGAAGATCACTTAGGAGATATGGACTTTAAAGTAACTGGAACTGCTGACGGTATTACAGCTTGTCAAATGGACATCAAAATTGATGGTTTACGTTATGACATTATGGAGCAAGCTTTGGCTCAAGCTCGTGATGGACGTTTACACATTTTAGGAAAATTAACTGAAACTATCGCTGCGCCAAGAGCTGACGTAAAAGCTCATGCACCAAAAATCATTACCAGAACTATTCCTGGAAACTTTATTGGAGCATTAATTGGACCTGGTGGAAAAGTAATTCAAGAATTACAAAAAGCTACTGGAACAACTATTGTAATTAACGAAGTTGATGAACAAGGTGTTATTGAAATTTTAGGTACAGATCCTGCTGGAATTGAAGCAGTATTAGCAAAAATTGCTTCTATCACTTTCAAACCAGTATTAGGAGAAGCTTACGAAGTGAAAGTTATCAAAATGCTAGATTTTGGAGCTGTAGTTGAATATACTGCTGCACCAGGAAACGAAGTATTACTTCACGTATCTGAGCTTGCTTGGGAACGTACTGAAAACGTTGCTGACGTAGTTAAAATGGGAGATGTTTTCCAAGTGAAATACTTAGGAGTTGACCCTAAAACTAAAAAAGAGAAAGTGTCTAAAAAAGCACTTCTTCCAAGACCTCCGCGCGAGGAGAAAAAAGAGTAATCAGATCTTAGTTTACTAAAGGTTTATTTATAAAAAACCCCAATTCATTTATTTGAATTGGGGTTTTTAAGTTTTATAGCTATTTTCCAATATAAAATCACAAGGTTAAAACACTAATCTACAACGTTTTCAGGAAACACATTATAGATTAAATAATGTTGTTGGTTTAAAAATCAATGTTGTTGGTTTAATTTATTTTTTAAAGGATTGTCATTAACATAGTTTTATATAGAAAATAGCTACACAAAAACTAAAATTTTGATGAAAAAAGGTATTACAAGGTCAGGAATTAATAACACAATATTATTTATTACTATCTCTTTTAAATTCAAACTATATTGTAAAAACCAACCATCTAAAATCATAAACCTCTCAACAATAGTTTTCATCCTGTTATTGCTTTCAATCAACGGTTTTTCTCAAACCAATGAAAAAAAAGAAGTCTCCAATTATTTTGACAAAATTGTTGGCGAAGAGATTTTAAACATCAATAACGGCAAAATTCATATTGATCCTTATAATTTAAAAAACAGCCATAATTATTATTTAGATAAAAACTTTGTTAAAGGATCTGTTTTTTATGACAACCAGTTTTATGAAAATGTCCTCATAAAGTATGACATCTACAAAGATCAACTTGTTAAATCGTTTGCAAATAATACCGCATTCGGCATAACTCTGATAAATGAAAAAACAGATTATTTTTTCATTGAAAATAAAAAGTTTATCAATATTGACACTAAATATAAATTCCCCAAAGTCATCACTGGATTCTTTGAAGAAAAGTATTTAGGCAAAAAAATCTCCTTATACATTAAGCACTTTAAAACTGCAAAAGAAATTATAGTTGAAACTACTTTGTATACAGAATTCAAAGAATTGAGCGATTATCAGCTTCTTTATAATTCAAAATTTACGCCTGTAAATACACAAAAAGAAATCCTCGCAATATTTCCTGACCTAAAAAAAGAAATAAAAGATTATTACAAAAAAAATAAACTTTTAGAAGAGACAGCCCCAAACCTATTTAAAGCAGATTTACTAAAATTTATTGATAACAATTTATAAGCTCTATTTCTAAATCTAAATGAAAAAACCCTTTCTCTTCTGTTTATTTTTGTTACTGCCTCTCTTTCTTTTTTCTCAGGAAAAAAATGTTTCTGCAGCATATTCAAACGTAACACGAAAAAAAGCTATCGAAATAATTGAAAAAAACACATCTTTTCATTTCTATTTCGAAGACCAATGGCTATCTAAAGATGAACTTATTTCGGGCGAATTTAAGAATACATCTATTACAGTAATTTTAGATGCTGTTTTTAATAACACAACCATAAATTATATTATTGACAACAATAATATAATTCTGAGCAATGGTCTTTTAATATCGAACCCGATTACTGAAAATTATTTCAAAAACACTGACAATAAAACTGTTAGCAAAATAAGTGCTTTGCAAGTTGTCCCGATTTATAATAAACAGTATCTAAATGATTCTAAGAAAGATTCAGACTCTATAATTTCTTTAGGAAAACAGTCTTTAATAAACACGTCTCAAACTTATACCTTATCAGGCTATATTAAAGACAGAATTTCAGGAAAACCAGAATACAATATTACCATCAAAATAAAAGACAAAGACATAAGCACCACAACTGATGCAAATGGCTATTATAGCTTTAGAGTTCCTGCAGGAATCAATATAATTGAGACACAATCATTAAATCATCAATCAAAGACCAAAAAGATTGTGCTTTATAATAATGGAAAGGTTGATTTTAATTTAGATGAAAATGTAAATGCACTTAAAGAAGTTGTTATTGAAAATAAAAGAACAAAAAATACCGCTTCGGCAGTTGCTGGTCTTACAAGCATCAATGTTGAAAACATCAAAAATGTACCTTTAATTCTAGGTGAAAGAGATATTTTTAAAGTTGCGACAACACTCCCAGGGATAAAAACGGCAGGAGAAGGTTCTGCAGGATTTAATGTACGTGGAGGAAAAGATGATCAAAACTTGTTTTTACTTGACAACGCTTCTCTCTACAATCCATCTCACTTTTTGGGTTTCTTTTCTTCTGTAAATCCATTTACAACCAAAACAGCCGATATCTACAAAGGGAGTATTCCTGCTGAGTTTGGAGGACGTCTTTCTTCTGTTTTTGATATAAAATCTAAAAGCGGAAATACCGAAAAAGTTTCTGGTGAAGCGGGAATTGGCCCTGTAATGAGTAATGTAACACTCGAACTTCCGATAGTAAAAGGAAAATCAAGCTTGTTATTTGGCGGCAGAGCGAGTTATTCTGATTGGATTTTGAAGGCCATTAAGGAACCAGAATTAGACAATAGTCAAGCTTCTTTTTATGATTTGCTTATAAAATACAATCACCAAATCTCAAAAAAAGATGATCTGGAAACTTCCTTATATTATAGCCATGACAAATACAGTATTAATTCAGATTCTATCTACAAATACAGCAATTTATTAGCAACAGTAAAATGGGATCACGATTTCAATCTAAAAAACAAATCTTCATTAATTGTTACAAATAGCCAATATAAATTCAACATCGATTACGATTCTCAACCAGAAAAATCATTTGATTACGGCTATAAAATCAATGAAACTCAGTTTGTTTTTAAAATGAAGTCCAATCTTAATGAAAAACACTTATTTAATTATGGCATTAGCAGTAAATTATACAATGTTGAACCTGGATTTCTTAAACCAACAACCAGCAACTCTCTAATTAAAAATATCACACTTGAAAAAGAAAAAGCATTAGAGTCGGCTTTATTCTTTACCGAAAATTATAAAGTCAACGATAAGTTTTTAATTAATTTAGGTTTACGCTATTCTTTCTATTCTGCACTTGGCCCTGCCACGCAAAACATCTACCAAGATGACCAGCCTAAATCTGACAGAACCGTTGTTGACACTAAGACTTATTCTAATAATGAGTCTGTAAAAACTTATGGTGGCTTTGAACCTAGATTTTCAGCTCGATATTTTATACTTCCAGATCTATCTATAAAAGCAAGTTTTGACAGAACATATCAATATATGCATTTACTGTCTACAAACACCACTCAATCTCCAATGGATGTGTGGAAGCTTTCAGATTTAAATACTGAACCACAATCTTCTAATCAATTCTCGTTAGGAGTTTTCAAAAATATAATTGAGAAATCATTAGAATTAAGTGTCGAAGGTTATTATAAACGCTCTAAAAACATTCTGGATTACAAAGTTGGTGCCGAATTATTTTTGAACCAAAACATAGAAACTGAACTTCTTCAAGGAGAAGGAAAAGCTTATGGAGTTGAATTTTTAATCAAAAAAGAAAAAGGAAATTTTAACGGATGGTTAAGCTATACTTATTCGAGAGCTTTAATAAAACTGGATAGCAGATTTGACGCTGAAAAAATAAACAATGGAGATTATTTTCCTACGAATTATGACAAACCGCATGATTTTAGTGCTATTCTAAATTATAAATTCACAAAAAGGTATAGCTTGTCAACTAATTTTGTTTACCAAACCGGCAGACCTGTCACCTTCCCTATTGGATCTTATGACTTAACAGGAGAGCAATTTACTTTATACAGCAATCGCAACCAATATAGAATTCCAGATTATTATAGGCTAGATATAGGTCTAAATTTTGAAGGAAATCACAAAATAAAAAAACTCGCTCATAGTTTTTGGAACCTTTCAGTTTATAATGTTCTTGGGCGAAACAACCCTTACAATGTTTATTTTGTTACTGAAGATAAAAAAATCAAGGCTTACAAAACCTCTATTTTTTCTGTTCCAATTCCAACAATCACTTACAATATCAAGTTTTAATTCATTTATCTCATGCATATGAATTTATCAATAATCAAAAAAAAATCGTTGGCCATTTTTGCATTTGCTTTTTTATCAAGTTGCACAGAACAATATGTATATCAAAATCAAGATTTTGAAGATGCAATGAGTGTTGAAGCCACATTAACAAATGAATTAAAACATCAGGAAATAAACATTTCACGAACAAGACTGGTTAACGATACAATAAAAAAACCAGAATCTGGAGCTAATGTTACTGTTGTTGATAGCGATGGAAATGTATTTAATTTTAACGAAAAAGATGGAAAATATATTTCTGTAAATGAATTTAAAGCAGAACCAAATAAAAACTATCAATTAAAAATAACTACCAGTTCTAGAAAATCGTATGTTTCTTCAACAGAAATTTTACCTACAGAAAATAGTATTGATCTAGAAACAGAGATTGCAGACAAAGATGGAGCTCGAGGGGTTCAGGTTAACGTTAAAAGTTTTGATCCAACCAATACTTCCAAATATTATCGATATGAATATGAAGAAACGTACAAAATAATAACTCCTTATAATATTCAAACACGTCTGAAATTAGTACAAAAAAGCGACTATTCTTATAGCTTCGAAAAAGTTCCTGCCGAGCCAAACACTCAAATTTGCTACACAACTAAGCACTCTACAGGAATAAGGCAAACCAATACCGTGAATTTAACTGAAGATCGTGTAAAATATCCTGTCCGTTTTATTAACAACACAGATTATATGCTAACAAATCGTTATAGCATAATGGTTTCTCAATACACGCAAAGTCAATCGGCTTATGACTACTATTACAAATCAAAAAAAATGATTGATTCTGGAGAATTACTATCTCCAAATCAACCAGGATATGTTTCTGGAAATATAAAATCAACAACAGATTTACATGAAAAAGTTGTGGGCTATTTTGAAGTTGCATCTGTCTCTAAAAAAAGAATCTTTTTTAACTTCAACGACATTTTCCCCTTAGAAAAACCTGTTAAATATTTTCAAACTTGCGATGCGAGACCCTATAATTTTGATGAAATAGAGCGACAAAATTATCTCTTACTTAGCACACATGTTTATATAGCAGATGGTCCTGGAGGAATTATTCCCACCAGTTTCATAATGGTTGAAAAAAAATGTGGCGATTGCACAACATTCTCTTCTAACGTAATACCTTCATTTTGGGAAAATTAAACATCAAATTAGCTTTTCTACTGCTACTAGTAAATTTTACTTTTAAAAGCAGTGCTCAAAACAATACTGTTTTGAGTGCAGAATCATTATTGGTTAAAACGAATACCTCGGTAATTCTAACCGGTGAAACTCTATATTACCAATTATACTGCTTAAGTAAGACGAATGTATTTTCTGATATTAGTGAAATTGCATACGTAGAAGTAATTAATGATAAGAAAGAAAGTGTCTTTAAAAATAAAATTAGCCTGAAAAACGGAATCGGATCTGGCGATTATTTTATTCCAACCATATTAAAAACCGGAAACTATAAACTTATTGCTTACACAAACTGGATGTTAAACAATAGTACAAACAACTTTTTTGAAAAGGATTTTACCATTATAAATCCATTTCAAGAAAACATCAATATGGTCATTGATAGTTCTTATAACAAAGTTGACGTTTCTCAAGATAAAGCCAAAAACTCATCTGAAAATATTCTTTTAAGTCTGGATAAAGAAAAATACTCTAAAAGAGAAAAAGCTTCTCTTATAATACCAAAAACATTAGATCGAGGGAATTACTTTCTAAATATTAGGAAAATAGATCATATGTCTACAAACACAAATAACGAAACAAGTAATGCTAATATAAATTTAAACCAAGAAATAAAGATACTTCCAGAAACTAGAGGCGAAATTATAACTGGCTATATAATTGCAAAAGCTGCAAATTCTAGTTTAGATTCTAAAATAGTTACATTATCTGTCTCGGGAAAAAATTTCATTTTCAAAACATCTAAAACAGATCGCAACGGAAAATTCATTTTTTTAATAGATAAACAAACCAGTACATCAGACTGTTATGTGCAGTTATCAGAACTTGATAAAGAAAATTACACTATTGTAATAGATAAAAATCCAAGTCCAGATTTATCAAATTTAGTTTTCTCCAAAAAGACCTTTATTTCAGCTAAATATTTAAAAGCGATTCAGGAGCGTTCTCTAGCAACTCAAGTCGAAAACGTATATTTTTCACAGAAAAAAGACAGTCTTATTGAAACTGATAATAACGATTTCTTTTTTCAACCTACCGAAAAAAAATATAATCTTGATGATTTTGAAAGATTTAGAACGTTTAAAGAAACAATAATAGAAATTGTTATCGAACTTAACTTTAAAGATTATAATCAAGTGCCTTCCCTGTATTTAAGAGACATCAGATACAATATCACACAATCTCCCGAACCATGTCTTGTTTTGGTTGACGGACTACAAATTCAGGATATAAATGCACTATTA
This sequence comes from Flavobacterium sp. LPB0248, assembly GCF_013388355.1. GTDB lineage: Bacteria > Bacteroidota > Bacteroidia > Flavobacteriales > Flavobacteriaceae > Flavobacterium. The sequence goes on from NZ_CP058246.1 coordinate 2,189,762, forward strand.
AATTACAACACTTATCAAATTGAAAGTATTAGCGTTGTAGATAGACCTTATTGTTATGGGCCTAAAATATTTAATGGAATAGTCAGTGTCATTACAAAAAACAAAGATTTTGCCACTATTTATAACGACAAAAATGTTTTAAAAACCACGATTTTAAGACCCGAACCTGCAAAAGTATATTTTGAACCAAAATACAATACATCAAGCAACCTTAGCCGAATTCCTGATTATAGATATCAATTAGTTTGGAAACCCAATATTGTTTTTAAAAATAACGACATGACAATTCCTTTTTATACATCTGATATTTCTGGAGATTATCAGATCAGTTTAGAAGGAATTACCGAAACAGGAAAGTATGTTCATTTTTATAAAACATTCAAAACGGAATAAGTTCTCAGATCTTACTGCGCTAAAGGTCTATTAGAGAAAACCCCCAATTCGGTAATGAATTAGGGGTTTCAGCTTATAGAAGCAAACATTATTTTTTAAATTTAAGCTGATTTGAAAATTAAAGATCGCTGTTGCAGCCTTTTCAACCCAATTCCTAACTTTTCTTCTAAAATATACTATAAATATAGTTTCAAATCAATTCATAGAATTTTTATTACATTTTAACAATATTACGTGATTTTTATAACATTTTTTTAATACTTTTGAAATCCATCAATCCAAAAACAAAAATTACGTTTCCTTTGAAAAATTACAAAAAAAAAATCATTTATCTTTCGATATTTGCAAGCCTGTTAAAAATATCGTACGCACATTCCCAATCCACTGAAAAATCCTCACTGTATGATTACTTCGATGAAGCGGTTGGAAAAGACAACCTAAACATCAATAACGGAATCATTCATAGCGAGTCTTTCCGCCCCTTAGAAGGTAAAAACAGATATTACATTGATGAGTTTAATCTTGGAGATATAAGTTTCGAAGGTCAGATTTATTCAAATGTTAATCTTAAATACGATATTCTTGTCGACCAAGTCATCTACAAACAGAATGGTTCTTCAGAGAATGCACCTATAAACCTAATTAACAATAAGGTTGATTACTTCTTTATTAAAAACAAAAAATTTGTCAACCTAAAAGAAGAATCAGTAAAATTTCCTTCTATAATAAAAGGTATTTATGAGGAGACATACATTGGAGACAATGTCTCTCTTTACATCAAGCATACCAAAGAAAAAGTAAAGTCTTTTCAGGCAGATATCATCTACTATAATTTCATTTATAAAATAGGTTATGTCTTAAAATATAACAACTATTTCTACAAGGTTGAAACAGAAAAGGATTTCAAGAAAATTTTTCCAAATCTTAAGAAAGAAATAAGCAACATTTATAGTACCGATAAAAAATTAGAACGCTCCAACAAGCCCCAATTCATGGAAAATCTAACGAAACAAATCAATGGTCTTTTAAAAAAAAGTTCTAATTAAATGAAAAAAATTACTCTTATTCTATTTCTAATTGCCTTTCAACAAATCATATATTCTCAAGTAATCAGTGACAAAATATCTGTTGATTTTAAAAATGCCAATATAAAAACTGCTATTCAAGACATTGAAAAAGTGTCTTATTATAAATTTTATTTTGATGAAAAATGGTTTGAAAATGACAGCACATCTATAACCAAACAATATAAAGAAATAAAAATTGGTGAAGTCCTTGAAGACGTTTTTCAAAATACAAGCTTTAATTTTTATATTTCTGAAAACAAGGTTATAGTAACTAATAACAGTATTATCTACAGTCAATTGCCAGATGATTATTTTGGGATTCCGCTAGAAAGAGATGAAAACGGACAAATAACTCCGATATTTTATCAGCAATACGACTCAATAAAAAAGACAAACTCTCGAAATCCTAATAAAAACATTCGAGATCTTGTTCTTATTGGTAAAGAAGTCAAAAATCAAAAAAAGAAATCTACTTATACACTATCTGGATTTATAAAGGGCGGAAAAAACAATTCTGGCCTTGCCAATATTGTAGTAAAAATACCAAATTCCGAATTTTCAGCTGTAACAGACAAAAAAGGGTTCTACAGCTTGCAAGTTCCAGGAGGATTAAATGCAGTAGAAACCGAAAGTTTCTCCTATAATAAGGTCACTAAAAATATAATGGTTTATAATGATGGTGCGCTAAATTTTTCTTTAACGGACAATATAAACCAACTGGATGAAGTACTTATTAAAACCAATAAAAGTAAAAGCGCAAAATCTGCTATAACAGGAGTAACAACAATTGATTCTGAAGGAATTAAAAACGTCCCTTTGGTGCTTGGAGAGCGTGATATCCTTAAAGTTGCTTTAACTATGCCTGGAATAAAAACTGCTGGCGAAGGTTCAGCAGGATTCAATGTTAGAGGTGGTAAAGAAGATCAAAATCTATTCTTATTAGACCATGCTACTTTATACAATCCGTCACATTTCTTTGGCTTTTTTACAGCGCTAAACCCTTATACAACTAAAAAAGTAGACATTTATAAAGGAAGTATTCCTGCGGAATTTGGAGGAAGATTATCATCTGTTTTTGATATTTCATCAAAAAGCGGCAATGTCAACGAATTTCAAGGTGAAGGCGGTATTGGACCTGTGACCAGCAATTTAATGGTTTCAACTCCAATTGTAAAAGGGAAATCAAGCCTAGTTGCGGGAGGAAGAGCAACTTATTCAGATTATATTTTAAAAAGTCTTGACGATGAAAATTTAAAAAACAGCCAAGCTTCATTTTATGATCTAATTCTAAAATACAACCATAAAATAAATGCCAGTAACGATATTGAATCTACCTTATATTACAGTCACGATAAATTTAGTGTTTCTTCAGATTCTTTATACAAATACAGCAATAGATTAGCGACTTTAAAATGGAATCATACTTTTAATGAAAAAAATAAAGGCTCTCTGATTGTTACTAATAGTGAATATAAATTCAATATTGATTATGAATCTGAAGGAGTAAACAATTTTGATTTTGGCTATAAAATCAACGAAACTCAGGCAATGATCAAAATGAATTATTTGTACAACGAAAAACACAAATTTAGTTATGGTATTTCGACAAAATTATATTCTGTTGATCCTGGATATTTAAATCCAAAAAATCCTGAAACTATTTTGGTTCCTGTTGATGTAGAAACAGAAAAAGGCTTAGAATCTGCCGCATATATTGGTGATAATTTCAAAATAAGCGATAAATTTCTTCTTGATTTCGGTTTGCGCTATTCCACTTTTGCTGCTTTAGGAAAATCTACTCAGAGAATTTACGAGGAGAATAAGCCTATAAGTGATGCTACTGTAATTGACACTAAAACTTATGGCAACAATGAAGTGATTAAAAGATATGGCGGGCTTGAACCGAGAGTCGCTGCGAGATATTTTATTACAGATGATTTTTCTGTAAGAGCAAGTTACGACAAAACATATCAGTATATCCATCTACTATCTAACAACACCACACAATCGCCAACTGACATTTGGAAGCTTTCAGATTTAAACGTTAAACCAGAAAGTGCACAGCAAGTTTCTTTAGGTTTCTACAAAAATTTAAAAGATGGTGATGTTGAACTTAGTTTAGAAGGATATTATAAAAGATCTAAAAACATCTTGGATTACAAAGTTGCAGCTGAATTATTATTGAATGAAAATATAGAAACTGAACTTTTACAAGGTGAAGGCAAAGCTTATGGTGTTGAAGTTTTGTTAAAGAAACAAGTTGGAAAGTTAAATGGATGGCTTGGCTATACGTATTCAAGATCATTGATAAAACTTGACAGTCAGTTCGAGCAGGAAAAGGTAAACAACGGAAAATACTTCCCTTCAAACTTTGATAAACCGCACGATTTCAGTGCTGTTTTAAACTATAAAATTACTAAGCGTTATAGTTTTTCAAGCAACTTTACATATCAAACCGGAAGACCAATTACATACCCGATTGGAAAATACGATTATGGTAATGAGCAATACACCTTATATAGTGATCGTAATAAATTTAGAATTCCAGATTATTTCAGACTTGACATTGGTCTAAATATCGAAGGAAATCATAAAATTAAAAAGTTAGCTCATAGTTTTTGGAATATTTCAGTGTATAATGTTTTAGGAAGAAACAATCCTTACTCGGTATTTTTTGTTACTGATAAAGGACAGATTAAAGCTTACAAAACATCTATTTTTTCTATTCCAATTCCTAGTATTACTTACAATTTCAAGTTCTAAAATCATGAAAAGTTTCATATATAAAATTAGTCTTTTATTCCTTCTTGTACTTGTGGCTAGCAGTTGTACAGAACAGTATGTTTTTCAGAACAATGATTTTGAAAGTGCTCTTGTAGTAGAAGGAACCATTACAAATGAACTTAAAAATCAAACAATAAGACTCTCACAAGTCTATCAACTAGAAGAAACAGGTCCCAAACTTGAAAAAGGAGCACATGTTTTCATTTCTGATGATCAAGGAAACGAATATCAATTTGAAGAAAAAGATACAATCTATTCTTCTATAACTCCTTTTAAAGCAGAACCTGGAAGAAAATACCAATTAAAAATCAGAACAAGTGTGGGTAAAAACTATACCTCTGACGAACAGGTTCTAACAACCGAAACCAAAATTGACAATGTCACTGCAACCGTTGAGAATGTTAACGGACAAAGGGGGGTGCAAATAAATGTAAATAGTTTTGACCCAGCCAATTCTTCAAAATATTACAGATATGAATATACAGAAACTTATAAAATCATAGCACCAATGTGGGACAATAGGGAAGCAATTATAGTCGATATTCCCGCAGATCCAGGAAATCCAATTGAAGGGACTCCTCCATCACCCGCTTCAGAAGTTATTGTTGTAAGACCAAGAAATAAAGAAACTAAAACATGCTTTTCTACTAAAAAATCAAATGAAATAATCTTGAACAACACCAATAGTCTAAGCGAAGACAGAGTACATTTTCCTGTACGTTTTATAAGTAATCAGAATTACATAATCACAAATCGCTATACTATTTTTGTAAAACAATATGTTCAAAATTTAGCAGCATATACTTATTATAGAACACTAAAGGAATTATCTTCTTCCGGAAGTATCCTTTCTCCTAAACAACCAGGTTTTTTCAATGGGAACATGAGGTCGGTAGAAAATCCCACCGAAAAAGTTATTGGCTTTTTTGAAGTATCTGCAGTTTCATCTGAAAGAATATTTTTTAACTATGCCGATTTATTCCCGAATGAACCTCTTCCTCCATATTATGAAACCGATTGTAATATACGTGATTTTCTTGACTGTATAGGAGATCCTCCTTGCGCAGCCATACAGCTACGTTCTATATTAAAAAGTCGTGAACTAGTACATTTTTCATCTAGTTCATCTTCATACGCATTAGTAAAACCTGCTTGCGGAGATTGCACTTCATTTTCGTCCAATATCGTTCCTCCTTTTTGGGTAGAATAAATTCATTAATAAAAAGAAATGCAACATTACATCAAATATAAAATATCAGCAATATTTTTTCTGTCACTTATTTTTAATAGCTGTACAGAACAATATGCTTTTAAGAATGGTGATTTTGAAAGTGCACTAGTCGTTGAAGGCACAATTACAAATGAGCTCAAAAATCAAACCATTAAGGTTTCCAAAGTTTATCAACTGGAAGAAACGGGACCGAAATTTGAAACTGGCGCAAACGTATATGTCTTAGATGACCAGGGAACCGAATATCAATTTGAAGAAAAAGACACTGTTTATGCATCTATCACTCCATTCAAAGCCGAACCAGGAAGAAAATATCAATTAAAAATTAGAACAAAAGAAGCCAAAAATTATTCTTCGGATCAACAAACTTTAACAACAGAAACAAAAATTGATAATGTAACCGCAACTGTAGAAACGGTTAACGGACAAAGAGGTGTTCAAATAAACGTAAATAGTTATGACCCTACTAATACCTCAAAATATTACAGGTATGAATACACAGAAACTTATAAAATTATAGCTCCGATGTGGGATTTTCGGAAAGCAACAACAGAGGGAACTTCTATTTTCATAAGCCCGAGAACAAAAGAAACAAGAACATGCTATTCCAGTAAAAAATCTGAAGAAATTATCTTAAATAGTACAAATAATCTCAGTGAAGATAGAGTTCATTTCCCTGTTCGTTTTATTAGTGATCAAAATTATATTATATCCCATCGTTATACAATTTTTGTAAAACAATATATCCAAACTTTAGCTGCTTATAGTTTTTACAAAACAATGAGGGATATATCTTCATCTTCAGGAAATATCCTTTCACCAAAACAACCGGGCTTCTTTTATGGAAATATAAAATCAGATGAAAATTCGGATGAGAAAATTATAGGTTTTTTTGAAGTTTCTGCTGTTTCATCTGAAAGAATTTATTTTAATTATGCCGATTTATTTCCTAAAGAACCGTTACCGCCATATTATGAAAGCAATTGTCTAATACAGAAATTTAAAAATTGTGATAATGCAGAGAACCCTGAATGCAATGGTCCTATTTTACGTGCACGAATTGATAATTACACACTAGCGCACTTTTCTTCAAGCGAAGCTGAAAATCTTTATTATATGGTAAATACTCCATGTGGAGACTGTACTTCATTTTCTTCTAATATCATTCCTCCTTTTTGGGTAGATTAATACAATTTTTAAATCTCATGAAACACCTTTCCATACATAACCAGAATAATATTTCAATTAGAATCAAACAATTGCTGTTTTTGATGTTTTTGTTTATTCAAATCGAATTTGCTTGCGCCCAGAGCTCGCAAAACAAAAATTCATTGCCTAATATTAACGATCAGGAAACTATCTTTATCCATTCAAATACAACAACTTTTTTGACTGGCGAGACATTATATTTCAAATTATACTGTCTAAATCCATTAAATAACAAAACTAGCCTAATAAGCAAAATTGCTTATGTTGAATTGATTGACAGTGAAAAAAAACCACTCCAAAAAAACAAAATTTACCTTGATAAAGGAATTGGAACTGGAGATTATTTTATACCTACAACCTTAAAAACAGGAAATTACAAAATTGTAGCGTATACAAAATGGATGCTCAATAATGTTAATTCTCAAAAATATGAAATTGATATTTTTATTATTAACCCATTTCAGACTCAAGAACCAAATGACAATATTACATTTGACATAACCAAGCCAGGCAAATCGAATACAGCAATTCAAATCACAAATTCGAACTCTGAAAATGATAAAAGAATCGATTTATTATTTGACAAAGAAAGCTATTATACAAGAGAAAAGGTTGGCTTAAAATTAAAGCACCTAACCGAAACAATTGAAAAAGGGAATTATTCTGTTTCGATACGAAAAACAGATCAAATTCCGACATTAAAACAATTAAGTCCATCAGAGTTTGCAAAAAAAACTGCTGAAAACTATGTTAATACTCCAAACAGTTTTGATTATATTCCAGAAATTAGATCAGAATTAATTACTGGAAATCTAACTTCAAATACTAATCAAAACGTAGCCAACAAATCGATTGCGTTATCGCTACCAGGTAAGGAGTATGTTTTAAAAATTGTAAAAACAAATGCTCAGGGAAAATTTGCATTTTTACTGGATCAATTTCCTAATTTTCCAAATGCAATTTTACAGGTACTTGATGAAAACCGAAATGATTATACGATCAATCTAGATCCGTTTCCAAAATTTGACGCTTCTTCATTACAGTTTACATCAAAACTAAATTTATCGCCAGAATTAAAAAATGATATTGAAGAAAGATCAACAGCAAGTCAAATTCAAAATGCCTATTATCAAATCAAGAAAGACAGTTTGGTTACAGAGGCTGTTATGAATCCTTTTTTTACTACAATAGAAAAATCATATCTTTTAGATGATTATACCAGATTTCCAACTTTAAAAGAAAACATAGTAGAGATTATTGTAGAACTTTATTATAGAAAAAATAATGGAAAATATCAGCTCTTTGTAAGAAACAATCAAAAAGATTTACAAATTTTTGGACCACCATTGGTACTTGTTGACGGGCTTTTAATTCAAGATCCAAGTGATCTTTTTGAGTACAACATGGCAAATGTTAGTAAAGTTAGTTTAATTACAGAACCTTATGTATATGGTCCAAATTTATATGGCGGATTAATTAGTTTCGAAACCAAAAACAATGAATTTTCAGAAAATTATGCGAAGAAGTATCTGAAAACAATGGAGCTTCAGCGTCCTAATCCTGAAAAAGTCTATAATAATCCGGATTATTCATCAGGCAATAAATTACAGAGAATTCCTGATTACAGATACCAACTATTATGGAAACCAGATATTAAACTAGATACAAAAGAAGAAAACTTATCATTTTACACTTCTGATATTAAAGGAAATTTTGAGGTCGTTCTAGAAGGTTTTACTGAAAATGGACACCCAGTTTACGTTTCAAAAAATATTACAGTAAAATAATTATTCTTCATTTATAGGATATTGAAAGCCTTGACCAAAGCATTTTGGTCAAGGCTTAATTTTTTTATTCAATTTGTACGCAACCTTTTTAATTTCTCTAGACTATTATTTAGAACCGAACTTAAAAGTCAGATACAATGAAAAACTTATCAAAAATAATCATACTTCTATTATCCATTTTTATTGTTTACGGATGCGAGTTTCAAGATAATCTTCATGAAGTTGTTAATTTAGAAACTGGAGAATTTGGAAAACTAATTAAAAAAGATTCCGAATTATATAATACTTTAGAAAATACAACTTCTCAAAAAACGCTTGAAGAAGGAGAAACACCTCCATGTGTAGAATTTATTTATCCTTTAACTTTAAAGGTTTACGACAGCAATAAGAATCCTATTGGAGTACAATATATAATGAGTGACATCCAATTCAGTAAAATTTTAGAGAATCTTTCTTCAGATCAATCTTTAAGTATAAGCTATCCTATTTCAACAACTTTAGCAGATAATACGGTCTATACAGTAAATAGTAATTCGGAGCTCGATATTGCTCTTAAAAACTGCACTAGAGAAGATATCATAATATATTGTAACGGAATAATTTCTCCTCCTTTGGATAAACCGTTAGATTATTATTGGAGAGTAACTTATTCTCAAACTAATGAAAACACTTATTTAAGTGGTCGATTTTTGATAAACTCAGATGGAACTTTAGTTTTTTATTTCAATAATCAAGAATATAACGGAACATGGTTCTTCTTATTTGTTGATGATAAATTACATCTAAATATAAAGCTTGATGGGGAATCTGAATTAGCAAAATATTGGAGCATTGATAGCGAAGTTGAAATGGGCGGCACAAACATGACCATAAAAATGTTGAATAAAAATATAAAACTAGAACTCCTATACGAGACTAAATATCCATACAAAATTGGCAATAAAGGACCAGCAAATGGAATTGTTTTTTATGACAAAGGCCAATATAGTTTTGGGTGGCGTTACATAGAAGTAGCAACAACAGATTTAAAAGATTTAGAATGGGGATGTGTGGCTTCATCTATATTAAAAGCAAGAAATAATGAAATCGGAAGTGGTTATTACAATACAGCACAAATTGTGATTTATCATGATAATCTAACCAATTACTACGCAAATCCAGCAGTTTGCAGCAATTTAAACAACGGAAGTCTTTTGGCCAAAGATGCTCTATTATTTAATCAAGGTATTTATAACGATTGGTTTTTGCCATCATACAATGAATTAGAACTTATATATAAAAACCTACATTTAAGCAATTTGGGTGATTTTAAAGAGTCTATTTATTGGAGTTCAACAGAAATGAATCAAAATACAGTTTCGACAATTAATTTTAAAACAGGAGAAAAAACTTCTACATCAAAAATTCCAGAAAAAAGCAGTGTTAAAGCTCGATTTGTAAGATATTTTTAATTTACCAAAAAGTTTTTTGATTCTTATATTTAAAACAAAATAAATCGTTTCATTTTTGGATTTAGAGCAAATCATAAAAGGTTGCATTAAGCAAAATCGGAAATCACAAGAAGAACTTTATAATCTCTATTATAAAAGTCTTTTTGTGCTAAGTCTAAAGTATTGTCAAAATGATTCTGAAGCCGAAGACAATCTCCACGATGCTTTTATAGAGATATTCGCCAACATAAAAAACTTTAGGGCAACAGGAAGTTTTGAAGGATGGATGAAACGGATTTTAATAAATAAAGCAATTAGCAGGTACAAAAAAACTTTTTTTCTCACATCAATTAAAGATGATAATATTCCTGAGATAACGATCACTGATGCTGAAATGGATTATCCCATCGATTATTTGTTGTCATTAATACAAGAGCTGCCACATCAATATCGGTTAATTTTTAACCTTTATGAACTTGACGAATACAGCCACAAAGAAATTGCCGAAATGCTTTCTATAAGCGAAAGCACATCAAAATCTAATTTACATAGAGCAAAATTAATTCTTAAAGAAAAGATTACTTCAAAAAAGTCATTCCATAATTATCAAGTAAACCATGGAAAATAAAAAAGAAATAGGTAAAATATTTAAAAACAAATTAGAGCTTTTGGACAAAAGTCCGAGTAATAATTTGTGGGCTTCAATTGAACGTGATTTAAACAAAAAAAGAAAAAAACGCCTTCTATTCTGGCTTATTCCAAGTCTATTATTAATGGGACTTGCAAGTTCAGTTTTTGTTTTAGAATTAAAACAAAATCAAAATAAACCTTTAGGTCTTGAAAAAGATAAAACCGTTATCAATCAGTTAAAAACAACAAATGACCAAAAGCAATCTTTAGCAATTAAAAACAATACATCTCAAGATTCTGTAAACAAAACTCTTTCTACAAATCAGCCAATTGCAAAAAAAACAATTCAAAACTCCAGTGAAACCAAAACAACAATTAAAAAAAGCAGAACAGAAAAACTAATTAAACAATCTTCAAAATTGGTTGCCACTACAGACGAATATGAAGAATATGAAGTAGTAAAAAAATATAAAGTAATCATTAGAAAAAATAAAACTGTTACAACTTCTGAAAAGCCTAATTCTACTTCAGAAAAACGAGAAAATAAGTCAACGAAATCAAATAGTTTTTCTAAAAAAACACCTGTAATTTCTAAAAAATCAAATTCTAAAACTGTTTTAAAGAATCCAAAAAATAAATTTTCGCAAAATAAAATCTCAAAAAGCAAAAACAAGAAATCGGCAATTCAAAAAAGAGAGGACGATTCTATTGTTCCCAAACAAAATTGGCCAATTAAAACTGAAGATTCAGAAAAAAACAATACAAAAACCAACAAAGAAAGTTTAAAAGATTCAGACAATCCGAAAATTATTAAACAAGACAGCATTATTCCTAAACAGGAGAAAAAAACAACTCCTAAAAGAGAATATATTGAAAGAGAATATCCTGAACAAAAAAGTGAAAACGAACCTGAATTTTCAGTTTCTGTTTTTTACGGGCCAGCAATTTTTGGTTCATTATCAGGAAAATCAACAATCAATGAATCTTTTGATGATGTCTCAAAAAGCCATCCGATAACTTCTCACTATGGAGTTTACTTCAAAACTATGTATGGAAAATATGGTTTTAAAGCTGGTTTTTCTAAAATAAATTTAAAAATATCCAATCATTTAAACAATCAATCGTCAATTAATTATGAGAATATGGTTTTGAGCAATGATGCCATTTATAACGTTATGGGTAATGATGAAGATATTCGGCTAGTGCAAAAAATATCCTATTATGAAATTCCCTTAGAATTTAATTATGCTATTAAAAAAGATGAAACGCCATACGGAATGGAAGCTTTTAGCGGATTCAGCGTATTGTTTTCTGATGCAAATCAACTTTATCTTTCTTCCAATAATTTGAAAAATGAAAGTATTGGTTCTACTAAAAATTTAAATAAAATGAATCTATCGTTTAATTTAGGAATGGGTTTTTATTATAAACTAAATGATAAATTTCAAATCGATTGCAATCCAATTTTTAAATATTATTTAAGCACTTTTAAAGATTACAGTGCGCCAAAACCTTATAGTTTATCTATTCAATCTGGGGTTACATATAAATTTTAAAAAAAAATAAATAATTATTGTAACTTTTTTGATACTCCTTACGTATAACCATTTGTACACTTTAAAAATAGGGAGACAACAACATGAGACAACTTAAAATCACCAAGCAGGTAACTAATCGTGAAACTGCATCGTTAGATAAATATCTACAAGAAATTGGAAAAGTTGACCTAATTACCGCTGATGAAGAGGTAGAATTAGCACAAAGAATAAAGGCTGGTGATCAAAGAGCTTTAGAAAAACTAACAAAAGCCAACCTACGTTTCGTAGTATCTGTGGCTAAACAATATCAAAATCAAGGATTAACTCTTCCTGACTTAATTAATGAAGGAAACTTAGGTTTAATTAAAGCGGCTCAACGTTTTGATGAAACTCGTGGTTTTAAATTCATTTCTTACGCTGTATGGTGGATTCGTCAATCGATTCTTCAAGCTTTAGCTGAACAATCTCGTATTGTACGTTTACCATTAAATAAAATTGGTTCTATCAATAAAATCAACAAAATGTATGCGTTATTAGAGCAATCTAACGAGCGTCCACCTTCTGCTGAAGAAATTGCTAAAGAACTAGACATGACTGTAAACGACGTAAAAGAGTCTATGAAAAACTCTGGACGTCACCTATCAATGGATGCACCTCTTGTTGAAGGTGAAGATTCTAACCTTTATGACGTATTGCGTTCTGGTGAATCTCCAAATCCAGATAGAGAATTAATTCACGAATCTCTTCGTACTGAAATCGAACGTTCTTTAGAAACATTAACTCCAAGAGAGGCAGATGTTGTTCGTTTGTATTTTGGTCTTGGCGATCAGCACCCAATGACTCTTGAAGAAATTGGAGAAACTTTCGACCTTACTCGTGAGCGTGTTCGTCAGATTAAAGAAAAAGCAATCCGTAGATTGAAACACACTTCTAGAAGTAAAATCCTTAAAACTTATTTAGGATAAGACAATATTTGTTTCAGGTTTAAAGTTTCAGGTTGCTTTTGTAACTTGAAACATAAAACTTGAAACCTTTGTACCGCAAACAACAGTTTGATTGACTGTTCGTTTTTTGATTGATGATTGAAACTCCGGCTGATTACCGGAGTTTTTTATTTTATCTTTTTCATCGCAAAATTCGTCAAGGCTTTTTCGCACAGTATAATCTTTATTTGAAGTTTTTTTTGCCACAGATTAAAGGATTAAAATAATTAAAAATCTTCTCGCAGATCTTGCAGATTTAGCAGATTCATTTTGCTGAATTTATTGCGCAATAATTTAATCAGATCTGCACAATCTGCTAAATCTGCGTGAAAAAAACTTAGCGCACCTTGCGTAATTCTTTGCGCTCTTTGCGGTTAAAAAAAATTATCTTTGTAAAAAAAACAACACACTACAATGAAAAATACACTTATTGCTCCTTCAGTTCTTGCTGCCGATTTTGGTAATTTACAGCGCGATTCAGAAATGCTTAACAACAGTCAGGCAGATTGGTTTCATATCGATATTATGGATGGAGTTTTCGTTCCAAACATCTCATTTGGAATGCCAGTTTTAGAAGCAATTTCAAAACATGCCAAAAAATATATTGATGTACATTTAATGATTGTCGATCCAGACCGATACATTAAAACTTTTGCCGATTTAGGAGCAAATGGATTGACTGTACATTATGAAGCATGCACGCACTTACACAGAACACTACAAGCAATTAAAGCTGAAGGAATGAAAGCAGGTGTAGCTATGAATCCGCATACAAATGTTGATTTATTAGAAGATATCATCAACGACATCGATGTGGTTTGCATAATGAGCGTAAATCCAGGATTTGGAGGACAATCGTTCATCGAAAACACTTACGACAAGGTAAAGAAACTAAAAGCACTTATTACTCGTAAAAACGCTTCAACGTTAATCGAAATTGACGGCGGCGTAACCAGCAAAAATGCAAAACAATTGGTAGAAGCTGGAGCAGATGTTTTAGTAGCTGGAAGTTTTGTTTTTAAAGCTGAAAATCCGACAGAAACCATAGCAGATTTAAAAAGCCTTACTACTTTTTAAATTCTCAAAAACAAAAAAAAGTCCAAAATAATTTTTGGACTTTTTTTTGTTATATAAAACCTACTTAGGTTCAATCCAATAAGGATTCACTTTAAGTTTTTCCACAACATATTGAATCACTTTCTGAGCTTTCAAACTATTTCCAGATCCATCTAATGGCGGCGAAATGACAGCAATTCCAAATTTACCAGGACATATAGCCAACATTCCTCCTCCAACTCCACTCTTTGCTGGAAGTCCCGAGTTAAACAGCCATATTCCAGAATTATCATAAAGACCTGCAGTTGCCATTACAGGTAAAGTATACATTACAGTTGCCTGACTAACTACCTTATTTTTTGTAATAGGATTAACGCCTCCATTTGCCAATGTGGCCGCCATCGTAGCAAGATCCTTTACATTTACATTCAATGCACATTGTTTAGTATAAATATCTGTTGCTTGTACGGGATCAAAATACATTCTATTATAAGCCAATAACAAATGTGCAATAGCTTGATTTCTCAAATTATCACCAGCTTCACTTATATAAACAGGACGATTCATAGAAAGCTGCCTTCCGGCAAAGTCGCTCTGAACTTTCTGGATTTCTTTCCATTTTGCTACAGAATCATTACCTCGAATAAGACTTGTTGTTGCAATAGCCCCAGGGTTTACCAGAGGATTTATTTTATCACCTTTATGCATTTCTACTGCAACAATCGAATTAAATGGTAATCCAGTGGCATTTACGCCTACTTTGTCTTGCAAAAACTGTGGGCCTTCTTGCTCAATTACTTTTGCCATCGTAAATACTTTCGATATACTTTGAATTGAAACCATTGACGTTATATCTCCTTTTGTATATACGGCTCCTTCTGCAGTAACAATTGCAATACCAAAAATATTAGGATCAACATTGGCTAATTCTTTAATATAATCAGCATTTTTTCCTTCTTTTAAATCTTTAAATTTATTAAAGGCGTCGTTAAGCGTATTTTCTATATTTTGTTTATTCAGTATTGTTTGGCTATAGCCGTGGTTTATGATAAAAGCAATCATTAAACCAGCAAAAATCAATTGCTTGTTCATTTTAAAAAAAGGCATTCTTATTTCTATTCTAGATTAATTTATAGGTAAACAGTATTTAATTAAAAATCCTTACTGCTTTTTAAGTTTTTAAGATTTGGAAAGAAATCAATTCCAGTCATTTTTTCTAAAGTTTCGATTGGAACAACAAAATCATAAATGGATTTATCACTTTTTTCATTTGGCACTAAGAAAGCAATTGCCTTATGTTCTTTTCCTGATTTAGCTAAAACAATTTTATAAAAATATTTAGGAACCGCAACTTTCTCTGTTCCAATTTTTTTATCCGAATCTTTCGCAATTCCACCAGTTACGACATAAATATCATTGTATTTTCCTGCCCAATAGCGAGTCTTCTGCTCGATTCTATTCCAAATTCCTGCATTAAATTCTTTTTTCTGTGGAGAAATGTTCGATGTATAAAAAGTATCATTATATGCATATTTACTAAACTCCATATCACCAGCAGGACAAAGATGGCCTTTATCGTAGCCTGATTTTTTATAATTTCTCCAATCAGCAGAACCTGTTGTTACTTTTGGATCTTCTACAAAATAAGGTCTTTTGTAATCATTGTTTTTTAAATACTCCTTTTTCAATTCGTAAGCCACCCATTCTGCCTGTTCAAATTTTTCATTATAAGAAAGCGTGTAATATTGGTGCTTTACAATCTGTTTGGTGGTCGAAGTCGGGAGATAAGCAACTGTGTATAAAGAATCTTTGTGAGTAGAATTCCCTTTAAAAGAAAACACTTCATTATTATTTATCTCTTCCTTAATTTTTGCATTTTCATTTTTACATGATAATAATGCAAAACTCAGCAAAATTAAACCTACACAACCTTTCATATTTCTATTTTTAAAAGCGAACTTACAAAAAAACGCTCCATAAATTCAAAATTTATAGAGCGTTTTTAAACAAATTAAATTCTTCTCGAACTTAAGACTTCACTAGTTTGTCCTTTTTCATTTTAGGATTAACTGTAGTTTTTACCAAACTTTTTGTTTGCAAATCATCTAATACATTTAAAGCCTCTTCTACATAAACATCTTTAGATAATGCTTGGTGCCATGCGTCTCTTTTTTCTTTTAAAGAAGCATCAGCTTTCATTTCTTCTTCTTCATAAGGAAGTGATGTAAAAATCAGATCGTTTTTGTAATCAGAAATTGGCTTATATTTTTTTCCTTCGTTTTCAACTTGTTCCTGAGTCTCTTTAAAACTCTTAATATTCAAGCTATAAACGTTTTCTTTATTTTTAACATCGATCCATTTTGCATTATCATCAATTAATTTAAACTGAGGATTTTGTGCAATTCTGTTTCTACTGTTGTTGATTGCTTTAGAAAAATTCTCATTAGAAGTCCAAGTGCTATAATCAGCTGGATCAATTTTATCCCAAGGCATTGCATTATCAATATCTCTCTCACCCATTTTAAGGTAAGCATAACGATCTGGCATTACAACATCGCTATGAACTCCTTCAAGCTGAGTAGAACCACCGTTTATTCTGTAAAACTTCTGTCCTGTAATTTTCAATGCACCAAGATCTCCATAATTTGCATTACGCACAAATTGATTTAAATCTAATACATTTTGAACCGTTCCTTTTCCGTAAGTCTGTTTACTTCCGATAATTACACCACGTTTGTAATCCTGAATTGCCGCTGCTAAAATCTCAGATGCCGAAGCAGAAAAACTGTTTACCATAATAACCAATGGACCATCCCATTCGATTTTTTTGTCTTTATCGTATAAAACTTCTTTCTTTTTACCAGCAGATTTTACCTGAACGATTGGTCCGTCTTCGATAAATAAACCTGCAATATCAACCACTGTAGAAAGAGATCCTCCACCATCATCGCGAACGTCCAAAACAATACCGTTAACGTTTGCTTGTTTCAATCTTTCTACTTCACGCGCAATATCTTTTCCTGCATCACGTCCGTCTTTATTTTCAAAATCGATATAGAACTTAGGAAGATAAATTACTCCGTATTTCAAACCATTTTTCTCAACAACACTAGACTTAGCATATGTTTCTTCAATTTCAACAACATCTCTAATAATAGAAATCACTTTGATAGAACCGTCAACTTTCTTAACTGTCAGTTTTACTTCGGTTCCTTTGTGACCTTTAATTTTTTTCACAACATCATCCAAACGCATTCCCACAACATCTACTGGCTCTTCGTTTCCTTGAGCTACTTTTAAGATTAAATCTCCAGCTTCAAGCTGTTTTCCTTTCCAAGCTGGACCTCCCGAAATTAATTCATCAATTTGAGTAAAATCGTTTTTCTTAGTCAAACGAGCTCCGATACCTTCAAGTTTTCCACTGATATTTACATCAAAACGATCTTTTTCTTCTGGTGCAAAATAACTTGTGTGTGGGTCAAAACGAGCCATAATAGAGTTTAAATACACAGAAAACCAGTAGTCTCTATTCAAATCTTTAATTACGCTAAAATTATCATCTAGAGATTTTAAAGAGCTTTCACGAGTTTCTTTTTCTAAAGTTTCAAAAGATTTTTCTTTGTAAGCTGGATCTTTTTTCTTCTTTTCTTCTTCAATTTTTTGTTTTGTAACTAAAGAAGAAAGAGTAGATAATTTAATCTGTTTTCTCCATCTTTCATTGATCTCATTTAAGTTCTTTGCATACGGGATTTTCTCATAATCCGCATCAAAAGTCTCATCTACATTATAGTTAAATGGCTGACTTAAAATCGTTTTGTAACGTTTTTTACTTTCTTCCATACGCTTCATTAACCTTGTATAAGTAAGGTTAAAAAACGTAATATCTTTATTCAAAAACTGATCATCCAACATTAATTCATACTGTTTGAACTCATCAATATCAGACTGAAGAAAGAACCTTTTTGAAGGGTCTAAAGCATCAATATAATCCTTAAAAATACCTTTTGAAAACTCATCATTTATTTCTGCTGGACTATAATGTCCTTTTTCAATAACAAATGCTAATAATTCTAAAAGTGTCTTGTCTCTGTTCGGATCTGGGTCGATTGTCCTATCAGCATTCATCTTAAATGCAAATAATGTAAGCGATAAGCACAATACGGCTATGAGTATCTTATAATTTCTTTTCATAAACTTTATAATAGCATTCATCAATTTTTTTATCTAAGTTACGTTAAAAACTATGCCACGAGAGCTAACGCTTCGATAATTTTTTGTTAAAGATATAAAAATGTTTAATTCGTAAAAAAGTTCTTTACCTTAGTTGACAAATTTTACAGTATTTGTGACTTATCGCAAATAATTGTGATTAATTTTGTTCTTAAAATCTTACAATTGTTAAAACTACACATAATATTTATTAAATGAAAGCTGAGAAACCACTTATATTAGTAACTAACGATGATGGTATTTTGGCTCCTGGAATTAGAGCCCTTATTAGCGTTATGGAAACAATAGGCGATGTCATTGTTGTTGCACCAGACAAACCTCAAAGCGCCATGGGACACGCAATCACAGTCAACAATACTTTGTTTATCGATAAAATTTCAAAAGACGATGACACAATTGCAGAGTACAGCTGCTCTGGAACTCCTGTAGATTGTGTAAAATTGGCAGTAAATGAAATCTTGAAACGTAAACCCGATTTATGCGTTTCAGGAATCAACCACGGATCGAATTCCTCAATAAATGTTATTTATTCTGGGACTATGAGCGCGGCTGTTGAAGCTGGAATTGAAGGCATCCAGGCAATAGGTTTTTCTCTTTTAGATTTTGATTGGAATGCCGATTTTGAACCTATAAAGTCTTTTGTGAAAAAAATTGCTTTAGAAACTTTGGCCAATAAATTGCCGCCCGGAGTAGTTTTAAATGTCAATTTCCCAAAACTAAAAGAATCTGAAATTAAAGGGATAAAAGTTTGTCGTCAAGCGAAAGCGTACTATGCACAAAAGTTTGACAAAAGACAAACTCCTTTTGGAAAAGATTATTACTGGCTTGCGGGCAAATTTGTAAACGAAGATAAAGGTGAAGATACCGATGAATGGGCCTTGGCAAACGGATACATTTCGGTAGTTCCGGTACAATTTGACTTAACTGCCCACCACTCTATTCAGCAACTTAACACTTGGAAATTAAATGACTAAAGAAATACTGATCGGTTTTATAATCGGAATTTTTACGGCTCTTTTAGGAAGTTATCTCTTCATCACTTTTTTTACCACATTTGACATTTCACAAGGATTTCAAATGATACGAGAATACGGATATCTTGGAAAAATAATTACCATAGGAACACTTTTAGATCTTGGCGTATTTGCCATTCTTTTAAAGAGAAACAAAGAATATATGGCTCGAGGCGTAATTTTAGCTGTGATTGTATTGGCAATTTCTACATTAGTTATTTAAATCTTATCTTTGCTAAGTTCCCTTTAACGGTTACAACTTTAGCACATTTACAAAAAAACCAACATGAAATATTACATAATTGCAGGAGAAGCCTCTGGAGATTTACACGGTTCTAATTTAATGAAAGCATTATATGTTGAAGATCCAGAAGCAGAAATTAGATTTTGGGGCGGAGACTTAATGCAGAAAGCAGGCGGAACTCTGGTAAAACACTATCGCGACCTGGCATTTATGGGTTTTATTGAAGTTGTTTTCAATTTGAAAACTATTTTGAACAATATCAAAATCTGTAAAAAAGACATCGCAGAATTCAAACCAGACGTGATTATTTTTATTGATTATCCTGGTTTTAATATGCGAATTGCAAAATGGGCAAAAGAATTAGGCTATAAAACACACTATTATATTTCTCCTCAAATTTGGGCTTGGAAAGAAAACAGAATTAAAGCCATCAAACAAGATGTCGATAAGATGTTTGTGATTTTGCCTTTTGAGAAAAGCTTCTACGAAGACAAACATCATTTTCCTGTAGATTTTGTTGGGCATCCGCTTATTGATGCTATTCAGAATCAGCCTGCTTTTGATGAGGCTTTGTTTAGAAAAGAAAATAACCTAGGTGAAAAACCAATCATTGCTGTTCTGCCAGGAAGCCGTAAACAGGAAATCACCAAAATGCTAAGTGTGATGCTGAGCGTTGTAGATGATTTTCAGGATTACGAATTTGTTATTGCGGGTGCTCCAAGTCAAGAATATGAATTCTATCAGCAATTCTTAAAGAACAAAAACATCGCATTTGTTTCAAATAAAACGTACGATTTGCTTCGCTCTTCAACCGCAGCTTTAGTGACTTCTGGAACTGCAACTCTTGAAACAGCCCTTTTTAAAGTGCCTGAGGTGGTTTGCTATAAAGGAAGTGAAGTTTCTTATCAGATTGCAAAACGTATTATCACTTTAAAATATATTTCTCTTGTCAATTTAATTATGGATCAAGAAGTGGTAACAGAATTGATTCAAGGAGATTGCAACAAAAAACGAATTAAAGAAGAGCTTCAAAAATTATTAGAGCCTAGCTATCGCAATAAAGTGCTACAAAATTACGATATATTAGAACAAAAACTTGGCGGAGTTGGAGCGAGTAAAAACACAGCGAGACTCATTGTTGCCGATTTAAAACAAACTAATTAATCTATTTTGAAAAGAATACTCCTTTTTCTGCTTTTGGCAATTGCTTTTACTTCTTGTAAATCGACTTCTTCGGTTACAAACAAAAACGAATCTAAAAGGGAAAACAGAACTTTAGTAAATAATCTAGTTGAAAAAGCTACTGACAATATTGGTGTTCGATATAAAGCAGGAGGAACCACAAAAAGCGGATTTGATTGTTCTGGATTGGTTTACACTACTTTTGAAAGCGAAAGCATCAATCTTCCAAGAAGTTCTTATGAGCAGGCAAAAATCGGAAAAGTGATTCCGTTAAATGATGCCAAAAAAGGTGATCTAATTTTCTTTAAAACCAATAAAAGCAGACAAATTAATCATGTTGGATTGATTACAGAAGTCAATTCTGATGAAATAAAATTTGTTCATTCCTCGACTTCAAAAGGAGTTATTATTTCCTCCACTAAAGAACCTTATTACAAAAACTCTTTTGAACAGGTTAACAGAGTAATTCCTTAAAAAGAATATTTTTTTATTATTTTTCTTACAAATATTTAATACTTTTACGCCATGAAAGTATTAGATTTTCCGTTAGTAAAAATTACGTCTGCCTTTATAATTGGCATAATTGCTTCGTATTATCTTCATTTTCCCATCTCGGTAGTTTACATTTTCGTCTCGATTATTTTTATAGCATTTTCTGGAGTTTTCTTTTGGAATTTAAAACGCAATAAGAAATCGACATTATTCGGTATTTTGAGTTACATTTTATCTTTCTGCATTGGAGCATTAACACTTTTATGCCATACACAAAGTCTTCAGAAAAAAAATTATACAAATTGTCAGACCGCTTTCAAAAATTCTCAAGCCATAACATTAATCTTAAGAGAAAAATTAAAAAGCAACGATTTTAGCGATCGATACATTGGCCTCATAAAAACAATCTCAGGCAAAGCATATTCAGGAAAAGTAATTGTAAATGTTCAAAAAGATAGCTGTCAAAATACTTTATTGATAGGAAATAGCATTAAACTTGAAACCGTACTTCAGCAAAATAAACCAAACAAAAATCCAAACCAGTTTGATTATAGTAGGTATTTGGCAGACAAACAAATCTACGCGCAGATTTATTGCCAGAAGAAAGAAATTCTGGTTAGCAAAACGATTCAAAAAGACATTTGGTATTACTGTGCAAAATTGCATCCCAGAATAATTTCCAATCTCGAAAAATCAAAATTCAATAAAGCTGAAATGAATGTTGCTTTGGCTCTAATTTTAGGACAGCAACAGGAGATTTCACAAGATATTATTCAGGATTATCAATATTCTGGAGCAACGCATATATTATCTGTTTCAGGGCTGCATGTAGGCTTTATAATGCTTTTTATAACTTTTATCCTTAAACCTATTCCCAACACAAGAAAAGGCTCATTCTTTAAATTAGCGTCAATCTTAATATCATTGGCTGGTTTTGCTATAATTTCTGGCTTATCTCCTTCGGTTTTAAGATCTGTAGTTATGTTCTCATTTGTTGCAATCGGAAGTCATTTACGCAGAAATGGCAATATCTATCACACTTTATTAGTTTCTATTTTATTGATATTACTTTTCGAGCCGTATTTTTTATTTGATGTTGGTTTTCAATTAAGTTATATCGCCTTATTCTTTATTCTTTGGTTACATCCTATTTTAAAAAACCTTTATAAACCAAAGAACAAATTGACCGTTTATATTTGGGAAGCTTTGACCGTTTCTTTTGCTGCACAAATTGGTACTTTGCCTTTATGCCTTTACTATTTTCACCAATTTCCAGGTCTGTTTTTTGTCACAAACATCATTATCCTTCCCGTTTTATCTTTTATTATGATTGCAGGAATAATAGTTATGATTATCGCCATTTTTACAAGTCCACCGCTATTCATAACATTGATTTTTGAAAAAAGCATTTATCTTTTAAACTTAATGATTCATGCTGTAGCATCTGTCGATTCATTTGTCATTAGAGATATCCGTTTCAACTTCTATCATTTATGCGCATTCTCACTCTTTACAATTGGCTCAATAATCTGGATTAAAAAACCAAACTACAACAAATTGATATTGGTATTTATCTCAATCATTACGATCCAAATTTCTTTTATTCTAACTAAAATCGAAACCGAAAACAAAGAAGAATTAATTATTTACAATGAAAAAAGCAATACAATTATTTCTGAACGTTCAGGAAAAAACTTGACACTTTATACCCGAGATACAATTCAGAAGAACATCAATACAAGAACTATAAATTCTTATCTAGTTGGAAATTCAATTGCTCTTTCTAAAATCAAAGAGACTAAAAACATGCTTTACTTTAAAAACAACAAAATTCTAATAATTGACAGCGCTAAAGTTGTTCCAGAAAAAATTCACCCAGACATTTTAATCCTTACTCAAACTTCAAAAATAAATCTAGATCGAGTACTTGAAAATATTCATCCAAAAGTTGTTATTGCAGATGGTTCAAATTCTAATTCGATTCAGAAATACTGGAAAAAAAGCTGTCTTAAAAAAAACATCCCTTTTCATTCAACAAAAGAAAAGGGATATTATCAACTATAATTTTTTATTCTGGATTTAAAATCGAATTAGATTCAGAAATCCAATTCTTAACTCCAGAAGCTTTGTAAGCAATAAGCCCTAGCTTATTAAAACTGGTTTTTCCTTTCCTGACCGCGACTTCAGAAAAACATACTTGCGGAATATCTTCTATACCAAAAGCATTCTTTAATCTTAAATTTTGCTCTTTAACCGTTTCAGATGCGGTAGGATCAGAAAGGTCAAGTTTTAACAAAATAACATTTTTACGCGCCCATTCTTCAAAATCTCGAGTAGAGAATATTTCATTCTGCAACTGAGGATTAACACCTTGAGCAGTAAAAAAAATCAATAGAGGCTTTCTTTTCTCAGCGCTCACAGCCACAGCATCATTAATGTCTGTTTTCCATATTACATTTTGAGAATTCATGCAAAACGGACTTAAAAACAGCAATAGGATAAGTAATTTTTTAGGCATATAATTGGGGTTTTTGGTAAGTTAATACAACTAAATTAATACAAAAACACAATCCAATAAAAAATTTAAGCTATTAAAAATCAACCTTTAAGCATTAAAATGAAATTGATAATAAATAGGTTGTTTTTTAACAAATGTAAAATAAACACTCCTAGAAATAATCAAATTATTTATATCTTATTTTTAGATCAAAAAAAATCCCTCTCTGCATGAAACAGAAAGGGACTAAAAAAAATTAAAATAAAAGTCGAATGAAATCGTTTACTATTCTGCTGGGTGCAAAATTGCATTTGATTCTGCAATCCACGCTTTTGCTCCTCCAGGTTTGTAGGCTATTTTTCCTAAAGCACTAAATGTAGTTTTGTTTTTTCGTACTGATGCCATTGCAAAACATACTTCTGGAAGATCTTGAACTCCAAATGCATTTTTCAATTTTACGTTTTGCTCCCGATCACTATCTGAAGCATTCATATCAGATAAATCTAATTTTACTAAGACCACGTTGTCACGCGACCATACAGCAAAATCAGGAGTTTTAAAGATTTCATTTTGAAGATTTTCTGGTACACCTGAGGCAGTGAATAAAATCAACATTGGTTTTTTCTGGTCATTACTTATCGCAATAGCATCGGTCATATTTGTTCTCCATGCTAAATTTTGTGCTTGCATCATAAATGAACCTAAAAAAAACACTAGGGCAAGTAGTTTTTTAGTCATATAAATTGGTTTTGGTTAGATTAGCAAGACGAAATTAACACTATATTTTAATTATCCAAATTTAATTAATACAAAAAATACATTATGTGTTTTTTTACCTAAAATAAAATACCAAATACTCAATTATCAGGATTTTTTTAAAGAGTTTTTCTTACTAAACAAAAAAAGCCTCTTACTTAGTAAGAGGCTTTTCATTTATCTTTTTTAATTAAAAACTACAATTTCTTCGGATGCACAATTTCTTCCGCAACAGTCAACCATGCTGATGGTCCACCCGCTACATATCCTGTTTTACCAAGACCTTTAAAGTTTACCCTACCATCTTTTGTTTCTGCACTAGTAAAGAAAACCGTCGGAAAACCTTGAATTCCAAAAGCTTGCTGCAATTCGTTATTCTGACTTTTAAGTTCTGGTGTTTGAGGAACAGATCTAGGATAATCCAACTCAACTAAAACCACATTATCTGTCGCCCATTTTTTAAACTCAGCAGTCTTTAAAACTTCATTTTGTAAACGAATACACCATCCGCACCAATCACTGCCTGTAAAAAACATCAGCATAGGCTTCTGCTCTTTATTACTTACAGTAATTGCTTCTCTAACATCTGTATACCATTTTAATTCTTGTGCCTGTAGATTAGCGGCACCAATTAAGAACAAAGCAATAAGTACTATTTTTTTCATAATGGGAAATTTTTCACAAATTTATGCAAAAACTAATTACGATATAATTATTTAACTTCTTGCATTAATTTTCTAATTAACGGGGTAAAAACAATTAAAACGACTCCAGCAATTAAAGAATACAATGCTAATTGATAATATCCGTCTGTATAAGCAATAAGTTTAGACATTAACGTAGTTCCAGTATTGGCATCAGATATTTCAGCTCCCAATTTCCCAGCAGCAAATTGACCAAATGCACTTGACAGGAACCACAATCCCATCATCATTCCAAACAATCTTTTAGGCGATAATTTTGTAATTACCGACATTCCGATTGGACCAATACACAACTCTCCAAGTGTATATACAAGATATCCTAAAGCAAAAACATCTAGAGAACTTAATCCGTCTGCATCAATAAAAAATCTAGCAGAATAAAAAATGAAGAAACCTGCCGCAAGCAAAACAAATGATAAACCGAACTTAATAACAGTATTAGGTTCAATTTTTCGTTTAGCCATAAATATCCATAACAATCCTACCAACGGGCTAAAAATAACAACATACAATGAGTTGATACTATTATTTACAACATTTGGATCAATATTAAAAAATAGCAATTTGTTAGATAAATTATCTTTTGCAAACAATGACAATGAACCTCCAGATTGCTCCGAAATTGCCATAAACATAAAGTATCCGAAAATAAACACAAACGCGGCCAAAAGTTTTCGCTGCTGTTTTCCATCTTTTAACATTATCAATTCATATGCGAAATACCCTAATGCTACTATCCCCATAGTGTACATAAAGTATTCTGTAAAATCAGAATTGATAACCATTATATAAACTAATGGTATTACAACAAAAGAACCAACATATACCGCAATTTCGTAAAGATTACGTTTTTTAGGCGCATGATTTTCTAACGGAGAATTTCCAATTGGCGCTAAATGCTTTTTAGTCAAAAGAAAAGTTATAACGCCTACAATCATAACAATTGCCGCAGAAAGAAAACAAAGGCTCCAAGAATAGTTCTTTCCTAAATAAATAGGAATAGCTCCACCAAGCATTCCGCCTATATTAATTCCTGCATAAAACAATCCGTAACCAGCATCACGACGACCGTCCTTTTCATGATACAACTCACCTACCATCGAAGAAACGTTTGGTTTAAAAAAACCTGTCCCAATAATAGAAAGTGTTATTCCGTAATAAAAGAAATCATGCGGAGAAGCTGCAATAAGCAAGTTCCCTAGAATCATAACAATTCCTCCGAAAAGAAGCGATTTCTTGAATCCTAAAATTTTATCAGCAAAAATTCCACCGATAAAAGTAAATGCATATACAAAAGCCTGAATTGCTCCATATTGCAAATTTGCTTTTCCTTCCACTAGACCTAATTGGTCCACCATAAAGAAAGCTAAAACCCCACGCATTCCGTAGAAACAAAAACGTTCCCACATTTCAACCAAAAACAAGTACCACAATTGTTTTGGGTACTTGCCTTTAAAATTTTGAATTTCTTCTAAAGTAATATTGTTTTCCATTTTTTTATCTAACACCGTGCATTAATTTTTTCAATAGTGGTGTTAAAGCAAATAATAAGATTGCAGCAATACCTGTAAGTACAACAAATACCATAAAGAATTCATATAAATTATGGATTTCAAATCCTGCAAAAATTGGATTTTGCGCACTAATTTGATGGTGATCCAATAAAGATATTTGCTCTGCCGATAATGTTACTTTTTTATCTAAAACCGCCTGAAGGTCGATCCCTAATTCTTTTGCTTTTGCAAATTTATCACCCGTTGCTGGCAAAATAGAACCTAAAGTCCCTCCTAAAGCATATCCTGATGCATTAGATAAAAAGAATACTCCGTATAATAATGATGCAAAACGTTTTGGAGATAATTTACCAACCAAAGACAAACCAATTGGAGATAAACACAATTCAGCACATGTATTTAAGAAATATAATAAGATTAACCATTTAACTAGCAATAAACCAGAAGTTCCGATATAAGAAACTTGAGTTGCGATCATAAAGAAACTCACCGAAATGATCACTAAACCAGCTGCTAATTTTACAGGAGAGATCGGCTCTTTTCCTTTAGCTCTTAAAGTATCCCAAAGAATACTAAAAGGAACTGCTAAAACCACAACAAACATTCCGTTAAAAATCTGAACCATCGATGGCGGCATTGCCCAACCAAAGAAATGTCTGTCTGTTTGGTTATCTGCAATAAAAGTTAAAGACGAACCTGCTTGCTCAAACGCCGCCCAGAAGAAGATAATAAAGAACGACACGATGTAAATTACAATAATTCTATCTCTTTCAACTTTAGTCAAAGAAGTATCAGATATAATTAATCCTGCTAAAGCTAAACCACTTGAATAAATCAAAGTATAAATTAAGTTCTGACCTACAACATAATGAAAAAAGAATCCTAAAGCGATAAACGCAACTCCTGCAACTGCTAAAGCCTTATTAGAAAAGTTTGCTTTTTGCGCTTCTCCTTCTTCAAAATCCGAAGCATCATTTTTAGAAGGAAGTCCTCCTAATGGTTTTCCTTCTGGAGAAACTACATATTTATTTTTCAAGAAATAGAAAAGAACTGTCCCTAACAACATTGCAACAGAAGCTGCCAAGAACCCCCATCTAAAAGCATGAATATCTCTAATTCCTCCTGCGTCTTTAACATCTCCTAATAAAGGACAGATAGACTGACCTAAAAATGCTCCGATGTTAATTCCCATATAAAAAATAGTAAAAGCACTATCTAATTTGGTTTTTTCTTGTTTTGGATATAAACTTCCAACCATACTAGAAATGTTTGGCTTAAAGAATCCATTACCAAAAACAATTACTCCTAACGCAGAGTACATGATGATTTTTGCTAAACCTAAATTAGATCCAAAAACGCTTCCGCTCGTAAACAAAAGCAATTGTCCTATTGCCATCAATAATCCTCCTAATAAGATACAATTTCTGTTTCCTAAATATCGGTCAGCAACAAAACCACCTAACATTGGTGTCAAATAACAAAGTCCAAGAAAACCTCCATAAATTAATGACGCTTCCTCTTCTTTCATCAATAATGAATTCACAAGAAATAAAGTCAATAAAGCTCGCATTCCATAAAAATTGAACCGCTCCCACATCTCAGTTCCAAACAATACCCAAAGTCCTTTTGGATGCGCAGTTTTCACTTGATTTTCTCCCATATTATTCGTTTATTTAATTAGGTTAAATTATTTTTAGATTATAAATTTTCTTTAATAAAGTTGGTCATTTTAGTATAAAGCTGAACTCTTGTTTTTCCGCCATAAATACCATGATCTTTATCTGGATAAATTTGAGAATCAAATTGTTTATTAGCCTGAATTAAAGCCTCCATCATCTGCATTGTGTTTTGAACATGAACATTGTCATCTCCAGAACCGTGAATCAATAAAAACTTCCCTTTTAATTTATCGACATGATTGATTGGGGAGTTTTGATCATATCCGCTTGCATTTTCTTGCGGAGTCTGCATATATCTTTCTGTATAAACACTGTCATAAAATCTCCAGTTTGTAACTGGTGCAACAGCAATTGCCATTTTAAACACATCATTTCCTTGGAAAATACAGTTAGAAGCCATAAATCCACCATAGCTCCATCCGAAGATTCCAATTCTTGAAGCATCAACGTAAGGATAAGCACCAATTACTTTTGCTGCATCGATTTGGTCTTCAACCTCGTATTTCCCTAATTCTTTTTGTGTTACTTTTTTGAAATCAGCTCCCTTGTAACCTGTACCTCTTCCGTCAACACAAGCTACGATATAACCTTGTTGTGTTAAAGAAAGGAACCAGTAATCATTAGAATTATTCCACTGATTTGCCACCTGCTGAGATCCTGGTCCTGAATATTGGAACATGAAAACAGGATATTTTTTTGAAGGATCAAAATCTTTTGGTTTTAAAATCCATGCATTCAATTCATTTCCTTTTGCTGTTTTTAAAACAAAGTATTCTTTTGAAGGAAGGTTATACGCTTTCAATTTATCCGCAAGAGCCTGATTGTTTTCGATAACCTGAATTTCTTTTCCTGTTTTAGCTTCGTTTAAAGTATACGTTGTAGGCTGTGTATTACTTGAGAAAGTTGTAATAAAGTATTGGAAGTTTGGACTAAAAGTCGCTGCACTTGTTCCTGTTTTTGAAGACAAACGCACTTTATTTTTTCCGTCTAAACCAATTCTGTAAAGATCTCTATTGATAGAACCATTTTCTGTAGACTGATAGAAAATAGTTTTTGTTTTTTCGTCGAAACCGTAGTATGAAACCACTTCCCAGTTTCCTTTTGTAACTTGATTTTTAAGTTTTCCGTTTTTATCATATACATAAATATGATTAAACCCGTCTTTTTCGCTTGTCCAGATAAAACTGTTGTCTTTTAAGAACGTCAAATTATCATTGATATCTACATACGCTTTATCTTTTTCATTTAAAACTACTTTTGCAGTTGCTGTATTTCCATCAACAAACAATAGATCTAAATTATCTTGGTGACGGTTTAAAACCTGTGCCGAAAGTACATTTGCATCATTTGTCCATTGCATTCTTGCAATATAGAAATCATTATATTTTCCTAAATCTACTTTTTTCGTTGCACCTGCAGCTACATCGTAAATATGTAACGAAACTTCAGAATTTTTTTCTCCAGCTTTAGGATATTTAAAAGTCTCAATTTTAGGATATAGATCTTTATGGAAGATTGACATTGAAAACTCAGGAACCTGGCTTTCGTCAAAACGAATATAAGCTACTTTTTTACTGTCTTTACTCCAGTCGAAAGCACGAACAAATGCAAACTCTTCTTCGTAAACCCAGTCAGTAATACCATTTATAACAACATTTTTCTTGCCGTCTGTTGTAATCGCCGTAGATTTTTTTGATGCTACATCGTATACATATAAATTATTTTCTTTTGCGTAAGCGATTTTTGTTCCGTCAGGTGAAAATGTTGGTTCTTGAATCTGAAAATCAACAAGTTTTATCAAGGATTTTGCTGCAATATCATAAAGGAAATAATCAGCAGTAAAAGAGTGACGGAAGATTTTAGAAGAATGACAAGCAATTAAGATCTTTTTTTCAGAAGCATCAAAAGTGTAGCTGTCAATTCCGTCTGCAAGTTCTTTGAAGTTTTTAGTATCGATAAGATTTGATACTTTTTTCAGGGTAGCAAAGTCGTATAAATCAATCTGCATACTTCTGCTCGCCTGATCAACATTTAAAACAGTATATTGATTTGTATTTTTCAGCGATTGTAGTTCATCCATTCCTTTTGCCCGGAAAGTACCGCTAAAAACATTTTCGACAGTTATTTTCTGCTGTCCAAAAACAACCGCAGTTAAGAATAAAAGTACTGCAGTAAATTTGCTTGTATTCATTAGAATTATTTTAAATATAAAAAGAGCCCAATTTTAGTAAAAAAAATAAACATAATACACATTTTAAGTGTTAAATGTTAAAAAAAATAACGATTGCGTACTTTCATGTCTGAAATAGATTGCAATCAAAACTCTTAAAATAGTATCTTTGCCGCAACATTATTATTTAATACATTGAGAATGAACAACGCTGTTGCCGGATTTTCTAAATTATCCAAAAAAGAAAAAATTAATTGGATTGCAAATGAATATTTTTCAAATTCAGAAGAGGCGCAAAATATTATAAGAAATTACTGGAATTCAGACGAAAAGCTTCAGCAGCTTCATGATGAATTTATAGAAAACACCATTACAAACCTTTATATCCCACTTGGAGTTGCACCTAACTTTTTGATCAACGGAAAATACAAAACCATTCCGATGGCAATTGAAGAAAGTTCTGTAGTGGCAGCAGCTTCAAAAGCAGCAAAATACTGGTCAACAAGAGGCGGTTTTAAAGCTACAATTATAGATACTGAAAAAATCGGACAGGTTCATTTTACTTACAATGGAGATGCAGAAAAATTAAATACCTTTTTTGACCAGATAAAACCAAAATTCTTCTCAGAAACGCAAAGCATTACCAAAAATATGCAACAACGTGGCGGAGGAATTTTAGACATCAAACTAAAAGACAAAAGAAGTTTACTAGAAAATTACTACCAGCTTCATGCTACTTTTGAAACTAAAGATAGCATGGGTGCTAATTTCATCAATTCTTGTTTAGAGCAATTTGCTACAACTTTAAAAGAAGAAGCTCAAAATTCTGACTTATGTCAAAATAACGAAAAGCTTGAAGTTATAATGAGCATTCTCTCGAATTATGTTCCACATTGTCTTGTTAGAGCTGAAGTTTCTTGCCCAATTGAAGATTTAGCAGAAAAACACATAACCAATCCGCAAGAATTTGCAGAGCGTTTTGTTCAAGCTGTTCAAATTGCAGAAATAGAACCTTTTAGAGCGGTTACACACAACAAAGGCATCATGAATGGTGTTGATGCTGTCATTCTAGCAACCGGAAATGATTTTAGAGCTGTAGAAGCTGGTGTACATGCTTATGCAGCTAAAAATGGCCAGTACGCAAGTTTATCGCATGCGAAAATAGAAGATGGAATTTTCACTTTTTGGCTTGAAATTCCGCTTGCAGTGGGTACCGTTGGCGGTTTAACTTCTTTGCACCCTTTAGTAAAACTGTGTTTGGAAATTTTAGAAAAACCATCTGCTCCAGAGTTAATGGAAATTGTTGCTGTTGCTGGTTTAGCGCAAAATTTCGCCGCATTGCGTTCCTTAACCACAACAGGAATTCAGGAAGGACACATGAAAATGCACCTTAATAATATTATCAATCAATTTGAAGCTACC
Source organism: Flavobacterium sp. LPB0248 (assembly GCF_013388355.1). Taxonomy (GTDB): domain Bacteria; phylum Bacteroidota; class Bacteroidia; order Flavobacteriales; family Flavobacteriaceae; genus Flavobacterium. The sequence continues at coordinate 2,221,773 of NZ_CP058246.1, forward strand.
GATGAAGAACGTCATTTAATTAAAGCGCACTTCAAAAAAACAGCTGTTTCTCATAGCGCTGTGGTTGAATTTATTGAGAATTTAAGAAAATAATTAGAAGCTAATCCCGCTATCCGTTTCAATCTTTTGCTTTTTTAAAGAAAAAAAGCAAAAGGATTTCCACTGCTATCGGGGCTAAAAAATAAAGCATGAAGAATACCTTTTACAGTAACGGAAAACTTTTTATTGCTGGAGAATATCTAGTTTTGGATGGAGCAGATGCATTTGCGCTACCAACAAAATTTGGTCAGGATTTAGTAATTGAAGACTCAGAAAACAAACAAATTGAATGGAAAAGTTACGATTACGATAAACACTTGTGGTTTGAAGAAACCATTTCATTTGACGAAGTTGTAAAAGGCACAGACTCTCACATTGACACTGTAAAATCGACTTTAGTCAACATTTTACATGAAGCTTATATTTTAAATCCAAAATTTATCGATAATGCTAACGGATATAAAGTAAGCACACATTTGAGTTTTCCAAAAAATTGGGGACTAGGAACTTCTTCGACTCTTATCAATAATATTGCACAGTGGACTGAAATCAATGCTTTCACCCTACTAAAAAACAGTTTCGGTGGAAGTGGTTACGATATTGCGTGCGCACAAAATAATACGCCAATTTTATACCGCATAAAAGATAATTTCGTAAAGCAAGTCGAATTTAATCCAGATTTTACACAACACCTTTATTTTGTGTATTTGAATAAAAAACAAAACAGCAAATCTGCCATATTCTCCTACAACAACCACAAAGGCAATCATTTAGCCGCTAATGTTGCAGAAAACAATAAAATCACGAATGAAATTCTTCACGCCAAAACATTAAAAGAATTTGCGTCGGCGATTCAGAAACACGAAATTCATTTAAGTAAAGTTTTAGAAATGCAGACGATAAAAGAGGCTGTTTTTCCTGATTTTAATGGTGTTATCAAAAGTTTGGGAGCTTGGGGAGGCGACTTTATTCTGGTAGTCTCTAAAGAAAATCCGAAAGAATATTTCTTCAATAAAGGATATGAGACAATTTTGACTTATGATGAAATGATTTTATAATTCATTTCAAGAAGCTATTAGTTTGCTTTTTTACTGCTTTTAACTTCTTTTGTCTCCAAACGACGAACCGATTTATCTTGTTCATTTGACTCTATAAGTCTATTATGCAAGCGTTCTGCCATTTTTTCTATGCTATTTGTAATAGAATCATAAACAACCTCCATCCGTCGGTGTTTCTCTTCTTTTACTGCTTTCAAAACATCTTCGACAAAAACTTTATCATATTTTTCAGCAACAGAATCATGTGTATTCGTCAATCTGATCACATAGTCGTTACTTAAAATGGTCACTTTAAAATGTTGTTCCTCGTTACTCAAATAATATTTTCCACCCAATTCATCAACATTGATGTCGGTGCTGCTCACTTTTAAAAGCTCTGTAATAATACCATAGATGTGGCTCTCTATTTTGGTATATACTCTCGGCTTCTTTTTAAAAATTTTAAAAGTAAAAAACATTAAATAGGCGATTTGTTTATTAGCTCATTATTCTTCTTTACCCTATTTCCTCGCAAAAGCTAAAAATATGTTAAAGTGAAAATCGAGCAAATTAACTGTAATAATTTGAAAATCACAAGTTTTTTAAATTAAATTTCGATAATCCCTATATACTTTAAGAAAATTAACACAAAGTAGATTTTCTTAATTTTATAAAAAACAAGAAACCCGAAACATATTAATGTTTCGGGTTTCTTGTTATGATAAATTACTTTTAATTAGTAATTAAATTGTAATCTGTTATCTTCAATTTTAGCATTGTTTTTTAACGCTGGCAATACTCTGTTTACATCAGATGCGCTTTGAGCTTTTACTTTCTCTACGTAAGCTGCATGATTAGCAATTGCTGGAGCTTTTACTGTCTTAATGTTTTTAACTACATAAACACCAGTATTTCCTTCAATTGGAGTAGAGATTTTGTTTGCTGCTAATGCAAATGCATTACCTACTACTCTTGGCTCTTGTCCAACTCCACCAGGTAAAACTGGATTATCAAGAGTTACATCTGCAGCTTGTTGAACAGCAACTCCTGCAGCTTTAGCAATAGCTTCAAGGCTTGAACCTTGCATTTTAGCTTTTAACAATTCTGCTTTTTTCTTGTTTTTCAAGATTGGCTCTACATAAGGTCTAGCCATATCAACAGAAACTAAACCTGATTTGTTTTCACCTTTATATTGTGCGATAACGTGTCCGATGTTTGCAATTTCGAAACGTTTTACGTCACCTTTACTTGTTTCTTTATCAAAAGCCCATCTTACAATGTTACGTTGGTTTCCTAATGGTCCAAACGCTTCATCCATAGCTTTTGCATTAACAGCTGGAGCAACTTTTAATCCTAATTCTTTTGCTGCAGCATTGAAGTCTTTATCAGCAGCATCCATTTCAAATTTAGTTGCTAATGTAAATACTTTATCAGAAGTAGCTTCAGATGGTTCAATTTTTTGAGCAATTGTAGCTAAACGAATTCCGTCTTGTTTGTCTGTAATTTTGATTACGTGAAATCCAAAAGGAGTTTCTACTAAACCAACTTTACCAATTCCGTTGCTGAATACAAAATCATTGAAAGGTTTTACCATTTGGTTTGGCCCAAAATATCCTAAGTCACCACCTTGCTGTGCAGATGAATCATCAGAACTTGTAAAAGCTAACATCATAAAACTATCTGGATTAGCTTGAACTTGTGCTAAAATTTCTTCAGCTTTAGCTTTAGCTTCTTCTTTAGTTCTTTTTTCTTTTTGGTTTGGAGTTTGAGATCCTTCGTAACCAATTAAGATATGACTAGCTTTTGCATTAACTCCAGCTTTAAATCCTTGAGATTTAGAAATTGCATAGTATCTTCCGTAAACGTATGGTCCGTAGATTGCTCCAGCAGGTAAGCTGAATAATTTGTCAGCATCAACTGCTGGCAATGCATTTTTAGGAACATAAGTAGAATCGTAAGGAACATCAGAATTTGCGTTTACAAATTCAGCAATGTTTGTAGCATTTTTAAACCCTGGCAATGTATCGTTTTTACCAGTTTTTGCATTGTAAACAACACTTCCTGATAATAGCGCAGTTAATTTAGCTTTAATTTCAGCCTCATCTTCTTTAGATGCTTTATCTTCAACTAAAACGTATTGAATTTCGCGAGTTGCATCTGCTTTGAATTTTTTCTCGTTTTTCTTCATGTAAGCTACGATCTCATCATCAGAGATTTTTACTTCACTATCTTTAATAGAAGAATAAGGAGCTGCTGCAAAAGCAAAACTTACTTTATTAGCTTCCATTTCATACTTTAATTTTCCTTCACTAGCAGTTGTGTAAAGACCCGATTTAATTAAAGTATTATAGATTTGAAATTTTGCATTCAATTCAGCATCTTTCTCTTTTTGAGAAATGTATTGCGCCGCTTCTGGGTTTGATTTAAAATAATCTTTGAACTTAACAACATCAAACATTCCTGCTGCGTTTAAGAACATTGGGTTTTTACCAATATTTGGATCTGATTTTAAAACCTCTAAAATGTGTTTTTCACCAACTCTCAATCCTAATTTATCAAACTGTGATGATAATAAAGCGATTGAAACTTCTTGATCCCAAACTCTGTTTGCAGCTTCAGTGGAAGTTATTCCTTGTCCACTTTTTTCAACATTACTAACTTTAACTCTAAAGTCTTCAAATGAAATATCTTTTCCATCGATGCTTCCTACATCTTTTGAACTTTGACCGAATGTTCCTCTTGTAAATAGATCTTGTATTATAAATGCAAATAATGCAAGTGCAATAACTCCTATCAATAAAGCGGAACGCTGTCTAATTTTTGCTAAAACTGCCATTTTATTATCGTTAATTTTATATTCAGTTTGCGAAAATACAATTATCTAGTTAATAACAATACAACTAGCGTTTTATTTTCAACATTTTTTTTCATTAATTTAAAAAATCACTCTTTAATTGTCATTTTGACTAGTTCTATTTTCTTATTTGAAGCCTCTTCAATAGAAAAATGAAACTTATCTATTACAATTTTGTCTCCTTTTTGTGGGATTTCTTTAGTATGATTTACAATAAAACCTCCTAATGTGCCATAAGAATCTTCTTCTGGAATCATTAATTTATAGGTCTCGTTCAAATACTCAACATCTAATCTAGTAGAAAACAAATACTTCCCTTCTCCTAATTCTTCTTCGATTAATTCTTCATCCAAATCGTGCTCATCTTCAATCTCTCCAAAAAGCTCTTCCACAATATCTTCAATTGTAATAATTCCAGAAGTTCCTCCATATTCATCTAAAACAACTGCAATATTTTTTCGTTTTTTGATCAATAAATTCAGGACGTCTTTAATCAGAATTGTTTCTGGCACAAATTCGACTGTCATTAAAACCGATTTTATAGTTGCTGGCTTTTTAAACAAATCAAACGAATGAACATATCCAACAATATCGTCTAATGAATTCTGGCTTATGATAATCTTAGAATATCCCGTTTCAATAAACAAAGCTCTAAGATCATCAACAGTATCAAAAAGATCGATATCTACAATTTCTGTTCGAGGCGTCATAATATCACGTGCCTTCACACCAGAGAATTCTAATGCATTTTGAAAAATCTGAATTTCAGAATCTACCTCTTCGTCTTCTTCAACAGTACTCATTTGTTCTGTTATATAATTTCCTAACTCTATACGGCTAAACAAATGAATTTGATTTCCTTCTGTTTTAAAGAATTTACTTAACACAAAATCGGCTATCCAAATAAAGAAAGTAGAGATGTAATAAAATAATCGATAGAACAGATAAGCTGGAAGCGCCAGGATTTTAATTAAAGAATTGGCATAAATTTGAAAAAACACCTTTGGAAAAAACTCCGAAGTAAGCAAAACCACAAATGTGGCAAGAAGTGTCTGAATAAGTATATTCCACCAATCAGAAAAAATCAATCCAAAATAAGCCATCCAGCTTAAAATAAGATCGCCCATAAAAAAGCCGTAAATCACCAAAGCTACATTGTTGCCAATAAGCATGGCAGCAATAAATTTGGATGGGTTTTCGGTTAGCTTGGTTAAGATTCGAGACAGGAAATCATCTTGTTTCTTTTCGATTTCAAGATAAATTTTGTTGGCGGATGTAAAAGCAATTTCCATCCCAGAAAAAAAGGCAGCTAGTATTAAACATATTATTATAATACTAATTTCCATTTTTTATTGTTTTTTGTTTCGGTCGTTGTGCCTGTTAAGAAATCTTCTTCTGAAGAAAAACATAAAAATAGCCATCCCTGCAATTACAAAATAGAAAGGATAGCTTTCATCACCCTCATTTAGTTTTACAATACCATCATAAGTAAAGAAAACTGCAAAAAGGATGTAAACGTATTGTGTATATTTTAAATAACCCATAATATTATAATTCTTCGTTCGATTCAATTTCACCGCTTATTCGCTGCGAATTGATCACTTTAAAATCTTTGCTAAAATCTATTCCCTGACCGTGGGAAACTCCTTTTGTATCGGTCAATTTAAATTTTCTTTCTGTATAAAACCATTCGTTTTTCTGATCGAAATACAACTGTTCTGTTTCCAAAACTTGTCCCGCTTCTGAAGTGATTTTGACCTTTCCTATTAAATCAATAATCCCAGTATTCTTATAAGAAACTGCGTAATTACCTCTTATAAAAGTACGTTTTTGCTTTTTATCATATAATGTAACATCGATTCCTTTAGGAAATTCTGTAAAAGGAAAATCGAGATTTGAATAGTCTAACATTTTTGGACTTATCAAAACCCCCGTAATGCGTCCAGAATCTGTATATTTAATATTTACAGTATCAGCATCACTGGCAGGAACAAATTCTGAGAAGTTAATTTTCTGAACTTCTTTAAAATTACTTTCGCATCCAAAAAATAGTGTCACAGCAAAAACTGTGACAGCTATGAGACTATATCTTTTTGGTAAATTCATTTGCCAAATGTAGTAAATTGTAATGAGCTTCGAAAAGATAATATGTTTTGATTATTGGAATTTGCTCTTCACAAACCATTTATCGTTGAAAGAGAAACTTACGCTAAAATTCACATAATTTTCCTGCACTAAATCTGCAGCTGTTGTACCACGCTTACCAAACTCGATTCCGAAATTTACATTTGAGAAAGATCCTGGAATTGGAACTCCTGCTCCCAATGACATTCCGATATCTTTAATTGACTCGTTATTTACAATCAAACCAATTTTTTCGTATTTCAAACCAGCTCTATAGGTAATTCTGCTCATATAGCTAGTAAAAGAAGCATAATTTGGAAGGTAATATCCTCCAACAGCATATTTAGAGTAGCTTTCGTATCTTACATTGTTTGCGGCATTGTAATAATTCCCTAGCTGCCCATCTCCTTGAAAAGTCATATTTGCTCCCACAAGCCATTTTCTAGCTTCACCAACTCCTACTCCAATACTTAATTTGTTTGGAAGTTTTAGCTTTGTTGATTCTGTAGGAACTACATAAGGATCTGGATCTCCTTGAACTGAAATAACTCGTGTATTATCTGAATTTAAATTACTTGCAAAAGAATAACTCAAACTAGAGAATATGCTCATCTTTTTATAGATCTTTTTCTGGTACATAGTCCCGAAACTAAATGCCATACCTGAAAGTTCAGAAGTATTTACTTCAGCTGTTCCATTTTGAACTCCTGTAACAGCTTCGACACTTGTTGTAGTAATTTTTCCAAAGTTATACTGCGCATCTACTCCAATATTCCAGTCTTTCATTATTTTGTATGACAAACCAAAATACACCTTATTTACACCACCTTTTCCATCAAGCTGTGAACTTGTTGCTCCTTCTGTTGCAGAATTGTCGTTACGAATTTTATACCCTACCGAAGTTACCGGTATCAAACCGAATGAAGCACCAAATTTCCCCATCGGGATTCCTAATGCTAAATAATCAAAAGTAGAACGTTGTGCTTTTTCTGATGCAGAATCCGTTTTTAAATTTGAAGTAGCAAATGTTCCTCCAACTGTAAAAGTTGTCTGAATTAAGCTGGCATAACTTGCCGGATTTTCTAAATTTAAGTGAATCGTATCCTGCTCTACTGCAACTCCTGCCATAGATCTGTTCTCAAGAGTTCCTTTGAATCTCACATCTCCTATTCCGAAAAAAGAATAAGGCGAAGCAGTACCTTGTTGAGCGAATGAAACGAACGATATAAGCAAACAAGCGCTTAGTATTACTTTTTTAATCATTGTCGATTTTATATTGATATGTTTGGCTCAAACTTTCTAAAAGGAAATTTGAATTGGCAAATATGGTATTTTTTAATCGTTTAGCCAAAAAATCTGCATCGCCTCCCGTTAAAATTATGATAAAATTTGAAAACTCTTTGCGATATTCATCGATAAAACCGTCAATCTCATAGACGAAACCGTTGACAACACCAGAATGTATGGCTTGTGCCGTAGAGTTTCCTACATAAGAATCGGGCTCTTCTAAGGTTAATAACGGTAGTCTAGCCGTAAAATTATGCAATGATTCGTATCGTAAACGAAGACCTGGAGAAATGGCTCCTCCTAAATAATTGTCTTGTTCGTCGATAAAATCGTAGGTAATGCAAGTTCCAGCATCTATAACCAAACGGTTTTGTTTTGGAAATTGAAGCGTTGCTCCTGCAGCCAAAATCATTCGGTCTATTCCTAAAGTTTTTGGAGTTGCATACTTATTATGGAAAGGAAAAATATCTTCGTGGGTAAAAAAATGAACTTTGAGTCTATTTTCGAAAGACAAAAATGATTGTTTTTCGATACTTCCTACCGAAGCAACAACCAAATCGGAGCATTTTGGATATTTTTCTAAAATTTTTTCAATTTTTTTTTCAAGTTCTTTTTTTTCAAAAACAAAATTCTCCAGAGTAGTATTTCCCTCAAAGACAGATGCTTTAATTCTAGTATTTCCGACATCAACCGTTAAAATCATATTTCCTTTTTTGCTTTTGCGAAGATACGAATTGATTTTTTCTAAAAAATGTTTTGCACAAACCAAAAATGATTATATATTTGCACCCGCAACAAGCACGGTACCTTAGCTCAGATGGTAGAGCAATGGACTGAAAATCCATGTGTCCCTGGTTCGATCCCTGGAGGTACCACAAAACCCGGATAGAAATATTCGGGTTTTTTGTTTTTTATACTTTTCTGTTTTTTTTTAAACCGCAAAGAGCGCTAGGATTTACGCATAGGTTCGCAAGGTTTTAAAAATTAAACATTGCGAACCTTTGCGCTTTTTCTTTGTGCTCTTTGCGATTAAACCCTTTTCATTTTTTTTGTGAGCCAATTCAAATAAAACTTTGCGAACCTTTGCGCTTTTTCTTTGCGCCTTTGCGGTTAAATTCAAAAGTCAACAAATTAATGGTTTTTGTTAAAAAAGTATTGACTGAATAAAAAAATATCTTCTATATTCGTAAAACTGTATTTTTATTTTTCATTCATTAACAAGATCTCAAAAGCAGTTTTATGAGCAAAACTTCTACTAAAGGCATTTGGAAAGTAATTTCGGCCTCTTCAATGGGCACCATGATTGAATGGTACGATTTCTATATTTTCGGCAGTTTGGCTGTCGTAATTTCAACAAAATTTTTTCCTAGCGACAATCCAACCGCAGCATTTTTATCTACTTTAGCCACATTTGCCGCTGGATTTGTAGTTCGGCCATTTGGAGCTTTATTTTTTGGAAGGCTTGGAGATATTATTGGTCGAAAATATACTTTTATGGCTACCTTATTATTAATGGGTGGTTCAACCTTTTTGATAGGCTGTATTCCAAGCTATGAAACAATTGGTTTTCTAGCTCCTTTATTGGTTTTGATTTTACGCTTACTTCAAGGTCTTGCTCTTGGAGGAGAATATGGCGGCGCTGCTACGTATGTTGCCGAGCATGCTCCACCGGGAGAAAAAGGATATTGGACTTCATGGATTCAGACTACTGCTACGGTTGGTTTATTTATTTCTCTAATGGTTATTCTAGCCACCAAAAATATACTTTCTCCTGAAGCTTTTAATCTTTGGGGATGGCGTGTTCCTTTTTGGGTTTCTATTGCTATGGTTGGAGTCTCATATCTGATTAGAAAAAATATGGATGAATCTCCTGTTTTTGCAAAGGCTAAAAAAGAGGGAACGACAAGTGCAAATCCGTTGAAGGAAAGTTTTGGAAACCGATACAATTTAAAATTTGTGCTTTTGGCATTGTTTGGAGCTACAATGGGACAAGGTGTTGTCTGGTATACTGGACAATTTTATGCGATGAGCTTTATGAAAACAGTAATGAATGTCGATTCTTCGCAAGTTGATCAACTATTAGGAATTGCTCTTTTAATTGGAACTCCATTTTTTATTGTTTTTGGATGGCTTAGCGATAAGATTGGCCGTAAATACATAATGATGTTCGGAATGTTGATTGCTATACTATCATACAGACCTATTTACAAGATGATGTACGATACGACCGATGTAAGCAAGAAAACAGAGATTCTTGAAAATCCAAGAATAAAAACTGAAAACAATGCTGACGGAAGTTCGATCACAATTACAGAAAAAAAATATACAGACGGAACATCCGTGGTAGAGAAAAAAACGTACATGCACAAAAAAGATGCTCAAACTAGCATTTCAGTAACAATTAATTCAAGCGATAAATGGACATTAACCTTCTTAATTTTTATTCAAGTACTATTTGTAACAATGGTTTATGGCCCTATTGCAGCTTTCTTAGTCGAAATGTTTCCAACCAAAATTAGATACACTTCTATGTCATTGCCTTATCATGTTGGAAACGGAATTTTCGGAGGTTTACTTCCAGCTATTTCTACTTATTTTGTATCTCACGCCAAAACAGCTGGCAAAACCGATTTTTATCTCGACGGATTATGGTATCCTATTATTATTGCAGGAATCTGCTTTGTAATTGGAATGATTTATATTGACAACAAAAACAAAACTACTCACCTTTAAAATTTAAAAAATGAATGCGATTAAACAAGTTTTAGGGGCTTTATGGATTGCTTTAGCGGCTGCAGCGGCTTATTTCTGTGTCTTTGAATTTGGTTTGCCTAAACTGCTTTCGGACCAGCAAGATGATTTGGTGTTTGGCGCCATTATTCTATTTATACTTACACCTCTTATTGTTATGGGTTTAGGAACATTTGGATATTATTCTTTAATTGGAGAATACAACGATACGAAAAGAAAAAATAAATAAACCCAATCTTAAAAAATTAGAAAAGGGCTGTCTGCAATACACAGAACTGCCCTTTTTCATTACTAACCTAACCAAATTTTTAATCTGTTAAGATTTATTTTTAAGTTTATCTCTTAATAAACTTCATCACCTGAGTTTTGTTATTTTCGTCAGAAGCTTTTACAATGTACAATCCTGATTGCAATTCGCTAACGCCAAATTGAGAATCGGGAGTTCCTTTTGAATTAAAACTTTTCACCAATTGGCCAGAAGCAGAATAAATTTGAACTTTTACAAAACCAGCATTTAAAGTAAAATAATCTGATACTGGATTTGGATACAGATTAACAGAATTTCCTTTTTCAAAATCTTCTATCGCTAAATTTGCAACTTTATTCCCGTAAATTCTATACTCTCCTGCTGGAAGATTTACAGGAGCATTAACATCTGTTACTGTAATAGTAGTATTATCCATTAAATTATACCAAGTTCCCGCATACGGAAAACCAGTTGCTACGTTTTGAGCTGTAGTATCAAAATTGGCTAAGATCAAAACATCTTTTAACTGTGCAGAAGTCAAACTGCTGTTTGTAATTTTAATGTTTATTGTTAACGAGTTCGTATTTGGAATAGTTGATATTCCAGAGAAAACAGGCTCTGTTTTTTTAAGTGTAATCATCTTAGCCCAATCGTTATAAATTTTATTACGATTAGAATCGCCTAACCAATTTTCTGTCCATTGCGGTTGTGGTTTTGTATCTAATTTACAATCGCCAGGAACAGTTGGTGTTTCATCATTTACGGTTCCGTTATTACAGCTAAATATAGAATCGTCCATACCCAATTCTCCAAAATGCCAGATCATTTTTGGCCCAGGAACTAACAGAGAAACTGCACCAATTGCCGACATTCTAGACAAAGCTGTATTTAACGTTTTTACATTATAAGAACCATTTACAGCTCCATACTGCACATTTTTATACATTAGACGTTCTTCATCATGACTTTCAGCATAACCCATTAAGCGATTGGCAATAAAACCATGATTTACGCTTGACATCCTTGAAATGTTGCTATTAGAAGCATACCCCATAGACAATTGGTTGTAAGGATCTGTCATTTTTCCCCACATCATAACTCCTTTGCTAGGCGTTTCGGCAACTCTATAATTTGCCCATTGCTGTTCTTCAACATCATCATTTCCTAGATGCTCAAAAATGGTATAATGTGTTGGATCTATTGCCCAAGAAAAGTCAGCATATTTTTTCAAAACATCAACACGATCTTGCTGATATGCATTTGTACATGTTTGATCTGAAGCTGTACAAGCCTGTGTAAAACCTTTTGTCAAATCCCAACGGAAACCATCAATTTTATACTCTTGAATCCATTGTTTGATCACTCGACTTACATAATACTGCGTTTTTGGTGATTGATGATTAAAATCTTCCCCTACACTATAACTATGTTTTGCTACTGTATTAAAATAAGGATTCTCGGCAGTTGGCGATCCAAAACCGTCTCCATCAGGATCATTCATCCACATTCTCACCATCGGATTTCTTCCAAAAGCATGATTTAATGCAACGTCAAGAATTACTGCAATTCCATTTTGGTGACATAAATCAATAAACTCTTTTAATTTATCCGAAGTTCCGTAGAACTTATCCAAAGCCATATGGAATGACGTATTATACCCCCAACTTTCATTGCCTTCAAATTCCATTACTGGCATTAACTCGATTGCGTTTATTTTTAGATTCTTAAAATAATCTATTCGATCAATTAAACTTTGATAGCTTCTAGACGCATCAAAATCACGAACCAAAACTTCGTAAACAACCAGCTTTTCTTTTTCAGGTTTTTCAAAATTGGTTACTTGCCAATTATATGGAGTCTGTCCTGTTTTTAAAACAGTTACTTCAAAATTTTGTCCCGCTGGATAAACGGGCATATTTGGATATTTTGAAGCAGGAATTGAAGGATCATCATAAGGAGACAATACTAATGTAGAATATGGATCTGCAATTTTTACCATTGATGGCGAATTGGCAATTGGCGTAGTGTCTACAACCCAATATTGATAGGTATTGTTGACACCAGAAACTAATCCAGTTAATTCCAGCCAAAACTTACCCGAAGTAGGATCCTTTTTCATTGCATATGCCGATGTTGGCTGCCAATTATTGAAGCTTCCTGCAACATAAACAAAGTCTTTTAATGGAGCATCCAGAACCAAAGTTGCTTTTGTAGGATCTGCAGCATTGTAATTAATTCCGTCCTCAAGACCTGCTGGCAAAGCTTCAGAAACTGTATTTGGGTTTACGACCACCGCAAATTTCTTAGAAACCGTCGTAGTTCCCTGAGTAGCAATCAATTCATAGCTTTGATTGCTAGTAATATTAGTATGTGTATACGAATAGCTCGAAGTACTAGCATTTGTATTTATTGTTGTTCCGTTGGCTTTCAAAGTATAACTCCCTGCACCTCCTGTATTTGTTGCCGCAATACTAAAACTTGAACCAGAAGCAATAATAGTACTACTGTTTTCGACAGGCGAAGTTAGGGTCATCTGAAAAGCCCCAACATTAAGAAAAAAGTCGGTACACGACGGAGCCAATTTTAAAGTTTGAGAACCGTTGGCGCTTCTAAACACAATTCCCATTTTGGTTGCTGCGGTTTGCTGAGCTGTTGTTAAGGCGAAATAAACACTCGGAGTAATCGTTATACTCCAGGTTCCGTTTGCATTTTTAGTCATTAATCCAACTCCATCATCAGCACCCCAGTTTCCTTTAGTGGTTTGCCATGGACTTGCATCTGTACCTATTCCTGCATGCATATATACTTTTGTAGGATTGGTTCCCATTGTGTTACAAATGCTAGAGGTAAATGAGGCCGTAATTGTAATAGACTCATTAACTTGAAACACAGCAGGAGATACTGAAATCTGCTGAGAATTAGCAACAAATGACAACCAAAAGAAAAATAAAAGTAAAGTTTTTTTCATAATTTGATCATTATAATTTAAAACGAAATTGAGATAATTGACTAAAGATATCTTATTAGAAATACATTTTACTACAGCGTTTTCGAAACAGCATAACGCAAACGTTGTAGTGTTTAAAACTTTATCCTAAATGCCTGAAAACATTTAAAAACCGTAAATTTTTCAGACAGAAAATAAAGTCTTAAATATGGAGAAAGTAGTTTTAGAAAAAAGCTATTTATCTTTGAACTAATTTTCTAAATTGATAAAAAACACGTTCAATTAGGCGCATTTCATCAGTGATGATATCTGCCGATCCTGTCAACTCTTTATCAAATTTTATATTTCTGCCATAACTAGTTTGAAGTCCTTTAGGCATGGCTACTTCAATAAAATAATTTCCTTCTTTGTCTGCTATTGTAGACATAGACTGCACGCGCCCTTCCAGCATTCCGTACTCTTGAAAGGGATAATTATCCAATTTGATTAGAACCTTTTGATTTTGCCTTATTTTGCCTGTATTTTGCGACGGAACTTTTAGACTACTTACATATTTCCCTTGATCTTCTGGCAAAATAGTCGCAAATAAATCTCCTGCTTTTATGAGTTGGTTTTCCTGCCATGAGTTTTGAAATTTAAAAACGCCATCATATGTTGCTTCAAATAAATAACTTTGCTTCCAAATATGAATACTTTTTTTCAACTCATCCAAAGCTTGAAACAAAGACGTTAAATTAGTGACATTTGTTTTTTCTTGAGAAATCTCACTGGCTACAACTTGTTTTTTAGCTTGATTTATAGCTTCTTTTTGTTGCGAAATCGAAGAACTTATCTGGTCATAAGCTTGTTTGGCTTGCAAGTTATTTGCTTTTTGAGTGTCTAGATCGTATTTTGAAATAACGCCTTTTTCAAACAACTGCAAAGATCTTTTGTATTGTATATCACTTAATGAAAGCTTAACTTTTTCAAGCTTTTGCTGTTCGTATAGCGCGGCCAACCTGTTATTGTTTTCTGTTTGAGAACTTTTACCTGCGTTTATTTCTTCAGAATAAGGATGAAGCTTCTGATTGAGTTCATTCTCAATATATGCCTTATGAAATTGACTAAATGAAGATTGAATATCGCCAAGTTGCACATTACTTATTTCTTTAAAAGGGAAATAAAATGTCTGATAATCAGAAGGAATTGATGACACTATTTTATCCAGTTTTAAAACAGCTTCATAATTGGCAGAACTCTCTAAAATCGCAAGCAAAGTCCCCTTTTTTACTATTGAAGAATTAGCAACACAAAGTTTTACAATTCTAGAATTGACTTTAGATTCGAGCTTTTCTGGAGGATGATGTGAAGTCACCACTGCTTTGGCCACAATAACATCTGGATATTTGATAAACCAACAACCTATAACGAACAATAGTATTAATACAAAAACAATTGAAATCCCATAACGAACAATCCACACTGGCGGATTGGACAATACTTCCTGCACCGACTCAGAGCGCAATTCTATATCTTCTAAAACATTTTTTTGTACCATCTTCTTTTAATTTACCGAACTTTAATTCCCTAATTCTAATTGATTTTTAACTAACTTGTAATAGTTTTTTTGAGCTTGAACCAGTTCTTTATGTGTTCCTATTTCGACAATTTTTCCTTTCTCAAGAACTACAATCTGATCTGCACTTTTTACTGTAGACAATCTATGCGCTATAATTACAGCTGTTTTACCTACTAAATATTCATTGAGATTCTCCATTATTACCTTTTCATTATTGGCATCAAGAGAAGAAGTTGCTTCATCAAAAAACAGATAATTAGGGTTTTTATATACTGCTCTGGCAATTAAAAGCCTTTGTTTTTGTCCGCCAGAAATTCCCGTGCCTTCGTTTCCAATTTTTGTATTATAAGATAGCGGCAGACTCTCTATAAAGTCTTTAATATTAGCAATCTCTACAGCATGCAGAAGTCTTTTTTTGTCTACATAGTCTTCACCAACGGCAATATTATTTGCTATAGTATCATTAAAAATAAACCCATCTTGCATTACAACTCCACAATTTAATCTCCAGGCACGAGGAGAAATGGTATCAAACTTCATTTTACCTAAACTTATTTCACCTTCATTTGGCTCATAAAACTTCATTATAAGTTTAAGCAAAGTTGTTTTTCCACTTCCGCTTGTTCCAACAATTGCCGTTGTTTTTTGTTTTGGAATGATCAAATCTAGTTTTTCCAAAACAAGAGCTGGATTTCCGTTATATCTAAATGAAAGATTTTTCAAATGAATATCAGAGTGTTCGATGTCCTGAATTTTAGGATTTAAAACATCTTCTTCATTTTCTTTATCATGAATTTCTCCTAATCTTTCTAAACTTATTTTAGCATCTTGCAATGAGCGTACAAAATCTACCATTTGCATTAACGGACTATTTAACTGTCCAATAATATACTGAACAGAAAGCATCATACCTAGTGTAAGTTCTCCTTTTACTACCAAAGTTGCAGCAAAAAAAGTAATAAGTAAATCTTTAAGATGATTGATAAAATTTGAACCTACAGATTGCCATTGTTCTAAGGTTAATGCCTGCATGCTCACTTTAAAAAGTCTAATTTGAACAAACTCCCAACCCCAGCGTTTTTGCTTTTCGGCATTATGCATCTTTATTTCCTGCATTCCATTTATAAGCTCCATTACTTTGGATTGTTCTGTAGCAACCTGAGAAAATCTTTTATAGTCCAGTTCTTTTCTTTTTTTTAAAAAGAACAAAATCCAAAAAAGATATAATGCTCCTCCGATAAAAAATACCATAAAAAGCTGCATACTATAAAAGGCGAGAACAAAACTAAAAACGACTAAATTCATTAACGAAAACACCACATTTAGAGAAGTTCCTGTCAATAATTGCTGTATTCTGTGATTATCGCCAATACGTTGCATAATATCTCCTGTCATTCGGCTATCAAAGTAACTTATGGGCAATCTCATTAGTTTAATAAAAAAATCTGAAATGAGCGAAATTTGGATTCGCGTACTTAAATGCAGCATAATCCAGGAACGTAGAACTTCTATAGATGTTTGCCCTGCAAATAACATTAATTGCGCTAGAAGCATTAAATAAATAAAGTTCAAATCCTGAGTTTGAATTCCTATATCTACTATACTCTGGGTTAAAAAAGGAAATAATAAGGAGAATAAACTTGCTGTAAGCAACCCAATTATTAATTGAACTACTAATCCTTTATATTTAAACAAATATTTTGTAAGATAACTAAACCCTCGTTTGGAATCTTCTGTTTCCCATTCGTTTTCATGGAACTCTGGCGTTGGATCTAAAAACAATACAATTCCCTCTTCGGTTTTTTCGTGGGCATTTTTTCCAATCCAAAACTTGATAAAATCATCGTGTGAATAAGAAAGCAAACCGTGGCTGGGATCTGATACATAAACTTTATCTTTAGACACTTTATATACCACAACAAAATGCTGATTATTCCAATGAACAATACAAGGTAATGGCGATTCTGTCTGAAGTGTTTCAAAGCTAATTTTCATTCCAAGACTTCTAAAGCCTAAGGCTTCTGCCGCATCACTTAATCCCAGTAAACTGCTGCCTTCACGGGTGGTTTCGGCGAGATTACGAATTTGTTGCAATTCGATAGCTTTTCCGTAATATTTTGCAATTATACGAAGGCATGTTGGCCCGCAATCTTTAGAATCCGGCTGTTTGTAGAAAGGGAAATTTCTTATTTTCAAAGTACTGCTTTTTTAGTTTTAATTAAACTTTCAAGAAAATAACTGAGTTCGTTAATTTCATATTCTTTAGGCAAAACATATCCGTTTACGATAATCGCTGGAGCAAACAAAAGATAATTCTCATAACACCAATTATACTGCTCCTGAATAATCTCTTCAGATACAAAGTCCTTAGTAGTCCCCCATTTAGATGTCCATTTTTCTAAAGTCATTTTCTCAATATGCCAATCCTTTAATGCATCTTGAACTTTCTCTTTTTCGTCATTAAAATAAAAATGTGCAACCTGATGATAGATCTGGTTATTTGGATTATTTTCATTTTTAATATTGACATTAAAAAGCAATCTTACTTTTATTTCATCTGGATTTTTTTCAATCAATTTTATAATGTTTTCAAACGCTGAATGGCAATGTCCACATGAGGCGCTTAGTAATGCATAAATTGTAACGGGCGCATCGTATTTACCCATAGAAACAGCTTTCAGCCTATTAATACTTTCAGTATCTATTTGCTGAGAATCTTTTAACAAAGCATTAAAAACCAGATTTTTTCTTTTGAACTGATTGTGTTTTATTTCGATTTTTTTTAATTCAATATTCTTTTTAAAAAGTGTTTTAAATTTAAGCCAACATAACAGCACCAAACCTAAAATAAGGATATAAGAAATCGTATTGATGGCGTTAAAAGCACCCTTATATCTTGTCAAAAAACTTAAAATCAAAATAATCTGAAACAATAAAACACCAACAATTCCAAGACATAAAACACACCATTTTTTCAGAACAAAATACTGATAATAAACAGAATAAATTAAAACTGGAATACTCAATAGTGCTAAACTTGCATAAATAGCAAAACTATTTTCAAAAGCTAAATACAGAGTTGAAAAAGAGATTGACAAAAAATAAATTATAGAAATATCACTTAAACTTATAGCACCAAAAATTTTCGCTCCTTTTGAAGACAATACTGCTTTACAACTGGTTTTCTCGTTTACATTACAGATTTTAGAAACAGATTCGTTGTGAATTCCTATTTCCTCTCTAATAAGAAATACACTTGTAATAAGTCCTATTATTGCAGACAAATAATAAAAGGTTGCAAAAATTAAATTTGCACCATTATTTATAAAAATCAAAAGCAGTGAAAAAATAAACATGGAGCCGGCAACCCAATTATTTTTTACCGATAAACTGAATTTTCTTTGTGTTTCATTTTTCTCTATAGCAACTACAATTCCTGTCCAGATGATAAAAAACTCTGCCTCCGAAATTATTTTTTTATAGCCGTTTGAAAATTCAATTCTTATTTTATGATGCAATTTTTCGGTTAAAACGGTTTCTTTTCCAGTATCAGATTCTACTACAGATATAAAACATTCCGGAAGGTTTTCAAATTCTCCCTTCTCAACTTTTATCGCTAAATTTTCAATTTCAAGAAAATTAAAAGTATCTATAATAGCATACAAACTCGGGAAATTAGGATGCGATTCTAATTGTGTCAATATCTCATCTTCAAAATCATAATAATGATTCTTACGTAAGTATCTTTTTAAATAGTTAAAATTATTCATGTTTAAACTATATTTAGTGGCAATAAAATTTCATGATAAACGCATCTGTCCATTACAAAAGAGAAGACTTTTTCTTTTAAATCTTCTAATGAAATACTTTGCATAAAGAATTCATCTTTTGATATTTCGAGTATTATTTGATTAATTGTATTTTGTTCACGAAAGAAAAGCAATAAAAAATCCCAATCTTCCATTTCTAATTTTTCTTCTGTTTTATGCTGAGGCGAATAATAGTAAAGTTCTATTTCATCTTCAGAAATTTCATTTAATCGCGTCGTTTTTGAAAGCTGAAATGGTGTTTCTAAAATAGCATCCCAATCTGTGTTTTCTAACCATGCATAAATTTTAGACAGAAATTCAAAACGTTTTTCATCATCAAGAATTTCCAATTCTGAACTTAAGTTATTCTTTATCAGATTTCGATTTAGTTTTTCATATTCTAAAGGAAATTCATATTTCAATCTGTATTTTAACTGTTCGCACATTTCGATAGATTTCTTGGCATAACCAACAGTATGAATATAGCTTTCTTTGATTGGGACCAAATGAAATTTCATTACGTTTGTAAATGCTTCATTCATTTTTGGTTTAAGAAAACTAATCTCAATTTGTTTTTTTTGTGCCATTTCAAAACCCAACATTTGCTCATAAACCATATTAAAAACGCCAAGATTAATTTTATCTAGCTGCTCTAAATTGTCATCTATAATCTGAAAAACTGTTGATTTAAACTCTTTAAAAAAGGAGACATTATTTCCTCCTATTATTCCGGCATTAAATGCAAACACGTCATTAGTTTGCTCATAAATTGGGAATAAACTCTTAGGGAAATTTTGAAATTCTTTAAAAGTCGTCTCTAAAACTTCTTTATACTTTGGAAAATTAAATTCAAAATTCTGAGCTAACAGATCTGCATCCAAAAGCGGTTGCGGAAGTTTATCCCAAACAAAAACATCTGTATCCGCATGAATAAACGGAGCTTCCTGAAGAGAATAAGCCAATATTTTTCCTAATGCCCACAACTCTGACGGATAATTTTGCAAAGAATTCAAATCTAATAGCGCTTTAGAATACGGAATCTCAAGTTTATCAATTAATAATTCCTTTCCTAAATCATCTGTGTAAAGTAAAACTTCACCATAGTTTTGCTTAAATTTTAAGCAACTCAACAGACAAGAGTAAAAAAAGAAGTTGGCACTGAGCCAACCTCCTTTAAATCTTGCATTCAAATCGTCATTTTCTTTAAAAAAAGGTTTTGACCAAAAACTTTGAATGATTTTCATTTACTAGCATTTTACACAGTAATAACCATATACATTACCCGTGTATATTGGGCGAGGATCTGTGCAACCATTTGCATTATAAACAGGATTTGTATATGAAGTTCCAGCTGGGCAGCATGGGCGGAAACATGGACTAACATCATAACCTCCTGAAATAGTTTTTGCTTCTTCTAAAGATAAAATAGCTCCTTTTATTTTGTTTAATAAATTATTTTTCATTTTTTGTTAATTAAAAATTACCTACTCATTAGCTTTTCGGTATCCGCTTTTGGTTATTTTGAAATCTCCTCTTTACGATTTAAATTTCAAACTTGGTTTAAGGTTGCGCAACCTCCTATTTAGAATCCTCTTATTTACATTTGCAACTGTAATTAATCGGATCATAAATCACATCTAATATTTGTTTTTATAATTACTAAGCTTTTTAAAGCTTAAAGCATTTTTCGTTTATCGAATACTCTTCTAATTTGATTTTCGTTAAATCGTAATAAATCATCAATATTTTCAACACTTAAAAGCTTTAATTCATTCCAGATTCCGTTATTGTTTTTTAATGGATGGAAATTTTGAATGTATTTGTAATTATGATCATCCAATGATTTCCATAACTTAAAATAACTCTCTGAATTGAAATCATTTTTATGTCCCCAATTGGTAATTTTCTGGTAAATTTCAGTCTCTTCTCTTGCCCAAGATTGATGCACTAAAACTGACTCAGATTCAATTTTTTCATTGTCTTCGTTGACTCTTCCATAATAGCAAATTGGATTTGAAGTCGCCACCCAACAGTTTTCTTTTACAGGAGAAATCACAAGAAATCCTTTTTCGATTTTTTTAAACAAATTTGCAAATCTGACTGTAACTGAAATTTGGTTGAGTAATCTGTTTCTTTCCAGATATATTTTCTCTAATTCATTTATAAAGGAGCTAAAATCGATAAAGTATTCATCACAATCTAGTTGAATATACCAATCGCATTTACCCATTTTTGAATATAAATAATTGCGTTCTACCGTTTCATTTATCATGGGTGAAAGCGTCGTGTTGCAAAAAGAATCTTCGAGAATTTTGATTTTGCGTTGTGTATCAAATGCTTTTATCCATTCAAAAAAATCATTCGGGATTTCAAACTTATTTCCTGACCAGGTTAATCTGTCTTTATCGACAACCAGAATAATCTCCTGCACCTTATTATTGTCATAAATTTTTGGAAGAGAATACTTTAAATAGTTATAATCATACGAAATTAAATACCCCACTTTTACAATCATCATATAATCAATTAGAAATGAATTCTGGTAAAATAATTTCGTGTAGCAAGCATTTGTCAAATACAAAAGATAGCAAGACATCTGTCAATGCGTCTTTAGAATATTTAACTTGAATATCTGAATCCAATAGTAATTCGGCACATAATTCTTTTACTGAAATGGCCTCCTCAAAATACAGCAGAATATTATCCCAATCTTCAAGTTCTAAAATTTCGGGACCTAAAGTTTGGGGCGAAATATATTCGACTTTATTTAAAGTATCATTTTCAATTATTTTAGCTGTTTTATTTAATTTAAATTTTATTGAAGCAATCTGATCCAAAGAATTCGTTCTTACATAGTTAAAAACTGAAAACAAAAAATCTTTTCTTTTGGGTGATATTTCATAAAACGACTCCCATAAATTATGTTTTATTCCGTTATTTTTAATTCGTTCATATTCCTCGGGAAATTCATACATCAATAACGCCTCAATCTGCTCGCAGGCATAAATCGATTTTTTGGCAAATCCAATTGCGTGAATATATTTTGAATGAAAAGAAGCAAGGTGAAAGTTGACCAATGTTGTAAAATTAGAATCGACATTCTGGAACATTGATTTTGGCTGCACTCCTTTTTTTTCTGCTATTGCAAATCCGAGTTGTTGCTCATAAATCATATTAAAAATTCCGACATCTATTTTATCAAACAGCAGTTTGTTTTTGTTAATAAATTCATCAGAGCGAGAATATAGCTTTTTAAAAAAGTCTAAATCAGTTCCGCCAATAATTCCTGCATTGTAAGCCAATACCGTTTTATGTTTATATAAGGAGTTGATTAATTCTGTTGGAACCCATTCAAAAAGGGTCAAAATCTCATTTAATGCCTCACCATAAATAGGGAAATTTTCTTCAATATTCTGACAAAATAAAGATGACGAAACTAGATCTTCTGGCAGTTTCTCCCAAATAAAAACATCGGTATCTGCATGTATAAACGGTTTTTGCTGTACACTGTAAGTATGGATTTTAGGATATGCCCACAGTTTCTCGTTTATATTGTCTAAAGAATCAAAGCAATTTATGTAATTGGTATATGGAATTCCAAGTTTGTCTTTTAATATTGTTTCTCCATTTGTATCGGTATATAAATTTACTTCTCCATAAAATTCCTTAAACTTTAAACAGCTTAAAGTCATACTGAAATAAAAATATTTCTCATTTAGCCATCCACCTTTAAATCTGCTGTTAGGATCAATGGAATCACTTAAAAATGGTTTTGACCAAAAGCTTTGTACAATCATAATTTTAGAGTATCGAAAAAATAAGAGGTTTTTTCAAACCCCTTAAATCTTTTTATTAATTAAAGAACCACACAATATAAAGATGGGTTTGGTTTATAAATGTATAGGTTTCTTGGAGTGCATCCCGCTGGAGTTGCGATTGCTGAGCCTCTGTTTTCTACAGCTCCACAAATAATAAAAGAGCATGGACTACCATCAATAAACGAACCTCCAGTATAACCACCAGAAATAGTTTTTGCTTCATCTTTGGATAAAATGGCACCTTTGACTCTATTCAAAACATCTTTTTTCATTTTAATAAATTTTGATATTTTACATGTCTACTCATTAGCTTTTCGACTTCCGCTTTTTGGTTATTACAAAATCATCTTTTAGTGACATCAATTTCAGGCTCGGTCTTAGGTTGCGCAACCTGTATTTAAGAGTCTTTTGATTTGCATTTGCAACTACAAACTAATCAGACTAATAAATCAAATAAAATGGGATTTTCTAGCAGTAAAATGCTATTGATTTTTTAAAAATATAAAAAATACCTTACCGATTAACGGTAAGGTATTCCCAAATCAAACTATAACGTTATAGTGTTAATAAAAAGAAACAACAATAAAAAAAGGGTTAATTTTTTGAAGTTATTTTAATTTTATTCTTTTCGAAATGAGAAATAATCAAATGGAAAGTTTTTTTTGATATAAACTTAAATTTCACAAAAAGGCATAAAAAAAGGCTATCTTTCGACAGCCTTTTTTAAAATTTATTCTAATTATTATAATCCTGAAACAACAGCTGTTCCATCAAAATTTACAGTTAATTTTGGTTTAGCTCCAGCAGTAACATTAAAGTTTTCTCCTGTTCCACCATCTCCAACAAAAAGTAAATCTCCTACATTGAATGTCCAATCTTTACCAGCTCCATTAATATAAATACCAGTATTTTTAGATCTGAATTTCATTGGTCCAGCAGTGATATCTGTTCCTGCATAAGCCCACGTATTTGTAGCAAAATCATATCCCATGGCGCTTTCTGAATCCCATCCACCATTTGTAGCGGCTCCAATTACACCCCATTGCATTTTAACAACTTTAACTTTCATTGCATCCATATCTACACGTACATAGTATAAACCTACTCCGTCTGCTTCAGCAACTTTAAGATCTGAACTTCCTCCATCATTTTTTAAACTAAATTCTTGTCCACCAGAAATTGCAGCAACTGCTCCGTCTGTACCATAATTACCGTTATCCCAAGTTTTTCCGTCTCCTGTAAATTTAAATCCATCACCAACACTTACTTTCACAAAAGCTTCAAAAATTTTAGTACCTGTTTTTGAATCCCCAATATACTTCATCGAAATACCATTTTTCTCATCCCAAGCAGATTTTCCATAATAAGCCTGTGGAGCACCAACTAAAAATAATTCTGGAGTAGTAAATACAATTTTTTCGTAAGCATTAATTTTCATTAATTGTGTTGTAGAGTAACCAACTACTAAAGATTTTTCAGCAATAGCTTTAACACGAACATCAAATTCAGCCAAAGTACCAAATTTAACTTTTGCTTTTCCATTAGAAACCAATGTAGTACTTAGTCTATTCACAGCAGCATTTAAATCTCCAAAAGTAAAAGCTTGTGATAAAGTTGAAACACTAGTTGGAAACACATCTACAGCGCTAGAAAAATCACTTCCTGCTGGAGCAATTTGAATGTAATAGCTTACTGGCCCGTTATATTGCAATTCTGCTGCAGACCATTTAAAAGTACCTGCTGCCGTATCTTCATTTACATCTTGTTGAACAGCGTATTCAGCAGGTGCTGGAAGAGCTTCCAAAACTGGTACGGTTACAATCTTTTCGTTTTCATTTACGATAATATCTGGATCATCATCACTACATGATGTTATAGCAAATGCAAGTAGTCCTAGTAATAAAAAAGTTAATTTTTTCATTTTGATTTATATTTTTATATTATTAATATCCTGGATTTTGTGGCAATAAATTTTGGTTTGCATTGATTGCAGTTTGAGGAAGAGGAAACAATCTATGATTAGGATCTGTATCTGATTTCTCCCACCATACATTTTCAAATTTACCGTTACGAATTAAATCCTGACGACGGTGTCCTTCCCACATCATTTCTCTACCTCTTTCAGCTAAAATATCGTTCAAGTTATAACCGCTTGTTTGAGTAATTCCGGCTCTGCCTTTTATTTCATTAACCAAAGCATCACCAGCACCAGCACCATTTAACCAAACTAAAGCTTCTGCTTTCATAAGTTTAACATCTGCCAATCTGAAAATAGGAAAATCATTGCTTAAATTGTCCTTAGCTCCTGGAGCAATTTCCCATTTAACAGGTCTAGCTCCAGCCATTCTAATTTGCTCCTGAGTATTTTGTCCAAGAGACATTTGAAGATTTGGAATATTAGCTGTAAAAACTAAATTAGCATTTCCAGATTTAGGATCCTGAATAATATCCCCTGCTTTAGTTCTTTGTTGGCCAATAAGTATACCTGACAATCTTTTATCTCCGGCAGGAAACGTATTATAATGCGCTTCTAAAGTTGCAAAACCATTCCATGGAGCAGTACTCATATTAAAAGTTTGCTGAGACAAATCGATCAAAGTACGCATGTGAAGGTTAAATCCTTTATATGTATCCTGATCAAAAGGAATTGTATAAATATTCTCTTTACAATTTTCGTTTTGGGTTGCAAATGGGGTTAATGGATTAGATTCTAAAGAATATCCTAATGCCAAAACTTTATCGCAAGCTGCGATTGCCTTTTCCCACATTGCAGTTCCTGTATATACTTTAGCATTCAAATATAATTTTGCTAAAAGAGTATACCCCATACCTTGTGTAATATCACTTCTAACAACTCCTTCATCCCCTTGTTTTGGCAATAAAGCAACATTGTCTTCAATATCTTTTACAATAGCTGCAAAAACTTCTGCTCTAGGAGTTTTTGATGGAAATTCATCTGCACCTGTGAAAGTAGTTGGAAAAGCGACATCTCCAAAGTTGTCAATAGCCAAATAATAATAGAAAGCTCTTGATACCTTTACTTGTGCCAAAACCTTAGCAACCCTTACATTTGTTTGAGAAGCTGGAGTTAATGTTTCAATTGCGTAGTTAGCTTGCGGCACTGCAGAATAAATCATATTATATAGATTTACTATTGCTTCAGTTTTCGGTCCCCAAGTATGTCTTGATAAAGCTCTCCATTTACCACTATCATCCCAATCTGCTCCTCTAGTAGGACAAACTGCCTCATCTGTAGTTAATTCTTGCGCAAACCACCATCCTCCGCCATCAAGCATCGCTTGAGTTTTAGCAAAAACTGGAGTAGCCAAATTTAAAGCTTGTTCTGTCGTTTCTGGATATTGTTCTCCAGTCAAATACTCACTATTTGTTGTATCTAGATCAGTACAAGAAAAAGCCAGTAAGCTCAATCCTAATACTGTTATTTTATTTTTTAGTTTCATGATTTATGTATTAAAATGAAAGATTTAAACCAAATGTTAAGGTTCTAGTTTTTGGATAATTGTTATAATTATCTATTCCAAAAAAGATTTCTTTATTGTCTTTCCCTCCAGAAAAATTAACTTCAGGATCTGCCCCTCCGTAATTAGTCAAGGTAAATACATTATTCATAGAAGCAAAAAAACGAAGTTTTGAAATTGCCGATGCAAATGAAGGATTTACAAACGTATAACCTAAGTTAATGTTGTCCAATTTTATAAAACTTGCATCTTCAATATAATATGACAATGCGCTGTAAGCCCCTTGGATTCCAGCATCATTTAAAATTAAAGCTTCATTATTTACACTTCTTGTTCCTACTTGATCAGGATTACCAAATACTTGGTTTGTTGCATTATAAACATCATTTCCAACTACTGCTCTAAATGACATGCTCAAATCCCAATTTTTATACTTAAAGTAGTTACTCCATCCCATTTCAAAATCTGGCAAAGCGTTACCAATAACTTTTTTATGCTCATCAGAGTTTGCTACATCCTCTAAGTAATGTAATTGATTGTCATTACCTTTAATAAGCCATTTCCCATTAGATACTCCAGCATATTCATAACCGAAGAAAGTTCCTAGTTTGTAACCAGCTTGCATTCTTTGAGTTGGAACCCCAACTAGACCTGGTCCAGAAATGTAACCAGTATCAATAAATGAATAATTGTAACGTGAATTTCCTAAAGCAATAACTTCTTGTTTATTTTGCGTATATACAACTGTAGTATTATAACTGAATTTTCCGTTATCAACTACCTTAGCACTTAAAGTTGCTTCAATACCAGAGTTTTTCATTTCTCCACCATTAATAAATGTAGTATTAGAGAAATTTGTTTCAGTTGGTACGTTCGTGTTAGCGATCAACATATCAGTAATTTTTTTACTGTAAAACTCAACCGATCCAGATAATCTATTATTGAATAATCCGAAGTCAAGACCAAAGTTTGTTTCAGTATTTTGATCCCATTTTAAATCTGGATTAGCATTATGGCTATATCCGTAAGCTACTAAACCACCTTGAATAGAAGGTCTAACCGCTAAATCTTTTGCGTCTACTGGTAAATTACTGTTTCCTGAAATACCCCAACTCCCTCTAAACTTCAATAAGTTTAATGCGCTTACATTATTTTTAATAAAATTCTCATTAGCAATATTCCAAGCTACTTGAACAGATGGGAAATAACCCCATTGATTGTTATCTCCAAAGATTGAAGAACCATCTCTACGAATCATACCCGTAACGTAATACTTAGATTCGAAATCGTAAGTTGCTCTTGCAAACATACCAATGTCTTTACGCTCATTTTTATAAGATGTCAAATTCCCTAAAACTATAGTTTCGAAATTTTGGAAATTGTTTGATCCCAATGTATTAGAAGTAGCATTATTTGCCTCCATGGCAAAACCATCACTACCTGTTTTTCTGTATGAATAACCTCCCAATATTGTTACATTATGAGACTCTGCAAAAGTTCTTTTATAAGTCAAAGTAGCTTCAATTAAACCTTGCTCCCAGTTAGCATAAGATCTTTTACCGTATCCTAAATATATAGGTGTTTCTGTAGTTCCTGTAAAGATATAATTGTAAGTTGGCTCGAAGTAAGTGCTTTCACTATCATTTCTTAAATAACTTCCAGAAACCTTAGCAGTCAATCCTCTTGCTAATTCATAAGACATTGCTAAATTACCTGACAAAAATTTAGCATCTCTATTGTTCTGAATATTATTAACAGATTGCAAAGGATTGTAATAATTGTTTGTTCCTGGAGATTCAAATAAAGCTCCATCAGGTCTATAAACAGGATCGGTTGGGAGCCTTTGGAAAGCTTGATAGATTACTTGATCTTTTCCATCAGAACCATAATTGACATAATCATTGTGCTCGATTGTTGCAGAAAGCCCCATATCGATAATCATTTTATCATTAAATGCTTTTTGAGTTACATTTAATCGCCCAACAGTTCTCTTTTTTCCAGAATTTCTAATAACTCCTTCAAAATCACTGTTTGAGATAGAGGCTCTATAATTACTAGTTTCATTTCCTCCAGAAACAGCTAAGCTATTCACTTTTGTAAAACCTGTTCTAAAAATTTGATCTTGCCAATCAACACTTCCTCCATTATCTGTAAAATCGATACTTGGGTGTGCTTTTATATAATCTCTATACTGACCTGCAGAAATAAATTTTTGTTCTATTGCTTGGTCTGTAGCAATTGACGAATTAAATTCTATAGTAGTTTTTCCTGATTTTCCTTTTTTAGTTGTAATAAAAACAACTCCATTAGCTCCATCAGCTCCATAAATAGCGGTTGATGCAGCATCTTTTAAGATATCATAAGAAACAATGTCATCAGGCGAAATCGTTGTAGGGTCAACACCACGAATTCCGTCTACAACGTACAAAGGCGCTCCTCCAGCTGCAAAACCTGCAGCTCCACGAATACGAACATCGAAGCCTTTGTTAGGGTCACCACCTTGTTTTGTAATCGAAACACCGGCAGCTTTACCTTGCAATCCTTGAATAGGATCAACCAAAGTTCCCTGATTTAGGTTCTCTGCAGTAACCTTAGAAACAGCTCCAGTTACGTCCTTTTTCTTTGCAGAACCATAACCTACTTGAACCACTACTTCTTTAAGTTCATTCGAATCTTCTTCTAGAGTTACTTTTAAGTTTTTTTGAGCATCGTAGATAAACGAGTAAGTTTTGTATCCGATAAAAGAAACTACAATTTTGTCTCCTTTTTTCACATTAGATAACTGAAACTTACCATCGAAATCTGTTGAGGCACCTCCAGGTGTCCCTTGTACATTTACATTTACTCCTGGTATTGGCTGTCCTGATTTCTCAACGACAGTTCCGCTTAGTGTGCTTTGAGCGAACATACTAAATGGCAACAACAGCAATAAAAATAACAACTTTTTGTAAATTGTTTTCATACTTTTTGTTTAAATTAGTTTTGAGTTTTTGAATGTTAGTTAAGTTTTTAATTTTACTTCGAATTTCAAAATTATGAATTTATTAACATGCCCGACGGAAGGCATTTTTTATTGCTTTACGAAAACGTGGTAGTGTTGAAAACTTTCTATTTTTTGTAATCTTTCAGTGTTAAAATTGCAAATACCAAAAATATTATACACCTTTATTATTAATTAGATTTTTTTCGATTAACTACATGAAACGTAAAATAACCCTCAAACAGATTGCAAAGGAACTTGACGTATCCATCTCAACTGTCTCAAAATCACTCAGAAACAGTCTCGAAATTGGAGAAGAAACACGTCTAAAAGTGCAGGCTTTTGCAAAGTTTTACAACTACAAACCCAACAATATTGCCCTTAGTTTAAAAAACCGAAAAACGAAGAGTATAGGTATCATTATTCCAGAAATTGTACACTATTTTTTCTCTACTGTCATCAACGGAGTGGAACAGGTTGCAAATGAATACGGATATAGCGTAGTAATCTGTGTATCAGATGATTCTTTTGACAAAGAGGTATTAAACATGGAAATGTTAGCAAACGGAAGCATCGATGGTTTCATCATGTCGCTTTCTAAAGAAACACAGTTTAAAGGTGACTTCCATCATATTACCGAAGTGATCAATCAAGGAATGCCTGTAGTTATGTTTGATCGCGTAACCAATGACATTCTTTGCGATAAAGTAATCATAGATGATAAAGCGGCGGCTTATGAAGCTGTCCAGAGCTTGATTGATAATGGCCGCAAAAAAATTGCTTTGGTAACTACAGTTGATTATGTAAGCGTCGGAAAACTGAGAACAGATGGCTACGAAAAAGCTTTATTAGATAACGGATTACCATTTAATGAAGATTTAATCATAAAAATTGAAGATGTAGATACTTGCGAAATAACTATTTCCGAGCTTCTACATGCCAGAGCTTTCGATGCTGTTTTTGCTGTAAATGAACTTTTTGCCGTGACAATTATTAAAACAGCAAACAAAATGGGATTAAAAGTTCCCGAAGATTTAGCTGTTATTGCATTTACTGATGGAATTATCTCTAAGTATTCTACTCCAACCATTACAACAGTAAGCCAGAGCGGTGAAAAAATGGGCAATAAAGCAGCTAAAATGCTTATTGAAAGACTAGAAGCAGAAGATGATGACGATGAAGAACACACCGAAAATTACACTACAGAAGTTATCGAAACTCATCTAATAGAACGAGAATCTACTGACTAATTTTCTTAAAATCAGTACGTTCTAAAGCCATAAAAAATATTTATGGCTTTTTTATTAGCATATATAAAAAAATAATTTATAATTTTACGCCCGTCAAGGCTTTTACTTTTACTTCGAAAAAACAGTAAGTTTTGATAAGCAAAGCGCTTATCGTATAATTTTTTACAAATTACGATAATGGAAAAGCGTAAATTAAGTTTCTGGGAAATCTGGAATATGAGTTTCGGTTTCTTAGGAATCCAAATGGGGTTTGCACTTCAAAATGCAAATGCCAGCAGAATTCTTCAAATCTTTGGTGCCGACGTACATGAACTTTCGTGGTTCTGGATTATTGCTCCCCTAATGGGATTAATAGTACAGCCAATCATTGGTCATTACAGCGACAAAACTTGGGGAAAATTCGGCAGACGAAAACCTTTCTTTTTAGTGGGAGCCGTTCTAGCTTCTGTGGGATTAATTTTAATGCCACAAGCTAACATTTTCATTTCCGTGTTACCCGCTTTATGGGTTGGAGCAGGAATGCTAATGATTATGGATGCTTCTTTCAACATTGCAATGGAACCTTTCAGAGCACTTGTTGGAGACAATTTAAGAACAGATCAGCGTACTGCTGGATTTAGCATTCAAACTTCTTTAATTGGTTTTGGAGCCGTAATTGGTTCTGCATTGCCATACATTCTAACCAAGTATTTTGGTGTGCCAAATAGCACAGTTCCAGGAAGTGTACCGTTAAATTTAACCCTGTCATTCATCATTGGCGCGGCGGTTTTAATCGGTTCCATCTTAGTAACTTTATTTACAACCAAAGAATATTCGCCAGAAGAATTGGCAAAATTTGAAGATCCACAAAGTGATGCGATTTCTGATTCTGAAGAAAAATCAAAAATCACAGACATCTTTACCGATTTTGCAAAAATGCCAACTACCATGCGTCAGCTTAGCTGGGTGCAATTTTTCTCTTGGTTTGGACTATTTGGAATGTGGGTTTTTACAACTCCTGCGATTGCGCACCATATTTACGGTCTGCCATTAGAAGATACTTCAAGCCAGCAATATCAAGATGCCGGAGACTGGGTTGGAATTCTATTTGGTGTTTACAACTTAGTTTCTGCTATTGTTGCATTGTTTTTCCTTCCGTACATCGCTAAAAAAATTGGCCGAAAAGCAACACACTCCCTTTCGCTAATAATTGGAGGAATAGGTTTAATATCTATTTATTTCATGCCAAATGAAGACTGGGTTGTAATACCAATGATCTTAATCGGAGTTGCTTGGGCGAGTATCCTAGCAATGCCATACGCTATTCTTGCAGGTTCAATTACACCTAAAAAAATGGGGGTTTACATGGGAATCTTTAACTTCTTTGTTGTTATTCCACAAATTGTAAATGCTCTAATCGGTGGTCCAATTGTAAAATACCTTTACAATGGAGACGCAATTTATGCCTTAGTTACAAGCGGAGTTAGTTTTCTAATTGCTGCTGCTTTAGTTTCTAAAGTAAAAGACGTAGACGACTTTACTCAAAAATCATAATAAAGAATTTTCCATACAATGAGCAAAAAAGCATTCATATTCGATCTTGACGGAGTGATCGTTGATACCGCTAAATACCACTTTTTGGCTTGGCAGAAAATTGCCAAATCGTTAAATATCAATTTTAAACATGAAGACAACGAACTTCTAAAAGGTGTTAGTCGCGTTCGCTCGCTAGACATTATACTTGGGTTAGGAAATGTTCAGGCCACTCAAGAACAAAAAGACAAATGGTTAATTCAAAAAAACGAAGATTATTTATCTTATTTAGTTGACATGGATGAAAGTGAGGTTCTTCCAGGAGTTTTAAAAATTCTAAAACTATTAAAAGATAAAAACCAAGGAATTGCATTGGGTTCTGCCAGTAAAAATGCAAGACCAATTTTAGAAAAAACAGGGGTTCTGTCTTACTTCGACGTTATTGTTGACGGAAACGATGTCAGCAATGCAAAACCAGACCCTGAAGTATTCTTAAAAGCGGCTCAATTATTAAACATTGATCCAAAAAATTCAATTGTATTTGAAGATTCTGTTGCCGGAATTCAGGCAGCAAATATTGCAGAAATGGTAAGTGTGGGAATTGGTGAGGAAACAATTTTGCATGAGGCTGATTTCATTTTTAAAGATTTCGCTTTTATAGACGAAAACTTTATCGAATCATTAATCACAAAATAAAATCAATCATAGATCAATCAATCACGAAAAACACTTTAAAAACAAATGAATCAAGATTATATAAAACCAGACAATTGGTCTATAATAGAAGAAGGATTTGATGCCGAGAGAGTAAAATCTTCTGAAAGTCTTTTTAGTATCGGGAACGGCGCTATGGGGCAACGCGCCAATTTTGAAGAAACCTATTCAGCTGAAACTTTTCAGGGAAGTTATATTGCTGGAATCTATTATCCAGACAAAACAAAAGTGGGCTGGTGGAAAAACGGTTACCCAAAATATTTTGCCAAAGTACTTAACGCGCCAAACTGGATTGGAATTGACATTGAAATCAACGAAGAAAATCTTGATTTAAATACGTGTACCGAAGTAAGAAACTTTCGCAGAGAATTGAATATGAAAGAAGGATGGTACAATCGTTCTTTTGAAGCAGTTTTAAAAAACGGAACTGAAATCGCAGTGAACGTTCGTCGTTTTCTTTCATTAGATTTAGACGAAGCCGGAATCATTAAATACGATATTACACCTTTAAACAAAGATGCAAAAATCGTTTACAAACCTTATATTGACGCTGGTGTAACCAACGAAGATGCGAACTGGGAAGAAAAATTCTGGGAACCGCTTGAAGTTAAAAAAGGCACAAACGAAGCTTTTGTAACCGCACAAACCTTTAAAACGCATTTTAAAGTTACAACTTTCATGCACAATACGATTTTGGCAAACGGAGAAAACATCAATGTTTCGCCATCGACAATCGATTCAACTGTAGATAAAGTTCAGTATACTTACGGAACTATAATTGCAAAAGGACAAACCTCATCAATTCAAAAAATTGGTGGATATACTGTTTCTTTAAACCACGAAAATACTTTGGCTGGAGCCGAAAAAGTAATCAAATCTGCTGTTGCTTTAGGGTACGAAACATTGCTTCAAAATCAAATTGATGCTTGGGCAAAAATCTGGGAAATGTCGGACATTACTATTGAAGGCGATGTAAAAGCGCAACAGGGAATTCGTTTCAATATTTTCCAATTGAACCAAACCTATTCAGGAAAGGATTCTCGTTTGAACATTGGACCAAAAGGTTTCACTGGAGAAAAATACGGCGGATCAACTTATTGGGATACTGAGGCGTATTGTATTCCATTCTATATGGCGACAAAGGACCAACAAGTTGCAAGAAACTTATTGACGTATCGTTACAATCAATTAGACAAAGCGATTGAAAATGCTAAAGACAATTTAGGTTTCAAAAACGGTGCCGCATTGTACCCAATGGTGACCATGAATGGTGAAGAATGCCATAACGAATGGGAAATCACTCACGAAGAAATCCACAGAAATGGAGCGATTGCTTTTGCGATTTACAATTACAACCGTTACACGGGAGATTACTCTTATATTCCAGAAAAAGGTTTAGAAGTTTTAATTGGAATTGCGCGTTTTTGGCATCAAAGAGCCTCTTTCTCAAAAGATAAAAATCAATATGTGATTTTGGGAGTTACAGGACCAAACGAATACGAAAACAACATCAACAATAATTTCTATACCAATTATATTGCAAAATGGTGTATTGATTTTGCTGCTGAACAAATTGAAAAAGTAGCTTCAGAATATCCTGCAGATCACAAACGTATTTTAGACAAAGTAAATCTTTCATCTGAAGAAATTAAAGAATGGAAAAAAGTAGCTGATGATATGTACTTTCCAATTTCAAAAGAACTTGGAATCTACTTACAGCAAGATGGTTTCTTAGACAAAGATTTAGTTCCGGTAAAAGATTTAGATCGTTCTCAACGTCCAATTAACCAAAAATGGTCTTGGGATCGCGTGTTGCGTTCGCCATACATCAAACAAGCTGACGTTTTACAAGGTTTTTATTTCTTCGAAGATCATTTTTCTAAAGAAGAATTAAAACGCAATTTCGAGTTCTACGAATCATTTACAGTTCACGAAAGTTCACTTTCGCCTTGCGTACACTCTATTCAGGCTGCAGCTTTAGATAAAATGGACATGGCATATACATTTTATTTAAGAACTTCTCGTTTAGATTTAGATGATTATAATAAAGAAGTGGAAGAAGGTTGTCATATCACGTCAATGGCCGGAACTTGGATGAGTATCGTGGAAGGCTTTGGAGGAATGCGTGTTAAAAATGACCAATTACACTTCTCTCCAAAAATCCCAAAAGAATGGAACGGTTACTCTTTTAAAATTAATTTCAGAAACCAAATTTTAAAAGTAGCTGTAAATCACAACGAAACAACTTTTACTGTAGACGGCGATCAAGATTTAACAATTATCGTAAATGGAAATCCTGTAATTGCAAGTAAATTTGTACAAATAAATTAAATACAATACTCTAAAAATCAAAAAACATGAAAAACTTATTTTTCGCAAGTTTAATTTTGTTTGCGTTTAGCACTGTTGCAAAAGCGCAGCAATTAAAATCACCCGAAGGCAAGTTCGTAATGGAATTTTCTCTTCAAAACGACGGAACTCCAACGTACAATTTAAAATACAAAAACAAAGAAGTTGTAAAAACCAGTAAATTGGGTCTTGAACTTAAAGATGACAAAAAATCTTTGTTGAACGACTTTACAATCACTGATACTAAGACTTCAACTTTTGATGAAACTTGGAAACCAGTTTGGGGAGAAGTTGATCACATCAGAAATCATTATAATGAATTGGCTGTTACTTTAAATCAAAAAGGAACAGATAGACAAATCGTAATCCGTTTCCGTTTATTTGATGACGGTTTAGGATTCAGATATGAATTTCCAGCGCAAAAGAATCTTACTTACTTTGTAATTAAAGAAGAAAGATCTCAATTTGCCATGACTGGAGATCATACTGCTTTCTGGATTCCAGGAGATTATGACACTCAGGAATACGATTATACAAAATCGAAATTATCTGAAATTAGAGGTTTATCTGAAAAAGCGTATACAGCAAACGTTTCTCAAAGATCTTTTTCACCAACAGGAGTTCAGACTTCTTTGATGTTAAAAACTGCTGACGGAATCTACATCAACTTACACGAAGCGGCTTTGATTGACTATTCTTGTATGCACTTGAATTTAGACGATAAAAACTTAGTTTTCGAATCTTGGTTAACGCCAGATGCAAAAGGAGACAAAGGTCACATGCAAGCACCAAATCATTCTCCTTGGAGAACGATTATTGTAAGCGACGACGCTAGAGAAATCTTAGCCTCAAAAATGACTTATAACTTAAACGATCCATCAAAAATCGATGATACTTCTTGGATTAAGCCAGTAAAATATGTTGGTGTTTGGTGGGAAATGATTACAGGAAAAAGCTCTTGGTCATACACAAACGATTTTCCAACAGTTCAGTTAGGAGTTTCTGATTTCTCAAAAGCAAAACCAAACGGAACTCACGGAGCAAACAACGCTAACGTAAAAAAATACATTGATTTTGCTGCAGCAAATGGTTTCGATGCCGTTTTAGTTGAAGGATGGAATGAAGGCTGGGAAGACTGGTTCGGACATTCTAAAGATTATGTTTTTGATTTCTTGACTCCTTACCCAGATTTTGATGTAAAAGGTTTACACGAATACGCAAAATCTAAAGGTGTAAAAATCATCATGCACCACGAAACTTCTGGATCTGTTCGTAACTACGAGCGCCACATGGATGCAGCTTACAAATTCATGAACGATAACGGATATGATGCTGTAAAAAGTGGTTACGTAGGTGATATTTTGCCAAGAGGTGAAAACCATTACAGCCAATGGATTGTAAACCACTATCAATACGCTATCGAAAAAGCGGCTGATTATAAAATTATGGTGAATGCTCACGAAGCAGTTCGCCCAACAGGAATCGCAAGAACGTATCCAAACTTAATTGGAAACGAAGCAGCAAGAGGAACAGAATACCAAGCTTTTGGAGGTTCTAAACCAAATCACGTTACAGTTTTACCATTTACACGTTTAATTGGTGGTCCAATGGATTATACTCCTGGAATCTTCGAAATGGATATCAGTAAAATGAATCCTGACAACAAATCGCATGTAAACAGTACAATTGCAAACCAATTGGCATTATATGTTACTATGTACAGTCCGTTACAAATGGCTGCTGATACTCCAGAAAACTACAACCGTTTCCCAGATGCATTCCAGTTCATTAAAGATGTGGCTGTAGATTGGTCAGAAAGTAAATATATCGAGGCTGAGCCTGGAGATTTTATCACTGTTGCTCGTAAAGCAAAAGGAACAAACAACTGGTTCGTTGGAAACGTAAACGGAGAAACTCCTCGCACGTCAAACATCGATTTCAGTTTCCTTGAAAAAGGTAAAAAATATACAGCAACAATTTATGCTGATGCAAAAGATGCGCATTACAAAACGAATCCGCAAGCTTACACCATCAAGAAAATTGCTGTAACCAATAAATCAAAATTATCTCAGTTTTCTGCTCCAGGAGGAGGTTATGCGATAAGCATTATTGAAAACAAATAATTTTAATTAATCATATAAGAAATGTAAGTCCATTTAAATAGAAATCTCCCCAGTTTTTGTCTTAAATGTTCTTACATTTCTTATATGGTTTAAATTCATCTTTACTATGAATAACCTAAAAATTAACCACACATTCTATAAAATAGTTTTAATGGTTTTGTTGTTTTCCGCTTCCGCGAAAGCGCAAATCCAAAAAGTAGAGCCGCCGTTTTGGTACGCAGGAATGAAAAATCCGGAACTGCAAATTATGTTCTACGGAAAAAATATTGCACAATATGAAACTTCGGTTTCAAACAATGTTGCGATCAAAAATGTAGAAAAAACAGAAAATCCAAACTATCTTTTCGTAACCATCGATACGAAAGACGTAAAAGCTTCTGAATTGGTTTTCTCTTTCAAAAACAAAAATAAAGTCGCTTTTACTCAAAAATATGCTCTTAAAGAAAGAAGAGCCAATTCTGCAGAAAGAAAGAGCTACGATGCCTCTGACCTGATTTATCTAATCATGCCGGATCGTTTTGCTAACGGAAATCCGAAAAACGACAGCGACGCTTCTTTAACTGAAAAAGGAAACCGTCAAGATCCAAGCGGACGTCACGGCGGAGATATCGAAGGAATCATCAAAAACTTAGATTATATTTCGTCTCTTGGCGCAACTACAATCTGGAGCACGCCTTTATGCGAAGACAACGACAAACAACATTCGTATCATACTTACGGACAATCTGATGTTTACAAAATCGATCCGCGTTACGGAACTAATGACGATTATGCTCGTTTATCTGCAGAAATGCACAAAAAGAACATGAAACTGGTTATGGATTATGTAACCAATCACTGGGGAATTACGCATTGGATGATGAAAGATATTCCGACTAAAACATGGTTCAATCAATTTGAAACTTTCACTCAAACACACCACAGACGTGAAGTAATAACCGATATTCACGCTTCTAAAATAGATCAGGAAGTTTGTGTGGACGGCTGGTTTGTACCTTCAATGCCAGACTTGAATCTTAGAAATCCTTTGGTTGCAAAATACTTAACTCAAAACGCTATTTGGTGGATTGAATTTGCTAATCTTGACGGATTTAGAGTAGATACTTACAACTATTCAGATAAAACGGCAATGGCAAATTGGGCAAAATCTATTACAATTGAATATCCTAACTTTAATATTGTGGGCGAAATCTGGATGCACAATCAGGCGAATTTAGCTTTTTGGCAGAAAGACAGTAAAATTGGTGCTATCGAAAATTACAATTCGAATCTTCCAAGTGTAATGGATTTTACCCTTCAAAGTCAGATTACTTCTGCCTTCAGTGAAGATGAACCAAACTGGGACAGCGGATTGATTAAATTCTACAACAATTTTGCAATGGATTTCTTATATCCAAATACCAATAATATCTTAGTTTTTTCCGAAAATCATGACACAGATCGTATGAATCATAACTTTAAATATGATTTCCCAAAATACAAACTGGCAATGACTTTATTGGCAACAGTTCGTGGAATTCCCCAAATCTATTACGGTTCAGAAATCGGAATGGGCGGAGATAAAGGAAAAGGCGGTGATGCCGATATTCGTCAAGATTTCCCAGGCGGATGGGCTGGCGATAAAAACAATGCTTTTACCAAAGAAGGAAGAACTGCAGAACAAGCAGCGTTCTTTGATTTCAGTGCAAAATTATTCAACTGGAGAAAAACAAACGAAGCAGTTCATTTCGGAAAAATGACGCACTATATTCCTGAAAATAACACTTATGTATATTTCAGACATACTGATAGTAAAACGGTTATGGTAGTTTTCAATAACAATGCAAAAGAACAGGTTGTAAAAACAAACCGCTTTAAAGAAAGCATCAAAAACTACAAATCTGGTAAAGATGTTATTACAGGAAAAACATTCGATTTAGCCTCTGAAATTACTTTAGAACCAAAATCAGCTTTGGTTTTAGAATTGGAGTAAAATTAAACGCAAAGTTTTTTTCTGCCACGAATTCACGAATTATTTTTTTACAATCTTTGAGAATAAAAATTCGTGAATTCGTGGCTATTTTTTTCAACACAATCCATCCTAAAATATTCTAAAATAATGAAAAAATACACTTTCCTTTTTTTACCTTTAGTATTCTTAATAATGAGTTGTTCTGGCTCAAAATCAGTTACAATGAATAATACTTCAAAGACACCTTTCGTTTGGGAAGGAGCAAATGTTTATTTTTTACTTACAGATCGTTTTTACAACGGAGATACTTCAAACGACGTCAATTTCAACCGAACTAAAACTCCCGGAAAACTTCGTGGATTTGAAGGCGGTGACATTATCGGAATTACTAAAAAAATCGAATCAGGATATTTTGAAAAACTAGGAATCAATGCCATTTGGCTTACGCCGATTGTCGAACAGATTCATGATGGAGTTGACGAAGGAACTGGATTGAGTTATGGTTTTCACGGCTATTGGGCAAAAGACTGGACTGCTTTAGATCCGAACTTTGGAACAAAAGAAGATTTAGCTAATCTGGTAAAAAAAGCACACGAAAAAGGCATCAGAATCATTCTTGACGGAGTTATCAATCATACTGGACCAGTAACTCCAGAAGATCCTGTTTGGCCTTCAGATTGGGTTAGAACTGGCGTTGTCTGCGATTACAAATCGTTCGAAAATACAACGATGTGTACTTTGGTTGATAATCTTCCAGATGTTAGAACAGAAAGTACTCAGGAAGTAGCGCTCCCTCCTTTTTTAATTGAAAAATGGAAAAAAGAAGGTCGTTATGAAAAAGAAACCGCCTCATTGGATGAATTT
This sequence comes from Flavobacterium sp. LPB0248, assembly GCF_013388355.1. Taxonomy (GTDB): domain Bacteria; phylum Bacteroidota; class Bacteroidia; order Flavobacteriales; family Flavobacteriaceae; genus Flavobacterium. The sequence continues at coordinate 2,261,466 of NZ_CP058246.1, forward strand.
TTCAAAAGAACAGGTTATCCAAGAACTCCAAAGTATTACATTATAAAATGGCTTACAGACTACATTCTTGAATTTGGAGTTGACGGTTACAGAGGAGATACTGTAAAACATACTGATGAAAACGTTTGGGCGGATTTCAAAAAAGAATGTGAGTACGCTTTTGAAACTTGGAAAAAACATCATCCGATGCAAGTTCTAGATCAGAATCCGTTTTACACCATTGCCGAAGTTTACGGTTACGGAATCAATGGCGGTCAGGATTATGATTTTGGAGATCGAAAAGTCAATTATTTTAAAAATGGTTTCAACAGCATGATCAACTTTGAATTTAAATGGAATGCTGCTCAAAACGATTATGAAGGTTTATTTTCTAAATATTCCAATGCATTAAATAATGATTTAAAAGGCTATTCTGTCCTTAATTATATGTCTTCTCATGACGATGGACAGCCTTTTGATGCCAACAGAACAAAAAGCATTGAAACAGCAAACAAACTATTGCTTTCTCCTGGAATGTCTCAGGTTTATTATGGAGATGAATCGGCAAGATCTTTAGTTGTTGAAGGGACTCAAGGTGATGCAACATTACGTTCTAATATGAATTGGGAGGATATTCAGAACAATCCAGAAACACAGAAAACGCTTTTGCACTGGCAGAAATTAGGTCAGTTTAGACGAAATCATCCTGCTGTTGGAGCTGGAATACACAAACTGATTAATCCGTATCCTTATACTTTCTCCAGAACGTTTACAAAAGGTTCTTTTACAGATAAAGTGGTGATGGGAGTAGATTTACCAAAAGGCAGAAAAGAACTTCCAGTTGGCGAAATCTTTCCAAACGGAACAAAACTAAAAGATACATATTCGAATCAAGAAGTTGAGGTTGTTGATGGAAAAGTGATTATAGACAATGATTTTGATATTGTTTTATTAGAAGAGATTTAAAGTTTTTTTCTCTCGCAGATTTAGGAGATTGAGCAGATAATTAAAAGAAAAATCTGCAAAATCTGCAAAATCTGCGAGAGACATAATTTATCACGGATTTAAAAATCACTTTAATCCTTTTAATCTGTGGCTATTATTTTTCCTTTGCTCCTTTGTACCTTTGCAACTCTGAACCTTTATAAAATGAATGTTTTAAAGATTGCACATCGAGGTGCCAAAGCCTACGAACCTGAAAATACTTTACAAGCTTTTCAAAAAGCCTTAGATCTAAATTCTGACGGAATTGAACTTGATGTTCATTTGAGTTCCGATGAACATTTAATTGTAATTCACGACGAAACTATCGACAGAACCACAAACGGAAAAGGTTTTGTAAATGATTTTACTTTAGCAGAATTAAAATCATTTTTAATTGATGGAAAATATCAAATCCCAACTTTAAATGAAGTTTTTGATTTGGTTGACAAAAGATGCTTAATCAATATCGAATTAAAGGGTTTAGGAACTGCGCCTAAAGTTGTTGCATTAATTGAGAAATATATCTCCGAGAAAAACTGGAAATACGATCATTTCATCATTTCAAGTTTTGATTGGAATATGTTGGAGGAAACATCAAACTTAAACCCGAACATTCTGATTGGTGTTTTAACAGAAGAAAATATAGATACTGCTTTGGCTTTCGCCGAAAAAATAAAAGCAAAAGCAATTCATCCTGATTTTAATTTATTGAATGAAGAAAATATTCAACAAATGCAGGAAAAAGGATTTTTGGTTTTGCCGTGGACAGTAAACTCAGAAGAAGACATTCAAAAAGTAAAAAGTTACAATGTAAACGGAATTATCTCTGATAATCCAGATAAAATATAAAAAACGTCACGAGAAACTTTGTCAAAGTTCATCAGAGTTCAATAAAAAATTCGTGAATTCGTGGCTAACAAAAAAATATGATCAAAAATTTCGACATAATCATCGTTGGCGGAGGCGCTGCTGGTTTTTTTACTGCAATTAACATTGCAGAGAAAAATCCGAAACTTAAAATTGCCATTTTAGAAAGAGGAAAAGAAGTCCTTTCTAAAGTCCGTGTTTCTGGTGGCGGAAGATGCAATGTAACACACGCCTGTTTTGAACCCAACGAATTGGTTAAATTTTATCCGCGAGGCGAAAAAGAACTTCGTGGACCCTTTCACCAATTTTGTTCGGGCGATACAATTGAATGGTTCGAGAAACATGGCGTAGAATTAAAAATTGAAGAAGACGGAAGAATGTTTCCTGTTTCCAATTCATCACAAACGATTATCGATTGTTTCTTAAAAGCAACCGAAAAATTAGGCATAAAAGTTTTGACAGGACAAAGTGTACAATCCATTTTCAAAAAAGAAAATCATTGGAAAATTGATACACAAACTGATAATTATGCTGCCGAAAAATTAGTAATGGCAACGGGAAGCAATCCTAAAATCTGGGAAATGCTTCAGGAACAAGGCCATGCGATTGTGAGCCCCGTTCCTTCCCTATTTACTTTCAATATCAAAGATTCCAGAATTAAAGAATTACCAGGCGTTGCCGCACAAGTTACCGTAAACGTAAAAGATACAAAACTGGAATCAACAGGGCCTTTGTTAATTACGCATTGGGGAATGAGCGGTCCAGCAATTTTAAAACTTTCGGCTTGGGGCGCACGCATTCTGCACGACAAAAATTATCAATTTACCATTTTCGTGAATTGGTTAAATGATGTTGATTTTGAAGATGCCGAAAAAATCCTAAAAGACTTAAAACAAGAACACGCTAAAAAAGCCGTTTCTAAAAAATCTCCTTTTGACTTTCCGAATCGTTTATGGGAAAGTCTCGTTCTCGCTTCAGGAATTGATTCTGAAACGAAATGGGCAGATTTATCTAAAATTCAATTGCAAAATCTAGCTTCACAACTAACAAAAGCTGAATTTAAAGTAAACGGAAAAAGTACTTTTAAAGAAGAATTTGTAACGGCTGGCGGAATCGATTTAAAGGAAATCAACTTTAAAACCATGGAAAGTAAAATTCACGAAAACCTTTATTTTGCTGGCGAAATTGTAAATATCGACGCTATTACAGGCGGATTTAATTTTCAGAATGCCTGGACAAGCGGGTTTATTCTGGCTCAAAATATTTAATACAAAATGAAATTTAAAGGAATTATTTTTGATTTAGATGGAACGCTAGTCGATTCATTACACGATATTTCAGATGCGATGAATAAAGTACTTACCGCTCTAAGTTACCCAACGCATGATTACGATACTTACCAATATTTTATCGGAAGTGGTTTACGAAATTTGGTAAGCAAAGCATTGCCAACCACAAACAATTCTGATGATGAAATCGAAAGTTGTTTTGAATGTATGGTTGATGAATATACTAAAATCTGTACACTCAAAACAAAACCGTATGACGGAATTGTTGAACTGCTTGAAAAACTGACTTCTCAAAACATCAAAATGGCGGTTTTCTCCAACAAAGCCGATGAATTAACGAAGAAAATAGCCTACGAATTATTTCCAAAGCAATTCGACACAGCGATTGGATTAAGTACGGAAGCACTTAAAAAACCAAATCCGTTTGAAGCGATTGAAATCAGTAAAAAATGGAATTTAAAACCAGAAGAAATTCTTTTCGTGGGCGATTCTGATATTGATATGAAAACGGCTGTAAACGCCAATATGTTTCCTGTTGGCGTAACTTGGGGTTATAGAACGGAAGATGAATTGAAATCTAGCGGGGCAAAAGTGGTTATTAATAATGCTTCAGAATTAATTGAGATACTTTAAATCGTGAACCCTTCATTACAAAAACAAATATTATCGATTGCCTCTTTTTCTGAAAATGAAATCAGGACAATTGATTCTTGTTTTGAATATGAAAGATTTACGGCTAAAGAATTTCTTTCTTCAATGGGAAAAACCAGCAGTAAAATCTTTTTTATTGTTGAAGGTCTGGCTCGTGTTTATTACTTAAAAGACGGAAAAGAAATTACCACTTATTTAAGTTGTGATGAAGGTTTTATTGCTTCATATTCTAGCTTCATAAATCAATCTCCTTCTTTTGAAAATATTCAATGTATTGAAGATTGCGATGTGCTTTCGATTACTTTCGAAAAAATGCAGTTTTTGTATAACAAAATTCCGAATTGGGAACGTGTCGGAAGAATCTTAGCAGAACAAAATTATCTTTGCATGGCAGATCGCGTTTTAAAGCTACAAATGATTCCAGCTAAAGAAAAATACCAGACTTTTTTAGCTTCGGCTCCAGCCAAAATAATGCAGCGAACACCTTTAATTTACATCGCTTCTTTTCTCGGAATTACGCCCGAATCTTTAAGCAGAATCCGTCAGGACATTTCTTAACATTTATCAAGTGTATTGAAAAACGGAATTCGAATCTTTGTCAAAATAAAATTTGAAAAAGATGAAGAATATTACCAAAGACGTTTACCAAATTTCATTATTTCCAAGAAATGCTATCAATTGTTATTTGCTTGAAAATGTTTTAATTGATGCAGGAATTCGAAGTTCAGCAAATACAATTTTAAAAGCTTTAAAAGACAAAACGGTAACCAAACATGTCTTAACGCACGCCCACGCCGATCATCAAGGAAGTAGCAAAACAATCTGCGAAACCTTGAACATTCCTCTTTTATGCAGTGAACTTGAAAAAGAATTTACAGAAAATGGAAATGTAATTACAGAATACCCAAATCCAAATCATATTATTTCGAAGTTTCAGAAAAACTTTTGGGCAGGAAAAGGACATCCAGTTTCTCAAACATTAAAAGAAGGCGATCAAATTGGGGGATTCACAGTTATTGAAACTCCAGGACATTCAAGCGGACATATCTCTTTTTTCAGAGAAAAAGACGGGATCTTAATAGTAGGTGATGTGATGACCAATATGAATTTATTGACAACAAAAGTGGGCTTGCATGAACCTCCCCATTTATTTACCACTGATAAAGAAACCAATAGAAAATCGATTCTAAAATTGGCTTCGCTAAAACCAAAAATACTTTGTTTTGGTCACGGACCTGTTTTATTTAATAATGGAGAACTGGAAAAATTTGTTCAAAACATGTGATGGCTTTATTAACAAGAATTTACATATTCCGTAAGTTTTCATTAAGACTATTCTAATAATTTTACTCTCAACTAATTAATCCTATATGAGAGTAAAATTACTTACCACAATTTCTATTTTTACTTATCAACTCAGCGTTTCTCAAACAGAAAAAGTATTAAACGGAAAAGTTCTTGCGCAAAACATTCCGCTTAATAAAGTAGAGGTGATTAACAAAACAGCTAAAACTAGCACCAGAACAAATGAACTAGGTGAGTTTTCAATTTTAGTTCGTCCACAAGACAGCCTTCTCTTTTACTCCAAAGACTATTTCTTTAAAAGATTTAAAATTTCTCAGGAAAACATAGACCAAAACAACATGGTTGTAAATATGATTTTGAAGCCTGAAGAACTAGATGAAATCCTAATTACAAACATAAAATTTCCAAAAGTCGGTCCAGCAGACGAGAATTCTACTGTTGTGCCAGTGGGACCGATATCTACAGGAGTGTACAACGGAACTATCCCAAATGGAATGGATTTAATTGCTATTTTCAATTTGTTTAGAGGAAAAAGAAAAAAAGAGCAATTTAAGTTCAAAGAATTGGATTTTAAAAAATTAGCCGAAGCAACTGTTCCATTAGATTTCTTTACAAATGATTTGAAAATAAAGCCAGAAGAAAAAGAACTGTTTTTACAATTTTGTGATGCTGATCCGCAGGCTAAAGTTCTTGTACAGCAGAAAAATTTACTTTACACAATGGATTTTCTGCATACTAAAAACAAAGAGTTTCAAAAATTAAATTCAGGAATTAAAAACTAAAAGTCATTACATGAAAGTAAAATTACTTACTACAATTTCTTTTTTAACCTATCAGCTTAGTATTTCTCAAACCGAAAAATTACTTCATGGGAAAGTTGTTTCTCAAAATTTAATTTTAAAAAATGTCGAAGTCATCAATAAAACAGCCAAAATAAGCAGCCGAACAAATGAATTTGGAGAGTTTTCAATTTTAGTAAAGGAGCAGGACAGTTTATTGTTTTTTATAAAGGATCACTTATTTACAAGATTGAAATTAACTTTGAAAGATTTAGAAAAAAACTATCTTATTGTTGAAATGACTCCAAAAGCTGAAGAATTGGAGAATGTTATAGTTTCAAGATCTGTTTTTAATAAAGCTGATATTAAAAAAATCGGCAATAATAAGGAAGAAATAAATAAGATTAAAAATCGAAAACAATTTGATGAAGTAACTTCAAAAGTGAATGTTTATGACGGGAGGATCAAAAATGGACTAGATTTTAGTTACTCCATTTTTGATAAACCGAAGAAAAAAATTGAGCCACGTGATGACCGTTTTAAGAAACTTGTTATTGCTTCTTGCTCTCCTGATTTTTTCATCGAAAATTTGAAGATAAAACCCGAAGAGAAAGAGATTTTCTTAAAATTTTGTATTGAAGACCCAAAATCTAAAACTCTTTTAGAAAAATCAAATGATTTAGAATTAATAGACTTTCTATATTCTAAAAATGAAGAGTTTAAGAAGTTGAAGTAGCTTAACCTGAAACAAAGAAAAACCTGAAACTTGAAACTAAATTTTACTTATTTAGCCACCAAATACTAGCATTCAAAACTGTCGCAAATCCGACCCAAGCCAAATATGGAATTAATAAATAACCTGAAATTTTATTGATTTTGATGAATTTCAAATAGGTTTCATAAATCATCAGCCATAAAAGCACGATTTCGATTAAAGCCAACATCGGATTTTTTAGTCCGAAGAATAAATAAGACCAAATTGAGTTTAAAATCAATTGAATGATAAAGAACAACAATGCTTTTTTAACTTCTTCTGTATTTTCTTTTATTCTGTCCCAAACCAACGCAGCTGCAATTGCCATTAAAATATAGATCACAGTCCAAACTGGCATAAAAATCCAATTCGGCGGATTAAAAACTGGTTTTTCCAGCATTACATACCAAGTTTCGATACTTGGTTTTGTAACCACTCCGGCAGAATAACCTACTGTTAAACAAATTACTAAAGCTATAGCGATTTTTACGAACTTATTCATGAATTCTAATTTTGAATTCAAAAATAGTCAAAAGAAAAGTTTAAACCATTATGGATAAAAAATTATCCCTTTATGGCGAAAAAACTATCTTTGCCAAAATTTTGTAATTCATGTTAACAGCAGCCGATTTTATACCAAATCCATATACTTCAACAATCGAAAACGGAAACTTTGAATGGAGCGCTCCAAGCAACATTGCATTGGTGAAATACTGGGGAAAAAAAGACAACCAGATTCCAGCAAATCCTTCTGTTAGTTTTACTTTAAATAACTGTAAAACAATAACAAAACTTGCCTTTTCTAAAAAAGAGGCTCAAGAAAACTTTTCTTTTGATTTACTTTTTGAAGGAAAACCAAAAGAAGATTTCAAACCGAAAATTCAGAAGTTTTTAGAAAGAGTTGAAGTTTATCTGCCGTTTTTGAAAGAGTATCATTTTACAATTGATACGCAGAATACTTTTCCGCATAGTTCAGGAATTGCATCATCAGCTTCTGGAATGGCTGCATTGGCAATGAATTTTATGAGTTTAGAAAGGAAACTAAATCCTGAAATGACTGACGAATATTTCTATCGAAAAGCCTCATTTCTAGCTCGTTTAGGTTCTGGAAGTGCTTGCCGAAGTGTAAAAGGAAATGTGGTAGTTTGGGGAAATCAGGAAAATATTGAAGGAAGTACAGATTTATTTGGAGTTGAATTTCCGTATACAATTCACGAGAACTTCAAGAATTATCAAGATACTATTTTATTGGTTGACAAAGGCGAAAAACAAGTTTCCAGCACCATTGGGCACGATTTAATGCACAATCATCCGTATGCAGAAAGACGTTTTACACAAGCACACGAAAATCTAGATAAATTGATTGCCATTTTTGAAAGTGGAAACTTAGATGAATTCATCAAAGTTGTAGAAAGTGAAGCATTGACTCTTCATGCTATGATGATGACATCGATGCCGTATTTTATTTTAATGAAACCAAATACGCTTCAAATCATAAATGCAATCTGGAAATTCAGAAATGAAACCAAGATTCCCGTATGTTTTACGCTTGATGCTGGTGCCAATGTACATGTTTTGTATCCTGAAAACGTTAGCGAAAAAGTACTTCAATTTATTCAGGACGAATTAGTTGTATTTTGTCAGAATAGTCAATACATTTGCGACAAAATTGGGAGCGGTGCAATTGCATTATAATTTTCCGTATCTTTAGTTAAATTTTTTATTAGAAAGACATAAAATAAATCATGAAAGGACCACTATTTTACTCAAAAATATTACTATTTGGAGAATACGGAATTATCCGCGACTCTAAAGGACTTTCTATCCCTTATAACTTTTACAATGGCGCTTTAAAAAAATCTGAAGAGCCTACAGAAGAAGCAATTTCATCAAACAGAAGCTTAAGAAGTTTTGCTTCTTATCTTGAAGTGCTACATACTCAGCAACCAGAATTGGTTACTTTCGATTTAGAAACTTTAAAAAATGATGTTGAAACTGGAATGTATTTCGACTCTAGTATTCCTCAAGGGTACGGTGTTGGAAGCAGCGGTGCGCTTGTTGCGGCTATTTACGATAAATATGCTACAAACAAAATCACTGTTCTGGAGAATCTGACTCGTGAAAAATTATTACACTTAAAGAATATATTTTCTCAAATGGAAAGCTTTTTCCACGGAAAAAGTTCAGGTTTAGATCCGTTAAACAGCTATTTGAGTATTCCGATCCTGATTAATTCTAAAGATAACATTGAAGCAACTGGAATTCCGACTCAGAGTTTTGACGGAAAAGGTGCTGTCTTTTTGTTAGATTCAGGAATTGTAGGCGAAACTGCTCCTATGGTTAGCATTTTTATGGAAAACCTAAAAGATAAAGGTTTCCGTGCCATGCTTAAAAACCAGTTTGTGAAATATACAGATGCCTGTGTAGAAAACTTCCTGCACGGTGATATGAAGTCTTTGTTTACTAATACTAAAAAGCTTTCTAAAGTTGTTTTAAATCATTTTAAACCAATGATTCCAGAACAATTTCACGGAATCTGGCAACACGGAATTGATACAAACGATTATTACCTAAAACTTTGCGGTTCTGGTGGTGGAGGTTATATTCTAGGTTTTACGGAAGATTTAGAAAGAGCCAAAGCGTCCTTGAAAGACTATAAATTAGAAGTAGTTTATCAGTTTTAAAGTTAAACCTCTTAAAATATTGCTATTGAATACCATTTCCTAAACATTTAATCTTAAAAAATTATTGCCTATGAAAAGTATTTTAAAGATTCTCAAAGCAACTTTTTTAGGAGGAATTCTGTTCTTAGTACCGCTCGTTGTACTATTAATCGTTTTAGAAAAAGGATATGGTCTTGTACAAAAAACTACACTGCCACTTGTAAGCACTTTACCAAAAGTAAGCGTTTTAGGCCTTGCAATTCAGGAGCTTGTTGGAATATTAATTATAATTCTAATTTGTTTTATTGCTGGATTACTGGCAAGAACTGCAGCCGCTGAAAAATTAGTTCAGAAATTAGAAGATGGGATTTTAAGTTTTGTTCCTGGCTATTCATTTATGAAAAGCATGAATGAAAATATATTAGGTTTAGAATCTAAAGACGATTTAAAAGTAATTTTAGTTCCTACAGATGCTGGTTTGCAATTTGCTTTTTTAATAGAGCAAGTCAGCGATGAGAAATTTACAGTTTTTATACCAGATGCTCCAAATCCGTGGAGCGGATCGGTAGTTTTTGTAGATAAAAAAGATATTACAGAAATCGATATTACACAAAAACAAGCTCTAGCCTGCATTCGAAAATTAGGTTATGGATCTGAAGAATTGTTAAAAAACAAGCTCTAGTTTTCAGAATCAAAAAATATACTTTAACTTCCCTAAATTAAATCAATACCACTGTATCATCTATGTTAAGCAGACAACAAAAACTTTTAGTAATGAAAATTGTTAGTCTGTTCTCTGTAGTTCGAGGTTACAATATTCCTATCATTGTTTTAGCACAATATTTATCAGCAATTTTTATACTTGCTCCAGAAATTAGAGCACTAGATATCTTGCTTGATTTTCATTTGTTTTTAATTGTCTTTGCTTCCGCTATTACAATTGCTTCAGGATATATCATCAATAATTTTTACGATAATCAGAAAGATTTGATTAATCGTCCGAATAAATCAATGCTGGATCGTTTGGTAAGTCAGAAAACTAAACTGAATGTTTATTTCAGTTTGAATTTTCTTGCGGTTCTAATGGCTTTTATAGTTTCGTGGAGAGCTTTTTTGTTCTTTTCGGGCTATATTTTTATGATTTGGTTCTATTCGCATAAAATTAAAAAGTATCCAATTATTGGAAATTTAATGTCTGCGTTGCTTGCTGTGACGCCGTTTTTTGCCATTTTACTTTATTTCTATAATAAGATTTCGTTTGAAGAAATTGAGAATCACATGAGTCATTTTGTGGTGATTTCGGCACATGCGGTTTTCTTATTCCTTCTTTTATTGATTCGCGAAATGATAAAAGATCTTGAAAATCTAAAAGGTGATTTGGTAAGTGAATACAGAACAATTCCGGTTTTATACGGAGAAAAAATTTCTAAGCAAATTATAACGGTTTTAACTTTGCTTACCGTTTTACCAGTTTATGTATTGGTTAACATCTATGATGTGGGCTATATGGACATTTATTTTTACGTCTGTTTTGGCGTTTTACTTTTCTTCCTGATTTATTTATGGAAATCTGATTCTAAAGAACAATATCTAAAACTTCATAATGTTCTTAAGTTCCTAATTGTATCTGGCGTTTGCTGCATTGTTCTGATTAATCCAAGCGTCTTATGGCATGGTCGCGAATTGATTTCTAATTATTAAGTTTTTCTCTTTCACAGAGATTCGCAAAGTATTTTTGTGTAACTCCGTGAAATTCTTTGTGAATCTTTGCGCAATAATCTATTTTAAAAAGCCAATTACATTGCTCCTAAACATCTTAAAATAAACCGCTATTAATCTAAGAACATTGAACTTAAGATTTATTAGCAGGAAAAAACTATCTTTGCACAAATTAATGATTCTATGAACAACAAGGAAGGCAACAATAAAAGAGGCGGATCGAGACCAAACAGCTCAAGACCAAACTCTAACAAGCCAAAACCTCCTATGGCTAAGCGCGCGCAAGGGCCTAAAAAAGTAAAACCTGAAGTTAAAGCTGCTCAGGAAGCTGCTGCTGAAAAATTTAGAAAACAAAATCAGCCAGCTAAGAGACAAAAGGCTTCAGATGAAATTCGTCTGAACAAGTACATCTCTAATTCTGGTGTTTGTTCTCGTCGTGACGCCGACATTTATATTCAGTCTGGAAACGTTAAAGTTAACGGTACTGTGGTTACAGAAATGGGTTATTTGGTAAAACTGAATGATGTTGTAAACTTTGACGGTGTGACATTAACTCCTGAAAAGAAAGAATATATTTTATTAAACAAACCTAAAAACTTTACAACTGCCTTTGATGAAGGCCAGGAATATCGTAACGTTCTAGAACTTGTTCGTGGTGCTACAAATGCAAAAATTGCTGCTGTAGGAAGAATGGACAAGAATACAACTGGTTTATTATTGTTTACTAACGACACTGATATGATTCGTAAATTTACATTGCCGAATCAGAAATCGTCTAAGATTTATCAGGTTTCTTTAGACAAAAACTTAAAATTTGAAGATTTAGAAAAAATCAGCAAAGGTTTAGTTCTTGACGGACACCGTGTTTTTGTTGAAGAAGTAAGCTATATTGATAACGAACCAAAAAGTGAAGTTGGTCTTAAGTTGCGTACTGCTAACGTAAAAGTGGTGCGTTCTATTTTTGAATCCTTTGAATATAATGTTCTTAGAATTGACCGTGTTTCATTTGCTGGATTGACCAAAAAGAATCTTCCTCGCGGAAACTGGCGCTTTTTGACCGATCAAGAAGTTATCAATTTGAAAAACGTATAAGCGTTTTTCAAATTTAAGTCATAAATAAATCCTGTTTTCTTATTGAAAATGGGATTTTTTATTTTTAAAAACTAAAGAAATTATGTCCGAAAAGGGTAAAAATAGATCTTCCGATAGATTGGTTTTTGTCTTCTACTGTTTCGTAATTTGAAAAACCTAGGATGATTTTGATTCCGGGCGGAATGCTGTTTAAAATATCTCTTTTTTGATCTTCTAAAAGGAGTTTTAAACTTTCTATTAATTGAAGATTGTATCTTAAATAAGACATTACAAGTAATGCTGAAAAGTTAAGTATTTCTCTGGCTGTTTCGCTTTTGATGCCAACTTCGTTAGAAACCATTTCTGAAATTCTGCCTTTCTTGTTAGAGAACAATTCTTTCAGCAATACATTTCCTTCTAAACGGTAGCAGTCGTCGACTGATAAAATTCTGCCTGCATTAAAATCTACTTCTTGGTAAAAAGTGGAATCTTCTTGGATAAGGGAAACAATTTCGGAATAAAAATCAGATTCTTCGGCTTTGTTGTAGAGTCCCATCAAAATTGTGCCGATCGAGACGTCTATTCCCTTAATTAAAAGTGCATCATTCTCAAAATAAAACTTGTTTAACTTGGAGACAACATTAGAAGAAATAAAGCGTCTAAGTTCAATTTGTAGGTTTGGGGTCATACTCATAACTTAAAAAATGATTATTTATACTTATTTAAAATAACCGATAAAGTGAGGCTTTTCATCGATTATCGAGATAAAAATATAAAATATTTTAACATTTCCAAAAATTAAGTTAAAAATTTAGGTGGTCGATTTTCAAGCATTTAGCGCTAAAAAATAAGGAAATGAGGAAATATAAAGCTTGGCGTAGTTATAAGATACGAAAATTATATTTAAAATTTTAAGAGTTTTTTTCAAAAAATCAAAAATATAAGAAAAAGCTTAAAGTCAAAATTACCATTTAGAAAATAAGCTGCCTATTTTGCCAAAGGATAGTGAGAAAAATCCCGAGATAAATTACTGAAAAAAAGAAGTTCACAAAACTCGAAGCTAAGAATCCAAGAACTGAGCCAGTAGCTGCTTTCAAAGCGCGTTTGTGATTTTGAGAATCGTATAATAGCTCGCCAATTAGCGCACCAGCAAACGGCCCTATAATAACTCCAAACGGAATTGGCGCAAGAATTCCCACAATTAAACCAATATTAGTTCCCCAGACTCCGTAAGAACTTCCTCCAAATTTTTTAGTCCCTTTTGATGGAATGATGTAATCTAAAACTGTGATAATTACCATTACAACAAAAGTAATCCCAAGAACCCAATAATTGTTTTCTACGGCCTTAGTCAGATATAGCAACAGTAGTCCTACCCAACAGCTTGACAATCCAGGCAAAACAGGGAGAAAACTCCCAAAAACACCAACGATTACACATATAAATCCCAGCAGTACTAAAAGTAAATCCATATCATTTTGTAAATTTGTTTTTACAAATTACTACTTTATTTTTTTCCGTACAAACGTTAAAATATGTATCTTTAAAATATGAAGATTCGTAAGCATCTAAAAGCTTCACAAAAAAATAATCCGTATTTTTGTTCATTCATTCAATTTTAAAACTTTGAGGCAGTTTTTCCCTTTTTTTATATGTATTCTTTTTAATTCTTGTCAATATTTTGAGAAGCAGGTTCCGTCTGAAAAAGAGTTACTTCAAAAAGAGTTAAAATCGATCAACTGGAAGGAAGTAGACGAATATCCTTCTGTTCCTAATTGTGATAAAATCGCTAATAAAAAACTACGTCAGCAGTGTTTTTTTGAAGTCATGTCGGGTCTTATTCAAGAAAAACTAAACATCGATACTTTGTCTATAATGTATCCAGAGTTGGACACAATCGAAGTCAAAGTAACCGTTTTTCCAAACTCAACCATGAAGTTTGAGCCTCAGTTCCCTAAAGATTCTGTAGCTTACGATACCATAAAAATAGACAGTATTCTGCATGCTCGTCTAGTCGATTTCCCGAAAGTAAATCCAGCTATAAAAAGAGGTATTCCAGTAAAAACGCAATTTATTCTGCCTGTTATCATAAAAGCAAAAGACGAGAAGTAGTTATATAAGTAGCTATTTTCTAAATTGGCGATCTTTCCATTTATAAGGACCAAACAAACTGTATAACGCAACCGTAGAACTAAAAAACGGATACAGCAGACTACTCAACAAAAGGCTTTTAATCCTGGCTTTTGTCAAAAATTGATTCGTTATAAAAAGCAAAACATAATCGATTGCAAACTTAGAAAAAGCAAAAATCACAAAAATGGGATAATACCAATTTCCTAAAACCACAAAGAAAAATCCAATTACAAAACTCAAATTTCCAAAGAAAACAATTAAGCCTAATAGTTTTCCAAAAGAACTCCTGTACGAACTAGTTTTCGCCGCCCAACGCACTCTCTGATGAAATAATCCTTTCCAATTTTCAGTTGGTTTTGTAACTACAATTGCTTCTTGAGCTTTTAAATAATGAACTTCATCCGGAAATTTTTCGACTGCTTTCTGAAGTAAAAACACATCATCTCCACTGGCAATTTTGTCATTTCCTTCAAAGCCATTCAGCTCTTCAAACAATGATTTTGTATACGCAAAATTGGCTCCATTACACATAAAACCTTTTTTTAAACCAAAACTCCCAATTGTAGCACCTTGCAAACTGGTTAAATCCAATTGCTGAAAATGATCTAAAAAAGAACTCTCACATTTGTACGAAACTGCTCCTGCCAACATCGAAACTTTATTTTCCTGAATATAATTATCAAACGTTAAAAGCCAGTTTTCAGGAACAATACAATCGGCATCGGTTGTAATAACCCAATCGGTTTTTACACGCTGCATTGCCGTTGTAATGGCGTCCTTTTTGGGAGAACTGGAAATTCTAATGTTATCAATTATTGAAACTTGGAACCTAAAACTTGAAACCTGAAACTTTTCAATTGAAGCGTCATCAACCAAAATCACTTCAAATAAATCCTTGGGATAATTAAGTTTAGAAATGCTTTTTAAAAGATTGGGTAGATTTTCTTCTTCATTCCGAAACGGAACTATAATCGTAAAACTAGTCTTCGGCTTTAAATCTCTTTTCTGATATTGCTGCACTTTGAAAAAACCATAAATCAGCAAAAAAATGCTAACAATATAAATGGCTAATATGGCAAACAATCCGAAAATCATGCAGCTGTTTTGGTTTTAAAATTCAGTACAAAATAACTTCCTAAAACAACTGGTAAAACGACATTCAGAAACCACATTAAGGTGCTGATGAAAATTACAATCCATTCGTTTACACCTAAAATTCCGAAGAAATATATCGCAACACTTCCTTTTACCGCAAAATCCAAAAACTGAAATGTTGGTAGCGAAGAAGCCAAAAAGTAAACCGATGTTATTGCCGCCATTAAAGTCAAATAAGGCAGATCGACATCAAAACCTAAAAACAAAAAATAATATTGATGCGAGAAAACCAAGTAACGGCAGATTCCTAAAAAAATATTTTTCTGATGAACCGATTTCGGAATTTCATTGATTTTATGAATCAGTTTTTCGATTGAATATCCTTTTACTTTTATCTTTTTAATGGAGAATAATAGAATTAAAAGTAGTGCAAATCCGCCAAAAAGAATCAGAACCGTTTTAGTTGTAATTACATTAAATTCAGCATTAAAATACAACAGTCCGAAGATTCCAAAAATGATGGTTAAAATCATCTGGATTCCATTGCAAATTAGGTTTAAGAAAACCACTCTTTTGGCTTCAGATTTTGGATAATACAACGCTTTTCCAGCATACTCTCCTACTCCGTTTGGCGTAAAAATTCCAGCCGTCAAAGCAGCCAAAACTTGTTTTGTAGCTTCGTAAACCGATATTTTATGAATTACTTGAGCCAGATTCTGCCATTTCAAAATCTCAAAATAACGGTTCAAAACACTCAAAAGCAAGATAACCGAAATCCCTAAAACCGATTGGTTTTTCTTGAACAAAACAATAAACTTCTGCCAGTCCAATTTGTCGTTGTTAGCCAACTGATTGTAAATAAAATAAAATGCACCGCCAACAATTAAAAGTTTGGCCAGAAGAACTAGGAATTGCTTAGCTTTGTGAGGAATTGAAATCATGCCGCAAAAGTAATCAAATGTGGCAATTAGGAAGTGAGAAAATGAGTCAATTTTCTAAACTTGAAACCTTAAACTTGAAACCACAATCTCTTGACACAAGAACGCATCATATTAGGTATTGACCCTGGAACCACGATTATGGGGTTTGGATTGATTAAAGTAATCAATAAAAAAATGGAATTTCTGCAATTAAACGAATTGCAATTGTCCAAATACGATAATCATTACCAAAAACTAAGAATCATTTTTGAACGAACCATCGAATTAATTGAAACACATTGTCCCGACGAAATTGCAATTGAAGCACCTTTCTTTGGCAAAAACGTGCAATCAATGCTGAAACTAGGACGCGCACAAGGCGTTGCAATGGCAGCAGGGCTTTCGAGAGGAATTCCGATTACGGAATACGAACCTAAAAAGATAAAAATGGCAATTACCGGAAATGGAAATGCCAGCAAAGAACAAGTTGCCAAAATGCTGCAACAGCTTTTAGGCTTAAAAGAATTACCAAAAAATCTCGATTCAACAGATGGTTTGGCAGCTGCGGTTTGTCATCACTTTAATTCTGGAAAAGTTGTTGCAGGAAAAAGCTATTCGGGTTGGGATGCTTTTGTGAAACAAAACGAGGATCGAGTTAAGAAATGAGTTAATGTACCAATTTGATAATTAGACAATTCTGTAGACAACCATAAATTATCTAATTGACATATTCTCTAATTATCTAATTAAAAAATGAGCGGTATCTACATCCATATTCCCTTTTGCAAGCAGGCTTGCCATTACTGCGACTTTCATTTCTCAACTTCGATGAAAAAGAAAGACGATATGGTTTTGGCTTTGGCTAAAGAAATTGCTATGCGCAAAACCGAAAGTGATGGTGAAATTGAAACTATTTACTTTGGCGGCGGAACCCCTTCCGTTTTATCAAATGAGGAAATCAATTTTTTAATTTCTGAAATTTACAATAATTATAAAGTTGTCGAAAACCCGGAAATTACGCTTGAAGCCAATCCAGACGATTTGTCTGCTGAAAGAATTTTAGAATTATCTAAAAGCCCAATAAATAGGCTAAGCATCGGAATTCAGTCTTTTTACGAAGAAGATTTGAAGATGATGAATCGCGCTCATAATTCGGCGGAAGCCAAAAAATGTCTTGAAGAAGCGACCAAATATTTTGACAATATTTCCCTGGATTTAATTTACGGAATTCCAGGAATGAGTGACGAAATGTGGAGACAGAATATTCAGACTGCTTTGGATTTTGGCATTCCGCATATTTCAAGTTATGCTTTGACGGTTGAGCCTAAAACAGCTTTAAGTAAATTAATTCAAACTGGTAAAATTGCTGAACCGCAAGACGAAGTCGCTTCCAACCATTTTATGATTTTGGTCGAAATGCTGCAAAAGAATGGTTTTATTCATTACGAATTATCCAATTTTGGAAAGGAGAATTATTTCTCCAAAAACAATTCGGCTTATTGGCTAGGCAAAAAATATATCGGAATTGGTCCTTCGGCACATAGTTATGATGGTGAAAAAAGAGGCTGGAATATTGCCAATAATTCATTGTATTTAAAAGCGATTCAAAACGACGAACTTCCTATTGAAACGGAAACATTAACCATTTCAGATCGTTATAATGAATATATTATGACAGGTTTACGAACCATTTGGGGCGTTTCTTTAGAAAGAATTGAAAAGGAATTCGGAGCAGAATATTTAAATTATTTACTAGAACAATCTCAAAAGTTCTTAAACGACGATTTACTTTCGATCGAAAATAATATTTTAAAACCAACTCCAAAAGGAAAATTTTTAACGGATGGAATTGCTTCAGATTTGTTTTATGTTGAAAGTTAAGTTTAACCGCAAAGTTCGCTAAGGTTTACGCAAAGAACGCAATCTGTTTTTTTTTTGTAGGAATAAATCTATATCTTTAAGACGCAAGTATTATATTTGAAGCTTTAAATATTGATTTTATGTCAGAAAATGATTTGTCACGAATTGTGTTTCATTCAGCTTTGAAGGTTCATCAAACTTTAGGACCTGGACTTTTAGAAAGCGCTTATGAAGAATGTCTATTTTATGAGTTAAAAAAATTTAACTTGACAGTTGAAAAACAAAAGGCTCTACCATTAATTTACGAAGATGTAAAATTAGATGTTGGTTATCGATTAGATATTTTAGTAGAAAATAAACTAATTTTGGAAATAAAGTCTGTAGATTGCTTAAGTGAAGTTCATTTTGTTCAACTATTGACTTACTTAAAATTAACAAATTGCAAACTAGGCTTATTAATAAATTTTAATGTTGCATTACTAAAACATGGAGTTAAAAGAATAGCAAACAATCTTTAATAAAATCCTAGCGACCTTTGCGTAAACCTTAGCGAACCTTGCGGTTAAATTATGATAGCAAAAATCCACAACTTCGAAATTGACTTATCAAAACCCATTGATATTTCTATTCCATTAACCAATACAGATGAAAATCCGATTGCTTGGTATATTGAAAAACCAGTCATTGAACCAGTAGTTTTTGGCGATTGGATTGGGAAAGTTTCTGAAGGAAAATCATCTACTAATTTCAATAATATTTTCTTCAATCCGCATGGACATGGAACGCATACGGAATGTTTAGGTCATATTACGAATGATTTTTATAGCATTAATCAATCGCTGAAACAGTTTTTCTTTTTTGCTAAACTGATTACAGTTGAACCTGAAAAAAATGGAGATGATTTTGTGATTACGAAAGAACAGGTTCAAAAAGCTTTAAGCGCTTCGACTTCGCTCAGCGTGACAAATGAGGCTTTAATTATAAGAACAGTTCCAAATCAAAAAGAAAAGAAATCAAGAAAATACTCTAATACAAATCCACCATATTTGTCTGAAGAGGCTGCGATTTTCATTCGTGAAAGCGAAACTCAGCATTTATTGATCGATTTGCCAAGTGTAGATAAAGAACATGATGAAGGGAAATTATTGGCTCACAAAGCGTTTTGGAATGTAAAAGACACGCATAATGTTAATCCAGATGCAAGATTTAATGCCACAATTACCGAAATGATTTACGTTTCGGACGAAATTGAAGATGGAAATTATATACTAAATCTTCAAATCGCTTCGTTTGAAAATGATGCAAGTCCAAGCAAACCAATTTTATATAAGATTTAAAAAGTTGCCACAAATTACACTAATTTTCGCTAATTTCTTTTTTTTGTTTTGCCACAGATTAAAGGATTAAAAATGATTTAATCTGTGGCAAAAAAATTAGTGCGAATTCAAGCAATTCGTGGCAAAAAAAACAACTCCAATGATAACAGTATCTACAGATAAGACCAAACTTGACGTTCCGTTTATACAAAACTTCCTGAAAGACATTTACTGGGCTGCGGGACGAACTATAGAAGAAGTGCAACGAACAATTGATGCTTCGGTTTGTTTTGGAATTTATTTAGATGGCAAACAAATTGGTTTCGCACGTGTGATAACCGATTATGTCGTTTTTGCTTATTTAATGGATGTTTTTATTGATGAAGCATATCGTGGAAAAGGTTATTCATCCATTTTAATTGATGCCATGATGAATGAACCTCAATTGCAAGAAGTTAAAATTTGGAGATTAGCCACAACCGATGCTCACTTTTTATACGAAAAATTCGGATTTACAAAACTGAATCATCCCGAAAAGATGATGGAAAAAATAGTGAAATGAAAACAGTCTTAAAACTAGAAGAAGTCGCTTTATTTATTCTCGGAATTTTCCTTTTTAACCGTTTAAACTATGAATGGTGGTGGTTTTTGGCTTTAATTTTGACTCCCGATTTATCTATGATTGGATATGCTTTTGGAAACAAAGCAGGTGCATTTGCTTATAATTTATTTCATCATAAAGGAATTGCGCTTTTAATTTATGCTTTAGGATGTTATTTAAGCATTGAGAGTATTCAATTAGCTGGAATTATATTATTTTCACATTCAGCAATGGATCGTATTTTTAGATATGGACTGAAATATGAAAAAGGTTTTAAATACACACATTTAGGTGAAATTGGAAAATAAACAATTATGAATTTAGAAACGTTTTACGAATATTGTCTTTCTAAAAAAGGTGTAAGCGAGCATTTCCCTTTTGATGAAAACACTTTGGTTTTTAAAGTGGGCGGAAAAATGTTTGCTTTATCTTCTCTTTCTCAATGGGAAAAAAACGAGCAATCTGTCAATTTAAAATGCGATCCAGACCGCGCACAAGAACTCAGAGCCGAATATGACGAAATTCAACCGGGTTATCATATGAGCAAAGTCCATTGGAATACGATCGCTTTAAACGGAAATCTTCCAGACAGATTAGTCAAAGAATTGATAGACCATTCGTATGATTTGGTTTTCAAAAGTTTGACAAAGAAAATTCAGAACGAAATTATCTAATTAAAAAATTAGGCATTACATTTGCAGGGTGAGATCAAAACTTAACAACCCGAATCAGTTTGCAAATTAGCATTTTATAGCATCATGAAAGAACAATTTAAAAAATTTCTAAACGAAGAACAAGATCCAAAAGCGATTGAAAAAATCACTTCGAAACTCACAGATTTATTGATGAAAGGCGAAGAAGTTGGATACATTGCAGTGCAAAAAAAACCTGCAATCACTGTTTTTCCTGATAGTATTGTATTAACAAACAAACGTATCATTATCTGCAAACCTAAAAATCTAGGTCTTTCTATGGATTTTACAGATTATACTTGGGATGATATTGCAAGTACTTTTGTAAAAGAAAACATTTTAGGTTCTGAATTTTCATTTGGCACTAAAACAGATTTAGCCGTTTCTATTGATTATATTCCAAAAATTCAGGCTAGAAAAATTTATACTTACGCTAAAGAACAATTAGATTTATTAAAAAATCCGGTTCAAACGGCAGCTCCAATTCAAGAAACTGCTGAACCTGTTTTTGAAGAAGAAGCAGAGGAAGAAATCGAAGAAGTAGAAACAGAAGAAGTAACAAGCTTTGCTGAAATTTTACCAGCTGCTCCTGCTGTTACAGAAACTTACGAACCGCTTCCAACTCAACCAGCTCAACCAACAGGAGAACGTAAATTAAGCGATTTATCTAAAGAAGAGCTTTTTGATAAATTACAGAATTACAAAAAACTTCTTGATAATGGTTTAATCATGCAAGGAGAATATGACGCATACAAAAAAGAGATATTAAGCTATATGTAATTTTAAAGTACAAAGTTCTGAGTACAAAGTACAAAGATTATTGACTTTGTCTAAAATAAAAAAGCCCGAAATAGAGATTCTATTTCGGGCTTTGCATTTTTATAACTTTGTACTTAGAAACTTTGCACTTTGCACTTATAAAGTCGCTTTCTGCTTTTCTACAAATTTGTGCGATTGCAGTTCTAGTAACTCTTTTGCATTTTTTCGCTGCAGATCAAACAGACCTTTATCTTCTGCGATATCAGCGTAAACTTTATCATGCATTTCAGCGCTGGTTTTAACTAATAACTCACGTTGGTATTTGTTTTGAGCTAAAGTCGCTTTCATTGCTGTTTCAGCTTCTTCTTGCTTAAAATCGAATTCCCCTTTTGGAGCTAATAATTTAGCAATAATAGGCGATGTTTCAATTGCCAGAAACAAAAGCATAATGAAAAATGACGGCAGCCAAGGCAGTTTGTTCAATGCATTAATACGCGCCATTAGTCCGTCGAAACCTTCAATGATTGGCTGTGTTTGCGAAACCTTTTTATCTAAATCGGCTTGAAGCTGTACGCCTGCTTTTTCTTTTTCGGCAATTTTAGCTTCGTTGGTCTTTTTCAGCGTTTCGAATTCTTTTAGAGCAGCATCGTGTTTTTCGCGTTTCTCTTTATAAACTGGCCCTTTGCCTAACTTTTTAGTTCCGGCTGTTCCTTCGGCTTCGGTAATATAAACCGAATACAGATCGTTTACTTCTTTTTCTTTCTTTACAATATCAGCTTTTAATGCCGCAATCTCAGCTTTATTCTTATCTAAGTCTGTTTTGAAATACGTTCCGATTTGTTTTTTGTTGGCCAATTCCATTTCGTTTTTCTCTTTCAGCAAAACGGTATTGATTTCTTTTTCGAAAATTTTAATCTCCAAAGGTTTCGAAATTACAATAGCAATAATAATAGCCAAAGCAATACGCGGAGTTGCTTGCAGAAATTCATCTAAAAAACGATCTCTTTTCTTAATAGTAGAAACGATAAATCGGTCTAAATTGAAGATTAGTAAACTCCAAACAAATCCAAAAATTAAAGCTGGATAAATAGAATCGAAAACGGTAAAAAGCGCATAAGCACTGGCTAGAAAAGCCATAACTGCTGTAAAAAATACAGTGGCGCCAATACCAACATATTTGGTTTGTTCGCCTTCTGAGCAGTCTTTCAAGAGATCACGGTCGGCTCCTGAACATAGGATGAAAAATTGTTTTAACATGATTGATGATTTTTGATTAAGATGATACGGCAAATTTAGCGCCAAAAATTTAATTCTCAGGTAAATAGTTGATTTGTTTTTACTTGACTCTATAAAATTCCTTTTTTTATTAAATGTTATTTTAACATTAATCTATTTCTAATGTTGACTAGGAATCATAACACTATGTTAATTTTTTTTCAAGGCTTTAGTAATACGCAGGCCTTAGTTTCGCAATCGAAAATCAAACTAAACACACACAATGAAAAAATTTTATCTATTAACCGCATTCTTTTTATTCGCCTTTACAGGTTTTGCTCAGAAAGCGATTATATCTGGAAAGATATTGGATGCTGATGACAAACTGCCTCTTCCTGGAGCTATGGTTCAAATTGTAGGCGAGAAAAAATACACCGTTTCTGATTATAACGGTCGTTTCGAATTATTAAATATTAATGAAGGAACTTACAAAGTTGAAGTAAAGTATATTGGATATACTACTTTAACACAAGAAATAAAAGTGGAGCAAGGAAGAAACAATGTAATCGACTTTGCACTTAAAGCTTCTGAAAATGAATTGAAAGAAGTTGTTGTTGGAGACATCTTAAAAGGTCAAGCAAAAGCGTTGAACCAACAAAAGAACAACAAAAACATCGGAAACGTAATCTCTTCTGATCAAATGGGACGTTTTCCTGATGCTAACGTTGGAGACGCTTTAAAACGTGTTCCTGGTATTACCATGCAGAATGACCAAGGTGAAGCGCGTAACATTATTATTAGAGGTTTGGCTCCGTCTTTGAACTCTGTAACTTTAAATGGTGACAGAATTCCATCTGCAGAAGGAGATAACAGAAACGTACAAATGGACTTAATTCCATCTGACATGATTTCTACAATCGAAGTAAACAAAACGCTTACATCAGATATGGATGCTGACGCAATTGGAGGTTCTGTAAACTTAATTACAAGAGCAACTCCAAACGGAGAAAGAATTTCTGCAACTCTTGCTGGAGGATATTTACCAATTCGCGATCACGCCTCTTATACAGCTGGATTGGTTTACGGTAACCGTTTTGCTAACGATAAATTAGGAGTAGTTTTTAGCGGATCATACAATAATGTGGATTACGGTTCTGATAACATCGAAAACGAATGGGTTAAAGATGATTTTGGAAATGAGTATTTACAAGCATCTGAAATTAGAAAATACGATGTACAACGTATTCGTCGAAGCGGATCTGTTGCTTTAGATTATAAATTCAACGAGAACAATACCATTTTTGCCAATGCAATCTATAACTGGAGAGATGATAGAGAAAACCGTTTCAGAACTACTTACGATGATATTGAGCCACTTTATAATGGTGAAGAAATTGTTGGTTTTGAAGGCCGTGTAAAACGTCAGACAAAAGGTGGTTTAGACAACAGCAGAAATAAAAACAGAAGATTAGAAGACCAAAGAGTACAAAACTATTCTATTCGTGGAGAGCACTTAATCAATTCTACATTAGATTTAGATTGGTCTGCTAACTATGCAAAAGCTAGAGAATACCGTCCAGGTGAGCGTTATATCGAATACCGTCAAAAAGGTTTAGAAATGTTTGAAGATTTATCAGATATCAGATTTCCTCTAATGACAACTGTTGGAGAATCTGTTGACAAATTTAAATTTGATTCTGTTACTGAAAACACAGACGAAACAAGCGAAAGCGAGTTTGGCGCTAAAGTAAATATCCGTTTCCCATTCTCTGTAATTGCAGGAGAAAAAGGAAGATTGAGAACTGGTCTTAGACTTCGTTTAAAAGAAAAAGAAAGAAACAATATGTTCTATTCTTATACTCCGCTAAACGACGATATGGAATTGTTATCGCAAGTTCCAACAAGTTATTACGATGGAAAAGATTTTAATCCAGGAAATAAATATGTGCCGGGAACTTTCGCTTCAGCTTCTTTCTTAGGAAGTTTAGATTTGAACAATGCTTCTCTATTCGAAAAAGAAGCAGATCCAGCAGAATATTTAGCGGTAAACTATAATGCTAAAGAAAGAATTACTGCTGCCTACGTAAGATGGGATCAGGATTTTAACGATAAACTTTCTATGGTTTTAGGTTTCCGTGTTGAAAATACGCATATCGATTATACAGGAAACCGTGTATTAGATGAAGAAGAATTAGAAAGCAAAATCAACAACACTAACTCTTACACTAATTTATTGCCAAGTATTTCATTACAATACAACGCAACAAAAGATCTAGTTTTAAGAGCTGCTGCTACAACAGCATTGGCTAGACCAAACTACTACGCATTGGCTCCTTATGTAAATAACATTGCGGCCGATAAAGAAATCACAGCTGGAAATCCAGATCTTAATGCTACATATTCATACAATTATGATTTCATGGCAGAGAACTATTTCAAATCTGTTGGTTTAATTTCTGGAGGTGTTTTCTACAAAAGATTAAATGATTTCATTTACAACTACAGTGACAACCAATATACTGCTGAAAAATTTGCTGCCGATTTTCCAAATCAGGCAAATCCAATTCCAGCGGGAGAAAACTGGTCATTTTTACAATCAAGAAACGGAGAAAATGTTGATGTTTACGGATTTGAAGTTGCTATTCAGCGTCAGTTAGATTTCTTGCCTGGTAAGTTCTTAAAAGGTTTTGGTATCTACTTAAACTATACTTATACAAAATCTAAAGCAAGCGGAATTGCTGACGAAGATGGAAATGAAAGAAACAACATTAGTCTTCCTGGAACAACGCCTCACATGTTTAACGGATCTTTATCTTGGGAAAACAAACGTTTCTCTGCTAGAATCTCAACCAACTTTACTTCTGATTATTTAGATGAATTAGGTTCTGAGTCTTACAAAGACAGTTACTATGACAAACAGTTTTTCTTAGATGCAAATGCTTCTTATAAGATCACAAAGCAATTACGTGTTTTTGCTGAAGCAAATAACTTAACAAACCAGCCGTTACGTTACTACCAAGGAGTTGCGGCTCATACAAAACAAGCAGAATACTACCAGCCACGTTACAATTTCGGATTGAAATTAGACTTGTAATGCTGCACTTTTATAAAATTCTTAAATTAGACAGAGTTTAATGCTCTGTCTAATTGCATTAAAATATACTATACAAATGAAAAATAAATCTTTAGTCGCTTTTTTACTTTTAAGCTTAGCCTTTACAGCTTGCAAAAACGATAAATTAGCGCCAGTTCAGCCAAACGCAGTAAAACCAACAATTGTTACAGAAGCACTACCTCACGATACAGATGACCCTTCAATCTGGATCAATCCAACAGATGCTTCAAAGAGTATTATTGTTGGAACAGATAAAGATACAGACGGAGGTTTGTATGCTTTTGATTTGAATGGAAAAATCCTTAAAAAATCAATTCCGTTAAAACGTCCTAATAATGTTGATATCGCTTACGGATTGATTATTGACGGGAAAAAAGTAGATGTTGCCGTAACAACTGAACGCGAAGAAAACAAAATCAGAATTTTCAGTTTACCAGATTTAGAGCCAATTGATAACGGCGGAATTCCTGTTTTTGAAGGAGAAACGCAACGCGATCCAATGGGAGTTTCATTATACACTCGCCCAAGCGATGGAAAGATTTTTGCCATTGTAGGAAGAAAAACGGGGCCTTCTGGAAGTTATTTATGGCAATATGAACTTTCTGGAAACGGAAAATTCGCGACAGCAAAAGTGGTTCGTAAATTCGGAACATATAGCGGTAAAAAAGAAATTGAGGCTATTGCAGTAGACAACGAATTAGGCTTTGTGTACTATTGTGATGAACAAGCCGGAATTAGAAAATACAAAGCAGATCCAGCTTTAAACGATAATAAAGAATTGGCTTTCTTTGGTCAGAAAGATTTCAAAGCAGACCACGAAGGAATCGCGATTTACAAAAAAACAGATTCTACAGGATATATTTTAGTATCTAACCAGCAGGCAAATTCTTTTATGGTTTATCCAAGAGAAGGCGCCAACGGAAATCCAAACAATCATCCGTTATTAGCTGAAGTTCCAACTTCTACAATCGAATGTGATGGTGCTGATGCTACTAGTGTAAATTTAGACCCAAAATTCAAAAACGGACTTTTTGTAGCGATGAGTAACGGAATGACTTTCCACTATTATACTTGGGATTTGATTCAAAAACGCATTGACGAAGCTAAGAAATAAAGATTCAAGGTTTTCGGTCGCAGTCCCGTGTTCAGTGTCTATTTTTTTTTACTGCGATTGGAAACCAACTAAAAAAAGCTGTTCATTTCTGAACAGCTTTTTTATTTTGAATTAAATAATTCCTTTTATTCTGTAATCGGTGCACCTGCTAAGATTTCAGCATTTGCAAACTCTTCAAATTTGGCAAAATTAGCTTTGAATTTATGTGCTAATTCTAACGCTTTTTTATCGTATAAATCTTTATGTTCCCAAGTATTTCTAGGATTTAAAATCTCGTTTGGCACATTTGGACAATCTTGAGGAATTTCAATTCCAAATACTTCATGATTTTTAAACGCTACATCGTTTAATTCTCCTTTTAATGCAGCAGTAATCATAGCACGAGTATATTTAAGCTTCATACGGCTTCCTGTTCCGTAAGCTCCTCCAGTCCATCCTGTATTGATTAACCAAACTTTTACGTCTGCATCTTTCATTTTTTTGCTCAACATTTCAGCATAACGCGTTGGGTGCAAAGGCATAAATGGCGCTCCAAAACAAGCAGAGAAATTAGGTTGCGGCTCTGTTACACCCGCTTCTGTTCCAGCAACTTTTGCTGTATAACCAGAAATAAAGTGATACGCTGCCTGACCTGGAGTCAATCTTGAGATTGGAGGCAGAATTCCGAAAGAATCGGCTGTTAAGAAAAATATATTTTTTGGATTGTGTCCAATCAAACCTGGCTGTACATTATCAATATGTGTAATTGGGTAACTTACACGTGTATTTTGTGTAATAGAAACATCGTCAAAGTCAACTACGTTTGTTCCTGCTTTGAAAACCACATTTTCTAAAAGCGCTCCTTTTTTGATTGCTCTAAAAATGTCTGGTTCATTTTCTTCCGTTAAATTAATCACTTTTGCATAACATCCGCCTTCAAAATTGAAAACAGTGTTTTCGTTTGTCCATCCATGCTCATCGTCACCGATTAATTTACGCTCTGGATCTGCAGATAAAGTTGTTTTACCAGTACCAGACAATCCGAAGAAGATTGCTGTATCTCCTGCCTCACCAACATTGGCGCTACAGTGCATTGGAAGTGTATTTTTGAAAACTGGAAGAATAAAGTTTAATGCAGAGAAAATTCCTTTCTTCATTTCTCCTGTATAACCTGTTCCACCAATTAAAGCAATTTTTTTAGTAAAATCTAAAATAGCAAAATTAGACTGGCGTGTTCCGTCTACAGCAGGATCTGCCATAAAGCTTGGAGCACAAACTACGGTCCATTCTGGAGTAAAATTAGCCAGTTCTGAATCTTCTGGTCTTAAGAACATATTGTAGCAAAACAAGTTTGACCAAGCAGTTTCTGTTACAACACGTACATTCAATCTATAATTTGGATCAGAACAAACATAAGAATCGCGAACAAAAACTTCTTTGTCTGATAAAAATGCTGTTACCTTATTATAAAGCTTTTCAAAAGCTTGGGGCTCAAATGGGATATTTACATTTCCCCACCAAACTTGATCTTTTGTAATATCATCTTTTACGATAAAACGATCTTGTGGAGAACGGCCTGTAAATTCACCTGTATTAATTGCTAACGCTCCAGTAGAATTTTCAACACCTTGACCTGACTGCAAAGTAATCGCATGTAATTCATCTGCAGATAGTTGATAACGAACTTTTGCATTTTCAATTCCTAACTCTTTTAACGAAATCGATTGCGCGAAAACTGTATTAGTGTCCATAAGTTTTTAAGTTGTGTGTGATTTTTTGTTTAAAGCAAAATTACAGATTTATTTTTATTTCTTTTAAAATACTTAAATTTCACTTTAATTTATATGAAAAAAGAGAAATTTCACTTTAAAAATTATAAAAAGAAAAAAATAACCGCCTCTAATTTGTTTATTTACAACCTTATACGCGAATTTGTTATATTATTTTTGTTTGACAACAGAAAATACAAAAAAGTCACACAAATAAAGTTATATGTTATTTATGTGACAAAATTAAAGATTAATTCTTAGACAGAATTTTTTTTTCGGGATTTTATGATTTTCTCTTCAAAATCGTAAAGAATAATAGCGCCCAAGCAATAATTAATAAGAAACCACCCAAAGGTGTTGCGAATACGATAATTTTAGATTCAAAAAGTGTATAGTCTTTTGTTGCCAATAAATAGATCGAACCACTGAAAAGCAAAACGCCTGCAACGACTAAATTATAGATCGTTTTTAAGGTCTTCTCTGCGATATCTTTTTGGGTAGATAAAAATAGAAGAAAAAGAGCATGATACATTTGGTAGCGAACACCAACTTCAAAAGTATTTAATTGGTCAACCGAAAGATATTTTTTCAATAAATGAGCACCAAAAGCGCCCAAAATAATAGCTAACATACCAGTAAAAGCTCCAGTTAAAACGATTCTTCTTTTCATAATATATCTCTTTTGAAATTTCAAACAAAAATACTTCAAACGAACTGAAAAACCGCCTTTGTTCCTAGATTATTTAGAACAAAATCAAATTATTTTTGGGGTTTTGCGAAAAAAATAATTTTATTTTCTTTAATTTGAATTGTTATATTTATAACATTTAAATATATTTGTGTTAAATATTTAAGACATGAGAAACATTTTAATATTTGGAGCGGGAAGATCTGCATCTTCTTTGATTCGATATTTACTATCAAAATCTAATGAAGAAAAGCTGCATTTAACGGTAGCTGACCTTTCATTGCATCTTGCGAAAGCAAAAACACAAAATCACCCAAATGCCACTCCGCTTGCCTTAGATATTTTTAATGCCGACGAAAGAAAAAAAGCTATTGCAAATGCGTCAATCGTAATTTCAATGCTTCCCGCACATCTGCATATCGAAATTGCAAAAGACTGCCTTGAATTCAAAAAACATCTTGTTACAGCTTCTTATATCAGTGATGCCATGCAGGCTTTAAACGAAGAAGCGATCAAAAACAATTTGATTTTTATGAATGAAATTGGTCTTGATCCAGGAATTGATCATATGAGCGCCATGAAAGTTCTTGACGAAATTAGATCAAAAGGCGGTAAAATGCTTTTGTTTGAATCTTTCTGCGGCGGACTTGTAGCTCCCGAATCTGACAATAATTTATGGAACTACAAATTTACTTGGGCGCCAAGAAATGTTGTTTTGGCGGGACAAGGCGGTGCCGCAAAGTTTATTCAGGAAGGAACTTATAAATACATTCCGTATAGCGCTTTGTTTAGAAGAACTGAATTTCTGGAAGTAGAAGGCTACGGGAAATTTGAAGCTTATTCTAATCGCGATTCGCTTAAATACAGATCAGTTTACGGTTTAGATGATATTCTTACCTTATATAGAGGTACAATCAGAAGAGTGGGATATTCTCGCGCTTGGAATATGTTTGTACAGCTCGGGATGACTGATGATAGCTATGTTTTAGAGGGGTCAGAAAATATGAGTTATCGTCAGTTCATCAATTCTTTTCTTCCGTATCACCCAACAGATTCTGTCGAAATTAAAACTCGATTGATTCTAAAAATCGATCAGGACGATATTATGTGGGATAAACTTTTGGAACTGGATTTATTTAACCCAAACAAAAAAGTAAATCTGCCAAATGCCACTCCTGCTCAAATTTTAGAGAAGATCCTATCTGAAAGCTGGGCTCTTGAACCAGATGACAAAGATATGATTGTGATGTATCATAAATTTGGTTACGAACTGAATGGAAAGAAGAAACAAATCGATTCTAAAATGGTTTGTATTGGCGAAGACCAAACTTATACTGCAATGGCAAAAACAGTCGGACTTCCGGTTGCAATTGCCACTTTATTAATCTTAAACGGGAAAATTACAACTCCAGGCGTTCAGCTTCCAATTAAAAAGGAAGTTTACGAACCTATTTTGAAGGAGTTAGAAGAATACGGGGTCATTTTTAACGAACAAAATGTACCTTATTTTGGATACAATCCAGACTTGTTTTAGTCTAGATTGCATGTTTATTTTTAGAATTTTTTTTTTAATTAGTTTTTAATTTTATCCGCTTCTCCCATCAAGAAGCGGATTTTTTTATTTTGAGGTGCAAAGAGGCAAAGGTTCAAAGGCACAGAGAAAAACCTTTGAACCTTTGAACCTTTGCTACTCTGAACCTCTATTTCTCACTTTGAAGCGTTATAGGCAATGAATACAGCACTCGAACAGCCTGACCATTTTCAGTTGCAGGAATCCATTTTGGTGAAAGTTTCAAAACTCTTATTGCTTCATCTGATACTCCATAACCTAAATCTTTTACGACATTAAACTCAGACAGACTTCCATCTTTTTCGACCATAAACTCAATAAAAATTTTGCCATCCTTTTTTTGTTTCGAAAATTCTTCTGGCATTTTAAAATTTTGCCCCACAAACATATAGAACTTTTCTATTCCGCCAGGAAATTGTGGTTGTTTAACATCTGCCTTTTCATTAACACCAAGACTGTTTTTTCCATTAAAACTGGTTTGCGCAGTAGCTTCCGAATTAAAAGCAATTAACAATAAAAAAGAAACAACAGTTACAGAAGTCACTTTTAAAACCATTGCAATTGGCGATTTTTCTTTTGTCATCATAAGCAAACGTTTTTTGGTTATTTGATAATTGAGAGTACTTGCCAAAACGACAGTATGTTTATTTGAAGCAAATTGCAACAATAAGTTCTGATAGCTTTTAACTTCATCAAATTGTTTGTTTACGGCTTCATCGGCCAAAAATTCATGATTGAGCTTTATGGCTTTTTCAAACAAAACAAACATCGGATTAAACCAAAATACGATTTGCAAAACCTCAACAAAAAGAATATCCAAAGTATGTTTTTGCTCTAAATGTGCTTTTTCATGAGCGATTAATTCTGATGGAATTTTTCCATTTGCAAAATCTTCTTTGCTAATAAAAATAGCATTCCAGAAAGAGTGTGGCAAAATCGATTCTTTCATTAAAACAAGTTTCTGATTGTCTATAAATTGTACCGAATTCTTTTTCATTTTCAAGAAAAAAGAAGAAACATTTATAGCAAATCGAATCAGTAAAATTGTTGCAATAAGAACATAAATTGCACCTAAAAAGAAATATAGGATTTCATTGTATGACACTTCATTTAAGATTGATTGATTAGACACAATCATTATTTCATCCAGCTGAATTGTTTTAATTTTTGACGGAAAAAATGATGCAATCGAAAACAATTGCAGCGGAATAACCAAGCTAAAAATCAAACTTCCGAGAAGATAAGCACGATTAAAGCGAAACATTTTTTCGTTTTCTAACAACAATTTATATACTGCATAAAAAACAGCAAGCAATAAACCTGATTTTAAAAGATATGTTATCATTTTTTATTTTTTTCTGAATCGATTATTTACCTTTTTTAAGAATATTTTATTCTCAATGATTTTGTGGTCTTCTAAACATTGTAGTATCAAACTTCATATCTTGATAACCATAAGATTTTCTTCGTTCTTTTACTCTTCCTTCACTTTCACTAATTATAGCACTCACCTCAGAGCCAGATTCTTGTTTTTTATTTAAAGCTTCATTCTCTTTTACATCCTGCGTTTTTTTTGAAGCAACTGCTGGCCGAGACGAAACTTTGGCTTTCTTCTTGTCTGTTAACTTAACAGATTTTTCCTTTACAACCACGTTTTGTTTATCTTTTGAAACAACTGTTTTCTCATTAGAAGAATTTTTACTTGCACTACTTTTTACTTCTGTTTTCACTTCTTGCGCAACTGTTTTCATGCATAACAGCAACATTAAAATCGTGACTAGAGGCACTACAGCAATTTTCTTTAAAAACGCTGTGTTTTTTGATGTTCTTTTTTTCATCATTATTAATCGTTTTTTTGTTACTAAATAATTCAAATTACTGGCCAAGTAAATCGTTTGTTTCTCGCTTCCTTTTGTTAAAAGTAAATTTTGGTAAAACGGAACATTATTATAAGTTTTCACAATTTCCTGATCGGCAAGAAATTCGTGATTGAGTTGTATTGCTTTTTTATAAAACAAAAAGATCGGGTTAAACCAAAAAACAACTTTTAAAAACTCTATAAAGAGAATATCCAAAGTATGTTTTTGATGCACATGAACCAATTCGTGCGTGTACAATTCGGCTTCAATATTTTGCTTTTTATAATCTTCTAAATTGATAAAAATGTAATGCAAAAAAGTATGTGGCACTATTTTTTCTTTTACCAAAACCAATTTTGAATTCTCAAATTCTACATTTGGAGAATTGCCAATTCTGGAAAAAATCTTCCAAATGTTTCTTCCAAACCTTATTGCCATCAACAGCGTTACGATTGCGTATAAAGTCCATAAAAGAATGAATTTATAATCTACTTTTTCTGCTGTTTGATGAATCGACGTATTTAGTGCATAATGACTAATAGCAACTTGTCTTGAAAAATCTACAGGAATTTCTTTGATAGTTTCAAATGAAATAAACGGAATTGCAAAGGAAATCACAATTACAAAAAGCAAAAAGAATCTATTAAACTGATGCATTTTTTCTCGCTCTAATATCAAATGATAAAAAGCTAGAAAAACACATAAAGCGACTGTCGATTTTACAATAAAAGCTATCATTTTTTCTTTTTTTGAATTTCTGAATCGATTATTTTTTTAAGATCTTCCAATTCCGAAGACGATAAATTGGTTTCGGTCGTAAAAAACGAAGCAAATTGCGAAGCCGAATTATTAAAGAAATTACTAATTAGTCCTTTTACGTGTTTTGCAAAATAGTCTGTTTTCTTTACC
Source organism: Flavobacterium sp. LPB0248 (assembly GCF_013388355.1). GTDB lineage: Bacteria > Bacteroidota > Bacteroidia > Flavobacteriales > Flavobacteriaceae > Flavobacterium. The sequence goes on from NZ_CP058246.1 coordinate 2,295,121, forward strand.
AGCGGATAATATTCTCTCGAATTCCCAAATTCGTTATACGCTACAAACTTCTTATCGATCATTCGTTTTAAAAGCGTTGCCACGGTTGTTGTTGCCGGTTTTGGTTCCGGATACGCTTCCAGCAAATCTTTCATAAAAGCCTTTTCAAGCTTCCATAAATGCTCCATTAACTGTTCTTCTGCATTTGATAATTGTATCATGGTTTGATATTTTCAAGTTTTTCTATTTCTGGCAATTCTTTTTTATACTCTTCTAAATTCCAATCAATGTTTAATTTTACCGCATAGTCCGCCATTGTACCAAGTCCAACCTCAGCACGTCTTTTATCTACATTATCTGGATCTATCATTGGCGATATATACATTTTATTAGTCTTTTTATTCTTGGCAGCCTGACTTCCATAAATTTGCGGCCTTCCTTCTCTCAAAGCAACTCTATCTTCTAAATAAGCCAGATTTCCTGGATTGGCATTACCGTTTTTAACCGCCTCTCTCATCATAGGCAGATATTTTTGCTGATATTCTAAATCGGCATGCTGAATCACCAGAAACAAAGTCTGATTTCCCTGAGAGCCAACAACACTTTTCCCTAACCAGCCTTTTTCGTCCAATATTTTCATCACCTTAATAAGGTTAATACTGTCTTTTCTCTGCATGATTTTACCAATGCTGTCAATTTTCTTTTTATCAGGTTTTGAGGCTCTATAAACATTCATAAATTCTCCGCGAATTTCCTGATCTTCGGTATAAATTTCTGCAAGTTGTTTTTCTAGCACCTTATCGTAATTTGCTCCAATAACGTCTAATTTCTTCTGCAGTTTGTCAATTGTTTTATTCCATTCTTTTTCTGAGTACAAAGGTTTTAAATCATTGTCAATTTTAATATGCGACATATTTTCGTATCCGTTATCGATAGAAATATTCAGCCATTTAAATGCTTTTTTATTCCTTTTTGCCATAGAAGCAGAACAGCCTGCATTGTATAAATCTCGATTGTCTTTCTGTTCTATTTTAAAAGCTTTCTCATAATACGAAACAGACAACCCATAGTTTTTTGCCGTATAACAAGAATCTGCTTTATGAACCCATTCTTTATACGTTTGAGCATTTAAAAAGCCAAAGTTGATTACAATTAAAACAAAAACAATCGATTTTTTCATAAGTTAAATTTAGTCTTTTATTAAATTAATATATTCTCAGATTAATTATCTTTTGTCATGAATTTATTTTTATTATTTCGTTTTTCAATAACTCATTTATAATAATCATTCCTACTTAACCTTTTTTTTGACGAATGATTTTCTCCAGTTCTAGCAGTTCTTTTTTATAAGCTTCAACATCCCAAGTTGTATTCCAATATTTAAGATAATCCGATAAAGTTCCCAGTCCTACTGATGCTCTTCTTACATCTACATTATCAGGATCTTCAAGTGGAGAAACAAAAGGTTTCTTTGTAACCGGATGATTCATTACCTGACTTCCATAAATTTGCTTTCCTCCTGCACGTAAAGCTACCCTGTCTTCTAAATACGCTAAATTTCCTGGATTCGCATTACCATTTTTAACTGCCTCTCTCATCATAGGCAAATACTTTTGCTGATATTTCAAATCGGCATGCTGAATCACCAAAAACAAAGCCTGACTAGCCTGAGAGCCCACAACATCCTTTCCGACCCAACCTTTTTCGTCCAATATTTTGATAACTCTAATTAAATTTATACTGTCTTTATAACTCATAATTTTGCCAATACTGTCCAATGCTTTGCTTCCACGACCATCTGTTTTAATAATTTTCATGGCCGCACCACGAATATCCTGATCTTCTGCATAAATATCCAAAAGTTCTTTCTGTAACGGTTTATCATAGTTAACTTCAACAATATCTCTTTGCTTTTGAAATTTATCGATCATTTTTTTCCAATCTTTATCAGAATACAAAGATTTTAAATCATCATCTTTTTTCATATGAGCTATTTCTTCATATCCTTTATCAATTGCTAAATTGAGCCACTTAAATGCTTTTTTATGCTGCCTTGCCATAGAAGCAGAACATCCTGCATCATATAAATTCCTATAATCTTTCTGCTCTATTTTAAAAGCTTTTTCATAATACGAAACAGACAATTCATAGTTTTTCGCCGTGTAGCAAGAATCTGCTTTACGAACCCATTCTTTATACGTTTGGGCTTGCAAGAAAAGGCAGTTCATTAAAAGAAAAGAAAGCGTGATTAATTTTTTCATGGTTTAGAGGTTAGTTTGTCTATTTAATATTTTGTTCCGAAATCAATTCTCCTTTATCGTAATTCTTAATTCCTTTTAATTTTCCTTTATCCGAATAAAACTTCCATTCTCCAAAATAAAACCAATGCGTTTCAACCGAATTCGTTTCTAATTTTGTTTTCCCTTTCGATTCCAGTTTTCCGTTTTCGTAATAGCTTTTTACGATACAGATTCTGTTTTTATATTTCTCTGTTTTATAGATTTTTCCGTTAATGTACGATTTCCATTTTTTTATCGGAAGATCGTTTTTATAATATTCATACGATTTATAATTTGTACCATCCTGCGTATAATTATCAATCCAAACGCCTTCTTTTTTCTTGTCAATTTTCTGATTGATCGGTTTGCTTTTACAGCTCAAAAGCATTGAACCCAAAAGAAATAACAAAAAGATATTTTTCAAATTTACCATTGCTCTACAATTATAGATTCGTTTCTACAAATGTAGAGTTAAATTTTAAATGTGCAAGAAAAAAGTTTCTTTTTTTAGAAGCAAAGGTTCAGAGATGCAAAGTGGCAAAGGTTTTCCTTTTGAATCTTAAAACCATTTTAAACAAAAAAAATCCGCTCATTTCTGAACGGATTTATATAAAACTTTGCACCTCTGTGCCTTTGAACCTTTGTCCCTTTTTTACTTACTTAATTCCACAAAATACTTGTAAAACAACGGAATAGTCTCAATACCTTTCAAGTAATTAAAGATTCCGAAATGTTCATTTGGTGAGTGAATAGCATCGCTGTCTAAACCAAATCCCATTAAGATGGTTTTACTTTTTAATTCTTTTTCAAACAAAGCCACAATCGGAATACTTCCTCCAGAACGAACCGGAATTGCAGGAACTCCAAACGTTTCTGTATACGCTTTATTTGCTGCCTGATATCCGATGCTGTCAATTGGCGTAACATAACCTTGACCACCGTGGTGAGGCGTTACTTTTACTGTAACTCCAGCTGGAGCAAGACTTGTAAAATGTTTTGTGAAAAGTTCTGTAATCTCTTCCCATTCCTGATTTGGAACCAAACGCATCGAGATTTTAGCGAAAGCTTTACTCGCAATAACCGTTTTAGCACCTTCGCCAGTATAACCGCCCCAGATTCCGTTTACGTCTAATGTCGGACGGATTGAGTTGCGCTCGTTGGTTACATATCCTTTTTCGCCATAAACATCGGCAATGTTTAAAGCATTTTTATATTTTTCTAAGCTAAAAGGCGCTTTTGCCATTTCTGCTCTTTCTTCTGCAGATAATTCTTCTACTTTATCGTAGAAACCTGGAATTGTAATATGATTGTTTTCGTCGTGAAGCGAAGCAATCATTTTTGCCAAAATATTAATTGGGTTCGCCACAGCTCCACCGTATAAACCTGAATGCAAATCGCGGTTTGGACCTGTAACTTCTACTTCAACATAGCTCAAACCTCTTAAACCTGTCGTGATAGACGGCTGTTGGTTAGAGATCATTCCTGTATCTGAAATCAAGATTACGTCGTTTTTCAGTTTTTCCTGATTGCGCTCTACGAACCAAGCCAAACTTGCAGAACCTACTTCTTCCTCGCCTTCGATCATGAATTTTACGTTACAAGGCAATGTATTGCTTTGTACCATTAGCTCAAGCGCTTTTACGTGCATGTACATCTGACCTTTGTCGTCACATGCTCCACGAGCGAAGATTGCGCCTTCTGGGTGAATATCTGTAGTTTTAATAACCGGTTCAAAAGGTGGTGAAGTCCATAATTCTAATGGATCTGGCGGTTGTACGTCGTAGTGGCCGTAAACTAAAACCGTTGGAAGATTTGGATCTATAATTTTCTCTCCGTAGATAATTGGGTAACCTGGAGTGTCGCAAGTTTCGACATAATCGCATCCTGCTTTTGATAAACTTTCTTTTACAGCCTCTGCTGTGTCAATAACATCTTGAGAATATGCAGTGTCGGCAGAAACCGACGGAATCTTCAATAATTCGATCAATTCATTGATAAACCGATCTTTATGTTGTTGAACGTAGGACTTAATATTTTCCATTTAAATTATTTTTATAGAAACCCAAAAGTACAAAAAAGAGAATTAAAAAAAATTTTCAAAAAATGCTTTGATAATTCAAAAGTATGCCTATCTTTGCACCCACAATTACCGCGGATATGGCGAAATTGGTAGACGTGCCAGACTTAGGATCTGGTGCCGCAAGGCGTGTAGGTTCGAGTCCTATTATCCGCACTAAAAGAAGCTTCTGAAGATTTTTCAGAAGCTTTTTTGTTTTTGGTGCATTTTTTTTTGATCTCTAGAATTTTTAACCTCTTTTAATTAATTATATTAGCCAGCCAAAGTTAAAAATGTTTTTTAAATTCAAAAAAAATGAGAATGACCTTTTGGCAAACAATAATATTAGGATTAATTATATTTGGAGGTCTTGTAACAACATTTGTTGCTGCCTATCAATATTGGGATAGTGCAATTTCTGGCAATCAAAATGCGGAACAACAGGAACAAATCCAAAAAAATCTAATAGGAGATAAAAATTTGCCGCTAATAATTATTGGTAAAGGCAAAAGCGGAAAAACTGACCAAACCATAGAATATTATCTTTTTTCTTTTCAAATAACCAATAGAGGAAATACACCCATAAGAGGAGCTAAAGCATTGATATGGGATCCATATCATTCAGTTTTAAATGAAAGTATTGTATACCATGAAGATGGAAATAATCCTAATTCCTTTACATCTAGAACAAAGCCATATGCTGATCCAGAAGGTGCTGAACGCAACAAAACAATAGGAAATTTGCCCGCACAAAATGGATATACCGAATTCTACAAAACAGAACTACCTCAAAAAGTGAGAGACTTTCGATATCAGATAAAGATTGAATGGGACAATGGGTTTGTTTATTTTTGGCTAAAAGGCTCAAATGATGCATTGGACAAGAATGACATCCCATTATTAACAATAGAAGGTTATCAAGATTATCTTGGCAATAGAGAAAATAAATGCATTAGTTTCATCAATAATTAATCCCAAATCCGTCTAGTTTTGTCATTCCGAGGAACGAGGACACGAGCGATAGCGAATTGGCGAAGCAATCACACGCGTATATCTACAAAGATTGGCGATTTTATTTGCGGAGTTTCTAGTGTGATTTCTCGTTCCTCGAAATGACAAACTACGTCGGAATTCATCTTTATCAAATCATCTTGACGAAAGGAGCTTTTCAGCATCACCAACAGGTTGTCAAACTATGAAAAAATTGCGGAAATCACTCTGGAATTTTTTGTCGGTTTTGCTTTTGGTTTCTCCTTTCGTCGAAATGAAGATATTTTTAAAACGTTATTTTCTCTTATTCAACTTCCAGATACGGATGCAAAATTTCGGCTAATTCATTCAGCCAATAAAAACCTTTTTCTAGGTTTTCTCTTTGGGCATAAGCATATCCTCTTTCATCATCTTTCATAACAACTAACGCAATTGCATAATTTAATTGCCGAATTGCTTTTGCCAAATCTTTAGCATCAATAACATTACTAAAAAAATCTAAGAGTCTTTTTTCTGTTTCTTTCGAAAGATCGTTTGTAGCCATTGTCTTATTTTTTAAATGTGGTAAATATAATACTTTTGAACACATAAATGTAACCAAGACAAAAATAAATCTTAAGAATTTTGAAATATGGATATTTCAGAAGAAACCTTTATTGCAAATCTTGGGACTCACATAAGACAATTGCGTGAAAAAAAAGGCTTATCACAACAAGCTTTGGCTGATGATTGTGATATCAAAAAAAATCAGATAGGCAGAATAGAAAGAGCTGAAATAAATACGACTGTAAAAACTCTTATAAAAATCGCCAATGCTTTGGATATCAAACCTAAAGAATTGTTTGATTTTCCTTTGAAATAAAACCTTAAAATTTTCCTTAGTCTCAATGATTAAAACCAAAAAATTTCAACTTACAAAAAAAGAATATTTCATGTTCCTCGTTAGACTTGAATTAAAAAGACGAGGATGGTTATTTCTTTTTATGTGGATCTTTTCTACTTTCGTTCTTTTTACTGGAAAGAAAGATTCTTTTAGCATTTTTATTATAGTCGTTGGTTTTATGTATCCTGTTCTTACGATTTATAAATATTGGATTTTTGCAAATTCAAAAGACAATAAGATTATTTTCTACGAAAGACAACATGAAATATTCTCAGATAGAATTATTTCTGGAATGGGGGAAATATCTAATAGTACAGTTCCTATGCAAAATTTTGTAAAAGTTTTCGAACTAAATGACCTCTATCTTTTATACTACACCAAAGGACAAGCAATCTTCCTTCCAAAACGAATTTTTGAAACTCAAGAAGATGAAAATTGGTTTAGAAATGAAGTTTTTTTGAAGATTAAAAACAAACAGATTTCGGCTAAAGCCCTTCCCTCTCAAACATAAAAAAACCTCCAGCTAAAGCAGGAGGCAATTCATAAAACCTAATGCCTTAATAGGCTATTTTTTCTTTTTGTTATATCCTTTTTCATCAAAAGGCATTATTTCATCCAAAAACATTTGCTCTAAAAGTTTCAAATCTTTTGGGTCAGATTTTACAGCCGTATCATTTTCTTTTATTTCACTCAGGATTTCAAATTCGAATTTGCCCTCTCCAAGTTCTTTCCAGTCTTTTTGAAGTTCTGCCACAGGATGATTCCCGCAGTTAAGCTGAAATTTTTGGCGTTTAAAAATAGCATCAAGATCAGCACTGCTGTCTATATATACTTTTTTGTTTACGGTATTTCGTATTTGAAAAACACCTTTTTTGAACTTCATTTCCTTGTATTCGTCTCTAAGTTCTTTTTTGGTTTTCATGCGCTTATTTTTTCATTGTTTTTTCTATTTGCGATTTTAAATTTTTAGTAAAATCACCATAATCAGACGGATAATTTCGGTTTAAATACAGCAGTAAAATCCCCGTAATTAAACCATTAAGTTCTTTTACTATTTCCTGAACTTCTTCGGCTGTAAAACTCTTTTGATCAATGCAATATTGAAATTCTTCTTGACAGAGTTTTTCGAGAAAAGAGGAAATTAATTCTGATATTCTGGCATTTTCAGCCGAATTAGGAAGTTTTTCGATAAAAAAGATTTCAAAAACACTTGGATATTGTACAAAATAATCGGCGTAAGAAATCGCAGTCGCAATAATTTTCTTTTCGCCTCTTTCTGTATCTTTAGTTTTATCTTCAACATATTCCTGGCATTCCTGCTGAAAATCTTTCACACAAAAAAAAATAAGTTCTTTTACATCTTTAAAATAATTGTAAAGTGTAGCAAACGAATATCCCGCCTTTTCGGCTATACTTCTTACACTTAAAGCCTGAATGCCTTCTCCTTTTAAAATTTCTTTTGTAGCCTGAATGAAATAATCTTTCATTCTCTGCTCTTGTATTTCTTTTCTGCTCATATTGTAAACATAATTATAAAATATGAACAGTGTTCATATTTTGAACAAAAGTAAAAATAATTGGCACAATTGCAATGTTTTTACCATAAAAAAAACCTTTGTCAAAGTTTAAAACTTCGACAAAGGTTTCGCGTATGGTATTTTTGGTCCCGATAGCTATCGGGAGGAATTTATTTTTTGGAATTTAATATCTCAATTATCTTATCGACATTAATCTCACTATAATCATTAATATAAAAATCGCATGGCGGAAGTTCTTCTTTTGTATGCGTGCTCAAGACGCCTACGACTTTCATTCCGGCATTTAATCCTGCAGTAATTCCCGAAAAAGAATCTTCGAAAACCACACAATCAGACGGAGAAACTCCAACTCTTTCTGCCGATTTTAGATATACTTCAGGATTTGGTTTATGAAATGTAACGTCTTCTGAAGACATCATCGAATCCATTTTTTCACCCAGCTTCAAAGCGTTTGCAATCAAATCCAAGTTCGCACGAGGCGCCGATGTTGCAACGGCTGTTTTGAAACCACGAGATTTTAATTCGTTTAGAAAGTCCATATAATGCGGAATCGCTTCGACTTTGTCTTTGTAGATCTCACGAAACATTCCTTCTTTTTCGTCTTCTAATTTTATCAGTTCTTCTCCCGCAATCGGACGTTTGAAGAAATGCGTCATGATATAACTATTGTGTTTTCCGTACATATGTTCTTCAAATTCTTCTTTCGTGTACGGAATATTATATTTATCGAAAAACTTTTCAAAAGCGATTACATGATGCGGATTTGTATGCGAAATCACGCCATCCATATCAAAAATTACACATTGCTGGCTCATAATTTTGTTTGTTGTTTTTAACGGATGCAAGTTAGGACAATAAAGCGGTTATTACACAGAGATTCGCAAAGGATTTTCACAGAGATTCTCAGAGTTTTTCAAGTTACTGTTTGTCATCCTGAGGAACGAAGGATCACACTAGAAGCTCCACAAAGTAATTCCCTAAAGCAAGTTGCCAATCTTTGCAGAATCCCGCGTGTGATCCTTCGTTCCTCAGGATGACAAAGATTGGCAAAAACTTGAAACATTAAACCTGAAACAAAACCTTTACCCAATCCAAATTTTACTTTTAACCAAAGTCATCGTCTGTCTCAAATGCTGATTGCATGCAATAAGAATTATCAAAACCAATAAACCGTAACCTACAATGGTGTAAATCTCCATATCTGCCAATAAAGTCGACTGTTTGGCAATACTTCCAAAAATCTTTTTCATGGCTAAAACATTCGCATTATCTGCCGAATATCCTTTGGCAATAAAACTCTGCGTAGCGTTTGCAATGTTTTGCTGCGCTTCGGGATTTTCGCCAGTTACAAACTGACTTAGTTTTAAAAAGTGTTTTTTGTTTAAAAATACGGTTGCATTCTGCATGACACAAAAACCAATCGTACTTCCCCAGAAACGTCCAGAAACGCCGACAATTCCAGAAGAAACCGCCATATTTGCAGGAACCGAAGAAGTAGTAAATAAAATCAACGGAACAAATAACAATCCAACTCCGATGCCCTGCAAAAAGTACGGAACAATAATATCTGACAAAGCCACATCGGGCACAAATAGAAACGTAAACCAAAAGTGATACAACGCAATTAGCGAAAAACCAATCAGAAAAATGATTTTTGTTGAAAGCGATTTCATCAAGAAAAAAGCCGCCAAAACCAATCCGATAATATTTCCGAGTCCGTTAATGTATTGCACACCCGCAACTCGAGACGGATCCCAATTCCAAATCGAATACATCGCCGAATGGCAAAGACTCAACGTTGCTCTGCTGATGTAAAACAGGAAAAACAATAAAAACCCAATTCGAAGATTGGCGTATTTAAAAACTTCAAAATTAAAAGTTGGCCTTTTAACCAAAAGCTCTTTGAAGATGAACAAACCTCCCGTAATAAGTGCCGTAATAAGCATTAAAACCATTTGAGAAGATTCGAACCAATATTTTTTCTCGGCATACACAAAAAAGTAGGCACCGCAAAGAATAGCTGTTAAAACCAAAAAATAGCTCATCCAGTCGATTTGATACAACGGGATTTTCTTTGTTGTTCGGTGCCCACGAAAAGTAACCAAGATTAAAAAGACATTTAAAACCTGCAGTCCGCCCGAAACATACAGCATGTATTTCCAATCATAATGATCCAGAAACCAAACCGCAATATTCATAATAAAAGGCGTTGACAGCAGTAGAGAACCATAATAAAAGGAAAAACCAATTATGATGGCGTTTTTAGAATCAAACTGCTCAATGAGCAATTGTCTGATGGTAATGGCAGGAAGCGCCATTAAAATTCCTTCGGCAACTCTCAGTAATAGAAAAACCGCAAAATTATCGACATAACCCGACGTCACAATCGTAACTCCAATTAAGGAATAAACGCCCATGAGGTAATTTTTGGCAGGAAAAAAACTCGAAAATCGGCTTTCTATAAGAATTGTAGCCAGCAGAGTTCCGTACGTAACGCACATCGCGTACTGCAAATCTTCGGGCTCAATGTCCAGAAAACTTGCCGCATACGTTACGTTTGACGTATAAACTCCCAATAAAATCATGGAATGCAAGAGACAAACAAACAAAATCGTAATGATTGCCCATTTTGGAACCCATGATTTAAAAATACTTTTATCTTCCATTTTAGTGTGCTGCGATCACAGTAATATTCATTCCCGCTCTTAAAAAGTCGGCTTGTTTGTCGCTGTCTTTCAACTGAATTCTAACCGGAATTCTTTGTTCGATTTTTACGAAGTTACCCGTTGCATTATCTGGAGGAAGCAATGAAAATCTTGCCCCGCTCGCTGGTGATAAAGATGCAATTGTGCCTACAAAAGTTTTATCGCTTAAAGCATCGGCTTTAATTTCAACATCTTGCCCAACGGTTAAATATTGCAATTGCGTTTCTTTAAAATTGGCCGTAATCCATTTTTCTTTACTTACAATTGACAATAAAGACTGACCTTCTTTTACTAATTGTCCTGGCTGTAAAGTTCGTTTTCCAACCCAGCCGTCATAAGGCGCTGTAATTATGGTGTACGAAAGAAATAAAGCAGCATTATCGGCAACAGCTTGTTTGGATGCAATATTGGTTTGCGTTGTCGGCACATTTGCTTCGGCAACAGAAGTACTCAAAGCAGATGAATGAATTCTATTTTTCATTTCCTGAAAATGCGCCTGAGCCGATTCGTAATCTGCTTTTACTTTCTCTAATTGCTGAGAAGTAGCTGCTTCTTCGCTTACCAAAGCTTTGTATCTTTCGTATTCTAATTTAGTTTTCCAAAGATTCGATTTTGCAGCTTCTAATTGTGCTTCGTTAATCGCTGTTGCACTTGCCGTATTTATAGCATTTTTCTGCGCCACAACGCTGTTTTGCTGTGCGTTTTGAACATCGGCAAGAGCCACATTCAATTTTGATTTATATTCACGATTGTCAATTACAACCAAAGTATCTCCTTTATGCACAAACTGATTTTCGTTAAAACGAACTTCCTGCACATAACCCGTAATACGCGACATAATTGGCGTTACATATTGTTCGACTTGCGCGTCATTGGTTTCTTCGTGATTTCTGTTGAACACATAAAACCAAATTCCTAAAATAACACCGCTTATAACAAGCACACACGCAATAATTGTTATTAGTATATGAAACGTTTTATTTCTTCTAGTTTCATTTTTTATCTTAACCATATCTCTTTAACTTAGTTCTTTTCTAAAAATCTTTCTTCTTTAATCTTTCTTCTAAGGCTTTAGCCTAATCTCTCACCATCTAGCTCTGCGGAAGCATTCCAGCCGTATGAAGCAATTCGTAATGTTTTAAAACCGCATCCAATCGCGTAGAAATTTTGTTGTATTTCGCCTGAAGCAAAGCATTATCGGCGTCAACCATTTCGGTAATTAAAACCAATTGATTTAAGTATTTTAGCTTTACAATTCGGTAATTTTCGTCAGCCAAATCCAGTGCTTTGTCCACAACAACAAACTTTTCAAGAATTTCCTGATACTGCGTATGCTCTTTATACAACTTGTCCTGAATTTCCTCTTTTACGATTTCATTCTGCATTTCCTGCCATTTGATTTTGGTGTTCGCCTGCTCCATTTTGGTTTTATTTTTATATAAAGACGAAAGATCAAAAGTGGCTTCAATACCAACCTGCCCTAAAGTATACAGATACGGATTTGGCGGAAAGAATTTATAGTTCGGATAATAAAAACCGTAATTTCCAAAGAAATGAACACTTGGCAAATAATTTCCTTTTACCATTTTGAGTTCGGTTTTACTGATATTCAGCTCCTGACTAGCAATACGCATTTCTTCGTTTTGCAAAGCTTTATTCATATAAAAATCATACGGATCCAAACCGTTCATTTCGTCCAAACTCGACGTTGTATCAATCGCAATTTCTTCGTTTTCTGGAATCTGGATCAGCGTTTTCAGATCGTGAAGTGCGATTTTAATGTTTTTGGAGTTAGTTAACGCATTCAATTCGCGATCTGAAAGCTGTAATTCGGCACGAATAACTTCGTTTTTCGTAACCGTTCCATGTTTTTGAAGTGATTGCACTTCTTTCAATCGGCTTTTTTCTTCTTTGATGTTTTCTTCGAATATTTTCTGAAGTTCCATCATTTTATAAATTGCCAGATAGTTTGCCACTACTTCAAGCTCGATATCATTTTCAGCCTTTTCGGTTTTTATTTTAGCTATTTCGCTTTCCTGATTGGCAATTTTGATGGCATTATTAATCTTATTTCCGGCATAAATTGGCATTTTAAAAGTCGAATTGACCTCATAAATTTCAGGAATTGCCGGCGTAACTTCTTTGTCTTTTAAAAACCCGCTTCCTTTGAATTCGGTAATATTCGTAATTCGAGAATACATGCCGTTTAACTGTACGTCTGGCAGTCGGAGTTCTTTTCTTTCTTTGATATTCTGCTCTGAGAGCGTGACCTCCAATTGAGATCTGAGGATTTTTTTGTTGTTTTCTTTAGCTAGCTTCAAAGCATCTTGCAATGAAACAGTATGAACTTCCTGCGCTTGTAAGCCATTGAATGCTAATACAATTAAGAATAACAGCAGGATTCTGGGAAAACAATCGTCTGTAGAATTTGTTGTTTTAAGGAACATGAATAATTAAATATTTGATGCTGCAAAGTTCCTTCATTTTTCTGGTGACTGATAATTCTAAAAAGCCAAGAACATATTCATTTCAGACAAATGTTAAAATCGTGTTTTCCGAAAACGTTATATTAAAGCATTGAAAAACAATTTATTACAAAATAGATTTTGATTGTGATTATTTTTGAATTTCTCTCGCAGATTTGGCAGATCAAGCAGATAATTAATGAATTAAAGTAAAAATCTGTACAATCTGCCAAATCTGCGAGAGAAAAAACAAATCATTTGCTTTCCAAAATCTCTTCTCCGTTTAAGTAATCGGAAGGTCTTTGTCCTAATATCTTGAAGAAAGTATTGCTGAAAGTCGGAACACTATTATAACCAACTTCTTCGGCTACCTCTTTTACCGAAAGTTTTCTTTCTAATAAAAGTTCGATCGCTTTGAGAATTCTTCTAATGGTATAATATTGAATAAACGACATGCCTAGATCTTTTTGAAACAAGCGATACAAAGAGCGTTCGCTGAAACCAAATTCATGAGCTACATCGGCAAAAAGAATCGTTTCTCCTAGGTTATTTTCAATATACCGAAGAATTTTACTAAGTCGTTTGTCTTTTGGCTGTGGCAATTCTAAAGGAAGATTATTGGTGCATATTTGCGGAAGAATCGCTTTTATCGCTTTAGCAATGGCAAAATTCGGAGTTCCTTTTTTAAGATCGCCATTCCATCGATTGGTAAAAAGCATCATTTGCAGCAATAAGTTATTAACGGGATAAATTCCTTCTACTTTATAAAAGTCATCTTCGTCTTTTTCAACAGGAAAATACAGATTTCGCATTGTCACGCTTTCCGATTTCGGCTCGATGCTATGCTCCACTCCACTTGGAATCCAGATAAAATGCCTTGCTGGCAAAAAGTACGTTTTGGTTTCTGTAGTCACAAAAACAACATCACCTTCTGCATAAAGCAATTGCGCTTTAACATGTCTGTGTGGCGGAATAAACAATTCACCCATTAAATCATGGTGACAGTAAATGCTTTTTTTATCAGCATCTACTTTCCTGATATAATATTTATCGAGTTTTTGACCAGAATGTTCCATTGGTGTTTAATACAGCGGTTTTTTCGTTATATTAAAGATAAGGAAATTAAATTCCAATATCTGAAATTCCAAATTTCAATTCCACAACGTTTGTCATTTCTACGAAGGAGAAATCAGAGTGAGTAATACAAAACTTTGCGGTTAAATAACAAAAACAAAAAAGCCTTTCCGTTAAGAAAGGCTTTTAACAACTTAGGCGGTCTGGACGGGACTCGAACCCGCGACCCCATGCGTGACAGGCATGTATTCTAACCAACTGAACTACCAAACCCTGCGTTATTGCGAGTGCAAAAATACAACAGAATTTCGTTTCTGCAAGCGTTTTTTCAAATAAAATTTAGACAATTTTTTAATTAGTTAAAATCCAATATTTTAAAAATTCAAGTTTTAATCAAAAAGTAGGAACTTTCTTTTACTTAACCGCTAAAAGCGCAAGGTTAAAAGCAGAATCCCAATAACTATTGGAGCAAAGCTTTATTAAATTATAGCTTTGTGGACTTTGCATCCTCAAAAATACCTTTGCGAACTTTGCGTATTCTTTTGCGCTCTTTGCGGTAAAATCTTTCTGGAATTACGTGTGTGATTTCTCCCTTCGGTCGAAATGACAAACTGTACGATAAAATTGGAATTTGGAATTTTTCCCGAAGTTTCGGGTTTGGAATTTACCTTTACAAAAGGTCTTAAATCAAAAAAGCCATCCACAAAAGTGGAAAGCTTTTCATTGGTCTAACTACTAAACCAGCTACGAGTTACAAAGTCGTAGCAAAACAACACAACTAATCTTAGATACCGTATTTGGGCAAAAAAGCCTTTCTGTTAAGAAAGGCTTCCCCAATATTGCGGTCTGGACGGGACTCGAACCCGCGACCCCATGCGTGACAGGCATGTATTCTAACCAACTGAACTACCAAACCTCTGCGTTATTGCGGTTGCAAAGATAGTACAGAATTTCATTTCTGCAAGTGTTTTTGTAAAAAAAATGAAATAAATTTTCAAATTTTTATCCAAAGTTTTGTTTTTCAACCAAATATGTAGTCAATATTTTTTCAAAATTATCGCCAACATTTACCGGAACGCACTTAATTTGGTTCTTTGCGCAGGTTAAAGCCAAGTTTTTAAAATAAGCTTCTACCCTCTTTTCATATTGCTCTTTTACATTATCAGCAAAAATCGAAACCTCTTCTCCCGATTCTAAGTCGATAAACTTTCTTGGCGTGTTATCAAAATCAAACTTCAATTCGGTTTCATTATCAACTACATGAAACAAAACTACTTTGTGTTTGTTGTGTTTAAGATGCTGCAATGCATTAAATAGTTTCTCATCATCTTCGGTCTGCAACATATCGGTAAACAAAATAATCATCGAACGGCGATGCATTTTCTCCGCAATCTGATGCAAATAGGTAATCGTATCAGTCGTTTTTTTGACTTTTGGCTGAACCAATAATTCTTCCAGTTTATTCAAAAGCATTCTATGATGGCGATCGCTTCCTTTCTCGGGAGCGTAATATTCATATTTATCTGAGAAAACGCTCAAACCGACCGCATCACGCTGTTTCTTTAAAATATTCATTAAAACCGCCGAAGCCAAAACCGCAAAACCAATCTTCTTTTCATAAAAAGGCTGATTCGATTTCAGTTCAGGATAATGCATTGATGACGAATTGTCCACAATCAAATGACAACGCAAATTGGTTTCTTCCTCAAAACGTTTCGTGTACAAACGATCGGTTTTGGCAAACAATTTCCAGTCGATATGTTTGGTACTTTCGCCTGCGTTATAGACTTTATGTTCGGCAAATTCGGCCGAAAATCCATGAAACGGACTCTTGTGCATTCCCGATATAAAACCTTCCACAACCTGATTCGCCAGCATTTCGAGATGCTGAAAACTGGAGACTTTTTCTATTTCCGATTCGATTTTCATTCGGTTTCTTTTTTAATATTTTGTGCTTTATAAAGCAAATCTGTTGCCTGAAACAATTTGCGTTTCAAGATCGGACTAAAATTAGGGTTTTCTTTTAAGAATCTTTGTACTTCATCAAAAGCAAATTTCGACGAATATTTCCCAACTGTATTATCCAGCCAGTCTTTTGGAAAGAAAATATCTCCCGTTCGCTGAATTTCGTCAACCAAATCTAATGAAAATCTAATATATTTCTGCGCACTTTCCTGACGAAGCGGATGATGAATATTCGCCAAACCAACCGAAACCCACGATTCTTTCTCTCGGTTTGCATCGTCTTTTAATGATTCTATAAATGCATTTCGAACCGATTCATCTTTGGATAAAGAAGGAAGCAAAAACTCAAAACGCTTTTGTTTGTCCGGATTGGTAAACGAAGTTCTGGTTTTCTCCAAAATTTCATCGGCTTTTGGATGTTTGAAAATAGCCAGATTCATCGCCATATTGGTGTAATCGTCTTCGTTTAATTTCAAATTCGGAATCGAGATTTCTCTATTCCAAACTTTATACAAACTGGCTTTCGCCGAATTAGAATAGGCAATCGAACTGAACAATCCAAATAATGTCTTTTTAATATTAGACGATAAATTAGCCTGCAAACGCTCATATAAAACGCCTTCAAGTTTTTTCTGCAATTTATTCTGCTGTTTTTCGGTAAAAAATCTCCAATAGATCGTATTTAAACTTCCTGTCGCCATTCGCAAAACCAATTCATTTTGCTCAGTTTGAATTCCTCTTAAAAAACATTCAAAAGCTTTTTCTGGCGAAACAGTACCAATCAAAGTATTTTCGTAAAGATTACTATAACTGGAAGCTCTTGCCATTTCATCTTTTAAATCTGCAATATAATTTAAATTATTCCCGTCAAGCGGAAAAACACCGTATCCAAAACCATTATAATTGTAAACAACGGCAAGCGGTTTTTCAAGTCCGATAGCTTCTTTTACAACCGTATTTTTGTCATTAATATTGACTGATAAAACTTTCACTTCTTTAGCATAAACTAAACCAATCTGAAAAACCTGAGGCCATATATTCTCTGATTTATCTTCTGCTTTTTGCTGGATTTCAAAGCTTTTGATTCGGTTTTTAGCATCATATTCTATTTGATCCGTAAAAATGGCTCTTCCAGATTTGTTAACCCAGACATCGCTCCATTTTTTCATATCAAGCGGAGTTTCGGCATCAAGAAGTTCTACGAGATTATTCCAATCAGCATTATCATTGGCATATTTCTGAATGTATCTTTGAATTCCTTTCTGAAACGCTTCCTTGCCCATCGAAGCTTCTAACTGACGCATCATAATGGGTGCTTTGTTGTAAATAATAGCTCCGTAAAGCGAACCAGCATCTTTCAAATTAACCAAATGCTGCTTGATCGGATGTGTTCCCAACGATCGATCTTCCGCGAAAGCGCTAGGATAATGCGCGGTAAAAAACTGCAAATTATGATTGACTTTTGGAAAAATCGGATTCATGATTTTATCAGCCATAAAGTTGGCAAAAACCTCTTTCATCCAAACGTCGTCAAACCATTTCATGGTTACCAAATCGCCAAACCACATGTGCGAGGTTTCGTGTGCGACGAGTTTTGCACGATTTAGTTTTTCACTGTCGGTTGCACTGTTGTCCAGAAACAAAGTCGATTCTCTATATTGAATTGCGCCAACATGCTCCATTCCGCCATATTGAAAAACAGGAATCGAAGCGAAATCCAACTTCTGAAACGGAAATTTATAATTCGTATATTTTTCTAAAAAGTCTAACGATTGCTGATGCAGATTGAAAATAGTATCAGCGCTTACGCGAAATTTTTCCGGACTATTTTCACGATACAACATCGTCATTTCTAAACCTGGCTTTCGTGTCGCGCTTTTGAATTTTCCTGCAACAAAAGAAAATAAATAGGTGCTCATTTTGTCTGATTCTCCAAAAGTGTAAGATGTAAAATCTCCTTTTTCAAGTTTCTCCACAACATCGGCTCCAGCCAAAACCGACCAATCTTTTGGCATAGAAAGTCTCAGTTTATAGGTCGCTTTTAAATCAGGCTGATCAAAACAAGGAAATAAAGTACTGGCCCGATCTGGAACTAATAAAGTATATAAGAAATCATCATTTCTATTTAATGACAAATTACCTGCTATAAACGAAATTGAAAATGTATTTTTTCCTAAAATCAAAGCGGAAACCGGAATTATCATATGTCCATTTTCATGAACAATAGAAAGCTTTTTCCCGTTTGCTTCAATTGTTTTTATGTTTGAAGTTTTCTCTTTAAAATCTAAAATTAAAGGCTGACTTAAATCAGACAAACTCAAATTTACTATCAAATTAGAATTTATATTTTCTGTTTTCTGATTCGGAATTTCGAAAAACAAAGTGTATTGAAGATTTGAAATCTGTTTTTTACGAAAATTTGCCAGCTGTTCAGAAACGCCGTTTTCAAATAATTCACTTGCTTTTGACTGAGAAAAACTATTGAAAATCAAGATAAAAAAACAAAGAAAGCTGTAGAAAATTTTCATTTTTAAGGAATATAAGATTTGATAAAATTAACAAAAGCATTGATTTTTCGCAAACAATTATCGCAACAATATTGCATTTAAAAATAAGATTTCTATATTTGCAACACTATTGCATTAAACAGCATGAAAAACCTCATCTAGAAGTTAATCTTCACGAATGAAAAAGAAACTTAAATTTATAAATCTCTTGATGCCTTTGATTGTATTGTTCGCAATACTTTTTCCGGTTGTCCATTCGTATGAGCACATTTTAGATACTCATAATTCTAAAGAAAAATTAGAGTTTTCTGTTTCCGAAAAACCGCAATTCAAAGCCAAACTGCATTCATTTCATAAATGTTCGATTTGCGATTTCAAATTCAGCGCAGTCGGCACATTTGAATTCAATGCCTTTCAGTTTTTCAAGAATAAGTCTGTTGTAAAACACATTAACTTTTACAGCAAACCTCATTTTGCATTTTTTAAGGGCGCTCTTTTCTCACTTCGAGCCCCGCCTTTTTCACTTTAGTTTTTTTTGTGTTTCCGATTGTTTTGCAATTCGGCTATTTAATTGTTTTTAGGACTTCAAAATCTAAAAACATTCAGAAGCTATTTCATTCACTCTAAGTATTTAATACAAGATATTGATATTAAAATAACTTTTTCTACGCAAAAAACTTCCAAATTTTTATCGATTAACGCATTCAGAACTAAATCCTTATTCAGGTTTCTAGTTATTGCTATGCTGTTTTACTAGAGAAAAGATATATGTCGCCTCTCTGAGGCTTTTGTATAGCTCATAAATTCTTTTCTATAAATATTTCGTCCCTCCGGGACTTAGTCAAATTTCCTATCACTATTTCGTCCCGTCAGGACTTGAATATTGAAATCAATATGCCCTTTTGTAATCCAAATACCCTTTATAAAATGATCAAAATCAAATTAGAAAAAATGAAAACAACAAAACTCATTTTGGCTTCACTCTTTGCTGCAATGGCTTTTACAAGCTGCAGTAACGACGATTCAGAAGAAAAACAGGCAATTCCAACTATTGACAAAATCGAGCTTGGTCTTAACAACAGCGAAACAGCAACTATTGGCGCAGATTTCCATTTTAATGCAGAAGTAACTGCTGCTGATAAAATCGAAAATGTACAAGTAAAAATTGTACAGAAAAGCACTGAAACATACTCGAAAGTCTGGTCGCACGAAATTACATGGACGCAATATGCAGGCGCAAAAAACGCCAATGTGCACAAACATTTTGATATTCCAGAAGATGCTGCAGAAGGCAAATACGACTTCATCATTATCGTAAACGATCAAAACGGAAGCAAACTGGAAGTGAAGAAAAACTTAACCATTATAAATCAAAAAATATGAAAAAGATAAAGTTTTTGATAGGCATTTTTGCTCTTACTTTTATTTCATCCTGCTCCAGCGACAAAGCCGAAATCGACAGCGAATATCCCGTAATTGATAGTACTGGAGCAAATGCTTTTCCGATTCAATGCAGTACAATCGAACGCGGAAAAACCTTCACTTTCAAAGCCACTTTTAACGACAATGTAGCTTTGGGTTCTTACAGCCTTGACATTCATCACAATTTCGATCATCATACACACAGTACAGAAGTTACAACTTGTGAAATGAAAGCGATAAAAAAACCTGTAAAACCAATGCTTTTCATCAACAATTATACTATTCCAAATGGTGTGAAAACTTACGAAGCAACAGCACAAATCACCATTCCTGCAGATGTTGATCCCGGAGATTATCATTTTATGATCCGCTTGACGGATAAAGAAGGCTGGCAAACGCTGAAAGGTTTAAGTATTAAAATTTTATAAGATCAGATTAATGAAGAATGCCCTATCCATGTATTGGAGATTTTGTTTTTTACTCATCAGTTTATTAATTACGACGGAAGCTATTTCTCAAAATCAGCCATCAGAAAAGAAACCAGAAATCAAGGAACTTGACGAAGTTTTAATCAGCAATAATGCTACTCAAAAAAGCAAAAAAGAAGAATCGTTGAATGTTGAAACGGTAAACAATAGTTTTATTCAGCGTAATCTTGGCGGAAGTTTGATGCAGTCTTTGCAGAAATTACCCGGCGTTAAAACTATTTCGATTGGTTCGGGAGGTTCGAAACCGCTTATTCGTGGTTTGAGTTTCAATCAGGTTATTGTGGTTGAAAATGGCTTGAAACACGAAGGCCAGCAATGGGGCGCTGATCACGGATTGGAAATCGATCAATATGCTGTAAATCGGGTAGAAATTATAAAAGGTCCTTCTTCATTTATCTACGGATCTGATGCTGTTGGCGGTGCGATAAACATTAAGCCTTTACCTCTTCCGTTGCAAAACACTTTTGGCGGAAGCGTAGATCTTACCGGAAAAAGTAACAATGCGCAATTTGGAAGTTCTATTAATTTATTTGGAAGAAACGAAAATTGGTTCTTTGATTCTCGAGTAACCACAATGGATTACGGCGATTATCGCGTTCCGACCGATGTGGTTCATGTGTATAGTTATGCCGTTCCATTATACAAAAATCATTTGCGAAATACGGCTGGAAAAGAACTTGATTTTCATTTGAGTTCAGGTTATTCTGGAGAACATTTTAAATCGGTTTTCTATTTCAGTAATGTGCATACTAAAAGCGGATTTTTCGCGAATGCGCATGGACTCGAACCGCGAAATGTAGATCTAGAATTACACGACAAATCGAGCCGTGATATTTTGATGCCGTATCAGCAAGTCAATCATTTGAAGCTGAGTAATACGACTTCTTTTCAGTTGGGAAATCATGCTTTTGAGACGCAGATTGGTTTTCAGAATAATTTTAGAAAAGAGTATAGCCATTACGTCAATCATGGTTATATGCCTCCAATTTATCCTAAAAATATGTACGCTCCACAAGATTTGGAACGCCAATACGATAAAGATGTTTGGTCGTTTTCTGCTAAAGATGAATTCAGAATTCAAAATCATCAAATTACAATTGGTTCGAATGTGGTTTATCAGCAAAATGAAATTGGCGGATGGAGTTTTTTAATTCCTGCTTTCACACAATTTAACGCTGGATTATTTGCTTACGATAAAATTGAACTGAACGAAAAATGGTTTTTAAACGGCGCTGTTCGTTACGATTACGGAAAAATTAAAATGAAATCGTATTACGATTGGTTTCAAAGTCCGGTTTCTGAAAACAATCAGACGGAATTGGAATATTTACAGCGTTCTCAAGATTTGACTAAAACTTTTGACAGTTTTACATGGTCGATTGGTGCAAATTACAATCCTGGAAAGCTTTCGCTGAAAGCCAATTTGGGTTCGAGTTTCAGAATGCCTATTGCCAAAGAACTAGCTTCAAATGGTGTAAATTATCATTATTTCCGATTCGAAAAAGGAAATCCGAATTTGGATGCAGAACGTTCGTATCAATTGGATTTGGGAATGGAATTGAACCAGCAAAACTGGTCTTTTCAACTGACTCCGTTTGTGAACTATTTTCCGAATTTCATTTATCTGAATCCGACTTCGGCTCATGATATTTATTATGGCGCAGGAAATCAGGTTTTTGAATATGAACAAAGCAAAGTCTTTCGTTATGGTGCAGAATTTCAAACGAGATACTATTTCCTAAAATCTTTAAGCGCAGAAATTGGTGCCGAATATCTTTATTCGGAACAAAAATCAGGAAGCAAAAAAGGCTATACAATTCCGTTTTCTCCGCCACCTTCTGTTTTGTTCGGATTGAATTATGAACCTCAAATTTCCTTTTTAAAAGAACCATACTTTTCTGTTGGTTATCGCTTTACGGCACAGCAGAATAATATTGTTCCGCCAGAGAAAAAAACGGCTGAAAGTCATGTATTCAATTTAGCTTTTGGTTCAAAAGTTAAGACAGGAAAACAGGATATCAGCCTCAATATTCAGATCCAGAATTTATTTAATACTAGATATTTAAATCACACCAGCTTTTATCGACTTATCGAACTTCCAGAAGCGGGACGAAACATTATTGTTTCTATGAAAATTCCGTTTTCGGTTTCGCGATAAGCAAACCATTCAAAACTCAATTATTTACAAATTTTAAATCCTTTATTACAATGAAAAACAAGTTTTACAAACTACTATTTTTATTCGCTTTATCGCTTTTTGCGGTTTCGTGTAGCAACGACGATGACAACCACGACGATCACGATCATGATCACGACACTTCGGAAGAACATACATTTGTTCGAGTTTTACTTTCTGACGAAAAAACTACGGAGTTAACCCTTTTTGATCCGCATGAAAATAAAACAAGTTCTTTTACGGCAAAATTTGCTAAAGCCTCTTTGTACACAACAGAATCTGGACGTTTTGCAGGAATTGTTCACAGAGACAATAATTTCGTAGAAACTTTCGACAGCGGATTGGAATTACACGGCGATCACATTGATGTTGATGATGTTCCGAAATTTGGAGTTTTAGCGACAAGCGCATTAAAACCAACGCATTTTAAAAGTAAAATTGGAGAAATCCTAACTTTTAACGACGGAGATGGAACGCTTTCTTTTGGTAAAGAAGCTGATGTAAATAAAGCTGGTTCAACTTTCAAAACAATAAATGCAGGTTTATTGGCACATCACGGTGCCATGGCGACTTTTACAAACGGAACTTATGCCATTACTGAGAAAGATAATTCGGTTACAGGAACGCTTCCAGAAAAAGTGAAAATCATCGACAATACCGGAAAAACAGTTTTTGATGCAAAAATTGCGACAAAAGGAATTCACGGAAATGCTTCAGACGGTGTTTATGCCGTTTTTGGTTCGTCAAGCGGAATTTTGGTTGTAGAAGGCAACGGAAACCAAAAACTAATTGATCATCCAGCAGATTTTGGAACAGCTTGGTTTGGAAGTATTTTAGAAACGGTTTCGGCTGGAAAATTCATTGGCTACACGGCTGCAAAAGGCGCTTATTTAATTGATGTTGTAGCTAATACTGTAAAACCAATTATTCAGAATACAACTATTATGCAATGCAAAACGAGTTACGATCGTAAAAAACTGGCTGTTTTATTGCATTCTGGAGAGTTTAAACTTTATGATATCAGCAGTTTACAAGTTGCAAAAGAAGTTAAAGCAACTTCAGAAACAGCTACAGACGCGACATTAAAACCTCAAATGGCAGTTACAGATCGTTTTGCTTATATTACTTCTCCATCAACTGGAGAATTAATACAAGTAAACCTTTCTACATCGGCAATCAAAAAGACTAAGGTTTCTAGCACGCCTTATATGATTACGGTTTTGGGTCATGAAAACAGCGAAACTCACAGCCACTAATTAATTTTCGAACAAAGGTTTTCTGCCACGAATTCACGAATTAAATTTGTGAAATTATCAGAACGGCTATATACGTTTTTGGAAGGAATTAAATTAGCGCGAATTCGTGAATTCGTGGCAAAAAAATAAAATAAAAAAGGTTTGACTTTCGTCAAACCTCTTTTATATAAATTGCAATCTAAGATTACAATAAAGCGTCTAAACTATCTGCGTAGGTTTGTTTCGGAGCTACTCCTACTTGTTTTCCTACTACTTCACCGTTATGAAACACCAAAACGGTTGGTATGTTACGCACACCATATTTTGCAGCAAATTCTTGGTTAGCATCTACATCTACTTTACCAACAACTACTTTACCAGCGTACTCTTCGCTTAATTGGTCAATGATTGGACCAACCATTCTACAAGGACCACACCATGCTGCCCAAAAATCTACCATTACTGGTTTATCTGATTTTAAAACTACTTCATCAAAAGTAGCATCTGTTATTGCTAATGCCATAATATATTAAGATTAAAATTAGGTCTGAAATATTAACTTTCAAACTACAGTACAAATTTAAAAATTTAAAATAAATCAAACACCATTACTAAATTAGTTTTCGTTATAAATGTATTATCATTAATTATAAGCTAGATAACTTTAAAATTACAATTTATTTACCTGAAAATCAAACCAATAAAAAGTTAATGTTTTTTGTAGTATCTTTAATACATTCAAAATTCGGCTACTATGAAAGAAGCTTTATCCAAAACCAAATCCTTTCTGCAATCTGATTCTTTTAAAAAATACGCCAAACGTTTTGGATATTTTATCTTGGGTTTAATTGCCATTCTTTTACTTGCCTGCGGAGGTTTGTCTATATACTTCAATCGAAATAAAGCCGAAATTATTGCTAAAGTCAATACCAAAATCAACGAAAATATAAATGGCAAATTTCATATTAGAGATTTTCATTATAAGTTTCTAACTGGTTTCCCCAATTTTACATTGGCGTTAAATGATGTCGAAATAAAAGACAATCAATGGCAGAGCCACAAACATACTTTGCTGAGAGCAAAAGAAATCGAAGCACGTTTGAACATTTTGAGTTTGTTGCAGCACGAAATCAACATTCATAAAATCTTAATCAACGACGCTGATATATATATTTATAAAGCCGAAAACGGTTATTCTAATGTCAATATTTTTAAACCGAAAAAGAAGAAAACACAAACCGAAAAAGAGAAACCCGAAACGACAATTGACGAAGTAAACCTCAACGATGTTCATGTTATTATTGACAATCATCTAGGTCATAAATTGTTTGATTTTGATGTGGCAAGTTTAGAATCTAAAGTAAATTATGGCGACAACAACTGGCAAACCAATCTGTATTTGAAAACCAAAATTAATAGTCTTGCCTTTAATACCGTTCACGGAAGTTTTGCTAAGGAAAAAGTTCTAGAAGGCAATTTTGATATTTCGTATGCCGAAGCCAATCAGAAAATAGATATTAAAACCAAAGGACTTAAAATTGGTTCTGACGTTTTTGATATTGTCGCTTATTTTAATATCGGAAAAAACAATTCGCTTTTCGGAATCAATATCGGAACGGATATTTTATGGCGAAATGCTTCCAATTTATTATCGGCAAACATTAGTTCGAAACTCAATCAGTTTGACATCAAAAAACCAATTAAGGTAAATTGCGACATTAAAGGCGATTTGAATGTAGAAGGCGATCCAAAAATTGTAGTTCAGGCAGACATTCGCGATAACGAAGTGAGTATTCCAGATGGTTTGTTTACCAATTGCAGTTTCAAAGGAATTTTTACTAACACTTTTAAACCCGAAAAGGAATCCAGCGATCCGAACTCGGCTATTATTTTAACCAATTTTAAAGCCGAATACGCAAGTATTCCGCTGACAATTGCACAAGCAGTTATCAATAATCTCGAAAAACCAATTGTCACAGGAGTTGTAAATTCTGATTTTGACATTTCGAAACTCAACGGAATGATGAACGAGAAAATACTTCATTTTGAAAGCGGTCATGCCAAAGCCAATTTGAAGTTTCAGTTTGACATTGTCGATTTGTACATCAATAAACCAAAATTCACAGGAGATGTTGATATTGCTGATGCTACATTCGATTATATTCCGAAAAAGATTCATGCTGAAAAAACGGCTGTACAATTGTCTTTTACACAAGAAGCGCTTTACATTAAAAAAATAGCCTACAAACACAAAAAGAACATTATCCGCATTGATGGAAAAATCGATAATTTCTTAAATCTCTATTACGATGCACCCGAAAAAATGGTGGTAAACTGGAATATTTACTGTCCAAATATTGATGTAAAACAGTTTATAGGTGTTTTAGAAAATTCTCCGAAACAAAAAGTGACAGAGAAAAAACCAGTAAAAAAGAATGTCAATTTTACAAATCAGTTACGATCTGTAATAGAAAAATGTGCTGCTGTAATTAACCTCAAAGCCGATAAAATCACTTACGGATCGCTTACTGCAACCAATACTCTGGCCACAATCCAGATGCTAGATTCGAAGATTTTGCTTAAAAACGGAACATTGCAGACTTCTGGCGGAAGCATAACGTTTAGCGGTTCTGTACAACCAAGTGGCAACCAATATGTTTTTACTTCAAATGCGCAGGTAAACCGAGTTGATATTGCGAGTTTTTTAAGGTCTTTTAATAATTTCGGAATCAAATCTTTCAGTCCAAAAAATATTCGTGGCCGATTAAGCAGCAATGCCAATGTTGCGGGTTTAATGAACAGTAAAGGCGATCTGATTGTGAATTCGATGAAAGGAAAACTAGATTTTAATGTCAATCAAGGTGCATTACTCAATTTTGAACCGATTATGAAAGTCGGCAAATTTGCTTTTCCGTTTCGCGATGTAGAGAATATCACTTTTAGCGATTTGTCTGGTTCGCTTAATCTGCGTGGAGAACAAGTCGATGTCAATAAACTTACCATAAGTTCGAGCGTCTTAAACTTTGACGTTGTCGGAATTTACTCTTTTGGCCGAGGCACCAATCTCGCCCTCACCATTCCGCTAAGAAACTCTAAAAACGACGCCAAACTCGCCACCAAAGAAGAACGAAAAGCCGTTCGCGAACGTGGTATTGTCCTGCATTTGATTGCTTATGATAATGAAGGAAAAATGAAGGTTAAGTGGGGGAAGAAGGATAAGGGATGATTTCATTGCTTTGAGTGATTTCACATTTTTTTGTCATTCCGAGGAACGAGGAATCGCACTCGAAACTCGACAAAGATTGGAGAATTACTTTGCGGAAATACTAGTGTGATTCCTCGTTCCTCGGAATGACAAAACTTACTTAATAATTTATTCTTTACATTTAATGATCAACAAATAAGATTCATAAAAAAGCCACTTTCCCAAGTGGCTTTTTCTCATTTCTTACTCAATCACCAAATAAGGATCAAGAATTTCGGCTAATTCATTTAACCAAAAGAAACCATCTTCAATATTTACGGTTTCGGTTTTCATAAATCCATCTTCTCGTATTGCGTTTAACGCAATTAGGAAATTTACTTGCCTAATCGTTTTTGCCATACTTTTGGAATCAATTGAATTGTTGAAGAATTCAGTCAACCTTAATTCGGTTTCTTTGGAAAGGGTTTTGGTACTCATAAGTCTGAAAGTTTAGAGAGTATAAAACCCGCATGGGTTAGCTGCTCTACGCCTTTCAGAGCGTTGCGGTTGTTTCCAATACCGCCAGCATGCCATGCGGGCAGAAGTTTTGTCTTGTTCATATTCTGAAAGTTTAGAATTACAAACATACGAAACAAAACAATATATTGTAAGTTTTTTCTTTATTTTAAAAATAAAATACTATAAGTATATTTTCTCCAAATCGAAATTACAAAATTGAAAAATAAATCAATTTAAAATTTCATAATATTTCCTTAACCTACTTGTCTTTTATCTTTAAAATCGATAAGTTTGAGAATGAATCATTAAATTTTATTTGTTATGAAAGTACAAATCAACACCGACAAAAACATTGAAGGAAGTGCAAGATTAGAAAGTTATTTTTCTGGAGAAGTAGAAAAAAGCTTAGACCGTTTTCAAGATAAAATTACTCGCGTAGAAATTCATTTTGGAGATGAAAATGGAGAAAAATTCAGCTTGCATGACAAAAAATGTGTGATTGAAGTTCGTCCTGTAAAACTACAGCCAATTACGGTTACAGAACACGCAGACACTCTAGAAAAAGCCTTTAGCGGTGCATTGGCCAAAGCTAAAAAAACATTGACGAGCACTTTCGAGAAGATAAAAGAACATTAATTTTTTTTAAACATATAAGTGATATAAGTTCATTTTAAGTTTACATCACAAAGCAACGAAGCCGTAAAGTAGTACTTTACGGCTTCGCTTTTTTTATGGATCGTAGTAAGTAAAAATCTTAAATTACTTATATCACTTATATGGTTTACTTTATTTAGGCAACGGTGCGCCAACTGCAATATCGCAACGGTGACCTGGTTTTCCGTGTGGCGGATTCATTCCATCTGCTACCGTAGCTTCAGTACCTTCTGTGCTTAATAATGCTGGAACTGCGTTTGATGCTGGCGGCGAAACCGTAAAGTTTTGTGTAACCGTTCCGCTTTGAGCTGGGTTTGAAGCTGCTGCTGTCGTTGTTGCTTTAGGCGAATTTAAAGGCGCTCCAACCGCAATATCGCATCTATGTCCTGGCTGTCCGTGTGGCGGATTCATTCCTTTTGCCACTTTAACAGGTGTAGTTGTTGTAGTCGTCACCATTTTCTGCTGATTCGGATTTACCTGAACGGTTTGTCCCTGAGTTGCCTGCACTTGCTGTGTCGGTGCAGAATTTAAAGGCGCTCCAACCGCAATATCGCAACGGTGTCCCGGCTGTCCGTGGGCAGGATTAATTCCTTTCGTATCGCTTAAAACTGTATTTGGGTTTGCAGCAGGAGTTTGCGCTACTGGCGCTGCGGGTTTTGTTGTATCTTTTGCAAGTCCTAATCTTACTAATTCTGAGGTTGCTGTACTTTCTTGCGGTTCTAATTCCTTTTTACAAGAAACAAAAAGTAAAGAAGTAACAGCTATTGAGCTTAGAAGTATTTTTGCCTTCATGACTGGGGTATTTTTATTGAGAATCAAATATAGTAGTTTTTTGAGAGATTAAGTGACATGAAGAATGTTAATGATAATTAAACACAAGATTTTAAATTGTTTTGATTTTATGTCATCCTGAGGAACGAAGGATCACACACGGAGATCTACAAAGATTAGCGAATCTCTTTCCGGAGTTTCTAGTGTGATCCTTCGTTCCTCAGGATGACAAACAGTACTTTTATTATGCAAGTAGGAGCTTAAAAACTTCCATTTCCTTATATCACTTATATGGTTCAAAAAAAATTATACCTTTAAACTCAAATACTATATCTCATGAAAAAAACACTTTTACTCCTTTTGTTTGTTGCTTCTTTTGCCAATGCGCAAACAGACAAAACCAAAATCAATCACACATTAGATGCTTGGCATAAAGCGGCTGCCGAAGTAAAATTTGATGCTTATTTTAATACATTGGCCGATGATGCAATTTACATCGGAACTGATGCAACCGAAAATTGGACCAAAAAAGAATTTTCTGTTTGGGCAAAACCATTTTTTGACAAAGGAACTACATGGAATTTTAAAGCTTTAGAACGTCATATCTTTTTTGATAAATCAGGAAAAATTGCTTGGTTTGATGAATTATTAGATACGCAAATGAAAATCTGCCGCGGTTCTGGAGTTTTAATAAAAGTGGGGAACGAATGGAAAATTCAGCATTATGTACTGTCAATGACAATTCCGAATGATGAAGTTGATGCCGTAACCAAAATAAAAGCACCAATTGAAGACGCTTTGATTGCAAAACTTCAGAAAAAATAAAACATTTTACGGTTTTCTTATTATAAACGTAACTTTTTGAGCACTTTAGAAGCACTGTTCGCCGATTATTTTTAATTAATTCGGCAAAAACAGTGCTTTTTTGTAACTTTAGAATAAGATACTGTCAAAAAAAGAACCTGTATTTTACAAATTTCACCAAAATAAAACCCACACCTCTATTTTTACAGCCTTCAAAACAGTAATCTTTATTTTTTTCTAACTTTGACCCCAAAAAAAATAGGGTTAAACAAAGTATTTTAAAAATGAAAATAGAAAAACGCTGGATTATTTCCTTTATTATGATTAGCGTCGTATGTACGATAGGGGCATTTTGGCCAACAGTTACAGAAAATAATTATGTTTTATCAGAATTTGGAACTACAGATCATATCGTTCCTGCCGATGTTGCTTGGATGCTAACTTCGAGCTGTCTGGTTTTAATCATGACACCTGGATTGTCTTTCTTTTATGGTGGAATGGTTGGAAAGAAAAACGTTATTTCGACCATGCTTCAAAGTTTTATCTGTCTGGGCGTAGTTACGCTTTTATGGGTTGTTGTGGCGTTTAGTTTGGCTTTTGGAGAACCGGTTGGTTTTGGTTCTGGAGATCATTTTTATAGCTTTTTCGGAAATCCAACTACTTTTGCTTTTATGGATTATGTTGGCGTTCTGCCTCATAAACAATTGGCCAATACGATTCCGTTTATGCTTTTTGCTTTGTTTCAGATGAAATTTGCCATCATTTGCCCTGCAATTATTACGGGTTCATTTGCAGAACGCGTTCGTTTTATCTCTTATTTAGTTTTCATTAGTTTATTTACCATTTTTATATATGCTCCTTTATGTCATGCGGTTTGGTACCCAACAGGTGTTTTAGGAAGTTATTTTGGAGTTAAAGATTTTGCAGGAGGAACTGTGGTGCACATGAGTTCTGGTTTTGCGGCTTTGGCTGGAGTTATTGTTTTAGGAAAAAGAAAAAACAGTCAGCATATTCCAACCAATATTCCGTTTGTATTATTAGGAACGGGAATGCTTTGGTTCGGCTGGTTCGGATTCAATGCTGGATCTGCTCTTGCAGCCAACGGAACTGCTGCCATGGCTTTTGCTACAACTACAACATCGTCTGCCGCAGCGATGCTAACTTGGATTTTCTTTGACAGAATGAACGGAAGAAAAGTTTCTGCTCTAGGCGCCTGTATTGGTGCTGTTGTTGGCCTTGTCGCGATTACACCAGCTGCAGGATTTGTTTCGGTCCCAGAAAGTATGTTCTTCGGTTTCATTACAGCGTTGGTTTCTAACACGGCTGTAAATTGTAAATACTCTAAAAAGTTCGATGATACACTTGACGTTTTTGCTTGTCACGGTGTCGGCGGAATTATGGGAATGATCTTAACTGCTATTTTCGCTCACGGCGAAGATGCAAGTTTACTTCACGGCGGATGGAATGTTTTTGGACATCACATGATGGCATTGGTTCTAGTTTCGATCTTTACTTTCTTCGGCGCTTATTTCTTATTTAAAGTAACCAATTTCATTATTCCACTAAGAGTTTCAGAAGAATCAGAACACATCGGATTGGATTTATCTCAGCACGATGAATCTCTTGATCCAAAAGCGCAGCCAATTACTGAACCTCATTATGGATAATTTTTTTTCGCCACGAATTCACAAATTTTATTTTTAAAATAATTCGTGAATTCGTGGCTGAAAAAAACATTTAAACCGACTTACGCCGTTTCATTCGTTTATATTCCTTAATTTTGCCGAAAATTTTTGTAAAAGTGGGAAGTAAAAATAAACTAAAAAGATTCAGAGAGAACGAAACATTTCAAAACGTTTTTCAACCAACCAGAGAAGAAGTTGTAGGCGATTTAATGCCTTTAAAAGGAAAATGGAATTCTGATTTCTTTAAAAATGATAATCCATTAGTTTTAGAGTTAGGATGCGGAAAGGGAGAATATTCTGTTGGATTAGCTGAAAAATACCCAGACAAAAATTTTATCGGAATTGATATTAAAGGCGCTCGTTTCTGGCGTGGTGCTAAAACTGCTGTAGAAGACGGACTTCATAATGTTGCTTTTGTTCGTACTCAAATCGAATTAATCAATCATATTTTTGCTGAAGGCGAAGTAGACGAAATCTGGATTACTTTCCCAGATCCGCAGATCAAATACAAAAGAACGAAACACAGAATGACGAATTCTGAGTTCTTGAAATTGTACAAAAAAATCCTGAAAAAAGACGGTGTTGTAAATCTTAAAACCGATAGCGAATTTATGCACGGTTATACTCTTGGATTGCTTCACGGAGAAGGTCACGAAGTTTTATACGCGAATCATAACGTATATAAAAACGAAGGAAGCCCAGAAGTTGTGACTTCTATCCAGACTTTTTACGAAAAACAATATTTAGAAATTAATAAGGCAATTACGTATATTCGTTTCAAAATTAAAGACTAACTTTAATTTTGAAGCCTTTATCTAACCGATTTAATAACTAAATGATCTACCTTACTCCCCTAATTTCAGGTTTTATTGCCGCTGCCATTGGAACTATTCCGCCTGGATTGCTCAATATGACGGCTGCCAAAATAAAAATGAAAGAAGGGAAAAAGAATGCTCTGTCATTTGTAATTGGTGCGGTTTTAATTATTTTTTTTCAGGCTTACATTGCTGTATTGTTTGCTCGTGTGATAGACAATCGTCCAGATGTTGTAATATTATTGCGCGAAGCTGGTTTTGTCATTTTTTCGATTTTAACCATTTATTTTTTCTTTTTTGCGAAAGATCCAATAGCAAAGAAAAAAACGAAACTAAAGAAAACCAGCAAAAAAAGCAGTTTCTTCCTCGGAATGCTACTTTCTGGACTAAACTTCTTTCCTATTCCTTATTATGTTGTAATAAGTGTAACGCTTGCTTCGTATCATCTTTTTGTATTCGAAAATACAATTATTTTAACCTTTGTATTAGGCTCGGTTCTTGGAGCTTTTGCAATTTTGTATAGCTATATTGCCTTCTTTGGAAGAATAGAAAAGAAAACCGATTACTTCATGCGAAACATGAATACCATTATCGGAACCATAACTGGATTAGTCGCTGTAGCAGCACTTTTTAATATCCTGAATTACTACTTCGGATAAATAAAATTAACCATTAAGAGATTAAGAAAAATTAAGTTTTTATCTTTATTAACTTCATATCTTAATGGTATAAATATTTTAAAATGGCAGAAGAGAATTTTTTTGAAAGAGTTTATGTAATCGCCAGACAAATTCCGTTTGGAAAAGTTACTTCTTATGGTGCAATTGCAAAAGCATTGGGCACAGCACGTTCTGCACGAATGGTCGGTTGGGCAATGAACGCCTGTCATAATATGGATGATGTTCCTGCGCATAGAGTTGTAAACCAAAAAGGTCTTCTAACAGGAAAACATCATTTTGACGGAACCAATTTAATGCAGCAACTATTAGAAAATGAAGGGATAAAAGTGGTCAACAATCAGATTGTAGATTTTGAAAAGCATTTCTGGAAACCGGAAGTTGAATCGTAAAAATCATTTTCACCATATAAGTGATATAAGTTTATTTTAGAAGAAAGAATTTATATTTTTATTTTTCTCTCGCAGATTTCGCAGATTCAGCAGATTCTACGGTTTGAATAAAAAAGAAAATCTGCAAAATCTGCAAAATCTGCGGGAACAAAAAAACTTTGCGACGTAGCGTCTTTGTGGCAAATCTCCTAAATCAAGCAAATCACAAAACTCGTTTTATCTTCATCAGTTTGATAGCTTAGATAACCTCCATGAGCTTCTATAATGTTTTTAGAAAGCGTTAATCCAATTCCTGCTCCATCTTTTCTGGTGGTAAAAAATGGCAAGAAAACTTTATCTCGAATCTCTGCGTCTACTCCTTTTCCGTTGTCTGAAATCACAATGAAAAAGCGATTATTTTCAGTATAACTGGAAATTATCAATTTCTTTTCTGTTTTTTCTTTTAATGCATGAATACTATTGGTAATCAAATTGATAATTACCTGCTCCATCTGATTTTTATCAATCATAATAGAACGGGAACTGTGTATTTCATTCACTAATTCTATTCCTTCCTCTTTCAAAATCGGACTCATTATTCGAAGGCAATCTTCAAACAAAGCATTAATTGGCGTCATTTGTTTATTTGGCGTAGGCAACATTGCTAGTTTACGGTAATTCTCCACAAAAAACTGCAGATGATCGCTTCTATTTATGATTGTCGAAATACTGCTTTTGATGTCTTCAAAATCGTCTTCTTCCAATTCTTCCTGATCTACAATATGAAGCAGATTCTGCGAAAGCGCACGAATTGGCGTTAGAGAATTCATTAATTCATGCGAAATAATCTTCATTAAATTAATCCACGCTTCTTTTTCTTTCTTCTCAATAACCCGCTGAATACTGTCTAATAAAATAATAAAATACTCTTTATCGTAGGTTTGCGTATATGAAGTCTGCAACATAAAAGTCTGCAAATCCTGATCTTCAATTTTGATTGAAATAGCGGTTTTTAATTCGGTAAAACCAACCTTTTCAATTTCGCCACACAAACTCGGAAGATAGTTTTTTAGGTATTTCCAATGACTTACTTTTGGGACTTTAAAAAGATTAGAAAAACAGTCATTCATTATAAAAATGGACCAATCCTCATTTTCTTTTTCTAAAATTAAAGCGGCGGTATCGATACTGTTCAAAATCGAACGGTAGATTAATTCTTTGGATATCTGCTCTTGTTTCTGAACTTTTAAAGTATCATACAAAAGATACAAACTATTGAAGTTGCCTATTTTATGTTCTTCTGGAAAATGGGTAGAAAAGTCGTCGTGCAGAATCGAGTTTATCGTTTTGTCATAAAACAGCAATTGGTTTTTGACGAAAAAATACATTTCGAATAGGAAAATCAAAACAAAAACACCAACCAATAAAGCGTTGTATTGAAATCCTTTATAGAACAATAATGCACTGGCAAGGAAGAGCACCATTACAAATAGAACCCTCACGAACAAGGCATTATAAAATTTCCAGTTCTTCATTATTTTTTTGAATTGCCTCCAGCTTTAGCTGGAGAGATATATTATTTACAGAAATAGGCTTTAGCCAAAACGCGTAAGCTTGGCTAAAGCCCCAATCTTATTTCAAAATTAACATCCAGCTAAAGCTGGACGCTACTCATTTTCTCTAATTCTTCAAATCGTATTTCTCTATTCTTCTGTACAAAGCAGCGCGCGACAAACCTAATTCTTCGGCAGTTTTACTGATGTTTCCGTTGTGCTTGAAAAGTGCTTTTTCGATTGCGCCTTTCTCCATTTCCGATAGTGGATTTTCATCATTTTCCTGAATCTCTTCAAAGTCCAAAATATCCAAATCCATTACCGAAATGGTATTGTTTTCAGCCAAAATCAAAGCGCGTTCTATTTTGTTTTCCATTTCACGCACATTCCCTTTCCACGGATATTTTTCCAGATAAGATGCAACATTATCTTCAAAACACCAATTTTCCTGATTGTATTTTTCTGCAATCTGTTCTAGAATGAAATTTGCCATTGGCACAATATCGTCTTTTCTTTCGCGTAAAGACGGAAGATTGATCTCCATTGTATTGATTCGGTACAGCAAATCTTCACGGAATGTTTTATTTTTTACTTCGGTTTTAATATCACTGTTTGTTGCGGCAATAACACGAACATTTAGCGGTCTTGGTTTACTTTCGCCTAAACGCGTTACGGTTTTAGTCTGTAAAACATGCAATAATTTAGCTTGAAGATGAAGCGGGATATTTCCAATTTCATCTAAGAAAATAGTCCCGTTCGATGCATTTTCAAAACGTCCTGGAGTATCAATTTTAGCATCGGTAAAAGCACCTTTGGCGTAACCAAAAAGTTCGCTTTCAAACAGATTATCGCTTAGCGAACCTAAATCTACATGCACAAAAGGCTGATTTTTTCTTTCTGAATGCTGATGAATATATTCGGCAAAAACATATTTTCCTGTTCCGTTTTCGCCCAAAATCAAAACATTGGCATCTGTTCTAGCCACTTTTTCGGCAATAGAATACGCCTGTTTTATTTTAGCCGAAGTACCAACAAAATATTTCTTTTCGGTCTTCTCTGCTTTTTCTGAAGTTGTTTTTTTGCTGTTTTTTCTGCTTTCAGTGACTGCTTTATCAATAACTTCTAACAGCTTTTCGTTGTTCCACGGCTTTAGCACATAATCAAAAGCCCCAATTTTAATACCTTCTACAGCAGTTTCGATTTTACCAAAAGCGGTCATTAAAATAACGACTGTCTGCGGAGAAAGCGTTTTAATTTCCTTCAACCAATGAATTCCTTCTCGCCCATCTTCAAAACCAATTCGGTAATTCATATCCAACAACACCACATTAATGTCATTTTCACTTAAGATTGAAATGATTTTTTTTGGACTATTAGTTGTAAAAATGGTCTCGAAATGTTTTTTAAGAATCATTTTTGCAGAAAAAAGAATTTCTTCCTGATCGTCAACAACTAATATTTGGGCTAGTTTTTTTCTCATGTGGTCTTTTTTCTGTCCGCTTCCGAACGGTCAACTGTTCATTATCGGACACTACTTTTTCGAAGTGTTTTTTAGAGCCTCTTTAAAATCAATACTTTACAAATAATAAATTTTATGGCACAGTATTTACCTATTGATTATCAGTAAAATAATTTAAAAAATGGACACGATAATTCCTCGTAAAAGTAAAAAATTTAGATATCTCGCAATAGCAATTGCTGTTTTTTTAGTTTTGCTAACCATTAGCGTTTTCGCATTTAATACGAAAAGAACTTTAAATGTAAAAGCCGACGAATTGGTAATTCAAAAAGCAGAAAAAGCCTTTTTTGAAGATTTTGTAGTTTTTCAAGCAAAAGTAGAACCTTTGAATGTTATGCTTGTGAATGTTACCGAGGGAGGTTCTGTAAAAGAAATCTTTGTAGAAAATGGCGCAATGGTTACCAAAGGACAATCACTGGCTCGTTTGTACAACCCAAATACAGAGTTGAATTATTTGACTCAGGAAACTGCTATTATTGAGCAGATCAACAATTTGAATACAGGAAAATTAAACATTAGAAATCAAGAACTAAACTTAAACAAAGATTTAGTTTTGATTGAGCATGATTATAACGACGCTAAGAGACTATATGATATGAATGCGAAGCTGTATGAGAAAGATGTAATTTCTAAAAATGACTGGAATACTTTTAAAGAAAGCCTTCGTTTTCAGGAAGAACGTAAAAGAACAATTCAGCAGAGTATTCAAAAAGAAAAGCAAAGCAATCAGGTTCAGATTTCTCAAATAAACCGTTCGATCCAGACTATGGAGAAAAGTTTGGATATTCTTAGAAACAACAAAAAGAACTTCTTAATTACAGCTCCAGAAACAGGACGATTAACGTCTTTTGAACCTGTTTTAGGAAAAACTTTTCAAGCAGGCGCAAGCATTGGAAGAATTGATTCTAACAAAGGATATAAACTTATTGCCGAAGTAGATGAATTTTATCTGGAAAAACTTAGAGAAGGCTTAAAAGGGCAAGTAGAATTTAAAGGCAAGAATCTTGAAGTTGTCGTGACCAAAGTAATTCCTGAGGTTAAAGGTGGAAGATTTACTGTAGAACTTGCTTTTGTAAGCAAAGAAAATATTGTCCTGCAGGACGGACTTAGTTTTGGCGTAAAACTGATTTTGTCTGAAAAGAATAGAACTTTGGTAATTCCGAGAGGAGCCTTTAACCAAGAAGCAGCAGGAAAATGGATTTTTGTTGTAAACGGAAACAAAGCGATAAGAAGAAACATCAAATTAGGGCGTGAAAATCCTTCGTATTATGAAGTTTTAGAAGGTTTAAAAGAAGGCGAATCTGTAGTTACTTCTTCTTACACCGATTACAAAGATATTGAAGAGCTTTCTCTAAATAAAGAATAGTTTATTTTGTTTCAAGTTTAAGGTTTCACGTTAACGCTGCAACCAACTTGAAACCTTAAACTTGAAACAAAATAAACAAAAACATAATTTCAATCATCAATCAAAAAACGTATTTAATAACATTTCAAAACCTTAAAAATTATGATCACAATTCAGAATTTAACCAAAGTTTTTAGAACAGAAGAAATAGAAACTGCTGCTTTAAGCGGTATCAACGTAGAAATAAAAAAAGGAGATTTTTTAACTATCATGGGACCTTCGGGCTGTGGAAAATCGACTTTATTAAATATAATCGGGCTTTTGGACAGTGCAGATGGCGGAAGCTACAAATTATTAGATCAGGAAATGATTGGTCTAAAAGAAAAAGGAAGAGCACAAGTACGTAAAGAAAACATTGGTTTTATTTTTCAGAATTTCAACTTAATCGATGAGCTTTCTGTTTACGATAATATCGAATTGCCATTGCTTTACAACAATGTAAAAGCTTCTGAAAGAAAACAGAAAATTGAGGCGATTGCCGAAAAGCTAAACATTTCGCACCGTTTGAAACATTTCCCACAACAGCTTTCTGGAGGACAGCAACAAAGGGTTGCGGTTGCAAGAGCTTTGGTAAATGACCCTAAAATTATTTTGGCCGATGAGCCAACAGGAAACTTAGACAGTAAAAACGGTAATGAAGTAATGGAACTTTTAACCGATTTACATGCTAAAGGCGCTACTATTTTGATGGTTACCCACTCTGATTATGATGCTTCTTTTTCGCAAAGAACTATTCACATGAAAGACGGAGTTATATTTTCTGAAAAGTTAAATCAACGAAATGTTGATGTTTTTATGGACGCTAAATAAAAAAGTGATGATTAAAATTATTGTTACTGCACTTGTAGTTTTGGTAGAACTGGTGTGCAAAATATTTACTATGATTTAAAACCGAAAGGTTATCCAAAAACAACCATATCAACTATAAAAAATATACTTCAAAATGATTTTTAACTGGTTTAAAATATTTATATATCATTTAAAGCAAAGCAAACTGTTTTCGTTTTTAAATGTTTTAGGTCTAAGCATCGGTATTGCAGGCGTAATTTTTGCCATTTTATATTGGAACAATGAGCATTCTTACGATCAATGGAATCCTGAAAAGGAGAATACTTATATGGTTCTTAATAAACTTAGTAATGGAGATACGTGGGGCTCCAATTCTATTCCGTTTGGCGAGACGTGTAAAGCTTCTATTTCCGAAATAGAAAAGGTTTGCTTCTTTCATACTTGGTACGATGAAGACATAATCAAATATCAGGATCAAAAACTGATGACAAAAGACATCCTTTCTAGTGATGAAAATTTCTTTGATTTTTTCCCTTTTGAAATTATTAAAGGTGCGAAAAGCAATATTTTAAAAGAAAAGAATAGTGTTGCAATTTCTGAAGAACAGGCATTGTTAATCTTTAAAAATGAAGATCCTATTGGAAAATCTATTTCTTATGGCAATAAAAACTATACGATAAAATCGGTATACCGCATTATTAGGCCGTCATCTGTAGAACCTTCTTTTGTTTTTAGTGATGTAAAGAGAGAAGGTGACCTAGATGCATGGGGAAATTTTAATTATGGTTTGCTTATTAAAACAAAGAAAAATGCAGATATTTCTACTGTTTTAAAGAAAATGCAAAATGTTTATTTTGTAAATAGAACTGTAAAAGATGCCAAAGAAAGCGGTATGACTGTGGCTCAGTACGTAAAAGAAAACGGTGAAATAAAAGTCATTTTAGATCAATTAAAAACATCTCGATTACACGGAACAAAAAGTTCTGCCGGACAAAATTATCCTGAAGGTGTAGGAAATTTAAAATTGCTTTACATTATGGCGGGCTTGTCTGTTTTGATTTTAGTTTTATCATTGGTTAACTACATCAATTTAGCAACAGCATCGGCCATAAAACGTGCAAAGGAAGTTGGAGTACGCAAAATTGTAGGCGCTTCAAAAAACCAGATTATTATTCAGTTTATTTTTGAAACCGCAATAATTGTAACATTATCTATTTTGTTTGCTTTGGCAATTGTAGAACTTTCATTACCGTATTACAACAATTTTTTAAACAAAACACTGACTATGAATGGCAGTGAATTCTACCTGCAGCTCATTTTTATTTTTGGATTAGTTATTGTTCTTGCGGGTATTTTCCCTGCCATTTATATCTCAAACTTTGAAACTCTAAAAGTTTTAAAAGGCAATTTCTCTCGCAGCAAAAGTGGTATCTGGATTCGTAATTCGATGCTTATTTTTCAATTCGGAATTGCAGCATTTTTCATCATTGGAGCGCTAATTGTTAATTCTCAGGTAAAATATATGATGGAGAAAGATTTAGGCTTTAGTGGCGATCAAGTCATTTCTATTCCTTATAATACTGTAGACAGACTCAAAAGAACTGATGATTATTTAGTTTCAAAACAAGAAATTAAAAAAATTCCGGGCGTTGTTGATGTTACTACATTTGCAGGAGCTTTTGGAGGTAATTCAGGTTCAAGTTCAGGATTTAAGCACAATGGGATTTTCGTACAGCCAAAAAACATTGAAATGGATTTTGGTTTCCTAGATATGATGAAAATAAAAATAGTTAAAGGTCGCGATTTATCTCCTCAATACGCTTCAGATACTATAAGCGGTATGCTTATGAATGAAACGTTGGTTAAAATGTTAAACTTGAAAGATCCGATTAATACCGTTGTAACTTCGGGATGGAGCATCAACAATGGTGACAATTTAAAGTTTAAAATTGTTGGAGTAGTGAAAGATTTCAATTTGACGGGATTACAAAATAAAGTTCCACCAATGGTTTTTATAAATCTTAAAACTTTAAAATGGAATAACTTTGGTAGTGTGCTTGTAAAGGTTTCTCCAAATAATTTAACAGAAACGTTAGATAAATTGAAATTATATTGGGAGAAAAATGTAAACCCAGACTATCCGTTTGATTACGAATTTGTTAACAAAGGATTTGCAAAGACTTATGAGCAACAAGTGAAGCAAAAAAACCTATTTTTTATTCTAAATTTGGTTGTAATTATAATTGCTGTGTTCGGATTGTTTGCTTTGGCATCATTTTCGATGGAGAGAAGATTGAAAGAAATCGCCATTCGAAAAACATTAGGAGCTGAAACAGATATACTCTTAAAAGAATTATCGAAACAATATATTGTTTTCTGTTTTATAGGATTTGCAATCGGAATTGTTCCTGCTTATATATTATTACAGAAATGGCTTGAGGATTTCGCTTTTAGAATTGGAATATCGACCATTCCGTTTTTAATTGCCCTGATTTCACTTTTGTTCCTAACTTTAGTGATTGTTTTAACAAAAGCATTTCAGGTAACTAGAATAGATGTATTAAAGTATCTAAAATACGAATAAGCTTGTAGACCATTTTTTTTAAAGAAGCCCGACAGATTTCAGTAAAATCCGTCGGGCTTCTGTTTTTAGTCTTTCATTGTTACAGAATCATTATAGATCAGCTTGTCCAGACTTTGGTCACGATCGTATACATCTGGGAAAAAATTAACTTCTCCATTGTCCTGAACCCAGCATGTAAAATAACCTATATAAACCGGAATTTTACGTTTAAGCATACAAGTTGTTTCTTTTCCGCCATTCATAGCGCTCTCAATTTTGTCTGCTGGCCAATCTGGATCATCTTTTAAAATATGCAATGCAAGCTGTTTGGCTTCTTTTACATTTATACAACCGTGACTGAAAGTACGGTTTTCAAACTCAAACAAACTTTTTGCGGGTGTATCATGCATATAAATATCGTTCGGATTTGGGAACATGAATTTTACTAGTCCAAGAGAATTTTTTGGCCCAGGCTTTTGCCTTACTTTACCTCCGTTCCATTCCATATTATGTTCTTCCAGATAGTTTTTATCATTTGCAATCTGAAGTTTTAGTTCATTTTGAATAATGCTGTTTGGCACATACCAATACGGACTAAAAACAATTCGGTCCATATTTCCACTAAAAATCACCGTTTCGCTAAGCCTGTTACCAACAAAAATGTCCGAAACTAGATCATATTTTCCGTCCTTAACATAAAACAACCTGAATGAAGGAATATTAACCATAACATACTCTTCTGCTTTAGCCAACTTGGTCGGAATCCATCTGCATCTTTCCATATTCAGCATAATGGTTCTGATTCTCTTACTAATCGGCTCATTCATCTGATTGACAATATCTCTAGTAAGGGCATAATTTATCTTTAAATTATATCTTTTTTTATAATTTAAAACTCCCGCCATCAATTCTTCATCATAAATATCACTTCCTGAATCTTTTTTTAAATCTCCTACAACATACAAGCGATTTCTAATTTGCTTTATGGCAATAGCTGTATCGTCTGGCCTTAAATCTTTAAAATTAGCACTGTCAATCGAAATTTTCTGCCATAGATTATCGGTTTCAATTTTACGATATTTTTTCAGTGCGTCTTTCAATCTGTAGTATTGGCTAAACAAAAGATTATCATCTTTAT
This sequence comes from Flavobacterium sp. LPB0248, assembly GCF_013388355.1. Taxonomy (GTDB): domain Bacteria; phylum Bacteroidota; class Bacteroidia; order Flavobacteriales; family Flavobacteriaceae; genus Flavobacterium. The sequence goes on from NZ_CP058246.1 coordinate 2,337,330, forward strand.
CCAATCGATCAGAATCCACCATTAATGAATCTAGAATGTGAGCATATGAGATAGATTTTGCTGGCAGATACCATCCTATTTTTTTTAATGTTGCAGGATCAACCCCAGAATACACATTGCTGGCATAAAACACATACATACTTGTCAGCAGCAATTCGGTATCTAGTTGTGGTGGTTTGTTCGAAGAACTTTCATTAAATGCCTCATCAATTTGTTCTTTATAAGGCATTTTATTTTCAATTCCCTGATCTTTCAAAACATTTACTTTTTGGTACAGTAAAGATCCAAATTCGGTAATACTTTTGTCATCGTACCAAATAGATTTGTACCCTTTGGCCTTATAAACACCTTCAACATCTTTCTGGTATTTTTTAAGCTTAGGGTATTTTTTAAAAAAGGCATTAATAGAAGCCGCGTCAAGAGTAATGACCGCAACAGCTTTTCGATTTGTCAAATCAGCTCTGGTTTTAGCATTGTTGGAAAACGAATTAAATGAAAATGCAAAAAAACTGACTGTAACAATAATTAAAGAAGAAGTAAAATTTCGCATATTTTTAAAGTTTTAAGTGGTAAATAACTTTAAAAAAAATACCGAAAACCCAATAAATTACTCAAAAAACCTTAGTTTTCACATATTTTTTTTATGTCTGGTAATCATCGATTTGGGTAATCAAATATAACGAAGTTTTGTGAGAATTTTATTTATTTGAAAGAAAACTTATAGAAAATAATTCGCTTAAAACGAAAAAACTTTTCGGCCTTTATTAAAACGATCGATCTTACTCAAATTATGATTTCTGGTAAAAATGAATACGGCATAATTTTGAATAATCTCAATATCAATAATTACAATTCAAAAACGCTTAATTTCCGAACTTAATCTGTTATCTTTGCACCCTGAAATCAGTTTAAATAAATATAATCTTATAAGATTGATTTTGGAGAATAAAAAAATAGCCCATTACAATGAAACTAGATAGAAAAGAAATTCTAAAAGCCTTAGAGACAATCACTATTGCTGGAGAAGGAAAAAATATGGTTGAAAGCGGCGCTGTAACCAATGTTATTACATTTGGAGATGAAGCTGTTGTAGACCTTGTGTTGCATACACCTGCTATGCACATCAAAAAAAGAGCAGAAGATGATATTAAAAAAACAATTCATGATTTAATATCTCCTGATGCTAAAGTAAAAGTAAACATTAAAGTAGAAGCTCCAGAGAAACCGGAAATTAAAGGTCGTGCTATTCCTGGAATTAAAAATATTATTGCAGTTGCTTCTGGTAAAGGAGGAGTAGGAAAATCTACTGTAACTGCAAACTTAGCTGTTACACTTGCAAAAATGGGCTTTAAAGTTGGTGTTTTGGATGCCGATATCTACGGACCTTCTATGCCAATCATGTTTGACGTTGAAAACGAAAAACCTGTTTCTATAGCTGTTGACGGAAAATCTAAAATGAAGCCAATTGAAAGCTACGAAATCAAAATGCTTTCAATAGGATTTTTTACAGCACCAAGCCAAGCCGTAATCTGGAGAGGTCCAATGGCGGCAAAAGCATTAAATCAAATGATTTTTGATGCAGATTGGGGAGAATTAGATTTCATGCTTTTAGATTTGCCTCCTGGAACTGGAGATATTCACCTTTCTATCATGCAGTCGCTTCCAATTACTGGAGCTGTTGTAGTAAGTACTCCACAAGCTGTGGCACTTGCAGATGCTAAAAAAGGTGTGGCAATGTTTATGCAAGACAATATCAATGTTCCTGTTTTAGGAATTATAGAAAATATGGCGTATTTTACACCAGAAGAATTGCCAGAAAATAAATATTATATCTTTGGACAAGAAGGCGCTAAAAACCTTGCTGAAGACTTAGGAGTTCCATTTTTAGGAGAAGTTCCAATTGTACAATCTATTCGCGAAGCAGGAGATTACGGCCGTCCGGCAGCATTGCAGACTGGTTCTCCAATAGAAACGGTTTTTGAAGAAATTACTAGAAACGTTGTACAAGAAACAGTAAACAGAAATGAAAGCTTACCAGCAACAGAAGCTATCAAAATTACAACAATGGCAGGTTGCTCAGCAGTTAAAAAATAATTAGATAATTGAGATAATGAAACTAATGAGATAATTTGAAAATTAGGTAATGAGATAATTTCACGTAACAAAGTGAATTTTCTAATTTTCTAATTGGCACATTTTCGAATTAAAAATATTCTCTAATTGACACATTAATATTATGACAACAGAAGAATTAACAAGTAATGTTTTATTGGCCTTAGATGAGATAAGACCATTCTTAAAATCTGACGGTGGAGATATTTCTTTAATTTCTATCGAAGATGACAAACATGTAAAAGTTCGTTTGGAAGGTGCTTGCATTAGCTGCAGTGTTAATCAAATGACACTAAAAGCAGGTGTTGAAACAACAATAAAAAAATATGCTCCACAAATTGAAACTGTGGTAAATGTAATGTAACAAATCGTTGCTTTTTCTTGAAAATTAAACGCTCGCAGTTTAACAAGAATAATAGGTGTTTTATCATTTAATTGAAAAAACAATAAAATAACACCGAAAAAAAGCTGCTTTTTGCAACATTCACAAAAAACAATGCAAAGTTTTAAGAGTTTCTGTTAAGGAATTGTTACATTTTTAACTTAAATTTGTCAACATAACCCTTAAATCTTAAACTTATGAGAAACTTTTACGCTCTTTTTTTATTATTTTTTATAAGCGCTGTAAATGCACAACAGGGCCAAACACTATTTGCTGAAAAAGCTTGGGTAAATGAATCAGAGGAATGGTCAGATTTCCAATATTCAGGACAAATCATTTTTTCTACAAATGGCAAAACTGAAGAAGGCGCTTTAAGAATTGGAAATTATGATTTCTTATATGACCTTTGCGACGGAAAAGCAAAGTTTTCAAATAAAGCAACCTATAGTTCAGCCGATTTTTCGCATCCGCGAAAACTTAGTGCACAAACAGACAAACAAGGAATTTTAAACTCTACATACGAAGGGACCTTAATCTTCCAAGCTGATAAGGATTATTATTCTGTTATCTCTCTAGTAACAATACTAGAAAAAGGAGGTAATATTATTGGTGTAAAAATGCGCCTTAAAGATGGTAATCGAAAAGAATACGCTTTTAGCTTAAAAGAGAAAAGTTAAAATTAATAAAGAGTTTGAACACGTTTTCAAATTCTGCAGTAAATTCCAATAATTAAAAATGGATGTATTAATTAAAATTAAAGATCGAGAAGGAGTTATACACGAATTACAGGCTCCAACCGATATGGCAATGAATATAATGGAGTTATGCAAAGCATACGAACTTCCTGTTGAAGGAACCTGCGGAGGAATGGCCATGTGCGCTTCTTGCCAGTGTTATGTTCTTAATGATGTTGCATTACCAGAAATGGGAGACGATGAAGAAGCCATGCTTTCGGAAGCATTTTACGTGAAGTCTAATAGCCGTTTAGGTTGTCAGATTCCAATTACTGAAGAGTTAGAAGGCTTAGAGCTGGAATTAGCTCCTGAATACTAAAAAATAAAAAAAGCGAGAATCAAATGGTTCTCGCTTTTTTATTTTAATACTTTTTAATCAAATCATCCAGAGAAAACTCCTTTAACAATTTATCCAAATATTTACCTCTACTGCTCAATTCTCGTTGGTAGGGAGCAAACAAACTGGTCGATTTATTCAGTTCGTCATTCAGTGCTTTCAGGTAATTTTGTTCTTCTACAGTCTGTGATGACGACTTATTAGCGATAAAATCCAAAATTCGTTTGATAACGATTTCTTTTTCGATAATAGCATTTTCATCATTATTCAAAGTACAGATTCCATAAACACCTTTACAGTAATAATTCCATTCTTCTTCTAAAGCATTTTCTGCTTTTTCAGAATCTATTTCTCCATTTTCATCAAAAAGGTTTCCATACGCAAATGCTTTATTCTGATGATTCTTTAAATGTAAAAGCAAGTTCTCTTTGAATCCCTTTTTTAATTCTTCATAAGATTCTTTATTGTTTTTCTCAATCAGATCCACAATGTTTTTAGCAAAGTATCTTCTGGATACCGTCAATGTATGCTGATCATTTAAAGGCGAACTAATCGTTATTTCTGAATTAATTACATAAGATGGTGACGGAATTAGCTTTTCTTCAATAAGCTTATTTAATTCATCATCAGATAATCTTGTAAGCCTTTTGACTTCTTCAAACTCCAAATAATTATCTACAATATAAGCAAGATTTTCATCTCTCATTTTAATTACTTTTTAAAAATTCTGATGGATCAAAAGGTTCAAATTCTCTTTCAGAAAAAGCTTCTGTCAAAATTCCTGCTGAACACAACCAGGTAATTGCTTCTTCTAACGTATTTCCAGCTTTATAAATCATTTCGCTATATCTTGGTAAAATATAATATTGGCCGTTTAGAAGAATAATTTCATCACCATCAAAAGTATCTCCAATTCTGATGGAGTTTAGCACTTCCTCTTTCGTTAAAACATCTTTTCCTTCATCCCAAAACCAATATTCGGTAATTCTATTTTTCCATTCTTCAAGAGTAAGAATTATGGTTTCAGGAAGATAAACCCTTACATAAGTTCCTCCTAAAATTCCGCTTCCGTAGGTTTGAACATACTCTTTATAATCTTCGTCAAATTCAACATTCAACGTCTTCTCGCAAGCCAGAATCTCTTCTTCATCTGCTAAAAACAAATCTGTTTTATTCGTGTTATAGTTTGGAATTATCTTGTAGTTATCGAAATTCATTTTTGCTTTGTATTATAATAATTAAAATGTCATCTACTGAAATCAAATTTCATATTCAATTTCACCAATATACAATAAATTAAAATCTGAATTATGTATTGAAATAGGGTTTTTAATCTGATCTTTCGAAATAAAAATAACCGTATTAATTTCTTCTATATTTTGATTTTGCTGAATCAGCTTTTCTTTTGCCTCCAATATCCATTCTGAGGCATAGGAATATTTTAGGAATTTGTCCTCGAATGCTATATTTTCATCTTCGAAACCACTTTCCATAAAATCATGATCTAAATGATTTCTATCTTGCGATTTTGCAAACTCAGAGAGATACTTTTCTTCGATATCATCTTCGCTATAATAACTTTCATCTTCCCCAATGAAATCAAAATATTCATCCTCTGATTTAAATTTTCCAAACCAAAAATGGCAAACCTCTGTTCTCATTAAAATATTGCTTTATAGTTAAAGCAAATGTATTATTTCAAAAGTAGAATCACTAGAATATTTCTCACAAAAAAACCGTAATTACATCACTGCAATTACGGTTTTCTCTTTATAACAATTTTATTTAATCTCTCGATTATACCAAACCAGCTTTAATTAAATATTCAGCGATTTGGATTGTGTTTGTTGCAGCTCCTTTTCTTAAGTTATCAGCAACAATCCACATGTTTAATGTATTTGGCTGGCTTTCGTCACGACGGATTCTTCCAACAAAAACATCATTTTTACCTTCTGCATATAATGGCATTGGATACGTAAAGGTATCCAAATTATCTTGTACCGTTACTCCGTCTGTATTATGAAGGATTTCGCGAACTTCATTTACATCAAAATCATTTGTAAACTCTACGTTTACAGCCTCACTGTGTCCACCTACAACTGGTACACGAACTGCAGTAGCTGTAACTCTGATAGTGTTATCTCCTAGGATTTTTTGAGTTTCACGAACTAATTTCATTTCTTCTTTAGTGTACCCGTTTTCTTCAAAACTGTCGCAATGTGGAATTGCATTTCTGTGAATTGGATATTTGTAAGCCATCTCACCTTGAACTCCAGCGTACTCATTTTCTAATTGTTTCACTGCTTTTACACCAGTTCCTGTGATAGATTGGTAAGTAGAAACAATGATTCTTTTAATGTTATATTTTTTGTGCAAAGGAGCCAAAGTCATTACCATTTGAATAGTAGAACAGTTTGGATTTGCAATAATTTTATCTTCTTTAGTTAAAACATCAGCATTGATTTCTGGAACTACCAATTTTTTAGTTGGATCCATTCTCCATGCAGACGAGTTATCAATAACAGTTGTTCCAGCAGCAGCAAATTTTGGAGCCCATTCTAATGAAGTATCTCCTCCAGCAGAGAAAACAGCAATATCAGCTTTCATATCAACAGCTGTCTGTAATCCTACTACTTTATATTTAGTCCCTTTGTATTCGATTTCTTTCCCAACTGATCTTTCTGATGCAACAGGAATTAATTCTGTAACAGGAAAATTTCTTTCTGCTAATACTTTAAGCATTACTTCGCCTACCATTCCAGTAGCGCCTACAACTGCAATTCTCATTTTTATATTTTTAAATAATCAATTAATCTAATTTGTATCGCAAAAGTAAGTATAATAAAAGTTATGGCAAGGTGATTCACAAAAAATAACAAATTGTTATAAAACAAACATTTTGTAAAAAAAAACCGCCTCTTTAGCAGGCGGTTAAGTTAGACTTAGTGTAGCGGTATTATATTTTTATTTATTTTTCAATAAATCTCTAATCTGTGTCAATAATTCTTCTTGAGTTGGTCCAGCTGGAGGCGGCGCCGCAACATCTTTCTTTTTAGCGTGGTTTATTCCTTTAATGATTAAGAACAATACAAAAGCAACAATAACAAAGTTAATCACTGCCGAAATAAACACACCGTATTTTACTCCTCCAAAAGCAGTCAATTGTTCAATAGTCGACATATGCGCAGCATCTAAAGCAGGTTTCAATAACAATGGCGTAATCACATCTTCGATTAATGAGCTTACAATTTTACCAAAAGCAGCTCCAATGATTACACCGACAGCCAAATCGACTACGTTGCCTTTCATTGCAAATTCCTTAAATTCTGAAAAAAATCCCATATCGTATCTGTTTATATTTATAATTAAGTAATATCGAAAATAAGCAATTTTATTGGAAATTCTTAATATTATCTAAAAAATACCCTCTTAACACGTTGCGAAATACTCGTCATTATCTCATACGGAATTGTTTTTAACGCTACAGCCATCTCTATTACAGTCGGGCTTTCGCCGAAAATAATTACCGAGTCGCCTTCTTTACAATCAATATGACTTACATTAACCATCAGCATATCCATACAGACACTGCCAACAATTTTTGCTTTCTGATTTTTAATTGTTACATAACCGATTTCATTACCCCATAATCTCGAAATTCCGTCTGCATAGCCAATTGGAATTGTAGCAATTTTTGTTTCTTGGTCAGCCATAAAACGGCGTCCGTAACCTACGCTGTCACCAGCTGGAATGGTTCGAATTTGAGAAATTATGGATTTTAACGTTCCCACATTTTCCAGATATTTCTGTTCTGCAGGATCATTTGAAACTCCATACAATCCAATGCCCAAACGCACCATGCTGTATTGCGCATCAGGAAAATTACTGATTCCAGAAGTATTTAATGTATGACGAATTGGATTGATATCTAATGCTGCCATTAATTTTGAAGACAGATTTTCAAACAATGCAATCTGTTGTCTCACAAAATCAAAATGTTTTGGATCATCACTTGTTGCTAAATGAGATAAAATACTTTGAACACGAACAGTTGAATTTCCTTTTAAAGTCGCAATCAGTTCATCGATTGTATTGTTTTCAAAACCTAAACGATGCATTCCTGTGTCCATTTTGATATGAATTGGATAATCTTTTAAGTTCTTTTCGCGTGCAATTTTCAAAAAGGCATTTAACCCTTTTAAGCTATATATTTCAGGCTCTAACTGATATTGAATTATAGATGGAAAACTAGTCGATTCTGGATTCAAAACCATAATAGGAACTTTTATCCCTCCATTTTTCAACGTAATTCCTTCATCGGCGAAAGCCACTCCCAAATAATCTACTTTATGATGTTCTAAAAGTTTGGCAATTTCTAAACCTCCGTTTCCGTAACCAAATGCTTTTACCATAACCATCATTTTGACATTTGGTGCCAGTTTTGACTTGTAATAATTAAAGTTATGGCTGATAGCATCGAGATTAATTTCAAGAACTGTTTCGTGTGTTTTCTCTTCAAGAAGCGAAACAATCTCTTCAAACTGAAAAGATCTAGCTCCTTTTATTAGAATCGTTTCATTATTGAAATTCAGATTATCGATGTCAGCTATAAAATCGGCTGTATTTTGAAACATCGTACTGTTTGGAAATTTAGCTGCAAAAGAAGAAATCGTTGCGCCAATACCAATTATGCGGTTTATTTTATTGTCTGAAATTAACTGGGCAACTTTAGAATACAATTCTTCATTTGCAAATCCGCTTTGGAAAATATCTGATAAAATAACGGTTTTTGAAGCGCCTTTCTTCTTTTGGCTTTCTAAGAAATCCAAAGCAATTTTAAGCGATTGAAAATCGGAACTGTAACTATCATCAATAATACTGCAATTGTTGATTCCGTTTTTTACTTCCAAACGCATTCGAACTGGATAAAGCATCTCAATTCGGCTTTGAATCGTTTCTTGATTATAATTAAAATGCAGCAATACCAATAAACAAGAAATAGCATTTTCTATAGAAGCCGAATCGTTAAACGGAATTTCTAAATTGAAAATTTCATTTTTGTATTGATATTGTATAAAAGTATGATCGTTTTTACATTCTCTTTTTTCAATAAAAACGTCTGCTTTTTTATCTGTAAAACTCCAAGAAAAAAGCTTTCTAGGATGAATCATATATTCTGCCGCGAACTGAGTCAGACATGATTCTACAACTTCAGTTTTTTGATATATAATTATTGGACAATCTTTAAACAAAAGTAATTTTTCATCAATCTTCTGCACTAAATTTAAAAACCCTTCATCGTGTGCACTTCCAATATTAGTGAGCACACCAATTGTAGGTTTAATTATTTTTTCAAGATGAATCATTTCGTTAACTGTCGAAATTCCAGCTTCGAAAATGCCTAAATTATGTTTTTCGTTAATACCAATAACCGAAAGCGGAACTCCAACTTGAGAGTTGTAGCTTTTTGGACTTCTAATAATATTATAATCAGGACTCAACAAGAAATTAAGCCATTCTTTTACAATCGTTTTACCGTTACTTCCAGTTAATCCGATAACTGGAAAATGGAAAAGATTTCTGTAATAAGCCGCAAATTCCTGAAGTGCCAAAAGTGCATTACCAACAACTAAAAAATTAGCTTTGTCTATATAACCATCTGGAATATACTGAACCACAAAATTCTGAACTCCGTTTTCTATTAAGTCTGGAATAAACAAATGAGCATCGTTGTTAACACCGGCCAGAGCAAAAAATAAAGTCTGTGATCCGTTTTGAAGTGAACGGCTGTCAATTGAAATATGATCGATTAAAACATCAGCATTTGTACCAATCCATTTGGCGTTAAGTACTGAAACCAGGCTTTTTAAATTTAGACTCATTTCGGAATTTCTTTTTTTCAAATTTAAAAAAAGGTTTGCCACGAAACTCGTAAATTTTCACTAATTATTCCATTTATATGAAAGTGTAGAAAAAGTAGATTTGCCACGAATTACACAAATTCTCACGAATTATTTTTTTAAAATAATCTGCTAAATCTGCGTGAAAATTTTTAGCCACAGATTAAAAAATTATTACTGATTTCTAAAAAAAAAGCTTCTGCATCTGCTAAATCTGCGTGAAAAATTTCTTCCCAGATTAAAAAAGTATCACTAATTATAACCCTTTTAAATCCGGTTATCCCGATAGCTATCGGGAGTGGCAAAAAAATAATTCGTGAGAATTTGTGTAATTCATGGCAGAAAACATTTATTGATTATATTTGTTTTTAGACCACAAATTTGCAAGTTTTGAAAAAAGTACTTCCACTATTCTCCTATATCTTACATCCGATTTTTATATCGTTATACGCAACTTTGTTTTACTTATTTTACAAAGATGATGTTTTTAGTACAAAAGAGAAGTATTTTGTCTTAATTCAGATTTTGGTCATTAACATAATTGTCCCTGTCTTATTTTATCTATTGTTAAAATCGACTGGACATGTAAAATCAATAATGCTAAGTCAGACTTCAGAACGAACCATTCCGCTCATTTTGCAGTGTTTTTTATATATTTTATTAGTCAAAAGAAGTATTATAATTACACGTTATCCAGAGCTTCACTTCTTTTTTCTTGCCGCGTTGTTCAGTACTATTTTGGCATTGGTATGTGTGCTGTTCAAGACAAAAGCAAGCTTGCATATGGTCGCAATCTCAGGTTTAACGATTTTTATTATCGGATTAAACATTCATCTTCAGCTGCATAATCCGTATTGGCCAGCTTTACTTATTTTATTATCGGGAATTGTAGCTTCATCTCGTTTAGAAATGAATGCGCATACTTCTAGAGAAATATTAATTGGATTGTTTGTTGGAATAATGCCGCAGCTTTTATTTTTATACTTGTGGTTATAAAATATAAAAGATCAGTCCTGCGTTTAAGGTTTTCATATTGATTTTTTCGCCATTCAAAGTTGTTGCCGAATTAAACAACGGACTTAAGCCGTAATATATATAGACGTTCCAGGTATTATATCCAGCGGACAAATAAGGTCCGTACTGAAATTTATTGATGTCTCCGTTATTTTTGATTTTATACGTTTTTTCGCCGTCGTCAAGAGTAGAGGCACTCGAGAAAACATAACTCAGTTTAACTCCACCATAAATACGCCAGAATTTAGTGCTTTCATAAGTCGAGTTACGCCATCTGAATTCTATTGGAAGATCTACAGAATATTGTCTGTAACGATTGGAAACAAATTCTCCATAACTGTTAACGCCATAAATTATAGCTCCAGATCCGTCTTGAGAAATGGTAAGATTCTGATAATAATTCTGATAACTCAACCCTAATCCAGCAGCAATAGCAACGGTTCTTGATTTATTTACTGGCATATCGCGCAAGAAACCTCCAGAAAGTCCAAGAGAAAATTTATTCTGTTTGAAATCGACTGGAATATCGGTAAACATATTATAAGTCACCGAAAAATAAAACTGATCTTCTCGATATAAAGAATCTATTTTTACAACTGGCTTGATCTCAGGCTTAACATCTCCCTGTGCAAAAGAGCTAAAAAAAGTGAGTAAAAATAAGCAGTTAAAAATAATTCGCATATCGTGTTTTGGGTTTTAAAGAGATAATTACAAATAAACGTTTTTCTACGCCCATTTATTTCATATACAAATATAACATAATGCTTTCTCCAGTAACGATAAGAAGCAAAATATTCTCAATTTGCCTGCTAATAAAAATAATTGCTGCATTATTTTCAATAAATCACTTCTACGAAATAAAAAATTAATTCATTTTCTTTTTATCTTTTATACCTTTGCAAAGCAATGAAGAAAAAGCAGCTCATATTAAGTTTATCCTTTGCTGTAACAATATTGTTCTCGATATTGTTTCAGTCGATACACAGTTATGAGCATATTGTAAAGCAGCTTTCAGAAAAGCAATGCCATCATGATTACAATGACCCAAGTGGCGAAATAACACATCAGCATCACAATTACGATGTTTGTTTTGTTTGTAATTTTGCTTTTGAATCATTTGTTGTTCCTCAAGATTTCTCTTTTCAGTTTTATTATTTCAACAGCGAAATTCCTTATTTCTTTCCGCTGTCAGAAAAGATTTTTTCTATTTCGAAAATCCCGTATTTATTACGAGGACCGCCTGCAAGTATAGTTTCTTAGATTTCGATTTTTCTAAAAAAATATTTCTTTCAATTTAAATTCAAACAACATTGAGTTTCCTAATCCTAATATTCTGAATTTAGGATCAGAATGCTGTATTGTTGCTTTTGGTTTTCATTTGAAGAAAAACTCAATTTAACTATAGCATCATTTTCAAATGAAAAAAATTATAATTGCCCTTATTTTAGGGTTTTCGAGCATACTTACTGCTCAAAATTCGGTTTCGGGAACAGTAACCGATAATCAAAATCAGCCATTGCCTGGAGTTTCTGTTTATGCTCCAGAATTACATAAAGGAACTACAACAGACGCAAAGGGAAAATACGAATTGAATAATCTTCCCAACGGAAGTCTTCGCATTGCTTTCACGTATGTTGGATATGCAAATCAAAATAAGACTATCGCAAAATTATTGAAGCAAAATACACTAGACATTACTCTTGAAGAATCTATTTTAGAAATGGATGAAGTAGTAGTTTCTACACCTTTCAACAAACTGCAATCGCAAAACGTAATGAAAATTGAGCACGAAAGCATTAAAACATTACAGCAAAAAGGAACCTCAACTTTAATTGAAGGTTTAGCAACAATTCCAGGAGTTTCTCAGATTTCAACAGGAACTTCTATTGGAAAACCTGTAATTCGCGGACTTAGCGGTAATCGTGTTTTAGTTTATTCTCAAGGAGTTCGTATCGAAAATCAGCAATTTGGAGATGAGCATGGTTTGGGTTTAAATGATGCCGGAATAGAAAGTGTTGAAGTTATTAAAGGGCCAGCTTCATTATTATATGGTTCTGATGCTTTGGGAGGTGTTTTATATTTCAATCCTGAAAAATTTGCTGATGCTGGTGATTTTAAAGCTAATTTCAGTCAAAAATATTTTACGAATACACAAGGAAGCAATTCTTCTATCGGGTTAAAAACGTCTACTGATAACTGGAAATTCTTAGCAAGAGGAAGCTACAATACACATTCTGATTACAAAATTTCTGGTGGTGATCGTGTAACCAATTCGCGTTACAACGAAACGGACTTTAAAACTGGAATCGGCTACAGCAATTCAACTTTTTCAAGTGTTTTAAGATACAACTACAACAAATTGGATATTGGAATTCCGGAAGACGGAATTGCAGAACAATCTTCAAGCAAAGACACTCAATTTCCGAGACAGGGAATTTTCAATCATTTATTAAGTTTGAATAATGTTATCTTTTTTGAAAACTCTAAACTGGATGTTGATTTAGGATATATTGCCAATGACCGAAGTGAATTTGAAGACAGCAATGAAGCTTCTCTTCACATGAAATTGAACACTTTCAATTACAATGCGAAATATCATTTTCCTAAATTCGGAAAAATCGAAACTATTTTAGGTGTTCAGGGAATGCATCAGACCAATAAAAATTCTGGAGAAGAATATTTAATTCCAGATGCCACAACAAACGATTTTGGTGTTTTTGGAACTGCCAATTACGAATGGGATAATAGTGTTATTCAAGCTGGACTTCGTTTTGACAACCGAAACATTACTTCAATAGCACACGGAACTGAAGGTGAAGAAGGTTATTTTCAGGCCTTAGACCGATCTTTTGATAGCTTTAATGCTTCTTTAGGTTATAAAACAAAATTGGCAGAACCTTTAACGCTTCGTTTGAATGTTGCCACAGGATTTAGAGCTCCAAACTTGGCTGAATTGACTTCAAATGGTGTTCATGAAGGAACAAATCGTTACGAAATTGGGAATGCTAATTTGAAAACAGAACAAAACGTTCAGACCGATTTGAACTTAGAATACAAAAACACGCACTTTGAATTTTTCGTAAACGGATTTTACAATCATGTAAACAATTATATCTATACTTCGCCAACTGGGGAAGTTCGAGATGATAATGATGTTTTTGCTTATGTTCAAGATAATGCACAATTGTATGGAGGTGAAGTTGGTTTGCATTTTCATCCACACCCTTTAGACTGGTTGCATTTTGAAACTAGTTTTGAAACAGTTACAGGTAAAAAAGAAAACAAAGATTATCTGCCTTTGATTCCGGCAAACAATTGGAATAATACGCTTAGAACTGAATTTAATATCAAAAATTGGTTGAGCGAAGGTTTTGCTTCTCTGAATGTTTCTTCAACTTTCAACCAAGATAATGTAAGCGGTTTCGAAACGGCTTCTAAAGGTTACACTTTGGTAAATTTAGGTTTTGGAGGAACTGTTAAACTAGGAAAAACGGCTTTCGATATTAACTTAAACGGAAACAATTTATTTGATAAAAAATATATTGCACACCTTTCTAGATTAAAGACAGACGGTATTCCAAATATTGGAAGAAATATCGTTTTGGGGGTTAATTTCAACTTATAATTTTAAATTTTAACCGCAAAGATCGCAAAGGAAAACGCAAAGTTCACAAAGTTTTATTTGCTTTGCGAACTTTGCGAAAAACTCCTAGCGTTCTTTGCGGTTAAACATTTATCAATTCTCACAAAAAGTGCTATTTTTGTTATAACAGATAAAAACTAACTATGAAAAAAACATTTTTATTAATGGCAATTACAACTGCAGGAATATCATTTGGACAAGGCAAAATACAATATCCGCAAACAAAAAAAGGAGAAACTGTTGATGTTTATTTTGACACCAAAGTAAGCGATCCCTACCGTTGGTTAGAAGATGATAAATCTGCCGAAACTGGTGCTTGGGTAAAAGCCGAAAACGAAGTCACTTACGCTTATTTAGATAAAATTCCGTTTCGCGAAGAACTTAAAAAACGAATGGAAAAACTTTGGAACTACGAAAAAATTGGAGCTCCATCTAAAGAAGGAAAATTTACTTATTACTCTAAAAACAACGGACTTCAGAATCAATCTGTTGTTTACAGAAAAGATGAAAATGGCAAAGAAGAAGTTTTCTTAGATCCAAATACTTTTTCTAAAGACGGAACAACTTCTCTAGGCGGACTTGATTTTTCTGAAGACGGAAGCAAAGCAGCTTATGCAATCTCTGAAGGAGGAAGCGATTGGAGAAAAGTAATTATCATAGACGCACTTTCTAAGAAAATTGTAGAAGATACTTTGGTTGATGTGAAATTTAGTGGTGTTTCATGGTATAAAAATGAAGGTTTCTACTATTCTAGTTATGACAAACCAAAAGGAAGTGAATTATCTGCTAAAACAGATCAACACAAATTGTATTTCCATAAACTAGGAACTTCTCAAAAAGATGATAAAGTAATTTTTGGTGCAGATCAAAAAAGAAGATATGTTGGCGGATATGTTACTGAAGACAACCGTTATTTGGTAATCACGGCAGCTAATTCGACTTACGGAAACGAATTATACATTAAGGATTTAACAAAACCGAACAGCCCAATTGTTACTATCGTAGACAACTTTAACAGCGATAGCAATGTAATAGAAAACGAAGGAAGCAAATTGTTTATTGAAACAGATTATAATGCACCTAACAAACGTGTTGTAACGGTTGATGCAGCAAATCCGAAACCTGAAAACTGGAAAGATTTTATTAAAGAAACCAAAGATATATTATCGCCATCAACTGGTGCTGGTTATTTCTTTGCCAACTATACTAAAGATGCGGTTTCATTTGTACAACAATATGATTACAGCGGAAAATTAGTTCGAGAAATCAAACTTCCAGCTGTTGGAACTGCAGGCGGATTTAGCGGTAAAAAAGAAGATGAAATTTTGTACTATAGTTTTACAAATTATACAACTCCGGGAAGTATCTATTCTTTTGAACCAAAATCTGGCAAATCTGAAGTATATGCAAAACCAAAAGTTGATTTCAAGAGTGAAGATTATGAGTCTAAACAAGTTTTCTATACGTCAAAAGATGGTACAAAAGTTCCGATGATTATTACGTATAGAAAAGGAACAAAATTAGACGGTAAAAACCCAACAATTCTTTATGGTTATGGCGGATTCAATATTAGTTTAACGCCAAGTTTTAGTATTGCCAATGCGGTTTGGTTGGAAAATGGTGGAGTTTACGCAGTGGCTAACCTTAGAGGTGGCGGTGAATACGGGAAAAAATGGCATGATGCAGGAACAAAACTTCAAAAGCAAAATGTATTTGATGATTTTATTGCTGCGGCAGAATATTTAATTGCCCAAAAATATACTTCTTCTGATTATTTGGCTATTCGCGGAGGATCTAACGGAGGTTTGTTGGTTGGAGCAACGATGACACAGCGTCCAGATTTAATGAAAGTAGCATTGCCAGCGGTTGGAGTTATGGATATGCTTCGTTACAATGCTTTTACAGCAGGTGCTGGATGGGCTTTTGATTACGGAACTGCTCAAGACAGCAAAGAAATGTTTGAATATTTAAAAGGATATTCTCCAGTTCATAATGTAAAACAAGGAACTCATTACCCTGCAACAATGGTAACAACTGGAGATCATGATGATCGTGTAGTTCCTGCGCACAGTTTCAAATTTGCTGCTGAGTTACAGGAAAAACAAACTGGAGAAAATCCGGTTTTGATTAGAATTGACGTTAAAGCCGGTCATGGGGCAGGAAAATCTGTTGCCGCTACGATTCAAGAGAACGTAGACATTCAAGCTTTTACACTTTACAATATGGGTTTTAAAGCTTTACCTAAAAAATAAAACTTTAAGCTAAATTTTTTATTAGCCACGAATTCACGAATTATTTTTGTGAGCTCGTGGCTAATTTATTTTATGCCACAGATTAAAAGGATTAGATAGATTAAAAAATCTGTGAAAATCTTTTTAATCTGTGGCTTTTATTTTTTTCACGCAGATTCTGCAGATTTAGCAGATTGAATTAAAAAAATCTGCGAGCATCTGCTAAAATTATTTTAAATCTGCGTGAAATTAGTTCACATAATTCGATACAGATTTTTTAAACATTCAGATCAAAAAATTCGTGAATTCGTGGCTAATTTTCTTTTAAATTTGAGAAACTAAAAACTTAATCAATGGAAATTATAAAATGGGGAATTATTGGGTGCGGAAATGTAACCGAAGTAAAAAGCGGGCCAGCTTTTCAGAAAGCTCCAAATTCGGCTTTAGTTGCAGTTATGAGAAGAGATGCCGCTCTTGCTGAAGATTACGCCAAACGCCATAATGTTCCGAAATGGTATTCTAACGCGAAAGATTTAATAAATGATCCCGAAGTTGACGCCGTTTATATCGCTACTCCTCCATCTTCTCATAAAGAATACACCATTTTATGCGCCAAAGCAGGAAAACCAGTTTATGTTGAGAAACCAATGGCTTTGTCATTTGAAGAATGTAACGAAATGATCAGCGTCTGCAAAGAGCATAATGTTCCTTTGTTTGTTGCTTATTATAGAAGAGCTTTACCTCGTTTTTTAAAAATAAAAGAAATAATCGATCAGGGAAAATTAGGAACTATCAGACACGTCAATTGTGTTTTATACCATCCTTTTGAAGCACGTTACGATGACGAAATCAATCTTCCTTGGACTGTTTTGCCACATATTTCAGGAGGCGGAATCTTTGTTGATTTGGCTTGCCATACTTTAGATTTCCTAGATTTTGTTTTAGGTCCGATAAAATCAGTTCGCGGACATGCAACTTCTCAATTAAAAGCATATCCGGCAGAAGACGCAGTTTCAATGTCCTTTTTATTCGAAAACGGAATTCACGGATCTGGTTTATGGAATTTTGCAAGTTTTGAACGTTATGACAACACTGAAATTGTAGGTGATAAAGGAAAAATCTCGTTTTCTACTTTTGGAAATGACCCTATTCATATTCAATATGCAAATGGAGAAAAAGAAAGTATTACGATAGAAAACCCACTTCATATTCAACAGCCATTTATTGAAACTGTTATTACTGAATTATTAGGCAAAGAAGGCGCTTCTCCATCTAAAGGAACTTCTGGCGCAAGAACCACTTGGGTTATTGATCAAGTTTTGAAGGAATTTAGAGAGAATTCGAAATTATAATTATCGATTAAAATACAATTTTGTCATCCTGACGAAGGAAGGATCACACTTGAAAATCCGCAATCTAAATCACCAATCTTTGTCGAGTCTCTAGTGATCCTTCCTTCGTCAGGATTGTAAAAGTCACTTATTTCGGTAACGGATTTATCATTTCGATCGGTTTTTTACCATCAATACCTTGATGCGGTCTTTCATGATTATAATAATATAAGTATTGTAATAATTCTTCTTTTAGTTCTTCTTGAGAATCAAAATCAGTATCTCTTAATAAATCTTCTTCTAGAGTTCTCCAAAAGCGCTCTACTTTACCGTTTGTCTGTGGTCTATATGGCTTTGTATATCTGTGCACTATGCCTAATTCCATAAGCATTCTTTCAAAAGGATGCTGGCTTTTTACTTTGCTTGTTTTAGGTCCAAATTCAGCTCCATTATCAGATAATATCTCTTCAAATTTTATTTCATAATGGCTGCTTAAGATATTTAAACATTTTAATGAAGCAAACATTACTGTTAAACTGGTAATATCTGAAACTAATTCAGCCCAAGCAATCCGGCTGTAATCATCAATTACACAGACTAAATAAAGCTTTTTGTTTTCTCCACGAATTATACTTTTACTTAAATAATGACAATCAATATGACCCAGCTGTCCCATTCTTTCCTTGATTATTTTCTGATGATTCTTTTTAATCTTCGGAGTTAACCTGTTTATTCTATGCCGTTTTAAAATATTATAAACTCCAGAATATGAAGGTGTATGTTTTCCTAATCTGGGATTTAAGATACTAACAATTTCATATTTATTGTTTCCTTTTTCTCTTAATTCAATTACTTTTTGTTCTATAAAAGGTAAAGGACGTCTTGTCTTGTATTTTGGACCACGTTTTTGAGGCAGTAAATCTAAAGACTTACCGCTCTGCTTATAGCGGTTATAATACTTTAAGAAACTTTTTCTGCAGGTGTCATTTGCCTTATAAAAATCCATCGCCTTTTTATGCACTGGATGAGTTTTACTTTTTACCTGCTCATATTCTCTTATCAAAAATCGATACTTCTCTAAATAGTTTCTTTCTAATGTTGAATCCTGACTGTTATTTCTCATCGCAACAAAATTTATTAAAGTTAAATTTTGTTACCGAAATATCTAACCTTTACAAGGATGACAAAAAATGCGTCCAAAAAAAAGAGGATATTCTTTCGAATATCCTCTTTTTTTAAACTATAAAAAAAATTGGAAAATTATAGGCTGTATTTGATACCTAATGTTAATCCTAATCCTGAGATTCCAACATAAGAACTCAATTCATCCATTGGTTTGTCTTTATTAACACCATTTGGATTTGTTAGAGCATTGTTTGAATTTACATCTAAACCATCTCTGTAATTAGTGTGAATTTGAGCTGTAGTTCTAGTAGCCAAAGCATCATTTCCATTTACTGTAAAGTCAGTTGTTTCTTTTGTTTTACCATGTACAGTAAAGTTACGGTACTCTAATTCAGCAAAAGCAGAAAGGTGTGACGTAAGTTTGTACGTTGTACCAACAGCAGCTGTAAATCCGATAGTTGGGTTTGGTTTTACTTTATCAACGCTATGAACATTTCCAAAAACTGGAGCACCAGTACCTGGATTAACTCCTACTGGAGCAACAGCATCTGTTTTAATTTCTAAATCTCCGTGAATTGGAACTAAAACCCCAACTTTAGTATAAGGCTCAAATCCGTTAGATTCTCCTAAAAACATAACAATTGCAGGAGCTAAATCAAAAGCTGTAATTTGACCAACTGATTTAAAGTTGTAAATTCCTGTAGTTGCAGATGTAGGGATATATGGCTGATCTGAAGTAGTCTGTGCCATAGTTTTATCATTACTAGAGTAATAATTAACTCCTAATTCAACTCCAATACGTGTAGAAAAACGGTAACCAGCAGTTATACCAGTTCTAAAACCTTGTCCAAAAGAACCTGTAATACTTTTTTCAGAAACTAATTTTCCTCCTACATAAGTTCTGTCTAATGCAGCATTTCCTCCAACAGTTGGAAACTCAGTTGAAGCTGTTTGGTTGAAATAAGATCCTCCCAGTTTAAAATACCAGCTTTCTGGTTTTTCTGCTTTTTCTGTTTGCGCCATTGTGGCCATAGAACAAACTAATAATCCTAATAAAAATAGGTTCTTTTTCATAATTTTGATTTATTGATTAGTACAAACATAGAATATTTTAACACATTCTTACCGTTTGCAAAGTTAGACTTGGAACGAAAACGTTGTAATTTTGGGCAATATTACTAAAAAACTATTATGCATGCATATTTTTAACATAAAAAATTAACATGTGTTTAAATTTTAACTGTTAAATTTTTAGTTCAGTTTAAAATTAATCTGCATTTTCTCCAATTCTTGCAATAATTCAGTTGAGATTCTAACCTTTAAGCGACGGCTAGGCATCGTTAATTTTGTTACCACTTTTATTTCTTCAACTTCATTTACCTCTTGAATCTTTGTATCTTCCATCGCACTATCTTCATTTTCATTTTCGGTTTGAAAAACAGCATCATCTGCTTCAAAATCTGTTGGAGTTTCTACCTCAACCAAACGTTTTATTTTTTCCAGCTCCATGATTTCAAAAGTCACAGAATTCTCTCCCTTATTTTCAGCAAACAAATGACTCAATTTATGAATGAACTCTGGATGCAAATCTTTTATATTTAATAAAACGATTAGCTTTTTAGCGAAAGCTTCCAGAATATCCTGCAATTGGCGAATCTCGACAAACTGCATTCTCGGATCTGTTTTTTTACCTGTATCATGATTTACCCAGCCATCTTTAATCATTATTTTCAAAAAGGCAAAATTATTCTGAATCAAGAAATGGCGGAATTTTAAATATTCTTCCCCAAAAATCTTAAACTCATAACTTTCATCATAACCTTCTAAATTGAAAGCTGCCCAGCCTTTTCCGTTTTTAGCAACACGGTGCTGAACGTTATTGATAATTCCAGCAAACATTAGGTTCTTCCCAACATACTCATTCATACTTTTCAGAGATTCTAAACGAGAATTACAGAAGTATTTCATTTCAAACCTAAAATCGTCAAGTGGATGCCCTGAAATATAGATTCCAACAACCTCTTTTTCTTTTGCCAGTTTTTCCATGGTACTCCAGTCTTCGCATGGTGGTACAACTGGTTCTGCAATTTGCACTTCGCTAGTTTCTCCAAATAAACTTACCTGAGAAGAGTTTTCATTTTCCTGAAATTTCGATCCGTAACGCATGGCTTTTTCGTAGAAAGTAATTCCGTCTCCATCGTCGTGGAAATATTGCGCTCTGGTTGTTCCTTCAAATGAATCGAAACCTCCAGCAAGTGCTAAATTCTCAATCGCTTTTTTATTGGCTGCACGAAGATCAATTCGCTTTGCCAAATCAAAAATTGATTTATATCTTCCGTCTTTTCTGTTTTCTACAATTGTTTCTACGGCTCCAGAACCAACACCTTTAATCGCTCCCATTCCGAAACGAACTGCGTAGTCATCGTTTACGGTAAATTTATAGTACGATTCGTTTACGTCTGGCCCAAGAACTTGCAATCCCATACGTTTACATTCTTCCATGAAGAAAGAAACTTGTTTGATATCATTCATGTTATTCGAAAGTACCGCTGCCATATATTCGGCAGGATAATGCGCTTTCAAATAAGCCGTTTGGTACGCAATCCAAGCATAACAAGTCGAGTGCGATTTGTTGAACGCGTAACTCGCAAAGGCTTCCCAGTCTTTCCAGATTTTCTCCAGAACCTTTGCATCGTGACCTTTTGCTGCCGCTTGTTCAACAAACTTCGGTTTCATTTTATCTAGTACATCTTTTTGTTTCTTACCCATCGCTTTACGCAAGACGTCGGCCTCACCCTTTGTAAATCCTGCCAAAGACTGAGACAAAAGCATTACTTGCTCTTGGTAAACTGTAATTCCGTACGTCTCTGATAAATATTCCGCACAGGCATCTAAATCGTATTTGATTTCTTCGTCACCATTTTTTCTTCGAACGAAAGAAGGAATATACTCTAAAGGTCCCGGACGATAAAGTGCATTCATGGCAATTAAATCTCCAAAAACCGTAGGCTTCAGGTCTTTCATGTATTTCTGCATCCCGGGTGACTCGTATTGGAAGATTCCAACAGTTTCACCTCTTTGGAAAAGCGCGTACGTTTCCTCATCATCAATCGGAAAGGTATCGGGATCAAGATCAATATTAGTCCTATATTTTACCAGTTTTACAGTATCTTTTATCAGTGTAAGGGTCTTCAGACCCAAGAAGTCCATTTTCAGCAATCCGGCACTTTCTGCAACCGAGTTGTCGAACTGTGTTACATATAAATCGGAATCTTTTGCTGTTGTTACTGGAACGTAATTCGTAATATCTGATGGCGTAATGATTACCCCACAAGCGTGAATTCCGGTATTACGCATCGATCCTTCCAGAATTTTTGCCTGCTGAATGGTTTCTCCTGCCAAATCATCTTCATTGGCAATCGCGATTAATTCTTTTACATTATCAAATTCGTCAGAACGAAGGGCTTTTTTGACTTCTTCTTCACTTTCAGAAATAAAACGTGCCAAATTCCATTTTGACGGCATCATTCCTGGAATCAGTTTTGCAATTCTATCGGCTTCAAATAGCGGTAAATCCAGTACACGAGCCGTATCACGAATCGCCGATTTGGTCGCCATTTTACCATACGTGATAATCTGTGCTACCTGTTTTTGACCGTATTTGTTGATTACATAATCCATTACACGTCCACGACCCTCGTCATCAAAGTCAATATCAATATCGGGCATCGATACACGGTCAGGATTTAGGAAACGCTCAAAAAGCAAGTCGTATTTAATTGGGTCAATATTGGTAATTCCCAGACAATACGCAACGGCAGAACCCGCTGCAGATCCACGACCAGGCCCTACTGATACGTCCATTTTTCTCGCCTCGGCGATGAAATCCTGTACAATCAAAAAGTAACCCGGATATCCTGAGTTTGAAATCGTCATTAACTCAAAATCCAAACGTTCCTGAATCGATTCGGTAATTTCGCCATAACGTCTTTTGGCACCTTCCATCGTAAGATGTCGCAAATATTTATTTTCCCCTCTTACACCACCATCTTCTTCATCTTCGGGAACCATAAACTCGTCAGGGATTTCGAATTTCGGAAGTAATACATCTCGATACAATGAATATCCTTCAACCTTATCAATAATTTCCTGAATATTGATAATCGCTTCCGGCAAATCAGCAAAAAGCTTTTTCATCTCGTCTTGCGACTTGAAGTAGTATTCCTGATTTGGAAGTCCGTAACGATAACCACGTCCACGTCCAATAGGCGTTGCCTGCTTTTCACCGTCTTTTACACAAAGTAAAATATCGTGCGCATTGGCATCTTCTTTATTTAAATAATAAGTATTGTTAGTCGCAATTAATTTGACATTGTGTTTTTGAGAAAACTCAATCAGGGTTTTGTTTACACGATTTTCATCTTCCTGATTGTGGCGCATCACTTCTAAATAGAAATCTTCGCCAAATTGTTCTTTCCACCAAATTAAAGCTTCTTCTGCTTGGTTTTCACCGATATTCAGGATTTTACTCGGAATTTCTCCATATAAATTCCCAGACAAAACCATGATATCTCCTTTGTATTGTTCCACAATCCTGCGGTCAATTCTCGGAACATAATAAAATCCATCTGTATAAGCGATCGAAGCCATTTTAGCCAAGTTGTGATAACCCGCTTTGTTTTTAGCCATCAAAACAACCTGATAACCGTTGTCTTTTTTGCTTTTGTCTAAGTGATTTTCACAAATATTAAATTCACAACCTACAATTGGTTTTACTTCGGTTTCTGTTGGTTCTTCTCCTGCTTCAACTAAAGCTTTATTTTTTCCAGATGCGGCTTTGTTGTGATTCATAACAGCGCTCACAAAATGGAAAGCTCCCATCATGTTTCCAGTATCCGTCATGGCAACGGCTGGCATTCCGTTTTTAGCGGAAGCGGCAACTATATTCCCAATTCCGATAGTAGATTGAAGTACCGAAAACTGCGTATGATTGTGCAAATGCGCAAATTTTGCTGCTTTAAAATCAGCTTTATCTTCTTCCGAAACAACGGTCTGCTGACCTTCTCCAGCTAAAGCTTTAAGCTGTTCTCTGATTTTATCAGAAGCTGCTTTTAAGTTGATATGCTTTAAACCAATTAACTTAAATGGCTCCGCATTTCTTTCCTGAAATTCTTTGAAATATTCCTTCGGAACATCTAATTCTTCTTTTGTAAAAACCTCTCTTCTAACCAATTCCAAAAAACAACGCGTAGTTGCCTCAACGTCGGCAGTTGCGTTGTGCGCTTCCGCGAAAGGCTGATTGAAAAGATAGCTGTGTAATTCGGTCAAAGTTGGAAGTTTGAATTTTCCTCCACGACCTCCAGGAAGCTGTAATAACGAAGCAGTCACTTCGGTACAAGTATCCAAAACAGGCATTGAAGCCATTTGAGACTCCACTCCCATTCTATGGAATTCGGCTCCCATAATATTAACGTCAAAACCTAAATTCTGTCCAACGATAAATTTGGTTTTGCTTAAGGCAATATTGAATTTCTCTAAAACTTCGGCCAAAGTGATTCCATCGGCTTCAGCCAATTCAGTTGAAATTCCGTGAATACGCTCGGCATCATACGGAATGTTAAATCCTTCTGGTTTTACCAAATAATCCTGATGCTCAATAAGCTGTCCCATTTCGTCATGCAACTGCCATGCAATTTGTATACAGCGAGGCCAGTTATCAGAATCGGTTATTGGGGCATCCCAGCGTTTTGGTAATCCGGTTGTTTCGGTATCGAATATTAAATACATAGAATTATAAAAGGTCAAGTTTTAAAGCTCCAAATTTCATATCTTTCACATTGTAAACCATTGACAACATGAAACATAATAAAATGCGAAATGAAAAATCGGAGGAATTCAAATTTACGCTTTTTTTTGGCTTCAAGAAATAAAGAATTCAACAAAAAGCATTAATCAAAATCATTATTACAAACTGTTAAAAACTAATAAAAATGATAAAATTTAGATTATTTAGTCTTAAAAAATTCGATTATTCATTTTGGATACTCATTACACCAAAATGAACACTTTTAAACTGAAGTGTATCCTGAACTTTGCTTCATCAAATTATAACAATTAAAAAAAACAATAATCATGAAAACAATTTTTATCACAGGCGCATCATCAGGTTTAGGAAAAGCAACAGCAAAATTATTCCACGAACAGGGCTGGAATGTAATCGCAACAATGAGAAATCCTGAAAAAGAAACGGAACTTTCTCAATTAAAAAATGTAACGCTTTTACCTTTAGACGTTACCAATTACGATCAAATTCAAACTACAGTAAAAAAAGCATTGGAACTAAGCGATATTGACATTGTTTTTAATAATGCTGGTTATGGATTAATTGGACCTTTGGAAAGTTTAACAGATGATCAAATCACAAAACAATTGGACACTAATTTATTAGGCGTAATTCGTGTTACAAATGCTTTCATCCCATATTTCAGAGAAAGAAAAAACGGTTCATTTATTTCGACAACATCTATTGGAGGTTTGATTGCTTTTCCTTTAGGATCAATCTATCACGCCACAAAATGGGGATTAGAAGGCTGGAGCGAAAGTATGGCTTATGAATTAAATCCGTTTGGAATAAACATTAAAACAGTTTCGCCAGGAGCAATCAAAACTGAATTCCTTCATGGTTCACTTGACACAAGCACTTTGCCAGAATATGAAACAATGACTAATAAAATGTTTGGAAACGTTGACACCATGTTTGAAATGGCATCAACTCCTGAACAAATTGCGAGTGTAGTTTATGAGGCTGCTACGGATGGAAAAAACCAGCTAAGATATGTCGCGGGAGAAGACGCAAAAGCACTTTACAAACAAAGATTGGAAGTTGGAGACGAGGTTTTTCGTTCTGAATTTGGCAAACAATTTTTTGGAGAATAATTATTTCTAATAACCCTACCCACAAAATATTGAACATTCTTTTATTAAGCTCCAGAGGAGCAAAATATTTATAGAAATTCAATTATGAAGGTGCAAAATAGCTCCAGGGGAGCTGTAAAAGTCACTTATTTCGGTAACGGATTTATCATTTCGATCGGTTTTTTACCATCAATACCTTGATGCGGTCTTTCATGATTATAATAATATAAGTATTGTAATAATTCTTCTTTTAGTTCTTCTTGAGAATCAAAATCAGTATCTCTTAATAAATCTTCTTCTAGAGTTCTCCAAAAGCGCTCTACTTTACCGTTTGTCTGTGGTCTATATGGCTTTGTATATCTGTGCACTATGCCTAATTCCATAAGCATTCTTTCAAAAGGATGCTGGCTTTTTACTTTGCTTGTTTTAGGTCCAAATTCAGCTCCATTATCAGATAATATCTCTTCAAATTTTATTTCATAATGGCTGCTTAAGATATTTAAACATTTTAATGAAGCAAACATTACTGTTAAACTGGTAATATCTGAAACTAATTCAGCCCAAGCAATCCGGCTGTAATCATCAATTACACAGACTAAATAAAGCTTTTTGTTTTCTCCACGAATTATACTTTTACTTAAATAATGACAATCAATATGACCCAGCTGTCCCATTCTTTCCTTGATTATTTTCTGATGATTCTTTTTAATCTTCGGAGTTAACCTGTTTATTCTATGCCGTTTTAAAATATTATAAACTCCAGAATATGAAGGTGTATGTTTTCCTAATCTGGGATTTAAGATACTAACAATTTCATATTTATTGTTTCCTTTTTCTCTTAATTCAATTACTTTTTGTTCTATAAAAGGTAAAGGACGTCTTGTCTTGTATTTTGGACCACGTTTTTGAGGCAGTAAATCTAAAGACTTACCGCTCTGCTTATAGCGGTTATAATACTTTAAGAAACTTTTTCTGCAGGTGTCATTTGCCTTATAAAAATCCATCGCCTTTTTATGCACTGGATGAGTTTTACTTTTTACCTGCTCATATTCTCTTATCAAAAATCGATACTTCTCTAAATAGTTTCTTTCTAATGTTGAATCCTGACTGTTATTTCTCATCGCAACAAAATTTATTAAAGTTAAATTTTGTTACCGAAATATCTAACCTTTACAGGAGCGACATATTTATTGCAATACAGATGTCGCTCCCCTGGAGCTTTGCTTTCAACAACAAATACGATTTCTATAAATATTTCGCTTCTTCGAAGCTGATATTGCAAAATCAAAGGGACTGTCCAATGCTTTTAGGACAGCCTCATTAGTCTTTCAAATTTTCATACTTTTATATCATGGAAAAGAAAAACAATAATCCAGAAAAAATCTCTTCTATATCGCAGTTTCACGACCTCCTTCGATTGCCAAAACCACTTCATCCGATGGTGAGTTTGGTAGACAATACACAGTTGGTTATAAATGAAAATTTAGCGAATCATGCCTTTATGCTTGATTTTTATAAGATCTCTTATAAGTTTTCTACCAAAGGAAAAATGGGCTACGGCCAAGGCTATTATGATTTCAACGAAGGCGGACTCCTATTTGCTTCTCCAACTCAGTTAATTTTTACTGAAAATGAAGAAGGCGTCGAATATGGCGGTTATACACTTTTATTTCATCCCGATTTTATTCGAAATTATCCTTTGGGAAAAAGCATCAAAAAATATGGCTTCTTTTCTTATGACACCAATGAAGCTCTGCATCTTTCAGACAGTGAAAAAACTATTATTATTGGATTATTACAAAGCATCGACAACGAACTCAATACCGCAATTGACGAAATGAGTCAGGACGTGATTGTCTCTTACATTGATGTTTTGCTGAATTACAGCAATCGTTTTTACAAGCGCCAATTCATTACCAGAAAAACCATCAGTAACGATTTATTATTAAAAGTCGAAGAAACTCTGGATAACTATATTAGCAATGCAGAAACCTTAAAAAGAGGATTGCCAACAGTAGAATTTCTGGCTTCGCAGATTAATGTTTCAAGTCATTATCTCAGCGATATGCTTCGCAATTTAACTGGATTAAACGCGCAACAGCATATTCATTCGAAATTAATAGAAAAATCAAAAGATTTCCTGATTACTACCAATCTTTCGGTAGCAGAAATTGCTTATCAGTTAGGTTTTGAATATCCGCAATCGTTTAGTAAATTATTCAAAAAGAAAACCAGTCTTACTCCATTAGAATTTAAAAATTCGTTGAATTAATTTTAAAAATTATTGTCTTCAAAAAATCAATTTCGGTCTTAAAAAATCATAAAATTTCATAAAAATACACCTCTTGGATGTCGTAGTATTTTGGTACTTTATTCAATCTAAATAACACCCAAAAAACTCCTTTAAAGGGTTCAAAAAATCTAAAAACCATCCTTTTTACAAAGAAATCAAAACTAACAATTATTACTATTTTTATTCATTTTGTTAGATTTTTTTAAACAAATTCTTATATTTTGTATTGATTTTGAGATAAATTTGCAAACTATTAAAACAAAAAACAAACAAGAAAAATTAAAGCCGAAAAAGAAAAGCTAAATCAGTTTCTTAATCATTTTTCTTTCAAATTTTAGTTTGCAAAAGCCATTTGGCAATTTGTAATTTGGTTTGGGTATCGTATATAATGAAATATTGAAATTGACGCTTTTTTATCTTTTTTTACTTTTGTTTTGCTATTATAATGAACAGGAAATTGCTGTGGTTATAGAAATTACAATTAAAAAAAATAAAAAATGAGTAAGACATTATTTGACAAAGTATGGGATTCACATGTTGTGCGTAAAATTGAAGATGGACCAGATGTGTTTTTTATTGACCGCCATTTCATTCATGAAGTTACGAGTCCTGTTGCTTTTTTAGGATTAAAATCAAGAGGCGTTAACGTATTATATCCGGAACGTACTTTTGCAACTGCCGACCACAATACACCAACCATAAACCAACATTTACCAGTTCAAGATCCGCTTTCTGCTAATCAGCTTCAAGCTCTTGAAGACAATGCTAACGAATACGGAATTTCGCACTGGGGATTAGGTCACCAAAAAAATGGAATTGTACACGTAGTAGGTCCTGAAAACGGAATTACTTTGCCAGGTGCTACTATTGTATGTGGAGATTCGCATACGTCTACTCACGGTGCTTTTGGAGCTATCGCTTTTGGTATCGGAACATCTGAGGTTGAAATGGTTCTTTCTACGCAATGCATTATGCAGCCTAAACCAAAGAAAATGCGTATTAACGTAAACGGTAAATTAAGCAAAGGTGTTGGTCCAAAAGACGTTGCACTTTATATTATCGCTCAATTAACTACTTCTGGAGGTACAGGTTATTTTGTTGAATATGCTGGTGATGTTTTTGAAAACATGACTATGGAAGGTCGTATGACAGTTTGTAATTTAAGTATCGAAATGGGTGCTCGTGGAGGAATGATTGCTCCTGACCAAACTACTTTCGATTTCTTAGAAGGAAGACTTTACGCTCCAAAAGGTGAAGCTTGGACAAAAGCTGTTGAATATTGGAAAACGTTAAAAACTGACGCTGACGCTGTGTTTGATGCTGAATTAAACATCAAAGCAGAAGATATCGAACCAATG
This sequence comes from Flavobacterium sp. LPB0248, assembly GCF_013388355.1. GTDB lineage: Bacteria > Bacteroidota > Bacteroidia > Flavobacteriales > Flavobacteriaceae > Flavobacterium. The sequence goes on from NZ_CP058246.1 coordinate 2,366,705, forward strand.
ATTACTTACGGTACTAACCCTGGAATGGGAATTGGTATTACAAAACATATCCCAAGTGCAAAAGAAGTTGAAGGCGGTGAGGAAACTTACAAAAAGTCTTTGGCTTACATGGGCTTCAATGAAGATGACGTAATGATTGGAAAACAAATCGATTACGTTTTCTTAGGAAGCTGTACAAACGGACGTATTGAAGATTTTAGAGCTTTTGCTGAAATTGTAAAAGGAAGAAAAAAAGCAGATAATGTTACGGCTTGGTTAGTTCCGGGTTCTCACGTTGTTGAAGCACAGATCAAAGAAGAAGGTATCTTGGATATTTTGACTGAAGCTGGTTTCGTATTACGTCAGCCGGGTTGTTCTGCTTGTTTAGCAATGAACGATGATAAAGTTCCTGCTGGTAAATATGCAGTAAGTACTTCAAACCGAAACTTTGAAGGCCGTCAAGGTCCTGGTTCAAGAACGCTTTTAGCTTCTCCAATTATGGCGGCTGCGGCGGCAGTTACTGGAAAATTAACAGATCCGAGAGAGCTTTTTTAAAGATTTAAGAATGAAGATTAGCGATTTTTGATTTCAGATTTCGATACGCTTCATTAAAAAATCTTCTAAAATTTCAATTTACATTTTACAAAAAACATTAACGATTACAATTTTAAGACACAACAACAAATCTAAAATCAGAAATCGTTAATCTAAAATCAAAAATCAAATGGCATACGATAAATTTAATATACTTACGAGCAGTGCAGTGCCACTGCCAATTGAGAACGTAGATACAGATCAAATCATCCCGGCTCGTTTCTTAAAAGCTACAAAACGTGAAGGTTTTGGAGATAATCTTTTTAGAGATTGGAGATATAACGGAGACGATACTCCAAAAGCTGATTTCGTTTTAAATAACCCAACTTACAGTGGAAAAATTCTTGTTGGAGGAAAAAACTTCGGTTCAGGATCTTCTAGAGAGCATGCTGCTTGGGCAGTTTACGATTACGGATTCCGCGCTGTAGTTTCTAGTTTCTTTGCTGATATCTTCAAAGGAAACTGTTTAAATATTGGTGTTTTACCAGTACAAATCAGCCCTGAATTTTTAGCAAATATTTTCGAAGCTATCGAAGCTGATCCAAATACAGAATTAGAAATCAATCTTCCAAACCAAACGATTACTTTATTGTCAACTGGCGAGCAAGAATCATTCGCTATTAACGGTTACAAAAAAAATAACATGATTAATGGTTTTGACGATATTGATTATTTACAAAACATGAAGGAAGATATTAAGACTTTCGCCGATAAACTTCCGTACTAATAGAAATATCATTCAGTCTATTAGACCCGGCAGGCTTTAAAAACCAGTCGGGTCTTTCTAAATTAATAATACAAACCTGCTATCATTTCGAAATTAAAAGAAATATAGATTATCAATATGGAAAAAAGAAAAATTGAAATAATGGATACGACACTTCGTGATGGTGAACAAACATCAGGAGTTTCATTTTCTGCTGCAGAAAAACTGACCATTGCGCAATTATTGCTGGAGGAATTAAATATTGATAGAATCGAGATTGCTTCTGCACGCGTAAGCGAAGGAGAATTTCAAGCCGTAAAAGGCATTACTTCATGGGCTGAAGAACGTAGTTACATTGACCGAATCGAAGTTCTAACGTTTGTTGACGGAGGCGTTTCAATTGACTGGATGAAAAAAGCCGGTGCCAAAGTACAGAATTTATTGACCAAAGGTTCAATGAATCACTTAACGCATCAATTAAAAAAAACTCCAGAACAGCATTTTTCTGAAATTTCTCAGATTATTGCTTTAGCCAAAGAAAACAATATAGAAACCAATGTTTATCTGGAAGACTGGAGCAACGGAATGCGAAATTCTCCAGATTATGTATTTCAATTTTTGGATTTCTTAGCAACACAACCAATCAAAAGAGTTTTACTTCCAGATACTTTAGGAGTTTTAATTCCTTCTCTGACTTTTGAATTTATTTCGAAAATCAGAGCAAAATATCCAAACATTCATTTTGATTTCCATGCACACAATGACTATGACTTAAGCATTGCCAATGTCATGGAAGCCGTAAAAGCGGGAATCAACGGACTTCACGTAACGGTAAACGGAATGGGAGAACGTGCTGGAAATGCACCTCTTGAAAGTACTGTTGCTGTAATTAATGACTATTTGCCACAAGTAAACATCAACGTAAAAGAAACTTCATTGTATTCTGTAAGCAAATTGGTAGAAACTTTTACAGGCTACAGAATTCCTGCCAACAAGCCTATTGTAGGAGATAATGTTTTTACGCAGACAGCTGGAATTCATGCTGACGGAGACAACAAAAACAATTTATATTTCAACGATCTTCTTCCAGAACGTTTTGGAAGAAAAAGAAAATACGCTCTAGGAAAAACTTCTGGAAAAGCCAATATTGAAAAAAATCTTCAGGAATTAGGTTTAAAATTAAACAACGAAGATTTGAAATTGGTTACTCAAAGAATCATCGAATTGGGCGACAAAAAAGAAACCGTAACCAAAGAAGATCTTCCATACATTATTTCGGATGTTTTGGACAGTCATACTTACGAAGAAAAAATAACTATAAATTCTTATATGCTGGTTCATTCTAAAGGAATGCGCCCATCTACGACTTTATCTTTAAATTTAAACGGAGAAATAATCGAAGAAAATGCGCAAGGAGACGGTCAGTTTGACGCTTTTATGAATGCTTTATCAAAAATCTACAAAAGCAAGAAACTTACGCTTCCAAAATTAATCGATTATGCTGTGAGAATCCCACCGGGAAGTAGTTCTGATGCATTGTGTGAAACCATTATTACATGGACAAACAACGGAAAAGAATTCAAAACCCGTGGATTAGATTCAGATCAAACCGTTGCAGCGATTATTGCAACACAAAAAATGCTTAATATAATTACCTAAGGCGCTAAGAGACTAAGGTTCTGAGGTTCTAAGATTTTTCTTTAACCTTAAGCCCTTAGCAACTCAGAACCTTAGAACCTTTAAAAAAAACTAAGCCACTAAGAAGAAAAACTTAGAAGCTTAGCAACTCAGAACCTTAGAACCTTTTAAAAAATATAGAATGAAATTAAACATAGCCCTTTTAGCCGGCGACGGAATCGGACCAGAAGTAATAAATGAAGCAGTAAAAGTATCTGATGCTATTGCAAAAAAGTTCGGACACGAAATTACTTGGAAACCGGCTTTAACTGGAGCAGCTGCAATTGATGCAGTTGGAGAACCTTACCCAGATGCAACACACGAAGTTTGTAAAAATGCTGATGCCGTTCTTTTTGGAGCAATCGGACACCCAAAATACGATAACGATCCTTCTGCACCAGTACGACCAGAGCAAGGTTTATTAAAAATGCGTAAAGCTTTAGGCTTGTTCGCAAACGTAAGACCAACTTTTACTTTCCCATCTTTATTAGATAAATCTCCATTAAAAAGAGAACGAATTGAAGGTACTGATTTGGTTTTCTTAAGAGAATTAACAGGTGGAATTTACTTTGGCGAAAAAGGAAGGAAAGACAACGGAGATACTGCTTATGACAACTGTGTTTACACAAGAGCCGAAGTACAGCGTTTAGCTAAAAAAGGTTTTGAATTAGCCATGACACGTTCTAAAAAATTATGCTGCGTTGATAAAGCAAACGTTTTGGAAACTTCACGTTTGTGGAGAGAAACTGTTCAGGCAATGGAAAAAGATTATCCAGAGGTTGAAGTTAGCTACGAATTTGTTGACGCTGTAGCAATGCGTTTGGTTCAATGGCCAAATTCTTATGACGTATTAATTACTGAAAACTTATTTGGAGACATCTTAACAGACGAAGCTTCTGTAATTTCAGGTTCAATGGGATTAATGCCTTCTGCATCTATGGGAGCTGAAGTATCTTTATTCGAACCTATTCACGGATCTTATCCACAAGCTACCGGATTAAATATAGCAAATCCAATGGCTACTATTTTATCTGCTGCTATGATGTTCGAAAACTTTGGATTAATGGAAGAAGGAAAAGCCATGAGAGACGCTGTAAATAAAGCTTTAGAAGCTGGAGTAGTTACAGAAGATTTAGCTAATGGAGGCAAAGCATACGGCACTAAAGAAGTTGGTGACTGGTTAGCTGCGAATGTATAATTGGTTATTTCAAGTTTCAGGTTTCAGGTTTCAGGTTTCAGGTTGTTGTAACGTTAAACTTGAAATCTGAAACGAAAACAACATAAAAAAAGGGATCAACTTTCGTTGATCCCTTTTATATTTTAGAAAAAAAATATTAATATCCTCCTCTGTTTCCGCGGTCATTTCCACCACGGTTGTTTCCGTAACCACCGCGGTCATTTCCACCACGATTGTTATTAAAACTTCTTCTTTCGCCTTCTGGTTTTGGCTCAGATTTGTTCACAACGATTGTACGTCCTGCAACAACAGCACCGTTCAATTCGTCGATAGCTTTTTGAGCCTCATTATCATTTGGCATTTCAACAAAACCAAAGCCTTTACTTCTTCCAGTAAATTTATCAGTAATAATTTTAACAGAGTCAACTGTTCCATAAGCCTCAAAAGACTCTCTTAAATCTGCTTCCTCAATACTGAATGGAAGGCTTCCAACAAAAATATTCATAGATATTTATTTATAATAATAAGCAAATGTAATCTTATTTCTATCTAATCCACTATGTTATGAGTTTATTTAAGTTTTTATTTTGATTTACCCCAGAATACTTCGATCAGAACTTAATTATTAGTAGTAATAAAGTTATGTTCTGGTGTTACAGGAATTTTATAGAAGACACCTTCTGAAAAATGAATTGTTTGTTTTTCAGCATCAGAATCCGCATTAACCGCCGTAAATTTAAACGTTCCCGAAATGGTATTATCGATTGCATTATATTCTGTAATCATAATTTCTCCATTTCCTTTGCCAGTTCCAGTACTAAATTCTGCTTCTTTTCCTTTATATGTATTCTTATAAACAGCTTTCGTATCATCATCTACACCTAAAACATACGTTTTCTCAGCTGGTTCAGGAATCTGAAATCTTATCTGATCGTAATCTAAAGAACCTTCAACAGTAAAAATTCCATTGGTCTCTGTGCCGGCTTGAAAAAATTCTGCTCTCCAAAAAACATTATCTTTTAAGGCTTGAAAAGCTTTATTATTAGACGTCACATCTTCTGATGTGCAGGATACAACTAGTAGTAAAAGTGATAAAAAATAAAAGTATTTTTTCATATTTAAAATGAATTTGCTGCAAAAGTATCGTATTAAGAGCTAAACCCTAAAATTTAAAAAGTCAAAAAAATGCTAAAAAAACAACTCAGATACATTTAATCCTTTTAAAAACGTGTTTTTCATAAAAAAATTATATCTTTGCGCCCTTAATTAACAGAGGTCGAGTACCTCAAAATTTAATCACTAGATTATGTCAGTAAAAATTAGATTACAAAGACACGGTAAAAAAGGAAAACCTTTTTACTGGGTAGTAGCTGCAGATGCACGCTCAAAAAGAGATGGTAGATACTTAGAGAAAATCGGTACTTACAATCCAAACACTAACCCAGCAACTGTTGAGTTAAACCTTGACAGCGCAGTTAAATGGTTACACAACGGTGCTCAACCAACTGATACTGCAAGAGCTATCCTTTCTTACAAAGGTGCTTTATTGAAACACCACCTTGATGGAGGAGTTCGTAAAGGTGCTTTAACACAAGAGCAAGCAGATGCTAAATTAACTGCTTGGTTAGAATCAAAAGCTGGAAAAGTTGATGCTAAAAAAGATGGTTTATCTAAAGCAAAAGCTGATGCTAAAGCAAAAGCTTTAAAAGCTGAGCAAGAAATCAACGCTAAACGTGTTGCTGATGCTGCTGCTGCACAGGCTGAAGCTGAAGCTGCTGCACAAGCTTCTGAGGCTACTGAAGAAGTTGCTGAAGCTACTGAAGAAGCTCCTGCTGCTGAAGAGAATAACGAAACAACTGAAGCATAATTTTTACTTGGCGATAATGCGTAAAGAAGATTGTTTTTATTTAGGTAAAATCGCTAAAAAATTTAGTTTCAAAGGTGAAGTCTTAGTCTATTTAGACACGGATGAACCTGAGTTATACGAAAATCTGGAATCAGTGTTTGTTGAACACAACAAACACTTGGTTCCTTTTTTTATTGAAAAAAGCTCTTTACATAAAAACGACTTTTTAAGAGTTAGTTTTGAAGATGTTAATAGCGAAGAAGATGCAGACGCCTTAATCGGAAACGGTGTTTTCCTTCCTTTATCTATGTTGCCAAAACTTACTGGCAACAAATTCTACTATCATGAAGTTATTGGTTTCGAAATTGAAGACAAACGTCTTGGTGTTTTTGGTAAAATAACTTCTATAAATGATTCTACTGCTCAGCCACTTTTCGAAGTTTTAAATGGCGAAGTTGAAATGCTAATTCCAATGATTGACCATTTCTTGGTTAAAATTGATCGCGAAAACAAAAAAGTAATCATGGATCTTCCTGAAGGTCTTGTGGAGATGTATCTTTAATTTAGTGTTCAGTCTCAGTTTTAAGTGTTCAGTTTCTTACCTGAATTCAAAATCTTAATAATAAATTAGAATTTACTATGTTTCAGTTTAAGCAATTTTCTGTTAAACAAGACAAAACCGCTATGAAAGTAGGCACAGATGGTGTTTTACTTGGTGCTTGGGCTCCTATTCATCATAATCCGTTTAGTGTTTTAGATGTTGGCGCTGGAACGGGGATAATTGCATTGATGCTGGCGCAAAGAACAAATGCAGAACAAATTGATGCGCTTGAAATTGATGAAGACGCTTACGAACAAGCGGTAGAAAATTTTGAAAGTTCTCCTTGGGGAGATCGCTTATTCTGCTTTCACGCTGGTTTAGATGAATTTATTGAAGAACCAGAAGATGAATATGATTTAATTGTTTCGAATCCGCCTTTTTATGCAGAAGATTATAAAACAGAAAGTGAGCAACGTGATTTAGCTCGTTTTCAAGACGCAATGCCATTTGAAGAATTGGTTGAAGCTGCCGATTTATTACTTTCAGAAAACGGAATATTTGTTTTAATTATTCCCTTTAAAGAAGAAGAAAAATTTATTGCTCTAGCAAAAGAATCAGAACTCTATCCAATAAAAATCACGAGAGTTAAAGGAACTCCAAAATCGGAAATTAAGCGTAGTTTATTAGCTTTTAGCCGTAATGAAGTTCCTGAAATTGAAATCGACGAACTTATTGTCGAAATCAACAGACACGTTTATACTCCTGAATATATTGAATTGACTAAAGATTTTTATTTAAAGATGTAAAAAATATCTTTAAATAAATTATTCTTTTTGCAGACACACTCCTCTTTGAAAATCTATTCCATTCGGGTTTTCTTCATTAAAATATACTATATTATAAGTAACGCATTCATCGTCTGTATAAATTATTTCTGCTACACTTTTATCTCCAATTTTAACATTCTCGGCTCCTAAGTTTTTTATACAAACCCTTTCAAGTTTGCAATCACTAAGCCATTTGACACTCCAAACGGTTTGCAATTTACTATCAAAATAACACTCTTCAATAGAATCTTTTCGAATAGCGTATTCATCTGGAAAAGCTGGAGCCGCAAACTTTCCATTCTTAAATCTAATGCAATCTAATTTTTGAGAATAAGCAGCAGTTCCCAATAATATTAAACAAAAAACGATGATTTTTTTCATGATATTTTTTTACTGTTATTTTTAATTATTTACCATTTTTAGCAAAAAGAATTGCTCTTTCAAGAACTTCGTCCTTACCTTGCTGAATACCTAAAATTGTTGGTTTAACTTCGATATCTGGAACAATACCAATTCTTTGTGTTTCTTTTCCGTTTGGATAAAAAATTCCAAAACCTGTAAATATGGTTGAATAACCTTTTATAATTTCAAATCTACACGTTCCACCATCTGCACCTGAAGTCTGACTACCAATGATTGTGGCATTTGGAGCTGCTTGCAGACACATTACTAGATGCTCACCATGACTTTGCGTTTTTTCATTTTGCAAAATAATCACTTTGCCTTTATAATAATCAGCATTTGTTCTTCCTGTTTTTTGATCTTCTCTCCAAACATATCTCCCTGGATATGTCAAGTCCGCATCTATAAATTTTGCAAATGCTTTTTCTCCTGGATATAAATATTGTGCTATGTCTTCTTCAATATTTGGTTCTTGAGGGTATTTTCTGGCGTCAAAAACAATTGCTCTTGTATTTTCAAATTGCTTCATTACACTAGGAAGTTCATCTGCTTTTATTCTCTCAACATCAACATACCCAATACTATCATCCAATAATTTCCATTTCTCTGCATTTTTAGCATTTGTGATTCTTAATTTTGAATAGGTGTAACGTTTAACTTTTTTGACAGAAGTGGTGTTGTCACGAATAAATTCGATTTCGATTGATTCTGTTTTTCCATTGAAAACAGCCCAATAAATATTTTTTAAAATTGCAGGCATATTAGAGCCCTCTGCATATTTCAAATTTTCCTTGATTAAATCTCCTACTGCTTTTCCATCAACTTTTGTAACGACATCTCCTATTCTAAAATCATCAATTTTAGCTAGTGAATCATTTTTTAAAGCAACAACAACCGCTTTATTATCTATAAAAGCTACATCAGCAGTAATAAATTTATCTCCAAAATAATCATACATCTGCCTCATTTGAGTGGAAGCGTGCGTATCGTTTAGTTTTATTGAAATTTCACGCATCGCTAATGCAAAATCCATTTCAGATTCTGGATTACTGAATCGAGGCATCATTTCTATTAAAACAGAATCCCAACTTTGGTCCATTTTATATTTATACGGAAAAAAGTATTCCATTTGATTCCAATAACGAAAGAGAGCCAAAAGACGCAGATTCTTATCCGTCCATTTAAATTCCTTGTACTTAATCTCGTTTATCACTTCTATATAGGGATTAGAAGTGTAATAGAATTGCTGATTCTTATTCCTGTTTTCTTCAATAAACTTTAATTTTTTTGAAAGTGATTTCGAGAACAACTCCTTATTATTAAACCACGACAAGTCGAAGTTTTTATCAAAATATTCTTTTTTTACATCGGGTTTTAGAGTTTCTTGTTTTTTAATTTCTCCCAAAGAAACAATCCAATTTTCTAGCACTGAAGAAAATGCTTCAGAGGTCTGAGCTTCCTCGATTTTTGGCAAAATTTGAAATAGCTGTTCATCCCAATTTTTACTTCCATCGGTAACATTTGGATGATAATATTTTAGAAACCCCCAAACTTTGCAGGTTGTGGCTAACTTTTGAGTTTCTGTAATTGGTTTTGAAAAAGAGTATTGAAATAAGAGTAAAAAAGTAATTAGTAATGTTTTTTTCATTGATAACTTGGGGGTGGTTTAGGTTAGTTAAAATTAGTATTAAACTTGTTCAAAAATGTTCTTAAATTGATACAGAATTCTTTCAATTAAACGCAGATCTTCGGTTACAATTTCTGCGCTTCCTTTCATTTCCTGTTGAAAGGCAATCTGTTTATTATAGGATGTTTTCAGTCCGTCTGGAAGAGCCACGTCTATAAGCAGGTTTCCATCTTTATCGGGAACCAGTGAAATGTTTTTGATTTCGCCTTTTAAAACCCCAAACTCTCTGTCAGGGAAATTGGCTAGACGGATATTGACGCGCTGCCCCACTTTAATTTTTCCTGAATTTAGAGCCGGCGCTTTTACTTTTCCTATAAAACTGTTTTTAGCATCTGGAATTATTGAAAATACGTTATCTCCAACATTTATAGTCTGATTTTCATTCCAGACCTGCAAAAAAGTCACTTTGCCACTGATAGAAGATTTTAGCGCATAAGCCAGCTCCCAGTCTCTTATCACTTTTTTCAATTGATAGAAAGATTGTGACACGTTACGTCCGAGGTTAACCTCTTCTCTAGTGCTGTTTATCTGCGAATTCTGGCTTGATTTTGTATTGTCAATCAAAGAAGATCTCAGCTGAGAAATTGACGACAATAAACTTCTGTAATTCTTCTGCGCTTGAAGAAAACCCAATTTTTTCGCTTCCATTTCCTGTGCAGAAATAATCCCTTTATTGAATAAGGTTTCAAAGCGAGCCACTTCATTTTTCTGAAGCTCCAGTTCGTGCTCGTTAATTGATTTCTGTTGCTGCAGGATTTCGATCCTTTCGGTTATCTGCACTTTTTCGGACTGCTGTGCCCTGCTTTCCACCTGAAAAGGATGCAGGTCTTTATTTAGTTCTTGAGCCTGATAATCCTTCTGGAAAACTGCAAAAGCACTTTCTATTTCGCCTAACTGTTTGTTTTGAAGTATCTCAAAAGGAAATTCTTTCTTTGAGCCGTTTATATCATAACTATCAACAATCTTTTTCAGCAGGAAAACATCTTTATAATTGGCTGTGTTTTCAATGATGGCCAGCGTGCTGTTTTTTTCAACCAATGTTTTATTCCGAACCAGAATTGCTTCAATACGTCCAGAAGATTTTGACACTATTTTTTCTGGCGGGATATTGGTTGTAATGACGATCTCGGTTTTCACGACATCTGGATATTTAACGAACCAAGAAACAAAAAACAGCATGATGATAATGGCAAATATTAAAACGGTTCCCCATCGTATCATCCAATGTGGCACTCTAGTCAGGATATCCTGAACCTCTTCGCTTCTTAATTCAAATGTATCGTTGTTTTCTGCCATAATTAATTTCCTAACTGCAACTGATTTCTAACCAATTCAAAATAACTACCTCTCTGTTCAACCAGTGTAACATGATTTCCGATTTCAATAATTCTGCCCTTATCCAAAACCACAATCTGGTCCGCATTCATTACAGTACTTAATCGGTGCGCAATTACAATTACGGTTTTGTTCTTAAAGAAAATATCAAGCTTCTGCATAATTTCTTTTTCATTGTTAGCATCCAAAGCTGATGTTGCCTCATCAAAAAACAGAATTTCGGGATTTTTATACACTGCCCTAGCAATCAGCATCCGTTGTTTCTGTCCGGTACTCATCCCTACTCCTTCTGCGCCGATTTTGGTGTTATAGCCCAATGGCAATTCGCTTATATACTGTTTGATATTTGCCACATCTGCAGCATAAACCAGCCGCTCCTTATCAATTTTATCTACTCCAAAGGCAATATTATTGGCTATGGTGTCGCTAAAAATAAATCCTTCCTGCATTACAGCCCCAATGCTTGATCTCCAGGCATACTGCGATATGTTTCTAAGTTGCGAATTCCCAATTAGGATCTCTCCTTTTTCGGGTTCGTAGAACTTAAGAAGCAGCTTCATGAGCGTTGTTTTTCCGCTTCCGCTGGTTCCGACAATTGCCGTTACTTTATTGGCTGGAATTTTTAAGGTTAAATTATCTAGAACAGGAATATCTGAACCTAGATATCTGTAAGAGACATTTTTTAATTCGATATCTGAATCATAAGGGACATCATGAGACTGATGCTCTTCCTGCTGCGTTTCGTCTTCTTTTTCATGAATCTCAGACAACCTTGCCAATGAAATTTTAGCATCCTGAAGCTCTCTCACAAATTGGATAAGTTGTGCGATTGGGCCATTTAAACTGCCTACAATCGAACTAATTGCCAACATCATCCCCAGAGTAATTGAACCGTCGATAACTAATTTCGCAGATAAAAAAGTAATGAAGATATTCTTTAATTCATTTATTACCGACGACCCAATGGTTTGCGATTGTTCTAAAACCAGTCCTTTTATCGAAACCCTAAAGAGTCTCGCTTGGACATATTCCCAACCCCATCGTTTCTGTTTTTCGGCATTATGAAGCTTAATTTCTTGCATTCCGTTAATAAGCTCCATAACTTTTCCCTGCTCATTAGAAACTTCCGCAAAACGTTTGTAATCTAAAATCTCCCTCCGTTTTAAAAACATGCTTATCCAGCCAAAATAAAGAAGACTTCCAGCAAAAAACACCAAGAATATCTTTACATTGAAATAAGCCAGAACTCCTCCCAGCACAAACATATTGATAATAGAAAAAAGCACATTTAAAGACGATGTGGTCAGTATTTTTTCGATTCTGTGATGGTCATTTATACGTTGCATGATGTCACCTGTCATTCTTACATCAAAAAAAGAAATCGGAAGATTCATTAGCTTGATAAAGAAATCTGAAATCAGTGAAATATTAATACGCGTGGAGAGATGAAGCAGTATCCAGCTTCTTATGAGCTCTAAACCTGTTCTTCCTGCAAAGAGAAACAGCTGGGCAAAGAGAATCAGATAAATAAAATGGATATTCTGGTTCTGGATTCCGACATCTACAATGCTCTGGGTTAAAAAAGGAAATATCAGTTGCAGTAAACTCCCGGCCAGCAACCCGATACTTAGTTGAAAAAGATACGATTTGTATCGGATCACGTATTGGGACAAAATTCCAAAACCCAACCCTTTATGATCTTCTTTATCAAAATCAGACTGAAAAAATTTAGGTGTTGCTTCGATCAGCAGTGCAATTCCCTCCTTTGTCCCATCATCGGCATTGCTGCCAATCCACAATTTTAAAAAATCTTCCTTATTGTATTCAATTAGCCCAAATGCAGGATCTGAAATATAGTAAGTCCCTTTTTTAATTCTATAAAGTACAACGTAATGGTTTTTATTCCAATGCAGAATGCACGGCAACGGAGCTTCTTCCAATCTTTCTAAGCTCAGTTTTACTCCCAAAGTCCTAAAACCAATTTTCTCGGCGGCATCACTCAGAAACAGGAGATTGCTTCCATCGCGGGTCGTCTCGCTAAAATCTCTAAGATCCTGAATATGGATTGTCTTACCGTAATGTTTTGCAATAATTTTTAGACATGTGGGGCCACAGTCTTTAAAATCTGCCTGCTTATAATGAGCGAATTTTTTCAATCTTGTATTTAGGTTTATTTTAGCAATATTATACAAAAATTCTTAAAAAAATATTTATGCAGAACTATTTTTATCAAAAAAAGCTTTGTTTTAACAACAAAGCTTTTTTTGATATTTTTATATCCTAAATACTATTACAATTAATTACTTTTACAATATCCCTCACCGCCATCTGGAATAACGCAGTGAAAACCACTTTTACATGGAGGGTGTCCAGCACCGCAAGCAATTCCGCCTTTAATTAATCTTTGTTGATCTCTAGTTAGCTCTTGAGCTCCTTCTAATTTTAGAATTTTCTTTAACATGCTTTCTCTGCTTTTTAGCTTGTTTGCACTACACTCCTTTTAAGACATTTGAAGTTTCTGTCTGTCTCTATAGATAAACTATTTGCTCTTTTAAATAAAGAGAAGTAAATTCACTTCTCTAGTACTTTAAATACGATAAGTACTCGTATTTTAGTTTTCCTCTAGGAATATGGCACTTGATTAGCCCTAACCAAATAAAACTAATCAGGTGGCCAATTATCCTGAGAATCCCGACACCAATCATCAATGTTGGGATAATTTGCTCAATGTTCCACGATTGAGCGCCTACGAATTAAAAAAAACATGACTAAATTTTAAAAAGGCTTTATTTTACATTATTATAATAATTTAATAATTTTCAACTTAACAACAAAGACGGCTTGTATCACATATGCCCGATGATGTATTTAACGGACAAGTTTCGCCTAACGGTATTAAAAAACATCCAGCTTCTAAAGCATAAACCCAACATTCCGGAATTCCTCCTTTCATGGTTTTCTGTTCATTTTTATTTATGTAATGAGCACCTTCTAGCTTTAAAATCTTCTTTAGCATAATTAATTACCTTTTTATATAACAATAGTGTTTTTTATATTGCTATATACTATTATAAATTAGCAAGCAGTGTATTTCTCGACAGCATTATCATGGCAATTGATCTCTTGTAGATACTCATTTCCCAAAATATTTTTCTGTTCCTTTTTTGTCAGCTTTCTTGTTTCTTTACTTTTTAAAATCTTTTCTAACATAACTGGCTATTTACGTTTTTTGGTTTAAGCCTCAAATCTTAAATAACTTGATACTTAAAAAAATCTTCTTTAACAGCTTCCAACATAACGATTTGGTATGCAGTTCCAGTAAGCTGGTACTGTTCCAAATTCTGTACATCTTTTAGCTTTAAATCCATCTTCACAAATAGGAGCATGATCTCCGTTTATTGTTTTCAGCTCATTCGCAGTCAATTCTACTGCACTTTTCAACTTCAAAATGTTCTTTAACATAACTGCAGGTTTTTTTAATCGGGGGTTATTCTCTTCTATTTCAACAGTTGAAGCTTCTGTATCTTAAGCTATTTTCTCTAAAACTTGAACTTCGTCTACATAATCATTTAAGAAATATTTCAACTCATTCAATTCATATTCATTTGGAAATAGCCTTTCGTTTACAATTTTAATAGGTGTATAATTAAAATTGTTCATAGAGCACCAATCATATTGTTTCTGAATTTCCTGATTTATCATCATACTTACAGAATCAACATTCCATTTCTTAAGCCATTTCTTGTGCAACATTCTTTTAATGTACCAATCTGAAATCGCTTCTACCGTTTTTCCAGGTGTTGTTCTATTAATAGTTAAAAGTCTTTCAACAACTGCTTTGTAAGGATTATCGTTGTTTTCTGGGTTAATATTAAAAAGAACATTCAAATATATTTTGTCTGGAAACTTCAGTACCAAATCAAAAGCTTCTTGAAAAGTTTTGTAACAATGCCCGCAACTTGGACTAAGAATTACAGAAAGTCTAACTCCTGCATTTTTATTACCAAATGTCAAACCTCGCAAATCTTCAAACCCTTTTGTATATTTTACTTTTTTAGACAAGAAGTTCAATAGAGAGTAATTTCTTTTAAATTTCTTAAGCTCTTTAAGAGAGTTTTCGTTATCAAGCATTTTTCTAATCATCACTTTAACTGTCGCCCAAATTGGCATTAAAAGCAATAAAGAGAATACGTAAGGAAAAATTTCATTAAAACTAAAACTCAATGTAAAAAGATCTGACGAAAACCAAATAATGCTTTGAGCCAATATTAAAAATGATATTGCTAAACACATTATACACCATTTTTGAATCTCAAATTTTTGAATCCAGATCGAACAAACTATTATTGGAATAGCCAACAGACTTAAAAGCCCAACAAAAATAGCAGAGCTTAAAGGCTGTACTAATATTGCGATAATGCTTGCACTAAAGAAAAGTAATGGCAAATCTGAGAAACTTAACCATCTGTTTGCAATATCATCGTTGAAACTTATTACTGAGTGACAAGAAGAATTAGAACTTAAATTACAGAATTTTGAAATTACAGTGTTTTTAACTCCCCATTTTTCTTGAACAATAAATATGCTCACAATTAAACCAAGAACTGATGTTACCAAGAATGTGGTACTAAACCAGTCAAAACCATTATAGTAAAAAGACAACCCTGCTACAAGTACAAAAGGCAGAAAATATTTAAGCCAATTGTATTCGAATTTTAAATTATCTCTTGCTACTACGTTGTTTGGTTCAATGGCAACAATTACACCGTTCCAGTCTAAAAGGAATTTATCATAAGATAATTTCTGGCTTCCTTTTTTTGTGGTTGTAATTCTAACCCCACTTTTAATTTTTTCAACCAGTATCAACTCATCTTTAAAATACGCCAAAAAATTTGACGGCAAATCTTCGATCTGCTCTTTCGAAACTCTTACGGCTGCATTCTCTACCGAAAGCAAATCAAACGAGTCTGTAATGGCAAACAAACTCGGATAATTTGGATGAGACAAAAACAGGTCCTTGAACTCATTTTTGATGTCTGAGTATCGATTGATTTGTAGAAATTTTTGGACCAGTTTTAACATCGTTTTTGATTGTTTTTAAATCATAATTACACTGCAAAGATTGGGGTTTTTATTGATAAAAATCACATGAACACATACATTTTATTAATTATACCACATACAATTTATAAATTATACCAAGTATAGTACCACACACAACAATCTAATTACCAGATAGTTATATAGTTAATTTTTCAACAAAAAGCTCAGAAAGCCTATTTTCGATTAACGGTTTTGCTTTTTATCTAGTTTTGGATAAGTAATAATCTAAACATCATAAAACATGAAAATAAGGGCAAAAAAAACATACAGATTTCAAGAAAAAAAATCATAAAAAGGAGGTTCAAAAAAACGACTTTAATAGTAAAAAAAAGCCTCAAATCGGAAGCGAAAAACTCCCCTAAAAAGCAAAAAGCAATACCTTAATTTGAAAGTTTTATCTCGCAAATAAAACTAGATTTTTTATTGCTTTTGACCTATAAAACCCAAAAAAAATTTAGCATAAACCAAATTTTTTAGCGCTCTTTTGTCGCATTTGACAAAACTGCAAAAAAACAAATATGACAGATTAATAGTACAAAATAATAAACTAAATATTCAAAAACATGAAGAATAAAATATTCACATTAGCAGATTTCGAAGTAGAAAAAATAGACAAGAAAACTCAAAAAATTATTAGAGGAGGTGGCAACGATTCTACAGACCCTCCTATTGTAAGCTATCCTATAAAAACTAATGGTGGAGGAAACGGCTGATAGACATCTTAAAATAGCAAAAATTCCAAAAAAAGTAATCCAAAAAAAAGACATGAAAAATAAAATATTGACATTCAAAGATTTCGAAACAGAAAAAATAGACAGGAAAACTCAAAGAATTATTAGAGGAGGTGATGACGAACCTATTGATCCGCCTGTTGTAAGCTATCCTATAAAAACCAATGGCGGAGGAAACGGCTGATTCTTAATATATAATATCATAGTATAAAAAACTACAAAATTCAAGACATGAAAACTAAAATACTGACATTCAAAGATTTTGAACTAGAAAAAATAGACAAAAAAACTCAAAGAATTATTAGAGGAGGTGAAAACGAATCGATTGACCCGCCTGTTGTAAGTTATCCTATAAAAACTAATGGCGGAGGAAACGGCTGATTTGCATTTACAGATTTCAATTATAAAAAACAACTAAAAATTAAGACATGAAAACTAAAATATTGACATTCAAAGATTTCGAATTAGAAAAAATAGATACAAAAACACAACGAATTATTCGAGGAGGCGGTAGCGACACTGTTGATCCTCCTATTGTAAGCTATCCTATAAAAACTAATGGTGGAGGAAACGGCTGATCTTATTTTCAAATATGTAGTATAAAAAACAACTAAAAAATTTAAACCATGAAAACTAAAATATTGACATTCAAAGATTTTGAACTAGAAAAAATAGACAAAAAAACTCAAAGAATTATTAGAGGAGGTGAAAACGACTCTATTGACCCGCCTGTTGTAAGCTATCCTATAAAAACTAATGGTGGAGGAAACGGCTGATCTTATTTTCAAATATGTAGTATAAAAAACAACTAAAAAAATTTAACCCATGAAAACTAAAATATTGACATTCAAAGATTTTGAACTAGAAAAAATAGACAAAAAAACTCAAAGAATTATTAGAGGAGGTGAAAACGACTCTATTGACCCGCCTGTTGTAAGCTATCCTATAAAAACCAATGGTGGAGGAAATGGTTAATAATTCAAGCTTAAATATTGTTCGCAAATTGAGCTGGAGACACTCCAGTTCTTTTGCGAAACGATTTTGCAAATGAAACGGCATTTTTAAAACCAACACTTTCTGCAATTGCCTGAGTCGAATATTTACGATACAAATGATTTGTAATCATCTGATTAATAACATAATTAATCTTTAACTCATTTGAATATTCTCCAAAAGATTTTCCAAATCTTTTATTGACAACATAGGATAAATAAGTTGTATTGGTTTTAATTTTTTTGGCAACATACGAAAGCGTAAAATCTGCATTTAGATATTCTAGTTTCTCTTCTAGCGCCAATAATTTTTCTACGATTTTATTTTCTTTAGCCTCATCAATACTAAGATTTGCATTTTCTTTTTTAAGCTGTGTATCTTCTAGTTCTATAGACTCTTCCAAAACTATGTTTTTCTCTAATGCTGCTTTTTCAGATTCTTTTTTCTCAAGATTAGCTTTAAACTCTTCAATTAAAGCGTTCATTTTTTTCTGCGCTCTATTCTTATCTCTAATATTTTTAATCAAGAAAAATACAATCCCAACAACCAAAATAACATAGAAGACTTTTAGGGCTTTATTCCATAAAACTTCA
Organism: Flavobacterium sp. LPB0248; assembly: GCF_013388355.1. GTDB lineage: Bacteria > Bacteroidota > Bacteroidia > Flavobacteriales > Flavobacteriaceae > Flavobacterium. The sequence goes on from NZ_CP058246.1 coordinate 2,384,896, forward strand.
TATTTATATTTCTCTTGAATGCTCAACATCTCATCACTCAGATTTGCAGTACCCAATTTATAATTAACTTCTAAAGCTTCTTCCCTCAGTTGCCCCTCATATTTTTCATAAGAATCTAAATAAATTTTAGAATGCTTAAAAGCCAATTCAGGCTCGTTTAGAATATTATAAATTTTGGCCTGGACATAATTGGATTGAAAATAGCTCACATCTATTTTCTTTTCCTTAAGATAAAGCGAATCAACTTTTTTCAGGAATATCAGGGCTTTATCGTATTTCTTTTGAGCATAATAAAGATCTCCCAAATTATAATTTGCAGTCTTATAATAGTCCTCGTCATTATTTTGTTTCGCATACATTGCAATATCAAAATAAGACCTTTCGGCATTTTTAAAATCTTTTTTCAACAAATAGATATTTCCTAGACTTAAAGTAGCCGTCATTTTATTATCCATATAGTTTTGAGAATAGGTTATCGCCCTTTTGTAAAAGTATTCGGCCGAATCAAGTAAAAAGGCTTTACTTCGATTCTTCATATAATAACCTTCGTAGACATTCCCTAGATTGGTATAAATGTTACTTCTACTATTCTGAAATTGGTCTTTATCATAAAGATTTTCGTTCTTATCTAAAAAATCACTGTTTTGTCTAAGATTTTTAACGGCAAGTTCATAATTACCCACAGCTTCATTAACCAAGGCGATGTTACTTTTAAACTTTACAATCTGGATAACATCATTAGTTTTGATAGAGAGTTTAATTCCTTCCTGATAATTAGTAAGAGCATTACTAAAGTTTCGTCTCTTCCATTCTATCAATCCTTTATAATTATATAGGTAGGCTCTAAGATTTATTTTTTGAACAGATTCTGGCAGTTTATTATAATAAGCTAATGCCTTGGTAAACCATTCATCACTTTTAGCTCTATTATTTTTTAATTGATAAAGATATGATCCTGCACCATAGGCAAATGCTACGTGTTCATTGTTGTTGGATTTCTTTAATTCTTCTGCATACTCAAGACCCTGGTCGAAGTTACCATTCATGCTGAAACGAATTTTATCCTGTAATTCTAAGTACCTTTGTTCCGTGAACTCCTCTTTGATTTGAGCAGTCCCACTGGAAAATATTAATAGTAAAAAAAATAAAGAGATGATCAGCCTCATTAAGTTAGTTTTTGGTATTCAAAAATAGTCTATAAATTATCAATAAACTACAATTAATTTGCCAAATTCCTATTAATTTTATTTTTACCGTAAAATAATACAACAATTTAACCGGTATTTGTTATATTTTTATTATGTAAATTTGCTTTGCTAAAAATTAAAAAACATGAAACCAGACCTATTTCAATCTCCAGATTATTTTAACCTAGACGATTTATTATCAGACGAACATAAATTGGTTCGCGAATCTGCTCGTGCTTGGGTTAAAAAAGAAGTTTCTCCTATTATTGAAGAATATGCTCAAAAAGCAGAATTTCCTAAACAAATTATTAAAGGTCTAGGCGAAATTGGCGGTTTCGGACCTTATATTCCTGTAGAATATGGCGGTGCGGGATTAGACCAAATTTCTTATGGTTTAATTATGCAGGAAATAGAAAGGGGCGATTCTGGTGTAAGATCTACCTCATCTGTCCAATCTTCTTTGGTAATGTATCCGATTTGGAAATATGGAAACGAAGAACAAAGAATGAAATACCTTCCAAAACTTGCTACGGGAGAATATATAGGATGTTTTGGTTTAACCGAACCAGATCATGGGTCTGATCCTGGAAGTATGATTACCAATTTTAAAGATATGGGCGATCATTATCTTTTAAATGGTGCTAAAATGTGGATTTCGAATGCTCCATTTGCTGATATCGCTATTGTTTGGGCTAAAAATGAAGAAGGCCGAATTCACGGTTTAATCGTAGAACGTGGCATGGAAGGTTTTACAACTCCAGAAACGCATAATAAATGGTCACTTCGTGCATCTGCAACAGGAGAATTAATTTTTGACAATGTAAAAGTTCCTAAAGAAAACCTTTTACCAAACAAATCTGGTTTAGGTGCCCCGCTTGGCTGTTTAGATTCTGCTCGTTATGGAATTGCATGGGGAGCAATTGGTGCTGCAATGGATTGTTATGATACCGCTTTAAGATATTCAAAAGAAAGAATTCAGTTTGGAAAACCAATTGGAGGAACACAGTTACAGCAGAAAAAACTGGCTGAAATGATTACCGAAATCACAAAAGCACAATTATTAACTTGGCGTTTAGGAGTTTTAAGAAATGAAGGTAGAGCAACTACTGCACAGATTTCTATGGCAAAACGTAATAATGTAAATATGGCCATTACTATTGCACGCGAGGCCAGACAAATGCTTGGAGGTATGGGAATCACAGGCGAGTACTCAATTATGCGTCATATGATGAACCTTGAAAGTGTTATTACTTATGAAGGAACTCACGACATACATTTATTGATAACTGGAATGGATGTAACCGGAATTCCAGCATTTAAATAATTGATAATTATTAAAATATATACAAAATCAATCTAAAAAGCTTCTTCTTCACGAAGAAGCTTTTTATCTTTGCATCAAAATTTTTTCAAAAATGAATATCGAAACGATAAACAAAAGCATACAACCACAAAAAGACCAACTATTAAATCATTCTTTATACAATAAGATTCAAAATATAGACGACCTGCACAGTTTTCTTGAAACTCACGTTTTTGCTGTTTGGGATTTTATGTCATTATTAAAAGCTTTACAAGCCAAACTTACCTGTACAACAACGCCTTGGTTTGCTACAAAAAATCCAGAAACTAGATATTTAATTAATGAAATTGTTCTTGCAGAAGAAACAGATTTAAGTATTGACGGAAGAAGACAAAGTCACTACGAAATGTATCTTGAAGCTATGGAAGCCTGCGGTGCAGATACAACAGGAGTTTTAAACTTCTTATCAGAAGTAAATTCTCTTCACAATATATTTGTTGCTATCAAGCAAAGTAATTTACATCCAAATGTAAAAGCCTTTTTAGATTTTACATTTAGAGTTATTGAAGAAGGAAAACCACACGAAATTGCCGCTGCATTTACTTTTGGAAGAGAAGATTTGATTCCGAGTATGTTTACGGAAATCTTAAAGAACTTTCAAAAAAATCTGCCAGAGAGCGATTTAGCAAAACTGTTATATTATTTTGAAAGACATATCGAACTAGATGCCGATGAACACGGACCAATGGCAATGACCATGATTACTGAATTATGTGAGGAAGATGCTCAAAAATGGAAAGAAGTTGAAGAAGTTTCAATTCTTGCTTTAGAAAAACGTATCGGACTTTGGAACGCTATTGAAGAAGAAATTGTGATGAAAACTGAAATGGTTTAATAAACAAAATAAGTTCTTTAAAAAATTCCAATAACTTAAACTGTTTCAAAAACAGCTGAGTTATTGGAATTTTATTTTTCATACCTTTGAAATTCAATCTGTTGAAAACAATATCAAATGAAAATTATCGATTTTATTCCAACAGTGCAATTAAAGCCTTTTATTAAGACTTACAGAATTATTGAAAGCGAAGACGAATTGATAAATAGGGTTTTGCCCAGCACTTCTCTAGCAATTGCCTTTCGATGTAAAGGTACTGTCAGTTATATTAAAGAAAATCAATCCGACAAATTGCCAATTTCTACAATTTCGGGTATTCGCAGATCGGTTCGTTTAATTAATTACGAAAAAGAAACCACAACTCTTGTCGTTCAGTTTAAAGAAGCTGGTGCTAAAGCTTTTTTTAAAGAACCTCTTCATGAATTATTTGAAGAAAGTGTATCATTGGACAACTTCATTCCACAGCAAAAAATAGCAGTTATCGAAGAACTTTTAGCCGAAGCAAAAACCAATAATCAAAGGATAGCTGTTATCGAACAGTTTCTTCTGTCAAGACTTCACAATTACAAACCCGACGATTTAATCTCTGCTGCCATTACTATTATACAATCTAAAAAAGGTATCGTTAAAATAAAAGAACTTGCCGACTCACTCTATATCAGCCAAGACGCATTTGAAAAAAGATTCAGAAAAACAATTGGTTCTTCTCCAAAACAATTCTGTTATGTGATTCGCATAAAATCTATTATCAATCTTAAACAACAAAATCAAAATCTCACAGATCTAGCTTTTGACGCAGGTTATTTTGACCAGCCTCACTTCAATAAAGACTTCAAATTGTTCACAGGACAAACACCAACTGAGTTTTTCAGATTTCCTTCTTTTTGGTAAATCAATGATTTTTTACAATGATTTGGTTTTCACAATTCTGAATTTTACATCAATAAAAACAGAAATTATGAAAACAAATCTTTTAATCGGAATTGTCTTTTTGACATTGCTCGCCTATAAAGCAAATGCTCAATCAGCCACAATTAATTCACAAATTGAATCTAAAAAATCCGAAACCATGCAGCAAATTTTTATTGATAAATTTATCGTTCCCGAGAAATCAAAGCAAGAATTTTTAGAACGAGTACGAATCAACCGAAACTTCATAAAACATTTAAACGGATTTGTAAATGACAATGCTTACGAACGCACTGACGAAAATGGCAATTTAATTTACATCACAATTGCAGTTTGGGAAAATGAAACTGTTTTGAAAAATGCAAAAGAAGCTGTACAAGCTCATTATAAAAAAGAAGGGTTCAATATTTCTGAAATGTTCGAAAGACTTCACATCACTATGGAGAGAAACATCTACAAGGAATCAGAAAAAATATAATCGAAAAATATGTCTAATTTTGCACGAAGTTAATTCTTGATGATTTAAACTTAAAATTAAAAACGACATTATGCAATTAACATCTGAAGAATTACTGGTAATTATAGATCCTCAAAAAGACTTTACTGATCCAGAAGGTGTGTATGCAAAAAAACATCCCATCAAGCAGATAATAAAAGTCAAAAACAAGATTAACAGTCTAATAAAACAAATTGATACTAAGAGATTTGTGATTATTTTTTCTAATTATCAAAAAGACCAATTTGGCAACGGAATTTCAATGTGCATTGAAGGAACAAAAGGCCATGAAATTGATCTCAACTTTGATGATTCTTCAATCTTAATTTCAAAAACACAGCACAGCAGTTTTTCGTCTCAGGAATTTAAAAAATTCTTAAAAGAAAATAAAATCCGCCGACTTGTTTTATGTGGTTTTCTGGCAGAATACTGCATAAAACAAACGGCGCTGGACGGACTGAAAAGCGGTTATGAAATAGTTCTTCTAAAAGAATTAATACAAACTGGCGACGATGTACAGCATAGAATAGAAGAAGTTTTATTAGATTTACAAAACCAAGGCGCCACAATAAATGACAATTTCATTTATGAATAAATATGAACTGGAATCATGCAAGTTTCTCCACCAAAAGAATTATCACCTTATATCAAACATTATCTATTTTTAGATAATGCAGAAACTGCAATTCAAAAATTTCGTTTGTTTTCTGATGGTAATACTGGTCTTGTATTTTCTGTAAAAAGCAAGCTTATTTCTGGAATTAACAAACAGCAAATAAAAGATTATTTGCCTGTTTCATTTTTATACGGACAACTTAATGGCTTTAAAGATCTTTATTCTGAAAATGAAATAACTCTAATCATTGTCGTATTTCAACCCAACGGAATACATCAATTATTAGGAATTCCTGCCAGCGAATTTCACGATTCTATTATTCCGGTAGAAGATGTGTTTGACCAAAAGATTATTGAGCTGCAAGAACAATTATCAGAAGAAAACAATCAGACTCGTGTTGAGCTGTTAAATCAATTTTTCAGATCAGCAATTGCTTCAAAACCTTCTTCAAATCAGTTAATAGTGAATCACTCTTTAAATTTTATAATTGACAAGAAAGGTCTTTTTTCTATAAAACAATTGGTAGAATACACGGGCTATACCGAAAGACACCTCGAAAGAAAATTCAAAGAATGTATTGGTCTTAATCCTAAGAAATTTGGCAACGTTGTACGACTGCATTATTTTTTGAAACTATTGAAAAACAAACCCGACGACATCAATCTAACTGGAATTTGTTACGACGCTGGATTTTCAGATCAATCTCATTTAATAAAAGAGTTTAAAAAACATACCGGAATTACTCCAACAGAATATGTTTATAACACAGGAAAATTAGCCAATAATCTTATCAAAAGATTTCCTGCTTCAACATTCTAAAATGTCGGTTTTGTACAATTCACGACATATTGATAAAGCTATTTTTGATCTAATAATTAATAGCTTACTATATGAAAAATCTAAAAATTGCTACTGCACAATTTGAAAACAAAAGCGGAGACAAAAAATATAATCTATCTGTAATTGAAAAACTTTCTCAAAAAGCTTCTCATGAAGGGTGCGATGTAATTTCTTTTCATGAATGTTCTATAACCGGATATACATTTGCAAGAAACTTATCGAAAGACCAAATGTTAGATTTGGCAGAATTGATTCCGAGTGGAGAAAGCATTCTAAAATTAATCGAAATTGCCAAAAACAATAACATCGTAATATTGGCCGGACTTTTTGAAAAAGACGAAAACGATAATCTCTTCAAAGCCTATGTCTGCGTGGATAAAAATGGTTTAGTTGCTAAATATCGAAAATTACATCCGTTTATAAACCCGTATTTAACACCTGGAGATCGTTATTGTATTTTTGAAATTGAAGGCTGGAAATGCGGTATTTTAATTTGTTACGACAATAATATTATCGAAAACGTACGCGCAACAAAGCTTCTAAGTGCCGATATTATATTTATGCCTCACGTAACGATGTGCACACCTTCTACCCGACCTGGCGCTGGTTTTGTGGCACCTCAGCTTTGGGAAAATCGCGAAGCCGATCCAACTTCGTTACGATTAGAGTTTGACGGAATGAAAGGTCGTGACTGGTTAATGAAATGGCTTCCTGCAAGAGCTTACGACAATGCCATTTATGCCATTTTTTCGAACCCAATTGGCATGGACGACGATCAATTAAAAAACGGCTGTTCTATGATTATTGATCCTTTTGGAGATATTCTAGCAGAATGCCGCACTTTTGACGATTCTTTTGCAACGGCACTAATTACTCCCGAAAAATGTAATCTTGCAGGAGGAAGTCGTTATATAAAAGCTAGAAGACCAGAATTATATAGAGCTATTATTGGTCAAAATCACGAATCGGAACAAAATGTTGTTTGGTTGAACTCTGATAAAAAAAGCATAAATTAAACATTTCTCCTCTCTAAAGCTATTGAAAGATTTACCTTTGAAGATTCATTAATCGACAGAATAAAGCTTAATAATGGAATTTTTTAAAACTACAAACGAAGATATCGATACTGTTTTCGATATTTACAATCAAGCGACATCATATCAAAAAACAGTAAACAACAAAAGTTGGAGAGGTTTTGAAAGAGCATTAATAGAAAAAGAAATTGCCGAAAATCGTCATTTTATAATCAAAGAAGGAAACGAAGTCGCCTGTACATTTGTACTTACTTTTGATGATTTAATTATCTGGAAAGAAGCCAGTAAAGATCCTGCAGTTTATTTACATCGTATTGCTACAAACCCGAAGTTTAGAGGACAATCTTATGTCAAAAAAATTATTGATTGGGTTAAGCAATATGCTAAAGAAAATAATAAAGAATACATTAGACTTGATACGCACAGCGGTAACGAAAGAATAAATAAATATTATACCAGCTGTGGTTTCGAATACAAAGGAATAAGCACCATTGAATGGACCAACGAATTACCAGAACATTATAAAGAAGGTTCTTTTAGTTTGTTTGAGATTAAGCTTTAGTGTATAATTAATTGTCTGAAAAACTGTATTTTTGCATATATATTGAAAGCTGTATCTTACAAAAAGAACCTGTTTTTTACCAAAATATTATTTTTATTTAAGATTTTAAATATCTTTGATTTATGAGCACAACAACAAAACCAAGTCATATAGGACGCAAGATCAGCCGAATTCGCGAGCTGAAAGACATGAAACAAGAAGCTTTGGCACAAGCTTTAGGAATGAGTCAACAAAGTGTTTCTACCATGGAAAATAGTGAAACCATAGACGAAGACAAATTGAAAGAAGTGGCAAAAGTGCTTGGAATGACTGTTGAAGCCATTAAAAACTTTTCGGAAGAAGCTGTAATTAATTACTTTAATAATATTTATGATAATGCAGCTTTTAATAAACATTATAATGATTGCACTTTTAATCCTTTAGACAAAGTTGTTGAACTTTATGAACGTTTGGTACAGGCTGAAAAGGATAAAAATGAGTATTTGGAGAAGTTGTTGAATAAGAAATAAAAGCTTTTACAATACATTATTTTAACTTGTCTAGGTTTATATTACCTAATAATGATTTTATTTGTGTTATAGCAATAGCATTCAATTGTTCTAGACGTTGACTTTGTATCATCCCTTTATTTATTAAAACAGCATTAATACTTTCAATGTTACTAAGTACAACCAGTTGTTCAATTGTTGCTTCATCCCTTATATTGCCTGTGCTATTTGGGTTCTCAATACGCCATTGTTTTGCTGTTTTTCCAAACAATGCTACATTTAACAAGTCTGCTTCATCTGCATATATAAAATTTATTTTTTCTTTAGTAAGCAATTGAGGGATCAAATTCTCTTTTATAGCATCAGTATGTATCTTATAATTTACTTTTGCTAAAGTTCGCTGTAAATTCCATGTTAGATTTAGTCTTTCATTTTCTTCTTCTTTAAGTCTTTGAAATTCTTTTACTAACAATAGTTGAAACCTAGGACTAATCCACATCCCAAAATGAAAAGCTATGTCTTTGTGTCCGTAAGTCCCTCCATATCGCCCAGCAGTTGCAGTAAGTCCTATTGCACCTGTACTTTCTATCCAATGTTTTACCGAAAGCACAAAATTATTAGTACCTGCTTCATTTTTAATTATACCGAATTCGGTATAATTAAAATCTGGATTGTACAATGCTTCCCATTCTCCAAGATATTCAATTGTGCTTTTAAGGCTCAGCCATTTTATAATTACAACTTCTTGTAATTGACTACGTGCCATATCGGTTAAAGAAATATATTCTTCTCCTCCTTTTTTTGATAAGATAGTAATTTGAGTTCCTTCAACATTAATACTTTTTCCTTTTGCCATTCTTTTTTAATAAAATCATTTATACTCCTCCAAGCTTAATAATTACAACTTAATAGATTTAACACATTATAGAAAGTTAATAAAAAAACCTCGAAATATACATTTCGAGGTTTGGTATTATTTTTAGTTAAAAACTCGCAGAAAGGAAGGGATTCGAACCCTCGATACAGTTACCCATATACTAGCTTTCCAGGCTAGCTCCTTAAACCACTCGGACACCTTTCTATTTTGGTCTGCAAATAACACAAAAAAAATCGAGTTTAAAAAGTAAAATTAAGATTCGTTTATACTTTTTCTAAATTCTTCCATAAACAATTTTACCGCTTTCTTTTGATAACTGCCAATTGTCAGCATAAACGAATCTCGTTTGGTTACTACGCCTGTAATCTGAATGGCTTTAAGGCTATGCTCCCAACCTTTCAATGCTTTTTCTGCTACAATCGTTGCCCAATCACTGTTTTCTACCATTTGCAATAGCGCATGAATCGAATTTAACTCGATCGAAATTTTCGGATTCATATTGTGTTTTGCAAACAGCAATTCAACATATTCTCTTGAATTAGAACCTTTTCCTGGAAGAATTAATGGCACTTCATCTAATCTCTTAAACGGTATTTTTTCTAATTCAGCTAAAGAGTTCGATTTTGAAACCGCCATAACCATGTTCGAAGTAAACAAAGGCACTTTCTGAATTGGAGGTCCAATCTCATGCGATGAAATTACCAAAACCAAATCCAATTCATTATTAATCAGTTTTTGTTCTAAAGCTTCTGTTGTGCCGTATTCTACGACTATTCTTAAATTCAGATATCGTTTGGCGAAGGCGTTTACAACAGGCAGAATCAATAATCCAAAAATATAGGTTACACCAATTCTGAGCTCTCCGCCAATCATTTCGTTTAAATCTTCAATCGCCTGCTTTCCGTTTTCTACGTTTTCGACCACTTTTTTGGCATGAATCAAGAAAACAGCTCCAGCTTCTGTCAATTGCACTTTCTTACCAATTCGCTTAAACAATGGCATTCCCAATTCTTCTTCAAGTTTCTTTATTTGCTGCGAAAGCCCCGATTGCGTTACAAAACACAATTCTGCCGCTTTGGTAAAATGCAAAACCTCAGCAGTTTTAATAAAATATTGCAGTTGATAGATTTCCATATTGATAAGTTTTACTACTTATTATCAGTAAAATTATTAATTTTTCTAATGAAATCATAATCCCGACCTTTGTATTAAATATTTAGGACTATGTTTAAAGCGTTAAAATCAAAAAATTTCAAGTTGTTCTTTTATGGACAATCTGTTTCAGTAATTGGAACCTGGATGCAGAAAACTGCCGTAAGCTGGATGGTTTATAGCATAACTGGATCTGTTTTTCTACTGGGATTAGCGACTTTTTTAAGCATGATTCCGTCTTTATTTCTGGCACCTCTTGCAGGAAGTATTATTGGACGTTATGACAGACACCGTGCTATGATGGTTTTGCAATCTTTGGCGATGCTTCAAGCCGGAGCTTTGGCTTTGCTTATTTATCTTAAAATTTATAATATCAATTTTATTCTAGCTTTGAGTTTAATTCAAGGAATTATTAATGCTTTTGATATGACTTGCCGTCAGACCATGATGATTGATATTGTCGATAATAAAGAAGATCTTCCAAATGCTGTGGCGCTTAACTCCACTTTAAACAATTTTGCAAGAATCGCTGGACCTGCGCTTGCGGGAATTATTCTGCACCAATATGGAGAAGACATTTGTTTTATCGGGAACTTTATTAGTTACGTGCCTGTCTTGATTTCGCTAATGATGATGAAAATCACACCACATATTAAAGCCGAAAACAAATTGAATATGCTAGACGATCTTATAGAAGGACTTGATTATGTGAAAAAAGAAAGCGAAATGGCAAGAATGCTTTTGATGCTGACTTGCAGCAGTTTGTTTGTAATTTCTTTTAATACTTTGATGCCCGTTTTCGCCAAAGATATTTTTAGCGGAAATGCCGAAACTTTCAGCTGGTTTGAGAGTGCGGCCGGAATTGGTTCTGTTATATCAGCAATTTATTTGGCCAATTTAAAATCGTCTGAAAATATGGGAAAACTAATGATTGCTGCCAGTTTATTGTTAGGTTTCAGTATTATTATTCTAGCAGTTTCAAGTAGTATTACAATTGCATTGATCTGTATGACTTTAAGCGGAATCGGAATGATGGGACAAACCTCATCGATCAACATTTATATTCAGACTCATAGTATTGTTAGCATGCGTTCTAGAAGTATCAGTTATTATATGATGGCATATCAGGGAATGATTCCTGTTGGAAGTTTAATTATCGGTTATGTTTCTCATTCGCTTGGCGTAAGAACTACCGTTGCCATTCAGGGAATTATTTGTATTCTTTCTGTTATTGTTTACGTTTATTATAAAAAACATAAAGCAACTGAAGAAGACTTGGAAACTTGCCCGGTTCCATATCAAAATTCTAAAAACTAAATTCCAATTTCCCACAGTCTTGTCATCCTGACGAAGGAAGGATCACAGTAGTAATTCCGCATGCAAATAAACCAATCTTTATCGAGCTTCTCGCGAAGATTTCTCCTTCGTCGAAATGACAAACTGAACGTTTAATCCATTAAAAACAAACCGACAGGTTTTAAAACCTGTCGGGTTTCGCTATCTTAACGTTGCCGAGTTTCTTATGTGATCCTTCCTTCGTCAGGATGACAAACTGCGCGGTTAAGCGAAATTTTTAATAAAATTTTTAATATAAAAATCCCAAATTCCAACTTTAGATTTTAGAATTTGGGATTTAAAAATATTGGAATTTTTATTTAAAGAGATATCTCGCCACGAAGTGCAGTCTCAAAAATATCTTTAAATTCATTTTGCGGAATATTATGCCCTAACAAATACATTAATTTTGTAATTGCGGCTTCTGTTGTAATGTCTTTTCCAGAAATAACTCCTAGCGATTTTAAAGCAGTACTCGTTTCGTATTGTCCCATATTGACACTTCCTCCAGAACATTGGGTTACGTTTACGATATGCATTCCAGATTTAATGGCTTTTTCTATTAGATTTAAAAACCAATCCTCTGTTGGAGCATTTCCTGAGCCGTAAGTTTCTAGAATAATTCCTCGCAATCCTTTAGTAGAAAGGATTGAAGCTAGAACTACTTCGCTCATTCCAGGAAACATTTTGATGATGGCAACATGATTGTCCAAATTCTTATGAACGATCAGTTTTGCATCTTTATTTACAGGAAGAAATAAATGTCTGTTTAGTTTTAAATGAACACCAGATTCTACCAATTCAGGATAGTTTGGCGCTGTAAAAGCCCTAAAATGTTCTGCATTTACTTTAGAAGTTCGGTTTCCGCGGTATAACTTGTATTCAAAATACAGACAAACCTCATTAATAACTGGCTTTCCATCTTCTAAAAGTGAAGCAATCTGAATTGCTGTAATCAGGTTTTCTTTTGCATCGGTACGCAAATCTCCAATTGGCAATTGCGAACCTGTAAACACAACTGGTTTAGCCAAATTCTCCAGCATAAAACTCAATGCCGAAGCCGAATACGACATAGTATCTGATCCGTGAAGGACAACAAATCCGTCGTAAGCGTTGTAATTTTCCTCGATAATAGTGGCAATTCTTGTCCACATTTCGGGATTCATATTCGAAGAATCAATTGGATCTTCAAATGAAATCGATTCGATTTCACAGTCCAATTGTTTAATTTCTGGAATTTTCTGAATTAATTTACCAAAATTGAAGGCTTTCAGCGCTCCAGTTTCAAAATCTTTGCTCATACCGATGGTTCCTCCGGTATAAACTAATAGTATTCTTGCTTTAGATGACATCTTGGTATTTCAATTTATTGACAACAGGATTAGCATACATAGCCAAAAATCCTTGTCTTGTCACAGGATTATCGCTTCCGATTCTCATTTCTAAACGACGCTCAAAAAGCTGTTTTTCGCTTTCTTTATACTTGTGAGCAAACTTGTCTGTTTCGTTTAAAATATCGTAAGCAATAAAGTTTGTTGGCCATAATTGGTAGTTTTTCAAAATAACATCATCAATAGTTTGTGCCAAAGCCTGAACCTGTTTGTTTGCGTTGTCATTCTCAGCCACAATCTGATCGATTTCTGTATCTAGAACATCGCCAACAGAAATATGTATTCTTTTTTTAGTTCCCATGATACCGCTTATAATGGTCATGAAATCTTCATTTTTGTCTTTTACGTAAACTTCGTTGTTTGCTTCTGCCATTAATTGAGGCATTTTCAAAACATCAGTCGGATCGTATTCATAAGAAATAGAAACTGGAACAATCTTTAATTTCTTGAAATAATCCATTAAATTTTCTTCGTCAGAACCCATTCCAATCATTTTTAAAACTCCTGGATTGGTTTCGTCATTTCCGTCTTTTGTTCTTCCTTCTCTTTGTGCAATCCAAACCGAACGATTTTCGCGAAGCAATAATTGTCCTATGTATTCAGACAATAATTTAGAACTTTGCAGCATTTCTCGAGGCGTTAATCCTCTTAAAACCAAAAAGTTTCTATTTAATTTTGCTAAAGTTGCCAAGAAAGCTTTCTTCACTAAATTATCTCCAATTGCCGAAGCCGTCATTACCAAACCATGTTCGAACAAACAAACATTCAATAAGGTTGTATCTAAAAGAATATCTCTATGGTTTGAGATAAACAGATAAGAAGTATTGGGTTCCAGTTTTTCAAAACCTGAAGTTGTAAGACCTTCAGAGCTTTTTTCTAAAACTTTCTGGATTGTATTGTAAATAAAGTTGCATTGAAAATCACGAATAGAATGTGTTTTCTTTAATTGTTCCTTCCAAACCTCATCTTCCACGTCCGGAAAAGTAAAGTTCATCATGGTTTTCATCATAGGATGATTTACCACACCATGAAGTGCTTCATTTATTTCGGAATCATAAAACGGTCGAATGGCATCAAATCTCTGCATTATTTATTTGGGTTTAAGTGGGCAAAAGAACAAAAAAAAAATTAAAGTTTTGTAAGGCTTAAGTTAAATACCAAAAACGTCCTTTGAATTTTGAGTTGTAATTGTTGCAATTTCTTCGGCAGAAACACTATAAACATCGCTTAATTTGGCAATAACATTGACTAAATAGCTGCTTTCATTTCTTTTCCCTCTGTAAGGAATCGGGGCTAAATACGGCGAATCTGTTTCTAAAACGATGTGTTTTAAATCGATTTGATTTAAAAACTGGTCTATTTTTCCGTTCTTGAAAGTAACAACACCGCCAATTCCTAATTTCATATTGTAAGAAATTGCACGCTCTGCTTGTTCTAAAGTTCCGGAAAAACAATGAAAAATCCCAAATAAATCTTCAGATTTTTCTTCTTCTAAGACTTCAAAGATTTCATCAAATGCTTCTCTGCAATGAATTACGATTGGCAATTTGTATTGTTTTGCAAGCTGAATTTGTCTTTTAAACGCAATTTGCTGTTCTTTTAAATGCGTTTTATCCCAATATAAATCGATTCCGATTTCGCCAACTGCATAGAATTTTCTTTTGGCCAGTTCGTTTTCAACATGCGCCAATTCTTCCAGATAATTATCTTTCACGTAAGTGGGATGTAAACCCATCATTAAGAATATATTTTCAGGATAATTTTTCTCCAAATCGTACATAGATTGAGTCGCGGCAGCATCGATTGCAGGAATAAAAAAACGGGTAATTCCGGCATCAATAGCGCGCTGAATCATTTCGTCACGATCCTGATCAAATTCTTCAGAATACAAATGCGTATGGGTATCGGTAATAATGGGTGTTGAATTCAAGTCTATAATTTTAAAGTAGCAAAATTACGACAATATTAAAAGAATAGCAATTCCGCACGATTGGTACACGGATGAAACGGATTCACTTTGTGAAAACGCTGATAAAAATGGATTTTCTGTATTTGATTAAAAAGAAAAACCTTTGTCAAAGCTTAAACTTTTACAAAGGTCTGAATAATAATAACCAATTTTTTATCATGCTGAGGAACGAAGGATCTCACAAGAAGCTTCGAGGAGAAAACCCCCATTTTTTCTCTCGATCAGCTAGTGCGATCCCTCGTTCTTCAGAACGATAATTGGAGTTATTTTCCTGTTTCTATATATAGCAAAGCGCGTTCCAAAACCTCATCTTTGCCTTGTTGAATGCCTAAAATTGTTGGTTTTATTTCAATATCAGGTACAATTCCTACACGTTGGGTTTCTCTTCTGTCTGGGTAATAAACTCCAATACCAGAAAAATTAGTGTGATAACCACTAAAATCAAATTCAAAAACATTTCCGTCTGCTCCAGCGGTCTGACTTCCAATAATTGTAGTATTTCCAGCTGTTTGAAAACACATCGCCGTCCATTCTGACTGGCTTATAGAATTCTCATCCAATAATACAATCACTTTCCCTTTATAATTTTCTTTATTGTCAAACCCTGCATTTCTTCCATCCGTCCAAAAGTACTTGCCTGGATAGTTTAAATAGGGATAAGTATAAATCACAAATTTCTCTTGTTTAGCATTTAAAAAATTCGAAATTTCTGCATAAGTACCTTGCGGATAATTTCTCATATCAAAAACAATTGCTTTTGTATTTTTTAAAGCTTCAACCATATCTGGAACATTTTTGGGTTTAATAACTCCCATGTTTACGTAACCAATATTATTCTCCAAAAGTTTAAATTTATCTTTCTTTATCTGAGCTCCTTTTTTAAACTCATTTCGATGCGAATCGTGATAGTTAAACCAAGTCATTGACTTTGTTTCGTATTTTCCATCTTTTAAGAATTCTACGTTTACCTTTTCAGATTCGCTCATTAAAATTGTGCGCAGAACTTTATCTAGAAAAGCAACGTCGTTTGAAGCAGAAACAACATCTCTTTTCTCTTCAATAATTTCTTTAATGCTCTTATCGTTTATTTTAGTAATTACAGTTCCAATTTTAATATTATCGACCTCTGCAAGACTATCTCCTAAAATCTCGGTAATTACTAATTTTTCATCTATTACTTTACCTGTTGCAGGAAAATAATAAAAACTCTTTTTTGCTGTTGCAGAAGACGGATAAATGTGAAACTCAACATGAGTATCATTGAGTTTTGCCGCTGCTTTTCTCAATACTTTATAAAAATCTTCTGGTGTTTTGGACTCAACAACAGAAGGCAATAACTCGTTTAAAGTTTTATCCCATTTCTGATCCATTACATATTTGTATGGATAATAATATTCTACCACATTCCAATACGCATAAAGCATTAAAAGCTTTGAATTTTTATTAGTGTAATCAAGATTAAAATAGTTTTTTAAATTTTTAAAACCGTCAAAACTTGGCCCAAATTCTTCATTACTTTGAAATCTATTTTCTTCAATAAATTTTAATTTCTTTGAAAGCTTTTTTGAAAACAGTTTGTCGCTGTTAATCCAACTTAAATCAAAATTTTTATCAAAGAACTTTACGTCTTTTGGTATTGCAATTGGCGCTATTTCTTTTACTGGCCCCAAATCATCAATCCAATTTTCAAGAATTAATGAAAACTCTTCTTTGGTTTGTGCTTTTTCTATTTTAGGCAATTTCTCCAAAAGCTCATTATCCCAATTCAATTCTCCGCCAGCAACTTTGGGATGATAATATTTTAAAAATCCCCAGACTTTACAGGTTGCATAAAGCTTTTCGGTCTCTGTAATTTTAGCGGCGCTAAAAATGCTTTGAGAAAAAACAATAAAAAGCAACAATGTAAACTTCTTCATTAAAAGGGTAGGTTTAGGTTAAATGTTTTGGGCAAATTCCTTTAAAAACAAAATCGAATTTAGAACTAAAATTCCAAATTCGATTGAGGTTTCCCGTAAACGGATAAAATTTTTCTTAATAATTGTATTTTAGTCCAATTCTTCCGAAAGCTGTTCTACTTGATCATAGTCTTCATAATCCTGAGAAATAGTCTGTAAAATGTCTTTACATTCTTTATATTTTCCTTGTTTTAGCTTAGACAAAGCCAGATTCCATTTTGCTTTTTCCTTATAAACAGAATTTCCTGCTTCCAATTCTTTAAAAATAGTTTCTGCCTTTACATATTTGTCAACCTGTAATAAGGATACTGCGTAGAAATATTTAATTTCATCTGAATTATTCTCTTTCAAAATCATTTCAAAAATCGGAATAGCGGTTTCGTATCTTTTTCCGTTGAAATTATTCTCTGCTTGTTTTAAAATGGCTTCAGACACGCCTCTTTCTGTAAAATAAGCGCTTTCTGGATGATTGTAATCTTCAAAATTAGGATAGTGTTTATAATCGAAGAAAAACAGTCCGAACATAATAATCACAGATGCCGCCGCCGCAAAATACCACGGTTTAAGCGAAACCACTTTGTTTTGTTTCTTATGGAAATATTTATCTGAAATTTTAGTGAGGTTTTCTTTAAAGATTTCTCTCTCTTCTTCTTGCCCAAATTTATTTTCCAATTGAAAATGTATTTCTTTGAAACTTTCAAATTCTGAAGCCAGTTCAGTATCTTCAGACAATTGTTTCTCAAAATTGTGTTTTTCATCAACGGTCAGTTCGCCTTGAAGATATTGATCAAATAATATATAGCGTTCTTCGTTCATGATTAATTATTTTTTAAAGAGTTAAAATTTTTCGCTTCTTGAATCCACTGTGTCAGTTGGCCTACGCATAACGATTTCTTTTTACGTACATAACCGTAAGTCACGTTGAGTTTCTCGGCTACTTCTTCCATCGATTTTAAAGAAAAACTAAGTTTCAAAACTTCTTGGCACTTCTCTCCTAGTTTCTGAAACATGGTTTCAAAAAGTTTCTGTTTTTCATCAAATTCTTCGGCTTGCGCAACCAATTCGTGAGCAGATTCATTGATAGATACTACATTCTCATAAATTGTTACCCCTTTATTGGCAGAATTTTTCAATTCGTTCAGCCATCGTCTTTTGCACAATAAGAAAAAATAAGCATCAAAAGGACAGGTCAAAAAAAGTTTACCGGCTTTCGCCTGATTAAAAAGCAGAATCATGATTTCCTGAACTACGTCCTGCGCCTGATCTTTATCTCCGGAGTTATTGGTGATAAACTGCACGACTTTGGGCGCAAATTTTTTATATATCATCTCGATAATCACTGAATCGTTTGCAGCAAGTCCGTCGATATATTTTTGATCAGGATGAATTTTATTTTGATCCATAAAAAGACATTTTACAGCTAATTTAAAAAAAAGAATCCTAAAAACTTTTAAAATAAGAGGTAACAATAATACAATCAATTGTATATAACGAAACAAAAGTCTTTTAAAAACCTTTAAAAAATTAAAAGAAATGAAAAGTTATCAATTTATAGACGAAAAAAACCTAGATCGGTTTTACGAAATAATCGCTGCCAAAACACGCAATGGTTTTGTAATTACAGAACAAAATGAGAAACTGCCTTATGTGGTTTTGTCTAAAGAAAAGAAGACCATAAATCATGCATTTCATTTGTTTCTCAGTATCCTCACTTTTGGTTTTTGGGCAATTGTCTGGATTTATCTTATTCTAAAATTCTCTCGCAAAAAAGACATTTTAGTTGCTGTCGACGAAGACGGAAATTTATTTGAAGACAAATGTATTTCTGCTTAAAACAAAAAAACAGGGGTAACAAATTTTCTACTCCCTTGATATAGCGATATACAAGCCTCTTAAAAATATTTTTAGAAAAGAAGGGTAACAAAATCAAACCCGAATTGATTTAACTAAAAATTAATTAACCAAATCTGAAAATCCTCTGAAAAAATTTCAGAACAGATTTATAAAAAACTAGAAATTATGAAAACAAATTTTAAAAAAATCGGACTTTTAATACTAGCTATGACAATGTTTGCAAGTTGTGACAATACTGACGGAGACGATATTAAACTTTCTCCACCAACTTCGGCAGCATTTAAAAGCATTAGCGAAAAAGGAGTAAAAAGAAACACGCAAAATTTTACCATGACCGCAGGAAATGGTGTTGTCACTTTAACTTCGGCAAAGGGTGTAAAGCTTTCCATTAACGGAGACTGTCTAACCAAAAATGGAAATCCGGTAACTGGACAAGTCGATATAGAATACATTGAACTTTTTGACAAAGGAAATATGCTGGTAACCAATAAACCAACTATGGGACTTACAGCAGACGGAAAGAAAAATCTTTTGATTTCTGGAGGAGAATTCTTCATCAAAGCAACTCAGGGGGGAGTCGAATTACAAACTTCATGCAGTATGAACATGATTGTTCCGACGGCATTGACAAATGGTCTTGATAATTTAATGACTTTATGGACTGGAGTTATTGATGAAGATGGCGAATTGGCCTGGAGAGAAGCAAAAGCAAATGCTGATGGAAATGGTGGAAAAGGTGGCGTACAAGGCGAAGGAAACAATTATTATGTCACTTTTGGAAACTTTGGATGGACAAACGTAGACCGTTTTTACAGCGATCCAAGACCAAAAACAACTCTTTTGGTAGATGTACCAGATGGATACAATAATACAAACAGTGCTGTTTATCTTTCTTATGATGGAGAAGGCACAAATGCTCTTGCTAAACTGGACACCTTTACTGCTCAAGGATTATTTAGCGAGCATTATGGACAAATTCCAATCGGATTAGCATGCCACATCATTTTTGCTACTGAAGATAATGGTAACTGGCGTTATGCAATAAAAGGAGTGACAATTTCTGCCAATGCGGTTTATGAATTTAATTTATCCGAAACAACAGTCGGTACCGAAGCTCAACTGATTGCCGCAATTAATGCCATACAGTAGCTTACAAATGCTTTTTTTAAGAAAAAGTGGTGATTTGCTCATCACTTTTTTTTACATTTAATCTTGTTTGAGATTTCATTCAGAAATTTTTAAACCTCAAAACTATCTAGTTATGAAACCACAACTGTCTATTTTCTTTATTCTATTTTCTATTCTCACAATAGGACAAACCAAAGTGAAAGACACCATAACGCGAAGAGCCAATATAGGTTTTATCCAAAACGGAAATCAGGTTTCTTTTAAACCCGAAACACCTCCTTTGATTCCGATTGCAGGTGCGCCAAAACCAAGTTATTCTTATTTATGGGAATTGGGAGACGGGCATTACAGCAAAGAAGCCGAACCTAAACATGTTTATAAAAACAAAGGAACTTACACCACAAGACTTGCTGTAACCAATAATTACGATAACGGAAAACCTCCAGCAACTCGCCCTAAAAAAGTCGCTGTCAACGATATTACAGAAACCAATTATAAAGACATTGCTTCTATTGCCGACCAAAACGGTTTTGCGATTATTAAAAATTGTGATCCAATTCCAGATCAGGAAATGGTAGTTGTAGTGAGTTACCAAAATCTGGAGAATTATGTTTCTAGCGGAAAGCTTTATTTGTTTTATAATGAAAAGCAATTCAAACACAATAATTTCGAGTTAAGCGATTTCAGAACTTATGCGGGCGAACGTGAAGTAAAAGAAAACTTGGTCGCTGCTGTTGATGATTTAAATGATTCGAATACTTTTCTGGCTTCCGCCGAAGGGAATTTCAAAACCAAAAAATACCGAAATACCACAACAGAAGAAGATCTAGACGCTTCTCTTTTAGACGCGAATAAAACGTATCACAATGTTTCTATTTTAGAATTTGACGATGCAAATCCTGGAGAAACCCGAAATGTTTTTTACACTTTCAAAACTACTCCCGAAATGATAAAAGATACAAGCGCAACAGTTACAATGCGTGGTATTTTTGTGCCGAACAGAAGTTATAAAAACCATAAAGTAAAAAATCTGGAAATGGAAATTGTGACTTCTCATGATCCTAATAAAATGGGGTCTAACGGAAGTTTTATGAATTACAGATTGGTTCGTTTTAAAAGAGTAAATTTTAAAACGCGCTTTCAGAATAATGGTGAAGGTCCTGCAAGAAAAATTCGTTTGGAAACCGATGTTCCGGAGATGTTCGACAAAAAAACTTTTCAGATTGAAAGTATGTATCCCGAATGTCCGATTTGTCCAAAAGGAGAAGAACCAACAGTAAGCTGTCTCGATACGATCATCAAACAGAAACAAATTATTTTCACCTTCAAAAATATTTATCTGCCTGGAAGCGAACAGAAAAATGTACAGGAAAAGGATTCTACGAAAGGTTTTGTAAAATACTCTATGAAGTTTGGCGAAGATTTTCATAAAGTAAAAACCAAAAGCCGAACTGCGATTATATTTGATAAAAATGAACCTATAATCACAAATTACGCCACTACCCGATTCTTGCCCGGAATTTCGATTGGAGCAAAAGCGGGTTATAATTTTTATCCCGATTTAGATAAATCGACCAGTTATTTTGTCGGTGCTACGCTTTCGCCTTTTAAATCGTATCGCTTTTATTGGCAGGTAGAATGGGAAAATGCTTTAAACAAATATAATAGCGCCGTAAATGTCTCCGAAGAGTTTACTACGAATGCCAACGGAACAAGGCAATTGGTGCGCACCACAACTGCAACCGAAAATAAAAATATCAATTGGGAAATTCCAGTTTTAATTCGCTACAATATCAATAATTATATCGGAGTTGGAGCAGGAATTCAGGCGAATGTAAATGTTTATTCAGAACAAAATCAAACGATCACAGTTGATACTTATGAAGGCGATAAAGGAAACTTTTTAATCAGTTCTAATACAAGTTCTAATACGATAAAAAACAATTTCTCGGGCTTTAAAACTGGGCTTTTATTTGATTTGACAGCTGGTTTTGCCAGAATCGGACCAAGTTTGGGCGCACGTTATGTGATTAATTTTGAACAGAATTTTAATTATTTTCAGGTTTATGGGATTTGGAAGTTTTAAAGATTATACCACAGAGAGACACAAAGTATTTTTCTTTTGCGAATCTCTGCGAAAAAATCTTTGTGCATCTCTGCGAAATAAAAAAGCTTAATATGAACTTATATCACTTATATGGTTTTATTTTCCTTTTCCTGAGTCTGAATGTTTTCGGACAAAGTCAGGAAGCTAAAATATATAATGCCGTGGATCGTTTTACCGTAAATCCTTCCGCGGAAGCGTTACAAAATTTAAAAAGTATTGAAATTGATTTTTGGAAAAGTGCCAAACCTAAAACCAAAGAAGAATTACTGGCAATTGTCATTTTAAATTGCAACAAAGCGTATTATGAAAATCAGTTTGGGCAGAATTTGGATGCTATAAAGAGTTATGAAAAAGCTTGGATGGTTTATCAGAAAAACAAACTGAAGAATTATGACATAATTGAATTTTGCTTAAAACCTTTAGGCAATTTGTATACCGTTTTGGGCGATTATGAAAATGCCGAAAATACCATCAAACAATATTATTTTATTGCCAGTCAGCAGAAAAATAAGAGTCAAAAAACAGCTGCAATTCTAAACCTCTCCAATGTTTATCAAAATACCGGTAACGTTTATAAAGCGATAGATTTAATCGAAAAAACAATTCAGACCGAAAAGCTTTCTAATAAAGAAAAAGCTCTTTTGCTGAATAATTTAGGCACAAACTATGTTTTATCTTCTAAAAAATCGGAGGCACAAACTTCTTTTTTGAAAGCGGTTGCTCTTCTAAAAAATGACATATCACAAACCGAAACTTTGGCGAATGCATATCGAAATCTGGCACAGCTGAAAGTAAATGAAAATGATTTTAAAAAAGCATCTGAATACTTTGAAAAAGCCAAAACGGAATTCAATAAAACGCCGAACAGAGAACCTAGAAAAATAGGACAGTTTTATTTTGAAGCTGCTTTTATTGCTTTCAGCGAAGGAAAATTAGCGGAAGCGCAAGAAAATATCACATTAATATTCAAAACACTTCTTCCATCCTTTTCAAATTCCAAAAACAGATTGCCAAATCAGAATTCGCTTTATGCGGAAACCGTTTTATTAGATGCTTTAGATTTGCAGGCTTTGATTTTTTTAGCTGAAAATCAGCCTAAAAATGCCTTGAAAAGTTTTGGGCTTTCTTTTAAAATTGAAGAAACGATCCAGTCGCTTTTGGTTTATGAAAATTCTAAAATTATAACACAAGTCAGAAACCGAAACCGTACTGAAAAATGCATCGAAATCTATCTTTCTCTTTTTGAAAAAGAGAGAAAAATGACTTATTTGGAAAGTGCTTTTCTACTTTCGGAGCAGACAAAATCTATTGTTTTAAAGAATCATTTGAAAAACTTAGAAACGATTTCAAGAGAGGAAAAACTGATTTTACAGCAATTGCAAAATTGGAATGCTACAATTTTAAAAGAACAGCAAAAATTGGAATTGGCCGATATTTCGAAAATCAATGAAGCGGTTAAAAAGCAGAATGAATTGATGCTGCTTTTGAAAACGAAACAAAGTAAAACAGACTCAAAAAAGAATCCTAGCTTTGATCTTTCTGGTCTTTTCACCAAATTAGAAAAAGACAATGCTATATTAATAGAATACTTTTTTGGAGCTCATTGCATTTATAATTTTACTTTAGAAAATAAAAAAATTGCACTGCATAAAATTGAAACAGATGATAAAGACTTACTTTCATTCATAGGTTTATTTAAAGATCCTTCGATAATTGCCAATAATCCTAAAAAGTATAATTTACTTGGAAATAAAATCTATCAGAAACTTCAAATTCCAAAAGTTGAAAAGCACAAAAATTTAATTATTGTTCCTGATGGTATTCTGTCTTTTCTGCCTTTTGAAGCTTTAGTAAGTGAAACTTCAAACACGTCAAATTTTACGAAAATGCATTATTTACTAGACAAGTTTGATATTGCCTACAACAATTCTGCAGAATTGTATTTGAATGCGAATACGCTTTCAAGTGGCAAAAGAAATATTCTAGGTCTTTTTCCTGTTTTCGGAAAAACCAATTACGAACTTCCTTTTTCAAAAAATGAGTTGCAATCTATAAAACACAATTTTGACGGACAGTTTTTTGAAAATGAAAATGCCACTTTTTCAAACTTTAAAAATAATGTTATAGGAAAATCAATTATTCATCTGAGCACACATGCCTCTTCGGGAGATTTTGAAATTCCGGCGAGCATTAAGTTTTACGATCAGGAAATCCTGTTTTCTGAATTGTATAATCTACAGCTCAATCCAGATTTAGTGGTTCTAAGCGCCTGCGAAACAGGAATTGGAAAACTCTATAAAGGCGAAGGCGCTATGAGCATTGCCAGAGGTTTTCAGTTTGCAGGAGCGCAAAATCTATTATTTTCTTTGTGGAATGTAAACGATTATACGACTTCTGTTTTCATGGATTATTTTTATAAAGATCTTAAACATAATTCTTCTTTTGTACACGCAACGGCAAATGCAAAAAGGAAATTTTTAAAAGATGAAAATATTCCCAACGCAAAAAAGTCACCTTATTACTGGAGTGCTTTTGTATATTACGGCACTCTTGAAAAACCCGAAACACAAACCAATTATATCTTCTATATCATTAGTTTTTTGGCTGTAATTGGCTTATTTTTGGGTTTCAATCAGTACAGAAATGGAAAATCTTCACGAAATTCTCAAAAAAGAGAATTATAAAAAAATAAAATTCAAAATCACTAAAACACAGCATTTGCAGATAAAAGCCAAAATAAATGGCATTTCTGGCAATTTCATTTTAGACACAGGCGCATCCAACACTTGCGTGGGTTTTGAGTCTATTGAGCGTTTTGAACTTTCTGCAAAAAACTCTAAAACAAAAGCTTCTGGAGCAGGCGGAACTGGAATGACAACACAGATCTCGTCTCAAAATAAATTGCAATTAGGAAGCTGGAAAAGCAAAAATTTTAGTATCGTAATTTTTGACCTTTCACATGTTAATGAAGCTTTAGAATCTTTTAAGGCCAAAGCCGTTCATGGCATTATTGGCGCTGATGTTTTATTGGAGGGAAAAGCGATTATTGACTATTTTAATCATTATTTGTATTTAAAATAGAAAAATTACAAATAAAAAAATAAGGCTGTCTCAATAATGAGATAGCCTTATTTTTTTTAAACTGCTCCAGCGGAGCAAAATATTTATAGAAATTTCAATTATGTTAATTTAAAAGCTCCAGCGGAGCGACATATTTTTTTTATAATGACTACATATTTCACTCCTCTGGAGCTTTGTTATAGATAATAATACGATTTCTATAAATATTTCGCTTCTCCGAAGCTGATTATTGTTTGTCTAATACCTCAGAAAGGCTTTTTAATTTTTATACGGTTTCTTGATTCTCAATTTCTATTTTTGGAGCAGCATGTTTTTTCAATGAAAAATAAGCAACAACTGTACTCAGCAGCATTAAAACTCCTCCCAAAATAAAAGGTGCTCCTGCAAATTTAAACGGCGCATCATCATGCGTGAAAAAGTAAAATGTATTGGCCATCATAGGCGGACCTATAATCGAAGAAGCACTCATTAAACTGGTTAAAGTTCCTTGAATTTCTCCTTGTTCGCTTGGTGCAACTTTACTGGCTACAACAGATTGCAACGCTGGACCTGCAATTCCGCCAAGGCAATACGGAATTAGAAAGACAAACATCATCCAGCTTTCTGTTGCAAAAGCAAACAATAGCATTCCGATTGTATATAAAGCTAAACCAATGTAGATACTTTTCTCATTTCCTATTTTCGGATTAATATAACGCACCAATCCACCTTGTACCACTCCAACTAATAAACCAATTATCCCTAATGAAATTCCGATCATTCTTTCATCCCAATTGAATTGATAAATGGTGAAGAAACTCCAATTGCTTTGTACAGCATGCGAGCCAACATACAGAAGAAATATTGCGACAATTAATCCGATTAAAGTTGGGTGTTTTCTTAGTCCTAAAATAGCTCCAATTGGGTTGGCACGTTTCCAATCAAATGGTCTGCGGTTTTCTTTTTTAAGCGATTCCGGCAGAATGAAAAATCCGTAAAGGAAATTCAGCATACATAAAACTGCTGCCGCATAAAAAGGAACTCTTGATCCATATTGTCCTAAAAGCCCACCAATAACTGGTCCGATGATAAAACCTAATCCGAAAGCAGCTCCAACTAATCCGAAGTTTTTGGCCCTGTTTTCAGGCGTACTAACGTCGGCAATATAAGCCGAAGCGGTTGTAATACTTGCGCCGGTAACTCCAGCGATAATTCTTCCGATAAAAAGCCAAATAATAGTTGGCGAAAATGCCAATAAAAGATAATCTAATGAAAATCCGAAAAGGGAAATCAAGATAATTGGCCTTCTTCCAAATTTATCGCTTAAATTTCCAATAACGGGAGCAAATACAAACTGAGTTATCGCATACGCGAAAGTCAACCAGCCACCAATTTTTGCGGCTTCACTAATGTCTCCGTGAATCAATTCTTCGATTAATTTTGGTATTACAGGAATAATAATTCCCCATCCTGTAATGTCTATTAACATGGTTATAAAAATAAAACCAATAGCTGCTGACTTGTCTTTTTGTAGCATAGTTGTTTTTGTAAGGTGATGCAAATAAACAGATTTTTCAATTAACATTAAAAAAAATCCAAATTCCAATTTGAAGAACGTAGTATTGAATTATTAAAACTTATATTTTTTTCACGCAGATTTTTAATCTGATCTGCTAAAATCTGTAAAATCTGCCTGAAATAATTTTAAAGAATCAATAAAAAAATCCCAAATTCCAATTTAAAGGAATCTGGGATTTTTCATTGTGAAATTCCGAATTCGGGCTCGGAATTCCACTATCAAAAATTAAAACTATTAATGAGTGTGTTTAGGATTAAAACCGTCTTCGCTTAATTCAGTATGCACATAATCGGCATGCATTTCAGCTTCGTAGTCGATTTTTTCTCCTTTAGAGAATTTTCTAATGATTTTCTCCATAATATCATAGATTACAGGAACCACAATTAACGTAAGGAATAATGAAGAAATCAAACCTCCAATAATTACCCATGCCAATCCGTTTTTCCATTCTGCTCCTGCTCCAGATGCTAATGCAATCGGGAACATACCAAACACCATCGCAATTGTCGTCATCAAGATCGGACGTAAACGTGCGTGGTTTGCTTGGATTAGAGCATTTCTAATTGATTCTCCAGCTGCTCTTCGCTGATTCGTATAATCGACAAGCATGATCGCATTCTTACACACAAGACCAATCAACATGATTACCCCTAAGATGGTAAAGATATTTAAGGTGTTGTTTGTCAATGCCAGTGCGAATAAAACCCCAATGAACGAAAGCGGAATAGCGAACAATACAACAAACGGGTGAACGAAACTGTCATATAATCCAACCATTACAAGGTAAACTAAGATAATAGCAGCTAATAATGCGATTCCTAAAGTACCAAATCCTTCTGATTGGTTCTCTTGGTCACCACCCCAGATGTAATTAACTCCTGTAGGTTTTTGCAATTTATCTAATTTCGCCTGCCATTGCTGAACGATTGTTCCTGCTGGTACTCCAACGTTCTGACCTTGCACGGTTACAGAAGCTGTTTTATCTCTACGCTCCAATTTACTTGGCCCAGAACCTTCCGTAATTGTAGCAAATTGGTTTAATTTAATTTGCTGACCTGCATTGTTGATGAAAATCAAATTACTAACGTCTGTGATGTTTTTTCTATCAAATTCGTTGTATTTAATGTTGATATCGTACTCGTATTCACCAGCTCTAAATTTACCGTCTGTGTTACCACTATAAGCTGTCTGCATGGTTAAACCAACTGTTTGAAGTGTTAATCCTAATGCAGCCATTTTATCTCTATCAACCTGAACGTTGATTTCAGGGTTTCCGTCCTCAACTGTTAATTTAATCTCAGTTGTTCCAGGAATAGTACGTAATTCAGCTTCAGCCATTTTTGCAAATTTCATTGCACTTTCTACGTTCGGACCTGTTACAATCAAACCTAAAGTTGCATCCTCAGCAGTACCTAAGATACCTACTGGAACTGTTTTTACTTTTGCTCCAACTAAAACTTTTTCCAGTTTACGTTTTACTTTTGCAGCGTATACGTTGGCGTCGTCTGTACGATCTTTTTGATCGATCATTTTAACGTCAATCTCTGCTTTGTATGCAGTTGCCTGAGCAGCTCCTAAACCTTCACTGGTTTGACCCACTGTTGTAATCTGGCTGAAAACATATTTCTCTCCTTTTAAGAAAGCTTCTGCTTTTTGCGTCATAAAGTTAGTTTGCTCTAACGAAGCGTCTTTTGGCATCTCGATTTGTACTAAGAACTCACCACTATCAGATGATGCGAAGAACTCTCCTCCAATATATCCACCTCCCATTAACCAGAAGATCGTTCCAAAAAACATTACTACAACTACAACTATTGTTTTAATATAGTGATCTAAACACCAGTTAAGCAAGTTTGATACCCAGTTTGTAAAACGAGTCAAATAGCTTTCGAAACCAAGAATAATTCTTCCGAAAAGATTTTTACCTTCAATATGCTCTAGTTTTCCAAAACGAGAAGATAACCACGGAATAATTGTAAACGAAGCCAACAATGAGAACATTGTAGAAATAATTACAGTAACACAGAATTGTGTAATAATGTTTGATACCAATCCGGTACTCATTGCAATTGGCAAGAACACTACCACAATTACTAATGTAATCGAAGTTACGGTTGCTCCAATTTCGGCAGTTCCATCATAAGCCGCACGAATTCGGCTTTTACCCATCTCCATGTGTCGGTAAATATTCTCTAGTACCACAATCGCGTCATCCACAAGAATACCTACAACAAGAGATAAACCAAGTAAAGACATTAAGTTAAGTGTGTAACCTAATAAATAAATTCCGATAAATGTCGCAATCAAAGATGCTGGAATAGATACCATTACGATCAATGAGTTTCGAATACTGTGCAAGAAGAACAACATTACGAATGCTACCAGAATAACCGCAATTAACAAGTCATGTACAACAGAATCTGCTGCTTCAAGCGTAAAGACAGTACTGTCTTTTGCTACTTCCAATTTCAATTGAGCCGATTTGTAATCGTTTTCTAGTGTCTTAATTGTCTTAATCAATTGCTCACTTACCGCAACGGCATTAGCATCTGATTGTTTTACAATTTGAAGTACAATTGCACTTTTTTGATCTACACGAGCAATTTTCTCTGCAATTTTTTGTGTATCCTGAACGTCGGCGATATCTCCTAAACGAATTTGAATTCCGTTTTGAGAAGAAACCACTAAGTTTCTTAATTCGTCAACATTCTTATATTTACCCGCTAAACGGATTAAGATTTTTTGGTTACGAGTCTGGATATTACCTGTAGGGAAATCCAAGTTTGAACTCAAAATAGTTTGCTGTACTTGTGGAACTGAAAGTCCGTAACCTTGCATTTTTACTGCATCAAGGTTTACCTGAATCTCACGCTCTTGACCACCAATAATGTTTACCTGAGCAACCCCTTGTACACGAGATAAAACTGGCGCAATCTTTTTATCGATCAAATCGTAGAAAGCTGCTTCGTCCATTTTACCATTCGCACCAAGTGTCATAATCGGTAAATCACTCAAAGAGAATTTAGTCAATGACGGCGGATCAGCATCATCTGGAAGATCACTTAAAATTGCATTAATTTTACGCTGTGCATCATTCATCGAAATATCAACATTCGCATTTGAAGTCAATGTAATTGACACAATCGAAAGACTCTCATAAGATTTCGAATCGATTTTCTTGATATTTTCTAAAGACGCAATCGCATCTTCAATTTTCTTTGTTACTGTATTTTCAACCTCACTCGGAGAAGCTCCTGGATATACAGTTGAAACCGTAATAACGTTGGTTTCGAATTTTGGGATCAGCTCGTAGCCTAATTGGCTATAACTGAACAATCCACCTAGTGTCAGAATTGTAAACAATACAATTACCAACGACGGACGTTTTATGGATATTTCGGCTAATTTCATATATTTTTTCTTTATGCTTTAAGCTGTAGGCAATAGGCTTTAAGCTTTGGAATTGCTTATAGCCTATAGCTTAATGCTTATAGCCAAATAATTATTTAATAATTTCTACTGTATTTCCGTCTTGTAGGTTGATTTGACCAGTCACAATTACAGTTTCTCCATCATTTAAACCATTGATAATTTCAACTTTATCTCCTAAGATTCTTCCAGCTATTACTTTTCTTAGTTTAGCAACACCGTTTTCTACAACAAAAATTTCGTTACTGCTCACACTTCCAACAAAAGCATTTCTAGGAACAACTTTTAAGTTTTGTTTTTGACTCTTCGCGCCAAAGTTTGCCGTTCCGTACATACCTGCTTTTAAGTCGTTATTAGCATTGTTTGTAATTTCAATTTCTACAGGGAAATTTAAAGATGCATCAGCTTTTGCAGCGATGAAAGTAATTTTTCCGCTAAATGATTTATCAGGATAAACACTTGCTGTAATGTCTACAGTTTGTCCTAATTTTAAACTAGCAACTTGACTTTCGTTTACCGTAACAGTCAATTTTAATTTAGAAACATTTACAATATCAAATAAAGCAGTTGCAGGCATTCCGGCTAAAATAGATCCTGGCTCAATATATTTTTTATTGATGTATCCATTGATTGGCGCTTTTACTCTTGTATCTCCAACATTAATTTTAGCTTGAGTATAATTAGATTGAGCATTAGTTAAAGCTAATTTTGCTTGATCTAATTGCTGTTTTGTAACACCACCAGTTTTGAAAGCATTTTCATATCTAGCATAATCAGATTTCGCATTTTGATATGCTGCTTCAGCTGCTTGAGCATTTACATTGATAACGTCACCTCTTACTGTTAAAAGAGTTTGGCCTACTCTTACATAGTCACCTTCTTTAACTAAAACACTAATTACTTTTCCAGATTTTTCAGCAGAGAAAGTCAATTCCTGAATTGGTGCGAAGTTTCCGTTTGCAGTAAAACCTAAGTTAACATCTTCTGTTTTTACTGTAGCCACTTTTACAGAAACCGCAGCGTTTTTTTCTGCTACAATTGCTGTTTTTGCTTCATTTTCTGCCTTGTTCTTATTTAGAATGTAGTTAATCCCGACAAAAGCCACGACTATGATTACGATTGTTATAATTATTTTCTTCATTGTAATAATTTGTTATTTAGTAAGAGATTTAAGTTCGCCTTTCGATTTGATTAGAGATATTTCGGCAATTTTATAATTTAAAACTGCTCTTGTAAAGTTATTTTGAGCTTCAAGCGATGCATTTTCTGCATCTAGCAAATCGGTTAAAGATGCTAATCCTTGAAGATAATTGTTTTTAGTATTGCTTAAAATATCTAGCGCTAAACGCATATTTTCTCTCTGATTCTCAATAGTTACAAGATTATTATTAATCTGCGCCATTGCATTTTTATAATCTAAATCAAGAGATAGTTTAGTGTCTTTGATGTCTTCTTGAAGTTCTCTAATTTGAACATCAGCTTGTCTTACTTTTGCACGAGTTCCAAAACCTGTAAAGATTGGTACGTGTAAGTTTAAAGCAACTGCAGAGAAGTCTGACCAATACACTCCTTTTTCTGGTTTTGCAAACCAAGGCATTTCAGGTCCTTGTCCGATATAATTATATCCTGCAGATAATGAAAGTGTCGGATAATAACCTGCTTCAACTGCCTTTTTATTAAATATTAAAAGTTCTTCTTGTTTTTTCAAAAGCAAATATTCTGTTCTGTTTTCAATATTTGGCTCTTGTGTTAAAGCAGCTGGCACTACTTGAAATTCTTCTTTAGGCATAACGATTTGAGTTTCGATAGGCATACCCATGTAAAACTTTAATGCATTTTCCTGTAATTCGATCTGATTTTTAACTTGCTGACGATCTGTATCGATGTTAGACATTTTTACGATAATACGATCTAAGTCAATTTTTTTTGCCAAACCGTTATTAAACTGTCCTTGAACAATATCACGAACTTTTTGCGTATTTACATAGTTACTGTCTAATAAAATAAGTCTTTCTTTTTGTACATAAACTGAATAGTAGTTATTTGCAACTCTTTCAATAACTTGTTCTTCAGTTAACTGATCATTGATCTGATAAAATTCACGAGTTGTTTTTGCAGCTCTTAAACCTGTAAAAACAGATTGATCAAATAACGCTTGAGTTAAAGAAACACCTGCTGTCGAAGTCCATTTTTGACCAAACGCCGCCTGAATTGTAGTTCCTGGCGCACCAAATGCAGCTCCATCAATAACTGTAGTCTGAATTACCGGATTATACGTTAAACTTCCGTTTGCACTAATTTGTGGTAAGGCTCTTGAACGTACTTCCTGAATCTGGTACTCACTATTTTCTACCTGAAGTTTTGCTTTTTTCGCATCGGCTTTATTTTGAAGCGCATAATTGACAGCATCTTTCAGGGTTAAAGTGGTTTGTGCGTTGACAGACAAGCCAATGGTGCACAAAAATATAAGAAGGATTCTTTTCATAAGTAGTTAAATATTTATTTTTTAAATTTTGAGATAGTATCGTCATCTTCCATCCTCTCTCAGAATAATGACGATTGAATATATTTGGATGAATTAATTATTTATTCTTTTTAGCTGCTTTTCTAATTCCTCTACTCCTTTTACGGTTGCCATTGCGCGAGTATGATATTCTAATGCTTCCAGCTCAATTCTTTGCGCTTCACTTTCAGAAACGGTATTTTCGTTTATATGAAAAACCAGTGTATAATAAAACTTCACATACACCTCTACATTCAAATCACTTCTGTAAAGACCTTCACGAATACCCTTTTCAATGTTTTCTCTAAAAAGCTGTGTACATTGATCAATTTCATAAGACAAAATGTTTTGGTAAATCTCTGGATAATGCTTTTTTAACTGATAGATTGGCGAAGTATCAATGTTATTTTTAAACATGTCACGAAACATTTCTCTAATCTCAAAATTTTCATGGATAGCATTAAAGTTCTTTGCTATAATGGTATCCATGATTTCGTGTACCTGGCCATGAACCAGCGAAGTGCTTTCCTCAATCAGAACTTCTTTATTGCAGAAATACTTGTAAATCGTTTTTTTAGAAATACACATTTCACCCGCAATATCGTCCATTGTAACACTCTTAAAACCAAGCTTTAAAAACAACTCGCTTGCTTTTGCTATAATCTTCTCTTTCATTTTAAATTCTCGATTGCATCACAAATATACTTTGGAAACTAAAATTAAAAAAATAGTTTCCTGTTTATTTGTAATAATTTTACATCAATTTATTGATTTAGTAAGATTTATATGCTAAATTCTAAATTCGCTATAAGTTTTATGTCTTTCCCTAAGGCAGCACCAGAAGTATGATTGAAAGAACTGTAATCTAAACCAAAGTCCTCACGCTTAATATTTCCTTTAATTTCAAAAGCTACTTTCTTCTCTCCGTTATAAATATTTTCTCCAAGAAATTCAGCATCCAATTCAACTACTCTCGTGATATCTTTTATCGTTAGATCTCCTTTGAAAAAATTGATATTCTGATTTACTTTTTGAAATGAAGTCGATTTGAAACTGATAATCGGATGCTCATCTTCTTCAAAAAAATCTTGAAGCTGTAAGTAAGCATCTATAGATTGGAAACTCTCATTTTTGTTATTGATATCTAATGAGAATTCGACAGAAGCATCTTCAATCTCATTGTCTTCAATGTTTACATAACCACCAAATTTATTTGCATCACCTCCCAAATAAGAAGTTCTAGATCTTCTCATTTCTAATAAAACATCTGATTGGCTTGAATCTAAAGTCCATTTTGTTTTCATAAATAATTGATTTAATTGATTTTACAAATCATTAAAACTCTTCATGGAAACTTTTACAGTGTTCTTAGTTTCCATATTAACGCTGCAAATATAGACAGGAAACTCTGAATACCAAAAAAGTTTCCGGGTTTTTTAGAAAAAATTTTAACGCATTAAAAATGAGATGCATTAAAAGTGCATTTTAAATGATTGGTACGCTTTTAACATTTCATCTCTAAAAATTCATATTTGAATTGTATCTTTGAGCCTCGAAATCAGAATTCATTATGCACGATATAAGTCAGTACCAAGATTTTTTCATCAATTATCTAGAGAGTCAAAACATACATAAAGAACCAACAAATCTTTACGAACCTATTGAATATATTTTAGGACTTGGAGGAAAACGCATTCGTCCAGTTTTAACTTTAATGGCTGCTGAAGTTTTTGATACTGATTATTCGATTGCGTTACCAGCAGCAATGGCGGTTGAAGTTTTTCATAACTTTTCGCTGGTGCATGATGATATTATGGACGATGCACCATTAAGAAGAGGACAAGTGACGGTACATGAAAAATGGGACTTAAACACTGGAATTCTTTCTGGCGATGCCATGCTTATTTTGGCGTATCAATATTTTGAACAATACGAGCCGATTGTTTTTAGAAACCTTGCCAAATTATTCAGCAAAACAGCTCTTGAAGTTTGTGAAGGACAGCAATGGGATGTAGATTTTGAAGTTCGTAAAGATGTTACGATTCCTCAATATCTTAAAATGATTGAATATAAAACAGCAGTTTTGGTTGCTGCTGCCATGAAAATGGGTGCAATTGTAGCTAAAACTTCTGAAAAAGAAGCAGATTTGATTTATGATTTCGGACTAAATTTAGGATTGGCTTTCCAGCTTCAAGATGATTATCTAGATGCTTTTGGAGATCCAGAAACTTTTGGAAAACAAGTTGGTGGTGATATTATAGAAAACAAAAAGACCTATTTATACCTAAAAGCCTTAGAGTTTTCTTCTGATGAAAAAGCTTCTGAATTAGAAAAATTATTTACATTGCAATTAGATGATAATTCAGAAAAAATAGAAACAGCCAAAACGATTTTTAACGAATCAGGAGCCTCAAAAGCTACGCAAGAAGCTATTGAAATGTATACTTTAAAAGCCTTTGAAACCTTAGAAAAAATGGATATTAATTCTGAAAAAAAGGATATTCTTAGAACATTTGGCGAGAATTTAATGGGCCGTAAAGTTTAGTATTCAGGAGAAAATCTACAATCATAAATCAGCAATCTAAAATCTAAAAATCACATGTTTGTAGCACCAATAAATACCGAATCATTATTAGCACAAGCGCAAGCAGAGACCTTATATCTGAATCTTATCGAACAGATTAATAAAGATTTTAATCTGGCCAATGAAGGAATCGATTTTCCGTTGAGCATTTCACCAAATGAATTAAAAATTCAGCTTCACGAAAAAGTTTACCGAATGATTCAGTACAAATTTGCTGAATATTTAAACCTCTTATACATCATTGACGTTCCCGAAAACGAAATCAAACAACTAGATGGTTCAGATTTGGTTATTTTGGCTGAACAAGTTGCTTTCTTGATCTTAAAAAGAGAATGGCAGAAGGTTTGGTTTCGAAATTATTATAAGTAAAGTTCGTTTTCTCAAACACATCATTTCTTTTATTAAAAAAAAAGAATAATATTTGTCAGATAATTTCCTAGATCTATGAAAAAAATTACGCTGACCTTATCTTTCTTTCTTTTTTTAACAATTTCCTGTTCTTCGGAAGATTCTCCAACTACACCAGAAAAACCAAATCCTGAAGCAGAAACAAAACCTCTAACTGTAACTTTCACACAAGTTGATGTTGCGGTTTACGGCGCAAGTACAGGCTCAGTAAACATTACTCCTACCGGAGGAACTCCTCCTTATACCATTGCGCCATCGCAAACAGAACTGGCAGCTGGAGATTATACCTTTACCATAAAAGATAGCAAAGGACTAACAACAACTTTAACAACAAAGATTTTGCAGCCAAAAGCCACACTTCCTCAATCATCTTTGCTTAAACCAGCTATCAAAAATATCAATAAGAACTCTATCGTCTCAAAAACGAAAACAATTATAAAACATTTAGTTCAATCAATTCAATACAAAAAAAGCAATTATAAAATTGACGAATCTTCCGATTATTCATTAACTGACAACCTGTACTCTGATAATGAAAATACTCTTAACGCAAATACGCCTAAGGGAGATATTCGAAATTATATTTATAATAATGCCGGTCAATTAACTCAAATTGAAATTCAAAAGGGCCCAGAATCAATGGGATCTTCTGGAATTGAATTCTCTTATGAATATGATAGCAATGGAAATGTTATAAACAACAAAACTCCTTATACATATGAAAATGGCCTAATAACTAAAGTTCTGATTGATAATTATTTAACCACATACAATTATGATTCAGAGCAGAGAGTCACTAAACGAACAGGAAAATTAAACGCATCCACTTTTGAATACACCGATACCGAAGTCAAAGAAACCCGATATGAAATTATTCAATCATTAGGCGAAGTTGCCAACGGAAGAGTTATTCTCACAAAATATGATAAAACAAAGGCTGGAATCTATAATAATGAGCCTTATTATAAAATCGCCACTACTTTTTCCTCTTTATTAGGACAGACATTACCAAACCCTTATCTACATATTATTGAACAATCTATAGTTGACAATGGTGTAACACAAAAAACACAATCGTTCAAATATTTTTATGATACAGAAGGTTATTTAATAAAAGTAGATGACGGTGAATTTGTAACCATTTACATTTATCAACAAATCTAAAAAAAAAGAATCTTAGCAACTTAGATACTAAACTGCTAAGATTCTAAAGTTTTTTCTCATTGGGACGAACAATATTGTGTAATTTTTCTAATTCGTCAAAAAGTCCAAAATACTGAGTGTCAATTTTACTTCCAATAATCTGGAAACGACCGCATTTAAAACAGATCTTCGCTATTCCAATCGTCTTTTCTTTCCTTTTAAAAACAAAGATATCGCGATATTCAGGAACACATGCATATGCACTCATTTGCAAAGAATCTTTTTCACTAAATATATTCTCAATCTCTTTTTGCTGTTTGTAAGATAATTCAGATCTCTTGTAGTTGTGGCTTATTAAAGTTTTTTCAAAATCTTTTTTAGGGATACTGTCCGGAAAATATCCCATAAATAAGTCTTCAAACTCCTGATGT
The DNA here is from genome assembly GCF_013388355.1 of Flavobacterium sp. LPB0248. GTDB lineage: Bacteria > Bacteroidota > Bacteroidia > Flavobacteriales > Flavobacteriaceae > Flavobacterium. The sequence goes on from NZ_CP058246.1 coordinate 2,422,131, forward strand.
TTTTTTGATTTTTTACTTTTCCCTTCAAAATCAATTATGCTTTCAAGAGTGTAATTCACAAAATAATGATCAATTTTATCCGCATTAAAAAAAGGTCGTAATTCTTTTTTTACAACCTTTTCATTATTAATATTTTCTTTTTTAGAATTATTACAGCTTAAAATTAAAACTGCTGTAATTAAAAAAATAAATTTCTTCAAATTTCCGAATTTAAAAACTTAGAACCTTAGTATCTCAGTACCTTAGAACCTTAGAAATACACTCTCACAAAAGGCATAAATCCAGAGCCATAAAGACTTTTATTAGGATTATACAAAACGTCGTAACGAGCACCGATAGTGACACTTCCTGTTCTATAACCTGCTCCTAAATATAAAGCAGTGTTCCAATAACTATCTGAATATGGCGGATAGCGATTACCATAAATATCATATCCTGCTTCATATTGACTATCAACTCTAACCTGTTCTAATTCAGCTGATAATTGGATTTCTGGAATTGGATTTACTAAACCAATAAGGCTTCCTCCCCAAACAAAAGATTCGTAATAATTTTTTTGATATAAATAACCAAATTGAAGACCAGCACCAACGGCAACAATTTCGTTGACATTATAAATTGCACTCGGCATAACTGAAATATTGGTGTAACCAGATCCAAAACCCAATCCGAGTCCTCCACCAAATTGAACTTTCTCCCAAAAATGATTGCTATTGTCAATAACATATTTTTGCTGAGCAATACTATAACTTGAAAATAAGACGGCCAAAATCACAAAAAAATATCTGCAATCGATTGAAAATTGAATTTTATTCATAGTTAACGTTTATTTTAACAAATTTTTACGTAAAAGTACGTAAAAAAAAGATTTAAATAAATGTGATTGTTGTACTTTTGCCTTTCTATATAACAAAAAAGTATATTCACTCATATTATGGATAGGTTTTCATTTTTAAACGCAGCGCATACTGAGTTTTTTGCACAATTATACGATCAATATTTAGTAAATCCAGACAGCGTTGAGCCTAGCTGGAGAAGTTTCTTTCAAGGTTTCGACTTTGGACAGACTGTTTATAATGACGAAAATCCTGTGCAAACGATCGTTGAGTACGTGACTAGCGATAACACAGATTATAGTCAGATTTCTGAAAAACTAAAGAAAGAATTCAACGTTCTTAAATTAATTGACGGATACCGTACGCGCGGGCATTTATTCACGAAAACAAATCCTGTTCGTGACCGTAGAACTTCATCTCCAACTTTGGATATTGAAAACTTCGGATTATCTACAGCTGACCTTTCAACTGTTTTTGATGCTGCACAGACAATCGGAATGGCACCTTCTTCTTTACAGGATATTGTAAACCGTTTAAAAGCAATTTACTGCCAGCATATCGGTATTGAGTATATGTATATCAGAAATCCTGGCGTTGTAAAATGGATTCAAGATAAATTAGCTGTAAATGTTAATCAGCCAACTTTCTCTACAGAAGAAAAGAAAACAATCTTAAATAAATTAAATCAAGCCGTTTCTTTCGAGAACTTCCTTCATACTAAATATGTTGGACAAAAACGTTTCTCTTTAGAAGGTGGAGAATCTATCATCCCAGCTCTTGACGCTTTGATCGAGCAAGCTGCCGAAAAAGGTGTTGAACAATTCGTAATGGGAATGGCTCACCGTGGTCGTTTGAACGTTTTGGCAAACATCTTCGGAAAATCTACTCAGGATATTTTTGGTGAGTTTGATGGTAAAGATTATGATCAGGAATATTTTGATGGTGACGTAAAATACCACCTAGGTCTTACTGCCGACAAAAAAACAAGATCAGGAAAAAGCATCAACATCAATTTAGCACCAAACCCTTCTCACTTAGAAACTGTTGGAGCTGTAATTGAAGGTATCACGAGGGCAAAACAAGATAAATATTACAATGACGATTTCTCTAAAGTATTGCCTATCGCAGTACACGGAGATGCCGCTATTGCAGGTCAGGGTATTTTGTATGAAATCATTCAAATGTCTTTACTTGACGGATACAAAACAGGCGGTACAATTCATATTGTAATCAACAATCAGGTTGGTTTTACAACGAATTACTTAGATGCTCGTTCTTCTACATATTGTACAGACGTTGCCAAAGTAACGCTTTCTCCAGTATTACACGTAAATGCTGATGATGCAGAAGCTGTTGTACACGCTGTATCTTTTGCACTAGACTACAGAATGCAATTTGGACGTGATGTATTTATTGACTTATTAGGATACAGAAAATATGGACACAACGAAGGTGACGAACCTCGTTTCACACAACCGGTATTATACAAAATCATCGCAAAACATAAAAATCCAAGAGACATCTATGCAGAGAAATTATTGTCTGATGGCGTAATCGATGCATCTTATGTAAATGCTTTAGAAAAAGAATACAAATCTCAATTAGAAGAAAACTTAGAAGCTTCTCGTAAAAAAGATTTGACTATCATTACTCCATTCATGAAAAACGAATGGGAAGGATTTGTTCAGGTAACTGATACACAAATGCTTCAAAAAGTAGATACTACTTTTGACAAAAAAGGATTGGATTCTATCATCAACACCATCTCAACTTTACCATCTGACAAGAAGTTTATCAATAAGATAACTAAAATTGTTACCGATAGAAAAGCTGGATACGACAACAACACTCTTGATTGGGGAACTGCGGAAGCACTTGCTTACGGATCTCTTTTAACAGAAGGATTTGATGTTCGTATTTCTGGTCAGGACGTAGAGCGTGGAACTTTCTCTCACCGTCATGCTGTAGTTAAAGTGGAAGATTCTGAAGAAGAAGTAATTCTTTTAGATGCTATCGAAAACAAAAAAGGAAAATTCGGAGTATTCAACTCTCTTTTATCTGAATATGGCGTTTTAGGTTTTGATTACGGATATGCATTGGCAAATCCAAAAGCCTTAACGATTTGGGAAGCGCAATTTGGAGATTTCTCTAATGGAGCTCAAATTATGATTGACCAATATATTTCTTGTGGTGAAGACAAATGGAACAACCAAAATGGTATTGTGATGTTATTGCCTCACGGATATGAAGGTCAAGGTGCTGAACACTCTTCTGCTAGAATGGAACGTTATTTACAACTTTGCGCAAGACACAACATGTATGTTGCAGATTGTACAACGCCAGCAAACTTCTTCCACTTGTTAAGACGACAAATGAAAACAAATTTCCGTAAACCTTTGGTAGTTTTCTCTCCAAAAAGTTTATTGCGTGACCCAAGATGTGTATCTACAGTTGATGAGTTAGCAAATGGAAGTTTCCAAGAAACAATTGATGACAATACAGTAGATAAAAAGAAAGTAAAAACATTAGTTTTTGTTACTGGTAAATTCTATTATGACATTGTTGCAGAAAGAGAAAATAACGGAAGAAATGACGTTGCGGTTGTTCGTATCGAACAATTATTCCCTTTCCCAGTTGAGCAGATTAAAGAAATCATTGCAAAATATCCAAATGCAGACGATTATGTTTGGGCACAAGAAGAACCTAAAAACATGGGAGCTTACAGCTTTATGTTAATGAACTTTGATCTTGTAAAATGGAGATTGGCTTCGTTAAAAGCATACGCTGCACCAGCATCTGGAAGTTACACACGTGCAAAACGTCGTCATGCAGATGCAATTAGAATGGTATTCGATAAAAATTTATTTAGATAAAAAGAATGTTTCAAGTTTCAATCCCGATAGCTATCGGGATTGAAACCATAAAAACCTTAAACAAAAACAAAGATGATTTTAGAAATGAAAGTCCCATCACCAGGGGAGTCAATAAAAGAAGTTGAAATTGCAACTTGGTTAGTAAAAGACGGAGATTATGTAGAGAAAGATCAGGCTATTGCTGAAGTTGATTCAGACAAAGCTACTCTTGAATTGCCTGCTGAAATGAGCGGTGTGATTACACTAAAAGCTGAAGAAGGTGATACAGTTGCAGTAGGCGCTGTAGTTTGTTTAATTGATACAGATGCTGCAAAACCAGCAGGAGGCGAGTCTGCAGCTCCAGTAGCGGAAGCTCCAAAAGCGGAAGCTCCAAAGGCAGAAGCACCAAAAGCTGAGGCTCCAAAAGCAGCTCCAGCGGCAGCACCGAGTTACGCAGCAGGAACTCCATCTCCAGCAGCAAGAAAAATATTAGATGAAAAAAATATTGCTCCAGCAACAGTTTCAGGAACTGGAAAAGGAGGAAGAATCACTAAAGATGATGCTGTAAATGCAGTACCTTCTATGGGAACTCCAACTGGTGGAAGCCGTGGAACTGAGCGTACAAAATTATCTATGTTACGTCGTAAAGTAGCAGAAAGATTGGTTTCGGCTAAAAACGAAACAGCTATGCTTACTACTTTCAACGAAGTAAACATGACACCAATCAACCAAATTCGTAACGAGTACAAAGATGCATTCAAAGCTAAACATGGTGGTTTAGGTTTAGGATTCATGTCATTCTTTACAAAAGCAGTTACAAGAGCTTTACAATTATATCCAGATGTTAACTCAATGATGGATGGTGATTACAAAATCGCTTATGATTTTGCTGACATCTCAATCGCAGTTTCTGGACCAAAAGGATTAATGGTTCCTGTTGTTCGTAATGCTGAATTATTAACTTTCCGTGGAATTGAAGCTGAAATCAAAAGATTAGCTTTGAGAGCTCGTGATGGTCAAATTACAGTTGACGATATGACTGGAGGAACGTTCACAATCACAAATGGTGGTGTTTTCGGAAGTATGTTATCTACTCCAATCATCAACCCTCCTCAGTCAGGAATTTTAGGAATGCACAACATCATCGAGCGTCCAATCGCTGTAAACGGGAAAGTTGAAATTCACCCAATGATGTATGTTGCTCTTTCTTACGACCACAGAATCATCGACGGACGTGAGTCAGTTGGTTTCTTAGTTGCTGTAAAAGAAGCTTTAGAAAATCCAGTAGAATTATTGATGAATGGCGACGCTAAACGCGCTTTAGAGTTGTAATTTTAAGAATTTTCCACATTATAAAAAGCCTGTTCTAGTGAAAGAACAGGCTTTTTTTTGCTTAATATTAACTTAAGATTAGCTTAAGATGTTAATTTTTTGAATTAATGAAAATTTTACCCTATAAAAAATATTTTATTTAGAATAAATAAAAATAATTTGTTTGGTTGCGATTCAGCAATTAAATTTGCGCTATCAAAATTAATTCTAAATAAAAATGAAATTAAAATTTACGATTTCGCTCTTAACTTTGTGCTTTGCTCTCTTTACAGGAACTTCTGTTTGGGCACAAGAAAAAGCAACAATAAAAGGTCAGATTAGTTCAGATAGTGGAACAGCAGATAATATATCTGTTGCTTTAAAAGGAACAAAAATAGGAACAAACACAGATGTTTATGGTAACTATGAAATAAAGAACCTTAAACCAGGAACTTATATCCTAAGAATTTCAGCACTTGGATTTACATCTAAAGAAAAAAGTATCACTATTAATAGTGGAGACGAACTAATTGAAAATTTCACTATTGCTTCAAACTCTGAGCAGTTAAGCGAAATTGTAATTAACGGAAATGCTAAAAAAAACACATTTGCTCGTAAAGAAACACAGCAAGTGTCAAGATTACCACTAAAAAATCTGGAAAACCCACAAGTATACACCACAATAACGGCCGATCTTTTAAAAGAACAAGTTGTTACAAATATTGATGATGCCCTTAAAAATGCACCAGGATTGTCACCACTTTGGGCTTCTACTGGTCGCGGAGGCGATGGAGCTGGATATTACTCGTTAAGAGGTTTTGCTGTACAGCCAACTATGATTAACGGATTGCCAGGATTAACAAACGGAGGTTTGGATCCTGCAAATATTGAGAAAATCGAAGTTATCAAAGGGCCTTCAGGAACTTTATTCGGAAGTAGCCTAATCTCTTATGGAGGTTTAATTAACTTAACTACAAAAAAGCCTTACGATCATTTTGGAGGCGAGGTTAACTACACTGCAGGAAGCAACGGATTAAACAGAGTTACTGCAGATATTAATACTCCTGTAGATGATGAGCACAGAATTAATTTCCGTGTAAATACAGCTTACCACACAGAAAATAGCTTTCAAGATGCTGGATTCAAAAAATCGTTCTTTTTTGCTCCATCATTATCTTACCAAGTAAATGATAGACTTTCGTTTTTCATCAATACTGAATTCATGAATAACAAGCAGACCAATGCAACTATGTTATTCTTAGATAGAGCTGCTCCTTTAAGAGTTCATAATATGGATGAATTAGGTTATGATAACAAGCGTTCTTATACTAGCAATGAATTAGCTATTGAAACTCCTTCTTACAACTTACAAGGTCAGATGATGTATAAATTTAATGACCAATGGACTTCTCAAACTGTAGTTTCAAGAGGATCTTCTTCATCTAACGGTTACTATAGCTATCTATATGAAGGCACACAATTTGCTCCAACTCAAATAAGTGAAGGAATTGTTTTAGGACGTTCTATGAACTACCAAAATTCAACAACTTTAACGACAGATATTCAGCAAAATTTTATTGGAGACTTTAAAATAGGAAGTTTAAGAAATCGTATTGTTGTTGGTTTAGATTACTTCAATAGAGGAATGGTTGACAATAGCTCTAACTACGTAAGAAATGGTAATGTTTATATTGGTAATTTAGATGTAGCGACTGTGAATCAATATCTGTATCAAATTACTGATCCAACTAAATATATTACCAATGGTGATAACGGAAATTTAACCAAAGCTGGAGTTGATGCTCTTATTGCCAATGCAGGAATTAGCATGAACAAGTCTAAACAAGAAGTTTACAGCGCTTATTTTTCTGATGTAATCAATTTCACTCCTGCCTTATCTGCAATGGCAAGTTTGCGTGTTGACCGTTTTGTAACTGCTGGTGATTTATCAACAAAAGCTGATGATTATAACCAAACCGCATTCTCTCCTAAATTTGGTATCGTTTACCAGCCAATTATAGATAAAGTATCTCTTTTTGCTAACTATATGGATGGCTTTGCTAATTCTGCTCCAGTAACAGAAATTTTAGCAGATGGAAGTACTCGTCCGAGAACTTTTAAACCAGAGCATGCTAACCAATTCGAAATTGGAACAAAATTAAATATATTCAAAGACAAACTTTACGCTACATTCAGCTACTACGATATTCAAGTAAAAGATCAAGTTTATGTAGTTTATACAGCAACATCTCAGACACCTCACCAAGATGGAGCGCAAAGAAACAAAGGTTTTGAAGCAGAATTTGTCGCAAACCCTATTAATGGACTAAACATCGTTGCTGGTTACAGTTATGTAGATGCTATCTTAAATGCTGGAGACCCTTCTTTTATAGGGAGAAGACCTGAGAGTTCAGGGCCAAGAAACACTGCAAATCTTTGGGCTAGCTACAAATTCCCAGAAGGCGATTTACAAGGTTTTGGTTTAGGTTTTGGAGGAAACTACGCCGACAAAAACTTAATCATGAACAGAAATGGAGTTGGTCAGTTTGCATTACCTTCTTATACTGTTTTAAACTCTTCTATTTTCTATGGAACAGAGAAATACACTTTGACATTAAAATTAGACAATATTGCTAATGTTGATACTTATGATGGTTGGTCAACAATTCATCCAAGAAACATGAGAACTGTGGCAGCAAGTTTCTCTTATAGATTCTAATAAAACAACAAAAACACCTTCCTAGATGGAAGGTGTTTTTTAAATTTTAAATGATTATGATTACAATTGCCAGTCTTATCGTTTTCTTAGCTTTTTACGCACTGTATTATACTTCGAAAAGAGCCGTTTTATCATATGATTTAGGTTTTGAAAAATGGATGCAGAAAAATCCAAAGCAAACTAAAATCATCGGATTGATGCTCTTGCTTACTGCTTATGCAATGTGGCTTTTTACACAATCATTGGGTTGCGGAACATTGATGTTTTTTATTCAACTAATGACAGTTGGAAGCTTAATCATTATTCTTAAACCTTTAAAAAAAATAAACAGTAAGTTACTTTTGGCTCTATTAATTTTTATTGCCGTAACTGAATTTTATTACAACTAAAATCTACTTTAATTATACCATGCCAGCAAATTCAAAATATCTAAACCCTTCTTTTTGGCCTCGTTTTTCCAAAATTACTGCTGCAATTTTAGGCGGATACTTTGTTTCTGTTACTTTTCACTTGGCCTTAGCTGCTTGGTTTAGCCGCAAAGATGTATTAATCACAATGGCTTTCACCGGTTTTATTCTATGGGTAGCCTTAATGATTATTGCTTTCTTAGCCAAAAGCGGTTGGAAAATTTGGGGAGTTTACATACTGTTGTCTTTACTTTTTTGTCTTTTCATTTATTTGGGTCAAACCTATAACCATACGGCACAATAATATTTATGAATAACCGTCATTACAATATCTATTTTCATACACATACTGTCAGCGGCATCGTTATCAGTGTAGTTCTTTTTGTAATTTTCTTTGCTGGATCTTTTTCTTTTTTTAGAGATGAAATCATCAATTGGGAAAGAAGTGAATCTACAGCAATCACAAAAGAAATTCAATTAGATTACAATGATGCACTTCAGCATCTTGACAAAAAATATGTCTTGAACGGAAGAAATATTACCATTTCTAAACCTTCTGTAGAAAATAGAGTTGCTATATATATGGAAGGAACCAAAGATACATTGGCTCCTAAAAAACAACAGGCTGGAGAATTCTTCTATCTCGACAACAAAAACTACAAAACCTATACTTATCAAGAATCTTATTCGTTAGGCGAACTCTTATATCGCCTACATTTTCTAGCGCAAATTCCTTATCCTGCAGGATATTATTTGGCGGGATTTACAGCTTTGTTCTTTCTTTTTGCAATCATAACAGGAGTTTTATTGCATTGGAACAAAATCGTGTCTAACTTTTATATGTTCCGTCCAAAAGAAAAATTAAAAACACTTTGGACAGACGCACACACTGCTTTAGGAATGATTGGTTTGCCTTTCCAATTTGTATACGCGGTTACAGGAGCATTTTTTATGATTAAGCTTTTAATTGTAGCACCGGCTGTAATGGCTTTGTATAAAGGAGATCAAGATAAATTATATAAGGAGTTAGAATACATTGACCCTGATTATAAGTTTGAAAATAAAAAACTGGCAGATCCTTTTAATATTAATGAACTAGTTGCCAAAACTAAAAAGAACTGGACTGATTTTGAAATTACCCGAGTTTTTATCCAAAATTATGGAGATGCCAATATGCATGTTTTGGTAGAAGGTGAGCTTCTTAATCACAAAAAATTTACTGGAATAGGAAAAGTAGTTTACCGAATTGCTGACGGAAAAGAAATTGCGAAAAAAGATCCTGTTTTACATACCAGTTATCTAGATGTTGTAAAAAATGTCTTGTACCGAATACATTTTGGCGATTATGGCGGATATGCATTGAAAATCGTAAGTTTCATTTTAGGAATTATAACTTGTTTCGTCATTATTTCTGGAGTTATGATTTGGCTTGTTGCTCGACAGAAAAACAATATGCCTGAAAAGAAAAGACGTTTCAATAATGCTGTTGTTCGCATTTATCTAGCAATCTGCTTAAGCATGTATCCAATTACGGCATTGGCTTTTATAGGAAGCAAAATATTTTATCCTTTAAGCCAATCTAATTTATATGCGCTTTATTTTGGAGGGTGGTTGATACTTACCATATTCTTCATCATTAAAAAGAATGACGCTTTTACCAATAAATTCTCTTTGATTTCAGGAAGTATTTTAGGTTTTTTAATTCCAGTTACCAACGGAATCGTTTCTGGAGATTGGTTTTGGAATTCTTTTATGCAAAACAAATTTCAGATTGTCTTTATCGATGTTTTCTGGATTTTCCTGGCAGCAATTTCATTATATACCGCTTATCATTTAAAACCTAAGAAAACAAATTAGCACATAAACACTTTATTGGTTATTATAATTTCTTTCTTGTAATACATATTGCAATTGGTCATATAAACTATAAGTCTTACTTTTGCCCAATCAATATTTATTCTAAATAAAATGAGAGGGAAATTTGCAGTAGCATTAATTGGTCTTTGCTTTATATTATTTGCGCAAACATCGGCTTTAGCGCAACAAAAAACAGTTATTAAAGGAACTATTACATCCGTAAATAATGAACCTTTAGAAAATGTTTCAGTACAATTAAGAGGAACTAAAATTGGCGCTCTTACAGACAGTCAAGGTTTATACGAAATAAAGAATATTAGCGAAGGAAGCTACACGCTGCGCATTTCGGCACTTGGCCACACCTCAAAAGAAAAGAAAATTATTGTTAGCGGTGAACCCGAAATTATAGAAAACTTTACTATTTCTACTAATACTGAAGAGCTTGAAGAAGTTTTCATTAAAGGAAACATCAATAAATATAACAAATCTGAGAGTCCTTTTGTCTCAAAAATGCAGATTAAAAATCTCGAAAACTCACAGGTTTATAGCGTTGTTCCAAAAAGTTTAATGAGAGATCAATTGGTGATTAACCAAGATGATGCTTTAAAAAATGTACCAGGATTATACCAGCTTTGGGCTGCAACAGGAAAAGTTGGCGATGGAGGTTCGTATTTTGCCTCTCGCGGATTTGTAACGCAAAGTTTATTAAGAGATGGAATCGCCGGAAAAATCACCAACAGTGTTGATGCAGCGAATCTAGAAAGAATTGAAAGTATAAAAGGACCTTCAGCAACACTTTTTGGAAGCATCCTAACTTCTTATGGCGGATTAATTAATCGAGTTACCAAAAAACCTACAGAAACTTTTAGAGGAGACATCAGCTATCAATCTGGAAGCTATGGATTAAACAGATTATCGGCAGATTTTAATACCCCATTAAATGATGACAAAACGGCGCTACTGAGAATAAATGCAGCTTACAACGATGCAAATACTTTTCAGGACTACGGAAAAAACAGAAGCTACTTTTTTGCTCCTTCTTTTTTATATAAAATAAATGACAAACTGAATATTTCTATTGATGCAGAATTATCAACCGTTAATTCATCATCGCCTGCATTTACTTATATTCCGTACGGACAAACTCCAAAAAGCATCAATTTATATAATGCAAAAGACATTGCCAGAGACTGGAAAAGATCTTTTACTGGTGGCGAATTCATGATGAATACTAAAACTGCCAATGTTTTTGCGCAAGCTCATTATCAAATCAACGAAAACTGGAAATCTCAAACTATTTTCAGCTCAAGCGCCAATCAATCTGACGGACCGCAAGCCTGGTTTTATTTATTAGGAAACAATAAAATGTCTAGAAATGCCTGGAATATGGTTGGAAAAGACAATATTGTTGAGTTCCAGCAAAACTTTAATGGCCAGACTGAACTTTTCGGAATGAAACATCAATTGCTTTTTGGCGGAGATATTTTGAGATCTGAAACCAACAGCAGTCTAGGATATCTTAGCGGAGATCCAAATAATCCATTCAAAACAGATTATGACATTGTGGATTATTCTGCAGCAAATTCTAATTATTACAATTTCAATCCAAATAATATTGAGCCGTTATTTGTAAACGGTTACCAATACAGAACCATTACTTCTTTGACAACATATAGCTTGTATGCTGCAGATGTCATCAATATTACAGATCAGTTAATTCTTTCGGTTGCTTTACGTTTTGATCATTATAAAAACAACGGAACTTACGATCCTTCAACCAATATCAATTCGGGAGCTTTTTCGCAAAATGCCTTTTCACCAAAATTGGGACTTGTTTACCAAATTATAAAAGACAAAGTTTCTGTTTTTGGAAACTACCAGAATAGTTTTAAAAACATTGGCTACTTATTTGCAAACGTCAACGGAAATCCAGAATTAAAACAATTTGATCCTGAAAAAGCAAATCAGTTTGAAGCTGGTTTGAAATTAAATATCATACAAGATAAATTAAGTGCCAATTTAAGTTACTACAATATTGACGTAAAAAATATTGTTCGCGCTGGACAAGTGGTTAACACAAATGTTCAAGATGGAAACCAGACAAGCAAAGGTTTTGAAGTTGAAGTTACTGCAAATCCATTTTCTGGTTTAAACTTTATTTTTGGATATGCTAATAACGATAGCAAGCTAAACAATGCAAATGCAGATGTTAATGGTTTAAGACCTGAAACGGCTGGTCCTGAAAACTTAATTAATTACTGGGTTAGCTACAGCCTTCAGACTTCTAAATTAAGAGGATTAGGTTTTGGTATTGGAGGAAATTATGGTAGTGAAACTTTTGTTTACAATAGAAACCCAACAGGTTCAGGAAATCCTGCAGATGTTGAAACTTTCGTCTTACCATCGTATTCGATCGTAAACGCTACATTATATTATGATCAGCCAAAATACAGACTCTCTTTAAAAGTAGACAACCTTACAGACGAACTTTATTTTAATGGTTATACAACTGTAAATGTGCAAGCTCCAAGAACTTTTATGGGAAGTATAACTTATAAATTTTAAGTTTAATTATAAAAATGGGATTCAAAACGAAAATACGTTTTCTGCATAAATGGCTCGGATTAATTTCTGGGCTTATTGTTTTTATTGTCTGTATTACAGGATGCATTTTCTGTTTTCATGATGAAATAAAAGACATAACAAGAAAAGAATGGCGTTTTGTTGAACCTGAGGATAAACCATTTTTGCTACCGTCTCAGCTTCAGCAAAAAGCAAAAGAAGCTGTTCCAGAAAACAAGGCCAGCATGGTTGCTTATTATGGAAAAAATAGATCCGCAATTGTTTATACTTATTCAGATACTGAAAATCTCTATTTGTATTTTAATCCGTATACAGGAAAATATTTAAAATCAGAAAATCCTAAAACTGACTTTTTCATCATTGTTGAATATATTCATTTATATCTTCTTCTGCCCGATTATATCGGAAAACACATTATTGGCGGAGCAACCATAATTTTTATTCTTTTACTGATTTCTGGAATTATACAATGGTGGCCAAAACGAAAAAGCGATATTAAAAGAAGTTTCACCATTAAATGGAATGCGAAATGGCGTCGTGTCAATTATGACTGGCATAATACAACCGGGTTTTATATTTCTATAATAGCTTTAATTTTAGCTATAACCGGACTTACTTTTACTTATGAATGGGTTGGTGACGGAATCTACAAATCTTTCAATTTGGGCGGAGACAAAGCTGCCGAAACAAAAACACCTGTAATTGATACGACCGCATTCAAAATAAATTCGGTTTCAGCAATTGACAAAGCATTTGTTCAAACCTTAAAATTACAGCCAAAAGCAGAAATGTTCTTTGCAATGATTCCGCAGCAAAAAGGCGCTATTGTTAGTACGGGAGCTTATCCGCATGCATTGCGTTACGATCAGCAGAGTAATTATTATTTTCATCCGTCAAGCGGAAAATTACTCCAAAGTCAGCCTTTTGATAAAAAAAGCCTAGGACTACAAGTTGTCGAAATGAATTACGGAATACATACAGGTCAAGTATTAGATCTTCCAGGGAAAATTATAGCTTTTATAGTAAGTCTAATTGCCGCCGCACTTCCTGTAAGCGGATTTATAATCTGGTTTGGAAGAAACAGAAAATCCAAAAAAGCAAAAGCATAAAAAAACCGTCCCGAAGTATCGGGACGGTTTTTTTATAGTTAGTCTTGAAATTATATTAATTTCTGTTTGCTAAAGCGTTTTTCTGTAAATTTTTAACCGAGCTTACTTTGTTATCTACATAAGCAACTTCGCTTAAAGTATTTTCATTAAAGAAAATCCAATTTCCAGTTTTAACTCCGTCTGCGTATTCTCCAACGGCTTTTTTATTTCCTTTTTCGTCATAAGATACCCAAACACCGTCTAATTTACCGTCTTTAAAAAAGCCCTCTTGCTGCACTTTACCATTTTCATAGTAATAGGTTGCTTTTACCTTGTTTCCAGCAGCTTCTAATTCAGGCTTTCCTTCTTGTGCAACTACAATTCCAGAGAACAATATTGCAGCTAAAATTACACTCTTTTTCATATCTTTAGGTATTTAATGTTAAGAAATCTTTATCAAATATAGTTAATTGTTTACATTAAAAAAACTTTTGCTTAACAATTTGGTAACATTGGATAAAAACTTAACATTGGAAAAATCAATAAAACAAAAAAACCAGCGCTTAAGCACTGGTTTTACTGGTATTCTCGAAAAATTTGAATTTTACGATAACGTTGTAAATTTCGTAAAAAAATTAGTTCAATAATGCGCTTAACTGTTTATCCAACTCAGGATCAGAAGGTCTAGGTGCATCCGATTTTACAATATTACCCTTTGGGTCTACAAGAATAAATCTCGGAATTCCTGTTACACCATAGTTAACAACAAACTCAGATTCCCAGTCTTTATCAGCAAACAATTGAACACCGCCCAATTTTTTATCAGTTACAAACTTTTTCCATTTTTCATTGTCTTTTGCTTTATCAATAGAGATGCTTACAAACTCAATATTTTTCCCATGGTATTTTTCTTCAATCTTTTGGAGATAAGGAATCTCAGCTCTACAAGGCGCACACCAAGTTGCCCAAAGATCAATGTAAACATATTTTCCTTTTAAATCTGCCAGTTTTGTTTTTCCTCCTTTATAGTTTTCATAGTCAAATTCAGGAGAAGCTTTTCCAACCATTTTATTTGCTTTTGAAACTCTTTCGTATTCTTCAGCAGCATATTGGTGAAAACTCTCAAAACTGCGTTTTAGAGCTGTTTTAAATTCTGGCGCAAAATTTCCTTTTTCTAGATTTTCTGTATCCGTTTTTAATTTACCATCAAGCAAAGCAGTAAACTCATTTGATTCTTTAGCAAAAGCATCTTTTTGAAAGCTTTCGTCTTTTAGTGCCTGCTGCGCCAGGAAATTACTTTCATCAACACCTTTCCCTTTATATACTATAGTTTCATCAAATTCTTTTGCGTTCATTGTCAAATTGATCTCAGAATCTGGTTTCAAATATAAATTCGAAGACTCTGTCCCGTCAGAAAACACATAAAATCCCTGAGGAGCATCAAAAGCTGCAGCAAAAACCTCTTTTTTATCGATTGGAATTACTTGTTTAAAATTATTTCTTCCTTTAATGACTAAAGTGTCACTATTTCTATTGGCAATTTTAGCCGTGAACTTAACTGAACTTTTGCTTTGAGCAACAATATTTATAGCATTGAAAAGTACTAAACCTGCAACAAAAAGTTTTTTCATAGGTATTACAATTAGTTTTTAGATGAATCAAAACTAAAGAAATTAAAGCTTCTGATTTTCACAATTAACAATTTATTTGAAATTATTCCGAATCAACTTATCACTTTACTATATTATCTTGAATTTTGTATTTACTTTTGCAGTCTAAAATTTTGATTATGTATAGAAGTCATAATTGTGGCGAATTAAACGCTTCAAATATTAATACCGAAGTTATACTTGCGGGCTGGGTTCAAAAATCGCGTGATAAAGGATTTATGAATTGGGTCGATTTACGCGACCGTTATGGAATTACACAACTTATTTTCGACGAAAGTCGTACTGATAAAACTGTTTTTGAATTAGCAAAAACACTTGGACGTGAATTTGTAATTCAGGTAAAAGGAACTGTTATTGAGCGTGAAGCTAAAAACAAAAATATTCCAACGGGTGAAATCGAAATTTTAGTTTCTGAATTAACGATTTTAAATTCGGCATTAACTCCTCCATTTACAATTGAAGATGAAACAGACGGTGGAGAAGATATCAGAATGAAATACCGTTATTTGGACATCAGAAGAAATCCAGTAAAAAACAGTTTATTGTTCCGTCATAAAGTAGCAATGGAAGTTCGTAAATATCTATCTGATTTAGATTTCTGCGAAGTTGAAACGCCTTACTTAATCAAATCGACTCCAGAAGGAGCAAGAGATTTCGTTGTACCAAGCCGTATGAACGAAGGTCAGTTTTATGCATTGCCACAATCTCCACAAACTTTCAAACAACTTTTGATGGTAGGTGGAATGGATAAATATTTCCAGATCGTGAAATGTTTCCGTGATGAAGATTTACGTGCAGACCGTCAGCCTGAGTTTACACAAATTGACTGTGAAATGGCATTTGTGGAGCAAGAAGACATTTTGAATGTTTTTGAAGGATTGACAAGACATTTATTAAAAGAAATCAAAGGTATTGAAGTAGACAAATTCCCAAGAATTACCTACGACTATGCAATGAAAACATACGGAAACGACAAACCGGACATTCGTTTCGGAATGAAGTTTGGAGAATTAAACGAATTTGCACAACACAAAGAATTCCCTGTATTCAATGCAGCTGAATTAGTTGTCGGAATCGCTGTTCCTGGAGCTGGAAATTACACTCGTAAAGAAATCGATGGATTAATTGACTGGGTAAAACGCCCACAAGTTGGAGCGTCTGGAATGGTTTATGTAAAATGTAACGAAGACGGAACATACAAATCATCTGTAGATAAATTCTACGATAATGATGATTTAGCAAACTGGGCAAAAGCAACAGAAGCAAATCCTGGAGATATGATTTTTGTACTTTCTGGTCCTGCAAACAAAACACGCGTACAGCTTTCTGCTTTACGTATGGAATTAGCAACTCGTTTAGGATTGCGTAATCCTGAAGAATTTGCTCCGTTATGGGTTGTAGATTTCCCATTATTGGAATTAGATGAAGAAAGTGGCCGCTATCATGCAATGCACCACCCATTTACTTCTCCAAAACCAGAAGACATGGCGCTATTGGAAACTGAACCAGGAAAAGTTCGTGCAAATGCATACGATATGGTTTTAAACGGAAACGAAATTGGAGGTGGATCTATTCGTATTCACGATAAAGCGACACAACAATTAATGTTCAAATATCTAGGATTTACCGAAGAAGAAGCAAAAGCACAATTTGGATTCTTAATGGATGCCTTCCAGTTTGGAGCGCCGCCACACGGTGGTTTAGCTTTTGGTTTGGATAGATTAGTTGCTATTTTAGGAGGTCAAGAAACGATTAGAGATTTTATTGCATTCCCTAAAAACAATTCAGGACGCGATGTTATGATTGATGCACCTGCTGCAATTGATGACGCACAATTGAAAGAACTTCGAATTAAAGTCGATATTGCTTAATTGCAATAAATTAATCATAAAAAATAAAAAAGCCGTTGAAAATTCAGCGGCTTTTTTATTTTAACGAAATGTTAAGAAAAATCCTAGTCGCATTTTTTTTTGAATTATCATATTCTTACAATTGAAACATTTTCATATTCCTACAATTAATGATTCGCAAATTAAGGCATTCCATAAGCAAATCGATGCAATAAAGCACGTAAAAAGACTGTAAATCAATAATTTTTACAAAAAATTAACACGTATATGTCTTTTGTATGATTTTATATATTACATTTGTTTTATTATAAATTATTATTACAATTACAATGCGTACAGGTACAGTAAAATTTTTCAATGAATCTAAAGGTTATGGATTCATTACAGACGAAGAAACAGGAAAGGACATCTTCGTTCACGCTTCAGGAATTAACGCGGAAGAATTACGCGAAGGTGACCGTGTAAGCTATGAAGAAGAAGAAGGAAGAAAAGGGAAAGTTGCTGCTAAAGTAGCAGTAATCTAAGAAAAATATAGCAATTTATTTTTTTTGCCTCTGAATGGTCTAAGAAGACGTCCCGAAGTATTCGGGACGTTTTTTTTTGGCCTTATTCTTAAAAAAATATTAAAATAACACAATGTTATTTATAATGAATAAAAATTAGACATAAACAAGGTTTCGCACCCTACTTAAATCCTTTTTTAACTTGTGTTTTACAGACTTCCAAGTTATCTTTGTGGCTCATTTTTTAAGTATAAAACCTAAGTTTATGCAATCAGATCAATACAGTTACATTCCTATTTTAATGCAGTTTATTTTAGCTGTTGGTTTTGTGGTAGGAACAATCATCATTTCTGGGAAATTAGGACCAAAAAGATCCTCTGAAGTTAAAGATCAAAACTTCGAATGCGGTATCGAATCTGTTGGTAACGCCCGTATTCCTTTTTCTGTAAAATACTTCTTAGTTGCCATTTTGTTTGTATTGTTCGACGTAGAGGTTATATTCCTTTATCCATGGGCAGTAAACTTCAAAGACTTAGGAATTGAAGGAATGTTAAAAATGTTAGTTTTCATGTCTTTGCTTTTGGTTGGTTTCTTTTATATCATCAAAAAGAAAGCATTAGAGTGGGAATAATTTAGAGATTTTAGATTTTAGATTTCTGATTTTAGATTAACCGATTTAGAATTAAGATTTAAAATTTAATCCTCGAATAAAAATTTGATTTAAAAAATTGATTTTACTTTTTTACGATTTCAAAGAATCTAAAATCTAAAATCAGAAATCTAAAATAAAATGAGCGATTCAAAAGTAAATATGGTTGCGCCGCCAGAAGGAGTTACTGGTGAAGGTTTCTTCGCTACAAAACTTAGCGATGTTGTTGGTTTAGCAAGAGCCAACTCATTATGGCCGCTTCCTTTCGCGACTTCATGCTGTGGTATCGAATTCATGGCAACAATGGCATCTCACTACGATTTAGCTCGATTTGGTTCTGAGCGTGTGAGTTTCTCTCCTCGTCAAGCAGACATGTTACTTGTAATGGGAACTATTTCTAAAAAAATGGCTCCAATTTTAAGACAAGTATACGAACAAATGGCCGAGCCTCGCTGGGTAATTGCTGTTGGAGCATGTGCTTCATCAGGAGGAGTATTTGACACCTATTCAGTTCTTCAAGGAATTGATAAAGTAATTCCTGTTGATGTTTATGTACCAGGATGCCCTCCAAGACCAGAACAAATTGTTGATGGAGTTATGAGACTACAAGACTTAGTAAAAAGTGAATCTGTAAGAAGAAGAAGCTCTCCAGAATACCAAGAATTATTAGCTTCATATAATATCTCATAAGATGGCCTTAGAAAATACCCTGATTCAAGACAAACTTGTAGAAACATTTAACAACGATGTTTTTAACTTTCAGCAAGAAAGAGATATTTTTTCTTTAGAAGCTTCGGCTGATAAAATCACACCGTTGATTCTATTCCTTAAAAACGATCCAGAATTACGTTTTCATTTCTTAACAGATTTGTGCGGCATTCACTATCCAGATAACGAAACAGAACGTCAGTTTGCAATTGTGTATCATTTGCACAACTGGTACGAAAACAAAAGATTAAAAATCAAAGTTTTCTTAAACGGAGAAAAACCAGAAATTAAATCGGTTTCAAATATTTTCTTGTCTTCCAATTGGATGGAAAGAGAAACTTACGATTTCTTTGGAGTTAACTTTATAGGACATCCTCAATTGAAACGTATTTTAAATATGGACGAAATGCAATCTCACCCAATGAGAAAAGAATTCCCATTGGAAGATAGCGGAAGAACTGATAAGGATGACAGGTTCTTTGGAAGAACAACAACAAATTGCTAAAAAATAATTCAACATTATAAAATGTCAGAACTATTATTACCACCAGAGCATCGCTATGCTAAAATAATTAAGGAGAGACTAAACGACGACGGAAGCGAACTTTCTGTACTGAATTTAGGTCCGACTCACCCTGCAACACACGGTATTTTCCAAAATATCTTATTGATGGATGGTGAAAAAATTCTTGAGGCTGAGCCAACTATTGGTTACATCCATAGAGCATTCGAAAAAATTGCCGAAAATCGTCCTTTTTACCAAATTACACCTCTTACAGACCGTATGAACTATTGTTCATCTCCTATTAATAATATGGGATGGTGGATGACCGTAGAAAAACTATTAGGTATTGAAGTTCCAAAAAGAGCACAATATTTAAGAGTTATCGTTATGGAATTGGCTCGTATTACGGACCACATTATCTGTAACGGAATTTTAGGGGTTGATACTGGTGCGTATACTGGTTTCTTATACGTATTTCAATTTAGAGAAAAAATCTACGAAATCTACGAAGAAATTTGTGGAGCTCGTTTGACTACAAATATGGGAAGAATCGGTGGTTTTGAAAGAGACTGGTCTCCAGAAGTTTTCAAAAAACTAGACAAATTCCTAGAAGAATTCCCTCCAGTTTGGCAGGAATTCCAAAACTTATTCGAAAGAAATAGAATTTTCCTTGATAGAACTGTAAACGTTGGTGGTATCAGTGCCGAAAAAGCAATGGCTTACGGATTTACAGGTCCAAACTTACGTGCTGCCGGAGTTGATTACGATGTTCGTGTAGCACAACCTTATTCATCTTACGAAGATTTCGATTTTATTGTTCCTGTTGGAAAATCAGGAGATACTTATGATCGTTTCTGTGTTCGTAATGCTGAAGTTTGGGAGAGTTTAAGCATCATTCGTCAGGCGTTAGAAAAAATGCCTCCAGGAAACGAATATCATGCTGAAGTTCCAGATTACTACCTTCCTCCAAAAGAAGATGTTTACACTTCTATGGAATCTTTAATTTATCACTTTAAGATCGTAATGGGAGAAGTTCCTGTACCAGTTGCAGAAATCTATCACCCAGTTGAGGGAGGAAATGGAGAACTTGGTTTTTATTTAGTAACAGACGGAAGTAGAACTCCATATAGATTACATTTCAGAAGACCATGCTTTATTTATTATCAAGCATTCCCAGAAATGATTAAAGGCGCTATGCTTTCTGATGCAATTATCATTCTTTCAAGTTTGAACGTAATTGCAGGAGAATTAGACGCATAACAAATTGTAGATTTTAGATTGTAGATTTTAGATTGCTGATTGAGAATGCAGATTTTAGAATTTAGATTTAAAATTATAATTAGGAATTGAAAAATTCAGATTGAAGAATCTAAAACTTAAAACAAAGATTGCAGAATAAGGATTGTAGATAAAGATTTGAAAAAATCTAAAATCTAAAATCTAAAATCTAAAATAAAAATGGAACGTAAACATTACAAACAAGAAATAAACATGACTGAGGCATTGATGAATCGCATCAATGAATTAATCAGCCATTATCCTGAGGGCAAACAAAAGTCGGCTTTATTGCCTGTTTTACACGAAGTTCAGGATGCACATAACAACTGGCTTAGTATTGAACTGCAAGATAAAGTTGCCGAGATTCTTCAGATAAAACCAATTGAGGTTTATGAAGTGGTTACTTTCTATACAATGTTCAACCAAAAGCCGATTGGAAAGTATATGTTTGAGTTCTGCCAGACTTCTTGTTGCTGTTTAAGAGGTGCCGAAGATTTAATGGATTATACTTCTGAAAAACTAGGCATTAAAATGGGAGAAACAACTCCAGACGGAATGTTTACCATTGCTGGTGTAGAATGTTTAGGTGCTTGCGGATACGCTCCGATGATGCAATTAGGTGATTTCTACAAAGAAAAACTGACAGAAGAAAAAATCGATCAGATCATTGCTGATTGTAGAGATGATAAAATAATATTACACGATAAATAAGATGTCACAAAAAATATTATTAGATAAAATCAATATTCCTGGAATTAAAACCTACGAAGTTTATCGCCAAAATGGTGGTTACGCTTCTGTAGAAAAAGCTTTAAAAACACTTACTCCAGACGAAGTTACTGAAGAAGTAAAAAAATCAGGATTACGTGGTCGTGGGGGTGCAGGTTTCCCTGCCGGAATGAAATGGAGCTTTATTGACAAAAAATCAGGAAGACCAAGACACTTAGTTTGTAATGCCGACGAATCTGAGCCTGGAACATTCAAAGATCGATTTTTGATGGAATATATTCCTCACTTATTGATCGAAGGAATGATTACTTCAAGCTACGCTTTAGGCGCTAACCTATCTTATATCTACATCCGTGGAGAATATATGTGGGTTTTTAAAATCTTAGAAAGAGCAATCGCCGAAGCAAAAGCTGCCGGATGGTTAGGAAAAAATATATTAGGATCAGGTTATGATCTAGAACTTCACGTTCACTGTGGAGCTGGAGCTTATATCTGTGGAGAAGAAACAGCATTAATCGAATCATTGGAAGGTAAAAGAGGAAACCCTCGTATTAAACCACCTTTCCCAGCGGTTTCTGGTCTTTGGGCAAATCCAACTGTGGTAAACAATGTTGAAACAATTGCGACTGTGCCTTGGATTGTAAACAATTCTGGTGATGATTATGCTAAAATTGGAATTGGACGTTCTACTGGAACTAAATTAATTTCTGCTTCTGGACACATCAAAAATCCTGGCGTTTACGAAATTGAACTAGGTTTAAGTGTTGACGAATTCATGAATTCTGACGAATATTTAGGAGGAATGTCTTCTGATCGTCCATTAAAAGCATTTGTACCAGGAGGTTCTTCTGTGCCAATCTTACCTGCTGACTTGATTTTCAAAACAGCAAATGGCGAAGATCGTCTAATGACTTACGAATCTTTAAGTGATGGTGGTTTTGCTACTGGATCGATGTTAGGTTCTGGAGGATTTATTGTTTATAACGATACCGCTTGTGTAGTAAGAAACACTTGGAACTTTGCTCGTTTTTACCACCACGAATCTTGCGGACAATGCACTCCTTGCCGTGAAGGAACGGGATGGTTGGAAAAAATCTTATGGAGAATCGAAAACGGTCAAGGCCGCGAAGAAGATATCGAATTATTGTGGAGCATTCAAAGTAAAATTGAAGGAAACACAATCTGTCCACTTGGTGACGCCGCTTCTTGGCCAGTAGCTGCTGCGATTCGTCACTTTAGAGATGAGTTTGAATATCATGTTCGTTTCCCAGAAAAAATCAAAAATAGAGATCACTTTGTTGCTGAACCTTTTTCACAAGTGAAACATTTAGTAGGCAAACAAACAGTTTAAAAATATAGTTTCAAGTTTCAAGTTTTTTTAGTTTCAAGTCCAACAACCTGAAACTTTAAACCTGAAACTAAAAAAACAAACAAAGAGATGAAAGTAACCATAGACGGTCAAAGTATAGACGTAGAACCAGGAACAACGATCCTGCAGGCTGCACGTATGATTGGAGGGGATTTAGTACCGCCAGCCATGTGCTATTACTCAAAATTAAAAGGCAGCGGCGGTAAATGTCGTTGTTGTTTAGTTGAAGTTTCTAAAGGAAGTGAAGCTGACCCACGACCAATGCCAAAATTGATGGCATCTTGTGTAACAGGATGTATGGATGGTATGGAAGTAAACAGTAAATCGTCTGCAAGGGTAACTGAAGCCCGTAAATCTGTAACAGAATTTTTATTAATCAATCACCCTCTAGATTGTCCTATTTGTGATCAAGCTGGTGAATGTGATTTACAGAATTTAAGTTTCGAGCACGGGAATCCGAAATCACGTTACATTGAAGAGAAAAGAACATTTGAACCAGAAGATATTGGTCCAAATATTCAACTTCACATGAACCGTTGTATTTTATGTCAAAGATGTGTACAAGTTGCAGATCAATTGACAGACAATAGAGTTCATGGAGTATTAGATCGTGGAGATCACGCTAATATTTCAACTGGAATTTCTAAAGCAATCGACAATGAGTTCTCTGGAAACATGATTGACGTTTGTCCGGTTGGAGCTTTAACAGATAAAACTTTCCGCTTTAAATCAAGAGTTTGGTTTAACAAACCTTATAACGCACACAGAGAATGTACTACTCCAGGATGTTGTGGAAAAACTACAGTTTGGATGTTTGGTGGAGAAATTCAGCGTGTAACTGGCCGTAAAGATGAATACCATGAAGTGGAAGAATTCATCTGCAATAGCTGTCGTTTTGATCATAAAAACGTAAATGACTGGGTAATTGAAGGGCCAAGAGAATTTGAAAAAGATTCTGTTATCAACCAAAATAACTACACTCAGAAATTAGAGAAAGTTGAAATCGATACTGAGAAAAATATCCTTTTAGGTAGAGATATTGACCGTAAAAAAATTAGTATGGCAGCGATTCCATTAACTGATAATGATAAAAAAGTTTAAGAAATGGAAAGTGCATTTATTATAGAAAAGAGTGTTGTAATTGTTGTCGTTTTTGCGGTAACAATGATCATGGCAATGTATTCTACTTGGGCAGAACGTAAAGTTGCTGCTTTCTTGCAAGACCGTGTTGGACCAAACCGTGCAGGATGGGGAGGTTTATTACAGCCTCTTGCCGATGGTATGAAATTATTCTCTAAAGAAGAATTCGAACCTAACACTCCTAATAGATTTTTATTCTTCGTAGGTCCAGCGATTGCAATGAGTACCGCTTTGATGACAAGTGCTGTTATTCCTTGGGGAGATAGGCTTCATCTTTTTGGGAGAGACATCATTCTTCAAGCTACAGATGTTAACATAGCTATATTATACATTTTTGGAGTTCTTTCTGTTGGAGTTTACGGCATCATGATTGGTGGATGGGCTTCTAACAATAAATTCTCATTGATGGGAGCTATTCGTGCTGCTTCTCAAATGGTTTCTTACGAGGTTGCAATGGGATTATCAATAATCGCTTTATTGATGATGACTGGAACAATGAGTTTAAAAGTAATTTCTGAACAGCAAGCTGGAATGAATTGGAATGTTTTCTATCAGCCATTATCATTCTTAATTTTCTTAATCTGTTCATTTGCAGAAACAAATAGAACTCCTTTCGATTTAGCAGAATGTGAAAACGAGTTAATTGGAGGTTACCATACAGAATATTCATCAATGAAAATGGGATTTTATCTATTTGCTGAATATGCAAGTATGTTTATCTCGTCTACCATTATTTCTGTATTGTTCTTTGGTGGCTACAACTACCCAGGAATGCAATGGATGGTAGAAAATGTAGGTGTAAATACAGCTAACTTATTAGGAATTGCGGTATTATTTGTAAAAATATGTTTCTTCATATTCTTTTACATGTGGGTGCGTTGGACGATTCCAAGATTTAGATATGACCAATTAATGCATTTAGGCTGGAGAATTTTAATTCCGCTTTCGATCATTAATATCATGATTACGGGTGTTGTTATTTTAAGACACGAAATCTTAGCAGCTTTAGGATTCTAAGAGTCACATCAAGCTTCAAATAAAAAACAAAATAGATTTTGAATTTGATTCATTCAAATTATAAATCATAAACTATAATAGTAAAAATGTCAATAGAAACTATATCATTATCGGGTAGAAAAAAGGTGGTGTCAAATAAGGACATGTCTTTTGTTGAACGATTGTATCTTGTGGCGATTATAAAAGGTCTAGTTATTACTGTAAAACACCTTTTTAGAAAAAAAGTTACGATTCATTATCCTGAGCAAGTTCGTGAAATGAGCCCAGTTTATCGTGGTCAGCATATGCTGAAACGCGACGAACAAGGTAGAGAAAACTGTACTGCTTGTGGATTATGCGCTTTATCATGCCCTGCTGAAGCTATCACTATGAAAGCTGCAGAACGAAAGCCTGATGAAAAACATTTATATAGAGAAGAGAAATACGCTGAAATCTACGAAATCAATATGCTTCGTTGTATTTTCTGCGGTTTATGTGAAGAAGCTTGTCCAAAAGATGCTATTTACTTAACAGAATCTAAAGTATTAGTTCCTGCTAACTACAATAGAGAAGATTTCATTTTCGGGAAAGATAAATTAGTGATGCCTTTAGAAATGGCTATGAAAAATGCTCAACTTAAAAACGCTAACTAAATGATACATATTCCAGATTTTGCACACGCAACAACTATTCAAGTTATCTTTTGCTTTTTAGCGTTCATTACCGTTATTACTGCTTTCTTGACTATTTTCAGCAGAAACCCGATTCATAGTGCCATCTATTTGGTAATTTGTTTCTTTTCTATTGCTGGTCATTATTTACTATTAAATTCTCAGTTCTTAGCTGTTGTACATGTAATAGTCTACTCCGGAGCTATTATGATTCTGTTCCTGTTTACCATCATGTTGATGAACCTGAACGAACAGCGAGAAGTTCACCGTCCTAGAATTACACGCTTAGGTGCTATTGTTTCTTTCTGTTTAATATTGATTGTTCTAATCACAATCTTTATCAACTCAAAACCAATTGTTGGTGAATACGATTCTACTGGAGAAGATTTCCAATCAATTAAAGTTTTAGGTAAAATATTATTGAACGAATATATGGTTCCGTTCGAATTTGCTTCAATCTTACTTTTGGTTGCTATGATTGGAACAGTTCTATTGTCTAAAAAAGAAAAATTAAATAAATAATGGGTAATATATTAAATCAAATAGGTATTGAAAACTACATCTTTTTGAGTGTTGTACTTTTCTGTATTGGAATTTTTGGTGTATTGTACAGACGAAATGCTATTATCGTTTTCATGTCTATCGAAATTATGTTGAATGCGGTAAACCTTTTATTTGTTGCTTTTTCAACTTATCATCAAGATGCACAAGGACAAGTTTTTGTGTTCTTCTCGATGGCGGTTGCTGCAGCCGAAGTTGCGGTAGGATTGGCCATTTTAGTTTCTATCTTTAGAAATATTGGATCAATCAGTATCGATAATTTAAAAAATTTAAAAGGATAATCAGAAATGGATACCAATTTAGCTTTAATTTTAGTTTTAACTCCTTTACTAGGTTTTCTAGTAAATGTCTTTTTTGGAAAAAGCTTAGGCAAAACAGTTTCTGGTGCAATCGGAACTATTGCCGTAGCAATTTCTTTTGTTGTTTCTCTTTTACTTTTTAATCAAATAACTTCAACCGGAAAAGGAATCGAAGTTACTTTATTTGATTGGATTCAAATTAGCAACTTAAAAATCAATCTTGGATTTTTATTAGATCAATTATCTGTTCTTTGGTTACTTTTTGTAACGGGAATCGGATCTTTGATTCACTTATACTCTATCAGTTACATGCACGATGATGAAAATATGCACAAATTCTTTGCTTATTTAAATCTATTCGTATTCTTCATGATTACACTTGTAATTGGAAGCAACTTATTAGTTCTTTTCATTGGATGGGAAGGTGTTGGACTTTGTTCTTACCTATTAATTGGATTCTGGCATAAAAACCAAGATTACAATGATGCTGCAAAAAAAGCTTTCATCATGAACAGAATTGGAGATTTAGGTCTATTAATCGGAATGTTCATCATTGGATCAATGTTTTCAACATTAGATTATGCAACTTTGAAAACAGCTATTGCTGGAGCTTCAAACTTAGATTTACCTTTACTTTCTTTAGCTGCTTTATGCTTGTTTATTGGAGCTTGTGGTAAGTCTGCTCAAATTCCGTTATACACTTGGTTACCTGATGCGATGGCTGGTCCAACTCCAGTTTCTGCTTTAATCCACGCGGCTACGATGGTTACTGCTGGTATCTTTATGGTAACAAGATTAAACTTTGTTTTTGACCTTGCAACAGACGTTCAATCTGTAATTGCAATTATTGGAGCAATCACTTCATTAGTTGCGGCTACAATTGGATTAGTTCAAAATGACATCAAAAAAGTATTGGCTTACTCTACAGTTTCTCAATTAGGTTTAATGTTTTTAGCATTAGGATTTGGAGCTTATGAAGTAGCGGTTTTCCACGTAATCACTCACGCTTTCTTTAAAGCATGTTTATTCTTAGGATCTGGATCTGTAATTCACGGATTGCATGGAGAACAAGATATGCGTAACATGGGAGGTTTGCGTAAAGCAATGCCAATCACATTCTGGACAATGTTAATTTCTTCATTAGCAATTTCTGGAGTTCCATTTTTCTCAGGATTCTTTTCTAAAGACGAAATTTTATTGACAGCATTCCACCACAGCATTCCATTATACGTTGTTGGATCTGTTGCTTCAATTATGACAGCTTTCTATATGTTCCGTTTGATGTTCTTAACTTTCTTCAAAGAATTTAGAGGAACTGAAGAGCAAAAGCATCATTTACACGAAAGTGGTTCATTAATTACTATTCCGCTTATTATATTAGCTATTTTGGCAACTTTTGGCGGATTGATTAGTTTACCTGGAAACAGCTGGTTAAATGGTTACCTTGCTCCTCTTTTCACGAAAGTGGCAGGCGAAGAGCATCATTTAGGCACAACTGAATATACTTTAATGGGTGTTGCTGTTTTAGGTGGATTATTAGGAATTTTAATAGCTTACATAAAATACTTTAAACAAGATAATATTCCAGAATCTGATGAAAATATTACTGGATTCAGCAAAGTGTTATACAACAAATACTATGTAGATGAAGTTTACGACGCTGTATTTGTAGCACCAGTTAATAGTTTATCTAAATTCTTTAGAGATTATATCGAGACAGGATTGTCTGCTCTTGTTTTCGGATTAGGTAAAATAGCAAACGAGATTGCTTTCCAAGGAAAAAAATTACAAACCGGAAGTATAGGATTATATCTATTTGTATTTGTTTTAGGACTTTGTGCAATTGTTTCCTATATATTTTTAGCTCAATAATATTATTACTATGAACGTTTCTACTATATTAATTATACTTTTAATTGGTGCATTTGCCACTTATTTTTCTGGTGACAAACTAGCTTCAAAAGTTGCTTTACTTTTCAGTTTAGCCGCTTTAGGATGTTCAATTGTATTATTGAATAATTATAATGCAGGTGAAAATATCAGCGTAATCAACAGCTGGATTAATCAACCAAAAATTTCATTCGCTTTAAACGGTGATGGACTTGGACTTGCAATGGTTTTATTGACCGCAGCTTTAACTCCGATAATCATATTTTCTTCTTTCGGAAATGAATATAAAAATGCAAAAGGCTTCTATGCTCTGATCTTGTTTATGGCTTTTGCTATGACTGGGACTTTCTTAGCTGCTGATGGTCTTTTATATTATATTTTCTGGGAGCTAGCACTTATTCCAATCTACTTTATTGCTTTGATCTGGGGTAATGGTGATGCTGAAGAGCGCAGAAAAGCAGTGGTTAAATTCTTTATTTATACACTGGCAGGTTCGTTATTTATGTTAACTGCGTTTATTTATTTATACCAAAAAGCAGGTTCTTTCTTAATCGAAGATTTATATAAAGTAAACTTATCTGCTTGCGAGCAATTCTGGATTTTCTTGGCTTTCTTCTTAGCTTATGCAATCAAAATTCCAATTATACCTTTCCACACTTGGCAGGCAAATGTGTACCAAAAAGCACCAACTGTTGGAACAATGCTTTTATCTGGTATCATGCTAAAAATGGGATTGTACAGCGTACTTCGTTGGCAATTGCCACTTGCACCAATCGCTGCTAAAGAATACATGTATATCTTTATTGGTTTAGGAATTGCAGGTGTAATCTACGGTTCAATCGTTGCATTGAGACAAAAAGATTTAAAGAAATTATTAGCTTATTCTTCTCTTGCTCACGTTGGATTAATCGCGGCAGGATCTTACACTCTAACTCTTGATGGCTTTAGAGGTGCTGTAATGCAAATGATCGCTCACGGTTTTGTTGTAGTGGGATTATTCTTCGCTGCTGAAATAATTTTCAGAAGATTCGAAACTAGAGAAATTTCAGAAATGGGCGGTATCCGTACACAGTCTCCAAAATTCACTTCAATGTTTTTGATCTTAGTATTGGCTTCTGTTGCTTTACCAAGTACATTTAACTTTGTTGGAGAGTTTACAGTATTATACAGTTTATCTCAAATCAATATCTGGTTCGCGATCCTTGGTGGAACAACAATCATTTTAGGAGCTTACTATATGTTAAGAATGTTCCAGCATGTAATGTTAGGAGAAACAAATGCAAAAACTTTTGCTGATGTTACACTTAACGAAGGAATTTCATTTGCCGTAATTATCGCTGTTTTATTATTCTTTGGTTTCTATCCAAAACCAATTACAGATTTGATTACACCAAGCTTGGAAAACATTTTACAAGTTATCAATAAGAACTAATATTTTAAACAAAAAATAAATTAGGATTACATTTAAAAATTGAAATCCTAAATCAAAAAGATAAAAATGAATACATTAATAGCTATAACAGGATTGGGTATTTTCTGCCTATTGTTTGAAATTCTTAATTTAAGAAAGGCCATTATTCCTATTACCATTTTAGGTTTATTAGGTGTATTGGCACTTAATTATTGCGAATTTGGAACAGAACAAAGTTATTACAACAATATGATAGCGGTAAGCAAGTTTTCTACAGCTTTTTCATCATTGTTTATCGTTTTGACGATTTTCCTTGTAGCATTAAGTCATAATTTCTATCAAAATCATCAAGCAAAAATTTCAGACTACGTTGCGATTAAAATATTTTTACTAGCTGGAGCTGTTGCAATGGTTTCTTTTGGAAACTTAGCTATGTTCTTTTTAGGAATTGAAATTTTATCTATTGCTTTATATGTACTTGCTGCTAGTGATCGTTTGAATATCAAAAGTAACGAAGCTGGTATGAAATATTTCTTAATGGGATCATTTGCTTCAGGAATTATCCTATTCGGAATCTGTTTGATTTACGGTGCAATGGGAAGTTTTGACATTAGTGAAATTCACGAAAGTGCTTTATCTGCAGAATTGCCAATCTGGTTTCCAATCGGAATGATTTTAATGGTTATTGGAATGCTATTTAAAGTAGCGGCAGTACCTTTTCATTTCTGGGCTCCAGATGTATACGAAGGTTCTCCAGCTTTAACAACTGCTTTAATGAGTACATTGGCAAAAGTTGTGGCAATTGCAACTTTATTTAAACTGATTGCTGGTATGAATTTCATTTCTTCATTAGATAATCAAGACCTATTGCATACTTTTGAAGTGATCGTTGTTATAATTTCAATTGCCTCAATGTCTGTTGGTAATATTATGGCGCTAAGACAAGTAAACGTAAAACGTATGCTTGCTTTTTCTGGAATCTCTCATGCTGGTTTCATGTTAATGACATTATTAACGGTTTCAGCTTCAGCAGGAGTTTTATTATATTACACTACTGCTTATGCATTAGCTGGAATCGCGGCTTTCAGTGTTATTTTGTACGTTTGCAGAGATCGCGATAACGAAGACATTACAAATTTCCATGGTTTAGGAAAAACAAATCCGTTATTGGCAGCAATCCTTACCGCTTCACTATTATCAATGGCCGGAATTCCTATTTTCTCTGGATTCTTTGCTAAGTTATTCTTATTCAATCAAACTATTCAAGCAGGATATATCGGTTTAGTAATTGTTGCCGTGATTAACTCTATTATTAGTGTTGGATATTATTTCAAACTAATCATCGCGATGTATTCAAAAGAACCAAACGAGGAAAGAACAGGTAGACCATTCCTTATTTATGCAACGGCTGTAATATCAATTGTTCTAAACATTGCATTAGGTTTATTCCCATCATTAGTTTTAGATTTATTGAAATAACATAATCCTTTACTTAAAATACAAAATCCATCAAAAAACATATTTGATGGATTTTTTTTATGCTCTAAATTAAGAACAGAAATTCATGTTAAAAAATTCCATCCAACAATTGCACTTCAAAAAATCTCCATATATTTGAGTTCAATTAAATGTATTAAAATATGAACTTTAATTCAAAAAATCCATTTTTAAACAGTAAGCGTTTTTCATCAAATGCTGAACCAAGAACAGAAGTACACCATGCTCAAATTATTGATTACAATCAAGATATGACGGTGTCTGGAACAATCAACAAAACAGCAATCTTATTTCTTATTTTATGCGGTGCTGCTATGGTGACATGGTGGATGACTTTTAACGGAATAAACCCTATGTTGCCAACAATTGGAGGAGCAATTGTTGGTTTCATTTTAGTATTAGTTTCTTCATTCAAACCACAGTTATCACCGTATCTAGCACCAGGATATGCTTTATTTGAAGGATTATTTATAGGAGGTATTTCTGCAATATTTGAATTAAAATTTCCTGGAATCGTAATTAACGCAGTTGGAGCAACTCTTGTTACTTTCTTAGTCTGCCTTGGTTTATATAAATTTAAAATTGTTAAAGTTACTGAACAGTTCAAATCTGTTGTAGTGGCTGCAACATTGGCAATTGCGACTTATTATTTAATTTCTTGGGTTGTGTCAATGTTTTCAAGCTGGACACCTGTTCATTACGGAAATTCTATGATGAGTATTGGTATCAGCGTTTTTGTTATTATTATTGCTGCGCTTAACCTTTTCTTAGATTTTGATTTAATTGAAAAAGGAGCGAGAGAAAAAATGCCAAAATTTATGGAATGGTATGGAGCAATGGGATTAATGATTACATTAGTTTGGTTGTATATCGAATTTCTAAGACTTTTAACAAAAATTTCTAGTAGAGACTAACAAGTTTTTTTAAATAAAATAAGAGCCTTTTTGAGTAAATCAAAAGGGCTTTTTTTATTGCTATAGATTAAATTTTGAATACCAAATCGATATTCTAATTAAATCTTCTAAGAATAATCTTTTATTCAAAACACAAAAAGAATCTATTTCCTACAAAAAAAATAAAATGTAATTTATGTAATAAAAAAAAATTACAACTTCTTTTCATTCTTTTTGTTTAACGTTTAAAATTTAAAAAAGCGAGAAAAATACGGCTTTCCGTACTCGATACGCGTTGTGTAATAAATTACAATTAATGCAATTTATTACATTTTTATTATTTTAAAAACACAATATTTCAAGTATTCTCTTTTTTTTAGCAAAAAAATTATCGTATTAAAAATTAATATATAATTTTGTGTAATCGATTACAATTAAACCACTTGGAATCGGAAGTAAAACCACTTACTTTTTTTATTAACTATCTTAAACAAACCTTATGAAAAAAAACCTACTTTTCATGGCTGTCTTCTTCATGACAGTTCAATTATGGGCCCAAACTATCCAAATTAACGAAGCTTCTGGCTGGCTGGAATCTGCTTTTGTAAAATGGCAGCCTGTCAGCGGTGCCCAAACGTACAATGTCTATTATACTGGTAATGGATTTACAGACAAAAAAATAGATGACCAGCTTATTAGAAGCTACGGATCTTACTTTCGCGCCGACATTCCTGGCCTTAAAGCTGGAACATACACCGTAAAGATAAAACCTGTAGTGAATGGCACAGAAGGAACAGGAGCTACAACTGGTAGTCTAACCGTTAGCGCACAAGACAGAAATGGATTTGCATTTGAAGGCGGTCGTGTTCCTGGAGGATACAGAGCAGACGGAACACCGAAAGACAATGCCGTAATTCTGTACATTACCCAAAACACGAAAAACACCATTTCAATGAATATTACAGGTGCAAGTGCAAATCCTTGTATTGGCCTACAAAATATTCTATATGCTATCAAAAAAGGGAAAGATACGCGTCCGTTTATTATTCGTTTAATTGGAAATATTACGGATATGACCGTTATGGAAGGTGGTGATGTTGTTATTGAAAATTCAAATAATACTTCGAGTTATGTTACCATTGAAGGTGTTGGAGACGACGCTGTTGCAAATGGATGGGGAGTTAGATTAAAATCTGCTTCAAACATAGAAGTAAGCAATCTTGGATTTATGAACTGCGATAGTACGGCAGGCGATAACGTAGGAATGCAACAGGATAATGACCACGTTTGGGTTCACAACTGCGACTTGTTCTACGGAAATGCAGGAAGTGATGCTGACCAAATAAAAGGTGACGGAGCATTAGACAATAAAACTTCGACTTACATTACGATGTCTTACAACCACTTTTGGGATAATGGAAAAGCGAGTCTTCTAGGATTAAGTGAAGGAACAACTTCAGGTTTATATGTTACGTATCACCACAACTGGTTCGATCACTCAGATTCTCGTCATCCTCGCGTGCGCTATTATTCAGCTCACATTTACAACAACTATTATGATGGAGTTTCAAAATATGGAGCAGGTTCAACTATGGGATCTTCACTTTTTGTTGAAGGAAACTATTATAGAAATAGTAAACATCCAATGTTAACTTCTCTACAAGGTTCCGATATTTGGGACGAAGCCAACCAAGTGAATAATGCAGGAACAATGGGAACATTTTCTGGCGAAGCTGGAGGAAGCATTAAAGCATTCAATAATACTTTTGATGCCTCAAACGGTACAAACAATATGCGATTCGTAGCTTATAATGATCCGAATCCGTTGTACAATATCTCTGGAAAAATAAGCTCTACAACCGATTTTGATGCATATGTTGCAGCAACAAGAGGAGAAGTGGTAAGCAGTTCTGTAAAATCTAAATCTGGTGCTAATGTCTATAACAACTTCGATACAGATGCAAATTTGTATGTGAAAAATCTAACAATCGATACTCCGGCAGCGGCAAAAACAAAAACGACTCAATATGCAGGACGTGTTTCTGGAGGGGATTTGAAATGGACGTTTAATAATGCAACAGATGATACTTCTTCTTTAGTTATTACAGCATTAAAAACAGCACTTACAAACTATACTGGAACTTTAGTTGCTGTTCAAGGAGAAGGGAATCCACCTGCTGGAACACAAACTTTAACTTTAACTTCGGCTTCAAACAACAATCAAACCGTTGTAACCGGAACAGCAATTTCTTCCATCGTATTTACATGGGGCGGAGATGCAACTGATGCAACCGTAACTGGATTGCCTGCTTCTGGATTGACTTTTGTAAAAAATACTACAGCTAAAACGATAACTATTTCTGGTACGCCAACTGCAACAGTTTCGTACTCCATTGCAACTTCTGGAACTAGTGGTTCCCCAGCTACTGGTTCTGGAACTGTAACAGTAACTCCAGCTGGAACACAAACATTAACTTCATCTGGCAATAATAGCCAAACCGTTTCTTCTGGAACTGCTATTGCTTCAATTGTATTTACTTGGGGCGGAAATGCTACAGATGCATCTGTAACTGGATTACCTGCTTCTGGATTGTCTTTTATAAAAAATACAACTGCAAAAACGATAACTATTACTGGAACTCCAACTGCAAATGTTTCTTATACGGTAATCACTTCAGGAACAGCTGGAACACCAGTATCTGCATCAGGAGCAATAACAGTTACTACAGGTTCTGGTGGAGGATCTGAATTACATAATTTTACAACATCTGGAAAAACAAGCACCTTCTACTCTATTACAGGAAATATGAATTCAACTCCAGGTTCTGTAACTTATAACGGATTAACACTTACTGAACGTCTTAAAATAGAATCAAGCACATCCATAACGTATACAACAGCAAGTGCATCAACTTTGACTTTGGTTTTTGATTCTGCTTTTGCAGGAAGCATTAAAGTAGACAATGTTTCTTATACTGCATCTGCTGGTATTGTAACAGTTTCTGTTGCCGCAGGTTCTCACTCTATCACTAAAAATTCTGTTGCCAACTTATTCTACATCAGCACAGTTTATGGTGGAGGCACACTAAAAACGGCTGCAGTTGCAGATTCAGCAATAACTACTGAATCAACAAAAATAGTTTTATACCCTAATCCTGTTTCAAACACTTTATACTTATCAGATCCTGAACAAAAAGTACAAAAAGTACTTATCTATAATATATCTGGAAATCTAGTGATCAATTCTGGAAATTCTCAAAGTATTGACACAAGCAGTTTAATTCCTGGCACTTACCTAGCCAAAATTTATACTGTCGATGGATCATTTAATCAAACACTAATTAAAAAATAAAAACTAACTTAACTTAAAAAGGCTTCCAAAATTGGAAGCCTTTTTAAATTTCAAATATTATGAATTACAAATCAAATTTAATTCCCTGTGCCAACGGAAGATTTGTGGTGTAGTTAATGGTATTTGTCTGACGTCGCATATATATTTTCCATGCATCAGACCCTGATTCACGTCCTCCTCCAGTTTCTTTTTCACCTCCAAAAGCACCTCCAATTTCAGCACCAGAAGTACCAATATTTACGTTTGCGATTCCACAATCAGAACCTATTGCAGACAGAAATCTTTCGGCTTCACGTAAGTTGTTCGTCATAATTGCAGAAGATAATCCTTGTGCAACTCCATTTTGAATTTCTATCGCATTTTCTACTTCGCCAGAATATTTAATTAAATATAAAACTGGAGCAAAAGTTTCATGCTGTACGATTTCAAACGAATTTTTAGCTTCTGCAATTGCAGGTTTTACATAACAGCCGCTTTCATAACCTTCACCAGATAATACTCCTCCTTCAACAAGGATTTTTCCGCCTTCGGCAACTACTTTATTTAATGCTGCTGCATACATTTCTACTGCATGAGTATCAATTAGTGGTCCAACATGATTTTTTTCGTCAAGCGGATTTCCGATTCTTAACTGTTTATAAGCTGCAACCAAAGCATCTTTCACTTTATCATAAATACTTTCGTGAATAATCAGTCTTCTAGTAGAAGTACATCTTTGTCCAGCAGTTCCGACAGCTCCGAAAACAGCACCAATAACCGTCATTTTAATATCTGCGTCTGGAGTAACAATAATGGCATTATTTCCTCCTAATTCTAACAATGACTTCCCTAATCTTCCTGCAACAGTTTGCGCTACAATTTTCCCCATTCTAGTTGAACCTGTAGCTGAAATAAGCGGAATACGAGTATCTGCTGTCAACAACTCTCCTATTTTATAATCTCCGTTTATTAAACACGAAATTCCTTC
Organism: Flavobacterium sp. LPB0248; assembly: GCF_013388355.1. Taxonomy (GTDB): domain Bacteria; phylum Bacteroidota; class Bacteroidia; order Flavobacteriales; family Flavobacteriaceae; genus Flavobacterium. The sequence goes on from NZ_CP058246.1 coordinate 2,458,722, forward strand.
TGGAAGATTGTTTTCTTTTATAACTTGAGCAATTATATTTTGGCAGGCAATACCGCAAAGAGGTGTTTTTTCAGATGGCTTCCAAACACAGACATCACCAGAAATCCAAGCTAAAGCTGTGTTCCAAGACCAAACTGCAACTGGAAAATTAAATGCTGAAATGATTCCGACAATTCCAAGCGGATGATATTGTTCATACATTCTATGCCCTGGTCTTTCAGAATGCATTGTTAATCCGTGAAGTTGGCGCGATAAACCTACTGCAAAATCACAGATATCTATCATTTCCTGAACTTCACCATATCCTTCTTGCAATGATTTCCCCATTTCGTAAGAAACCAACTTACCAAGAGCCTCTTTATTTTGTCTTAATTTTTCTCCAAATTGGCGTACAATTTCACCACGTTGTGGAGCAGGAATTAATCTAAATGTTTTAAAAGCTTCTGCTGCGGTTTGAATTGCTTTTTCGTAATCTGCTGCCGATGACATTTTTACCGAAGCAATTAATTTTCCATCAACTGGTGAATAACTTTCCAAAATTTCTCCAGAAGAAAAATTATTAATTCCTGTTGATGTTCCTTCATTTACTGTCTTGATGCCCAATTTATCAAGAGCTTCCTTCATTCCAAATTGCGATGCTATTGTTGCCATTGTAACTTTTTTGGTTAAAATTGTTATATTTTTATGTAAAGATATTGTTTTAGAATTAATTTTTGATTGAAGTTAATTCATAAATGAACGTAAATTTAAGCTTATTTTATAGTATTAACAGAAACGAAACCTCAATATTGAATTTATTTAATGAAATTTGTAGTACTTAAAATTAAAAATATGACTCATTATTGTAGGCTTCTGCTTTGTTTTCTTTTAGTCTCAACAAATATATTTTCTCAAAAAGAAAAAAACTCTTTTTCTGTAGTTCCATTAGGTGTAATGGGCGGTATTGACGAAAAAAATCTTTCGGCTTATTTAATCGCTCCATCAAATACAACCGATTATATTTGTCTTGACGCTGGAACCGTAAACGCGGGAATCGAAAAAGCTATTGAAAAGAAAACTTTTAAAGTTTCTACAAGCGAAGTTTTACGAAAATACATCAAAGGATATTTGATTTCGCACGCACATTTAGATCATGTTTCGGGTTTGATTATTAATTCTCCTGCCGATTCTTCTAAAACAGTTTATGCTACAAATAAATGCATGGAAATGATGGAAAACCATTATTTCAACGATCAGACTTGGGCAAATTTTGGAGACGCAGGGCCAGGGTTTCCTCTAAAAAAATACCATTTTCAGACTTTAAATTTGGGAGAAGAAACTTCTTTGACGAATACCAAAATGAGTGTTAAAGCATTTTCGTTAAGTCATGTTAACCCATTTGAAAGTACTGCTTTCTTAATTAAAAATGAAAATGATTATGCCTTATATCTAGGAGACACAGGACCAGATGAAGTAGAAAAAAGCAATAATCTTCGCGATTTATGGACCGCAGTTGCTCCATTGGTTAAGGCCAAACAATTGAAAGGAATTTTTATTGAAGTTTCATTTCCAAATGAACAGCCAGATAAATTTCTATTTGGTCACTTAACTCCGAATTATTTAATGAAAGAGCTTCATATTCTAGAGAATTTAGCTGGAAAAGGTTCTCTTGAAAACTTTAAAATTATTATTACACATTTAAAACCGCCTGCAAAGAATATTGCAAAAATTAAACAGCAGTTAAAAGGGCAAAATGATTTAGGATTGAAGATTATTTATCCTGAACAGGGGAAAAAGTTTGAATTGTAGTTTTATTTTGCCACTCCCGATAGCTATCGGGATAAAAGGATTTATTTTAATTTCTAAATACAAAACGTAATTAAACCCGACAGGTTTTTAAAAGCCTGTCGGGTTTTCTATTTCTATCAATATTATTTCTTAGCCGTAAATCTCGGATCAGTTTCCATAACAGTTCCGCAATTATCGCAGGTTCTTAAATCTTCTGAATTGTAAAAATGTTCAAAATGAGGAAGGAAATCTTTTTCGATATTATGAAGTTCAAAATACACTTCATACAATTTATGATTGCAGTTATCGCAATGCCAAAGCAAACCATCTGTAAAGCCTTGTCCAGCGCGTTTTCTCTCGATCACAAGTCCGATAGAACCTTCTGAACGAACAGGAGAATGAGGCACTTTTGCAGGATGCAGATACATATCGCCTGCATTTAATTCCATTTCTTTACGTTGACCATCTTCCTGAATGACAACCTTGATATTTCCTTCTAACTGATAAAAAAGTTCTTCTGTTTCGTTATAATGGTAATCTTTTCGTGCATTTGGTCCCGCAACAATCATTACAATATAATCTCCAGAATCAACATATAAGTTTTTATTTCCAACAGGTGGTTTTAGTAAATGACGGTTTTCGTCAATCCATTGCGTCAGGTTAAAAGGTTTTGCTATAGCCATTTTTATTCAAAATTTATGAAAAGCTAAGGTAGTGAAAAGTATTCAGTCTCAGTCGCGGTTTTCAGTTTTGCTGAGACTGATTACTATGGCTGAAAACTGCAACTGAGACTGAATACTTATTTAAATTCTTTTATCAAATAAATATAAACTGGAAGATGATCACTAAAACCTGCTTCGTTAAGTGTGTTTCGCAACGGATAGCCTTTATATGCACCAGAATTTTGAATAAGATATGGTCTGTTGAAAATGCCTGCTTTCCAAAAATTAAAAGTCGAAAAATCAGATTTAACCAGAGAAGCTGTCATGATAATTTGATCAAATATGTTCCAAGAATCACGATACGCAATGGTTCCTAAACCCTTATTGGCAAGCTCTTCAAACGGATTAAAAACTCCAAATTCAACAACTTCAGCTTTTGTGCCCTTTGCACCTAATCCTTCTTTTATGCTTTTATTAAATGGTCCATCATTAAAATCTCCCATTGTCAATACTTTTGCTTGTGGATTAATTTGCTGTAATGAATCAATAATTTTTCGGTTTAATTTTCCTGCGGCTTCACGAAACATTGTTGTTGCTTTTTCTCCACCAGATCTCGAAGGCCAGTGATTTACGATAATATGTATTTCTTCATTCTCTAAAAATCCTGAAACCAAAAGCTGATCTCTGGTAAAAACCCGGTTTTTATTTTCTTTCTTAGCCTCTATTTCGTCATCTAAAACTTCTGATTGTTCCTCTTTTTTTGAAATTTCCTTTTTATAAATGATTAATGGAATATTAGAAAAAGAAGTTGGTCTGAAATACTTTTTCTGATAAAGTAGCGCCACATCGATACCACGTTTATCTGGCGAATCAAAATGAATGATTCCTAAATCCAACGGCTGTAATTTTGGCTCTTTTATCAAATCTTCTAAAACGGCTCTATTTTCTATTTCTGCTCCCCCAATTAAAGTTGGAGCGTTTGAATTCTCGGGTGTACCAATTTCAGATATCACTCTTGCCAAATTTTTTAATTTCTGCTGATATTTCTCTATTGTCCAATGCTGTGCCCCATTTGGAGTCCATTCATCATCATTTGTAAATTCATCATCTACAGTGTCGTAAAGATTTTCAAAATTGTAAAACGCAATTGTATGTATTTTATACTTTTTGGATTGCCCCAATAATATAAAAAACGAAAAAATAAAAAGTAAACCGAGTCTAAATTTTAACTGCATAGAGAAGACATTTAAAAAACAAATCTAATTAAAATTTGTAAGATTTTTACTTTATTAAAATTTAAAAAATATTACATTTGTTTCTAACAAAAGTCTTGTACCTTGCTCAAAAAATCTGATAATTTATAACATGAAAAAAATACTGTTTTTTGCTTTTTTCTTAAGCTTTCTAAATACATTTTATGGGCAAAAAAACAGTTTCAGAGCAGAGGAAATCAGAAAACAATACAAAATTCCAGAATTGGCTTATGCCGTAGTTTCATCAGATTCTATACTTGAAATTGAAGCTTTAGGATTTCAACGTTACAAGTCTTCTCATAAAGCAAAAATTAATGATATCTTTCGTTTAGGATCCATCACAAAAACGATCACAAGTTATATAGCTGCGACTTTAGTTAAAGAAGGAAAGATAAAATGGGATACCAAATTCTTTGATTTGTATCCTGAATTAAAAGCAGCAAGCAATCCAGAAATCTATAACGTAACCTTGCAAGATTTCTTGACATTTAGAGCTCCAATTCCAACTTGGTCTTATGGAAATGAAACGCCAAATCAACAAGAAATTAAGGGTAACAATCAGGAACAGCGTTATGAGTTTATAAGCTGGTTTTTTAAGCAAAAACAAATTGTTACTGAGAAACAAGATTGGTACGGCTCTAATCCAAGTTTTGTTGCGGCAGGTTTAATGCTCGAAAAAGCAACTGGAAAAAGTTATGAAACTTTAGTACAAGAATTGGGTAAAAAGTTAAGCATTAACTTCGGCTTTGGACAGCCAAACGTTACTGATATAAACCAGCCATGGGGACATGATGAAAATTTAAAACCTGAAAAACCATTTGTAAATTATAAATTAAATTGGCTTTCGTCAGCAGGAAATATCAATGTAAATCTTCCTGATTTTTGCAAATTTACGCAGATGCAATTACAAGGTTTGTTAGGGAAATCAAAAGTATTGTCTGAAGAGGAATTTAATAAAATGCATTTCGGTTTTCCTGAATTTTCTTTTGGATGGTATTCTGAAATAAATGAAAAATCGGGTTTAAAATATTCTTTTCACTACGGAAATCCAGGAACATTTTTAACCAAAGTGTATATTTGCAAAGATATCGATAAGGCTTTTATACTATTTGCGAATGTGCAATCTGAAGAAGCTGACAAAGGTTTAATGTTGCTTCTTGCCGAATTGCAAAAACAATATGGAGGTTAAATTATTAAACCTTAAAAATTAATTTTATAATTTTAAGCAAAAGAAAAAAATGAATAAAAACTGCTTTCACTATATAAAGAGACACTTTGTCTTTTGTAAACTCGCATTTCTTATTTTTGCTTTACAATCATTCAACTGTCAATCTCAACAAAACATGATAACACCGCCTTATTTACAAAAAGGAGATACTGTGGCACTTTTAGCAACAGCAAGAAAAAACATCGACGATAACTTAAAACCAACAATAGATTTATTGCACAGTTGGGGTTTAGAAGCCGTAATCGGGTCAACAATTGGTTTAGATTATAATCAATTGGCTGGAACAGATGAACAGAGAGCTGCCGATTTTCAGAAACAAATGGACAATCCAAATATTAAAGCGATCTGGTGCGTTCGCGGCGGATATGGTACTGTTAGAATGTTAGATTTACTAGATTTTACGAAATTTAAACAGCATCCAAAATGGGTTATCGGTTTTAGTGATGTAACGGTTCTTCATAATCATTTGAATACGATGGGCTATAAATCTATTCATGGTATTATGCCAGTAACAGTTCCTAGAGCGACGCCAGATGCGGTAAGTTCATTAAAAGCCGCTTTATTTAACGAACCTATTTCCTACTCTATTAGTCCAAATCCAATGAATCGTTTGGGAAGTGCGACTGGAGAATTGGTTGGAGGTAACTTGTCTATTTTGTATAGTTTATTAGGATCTCCCTCCGCAATTGACTGTAAGGACAAAATTTTATTTATCGAAGATTTAGATGAATATCTGTATCATATTGATCGTATGATGATGAATCTAAGACGTAACGGATGTATCGAAAATCTAAAAGGAATTATCATTGGCGGAATGACAAGCATGAAAGACAATGAAGTGCCTTGGGGTAAAAATGCTTTAGAAATTATTGATGACGTAACCAAAAAATACAATATTCCAGTAATTTTTAATTTCCCAGCAGGGCATATTAGAGACAACAGAGCTTTAATTATGGGAAATACCGTTTCTATAGAAGTTACTGCTTCTGGAAGTACGGTTACTTTTAAAAAGTAATATCACATTGCTTTTGATTTAAGCAAGTCCAACAATACCACATAAAATCTCGCAAAGACGCAAGATCGCTAAGTTTTAAAATGCTTTGTGATTTTGCGTTTTTTCGTGCAATAATTTCATTTAGTAAAAATAAACTCAAAGATTCGCACTGAAAACTGTGACTGAGACTGAATAATATAAAAATGGCAGAACACAACGATTTAGGAAAATTAGGAGAAGATCTCGCAACTGCACATCTCGAAGAAAATGGATATTCAATTCTAGAACGAAACTTCGTTATCCAAAAGGCAGAAATAGATATAATTGCACAAAAAGATAATGTTTTGGCAATTGTTGAAGTTAAAACTCGTTCGAGTTTAGATTTTGGTTCTCCGCAAGATTTTGTGAAGCAAAAAAAGATTCAATTACTTATTAAAGCAGTAAATGCCTACATAAACGATAGGGAAAAGGATTTTCAGGAAGATTTAGAAATCCGTTTTGACATCGTTGCGATCCATAAAAACGGGGAATCATTTGCAATTGAACATCTTACCGACGCTTTTTATCACTTTTAACATAATTTTTCATTGTTATAATTGTAACAATTTGTTTTTTTATTTATATTTGCAAAGAATTATAACATAGTAATGTTAAATTAACAAACCAACTCAACTGTTACCAAAAAAAAAAAAGAATTATGAAAACTGTTTCTTCTATTGTAGAAAACTACATTAAAACAAAACCATTTTTATTAAATGCCCTGTCTCTCGGAATTATTAACCTAACATCACTTTCGCGAAATATTATGACCGAATTAGAAAGTGAGTTTGGCAAAGAAGTAAAACAAGGCGCTGTAGTAATGTCTTTAAAACGACTGACAGAAGAACTAGATTTTAAACTGAACCACAAAATCAATAAAGTAATTAAAAATATTGGTGAAATCACGGTTCGTTCTGAACTTACAGATTACACTTTCGCAGCGTCTGAAACTGTCTTAAACAAACAAGCAGATTTGATTTCTGATATTAATGCTCTATCTGATATTTTTTATACCTCATCTCGTGGAGTAAACGAAACGAATATTGTTGTGAGCAGCAGTGTTAATCACTTGGTTGAAAAACACTTCATGAGAGAAAAATTAATCCAAAAATTGGATAATTTAGCTTCAATAACTGTAAAATTACCAAAAGAAAACATTGTTGTTCCTGGTATTTACTACTTCATTTTTCAGCGTTTGGCTTGGGAAGGAATCATCATCAACGAGGTAATTTCGACTTCAAATGAATTTACTATTTTAGTTGGAGAAGATCAAGTAGATGTTGCTTTTAAAGTTATTAAAGACTTGAAAAACTAGTTTAGAAAATAGATTTAAATTAAAGTTTATAAATAACAAAATCCTTTTGTCTTTTCTTAAGATGAAAGGATTTTTCTTTTGAAATAAATCGAAATAAGCCCTTCAATTCTATATTTCTTAAATAAGAATATTCTCAAAAGCCAAATTCACAATTAAATTTTATTTATCAATAGCGTCAAAATAACACTTACTAGTGCGACTGCGACTTAACAAGAGTTTTTGTTTCTTTCTTTAAAAAACTAACAAAAAATCAGAATTAAGTTTTTTTATATATAATTTGTTGCGAATAATATTTTTATATATTTGCGAAGAAGTCAGACATCAGACCTCGCATTTTGATAGTTTAATACCATTGGAATTAAATAAACGCAATTTAAATTGTTAGAAGCTGCCAACCATAGTGAAAAGTTATTGGTAAGTGAACTCAAAAAAGGAAACGAAAAAGCCTTTCGCCAGCTTTTTGATTTATACCGCCAAGATATTTATGGATACAGCATTAGTCTTCTAAAATCAAAAGAAGCAGCAGAGGAAAATGTACAGGATGTTTTTATGAAAGTCTGGCTCAATCGCGAAAGTCTAAATGTAGAACAATCTTTTAAATCCTATATTTTTACCATTGCAAGAAATCAGGCTTTTAATGTTTTGAATAAGGCTGCGAATGAAATTTTATTGAAAGAAGCCGTTTTCTACGAAAGTCAGAAATCACATGAATACGGAGATTATGCGGTTCGGGAAGCCGATTGCAAAAAACTTCGAAAACAAGCTATAAAACAGCTCCCGCCCAAACGACGGCAGATTTTTAAAATGTCGCGGAAAAAAGGAATGAGCTACGAAGAAATAAGCGAGGAACTCGGAATCTCGATAAATACAGTCCGGAACCAAATGAGTAAAGCGCTCGAATCGTTGCGCGGTTTTTTTCAACTTCACGATGAAATTATCTAACCAAAACCACAAATATTGCCCTTAAAATCACTCTTCGGAGTGATTTTTTTTTGCCACAGATTTAAAAGATTTCCACAGATCAGTATTTTTTCTATCTAAAATAAACGATTGTTTTTTTCCCCAACAGATTGAAATCTTTTTAATCTGTGGCTTAAAAAAAAAATCAATTGCCTCCAGCTTTAGCTGGAGGTTTATTGGAAAGTAAGATTTAGGCTTTAGCCAAATAAGATAATTTTGGCTAAAGCCCAGATTTGGAGACTTTTTTTTGACCTCCAGTTAAAACTGGAGGCAATTGAAAAAAAATTAGAAAACTAAGGACACACAAACTCCAAAATCAAAATCGATAATTTTCGTCTGCTTCTATTTTGATTTTTCATTATGAAAACGAAAAAAATAGAATCGTGAATAAACCTGTTTGCCCGCGAGAGGGATTGGAGCAAGCTACCGAAGTAGCGCGGAAAGCCCGACAGCATTAGGAAAAGGGGCACATAAAGACAAAGATTTTTGGTCCCTTTTTCTAATGCTGGCTCGCCCAAAAAATCAATTTTATATTCAGATTGAGAGATTTTTTTGTCGCTTTCTTCTGTGATCCTTCGTTACTCAGGATGACAAAATGCATTTAATCATTATTTCTTCAAAAAAATAAACTTCATCATTTTACTAAAAATCAACACATTAAACAATTCAAAATGTTAAAATTTAAAAATTTATAACGTTTGAGTAGTACTCAATTGTATCTCAGCTGTATTATAGAAACACAGAACCTAAAAACATTCTTAATGAATTCAAATTCTGAAATAAAAACGCTTTTAGAGAAGTTTATTTTAAATCAATGTACTGCTGAAGAAACAGAACAGGTTATTGCCTATTGCCGCAATAATGATCTTACTGATGATTTCCCAACGGTAGAAGAAGTGAAAAACCTGTTGGATGAAATGCCAAAAATGGATGAGCAAAAAGCTGATTCTATTTTCGATACTATTTTAACTACAGCAAAAGAACAAGAAACAGTAATAGAATTACAGCCAAGAAAATCTAATTATAGAAAATATATTTCTATCGCAGCTTCTGTGTTGGTTCTTTTGGGAGTTGGTTTTGCTTACAAACAAGGTTTCTTTACTAAAAGTACAGAAGTTCCATTTGATTTTAAAAGTTCTGATATTGTCTTACAGATGGAAGATGGAAGTGTCCAGATTATTTCTGAAAATGGTAAAGTTCAGGTTCATGATAAAAAAGGGAATATTATTGGAAATCAAGATGGAGATAAATTGGTTTACGAAAATCAAGCTGATTCTGATAAATTAGCATATAACACCCTTAAAATTCCATTTGGCAAAAAATTCCGTCTGCAACTGTCTGATGGAACGATGGTTCATTTAAACTCTGGAACTACTTTAAAATATCCTGTAAAATTTATTGCTGGAGAAAACCGTCAGGTTTATCTAGACGGAGAAGCTTTTTTTGACGTTGCAAAAGATAAAAAACACCCTTTTATCGTAAATGCTGACGAACTAAACATACGTGTTTTAGGAACACATTTTAATGTTTCAAATTACCCTGAAGATGCAGTTACTGATGTAGTTTTAGTTGAAGGTTCTGTTGGAATGTATCGTTCAAACGAAGAATTTGACGCTTCTAAAAATACCATTTTAAAACCGGGTTATAAAGGAAGTTTCAACAAAGAAAATGCTTCGATTTTTACAAAGCCTGTAATCACCGAAATCTATACTTCTTGGATTGATGGCGGGCTAACTTTCAGAAACATGACTTTCAAAAACATCATTACCAAACTGGAAAGACGCTACAACGTAACCATTATTAATAAAAATGAAAAACTGGCTAACGAGAAATTCAATGCCAGCTTTAAAGAAGAATCAATAGAGAATGTGATGAGCTATTTTAACGATATTCATGGCATTAATTACACTATAAAAAACAATCAAATACTAATTAAATAACCACTAAAACCAATACAATATATGATGAGATAACATTACGGGAATAAAAAAATCGGAAAGAGCTGCGAACAATTTCCGATTAACTAAGTGATTGAATATAACGAATTAACTACAATCAATTAACAAAATTATGAAAAAAAAATCTAAGAATAATGGGTTTCTATACTCATTGTTCCAAAATGACCTAAAATTGAAATTAACTACTCTACTTATTTTGGTCGCCATGTTTAATATCAAAGCAAGTACTTATGCTCAAAAAACAAAAGTTACTCTTGAATTGAACAATTCAACAATCGAAAAGGTTATTGAGACCATTGAACAAAAAACAGATTTCAGATTTATCTATAAAATGAATGATGTCGACTTAGATCGAACGGTTTCCATTTCTGTAAAGGAACAATCGATATATGTAGTTTTAGACAGAATTTTCAAAGGAACTCCGACCGAATTTAAAATTCGCGACACACAGATTATCCTTAAAAAACCGGATCTAAAATCGCAAAATATTGACGACGAAAAAGAAACAATTTCTGGAATTGTTACCGACGAAAATGGTGCTCCGCTTCCTGGAGCTTCTATTATCGAAGAAGGTACAAAAAACAGTGTTGTAACCGATTTTGATGGTAAATTTAAATTTACTGTCGAAAGCAGTTCTTCTGTAATCTTGGTGAGTTTTGTAGGATATAAAACTAAAAAAGTTCCTGCTGGAAATGGTCTTTTAAACATTCAATTGGAACCAGACGCAACAAACTTACAAGAGGTTGTTTTGGTAGGTTATGGTTCTTTGTCTAAAAAAGACGTTACTGGAGCTGTATCTACAATTAATTCAAAAGATATGAATCAAGGCGCTCTTGTAAATCCGCTACAATTGATTTCTGGAAAAGCAGCTGGTGTTAATATCAATCAGATTGGTAGCGAACCGGGTGGAGCTCCAAGCGTACGTATTAGAGGTATTTCTTCTCTTATCGGAGGAAACGATCCTTTGGTAGTTGTAGATGGAATTCAGGGAAACTTAGATTTATTAAATCAGATTCCGCCAACAGAAATCGAAAATATTGACATCTTAAAAGATGCATCGGCTACAGCAATTTACGGTTCTCGCGGTGCACCTGGTGTTATTATTGTTACTACTAAAAAGAATAAAGCAGGAAAAACTACAATTGAATACATTGGTTCTGCATCTGTAGATTTTATTCCAAAAAAACTAGATATGTTAAGCGCTGATGAATGGTGGACAGCAGCTCAAAATGTTGGTGTTCCTGCATCTGCAAACCATGGTTCTGATACAGATTGGTACGGAATTTTAACTAAAACCGGAATCACTCAAAACCATACTTTATCATTTGGCGGAGGTGCAGAAAAATTTAATTATAGAGCTTCGATCAGTGCGATTTTGCAAGATGGAGTTGTAATCAATTCAAACAATAAAAAATATATTGCGCGTGTTCAGGCATCGCAAACAGGTTTAGACGGAAAATTAAGATTGACTTATAATTTAAACAACGGAACAGATTATACCACCTCAAGTATTCAATCTATCGGACGTGTAAATTATGTTTCTAACTTAATTACAAATGCTTATTTAATGCGTCCGACTGATCCAGTTTTCAATACTGACGGAACATATTTTACAGATCCAAACGTTTTTCAATACTTAAATCCTTACGCTGCACAGCAGGAAATTACAAACGAATCTCAGGCGGATAATTTGTTTGGAAGCTTAAAAGCTGATTTGGATTTATTTGACGGATTAACAGCTAGCTGGTTTGGAAGCTGGAGAAAAACAAACAAAACTATTGGTTTTTATAATCCTTCATCATCTACAGATTCTCATGCGATTGATCAAAAAGGTTTTGCTAACATTAAAAATGACAGACAAAACGAAAGATTAATGGACATCAGTCTTAATTATAAAAAGACTTTTGGAGCGCACAGCATTAATGTTTTGGCATTGTATGAGTGGCAAAATCAATTGTATCAAGGAAATTATGCTCAAATAAGAGGTTTTGTCGATGATATGACAACGTACAATAATCTAGAATTGGGAGACGTTTCGAAAGTACTTCCTGGGGATATGAAATCATACAAAAATGACAGAACAGTTGTTTCTTTCTTAAATCGTATTAACTATTCTTACTTAGACCGTTATATGTTTACAGGAAGTATCAGAAAAGATGGTGCATCTGTATTTGGAGCTAATAATAAATGGGGATATTTTCCATCTGCATCTGTTGCGTGGAATATTTCAAAAGAAAATTTTATGTCTAAACAGACTTTGGTTACTGACTTAAAATTAAGAATTGGTTATGGAGAAACTGGTAATCAGCAAGGTTTAGAACCAAATAAAACACAACTTTTGGTTGGTAGTAGTGGAAGCACTTATTTTGGAGGTTCTCAAATTAATAACTTCAATATTGCTCAAAACGCAAATCCTGATTTAAAATGGGAAACTAAAAAACAAACTAATATCGGTCTTGATTTTGCTATGTTAGACAACAGATTAAGAGGAACAATCGACGTGTATACTTCAAAAACAGATAACTTATTATTTGATTATACAGTACCTCAGCCTCCGTATCCTTTCAATAAAATTAAGGCAAACGTAGGTAGTATTTCAAACAAAGGTCTTGAGGTCGCTCTTGGATATGACGTAATCAGAAATGAGAACACCACTCTTACACTTTCTGGAAACGTTTCATTTATGGAAAACGAAGTACTTAACTTAAGCGGCAGTATTAATGGAGTTCCTTTAAATACAGATTATGTTGCTTGGGGAGGTGCAGGTTCAAGTTCTTACTTAATAAAAGGGCAGCCTGTTGGAACTTACAATATTTTACATCATACAGGTGTAGATGCTGCTGGAGTTGAAACAGTTGAAGATCGTGACGGAAATGGTACTATTGATCAAGGTGATAGAAGTGCAGACAGAGTTATCAGAGGATCTGCTTTACCAAAATATACTTATGCTTTCAACCCAACCTTTACACACAAAAACTTTGACGCATCAATGTTATGGAGAGGTTCAGGAGGAAACAAAATCTATAATCAAGTACGTGCTAACATAAGCAAACTGGAAAATATTGGTAAATCTAACATTCTGGCAAGTGCTGTAGATGAAGGTATTTATACTTCTCCTTACGCATCTGATATGTACTTAGAAGATGGTTCATTTTTGCGTTTGGAAAATGTTACTGCTGGATATAATTTTCGTTTCACTGATGTTAAATACATCGAATCTGTTAGAATCTCACTTACAGGAAACAACCTTTTACTTATCACAAATTACTCTGGTATAGACCCTGAAGTAACTTTGAGCGGAAGTGGAAAACCTGAAGACAACTTTGGTTCAGATAGAGGAATTTATCCTCGCACCAGAAGTATCGCTATCGGTTTGAATGTAAAATTTAAATAGTAAAAGAAATGAAACTTAAAAATATATTAGTATTAGGAAGTGTATGTTTCCTATCTCTTGTTGGCTGTACCAATGTAGATGAAAATATTTATGATAAATATCCTGCCGAAGATTTCTACGGAACTCCAGCTGGTGCAGATGTTGCCCTTGCTAGTGTATATGCTCAAGTAGGCGGAAACTGGGATGGTGTAGGATATGCTGGTGCAGATAATGGCTGGTACGATTTGAACAGTATGGCTGCAGACGAACAAGTAATTCCGCACAGAAATACGGGCGACTGGCAGCTGGACTTTGCTCGTGTTTACACACACAAATGGCTTCCAACAGATTTAATGGTAAACAATACTTGGAACTGGCTTTACAAATCAATTTTTAGCGCCAACTTAGCGGTTTCTCAATTGGAAACTGCCAATGCAGAAGCTTCAAAAATTGCAGAAGCAAAAGTATTACGTGCCTTTTTCTATTATTTATTAATGGACGATTACGGAAATATTCCATTCTATACAGACAATAACATTACCGTTGATAAAATTCCACAAGCAAGCCGTCAGCAAGTTTATGATTTTATTGTAAAAGAATTGACTGAAAATGTAGAGCTGCTTTCTGGAGAAAAAGGAGGAAATTATTACGGAAGATTCAATAAATGGGCTGGTTATACTTTATTAGCAAAAGTTTATTTGAATGCAGAAGTATACACAGGACAAGCAAAATGGACAGAATGTCTTGCGGCTTGCCAGAAAGTTTCTGAAGGAAATTTTAGTCTTCACCCAGCTTCAAACAATGCTGCAAGTCCGCTTGGAAACACTTATTATGAATTGTTCGGAGATGTACTTCCTGCTGATGAAACTATCCTTTCTATATATACTACTGTAGATGTTGTTTCTAGAAATATTCTTAGTGTAAGAAGTTTATACGGTCCTCACTGTCAAGCTCTTTTTGGTTACAGCGGATGGAACGGCACAATTGTTCCAAAAGATTTCTACCAAAAATATACTGATAATGATATTCGTAAAAAACAGTTTTTAATTGGAGAACAACCAGGAGGAACAAACTACACTCTTGATATAAGTTCATTGGACAATCCAGGGGCAGGTGCGCAAGAAGGAGTTCGTAACGTTAAATTCTATCCTGTAATTCCTAGAAATGGCGGAGGAGCATCAAACGACTTCCCTATTTACAGATATGCAGACATTCTTTTAATGATGGCCGAATGTAATGTTCGTTTAAATAATCCTGCTGCTGCAAAACCATTTATCGACGCTGTGAGACAACGTGCAAGTTTAGGCGCTTTGGATAATGTACCGACTCTAACTGATATCTATAACGAAAGAGGTCTTGAGCTAAACTGGGAAGGTCACAGAAGACAAGATATGATCCGTTTTGGAACTTTCTTAGCAACAAAACAATTCATGGACAGTTCAGAAGAATATAGAAAAATCTAT
Organism: Flavobacterium sp. LPB0248; assembly: GCF_013388355.1. Taxonomy (GTDB): domain Bacteria; phylum Bacteroidota; class Bacteroidia; order Flavobacteriales; family Flavobacteriaceae; genus Flavobacterium. The sequence goes on from NZ_CP058246.1 coordinate 2,473,734, forward strand.
CCTATTCCAACCTCGGCTTTAAATGCAAATCCAGGTCTTAAACAAAATCCAGGTTACTAATTAAAAGTATTTTATATGAAATCGCCGTTCTTCAAAAACAAGTTTAATACATGAAGTACGGCAGTATCATGGTACTTTAAAAACAAATAATAACTACATATGAAAAAATATATAAATAGATTATTTGCACTTACAGCCTTGCTTATTGTTGGAGCTGCTTGTGAAAATGATGCCGAATTGACCTATCTAAAAGATGTCCAGTTCACATCAGATATAAAAATTGCACCAAGTACAACTTTTGTGCTTCTGGAAGACAATGCCGATACAGATGCCATTACTATTTCTTGGGATAAAGTTACTTTTCCTATTGTAGCACCTGTAACTTATGCTGTGCAATTTGATGTTCCTTCAGATATTACAGGTTCAAATGCATGGCTGCATGCAACACGTATAGAAGTAGGGCAAGATATTTTGACTAAAACTTTTACAGTAAGAGATTTCAATAAAATTGCAACAGATTTAGGACTGCCTGTAGATAAAGCCAACAAACTTATTGTTCGTGTTGAAGCTCTAATGGACAGAAAAGTGTTTTCTAAAAATGTGGAGTTAACGGTTACGCCTTATGAAAAAGCAATTGTTTTTGGCGAAATTTACATGCCGGGTTCTTACCAAGGTGAGTGGAATGTTGAAACTGCATCGGTTTTAACCGCAATCGAAAAAGGTGTTTATCAAGGTTATGCAACCGTTCTTGAAGGATACGGAACCGGATTTAAAGTAAATACAGCTAGAAACTGGGAAGAATTTTATGGTTCTAGTGGCGGTGACAATATCCAAAAAATGAATACAACAGATTTACAAATGCCTGGTGTTGGTTCATATCAAATTAAAGTAAATTTGAATACGCTAAAATGGTCTGCAACTCCTTATGCATGGGGAATTGTTGGAACAGCTCAAACTGGAGGATGGGATAACAGTACTCCTATGAGTTATGACCACCAGACTAAAACATGGAAAGTAACTGCCGATTTGGTTCCTGGAGCATTGAAGTTCAGATTGAACAACAAATGGGATGTTAATTACGGACCAAAAGATGCTACAACAAATACCATCAATCGTGACGATCAAGGTTCTTATACCATTACTGAAGCGGGAACTTATGAAGTTACGTTCACTATTGAAGAAACAGATCCAAATACAAATGGCTATCCTGCAACAGCAACTTGCAGTATAGTTAAAAAATAATCTAGCACATTCATACTTGTTAGATTAGTTTTGAGTGATACCTGCCTTTCTGAGCAAAAGGCAGGTTATTTAAAAATAAAACTCCTGCTCAAAACCTATCAAATTTAATTTTTAAAATTATGAAGTCTAACTCCAACATTTTTCTTGCTTTACTGCTTTCAATAGCTTTTGTATCGTGCAGTTCTTCTGAAGAAAATCCGAAACCAGATCCAAATCCACAACCTGGAAACGAATACCAGCAGTATGGATCACCATTTGATAAAGTTGCAGCCAACGAAGATGCCGTAATTTATCAGGTAAATGTGCGCTCTTTCAGTCCAGAAGGAAACTTAAAAGGTGTTCAGAAACGACTTGGAGATATTCAGAAACTAGGTGCAAATGTCATTTATCTAATGCCGATTTATCCGGTTGGAAAAGTAAAAATGGCTGGAAAATTAGGTTCACCGTATTCTATTAAAGACTACAAAGCCGTTAATACCGATTACGGAACATTAGAAGATCTTCGAGCTTTGGTTACAGAAGCACACAGCAAAAATATGGCGGTGATTTTAGACTGGGTTGCCAATCATACTTCTTGGGATAATCAATGGATTACAGCACATCCAGACTGGTATCAAAAAGACGCTAGTGGCAACATTATCATTCCCCCAGGAACAAACTGGCAAGATGTAGCGCAGTTAAATTATACCAATGTCGAAATGAAAAAAGCCATGATCGATGCCATGTCATATTGGGTTTATAATGCCAATATTGATGGTTTTAGATGTGATGCTGCCGATTTTGTTCCGATGAATTTCTGGTCAGAAGCGATTACTGCAATCCGTAAAATAAAGAATCAAAGGATGATTTTAATGGCAGAAGGCACTAGAGTCAATCATTTTGATGCAGGATTCGATTATACTTTTGGTTTTGCTTATTTCGGTGCTCTCGAAAAAGTATTTTCTGAAGCACAGCCGGCAAGCTATCTTCAAACAGAAAGTTCTAAAGAATATGGGCAGTTAGATGCTTCAAAACGCATTGTGCGCTATACCACAAACCACGATGTTAACCTTTCTGACGGAACTCCGCTTGAACTTTTTGGAGGCAAAAAAGGTTCTTTAGCCGCTTTTGTAATCGCATCAAGCATGAAATCTGTTCCTATGATTTATAACGGTCAAGAAATTGGGTATAACAAACGCATTGATTATTTTGACAATGTACCAATCGATTGGTCTACTGCTGATAATGATATGCTTTTGGAATATCAAAGAATAATTGCCTTTAGAAATTCTAGTGAAGCGCTTCGAAAAGGAAAACTGACTGGGTACAGCAGTAATGATGTGAGTGCTTTTACCATGGAAACTACAACCGATAAGGTTTTAATTGTTGCTAATATCAAAAATAAAAATGTAAAATATACTGCTCCAACTGCTTTGGCTAACACCAATTGGACAGATGCATTGACTGGAAATCAAATAGCAATTGGCACAGAAATCAATTTAGAAGCTTACCAATATTTAATCCTTAAAAAACAATAACGCTTCTGATATAAATAGATTTGTAAAACTAAAAAAACATGAATTTTCAATCCCTAAAAATACTGTTCCAAATTCGTTTGGATAGGAAAACTGCGCTTTTATTTTTCCTCTGCCTTTGCTCTTTAGCGGTTAAAGCACAAGAAATAACTTCGCCAGACAAAAATCTTTCCTTAAAATTTGAATTGAAAGAAGGCGGTATTCCGTCTTATCAATTATCATACAAACAAAAACCGGTTATTAAACCTAGTTCTTTAGGTTTAGAACTTCAAAATATGCCTTCGTTTTTGGATGGTTTTACCGTTACAAATACAGCACAATCTTCTGTTGATGAAAGTTGGAATCCGGTTTTAGGTGAAGAAAAAACAATTCGAAATCATTATAACGAATTGGTTGTCACTTTAGCGCAAGCGAAAAACAATAACAGATTTATTAGAATTCGTTTCCGTTTATTCAATGATGGATTAGGGTTTCGATATGAATTTCCAAAACAAAATGACCTGAGCTACTTTGTAATTAAAGAAGAACGTTCGCAATTTAACTTAGCTGGAAATCATAAAATTTTCTGGATTCCGGGAGATTATGATACCAACGAATATGCGTACACCACTTCAAAAATTTCAGAGATTCCTTCACTGATGAAAAAAGCTACTATCGAAATCAATTCACAGTGGCCAATCGCAGCATTATCAGTACAAACACCGTCAATGATGAAATCAGATGATGGTTTATACATCAACATTCATGAAGCAGGATTAATCAATTATCCAGCAATGTATCTTGAAGTTGATCCTGTAAACAATAAAATGATTAGTCATTTGGCGCCAGATGCTGTTGGAGCAAAAGGTTATATGCAAACCGATGCACAATCGCCTTGGAGAACTATTGTTGTAAGTGATAAAGCGACAGATATTCTAGCGTCCAAATTAATTTTAAACCTTAACGAACCTACAAGTTATAAAGATGTTTCTTGGATAAAACCAGTAAAATATATCGGAATTTGGTGGGAATATTTTGTTGCAGGAAGAAGTACTTGGGCTTTTGGAAAAGAAACCAATGTAAAATTAACCGATGATTTTACCAAACTTACGCCAAACGGAAAACATGGAGCCACAACAGAACGTGCAAAAGAATACATTGATTTTGCTGCTAAAAATGGTTTCGATGCAATTCTTATCGAAGGATGGAATATTGGCTGGGAAGACTGGATTAACAACTGGAAAGAAGAAGTTTTTGATTATGTAACAGCTTATCCTGATTTTGATGTAAAAGCAGTTCATGAATATGCCGCTTCAAAAGGCGTAAAAATTATCATGCATCACGAAACTTCAGGATCGGCAACCAATTACGAACGTCGTTTGGATCGTGCTTTTCAGTTTATGAATGACAATGGTTACGATGCTGTAAAAACAGGATATGTTGGAAAAATTATTCCGCGTGGCGAACATCACGATGGACAATGGATGGTAAATCATTACATTAATGTTGCGAAACGTGCTGCCGATTATAAAATTATGATTGACAGCCACGAAGCAGTTCGTCCAACGGGATTAAACCGTACTTTTCCAAACTGGATTGCTCAGGAATCAGCGCGCGGTACTGAGTTCGAATCTATGGGAGGATTAGCTCCAGATCACACCACCATTTTACCATTTACAAGATTAATGGGCGGACCGATGGATTACACTCCGGGAATTTTTCAGACCGATCTTTCGTATTATGGAACAGGAAGTACACAACGCGTAAATACGACTTTGGTAAAACAATTGGCATATTATGTAACTATGTACAGTCCGCTGCAAATGGCTGCTGATATTCCTGGAAATTATGAGCGCTTTCCAGATGCATTTCAGTTCATCAAAGATGTTGCCGTAGATTGGGATAACAGTTATATTTTGGAAGCTGAACCGGGAGATTACATCACCATTGCACGTAAAGCAAAAGGCAAAAATGAATGGTTTATTGGCGGAATTACAGATGAAAATGCAAGAACAGCAAACATTTCATTTGATTATTTACCTGCAGGAAAAAATTTCGTTACGACTATTTATGCCGATGCTAAAGAGGCCAATTGGAATCAGAATCCACAAAAATATACGGTTACTAAATTTATCGTAAACTCAAAAACAAAATTAAAACAGTATTTAGCTCCAGGCGGAGGTGTTGCCATCAGTATTAAAGAAGCCACTGCTGCAGAATTAAAAGGATTGAAAAAATTATAGATTACTGTTTTTCCGCCACGAATTCACGAATTTTTCAAATTAAGATTTTCCAATAAATAATTAATTCGTGAATTCGTGGCAGAAAAACTATGCTCATTTTTGAGCAAATAAAAACTTACTATTTTGAAAACTATTAACCACAAATGTTTGTCGAATTTAAATACAATGCGAGTGAGAATGAATTTTAGTTAAGAAATGCCGACAAGCATGCAAAAACTATTATTATGAAAATAAACATTACCCCTAGATTATTTCATATTACCAAAGCATTAGTTTGCTTTCTATTATTATTTGCAAGTTCAGTTTATGCGCAAGATCCTCCGCAATACGGAACACCTTTTGCCGGTGTGCCAGACACGAGAGATGTCAATATGTATCAAGTGCATATACGCCCTTTTAGTGCCAACGGAGACTTAGCTGGAGTAACCGCTAGATTAGACAATATAAAAGCATTGGGCACCAATGTTATTTATCTAATGCCGATTTTCCCACATGGCACCGATTCGCGAAGTTCGGCTTCACCTTATTGCATCAAAGATTTTAAAGCCGTTGGATCAGAATATGGATCTTTAGCCGATTTAAGAACTTTGGTTGATGGCGCTCACAGCCGCGGAATGGCTGTAATTCTAGATATTGCCATCAACGGAACTTCTTGGGACAATGTCTGGATTGCTTCACATCCTGAATACTACAAGAGAACCGGCACAACAATTCAGCAATTAGGAAACTTCTCCGACATTGCGGCGCTTGATCTTAATAGCTCTGCTACACGAGCAGCTATAAAAGATGCCATGCGTTACTGGATTTTTGCTGCCAATATTGACGGTTACCGTTGCGATTATGCCAATAATCCGCCTTTAGATTTCTGGTCGGAAGTTAATTCAAATCTTCGAAGCATAACTTCTCATAATTTATTAATGTTAGCAGAAGGTGACCGTCAAGAAAACTTTCAGGTTGGTTTCGATATGAATTATGGAGACAGATGGTTTCATAGCGGTTTATATGATATTGCTAATGGAGGTCCTGTTTCTCAAAGAATCCAAGATCAGACTACTTACGAATATGCTAAAGCGACCGGAAATCAGCAAATCGTTAGATACACTGGTAACCACGATACTTACACCAATGATGATGGCGTGAGAAGACCATTTGTTGTATTTAAAAATCACAACGGAATTGTTGCCAATTTCTTAGTTTCAGCTTATATGAGAGGAGTTCCTTTTTTAATGAGCGGACAAGAAATTGATTACGAACCAAAAACCGACTGGCCATGGACAAACTTTAAATTCAACTGGTCACAAAATCCAACTGCTGCTGCAGATTTTGCCAAAATTTTAAACTTTAGAACTACAAGTGCCGCAATCAGACGAGGTGATTTAACAACTTATGCCAACGATGACATTAGTATTTTTACAAAAACACTAGGTTCAGAAAAAGTCATTGTAATGTCGAATTTGAGAAATGCGGCTAAATCGTATGTTATTCCCGCAGCTTTAGCAGGAACTTATGTTGATCCTTATAACAACAATGCTTCTGTAACTTTAACTGCAGGTTCTACACGTAATTTTGCTGCTTACGAATATTTAGTTTTAACCAATACAAATGCACCTGTTGTTACGGTAACAGGAGTTTCTGTTAGTCCGACAACAGTAACAGTTGGTTTAGGATCAACACAGCAATTAAATGCCACAATTGCTCCAGCAAATGCAACCAATCAAAACGTAACTTGGACATCGAGCAATACAGCTGTTGCAACTGTAAATGCTTCTGGTTTAGTTACGGCTGTTGCAGCAGGAACAGCAACAATAACAGTAAAAACAGTAGACGGAAATAAAACAGCAACTTCGGCTATAACTGTTGCTGCAATTCCAGTTTCTTCTGTAGCCGTATCTCCTACCTCAGCAAGTCTGTATGCAGGAAATACACAACAGCTTACAGCGACAATCTCGCCTGTAAATGCAACAAACAAAAATGTAACTTGGAGTTCGAGCAATACCGCAATTGCAACGGTAAATTCAAGCGGACTTGTAACAGCAGTTTCTGCAGGAACTGCAACGATTACAGCAACGACACAAGACGGAAACAAAACAGCTTCGACTACAATTACGGTGAATCTGAATACCAATTTTACTGTTTATTTCTACAAACCATCAAATTGGGGAACTGGAATTAAAATCTACTATTGGAATGCTTTACCAACAGGAGTATTGGCAACTGTAAACTGGCCAGGCGTAAACATGACCGATGCTGGAAATGGCTGGTACAGCTATACTTTTACCAATGTAACTTCGACCAATTTAATTTTCAATGACGGAACAAATCAAACAGCCGATTTAAGCAGAGATAAAAACGGATGGTATATGAACAACGCTTGGTACGATTCGAATCCAGGAACTGGTGTTGCGGTTACAAGTGTTAGTTTAAGTCCAACAACAGCTTCATTAAACGTTGGCGGAATACAGCAATTAACCCCAACAATTCTTCCAGCAAATGCTACTAACAAATCGGTAACTTATAGTTCAAACAATACAGCTGTAGCCACTGTAAATGCTTCTGGTTTAATTACCGCTGTAGCGAATGGAACGGCGACAATTACCGTTGCAACTGTTGACGGAAACAAAACTAGTACATGTCTGGTATCGGTTACAACTGCATCTGGCGGAGGAAATTACTACACGATCAAAAACAGATGGACTGGCGCTTATTTATCTGATGCAGGAACAAATACAGGTTACGGAACATCTGTTTCTGGCAACAACTATAAATGGCAGAAAATCGCAATTGATGCCACTTATTTTGTTCTTAAAAATGTAGCAACTGGCGAATTGATGAATATTGAAGGCCAGACAGGAAATGTACAATGTAACATAACCGATACTACTTTCTGGAGCGCGCAATGGTCTAGCGATTACACTGACGGAACTTGGGTTCGTTTAAGAAACAGATGGCAGACTGGAAATATTATTCATATCGAAAACCAAACGGGTGCTGCACAATACGGAAATTCGCAAGACGGCTGGTACAGCGCGCAATGGCAATTGGAACCAACAACAGTTGGAACATCAAAAATGGCTTTAAATGTTGAAGAAGTTTCTAAAACAGAACCGGTAATTGGTATTTACCCAAATCCAGCTACAAACAATGTATTTAATATTTTAATGCCAGAATTAGCAAGTGGAGATACTGCAGAAATTTTCGTTTCTGATTTAAACGGAAGAACTCTTATTACTGAAAGACTTTCTTCTTCAGGGCAAATAAATCATCATTTATCTTCTGGAGTTTATATTGTAAATATTATTTCCAAAGATTTCAATGTGACCAAAAAACTGATTGTTAAATAATTTTTTTGCCACGAATTCACGAATTTTTAAAAATTTACTTAGAATTAATTCGTGAATTCGTGGCTGTTTTTTTCTTAAAACGAATAATTCAGAGCAACTCCAAAATCATTCTTTAAATTGATATCATTTTTTATGATTGCAGGTTTAAACGCCAATCTTTCATCTACATTAAATTGAGACAAAGCAGCATCAACATTGGCATCGATTATATTTAAAATATAAAAACCCACCATAAATAAAGCAGATAAATCTCTGTTTCTCTGATAGCCTTTTTGAGCCGTAATTAATTGGCTTTCGCTTAAACCAGCCAAAAATTCCGAATCACTTTTTTTTCCTTCCAATCTGCTTTTATATTCATCTCTGTACAAATTGTAGTTTTTCTGATTATCAATGTACAAATATGCACTTGTACCTATTGCGCCATAAACTAAAGGAAGTTTCCAATATTTTTTATTGTAGATCTGACCCAAACCAGGTAAAACAGCCGAATAAAATGCAGCCTTTGCAGGACGAAGCGGGTCAATGGTTTCCGATTTTAGAGAATCTTTTAAAATGTTTTTATTTTTTCCCTGAGCGAAGATTGTAGTTAATCCTAAGAATAGAAAAAGGAGAATAAATTGGTTCTGCATATAAAGTTGTCTTTGAAAATTTGACTCAAAGAAAACTTTTTAGTTCTAAGATTTTTCTTAAATAAAAGATAAAGAAAACTTAATTTTTTTTAGCCACGAATTCACGAATTATTTTAAAAATATTTATAAAAAATAATTCGTGAATTCGTGGCTATCTTTTTATTCCTCAAACAACTCCATCAACTCCAGCGCACGTTTTATCGACTTCACATTTTCAAAAGTCAATAACAAACGTAATCCGTTTACGGTTTGTTTTTCTTTCATTTTACAAAGATTGCTATGCTTCTGAACAAAATTCAAGACATTTCTAAACTTCACCGATTGATAATAATCTGATTGTTGATCGGATACAAAATAACCGATCATTTTACCTTGCTTCAGTACCAATTTCTCGATTCCGACTTTAGTTGCAATCCATTTAATTCTGATGCTGTTTAATAAAGCAACAGCAGGTTTTGGCAATGGTCCGAAACGGTCAATTAATTTTTTCTCGAATTCCTGTAAACCAACTTCGTCTTTTATTGCACCTAATTCGTTATATAAAACCAAACGTTCTGAAACGTTATTGATGTATTCGTCAGGAAATAAAAGCTCAAAATCGGCATCAATCTGAATGTCTTTTACATATTCTTTGGTATCGATATCATTTTCTTCAGGATATAAATCTTTGAATTCGTTTTCCTTCAATTCTTCAATCGCTTCATTCATGATTTTTTGGTAGGTATCAAAACCAATTTCATTAATGAAACCGCTTTGTTCTCCACCTAATAAATCTCCTGCTCCACGAATCTCCAAATCTTTCATCGCAATGTTAAAACCACTTCCCAATTCGCTGAATTGCTCCAACGCCTGAATACGTTTTCTGGCATCTTCGGTCATAGATGAATATGGCGGACAAATGAAATAACAGAATGCTTTTTTGTTGCTTCGACCAACACGCCCGCGCATTTGATGCAAATCTGATAATCCAAAATTATTGGCATTATTGATGAAAATCGTATTGGCATTTGGAACGTCCAGACCACTTTCGATGATTGTGGTAGCTACCAAAACATCAAAATCTCCGTTCATGAAACCTAACATCAATTCTTCGAGTTTGGCACCATCCATTTGTCCGTGACCAATTCCGACTCTTGCATTTGGAACCAAACGCTGAATCATTCCTGCCACTTCTTTTATATTTTCGATTCGGTTATTGATAAAGAAAACCTGTCCGTTTCTCTGAATTTCATACGAAATCGCATCACGAATAATTTCTTCATTAAAACCAACCACATTAGTTTCAATAGGATATCTATTTGGCGGAGGCGTTGTAATTACCGATAAATCTCGAGCCGCCATTAACGAAAACTGTAAAGTTCTCGGAATTGGCGTTGCTGTCAAAGTCAGCGTATCAACATTCGCAGCAATAGTTTTCAGTTTATCTTTTACGTTTACACCAAACTTTTGTTCCTCATCAACAATCAATAATCCTAAGTCTTTAAAAACTACATTTTTGTTTACTAACTGATGCGTTCCAATAACTATATCCAGTTTTCCTTCGGCTAAATCTTTTAGCGTTTGCGTTTTTTGTTTTGCCGTTCTGAATCGGTTTAAGTAGCCAATTGTAACAGGCATATCTTTCAAACGTTCCGAAAAAGTTCTATAATGTTGGTAAGCCAAAATAGTTGTCGGCACTAAAACGGCAACTTGTTTACTGTTATCAACCGCTTTAAAAGCAGCACGAATTGCAACTTCTGTTTTTCCAAAACCAACGTCACCACAAACCAAACGATCCATTGGGCGATCACTTTCCATATCGGCTTTTACTTCCGCCGTCGATTTCATTTGATCTGGCGTATCTTCGTAAATAAACGAACTTTCTAATTCGTTTTGCAAATAACTGTCTGGCGCAAACTGAAACCCTTTTTCTAAACGACGTTTTGCATACAGCTGAATCAAATTGAACGCTATATGTTTGACACGCGCTTTGGTTTTCTGTTTTAAAACCTTCCAAGCGTTAGATCCTAGTTTATAGATTTTAGGAGGCGTTCCGTCTTTTCCGTTGTATTTGGATATTTTGTGAAGCGAGTGAATACTCACATACACAATATCATTATCAGCATAAACCAATTTTATGGCTTCTTGCGTTTTACCTTCAACCTGAATTTTCTGTAATCCGCCAAATTTTCCAATTCCGTGATCGATATGCGTTACATAATCGCCAACAGAAAGTGCAGTTAATTCTTTTAACGTGATATTCTGCTTTTTCGAATATCCGTTTTTAATGTTGAATTTATGATAACGCTCAAAAATCTGATGATCGGTATAAGCCGTTATTTGGTTTTCTTCATCGATAAAACCTTGGTATAAAGGCAATACAATCGTATGATATTGCTTCCTGATATTTTCTGAATTGGCTTCGTCCAAAGATTCAAAAATATCATGAAAACGCTTTGCCTGCGTATCATTCGAACAAAACAGATAATTCACATATCCGTTAAAATGATTTTCGCTTAAATTATTCAGCAATAAATCAAATTGTTTATTGAAAGATGGCTGAGGCTGAATATAAAATTCGAATTTTTTAGTGGTTTTATAAACTGGTCTTGAGGCCAATTCTACAACCGAAAAATCTAAAGATCTTTTTATAAATGACGCCTGATTTAAAAACAATTGTTCTGGCGTAGCGTGTTTTATTTCTTTCGACAATTTCTCAAATGCTTCTTCTGCTCTTGCAAATTGTTTGTCTAATTGACTAAAAAGCCCTTCGGTATTTTGAATGAAAAGAACTGTTTTTTCTGCAATATAATCTAAGAAACTTTCACGATTTTCCTGAAAAAGTTTGTTCTCAACATTCGGAATAATTGTGATTTTTTTGTGTGTTTCAACAGATAATTGTGTTTCAACGTCAAAGGTTCTGATGCTGTCTACTTCGTTTCCAAAAAACTCAATTCGATATGGATGATCGTTTGAAAATGAGAAAACATCGACAATTCCCCCACGAACAGAAAATTCGCCAGGTTCGGTAATGAAATCTACTCTTTTAAATTCGTATTCGAATAAAACTTCGTTGATGAAATCAATCGAAATTTTATCGTTCAAAGCTACTTTTAGCGTGTTTTTATCAAGTTCTCTTCTTGTTACTACTTTTTCAAAAAGTGCTTCAGGATAGGTAACAATTACGGCTGGTTTTTTTCTTGAATTAATTCGGTTTAAAACCTCAGCGCGAAGCAGAACATTGGCGTTGTCTGTTTCATCAATCTGGTACGGACGGCGAAATGATGCTGGATAAAACAATACATCTTGTTCTCCAATCATTTGTTCCAGATCGTTCAGGTAATATGCCGCTTCTTCTTTGTTATCTAAAACAATCAGAAAAGGCAGTTCGGTTTTCCTGAAAACAGAACGTATTATAAAAGAAACAGCAGATCCCAACAATCCGCTGATGTTCATTTTTACCTGATTTCCTTCCAGTAAACTTTTAGCAATCTGCTCGGCTTTTGGCAGATTATCGTATGTAGTATATAAGACGTTTTTACTCAACTCTTGGTATATTTTTATCTAATGGCGGTGCCGAACTCGGAATCGCACGTGTTGTGTCTAACATTCTAAGGAAATCTTCTTCTCCTTGTTCTTTAGGAATTTTGGCTTTTTCGACAATTTTATCCATTTGTCTTTCCAAAGAAATCAGTTCTTTATTGATTTCCTGGATTAAAAAAACCACTTTATCATCTGGAATGTTATTTAAATGAATAAACAAATCCAGCATTTTAATTTTAGTAATCAAAATAGAAATACGGCTCTTGATCTGAGGCTGATTAAACTGAGCCGGTATATTATTATTCAGAGCCATCGCCTTCTTAGAAATAGCCGCCGATTTTTTTTGAAACGCACCAATGGTTTTTCTAGGCTTTTCCCCTATTTCTTTTATAAATTCACGCCATTCTGTCCAAGAATTCAATTGTGATTCTGAAATCTCATTAATGGGTTCGTCTAGAAAAGTCCAGCCTTTATTTATATTGTTAAAAATAACTTCTTTCTTTTTCGCTTCTTTTGCATTTTCTGCAAGGCGTTTTTCATTTTCATTTTGGCAAGAAAATAATACAGTTGTCAAAAGCAGAAAAAGAGATATTTGGTATTTCATTGATTAAAACAGTTAGGCTGCAAAGTTACGAAGTAAATTTACAATTATGAATTCTGTTTTTTGCTAAAGATTCTATAAATCAAGGTTATTTTTTTGTCTTTTTATTACTATCAGAGAATCAATTATAACAATTTTTATTTGATTAGTATAGCAATAAAATGGCGGTTTTTCAGTGGTTTTCAAAAAAGGCACAAAGACACACTTTTAAAAGAGAATAATACAACAAACAAACTTTTTAATTATTGAATTTATAATTTACCATCCAAAAAAGCGTAAGTAATTGCGAAAACGTTATATTTGTATTCTCTAAAAATCATCAAGAAATGAACCCTAAAATATTGATCATTGGCGCGTGCGGTCAGATTGGAACAGAGCTGACTCAAAAACTGCGTAAATTATACGGAACCGAGAATGTTATCGCTTCTGATATTAGAAAATTAAATACTGATGTTGTTAATTCAGGACCTTTTGAAGTGGTCAATGCTTTAGATTTTAATCAGATCGAACATTTGGTCGAAGTGCATAAGATTACCGATATATATCTGATGGCAGCACTTTTATCTGCAACTGCTGAAAAAAATCCAGCTTTTGCTTGGGATTTGAATATGAATTCTCTTTTTCATGTTTTGAATTTAGCAAAAGCGAAAAAGATTCAAAAGATTTTCTGGCCTTCGAGTATTGCTGTTTTCGGCCCAACAACTCCAAAAGAAAACACACCACAATATACGGTAATGGAGCCTTCAACTGTTTACGGAATCAGTAAACAAGCGGGCGAAAGATGGTGCGAATATTATCATAATATTTATGGTGTTGATGTTCGCAGTATTCGTTATCCAGGCTTAATTAGCTGGTCTACTCCTCCAGGCGGCGGAACTACAGATTATGCAGTTGATATTTTCTATAAAGCTATTGCCGATAAAAAATACGAGTGCTTTTTGTCTTCTGAAACCAAAATGCCAATGATGTATATGGATGATGCAATTGACGCGACAATTAATATCATGAAAGCACCAGTTGAAGAAATCAAAATACATTCTTCATACAATTTGGCTGCGATGAGTTTTACTCCAACTGAAATTGCTGCAGAAATTAAAAAACATATTCCTGAATTTGAGATTACTTATAATCCAGATTTCCGCCAAAAAATTGCAGACAGCTGGCCGGCAAGTATCGACGATACTGAAGCAAGAAAAGATTGGGGATGGAATCATAAATTTGATTTGGAAACTATGACAAAAGACATGTTAGAACATTTGTCATAACCTGAAATAATAAAATTTTAAAGCGTGTTATTCTAAAAATAACACGCTTTTTTTATGAATATTATTGTAAGAAAAAAACACTGATTGTATAATTTATGTACTTTTGATTGCGTTTAAACATTAATCAAGTTTATTCCAAAATCATCAATCAAATCACAACAAAATCATCAATCAAATGAAAAATTCTTATTATCCTGTCGAGCAGAGCAAAAGAACTGCAATTGTCGACATACTTCGGGGCTGGGCCATATTGGGCGTAGCCATTGGTAATTATCTGGATTTTCTATACATCGGTATAGAAAAAGAGCTTAAGCATAGTGCTTTCTCTGAAACTCTTCAATTTATTAACCGCTATTTATTTGCGGCAAAATCTTGGACATTACTAACTCTTTTATTTGGCTACGGATTTGCAATTTTGATTAACAATGTTGCGTCTAAAGGAAAAAATCCTGTCGCTTTTTTTGCGTGGCGAATGTTTTTGCTATTTATTTTAGCCTTTATTAATTCTGCTTTCTGGCTAGGCGATATCTTAAAAGATTATGCTTTTTTAGGACTTGTATTACTGCTTTTTTACAGATGTTCAGCCAAAACTTTAGCCATTATTTCTGCTATAATCGTACTTACAGTTCCTTTTGTAATGGCTTTTGTAAATGGTATTAAAATTGAACATCCTGCTATTGCAACAAATCCAGAATATTTAAGACTCTATCATTCTGGAAATTGGATTGACTTTTTTAGATTCAATCTCCTTGCTTCTTTTTATGAACAAATTATTGTTCCAGGCTACGCTATCACCGCTCATTTTGTAATGCTAGGCTGCATGCTTTTTGGGGTTCTGCTTCAAAAACTAAACTTCTTCAATCGTTTAACAGAATTAAAGAGACTTTTAACATCTGTCTGTATTATTAGTTTCGCTATAGCTGCACTTATCGGAATCGCGTTTAATATTATCATCATTTACAAAGTAGAACTTCTAAAGGTTTTTCATCCCCTTTATTGGCTAGTTTTAAGTACGATGATTTTTATATCGACCGGAATTTGCCTTTTGTATAATAATGGCAAGTTGAAAACGGTTTTCAGCTATTTTAGCGCTGGCGGAAAAATGACTTTAACCAATTATATGAGTCAAAATATATTGGCGGCTTTACTTTTCTCTGGACTCGGTTTGGGAATTGCAGATTCAATGCCGTATTGGTTTTACTTTTTACTGGCTATTTTCATCTTTATCATTCAATTGTTTATTAGTAAATGGTGGCTTTCAAAATACAATTATGGGCCAATTGAATGGTTATGGAGATCCGCAAGTTATATAGAATGGGTTCCTTTTAAAAAACTGCGACCAGAGGTTGCTACCGCCGATATAAAAACGGCATAAACATCACGATTTTGGAATAAACTTGAAATAAAAGAAGGGCTATCTTAAAAAGATAGCCTTTTTTATACGCTTCAGAGAAGCGAAATCTTTATAGCAAAGAATAAATATTTACAACATAAAGCTCCCGAGGAGCGACATATTTTTCTTGAATATTAATATATATCACTCCTCCGGAGCTTTTTTCATTTGTCTATTAAAGTTCTATAAATATTTCACCCCGCTGGGGTTTATCAATACTCTTGAAATTATGGAATAATTTTTTCCTGGCGTAATTGATCGAAAAGACTAAAAAACATTTCTTCTGTATCTATAAACTCATAAAACCCTAAACGTCTTGCTTTGGTTCCATCAGCAAAAAAATCATAATCCCACGAAAAGACAAAATCTCCAAAGTTCCAACTGGCCAATTTTTCATAATCGTGTTTATCTAGATTGTATTTTTCCTGAATATTTTCCCATAAAACCTTTTTGTCAGCCATTACTGTTTTTAATTCCATTTGAAGTGGAGGCGCAACAGGAATATCAAAATAAGAAGCTATTTTAGGCCAAAGTTCTGTCCATCGAAACAGATCTCCATTTGTAATATTAAAAGCCTGATTTGCACATTGCGGATTTGTTGCTGCCCAAACAGTTGCTTTAGCCAAGAGTCCAGCATCGGTCATTTCCATAAGTTTATCGTAAGCTCCTGCTTTTCCCGGAAATCGAAGCGGTAGATTTAATTCTTTAGAAATTGATGCATAAACAGCTATCAAAAGTGCCAGATTCATTGGGTTTCCTATTGCTGTACCGCCTACAACAGAAGGTCTAATAGCACTCCAATTCCACTTTTTTCCTTCTTTCTTTTTTTCTAAATATTGCTGCTGGTCAATGTTAAATTCTGGAGGCATATGACCCGCATCTGTTTCTTTGGCTGGAGTTTTAAAAGGTCCTAAATGAGCTCCATAAACTTTGTATCCCTGCATCAGACTAATATGCTGTAAGTCTTTAGCTATTGGCTCAATTATCTCAACTACATTCTTAAGCATATTAAGATTCGGCTCAACAAGTTCAGACCATGATGGACGATCTTGATAAGCGGTGTAAAATATATGCGTAATATTTGTGAGATCAGATAACTGCTTTTTACTGTTTTCAGTATCCAATAAATCAACTGAAATGTATTTCAGATTAGGAGCATTTGTACCTCTTTTTCTGGATAATCCAATAATATTCCAGTTGTTAGTAGACAAAAGATATTCTATAAGATTTGCACCGATAACGCCATTTGCGCCAACAACCAGTGCTGTGTTTTTATTTGCTGTCATTTTCTTTGTATTTAAAATTGTTTTACAAAGTTCAGACAAGCTGAAGAGCTATAAAATGAAGTAGATTATGAAATAAGGTTGAACTAGTTCAAGTTTATTTTTTCAATTTATTGTTTTTTATTTTCGAAAGAAATTCTGTTGTCATTCCTAAATAAGAAGCCAATGCATATTGAGGTACTCGATTTGCAATTAAAGGGAATTGGTTTGTAAATTTATCATAACGCTCTTCTGCCGAAGATGTGAGATTTGTAATAATTCTTCGTTGAAAAAAAGCTGCAGTACGTTCTGCTGTAATACGAAAAAAAGTTTCAAATTTTGGATTAGCCTTTTTCAATTTCGCTTCCGTTTCGAAATCTATTTGCAGCAAGACTGCATCTTCTAAAGCCATAACAAACATCGTGGCCGGCTGCTGATAAATATAGCTATTATAGTCTGAAATCCACCAATCTTCAATAGCAAAGGCGATCGTATGTTCCTGACCTTCATCATTTACAACATACGCTCTTAAAGCACCTTCCACCACATAGTTTCTATGCTTAGCCACAAAATCTGGCTGCACTATAAACTGACGTTTCTTTATCTTTTTTATTTTAAAATTAGAAACAAATTGATTCGTTTCTTCCTCAGAAAGCTCTATTCGGTCTTGCAAATGTTTTATTAAAGATTCGTATTGTGCCATTCTTTTTGGATTTAAAATTTCAATCTACAAGATTACTATTGTATCAAAATTACAACTCTTTTAAATTTATCAAGCAAAAAAAAATCCAAAGCCAGAAACTAGCTTTGGATTTTTTTTTTAAACATTTTTGAATCTTATTTCACTTCAAAAACATTATTTGTTTGTTTTACATCAGCCATTAATCCGCTTGGATCGATCGTGATTTTTTTGATTGACGTTTTGTTTTTGTCAATTGTAAAACTATAGTTTTGCTGTGCCCAAGCCCAGTCTTCTAAAACTGTTCTTTTTTCGTTCGGGTTTGGATTTGGTTTGATGAAGTTCATCATTCTTAACGGAATATAAAATGTCTCAGATGTTCCGTCTGCATAATCTACTTTTAAATCGATTGGCATTGGCATTCTTCCAATTCTTTCTAAAGTCACAGTTGTTTTTCCTGCATTATCAGCAACATCCTTAATTCCGTAATCGATCGTGTTAGTTGTTTGTGTCCAATCAATCAAATACCAATCTAACTCAGCCCCAGAAACTCTTTCGGCCGTTCTTTTAATATCGTTAGGAGTTGGGTGTTTGAATTTAAAATCGTTAAAATATCTTTTTAAAGTTGCATCAACATTCTCTTTTCCGATTACGTATTCTAACTGAGAAAGGAAAAGACTTCCTTTAACATAAGAAGAAATACTGTATGGACGGTTCTCATCGTAACGATCTCCGTGAGTTGTCTGAGGCTGTTCTTTACCAGAATTTACTAAACTGTAATATGCCTTGTAATTCCCAGCAAAAGGGTTTACTTCTTTTTTGTCACCTTTTAATTCATTCAAAGCACTGTCTTCAATGTAAGTGGTAAAACCTTCGTCCATCCAAGGGTGTTTTGATTCGTTTGAAGCTAAAATATGCTGGAACCAAGAATGTCCTAATTCGTGCGTTGCAGTTCCTAAAATTCCTTCTAGAGTTCCGTTTCCTAACATTAAAGTACACATTGCGTACTCCATTCCACCATCTCCACCTTGAATAAATGAATATTGTTTGTATGGATAAGCTCCTACTCTCTGGTTGTAATAGTCCATTACTTTAACCATTAACGGCTCTAACTGTTTCCAGTTTGCAGTTGTTTTTTCGTTGTTTTTGTAAAAGAAATGCAAATCAACATCGTTTGGTCCTTTTACAATATCGTGTGTATATTCTTTATCGGCAGCCCATGTAAAATCGTGAACATTTGGCGCAATAAAATGCCAAGTCAACGTTTTTGCTTTTTTAGGATATGTAACCGTTACACCTGCATCTTGGTAACCGTGACCAATTGAATTTTTATCTTGTAAATATCCAGAACCACCAATAGTGTATTCTTTATCAATAGTAATTTTTACATCAAAATTACCCCAAACACCGTGAAATTCTCTTGCGATGTACGGATCTGCATGCCATCCTTCAAAATCAAATTCGGCTAATTTAGGATACCATTGTGACATAGAAAGCTCAACACCTTCAGAATTGTTTCTTCCTGAACGACGAATCTGAACTGGAACTTGTCCGTCAAAATCTAAAGTAAAAGTCGTTTTAGAATTTGGAAGGATTGGTTTAGCCAAAGTCACTTCTAAGATTGTTCCTGAAACTCTTGTTTGAGCCGTAACACCATCCTGCTTGAAGTTTGCGATTTTTAAGTACCCAACTTCGTTTGGCTTTAAAGTTTCAATACGGCTTTGTTTTATTTCTTTTCCGTCAGCTTGTTTTACTTTGTTTACCATTCTTCCGTCTGGATCTTTAATAAAATGAAGACGCGCATCCATTTCGCTTCCTGGCTGAAAAGCGTTTGGATATAAATGATAGAATATTTTTTTAAGAGTATCAGAAGAATTGTTAGTATAAACCAATTCTTGTTTTCCTTTGTATTGATAGTTTTTTACATCCATCGAAACCTCCATTTTATAGTCAGCGTGCTGCTGCCAATATGGGGCGCTTTGTGAGTAAACGTTAATTTGTATAAAAAACAGAAAAAGAAGTATTTTTCTCATATATTTTTATTATGTTTGGTATATTATTAATTAAATTTCTTCCAATTATGGAATTGTCATTAGAAGATTTTTCAACTTTAGAACTAACAGCTGAAGAACAACAAACAATTTCTGGTGGAAGCCAAGGCACAAGATTAGTACTTCAAAATAACTACGACTGTAGTGGAGATGAATATTGTGTTGGCTGGTACAAAATGGTTTATTAACCTCTAAAACAGGAAAGTTCAAAAATTATTTTTTGGACTTTCCTTTAGATAAATCTTCTGCCATTAGTAATGCATTGTAAGCATTTACCATTTTTGCAGTTTTTGACGATTCTACAGAAGAAATAGGCTTTGGTTTTTCTTCTGGATTTTCACTTTTACCTAAAACAACCATTGAAGGAAGTGCCACTCCAGAGTCCATCAAAATCTTTTTAACTTGAGCTGCTTTTAATTTCGGATAATACGAACGAATCAATGCTGCAACACCTGCCGCATTTGGAGATGCCATTGATGTTCCTTGCAAATATTTGTATTTATTGTTTGGCACCGTTGCATAGATTTCTTCTCCTGGAGCAAAAACGTCTACGTTGATTTTTCCGAAGTTAGAGAATGGAGCCACAACATTTTCTCCATAAGATTTATTAATTGCTCCAATTGTGATTAAATTGTCTGCAAACTCTTTTACGTTATCTTTAGAATCGTTCGGATAATTTATATTTTTAGTTTCGTCAATATTGTAACCATCGTTACCAGCTGCATGAACAATTAAAACGTCTTTTTTAGCAGCGTATTGAATAGCATCATAAACCCATTGTTTGTGCGGAGAGAAGCTTTTTCCGAAACTTCCGTTGATTACTTTCGCTCCATTGTCTACTGCATAACGAATAGCCAAAGCAATATCTTTATCGTACTCATCTCCATCTGGAACAGCTCTAACTGTCAAAATTTCAACGTTATTTGCTACACCATCTCCTCCTAAATTATTTCCTCTAACTTGAGCAATAATTCCGGCAACGTGTGTTCCGTGAAGTGCTTTTTCTTTATCGGGACCAAAAACTACATTATTACCATAATGGTTGTTTTTAATATCTTCTGGATTATCACCTATGATTTTTCTTCCGTCGTAATCTTTGTTTAGATTGTATTTTAGTTGGTCTTCAACTTGCTCGCTATATTCTGTTAATTCAGATTCTGGGTTAAAAGTTGGTCCAGCATTTGTGAAAATTTGATTCATAATTGCTTTACTTCTCAAAACATTAGGATCTGCGGAAGTTATAGATTTTAAATCTTCCTGTTTGTAATCTGTTTTATTCAACTCTTTTTTAAGAGTATTGTGAAATCCTAACAAAATATCTGCTTGTTCTTTATCTTTTAAAGCTTCTTGATATTTCTCTGTATATTGTGCTAAAGCTTCTTTATATTCTGCAGAACCGTCGTCACCTTTTTTCACGATACGTGTCATTTCCAGATTTTCGTGAACAGCATCTCCAAGGAAATTCCATCCGTGAATGTCATCAATAAATCCATTTTTATCATCATCGATTCCGTTTCCTGGAATTTCTTTTTTATTTGTCCAGATCATTCCTTGCAGATCTTCGTGCTCGATATCGACACCTGAATCTACAATTCCTACAATTACTTTCTGCCCTTTTTTACCTTGGAGTAATTCAGCATAAGCTTTATCAACACTCATTCCTGGAATTGAGTCTTTTATTAAATCTAGATGGCTCCATCTTTTTAATTCATTTTCGCTAAGAGGCGCTTTTTTTACAACTGCTGCCGGCGCTGTAATAAACTCTTTTGAAGTTGAAACCTGCGCCTGAACTGTAGCACTGCAACCTGCTAAAACAAGCAATGCAAAAGCAGATAATTTAAGAGGTTTTATATGACTCATGTATCTATAAATATATGTAAAGTTAAAAGATGGGTCTAAATTATGCTTTTTTGTTACAAAAAACTAACTGTTAACAATGTGTTATGAAATTTTGACGAAAAATAATCAAAACTATAATACCCTCAAATATTTATCATTCAAATCATTATAAATGTAATTCTATTCATTCAAAAATATACTTGCAATGACTTTGAATGGTAAAAAATCAACAAATAATATAGTCTTTACGGCATCCCGTAAGGTTTGGCCACTTAAATCGAGTATACTTGCGCGACCTAATCCTAAAATTATTCTATGAAGACAAAACTACTCTTATTGCTGTTATTGGCAAGTTTTTCTATCAATGCTCAAACCAACTTAGTCTTAAATGGCGCGTTTGAAAAATGGTCAGGAAATACTTCGCCTAACAACTGGACTACTACCAATGCTGTATATCAAATTTCGGATACACAAGGATCTTATGTTGCAAAATTATTTTACAACGCTGCATCTCCTAAAGTAACAACTCAGGTACCAATGAAAGCGGGTGTTACTTATACAGTGAAGTTTAGATATAAATATGTTTCTTCTAATTACAGCGGACAGCATCCTATTGCATTAAACATATCACAAACTGGAAGCGGAAGCACTTTATCTACAAGCGCTTTTGCAACAAATAATTTATGGACTGAAAAAGTAATTGAGTTTACTGCTGATTCTGATTTATCTTATGATTTATCTATTTCAACTTTTAGTTTTGACGGACAATCTTTTGAGGTTTTAATTGATGCTGTTCAGGTCTATGTTAAAGGGACTGAGCAATATACTGCTATTCCTAGTTTAAATTTTGAAAAAAAACTAATCGCTCTTGGTTATGACTCTGGAGCAACAGATGGGAAGGTGCCGACTATTAACATTAATGAATTAACTTTTTTAGATGTTTCAAACAGTGCTGTAGGTGACTTAACAGGCATTCAAGATTTTGTGTCTTTAACTGGTTTAGATTGCAGCCAAACAGGCTTAACAACACTTGATGTTGGCAAAAACATTAATTTAACTAGACTAGATTGTCATGGTAACAGTTTAAAAACATTAAATGTTAGTAAAAATGTGAATCTATCTTTTCTATCATGCGAATCTAATTATTTAGAAAGTATTGATGTAAAATCGAATATTGCACTTAAATACTTGCTATGCGGTAACAATGGGGGTAATAATGCCATTTCTTCCTTAGATGTATCTCAGAATATTAATCTTCTAGAATTACGTGCTAATGGCCAAAAACTATCAACTATAGATGTATCGAAGAATACTGCCCTTAAAGGTTTAGATGTTTCTTCCAACTTAATATCGTCTTTAAATTTATCTTCAAATCCAAATTTAGAATCTTTAATGTTTAGTAATAATAAATTATCAACACTAGACATTAGTAACAATAAACTTCTTAAATATTTAGAATGCAGTTCAAACGAATTAACATCTTTGGATTTAAGTAAGCATACTTCATTAATATTTCTGAACTGTTTCAATAATAAGCTGAAAAGTCTGAATATCAAAAATGGAAATAATGCGAATTTTGAATTGAATGATGGCATTCCGTTTACAGATATGTATACAGTTATGTCAAGACCTTATTACAGTTCTTTCTTAAACAATGTAGATTTAACTTGCATTCAGGTAGATAACACTGCTTATTCTAACACTGCTTGGTCCTCAATAAAAAATGCTTTCACTTATTATAACACTTTAGACTGTTCACTTTCTACTATCATTGTAGACCCAAAGTTTGAGGATAAATTAATAGCCCTGCAAATTGATAAAGATGGTAAAAACGGAAGTGTCTTGAATTCTAGCATTAATAGTGTTACTGCTTTAGATCTTTCAAACAGTTCAATTACCGATTTAAGTGGAATAGAAGGTTTTACTGCTTTAAAAAGTTTAAACGTATCAGGAAATGCATTAAAAAAATTAGATATTTCTAAAAATACAGCCTTAATTACCTTAAACACTTCTGGTAATCCTGCTTTAACTTGCATTCAAGTTGCTAATCTTGATGCTGTGGCAAATTGGAATGTTACAAAAGACAATACAACAACTTTTAACATTGACTGTAACATTTATACACTTATTCCTAATTCTAACTTTGAAGATTATCTTATTTCTCTAGGTATTGACAGAGATGGTAAAAATGGAAAAGTAATTACCGAAAACATTCAGAATCTCTCTACCTTTAGTGCAAATGGCAAAAACATTACAGACTTTACAGGAATTCAAGATTTCAAGTCTCTAACATCATTATTTGTAGAAAATAACAAAGCTACAAAAATTGACGTTTCTAAAAATACAGCTTTAAAGACGTTAAGTCTATATGGAAATAAACTATCAGATATTGATGTTTCTAAAAATACAGCTTTAACTTATTTAAACATTGACGATAATTTGCTAACAAGCATTAATCTGACTAAAAATACAGAATTAACAACTTTCTCATCTTCTGGCAATAAACTGACAAACATAGATGTTTCTCAAAATACTAAGTTAAATAATCTGTGGATATCCTTAAATTCATTAGCTAGCTTAGATGTTTCTAAAAATCTAGAATTGATTCAATTGTCTTGTGGTAACAACCAAATAAGAACACTAGATCTTTCTAAAAACACTAAATTAACATCAATATCTATTGGCGGAAACAAACTAGTAAATCTGAATCTTAAAAATGGTAACAATACCATTGTCCAATCTCTATATCTAGTAGGTAATCCAAATTTAACTTGTATTCAAGTAGATGATGTCGCATATGCCAATAAAAACTGGGCAGATAGAAAAGATGCAACAGCAACTTATTCTTCATCTGCATGTCCAACTATTGTTCCCTACACTCTAATTCCTGATTCAAATTTTGAAGACAAATTAATTGCAATAGGTATCGATAAAGACGGAAAAAACGGAAAAGTTGAATCAACGAGTATTGCCGTTTTAGGTACGTTAAATGTTTCAAACAGCAACATTAAAGATTTAACTGGAATTGAAGACTTTGCTTCATTAACTTCACTAGACTGCAGCAGCAATCAATTGAAAACAATTAATGTTGCTAAAAATATTGTTCTGACAAAATTAAATGTCAGCAAAAATCAATTGACAACTTTGGATGTTTCTACCAATGCATTGCTCGATGATCTAAATATTAGCAATAATGCATTTACATTTGTAAGTGTTTACAACAACCCGCGTTTAAGCCGTTTAAACTGTAGCAATAATGCTATCACATCATTAAGCATTTCTGACAAAGCAAATCTTACTGCTTTAAGTGCTAGCTTTAATAAAATTAGAACCTTGGACGTTTCTAAAAATACAATGCTGAAGGAGTTGGATTGTGCTTCTAATGATATGTATAATCTAAATTTACAGAACGGAAACAATGTAAATATGCAAGGTATGATTTTCGGAAATTTTACAGAAAATCCAAATTTACTTTGTATTCAAGTTGACGATGCAGCATTTTCTAATGACAAATGGATTGCTAAAGATGCAATAGCAAGTTATTCGACTATAGCATGTGGAAACCATACAGGTTATACCCCAATTCCTGATTCTAAATTTGAAGATAAATTAATTGCTCTTCAAATTGACAAAGATGGTAAAAATGGTAAAGTTGCTACAATGAGCATTAATAATGTGACTGCTTTAAATGTATCAAATAGTGAGATTTCAGACTTAACTGGTATTTCAGATTTTACTTCATTAGCTTCATTAGACGTTAGCAACAATGCATTGACAAAAATCGATTTATCTAAAAATCTTGCATTGACAAATGTAAATGTAACTAAGAATCAATTGAGCATTTTAGATCTTTCTAAAAACACAAAACTTACCATCTTAAGCGCAAGTTTTAATAAAATTGAAAGTTTAGATGTTTCTAAAAATACCGCTTTAAAAGAAATCGATTGTGCTAGCAACAATATGTATAACTTGAATTTGAAGAATGGTAATAATGTGAATATGCAAAGAGTAATTTTTGGAAATTTCACTGAAAATCCTAATTTGCTTTGTATTCAAGTTGATGATGCAGCTTTTTCTAACCAAAATTGGATCGCTAAAGATGCGACTGCATCGTATTCTTCTCAAGCTTGTCCGGTGAACTTAAGATACACATTAATTCCAGATCCAAATTTTGAAAAATTATTAATTGCCAGCAAAATTGATACGGATGGTGAAAATGGAAAAGTTCTAACCTCAAATATTTCAAAAATAACATATTTGAATCTTTACGATGCTACAATAAAAGTGTCTGATTTAACAGGTATACAAGATTTTACATCTTTATCAACTTTATATTGCTATTCAGCAGCATTAACATCTTTAGATTTATCTAAAAACGTTAACTTGACAATGGTTGACTTTTCAACTAATAAATTAACATCTGTAGATTTATCTGCTAACACCAATTTAACAACCGTAGTAGCATACAATAATCAATTAACCAGTTTAGATGTTTCTAAAAACACTGCTTTAAAATCTTTAAGTGTTTACAGAAACAAATTAACCGGCTTAAATATTTCTAAAAACATTGCATTAACAAGTTTAGACGCTTCTAGCAATCAGATAAGCGATTTAGATATTAGTACAAATACAAATCTAACAAAAATAGATGTTTTTAATAATCAGCTAACTTCTTTGGATTTTTCTAAAAATCTGCTTCTGAAAGAAGTAAGAATTAGTAATAATAAGTTCGAAAACATAAATGTATCTAATCTTAACGCTCTAACATCTTTATCAGCAAGTGATAATCTACTTACTACAATTGACATATCTCAAAATACTGGATTACTTTCTCTTGAAATGTCGAATAACAAATTAAGTGTGATTGATATTTCATCAAATACTGCTCTTACTGCTCTAGGTGTTTCGAATAATCAATTAAAAACTTTAGATATCACAAAAAACAAAGCTTTGGTTGGTCTTTATGCAAATAATAACCAATTAACAAGTTTGGATATGAGAAATGGAAAAAATACGTCGATGCAAAATTACAATTTGTCACTTGTCTCTAATCCACAATTATATTGCATTCTTGTTGACGATGTTACTTTTGCCAATACAAACTGGTCATCAAGAAAAGATGCAATTGCTAAATACAATACAGAATGTACTGGCGAATTAAATTTGGCTTCAAACAACTTTGCTATTGAAACTAAAGGTGAATCTTGTTTAGGTGAAAATAACGGAGAAATCAGTATTGTTGGAAAAGCTTCGTTTGCTTATAACGCAACGATAAATGACAAATCGTATACGTTTACAAATAATGCTTTAAAGGTTTCTGCATTAGCTCCAGGGGTTTACAAAGTTAAGATCACTATTCCTGAAATGATTTTTGAGCAAAATTTCAACATAACTATTCAAAAAGGTGCAACCATTACAGGAAAATCTGACGTAAGTGCTAAGACTGTAAATGTTGAAATTACAGAAGGAACAGCTCCTTTCTCCGTATTTGTTGATGGTGCAGAGCAATTCCAAACAACAGACAACAATTTTACAGTTTCTCTAGATAAAGCTGGATTAGTTGAAGTAGCAACCGCAAAAGCTTGCGAGGGCGTTTTTGCTAAAAAAGTTACTTCTTATGAATTAGGAACAATGCTTTCGGCTTATCCAAACCCTACTTCTGGCAGTATCGAGATCGAAATTCCTAGCTCAAAAACTGAAGTTGTTATTGATTTATACAATTTTAGCGGTCAGTTAGTTTCTCACGGAACTTATAATATTGAAAGTGGAAGAGCGCTTTTAAATCTTGAAAAATTGCCTTCAGGAATTTATGCTGCTAAAATCAATTTAGAAACTCCAGAATACATTAAAATCATAAAAAATTAAGAAATGAAGAATTCTATATATTTATCAATAATCTGTTTAGTATTTGCAGCCTGCGGAAGCGGGGGCGGAGATGATCCCGTTACTCCACCACCAGCAGCAAACACAGCTCCTACTGTACCCGTGTTGAGTATACCTGCAGACAATAAATTATGTTTAGACAACAATGTTTCTTTTCAGTGGAATGCTTCAACTGACGCGCAGCAAGATGCTATTGTATATCAGATTCAAATTGCAAAAGATAACGGTTTTACTCAAATCGTGAATACGCTTGACAATTCATCTCTTTCTACAAGTGCATTAGCATTAGAGAAAAATACAGCTTACTATTGGAGAGTTAAAGCAACTGATAGCAAAGGTCTAGCTAGCGCTTATTCTTCAACATTTAAGTTTTATACTGCAGGAACAGCTGTAGTGAATCATTTGCCGTTTGCTCCAGAATTGATTGCTCCTGTGATAAATGCAGCTCTTAGCACTTCATCTACAACTTTAACGTGGAATGCTTCTGATGTTGACACTTCTGATATTCTTACTTATGATGTTTATTTTGGAACAGCAAATCCGCCAACGGCAAAAGTGAGCGAAAATGCAAGTTCAAAATCATTTGAGGTTACGCTTCAGCCAACAACACAGTATTACTGGAGAATTGTGGCAAAAGACAATAAAGGTGGTGAAACCGTAGGCCAGGTTTGGAAATTTAAGACAAACTAAGCTTAAAAAATTACAATTAGTTAAATTAAAAAATCCCGTTTTCAAAGTGCTGAAAACGGGATTTTTTTATAATTCTACAGTATACGTTACGTTTTTCCGTAAAGAATTATCCTCATAAAATTGTATACTTGCATAACTAAATCCAAAACTGAACCTATGAGAATAAAATTACTTTTATTGCTTTTAATAGCAAATTTTTCAATCTATGCCCAGCAATACACGTTAATTCCTGATGTTAATTTTGAAAAGGAATTAATTAGACTCCACATTGATTCTGGAACTCCCGATGGCAAAATACTCACTTCAACAGCTGCATCATTAAAAGAATTATATCTTGGAGCAGCATCTATAACTTCTCTACAAGGAATTCAAGATTTTACTTCTTTGGTTTCTTTACAATGCGATGGTAACGAGCTAACAAGTATAGATGTATCTCACAATACCGCTTTAACATATTTGTCGGTTGGAGAAAATAAATTAACGAGTTTGAACGTATCCTACAATATTGCTTTAGAAAGTTTGTATTTTCATAAAAACGAAATATCAAATATAAATGTATCAAATAACATTAACTTAAACACTTTATATTTTACTGAGAACTTAATAACAGAATTGAATATTTCATACAATAAGTCCCTTAAACAGTTATTCTGCGATAATAATTTATTAACCCAATTAGACCTGTCGCAAAATACTATGCTAACAGATTTAATATGTGGATTTAATAAATTAACCACTTTAGATGTTGGCACTAACACTTTATTAAATGGTTTATACTGTAATAATAACCTACTCACAAGTCTAAACCTTTCTCAAAATCCAGATTTAATAAGAATTGAATGTGCAAACAATCTTTTAACTAGCTTGGATATCTCACACAATCCCGTAGATATTTTGAATTGTGAAAACAACAAATTAACCAGTCTTGATATTTCGCAAAACCCATTAATAACAACTATAAACTGCGGTTCGAACGAATTAACGAGCCTAAACTTAAAAAATGGTGCAAATAATACTCTAGAAAGCAACACTTTAAATTTTAAAGACAATCCAAATTTGACTTGTATTCAAGTCGATAATCCCACTTATTCAAATGCAAACTGGTCTAACCTAAAAGATACCACTGCAAGTTTTAGTAGCGTATGTACTACTTCATATACTTTAATTCCTGATGTTAATTTTGAGCAAAAACTAATCGAATTAGGTTATGACGACCTCATTGATGGAAAGGTAAACACGGCCAACATCGCAGATGTCAAAAAACTACAAATGCAATCGAGTTCAATAACAGACTTGACAGGAATTCAGGATTTTAAAAATTTAGAAGATTTAGATATCGCTAATAATAAAATTACCAATCTTAATGTCTCTAATAATAAATCTTTAACATGGCTACAATGTCAAAGAAACGAGTTAACTTCTTTAGATATTTCACAAAATACTAAACTTGTAATTTTTAATTGTGGCGATAACAAGATAGCCAGTTTAGATGTTACTCATAATCCTGAACTAACTTATATTTATTGTCACAAAAACCTTCTAACAACATTAGATCTTACAAACAACATTCTTTTGGACGATCTCTCTATTGGTGAAAATAAAATAACAAATATAGATCTAACACATAATCCTTTATTAGTTTCTTTGTTTTTAGAAAAGAACAATATCACCAATTTAGACATATCAAACAACCTCGAATTAATTGCATTAAATGCTTCTGATAATCAAATAAGCAAATTAGATCTTTCAAAACATAAAAAACTGATAGAACTCTTTTTAACGAACAGTAGCTTGGAAGAACTTAATTTACAAAACGGAAAAAATACTCTTATAAATACTCGTTTTTTCAATTTAAAGAATAATCAAAATTTAACTTGTATACAAGTCGATAACACAAGCTACGCCAATACAAATTGGTCTGCCAGCAAAGATGCTTCAGCAATTTTTAAATTAGATTGCAATGATTCTGTTTCGTATACCTTAATTCCTGATGTTAATTTTGAGAAAAAATTAATCGAATTAGGAATAGATTCTGGAACTCCAGATGGAAATGTTTTGAGCTCATCTATTGAATCTGTTACAGAGTTAAATCTTTATTACAGCAACATTTCTGATTTAACTGGAATAGAAGGCTTTAAAGCTTTGACATCTTTAAATGTAATGTCCAACAAATTATCGACTGTTGACCTTTCAAAAAATTTAGCTTTAAACTATTTGCTAATTAGCTACAACAATCTAACAACCTTAGACATTTCAAATAATATTGCTCTAGATAACTTATCAGTATCCAACAATAAAATCCAAAACATTGATGTTTCAAACAATCTTAAATTAAAATATTTTTCTTGTTCATCAAATCAACTAACTACTATTGATGTTTCAAATAATAAAGAACTGGCTTCACTTAATTGCCAATTAAACCAATTAAAAAGTTTAGATCTTTCTCAAAATAAAAAGCTGAGTCTTTTAACTTGTTCAGAAAACAAAACGCTTACAAATATAGACTTAAGGAATGGAAACAATAGAAATATGCAGATAGCGCCATATGTTATTGATTTTACTAAAAATCCGTTGCTAACCTGTATTTTGGTTGATAACCCTATTTACTCTAATGAAAAGTGGGCAAGCTTTAAAGAAAAAACTGCATCGTACTCAACTGTTGACTGCTCTCAGATTACTGCAATCCCAGATCCGGCTTTTGAAGACAAATTAATTTATTTACAAATCGATAAAGATGGTAAAAATGGTACTATTTTAAACACCAGTATTTCAAACATTACCGCATTAAATGTAGAGAACAGTAACATCAAAAACTTAACTGGAATTAATGGCTTTTCAAACTTAAGCACTTTAAATTGTTCGTCAAACCTATTAACTGCTTTAGATCTGTCCCAAAATAAAGCGCTAACTTTTATAAATTGTGGTTCTAATAATTTAACGAGCTTAAATTTAAAGAATGGAAATAATAAAAATTTAGATCTTAATTCAAGTTTTACAAAAAATCCAGATTTAACTTGTATTACTGTTGATGATGAAGTTTACGCTAATCAAAAATGGGCTAGCATTAAAGATGATGCTGCAAACTACAATTTAGACTGTACTGTTTATACTGCAATTGATTCTAATTTTGAAAAAAAATTAATCGAATTAGGAATCGACAACGATGGGGTAAACGGAAAAGTTTCTGTGGAAAACTTAGAAAAAATTACTTCTTTAAATTTATCAAATAGCAATATTAATGATCTAAAAGGCATTGAAAAATTTACAGGATTAACCTATCTTGATTGCAGTGGCAATAATATTAATACAATAGATGTTAGTAAAAATTTAAATCTTACGAAATTAGATTTAAATTCAAATCATTTAACATCGCTAGACGTTACAAAAAACACTAAGCTTTTAAATTTATCCTTTGCTTACAATGAGGTTTCTACTATAAATTTAGCTAACAACAAAGAACTTTTGTTTTTAAACACTTCTAAAAATCTGCTTACCAATTTAGATTTAACCTCAAATACAGCACTCTCTCTTATTGACTGCAGCCGAAACAATTTAACACAATTAAATGTTTCAAATGCACCAGAACTAACTAATTTGATAATAGACCTTAATAAGATTACTGCATTAGATCTTTCTCTCAATACAAAACTTGTAGATCTATATTGTAGCAATAATGAATTAACCTCTTTAGATCTGAGCTATAATATTCTCTTAAAAAGATTAAGTGCATCTTGGAATCAACTCACAACTTTAGATTTATCTCATAATCCTTTACTTGAACGTGTTTATGTAGAATTTAATCCATTAAACTCATTAAATATTCAAAATGGAAACAATAAAAACTTTGTTCTTCCGTCAGTTAGTGGTAAAATGGCAGATGATACAATTGTCTATACTAGCTTTCTAGGAAATACAACCCTAAATTGCATACAAGTTGATGACGAGAATTATTCAAATGCAAATTGGTCAAACATCAAAGAATCGACCACTACGTATTCTAATACTTGTAAAAGTCTAGGCATTGACAAATCTGAGTTTAGTCAAGTTGTTTTATATCCAAACCCAACAAAAGGAGAAATAACGATTAATAATATTGCATTAGACAAAGCAACAGTTTACAACTCCTTAGGACAATTAGTAAAATCTTTTACTTTAAATAATGTAAACACATATAATACGATCGACTTATCTGGCTTGCCTAGAGGAGTTTATTATGTGTATCTAATCAATGGAGATGCCGCTTCTGCTAAAAAAGTTATAGTAGAATAATCATCCCTTTCAAAAAATAAAAATCCCATTTTCAATAATTAGAAAATGGGATTTTTTTATGTCTAATTTATTCTGTTTAAAGAATCTCTTCGCAAGTAAAAACATCTTTCAATCGAACACCTTTTTCGGTATGTTCAACAGTAATAATTTGATTGTGTGCATCGTGTTCTAAAAACAAATAATGATTATTATCTGCTGCCAAATTCAAAAATTTTGATTTCTCAGGCATTGTCAACAAA
The DNA here is from genome assembly GCF_013388355.1 of Flavobacterium sp. LPB0248. Classification (GTDB taxonomy): domain Bacteria; phylum Bacteroidota; class Bacteroidia; order Flavobacteriales; family Flavobacteriaceae; genus Flavobacterium. The sequence goes on from NZ_CP058246.1 coordinate 2,506,375, forward strand.
GGTCTTGTGTCATAACCCATTACATACGGAAGCGGAATATGCCCTGCTGTAGCTAATAAATCGGCACAAAAAACAATCGTTTTATCTTGGTATTTTATATATGGAATCATCTGTTTTTCAGTATGTCCATCAACATAGTAAATGTCAAAACCAAGTTCTTTTGCAAATCCAAAATCAGATTCTGGTCTTTCAATAAAATTCAATTGTCCGCTTTCTTGCATTGGCAGGATATTTTCAGACAAGAAAGAAGCTTTTTCTCGAGCGTTGGGTTTTGTCGCCCATTCCCAATGGTTTTCGTTTGTCCAGAATTTAGCATTTTTGAAAGCTGGCTCATAACCCGTTTTATTGGCATTCCATTGAACGCTTCCTCCGCAGTGGTCAAAATGAAGATGTGTCATAAAAACATCGGTTACATCATCACGATTAAAACCATATTTCGCTAGAGAATTATCTAAAGAATGTGATCCCCAAAGCGAATAATATCCAAAAAACTTTTCAGATTGTTTATCGCCCATTCCCGTATCAATTAAAATAAGACGATTTCCGTCTTCGATCAATAAACATCGAGCAGCAATATCAATTAAGTTATTAGCATCGGCAGGATTTGTCTTGTTCCAGATTGTCTTCGGAACAACGCCAAACATTGCGCCTCCGTCTAATTTAAAATTTCCGGATTCTATTGGGTAAAGTTTCATGAGAATAATTTTCTAAAAGAACAAAGCTAGAAAATTCAAATCCCTTTTGCTAAAATTTAAAGCTAAAAACAAATTTTCTGATTATTCTAATGTAATCGAAGTGCTTCCCATTATTTCCTGCTTATCAAAATAATTCACAAAATAAGTGCCTTTCTTAAACTGGTCAGCATTCAAAATTCCGTAAGCATTTACCGATTTGCCTTGAAAATCTGTACTTACTATAAAACTATAAACAAGCGCTTTATCATTACCAAATTCAATCAGTTTATTATCTCCCAGAACCGTATTTTTCTGATCTAAAACCTGAACATAAAAAACTCGTTTTCCTGTTTTTGCAACAGCATTTCCGTTAACCGTAAAACTAATTTTAAGTTTTTTTGCATTCTTTGCTTTTGTCGTTTCCAATTCAGCGCCAGAATTTTTTTCACGAAGTGCAATAGCTTTAAAATTGCTTAAATACAATTTTGAAGCATCTTTTAAAGTCGATTCTAATTTTTTCTGTTTAGAAACCAAAGTGTCATTTTCTACTTTTTGATTGTACATGACAACATTCTGGCTTTCTATTTCTGTCAATAAATTTTTATTCTGAGATTTCAGTTTTTTAATTTCCTGAATTCTTCCTACTAATGACGAATTCAAATCTGAAAGCTGATTTCGATAAATTCTAATCTGCTCCGCCGATGGATTATTAGAAGCTTTAATAATGGCTACTAAATTCTCAACATTTTTACGCTCTAACTCTAATTCTTTAGATAAAGCTGTTTTTTCTAAAATAGCCTGATCGTATGCGTTTTTTAATGTATTTAAAGAATCCAAAATATTCTTTTGCTCACTTGCTTCTTTACTTTCAAATGGCATTGTGCTGGTAATACTCTCCTTTTTAGCATCACTATTATTCTTATCAGGTTCACTGCTAAAAACCAAGACTACAGCACCTAATCCTAAAACAAAAATTATAGCAAACAAAGGTTTAAACCACTTTATTTCATTTTGTTTTTTCATAATTACTCCTAATTTTCTGCAAAAATATTGAATAAAAAATGGTTATAATCAGTAGAAATACTTGTTTTTTAACATTTAGGAGCGATATTTGCAGCTATTTCTAAAATAAGATTCGTTTTGCCATTTCAAGACCAATTTTATCAAAATAAGTAATATCTATTTTCACATTTGTTATAATAATGTGAACCGCTATGGAAAAAGGTTTTTAAGTCGTATCTTTGCCGATAATTTCTATTTAACATTGAAAATTAGCGTTTTAAATCTGTACTAAATTCATTACAGAGAAAAAATGCTCATTAAAAACAAACATCTAAGAACAATGATAAAAGTTTCAGATACTGCCAAAAAGAAAATCATCGACCTGATGACTGATGATGGTTTTGACGCCGCAAGCGACTACGTTAGAGTAGGTGTAAAAAGCGGTGGATGCTCTGGTTTGTCTTATGATTTAAAATTTGACAAAACCAAAGGAGAAGACGACAAAATATTCGTTGACAACGACATACAAATTGCTGTAGAAAAAAAATCATTCTTATACCTAGCCGGAACAATTTTAGAGTTCTCTGGCGGATTAAACGGAAAAGGATTTGTTTTCAATAACCCAAATGCAAGTAGAACTTGCGGATGCGGAGAATCATTCTCTCTTTAGTCAAAAGCTGAAAGTTGTAAAGTCATAAAGACTTCAATTGACTTTCGAACTTTAGACTCCAAAACTTTAGACAATAACAAAAATAATGAGCAAATACACCGAAGACGATTTAAAGATCGAACTGGAAACTAAAGAATATGAGTACGGATTTTATACCGATATAGAATCTGAGACTTTCCCTATTGGCTTAAACGAAGAAATTGTAAGAGCTATTTCTCTAAAAAAAGAAGAACCTGAGTGGATGACCGAATGGCGCATCGAGGCTTTCCGCGCTTGGAAAGAAATGATCGAACCAGAATGGGCAAACGTACATTACGAAAAACCAGATTTTCAGGCTATTTCATATTATTCAGCTCCAAAACAAGTAGATCCTAACAAAACGCTGGACGATGTTGATCCAGAATTATTGGAGATGTACAAAAAGTTAGGAATTTCTATCGACGAGCAAAAAAAGATGAACAATGTCGCTATGGATATTGTTGTCGATTCTGTTTCGGTAGCTACAACTTTCAAGAAAACTTTGGCAGAAAAAGGAATTATTTTCTGTCCAATTTCTGAAGCAATTAAAGAACACCCTGAATTAGTAAAAAAATATTTAGGAACTGTTGTACCTCAAAAAGACAACTTCTATGCAGCTTTAAACTCAGCAGTTTTCTCTGACGGAAGTTTCTGTTATATTCCAAAAGGCGTAAAATGCCCAATGGAACTTTCAACGTATTTCAGAATCAATCAAGCTGGAACTGGACAATTCGAAAGAACTCTAGTTATTGCCGATGAAGGAAGCTACGTTTCTTACCTTGAAGGATGTACTGCTCCAAGCCGTGACGAAAACCAATTACACGCTGCTGTCGTTGAATTAATCGCTTTGGACGATGCTGAAATTAAATATTCTACCGTTCAAAACTGGTTCCCAGGAAATAAAGAAGGAAAAGGTGGAGTTTACAACTTCGTAACTAAAAGAGGTTTATGCGAAACAAACGCTAAAATTTCTTGGACGCAGGTTGAAACAGGTTCTGCTGTAACTTGGAAATATCCTTCTTGTGTATTAAAAGGAGATAATTCAGTAGGAGAATTTTATTCGATTGCTGTTACCAATAATTTCCAACAAGCTGATACTGGAACAAAAATGATCCATTTAGGAAAAAATACTAAATCGACCATTATTTCTAAAGGTATCTCGGCTGGAAAATCACAAAATAGCTACCGTGGTTTAGTGCAAATCTCGCCAAGAGCTGAGAACGCAAGAAACTTTTCACAATGTGACTCATTGTTAATGGGTAATAATTGTGGTGCACATACTTTCCCTTATATCGAAAGTAAAAATCCAACAGCAAAAATCGAGCACGAAGCAACTACAAGTAAAATTGGAGAAGACCAAGTTTTCTACTGTAACCAAAGAGGTATTCCGACTGAAAAAGCGATTGCCTTAATTGTAAACGGTTTCAGTAAAGATGTCTTGAATAAACTTCCAATGGAATTTGCTGTTGAAGCTCAAAAACTATTAGAGATTTCTTTAGAAGGATCTGTAGGTTAAAAAAGTTCCATGTTTCAGGTTTCAAGTTTTTGATCCGAAACTTACTTTTGCAACCATTAAAAAAGAATTTTATATCATATTAAAATAAAAGATTTTTCAAAGTTTCGCTTTTCAGCACAACTGAGAACTTGAAACTTGAAACTTTAAACAAAAAAAAGATGTTATCAATAAAAAACCTTCACGCCGCAATTGGTGATAAAGAAATCCTTAAAGGAATTAATATAGAAGTTAAAGCTGGAGAAGTTCATGCTATCATGGGACCAAACGGTTCTGGAAAAAGTACACTTTCTGCTGTTATCGCAGGAAACGAAAACTACGAAGTTACAGATGGAGAAGTAATTCTTGACGGAGAAGATCTTGCTGATTTAGCTCCAGAAGAAAGAGCACATAAAGGTGTTTTTCTTTCATTTCAATATCCTGTAGAAATTCCTGGAGTTAGCGTTACTAACTTCATGAAAACTGCTATTAACGAAACTCGTAAAGCAAACGGTCAGGAAGAAATGCCAGCAAACGAAATGCTGAAAGTAATTCGTGAGAAATCTGAATTATTAGAAATCGATCGTAAATTTTTATCTCGTTCTCTTAATGAAGGTTTTTCTGGAGGAGAGAAAAAAAGAAACGAAATCTTCCAAATGGCAATGTTAGAGCCAAAATTAGCTATCCTTGACGAAACCGATTCTGGTCTTGATATCGACGCTTTAAGAATCGTTGCAAATGGTGTAAACAAATTAAAAAGCGACAAAAACGCTATTATCGTGATCACGCACTACCAACGTTTATTAGACTATATCGTTCCTGATTTCGTTCACGTTCTTTACAACGGTAGAATCGTAAAATCTGGTGGAAAAGAATTGGCTTACGAATTAGAAGAAAAAGGATACGACTGGATCAAAGCAGAAAACTAAATTTTTGTTTCAAGTTTCATGTTTTTTTAGTTTCAAGTTGAATTACATTCTGTAAGTTTAAACTTAAATTTATTAAAATAGAAATGGCAACAATTACGAGGTTTGAAGATTTAGAAATCTGGAAAGAGGCGAGACGATTAGCAAAAGAAATACATTTTATTTCAGTTGAAACAGAGTTAAGATCTGACCTCAGATTTAAAAATCAAATAAAAAGTTCTTCGGGTCCGGTGATGGATAACATTGCTGAAGGTTTTGAAAGAGATGGAAATTTAGAATTTCGACAATTCTTATCTATCGCAAAAGGTTCAGCCGGAGAAACAAGGTCTCAGTTATATCGGGTTTTTGATTTTGAATATATTTCAGAAGAAAAATTCGAAGCTTTAAAAAAAGATTATGAAAATTTAAGCGGTAAAATAAAAAACTTTATCACTTACCTAAATAAAAAAGATTTCAAGGGGAATAAGTTTCAATAGGCAACATGAAACTTGAAACCTGAAACACCGAAGGAAACAAAAGAACAATGGATTTAAAAGAAAAATTAGTATCGTCTTTTATGGCTTTTGAAGAGCGTGTCGATGTACATTCAGATTTACATGACATACGCACAAATGCTTTAAAAAACTTCGAAAATAAAGGTTTCCCAACCAAAAAAGAAGAAGCTTGGAAATATACATCGCTAAATGCCATCTTAAAAAATGACTTTACGGTTTTTCCAAAGCAGGAAAATGCAATCGAATTCAATCAGGTAAAAAAATACTTTTTACACGAAATTGATACTTACAAATTAGTATTTATCGATGGGGTTTTCAGTTCGCATTTGTCTTCTACAACACATGACGGAATCGATGTTTGCTTGATGTCATCGGCATTGACCAAACCAAAATATAAAATGGTTATTGATACGTACTTTAATCAAATTGCAAGTAAAGATGACAGTTTAACTTCATTGAATACTGCTTTTGCAATTGAAGGAGCTTTTATCAACATCCCAAAGAAAAAAGTAGCTGATAAACCAATTGAGATCATGTATTTCTCAACTGGAAACGAAGCGGCTTTAATGGTTCAGCCAAGAAACTTGGTTATTGTGGGCGAAAATTCACATGTTCAAATTATTGAGCGTCACCAAAGTTTGAACGAAAATCCAGTTTTAACAAACTCTGTTACTGAGATTTTTGCTCAAAAACGTGCGATTGTTGATTATTATAAAATTCAAAACGATAATAGTGAAGCGAATTTAATTGACAACACTTATGTTTCTCAACAACAGGAAAGCCATGCTTATGTGCACACTTTCTCTTTTGGTGGAAATTTAACTCGTAACAACTTAAACTTTTACCATTTCGGAGAAAGATTAACAAGTACGTTAAACGGAATTTCGATCTTAAACGACAAACAACACGTTGACCATTATACTTTGGTAAACCACGCACAACCAAATTGCGAAAGTTTCCAGGATTATAAAGGTATTTTCTCTGATCGTTCGACTGGAGTTTTCAACGGAAAAGTTTTGGTAGAAAAAGAAGCTCAAAAAACAAATGCTTTCCAAAAAAGCAACAATATTTTATTGAGTGATAAAGCGACTATCAACGCAAAACCACAATTGGAAATTTTTGCTGACGACGTAAAATGTTCTCACGGTTGTACAGTTGGGCAATTGGATGAAACAGCAATGTTCTACATGCAGTCTCGTGGAATCCCGAAAAAAGAAGCTAAAGCTTTATTGATGTACGCATTCTCAAATGCAGTAATCGAAAGCATTAAAATACCAGAATTAAAACAAAGAATTACTAAAATCATTGCTACGAAATTAGGTGTGAATTTAGGATTTGATTTGTAGATATTCTTAACCGCAAAGAACGCTAAGATTTACGCAAGGTTCGCAAAGTTTTTTATTAAGCTTTGCGAATTTGCGCTTTTATACCTTGCGCTCTTTGCGGTTAAATATCATTCTCTAATTTTTATTATAGACAATATAATCCCTAAAAAAAACAATCCCAATCCAAGTAATAAACAAATCGTATTAAATGGATGACCAATACTAGTAGACCATGCAAATGCATTTAAAATAAAACCGATTATTAATAAAACAATTGGATGAAATAGTTTCTTCATAATTATTTGTTGACTGAAGCAATAACCTCCTTCAAAAACCCATTAAAATCAAACCCAGGTTCTTCTTCTCTCACTCCCATTCTAACAATTACCATATCTAAAGATGGAATAATCGCCACCATTTGACCTTGGTAACCACTGCAATAAAACATATCTCTAGGAACATCTGGAAATTTCCCTCCAGCGTTTAACCAAAATTGTGCACCATATTTTCCATCAGAAGTATTCGTTGGAGTTGCAGTATATTTTACCCAGCTTTCATCCAAAATTTGTTCACCGTTCCAGTTTCCTTTATGAAGATATAACAATCCAAATTTTGACCAATCTCTTGGCGTCGCCCATCCATAAGAAGAACCAACAAAAGTTCCTGACATATCCTGTTCGACAATCATCGAGTTCATTCCGATTTTATCAATTACGGCGCTGTACCAAAAATCAAGGTATTCCTGCTGTGTTTTAAATTGTCTCCTTAAAATTAAAGACAACAAGTTTGTAGTTCCTGAAGAATAATTCCAATGTGAATTGGGCTTAAATTGTGCCGGTTTATCTAATTGCACTTTTCCCATATCTTCGGCCTGAAAAAGCATTTTTGTAGCATCGCAGATTGTACTATAATTTTCTTCCCATTCTAAACCAGAATTCATATGAAGCAAATCGTTAAGCGTAATATTTTTGCGCTCATCATTTTTCCATTCTGCAACTGGAGCAGGTTTATAAATATCTATTTTTCCTTGTTTTGCCAAAACTCCAAAAGCTGAACTTGTAATACTCTTTGTCATCGACCAGCCTAAAATTTTACTGTTTTTATTAAAACCTGTATCGTATTCTTCTGCGATTAAATGGTCTTTATACAAAACCACAACCGCGCGAGTTCTTTTAGTTCTTGCACCTGTTTTGTCGAATGCGTTATCAACTGCTTTTTTCAATTTCGAATAATCTACATCGGAAAATGCAGTGTCTTTTGGTTCATTATTTCCGTATGGAAAAGGAAGATTGTTTTCTAATTTAGTTCTCTTTGGAAGTAAATATGGTTTTGAAACATCAAAATTATCATTAATCAAAGTTGCTCCTAAGCCTTCTCGATAAATCGCTTTTCTTTCTTTTAGGCCATAAACCGATGAAATAGCATATTTTCCTGCATCATCAATGGAGTTTTTAGCCAGATCAATCATGTCGATATCATTGTCTGTTTTTTCAATTAAATCCAGCGGACGATTATCTATAAAATGTCCAGATGCGACACTTTTGGCTGAGAAGCCAGAAATTAAATCAAGTTTCGGATACGTTGTAAATCCGAAATACAAAAAAGCAAGAACCACAACAAGTAAAAGTACTTTGAGAAATTTTTTCATGATATGTTAGTTATTTTTATTGCAATATAAATAATTTATGTTCACGATTTTAGAACTCAAATTACAAATCTGATTCGGATAATGCAGAAAATTGAATTGATTTTTACGGAATCAGCATTTGCGCCTTGTAGCAATGGCACCATAAAAGGAAATTATAGAATTAATGTATAAACAAATTTAGTTTTAGTACTTTTGTAAATAGATTTTTTCTAAATAAGACATGCTAGATATTCAAAAAATAAGAGCTGATTTCCCGATACTTTCTCAAACTGTAAACGGAAAGCCATTAGTATATTTCGACAACGGAGCTACTTCGCAAAAACCACAAGTTGTAATTGATGCAGAAGTAAAATATTATCAAGAAATCAACGCGAACATTCACCGTGGTGTTCACACTTTAAGCCAGTTAGCAACTGACGCTTACGAGATTTCTCGTGGAAAAGTAAAAGATCACATCAATGCTAAACATGCGCACGAAGTGCTTTTTACTTCGGGAACAACTCACGGAATTAACTTAGTTGCAAACGGATTTGCTTCGATTTTAAAATCTGGTGACGAAGTGGTTGTTTCTTCATTAGAGCATCACAGTAACATTGTGCCTTGGCAAATGTTATGCGAAAAAACTGGAGCCATTTTAAGAGTTATTCCAATCAATGACAATGGAGAATTAATCATTGAGGAATTCGACAAATTGCTTTCAGACAAAACAAAAATTGTTACCGTAAATCATATTTCAAATGCATTGGGTGTAATTAATCCAATCAAATATATTATCGATAAAGCTCACGCAGTTGGCGCTGCAGTTTTAATTGACGGTGCTCAAGCAGTTCCGCATTTAAAACCAGATGTTCAGGAATTAGATTGCGATTTTTATGCTTTTTCAGGACATAAAATGTGCGGCCCAACGGGAACTGGAATTCTTTATGGAAAAGAAGCTTGGCTAAACAAACTTCCTCCATATCAAGGTGGTGGCGAAATGATCAAAGAAGTGACTTTCGAAAAAACAACTTATGCTGATCTTCCTCATAAATTTGAAGCAGGAACACCAAATATCGCTGGCGGAATTGTTTTAGGAACTGCCATTGATTATTTAAACGAGATCGGTTTTGATAAAATTCATGAATATGAAAATGAATTGTTAGAACACGCTACAAAACGTCTTAACGAAATTGAAGGCATCCGAATTTACGGAAACACCAAAAATAAAGCATCTGTAATTTCGTTTAATATTGACGGAATTCATCCGTATGACATTGGTTCTATTATAGATAAGTTAGGAATTGCGGTTAGAACAGGACATCACTGCGCACAGCCAATTATGAATTTCTTCTGTATTCCGGGAACAATTCGTGCTTCTTTCTCATTTTACAATACTAAGGAAGAAATCGATGCCATGGTTGATGCTGTTAAAAAAGCACAAACTATGTTAAGCTAAAAAACTAATTATATGCGAATAGTATCATTATTGCTCCTGACACTTTTTATCGCTACGGGATGCTGCAGTCAAAAAAAAGCCGACATGAAATCTACTCAGATTGAATATTCTGCACTTTCTAGAGGTTATTATAAAGTAATAACAGTACAAAACAAAACGGTTTCGGTTGTTAAGGAACGTAATGCTGAAGCTGTTAAAAGCAATATTGATGATGCAAAATGGAATAAAATTGTTGACGCCTACTCAAAAGTTAACTTAGAAAGTCTCAACACTTTAAAAGCACCAACTGATAAACGCACATATGATGGCGCTGCTATCGGAAATTTAAAAGTAACTAAAGACGGAAAAACCTATGAAACAGCAGGTTTTGACAATGGTTTTCCGCCAAAAGAAATCGAAAAACTAGTAAATTTATTAGTTGATTTTTCTAAAGAATAATTATGACGATAAAAGAAATACAAAACGAAATTATTGACGAATTTTCAATGTTTGATGATTGGATGCAGCGTTATGAATACATCATCGAACTGGGAAAAAGTCTTCCGTTAATTAAAGAAGAATACAAAACCGACGATAATTTAATCAAAGGCTGTCAGTCAAAAGTCTGGTTGCAAGGTGAAGAACAAGGAGACAAAATTGTCTTTACAGCAGACAGTGATGCTATTTTGACTAAAGGAATAATTGCAATTTTAATTCGCGCTTTCTCCAATCAAAAAGCAAAAGATATTCTAGAAGCTGATACTGATTTTATAGACGAAATCGGCTTAAAAGAACATTTATCTGCAACACGTGCCAATGGATTGGTTTCGATGATAAAAAACATCAAAATGTACGCTTTGGCTTTTGATGCAAAAAACAAAAATTAAATTTTAATTAAACCATTAAGAAATTAAGTTTCATAAAGATGATATGCTTAATTTCCTTAATAGTCAAAAGTAAATTAAGCTTACTCTTTTGACACAAAGCAAAACTTAATTTTCTTAATGTCTTAATGGTAAAAAATAAAAACACTTAGTGTTCAAAAACAAAAAAACAATGGAACAAGAAATAGACACAAACGAATTAGGAGAATCAATTGTAAGAGTTTTAAAAGGCATTTACGATCCTGAGATTCCTGTAGATATTTACGAATTAGGATTAATCTACGACGTAATGGTAAATACTGATTATGAAGTAAAAATATTAATGACACTTACATCTCCAAACTGCCCAGTTGCAGAAAGCTTACCAAGAGAAGTAGAAGAAAAAGTAAAAACAATCGAAAACATCAAAGATGTAGACGTTGAAATTACTTTTGATCCGCCTTGGAGCAAAGATTTAATGAGCGAAGAAGCAAAATTAGAATTAGGAATGCTTTAATATTTGTTTCAAGTTTAATGTTTCAAGTTTCAGGTTACGCAACTTGAAAGATTAAACCTGAAACCACTTTTCACATGGAAGAAATCATCAATAAAGTTGCCAATAGTGCTTTAGAAGTTTTTGATTTAGAGGATTATTATCCAAAAGGAATGCGTGTGCAAATTGACATTTCGCAATGGCTTTTGGAAGGATTTTTATTGAAAGAAAAAGACTTTAGAGAACATCTTAAAAATCACGATTGGTCGCAATATCAGGATCAATATGTTGCTGTACACTGCAGTACAGATGCTATAATTCCCGCTTGGGCATTAATTTTGGTTAGCGTTCATTTAGCTCCTTTTGCAAAAAAAGTAGTGAATGGAACTATTGAAGATCTTGACGCAAGCCTTTATGAAGAAATTTTAAGCAAAATTGATTACTCTGTTTACCAAAACAAACCCGTAATTGTAAAAGGCTGTTCTAGAAAACCCGTTCCTATGCGTGCGTATATTTTAGCTACAAACTATTTACAGCCATTTGCCCGCAGTATTATGTATGGAGAAGCATGTTCTGCAGTGCCATTATACAAAGAATCTAAGAAATAACCTGCATTAACAGTATAGTAATCTTTAACTTTCCATTGGTTTTTAGTATATTTGATTATACACTCTAAACTAAAAACCATGAGAAAGCTAACTCTATTACTTTTCATTTTAGTAAATTTCACATTTGTACAAGCCCAAAATTCAGAAAAAGAGTTAATTCAGAATACTGAAAAGGCAGTAAAAAAAATTAACGATACTATAGAAGGCGAAGGCTGGAAAGCAAAAGGAACTGTTTCGCTTTTACTGAATCAATCGAGTTTTAACAATTGGATTGCAGGAGGTGAAGACAGCTTTTCTGGAACATTAGGAATCAATTATGATTTCAATTACAAAAAAGATGGCTTAACTTGGGACAACAAAATTTTAGCATCGTACGGTCTTCTTCAAACCAAAAACGATGACTTCACAAAAAAAACAGATGACCGCTTAGAGTTCAATTCCATAGTCGGAAAAAAAGCTTTTGGAGAATGGTACTACTCCTACTTCCTAAATTTTAGAACACAATTTTCAACCGGTTATATTTATGGTCAAGATGACAATGGAAAACAAATCAGGACTGAACAAACCAAATTTATGTCTCCTGGATATCTTACCACAGGTCCTGGTATTTACTGGACAAAAGATGACAATCTTAAAATAAATTTTGCACCGCTAACTTCAAAATTTACTTTTGTAGATAGTGCTTATACAACTGGAATTGATAGATTTACTGGACTACCATATGTAGATGGCAGTTATTTTGGTGTTGACGAAGGCAAAAGTATCCGTTACGAGCTTGTTTTTTATGCTTCCGTTTATTACAAATTAGCAATCATGACAAACGTCACTGCCGAAAACACACTTAATCTTTATTCAAATTATCTTGAAGACCCACAAAATGTCGATATCAATTACTCGCTAAATATTATAATGAAAATCAACAAGTTTTTATCTGCTAATTTATCGTTTCAGGCTATTTATGATGATAATGCATTTGCAGGACTCCAAACTAGAGAAGTATTTGGCTTAGGAGTTAACTTTGGGTTTTAATTATCCATCGTACTAGATTCCAGCTTATAAAATTATTAATGCCACAGATTAAAAGATTTAAAAGGATTTTTTAATCTAAATAATCCCTTAATCTGTGGCAAAACAAAAAAGCTTTTGAATTTATCAAAAGCTTTTTTTCATTTTATTCTTCGTCATCTTTTTCAACTGCATCCTTATAATCCGGATACAAGAAATTATTATAAGGAAAACGTGTTATATGAATCTGGCGAACAGCTTCATAAACCGTTTCTCTGAATTCTTCGAAATTTTCTTTGTTTCTAGCCGAAATAAACAGCGCTTTATCTTGACCAACATTGCTCATCCAAGTTTGTTTCCATTCCTCAAGTGTCCAGTGCCTTCTCGTTCTTTCAGTAATCAAATCATCTTCATCGATAGTAAGATGTTTGTAAGCATCGATTTTATTAAAAACCATAATCGTTGGTTTGTCGTTGCTTTTTATTTCCTGCAAAGTCTTGTTTACAGACTCAATATGATCTTCAAAATCTGGATGCGAAATATCTACTACATGTAGCAATAAATCGGCTTCACGAACCTCATCTAGAGTACTTTTAAACGAATCTACCAATTGTGTTGGCAGTTTTCGAATAAATCCAACCGTATCAGAAAGTAAAAAAGGAAGGTTTTTAATCACCACTTTTCTAACTGTTGTATCTAAAGTTGCAAACAATTTATTCTCTACAAAAACATCGCTTTTACCAATTGCATTCATCAAAGTAGATTTCCCAACATTGGTATATCCAACCAGAGCAACACGAACCATTGCACCACGATTACTTCGTTGAATGCTCATTTGCTTGTCAATCGTTTTGATTTTATCTTTCAATAACGAAATTCTGTCACGCACAATACGTCTATCGGTTTCAATCTCTGTTTCTCCAGGTCCACGCATACCAATACCTCCTTTTTGACGCTCAAGGTGCGTCCATAAACCAGAAAGTCTCGGAAGTAAATATTGACATTGTGCCAATTCTACCTGAGTTCTAGCGTATGAAGTTTCGGCTCTCTGTGCAAAAATATCTAGAATCAAGTTGGTTCTATCTAGGATTTTACAGTCAATAATTCTTGAGATGTTTTTCTGCTGTGACGGTGTTAATTCATCATCAAAAATTACTGTCGATATTTTGTTTTCTTTTACAAAAAGATTGATGTCATCAATTTTTCCTGTTCCCACAAAAGTCTTGGGGTTAGGACGTTCCATTTTCTGCGAAAAGCGTTTTATAACTTCACCTCCAGCGGTAAAAGTTAAAAACTCCAATTCGTCTAAATATTCATTTAGCTTTTCTTCACTTTGATTCTGAGTAACGATACCTACAATTACTGTTCTCTCAAAATTTATAACTTCTTTTTCTAACATAGTCTTGAATAAGTTGCAAATTTAATCATTTGTCTGCTACAATCAATTATACAATTTTGTTTTTACATTTATATTAGGAGAATAAACTTCAAAAAAAAATGGAACCTGTCAAGATAAACTCAACAAGGTTCCACTTAATCAATAAATGGTCTAAGTTTAAAGCTTTTATTCGTAAATAAAAGTTTTTTCCGTTTTCACAATTCCGTTTTCTTCTATTTGAGAGCAAGAAATCGGGTAGTTTAATTTATTGTATTTGTATTTTCTGCTCACCGCAACTAAAGCTGTTGAAGATGGACTAAAATTCATTTCATTATTATAAGAAATCGATTCAAACTCAAATTCTTCTTCATGATACGAAATCATCGGAACAATTACTTTGTAATTATCTCCAAAAAGATTTTGAACGATTAACTGATCTACCGATTTTTTATCGTCATAAGTATATGATTTTGAGATTTTGTCTCCAACCAAACCTTTGTGTCTCGACACATTATCGTTTACATAAACATATTCTAATTTTCCAATAATTGCCTTGTTTCTATCGCGAGAAGTACGTCTTACAATAATTCCGTTTTCAACAAGATATTCAATATCATCTACTAAATTCTGATGATTAGTGCTCTTTTTCGTTGTTACTTTTACCCTCGCTCCTTCGTATACAAATGATACTACTTTTGTAATATAATTAGGTCCTTCCTGATATTTTTTTACAAATTTGGTAATGTTGTTATCAGCGTCATAAGTATAGTTTATTACTTCTTTCCAGTCGCTTCCCACTTTGTCTTTTACAGACATATCCAGCAAGCCATTTTTGTTATAGTAGAAATGCTGTACAACATCTGAAGTGGTAATCGTTTGAAGTTTACCATCTTTAAAGGCCATTGTTTTGTTAACAATTTCGCCGTCTTTAGAATTTTGGTAATTTGTTTTTACAATGTTAATCTGCTTTAGTCTAACGTTGTCTTGACTGTGCATCAAGAAAGGAAACACCACCATTAAGATGGCAATAAAGTAGGTTTTCATGTGGTATTTGTATTGATTTGGGATGACCAAAGTACGAAATTCAATTAGATTTTAACAATTTGAAATACAAAAACTACAAACTTTTCAATAATACTCTAAAAATCAACAGATTATTTTCATTCTTTTAAAATACCTTTTATTTCTCTCCAAATATCTTAATGTCATCAACCATAAAAGCACCATTTAATGTTTTGTCTTTTCCTGAACCGATGTATTTAAAAGCAATATTTATGTTTCCAGAATAGACAGAAAGATCAATTCCTCCAGAACTGATAAACTCACGGGAAGGTGTTGAGAGCGTTGGAACTTTTGCTTCCAATTTTGTCCATCTCGCTTTGGTCACGCTTGCACCATCAAAATTGGTTGAAACATATACTTCTAAAGTATTTAATGGAGAATCGACTTTTAAATCGTGTTGGGCACTTCTGAAAGAAAGTACTGCATTTTTATACCCTGTTAGATTTATTTTAGGCGAAACAAGCCAAGCCACATTCTCGGCTGCAGTTGTACTTGTGGTGTTAAATTCGGCATATCCATTTCCAGCATAAACCATACTTTTCCATAATTTAGATGCCTTCTCTACAATATTACTCCACCCAGGTAAAGTGAAATTGACGTTGTTTTTAACTGACTGAAAATCCTCTGAAAAAAATGGCGTATTTCTTTTTCCATTCATTACAATATCACTTTCGTAACGAACCATAAATTGATAATCCGTTCCAAATTTTGTTAGAATCCCTTTGACTTTTCCGCTTCCTTCTGGCACATCATGATCTGCAAATTTTGCATAACTGCTGGTTCTAAAAATAATCTGATTTCCTGTTTTATCTCTCAAATACCAATTCGTCGAACCTCCAACATTATTGGATTCTTCAAAATAATGACGTCCTAATGCTGCTTCGGTAAACTCGACATCGTTTAACTCTATCAAAGTATTTAACTTAGAATCTGAAAGCGCTTCTTCTACAGAAAGTGATTTAACCAACTGATTCTCATCCATGTTTGTACATGAAGCATTTAATACATTTTTGTATTCGTTTTGAGAAATTCTTCCAATTGTTGGATCACCTGCATTGCTTACATACAAACTCCCTATCCTCAATCCTCCATAATACAAATCTGTAAATTGATTTTTAAGTTTTACAAACACTTTATTTCCCAAACGAAAATCAATATAAGTATTTGTTGCATCAACTGGAACACTAAACCCAATCGCAGGAACTCCCTTAGTTTCTCTTGTCTGCAATGAAATCGTTTTAAAAAAATTGCCTTCTTCATCACTTGAAACTACATAAGCTTCTATAATATCATTGTACAAATATTGCTTCGCTGTTGTACCCGAAAGCTCATAGACTTTTTCTACGCTTTTATTTACAGTAAGATTGGATTGAGTACAGGCTAATTCTGGAGTTTCGACATCTTTACTGCAACTGATTAAGGGTAATACAAAAAATAAAATTAGTTTTTTCATGAGAAATAGGTTTTCAGTTTATAAACCGATTGTAAGATTTAGAAAATAAGTTCGGCCATAGCCATAATAATATCTTGACCCGAAAGATGGCGTTCCGCTTGAAGCGTCTTGATTTAGCGCTCTAAAATTGGCATTTCTTGCCTGTTCGAAACCGCCCGTTTTATACATCAAATCCAGGACATTATTTACGCTGGCAAAAAGTCCCACATATTTTTTATGAATACGCCAAGATTTTCCTCCACTCAAGTTCAATAATGTGATAGGGTTAAATTTTTCTTGTTTTAATAATTCATCCCCTCTTTCTGAAGTTGCCTCGGGAAAAGGAAAACCATTGGCTGGATTGATATAAAATTGAGATGTTCTAGAAATTGGAGAGACATCTATATAACTTTCTGCCAAATAATTGATATTTCCGCCAATCCACCAAAACTTCGGATTGCGATATTCTAATCCAAATGAATAGGCTTGTTGCGGAGTTCCTGGCTGTTTGTAGTTCTTTAAATATGCAGGTCCAAAATCAAAAGTAGTTTGCGCTCCTTCTTTCGCTCTATTGGCATCGTTTACAATACTTACATTCGGATTGCTATTGTAAATATAATTCCCTAATGCTGCAGATAAAGTTGTTTTGAAAGTTGGCCAAACCTGATACTCAAAACTCAATTCTGCCCCTGTATTTTTCTTATCCAAATTGGTTAGAGTCTGACTTACAAATGCGTTTGTAGCATCATAACCAGAACCGTTATCAAAGATTCCTTCAGCATAGAAATAAGAAGTTTTTGAAGTATTTTTAATGGCAGTATAATAAGCCGTTAAACGCAATTTGAGTTTTGCAATTCGGTATACGTAATTAACCTCAGCACTGCTAATATTTTCGCTTTCGATTCCGTCAACGACAGTATTATTTAAACGCGAATTTGAAAACGTATTTCGAAGCGAAGGCGCTCTGGTAAAATGTGCTGCATTAAAAAACAACAATTGTTTTCCTGATATTTTATAGGTAAAACCTCCTTTGAAACCAAAATTCTCAAAATTTACTTTCTCACTTTTACCTAACGAATTTGTTGGATATAATCCGTTTTGATATAGTCCTTCTCTTTGATAATCTGACAAAGAATACGATTGTGCCAAGAAGAATTCTGTTTTGTTATAACTAAATTTAAATTGGGCAAAAACATCTAAAGTATTGGCTAGTAAATTATAGTTATATCCGTAAATATCTCCTTTTACGACTTGACGATCTGGATGCTGTAAGTCAGATTGAGAAAGGCTTCCTTTGTAAAAAGGGTCAATATCTTCAAAATATGCTCCACCAAGAAGATCTAGTAAATACTGAAAATTATGCGATTTTAATTTCTTAAAAGTAAATCCGCCATCAAAAGAAATATTAGGAGTTATCTGTGTATTTAGATTTGAGTTTACTGCTAAAGTCTGATCATCTGTTCTGTCTTCGTAAAGCACATAATGACTTTTAGCAGGCTCATAACCATTCTGCCCTATTTTTTGATTAGCAAAATACATTTCGTCCCAATTGATTTGTGGATGTTCCAAAAATGTTATTTTGTTTTTTTCTGCGTTTTCATAATCTGGAGTAAATTCACCTGAAAATTCTCCATGATCTTTAGCATAAAGCGAACTAAAATAGCTTGGCATTTTCCTGTAATAAACAGGATCTGGACTGTCTGAATTTTGGTAATCGATATTGCTGTTTCCAACTTTCCCAAATTGATACATAATTGCAGAATTCAGATTGGTTTTATCATCAATTTTAAAATAATGATTCAGCATAAAGAGTGGCTCTTCTACATTTTTCACTCTTGCATTTCTCTTCTCACCATTCTGAAATCCCCAATACGAATTGTATTTTTCGCCCATTAAATCGGTAACCTCAGCAGTATTAGAAGAATTCTTCCCGCGGGAATTTGGTGTATAAAACCCTGTGAAATTTATTGAATTTCTGCTGTTTAGTTTCTTTTCGACACTAAGAAAAAAAGAGTCTGCGTCAAAATTTGTACCTTCAAAATAGCCTTCATCTGCCCACCGTTTTCCTGCCGAAACCACAAAAGCCCAACCAGAAGCATTCATTCCCGAAGCATAAGTTCCGATTGCCCGCCATAAATAAGTGGTATTACTTCCAGAAAACGTTAGTGAGGTTCCTTTTCTGTATAAAGAAGCGCGAGTAAAAATCTGTTGTGTTCCTAAAGCACCTCCAAAACTATAATTGGAAGCTGCTGTTCCGACTGAGAATTCCTGATTTCGAAGCACATTGTTTAAACCTCCCCAATTTCCCCATTGTGGTCTGCCATCGTAGATTTTATTCATAGGCATTCCGTTAAGCATCGTGACTGCATTTTCGCTGTCTAAACCACGCATACGAAATCTTGCCTGTCCCCAATTGAATGCCGCTGCATGCATAAAAGCATCTCTTGACGATTGCAAAAGTCCTGAGGTCATTTCTGACGAACTGTTATCATCTGAAAAATCATTATCCGAGAGCGTAATCAATGCTGCCGGTACTTCATCTGAATAAGTATCTTCTAATTGTAAAATGCCAAGATTAATATCTTGTCCTGAATCGGACTGTACTTTTAAAAGAAAATCTTTGTATCCCTGACTTCTGAGTAAAAGCAACTGCTCTTTTTGGGGAAATATATGAAGTTCAAATTTCCCTGTTTTTGACGTAAGCTGCATTACAGCCGTGTTCTGTATTGTCACCACAACACTTTCCAACGGATTCTGTGTTCGGGCATCAATAACAATTCCTGTTACCTTAATTTCTTTTTGAGAAAAAGCAATATTAAAAAACCATAAAATAAAGAAGAATGCGTAATTTTTTACCATTAAAACCTATTATTAACTTTGAATATATTCTAGGATTACAATCCTTAATTCAAAAGATAAAATTGGTTTTTGGAAAAAAGAAAATTTCAAATCTCATTGCTTGAAATTTGAAATTCAAAAATAAACAAAATATTTAATTATAAGTAAATTCTTTCAAATTTATTTTAATGTAATGAAAGAATAGTCAAAATAAGGCATTTTTACAAAGGTCAATTATTACTGTTCTGTTCTAATTTTAGAAACCATAAAAGCGATTAGAACACCAAAAATTCCGATAAAGGCAAAAGAAAACTGCAATCCAAAACTTTGTGCAATATGCCCAATTACAGGCGGGCCCATTAAGAAACCAAGAAAACTTACACTCGAAACAATAGTTAAAGCTTCTCCCGCAGGAACGGTCGGGTTTTTACCTGCAATGCTATAAACAGTCGGCACAATTGTGGCAACGCCCAAACCTACAAACATAAAAGCTATAGTACACGGAATGATATAAGGAAGAAAAACAGCTGTAAAAAGTCCAGCCGAAATCATAACTCCGCTAATTTGCATAACGCGTTCGCGTCCAAATTTATTGATTAATCCGTCGCCTAGAAATCTTCCGCTCGCCATCATAATCATAAAAGAAGTATAACCTAAAACCACCAATGGTCCAGGTGCTTTTACAATATCTTTAAAGTAAACTCCGCTCCAGTCGAACATAACACCTTCGCTGGCCATACTACAAAATCCGATAACACCAAGCCAAAGTAAAGCTGTATCTGGTTTTACAAATAGTTTTTTGCCTTCTTCCTTTGGTTTCTTTTTTTCTTTGGCTCTAACCAAAAATTTAAAATTAAAAGCGACCATCAATAAAACAATTCCGGCTACAATAATAAAATGATGCAACGGACTTAATTTTAAAGCCAGCATTCCTAAACCTACCAACGCGCCAGTAAATCCGGCAAAACTCCACATTCCATGAAAAGAGGACATGATTGTTTTTTTAAATAAAACTTCGGTATAAACGCCTTGCGTGTTTACAGCAATATTGGCAAGATTTCCGAACACACCAAACAAAAATAATCCTAATGATAATTGTAACGATGTTGTTGCCAAACCTAAATTGATTAAACACAAAACATACATTATTAAAGAGAAAATTAGAATACGATGGCTACCGAATTTAGTTACCATTTTACCCGAAAAAGGCATAATAATCAATTGTCCTACCGGAAGTGCAAAAAGTATAGAACCCAAATCGCCTTCGGTTAAATGCAAAGCGGTTTTTATGTCTGGAATTCTGCTTGCCCAAGTGGCAAAACTCAAACCCATTCCGAAATAGAACATTCCAACAGCAAAACGAATTCGATTTAAATAAGACGCTTTGGCTTCTCTAAATACCTTTTTGATTTTTGCTTTGGTCTGAAAAAGCGATAATGGATTAATGTTTATCAGCATATTGAATTTTATTGGAATGTTGTCAAAAATACTAAAAACGCTCGTCAAAGTGCATAAAGCCTAAGGTTATCCACAATATACAACGTTATTGTTTATAAATTCAATGGTTTTGAATTGATTTCTTATTCCTAAAATTACGATTTTTCGGGTTTAGTAGAATTATAATTTGTTTGATTTTTTTAAGAAAACAAAAAGGGATTATCTCAATTTTTGAGATAATCCCTTTTTATTTATATTTCATTGTTCCGTAAGAATGTTTTAGGATATACCTATCACCTTTTGCTGTGCATTACTCGCAATCGCAGCTTCTATAACCTGCATTACTTTCACACCTTCATCTGCAGTAACAGGTTCTTTTTTATCGTTTGCAATAGAATCGTAAACACCATCGAAGAAACTAAAATAATTCCCTTGAAGCGTCGGGATTTTTTCTCGCACAATTTTACCGTTTATTTCGGTGTGCAAAAGTCCTTGCAAGCTTTCATCTTCTGTTCCCCAAGAATCTAGATTTGGCTTTTTACCCAATTTCAAATCATCTTCTTGAACATCTCCGCGAGGTTTTAAGAAAGAGCCTTTTTTTCCGTGCAAAGTATACGCTGGATTGGCTTCTCTCACAAAAAATCCTGCTTTTAAACGGACTCTGAAATTAGAATAAAACAAAGTCAAATCGATCCAGTCGTCTACAACTGAATTTTCTCTGGTTACTCGAATATCTCCAAAAACTGCTTTTGGGCAACCAAACAAACTAACTGCCTGATCTATAATATGAGGCCCTAAATCTTTTAGAACTCCTGCTCCATCATTTGCGGTTTCTTTATGCGCTTTCGGACTCAATAACGGGTTGTATCGGTCAAAATGAAATTCGGCTTCTACCAAATCTCCTAAAACGCCATCATCAATTACTTTTTTAACAGTTTTAAAATCGCTATCCCATCTTCTGTTCTGGAAAACAGCCAATTTCAAACCTTTTTCTTTTGCAATTTTTGCCAATTCTTTTGCTTCTGCAGCTGTTGTTGTAAATGCTTTTTCTACAACGGCATGTTTTCCTGCCAAAAGCACTTTTTTAGCGTATTCGTAATGCGTTCCAACTGGCGTATTTACAATTACCAAATCGACATCATCGCTTAACAATTCATCTAACGAAGCGTAACTTTTTACGTATGGATAATCTTCCTGAATTAGCTTTTTGCTTCTTTCCCAAGAACCTAAAAGTTCAAATCCTTCGTGAATATCTAAAAACGGAGCGTGAAACACTTTCCCTGACATTCCGTATGATAATAGTGCTGTCTTTATCTTTTGCATTGGTTTTGTTTTAGTTTATTCGCCACGAATTCACGAATTAAAAAAAAATAAATTCGTGAATTCGTGGCGGAAAAAAATATTTAAAGTTTAGCTCTTTCGTATTGTTTTGGCCATTGAATATCGTCGTTTAGTTCTTTAGCGAAATCCAAAGGGAGATTTGGGTTTCTTAAAGATTCTCTTGCGAACAAAATTAAATCGGCTTGACTGTTATTTAAAATCTCTTCAGCTTGTTTGGCATCTGTAATTAAACCAACTGCACCTGTAGAAATTCCCGCTTCTTGTTTCACTTTTTCTGCAAAAGGAACCTGATAACCTGGCCCTAATGTAATTTTCTGATGCGAAACCAATCCGCCAGACGAAACATCGATTAAATCTACTCCTTTTTCTTTTAATATTTTAGAAAGCTGTACAGATTCTTCTGGATTCCATCCGTTTTCTGCCCAATCAGTTGCCGAAATTCTAACCAACAAAGGCAGATCTGATGGCCATTCTGACTGAACCGCTTCTACAACTTCTAAAGTAAAACGGATTCTATTTTCGAAACTTCCGCCGTATTCGTCTGTTCTTACATTTGTTAAAGGCGATAAAAACTGGTGCAATAAATAACCATGAGCCGCATGGATTTCTACAACCTGATACCCTGCTTCGACTACTCTTTTGGTTGCAGTTTTAAAATCGGAGATTACTTTCTGGATTCCATTTTTATCTAAAGCTTCTGGAAGAAATGGTTCATTGTCGTGATACGGAATCGCACTTGGTGCCACAGTTTGCCATCCGCCTTGAGTGAAATCTAGCTTTTTATTGCCCAGCCACGGAGCCGAAACACTCGCTTTTCTTCCTGCATGCGCCAACTGAATTCCGGGAATCGAATTCTGAGAAACTATAAAAGCGTTAATCTGCTTTAATTTTTCCATGTGTTCGTCTTTCCAAATTCCTAAATCGGCTGGAGAAATTCTCGCTTCTGGAGAAACCGCTGTTGCTTCTTGAATAATTAGTGCAGCACCTCCGCTGGCACGGCTTCCTAAATGAACCAGATGCCAATCGTTTGCAAATCCGTCAATTGCAGAATACTGGCACATGGGCGAGATTGCAATTCTATTTTTTAAAGTGATATTTTTTATAGTAAGCGGAGAAAATAATTTCGTTGCCATATAGTTGTAACTTTTAATGAATTTATACTGCCAATGAGTAAGGCAGTGTTCGAAAAGTAAAGTTACAGTATCTTGTTAAAACGAGAATTCGAAATGTTTATTAATTAACAAACATTTAAACCAAATTCCGCTTTCTTGTTTAATTACATAAAAAGTGTTTTCTCTATTTTAGTAAAATCACTTTTATCAAACTTCAACAAATTTTTATCCTTCAACAGAAAAATTTTATCACAGTCTTTATAAAGAATTTCCAGTATATGAGACGAAATAAAAACGATACTAGTTTTAGAAAGTTCTCGAACGTAATTCATTAACAAATAGTTTGATTCTAAATCAAGACCATTAAATGGTTCATCTAAAATATAAAGTGGAAATTCTTTTTGAAAAACAGCATTGAGATACGTTTTCTTTTTCATTCCAGTAGAAAATTCTCTTATTAATTGATTATTGGGAACTTCAAATATTCGGTTACCCTCTTTTGCGCTTATATTTAATAAGTGAGCATAAAAATCGTAAAATTCATCAGCAGTAAGTTCTCCATAAATTGGAGGTTCTGTTGGAACCCATCCTGCATTTTCTAAGACGATCTTTTCTTCATTAGCAGAACAATTTCCGCTAAAACTTTCTAAGTTCAAAATACATTTAAAAAGTGTTGTTTTACCTTGTCCATTTTTACCAATAACACCATAAATTCCAGGCCGATTAATAGAAACATTAATGTTTTCTAATATTGTTTTGTCCTTAAATTTTTTATGATTAATTACAATTTTCAGCATGTCTTGAGTTCTTTTAAGGTTTTAATCGCTTTTTTATAGATAAATGGTGTTGCTAAAAATGGCACTCCAAATAAAACGAGACTTCCTGCTATAAAAATGACAAAGAAAATCTGTTGTAAGAAACTATTATTGAAATAGATATATTTCAGCAACAGATTATAAAGTGGTATAATAAATATAAAAATCAAGAATATCATTTTTTCCCACTCCAATAAAAAAGACAATGTTATTGCTATTGGAAATACTAAATAAGCCGTATTAATAATTGAATTTTTAAGCTGAAACCTTAAATATTTTTCGGCATCAAAGGGATTTCGTTTTATTTCTTCTGTAGTTTCTCTTTCAAATGATGGAACGCAAGCTAATAATGATAATCCTAAAAAAACTGCATACAAAAGATTTTGATTGTTATAGTTTACAGCCATAAAAACAACGATAATTAATAACGGAACTATATAAACTAACTTGTATTTTCTAAAAGAAATATGCCAGTAAATATTAAAGGAATCGAAAGGATATTTGATGATTTTAAGATTGTATTTTGGCAAATTGATTAATGCAATTTTGAATAAAATAATTACAAAAATAAAAATAAACTCGCCTTTTAATAAAAGCACCAGATAAAATGGAAGTAAGTAGATAAAGTACTCTATAAATAAGATTACCTTATAATTTCTCTTCATTTTTAAAAATTCAAGATCTGATCTTTGTAAATGATAGATCACAACCTCTAAAAAAAGAAAAAGAACATAATTTCTAAAAGCTTCAAAATTTATATAAATTAAAATCGCACTAACAAGATAAACAAGTATTAAGAGCAATACTGCCAGATTATCGTCTTTTGCTACTAATTTCCTAAAGCGAATTAGAAATAAATATTTTAAGATTGTTATCAATATTTTTCAGAAATTTATTTGTTTTTTCATAAAAAATCCCAAGTGTATATGCACTTGGGATTTTTAAATTTAATATGCTTTATGAGTACCATAAGGACCTATTAAATACCAAGCTACTACAATTGCCAAAGGTAAAAACCCTCCTTCAACTTCTTGTGATTCCTGAACATTTAGTTCTACTAAATTTAATTCTTCTAAATTCGCTAATGCTGATTCCATAAATACTAAATTTTAAAAAAGTTAATTAATAAATTCCAACAAAAAACCATTTCTCGAGAAGTATTTTGTTATAGCAAACTTAGCAGACTTCCGTCCAATAAACTTGGACGGAAGTCAAAAGCCGAAATTTTGTTTTAATAATCCCTTATTTTCAATACTTACTTCAAACCAAATTCTGCTTATTCCATAAATTATAATACTCCGTTTTTTGATCCAACAAATCAAAATGATTGCCTGATTCTACAATTGTCCCATTTTTCATAACTAATATAGTGTCAGCATTGGCTATTGTGCTCAAGCGATGTGCAATGACGATTATAGTTTTTCCTGAGAATTTAAAATTATCGATAACATCTTTCACTATTCTTTCTGAATTAGTATCGAGTGATGCCGTGGCTTCATCCATTAACAAAATTTCGGGATTTTTATACAATGCTCTTGCAATAGCAATTCTTTGCTTTTGTCCGCCCGAAAGCATTGCTCCATTTTCACCAATCTGTGTTTCAAATCCGTTTGGCAATTTTTCGACAAACTCATGAATTCCAAGTTGTTTTGAAAGCTCTAAAATTCTCTGAATATTAGGAAAAGATTCCCCTAAAGCAATGTTTTCTATAATATTTCCAGAAAACAAATTAAGCTGTTGGGGAATAACACCAACAATTTCTCTTAAACTCTTATAATGAACATGTTGAAGGTCAAAATCTCCAATACTAATTTTACCTTCTTTTATGGGATAAAGGTTTTGCAACAGCGAAATTAAAGTTGTTTTTCCGCTACCGCTTTCACCTACAATCGCTGTTGTTTGGTTTTTCTTGAATATGGCATTAAAATTTTTAAAAACTTCGACGCGAGATCCATAGCGAAAAGAAACATTTTCAAATTTTATATTTCCTAAATTTCCTTTTGTCAATTCAATCTTGTTTTCTGTTCCTTCTCTTTCTAAGTCCATAATTTCAAAAAGCCTATCAGCAGCAATTAATGCATTTTGAGCTGTTTTATTCATGTTTATTAAAGAAGCCACAGGAGAAGTAAAATATCCTATCAGAGCATAAAATGAAAACAATTCTCCAGGAGTAATTGCTCTATCGATTACATACCCTGAACCAATCCACATTAAAATTACAGTAAATACAGAGGCTAAAAATTGTGTCGAAGTTCCAGCAAAAATGCCATTTAAACCAGATTTATAAGTTATGAATAATAGCTTTACAAATTTGTTTTCGGTTTTTAAATTCGAAAATTCTTCAATTCCAAATTCTTTAACAGTTCTAACATGCGTAATACTTTCAACTAATTGTGTTTGTAATTCTGCTGCATTCTCCATTATGTTTCTTTCAACCTTTTTGTTGAATTTGTTTAGCAGAAAATAAACTAAAACATAAAATGGAATAACTAGAATGATAACCAAAGCCAATTTCCAATAATAGGTAAACATTAATGCAAATGAAAAGACGACGATAAAAATATTTACAATCATTTCGATTGCGGTTTCATTTATAAAGGATCGTATTTTTACAGCATCATTTATTCTAGAGGTGATTTCTCCTATTTGCATGGTATCAAAAAACCGCTGTGGCAGATGAAGCAAATGTTTATAATATCCTAAAATTAATTTAGCATCGATTAACTGACCTGTCTTCATCACAAAAATGCTCTTCTTTGACCCAATATAAGCTTGAAGCAAAATAATAGCGATCATGGAGACACTTAATAAATTAAGAAGATTTCTATTCCCATCAACTAAAACATAATCTGTTATTTTTTGAATATAAATAGACATTGCCAATCCTAAAATCGTAAAAACTATAGCACCAATTAATGCTTGAATTAATATCGTTTTATGTGGCTGAATTAGATTCCAAAACCGTTTTATAGGTGACGTTTTTTCATTTAGTTTTTTAAAATCATCATTTGGTGCAAAAAGAATCAAAACTCCTGTCCATATTTTTTGAAATTCTTCAAAAGTGTATGTCCCCATTTTACCAAAACCTGGATCCATAACTGTAATTGTAGATTTTTCAACTTTGTAAATAACTACATAATGTTGAAATTGCTCTTTTGTAATAATATGAGCAATTGCAGGAAGCGGAATTTTATCTAAAGAATCAAAACCTCCCTTTACTCCTTTTGCTATAAAACCCATTTTCTCGGCAGCTTCAATTATCCCAAGAACATTAGTGCCTCGTTTATCGGTATTGGCATATTGACGAATTCTCGCTATGGGAAAATTAACTTTGAAATGGTTTCCAATAGATGCCAGACAAGCAGCACCACAATCTTTAATATCATGTTGTTTTATTTTTATTGAAGCCATTTATTTTTTAGCTGATAATTGTTTTGGGTTTAGCCAATTGTCTATTTTGTCAAATAACAAATCGAATAAACTTCGGCGCGTAATTATATATCTTGTGGTTAAGGTCATTCCTTTTGAAACATCAGTCTTGTAACCCGATTTTAGGTGCAAAGTTTTAGAATCTAATACACAGCGAACTTTAAAAAAAACCTGCTCTCCCTGTGTTGTTATATTTTGGTCAATGTCAATTACTTTCCCTTCTAATAAACCCCATTGGTTATAATTAAAAGCATCTAATTGAAATTTTACTTTTTGATTTTTCTTAATCAAACCAATATCGTTTGGAGAAACATTATTCTCAACAATAAGATGATCTGGAGAAGAAATTGTTGCAATAGATTGCGATACGTTTACAAAAGAACCTTTTTGAATCCCTGAAAAGTTTTCTATAGTTCCCGAAATAGGAGCCAAAACGAAATAATTATTTGCCTCAACGTTTATTTTTGCAACAGTTCCATTAAGATTTTTTAATCGTTCTTCTAAATCTCTCTTCTGATTTTCCCATGTTGATTTTTGCTGACTTATAAAACTTTGCAATGCTTGTTTGGCTAAGCGTAACTCATATTCATATTTTTCAAAATCTGCTTTTGCGATAATATCTTTATCGTACAAAATCTTATTTCGGTCATAATTTATCTGAGCGTGAGAGATTTTGCTTTGCAGTTCGTTTTTTGCAGATTGAAATTTAAATAAATCTTCACGCGCTGTAGATGTCTGCAATTGTGATGGCTTATTCTGTAAAAGATTTGAAATATCACTTAACAACATCAAAACGGAGCTTGATAATGTATCTTGGGTTCTTTTATCACTTTCTAAATTTTCTTTAGAGATCTTTAAAAGTGTATCTCCTTTTTTTACAAAAACATTATTTTTTAATGCTATCCAATTTATCCTGCCACTTACAATTGTTGCAACAGGAACATTATCTATCTTACTTCTAACAATACCTCGGCTCTGACTACTGACGTCGACTTTAATTAAAGGCAATAATCCCAAGAAAATCAGAACGGTTAAAATTAAAATCAAATAGATTGAAAAGCTTTTTGCTTTGTTTTTTGCAATAAGATTTTCGAGAGTGTTTATAGGGTCTGAGCTAAACTGCATATCAATTAATTTGAGGTGCTTGTCAATAAATTAAATATGGTATTCTCCAGAATTGTAGTTATCAATTATTGCCTTTGCTTTTTCATAATCTTCTTCGGCTACTTTTAGCTTTATAGCATTTATATCTCCAACTAAAACGCCCCATGGATTAAAAACAGACATTAGTGATGCATCTTCAAAAACTTGAATAGAAAAACTTTCCAATAACATTTTCAAAATAGTTGCTTCTTCTTTACTTCCTTGGTGAACAGATATTCTTCTTTTTTCTTCGATCACTTTATTTCATTTTAATCTATAATCATAAAACCGACTTTGCTCTTATGATCTAATAATTTATGATTTAAACCCGCTTTTAATATTAAATAAGCATAGATAAAATCTCCGACTGCACCTAAAGTCATCGAAAAGCCAATAAATAAGAAAGTCAAATTATGATAAAGAAAGCCATAAATTGAAGGCAATAAGCCAAGAATAAAAAATGGTGCAAGTGCAACAACTAACATTTTCTTGGATTCTAACGGTTCCGTACAATTTGCAAAAGGCATTAAATATTTCTTAATGAAACCAAATTTTACCGATTGCCATCCTTCTTTTGAAAAAAGTGCCATAAAAATTCCATGTATAATTTCATGCACAATTATGCCTACGCAAATAATTAAATTGGGAACCAATAAAATTAAAAGCACATTTAGTTTTTTATTATCAAAAAGCTGTAATGTTTGCTTTACTGCTTTCAAATTACCTGCAAAACCTTGATTCCATGTGAAATACAATATAAATAGAAAAAACAAAATAATCGGTACACTTATTAGTATTCCTAAAATTTGCACTTTTTTAGAATTAATAGAGATTTCTTTCATTTTCTATGATTTTATAATTTCTAATTTCTAATAACTCCTGTGGAATTTTAATTTTTTCAATTGATATTAATTCTGTTTCAACAGTTTGATTTATTTGATTAAAATTTATTTCAGTTTTATTATATGCCAAAATTTCATTTTTATCAAATGAAAGACTCATCAATTGATTTTTCATATTGAAATTAAAGTAATCACTATAGGCTGTATTAATAAAATCAATATCACAAATAGTTTTTATTGTACAATTAAAGGTATTATCTTCATTGAAATAATGGTATAGATAAGATTCAAAGTCAAAAATATTTTCTGGATTTGTTTCTTTTGCGCTGTTTAGAAAACCAATTCTTTTAGACATATTATCATTCTGCTTTTGAAAATTTGAAAAATCAATTGAAGATAAATGTTGTGTTTCCGAATTTATTGAATATATCTTATCAACCTTTTTTATGTAAATACTTTTTTTATCTTCAAAAAATACGAGGACAATAGAATCATCAACTAATATTTTTTGCAGAATATTTTTTCCGCCAAATCTTAAATTAAACAATAAACTATACATAAGGATATAAATATTTAAAGGTGGCATCACATGATGCCACCCCATAAATTAAAGCAATAACGCGCAAGCCATACCTGCAGCAAAACAGACTATAACTAGTCCAATCAGTATACCTCCATCAATATCAATCATCTCTTGAGTTGATAATGGAGAAACATTTAATTCAATTAAGTTCATCATGTTCTATTTTTTTAATATTTTAAGAATAATAATATGCAATTGCACAACCCACAGCAAAGCCTACGCACCATGCACCTCCATATACTAATAAAGGTGCAATCCCACCTTCTATTTCTTGTGACTCTTGAATGCTTAATTCAACTAAACCATAATCTTTTAAACCCACTAATGTTAGTTCCATAATTTTAAAATTTAAAATGTTAATTAATAAATTCAACAAAATCATTTTCTCGAGAAACAATTTGTTATAGCAAACTTATCAGAGTTCCGTCCAATAAACTTGGACGGAAGTTAGAACCGCCAAAAATTTCTTTAGATTCATCATCTTTTATTGTTTTAAGCGAAAAATTCAATATCAGTTCAAAAGAAGTTTCATAATAAAACGTCTGTCTTTTTTTACAATACTTTATTGGAGCATCGAGTTCTTTTATGAGTTCTAGCTCATTATAAAACTGGCTTCGGCTCAGACATAATCTTTTTGCAAATGTTAGGGGTGAACCTGTTTTTTCTCCAGAAATTAATCTGTGCATTTTTTTTATCCTCTCAATTTGTTTAATAAAATTCATATTCTCATTGTAAAAAATCAATAAAATAAAACAGGACTTAAGAATTTAAAAATCGTTCTGTTAAGTATTTAGGAATAACACACATAAGTCCAAAAGATGAAATTAGAACAGTATTTTTAAAAAATACCTCCCCGAAAAGTTTTAAAAATATCAGAATAAGACATTTTGTAACATTTTCATACAATGAAGTACTAATACAATAGTGATATTTACTTTTTTGTTTAATAAAAACTAATATAATTATTAACAAACATTTAAAACCTTAAACACTATCTTGCACTCTTATATTAAAATAGAAAACGCTACTTTTGTGCGTTAAATACGAATTAAAAACAAAAAATGGATATAGTTATCAAACTCTCTCAATTTCTATTGAGTTTATCTTTACTTATTATTCTTCATGAATTAGGGCATTTTATCCCTGCTAAATTGTTTAAAACTAGAGTCGAAAAATTTTATTTATTTTTTGATGTTAAATATTCACTTTTCAAAAAGAAAATCGGAGAAACAGAATACGGTATCGGATGGCTTCCGCTTGGTGGTTATGTGAAAATTTCTGGAATGATTGACGAAAGTATGGACAAGGAGCAAATGGAGCTTCCGCCTCAGCCTTGGGAATTTCGTACTAAACCAGCTTGGCAGCGTTTAATTATTATGCTTGGTGGTGTTACTGTAAACTTTATCCTGGCTTTTATTATCTATATCGGAATGGCTTTTGCTTACGGAGATACTTATATTGCTAATGCTGACTTAAAAGATGGTGTCCTGATTGAAAATCCAGTGATGCTTAAAGCTGGTTTTAAAACAGGTGACAAAATTATTTCTATTGATGGTAAATCTGTAGAAAATTTTGACAAAGACATGAATATTAATATTATCATGGCTAAAGAGGTTTTGATTGAAAGAAATGGACAACAGCAAACGCTAAAAATGCCAACTGATTTTATAGATCAGCTTTCTAAAACAGAAAAAGGGCTTCTTGTTGGAATTCGTAGACCTTTTGCAATTAGCCAAATTGCAGAAGATTCTCCAAACCAAAATTTAAAACCAAAAGATTTGATTCTTTCTCTTAACGGACAAAAAATTAAATATTTTGATGAAGCTAAAGCTGTCTTGGATATGAACAAAGGAAAACAAATTCCTGCAGTTGTTTTACGTGATCTAAAAGAAACTCCAATTACTTTAAAAGTTACTAATGATGGTAAATTAGGTGTTGTTTCTGGTGGTTTAGACATGAAATCATTAGAAAAACTAGGATACTATAAAATAAGTACAAAAGAATATGGTTTCTTCGAATCTATTCCGGTTGGCCTTGAAAAAGGAAAAGATCAATTGGTAAGTTACGGAAAACAATTGAAAATGATTTTTAATCCAGAAACAAAAGCTTACAAACAAGTGGGTGGTTTTGCTGCGATTTACAACATTTTTCCAAGTTCTTGGAGCTGGGAAGTATTTTGGTCAATCACAGCTTTATTGTCAATTATGCTTGGAGTTATGAATTTATTGCCAATTCCGGCACTTGATGGTGGTCACGTAATGTTTTTATTGTATGAAATTGTAAGCGGCAAAAAACCGAGCGATAAATTCCTAGAGAATGCGCAAATGGTTGGTTTTGTTTTACTTATTTCACTACTACTATTTGCTAATGGTAACGACATTTACAAAGCCATTGTAGGCAAGTAAAAAAAAGTCAAAAAAAGAGTGAAAATGTTTTTGAGAAACTAAAAATAGTTTTATATTTGCACTCGCTAAAAAGAGCAACACTTTCCTCCTTAGCTCAGTTGGTTAGAGCATCTGACTGTTAATCAGAGGGTCCTTGGTTCGAGCCCAAGAGGGGGAGCAACTTTTTTTAGCAAACATATTAACCTTTTAAGGTGATTCCTCCTTAGCTCAGTTGGTTAGAGCATCTGACTGTTAATCAGAGGGTCCTTGGTTCGAGCCCAAGAGGGGGAGCTTATTAAATACCACTTACAAATTGTAAGTGGTATTTTTTTTTTTGCATCATATTGACTGCTAATCAGAGCCCCGAAAGCTTTCGGGGTTGGTTCTCCCGATAACTATCGGGACAAGAGGGGGAGCAACTTTTTTTAGCAAACATATTAACCTTTTAAGGTGATTCCTCCTTAGCTCAGTTGGTTAGAGCATCTGACTGTTAATCAGAGCCCCGAAAGCTTTCGGGGTTGGTTCTCCCGATAGCTATCAAGACAAGAGGAGTCGTTTAAAAAAACAATTAAATAATTTTATCTACCTTAATAATGCATTTTGTTTACATTCTCTATTCTGTCAAATTAAACCGATTTTACACAGGATATACTTCTAATTTTGACAATAGAATGGAATTTCATAGAAATGCTGAATCTCACAAGTTCACTGCAAATGCTGAAGATTGGGAATTATATCTTAAAATAGAATGCGAAAATAAATCTCAAGCACTTTCTATAGAAAAGCATATTAAAAATATGAAGAGCAAAACATACATTGAAAACTTAATTAAATACCCAGAAATAATAGATAAACTTCTTATAAAATACAAATCTGACTGCTAATCAGAGCCCCGATAGCTATCGGGGTTGGTTCTCCCGATAGCTATCGGGACAAGAGGGGGAGCAAAAAAGACTATCAGAAATGATGGTCTTTTTTTTGCCCAAATTCCAATATTATAGGATTGCTTATTTAACCGCAAAGAGCGCAAGGGTTTTACGCAATCCCGATAGCTATCGGGAGCAAAGATTTAACGCAGAGGTCGCTAAGAGTTTTTTTTACGAGACTTAATAGGAATCTATAAAAGAGATCGCAAAGGTTGCCAATCTATGTCGATATGTGAATGTGATCCTTCGTTCCTCAGGATGACAAAACTGTACGCATTAACACAATCTTGTCATCCTGACGGAGGAAGGATCGCACTAGAAACTTTACAAAGCATTTCTCCAATCTTTATCGATATGCGAATGTGATCCTTCGTTCCTCAGGATGACAAAACTGTACACATTAACACAATCTTGTCATCCTGACGAAGGAAGGATCGCACTAGAAACTCTACAAAGCATTTCTCCAATCTTTGTCGATATGCAAGTGTGATCCTTCGTTCCTCAGGATGACAAAACTGTAGGTAAAACAAAAAAAGCTCGCAAAGTTTTATCTACATAAAACTTTGCGAACTTAATTTTTAGATTTATCTCAAAATAGCCTTTGCTCCCGATAGCTATCGGGATTGCGTAAACCTTAGCGTTCTCTGCGGTAAAAAAACTTCACGCATAAAGAAAACCCTATTTCATTGTCAAAGTTTCGCTCTTGAACCTTTTCATTAAAGTATTTGCTTTTTCATCTTCATTTATTGCTTTTAAGGACTGAGCATATCTATAATAGTAAATAACCTCTAAATCTTTGGTTTCTTCAAATAACTGCGTGTAATAGCCAGCCGCGGCACTAAGATTGCCTTCAAAATAAAAGCGGTCTGCTACTTTTTTCAGCATATCGATAGATTTATACCCTTTATCAATAACTTTTTCGTAGGTGTCGACTACATTAACGCTTACATATTTTGAAGATATAGCCGAAGGGGCTGTAACTTCTACCTTAACTGGTTCTAGAGGAGCAGACGAACTTGCAACAAGCGCTTTGGCTTCTATTGCATTTGGAGCTACTTTAGGTTTTCTTTTTACGTAATTCGGAATTACCGTTCTTGTATTATTTGGCCCTAGATCGTAAGTATCGACCATGTCCAGCTTTGAAACTTGGTAGGTAATAATTCTACCTCCAAAAAGCTTATTTATTCTTTCTTCGACATAATAAGATTGTATGACATAATCACCCGTCGAAAGACTATCCGTCAATAGTGTCGTTTTTCCGGTTGTTGGAGAAGCGGAGGCATGGTTGGTGCGCTGAGCAAAACAGCCGAGAGAAAATACGAACGCAAGTGTACATAAAATTGCTTCATACTTTTTCATGATTTTTAAATAAAATTAGATGCCCCAATAAAAAACTCAGCCTAAAGTTACTGATTTTATTTTATTTAGCTTTTATTCTAACCATGAATTGCTTAGAAAACCGATAAAATACTACTTTTTATGCATTTATCATTTTAACACAAGCTTTCTGTATTTCTTCGTCTGAAAATGGATGCAAAGCTTTTGCCAGCATAACACTTATTCTAATACAACTTAACATCTTTATTCTTAACGAGAGATCGTTTCCTTGTTCTGTTTCTAGAAGGTATTCGAAAATTTCGGTTAAGTATTCTGGATGTTTTCTAAATTCTCCGTCGAAACAAATATCTGACACCAATTTAGATACTGATCTTATCACTCTCTTTTGATTTGCATTGCTTTCGCTTTCTGTTTTCATGGCGTTTATTTATGGTTTTGGTTATGAATAATTATTGTACGAAAAATTGTATTTTTGCTTCGGCTAAATAAACAATAGAATACATTCTAACAAAATAGATTACGATTTTATCTCACAAGCAAAAAGATTGTATTTTACTATATTCCTAATTTTTAAGGATTTTTAATATCTTTGAAGTATGAGCACAGCAACAAAACCAAAACATATCGGGAGAAACATAAGCCGTATTAGAGAGCTTAGAGGAATGAAACAAGAAGCACTTGCGATTGCGATAGGTGTAAGCCAACAATACGTTTCTACCATTGAAGGAAGCGAGAATGTTGACGATGAAAGACTAAACTCTATTGCAGAAGCTTTAGGAGTTTCGGCTGAAGCGATTAAAAACTTCTCTGATGAAGCAGTTTTGAATGTTATTGGAAATACTTATACCAATAATGACATTGTTAACGCTGGACTGAATTATAATTGCACTTTCAACCCGATTGATAAAATTGTGGAACTTTATGAGCGTTTGGTTCAGGCTGAAAAGGATAAAGTGGAGTATTTAGAGAAGTTGATGAAAAAAGAATAATTTCTTGTTTTGAAAATATAAAAAGGAAGCTAATCATTATCTTACAACAGAATTTAGAATATCTGTTTTCGCAACTTCCTAAAAGTAATACTTATTCTCTCAAAAGAATCATTACCAACTTCTGATAAAATAGCATGAAGCCATAATTCTTGAACTTTTTGAGTCATGTAAAACAAGCTATTAGGATAAAGCAATACATCAAAAGTAATTGCAGGATTTAACTTATTCTTGAAACGCATAGTTCTCTTATTACCTAAAGAAATAATAGCAACCCCTGTATTATCTTCGAGAATATCTATTTGATCTGAATGAAACCCCATCTTAGAGAATTCATTGTAATAATAATTAATCAGACAATTATTAGGCATAAATCCTAAATATATGTTTATGTAATTTGCTATTTTTTCAATATCACTTGGAAAAGGAATAGTTGAATAATGTATATTAGAGTAATTATAGGGATCCCCATAGCTTTTGGTCTTCCTAGAAATCATAGACTCATCCCAAATAGTCTCCATTTTTATTTTAAAAAAAACTTCCTCTTCATTTGGCAATATATTATCAAAATATTGTGTTTCTCTTTTTAAATCAGTTAGTTCCATGGGATTTTTAAAAGCTATTCATATAAAAATACAAAAAAACACTTACATTTACATCAAAAAAAACTTAATGCCTATAAATGATAAATTTGGAATTCCAATAATTCACCATCCAAACTTCCCAAATGACATTGTTGGTGATATTGGAGTTGGTAATATTGAATTTGGAGCTGGTAGAAATTATTTTGGAAAAAGAGAATTTCCTAATTGTTATTTAACCGATTTAAAGAATCCTGAACTGGATCATTTTTCGATTCACGAAGATTATGAAATTAGGGACTGTCACTTCCTTGATGCAAACTGCGATTTTTATAAATATGATTTTGACCGAACATTTCAAAACATAATTTTATGCAATCCCTATTTTTATGGGTTTCAAGGTTTGGGAAATGCAAAAAAGTTTTTTGATAGAGCAGGTGATCTATTAGAAAATGATGGAAAAATACATATTATAGGAAGTTCTTCAAACAAATGGTGTTGTAAAGATTCTTTAGAGGAGTATCTTGAAAATGAAATAGAAGAATACAAATCAAACCATACATTTATTTTGGAAGCACATGAAGAACTTACAAGACAACATACTATAAATGTTACTTACAATTTCTATAAAACTGAACTTAAAGATATAACTGTTCCAAATGAACGATTAGTTCTAAAAAAAGTATAATATGGAAAATATTAATATCTATAAAGACGTACAGCTAACGGAAAACTATCAAGGTTCATCCTATAAAAATAATCTTAATGATCATATTGTTTCAGTTTTAGATTATGCTTCTATGCATAATGAAAGCAAAGCATTAAAAAGTAAAGATTTAAAATTTAGCAAACAACTATATTGGGAATGTTTGGACGTAATTTACGAAAAAAATTATATCAAAGAAAGCGAAATCCAAAAGAGCAAGAACAGAAAATTGAAACAAAATATATATAAATCAATAATAGAGAGTTTAGGTGATTTTTTTAAAATGGAAGACAATCTATTAGTTGAAACTATTGATTTTACTGTAAGCAATTACATGGATAACTATAAGTATCAAAATGTATTAGTTGCAAATAATCCATTTTCATTTGCAAATAATATTTTTATAAATAACAAGCTGCTGTATTCATTCACTGATAATAAAGATGAATATAGTCATTTACTTAAACCTAATAAAAAAGAAAGTGAATTATCAAAAAATTTGACTATCGGAGTATTAGGAAAAGGACATCGCAAAGATTATTCACAAGCATATATTAAAGACATCTATGCTCTAAGAAACCTACTTATTAACTTATTAGATGAAAAAAAGCATGATTGTCGCAATCCCATAAAAATTAGTGATCTTAATAAAAATTTTAGAGATTTAGGAATTCCAGAAAGTGAGCTAACAGATAGCAATATTAAAAACTGGATCGTTCAACCATTAAAAAGATTTACGAAAATAGGATCAAATAAATATGGTTATTTTATAATTAAAACAGAAGAAGATTTGTTTGAATCATATGAAAGTCATTACAAAAAGTTTTTGGGACTTTATAAAACTTTAGAAAGGCATAAATATTTTGCCAAATCATTTAACGAATATCAAAAATATACCAAACATTTATCAATTACAAAAAATGATATTTTTGAAATAGATTAAAACCGAAAAAAGCGCCGCAATCCAAAGATTACGGCGCTTTTCTATTTTCTATAAAACTCTCAGAGAATTAAACCCCTAATTTCTTAGCAATTTCAGCAGGAATTCCTCCTTTGTTTACTAGTAATGCAGTAGTTTTATATTTTACGAAGTTCTTAGTTACAAACAAGAAACCTTTGTAGTCGTTTGTTTCTCCCCAAGAATTTTTTACGATATAGTACTCTTTTCCAGTTTGATCTTTTGCAAGACCAATAATGTGCATTCCGTGGTCGTCTGTTGTAGTGTAGTTATCAAACGCAGCTTGACGCATTTCTGGAGTAATTTCTGGTTCTACTTTTGGTCCGTTAAACATGTCTGCTTTTTCTTCAGCCGTCATGTCGTCGAATTTTTTAGATGCTACATAAGCCACACCGTTTTTCCAGCTAAAGCTTTTCTCGCTAACATCTGTT
Organism: Flavobacterium sp. LPB0248; assembly: GCF_013388355.1. Classification (GTDB taxonomy): domain Bacteria; phylum Bacteroidota; class Bacteroidia; order Flavobacteriales; family Flavobacteriaceae; genus Flavobacterium. The sequence continues at coordinate 2,544,729 of NZ_CP058246.1, forward strand.
GCCCAAGCTACAGTATATCCTTTTTTAAGTGCATTGTCGATAACGTCTGTCATATCGTTCAATTTTACGTTGTAAACTTGATCCAATGACCAGTTGTCTGGCACCATCATAGTTGTTTTTTGGTAGTATGGAGCATTTGTAAAAGATGACATTTCTACATACTCGTCTGGGTTAATTCCTACCACTTCTTTAGCAAAAGATTGTGGTGTATAGTTTTTTCCTTTGTATGTAAAGTTATCTGGCACTTTTCCTAAATAAGAATCAATAACAGCAGAATATGCTTTTTGCCAGTTTGGAGTCAATTCTCCGTTCGGGTTTTTAACCACTGCTGCAAGAACACCTTCTATAAGAGCGCCCATTTCAGCAAATTTGTTTTTGTCTGTTCCGTAGTTTAATCCTGTGTAAACTTCTCTAGGCACAGTTCCGTATTTTTTGTACATGTTAATTACATCATGTAAAGCTCCTCCGTCTCCAAGTGTAATTGCTCCGTGCATACGAACATAGTTAATCCCTTTTTCTACATACACGTTTCTTGCAGAATAAATTTGAGAAAGCTCAACAGGCTGTTTTCCTAAACGAATCATTTCTGACTCTAAGAATGAGTTTGTTGAGTAGCTCCAGCAAGTTCCAGATGATCCTTGAGATTTTACTGATGTTGTTCCTAGGTTGATTACTTCTGTAAATTTGAAGTTCTCTTTACTTTTGTCGCTAGCATTTAGTTTAAGTGAATTTACTAAGATGTCTTGCGCAAAACAGCCTGCAGTTCCAGCCAAAAAGATTGAAGCAGCAAACACTGATTTGAATGAAAATGTATTCATAAGTTATGTTTAAGATTTAATAAAATTAGTCTCCAATGTTTCCAATTTGTTACAAAACAATTAAATATTATACAATTTGTGTAATGTTTAATTGTTAATATTTTCTTAACGGGATAAATTATTAAGGTATTTAACACAAAAAAGCCTCAATAACACGTTATTAAGGCTTTTTAGGTTTATTATTTATAAATTAACTTCTTACAAGTTTTTTGCTTTTTTAGCTATCGCATCCAGTTACTTCCAAAAACGATATAGTACGCCCATTCTTCGTTTCCTTTCGCCACATCGACTCCCATACGGAGTTTGAATTTTCTGGCAATGAGGTATCTAAAACCAGTTCCGTAGCTGTAAACAACAGGTTTTGCAAAAGCTTGATCCCAATCGTTAAAGGCGCTTGCAAGACCTCCAAATCCCATGAGACTCCATCTTCGGTACAAATCCCATCTAAATTCGAGTTCAGAAACAATGCTGGTGTTTCCCATGTATCTGGCTGCGGGAATACCTCGCATATTGATTCCTGGTTTAAGATAAAAAGGCGGACTCCCCAACGCCTGCTCTCCTTCAATCCTGAGTCCGCCAATTAGAGTTTTCGCCAACGGATAATATCCAATTGCCGATAAATTGATACGCCATGCCTGATAATCGCTGCCAAGCGCCTTGTCTGACCAGAAAAAATCGGACTGAAGCCGTACTCCTTTATCAGGCGTAAATATATTGTCTCGTCCATCAAACTGGAGCGCAAGTCCAAGCTGACTTATGGTGCTTTTAATATCTTTTGGATCTACAAATGGCGGCGGGAGATTAAAATCGGGCAGATTTATTTTTGAATTTAAAAATAAATACTGTGGCCCTAAACTCCATTTAGCATTGTTAAACTGCTTTAGCCATTGCGTATAAAAAATAGTCGATTTAAAGTTCAATTTAAATTCCTCATCTTTCTGGTTGGGCAGATTATTGGCATAAAAGGATAAATTCATATCGCCATAAGCCGCAAAAGCTCGATAGAGTATTTTAGGTTTTACCAGTGTTGCCGAGCGAAAAGCACCAGCCATCCAGCTTTTGTTTGCCGTATACATTCCGACTCCTCCAGTAATATCTGGATTTATGAATCGTTTTTTACCGTTTTCGTCTATAACAGGAGCCCGTTTTTTTAGAAAAATTGGCGCAACCGCAACTCCAAATCCTCCTACGGCTGGTTCTGTAATAATGGTTGGCACTACTATGAATCCGTTGGCATAAATAAGAAAATCACTCAAATCGAAAGCTCCGTCTAAAGAATCTTTTAAAACGGTTTGATGCTTTTGTGCATTTAAAACATTAAACGATACAATCATGCAAAGCAAAAACAGAACGCTTCTTTTTGTTGTTTTTTTGTTTTTCATAGACTATTTATCGTTTTAGATTTAAATTTATTCCATCATAAAAACCTGAAAAAATTATTCTTTCTTGAAACTGAATGCGTGTGCCAGCGTTATAAAAAAGGTATTCCCCTGAAATCTGTTTACAGCATTTACTTCTCCAATCCATCTAAAACCTGCCGATGTCATACTGCCAATGTGCAGATAATTAACCTCAGCTCCTAGTCCGCCCACTTTATCTTTGTCTGGTTCAATAACCAAAATGCTTCCTACGGGAATTCTATCGTTTGATACTTTATATTGCAGGTAATAAATCAAACCCGCATTGAATATGCCTTTTGGCGCGGTTTTTTCGGCATTCATACAATAAAATGTTTTTCCTAAACCGCCTTCAATGCTTAAGATATCTCCTGTTTTAATATCGGTGTCTTTCTTTTTTCCGTTGATTTCGTATGCAGCCAAAGCTGAAAAATGGAATGTTTTCTTGTCATTAAAATATAAAGTTGTTCCTGCCGAAAACTCATTCATAAACATTCCTAAACCACTATTATTACTAGCTCCCAATTCATATTTTCCTGTTGGAAGATACAATTGATAACTGAAAACAAAGTCGGCTCTTTTATTGTGCCAGCCTAACTGAATGGGCTGTATGTACATATCTGTAAAAGCAAAATCACTTTTAGAATCCACATAACTTCCTTGAATAGTATTAGAAGCACCAGCCAGCAAAATTGTAGCTCCGTAATTGGCACCCAAAATTTTAAAATCGGTTACATAATTAGCTCCAACGCCTGTTATAAACATAGTAAGATCGGGATTTCCAATATTGTCTCCGCTGCCATTTCGCAAAGAAGATGCGGCATAAATATAACCTGGAATATATACGCTCAAGGTTTTTTCGGGAGCCTGAGTTCCCGATTGCAGTCCCATTGCACCAAGAATATGTCCTCCTTTTAATTGTGCATTACAATAAAAAGAAATCAATACCATTATTACGGCAAAAACTGACTGCACTTTTCTTCCTGAATTATCAATTTCTAATTTCATGGCAGAATATTTTAAATTAAGATGACGCAATAGCCATTACTAATTTTACTTGAAGTAATATGATCCTGTACGATCCGGATTTATTCTGATGGTTTTAAAATATTCGGAAGGAGATTTCCCAGTATGCTTTATAAAGGCTCTGAAGCAAGTTGTTCGGGATTTAAAACCAGAACCCCAAGCCATGCCTTCTAAAGATAAATCTTTCCATTCTGGGTCGTTTATTTTGTCTTTAAAATATTCAATCCTTTTAAGGTTTACATAATCCTGAAAATGAAGTCCGAATTCAGAATTAATCAAATTGGATAAATGGTGTACCGATATTCCTGTTTCGTCTGCCAAATCTCTGATTACGAAATCTTTCTTTAAAAACAGATTTTTAGAGTTTAAAACATAATCTAGTTTTAAAAGGTATTCTTCTCTTTTTTCAGAAGTTAATTCGTTTGTTATTGGAATTGTATTCTTGATTTCTTTTGTTTTTACCACTACAGTATTGTCTACCACAAAATCGAATGTTTCTTCTTCGTCATGAAAAATCTGAGGTCTGAAATAAAGCCATCCGACAGTAAAAAACAATACAGACGAAATCAAGAAATAACAAGAAAGATCTACAACGCCTACTTTTCTTGATAGAAAGTGATGCACAAAAAGTGCCGAGAAAAGAAACAAAATCATAAGGTTATAAACTCTAATCCAGTTGATTACTTTGGCTCGATGAAATTGATTCCCTTTAAATTTTTTCAGATCATAGTTTAAAATCAACATGGTTTGAAAAAAGACATAGGAAAGCCAAATGGTCAAGGTCAAAATAGAAAACGGATTTCTGATTTTTGCTGCTATAAAATCGACAATTCTTAGATTAGTAAAACTTCCAATGTATACAAAAAGCGTTAAGGCGAAGTATACCGCAAAAGGAATAAAATGCATCCAATCGTATTTTCTGAAGCTTTTGTTCAATGTCAAAATGTTTCGAACATATAAAAAAGAACATGGCGCTGCCAGAAAAATAAAGGATTTGGTAATGATGAATAAATCTGGGAATTCTTTGAAGATATTGGCCGACAGATAAAAATTGTAGATACTTACTACCGCCAGACTCAGCAGAAACATTCCCAAAAAGAAACTTTTTGAGTAATTTTTTTTGGAAAATAAAACCATAATTGCAGTAGCAAGGCCAGCAATTGTGGCTATAAAAAAGAAAAGGGAAAGTAAAATATCGATCATTTTTTTAAGCTTAATTTGAGTAAATAATTATTTTTCTTAAAATCTTAAAAATAGAATACGATGGGGGCGTATGTAGAAAGAGAAACACTGTACTTGCCAAAGTATGGCAAGTACAAATGCTTTATTGTATTATTTTTTAACTGCTCCTGGAGGGAAACCAGTTAATATTTTTTTGATTGCGTCGTTTATAAATTGTTCCGGATTATCTGGTCTGCTGTCAATCTCGGCATTTCCAATTCCTTGCCAAACCAGCTTGTCTGTTTTTGTAGATACGATATCTATAACTAGCGAACCATCAACATAATCGTAGGTATTAAATGTTGTATTGGCACCGCCCATCATAGCACCGCCTCCCCAATATCCGTATGGACGATACATTCCGCCATAACCATAAAAGTCTGTATTAGCACTAACCGATGTTTTGTTTTTTAGGATAGAAACGGCATTAACTTTTAAATCAGGATTACTAGATTCTGTAAATCCTTTTGCCAGCATTTCATTTCGAATTGCTTTTGCAACACGATCAACATTTAACTGATTTACTTGGCCTTGCTGCGCTTTTAAGTCATAAACCGCAAAAGTTTTGTATTCGCTGAAGTTCGCAGCATGATCATAATCAGTTGTAACTTTTACAGTTGGAGAGCAGCTGTAAAATAAACCCAAAAATAAGACTGGGATTATACGAAGACTTGTTCTTTTAATATTCATGTTGTAGTATTTATTAAATTAATAATTAAATCAGTTTAACTCATGTATTAAAATCGTAAAAATCTTGAACGTGGGGCAGAACAGATGTCAATAATTGCTAAAACAGCACAAACCATTACTAAACAATCACTTAGATCACTCTCAAAGATAAATCATTTTATTTAATTAACAGTATTAAATAAATAAAATCTTACTTTGTTGTTTTCTGCCATATTCTGTTTAAGATTTTAAGATTTTTTAAAGTTTAATTTACTTTGTACAGCTACCTATTTGTTCTATTTCTTTTGATTGCAGAGAATCAGATTTCTGCAGCTATAGGTAATTTTCCATGCTTTATCGCTTCGAGCATTTTATCATAATCTGACTCGTTTTGATCGGCGTACAAAACCGAAAATTCTGAAATGGCATCGGCAAATTCGTCTGTATCTCCAATATAGCCCGAAATTAGAGAAGGATCTCCCGAACGTGCGTGAGCTCTTGCAAGCGCCCATCCGCAAGCTTTGGCATATTCTGCCATATTTTTGGATTTCATCACTTCGAGAACTGGTTTTATCTTAGCATCTCTAAGCTGGCGTATGTAGAAGAATCTATCTTTGCTGTCGTCTGTCCATCCCAGAAACATATCCGATGCAGACTGCATTAGCTTTTGTCCCATTACAATACGTTCGCCTTGATGGCTATATTTCCCTTTTGCTTTTACATTTCCTTCCAAGACGCTTTTTCGGGCTTCTTTAAACTGTAAAAAAATAGGTTCTCCAGTTGCCGACATTAGTAGACTAATGCCACACAATGTTCCTACGCTTCCCACACCCACTACTTTTATCACAATATCATGAAGCTTATATCTGCTTAACAAAACCTGTTTTTCCTCTGAAAGGGATTCCAAATATCTATTATGAATAATTTCGCCTTCTTTTGCCACTTGTTTTTCGAGTTCTCCTGTTGGATGAAATATCAAGGGTGGATCGTCTTTTATACGTGCTCTAGCTCCGTCAAAATAAGTCATCTTGGCAAACTCCTTTTCATGAGCCGTATACTCCGATGCTTTTTTAATTCTTTTCTGGTCAAATTCTTTAAATTCTTTATCTCGGCCTAATTCGATCAGCTCCGCCAAATCAATATCGGCATACCAAATCTGAAGTGCCGAAAGTTTGCTGTAATCGATCATGTGCCGTTTGTAACTATCTGCAACATTCCAAGCAAATTCTTTACAGTTTTTATGAGAAAATTTTCGCCATCTTCCAGCAATTACAAAACTGGCTGCAAGTCTTTTTACATCCCATTCCCACGGTCCTGGAAATGTTTCATCAAAATCATTAATATCAAAAACCAATTTGCGTTCTGGAGTTGCAAATCCGCCAAAATTCATCAAGTGGCAATCACCGCAAAGCTGGAGATTTATTCCCGATACAGGAGTATGTGCTAAGTCGGCAGCCATGATAGCAGCGGCGCCTCTGTAAAATGCAAAAGGAGATTCCATCATTCTTCTGTACCGAATAGGCAATAGACTTTCGACTCTTCCTTCGCTGGTCTGAATTAAAATATCTACTGGATTTTTACAGTTTTTTAAAGGATTCCATTCTCCATGCTTCGCTAAAGGGATTTTCTTTCTAATCGAAGCTCCTTTTTCATAACGTTCTGCCTTTGATGCAATCGGGTTAAATGGGGTTTCTCCTATATGTTTTGAATCTTCACTCATATCGATGATAACTATTTAACCTCTTTAATATCGTCCATTTTCCAGCTTTTATCAAAATAAGCTTTTGTTGGTCCATAGAAACGCATATAAGTAAACCAATGTTTTCCTGGCAGAGTCTGCACCCAATTTTTCTCTTTTCCTGCCGGAGCTTTTGGTCCAAAATACAAATCGACTGAACCATCTGAGTTTTTAATCAAATCTTTACGAGACGATAAATCGGCATTTTTTTGCGGATTATCAATCAGACATCGAGTTGCTGAATCGTAAACTGTTATGGACCAAAAATTAACCGCAGGCGGATTTGCCGGAACATTTAAAGTATAATTTTTTCCTCCATCAAGCCAATTTCCATTACTATCGGAATAATTCCCTAAATAGGCTTGACCTAAATTCGGAGTTTTTGATATCATTGCGTTAGAAAAAGTTACAGCTTCGTAGAAATAAGCAGATCTCTCAAAAAATTCGTCAAAATTTTCTTCGCGTTGAGCAGAATTTTTCATCGTAATGACATAATCCCATTTTTTATCCGGCCAGTGTCTTACATCTGCAAAACGTTTTTCATAAGAATTAGCCATTGCCATTTGTTCACCTTTTTCTGCGGCAGCAATTAAAATTTTCTTCTGACGATCATCGGGTGTAAAAGGTTTTCCTTTTTCTATACCAAGGTTTTTAAGCCAAGCCATAAAGAAACGATCACGTTCCTCAACTGGTTCATCTTGCAAAATGGCGTGTAGACATTCCCAATATTTAATTCCCGATGGTTGAATTCCGTACCACTTTTTATCAGCAGGCGGACTCACTATTTTTGTTGCCTTCGGATTTGCTCTTTGTGCGTAAGGGTATATTTTAACTTTTTTTACCAATTCTTCAGTAACCTTAGGATCTGGATCTAATGTTCTAAAACCAAAAAAATTATTTACAGTCGTACACGGAATTATAAAATATCCATCAGCTTTAAAATCTTTCATTGTTGGCGGTACCAAAACATATTTCCCTCCTTTTCCTTTATCTGGCCCCATTTCTCCAATTACAGCCTCTTCTCTTTGCCAGAAATCACTCAATCCTCCAGCAGTGCGCCCAGCTGGCATTTCGATAACTGTTGGTCCGTTTGCTTTCAAATCTATAAATGAAATGATATAAGGAGTTGTAGCATTTGCCGTTAAAATCCCTAGTCTGTCATGATAGGAATTATACAAAACAAGATCATTGCTCGTTGCATGGAATGTTTTATAATGTTGTTGTTGCCATTCGGCGAAAGCTACAATTGGCAATCCCCATAAATAACATTGCGTTGCCTGCTGAAAATCCATTTCATCAAATAATTTCGGAATGGATTCTTTTGAAGGCAATTCGCCATCCATTTTAATTTCGTTTCCAGATGATGCAACTGTTGCCGTTGAAGCATTTTCTGTTGTCTTCTTTTCACATCCAAGATTTAATATCAAGAAAAAAGTTGCTAGAAATATTGGGAATTTATTTTTCATGAGGTTTATTTTTCGGTTAAAATTCAGTTCATTATTTCACTTCTGTCAAATCACCCATTTTCCAAGTTTTCTCAAAAAATCCTTTTTCTGGACCATAGAAACGAGCTAATAATTCAAATTTTCCTTTTGGATCTGTCGGAACCCAATTTGATTCTTTTCCAGCAGGAGCTTTCGCACCAAAATAAATATCTACAGAACCATCGCTGTTTTTTTGAAGTCCAGGCGATGTCGAAGCACGGCTGAAATATTTCATGTCTTTTATTAAAGCATGCGTTTCACGATCGTAAGCCGTTACAGACCAATATAATTTTACAGGAACATTTGGCGGTAAATGCAATTGATACAATTTTGACCCGTCAAATTCTTGTCCTTTATCGTCTTTAATTGATATCAAATAAAATTGCCCTGCTCCTAAATGTTTTGCACTAAAATAAGCTATTGAATAGGCTATTGCGCGTTCGCGAACTGGATAGTTATTTGGTATTGAATAATTACTGCCAATTGCTTTTACAAAATCTGGCGAAACTGGTAACGCCCATTTTGTACCTTCGTAAAAAGGAGTTTGAAAAGCATTGTTATATTCATGATCAATCCAATCATGGGCATCTTTTATAGCTGCGTTTAAAATCTCTTTTCTTCTGGCATCGGCTTCAAAAGGTTTGCCTTTTTCAATACCAATTGATTTTAGAAAATCAACCATAACAAGATCTCGAGTCAGCCAAGGTTCGCGTTGTACAAACTGATTTAAGAGTTCGAAAAAATGAAAATTATACGGAATTGTATTGCTGAATGGAACTTGCAATAAATCCACAAATTTTGTAGCTGGCGGATTTGCTGCCTGGGAATAAGGATAAATTTTTATTCTTTTCCCATAGTCAATTGCTCTCTTAAGATCATTCGGACTTCCGTCTGTAAGATTTGAACGCAAAATTGCAAAACCAGTATAAGTTGAAGAAGGCATAGCGATATATCCTGCTGGGATTTTGTCTTTATAATCAGGTGGCAAAATCAGATATTTTCCACCTTTCCCTTTATCTACACCTGCAGGACCAATATCTTCAATAGCGGTCTGCCATCCGTCATCTAGACTTCCTGTAATTGATGAACTGCCTTCTGCTGGCGGAATCTCTAATACAATTGGACCTTTTCTGGTATCATACAAAGGATTAATATAAACCACATCCGGATTTGGTGTCAATGTCTGATTTTTTGAATTGATTAAACCAGACCAATAAACAATCTGATTAAAATCTCCTTTAGCATTGATCATACTTTCATTTAGCAGCTCAAAATTAACTGCAGGAACTCCCCAAATTACGGCTTCAATGGCACGATTATAAATAATTTGCTCTTGCAGATCTGCTGGTTTAAAAGTACCTGAAACAGATTCTGCAGAAGTAGTTTCTGTTTTTTCTGCCGAAGTTTTATTGCATGAAACAAATAAAGCAATAAGGAAAAGTGAAAATATTTTGGTCTTCATTTTATATATAATTTAAAAAAAATTAAGCACTATCTTCTAAAAATGTATAGGATAGATTATTGTGGAAATATAAAGGCTACGACTGCTCTTAATCCCCAATCTGGTCTTATGTTTGAATGGCCAACAACAGGAATTAAAGGCATAACGGCAAATTGCATCGTCTGACCTCCTAATTTTGTAATTGCACCAACATTTGGACTAACGGTAATAAGAGTGGTGTTTCCTTGCCAGTTTTGAGTAATTTCTGAAGTAATACCTAAACTTGCACCGCTTTTGTAACTATGCGTTAAGAATATTTGCGTGTAAAACTGATTGAAATCTGCTCTATCTGCATTTCCTGCAACAGACCAAATTTGATTCGCTAGAAAACCTATAGAAAGTCCCTTCCCTTGATGCATGACCAAAACACTTGGTCCAATTCCAAATTTTTCTGTTCCTAATAGTTTTTCTGTAGCTGTTGGCACCAAAAAAGCAGGACCGACACCCAAGATAATTCCTTTAGTTTTTGGAGCAAAAAACGCAGTTACCGTTGCATCGCTCAAACCAAACTCATGTGTGTTTTCTCCTGTAACATCTTGCTGATCTACAACCGGAAGAATATATCGAGTAATTAAATTTAAATTTTCACTCAACTTAAAAGGAACAACTGGCTGTATATTGATTTGATATTTTGAACCGTTGTAGGCACCAATTCCGTAAGTAAGATTATTTTGCAGCGGAACGCTAATCAAACTCGCTACTGGATTTGCCATTTTATCGGCAAGTTCTTGTGCGCTATTTCCTGGCTTTGGTTCTTCTTGTGCAAAAACCGTAAATGACAGTGCAAAAAGACTTATACTGAAAAATAATTTATTGAAGATATAATTCATAAAACTGCCATTTTAAAAGATTAGTAACAATTATATTAATGAACAGCTTCTAGTAACTAGAAACTGTTCATTTTTTAATAAATAAACCAAAATTTCATTTTTATCACCCACCTCCACTTCTTTTTGCAGTTGATATAGATTTTAATTTCTGTTGTGCCTCTTTAAGCTTCAAATAATTATCAATAGTAATTGGCCCAGGATATAGATTACTTTGTACTTCGTGAGGTGGATATTTTTCATAAGTTTTTGCAAATTCTCCAATAATGTTCTGAACAGTTGGCAAGAACCAGGTTTTCTCTGTAAAGTTGTTCATGAATAAATCGTATCGCTCTTGCGGATCTGCCCATAAATCATAAATTTGAGGTACTGTTGCCACATAACTGGCGGCTCCTTTCCAGCCTAAATTAGAGTCTACTGACAAACCTCCAGTAGCCATTCCGTTATCACCACGTAAATTAAAGACTGCTTTGAACTTTCCAATTCTTATTGCTCCAGGCAATAATTCATCTTCTGTAAAATAAAACCACATTGTTCGTTTTGATTTTCCTGTGCCGAATAAAACTGGAGACATGTCATAACTATCAAAAATTGTTGGCTTTCCTTCTCTGTCTACCGTTGGCAATTCCTGCCCAGATAAAGCCGCAAAAGTTGCCATAAAATCCAGTGTTCCTAAAATGTCGCTGTTTTTACTATTGGGTTTAATTTTTCCAGGCCACCAAGCTAATGTTGGAATACGGCTACCGCCTTCACGGTCAGTTCCTTTTGTTCCTCTAAAAGGTGTGTAACCACAATCAGGATAAACGTCTTGCCAAGTTCCATTATCAACCGTGTAAATAATTAAAGTGTTTTCAGCAATTCCCATGTTACGAACTTCATCCATAATACGACCAATTCGTGAATCTAACTCAACAATACAATCGGCATATTTATTTTTACCTGCAGATTTTCCTGCATAATCAGGATGCGGTAAATTTGGCTGGTGATTTTTTGCAAAAGAGATTTCCATAAAAAATGGTTTATCTTTTTTACCGTTTTCTTTAAGCCATTTTATAGATTCTTCTTCTGTATACTGATCAAGAAACGGAATCACTTTTCCGTCTATTTTTCTAACTTCTCTGTATGGTTTCCCAGCTTCTCCCTCTAAAGCACCTTTGGTTCCTTTTACCCATGTTGCTCTAATATCTTCTGGCATATCTGCATTCCAGTCTGGATCTGTGTATGTGTAAGCGTTTAAGTGATAAAGAGTTACATTTTTCATCACATCAAAACCTTGTGCGATAGGCATAGAATAATCTTCCTCGCCAAGATGCCATTTTCCGGCAAAAAAGGTGTTGTAGTTTTTACGTTTTAATAAAGATGCCAATGTCCATTCGGCTTTTGGCAAACCTCCACCATCACCCGGAAAAGCAACGGTTGTCATACCGCTACGGTTTGGGATTCTTCCGGTTATTAAAGCTGCCCTACCAGGTGTACAACTTGGCTGTCCGTAGAAAGACCAAAACTGCATTCCTTCGTTTGCCATTCTATCGATATTTGGAGTTGCGGCACCTCTAGCCTCACCTCCACCATAAGGGCCTAAATCGCCCCATCCGGTATCATCCGATAATAAAATAATAATATTTGGGCTTTTTTGTGCATAACCAAAACTGGTTATTAAAAAACAAAAAAGCAAACCAAAAGTCTTCAGGAGACTGACTGATTTGATTGATCTAAAATTTGTTTTCATAGGTATTTGGTAATAAATTATACAATCTCTAATTCTAAAATTTTAGGGTAGAAAATCTATTTTAATACAAATTCTAATTATTTGTCAGGGAATATTTTTTTCCAATCGTCTTTCATGCTTATTACATGATATTTGTATTTTGCTGCCATATTTAATGATAAATTATCTTTTTCCTGATAATTATATTCTCTGATTGAGTCGTTATGATTTACAATTAACTGAAACGAAGGATATTTACTGCCAGAAGAATATCTCAACATGGCAAGGTCACCTGCTCCGCCTTCATTTCCGCAGGCAAAAACTGGTCTTTGGCCAATATGCAACTGTATGCCTACAGGTTTTCCTTCTTTATCATTAAAATGATCTAGAGCAGGTTCTCTTAAGACTGCATTTTTAGCATCGTCAAATTTGTATTTGAAAGACGTTCCCACAACCTGATCTTTTGGAATTCCATAAAAATCCTGAGATATTGCTCTCACAACTTCAACCGTTCCGCCAGTAACAATGAAAGTTTTGAAACCATTTGCACGCAAATAATTCAAAAGTTCCAATTGAGGCTGATAACGTATTTGTTTTACTGGAACATTTTTACCAGGATATTGTGCTGTTTTAAAAAAGTCATTAACGGAAGTTTCAAATTCATCTTCTGTCATTCCGGTATGAGTTGCTGCAACAAGTTCTATAAGCGCTTTATCGCCTCCTTTTTCGAAGAACGTTTTATCTTTTTCAATAACTGCTTTAAAAGGCTGTTTCTTGGCTAATTCAGGTTTAGCTTCTACCATCTTTTTAACTCTATAAAAAGCAAAAAGTTCTTGAACATAAGGTTTTTCAGCCCATAGAGTTCCATCGTTATCAAAAGTCGCAATTCTGCTTTCTATAGGAATAAAATCTGGACTTCCTTCTTTGGTTACTTTTTCAACATAAGCTATAATGTCTTTTTTTAAAGCTCCATCATTCCAGCTTGGCAGTGGATCACCACTTGTTGCAGTAGTTTCTGTTTGTTTATTTTCTGTTGGAGAAGTTAAGGTGTCGGACTTTTTACAGGACAAAAAAAACAAAACCACCAGAGGTAATATGTATATACTTTTTTTCATGATGTTTTTATGTTAGAAAAAGAGATTCAGATTTATTTGAATCTGAATCTCTTTTTAGATTATTTATTTTTTCTTTTTTGAAGCTGTCTCTTCTTCTTCTTTTAACTTAGGTAAAACATTTTTCTCTACATATTTTTGAGCTTTGATATCTTTCATAGCTTCTTCCATAATAGTATAAGCAGAGAAACTTGGTGGAATTGATCTTGGAGGATATTCTTTAAATGTTTCTGCAAACACAACCACATCTTGTATTGCGCCATACATTAACTGCACATGATTCATCTGCCAATCCCAGAAAGTATTTGAAGTAATATCGGCTCTTTCAAAAGGATCTTGATATAGATTGAATATTTTTTGCAGACGCAATTTGGTAAATGGTTCTGCCCAAACCCCCATTGTACCTCCTAGACGTTGTTCTGCAAAAACATATTTATAATCTCCTTCTCTTAAACCTACCAAAAGACCATCATCATCAGTATAAAAGAATTTATCTCTGGCGCTTTTTGGTGTTTTGCCTTCTAAAAATTTACTCTGATCAAAACCATCTAAATGCACTTTATAGGTTTTTCCATTTGCAGAGTAACCTTTTAGAAGTTTATTTACGATATCTGGTTCTCCTGCAATTGAAGCGAAAGTTGGAATCCAGTCATTATGGCTCATCAATTCAGTAGTTACAGTTCCTGGCTTGATATGTCCTGGCCAGCGTACAATACATGGTACACGGAAAGCCCCGTCCCAGTTAGTGTTTTTTTCTGAACGGAAAGGAGTCATAGCACCATCAGGCCAAGTATTCATGTGAGGCCCATTATCTGTAGAATACACTACAATAGTATTATCTGCAATTCCTAACTCGTCTAATGCCTTTAAGATGCTTCCAATTGTTTCATCATGTTCAATCATACCATCAATATACTCGCTGTCTCCATGTGTATATCTTCCTCTATGTTCCGCTCTTACGTGTGTACGAAGGTGCATACGAGTAGCATTGAACCAGCAGAAAAAAGGCTTTCCTGCTGCATTTTGTCTTTTGATAAAATCAATTGCAGCTGCAGAAGTTTCATCATCTATAGTTTCCATTCTTTTTTTAGTAAGTGCTCCAGTATCTTCAATTTTTTGTTTTCCAACTCTTCCAAAACGAGCATCTGTAGTTGCGTCATCAACATTTGTTGCAGTACATTTTAATACTCCTCTTGGTCCAAATTTTTTCAAATACTCAGGATCTTTTGGATAATCTGGCAATTCTGGCTCTTCTTCTGCATTTAAGTGATACAGATTTCCGAAGAATTCATCAAAACCATTAACCGTTGGCAGACTTTCATTTCGGTCTCCTACGTGATTTTTACCAAATTGTCCCGTTACATATCCTAAGCTTTTCATGATTCCTCCTACAGAAGGATCTAACTGGCTCATTCCCATTGGTGCACCTGGAAAACCTACTTTTGTAAGTCCCGTTCTAAGACCATGCTGTCCAGTTAAAAATGCCGCACGACCAGCAGTACAGCTTTGTTCTCCATAATAATGTAAAAAACGTAATCCTTCATTGGCTAAGCGATCGATATTGGGAGTAGTATATCCCATAAGTCCATCACTATAAGCACTTATATTGGTAGTTCCAATATCATCGCCCCAAAGCACCAGAATATTTGGTTTTTTGCTCTGTGCTGTAACAGAAACTCCCGAAAAAAACAGCAATGCCAATACCTTTAAAGTATCTGCAAATCGGCACTTAAATTTGATTTGTTTCATGATAATAAAAAATTCGTTAATAATTCTATGTCTATATGTGGTGCAAAATTATAAATAAAAATAAGATAATTCTTATTTTTTATGAAATCTATTAAAAAGACAGATTGTATTTTTTTCTACATGTTTCAAATTCATTTTGTTTTAAAATCTGAAACAGAATATTTTTAACTTTTTATTAAGTATCTCAAATTTAACTAGTAAAAGAGCGAACTATTGAATTTATAAGGCATGAACTTGTTTCATATTATAATATGAAACAAGAAAAATGGAGAATTTGCACCAAAATGTTTCATTTTGTAAAATGAAACGCATCAAAGCGTCAGATAATTAGGTAGTTATATTTTTGAACATAAAAGCAGTAAATAATCGCTTTAGGTCATTTTTTGTATAGATATTTTCTAAAATTTTAGTAAAATGAAACAAAAAAATCTACTTTTTCGTTCAAAATTTTAGAAAATTGTCAGGAAATAATCTGGAAAAGTATTCGAAAAAAATAAAATGTCTATTCCTAAGAAGTAATTAGATTCTTGAAAAAGCTTTTAAAAACAAAAAGCCGCTTAAAAAAATTAAGCGGCTTTCAAATTATTTTGAAGGACTTGTTATTCGATTTCTGAAACTCTCATCGTGTTAACCATTCCTTTATCTTTAATTGGCATTGCAGCAAGGTTGATTAAATAATCTCCTTTTTGTGCATAACCTTTCTCGATTGCAATTTGATTTACATCTGTCACAGTATCGTCTGTACTTTCTTCATTATCATAGTAGAAAGATTTAACTCCCCATAATAAATTCAATTGTGTTAAGATTCTTCTGTTTGAAGTAAATACTAAAATATGAGCTGTTGATGGTCTCCAAGCCGAAATTTGGAACGCTGTATAACCGCTATTTGTCAAAGTACAAATTGCTTTTGCTTCGATTTCATTTGCTAATAAAGCTGCTTGGTGGCAAACTGTTTTAGTAACGAAACGTTTAGTTTTAATTTGTGGTGTATTTTGAGGAACTTGAATAAGCGGAGAGTTTTCTACAGCTTCGCAAATTTGTGCCATTCTTTGAATAACTTGTACTGGATAGTTTCCTGTAGCAGTTTCTCCAGATAACATTACAGCATCTGCTCCGTCCATTACTGAGTTAGCAACGTCGTTTACCTCTGCTCTTGTTGGAGTCAAACTTGTAATCATTGTTTCCATCATTTGTGTAGCAACGATAACAGGAATTCTAGCGGTTTTAGCTCTTCTAATTAAATCTTTTTGTACCAATGGAACTTCGTGAGCAGGAAGCTCAACACCAAGATCTCCACGAGCAACCATTAAACCATCGCAATATGCTACAATTTTATCCATGTTCTCAAGAGCTTCTGGCATTTCAATTTTAGCAATGATTGGAATTTTTACATCTGAATGTTTTGCAATTAACTCTTGCAAATCTTGTAAATCGCGTGGAGTCTTTACGAATGAAAGTGCAATCCAGTCCACTTTTTGTTCGATTGCAAAAATAGCATCTGCAATATCTTTTTCTGTTAAAGCTGGTAAAGAAATTTTTGTGTTAGGAAGATTAACTCCTTTTTTAGATTTTAATTCTCCACCTTGAATAACCTTAGCAACAACTTCTGTTTTTTTATCTGTAGAAACAATTTCAAAAATAAGTTTACCATCGTCAAGCAAAATACGCTCTCCAACATTTACATCATTTGGGAAATTTTGATATTTCATAAATGCTTTTTTTGCATTTCCGATAATATCTTCTGCAGTTGTAAAAGTGATTTCATCACCATCATTTACAACAGTTCCTTCTTCCATTACACCAACTCTAAGTTTTGGTCCTTGCAAATCTCCTAAGATTGCAGTTGTGTAACCAAACTCTTCGTTTAATCCTCTAATAATGTCGATTTTTTCTTTTACTCCTTCGTAATCTGCATGCGAAAAATTGATTCTAAACACATTAACACCTGCATCGATCATATCTTTAATGATCTCTCTTGTACTACAAGCGGGGCCAAGTGTAGCAACAATTTTGGTTTTCTTGTTTGTTAACATTTTTTTTAAAAAATTAGATTGTTTTTTGATTTTATTTTATCAGTATCCACAGCATAAATAGCCGCAATACTTTCTATTGTGTTTAATTTTTGTTGAATTTCTGAAAAATTAAGCGCCTCTTCGCTATTATCAATTTTCAGGAAAAAATCGACTTTTTTGAATTCAGGAAGTAAATGAATTGTTGTAGAAACCTCACTTGTTTCATTAGAAAACAAATTCTGGAAATCATTTGTACTCACAGAAATGATTTCATTTTTATTCTGAATTAAATTCCAGGAAACAGCTTTTTCTTCATCATAATAATAGAATCTGGAAAAATTTGCTTCACCTTCCTTAGTTTGAGCATGGATCTCGTTTTTGCTCTTACTTAAGTTGATCGGAAGGATTTTATTGATAAAATAGGCCAATCTATAATCTTCTAATGAAGTATGAATTGCCATTAAATAATAATCAATTTCGTCAAATTCGTCTAAATCCAATTTATGAATAGCCATGTCTTGAAAAATCAAGTTGTAAATATACTATTTCTAAACGGAGCTTCAACAGTTATGACATGCTTGTTTTGTTAAATTATAAACGAAAACGTTATAGCATTGTGATAGTTACAACATTTTTGCAGCTATTTCTTGTCAATTTTTTCTTGAAACGCAAAATAGGCTCTCTGAGAAGCTTTCTCTTCGGCTTTCTTTTTTGAAGTTGCTCTCGCTCTCGCCACAACTTTGTCGTCAATACTTAATTTAACACCAAATAATCGCTGGCCATCTATGCCATTATCTTCAAAAATGTCATAATGAAAAACTCTTTTTTCTTTCTGGCACCATTCGATAACAAGACTTTTATAACTTATAACTTTTCCTTCTAGTCGAGCAATATCGACATAAGGTGTCACTACTCTTTTTTGAATAAATTTTTCGCAAAAAGAATAGCCTTTATCTAAATAAATAGCTCCGATAAGAGATTCAAAAATATTACCATGAATGTTTTCTCCAAAATGCTGAATTGGCACCTTGCTTTCTACAAATTGCACTAAATTTAAATCTTTACCTAATTCATTCAAATGTTCACGGCTCACAATTTTAGAACGCATTTTGGTTAAATAACCTTCATCGCCATTTGGAGCTTTATTAAACAAATGTGCAGCAATGACAGCACTTAACATAGCATCTCCCAAAAATTCTAATCGCTCATAATTAATAGGATGCCCATTCTGATCTAATTTATTAGATGAACGATGTGTAAAGGCCCGCCTGTAAAAATCTATACTTGAAGGCTGAAAACCAAGAATTTTCTGAATAGTGTCAAAAAAAATCCCGTCTTCTAGAGAACGGGATTTAGAAAATATTTTTTTGATAATATTCATATACAGAAATTAGTCAGCTAATTTTTTAAACAATACGCAAGCATTGTGTCCACCAAATCCAAATGTATTACTCATAGCAACATTTACTTCTCTTTTTTGAGGTTTGTTTAGAGTAAGGTTTAAAGATGGATCAATATTTTCGTCAACAACTGTATGGTTAATCGTTGGAGGAACAATTCCGTGTTGCATTGCCAAGATTGAAGCAATAGCCTCAATAGCTCCAGCCGCACCCAATAAGTGTCCTGTCATTGATTTTGTAGAGTTGATGTTGATGTTTTTAGCGTGATCTCCAAAAACTTTGCTAATCGCTTTTAATTCAGCAACGTCTCCTAATGGAGTAGAAGTTCCGTGAGTATTGATATGATCCACTTGATCAGGAGTCATACCAGCATCTCTCAATGTGTTTTCCATTACTGCAATAACTCCAATTCCTTCTGGATGTGGCGCAGTTAAGTGGTAAGCATCAGATGACATACCTCCACCGCCAATTTCGCAGTAGATTTTTGCACCTCTGGCTTTAGCATGTTCGTAGTCTTCAAGAACTAAAGCTCCTGCTCCCTCTCCTAAAACGAAACCATCTCTGGTTGCATCAAAAGGTCTTGAAGCTGTTTCTGGACTTTCGTTTCTTGTTGACAAAGCGTGCATTGAGCTAAATCCTCCCATACCAGCAATTGTAACAGCAGCTTCAGAACCACCAGAAACAATAACATCGCACATTCCTAAACGAATGTAGTTGAAAGCATCGATTAATGCGTTTGCAGAAGATGCACAAGCAGAAACCGTAGTATAATTTGGTCCCATATACCCATTACGCATAGAAATATGTGCAGGAGCAATATCGGCAATCATTTTAGGGATAAAGAAAGGATTGAACTTTGGAGTTCCATCACCTTTTGCATAATACAGCACTTCATCTTGGAAAGTTTCTAAACCTCCAATTCCAGCTCCCCAGATAACACCAACTCTTTGTTTGTTTACGTTATCATTTGTGATTCCTGCATCTTTAATAGCTTCATCACTGGCAGCAATTGCATATTGTGCAAATTTATCTAATCGACGAGATTCCTTACGATCCATGTAATCTTCAATATTGAAGTTTTTTACTTCGCAGGCAAATTTCGTTTTATGCTTTTCTGTATCATAATATGTTATAGGAGCCGCTCCGCTAACCCCATTCACAAGTGCGTTCCAATATTCTTGGATATTATTCCCTATAGGAGTAAGTGCACCTAATCCTGTTACAACAACTCGCCTTAATGCCATAAATATGTGTTTTGTACTTTAAACAAATAAAACCCACGCTTTCTTAACTTATTGTTACTTAAGAGCCATGGGAATTACAATAAAATATATCTTGTTTGATTGAAAATCAATCGAAATTTAAATTTTAAAAAAATAATAACACCCGATCCTTAAAAATTTCAAAAATCAAAAATCAAAATCCAACCTGGAATTTGGAATTTCAAAAATTGGGACTTTTAGAAATCGGGTGTGGTATTATTATTTTTTTGCTTCTTCGATATAAGAAATAGCTTGACCAACAGTAGCAATGTTTTCTGCTTGATCGTCTGGAATTTGAATATCAAATTCTTTTTCGAATTCCATAATAAGCTCAACAGTGTCTAATGAGTCAGCTCCTAAATCATTAGTGAAGCTTGCTTCTGTTACAACTTCGTTTTCGTCAACACCTAATTTGTCTACGATAATCGCTTTTACTCTTGATGCAATGTCTGACATAATCTTTAATTTTAGAATTTAATTTGTTGGCAAAAATAAAAAACTTTATTTTAAAACAACTATTTAGTTTATAAATGTGACACTAATTTATAAAATTAATTTCAAGAAAGGTCTTTTAAAGCTATTTATTTTCGATTTTTATTCCGTTTTTTGCAGTCTTAAAACACACAGCTTTATGAAAAAAATTATCGTTTTTGCCTCAGGATCAGGAACTAACACAGAGAACATTATAAAATATTTTTCGAACACCGAAATTGCAAAGGTCGTTTCGGTCTTTACAAATAATGCTTCGGCAAAAGTTATTGACAGAGCAAAAAATCATCAAATTCCTGTCGAAATCTTCTCAAAAAACGAACTTTTAGAAAGAAATGTATTACAAAAAGTACAGGAAATCGACCCAGATTTGATAATTCTGGCTGGTTTTTTACTCAAATTCCCCGAAAACATCATCGAACAATATCCAAACAAAATAATAAACATACATCCGGCACTTTTACCTAATTATGGCGGGAAGGGAATGTACGGAATGCACATACATAGAGCTATAGTTAATAATAAGGAAAAAGAAACTGGAATCTCAATTCATTACGTTAATGAAAATTATGACGAAGGCGCTATCATCTTTCAGGCAAATGTTGCTTTAACTGATGAAGATACTCCAGAAACTGTTGCAGAAAAGATTCACGAACTGGAACAAAAACATTTCCCAGAGATTATTCATAGATTATTAGAAATTTAGATTATTAGACTTCTTAGACATAAGACTACTTAGATTTTCATCTAAAGCATTTTTAAAAATCTAAGCAGTCTAGAATCTAAAGATCTTCGATGTCCAAAAAAGAAAAATCTAAAAGTCTAACAATCTAAAAATCTAAGAAGTCTAAAATAAATTAATGAATCACGAAGTACATATATATACAGATGGCGCGGCAAAAGGAAATCCTGGCAATGGTGGTTACGGCGTGGTAATGGAATTGGTTGGAACTCCTCATAAAAAAGAATTCTATGAAGGTTTTCGACTTACTACTAATAATAGAATGGAACTTCTGGCTGTAATTGTGGGGCTAGAAAAACTAAAAAAGCCAAATATGAAAGTTTTGGTAGTTTCTGATTCTAAATACGTCGTAGATTCTGTCGAAAAAAAATGGGTTCTTGGCTGGGAGAAAAAAGGTTTTGCAGGAAGAAAAAATGCTGATTTATGGAAACGCTTTTTAGTTGTTTACAGAAAACATCAAGTAGATTTTAAATGGATAAAAGGACACAACAATCATCCGCAAAATGAGCGTTGCGATCAATTGGCCGTGATGGCATCAATGCAGCCAAAACTTTCTATTGATTCTTACTACGAAAACACCGATTCTAAATTGAAATAAAAAAATAACGTATCGAAAACCTAAATTCTCGATACGTTATATCAAATTACTAATTTTAACTCTTACTCTTTATCTAAATCTTTTGCTGTTTTAAATCCAGTCAAAAGTCCGATTCCTGCCATTATAAAAATAATTGAAGGGTAAACTGCGCTGTCATTAAGAGAAGTATAAGTTGTAATTAACAACGCTAGAAAAATTCCAACTCCACTACCTATTAATAAGAAAGCTATATTAACAACAAATATTTTCCAAGCTGGAACTCCTTTACCTCTTCCCTGCAAAAAAATACTAGCATCTACTCCTTTTTCTATAAGAGCCAGTCGCTCTCTGTTTCTTGTTGAAAAAATTAAATAAACGATCCCGAAGATCATCAAAAAAAGACTTAGCGGTACTAAAACTTGTGGTCCCATAATTTTATGTTTTTATAATTGATTGATACTCCATATGACGACACCTTTTAAATTGAGGTTACAATTTTTTGGAAAAATTTTTAAATTTTAAATCCAAAACCTCAAAACTAACTGATTATCAATTAATTTTGATTGTAAAAAACTTTAACAAAGTTCAACTCCTATACATTATTATATAATAAAAGGATTGGAATTTGGACCTGAGCGATCGCGAACGGGCGAAGTAATTTAAAAAGTTTGGAATTATTTTCCAATTTCTTGTAACCTAAAGAAACAAACTGTCGTCCTATATAATATGAGCACAATACATGATCAACATTATATCGATAAAATTTTGCAAGGTGAGACCAATGCATTTGCCGTTCTTGTGGATCGATATAAAGATATGATCTTTACTTTGGCTCTTAAAATGGTTAAGAATCGAGAAGAAGCGGAAGAAGTGGCTCAAGACACCTTTATAAAGATTTACAATTCGCTGACAAAATTTAAGGGCGATTCTAAATTTTCGACTTGGATTTATAAAATTGCTTATAATACGTGTCTAGACCGTTTAAAGAAAAATAAAAAAGAAGATTTAAATATTTCTATTGATGATTTTTCTTCTCATTTAATCAAAACAATGGACAACGCTTTGAGCGCTCTAGAAGAAAAAGAACGAAAGCAAACCATTCAGAAATGTTTAAATTTATTACCAAGTGATGAAAACTTCCTTTTGACCTTATTTTATTTTGATGATCAAAATTTAGAAGAAATTGGAAAAATCATGAATATATCGGCCAACAATGCCAAAGTAAAGTTATTTAGGAGCCGACAGAAATTAGCTGTAATTTTGAGACAGCAGTTAGAACCAGAAATAATAGAATGTTATGAAAGAGAGCGATAAAAATATAGAACAACTTATTGAGAAAATGATGGCTGAAGACAAACTGCAGTCGCCATCAATAGATTTTACTTCCAAAATAATGGCTGATGTTCATCTTTTAGAAGAGAAAAAACTCAAAGTATACAAACCTTTAATTCCTAAACCAATCTGGATTTTGATGGGATTGGCTGTCGCAGCATTAGTAATTTATGCTTCTCTATTCTCTGTCTCAGAAACTGATTTCAAAATTGATGAAGTCGGGAAATTATATTCTAATCGAATCTCAACGGCATTTTCTGGAATTCATTTTTCTAAAAACATCTTGTATGCCATTTTGATTGTTCCAATTATGATTTTGGTTCAGGTTGGAATTTTGAAGAATTATTTTGACAAAAAGTATCAATTATAGATTTAAAGATGAAAAACAAAACAACATTTTTTAAACAAGTTCTAAAAGGAAAAAAAACATCCATATATATTCTATTATTGTTGTTGTTTTTTGTCACTACCTATACAGTAGCAGCTCCGTCAAACTTTACTACTAAAGAAGTAAAATTTGTTAGTGAAGGCATTTCACTTGCTGGAACTGTTTTTATACCAAACAATGTGCAAGCAGCTGTTGTGATTGTTCATGGATCTGGACAAGAAAAAAGAATGACAGACTTTGCTACAACTCTAGCCAACAACGGAATTGCAGTTTTAACCTACGACAAACGCGGAGTCGGAGAATCGGGTGGCATATATGCTGGACCAGAAGTAGGAACAAATAATGTTGATTTCTCAAATCTAAATCTTTTGTCTTTAGATGTAAGTGCTGCTGTAAATACTTTATCTAAATCCTTATCAAATAATAAAATATCAATCGGTTTAATAGGAGGCAGTCAAGCTGGATGGATAATTCCATTGGCTGCAGAGAAAAACAAGAAAGTTAAATTTATGACCATATTTAGCGGAGCTCTTATAACAGTTAAAGAACAATTGAGATTCCAATTTTACACCAATGGAGATAAAAATTTTTGGGAAACACACTCTGAAGAAGAGGCAAGAAAACATGTATTCAATGACCCTGATAAATACGAATTCGTTGACACAGATCCTAAAGGTATTCTTTCTAAACTATCAATTCCAGGAATATGGATTTTTGGAGGTAAAGATATTCAAGTTCCTACGAATCTATCCATCGAATATCTTGATGCATTGAAATCTAAAGGAAAGCATTATGAATATAAATTGTTTCCAGACTTGGGTCACAATACAGCATTTTCCAAATCTGAAGAACCGATGAAAGATGCAATCAATTGGATTAAAAATATAAAATAAATTAAAAATCATACATAAAGAATTTTTCGTGTTTTAATCGGAAAAAGAGAATCCTCTTCATTTAAAAAAACAAGATAGAAGAATCAGCTGTAAATTATTCGCAATTATTTTCAAAAAAGTTGCATCTTAAATTCAAAAAACCTATTATAAACACTGCGAAAAATCAATTTTAATTCATTCATTTACAATAGTTTTACTTCGAAAACACCTTCATTTTTTTAAGAAAATTTTGAGACCCTAAACCGTTGCAAGATTGTAACTTATGAAGTATCTTTGCACCCTAATTCGAAATTCATAAAATGAATAAACTATTGATTGTTGGAACAGTTGCTTTCGACGCGATTGAAACTCCTTTCGGAAAAACAGATAAAATATTAGGTGGTGCTGCAACGTATATTGGTTTATCAGCTTCATTTTTTAACTTGCAATCGGCCATTGTTTCTGTAGTTGGCGACGATTTCCCTCAAGAACATTTAGATCTTTTAACTTCAAAAAATATTGATATCTCTGGTATCGAAATTGTAAAAGGTGGAAAGACTTTTTTCTGGAGCGGTTTATACCACAACGATTTAAATTCTAGAGACACTCTTGTAACAGAGTTGAATGTTTTAGCTGATTTTCAGCCAAAAGTTCCTCAAAACTACAAAGATGCTGATGTTGTGATGTTAGGAAACTTACATCCATTAGTACAAAGCAGTGTTTTAGATCAGATGGAGAAAAAACCAAAATTAGTAGTTTTAGATACTATGAACTTTTGGATGGACTGCGCTCTTCCAGAATTATTAGACGTTATTAAACGTGTAGATGTTATTACAATCAATGACGAAGAAGCCAGACAGCTTTCTGGCGAATATTCATTAGTAAAAGCAGCTTCTAAAATCCAAGATATGGGACCAAAATATGTGGTGATCAAAAAAGGAGAACACGGAGCACTTTTATTCCACAACAGAGAAGTTTTCTTTGCACCAGCTTTACCATTAGAAGATGTTTTTGATCCAACAGGAGCTGGAGACACTTTTGCAGGTGGTTTCTCTGGGTTTATTGCACAGAGCGAAAACATTTCATTCAACAACATGAAGAATGCAATTATTTACGGTTCAAATTTAGCTTCGTTCTGCGTTGAAAAATTTGGAACCGAAAGGATGGAATCATTAAGCAAAGCCGAAGTAGCGATTCGATTACAGCAATTTAAGTCGTTAACTCAGTTTGACATAGAAATATAATGCCTAAGAGCCTCGATAAAACGGGGCTTTTTTTATTACGTTAATACACACAACTTACAACAACACACAAATAACAAAAAACAATGAGCGACGCTTTAAAACACGAATGTGGTATAGCCTTAGTTAGACTACTAAAACCGCTTGAATATTATAAAGAAAAATACGGAA
Source organism: Flavobacterium sp. LPB0248 (assembly GCF_013388355.1). Taxonomy (GTDB): domain Bacteria; phylum Bacteroidota; class Bacteroidia; order Flavobacteriales; family Flavobacteriaceae; genus Flavobacterium. Next base: position 2,570,465 of record NZ_CP058246.1, read on the forward strand.
CTGCTTTCTACGGAATCCAGAAGATGTATCTAATGATGGAAAAACAGCACAACCGTGGACAAGACGGAGCTGGTTTTGCTAGCATTAAATTTGATGTTGAACCTGGACAACGTTATATCAGCAGAGTCCGTTCAAATCATTCACAACCTATCCAAGATGTTTTCAAACAAATCAATGAGCGCGTTAGCGAAGAACTAAAAGCGCATCCAGAACTTGGAGACGACATGAAAGAGCTAAAAGCAAATATTCCTTATGTTGGAGAATTGTTTTTAGGTCACGTTCGCTACGGAACTTTTGGAAAAAACAGCATCGAAAGTGTTCACCCATTTTTGCGTCAAAGCAACTGGATGCACCGTAACTTGATTTTGGCTGGAAACTTTAATATGACCAATGTTAAAGAACTTTTCGAAAATCTAGTTGAATTAGGACAGCATCCAAAAGAAATGGCTGATACTGTTACTGTAATGGAAAAAATTGGTCACTTCTTAGACAAAGAAGTAATGCAATTATATCAGGACTGTAAAGCTGAAGGATATTCTAAAAGAGAAGCTTCTCCAGTAATTGCAGAACGTTTGGATATTGCTAAAATACTAGCTCGTTCGGCTAAAAACTTAGACGGAGGTTACGCTATGGCAGGCTTGTTAGGTCATGGTGATGCGTTTGTTTTTAGAGATCCAGCAGGAATTCGCCCAGCTTATTTCTATCAAGATGACGAAGTAGTAGTTGTAGCTTCTGAAAGACCTGTTATTCAAACTGTATTTAATGTTCCTTTTGAAAGTGTTCAAGAAATCGATCCAGGTCACGCTTTGATCATCAAGAAAAACGGAAATGTTTCTATGAATCAAATCTTGGAACCAACGATCAAAAAAGCTTGTTCGTTCGAAAGAATTTATTTCTCAAGAGGAAGTGATGCCGAAATCTATCAAGAACGTAAAGATTTAGGAAAATTAATTTTACCTGCTGTTCTTAAAGCAATTGATAGCGATACAGACAACACTGTTTTCTCTTATATTCCAAATACAGCCGAAACTTCTTTTTATGGTTTAGTCGAAGCCGCTCAGGATTTCTTAAACCAGAGAAAAAACAATTATATTCTTGAAAACAGAAATACATTAACAACAGAAACCCTTCAGGAACTTTTAGCTGTAAAGATTCGTACAGAGAAAGTTGCGATTAAAGATGCTAAACTTAGAACTTTTATTACTGAAGATAGCAGCCGTGATGATTTAGTAGCCCACGTTTACGATGTTACTTATGGCGTAATTAAACCAGAAGATAATTTGGTTATTATCGACGACAGTATTGTTCGTGGTACTACATTGAAAATGAGCATCATTAAAATGATGGATCGTTTAAAACCAAAACGCATTGTTATTGTTTCATCTGCTCCACAAATTCGTTACCCTGATTGTTATGGAATTGATATGGCAAAACTAGAAGGTTTAGTTGCTTTTAGAGCAGCACTTGCTTTATTAAAAGAAAGAAACCTTTATCATATTGTAGATGAAGTTTATGCAAAATGTAAAGCTCAAGAAAATTTCCTTGATAAAGATATTGTAAACTATGTAACAGCAATTTACGACCAATTTACAGACGAGGAGATTTCAGATAAAATTGCAGAAATGTTAAGCTCACCAGAAATTAATGCTGAAGTAAAAATCATCTTCCAAACAGTTGACGATTTGCATAAAGCATGTCCTAAAAATTTAGGTGACTGGTATTTCACAGGAGATTACCCTACTTCTGGTGGAAATCGAGTTGTAAATCGTGCTTTCATGAATTTTTACGAAGGAAAAGACGCTAGAGCGTATTAATAAAATACTAATAAAAGGTTAAATTGTGCATTTCATCGGTTTTTTTTGCCGTTCATCCTATTTCTTTGGTGAAGTTGAAAAGCTATGATACTTTTGAAATACCATAACATTAGTAGGTTAAGTTTATGGTAGATTTGGGGCAAAAAGGGTGGAAGCAATTCCACCTTTTTTATTGGAATAAACTCAAATTATTTATAAACAGCCGATTATATCTCTTCATCGGATTTACTTACCTTTTATCTGAAAATTTTTCTTCACAAGAATAACTGCCATACATTTACTAGACCATAACATTAGTAGGTTAGTTTATGGTAGATTTGGGGCAAAAAAGGCGGAGTAACTTCCGCCTTTTTTATTTTTTAAGTGTAATTAATTGAAAAACAGTTGATTAAATACTTTTCATCGAGTATAATTGCTTTTCATCTAAAAATTTTTCTTTATAAAAATTACTGCCATACATTTACTAAACCATAACATTAGTAGGTTAGTTTATGGTAGATTTGGGGCAAAAAAGGTGGAAGAAATTCCGCCTTTTTTATTGAAATAAATCTAGGAAATTTTAAAAACTGGCAATACAGGCCTTTTATCGGATATACTTGCCTTTTATCTGAAATGTTTCATTCAAAAAAATATCTGCCATACTTTTACAGAACCATAACATTAGTAGGTTAAGTTTATGGTAGATTTGGGGCAAAAAAGGCGGAAGAAGTTCCGCCTTTTTTATTTTTCTTTTTTTAGTAAGAGGAAAGAAAATAGACGAAAGCTTATAGACGAAATGTATATATATAAAAAAAAGACGAGCACTTAGGCTCGTCTTTTATCTTTATTCTTTGCTCTATTTTCTTATTTATCTAAAGCAAATCTTCTAGCAACTTCTGTCCAGTTAATTACACTGAAAAAAGCTTCAATATAATCTGGTCTTCTGTTTTGGTAGTTTAAGTAGTAAGCGTGCTCCCAAACATCCATTCCTAAGATTGGAGTTCCACCGTGACCAGCAACTTCTGGCATTAATGGATTATCTTGATTCGGAGTACCTACAACTTCTAATTTTCCTCCTTTTTGAACTGTTAACCAAGCCCATCCAGAACCAAATTGTGTAGCACCAGCTTTAGCAAATTTTGCTTTAAATTCTTCGAAAGATCCAAAAGAAGCTTCAATTGCAGCTAATAAATCACCTGTTGGCAATCCTCCTCCGTTTGGAGACATTACAGTCCAGAATAAATTGTGGTTGTAGAAACCTCCACCATTGTTACGAACTGCAGCGTTAGATTTATCTAAATTGATTAAGATATTTTCGATTGTTTTTCCTTCTAAATCTGTTCCAGCGATAGCTGCATTAAGATTTGTAGTATAAGCGTTGTGGTGCTTTGTATGATGGATTTCCATTGTACGTGCATCAATATGTGGTTCTAATGCATCGTATGCATAAGGTAATTGTGGTAATTCAAAAGCCATGGTATTATGATTTTTATGGTTTATAAATAATTTATCCCAAATTTAGACATTTAACTTTGGAATTGAAAATACTATTTCGTTATAATTGAATTAAATTCACTGATAATTTACATTTTTATAATATAAACACCTGAAAATCTTTATTTTCCATTAAATGTAGTCATTGTATTTTCTAAACCTGCTGTTCCAAAAATTTTAATAATTTCTGCAGAAGTTTCTAAGCGCTCTGGAAGTTTTGCTTCTTCTTCAGCAGTCCATTCTCCTAGAACATAGTCTACCTGCTGTCCTTTTTTGAATTCGTCACTAATACCAAATCTGTAGCGGGTATAATTTTGTGTATTTAAAACTAGATTAATATTTTTTAAACCATTATGACCACCGTCGCTGCCTTTAGGTTTTATTCTAATAGTTCCGAATGACAGGTTTAAATCGTCTGTAATGACCAAAATATTCTCTAGCGGTATATTTTCCTTATCCATCCAATATTTTACCGCCTTGCCACTTAAATTCATGTAAGTATTTGGTTTTAAAAGAAAAAAGGTTCTCCCTTTAAATTTGTATTCAGCCATTGAACCTAATTTTACGGTTTCAAAAGAAAGCCCTTCTTTTCTGGCTAAAAAGTCTAGGACTTTAAATCCGATATTATGTCTGGTGTTTACGTATTCGGCTCCGATATTTCCTAATCCGACGATTAAATATTTTTTACTCACGTTTTTTATATTGTTTTTTTGATGTTCGTGAACCTCCGGTTTCATATTATCCTCTATGTTCTCTTCTTTTGGTGTTGATGAAAACAGTTTTGTTATCCATTTTATCATGATTGCAAAAGTAAGATTAATTAGAGAATGTGGCAATTGGATAATTTGAAAATTTGAAAATGCGTCAATTAGATAATTTCTTATTGGTCGTGGCTTAACCGCAAAGTACGCGAAGGATTTACGCAAAGTGCGCGAAGAAATATTTTTTATCGAGATTTGCAAAGAACACAAAGAGAGTTCTCTCGTAGGGTTAGTTGATCATGCCGATTTATCTTGATTCCTTATTTCGTGTTGTCAGGTTGAGCGAAGTCGAAGCCCCACAAGAAGCTCGACAATCTAAATTCCATACTTTGCGTGGGCTTCGACTTCGCTCAGCCTGACAACGATAAAAAAAACTTAGCATCTCAGCATCTTAGAAACTTAGTACCTAAAAAAAAGCCCCAATCGTAAGATTGAGGCTTTTGGTATTGAGTTGAAAAAAAATTATTTTTTCTTTCCTTTTGCAGGAGCTTTTGCAGCTTTTGCAGCTTCTTGAGCAGCTTTCATAGCAGCACGAGAGATTCTTACTTGACAAACAACAGTGTTGTCTGGGTGCATAATTTTGTACTCTGGTTTTCCAACTTTAGTAACGTATAATTTGTTACCCATTTCAAGTGGAGTGATGTCAGCTTCAACGAAATCAGGAAGATTTGCTGGTAAAGCTTTAACTTTCAATTTACGTTGGTTTAAACGTAAAACACCTCCCGCAAGAACACCTTTAGATGTACCAACGATTTTCACAGGAACTTCCATTGTGATTTCTTTATCATCAAATAATTGGAAGAAGTCAATGTGTAAAATTTTGTCAGATACTGGGTGAACTTGGATATCTTGCAAAATTGCATTGAATGATTTTCCTTTTCCAAGTTCGATCACAACAGTGTGAGCGTTTGGAGTGTAAACCAAGTTTTTGAATGCAGTAACGTCTGCTGAGAAGTGTACTGCCTGGTTTCCTCCGTATAAAACGCAAGGTACCTGTCCAGCATTACGTAAGGCTTTAGTTGACACTTTGCCCACGCTTTCTCTTTCTGATCCTTTAATTGTAATCGATTTCATTGTAAAAAAATATAGTTATTAAATAAATATTCTTGTTTGCTGTAAGCTTTAAGCAATATGCTTCAAGCTTTTTTTATGCAAAGTGAATAAGCTTACGGCCTAAAGCCTAAAGCTTACTGCTTTTACATAATGAATTTTCCACTGATGGAATTGTTGTGGTGAACCATCTGCATTACCTCAGCAAATAGAGGTGCACAGCTTACCACTTTTATCTTTTTTGACTCTTTCTTTAACGGAATAGAATCTGTTACGATTAACTCGGTTAATTTTGAGTTTTCGATTTTTTCGTATGCTCCGCCAGATAAAATAGCGTGCGTACAAATTGCTCTTACACTTAGCGCTCCTTTTTCAATCATAAGGTCTGCCGCTTTCGCTAAAGTCCCTCCTGTATCGATCATGTCGTCTACCAAGATTACGTTACGTCCTTTTACTTCACCAATTAGCTCCATAGTATCGATAACGTTGGCTGCTTTTCTTTGTTTGTAACAGATTACTACATCTGATTCCAAAAACTTAGAGTAAGCATATGCTCTTTTTGAACCTCCCATATCTGGAGATGCAATTGTTAGATTTTCTAACTTTAAACTTTCTACGTATGGTAAAAAGATCGTAGATGCAAATAAATGATCTACTGGTTTTTCAAAGAATCCTTGAATCTGGTCTGCATGCAAATCCATTGTCATGATTCTTGTTGCTCCTGCAGCTGTTAGTAGGTTTGCTACTAATTTAGCTCCAATTGGAACTCTTGGTTTGTCTTTTCTGTCTTGTCTTGCCCAACCAAAATAAGGCATAACAGCTGTAATATGTCTTGCTGATGCACGTTTTGCCGCATCAATCATTAACAACAATTCCATCAGATTATCTGCACTTGGAAAAGTTGAACATACGATAAATACTCGTAAACCTCTTATTGATTCTTCGTAAGACGGCTGAAATTCTCCATCACTATACGTTGACATCGTTACTTTTCCTAACGGAATTCCGTAATCTTTTGCAATTTTTTCTGCAAGATAAACACTTTGTGAACAAGCAAAAATTTTAGCTTCTGGTTCTAGGTGCGACATTGTAATTTGTTGTTTTATCCCGTTACTTTTAAAAAAATTCAACTTTATATTTCAATAAAGCAGAATGCATATAAATGTCTCGGATGTAGTTAGTTGTGTGTGCTTCGTTTTAACGAGCTGCAAATTTATAAAATTTATTGAACACTGAAAGCAAAAATTTAAGTATTTTTAGTAGTTCGTTTAAAATTATTTTTTACATTTGCACCGTGTTAAAGGAATGGCGCCATTTATGACTTCATTCTATTGCGTTAAAATAATCGCTTTTGATTATTTTTTCGTCTGCTACGCCCGGATGGCGGAATTGGTAGACGCGCTGGTCTCAAACACCTGTGGGAAACCGTGCCGGTTCGACTCCGGCTCCGGGTACATAAAAACCTCTTCTTAACGGAAGAGGTTTTTTTAGTTTTACAACTTTTCTTTAAAACATTTTGATTTCGGTAACGAGAAAAGTAATACAACCTAACTTTCGCTTCGTAAATCAATTTCAAAAAGGCAACAATTAGGTTCTTTTTGATAATGATATGGCAACTTTTCTGTATCTATCAACTTAACCATTCCTAGAAAATCAAATCCTGCCGATGTATAATGCTCAATCAATTTGGTATTGTTTCCTAATGTGTCTAATCGCACATATCTCTTTTCTTGATCATTTGCATATTTTTTTGACCACGCTACAATTTCGTCTATATATCTATTACCTCGTAACTTGGGATTTGTACAAATTCGGTGAATGTATATTGCGTCGTTGTTATCTCTTTCTTCCCAGATTTCTTTATCTTCAAAAGTAATCGCCCAATTACAAGCTATGAAGTCGTCTATGACTATTTTCCACTGGCGTTTTTCTTCTATCTCTTTTATGAGAAAAGAGTCTTCAAAAGATGGCCAAACAACCATTTCTCTTTGAATTTGTAAATTTCTCGCCGCTTCATAAAGAGATGAAATCTCTTTGAGATCTGTTAGTAAACAATTTTTGATTTTCATTTTTATACGTTTTTTAAACCTGCAATTTGGGTGTATTATAACATTTAAAAAATCCAAATCTTGCTATATTATTCTAGAAATCTCACAACTAGCTTCATGCAAAACAGGAAAATTGCACGAATTAGCAATAAAACACAATTGATTTGCTTTATGATGCAACTCTAAAGCCAATTCTATTTTATCTGGATTTGAAATTTTTACTTTCGGATATAATCGTGCTTCTACAAAACGTCCGCTTCCTTCTGGATTTACTTCTAAGGTCGCTTCTGCATTGTCCGAATATTCCAAAACTTCTATTCCGTTTTGCGAGCAAACATATAAATACGACATCATATGGCAGGAAACTAAACTGCTCAACAATAAATCTTCAGGATTGTATAATTCAGGATCGCCTTTGAAAGCTTTTGCTGCCGATACATCTAAAACTGGTTTCCCTTCAATTTTAATCTGATGGGTTTTGCTGTAGAATCTTTTTGATGATTCCTCTGAATTTTGTTTGGAAGTCCAGTTTAACTTTGCTTTGAATAAATGCTTAAATATCATTTTATTGTCTGATTCAATTTGAGTATTTTAATTGTTATCTTTTTAATGAAAAATGCCCTGAGAAAACAGTTTTATCATTAAAATTAGCTTTAAACCAGTAATCATCAGATGGCATTTCTTTTCCATTATAAAATCCGTCCCAACCTAAATCATTTGCAAAAAGCTCTTTCAGCAATCTGCCATATCTGTCAAATATGGAAACTTTTGAATTGGGATATTTTTTTATACTTGCGATTTGCCACAGATCATTGTGCCCATCACTATTAGGAGTGAAAAATTTAGGATAGTCAATTACAGTTACTTCTTTCGAATCTTGCCCACAGCCATCTTTATCTCTCATATAAACCATATAAGTTCCGCCTTGAACATCCGAAAAATAATTACTATCCTGATAATTTATACCATCTATAGAATATTCCAAATTTCCATCAATTGATGGAATAATTTCAACAAAGTTGTTATCCGACAATTCTTTATACTTTATTCCCTTAATAAATGGAAGTGTAGATCTTATTAATTCGAATTCAAATTTATTTTCACAATAAATATCATTTTGAATTTTCCCAACCACCAAGGTGTACTTTCCTGAGTTTGCTAAATTTGCTTCATAGGTATTTGAAATAACATTACCATCTTCAAATTTCCAGTTGTAGCTATCCAAATTGCTCTCAACATTTACATGTAATGAAGCTTCCAAATTACACAGAAAATATTTTTTTTCAATCTTTACAGTTGGCAATTCATTCACCAACAAATCAAAACTTGTTTCAGAATTACAAAGACTATTTGTTTGACTTTCTACTTTTACTTTTATTGTCTGCAATTTTGGCTGAGTATTTCGAAATAAAGCTGGAAACGGACTTGACAATTCCTTTCCATTATTATCATAATACATTACTTTAAGTCCAGTTTGATTTCCTATAATTTCAGATTCTATAGTAGACATATCAAAAGTGGCAAAACCATTTCCTTCATCACAAGCATATTTGTTAGATGGCTTATTAATTTGCGGCTGAGAAGCTGTTTTCAAAACTAATGTTGTTTCTTTATAACAGTTAGTCAAAATATTAGTAACTCTAATCGTAATTAATTCTCGATTCTTAGTAGTATTTGTATAAGGATTAGGTAATGGACTTGTCAATGAATTTCCGTTGCTGTCAAAATAAGAAACTTTCATTCCCTGCTGATTTCCCAAAACCAAAGATTCGATATTTGATGTATCAAAATATTCCGAAATCCCGTCATTGTTATCATCACATCCTATTAATTCTTGTAAAGAATTTGCAACAGGAACCGGGCTTACAATTAACTTAAATGTTGATTCGTTATAACAGTTCGTATTAATATTGATAGCTCTTACTCTAATTATTTCTTCTTTTACAATTAAATTTGTAACCGAGTTTAAAGCTCCTTGTATTTTTTGCCCATTTTGATGATAAAACTCGACATTTAAGTCAGTCGAAGTCCCTAAAATTGAAGTTTCAACAGGCTTCAAATTAAACTGTGCAAAACCATTTCCATTATCACAAACAATTAAATCAGTAACAGTTGACAAATCTGCCAATGGATTTACAATTAAATCAAATGTAGTTTCAGAGTAGCAACATAAATTATCTTTATGACTTACTCTTACTGTTATAGTTTCTCTATCTTTAATCGTATTCGTGAACGGATTTGGTAGAGAACTATATTTCTTTCCCTTACCATCTATAAAAGAAATATCTTTATCTGTTTGCCCTCCTAACACTTGCTGCATAACTGTAGAAACATCGAATGATTTTGAAATACCTGTTCCAGCTAAATCTTCGCAAGCATAGATATTATTAATCCCATAAGTTTTTGGGGGTTCTTTTGCATCTATTGTTTCCGATAAATTTTCAACAGTTCCATCTTTACCTGTAACCTTTGCTGTGATAGTATATTTTCCATCCGCTGAAAAATCATGAAAAGGAGATAAATCTGTAGAAATGTTACTTGCTCCGGATGCCGGATCTCCAAAATTCCATTCTATAGAAGCTACTTTTGATTGATCATCAATACTGAATTCTTTTAAAAACTCTGAGCATATATTTGAAAAATTCATTTCAAAATGGTTCGAAACATTTTTTACATTTCCCGTTACATTTATGTAGAAATTCGCATTTGGATATCCGAATGAGGCAACATTGACGTATTTGTCTATGTTGGGATATGAACCGTCTTGAAGATTCTTACATCCTCCTCTCTCCCATGAGATACCATTATCTTGAGCCGAACCAGCAATAAATGCTAATCCCATTGAATTAGCAACAAGTCCTTTATAGACTTCTACTAAAATTCTCTCGACACCTGCAGGAATAACTATTGGCGTTTTAAAATCTACTTGTATGACTCGAGAATCTCTGCCGCCTCCTATATAAGGAACACTTACTGTTTGACTGCTTCCAATTAAATCTGCAGTTGAGAAGGAAGCAGGAAAATTATCATCTATTTTATAAATATTAAAGGTTGCTTCTATACCCCAACTAGTTCCATTAAGTCCAACTTGCCCCGAATTAATTACAAATTCTTCATTGTTTGATATACCAAAATCTTTTAAAGTAAAATCTCTTGCCCAAAATTGTCCACTTCCATAACAAGAGTGGATACCTGTTTCCATAACATCATCACATACATTATGCGACAATCTAGTTATTGGTCCTGCAGTTTTTACATTAAAAATATCACCTGTTAGAGTTATAAAAAAATTGGCATTTGGAACGGGGATTGGTAAAACTTTTGTAGATATATTACCATATGGATTACCGCACCCGGAATATATAGATTCTCCCTTATCTAATTCAGTTCCTGCAATAAGAATTTCTACAGAAGTCGGGTTATAAATGTCTTTAAATTTTGAAACTGTTACTAAAATCCTATCAATTCCTGCGGGAACAATTATTGGCGCATCAAATTCTGCTTGAACAATTTGAGGAGCGCCAGTAACAATTGGGGTTTTTCCGAGACTCCCCGTTCCTAATACCATTTTGTGATAAGGCGTATCGATATATTCTGAATAATCTGCATCAAGACTATAAACTGTTACATATAATTCTGTATTAATATTCGATTTAGCAATTCCTATTTGTCCAGATTTAATAATAAACTGTTCGTTTGCTTTTATTCCAAAATCTGACATTTTAAATATCCTTGACCAGCCCTCACTATTATCACAGCCCAACATATCTGTCTTAACAAGTGCACTACCAACATTATTCGTCAATGTTATTTGAGCATTAATATGATGAAAAACTATAAAAAATAAAAAACAAAGTGCTGAAATAAATTTATTTTTTTTGATAATAGTCATTTCATGAAAGTGGTTTTAGGTTCTTTTTTCAAAATTTTGATTAGATAGTTAACATCAAATATAAGAATCAAATGATATAATTTGACTCTCAAAATCCTTATTCAAAAACAAAAAAATCTTCGAAATAAAAAAACCTCGAAAGCTAAATACTTTCGAGGTTTTTCATAGAACTAAACTACTTAACAAATTCTAAAAAATTTATTTTTGAACTGAAAACTTAAAAGTAGTTTTTGTTTTATAATTTTCTCCCGGATTTAGAACCGTTGTTGGGAAATTTTTCTGATTTGGAGAATCTGGATAATGTTCTGTTTCTAAACATAATCCTGTTCTATGTGCAAAAGTTCCGCCGTTTGGCATTGGCAACGTTCCGTCAAGGAAATTTCCTGAATAGAACTGAATTCCAGGTTCGTCTGTTGTCATTTCCATAACTCTTCCGCTTGCTGCATGGTATACTTTTGCTATAATTGTTTTTCCTTTTTCAGGATTATTCAATACCCAGCAGTGATCGTAACCTTTTCCTTTTTCTAACTGATCATTTTTAGCATTGATGTCTTTTCCAATTAATTTTGGCGTTCTGAAATCGAAAGGCGTACCAGTCACATCTTCCAATTTTCCTGTTGGAATCAAATCGGCATCTACTGGAACTAATTTATCAGCATTTAAAGTCAATTCATGATCTAAGATTGTTTTGGTAAAATCTCCAGATAAATTGAAATATGAATGCTGTGTTAAGTTAACAACCGTTTTTTTGTCTGTTGTTGCTTCGTAAAGCACTTCTAACTGATTATCATTAGTCAAGGTATAGGTTACAAAAACCTTTAAATTTCCTGGATATCCTTCTTCCATATCTTTACTTACATAAGATAATTTTAGAGAAGCGTTTTCACCAGATTTAACCTCATCTGCTTTCCAAACTACATTAAAAAATCCTTGCGGACCACCGTGTAAAGCATTTGGCGCATTGTTTATCGCTAACTGATATTCTTTTCCATCTAATGAAAATTTACCTTTTGCAATTCGGTTTCCATATCTTCCAATTAATGCTCCAAAAAACGGATTCTCTTTTTCATATTGCGCCAAAGAACTGAATCCGATTACTACATTTTCTGAAACACCTTCTTTGTTCGGCACCTTCAAATCTGTAATTCTTCCACCAAAAGTGATGATGTCCACTTCCATCCCGCTTTGGTTTTTCAGTTTATAACTCTCGACTTTTTCGCCTTTGGCAGTAGTTCCGTATTCTGATTTGTCAATCGTGACTAAATCTTTTCCTTCAGTAGCAACTTTTTCTGTATCAGCTTTTTTATCGCTTTTACATTGAACTAAAACAATAGCAGTTCCAAGTAAGCTTAGTATAAAAAGAGAGCGTTTTAATACATTCATAAATGATATTTTTTTGGTTTGTAAAAAGTTAAATGTTAGAAGTAAAATGTCAGATGCGAAATTTAATCATTTTAAAAATGTAAAAATCACCTTTTTAATTTTTTCACATTTTACATCTTACAAATTACATTTTACTACTTTATAGGCCGTGTTGAAACAAATGGAAATATGCTTCGTTGGCGTTGATTTTATCTTTAAATTCTCTTACAGTTGTTTTCTCATCAATTACCAATAATTCGATTCCAGCGATGTCTGCGAAATCTTCCATATATTCTGTTGTGATTGACTGGCTGTAAACCGTGTGGTGTGCTCCACCAGCCAAAATCCAGGCTGTTGCCGCAACCTCTAAATTTGGTTTGCAATCCCAAAGAACACGTGCAACTGGAAGTTTTGGCAATTCTGCCATTGGCTTAACTGCTTCAACTTCGTTTACAATTAAGCGGAAACGAGTTCCCATATCTACCAAAGACACATTGATTGCGTCACCTGCAGGCGAATTAAATACCAAACGTGCTGGATCTTCTTTTCCTCCAATTCCTAATGGGTGAACTTCGCAAGAAGGTTTTCCGTCAGCGATTGATGGACAGATCTCTAACATGTGAGATCCTAAAACATATGATTTTTGAGGTGTGAAATGGTATGTGTAATCTTCCATGAAAGAAGTTCCACCTTCTAAACCAATACACATTACTTTTAAAGCTCTTACCATTGCAGCTGTTTTCCAATCTCCTTCTCCACCAAAACCATAACCATCAGCCATTAATCTTTGTGTCGCGATTCCTGGTAATTGTTTCCAAACACCAAGGTTTTCAAATGTATCTGTGAAAGCTCCAAATCCTCCTTCTTCAAGGAAAGCTCTTAATCCTAACTCAATTTTTGCCGCTTCAACCAACGAACTTCTTTGTGCTCCACCTTCTTTTAAAGAATCAGTTAAGTTATAAGAAGACTCATAAATTGCTAATAAATCGTTTAATTGTTTGTCTGTTACTTTTTCAATATGTTTGGTAACATCTGAAGAATCATATCCGTTAACCGACATTCCAAAACGAATTTGAGCTTCAACTTTATCTCCTTCTGTAACGGCAACTTCACGCATATTATCTCCAATACGAGCTACTTTTAGGTTTTGAAGTTCATCCCAACCCAAAACGACTCTTGACCAGATTCCTAGTTGTTTTTGAACCCTTTGATCTTCCCAATGTCCAACCACTACTTTACGTTTTTTACGTAATCTTGACATGATGAAACCAAATTCGCGATCTCCGTGAGCCGATTGGTTTAAGTTCATGAAATCCATGTCGATAGATCCCCACGGAATTTCAGCGTTATATTGTGTATGTAAATGGCATAATGGCTTTTTAAGGATATTTAATCCGCCAATCCACATTTTTGCTGGAGAGAAAGTATGCATCCAAGCGATAATTCCGATACAGTTTTTCTCAGAATTCGCTGCCAAACACACATCTAAAATCTGCGAAGGAGATTTCACCACATCTTTATAAACCACTTTTACTGGAATTAAAGACGAAGCGTCTAATCCTTTTGCAATAATCTGAGAATGTTCTGCTACTTTTCTAAGTGTTTCTTCACCGTATAATTCCTGGCTTCCTACTACAAACCATACTTCTTTTTGAGAAATGTCTATCATTTTGTTATTTTTGTTTCAAGTTTCAGGTTTCACGTTATTGGAATCTGAAAACTCAATTTGTTATATTATTGTTTTTGTTTTGTTTGTTTCACCTTCCAAGTTTCACGTTTCAAGAACTTGAAACAAAAAAAACCTGAAACCTGAAACAAAACTTTTACTGTCCGTAATACGAATCTTTTCCGTGTTTGCGGTTGTAATGTTTCTTTATTAATGAATCTTTTAATCTTGGCGCATTTGGATTTATTTGCAAAGTCAAATACGCCATTTCGGCAACTACTTCTAAAACTTTACTGTTGTAAACCGCTTTTGCCGCATTTTTACCCCACGCAAACGGACCGTGATTTCCAATTAGAATCATTTCTACTTCTTCATAAGAAAGATTTTTTTCTTTGAAACAATCCAAGATCTGAATTCCGGTATTGTGTTCGTAGTTTCCTTCGATCAGAGAATCTGCCATTGGCGGTGCGCACGGAATATCAGCTGTTAAATGATCGGCATGCGTTGTTCCGAAAATTGGAATATCTTGCTGCGATTGTGCCCAAGCCACAGAATAAGTTGCGTGTGTATGCGCAACACCTCCAATATTTGGCCAATGTTTGTATAAATAAGCATGCGTTTTTGTATCAGATGACGGACGCATTGTACCTTCGATAACATTATTGTCAAAATCGACAATTACAATATCTTCAGGTTTTAAATCTTCGTAAGGAACTCCGCTTGGCTTAATGGCAAAAACACCATTTTTTCTGTCCACGGCGCTTACATTTCCAAATGTATACACCACCAAATTCAATGCATTTAACTGCATATTGGCTTCGTAACATTCTTGTTTTAAATCTTTATATTGAGAGCTCATGTTTCGATATTTTAAGGTTTGGATCTGCAAAAGCACTTAATTTTTCATATCCTAAAAGAAGCTTATGATACGCTTCTACTTTATCTGTCTGAGGGAAATATTCTCCATCAAAATCACTTCCGATTTTTTGGCTTGCTTCGATTACGTTTGGATAAATTCCTGCCGCAACAGCTGCGTAAATTGCCGCACCTAAAGCCGGAGTTTGGTCTGAAGCTGCAATTTTAATTGGCTTGTTTAAAACGTTAGCCAAAGTCTGCATAATGAAAGGAGATTTACGAGCAACGCCGCCAATTCCGATTACGCTGTCGATTTTTACACCTTCTTCCTCAAAACGGTCTACAATTTTCTTCGCTCCAAAACAAATTGCATTTACTAAAGCTTTAAAAATATGAGGTGCTTTTGTTCCTAAAGATAAATTTGAAATCGCGCTTTTTACTTCCTGATTCGCATCTGGAGTTCTGCGTCCGTTGATCCAATCTAAAGCAATTGGAAGACTTTCTGAAACCGGAATTTTTTCAGATTCTTTTGTCAATTCGACAATTAATTTATTACTGAATTCTTCCCTTAATTGTTCTTTTTGAGCATCATTTAAAAGTGACGTAGCACCTAATAAATGTTCCGTTGGCCACATTAATAATTCTTTGTACCAAGCCAATAAATCGCCAAAGGCAGATTGTCCTGCTTCTAAACCAATAAATCCTGGAATAACAGAACCATCAACTTGGCCGCAGATGCCGCGAACGGTTTTTGTTCCAACCTCATCATAAGAACCAACTAGAATATCACAAGTTGAAGTTCCCATAACGCGAACTAAAGTATTTTCTTCGATTTTAGCTCCAACTGCACCAGAGTGCGCATCGAAAGTTCCAACAGCTACAACTGTTTCTGTGGAAAGTCCTAAACGGTCTGCCCATTCTTGGCTTAGTTTTCCAGCAACTAGATCAGACGTATACGTTTCATCATATAAATTACCACGAAGCTGTGCTAAATACGGATGTAATTTTTCTAAAAATTCAACTGGTGGCAATCCGTTCCAATCTGTGTGCCACATTGCTTTGTGACCTGCTGCACAACGGCTTCTTTTGAAGGTTTTTAAATCTTTATCTTCAATTAATAAATATGTCATTAAATCGCAATGCTCCATCCAAGTGTGCGCCGCATTTCTAACGGCTTCGTCTTGTCTTGCGATATGAAGAATTTTTGCCCAAAACCATTCAGATGAATAAATTCCTCCAACATATTTGGTAACATCTTCTCCGCCCCAGCTAACTGCAAGTTCGTTGATTTCGTTTGCTTCATTAATTGATGTATGATCTTTCCATAAAACCATCATTGCATTTGGATTCTCTTCAAAACCTTTTGTCAATGCTAATGGCGTTCCGTCTTTTGTAACTGGAACTGGAGAAGATCCAGTTGTATCGATACAAATTCCTTTTACTAATGAAGGATCTACTTTACTTTCTTTAACAACATTCTGAATTGTAATTTCCAATCCTTCAATATGATCCAAAGGATGCTGACGAAATTGATTTATAGAAGCGTCACAATATTGTTTGTTTTTCCATCTTTTGTAATGAGAAACATTGGATGCCAATTCTTGTCCATTTTCAGCGTCTATCAGCACCGCGCGAACAGAATCTGTTCCGTAGTCCAATCCTATTACATAATTTTTCATTCTATTTTATTTTTAAAATATTGACAAATATAGATATAATTATTTTATAAGTGTGTAAAAAACACTTAACTTAAATTGCATGATTCATTTTTGCTATAAATGCATTAAAACAGCATTTTAGCTTTCAAACAAAAAATAAATGTTAGCAATACATTTATAACGTTGCGATTATTTCAACTTAATCTTCAAATCGTTATTAAATCGTGCTTTAAAATTGTTTCGAATTTTATTTTTTTTCCACAGATTAAAAGAACTTAAATGATTTTTTAATCCTTTTAATCTGTGGAATCTGTAACTCTAGAATTTTTACTGATTCTTATAATCTAACCAAACTTTCATTTTTCCAACTCCTCGATTCGACCAAGAATAATATGGAATCGCTTTCAATTTTGAGTTCTCAATTATATTTACTCCTTGCAATAAATTGGCTTCCTTTTTTACTTTGAAAGTATCAGAAGCGTTTACATCGATTTTATCAAAATTGTTTTTGTTATCAATTTCTTCAACCGCATAAACTATTGGTCCGTATTCCAGAGAAACTTTGTTTGTATTGATTCCTGCTTTTGGACTTGTTATTACTTCTTGAACTTCCATTGGAAAATTGAGATTAATTTTGTCCCCTTTTTTCCAATTTCTAGTGATTGAGAAATATCCATTTTCTGGCTGAATTGCTAGAGTTTCTCCGTTTAAACTTATTGTTGTTTTTTGATCTGAAGCCTTTTTATAACTATATAAATCTCCTGGCAAAACCTCATTTCTAGACCAACCCGGAACGCGAAGTTTGATTGTAAACTGACTTTCTTTTTTTGGATTAACCGAAATTGCAATTTTTCCGTTCCACGGATAAGAAGTCTGCTGCGAAATCTGTAAATCTGTTTTTCCTAATTGGAAAGACGCATTGTTTGAAGCATATAAATTGACATACAAAACATCTTTTGTTTTGGAATAAATCAATCCTGGAATTGAAGGAATAAAACGAATTAAATTAGTTGGACAGCAAGAACAGTCAAACCAGCCTTGTCTTGTACAAGAACCACGATTCGATTTATAAACTCCGTCTGCTTCTAAGGCATTTGGATAAAAAAATTGTTTTCCGTCAAGCGAAATACCCGATATTAATCCGTTGTACATTGTTCTTTCGATAACATCAAAATATTTTGATTCTCCGTATAAATTATGCAATCTATGATTCCAATATACATCGCCAATTGCGGCACAAGTTTCATTATAAGCTGTTAAATTCGGAAGTTCATAATTTGCTCCGAAAGCTTCTCCATCATGTCTTGACCCTATTCCGCCTGTGATATACATTTTCTTATTCACCATATTGTCCCACAAATTATTTACAGCATTTTCATAAGCTTTATCTTTTGTCAATGCTGCAATATCTGTCATTCCTGCATACATATATACCGCTCTCACTGCATGACCTACAACTTCTTTTTGCTGCACAACAGGTATATGATCTTGGGCATTTTCTCCATATAGTTTATGATTATTCGAATTGCCCCGATTGTCCAAATAATATTTTGCCAGTTTAAGATAATCTTTGTTTCCAGTAATTTGATACAATTTCAGCAATCCTGTTTCTACAATCTGATGTCCCGGAACACCTTTTACTTGTCTTGGATTATCGCCAAAAGTTCGAACCAGCATATCGGCGGCTTTTATAGCAATTTCAAGAAAATTGGTCTTGCCTGTTGCTTCATAATGCACAATTGCCGCTTCAATTAAATGTCCCGGATTGTATAATTCATGACTAATCTGCAACGATTCCCAGCGTTTCCCTTCAATAACAGGAACCCAGCTCGCAGGTGGTTTTGCCGGATTTATAGTTCGCCATGTCGTAATATAACCATCTGGTTCCTGACCAACTTTTACAATAGCAATCATCGAATCCAGAACTCTTTCTAATTTCGGGTTTGGCGCGCTGATTAAAGTATTTGATGCTCCTTCTATAATCTTATAAACATCGGTATCATCAAAAGGCATTTCTCCTCTTGTTGTACCGTTTTTTTGTTTTCCTGCAATTAAAAAATTCTCAAAACGGCCTTCTTCATCGCATTTTTTAATGGCATATTCTATAGTTATTTCCTGAACTCTCTTGATAATTGGAAGCCAAAAAGAATCTGTCAGTTTTACATTTTGAATGTTTACTGGTTCTATTTGATAGCCTCCTTTTAATACAGAAGTTTTATCATTTTGTACAATTTGACTTTTGGTTTCTTTACAAGAAATCAGAAGCAATAGACAAATACTCAATAAGTAAAATTGATATTTTTTCATTTTTCTACATTATTTCCCTTCCAAAACCAATACTGAGTAAGGCGGCAATGTTATTTCCAATTTTCCTTTTTTATTTTCGAATCCTTTAAAAACAACAGGAATAATTTTGTTCGGATTTTCAAAAGAGTTATAGTCTTGTAGTTTTGAAGCTGTAATAATACTTCCTGTAAAGTTTTTTACGCCCAGATCTTTTACATCAATTTCTATTTTGTTCTTATTTACAGCATCAATATTTACAAGAGAAATATGAACCAATCCGCCTTGATCTTTTGATGCAGAAGCTGAAACAGCAGGAATGGTTTCTCCATTAAAAGTATAAGATGGCGATTTAAAATCTATAGGAAGTAATTTTGCGTCTTGATGCACGCTGTACATTTTCATTACATGATAGGTTGGCGTTGTAATCATTTTGGCTTTGTCTGTTAAGATTACGGCCTGAAGCACATTAACGCATTGTGCTAGATTTGCCATACGAACACGATCTGCATGATTGTTGAAAATATTTAAAGTCGCACCCGCCAAAACTGCATCGCGCATGGTATTCTGCTGATATAAAAAACCAGGATTTGTCCCTTTTTGCACATCATACCAGCCTCCCCATTCATCTACAATCATAGCAACTTTTTTTTCTGGATCGTATTTATCCATAACAGCAGCATGTTTGGTCACTAATTCTTCCATTTTTAAGGCCGACTGCATAGTTAAAAAATACTCTTTTTCAGTAAAATCAACATCAGAGCCTTTTTTATCCCAATTGATTACAGCATAATGATGAACACCAACACCACCGAGCATACTTAACGGAATGTTTTTCATTAAAACTTCTGTCCAGTTGTAATCAGAACTGTTTGCTCCAGACGCAATTCTTGTAATTCCACCTGTATTTCCCCAATCAGACATAAAAGTGGCAAACTTTTTATATTCGTTTGCATAATAATCTGCCGTCATATTACCACCACAACCCCAAGCTTCATTCCCAATTCCCCAATATTTCACTTTCCAAGGTTCTGTTCTTCCGTTTTTTTTGCGCAAATCACTCATTGGACTTTTTCCTGCGAAATTTGTGTACTGAACCCAATCAGCCAATTCTTGAACGGTTCCACTTCCTACATTTCCAGACAAATAAGGTTCCGCGCCAAGCAATTCACACATATTCAAAAAGTCGTGCGTACCAAAACTATTGTCTTCTGTAACTCCTCCCCACCATTGGTTTACAATTGTCGGACGCTGTTCTTTTGGACCAATTCCGTCTTTCCAATGATACGTATCGGCAAAACACCCGCCTGGCCATCTCAAATTCGGAATTTTTAAATCTTTTAATGCTTTTATAATATCATTACGAACTCCTTTTGTATTTGGAATTTTAGAAGTGTCTCCAACAAAAAATCCACCATAAATACAGTGTCCCAAATGTTCTGCAAAATGACCGTAAATGTCCTTGCTAATAGTCGGTGAATCGCTATTATTTTTTATCGAAATTGTAGTAACCTGAGAAAATGCAAACTGATAAAACAGTGCCATCATCAAAAGGAAAAGTGGTTTTTTCATAATGTGGTTTTTAATAGTAAGTAAGGTTTTCTATAAGGAAATTTGTTTTTTTTAAGCTTAAAAAAAGATTCAAACAACAGTTAAGTGTGTTTTGAACATTTGTAAATGTAGTTAAAAAAATGACTAATAGTCAATTTAACCATAATTAAAAGCGTATTTCTGAAAAATTCCTTTAAAATAATTAGAAAGCAATATTTAGAAAATCTCTTATAATAAAAAACTTTGCACTAAATTTGGTCACTTCTAAGCCGAGCAAAATTTTATCCGCAATCCTCCATAATTACCAAACAAAAAATACTTATTTCATAACAAACCATAATTAAGTGTAAATCTTACATTAATAATTATGAAACCTTTTAAGAAGTTTATATATTTACCCATCCAAATTAATTATATATGCTAAATAGTTATAGCTCTGCTGATAAAGTTTTACTGGCGGTAGACTGCATCATTTTCGGATTCGACAATGATGGTCTTAAAATCCTTTTGATTCAAAGAGATTTTGAACCTGAAAAAGGAAAATGGTCCTTGATTGGAGGGTTCTTAAAGCGTGATGAAGTTTTAGATGCTGCCGCAACCAGAATCTTAAATACGTATACAGGGTTGAACGATATTTATATGGAGCAATTGCATGCTTATAGCGAAATTGATCGTGACCCAGTAGAAAGAACCATTTCGGTTTCTTATTTTGCTTTAATTAATATCGAAAACCACAATGCTGAATTGATTAAAAATTATCACGCTGAATGGTTCCCAATTAACGACGCTCCAAACTTAATTTTTGACCACAACGAAATGGTTCAAAATGCTATAAAGAGACTACGTTACAAAACTTCTGTAAAACCAATTGGTTTTGAATTGCTTCCTGAAAAATTCACCATGCGCCAGCTTTTAGAATTATACGAAGCTATTTTAAGCAAAGAATTGGACAAAAGAAATTTCATCAGCAAAATTAATTCGCTTGAGATTTTAAACAAACTTGACGAAAAAGACATGCAATCTTCTCGAAAAGGCTCTTATTTATATACCTTTAATAAGGAGAAATACGAAGAGAAACTGCAAAACAACTTTGCACTTAATTTATAAGAGTTTTATTTATTCTCTCGCAGATTTAATAGATTTGGCTGATCAATTATCAAAAAAATCGGCTAAATCTGCGGGGGAAATTTATAAAGAATTCCTCAATATAAGAGCAGATTTATTTTCGATCTGCTCTTTTATTCCTTTCAGAACCATATCGGCTAGAATTTTTCCCATCAATTCAAAATTGGTCGAAATCGTCGTGATTCCGTTTGCGGCAATTTTTTTCAGTGGAGTTTCATTATAAGATATAATTCCAAAATCTTCTCCCAATTTTAAGTTTCTGCCCATTGCATTTTCTATAACCAAAAGCAAATCTCGGTCATGAGGAATAATATATAAGTCTCCAAAAGCAATAGACTGGTTGCTGAAATCTGAGATAATTTCATAATCGAAACTATAGGCTTGGCAAAACGATTCAAAACCTAATTTCATTCCAGCAGGTTCTCTAAAACCAGGGAAAATCAGGATCAGTTTCTTGTATTTTGACAATCGGGATTTGCCTTTCATTAAGCCTTCGTAAATATCTTTTTGATGGTTTTGATAAATCGCTGGAAACATTTTTAGCTCCGAATTGGTCTGATCCAAGATAATTACGTCGCTTACTGGTAGGGTTTTTATAGAATTGACGATATCGTTTAAGTTCGTCGGCATGATGATATATTTTGTATAATTTCCGTTACTGTCATTTATCAGTTTTTTAAAAACCTGAACATTAAAATGATGAAAGAAAATATCGACCTGCACATTTTTGCCAATGTTTTTTAAAAACGAATTATAAATGTCTTCTTTGAAAATATTCAATTCGTCAAAAAGCAAAAAAATCTTCTGAGTTATAGTGATTTCAACGCTTTTAACATAATAACCTTTGCCTGGAATAGCGTAAATAATCCCTCTTTTCTTCAATTCATCGTACGCCAATAAGACCGTATCTCGAGATAAAGAAAAGGCAAGACAAACCTTATTGACAGATGGAAGACGATCGCCTTTAATTAAATTACCCTCTTCAATCGCTTTTTCGATTGAAAGAATTATCTGCTTATATTTTGGCAGACCAATATTATTTTGAATTGAAATCATGGTTATGATAAAGTCATTTTGACTATTATAATTAAAAACTGGTAGGTACTGGTATGCAAATATAGAAAATGTTTCTACTTTTGGATTTCATTTTTGGTAAAAATTATATGGAAATAAAACACATATCGCATTTAAAAGAGACTCACAATTGCAAATTGTTTGGTTTAATGCCCAATAAAGAAGAAATTTATTCATTTGATTTGGTTAATAAAAACGGAATGAAAGTTCAAGTCATCAATTATGGCGCAACGGTAACTTCAATCCAAATTCCAGTAAATGAAAAATTAATAGATGTTGTATTAGGGTTTGATAATTTAGAGTCCTATTTAGAATCCTACAATCTACCAAGTGCTCCTTATTTCGGAACAACGGTTGGCCGTTACGCAGGCCGTATTCATAATGCAACTTTCAGTCTTGACGATAAAAAGTTTCTGCTAGACGGAAACAATAACGGCAACACACTTCACGGAGGAGTAATGGGATTTGGAAGAAAAGCTTGGAGTGTTGTTCATGCAACTTCTGGCGAAAATCCATCAATTACTTTTGGTCTTTTAAGCGCACATTTAGACGAAAATTTCCCTGGCGAAATGACGGTTTATTTGACTTATACTTTGACTGAAGAAAATGAATTAAAACTAGAATATAAAGCAACATCTACCGAAGATACAGTTATCAATTTGACACATCACAGTTATTTTAACCTTGACGGACATGATGGAAATTTGTTGGAACAACAGATGTTTATCAAATCGGCTAAAATGCTGGAAACAAATTCAGATAATATTCCAACCGGAAATTATACCGATTTGACCAATCATGATTTTGATTTTAGAACGCCTAAAAGCTGTCCGTTTCCAATTGACAATTCTTTTGTGGTAAATTCTAAAACTGAAATCGTAGCGCAGTTAATCAGTTTGAAAAATAAATTGAGAATGAATGTTTACACCGATCAGCCAAGCGTACATATATATGTTGGCGGAAATTGTTTCGGAAAATTGAAGGGAAAAGAAAATGTAGATTACAATGCCCAAAGCGGTATTTGTTTTGAAACGCAGAATTTTCCAGATGCTCCAAATCAAAATCATTTTCCAAATGCTGTTTTGAGAAAAGGAGAAGAATACACGCAAAAAACGCTTTACAAATTTGAAACCTTAAACTAACTATACAATACCACAATTACGCAACTATAATGAATGATATTTTAATACAAAATACCGTTGCTTTTTTTGAGAAATCTTTTGGATCTTCTCCTCAGAAAACGGTACTTTCTCCAGGCAGAATTAACATTATTGGAGAACATATTGATTACAATGACGGTTATGTTTTACCTGCTGCAATTGACAAAGTGATTTGCTTTGCTTTTGAAAAAAACAACACTAAAACTTCCAAAATAATCGCTATCGATTTAAACGAAGAATTTGAAATCGATTTGACTCAGGAAGTAAAACTGAGCGATGTGGTTTGGACAAATTATATTCGTGGAGTAATTAAACAATTACAAGATAACGGATTTTCATTTGATGGTTTCAACTGTGTTTTCAGCAGTAATATTCCGGTTGGTTCTGGATTGTCTTCTTCTGCGGCTTTAGAATGCGGAATGCTTTTCGGAATTAAATCTCTTTTTGATTTAAAAATTGAGAAAAAAGATATTTCGTTATTAGGACAAAAAGCAGAACATTGGGTTGGTATCAACTGCGGAATTATGGACCAATTTTCAAGCGTTCACGGTCTTGAAAACAAAGTAATTCAGCTAGACTGCAACACTTTAGATTTTGAATATCATAATGCTGACTTTAAAGATTATTCTTTGGTTTTATTTGATTCTAATGTAAAGCATTCTCTTTTTGCATCAGAATACAATACCAGAAGAATCGAATGTGAAGAAGGTTTATCTATCATAAAAAACCATTTTCCAGAAGTAAAAACTTTTAGAAATGCTACAGAAGAGCAGGTTTTGAGTCTTAAAGACAAAATGACCGAAAAAGTATTCAGCAGAGTTCATTTTGTGGTAAAAGAAATTAACCGTGTTATCAAAGCATGCGAAGCTTTAGATCAAGGAAATATTGAGCAGTTAGGAGAATTACTTTTCGAAACACATTACGGATTATCTCAAGAATATGAAGTAAGCTGCGAAGAATTAGATATGCTTGTTGATACAGCAAAAGAAGACGATGCCAT
Organism: Flavobacterium sp. LPB0248; assembly: GCF_013388355.1. Lineage (GTDB taxonomy): Bacteria > Bacteroidota > Bacteroidia > Flavobacteriales > Flavobacteriaceae > Flavobacterium. The sequence continues at coordinate 2,595,237 of NZ_CP058246.1, forward strand.
TATTGGTTCTCGACTTATGGGAGGCGGTTTTGGTGGCTGTACCATCAATTTAGTTAAAAAAGGGCATGAAAATGAGGTTAAGCGTAAATTTTCGAAGCTTTATTTAGATACATTTGGAATTGAATTAAAATTCTATGATGTAAAAATCTCAAACGGAACAACGCTACTTTAAAACCACACACAGTACAATGAAAAATTTTGACATTAACGAAGATCCGCACAGACGCTTCAATCCATTAATTAACGAATGGGTATTGGTTTCACCTCATCGTGCAAAACGCCCTTGGCAAGGACAAAATGAAACTATTTCTACAGAAGAACTTCCAAAATACGACCCAACTTGTTATTTGTGTCCAGGAAATGTTCGTGCCAACGGAATGAATAACCCACAATACGAAAGCAGTTTTGTTTTTGAAAATGATTTTGCTGCAATGAAGCAGGACGAAATTATTTTTGAAGACGATATTAAACATACCTTCTTTAAAGCAAAACCAGAGCAAGGAATTTCGAGAGTAGTATGTTTCTCACCAAGACACGATTTGACTCTTCCAGAAATGGAAATTGCCGATATTGAAAACATCATCAAAACCTGGCAGAAAGAATATACCGATTTAGGAAACATCAAATACATCAATCACGTTCAGATTTTTGAAAATAAAGGAAGTGTAATGGGCTGCAGCAATCCTCACCCGCACGGACAAATCTGGGCGCAGTCTTCATTACCGACTCAAGTTGAAAAAACACAAAACAGCTTAAAATCATATTACGATAAAAACGAAAGAACATTATTAGAAGATTACGTTAAAGCTGAATTGAAAGCTGGCGAACGTATCGTAATCGAGAATGATCACTTTGTCGCATTGGTTCCGTTTTGGGCAATCTGGCCATACGAAACGATGATTGTAAGCAAAAGAGCCGTAAACAAAATCACTAGTTTTACTGCCGAAGAAAGCACCGCTTTCGCGAAAATTTTAAAACAGTTAACAACGAAGTACGATAATTTATTCAATACTTCATTTCCATATTCATCAGGAATTCACCAATCGCCAACAGATGGCTTACTGCATCCAGAATGGCATTTCCACATGCATTTTTATCCGCCGTTGTTAAGATCTGCAACTGTAAAGAAATTTATGGTAGGATATGAAATGTTAGGAGAATCTCAACGTGATATTACACCCGAAAAAAGTGCCGAAATTTTAAGACAGCTTTCAGATGTACATTACAAAAGTCTGGTAAAAGCCCAATAACTTGTTTTTGAATAAAGCTTAAAACTAAAAAAATTTAACACAATTTCAATTGAATAAATGTAAAAAACACATTTACTCATGGCTTATTTCTAAATTTTTATTTTACATTTGGCTTCTGCTTTTTTTTCGCAAAAAAATAACAGAAATAAAACACATCTTGCATATTTAACAAGATTACACAACACAAAAACTGATTTAAAACCAAATAAACAAACAACCCTATAATAATTATTTAAAATACTACTAACAATGAACCAAAACCTCGCTTTCGCAGATTATGCGGTTTTTATTATTTATTTTATCGTAGTCTCGGTCTACGGTTACACCGTTTATCGCAAACGTAAACAAGACGAACAAGATGCTAAAGCTTACTTTTTGGCTGAAGGAAATTTAACTTGGTGGGCAATTGGAGCTTCTCTTATTGCTTCTAATATCTCTGCAGAACAATTCATCGGTATGAGTGGTGAAGGTTTCTTTTTAGGAATCGCTGTTGCTGCTTACGAATGGCTTGCCGCTATTGCCCTTATTATTGTGGCTGTGTGGTTTATCCCTGTATATCTTAAAAACAAGATCTACACGATGCCACAGTTCTTAAAAACACGTTACAACGAATCTACTGCTTTGATTATGGCTGTTTTCTGGCTGTTTTTATACGTTTTTGTAAACTTGACTTCTATTTTATATTTAGGAGCTGTTGCTATTAACGGTCTTGCTGGAGGTCAATACCTTCACGCAATTATGATTGGTTTGGCTGTTTTTGCTTTATTTATTTCTCTTGGAGGAATGAAAGTTGTGGCTTATACAGACGTTATTCAGGTTGCCGTTTTAATTATTGGAGGTTTGGTGACTTCTTATATTGCTCTAACAACTGTTGGACAGTATTTTGGAGTAGGCGAAAATGCAATCGCTGGTTTCAAAGTTTTAATGAAAGAAGCTCCTGAGCATTTCAAAATGATTATCCCAAAACCGACTGCTACATCTTCTCAGTTAGAAATCGATAAATATTTAACTTTCCCTGGATTGTTGTCTTACGCTGCTGGTATCTGGATCATCAACTTAAACTATTGGGGATGTAACCAATACATTACACAAAGAGCGCTTGGAGCAGATTTACAAACAGCTCGTACAGGAATCTTGTTTGCTGGTATGTTAAAATTATTAATGCCACTTATCGTAATGTTACCTGGTATTGCTGCTTATGTTTTATACACAAACGGGCATTTACCTCAATTGGTTGGAGGAAAAGATGGAGCTTACTCTGCTGTTTTAACATTCCTTCCAACTGGATTAAAAGGACTTTCTGTTGCCGCTTTAACTGCTGCAATCGTAGCATCTTTAGCTGGAAAAGTAAACAGTATTTCTACAATCTATACATTAGATATTCATAAAAAATACATTCAAAAAGAAGCTGGTGAAAAGCAACAGGTAAATATTGGTAGACTTGCCGTTTTTGCTGCAATGCTTTTAGCTGTTTTATTTACTTGGAATGACGTTTTAGGAATTGGTGGTGTTGGTGGATTTACCTATATCCAAAAATATACTGGATTCATCAGCCCTGGAGTTTTTGCTATGTTCTTCTTAGGTATGTTCTGGAAAAGAACTACTGGAACAGCGGCAATCGTGGGAGTAATTTTAGGATTCTTATTATCTGTTTTATTCAACGAATACGCTCCAGCTTTATTTGGAAACGATACACTTTTATACACAGCTTACAATAACGGAAAAGGAGCTTTTGAAATTCCGTTCCACATCTGTATGGGATTATCATTCTTATTTACAATGATTGCCATGATTCTAATAAGTTTCGCTGGACCAAAAGTAAACCCTAAAGCATTCGAGACAGAACCTGGAATGTTTAAAGTTAAACCGCAAACAACAGTCTTAATTGTAATTACATTATTGATTATTGTTGCGCTTTATGTTAAGTTCTGGTAATAAATTATCAGTTCTATTCTCTCTATTTTTACAGCTGTTGTTTGTCATGAACAACAGCTGTAAATTTTTTAAAGAAATCTAGTCAATAGAAAATATATGCATTAGATTTAAATGATTTTCATAATCCATTTGTCAGGCTGAGCGGAGTCGAAGCCCACGTCTAATTGGAACGCCCTTCGACTTCGCTCAGGGTGACAAACTAAAGCGAATCATTGTAATGCTTTTAATCTGTGGCAAAAAAACTGAATTTCAAATTATAATATATTAATATCATGCAGTTATCATTAACCAAAAAAATCATTATCGTTACGGGAGGCGCAAAGGGAATCGGTTTAGGAATCGTTAAGGTTCTGGCCGAAGAAAATGCCATTCCGTTTATCGTTGGACGTAACGAAAATGATAACATCAAAGCCGTAGAAGAATTAAAAGCCATTGGAAAAGAAGCGCATCAAGTTGCCGCCGATTTGACAAAACCTGAAGACTGCAAAAAAGCCGTTGAAGCCGTAATCGCAAAATTCGGCCGCATTGACGGATTAGTAAACAATGCTGGAGTTAATGATGGCGTTGGATTAGAAAACGGAAATTATGAAGATTTCGCCGCTTCGCTTCACAAAAATTTAGTGCATTATTATTTAATGGCGCAACATGCTCTTCCGTATTTGAAAGAATCGAAAGGAGCGATTGTAAACATCGGTTCTAAAACTGCCGAAACTGGTCAAGGTGGAACCTCAGCTTATGCCGCTTCAAACGGCGGAAGAAATGCTTTAACCAGAGAATGGGCGGTTGAATTATTAAAATACAGCATTCGTGTAAACGCCGTAATCGTGGCTGAATGTTACACACCACTTTATGAAACGTGGATCAATACTTTTGAAAATAAAGAAGAAAAATTGGCTGCAATCACTAAAAACATTCCGTTAGAAAACAGAATGACAACCGCAGAAGAAATTGCGAATATGGTTGTTTTCTTATTGTCTGAAAAATCAAGCCATACAACAGGACAGATTATTTATGTAGACGGCGGTTATACTCATTTAGATCGTTCTATATAATTTTTTTAGCCACGAATTCACGAATTATTTTTTGACAATCGTTGAGAATAAATTTATTAATTCGTGGCTTACTTTTTTATTTCACTCAGATTTCACAAATTTTTAAATCACCTTAATTTGTGAAATTGTTAGCTAGTTTTTTATTCAGATTTTCACAGCTTTTTTGAATTGTTTTAATTCGTGAATTCGTGGCTATTTCTTTTCAAACAGATTTGAATCCTCTTTAATCTTTAATCCCGATAGCTATCGGGAGTGGCAAAACTCACCTTCGCATTGTTTTTAAAATCGGAAGGCGTAATTCCTTTAACCTTTTTGAAGAGTTTATTAAAGTTTGACGCTGTTTTATAACCACATTCATACGCAATCTCAGACATGCTTTTATCGGTTTCTAATAACAATTTACAGGCATTCGAAATTCGGATTTCGTGCAGATAATCCACAAAATTTTTCTTTGTTTTAATTCTGAACATTCTACAGAAAGACGTTCTTGTCATATTTGCGACAGCGGCAATTTCTTCTAACGAAATATTCTTTTTATAATTTTTATTCACATATTGAAAAACCTCCGAAAGACGATCTACTTTTGAATCCTTCTGCATCAAAGAATAAATTTCGTCGTTAATATAAATCATATCCTGACTTTCAGAAAGGATAGACAAAATCTCAAAAAGTCCGACAATAACTTCGAAGTCTTTTTTAGAAACTAATTTTTCCAGTTTTTTCGCAATCTGTTTATTCGTTTTTCCGATAATCGAAATTCCCTTTCCAGCCTGAAAAAAAAGTTCGTTGATTTTTTGAGTTTCTTTTAATTCGTAAAAAGTCGGTCCAAAAATATCTTTATGAAAATACACGACAATCGAATTGGCTCTTAAATCTTCAATTCCTTGATAATATTTTTCGTCATTTAACCACACATGCGGAATATCAGAACCTAAAAAAACCATATCGCCAGGTGCAAAAGGCATTACCGAATTTCCAATAATTCGTTTGCCATAACTCTCTTTTACATACACCAACTCCAATTCGGGATGCGAATGAAAAGGCGCTTGAAAAAAAGGTTCAATACGATTCAGCACCGAAACTTTGGTGTTGAGATAAGACGCTATTTTGGTTTGTTCCAATTTCATACTGCAAAGATAATTAAAGATTAGATACGGATAATATTAGACTATTAACCAATGTGTAAAAAAGCTAATTTTATTTTTCGTTAACTGCCCGAATTCTATACAAAATCAAAGGATTAAATTGTTTTAAAACGAAAGCAGTGACATCAAAAAAAAGAAAAAAAACAACAACACAATGTTAGAGAATACAACAAAAAAACTGGTGGTAAAACTACATCCAGATGATAATGTATTGGTTGCCTTGACCGATCTTCAAAAAGGCGATTCGATTCATTTTGAAAGCGAAACTTACGTTTTACAAGACCTCATCAAAGCCAAACACAAATTCTACATGCAGGACATGAAGCAGGGAGAAGAAGTAAACATGTACGGTGTTTTGGTTGGAAAAGTGCAAAACGATGTGGCAAAAGGAAGTCTAATGACGACCGAAAACTTAAAACATGCTGCAGATCCTTATGCCTATAGAAATGCTTCTTACGAATGGAACGCACCTGATGTTTCAAAATTCGAAAACAGAACTTTCAAAGGTTACAAAAGAAAAGATGGACGCGTTGGAACAGCAAATTACTGGCTTTTTATTCCGACTGTATTTTGTGAAAACAGAAATCTTGATGTCATCAAAGAAGCTTTACACAAGCAATTGGGTTATGCTGTAACAGACAAATACAACCAATTTACACACGAATTACTAGAAGGTTATTTGAACGGAAATGATATTAACGATATCAATATTGAATTAAATCCGACACCAAAAAACAAACGTGTTTTTGAAAATGTAGACGGAATTAAATTCTTAAATCACCAAGGCGGCTGTGGCGGAACACGTCAGGATGCTTCTACTTTGAGCGCTTTATTGGCTTCTTATGCGAATCATCCAAACGTGGGCGGAATCACGCTTTTGAGTTTAGGATGCCAGCATTTACAAGTTCAGGATTTTGTAAATGATGTAAAAAGACAAAACCCTGATTTCGATAAACCGTTGTTTATTTTTGAACAGCAACAGACAGAAAGCGAAGAAGTTTTGATTACCAATGCCATCAAAAAAACGTTTGAAGGTTTAATCGAAATCAATAAATATGAAAGAACCGATGCTCCTTTAAGCGATTTATGTATTGGTGTAAAATGTGGTGGAAGTGATGGATTCAGTGGCGTTTCTGCAAATCCTGCTGTGGGTTATACTTCTGATTTAGTCGTAGCTTTAGGCGGAAAAATTCTTTTGGCTGAATTTCCAGAATTATGTGGTGCAGAGCAAAATTTAATCGACAGATGTATTACAGAAGATAAGGCGAAAAAATTCATAGATTTAATGGAATCTTATGATGAACTAGCGCATAAAGTGGGTTCAGGTTTCCACATGAATCCGTCACCGGGAAATATCAAAGACGGATTAATTACGGATGCCATCAAAAGTGCTGGAGCAGCAAAAAAAGGCGGAACTTCTCCCGTAGTTGATGTTTTAGATTATACCGAATTGGTTACAAAACCCGGTTTAAGTTTAGTTTGTACGCCAGGAAATGACGTTGAAGCAACGACTGGAAAAGCAGCTTCTGGGGCAACTTTAATTTTATTTACAACGGGATTAGGAACTCCGACAGGAAACCCTGTTTGCCCTGTAATTAAAGTAGCAACAAATTCGGTTTTGGCAACAAGAATGAAAGATATTATCGATATTGACTGTGGACCAATCATTAGTGGTGAAAAATCTATTGAGGAAATGGGCGAGGAAATTTTAGAATACTGCATCAAAGCAGCAAGCGGCGAAATTATTCCGAAAGCGGTTCAATTAAACCAAGACGATTTTATTCCGTGGAAACGCGGCGTATCTTTGTAAAAGACTATTAAAAACAACTCATAAAAATTTATATCAAATGTTTTCATTACAAAATAAAAAAGCAATTATCACTGGCGGTGGTAGCGGAATTGGAAGAGCGATTTCAGTTTTATTTGCTAAACAAGGAGCTGAAGTTCATATTTTAGAATTAACAGAAGAAAGTGCAAAAGAAACGGTTGAAGAAATCAAATCAAATGGAGGAACTGTTTTTGCTCACGCTTGTGATGTTTCGAACCACGAACAAGTAAATTCAACTTTTCAAAAAATCGGAAATATTAATATTCTGGTAAACAATGCTGGTATTGCTCACGTTGGAAAAGTAGACACCACTTCTGAATCTGATTTTGACCGCATCATGAATGTAAACGTAAAAGGAGTTTACAACTGTCTTCACGCTTCAATTCCGGCGTTAAGAAATTCTGGCGGAGGTGTAATTTTGAACTTAGCTTCAATTGCGTGCTGGGTTGGAATTCCAGATCGTTTTGCTTATTCTACGGCAAAAGGAGCTGTAATGGCAATGACTTTATCGGTTGCAAAAGATTATTTGAATGATAAAATCAGATGTAATTCTATTTCTCCTGCGAGAGTTCACACGCCTTTCGTAGACGGATTTATCGCTAAAAATTATCCTGGAAAAGAAGAAGAGATTTTCGAAAAACTATCACAATCACAACCAATCGGCCGTATGGGAAAACCAGAAGAAATTGCAACTTTAGCTTTATTCTTATGCAGCGACGAATCGTCTTTCATCACAGGTTCAGATTACCCAATTGATGGAGGATTCATCAAATTGAACAACTAAAAAAAGCAATAGCCACGAATTCACGAATTAAAAAGATTTAAAAACTTTGTGAAATCTGCGCGAATTAAAAATAACTGCGAATTTCACAAATTGTGATTTGTAAAAATTCGTGAATTCGTGACTAAAAAAACACACATTACTAAAAAAATTAAAATATGAAACTTATTAGATTTGGAGAAGAAGGAAAGGAAAAACCAGGAGTTTTACTAAATGAAAAAAGATATGATGTTTCGTCTATCGTTACAGATTACAACGAAGCTTTTTTTGAAAATGACGGTTTAGCAAAATTAGAAGAAGCTTTAAAAAATAATCCTGCATTACCAGAAGTTAGCGATTCAGTACGTTTAGGTTCGCCTGTTGCACGTCCTTCAAAAATTATCTGCATCGGATTAAATTATGTAGATCACTGTGAAGAAACTGGCGCAGCAATTCCAGAAGAACCAATTATTTTCTTTAAATCAACCACTTCTTTATGTGGGCCAAATGATAATTTGATTATCCCAAAAAATAGCGAAAAAACAGACTGGGAAGTGGAATTGGCTTTCGTTGTAGGTAAAAAAGCAAGCTATGTTTCTGAAGAAGATGCGCCAAACTACATCGCTGGATATTGCCTTTTGAATGATTACAGCGAAAGAGCATTCCAAATCGAGCGTGGCGGACAATGGGCAAAAGGAAAAGGTTCTGACACCTTCGCCCCTCTTGGACCAATTATGGCAACTCCGGACGAAATTGGTGATGTAAATAACTTAAAGATGTGGTTGACTGTAAACGGAAAAACGTTCCAAAACAGTAATACTTCAAACTTGATTTTTAAAATTCCATTTTTAGTACATTATTTAAGCCAATTCATGACATTACTTCCTGGCGACGTAATCAGTACAGGAACGCCTCCGGGAGTTGGATTAGGAATTAAACCAGATCCGATTTACATTAAAGCAGGTGACGTAATCGAATTAGGAATTGAAGGCTTAGGCACAAGTAAACAAACTGCTGTAGCTTACCAAGGATAAATTTAGATTATGGCAACTCAAAAATTCTATCTGGCTTTAGACTTAAAAGATGACACCAATTTAATTGCAGAATATAAAGAACTGCACGAAAATGTCTGGCCAGAAATTAAAAAAAGCATTCAAGATTCTGGAATTGAAGTTCTAGACATTTACTGCACAGGAAATAGACTTTTCATGATCATCGAAGGTGACGAAAATTTTTCTTTTGAGAAAAAAGATAAAGCCGATGCCGAAAATGAAAAAGTTCAGGAATGGGAAACTTTAATGTGGAAATTCCAGCAAGCTTTACCTTGGGCAAAGCCCGGACAAAAATGGATTTTAATGGATAAGATTTTTGGATTGTAATTTATAATATTCCGTTAGGAATATCTGGTTGGTAGAAAAAATATTGTCGTTTTGTATTATGTCCTGTAGGGACATCTGATTTACGGAAATAATATACACATCAATCAATCAAACGTTCCTACGGAACGTATTATCGTAATTCAAATTTAATTTCTACCGATGAGACATTCCTAACGGAATGAATCTAAAAAATGAAATGTTTTTCAATAAAAAAGCCCTGATTACTCAGGGCTTTGTTCTTTTTGCATATTTAGTAAATACGCCATATTAGCTATTACGTGATCATGTTTCTTGACAAACGAATTTTCTTCGTTCCAAACATAACCTGCTAAAACGGCACATATTTTCTCTTTTACTTCAGGATTTTCTGGCTGATGAAAAAACAACGTCTGAAGATTTCCTGTGTACCATTCTTGTACATAAGTCGTGAAAACAGCAATTCCGCGTTTCATGTATTGCGTAAATTCCACTTCCCAATCTACAGGAATTCCTTGTGATTCTTTTAAATATAATTTTGCCGCTAACATTCCAGATTCGGTTGCAAAAGCTACACCTGAAGAGAAAACTGGGTCCAAAAATTCTGAGCTGTTTCCTGTTAAGGCAAAACCATCTCCGTACATTCTTTTTACCGCTCTTGAGTAATTTTCTAATTTAACTGGCTCAAATAAAAACTCTGTTCCAGCAAATCTTTTAATATAATAATCCGATTTCTGAATGGCGTTTCTCAAAGCCTCTGCATTATCTTTATTTTCAGAAAGAGAATTGATAAAATCTGTCGGACCAACAACGCCTAAACTGGTGTTTCCGTTAGAAAACGGAATTACCCAAAGCCAAACTTGAGTTTCCAGAATGTCAAATGAAATTTGAGTTCCCTCAACACCTTCTTCTCTATTAATATCTTTAACATGCGTAAAAATCGAAGAATGCGGATCTAGTTTTGACGGAGTATCCAAATCTAAAAGTCTTGGCAAAACACGTCCATAACCACTAGAATCGATGATAAATTTAGCGTGAATTTCTTTTAGGTTTCCGTCTTTGTCTTTTACGATAGTTTTTGAATTTTTTCCTTCAAAAGAAACTTCCAAAACTTCAGTTTCAAATTCCAGATCAATTCCTTTTCTAACAATTTCCTGAGCCATTGTATTGTCAAAATCAGCTCTAGGAACTTGCCAAGTCCAATCCCAGCCTTCGCCAAATTTTACGCTAAAATCAAAATTGCAGATTTCTTCTCCTCTGATAAAACGAGCTCCTAATTTTTTCTCGAAGTTCATCGCATCTAGAGCGTCAAACAATTCTGCTTCAGCAAAATGATCCATTACACGTGGAATAAGGCTTTCGCCTACTACAAGTCTCGGAAACTTCGTTTTTTCTACAACCTTAACCTTTACGTTGTTTTTATAAAGATAAGATGCCGAAACACATCCAGATGGTCCTGCACCAATCACTAAAACATCAACAAACTCCTTTGTCATATTAGAATTATTATCATTAATTAACCTACATTTGCCATCATCAAAATAACTACATTTATTTTGATAAATAAAATTAAATTAGCGCAACCAAAATCGATTTAATGAATACAATAAATGAATATCTAAGTTTAGCAGAATTTGAAGCCATAATCTTTGGAAAAAGCAAAGTTGCCATAAGCGATGTGGTTTTAAATCGAGTAAACGAAAGTTTTAATTTCTTAAAAGAATTCTCAGGAAATAAAGTAATATATGGTGTAAATACAGGGTTTGGTCCAATGGCTCAATATAGAATTAAAGAGTCTGATCAAATTCAATTGCAATATAATTTAATTAGAAGTCACTCTTCTGGAACAGGAAAACCTTTAAATGCAGAGTGCGCAAAAGCAGCAATTTTAGCTCGATTAAATACACTTTCTTTAGGAAATTCAGGAGTTCATTCTTCTGTAATTCATTTAATGGCAGAATTAATCAATAGAGATATTACGCCTTTAATTTTTGAACACGGTGGTGTTGGTGCTAGTGGAGATTTAGTACAATTATCACATTTAGCTTTAGTCTTGATTGGCGAAGGCGAAGTTTTCTACAAAGGCGAAAGACGAGCAACTGCAGAAGTTTTCGAAATCGAAGGTTTAAAACCGATTCAGGTAGAAATTAGAGAAGGTTTGGCGTTAATCAATGGAACTTCTGTAATGACAGGAATTGGAGTTGTAAATGTTCATTATGCAAAAAAATTATTAGACTGGTCGTTAAAAGCTTCTTGTGCAATTAACGAATTAGTTCAAGCTTATGATGATCATTTCTCCGAAGAATTAAACCAAACCAAACGTCATAAAGGACAACAGGAAGTTGCGGAAAGAATGAGACAAAATCTTTCTGACAGTACTTTAATCCGTAAAAGAGAAGATCATTTATATTCTGGTGAAAACACCGAAGAAATCTTCAAAGAAAAAGTTCAGGAATATTATTCATTACGTTGTGTTCCTCAAATTTTAGGACCTGTTTTAGAGACTATAAATAATGTAGCTTCTATTCTAGAAGACGAATTTAACTCGGCAAACGACAACCCAATTATAGACGTAAAAAACAAACACGTTTACCACGGCGGAAATTTCCACGGAGATTATATTTCGCTTGAAATGGATAAACTGAAAATCGTTATTACAAAATTAACGATGCTAGCAGAACGTCAATTGAATTATTTATTGAATTCAAAAATCAACGAGATTCTTCCGCCATTTGTAAACTTAGGAACATTAGGTTTTAATTTCGGAATGCAGGGTGTTCAATTCGTTGCAACTTCAACAACTGCCGAAAACCAAATGTTGTCTAACCCAATGTATGTGCATAGTATTCCAAACAACAACGATAATCAAGATATTGTAAGTATGGGAACAAATGCGGCAGTGATTACATCAAAAGTTATTGAAAACTCATTTGAAGTTTTAGCGATCGAATTGATCACAATTGTTCAGGCAATTGATTATTTGAAACAAAAAGATCAGATTTCGTCTACGACTAAAAAATGGTACGACGATATCAGAAATATAATTCCAGAATTTAAGGAAGATCAAGTAATGTATCCTTTTGTTCAAAAAGTAAAAGATTATTTGATCAACAGTTAGAGATTGAAATACCACATATGCCCCCAAAGAGTTTTAGTTTTTTAATCATTAAACATTGAATTTTTAAAATCATGAAAAAGACACTTATTTTTTTGCTGCTGGCAAGTATTCAATTTGTTAATAGTCAAGAACTGGCATTAGTTAAGAAGAGCTCCAAAATTGGATACCTTTCTAAAGACGGATCTTTTAAAATCGAACCTCAATACAAATCTGCCAGAAGTTTCTCTGAAGGATTGGCTGCTGTAGAAAATGGCGGAAAATGGGGATTTATTGATGCCAAAGGAACTTGGGTAATTCCAGCCGATTTCAAAGATGCAAAAGACTTTAATAACGGAATTGCAGTTGTACAAAAAGACAAAGACTGGGTTTACATTAATACAAAAGGAGAAATCCAAAAAGGGCCAACTACTGACAAAGTATTTGATTTTAATGATGGAGTTGCTTTCTTCAGACAAAACAATAAAGTGGGATTAATCAACAACAAAATGACTGTTGTTTTAGAACCAAAATACGATCAGATCAAACCTTTTGAAAATGGTTACGCGAGAGTGGAACTGAACAAAAACTGGGGAATTATTGATACTAACGGAAAAGAATTGGTTGAACCAGTTTATGCCGAAGTTGGAAATTATTTTAAAGGAACAACTTGGGCAAGAAAAGACAAAACTTTCGGATTGGTAAGTGGCGGAAAATTTATTCCTGTTGACGGAGCTGAAAAAATCTGGGATTTTGAAACTCAAGATTTAACTTTTGCCAAAAAGAACGGAAAAATCGGATACATCGATTTAAAAGGAAATTGGGCAATTCTTCCTATTTATGATAAGGGAAAAGCGTTCTCAAAAAATTTAGCTCCAGTTCTAGTTGGAAAAAAATGGGGATTCATTAATCCAGAGGGGAAATTTGTGATTGAACCAACTTACAACGATGCGGAAGTTTTTAGCACAAACGGTTTAGCTCCAGTAAAAGAAAGCAATTGGGGATTCATAAATGAATCTGGAAAACTGGTAATTCCAACTCAATATGGAATCACTACGAATGCCATCATTGCAATGTTTTTACAACAAGACAAAGGATTTATTGGCGGTGTTGCCCGAGTAAAAAACGAAGGAAAATGGGGATTTCTAAAACCAGACGGAACAGTTTTGGCCAACCAATGGTTTGAAAATGCTGAACTGTTTTCTAAAAGTGCAGAAAAACCTCAGCCAGCTGCAGCTCCTGCCGAAAAACCAAAAGAGGAAACCAAAGCGCCAACTGCAAAAAAACCAGCTGCAAAACCAGCACCGAAAAAAAAGAAATAATATTTATTCCCAAATAAATTAGACATTTGCATAAATGAAATCGCATACAATAAAGCGGTTTCATTTATGGCGAATAAAAAATAAACCCTACATCAATGAAGTGTGTATTAGTAACAGGCGGTTCGAGAGGAATTGGAAGTGCGATTTGTAAAAAACTGGCCGTAGAATCCGATTATCATATTCTGATTAATTATCATTCGAATAAAACAGCTGCCGAAGAAACATTACAAGAAGTACAAAAATTAGGCGCAACAGGAGAAATTTTAGGTTTTGATGTTTCTAATTTTGAAAACGTACAAAATGTTTTAACTGCTTGGCAGGAAGCAAATCCTGAAAAATTGGTTGAGGCAATTGTAAACAATGCCGGAATCACAAAAGATGGCCTTTTTATGTGGATGACACCAGAAGACTGGAACGGCGTTATGAATACTAGCGTAAACGGTTTCTTTAATGTGACGCAGTTTTTCATTCAAAAAATGTTACGCAATAAATACGGCCGAATCGTAAATATGGTTTCGGTTTCTGGAGTAAAAGGAACTGCAGGGCAAACCAATTATTCAGCTGCAAAAGGTGCAATTGTAGCGGCAACTAAAGCTTTGGCTCAAGAAGTTGCAAAACGAAACATTACTGTAAATGCGGTTGCTCCAGGTTTCATTAGAACCGATATGACAAGTCAGCTCGACGAAAAAGAATTACTAAAACTTATTCCGGTTAACCGTTTTGGAGAAGCCGAAGAAGTAGCAGATTTGGTAAGCTTTTTGATTTCTAAAAAAGCAAGCTATATTACAGGAGAAATTATCAATATTAACGGCGGAATATATTCTTAAAGAATACTATGTTTGCGAGATTATTTTAAGGATTTTTAAACATAGAAAATTACACTTTAAGGATAAAAAATTACTTTTGAAAGACGATGAATAGACGAGTTGTAATTACTGGAATGGGAATTTATTCTTGTATCGGAACTTCTTTAGACGAAGTAAAAAATTCGTTATACGAAGGAAAATCTGGTATTCAGTTTGATTCTGAACGTAAAGAATTTGGTTTCCAGTCGGCCTTAACAGGGATGGTTCCGAAAGCCGATCTTAAAAATTTATTGACGCGAAGACAACGTATGAGCATCGGTGAAGAAACCGAGTATGCTTATATGGCAACTATAGAAGCATTAAAAAATGCTAACATTGATGATGCCTTTTTTGACAAACACGAAGTAGGCATTATGTACGGAAACGACTCTGTTTCTAAAGCAATCATTGATGCAACAGATATTGTACGCGAGAAAAAAGACACTGCACTTATTGGTTCTGGTGCTATTTTTAAGTCGATGAATTCTACGGTGACGATGAATCTTTCTACAATTTTTAAACTTCGCGGCATCAATCTTACCGTTAGTGCGGCTTGTGCCAGCGGATCTCACTCTATTGGTTTGGCTTATTTTTTAATTAAAAGTGGTTTCCAAGATATTGTAATTACTGGCGGCGCTCAGGAAATTAATAAATATGCCATGAGCAGTTTTGACGGATTAGGTGTTTTTTCTAACAGAGAAGGCGATCCGACAAAAGCGTCAAGACCTTTTGATATTGGTCGCGACGGATTAATTCCGAGTGGTGGTGGCGCAACTTTAATTTTAGAAAGTTACGAATCTGCTATTGCACGCGGAGCCAATATTATCGCTGAAATTGGCGGTTACGGATTTTCATCAAACGGCGGGCATATCTCAACACCAAACGTAGAAGGACCTGCAACAGCTATGAAACGTGCACTTGACGATGCAAAATTAGAAGCATCAGATATTGAATATATAAATGCTCATGCAACCTCAACACCTGTTGGAGATGCTAATGAAGCCAAAGCTATTTTTGAAGTTTTTGGAGAAAAAAATCCTCCAGTAAGTTCTACAAAATCAATGACTGGCCACGAATGCTGGATGGCAGGAGCCAGCGAAATCATTTATTCTATCTTAATGATGCAGCACGATTTTATCGCGCCAAACATCAATTTGGAAACCCCAGATGAAGATGCGTCAAAATTAAATTTAGTTAAAACTACGTTAAACAAAAAATTTGACATATTTTTGTCCAATTCTTTCGGTTTCGGAGGAACCAACTCTGCGTTGGTGGTTAAAAAGTTTAAATTGAACAATGAATAAAGAAGAGATTATAGCAAAAATTAATGGTTTTTTAGTTGATGAATTTGAAGTTGATAGTGATGACATTGAACCAAATGCTAATTTAAAAGATACACTTGGGTTAGACAGTCTGGATTATGTTGATTTAGTCGTTTCAATAGAGGCAAACTTTGGTGTAAAACTAGTGGAAGCAGATTTTGTTGGAATTTCTGATTTTCAAAGTTTTTATGACTTAATCGAAACTAAAATCAAAGCCAAATCAGCTTAAATGAGTCAATGGGATGGTAAATCCAAAGGAACTGTATTAGGTTATAAAATATTCGTTTTTTTAATTCAAAAAGCGGGTGTCAAAGCTGCTTATGTCTTACTTTATTTTGTTGCTTCTTATTATTTTTTATTTTTAAGAAAAAGCAACAAAGCCATTTTCTATTATTTTAAAGAAAGACTTCAATACTCCTATTTCAAATCCAAAAAAATGGTTTTCAAAAGTTACTATACTTTTGGACAGACTATTATTGACAAAGTTTCTATTTCGGCAGGAATGCGAAACAAATTTACTTACGAATTTGACGGAATAGAAACCCTCAAAAAATTACTTGCCGAGAAAAAAGGCGGTGTTTTAATCAGCGCTCATGTTGGAAACTTCGAAATTGCCGAACATTTTTTGGGAGATATTGATCTTAATTTCCAAATCAATCTTGTTACAACAGATTTAGAACATTCTGCCATTAAGAATTATCTAGAAAGCGTTTCTCAAAAACCAACTGTAAAATTCATCATCATCAAAGAAGATCTCTCTCATATATTTGAGATCAATGCGGCTTTGGCCAATAACGAATTAATCTGCTTTACAGGCGATCGTTATTTTGAAGGAACCAAATCGCTTTCTGAAAACCTTTTGGGCAAAGAAGCCAATTTTCCTGCAGGTCCGTTTTTAATTGCTTCAAGATTAAAAGTTCCTGTAGTTTTTGTTTATGTAATGAAAGAGCCAAATCTTCATTATCATTTGTACGCAAGAGAAGCCGAAGTTAAACATCGAGACGAAAAAGCGCTTTTGAAAGAATATGTAAAAAGTGTAGAAAGCATCTTGAATCGTTATCCATTACAATGGTTCAATTATTTTGATTTTTGGAACCATATAAAATCTTAGTTTTTTTACTGCAATTTTTTTTTCGCCACAAATTCACGAATTTTCGCTAATTATTTAGAACGAAATTTTAGCTGTGAATTTCACCAATTTCCATTAATCTATTTTTTGTAAAATCATAACTTTTGCACGAATGATAATTCGTGAAATAAACGCCATTCATAATTTAAACAAAATCATTGATAACAGCTGTATTTTGAATAATTCGTGAATTCGTGGCTAATAAAAAAACCTTGGTCAAAATAAGAAAATTCGTTTAAATAAATTTACTTATTTTTGCTGACCACCAAAGCCAAAAAACCTAAATGAAAAATGTTCTCGTAATTTATTATACTCAATCTGGACAGTTGGAATCTATTGCAAAAAATATTGCAAAACCATTCCTAAATTCAGACGAAATAAATCTTACTTTTCACGAAATACAATTAGAAAAACCTTTTCCTTTTCCTTGGAACAAAGAGTCGTTTTTTGATGCCTTTCCAGAGTCGTTTTTACAGATTCCGACCGCATTAAAACCTGTTCCTGAAGAAATTTTAAACACAAAGTTTGACTTAATATTATTTCATTATCAGGTTTGGTATTTATCACCTTCTATTCCGATTAATTCATTTTTGAAAAGTGAAGATGCCAAGAAAATTTTAAACAATACACCTGTTATTACCATTAGCGGATCTAGAAATATGTGGATCATGGCTCAGGAAAAAATCAAAGTTTTGCTGCGAAAAGCCAATGCCAATTTAGTTGGAAACATAGCTTTGGTAGACCGCGTTGGAAATTTAATTAGTGTAATTACGATTGTAGAATGGATGTTCTCTGGAGTTAAGAAAAAATATTTAGGTATTTTTCCGCTTCCTGGAGTTTCAGAAAAAGACATACAAGAATCTAGTCAGTTTGGAGAAATCATGCTTGATTCTTTACAGCAAAATAATTTAGCCCAATTACAGCCGAAATTAGTCGATGCTGGAGCTGTAAAAATAAGTTCATATCTGGTAACGGTTGACAAAACGGCCAATAAAATTTTTAATAAATGGTCAAATATCATTTATAAAAACCAAAAAAACCGAAAACAGCTGCTTAAAGTATTTAATGTTTATTTATTCCTTGCGATATGGTTAATCTCACCAATAGTGTATATATTGCACCTTATTACCTATCCGCTTAAGTTAAAATCTATAAAAAAGGAAACTCAATATTATCAGGGAGTTTAGAAGACGAAATTTAAATTATGTTTGAAGTATATATTACAAAAGCTGCAAAATATTTGCCAAACGAAGCCGTTTCAAATGACGAAATGGAAGCCTACTTAGGCCTTATCAATGATACTGCTTCTAAAGCAAGACGCATTATTTTGCGCAATAATAAAATTACAAGCCGATATTACGCAGTTGATAAAGAAGGAAAAAGCACTCACAGCAATGCTGAATTAACCAAAAATGCCATTTTACCATTATTCGACGAAAATTTTACACCTCAAGATGTAGAAGTACTTTCATGTGGGACCTCAACTCCCGACATTTTTCTTCCTTCGCATGCTGCGATGGTACATGGTCTGCTAAAAAATAAATCGGTAGAATTAAACTCTTCAACAGGAGTTTGCTGTGCCGGAATGAACTCTCTTAAATTTGGTTTTCTTTCTATAAAATCTGGAAATTCAAAAAATGCAATCTGCACAGGATCAGAAAAAGTTTCTACCTGGCTGAATGCTCAAAAATACAATCACGAGGCCGATAATTTAAAAAGCCTTGAAGAACAACCTATTATTGCTTTCAAAAAAGATTTCTTACGTTGGATGTTATCTGACGGTGCTGGTGCTTTCTTATTAGAAAACAAACCAAGAGGACCAATTTCACTAAAAATCGAATGGATGGAAGCTTTTTCGTATGCGTACGAATTAGAAACCTGTATGTATGCAGGAGGTGATAAATTGGAAAATGGAGAAATTAAAGGCTGGAGCGATTATTCTCCAGAACAATGGCTAAACGAATCTGTTTTTTCAATAAAACAAGACGTTAAATTATTAGATGAATTTATCCTGTCTAAAGGTGCTGAAAGCATGAAAGACGCCATGGATAAAAACAATATTAAATCGGAAGATATTACGTATTTTATTCCTCACGTTTCTTCTAACTTTTTTGTTGAAGGATTGAAAAAAGGATTAAATGAAAAAGGTATCGGAATGAGCGATGACAAATGGTTCATGAATCTTTCTCGAGTTGGAAATGTTGGCTCTGCCTCTATTTACTTGGCTCTTGAAGAATTGATGAATTCAGGAAATTTGAAAAAAGGAGATAAAATTTTATTATCTGTTCCAGAAAGCGGAAGATTCTCTTTCGCATATGCCTATTTAACTGTTTGTTAATGGAAACAATGCTTTTAGAAAAAGAAATGGTCGAAAATTTACTGCCTCAAAAGTTCCCTTTTGTGATGGTAGATGCTATGCATTCTTATTCTGAAACTTCTTTGGTTTCTGGTTTAGAAATTCAGAATGATAATATTTTTGTATCAAACGATGTTTTTCTTGAAGCTGGATTAATAGAACATATGGCACAATCTGTGGCATTGCATACAGGATATCAATATTTTTTGAAAAACGAAGTTGCTCCAACAGGCTATATTGGTTCTATTAAAGAAATTGAAATTAAGAAACTTCCAAAACTTAACAATACTATTCAATCTGAAGTTACAATTCTGCAAGAATTTGCAGGAATCACTTTGGTTGATATTGTTACGACGTTAAATAATGAAGAGATTGCCAGAGGACAAATGAAAACCGTTTTGGCAAAATAAAAGCAATCGATGAAAACTAGTTCTGCTGTTGACATACAAAATTATTTACCGCACCGAGCACCGATGCTTATGGTGGATTTGATTTTGGATATAGATGCCAACTTTGTAGAAACTATCTTTTTGATAAAAGAAGACAATATTTTTGTTCAGAATACTGTTTTTATTGAAGCCGGATTAATCGAAAATACAGCACAGACTTGTTCTGCAATTGTTGGAAAAAAATACTTTTTTGACGACAACGGAATCGAAAATGAAAACGTAAATGTAATTGGATTTATCAGCGCTTTAAAAAGTGTAAAAATTCATGCATTGCCAAAAGTTGGCGATACGATCATAACCAAAGCCGATTTGGTTTCAAAATTTGTCGGAGACGATTATACTTTATGCACAATGAGCTGTAAAAGTTTACTCGAAGACCAGATACTCTTAGAATGCGAAATTAATCTGTTTATTCAGAAAACTGTTTCGGCTTCGTAATAATTCCACTTGAAAATAATAAAACTAGGTAATGGAAAAAGATCAAGTACCTCAGGATCAAAGCAACTTAACTAAGAATAATGTAAAAGAGCTTTTGTATGCAACTGATGAAAACGGCAATTATACCACAACATTAAGTACGGGCTGGGAACCTAAAACAATAGCACTTTCAAATTCTATTGATGAAATAAATGAACGTATTGCCGATGCCAAACAACAGGTTTTAAATGGCGAAGTAAGTCCGATTGTGTATTTTATGGAAGCCAATAAAATGGATCTTAACATCTTATCCAGTTATGTCGGGTTTTGGAAATGGCGTGTAAAAAGACATTTTAAGCCAAGTGTTTTTGCCAAACTAAATGATAAAATCCTGAAAAAATATGCTGATACTTTTGGAGTATCAATTGAAGAATTAAAAAACAGCATTACCAAATAAATGGAATTAACTTTCACACATCATCAGTCTGCTCATTGCGAGAATGGAGTAGCGTCAAATCTGCTAAAAAATAGCGGACTAAACATTAGCGAACCGATGGTTTTTGGTATTGGCTCTGGATTGTTTTTTGTATATCTGCCTTTTATAAAAGTAAATCATGCACCAGCAATCAGTTATAGAACTTTGCCTGGACAGATTTTCAATAAAGTGGCCAACCGATTAAATTTAAAAATAAAAAGACAAAAATTTTCTTCTATAGCAAATGCGAATAAAGCTTTAGACGAAAATTTAAAAAATAATATTCCAACCGGATTACAAGTTGGCGTATACAATTTAAGTTATTTCCCAGACGAATATCGTTTTCATTTCAACGCGCACAATTTAGTCGTTTACGGAAAAACCGAAACCGAGTATTTAGTGAGCGATCCTGTAATGGAAACCGTTACGACTTTAACTTACGAAGACATGAATAAAGTGCGTTTTGCCAAAGGAGCTTTTGCGCCTCGCGGACAAATGTACTATCCAATTCAGATTCCAAAAGATGTTGATTTAAAAAGCGCCATCATAAAAGGAATCAAAAATACATGCCGAGATATGCTGGCACCAATGCCAATTGTTGGTGTTCGCGGCATCAAAATGGTTTCTCGCCAGATTCGTAAATGGCCTAAAAAGCATGGAGTCAGAAAAGCCAATCATTACTTGGCGCAAATGGTTCGTATGCAAGAAGAAATTGGAACTGGTGGTGGTGGTTTCCGTTTTATTTATGCGGCATTTTTACAAGAGGCTTCAGTTATTTTGGGTAACGAAGAACTAAAAGCACTTTCTAAAGAAATGACAAAAATTGGAGATTCATGGCGTGATTTTGCTGTCGAAGCTTCGCGTATTTACAAAAACAGAAGCGCCAAAGAAGATGCTTACAACACTATTGCCGATGAACTTTTGGACATTGCCAATAGAGAAGAAATCTTTTTCAAAAAACTAAAAAAAGCGATCAGCTAAAACACTATTTTGCAGTCTATCATTCAAATAGAATCCCTTTCGAAAAAGTACAAAAATGCAGAAATGTATTCTTTGAACAATGTTTCGCTAAATATAAATGAAGGCCAAATTTTTGGTTTGCTTGGCCCAAACGGCGCTGGAAAAACCACTTTAATTTCCATGCTTTGCGGATTGGTAAAACCAACTTCAGGACATTTTACAATTGATGGTTTAGACTATCAGCATCATGCTTCAAAAATTAAAAAAATTATAGGCGTTGTTCCTCAAGAATATGCTTTGTATCCAACTTTGACGGCAAGAGAAAATCTGCTTTATTTTGGAAGCATGTACGGTTTAAAAGGTTCTGATTTAAAAGATAAAGTAATCGAAACGCTTGATCTTTTAGGCTTATTGAAATTTGCCGATAAACAAGTTCAGACTTTCTCAGGCGGAATGAAACGCCGTGTCAACCTGATTGCTGGAATTCTTCATAATCCGAAAGTTTTGTTTTTGGATGAGCCAACAGTTGGTGTCGATGTGCATTCTAAAACTGCCATTATCGATTATTTGAAAGTGTTGAACCAAAACGGAACAACTATTATTTATACTTCGCATCATTTGGCTGAAGCCGAAGATTTCTGTTCGCAAATTGCTATTTTAGATCAAGGACAGATTTACGCACAAGCAACTCCGTCAGCATTAATTGAATCTACAAAAGATGCTCGAAATCTCGAAGATGTTTTTATTTCATTAACCGGTAAAGCATTGAGAGATGATATATAAAATTTGGATGTCGGTAGTAAAAGAATTCCTTTTGCTAAAAAGAGATTTAGGCGGATTGATCATTTTATTTATCATGCCTTTGGTTTTGGTAATTGCCGTAACCTTAATTCAAGACAGCACTTTTAAAGCCGTAACCGATTCTAAACTTCAGATTCTTTTGGTCGATAAAGACCACGGATCTGTTTCTAAAACCGTTTTTGAAAATTTAGAAAAAAGCAAATATTTTACTGTTGTAACCCAACTTGACAATAAACCGATTACCGAAGAAATTGCCAAAGAAAATGTCTACAAAGGAAAATTTCAATTAGCGATTGTAATTCCAGAAAACCTAAGTTCTGATTTGCAAGAAAAAGTAAATCAGAATGTAGAGAAAATTGTGAGCAATTTAGGTTTGACCGATAGTACAACGGCTGCCGAACCTCAGCGCGTTATTAAAGAAAAAGAAGTAAAACTGTATTTTGATCCAGCGGTTCAGATGAGTTTCAAAAATGCCGTGATGAGTTCGATCGACAAAATGATTTCGCAGATTGAAACCAAATCGATTTACAGTACTTTTCAAAAACAATTAGGAGAAGAAACCATCGATTTTGAACAAAAGAACTTTATTACTTTCAAAGAAATAATTCCGAGAATCAACAACAAAGAAGTTCGTCCAAATTCGGTTCAGCATAACGTTCCGGCGTGGACACTTTTTGCAATCTTTTTTATTGTCATTCCGTTATCTATTAATATAGTAAAAGAAAAATCACAGGGAACTTTTGTTCGATTAAGAACCAATCCAGTTTCTAATTTAGTGGTGATTATTGGAAAAACCATCACCTACTCGATCATTTGCATGATTCAGTTTTATATGATGGTTGCCGTTGCTGTATTCCTATTTCCATCAATCGGATTGCCTTCTTTAAATATCGAAGGTCATTTTGCATTGACAAGTGTTGTAGCATTATTTTCAGGTTTTGCAGCAATCGGGTTCGGAATTTTATTAGGAACTGTAGCTAGCACACAAGAACAATCTGCTCCTTTTGGCGCGACAAGTGTGATCATTTTAGCGGCAATTGGTGGTGTTTGGGTTCCTGTTTTTGCTATGCCAAAAATCATGCAATATATCGCAAAATCATCTCCAATGAACTGGGGATTAGAAGCTTTTTACGATGTATTGCTTCGAAACGTTTCTTTCGTTGAAATCATACCAAGAATAAGTTTGTTATTTTTGTTTTTCATTATTACCACTTCCATCGCATTATTTTATGATAAAAAGAAAAGAGCAGTTTAAAGAAGCTACAGATCTTACCGTTTCCCACGAAATCAGGATTCGTTTTAACGAAACAGATCCGCTTGGAATTGTTTGGCACGGCAATTATATCACGTATTTTGAAGATGGACGTGAAGCTTTTGGTCGCCAACACGGACTCACTTATCTGGATATTGCCAAAACGGGCTATACAACGCCAATTGTAAAATCGACTTGCGAACATAAATTGTCTTTGCGTTATGGTGATGTGGTAACAATAGAAACAACAGTTGTAGACACTCCAGCAGCCAAAATGATTTACCGTTTTAAAATTATTGATGACAAAGGAGAAATAGCCTGTACAGGCGAAACCACTCAGGTTTTTTTAGATGCAGCAGGAAATTTAATGCTGACCAATCCGCCTTTTTATGAGGAATGGAAACGAAAAGTTGGATTGTTGAAGTAGCCACGAATTTCACAAATTTTCACGAATTAAAAATTGTAAAATCGGAATCTGCTTAATCTGCCAAATCTGCGAGCAAAAATTTTACGAAATTAAAATCATAAAATGTCAAGAGAAATATACATCACCGAAACAAATTGCATCACACCTTTAGGTTTTGATGTTGAATCTAATATCAGCGCCATTCTTCGTGGTGATTCTGGAATCCAACTTCATAACGATGTTTCTTTGATGCCGAATCCTTTTTATGCTTCGATTATTTCTAATGAAAAAATAAACAGTGCTTTTTCAAAAATCAGCACTGAGACAAAATATTCTCGTTTAGAGAAAATGATGATTTTGGCTTTGGAGCCGATTATCAAAAATTCAAATGTAGAATTAAATTCAAAAACTGCTTTTATACTTTCTACCACAAAAGGAAATGTAACTGCTTTGGCAAATGATTCTGGCGACAATTTCAACAACGCACATTTAGATGTTTTGGCTAAAAACGTTGCCAATTTCTTCAAGTTTCAAACACAACCCATTGTAGTTTCAAATGCCTGCGTTTCTGGAATTTTAGCTGTTTCTGTTGCTAAAAGAATGATTCAATCTGAACTTTATGACAACGTTTTTGTGGTGGCTGGAGATGAAGTTTCAGAATTTGTTTTGTCTGGTTTTAATGCATTTCAAGCTATGAGCGAGCAGCCTTGCAAACCATATTCTAAAAACAGAACTGGAGTAAGTTTAGGCGAAGCGACAGCGGCTGTTTTAGTTTCGGCGGAAGCCAAAAATGCTAAAATAAAAGTTATTGGCGACAGTTCGATAAACGATGCCAATCATATTTCTGGACCTTCAAGAACAGGTGAAGGTTTGTTTAGAAGTATTCAGAATGCTTTGAAAGAAGCGCAAATTGAGGCAAACAAATTAGATTATATTTCAGCACACGGAACCGCAACTCCTTATAATGACGAAATGGAAGCGATTGCTCTAACTCGTTTAGATTTACAAAATGTTCCCGTAAATAGTCTAAAAGGTTTTTACGGTCATACACTTGGCGCTTCAGGATTATTGGAAACGGTAATTGCAATAGAATCTGCCAACCAAAATAAACTTTTTGAATCGAAAGGTTTTGATGAAATTGGAGTTAGTGAGGCTATCAATGTGATTGAGAAAAATGGAGAAAAGAAGATTGATTATTTCTTGAAAACGGCTTCTGGTTTTGGAGGTTGTAATACGGCTGTGGTTTTTGAAAAGATAAAATGAGAAGTTTAAGAAACTTAAATATTGAAAAAAGTCTAATCAAAAGTAAACTAGTTTATTCTGAAAGCTGGTCTGATAAATTTGATACCATACTTCTTTTGATGCTTTTTAGTTTTTTATTTTTTTGTCCTTTTTTAGTTTATTTCGATCCATATCGAGATTATTCACAAACGGGAACTGAATATTATTTGCTCTTTTTTATAAGTCTTTTTTTTGCTTATGCAATTTATCGAAAAGCAACTGAAAAACATCTTACGAAAATTGTAAGCAAATATGGCGCTGAAAGAAATAGAGCAATTATTAATGAATATTGCAATAAATCAGGATGCAAAAGAGCTACAAATTCAAAAGAATTAATCATTTATAACAAATATCCAGATGGTCTGGCACTTAATTCTGTATATCTTTCAAGCAGAATATTTATTCTAGACAAGAATAACATCTATATGACAATAATTAAAAAAGGTCGTAAAACCAATTTTCCTGTTCTTGTTTCGCAATTACTTTTAAAGGCGGACATTAAAAAACTGTGTTCTTAAAAAAAAATGACTCAAAACAAAACCTACATACAATCCTACATCACCATCCAAAACAACGAAATTGTTTTGAACGGAACTTCTGTATTCAAAATTGAACCAACTGATTTTGCTGATTTTTCTAAACAAGCGTATCGTAATTTTGAAATGCAATATCCAAAGTTTTTCAAAATGGATGCTTTGAGCAAACTGGCTTTTTTAGGATCAGAATTGCTTTTGAGTCCGATAACCTCAACGGAGCAGGAAAATAATATTGCTTTGGTTTTGGCCAATAAATCGTCTAGTTTAGATACCGATGTAAAATATCAGGAATCTATTTCAGATAAAGAAAACTATTATCCGAGTCCGGCGGTCTTTGTTTATACGCTGCCAAATATTTGTTTGGGCGAAATAAGTATCCGTCATCAGCTGAAAAGTGAAAATTCTTTCTTTATATTTGACACCTTTAACACCGAATTTATGTCGAATTATTCGAATATTCTTCTGAATACGAATAAAGCAGATATGGTTTTGTGCGGTTGGGTAGAATATTTTAACGACAATTATAAAGCTTTTTTATGTACAATTAGTACAGAAGAAAATGCAAAATATACAAACGAGACTATCAATACATTATATAATAAATAATCATGGAAGCATTAAAAGAAGAATTAAAAAATAAAATCATAACAACTTTAAACCTTGAAGATATTGCAGTAGAAGATATTGCTGATAACGATCCTTTGTTTGGAGACGGTTTAGGTTTAGACTCGATTGATGCACTTGAATTGATCGTGATTTTAGATAAAGATTACGGAATTAAATTAGTAGATCCGAAAGAAGGAAAATCTATTTTCCAGTCTATCGAAACTATGGCAGCGTATATCAGCGCGAACAGAACGAAGTAAGACTGCTTAGACTGGCTTAGATTTTTAGACTTCTTAGACAAGAATTAAAAAGTCCAACAATCTAAGAAGTCTGGAATCTAAGCAAGTCTAAAATTCTAACAATCTAAGAAGTCTAAAAATGAAAGGTGTTGCAATAACGGGAATGGGAATTATCTCTGCGATTGGTAATTCGGTTGAGGAAAACTACATTTCCTTGATTGAAAACAAAATCGGTGTTTCTCGTATTCAAAATATTTCGACTGTTCATGCAGATGTTATCAAAGTTGGCGAAATCAAAAAAACCAACGAAGATCTTGTTGATGAACTGAAATTAAATGAGGATAATAATTTCTCGAGAACCGCTATGATTGGCACTTTGGCAGCAAAACAAGCTGTTGAAAATGCTGGCATTACCAATATAAATGAATTTAGAACGGGACTTATTTCGGCTACAAGCGTGGGCGGAATGGACATGACGGAAAGACATTATTACGATTATTTCGAAAAACCAGAATTGACCAAGTACATTACTTGCCACGATGGCGGCGATGTTGCCGAAAAAATTGCTGAAGAATTAGGTTTAAAAGGAATGGTAACAACGATAAGTACTGCTTGTTCGTCTGCAGCCAATTCGATTATGTTGGGTGCAAGATTGATCAAAACGGGAAAATTAGATCGTGTAATTGTGGGCGGAGCCGATGCTTTGGCAAAATTCACCATCAACGGATTTAAGACTTTGATGATTTTATCTGACGATTACAACAAACCTTTTGACAATACCAGAAAAGGATTAAATCTCGGAGAAGCTGCCGCTTTTTTAGTTTTAGAATCGGATGAAATTGTAGCAAAACAAAACAAAAAAGTATTGGCAAGAGTCTCGGGTTACGGAAATGCCAACGACGCTTTTCATCAAACTGCTTCTTCAGAAAATGGAGACGGTGCTTATTTGGCCATGAAAAAAGCGTTTGAAGTTTCGGGTTTAAAACCTTCTGAAATTGATTACATCAACGTGCATGGAACTGCAACGCCAAACAACGATTTGTCTGAAGGAAGAGCTTTACTTCGAATTTATGAAAACGAAAAAGTTCCAGATTTCAGTTCTACAAAACCTTTTACAGGACATACTTTAGCGGCTGCAGCTGCGATTGAAGCCGTTTACAGTGTTTTGGCAATTCAGAATAATGTGGTTTACCCCAATTTGAATTTTGAAGTTCCGATGGAAGAATTTGATTTGAAACCACAGACAACTTTAAAGAATAAAACTATCGAGCACGTTTTATCCAACTCTTTTGGTTTTGGCGGAAACTGTTCAACCCTTATATTTTCAAAAAGCTAATGACGAAGACATATATAAATGGAGTAGGCTGTATTTCGACTCAAAAAACATTTGATACTGTTTTTTTGGAAGAAGCTGTTGTAAATCATGAAGAAAATGTACTGGCAATTGTTCCGCCAGTATACAAAGAATATATTTCGCCTGCTGCCAGCCGAAGAATGGCAAAAGGTGTAAAAAACGGAATCGTAGCTTCGGCTTTGGCTATGAAAGATGCCAATATTGAAAAAGTCGATGCCATTATCACTGGAACTGGTTTAGGCTGTATTGAAGATTCTGAAAAATTCCTGAAAAGTATTTTAGATAATAACGAAGAGTTTTTAACTCCGACTTCCTTCATTCAATCTACTCACAATACCGTTGGAGCGCAAATTGCACTTTTACAGCAATGTAAAGGTTATAATTTTACCTACGTGAATGGTGCTGTTTCTTTTGAATCGGCTCTTATTGATGCTAAAATGCAGATTGAAGAAGCTGAAGCCAATTCAATTTTAGTGGGTGGTGTTGACGAAAATGGCGATTATACTACTTCGCTTTTTAAACTAAACGGTCGTATTAAAGCAGACAATTCTGCTCCATACGATGTTCTAAATTCTTCAACAAGTGGAGCTGTTTATGGTGAAGGCGCTAGTTTTTTTGTTTTAGAAAACGAAAGAAAAGAAAACACTTATGCCGAACTTCTAGATGTTTCTATTGTAAATACTCTGGAAGAAAATGAAGTTGAAGCAGCAATTATTTCGTTCTTAAAATCAAATAATTTAGAAATTTCAGATGTTGACGCGCTTGTTTTAGGTTTTGACGGAAATGTCGATTTTGAGAATTATTATAGAAATCTTGCTGAAAATGCATTTGCTCAAACTCCTGTTTTATATTACAAACATTTGAGCGGAGAATACGATACAGCTTCGGCTTTTGCTTTTTGGATGGCGGCTAAAATTTTGAAAACTCAGGAAATTCCTGAAATCGTAAAAGTAAATGCTGTCGAAAAATCAAACTACAAAACGATTTTATTATACAACCAATTAAACGGAAAAAACCATAGTTTTACGTTGCTGTCAAAATGATAACGCACAAAAACATATCGCTGTTTTTTATCTTTTTATTGCTTTTATTGTTTCTCCTGAATCTATATAATGCAATTCATTTTCTGTGGTTTGTGGTTATAATTTTAGTTTGGATTGGAATAAATGCTTTTGGTTCTGCACGAATTTCTTCTAATTATCATGTAAAAGCATTTTGCAGTAATCCGTTAGAAACAGAAAAAAAAATCGCGCTTACTTTTGATGATGGTCCAAGTATTTACACTTTAGAAGTTTTAGAACTTTTAAAAAAATACAATGCAAAAGCAACTTTTTTCTGTATTGGTAAAAACATTGAAACGCATCCCCAAATTCTCCAAAAAGTGATTGATGAAGGGCACTTGGTTGGAAATCATTCCTATTCTCATTCTAAGTTTTTTGATTTTTATAATGCTAAAAAAATAACCGAGGAAATTCAGAAAACAGATGCGCTTCTAGAAAAACTCACTTCCAAAAAGATCAACTTTTTTCGTCCGCCTTATGGAGTTACGACGCCATCAATCAGAAGAGCTTTAAAAGTAACCGGACATAAAACAATTGGTTGGAATATTCGTTCGCTTGACGGAGGAACCCAAAATCAGGAATTAATTTTCAATCGACTCATTAAGCATATTTCTCCCGGCGGAATTGTACTTTTGCATGATACAGCAGAACATTCTGTTTTGGTACTGGAACAGTTTTTGCAATTTTTACAGCAAAATAATTATGAAGTGATTTCTGTTGAAGAATTACTGAAACTTAATGCTTATGAAATTGGACGCGGATAAGACAGATTCGCTTTCGCGAAAGCGCAGATAAAAACGGATTATTATTAAATCAAAAATTCGTGATTTTTCATGTAATTCGTGGCAAAAACATTAAGCACAATATTATAAAATATGAAAACTAAAATAGCACTACTCATTCTATTTATTTCAGGCAATTTGTTCGCACAAGAACAAAAAATGACCGATGCCGAAATTGCTTCTTTTAAACAAGATGTAAATGTGGTAGCCAAAAAAATCAAAACACTTAGTACAGATTTTATTCAATACAAACATTTGGATTTTCTTTCGAAAGACATTGAAACTTCAGGAAAAATGGTTTTTAAAGAACCAGCTTTGCTTCAATGGCAATATAAAAAACCGTACAATTACAGCATCACTTTCAAAAACGGAAAAATCCTGATTAACGACGAAGGAAAGAAAAGCGCCGTTGATATTGGAAACAGTAAAATCTTTGCCCGAATTAATAAATTGATTGTGGGAAGTGTGAGCGGCAATATGTTTGATGATAAAGAATTTACGATTTCGTATTTTAAATTGAAAGGTCAGAATCTGGCAAAATTTGTTCCGAAAGATGCGACGCTGAAAAAATACATCAAACAAATCGAACTGACTTTTGATAAAGAAGAAGCAACAGTTGTTCAGGTAAAATTGTTAGAATCATCTGAAGATTATACTCGAATTGTACTTAAAAATAAAGTAATCAATGCAAAAATCGACGATTCAGTTTTTACTAATTAATTGCTTTCTGGCAATTGTTTTAATTTCTTGTGGCTCGGTCACAAAAAATTATACGCCTAAAAAATTAGACAAAACGTCTTATACCGTTCCGTATTTTTCAGACTCAAAAACCGATTATGTTTATAAAACCAACATCAGTGTTTACGGAAATGAATTGTCTGGAATTTTCATTGCCAAGAAAATAAATGACACTACGCATCGAATAGTTTTTACAACGGAATTCGGAAATAAATTAATGGATTTTGAAATCTCAGATACCGATTTTAAAGTCAATTCTATTGTATCAGAATTAGATCGAAAAATTTTGATCAATACTTTAAAAGAAGATTTTCGATTGCTTTTAAAGAAAGAATATTTGATTCAAGAGCAATTCGAAAATGAATCGGCAGACATATATAAATCGGCAGATGGCAAGCGTGACAATTATATTTTCATCTCCAAAAAAGATCAGAAATTAGAAAAGATCGTTCATGCTTCTCAAACAAAAGAAAAATTTACACTGCTTTTCAGTTCAGAAAACAATATTTTTGCCGAAAAGATTCAGATAATTCATCAGAATATTAAACTGAAAATTGAGCTGAATTATTTCAAATCAGAATAAAAACTTAAACTAATCCTAAACTTAAACCAAGCCCAAAATGAGAAAATTTGTTTTAATTGCATTTGTTTTATTAATCGGAATGCAAACAGAAGCGCAAGTAAAAGTTAGTCCAGGACTAAGAGGTGGTTTGAATGTATCAACATTAACGAATATTGATGACAATAGTTCTAAAACAGATTTCTATGTTGGTGGATTGGTAAATATTAAATTCAATAAATTTTTCTCGGTTCAACCAGAGATAAATTATTCAAGACAAGGTGATGAAGGAAGATATTTTGAAAACGGCCGTTATTATTCTGAAAAGTATGAGTTGAATTATATAACACTGGGAGCAGTTGCAAAATTTAACTTTGGCGGTGGAGGTTTTCATCTATTGGCAGGCCCTTCTCTAGATTTAAAAGTTAGTGATAATTATGTAAATACGAATCCCGAAGATTTTGATCTTTCATTTGTTGGAGGTGTTGGTTATACTTTGCCAAATGGTCTAACTTTTGAAGCTCGACTTAAACAAGGATTAATTGATATTTATGGTTATAATGGATATGATTATGACAATAATGGATATTACTATAATGATGTAATCTTAAATCAAGTTTTCCAAATCGGAATTAGTTATACATTTAAAACAAAATAAAAATGAATAAAAGAATATTCTTCTTTATTGCTGTTTTTTTCTTGGTTTTAAATATACAAGCCCAAGTAAGTGTAAAGCCTGGATTAAGAGCCGGATTTAGTTTTTCGACTATTTCTGAAATGCACGCCGATTATAAAACTGATTTTTATGCTGGTGGTTTTACAGAAATTAAAATAACCAAAGTTTACGCCCTTCAACCAGAGATTAATTACAGCAGACAAGGTTCTAATAATGTAGCTCGAAATTATTTTGATGAAAATACACAAACCAATAAAGTAGAACATTTAGATCTTGATATAAATTATTTGTCTCTTTCTGTGATGAATAAATTTACTTTGCCAGTAGGAATTCAATTTCAAGCAGGACCAACATTAGATATTTTATTGAATGATAATCTTGCTGTAAGAAAAGCACAAAATGATCTTGGTTTGGTTTTAGGAGTTGCCTATGCCCTGCCTTCTGGTTTGACATTTGAAGCGCGATTCAAAAAAGGATTGCTTGATATTTTAAGCAGTGATTATTATCAAAATGACTCCAATAATTATTATTTATTTGGAGATTATAACACGAATATTAATTTTCAATTAGGGGTTTCCTATTCATTTGGAAAATAAAAAATATGATTTTACAAGATTTTTATAAAATACTATCAGAAGAAAAAGTATCTGATTCGAAATATACGATTACAATTTTAGTCAACGAAAAACATGAGGTTTTTAAAGGGCATTTCCCTGGAAATCCTATTATGCCCGGTGTTTGCATGATTCAGATTATCAAAGAACTTACAGAATCGATTACCAAAAGTTCGCTGATGATTCAGTCTTTGGCAAATGTAAAATTCATGGCGCTGATTAATCCGGAGGTTACTCCAGAATTACGATTGGAACTGGATGTTACCACAACGGAAGACGATTTAGTAAAAGTGAAAAACACGACTTACTTTAACGACACAACTGCTCTTAAATTGAGCACGGTGTACAAAAAAATATAATTATGAAACTGTTACTGACATTACTTTTATGGGTGAATTTTGCTGGAACGCCAGATTTGGCTTCAATCCGAAAAATGTATTCTGATGTAGCAAAATCAGAAAGCAATGCCAAAGAGTTTGTAGCCAAACTTGCAGGTGTTTCAAGCAATGATGATAAAATTTTAGTGGCTTACAAAGCGGCTTCTATTTTATTGGATTCTAAATTTGAAAAAAAATTAAGCCAGAAAATGGATCGTTTCAAAGAAGGTGCAAAATTACTTGAGGCAACAATAAAAAGTGATCCGAGTAATATAGAAATGCGAATGATCCGATTGAGTGTTCAGGAAGATGTTCCAGGTATTACTGGCTACAAGAAAAATATTAAAGAAGATAAAAAATTCATAACGACGTATTATGCTTCGCAAAGCGCGGCTTTGAAAGATTATCTTAAAGACTTTGTTTTACAATCTAAAAGTTTCTCCGAAAAAGAGAAGCAATTTGTAAAGTAAGCTCAAAAAACTCCCCATGAAATCACAGCAAGAATTACTCAGTTCGACTAACTTTTGCGTTATTGTACCCACTTACAATAACCAAAAAACACTGAAAAAAGTACTGGATTCTATTATAGATTTCACCACAAATATCATTGTTGTTAATGACGGTTCAACCGATTCTACCAGCGAAATTCTAAAATCATATTCGCAACTGACTCAAATTCAACATCCTAAAAATTTAGGAAAGGGACGAGCGCTGAGAAACGGATTTAGAAAAGCATTGGAATTGGATTTTGAATATGCCATTACAATCGATTCTGACGGACAGCATTTTGCTGCAGATATTCCTGTTTTTTTGGAGGCAATTCAAAACGAGCCAAACACTCTTTTGATTGGAAGCCGAAATATGACGCAAGAAAATGTTCCGAAGAAAAGTAGTTTCGGAAACAAGTTTTCTAATTTTTGGTTCAAGTTTGAAACTGGAATTAAACTAGACGACACACAATCTGGATTTAGATTGTATCCGCTTCGATTGCTTCCAAAACGTTTTTATACCAATAAATTTGAATTTGAAATCGAAGTTATCGTGCGTGCTGCGTGGAAAGGAATTGTTGTAAAAAATATTCCGATTCAGGTTTTGTAT
Source organism: Flavobacterium sp. LPB0248 (assembly GCF_013388355.1). Classification (GTDB taxonomy): domain Bacteria; phylum Bacteroidota; class Bacteroidia; order Flavobacteriales; family Flavobacteriaceae; genus Flavobacterium. Next base: position 2,629,311 of record NZ_CP058246.1, read on the forward strand.
GATCCTGCCGAAAGAGTTTCGCATTTTCGTCCGTTTCAAGATTTTACCCGAATCAGTATTTTAAATACGGTTTTGGTCACCAATGCTTTGCTATATATAAAGCCAAGAGATTTTTTTAGAAGAGCTAAAAAAAAAGGGTTTAAAAAATTCTTTTTAGAAGATATTTTAGAAAGCAACGATTCTAATTTTAAAAAATCGGCCGCAATTGCTTTAGGTATTTTTATCGGACTTTCACCTTTTTGGGGATTTCAGACTATATTGCTTTTTACCTTTGCTGCCTTGTTCAGACTCAACAAAGTCATTGCTTACCTTACTTCAAACGTAAGTTTTCCGCCTTTTATTCCGTTTATTATTTATGCTTCGCTTCAAGTTGGAAGTATTTTTGTAACCAGCGATGCGCCGTTGGTTTTGGATAGTTCGATTACGCTCGATGATATTCAAAAAAATGCTACGCAATATATCGTAGGAAGTCTTATTTTAGCAACCGTTTCAGCGCTATCAGTTGGTCTTATAAGTTATTTGCTTTTAACGGCTTTTAGTTCTAAAAACAAACCGAATATTTAAGTTAAGTTTGCCACAGATTAAAAGGATTAAAATGATTTTTATATCCAGTTTGTCAGGCTGAGCGAAGTCGAAGCCCACGTCCAATTGGAACGCCCCTCGACTTCGCTCAGGGTGACAAACTAAAGCTAATCTTTTAATTCGTGGCGAAAAAATAATAAACAACCATGCATCAATACTTCTACGCCATTCATTTATTTGTAAACCGAAGAAAATCTCTTTCGGTTGTATTGGCTGTTTTGATGCTTCTTGTTTTTGGATTTTTCGCTTCAAGATTGAAGTTTGAAGAAGATATTACCAAACTTATTCCAACAAACGATAAAACCGATGTTACTGCCAAAGTCTTAAAACAATTAAACTTTGCCGATAAAACCACCGTAATTTTTAGCTTGGATAAAAATGGTTCTACCGAAGATTTGAAAGAAATGGCAACTATATTTTCTGACAGCGTTTCTAAATCTTGCAAGCCATATATAACAGGAATTCAAGGAAAAATTGACGAAGAAAATATTCAGGAAACTATCGATTTTGTTTACAATAATTTGCCACTTTTTCTAGATGATAAAGATTATGTTGCTATCGAAAAGAAACTTCAAAAAGACAGTATCGCAGCAACCGTTCAAGGAAATTACAAATCGATTATTTCTCCGTCTGGCTTTATTACCAAAGATTTTATTCTGCAAGATCCGTTTGGGATTTCTTTTATTGCTTTAAAAAAATTACAGCAATTAAATATTGGCGATGATTTTACTCTGGAAAATGGTTTTGTAATGACCAAGGATAAAAAGAAATTATTGCTTTTTATCACATCCAATATTCCGTCAAGCGAAACAGAAAAGAATACTATTTTTGCTGAAAAACTGAAATCGATTCAGGAAAATCTAAATACCCAATTTAAAGGAAAAACGTCTATCAGTTATTTTGGTTCTGCTTTAATTGCAGTTGCAAATGCCAATCAGATTAAAGGAGATATTATTTTAACAACATCCATCGCGATGTTTACTTTAATGCTGATTCTGATTTTATTTTACCGCAAAGTCTTAATTCCGCTTATTATTTTTCTGCCAACGGTTTTTGGCGGTTTGTTTGCGGTTGCCTTTTTGTACTTTGTGAGAGAACAAATCTCAGCAATTTCATTAGGAATTGGTTCTATTTTATTGGGAATTACGATTGATTATTCCATTCACATTCTCACACATTACAAGCATAATAGCGATGTAAAAACGTTGTACAAAGACATTACGATGCCGGTCATCATGAGCAGTTCTACAACCGCCGTTGCTTTTTTATGTCTGCTTTTTGTAAAATCGGATGCCTTAAACGATCTCGGAATTTTTGCTGCTGTTATAGTTATGGCAACTGGAGTTTTCTCTCTTTTGATTGTTCCTCATTTATATAAACCAAAAGAAAATCCGGCAGAACACAAGAAGAATGTCATCGATAAAATGGCTCATTTTTCTTTTCACAACAATAAAATCTTAATCGGACTTTGCGTTATCATTACCATTATCTGCTGTTTTACTTATAATGATGTTGGTTTTAATAACGATTTATCGCAACTGAATTTTATTCCGAAAGAAATCAAAGCTGCCGAAAAACAACTGGAAGAAAGTACGAGTTTAACTTCCAAAACGATTTATGTCGCTTCTTATGGAAAAACCATGGAAGAAGCTTTACAGCATAACAGTAAACTTTTTGATGATTTATCTACAGCAAAAAATCAGGATAAAATTTTAAATTTCAGTTCAGTTGGCGGCATTGTACTTTCGCAAAAAGAACAAATTGAAAAAATTAAAAAATGGAATTCGTTCTGGACTTCACAGAAAAAAGAATTTGTAAAATCTGAATTAATTGCCGAAGGCTCTAAGCTTGGTTTTAAACCAACAACATACAATCTGTTTTTTGATCATTTAGATTTCAATTTCAAACCTGTTTCTGCAGCTGAATTTCTAAAAATTAAAGCACTTCAATTACAAGAATTTATAACCGAAAAAAATGGTTTTTATACTATTTCAACTTTAGTAAAAGTATCGCCAGAACAACGAGATGTTTTTGTAAAATCGGCTTCCGCAAAAGAAAACATAATTGCAATTGATCGCCAGCAGATGAACGAAACGTTTTTTAGCACTCTAAAAACCGATTTTAATTCGCTTGTAAATTATTCATTTGTTGCTGTAATTTTAATTCTATTTTTCTTTTTCCGAAGAATCGAATTGGTAATCATAAGTTGTATTCCGATTGCGTTGACGGGAATTGTAACGGCAGGAATTATGGGCATTTTTGGCATTCAGATGAATATTTTCAGCATGATTGTCTGCACGTTGATTTTTGGTCACGGAGTCGATTTTAGTATTTTCATGACCAGTGCCTTGCAAAAAGAATATACAAATGGCGTTAACGAAATTGCCATTTACAGAACCTCAATTATTCTGGCAGTTATCACGACAATCTTAGGAATCGGCGCAATGATTTTTGCCAAACATCCTGCGCTTACATCTATTTCATTGGTTTCATTAATTGGGGTTTTTGCAGCGTTGATTATTACTTTTATCTTCTATCCGATTTTATTCAAACTGTTTTTATCCAATCGTCCCAAAAAAGGAAATCCGCCTTTTCAATTGCGAACATTTGTTCATGGCGTAATTTCGTTTGCTTATTATGGTTTAGGCGGAATTGTAATGTCGATTTTCAGTTTTACCATTATGCCGATTTTGCCTTTCAGCAAAAAATCAAAAATGAAAGCTTTTCGATATGTGATTTCAAAATTCATGAAATCGGTGTTGTATTCGAATCCGTTTATTCGCAAAAAAGTCATTAATAATTTCAATGAAACTTTCGAGAAACCAGCCATAATTATTGCCAATCATTCTTCATTTCTAGATATTCTTTCAATCGGAATGTTAAGCCCGAAAATCATTTTCTTGGTAAGCGACTGGGTGTACAATTCTCCTATTTTTGGCGGTGTTGTTAGAAAGGCAGGTTTTTACCCCGTTTCTGAAGGTCTTGAAGGCGGCGTTGAACATTTAAGAAAAAAAATAGAACAAGGCTATTCGTTAATGGTTTTTCCAGAAGGAACTCGTTCCGAAAGCAATGTCATTAAGCGATTCCACAAAGGTGCTTTTTTCCTTGCCGAAGAATTTAAAATTGACATTATTCCGGTTGTTATTCACGGTGCTTCAGAACTAATTCCAAAAGGTGATTTTGTTATTCACCACGGAAAATTGACAGTTACGATTTTAGAAAGAATTGCTCCAGATGATCTTTCGTTTGGAAATAATTATGCCGAAAGAACCAAACAAATCAGTTCGTTCTTTAAAGCAGAATATCGCAAAATTAGACAAGAACTTGAAGGTCCAGATTATTTCAAAACAATGTTAATCAACAGTTATGATTACAAAGAAATTGAAATTGGGCAAAGCGTAAAAAAAGATTTAAAACAGAATCTCGAAGCGTATTACAGCTTAAATAAACACGTTCAGCCAAAAGCAAAAATCCTTCATTTAGGAAACGATTACGGGCAATTGGATGTTTTATTGGCTTTGCAAGAACCACAGCGAAAAATATTTTCTTTTATAAATGATGAAGAAAAATTGCTGGTTGCCAAAACGAATTATATTGTTCCTAAGAGAAAAATAACATATCTCGAAAAGTTAGAATCGGCAATTGAAAATCAATATGATATTGTTTTAATTTCTGATGAAAGCTATCACGATGAAATTGAAAAACAGATTCTAGACGTTTCTTTTATAATTTTAGTCAATTGTTCTCGTTTAAAAAATCAGTTTGACAATTTTGAAATTGTTTCTGAAGAAAATGCTTTACTAGTTTTAAAGAAAAAAGGATGAAAAAACAATACGATGTAGTTATAATTGGCAGCGGTTTAGGCGGATTGGTTTCTGCTGTTATTCTGGCAAAAGAAGGCTACAGCGTTTGTGTACTCGAAAAAAACAATCAATATGGCGGAAATCTTCAGACTTTTGTAAGAGATAAAACCATTTTTGATACGGGAATTCATTACATCGGAGGTTTGGGCGAAGGCCAAAATCTTCATCAGTATTTCAAATATATTGGAATAATGGATCATTTGAATCTAAAAAAATTAGACGAAAATGGTTTTGATATTATTTCTTTTGATGATGACAAAACCGAATATCCGCATGCGCAAGGTTTCAAAAATTTCATTCAGCAACTGACAAAATACTTTCCTGAAGAAAGGGAAAATCTCGAACAATACTGCCAGAAAATAAAAGCAGTCTGCAAAACATTTCCGCTTTATAATCTAGAATCGGAGGGAAAATATGACGATGAAATTTTAGCGCTCAACGCGAAAGAAACCATAGATTCTTTTACTGGAAATGAAAAACTAAAAGCTGTTCTGGCGGGATCCAATTTTCTCTACGCCGGAATTCCAGATAAATCGCCATTTTACGTTCATGCGCTTGTCGTTAATTCGTATATCGAAAGTTCTTGGCGTTGTATAAATGGCGGAAGTCAGATTACCAAACAATTGCTGAAACAGCTTAAAAAATATGGTGGAGAGTTTTTCAAACATAAAGAAGTCACCAAAATCGAAGTTGAAAACCAAAAGGTAAATTCAGTACAAATGAAAGACGGAACCAAAGTTGCTGGAACGTATTTTATTTCGAACATCGAACCAAAAACGACTTTGAAAATGGCGGGTCAGGAAAATTTCAGAAAACCATTTTTCAATAGAATTCAGAACTTAGAAAACGTGCTTTCTGCTTTCAGTTTGTATATCGTTTTTAAACCTAAAACTTTTAAATACATCAATCACAATTATTATCATTTTAAAAGTGCTACTGATGTTTGGACCGCTTACGAATACGATGAAAATTCATGGCCTAAAACTTTTATGGCTTCTATGAATCCGTCAAAAAAAGACGAAGAATGGGCAGACGGAATGACGTTTTTGACTTATATGAAATATGATGATGTTAAAGCTTGGGAAAGCACTTTCAATACTACTTTTGAAGAAAATGATCGAGGAGAAAGTTATGAGAATTTCAAAGCTAAAAAGGCATCAAAATTTTTAGAAGAAATAGAGAAAAAATTTCCAGGAATAAAAGATTGCATCAAATCGGTCCATACTTCTACTCCGCTTTCTTATCGCGACTACATAGGCGGAGACGGCGGAAATATGTACGGATATGTTAAAGATTCAAATAATCCGATGAAAACTATGATTCCGACTAAAACTAAGGTAGAAAATCTTTATCTTACAGGCCAAAGTATTAACATGCATGGTGTCTTGGGAGTTACGGTTGGGGCGGTCATAACTTGCTCTGAAATTGTAGGAAAAGAATATTTGCTGGAAAAAATTAAAAAAGCATCTGAATAATTGAATCATGAAAAGCCGAATTTTTTATTTCTTCCTTATCGGTTTTTTAAGCTTGATGACTTCCTGCGGTACTTCAAAATCAAAAAAACATATTCCAGATATCGCTGCTTTTAATTCGACAAAACCTGTTGTTGAAAAAATATCAGACAGTATTTTTCTCTCTGGAAAAAATTCGCTTTTAAAAAACAAACAAGGCCTTTGGGAATTATATGTAGAAGGCGATCCGCTCGAAATCGGACTTTCGACTGGTGCTTTGACAGATTCACTTTTACACAAACAGCAACGCATTTTTTTCTTGAAAATAACCGATTTAATTCCGTCAAAATTCCAGCAGAAAATGCTTCGTCAGTTTTTAAAATGGTACAATCGAAAATTGTATCTGAATGTTCCTGACGAATATCAAACGGAGATTTATGGCGTTTCTCAATATACTTCGAACGACTTTGATAATATCGCACCTCAATATCAGCGCGGTTTGTACTTACATGCTGCACATGATATTGGACACGCTTTACAGGATTTGGCTTTAGTTGGCTGTTCTTCTTTTGCGGCTTGGAACGAAAAATCGGAAGATGGAAATTTAATTCTGGCTCGAAATTTTGATTTTTATGTGAATGACGCTTTCGCGGAAAACAAAATCGCAGCCTTCATCAAACCAAAAGAAGGATATCCGTTTATGATGGTCACTTGGCCCGGAATGATCGGCGCTGTTTCTGGAATGAATTACGAAGGATTGACTGTAACGATAAATGCTTCTAAATCTAAAATTCCGCTTAGCGCGAAAACGCCAATTTCGATCTTGACCCGCGAAATTTTACAGCACGCCAAAAATTTAGAAGAAGCCATTGCCATTGCAAAAAAAAGAAAAGTATTTGTTTCTGAATCGATTATGGTTGGAAGTGCCAATGATAACAAAGCTATTCTGATTGAAGTTTCGCCAAATAAAATGGACGTTTATGATGTTCCAAACAGCGATCAGCTAATTTGTTCCAATCATTTTCAGGGAGAAGCTTTCAAAGAAGATAAACGAAATCTCGAACAAATTGTCAACAGCCATTCTGAATATCGGTATGAAAGAATGCAGGAGCTTTTATCTGAAAATCCAAAAGTAAATCCTGAGATTGCTTCGGAAATTCTTAGAAATAAAGATGGTTTAAAAAACATATCTTTAGGATATGGAAATGAAAAAGCCTTGAATCAACTGTTGGCACATCACGGAATTATCTTTAAACCAAAAGAAAAATTAGTTTGGGTTTCGGCAAATCCGTTCCAATTGGGCGAATTTGTCTGTTATGATTTAGATTCGATTTTTGGTGGAAATCAGAATCACACAAAATCTTTTCAAAAAGAAAATCTGAATATTGCCAAAGATCCTTTCTTGGAAACGACCGCTTTTCAGAATTTTAAAAAATTTAAAATTGAAGATCATAAAATAGATTCGATTATAAAAAAGAAAGAAACTGTTGCCTCAGAATTTCTTCAGCATTATCAAGCATTAAACCCAGATTATTGGGTTGTATATTATAAGACAGGATTGTACTTTTACCAAAAAAAAGAATTTCTTCAAGCGAAGCTTAATTTTGAAAAAGCTTTGAGTCACGAAATCACTACAGTTCCTCAAAAAGAAGAGATTGAAAAATATTTAAAAAAAGTCAAAAGAAAATTACAATGATTCCAGCAATAGAAAAAGATTCTTTAGAAGAGATTAAAATTTTTCAAGAAAAAAAATTAGCCGAACTTTTATCTTACATCAGTGAGAATTCTCCTTTTTATAAAAGACTTTTTGCAGGACAGAATATTGATATTTCGAAAGTTAAAACACTGGAAGATTTACAGCATTTGCCTGTTACAACCAAAGAAGATTTACAGCAATATAATGATGATTTCTTGTGTGTTCCGCAACATAAAATTATAGATTATGCTTCGACATCAGGAACTTTAGGAGATCCTGTAACTTTTGGCTTAACCGATTCTGACTTAGATCGTTTGGCTTATAATGAAGCTATTTCGTTTGCCTGCGCTGGAATTGCAGAAGGAGATGTTGTTCAATTGATGACGACAATTGACCGAAAATTTATGGCTGGTTTGGCTTATTTTTTAGGTCTTAGAAAATTGAAAGTAGGCGTAATTCGAGTTGGTGCAGGAATTCCAGAAATGCAGTGGGATTCGATTTTAAAGTACAATCCGAGTTATTTAATTACGGTTCCTTCTTTCCTTTTAAAATTAATTGAATATGCCGAAATTCATGGAATCGATTATAATAATTCGAGCATAAAAGGTGCTATTTGTATTGGGGAATCTTTGAGAGAACAGGATTTCTCCATGAATATTCTATCCAAAAAAATCACCGATAAATGGAATATTAAGTTGTTTTCGACTTACGCTTCTACAGAAATGAGTACTGCATTTACCGAATGCGAACACGGAAAAGGCGGACATCATCACCCAGAATTAATCATTGTAGAAGTTTTAGACGAAAACAATCAGCCAGTAAAAAATGGAGAAACGGGCGAATTGACTTTTACTACTTTAGGAATTGAAGCGATGCCTTTGCTGCGTTTTAAAACGGGCGATATGGTTCAGTTTCACGACGAGCCTTGTGCTTGCGGAAGAAACACCTTGCGTGTTGGTCCAGTTGTTGGACGTAAAAAGCAAATGATTAAATACAAAGGCACAACGCTTTATCCGCCAGCGATGAACGATGTTTTGAGCAGTTTTGATAATATCGAAAATCACTTGATCGAAATTTCAACCAACGATTTAGGAACAGATGAAATCCTGATTAAAATTGCCGTTAAAAATCAAACTCCAGAATTTTTACAAGAAATAAAAGATCATTTTAGAGCCAAATTAAGAGTGACTCCAAAAATAGAATTTGCCTCAAAAGAAGTTTTGAATCCGTTGGTTTTTAATCCAATGAGCCGAAAACCAATTCGATTTTTTGATTACCGCTAAAGGTACAAAGGTTCAAAGTGACAAAGTTGCAAAGGTTTAACATCTGAATATAAAACCTTTGCAACTTTGTCACTTTGAACCTTTGAACCTCAATTTGGTACAAATTGAACTAAATGTTGTAATTTTGCAAAAAATTACGAAGATGGTCAAGATTGGCAACATAGAATTACCCGAATTTCCTTTATTATTAGCTCCGATGGAAGATGTTAGTGATCCGCCGTTTCGCAGATTATGCAAAACGCATGGCGCTGACATGATGTATTCTGAATTTATTTCGTCGGAAGGATTAATTCGTGACGCTATAAAAAGCCGCATGAAGCTGGATATTTTTGATTACGAACGTCCTGTTGGAATCCAGATCTTTGGTGGTGATGAAGAAGCAATGGAAATGTCATCTAAAATTGTTTCTACTGTAAAACCAGATTTAGTGGATATCAATTTTGGATGTCCAGTAAAAAAAGTCGTTTGTCGTGGTGCAGGTGCAGGAGTTTTAAAAGATGTTGATTTGATGGTTCGTTTAACGAAAGCCGTTATCAAAGGAACAGATTTGCCTGTTACAGTAAAAACCCGTTTAGGCTGGGATGATAGCTCAATAAATATTGATGAAGTTGCAGAAAGACTTCAGGACATTGGCGTACAAGCTTTAACAATTCACGCCAGAACTCGTGCTCAAATGTACAAAGGCCATTCTGACTGGTCGCATATTGCACGTGTAAAAAATAATCCAAGAATTACAATGCCAATTTTCGGAAATGGCGATATCGACAGTCCAGAAAAAGCATTAAAATATAAAAACGAATACGGAATTGACGGTATCATGATTGGCCGCGCAGCAATTGGTTATCCGTGGATTTTTAACGAAATCAAGCACTATTTCAAGACAGGCGAACACTTACCTGCTCCAACGGTTATTGATCGTGTTGAAGCCGCTAGAAATCATTTGATGTGGTCTATGGAATGGAAAGGCGAGCGTTTAGGAATTGTTGAAATGCGACGTCATTATACCAATTATTTCAAAGGAATCCATTCGTTTAAAGAATTCAAACAAAAATTGGTTACAACTGATGCCCCTGAAGATTTATTCGCTATTATGAAAGAAATCGAAGAGGTTTACGCGGGTTATGAGTTTGTTTAATAAAAAAAGGAGAAGTTAAACTTCTCCTTTTTTTATTTTTTATTTTCAATCTTTAGTAATCTTTTCTCTAAATCATTAATTTTTGTGTTTTCTTCCTGAAGTTTTTCTATTTTTTTATTTTGTTCAATAACATAAAGTGTTAGTTCTTCTATTTTCTGTAAAAGTTTAGCATTTATTTCTCCTAAATTAATACCATTCTCTATAACTTCCTTTTCGCTTGGAATATTTTCTAAATGGCCCTTTTCTTCAATATGTTTTTCAACTTCTTTAAGTGTTGGCAGATTATACCCTTTTTTAAAAACAAAATCTGACCAATCTAACATATCCACTTTTACTTCTTGCGAATGTATGGTTCCTTTTACATCCAATTTATTTTTGGGATTAATCATACCAATGCCTACATTTCCATTTGCTTCAATTCTTACTTTTTCAGTCAAATTCCCATTATTATCTTCTTTTGTCCAAAAAGTTAAATATCCTGTTGTTGATCCTCCAGATCTTGGCATTCCAATTCTCGCTACTTCAGTATCTCCTTGCTTTGCACTTATTCTACCAACATCAACAAATTGCGCATCATTTCTAAAGCTTCTCAATGAAATCACAGCTGGCGTTGTATCTGAATTATAAATTTCTAATTTTTCAGTTGGATTAGAAGTCCCAATTCCAACTTTACCTGCTATTATTTGATTTCCATTGAAATAATTTGCTCCTCTAGTTGCCAATTCATACCAATTTGGATTTATTGGAGAAGTATCTCCAGATGCTAATTTTCTGAAATATAACTTATCATTATCAGCTATCGATGAAGCTATCTGTAATTGATAATTATTATTAGCATTTGGATGCCTAACTACTAACAAATGTTGCCAATTACTTTCTGGTAATGAACCTATAGGATTAAGTCCATTATAAGTTCCTGAAGCAAGAGGTATTGTAAAATTATCTGTTATGCTTGCCAATCCATTCCCTATTTGTTGGGAATTCATGGTCAAAGAAAATAGACCAACTCCAATTGCAATTTGAATTTTTTTAAACTGATTTTTCATTATTTTTTAAATATGTTAGATTATTTCAAAAATTAAAAAAAAGATTTTATCTACAAACCTTTACCCTTTAAATTTAAAATAAAAAAAGCCTTCAAAATTTGAAGGTCTTTTTTGTTTATTAAACTTGAACTCGTTTCCACTTTCCCCTTTTATAGAAAAATATTCCCGCTAAAGTGATTGCGGTTTCAGCAACAGGAATAGCAATAAAAACTCCTGTCGGTCCCATATTAAAATGTTTTGCAAGAACAAAAGCTAATGGAATTTGAAACAGCCAAAATCCGAAAAAGTTAATTCCTGTTGGTGTCCAAGTGTCTCCAGCTCCGTTAAACGTGTTAATTAAAACCATTCCGATTCCGTAGAAAATAAAACCGATGCTCATAATTTGTAAAGCTTCTATTGCAATGGTTTTTACTTCTTCGTCATTCGTGAAAAACGAAATAATATATTGCCCGAAAACCAAAGTAATAATCATAATTGTAGTCATGAAAATTACATTATATCGGGCCGTTGTATAAACCGATTTTTCGGCACGTTCGATTTGTTTTGCTCCTAAATTTTGTCCAACCAAAGTAGCAGCAGCATTGCTCAATCCCCAAGCTGGAAGTATGAAAAACATCATTATTCTTAAAGCCGTCTGGTAACCTGCAGAACCGTGATCGCCACCAGTTGTCGCAACTAACTGTGCTAAGAAAATCCAACTGCAAGATGCTATTACAAACTGTAGAATTCCAGGCGCAGCAATTTTTACCAAACCTCGTATCTGTTTAAAATCGGGTGCGAAATAAGGTATTTTGATTTTTAAAATTCCATTTCCAAAAAATAAATGATAAATCTGATACAAAACTCCAATACTTCTTCCGATAGTGGTTGCCAAAGCGGCGCCTACTAGTCCGAAAGCGGGAATTGGTCCGAAACCATTAATTAGAACTGGACATAAAATAATATTACAAATGTTAGCAATCCAAAGGCTTTTCATTGCAATGGCGGCATTTCCTGCACCTCGAAAGATTCCGTTTATTAAGAACAAAAGCATAATACATAAACTGGAACCAGTCATAATTTGAGTAAAACGGAAACCATGTTCGGCCGATTCTACAGAAGAACCCATTAAAATTAAAATATCTCTTGCGTATATAATTCCTAAAATGCTCATTACACTATTAATAGCAAATGCAATTATAATGGCTTGCATTCCAGCTTTGGCTGCAGCAACAGGATCTTTTTCTCCAATTCTTCGTGCAACTACTGCGGTTGCGGCCATACTCATTCCGATAGCGAGTGAATAAATTACGGTTAGCACAGATTCGGTTAATCCAACGGTCTGGATCGCAAAACTGCTATGCTCTAGATGCCCAACAAAATACAAGTCGACTAAAGCAAAAACCGATTCCATCATCATTTCCAAAACCATCGGAATGGCCAATAGAATTACGGCTTTTTTGATACTTCCAGAAGTATAATCAAAAGATTCGTCGCCTTTTAAAGCTTGTTTTAGTGTGGTAAAAATTTTGGAAATAAAACCTTCCTTTATAGATGTTTCTGTCATGATATTTTAGGATAATAAATGATAAAATGGTTCAGATGTATAAATCTGAACTGAAAAAGTAAAAACGTAAGTATCCTAATTATTCTAAAAAATAAAATAGGATTAGGCAGAAACAATCATATGCTGTAGATTTTCAAGGCAGTAAATATAATTAATATTTCTAAAGAAGAAATTAATCGAGTAATTTTTTACTTACTCGACTGCTTGCAATTAATGATGCAACAAACCCTAATGAAATTATTGTAGCCATCACGACTAGAACATTTTCTACTGTAAAAACAACTGGATAAGCCAAAGTTGGTGTAATCATGATGAGTTCGAATTTCTGTTGCAAAATAACAAGGATTATCCCTAAAGCAAGTCCGATTAAACCACCAAAAACACTTAATAAAGTTCCTTGTAACAGAAATATTTTTCGAAGATCACCAATATCTGATCCTAAATTGAAAAGGGTTTTAAGATTTCCTTTCTTTTCCAAAATCATCATAATCAATGCACCAATCAGATTAAAAAGCGCTACGATGATTACTAGGGTAAATATGAGGTAAACAGCAATGTTCTCAGTATTAAGCATTTTATATAAAGACTCATTTAACTGTGCTCTATTTTTTAAAGTGATTTTATTTTTAAAAATAGAATTTAGCTGTGCCTTTATTGCTCCTTCGTCTGCGTTTTCTTTTAATTTAAATTCTAATCCTGAGATTTGATTGTGCTTGTACATTAACAATTCCTGCACTAATCCTAAATCTGCAAATACATATTTTGAATCTAAATCTTCGCTGATTGAATAAATTCCAACAGGTAGAACATCGGTTTTATTAAAAGCTTCTTCTGGATTTTCGATTCCGCCTTTTCCTGGTTTTGGAGCAAAAACCTGTAAGGGATTTTCAAAATCTAAAATTCCCATGGAAAAATTTTGAGCTAAACCATAACCAATTACAACCTGATAACTATCTGGTTTCAGCCATTGGCCGTTAAAAAGTTTTTTCTTGATATCGTTGACAACGGGATATAAACTGTCAACTCCTTTCAAATACGTAACCTGCTGTTTGTCTTTGAATAAAAACAAAACGCGCTCTTCTATAATTTTGGTGTACGAAGCAACATCATTGATTTTCTTAATCTGATTTTCTTGATCAGGTGTAAATGAAAAAGACTTTCCGTAGGTACTGGTCAATTTTAAATCAGGATCAATTTCGTTTGTAAATGAAAGGCTGAAAACCTTTAATCCGCTAAAAACAGATAAAACCACAAACAAAGCCATCGTTCCAACAATGATTCCCATGCTGGCAATACGATTGATGATATTAATAGCATTGTTTTTACTGCTGCTAAAAATATAACGTTTGGCTATGTATAAGGGGAAATTCAAATTATGATTTTCTTCTTTTTTCTAACAGCTCTCTGTTTTCTATTGGGTTTTCTTTTCCTGCAAGTGCATTGTCGATTTTCTCGATATAATCTAATGAATCGTCTATGAAGAATACTAAATTCGGAACTCGGCGTAATTGCAAACGAACACGCTGTGATAAATCATGCTTGATTAATGTTGTATTGGTTTTAATTGCCTCTAATGTTTCTTTGGCTTTTTCTTGCGGAAAAATACTTAAATATACTGTTGCCACAGACAAATCTGTAGTTACACTTACTTTGGATACAGAAATTACCAAGTTTGTAATTCCATTTTTTCTCACTTCACCTTGCAAAATGTCAACCAGATCTTTCTGAATAACACCGCCTATTTTTTTCTGTCTATTTGTTTCCATACTGCAAAAATACTAAAATTTAGTCGTATTACATGTTCTTTTAATCGTTTTAAAAGCTGATAAAGATCATAGCGTTTGAGGGAAATATTCTACATATTTGATATAAATATAAAACTAATCTATCATGAAAAAAAGAGAACCAATTAGTCATATTATGACTAAAACCGTAGTGACTGCAAACGAAAAAGATGACTTGAAAACTGTAGTTGAAAAATTAAAAACAAATACTATCCGTCATATTCCAATTGTAAAAGGTAAAGAAGTAATCGGAATAATAAGTCGAACTGATATTAATCGATTAACTTTTGGAGCTTTATTTGAAGGTCAGGACAATGCCGATGAAGCTATACTAGAAATGCTGACTGTTCCTCAGGTTATGACTTCGAAACCAAAAACAGTTTCGTCTGATACCATAATCAGGGACTTAGCAGAAATTTTTGTGAAAGAAGATTTTCATGCTCTTCCTGTTGTTGACAATGGAGAATTGAAAGGAATTGTTACCACAACAGATGTTGTAAAATATTTTCTAGAACAATACGATTAAATTATAATAAAAAAGGGAGCTAAATGCTCCCTTAAATTTTTATCTGCTTTGCAGCCATCCTTCCGGATTATTGTTTGATGTATTTTGCAGAATCAAGAATTTAATAATGGTTTTTCCTGTATCACCACTTGTTCTCACTTTTCCGATGTTTTGCTTAATAGTTACTTTATCTCCTTGACTAACCGAAACTGAACTTAAGTTTTGATAAACGGTAAAGAAGTCTCCATGCTGAATTACAACTGCTTTATTTACTGGCGATAATACAATAACCTTAGAAACTTCTCCCGCAAATACTGCTCTAGCGCTTGCGCCATCTTCGGTAGTAATTTCAACTCCAGAATTATGAACTGTAATTGACGGATGCAATGGGTGTGGCTGATCTCCATAACCAAGAGAAATAAATCCTTTTTCTACTGGCCAAGGCAATCTTCCTCTGTTTGCTTTAAAGTCAGCAGCTAGAATTTTATCTTCTGGTGTCAAAGCAATTTTAGAAGAAGAAACCGGTGCTTTTGCTTCACTAGAACCTGGATTTGCTTTTGCTCTTTCTGCAGCCGCTTTTCTATTGGCTTCTGCAATGGCTTCACGAATTAAACGGTCAATTTGTTTGTCAATGCGTTTAGATTCGTTTTGTTTTGATCGAATATCGGCAGCAATTTTATTTTTATCTTTTTTAAGAGCATTAACCAATTTTTGCTGTTCTTTTTTCTCTGCTTCCAGAGTAACTTTCTCTTTTTGGTTTTCAGCAATTATCTTCTTTTTTACCTGTCTTTGTCCGTCAAGTTTTGCATTAAAATCAACTAATTGTGCTGTTTTTGACTGAATTTCAAGACCTTGATTTTTTCTAAAAGTGGTATATTGCTTTAAATATTGTGCTCTTTTGTAGGCTTGCAAAAAACTTTCAGAAGATAAAATGAACATCGCTCGGCTTTGCTCAGAACGGCTTTTGTACGATTTTAAAATCATTTCAGCATAATCTTCCTTTAGGACTTTTAGTTCTTTCTTAAGTTTATTTACCTGGACTTGATTAATATACATATCATTACTAATCAGTTTTTCCTGTTTTGCTGTAGTATTAATTAATTTCTCTTTTAGCTTAATTTTATTTGCCTGAATTAAATATTCACTCACAGCAGATTTCTCTTTTTTTCGAACAGACTGAAGCATCTTTTCGTTATCTCTGATTTCCTGCTGAATTTGAGCTTTACGCTGTTCCAGTTTTTCTTGCTGAGAATCCTGTGCCCATACAAATGTAGTGGCACAAATTAGAACTAGGCTTAGGAGAAATTTTGGCATGTTTATGTTTTTATTTTTGCAAATTTACTTAATTGTAACTTTTTTATAACCGCTTGGAACGCTATACGGAAAAGAAAGTTCTTCATTAAATGAAATATTGTTGTAATTCAAATTAATACTTGTTTTGCCTTTTGGCTGAACGGCATTGATTTCTATACTTGTCGGTAATATTCCTTGATCAAAATTTTTAGTGTCCGAGTAGGCAATTTGCAACGTTCTGTTTTCAGACGGTTGTGAAATCTCTTCTTTCTGAATTAGATATTTCTCTCCATCTAAGAAAAAGGTCTTCTTCAAATTAGCATCTTTTTCTTCGTCTAATCTAAAAAGATTTTCTACAATAGTCTGCGTATATTTTCCTTTTCTTAAATCGTCAAAAGCTTCTCCAATCAATAGATTTTGAACTTTAGAATAATCTAAATCTGTTCCAAGCCATTTGCTTAAACTTGTAAAGTCACCTTCATAGTAAGTTCCGTTCATTTTCTCGTAATAACTTACTGCAGAAGGTGTTATTAAAGCTTTTGCCATTGTAATTCCTAAAAAACGAACACTTATTAAAATCTGCTTGTCTTTTTCGATTCTAATTTCGGCAGTAACATTTTGGCTTTGTTTTTCATCAGCATATCTTGCGCTCGCTTTTATGTACAAGGTCGAAAAATCCAACTTGTTGTCGTAATGTTTTTCAATTACTTTTTTGTCTTCTTTCTCTACAATTGTTTGGCTTGTATTTCCTTGCACTGCTACTGCTTTCGATTTACATGAAATTACAGCAAGAGACAATACTAGTATTGATATATATTTTTTCATCTGAATTCTCTTTTTATTTTTTCTTTTTTAATACTTCATTTGCCTTCAAAAAGTATTCCTCTTTTTTCTTTGCATCTCCCAATCCATTGTATGCCTCTCCTAGCTGAATATTAAAATTTGATTCCAATTTTACGTCATCCACCACATAATCAAGACCCATTTCTAAGACGGTTTTTGCATTTTTAAATTGTTTCTGCTGATTACTTCCTAAACCAGCATAATAGTAAAACTGAGCCTGACTCGGATAAACCTCGATCAACATCATGGCTCTTTTGGTCATTGGCTCATATTGTTTTGCCTGCGCATAGGCTTCAAGCACTAGCATATTGGTTTCAAGATCTGTATCTGAATTTGCCTTTAAATCTTTTTCATAATATTTAATGGCATTTTCAAATTGTCCTTTGCTGTGATAAAATTTTCCAATTTCTTTGGCAACGTCAACATCTTTATCATTATCAAAATAGGAAATGGCTTTTTCTAAATCGGCAGCATACTGTGGATTTTTATTTACATAAATCAAAAATTCATTCAAAGTTCTGTGTTTGATTTTTGAATCGATTTTTGAACTAGCTAAAATCACATTCATCGATTTTATAGCTTTGTCTGCTTGATTGGCATCTAAATACGTTTTGAACAAACTCACCTGTCCCCATTCTGAATTTGGAATTTCTTTAGCCAGCTGTTTTGCTACTTCAAGTGATTTTTCGTTTTCATTACTTTTTGAATACAAAAGAATCAAATTCAAATAATTGGATTCTTCCTTTGGATCCTTTTTAATCTGCTGAATCAAATTATCAATTTCAGCATTCTGATATTTTCCTTGTGATAAAATCTGCGCTTTGTAAATCTCTCGATCAGATGATTTTCCGAACTTATCATTCATTTCATTAATCGCTGTCAATGCCTTATCATATTGATTGGTAATCATGTATAGCGAAATCAAATCGTCTTTATACTCTTCGTCAAAAACAATTATTTTTTGAATAATTTCTATTGCCAGCGGATAATTTTTTGTCTCGTAACTTACATCATAAATTCCGAGCCAAAACCATTTGTTTTTAGGATCAAGCTGTGTGGCTTTTTCAAAAGCCGTCTGTGCATTTTGATATTCTTTAAGCGCAAAATAGTTTTTCCCTAATTCAAAATAAGCTACTGCATCATTGGGTTTAAGTTTAATACATTTCTCCAATGATACAATCGCTTTATCATAATTTTCAATTCCTTTTTGTTTTAACGATTCATAAAATGAGTCTTGATATTCGTCTGTTGCCATAGCAATATCCTCGGGTTCTGTCTGAGCAAAAACCGAAAATGATGTGCTGAATAAAGCAAAAACCAATATTGTAAAAACTCCTTTTTTAATCATTTTTAAAAATTACATTTTAAACAAAACGAAACTTTGCTAATTTTTATTTTATTCTAAAACAGCGTAATCTCCAATGCTGATGCTTGTAAATTTACCATCATAACTTACATGGTTTCCAATCATTGCATTATCTAAAGCAGCATTTTTAATTTGAGAATAAGTCTGAATCAAACTATTTTTGATAGTACTGTCTGTAACGTGGCATCCATTTCCAAGAGAAACATTTGGTCCTATTGTCGTATTTTTCAAGACTACGTTTTGTCCAATATAGCAAGGAGGAATAATAGTTGAATTTTCTAACGTCACGCCATAATCTACTAAATGCTCTCCATCATTATGAAGAAAACCTAGCATTCTTGTATTGGTTTCAACCGTAACATCTTTGTTACCGCAATCCATCCACTCGTCTACACTTCCAGTTTTGAAAACTTTTCCGTTTGCCATCATTGCTTTGATACCATCATTAATCTGATATTCTCCGCCATTCTGAATATTATTATCTAAAACATTTTGAAGTTCGTTTCTTAAAATTCCAACTTCTTTAAAGTAATAAATTCCGATAACAGCTAAGTCGCTAACAAATTCTTTCGGTTTTTCGACCAACTCTATAATTTCATTATTCTGATTCAGTTTTACCACGCCAAAAGCTTCTGGCTGCTCTACTTGTTTCACCCAGATTACAGCATCTGCTTCTGGATCTAATTCGAAATCAGCTCTAATTAAAGTATCTGCATAAGCAATTACAGCTGGTCCCGAAAGAGAATCTTTCGCACACATAATAGCGTGTCCAGTTCCTAAAGGCTGATCTTGGCGATAGATTGAAGCTTTAGCTCCTAATCCTTTAGCCAGATCTTCTAAACTTGCTACAACATCATCTCCAAAGAACGCTTCATCTCCTAAAATAAAAGCAACTTCTTCAATTGGTTCTTTTAATATTTTGGCAATATCTTCAACTAAACGGTGTACAATCGATTTTCCGGCAACTGGAATTAACGGTTTTGGAACCGTCAATGTATGAGGCCTCAATCTTGATCCGCGGCCTGCCATTGGCACAATTATTTTCATTCTTTATTTGATTTTATCGGAAGATCTATAAAAAATCTTCATTGGGTTTGGTCTTTGTTTTTCTATTATTTTACTCCAGTGCTTCCAAAGCCTCCTTCACCTCTTGATGTTTCAGAAAGTGTTTCAACTTCTATCCATTCAGCTCTTTCGTGTTTTGCAATAATCAGCTGTGCAATTCGCTCTCCATTTTCGATTACAAAATCGTCATTAGATAAATTTACTAAAATTACTCCGATTTCTCCTCTGTAATCTGCATCAACAGTTCCTGGCGAATTCAAAACTGTTACTCCTTTTTTAGCAGCCAGACCACTTCTTGGTCTTACTTGCGCTTCGTAACCAATTGGCAATTCAATAAAAAGTCCTGTTTTTACAATTGTTCTTTCTAAAGGCTTTAACGTAATTGGTTCTATAATATTGGCACGCAAATCCATTCCTGCAGAAGCAATTGTTTCGTAGTTTGGCAAATCGTGCTGTGATTTATTGATAATTTGAATTTTCATTTTTAAATATAAATTTTCTTAAAACGTCTTATTTTCTCCTCATTATTCCTTTTATAGTATCTTTTTCAAAATGGTAAACCATATACATAAAGATTAAAAGAAGCGGAATTCCAACATAATATTTTTCTCTAAATCCGTAAAATGAAATTATTGAAAATACTATTGAAACGCCTAAATAAGCACCAATCTTGTTCATGTCATAAGGAATCGGATAATACTTATTTCCTAAAATATAAGAAATAAGCATCATACTTCCATAAGCAGAAATGGTTGCAATTGCAGAACCATAATAGCTGTACTTCGGTATTAAAAGATAATTTAAAATCAAGGTTACAATTGCGCCAACAATAGAAATATAAGCCCCAATTTTTGTTTTGTCAGTCAGCTTATACCAAACTGATAAGTTGTTATAAATTCCTAAAAAGAAATTTGCCAAAATAATTAATGGCACAACTTTCATGGCTTCCCAATACGATTTGTTGTCTAATAATAGGTATTTTAATACATCTGCAAAAACAATTACACCTAATAAAATCAATGATCCTAAAATCACGAAATACTTGGTAATAACGGCATAAGTCTGTGGTGCGTTTTCATTTTTGGCATGACTAAAAAAGAACGGCTCGATTCCTAATCTAAAAGCTGTTGCAAAAAGAACCATAAACAATCCAAGTTTGTAACATGCAGAATAAGCTCCAACTTCAGATTTTGCTAAGTTTTCTGGAAGCAAATATCCTAATAAAATTTTATCGAAATGTTCGTTCACAGCAAAAGCCAATCCAGCCACCAAAATAGGAAGTCCGTACTTCATCATTTTCTTCCAAAGTACTGGATCGAATTTTCGTCCAAGCGAAAGATAATTGGGAGAAAGCACAATAAATGTTGCCAAACTTGCCAAAAGGTTTGCAATGAAAATATAAGCAATCTGGAAGTTTTGAACATATAAATTATCCCATATAGAATTCGGATTTGCTTCTGCCAATTTTGGAAGATACATCAGGAAAAATATATTCAACAATAAGTTTATCACCACATTTCCAATCTTAATTGCCGCATAAACCATAGGCCTCTGATTGGCTCTAAGTTTAGAAAATGGAATTAAAACCAACGCGTCTAAAACTAAAATCCATACTGTGTAAGTAATGTATTGAACATCTACTTCTGCTAGATTCGCTAGTGTATTTCTAAAAATTAATCCAGCGAAAAGAAAAAGTATTGAAGTCCAAAATATAGAAATGGTAGAAGTTGCGATTACGTTTTTCTTATCCTCTTCGGCACTGTAAAATCTAAAAAAGGCAGTTTCCATTCCGTAAGAAAGAACCACGTTAAAGAAAACCATCCAAGACAATACGATTGAAACTTCACCATACTCAGCTGTAGGCAAAATTCCTGTATATAATCTCACTAATAAAAAACTCAACATTCTCGGTAAAACTGTTGCCAGTCCGTAAATTGCAGTTTGCTTGAATAGATTTTTATATAATCCCAAAATATAATTCTAATAATGTTTGTAAGACAAAAATAACCATTTCTTTTGTTTAATGGCGCTTTTGTTGTTGCAATAAAGAAAACTTCTAATTGTTTTTAAACCGTTAATTTCTTTTCATCTAAAATTTTGACAAAATGAAATCCCTTTGGAGCATAACCCTGATTATAATAAAACCGATGAGCTCCAAAATTTCCTGTAAACGCATCCAAAACGATGCTACTGCAATTTAGCTGTATTGCCTTTTTCTCTACATAATCGGTAAGCAATTTTCCAATTCCCTTAGATCGATATTCTGGATTAACTACAAAATTGTCAATCTCAAGATATTTTCCTGTCCAAAGTTTTGTAGCCGACCAACAGCCAGTAAGACCAAGACAAATCTCATCTTCAAATACCGCAATCTGAATGTAATTGTGCGGGAGCATTTCGGAAAGAAATGCTTTATATTTTTCAAGAGATATATTTGGATATAAAAATCGTATTGTATTAATCTGAGCCACCATTTCTTCAATGGTTGTAAGCTCTCGTATTTGTAAAGCCATTGTTTAAAAATGAAATAGAATTCAAAAATACTCAAAATATAATCATGAAAGAATCTGTGTCAATTACATATTCATATCTTTCATATGTATTTAACTAATTTAACAATCATTAATTATAACTACACAAAATAAATTCAGATTTTATCCGTTTTAAACACAAGCATTTGCTTTAACAACTTCTTGATGGCAGACTAAAACTGAGAATGTCTGGACAAAACTACAGAAACAGCGGTAATGTTTCATTAAATTACTTACCTACAAACAATTATACGGTTTTTTAACATAACATGTGAAATATATAAAATACACATGAAAATTATGTAACATTTTTTTAACAGTCTTTTTTTAAATTTGTTTCAAAGGGAATGAGAAAGCTAGAAACAACCCTTCAAAAAAAAGAAAGCACTGGGACTAATAAAGCTTGTTTGTTCCCATAAAAGACAAAGCATAAGGGATTGATTCAGCTGCAGTAACCCTAATAAAAACAGAGCACTGGGACTAATAAAGCTTGTTTGTTCCCATAAAAGACAAAGCACAAGGGATTGATTCTGCTGTATTGTAACCCTTAAAAAAACAGAGCATTGGGATTAATAAAGCTAGTTTGTTCCCATGAAAGACAAAGCACGCAGAGTTATCTGTCTATTTTTATAAAATGGTAGTGATTCTCAATTTAACTGTAATTTGAGAATCACCATTTTATAAAAGTTATTTTTAAAAAAGAATAAAACTTCCAATAAAAAGAAAAGCCAGCTAACGCTGGCTTTTCTTTTATATAGTAATGGAATTACGATTATCCATTTAAAGCTTCTGCTCCACCAACAATTTCCAAGATTTCACTTGTAATCGCAGCCTGACGAGCTTTGTTATAAGTTAATTTCAATTGGTTTCTTAATTCTGTTGCGTTATCTGTTGCTTTATGCATTGCAGTCATACGTGCTCCATGCTCAGAAGCAAATGAATCGCGGATTCCTTTATACAATTGTGTTTTTAAAGACTTAGGTATTAAAGTCAACACAATTTCTTCTTTTCCTGGTTCAAAAATATAATCTCCAGAAGAAGCTTCTACACCAGTACTAATAGGAGCTAACGGTAAAAACTGCTCTACTTGAACAATTTGAGTTGCAGCATTTTTAAACTGATTGTAAACTAACTCAATTCTATCGTATTCTCCAGTTAAAAACTTTTGCGTCAAATCATCTGCAATTCCAGCAACATTTTCAAATGTCAAATGATCAAAAATTGCATTATGATGACCGTGAACTTTATGAGTTTTGCTTAAAGCATCGTTTCCTTTTTTACCAATAGCAAAAACATCAACTTGCTTTCCAGCATAAAAATCAGTACGGTTTTTAATCTCTTTAATAATATTTGAATTGAAAGCACCACATAAACCTCTGTTTGAAGTTATAGCTACTAACAATACTTTTTTTACTTCACGTTGTGTAGTGTAATCTCCTCCTACTTCACCTTCAAGTGTAGCCGAAAGATCTTGCAATAACTCCGTTAATTTCTCGGCATAAGGACGCATTGCAGTGATTGCATCTTGTGCTTTCTTCAGCTTTGCAGCAGAAACCATTTTCATAGCCGATGTAATCTGCATCGTCGATGAAACGGAAGTAATTCTATTACGGATTTCCTTTAAATTTGCCATCTATTAATTAGAAAATGTGACAATTTTAAAATTAGATAATTAGAATAAATGATGAACATTTTCTAATTATCTAATTTACCAATTATCTAATTAGTTATATTTTGCTGAAATTTCTTTTGCTGCCTTTTCGATAACGTCTGTAATAGCGTCATCTAATTTACCAGCTTTCAACGCGTTAAGCGTATCTTTATGTTTACTGTTTAAGTAAGCGATAAAATCAGCTTCAAATTCTTTTACTTTATTTACAGGAACGTTTCTTAATAAGTTTTTAGATCCAGCGTAAATAATTGCAACCTGGTTTTCAACAGGATAAGGATCATTTAAACCTTGTTTCAAGATTTCAACGTTTCTTTTTCCTTTTTCAATTACGTTTAAAGTAACAGAATCCAAGTCAGAACCAAATTTAGCGAAAGCTTCTAATTCACGGAATTGAGCTTGGTCTAATTTTAAAGTTCCAGAAACTTTTTTCATTGATTTAATTTGTGCATTACCTCCAACACGAGATACAGAAATACCTACGTTGATAGCAGGACGAACCCCAGAGTTGAACAAATCTCCATCAAGGAAAATCTGACCATCTGTAATAGAGATTACGTTTGTTGGAATATATGCAGAAACGTCACCAGCTTGAGTTTCGATAATTGGTAAAGCAGTTAAAGAACCGCCACCTTTTACGATAGATTTGATAGAGTCTGGTAAGTCGTTCATGTTTTTAGCGATACCATCATCAGCGATTACTTTACAAGCACGCTCTAATAAACGAGAGTGTAAGTAGAAAACGTCTCCAGGGTAAGCCTCACGTCCCGGTGGTCTTCTTAATAAAAGAGAAACCTCACGGTAAGCAACAGCTTGTTTAGATAAATCATCATACACGATAAGTGCTGGACGACCTGAATCTCTGAAGTACTCTCCAATTGCTGCACCAGCGAATGGAGCATAAACTTGCATTGGAGCTGGATCAGAAGCATTAGCAGCAACGATAACTGTATAAGCCATTGCTCCTTTTTCTTCTAACATTTTTGCGATTCCTGCTACAGTTGAAGCTTTTTGTCCAATTGCAACATATATACAGAATACAGGTTTTCCTGCATCGTAAAATTCTTTTTGATTTAAGATTGTATCGATACAAACAGTAGATTTTCCTGTTTGACGGTCACCGATTACAAGCTCACGCTGTCCACGACCAACTGGAATCATCGCATCAACTGCTTTTACTCCTGTTTGTAATGGCTCAGTTACTGGCTGACGGAAGATAACACCAGGTGCTTTTCTTTCCAATGGCATTTCGTATAAGTCTCCACCGATTGGTCCTTTTCCATCAATTGGAAAACCAAGTGTGTTAACAACACGTCCTACCATTTGCTCACCTACTTTAAGAGAAGCAATACGTTGAGTTCTTTTTGCAGTAGATCCTTCTTTAAGTCCAGTTGATGGTCCTAACAATACAACCCCAACATTATCCTCTTCAAGATTCAATACGATACCTTCCATACCGTTATCAAATTCCACTAACTCTCCATATTGTACATTAGACAGCCCGTAAACACGAGCAATACCGTCTCCAACTTGAAGTACTGTTCCTACTTCCTCTAGCGTAGCACCAGATTCAAAACCTTCTACTTGCTTTCTTAATATTGCTGAAATTTCAGCAGGTTTGATTTCCGCCATCTTAATTTATAATTTAGACACTTTTTGTGTTATAAAAACTAATTACTTAACTCTCTTTTTAATACTTGTAATCTGTTTGCAACAGAAGCGTTGTATTGATTATCTCCTATTCTCAGAATAAATCCACCAATGATTGAAGGATCTACTATATTTTCAATTGTAATTTTTTTATCTGATAAAGTTGCAACTTTTGCTAAAACTTTAGCTTCTAAAGCTGCATCCATTGGAATAGCTGTTGTAACTTTCGCTACTTCAACACCATTATTTTCATCAAATAACTTATTGTATTCTAATGCAATCGCATCTAGAATTTCGAATCTTTTGTTTTCGAATAATAAATGGAATAATCCTTTTGTTACTCCATTTGCATCTGCAAAAACTTCTAAAAGAGCACCTTCTTTAACTTCAACTTTTGTTGTTGGGTTTTGAATAAATGTACTCAATTCTTCATTAGTCTCAATTGCGTGTGCAATTGATTTCATATCGTTATTGACAACTTCGGCAACACCTTTAGAGTTTGCTAAGTCTAGAATTGCTTTTGCATAACGAATTGCTGCTCTTGTACTTGCCATAATCTTAGTTTAACTTTACGTCACCTAACAATTTCTCTACCAATTTAGTTTGAGATTCTTTGTTAGATAATTCTTCTTTCAATAATTTTTCAGCAATACTCAAAGATAGAGTTGAAACTTGAGATTTCAATTCTGCCATTGCAGCATTCTTTTCACTTTCGATAGCAGCTTTTGCTTGATCAATCATTTTTTGACCAGCTTCTTGAGCTTCGTTTTTAGAATCAGCAATCATTTTCTCTTTCATTTCGCGAGCTTCTTTCAACATCGCGTCACGTTCAGCACGAGCTTCATTCAAAATTCTTTGATTGTCAGCTTGTAAGTTTTCCATTTCTCTCTTTGCATTTTCAGCAGAAAGTAATGCATTTTTAATACCTTCTTCTCTTGCAGTAATAGACTCCATAATTGGTTTCCAAGCAAATTTTACTAAAAGCAAAATTAATATTACCAAGATTAAAGCTTGCCAGAAGAATAATCCGAATGAAAAATCGTTAATTAACTTATCCATTTTATATAACTATATTAAATATTTAATTTCTTTTTTAAAGTAACAACATCTTTAACCAACCGTTAAAGATGCTGTTATTTTTTTCTTTATTATTTTCCTAAGATTAAAGCAGCGAATGCTAAACCTTCTAATAAAGCAGCGATAATGATCATCGCAGTTTGGATTTTACCAGCAGCTTCTGGCTGACGAGCAATAGCGTCCATAGCAGATCCACCGATTTTACCTAAACCTAAACCTGCACCGATTACTACTAAACCAGCACCTACTAAAGTTGGAATTGTTCCCATAAGTATTTATATATATAAAATTAAACTTCTAAAATTAAATAATCGCTGTTTCGTCTTCATGGTGGTGAGCGTGATCATGATCCTGAACAGCCATACCAATAAACAATGATGATAACATTGTGAAGATAAACGCTTGTAAAAATGCAACTAGAATCTCAATAACAGAGATAAACAATGTCAATCCTAATGAGATTGGCAAATCTGCTGCTAAATTCTTTCCAACAAAAATCATTGCAATCAAACTCATAATTACTACGTGACCTGCAGTAATGTTTGCGTACAAACGAATTAATAATGCGAATGGTTTTGTTAATGTTCCTAAAATCTCAATTGGAGCTAAGATAATTTTCATTGGAACTGGTACTCCTGGCATCCAGAAGATGTGTCCCCAATAATCTTTGTTTGCACTAAATTGAGTAATGATAAATGTAAAGGCTGCTAAACAAACTGTAATAGCAATGTTTCCTGTTACGTTGATTCCTAGCGGAGTCATTCCTAATAAGTTCAAGATCCAAACAAAGAAAAATACAGTTAATAGGTAACCCATATATTTACGGTATTTTTTCTCTCCAATATTTGGAACAGCAATTTCATCTCTGATGAAAATTACTAATGGTTCTAAAACTCTACCAAATCCTGTTGGAATTGGTCCTTTTTTATATGATCTTGCTAATCCAGTAAACATTAATAATAATAATACTGATACGAAAAGCATTGAAACAACATTTTTAGTAATTGAAAAATCTAATGGTTTTTCATTTTCTGGATGACCGTGCTCATTAAAAGTAATTGTTCCGGCTGCATCTGTTTTGTAAATTTTACCGTGAACTAATTTGTAGAAGCTTCCGTCAACTTCTGCAACTGTTTCCCCGAAGTGGAATTTTGAAGAAGAGAAAACTTTTAAACCACCATCAATTAAAATAACTGGTAATGGAAAACCGTAGTGTTTGTTTTCTTTCTCATCTTGGAAAAAAACAAAGTCATGAGAATCTTGTAAGTGGTGGTCAATAAATGCATCCACTTTTGCCTTTGGATCAAGAGCAACATGCTCTCCCTCTTCGTGAGCATTATGTGAAACTACTTTCTCTTCATGAGCAGTTTCAGTTTGTACATGCGTCGAGTCATTCTCTGGATTTGCAAAACCCATAATCGGTAGAGAAGCTACAAAAGCAGCAAGAATAAAGCTGAGTGGTTTGTTTGAAATCACCATATCTTGGAAAATCTTATTTTTTTACGTTTCTAAAATTTGGTGCAAAGGTACATTTTTTATTAATATTCAAAAGGATATGAAAAATTATTTTTAAACCTTGTTTTAAAGAATTGTTATTTTAACGCTTTTCATTTAATAATCGGACAGTTAAAAGCGTCTGAAATAACAAAAACAACACAAATGTTATAAAAAAACTGACTTTTTCAACATTGGTTTCTCCAATTTGATTTTTTAAAATTGGCTGCAAAACTAAATAGGCTAATAACATTTGTGTAAAAGTTCCGAATAAGAACGTCATTCCGACGATTTCAAAATTTTTCTTTTTTACTATTAACAATATAAAATATAATAAAGATGAAATCGCGAAGAAAGATAAATACAGTAATTCTAAACTGTAATGAAAGTGCTGCGTATTAATTTCACTAAATAAAAAAACAGCTTTATGAATAATATAAGTTCCTAAAGCAAGACATAACAAATAAAAAAATGGTTTGTAATTTTTTGAAAGCATTTGAAATAATTTTAGTGCAAAGATGCAATTTTTATCTCAAGCGATTTTTATTTACAAACTACTTTGTTTTATTGATATCATTTACCTGTCGGATTACATTATACAATGCAACTCCAACACCCACTAGCACAAAAATGGTATTGTAATAAACTTTGGGGCTTGGATGTTTCTCATCAAGCCAGGTTCCGA
The DNA here is from genome assembly GCF_013388355.1 of Flavobacterium sp. LPB0248. Classification (GTDB taxonomy): domain Bacteria; phylum Bacteroidota; class Bacteroidia; order Flavobacteriales; family Flavobacteriaceae; genus Flavobacterium. The sequence continues at coordinate 2,657,875 of NZ_CP058246.1, forward strand.
AATAAGAGAATACAAAAATGATTACTCCCATCTGAAATGGAATATTAATAAATGCTAACCATTTATTTCTTCTATCATTATTCGGTTCCTTTTCCATCTTCTAACATGATTACAGGATTTGAATGGGCAAGCATGGTACAGGTTGCTGTGAAGTCGGCTCCTGGTTCTATCGAAAGTTTTCCTACTGCCACTTCTCCGTGTATTTGGGCAGTCGATTTAATATTAAGGGTTTCCAGAACTTTTATTTTTCCATGAAATTCTCCTTCTATATCAGCATTATTACAAATTATTTCTCCTTTAACAGCTCCTTTGGCCCCAATCACGATTTTGCCTTGTGAAGTAAAGTTTCCAATCAATTCGCCGTCTAATCTAAAATCGGCTTTCGAGACTATGTCTCCTACTATTGATGTTCCTTCTACAATTCTATTTGTTCTTCCTAATTGTTCAGTTCCATTTTTCTTTACTTTTTCAAACATGGCGGTTAAGATTTTAAGGGGTTTTGGGGGTCAAGTATGCGTCTAAATTCTTTTTGATTTGGACGATTTTGTAATTATCATTTGATATTATTATTGCTTGATCTGGGATTTTATATTTCTTATCTTCTCTGAAAACTCCAGCAATATCATTTGCATAAGCCTCAGATTTTAAACCATGAATAACTACAAAACTTTCTGTTTTATTGTATTTATCCAAAGATGTTGTCAATCTTTCGTAATTTTCTACTAATAAAAATACTCTGATTGCTTCTTCAATTCTTTTAACCGCTTTTGTATCGTTGTTAGAAACACGATATAATATTTTCCAGTTTTTAGTGTCGGTTGTTGTAAAACTAAGTTTTTCTAAAATAGGCACTTGCTTTTCTAGAATTTCTCTTGCACTTTTACCTTCTTCGCTATTTGGATAATTGTCTGCTACATTTTCAAGACCTTTCTTATATGCTTCCAATCCATTTACTTTTCCTAAAGTATTAGCTTTTAGCAATTCGTATTTCGATACAATATCATCCCCCGAATATTGGTTGATCAAATTGTCAATATTGGCTAAGACTTCATCGAATTTTTCCTGCTCAAAAAGTTTATACCATTTTTGATATTCTTTGTCGGGACTCGAATTTGGATCTTCTTCTTTATTATTTAAAATATGGGCATATCTCGAATCTGGATATTTCGAAGAAATCTCTGATTTAATAGCTTCTGCTCTTGCTGGATTTGTAATTTGATAAATTTTGTACAAATTATACATAGAAGGTAGCACCAGTTTTTCTTCTGGATTATTTTGAAGCAACTGTTCTAATTTATCACTAGCCAGATTATATTCTTTAAACTTCTCCTTATATATAAGTCCTAATTGATAGTATGAAAAATTACGTTCTTTACCAATACTATCCATAGCTGCTTGCGAAGTTGGAAGTTGTTCTACATAATAGGCTACCGTATATTTTTCAGGAACAATTGTATCTTTCAGTGCGTTGGCAACTTCTTTAGTATTAATACTATCATTCAAAGCTGCATCGTTTGCAGATCGAACTCCTGCCAATCTCCAATTTCCACCCAATGTTCTGCTTCCCCACATTTTTTTAAATTGCAGTTTTCCGTAAGCAACTGTTGTTGGGTTATAAAAGTAAAATGTACTTGCATTATCGTTACTTCCTGGAGGCATGCCATTTCCTTCTGGTTCTATAGGTTTACCCAAAGAATTAGGATTAACGGCTCCGTTTCCTGAAAACTCTGCTTGGGAATTTCGATCAATATTGGCTAATCGCTCTTTTTCTTTTTCTTCTAAAAGGCGTTTTGCTTCATCTTTCTTTTTAAGTTCAGCTATATAGTTTTCAAAATAATCTTTCTTTTCGTTCGGCGGTAAATTGTATACCTTAATAATACTATCATTACGTTTTGCAATCGCTTCGTATTTAATTACGTCATCAAGATTTTTTCTGTTTTTTTCTATATAGGCGAATTCTCTAGTTTTTGGATCCAGTTTTACCAAAGTACTGTCATAATACTTGGCCGCCATTGAGTAATCTGTATTTTTAAAATACATATTTCCAATATTTCTGTAGGCTGAAGCCATTAAATACGGATCTTTCGATTTTCTGCCTAAAGATTTATTGTAAAATAAAAGTGCATTTTCCTGATCTTTATTTTTATCAAAGAAAACTCCCATTTCATAAAATAAGATATCATAATAAGGACGGTTTTCTCGATTTTCTACCAACTTATTATAAGCTTCAATAAACAAATCTTGATTACCATTTTCATAATCAAACATCTGTGCTTTTTTGGCATACGCGTGCATCATATACTTACGATCTGCCTTTCTGTTTAGATCAATAACGGCATCGTAGAAATAAATCGCGCTGTCACGTTTTCCTTCTGCCTGATACATTTGGCCAAGGATAAAACGATATCTTGCGCGTTCTTCATTACTTTTTGTAAATTGTTCTGCCACTCTAAGTCTAGAAACAGCACTATCTTTTTGTTCCAGATTTAAAAAAGCTTCCGCCAAAAGAGCATTGGCATCGGCATAAGTCTGTTTATCTAAATCTGTTTTTTTAAGTAAAATTTTAATATTCTTAAGCGCGATTGCATCGTTACCTAAACGCATATTGGTTTTTTCTCGCCAAATTTTTGCGGTATAAATATTATTACTTTCTGGATATTTGTATAAAATATAATTGAATGCCTCAATTGCCGGAATAAAACGCTGATCATAATATCTTGCTTTTCCAAGCATAAGATAAGCTTCATCCATCTGCCAGTTTCTTTCTCTTCCGCCAATATTCATGGAGTGTTTTTGGATGGCTTTTGTCGCTTTGGTTTCAGCCTTTTCAAAATCAGGATTTTTTGCCTTTTCGCCTTCAGAAAAATTTTCATCAAACTGCATTTTTTCTATTGGCAATTGTTTCCAAAAATTATCCTCATTATTGGCCTGAATAGACTTTAAACCTTTATCAAGGCCAATTCCTCCATTATAAAGAATGTTATATTTTGTCCCAATCGAGTGAGAACTTCGAGCCAAAAAGGTGTTTTTTTTGGTAGAACAAGCCACCAAAAAAATTAAAAAAACGAGAATAAAACTATATTTGAGAGTATTCTTTTTCAATAGAAAAGAGTTTAAAACACATAACTACTAAAAACCAATTTTAGTATAATCACTTGTAAAAATACGCTTCTTTTTGAAATATAGAAATTCTTACACAGCAAAAAATAATTCTAATTCTTGTAAGGTCTCTTTAGAAGTCTGAATGTCTTTGACTATCTCACCTTTATTAAGGGCAACAATTCTATCACAAACCTCTACGGTATGCTGTAAATCATGGCTTGAAACCAAAACTGTTACATTCGGGTTATCGGCTAATTCTCTAATTATTTTTTTTAATCGGCTAACTGTTGTTGGATCCAGATTTGCAAATGGCTCGTCTAAAATTACAACTTCTGGGTTTCCAATAAGTGTTGCAATGATTCCTACTTTTTTCTGATTCCCTTTAGACAAATCACGAAGATATTTTTTATTCTTTAAAATTTCACCGTTAAAAAACTCTTCATGTTTCGCCAACAATGCATCAATATCTGCTTTGTTCTGATTTCTTAAATCTCCAATAAAATAGAAATATTCTTCTGGAGTTAAATATCCGATAAGGAAATTTTCATCTAGAAAAGAACCTGTAAACGATTTCCAGTTTTCACTTGTATTTACTTGAATATCATTACTTTTTATATACCCAGTAGAAGGTTGAATAAGATCTAAAAGCAAACTGAAAAATGTTGTTTTTCCTGCTCCGTTATTTCCCACCAATCCAAAACTTTGTCCTTTTGGGATTTCTAAATTGTTAATGTTTAAAACTGTTGTTCCGTTATATATTTTTGAAAGCTGATTTACTTGTATCATAATAATTTTATATTGTTGATTTTGGATTAATTATCCAATTGACACCTTTTCTTTATTATCTAATTAACTCTTTTGTTTGTAAGCACTTATTGTACTGTACTTTTCAATTTTGTATCTTCTTTCTATTAACGAAAATACTTTTTCTTTAAAGATAAAACCCAAGATACCTGCTCCGGCGACCAAGCTTAAAGCCACTGTTTTATCTGCGAAACGTAATCCTAGCCAATACAATAATAACGGCAAAAAAACTTTTGGTAGAGACAAAAGCATGGCACTTACATTAAAAGCTTTTTTATCTCCAAAAGCTCCGCCAGCATTACTTAAATCGATTGGCGTTTTGGTAAATGCGCCTCCTAAAAGAACCAAATGAGAATTGACACCAATATTATATATTGCACCCACTACAATTGTCAAATATACCTCCCATCCAAAAAGGAGATAAAAAGAAGCCAGTATAGTCGAAATAAAAGTTGCAATTACAATAAGCCACCATTTGGCTGTAATATAACCTCGATACGGAATATTCTGTGTCATCATTAATTGATAATACGAACTGTCCCAGCTTGGTACAAATTGCCCAAAAACAAATAGAAATCCTCCCGAAACAAAAATTCCTGCAAAAATTTGCATGGCCTGTGGCTGGTGCGTATTTCCGAAAAAAATCAATCCGTAGAATAAAAAGATCACACTCATCACAATAGTGGTTTTAGATCTTTTATTTCTTTTAATGAGTTTGATATCGTTTTTAAGAAAAGTACCTAAAGTCCCGAACTGATTTAACCAAGAAAGATTTTCTGTAGACGCTTCATCTTGTTTTACAGAAAGCCCTGCATCGAGATATAAATTTCTTTCGAAGTATTTAAAAGTAAAAATGTGCAATACAATTAATACTAGGACAGGAATCAAAAACAGGCCGTCTATGTCGTAAAAACTTTGAAAAAATGGAGTCGTAAATACAGTAATATCAAATAATTGATAATACTGCGCCAATCCTAAAGCCACAATAAGTATCAAAAACAAGGTAAATAGTTTGTCAATATTGCTTAAAATAATATTTAGAAAATTGTTGATGTAGATTATTGACATTACTCCTAAATGCCAAAAAATAATTTGAACAACATCGTATCCGTTTAAAATTAAGACAACTGTAAACGGAATAAAAAATAATGCGTGTATCCAGTTAAAGAAAGATAAAATCGTTTTGCCTAAAGAAAAATGAACAATCGTTGTTTTTTTTAAAGGAAGAACCAATAATGGCTTAATATTCAGAACAGGAATTGACTGCAATAGCAACCTAATTACTAAATCGGATAAAAAATAGTAAATCAGAAATTTGTTTACGGTTACCAATGGTTCTAATTTCATTTCTTTGAGCACATAAAACGCTCCAACTCCCATACCAATAAAAATTAATGAAAAATAGATCATTAAAAAACCTATTATAATTTTCATTGTCAGATTTTTACCGAAAGATGCCGATCTAATAAAAGCTTTCCATTCGAGATAAATAAACTTCTTAATCATGGTTTATGGTTTAGTATTTTTGTAGTAAGAGACCAAATGTAGGAAAACGTTACAAAAAAAGTTAAAAAAAATAATTTCGTGCTAAACTTTTAATAGTGGTTTGCTACTTTTGCATAAAAATTCTATCATGCCTTCATTCTTAAAACTTATTATTAAAGAGGTTAAACGTGAGACTGCAGATGCCGTTTCTATTCTTTTTAATGTTCCTGAAGAACTAAAATCTGACTATAAATTTATAGCTGGTCAATATATCAACTTAAAATTAACTCTTGATAACCAAGAAATCAGACGTGCTTATTCTATTTGCTCTGCACCTGATAGCGGTGAATTAAGAATTGCTGTAAAGGCTGTAAAAAATGGTCTTTTTTCTCAGTTTGCTAATACAAAACTGAAAGCAGGAGATGTTCTTGAAGTAGGTCAGCCAGAAGGTAAATTTACTTTTGAGCCAGATGCCGAAAGACAAAAAAATTACGCAGCATTTGCTGCAGGAAGCGGAATTACTCCGGTTCTTTCTATTATAAAATCTGTTCTTAAAAATGAGCCAAAGAGTTCATTTGTATTGGTTTATGGAAACAAAACTCCTGAAAGTACAATCTTTCATCAAGAACTTCATGATTTACAATTGCAATATGTAGGCAGATTTTTTGTGCATTATGTATACAGTCAAGCAAAAGCTGAAAATGCTTTATTTGGAAGAATTGAAAAATCGGCTGTGAATTATGTTTTAAACAATAAACACAAAGAACTTCAATTTGATAAGTTTTTCCTTTGCGGACCAGAAGAAATGATTAATACTGTTTCTAATGTTTTGAAAGAGAAAAATGTAAAAGAGTCTGCTATTAAATTTGAATTATTTACCTCTTCTTCAGAAGAGCATGCAATTCAAGGTTCTCAAGAAGGGCATACAAAAATTACTGTTTTGGTAGACGATGAGGAAACTACTTTCGAAATGTCTAAAAAACAAACTATTCTTGATGCTGCTTTAAAACAAGGTGTTGATGCTCCTTATTCTTGCCAGGGCGGAATTTGCAGCAGCTGTTTAGGGCGTGTTACCGCAGGAAGTGCCGAAATGACGAAAAATTCTATTTTAACAGATAGTGAAATTGCTGAAGGTTTAATTTTAACTTGTCAAGCACACCCAACATCAGAAACTATTTATATTGATTACGACGACGTATAATATTTGATAAATTCCAAAATATAAAAATCCAAATTCCAAACTAAACTGGAATTTGGATTTTTTTTGATTTGCAGTCAAAATTTTTGGCGCTATTAGAAGATTTGGCTCTAATTGAAATAAAAGCAAAATTTTATCAAAATATTGCCGAATTTTCATTAAATTAGGGGTGTAATTATGGTAATCTCAATCTCATTGTTTGAGAATTTGTAGAGCTAAATCTAATTTGTCAAACATTTAAACATTAAATATCATGACAGCTCACGTTCAACACTTTCATTTATACCTATTTATTATGCTGGTTGTAACTGCTTCGCTTTGCGTTCTGGCAGTTATTATAAAAATGAAAAACAAAAAAGGTCCAAAGTTGCTCGAAAGAGAAAAATACAATTCAACCTTGACCGAAAAAATGGTAGAAGTTAAAAAGACAGATTCGAATATTTTTAACATCTGGCCTTATGTAAGTAGACTTAAATCGGCTAAAATTTTATCTAAGAAAATTAAAGATCACGACTTGATTTATAAAATTTATAGAGATTCATCCAATAAATTCGAACATATTCTATTGTCTACCGAAGACAAAAATAATTTTGTCTCCATCATAGTAAACAAAAAAAGAAGAAAAACGATAGGATATTCTTTCCTCGATGCTGATGAAAGATATGTTTTAAACAAAAATATTGCTTAAAATTTTAAAAAAAACTTCTCCAAAAAAGAGAAGTTTTTTATTTCATGAAAGCTGCTCTACAACTTTATCAACAACCTGTTGCGGTAAAATTGTCCTCATCGCATCTTCATATCCTTCAACAACTTTATTTCCGTAAACTGATGTTGGTAATTTTGGATATTGATTTCGATCTGAAGTCAGTGCATTTTCTAAACTTTGATTGAATGGCAAAAATCCTGCGTGCGGATGCGTCGCACCCCAAAGCGTGATAACTTTTACACCCAACATTGCTGCAATATGTGCGTTTCCAGAATCCATAGAAAGCATTACATCAAGATTGCTTATTAATTGTAACTCTTGCTGAAATTTAATTTTTCCAGCCATATTAATTACATTTTCAAAAGGTTCTGAGAGTGAATCTAAAATTTCAATTTCTTTCTTTCCTCCTCCAAAAAGTAAAATTTTGTACGATGAGTTTTCGGCCAATTTTGTAATTACTTCCTTCATTAAATCTAAAGGATAAACTTTAGAATCGTACTGAGCAAAAGGCGCAATTCCTATAAGTTTTTGATTCTCATTTCCGATAATGTCCAAAACATCAGAACTTAAAACTGCTTTTTCAGGAAATGTTGGTTTCGATAAATCTAAAGGAAAACCTAATTCTTCAAACACTTTTACATGTCTTTCAAACATGGTTGGCAATTGTTTGAAAATCTTGTTTTCTTCACGCGTCAATTCCTTTTTCCCTTCTCTTCCTTTATCAACAGTTGCTCGTTTTTTTCCGCTTAAAGCGAAAAGCAAACTCACAATCTTAGATCTCAAAACGTTATGAAGATCTGCAAAAGCATCAATTTTCAGTTTTTTTACATCTTTATATAAGCGCACAAGGCCTGGAAAACCTTTATGTCTTTCTTTTTCATCAAAAGCAAAAAACTCCAAATTAGGAATTCCGTCAAAAAAAGGTTTAAAAAATGGACGAGAAATAACGGTTAGTTTTACCGTTGGATATTGTTTTACAAAAGCTCGTAAAACAGGAACCGTCATGGCGACATCTCCCATTGCGGATAGTCTCATGACGGCTATATGCTTAATTTTGCTAGACAAGTCTGCCAAATTATTATTTTTTATTTTGATATAAAATTGGGTTCAATTCATCGTCGTTGTACATTTTCATTTGTTTGTACACTTTCATGAATTTATCTCCATTTTCAATGTCAGTAAGTAAATCATCTATTGCAGTTGATAAATCACTTCTTTGTTCTAAAAGTACATTTAATTTTTCTTGACATTTATCTCTGTGTTCTTGAGAAGCTTCTGCACGATTTGCTTCTTCATGCATATGATAAATTTTTAAAGCCAAAATTGACAATCTGTCAAATGCCCAAGCTGGACTTTCAGAATTAATTTTTGCTCCATCTTTTACTTTTACATCTCTGTATTTTTGTAAAAAATAACTATCTATATATTCCACCATATCAGTACGTTCCTGATTTGATGCATCAATTCTTCTTTTTAAAGTCAATGCTGCAACTGGATCAATTTGCGGATCACGAATAATATCTTCAAAATGCCATTGAACGGTGTCAATCCAATTTTTTAGATATAACAAATGCTCAAACTTATCTTTTGGATAAGGATTATTGATCGGCTGATCTACATTATCAAATTGGTGATAATCTTTGATGCTTTGCTCGAAAACAGAATATGCTAATTTTGAAAACATGTTTTTATTTTTTTATAAAACAAAGATACTTTTTATACTTTTATACTTTGAAAAAAAACAGCAATTTTTCAATTATTCTTAAAAAACAATTGCTCTTCTAAAAAAATAATATGAAAATCCATTATATCTCTGAGAACAACAGTGTCATAAATCATTTCTTAGGCCAGATTCGAAATGTAAATGTTCAAAATGACAGTATGCGTTTTCGTAGGAATATTGAACGTATTGGAGAAATTATGGCTTATGAACTAAGCAAAATTTTACCTTATAAAAATGTAGATATTCAAACTCCACTTGGAATCAAAAAAACAACAGAAATTGACACTGACTTAGTGTTATGTCCTATTCTACGGGCTGGACTACCATTGCATAATGGTTTTTTAAATTATTTTGATCATGCCGAAAACAGTTTTGTTTCTGCCTGCAGATTTCACCCAAACAATGATGATGAATTTGAGATTCGAGTTGAATATCAGGCAATTTCAGACTTAAATAATAAAACTGTTTTACTTCTCGACCCAATGTTGGCTACAGGACAATCAATTGTAGCTGTTCATAAAAAACTAATCGAAAATGCTTCTCCAACAGAACTGCACATTATAGTTGTTATCGCTGCTCCAGAAGGAATAGCCTATCTTGAAGAAAATCTTCCTGAAAACTGTCATTTATGGGTCGCTTCTCTAGACGAAAAACTAAATGAGAAAAACTACATTGTTCCTGGTCTTGGTGATGCAGGCGATCTTGCTTACGGAAGTAAATTATAATTGAGAGAAAAACGTAAATAAACTACACACAATTAGCGTGTAATAAACAATTTCGTTATTCAGCTTCTGCTGCATATATTCTATATGGCTTGTTGCCATAACCGTTAATGGAGCAATACTAAACAATAATAAATCGTTACTTTTATTTGGTGAAACGATGTAAACAAAAGCGGCTATAAAAAAGCAAGCTACAATTTTCTTATACGAAGAATGTACAATTTGTGGTCTGTTTGACAATGTCATTAACATCGAAGTAACAAAAAACAAAGCGACAGCAGTATATATTGAAAGTGCTGCATTTTCGTAATTATTCTTAAAATAATCAATTCTAAAATCGATAACAGCTCTTTCCTGAATGAAGGCTACAGCATCAAAATTGAAAATTAATGATGTCATGTAAAATAAAATCGTAACGGCCAAAAATGCTATAAAAGGAAGAACCCAGTTTCTATAATCTCTTGAAACGTGAAAAATAATGGAAACATAAACCAATATTAAGAAGAGAATGCTCCAAAATTGAAATAAAGAAGCTACAAAAATCCAAAATGAAGCATCAAATATTTTTTCTTTTGATGCTTTTAGAGATTGTAGCGAAATCAATCTTCGAAGTGCCAATAAAATAAAAAAATTGGCATAGATAACATTTGAATCATTAAATATTGTTGGAAAAAACAAAATAAACAATAAGTAAAAAAGTATCGCGTAACCATTGTCTTTACTGAGTCCGTTCTTTTTTACAATGAAATTAATCATAAAAAAAGAAGCCAAAATAAAGCATAACAAACTCACTTTTTGAAAAGCCAAAAAATAAGAAGTAACCCAAGAAGGGTCTTTAATTTGGAACATAAAAAAGAAAACCAGTATTAAAATTACAACCAATGAATAATTTAATGGCGTAGATTTTTTAAAAACACTTGTTATCATAAGGATATTTTATACTTTTGTGATTGTAAAGATAATACTTGTTTGAAAGGAAAACAGAACAAGTTGAAAAAAGATTCGTTTAAAAGAATTTTATCTTCAAAGCATTACACAACAATAAATAACATATAATTTTAAAGAATTATGACAGCTTTTTTTGAAGGAATACAATACTTATTCGTTAACATTTTGTTTGCTCCTCTTGACTTTTTACGTCGTTTGGAATTAATTACATGGTTTGGTGCAAACACTATTAACTGGATTTTCATGACCATCTGTGCATGCGCAATCGTTTATTGGATTAAACAATTACGTATTTTTGATGATGCTGGAACAGAAAACCAAGATACGACTGCTCATTCATTTTTAAAATAAAAACCAAACCCTTAAATTAATTAAGGGCTGGTCAATTATTTTTTAAATTAGATCGAAACCGATATCTTTTCTAAAATACATCTTATCAAAGCTTAGTTTATCTATGTTTTGATAAGATTTTTTTATGGCCTCCTGGAAATTATCTCCATAAGAAGTTACAGCAATTACACGTCCTCCATTAGTAACGACATTTCCGTTATCTAATTTTGTTCCTGCGTGAAAAACAATTGAATCTGTTATATTTTCTAAACCAGAAATAACTTTTCCTTTTTCGAAATCTTCAGGATATCCGCCAGAAACTACCATTACAGTTGTTGCGCTTCTTGGATCTACTTCTAAATTAAAGTCTCCTAACTTTTGATCGGCAACAGACAAGAACAATTCTACTAAATCTGATTTCAGTCTCGGAACCACAACTTCAGTTTCAGGATCACCCATTCTCACATTGTATTCAATAACAATTGGTTCTCCTTTTACATTAATTAGCCCAATAAATACAAAACCTTTATATTCGATTCCGTCTTTCTGGAAACCTTCGATTGTTGGTTTTACGATGCGAGTTTCGATTTTTTCCATCAAAATAGCATCTACATAAGGAACTGGAGAAACTGCTCCCATTCCACCTGTGTTTAAGCCTGTATCGCCTTCACCAATTCGTTTGTAATCTTTTGCCGTTGGAAGAATTTTATAGCTTTTTCCATCCGTTAAAACGAAACAGCTTAATTCGATTCCGTCCAAAAATTCTTCGATAACTACTTTTGCACTTGCTGTTCCAAATTTAGCGTGAACCAGCATATTGCGTAATTCTGTTTTTGCTTCTTCAAGATCTTGAATAATCAAAACACCTTTTCCAGCCGCTAATCCGTCCGCTTTTAAAACGAAAGGAGGCTGTAAAGTTTCAAGGAATTTACATCCTTCTTCGACCGTTTCAGCTGTAAAACTGTCATAAGCTGCAGTTGGAATATTATGTTTCATCAAGAATTCTTTTGCAAATTCTTTACTTCCCTCTAATTGTGCACCTAATTTTGATGGTCCAATAACTGGGATATTTCTTAAACTTTCGTCGTTTTTAAAATAATCATAAATACCTTTTACTAACGGATCTTCTGGCCCTACGACTACTAAACTTATATTTTCTTTAAGTACTAATGCTTTTACAGCTTCAAAGTCAGTTGCAGATATTGCAACATTTTCAGCGATTGCAGCAGTTCCTGCATTTCCAGGCACTACAAAAAGTTTTTCGCAAAGCGGACTTTGAGTCATTTTCCATGCAAATGCATGCTCTCTTCCGCCTGATCCCAATAGTAAAATTGTCATGGTGTTGTTATATTTAGTTGTGGTGCAAAAATAATTGCTTTTGAACGTAAAAAATAATTAAATCTCTAAAAAGTTGTTGGTTCTATACTGTTAGTAATTCCTAAACATTATTTTTGACAAAAATTATTCTGAAAATGATTCGTCTTTTTGATCTTTCGCTCAAATTAAATAGTTTTCCTATAAAGAAAGCTAAAGCTGAATTGGACAAAATTGTTTCTTTTACTGAAGAAGAATACAATTTGTTTCTTGAAAGCAAAAAGAAAGAAATCGTTGATTTTCATTTAGAAAATAACTCCTTTTACAAAGAATTAACTGGAAATACCAATGTCAATAATTGGGAAGATTTACCAATCCTCAATAAACAGAATCTTCAAAAACCACTCGAAGAAAGACTTTCTAAAGGTTATTCAAAAAAAAACATTTACCTCAACAAAACATCAGGATCAAGCGGAACTCCTTTTGTTTTTGCTAAAGATAAATATTGCCATGCTTTGACTTGGGCATCAAATATTATGCGCTTTGGTTGGTTCGGAATCGATTTTAATCATTCCTATCAAGCACGTTTTTACGGAATTCCAATGGACTTTATTGGTTATCAAAAAGAACGTTTCAAAGATTTCCTGACGCACCGTTTTCGTTTTCCTGTTTTTGATTTATCTGATGAAGTTCTTGAAAAATTTCTAAAGAAATTTAGAATCAAAAAATTCGATTACATCAACGGATATACAAGTTCTATTGTTTTATTTGCTAAATATTTAGAACAGAAAAACATCATTTTAAAAGAAGTCTGTCCAACTTTAAAAGCTTGTTTTGTTACGTCAGAAATGCTTTTTGAATCGGATAAAAAATTATTGGAAAAACAATTCGGAATTCCAATTATTAGTGAATACGGTGCATCTGAATTAGATTTAATTGCATTTGAAAATCCTCAAGGAGAATGGCAAGTAAATGCAGAAACTCTTTTTGTCGAAATTCTAGATGAAAATAATAATCCTGTTCCACATGGAACAGAAGGCAAAATTGTAATTACTTCGCTCTTCAATAAAGCAACTCCTTTTATCAGATATGAAATTGGCGACATTGGAATTCTCGATGAAAAAAGTACGCCACAAAAACCTATTCTGAAAAAACTCGTTGGACGAACTAATGATGTCGCTATTTTACCAAGCGGAAAAAAATCGCCAGGATTGACATTTTATTATGTAACCAAAAGCATAATTGAAGACGATGGAAATGTAAAAGAATTCATTATCAAACAAACAAAATTAAATACTTTCGAAATTGAGTATGTTTCTGAAAAAGAATTAATTTCAGAACAAATTGAGAAAATAAAACAAGCAATTGATTTATATCTCGAGCCAAATTTAATCTTCAATTTCACCAGAAAAACGGTTTTAGAAAGAACCAATCGCGGAAAACTAAAACAGTTTAAATCTTATTTATAATATAAATAAAATCTTACATTTGTTTTTTTAACTAAAAACTTATGGGCAATAACTCTTTACTTTCTTAAGAAACAATTTCTAATAAAATATATTTTATCCGTGGTCAAAAAGTGATGCTTGATTTTGACTTAGCTTCGCTATATGACGTTGAAACTAAAAGATTAAACGAACAGGTAAAAAGAAATTCATCACGCTTTCCTGTGGATTTCATGTTTCAACTAACTGAAAATGAATTTAATTCTTTAAGGTCGCAAATTGCGACCTTAAAGAAAGGACGAGGAGAACATCAAAAATATTTACCTTTTGCATTTAGTGAGCACGGCGTTTTAATGTTATCAAGCATCCTAAAAAGCGACAAAGCAATCCAAACCAATATTCAAATTATGAGGATTTTCACGAAAGTGAGACAAATGCTTTTAGATACAACCGAAATTAAAGTTGATATTCTTCAGATTCAAAAGAAGTTAGAGAATCATGATAAAAATATTGAATTGGTTTTTTCTTATTTAGATGAATTGACTGAGAAAAAAGAAAATGAATCTGAAAGAGTAAAGATTGGCTATAAAAAATAGTTCTTTAAAGTGACAAACAGAACATTAAACATCTGAAGTATATATATTTAGCTTCAAGTTTTAAATTACTTTCTATTCAAATCTTATAGAATTGGAGAGTCACGAATTGTATCTTCCAAATTTGACAAGATTCAAAAATCATCAAGAATTTGAAGAAATTATCTTGACCTGCTGAGATTCCAATTTAAACTTTACTTTTGCGGAAAGAAAGTTTTTAGAAAGAATCTGATCCAACTATGAAAATAACCATCATTGCAGGCGCAAGGCCCAATTTCATAAAAATAGCACCTATTATCAATGCTATAAAAAATAAACAAAATAAAGGATTTAATATTTCATTTCGTTTAATACATACGGGTCAGCATTATGACAAAAATCTAAGCGATACTTTCTTTGAAGAATTAAATATTCCTCATCCAGATATTAATTTAGAAGTAAAAAGTGGTTCTCAAGCAGAACAAACAGCTGCCATAATGATTGCTTTTGAAAAAGAATTAATTCAAAATCCCTGTGATTTGGTTTTGGTAGTTGGAGATGTAAACTCGACAATGGCATGCTCAATTGTGGCAAAAAAATGTTACACTAAAGTGGCGCATGTAGAAGCTGGAATTCGTTCTGGAGATTTAACAATGCCAGAGGAAATTAATCGCATGCTAACTGATAGCATTACAGATTATTTTTTTACAACCTCAACCTCAGCTTCAGAAAATCTAATAAAACTGGGGTCTAATCCTGAAAATATACATTTTGTTGGGAACGTAATGATTGACACTTTGTATCAAAACATAAATAGAATTTCGGCTCCTGATTTTTGGAATGAACATCAATTAAGTGAGAAAAATTATGTCGTTTTAACATTGCATCGTCCTGCAAATGTTGATGAAGTATCTTCCCTTATCGAACTTCTTCTTGGAATTGATTTATTAGTAAAGGGTAAAAAAATAATTTTTCCAATTCATCCAAGAACTCAGGCAATTTTAAGCGAAAACAAACGCAATTTTAAAAACATCATCTTCGTCTCTCCTCAAGGTTATCTAAACTTCATGTACTTAATCAAAAACAGTTTTGCAGTTATTACAGATAGTGGCGGAATTTCTGAAGAAACAACTGTTTTAGGAATTCCTTGTTTTACAATGCGTGACAATACGGAACGTCCCGAAACAGAAACTATTGGTTCCAATAAAATTGTGGGGACATCATTAGAAAATTTGAAGAAGTATTTTGAAACCTTTTTAGAAAAT
Source organism: Flavobacterium sp. LPB0248 (assembly GCF_013388355.1). Lineage (GTDB taxonomy): Bacteria > Bacteroidota > Bacteroidia > Flavobacteriales > Flavobacteriaceae > Flavobacterium. The sequence goes on from NZ_CP058246.1 coordinate 2,673,489, forward strand.
GGACCAAAAAAAAGCGGAATTCCGGAATTATGGGATGGAAAAGCATCAGAAAGAATTATTTCAATTTTACTGAATAAGAAATAATGAATGACATTTTAATTATATCAAATTATTATCCTCCTGAAAAAGGTGCTGCAGCTAATAGAATTGAGCAATTAGCTTTAAAACTAAACCAAAACGGATACGTCGTTTCGGTAATTTCTCCTCTTCCAAATTATCCAAAAGGTGAACTTTTTCCAGAATACAAGGGACGATTTTCTGTTACAGAAAAAATCCAAAACATAACTTTAAAACGTCTTTGGATTTATCCGAGCAATAGCTCTAATATTTTTAAAAGAATTATTTCAACATTTTCATTTTCAAGTGTTTTGTTTTTTTATTTACTATTTGCTAAAACACCAAAAAAGGTAATTGTACAATCTCCACCATTATTACTGTCTTTTGTCTCTGTTTTAGCTCTTTGGATAAAAAGAAAAAAAATAATCTTGAATGTTTCAGATCTTTGGCCAACTGCTGCTATTGAGCTTGGTGTATTAACGAAAAACAGTATTTCGCATAAAATTCTGCTTTTTATCGAACGTTTTATTTATAATAAAGCAACGCACATTTTTGCGCAATCCGATGAAATTATCGACCATATTCATTCCATTTTTCCTAAAAAAAAATGCTTTTTATATCGCAATTATCCAGATCATTTTATTGAAAATATTACTGCTAAAAATTATAATTTAGCAGAGCCTATAAAATTATTTTATGCTGGTTTATTAGGAGTAGCGCAAGGAGTTTTTGAGCTTATTCAGCAATTGGACTTAGAAAATCTAAACATTGAACTACATATTTTTGGCGATGGTGCAGAAAAAGATCAAATTTTAAATTATTTAAATGAACATTCAAAACAGAAAATTATATTTTATGGAATGTTGGAGAGAGATGTTCTACATGAAAAACTACGAGATTTAGACATTGCTTTAGTTCCTTTAAAAACAAGAATTTATGGTTCTGTTCCTTCTAAAATATTCGAATATAGCGCTTTAGGGTTTCCTGTTCTTTATTTTGGAGGCGGTGAAGGAGAAATTATAGTAGAAGAAAACAATTTAGGGTGGGTTGTTCCTGTCGAAGATTTTAAAGGTTTAAATATTGCTTTAAAACAAATTTCAAAAATAGGAAAACTTGAAATTCAAAATATGAAGAAAACAATTTTTGAGCATGCTAAAACAAATTTTAATCTTAATCAGCAAATGAAAAATTTAATTGAAAACAATGCTTTTTAAGTAAAATAACTATTGATAAAAGGGACAATTATTTTTGAAATAACAGTCCCTTTTATTATTTAATATAACTAGAAAAATCTTTATGTTCTTCTTTAGCCAATTCTTCAGGAGATAATGATTTGAAATACTCATAAGTTATTTTCATTCCTTCTGCTCTGTTTACTTTTGCTTCCCAACCTAACAATTCTTTTGCTTTTGTAGTATCTGGCTGACGCTGTAACGGATCGTTTATCGGCAGTGGATGATACACCACTTTCTGGTTTGTTCCTGTCAATTTTATAATTTCTTCTGCAAAATCTTTGATGGTGATTTCGTCTGGATTTCCAATATTTACAGGATAAACATAATCTGAATGCAATAATCTGTAGATACCTTCAACTTGATCGTCTACATAACAAAAAGAACGTGTCTGCATTCCGTCCCCAAAAATCGTTAAATCTTCTCCACGTAACGCTTGTCCAATAAAAGCAGGAATTACACGTCCGTCGTTCAGTCGCATTCTTGGTCCGTACGTGTTAAAAATACGCACAATTCTGGTCTCTACTCCGTGAAACGTATGATATGCCATTGTAATTGATTCCTGAAAACGTTTCGCTTCATCATAAACTCCACGAGGACCAATTGTATTTACATTTCCATAATATTCTTCTGTCTGAGGATGAACTAGTGGATCTCCGTAAACTTCTGAAGTAGATGCAATCAAAATTCTTGCTTTTTTTACTCTTGCCAAGCCTAATAAATTATGTGTCCCTAAAGACCCAACTTTAAGAGTCTGAATCGGAATTTTTAAATAATCAATCGGGCTTGCTGGCGAAGCAAAATGCAATATATAATCTAAATCTCCTGGAACATGAACGAACTTAGTAATATCATGATGATAAAACTCAAAGTTTTCTAATTTGAATAAATGTTCAATATTCTTAAGATCGCCCGTAATCAAATTATCCATACCAATTACAAAGTAACCTTCTTTGATAAATCTGTCACATAAGTGTGATCCTAAAAATCCTGCCGCTCCAGTGATAAGTATTCTTTTCATGATAAATTTTAAAGATGCACAAATATCTGCCTTTTAAATTAGATATAAAACCATCCAATAAAAGAAGTTTTGGTATTTCAGATTACAGTTCATATCAATTTATCTATTTTTACCAAGAATTAAATCAATTTGCATTGAAAGTTGTACATATCATAGAAGCCCTTGGCGGAGGCGTTTATACTTATTTTAATGATTTATCAACTTATTTTGGTGAGGATGAAATAAAAAGTCGCATCGATACTACAATAATTTACAGTGCAAACCGAAAAGAAATAGACAGAGAAAAAATTAAATCTGAACTTTCTAGCAACATTAATTTGGTAGAAATTAATATGCTGCGAAGTTTTTCTCCTCTTCAAGATCTAAAATCTGTAATTCGGTTAACTAAAGAGCTGAAAAAAATAAATCCAGACATTATTCACCTTCATTCATCAAAAGCAGGAGTTTTGGGCAGGATTGCTTATTTCTTCTTGTTTAAGAAAAAGAAGCTATATTATTCGCCACACGGTTATTCATTTCTTAGAACGGATATTTCAAAACCTATTCGAAAAATATATTGGTTTATAGAAAAAAGTACCCAAACTATATTTGGAGGCGTAACTATTGCTTGTGGAGATACTGAGTTTGCAATTGCCAAAAAAATCGGTAGTTCAAAATTGGTTCGAAATGGTGTTGATATTGAGAGTATACGTGAAAATTTTGTTGAGAATAAAAATGATAAGCTTACGATAGGGATTATGGCTAGAATTACTGCAGCAAGAAATCCTTCTTTATTCAATAAAATTGCCTTAAAGTTTCCTGAATATAATTTTGTTTGGATTGGAGATGGTGAGTTAAAATCTTTAATTACGGCCTCAAATATCAAAATTACTGGTTGGATTTTAGATCGCGAAACCGTCTTAAAAGAATTGAATAAAGTTGATGTCTATATGCAGATATCTTTATGGGAAGGATTACCAATTGCTGTTCTTGAAGCAATGGCTCTAAAAAAACCTATTATTGCCACTAATGTTATTGGGAATAAAGATGCTGTTGTACATAATAAAACAGGTTTTTTATTTACTGATATTGAAGAATTAAATGAGTATTTTGAAATTTTAAGGAATACCGAAACAAGAACAATTTTTGGAGAAAAAGCTCTTGAAAGGTGTCAAGAATTATTTAATGTTAACAAAAATTTTAAAGACTTAATTGAGGTTTATAACCAATGATTTTTTTTGAATCCAATAACTTCCAAATACAGAAAACCAAAATCCGCTGAAGGCAATTCCGTCAAAGCGTAGTAAAAAGTCATCTACTAAATTTGAAGTGAAAAAAATAAAAAAAAACGAAAATATAATTGCATTTTTTAAATCATAACCCAAATAGCCTATAGTAAAGATATAAAGTGCAACTACCAACGGTCCGAGAATACCAAATTTTAATAAAAAATCAAGAAACTGATTATGAGTAGGAAATTCATATTTAGCTAAAAACTGCTGGTTAGTCTCTTTATAATATTTATTCAATTCTGGTTTTCCATCTGATGCTCCTACTCCAAAAGGAAGGTTTTTAAGCGACAATTCCCATGCTGATTTCCATATCGAGACTCTAGTAACCAGCGAATTGAAAACTTTAATCTCAGGATGGTCAATTTCATCCAATTTTCCAACTTTATCCATATACGCAAAAGTTACTTTCGAATATTTCTCTTTCATATAAGGATCTTTTTGAACAAATAAAAAAAGGATTCCAAAGAGAAGAACCAAAAGTGGTATTGTAATAATAATGAGTTTTTTCAGATTGAATTTCGCTTTAATTTCTAAAACCAGAACAATTAAAAACCCTGCAAAAATGTTTCCTAAAGCCATTCTGGTATTAACAAAAAGCACAAAGAAAAAAGAAAGAATAAACACAATAATCCAAAATATTTTAGTTTTTAAATTCTCGCGTTGTCGAAAAGTATTAAACACAAAATAAAAAACGCAAACACAAACAAATGCTAAATGCATATTTAAAGCAGGTGCATGGATTCCTATACTATTTGCAAATTGATAACCCATTTCCCATAAATGAATTCCGTTTAAATATTTCTGCATTAACTCAGGATAAAAGAGATTGAATCTAACAAAAAACAAAAACAGAATCAACGTTGTCATAATAACATATGTTTTTGCAAGCTTAAAAAAGTTAATACGTTCGAAATTTCCAATAATAAATAATGGGAAAACGATTAACGAAATGTTCTTTTCTATAGCCTTTAATCCTTTTGTAAAGGAATCATTATTCCAAAACATCAGCAATTCAAGCAAAAACGGTGAAGCGATACAGGCCATTAAAATAAATGATGCTTTCGAATATTTCAGTTTTTTATAAAAAACTAAATTAAAAGCAGCAAATATTATTATAAGAAATGAACAAGGTTTTCTGAAAATCATTGCACCAGCAATCAGACACAAAAAAACATGAAAAATTTTATTGAAGTTTTTTTCTGAAATGTTCATAGTACAATGTAAAATAAATTAATGGAAAAATACCTGTTTTATGCTTAACAGCAGAGCCTAAATCTGGTTCAAAAACACCCTGAATTATAAAAAAAGAAAGTAAAATAAATAACGCAAAAAGTTCATATTTATAATTTTCCCTGTCTTTTAAACATTTAGAAAAACGAACTAATAGAATATACGATAATAACAGTTGCCAAATAACAAAAATAAGAATTTGTGGAGAGAGTAAATGCTTTAATCCGTTTAAGGGAATATTTACCGTAAAAAAGCCATAGAAAACTGAAATGGCTTCTCCATACCATGTGTCAGGTTTTACAAGCGGAACAATCATCGAATTTGCATCTGCAGATCCCATTCTAGCGTTATTTACAACTTCACGGCTTATTTCTGAAAAATATTCTCCTTTTATAATTCCGTAACTTAAGGATAGAAAAAAGGCAATTAACAAGCCATAGAAAATAGTTGTCAAAACTCTATTCTTAAAATTGATAAAACTTATTAAGTACATTCCATAAGTTATTATAGGAATTAAGGCAAAATAAGGACGATAAAAAGCACCAAAAACAACGAATAAAAGAAACGATATAATTATCGTTTTTTTGAAAGAAAACTGCTTATTTACACACATAAAAGCAATAGGTGAAATAAACAAAAAAGTAATAAATTCTTTTGATGGCATTGATATAAAAATAGCCATCATAAAAATGCCTAAATAGACTAAAATGTTCTTTACATTTATTTTTTCAAAATCATTTGGAATTCCTATTTTGTACAAAATAAACATTAATATAGGGAACTGTAAAAGCGCAATTACTGGAAATGGTAAATGCCGAAGTCCTGTAATTTTATAAAATAAAATGGTAAGTGGATAACTACCAAAATACCCTACTTCGTTTCCTTTATCAAAGGCAATAATTGCGGCATCATAAAAGAATCTTGGTGGCAAAACAAAAAAAGCACCAAAAGCAACAGCTAAGTTTACCAGTGCAATAAGCAAGAAAGCAGCTTTGCTTTTTTTGATTACAGTTTTCATTAGTATATTTTTAATGTAAAAAAATCTTGATTTTGTCTTTTTTATAAATGACAGCTGCCGAAACAAAATTCCATAAAAAAGAGCTACAGAAAAAAGCAATTGCGGCACCTGTCATTCCGTAAATTGGAATCAAAAATCGATTTAGAGTAAAGTTAATAATAACCGCTCCTATTAAAATTATCTGAAAAATATGCTGTCTCCCTGTCATATTCAAATAAACTGGTGCAGAGCCAAATAATGAACAGATTCCCTGACCGATTATTAAAATTAAAAAGGATTGTTGCGCTATGACATATTGATGTCCAAACATGGACAAAACATATTCGGAGAATATAGAAATTAAAGTAATCACAGGAAAACTAATGCAAAAAATTAAACGAGCACTGTTTCGCAATACTTTTTTTAATTCGATCATATTCTTACTAGAAAAATACTCTGCAATTTTTGCTGAAACTGTTATGTTTATTGTCAAAATAATAACAGAAACAATTGTCATTATTTTAACTCCTACGGAATAAAAAGCAACTGCTTCATCGTTTTGATACTTTTTCAAAAACATAATATCAAAAGACATTAATAAAAACATTGCCATTCCACTTATTGCTATGGGATATGATTTTGTAAAAATCTCTTTTGAAGTAAAAACCTCTTCTGTTACTGTCTCCGTTTTATTAAAGTAAATGAATATTAAAACAGAGCTTATAATTGCCAAAAAAACAAAACCAATTAAAAAAACATCTACCAAATACGTTTCTAAATGCCAAAAAAACAAAACAACAGAGCCAATTATTAGCGGAATATATTTGATAATATTTCGAAACAATTCAGCAACATACAATTTGTCCATCGCTCTGAAAACTTCAGTATTTAAAAGCGACAATCCATGAAAAAATAATATAACAGAACTTTTTAAAAGAATAGAATAAACCTCATCATCAAGAAAATAAGTATTGATTCTCTTTTTATCGATAAGAAGAAAAACAATTAGAATTAATATTGAAGTTAAAAATAGCATATTCACCATTTTTAAATATACTTTTTTTAATTGTCTAAGCTCATTCTGACTTGCCAGTCTTCCTTTAAAATATAAAATAGACTGATCGAAACCTAATAAACAAATACTTCCAACTGCCAAAAGATAAGAACGCACAAAATCATACTGCCCGACCAATTTTGGACTGTATGATTTTGTTAGAAACACCGTGAAACCAAATAACAAAAGAACTCCAAAAATTCGCAAAGCCAAAGTTCCTAAACTCTGTTTTATGAAGGAGTTTTTTGAAATTCTTTCAAAGATCTTAAGCGTTTTCAATCCTAATATTATTTAACCTGAGCTTTCAAAAGCTGGCTGCGATAAAACTTTAGAAATAAATGAATTAAAACAAAGAGAAAAAGAAAAAATATCGGAAGCATAAGTTTAAAATTCCCGTTCGTAATTTTAGTATTATTGATATTTAAAATCGCATTTATTTCCTTAATCGTTTTATCATAATTCATAAGTTTTAATCTATTTTTTCCCTGATCAATAATCAAATACTGCTTTGTTTTAATGATGTCATTAAGCTGCGTATTTTCATTATAATAAACTAATTTATCGTTTCTTGAACTGTTTTTTACCGTATTCGAAAATCCGTTTAAAACTTGGTCAATTTGAGCAATAATAGTATCGTTTTGAACAATCTGCTGCTCTAGATTTTTGTAACCAATTTTTTGAAGCGCTTTAAAATATTCCGAACTGTTTAAGTATTTTAACAACGGCTCTACGATATCTTTTTCTTCCGTAATTTTGTTGGTTACAAAAGATATTGAATGAAAAGTGTAGTTTTTACTTGTTACGTTGTCTTCTAGAACCTTTTTGACTTCGCCAACCTCAGCCATTAATTTAATCAGCTCGAAATTCTGCTCTTTGTCTTCAATAAACTTATAAACATCGGCAATAGGCTTAATTTCGATTTTTTTTATTGATTTTGGATTTTGAATTCCAACTACGTTTTTTATGAAAGCAGTATCTCCTGCAATAATTTTAGATTCGATCAAATCTATTTTAGAATAAAGATAATCTACGCTTCCAAAATTTGGAGTTACAATAACCTGATTTTCAAATGATTTTTTATTTGCATCTAAATACCAGCCAATTCCAAAACCTGCAACAGCCAAAATTAAAACGATAATCCAATTGCGAACAAAGAAATGAATAGATTTAAAAATCATGGCATTAATTCGATCAAAAAAACTGCCAATGCTTTTAGAAAGCTGAAAAATATCAATCTCCTGTTCTGAATTATCCTGCGGTACTTTTGTACTCATTTATGATTTTTATTTGATGTTGAAAATCTGCTCTAGAATCTTAATTGTAATTAAATAAGTTGGTTTTACTCCTGTTGTTCCCAATCCGCCTGAAGCCAATGTACTTCCTGTTTCCAGCGGATTATCTGAAGCATAATAAGCATAGCGAACTTTAATATCGTGTGGAACGCTTTTTCTAATTTTTGATGCTGACTGAATTGCTTTTTGATAATAAGATCCTTCCATTTCCAGACCAATTACGCCCCAAGTCGATTCATGGAAAAATTTTAATAAATCTCTATTTTGTAATGAAGTTCCAAGAACGGTAACCATTGCTCCTTCATAAATATCTATATCATTTCCTTCAAACATTGCGCCTGTCAATTCATTTTCGAAGAAATAATTATCTGCCGTTCCTTCGTTGATATGCGCAGACGGAATCATGATATCGCCTTTTCCTCCTTCCAGAATTCCGGCTTTACCCATAATAGAAACCGATTTTACATTTAGTAAAGTTTCTTTTTTGAATGGTTTCAAAAGCTCGTCGATAGTTTCATACGCCTGTTCACCAAAAGCATAATCCATTACGATAATAACAGGTTTATCTTCACCTACATTAGCATGCGAAAATGCTGTTTTTGACCAATCAATTTTAGCTGTGTCAAAAATCTGAACATCAATATTGGTTCCTGAACAATCTGGCAACGAGATCATTCCATTTTTTAAAGCCAATTCTTCTACCTGGCCTCTAATTTCTTTTGATCCCGAACTGCTTAATTCTTCATAAATAAAGAAATCTGTTTTTCCTTTATATTTTGTTTTTAACAATGGCGTTGCAAAAATCGAATTCATCACACTGTGCATATTAGCACTAATTACGTGAATTGGTCTTTTCAGCAAATCGTTTGCTTTTAAAACTTCTTTAATGTTTGTTGCCCAGATTTCTCCATGAATATGATGTCCTAATCTTTCACGTAAAACTGGACTAAAAGTGATCGTACGTTTGTTATTTTCAACAATCTCTTCTATCGCTAGTTTTCCTAACCAATAAATAACGTGTAGGAAACGATCTGGTGCATTTTCTGAACCAAAAGCATCGTAAATATCTAAAACTTCCTCAAAAGTTCTTGCTAAAATATTGGCAACGTGAGAAATTGCTTTTTCTTTTTCAACTTGAGAAAGCTTCTTGGTCTGCATAACGGCTTGCTCTAATTTCTGCCAATCACGCGAAACTTCTCCTCCATCATCTATTAAAACTCTATTTTTAATTTTATGCGATTCGATGAAAATGAAAGTCAAATGCGTCAGAATATCGTAAATGTCTGAACGTCCACGCGTGATTTCAACATTCATCTGTTCTTCATCAATTCTGTAGCAGTTTCTTCTTCTTTTTGGAGGAACAATCGGCTGAAAATGCGATTTAGAGTATCCTTCGTCTGAAGTTAAATTTATGAATCGGCATTGTTCAATTCCGATTGGAAGACGTTCAATAACGTACAAAAGCCCGTTTAACTCAACTTTTTCTTCGGCGATATTACCATAAATTTCTGGACGTAAAGCCAATAATGATTCGCGTAAACTGTCACCAGAAACTCCCATTGGTTTATAAAAACCACGATTGAATAAATGGCGCATTGTAATGTACATTTTTTCTATAGCTGCAGAAGATTCCTGCGCTCTAGATCTTGATATATGTTTAGTTTCTTTCATGTCTTTTTATTTTTAAAAATCATCTTCATTTGTAAAGAAGATGTGAATATTTCAATAAACGAAAGTAGGAATTATATATATAACTTTAATGAATTTCCATTTAACAAATTGTTAGACGGTTATTTTAAAAAAGCTAAATCCTACTTCAAATTATCAGCAATCTTTCTATCATTCGATAATCTCGGAATCTTATTCTGTCCGCCCAATTTTCCTTGTGATTTCATATAATCTTGAAATCCGTTTTTAGAAACTTTAGTGATCACTACTTTTCTTAAAACATTTCCGGTAATTAAATCGTCGTAATAAATATTCTGCTTACGCATTGAATTGTCTATAGTTTCTGCAAAAACTTCCATGTTTTCAGGCTCTTTTTCAAATTCAATCAGCCACTCGTGATACGGAAGTCCGTTTGATGGATTTATTTGAGGCGCCACGGTAAATTCGTTGATTACAATATTAGTTGAATTTACAGCTTCTTTCATCGCATTTTCGACTTCATTGGCGATAACGTGTTCTCCAAAAGCCGAAATATAATGTTTGATACGCCCAGAAACTATAACACGATACGGAGCCAAAGAGGTAAATTGAACGGTATCTCCAATATTATAACGCCATAATCCTGCATTGGTAGAAATTATCAAAACGTAGTTCACTCCTACTTCAACCTCTCCAATTGTCAATACTTTTGGATTTTCTTCAAAGAACTCATCTGCTTTTATAAACTCGTAGAAAATACCAGAATTCAATAGCAACAGCATCCCTTTTTCTCTTTGTGAATCCTGATAAGCAAAAAATCCTTCAGAGGCAGGAAACAATTCTATACTGTCTACTTTTCTGCCGATCATGTTTTCAAATTTGGCACGGTACGGTTCATAATTAACACCTCCGTAAATGAACAAATTGAAATTTTTGAATATTTCGCCAATCTTTTTTCCGCCACTTTTTTGTTCCAAACGTTCGAAATACATCTGAACCCAAGACGGAATTCCAGAAATAACCGACATATCTTCTTTTATCGTTTCATCTACAATAGCGTCTACTTTGGTTTCCCAATCTTCGATACAATTGGTTTCCCAAGATGGCATTCGGTTTTTCTGCAGGTATTTAGGAACAAAATGCGCTACGATTCCAGAAAGTCGTCCAAATTTAATTCCGTATTTCTCTGTGAGTATTGGACTTCCCTGCAAAAAGATCATTTTTCCATCGACAAAATCAGCATTTCCTGTTTCATGAATATAATGTAGAATTGCATTTCGAGCCGCTTCAATATGATAAGGCATTGATTCTTTGGTCAGCGGAATAAATTTTGCACCAGAAGTTGTTCCAGAAGTTTTAGCAAAATATAAAGGTTTTCCTTTCCAGAGAATATCCGCTTCTCCTTTTACTACCTTTTCTATGTAAGATTTTAAATCTTCATAATCTCTAACGGGAACCTGTTTCTGAAAATCTTCAAAACTTTTTATTTGTTCAAAATGATGGTCTTTTCCAAATTTGGTGTTTTGCGCATTTTCGATCAAACTTTTAAAAACTTTTTGTTGTGTTTCAACAGGTTTATTGGCCCATTTAAGTGTCTGATTGTATATATTTTTGGCAAATATTTTTGCCGCAATTGACTTAATTGACATTTTCAGTGGTATTATTTTTTATCACTTTTCTTTTTGTCCTGAGATTTTGCTTTTATTTCTTTTTCAGTTTCAGCTACATCTTCTCTCAGTTTTATTTCAGCATCAGATGCTTTCATATTTACATCTGAAGCATCCTCAACCGATTCTGCTAATATAGAATCTTTATTAAATTTTGAATATTCCAATTCTCCCTTCAAAACTTTCTGAATTCCCTTTATGTAAATTTCATTCTGTTTTAAAGCCGTTTCTAAAGAATCCGATTTAATTGCTAGTCTTGTAGCGTTTCGTTTCAATTCTGTAGAAGAATATCCAGGAATAAATTCGCGAAGGGGTGTAAAAGCAATGATAAAAGTAGTAACCAAAATTAGAAATATTCCTCCTAAAGTAAACGTTACAAAGACATTCATTAAAGTAAGCCTAAAAGAAAATATCTCTTCAAAAGTGTCTTCATTTAAAATTACTAATCGGTTTTTAATGAACAGTTTTTTTCTAAAATTCTTTTTCTTTTTTTTATTCATTATCCTTCTTTATGCTAGCAAATATAACAATTAATCATCATGATATTTATTCAAAAAATTTCATGAAGAGCTATAATTTACGATTTTATAAAATATTTAACGCGGTCTGATACAAATATTTTAAACTAAAAATACTTCTATTTCGTATATTTCTATATACCTTTGCGGAATAATTAAGAAAAACAATTTGCTTCGGCATTAAATATATTAGTCATGGGAAGATTAGGTCTTACAGAAATCCTTGTTATCGTAGGTATTGTGATATTACTTTTTGGAGGTAAAAAAATTCCAGAATTAATGAAAGGTTTAGGAAGTGGAATTAAGGAATTTAAAAACGCTGCTAAAGACGATCAACCTGCTGCTTCTAAAAAACAAGAAGAAGAAACGAAATAATAAATTCGAAAAATTTAAAATCCCAGATTACAATGTAGTCTGGGATTTTTTTGTTCATTCCAATTGGAATTTGGATTTTTATTTTTGGATTTTTTACAAAATCATCGTTAGCTGAATTCTCTTTCTATCTTCATCAACCTCTGTAACTTTAACATCAACATGCTGATGCAATTTTACCACTTCGTTAACATCGCTCACAAATCCAGCTTTTAACTGCGAAATATGCACTAAACCGCTTTCTTTAATTCCGATGTCAACAAAACAGCCAAAGTTGGTGATGTTATTAACAATACCTGGTAATATCATTCCGGTTTTCAAATCTTTGATTGATTTTACATTGGCATCAAATTCAAAAACCTTAGCCGACTTTCTCGGATCTAATCCCGGCTTTTCAAGCTCTTTTATGATGTCTTTTAGCGTAAGTAAACCAATTTCAGGTGTTACATATTTTTCGGCCTTAATAAGCGCTGTTTTCTCTTTGTTTGCAATTAAGTCATTCAAAGAAATATTCAAATCCTTCGCCATCTTTTCAACAACTGGATAAGCCTCTGGATGCACTGCTGAATTATCCAACGGATTTTTAGCATTTGTAATTCTAATAAACGCTGCTCCTTGCTGATACGCCTTATCTCCTAAACGAGGCACTTTTTTCAGTTGTTTTCTATCTTCAAAAGGTCCGTTTTCAGAACGGTATTGTACAATGTTTTCGGCCAGCTTCTCCCCGATTCCACTCACATAACTTAATAAGTGTTTACTTGCTGTATTGATGTTAATTCCAACCGAGTTTACGCACCGAATTACCGTACTATCTAATTCTTCTTTAAGTTTCGTCTGGTCAACATCATGCTGATACTGCCCTACTCCAATCGCTTTCGGGTCGATTTTTACCAATTCGGCCAACGGATCTGAAAGTCGTCTTCCGATAGAAACCGAACCACGAACAGTCACATCATAATTTGGAAATTCTTCTCTCGCAATTTTTGAAGCCGAATATACTGAAGCTCCAGCCTCAGAAACCACAAAAACCTGAACTGGTTTGTCGAACGCAATTTTTTTGATGAAAAATTCAGTTTCCCTAGAAGCCGTTCCGTTTCCAATAGAAATCGCATCAATTTGATACGCGTTTACCATCGAACGGATTTTTTTTATCGCCATTGATTCCTCATTTTGAGGCGCATGTGGATAAATCGTTTCGTTATATAATAAATCGCCTTTTTCGTCCAGACAAACTACTTTACAACCACTTCTAAATCCAGGATCAATTGCCAAAATACGTTTTTCTCCCAACGGCGGAGCCAATAATAACTGACCTAAATTGTTAGCAAAAACCTGAATAGAATTTGCATCGGCTTTTGCTTTTGCTTCTTGTAACGTTTCGTTTCCAATTGCTGGATTCAATAAACGTTTGTAACTGTCTTCAATTGCTAGTTGCAAATGAGCTGTTGAATTGTTTTGTTTTTTAATGATAATATCGTCAATAACATCGTAAGCATCATCAATATCAACATCAATTTTCATTTTAATAAAACCTTCATTTTCTGCACGAAGCATCGCTAATAAACGGTGCGCTGGAGCTTTTGTTAAAGGTTCTTCCCAATCAAAATATTGATTGAATTTTTGTGCGCCTTCTTCCTCTGCTTTCTTTTTAACCACTTTTGTAGTGATTGTTGCTTTACGTTGAAACAATCTTCTTAATTGTTTACGAACATAGATATTTTCGTTAATCCATTCTGCTACAATATCTCTTGCGCCTTGAATCGCTGCTTCTTCGTTAATAACATTTTCATTAATGTATTGTGTCGAAATAAAATCGATATCAGCGTCACTTTCAGATATAATCAGTTTAGCTAAAGGTTCAAGACCAAATTCGCGCGCCACATCGGCTTTTGTTTTTTTCTTCTTTTTATATGGAAGATAAAAATCTTCGATTTCTTGTAAATCAAAACTATCTTCAATCTTTTTCTTCAATTCAGGCGTAAGCGCCTTTTGCTCCTCAATAGATTTTAAAACGGCTTCTTTACGTTTAATAAGTGTATCATAATCTTTTTGAAGTTTTGCAATCTGCTCAATTACAGTTTCATCAAGATTTCCGGTAGCGTCTTTTCGGTAACGCGAAATAAACGGAATCGTACAATCTTCTTCTAATAATTTTACTGTGTTTTGAATGCTGACAGCGGGTGCCTGAACAGACTTGGCAATGAATTGAATATTAGTCATACTTTTTAATGAAATAAATTCTTAATTATAAGTTGATATAATTTACTTGTTAAAACAATCTTGTAAATTAATCAAACATTTGGCTAAAATAATATCTTTGTTTTTAATTTTAAGCCTATGAAAATTTTTTTACTCTATTTTTTAATTATTAACATACTTGTTTTTATTCTCGCTGGTTATGATAAAAATAGGGCTAGAAAAAATAAAAGACGAATTCCCGAAAATACGTTATTCTTTCTGCAACTTATTGGCGGAACTCCAGGGTTATTAACAGCAATGTTATTATTTAAACATAAAACGAGTAAAACTTCTTTTATTGTAAAGTTTGTTGTGATTTTGGTAATTCAAGTAGCGCTTATAATTGCCTTATTAAATTACAAAAAGTAGATATTAACATTGTTGATAACTCTAAAAATACTGTTTTATATAAACTTAAATAACTGAATTACAAATATTTAAATAAAAAACCGGACAAATTAAAAAATCGGCCCGGTGTGTTTTTATTTATAATAGGTGCGAAGCACCAAAAATTTTTTTTGACTTTTTAAGAACAAGCAATTTTATTCACTCTATTTTGGTGTCTTCCTCCTTCAAAAGCTGTATCAAGGAAAGTTTCAACAATTTCAACAGCTTGATGAATAGATGTAAATCTCGCTGGAATACTCACAATATTGGCATCATTGTGTAAACGTGTTAAATACGCGATTTCTTTAGTCCAGCATAAGCCAGCTCTCACTTTCGGGTGTTTATTAACAGTCATTGCAATTCCGTTACCGCTTCCACAGATTACGATTCCAAAATCTGCTTTTCCTTCAGATACATCATTAGCAACTGGATGCCCGAAATCTGGATAATCTACAGAAGCATCAGTATCTGTTCCATAATTTGTTACCTCATATCCTCTAGCTTTAAGCATTTCAACAATTGCTTTTTTATATTCTGGTCCTGCGTGGTCGTTTCCTATCGAAATTTTCATTTTTCTATACTATTAAGTTGTGTTATGCAAATTTACTTAATAAATAGATGTTCGACACGAATTGCACTAATTTTCACAAATTTTTTTCTTTATACATACTATATCAACAAAGCAATTTATAATTAGCATACATTCGTAAATTCGTTATAAAAACTCTCATTTTACAACTATCTTACTGTCAAAACCTTATCAGTTATTAACAATTTTGATAAGTATATAACTATCTCACAATCAATGAAGAATAGACAGAATATTTGTTAAAATTTTAAGGTGTTAATAGCAGTTTGTAATTGCTTGATATTCAATTAACTTTAAGTTAACAGAAAATGTTAATAAGTTCGAAAAGAAAATTAGAAGTTTTTTTTGGTTGTATCAAAAAAATACCTAATCCAAAACTGGATTGAATTATGCAAGAAAAGTTTCGTGAATTTTTGGAAAAGTTATCAATATCAAAAATGGCATTTTCAACAGAAATCAACATATCAACTTATCTACAAAATGAATTCAATTTTGGTTGTCAACCGTTGTTAATTAAAATACAAAAAGTCTTATAAATAAGTATTTTAACTAAAAATAACTATGTTGATAACTAAGAATAACTAAGAGAAACTTCATTTCAATACTTTTAAAAATAAATTTATTCGACATATTAACACACTATAATAACCAACAAATTTTTTTAAATTTTTAAAAATCTTTTTTGTTGTATTTAATATATGTTGAAAACTAAAAAAGGTTGAAAAGGAAAAAAAAAATTTAATTTGAATTTTACTCTTGATTTGAATTTGTTTTTGAATCTTGTTTCAGACGATTTTGAGAGGATTGTTGAGATTGTCCAGAATTTGTTGGACTTCCTCGAAATCGTTTGGATGTACTTTGAGTTTGATTCCACCCAGTGCCGCTGAGTATAAAGGAACGACAGAGAGTGTCATTTCGTTTTCAAAAAAATAAGGTATTCCTTCTTGTTCCAGTAAGTGTTTGAGAACCACTGTTTCGTGCTGATAATTGAATACGGCGATGGTTTGAAAGCTTTCCATAAAGGCTGTTTTTGTAAATGTACGAAAAGTTATAATTTTAATAATTCTAATTGTTAAAATCTATAATCTGATTTCTTATTTGTAATTTTAAACCTTATAAGAAAAGATATATGAGTAAGAAAATTAGAAAGCCGATAAAAAAAGAGAAAGATTTCTCTGGAAAAATACTTAAGATTTTATCGCAAAATGCTAATAAACCATTCAATTATAAACAGATAGGAGCAAAGCTTGAATTAGACGATACTAAAAGCAGAAACCAGATTATAAAAGATTTAAAAATACTGGCAGCTCAAAAAAAGATTATAGAAACAGAACCTGGAAAATACTTAGTAAAAGCAATAAGCCAGGATTACTACGAAGGAACGATAGATATGACGAGCAGAAAAACGGCATATTTTATTTGTGATGAATTTGAAGAAGATGTTTTTATTCCGACCAATAATTTGAATCGTGCGTTAGATAAAGATAAAGTTAAAGTCTACGTTTATAACAGAAGAAAAGGAAAAAGACCTGAAGGTGAAGTAATTGAAGTTATAGAAAGAGATAAAACAGAGTTTGTAGGTGTAATTGATATGCAACCCAACTTTGCTTTTGTTTCGACTGCAAACCCTAAAATGTATACCGATATTTTTATCCCTAAAGATAAAATTGGTGAAGCAGAAAACGGTGATGTTGTTTTGGTTAAGATTGAAGACTGGCCAAAAAGAGCCGATAGTCCGTTTGGATCTGTAATTCGAGTTTTAGGAAAACCTGGAGAACATAATACTGAAATTCATGCTATTTTAGCAGAATACGGATTGCCAGCAGATTTTCCTGTTGAAGTAGAAGTTTTTGCACAAAAACTAGATACTTCGATTCAGGAATCTGAGATTGCAAAGCGTCGTGATATGCGTGATACTCTAACGTTTACGATAGATCCAAAGGATGCAAAAGATTTTGATGATGCCTTGTCTTTCAAAAAGTTAGAAAATGGAAATTTCGAAATAGGAATTCATATTGCCGATGTTTCGTATTATTTAGAAGAAGGAACAATCTTGGATGATGAAGCATATCAAAGAGCTACTTCAGTTTATTTAGTAGATAGAGTAGTGCCAATGCTTCCTGAAGTATTGTCTAACTTTGCCTGTTCGTTACGCCCAAATGAAGAGAAATATACATTCTCTGCCGTATTTGAAGTTTCTCCAACTGCACAAGTTATTGACCAATGGTTTGGAAGAACGGTAATTTATTCAGATCAGCGTTTTGCTTATGAAGAGGCTCAGCATATTATTGAAACAAAAGGAAATAATACGATTCCAGTTGATATTTCTATTACAGGAGAATCTTATGTGGTTTCAGATGAAATTGTTGAAGCTACTTTAAAACTAGATGAATTAGCTAAGATTTTAAGAAAGAAAAGAATGCAGCAAGGCGCTATTTCTTTTGATAAAGTTGAAGTGAAATTTAATCTTAACGAAGAAGGAGAACCAGAAGGAGTATATTTTAAAATATCAAAAGATGCTAATCATTTGATTGAAGAATTTATGCTTTTGGCTAACAGAAAAGTAGCAGAATATATTGGAAAACAAAAGAAAACGTTTGTTTACCGTATTCACGACGAACCAAATGAAGATAAACTGGTTGCAATGCAAACTGTAATTGCTAAGTTTGGTTATAAGATTGATTTTAGAACAAAAGGTGATATAGCTAAATCAATCAATGCTTTGATGGAAGAAGTAAACGGTAAGAAAGAACAAAATCTTATTGATACTCTTGCTATTAGAAGTATGAGTAAAGCTAAATATTCGACTGATAATATTGGTCATTATGGTTTGGCTTTTGATTATTACAGCCATTTCACTTCGCCAATTCGTCGTTATCCAGACGTTATGGTACACCGTTTGTTGCAGTATTATTTGGATGGAGGAGCTTCTGTAGACGAAGAAACTTACGAAACAAAATGTCTGCATTGTTCAAACATGGAAAACTTAGCAACAAATGCTGAGCGAGATAGTATTAAATACATGCAGGTTAAATACATGCAGGATCATCAGGACGAAGAATTCCTTGGAGTTATTTCTGGTGTTACTGAATGGGGAATTTATGTTGAAATCGTTTCGAATAAATGCGAAGGAATGGTAAGAATCAGAGAAATAAAAGAAGATTACTATACTTTTGATGAAAGACAATATGCATTGGTTGGGGCTACTTCAAACCGTTTATTGCAATTGGGAGACGAGATTTATGTAAAAGTAAAAAATGCTGACTTAGTGAAAAAACAACTTGATTTTCACTTTTTAAGAAGAGCAGAATAAATATTAATTTAAAAATAAAAGTATGAAAAAGCTAATTATAGGAGCAGCAATTTTATTTGTACAAATGTCTTTTGGTCAAGTTACCAAAGAGTTAGGAGATTTTGATACCGTAAAAGTATTTGATAAATTAAGTGTAAAATTAGTTCAGTCATCTGAAAATAAAATTGTTATAAAAGGAACAAGAGAAGCAGAACTAGAGGCTGTGAATAAAAATGGAATTCTGAAATTAAGAATGCCTTTTCCAAAACTCCTTTCAGGAAATGACCTTCAAGTAACTTTGTATTACAAACATTTAGAATTAATAGATGTTAATGAAGGAGCAGAGGTAAATAGCAGTGAAGCTATTAAAGCAACTTCTTTTAAGGTTAGTGCTCAAGAAGGTGGTATTATTAACGTTGATTTGGATGTTGATAAACTAAAAGTAAGTTCAGTTTCAGGAGGTAAAATTACTTTAACTGGTAAAGCAGCAAATCAAGATGCAAGTTTAGGAGCAGGAGGATATTTGCTAGCAAGTAAATTAGAGACGTCTCAGACTACTGTAAGCGTTTCTGCGGGAGGAAAAGCCGATGTTAATGCTTCTACCCTTGTCGATGCAAAAGTGAGCGCAGGAGGCTCTATTTACATTTATGGAAAACCAAAGCAAATAAACCAGAAAACTGTTTTTGGTGGTAAAATAGAAGAAGTAAAATAACAAGTTGTAATTGATGATTAACGATATTCTAGCGGGACTTCCCTGGGGACTTGTTCTTAGTTTTATGGTAGGTCCGGTATTTTTTGTTTTATTAGAAACCAGTATAACAAAAGGATTTAGAGCTGCAATTGTATTTGATTTAGGCGTAGTATTGGGCGATATATTCTTTATTGCTATTGCTTATCTTGGAAGTTATAGACTGATTTCTAGTTTAAAAGACGATCCAGCGCTTTTTATTTTTGGAGGAATAATTATGCTTACTTACGGAATTATTTCGTTTGTAAAACTAAAGAAAGAAGAGAAAATAAACGATGAAGAAATAGATCGCGATATCTTGAAAAGAAACTATGGAAGTCTATTTGTAAAAGGGTTTTTATTGAACGTTATTAACATTGGTGTTCTTGGTTTTTGGCTTGCAGTTATTATTTCTGTCGGGCCAAAATTAGATATGCAGACTTCAAGAATGATGACATTTTTTACTGCTGTAATTATCACTTATTTATTAATTGATTGTGCTAAAATTTTATTAGCCAAACAATTAAAATCAAAAATGACTCCAACTAATATTCTTAAAATCAAAAAAGGAATTAGCGTTGTTTTAATGATCTTTGGATTTGCATTAGTAGTTCAAGGTTGGTTTCCAAAAGAAAAGGAAATGGTTAAAAATGCTTTCGAAAGAATAGACAAGAAGTAGTTGTTAATAACTCAAAAATGTAAAATTAAACCTCTGAATTTCAGAGGTTTTTTTGTGTTTATAACTGTTAGTTTAGAACTTTGTTAAAGTTTTAAACTTTGACAAAGTTGACAACAGTTTATCATTTCGACGAAGCAGAAATCTCCGCAAGTAACTCCGCAACAATTATCCAATCTTTGTAGAGCTTCTAGTGAAGATTTCTCTTTACGTCGAAATGACAAGATTGTGGATAATCTTCATAAAATAACAAACCCGACAGGTTTTTAAAACCTGTCGGGTTTACTTGTAAAATTTAAAAATTAAACATAAAAAAAACCTTCAAAGCAATTTGAAGGTTTTAAGGTATCGTCTGGATTCGAACATATATTTTAATTAATTTTTTCTAAAAATTAGACATAAAAAAAAGAGACACATTTCTGTATCTCTTTTTGAGGCATCGTCCGGATTCGAACCGGAGTAGGAGCTTTTGCAGAGCCCAGCCTAGCCGCTCGGCCACGACGCCATTACTTGAACGGTTGGCAAAAGTAACTAAAATCTTTAAATTTCAAAAGTTTCATAGTAACTATTTTAAAATTTTAGGATTTTAATTTTAAAGATTACTTTCTAATTTCCGTCATTTTTATAGTAACTGACTCAACATCACCACCAATAGGCGGATTAATTTTAGAAACCCAAACTGTTGTTTTTTCTACCATTTCTATCTCAGCCAGTACACGAATATTGATTCTTTTAGCCACATGTTCCAATAAATGCGAACGAATTGCCATTTCTTCCGCTACAATTTTGTTCAAATGAACATAATCAACAGTATCTAAAAGATGATCTGTTTCTGCTGATTTCTGTAAATTAGTTTTAATTTTTAGATCAACAGTATAATCAGATCCAATTTTTCCTTCTTCAATTAAACATCCGTGGTAAGAAAAAGTACGGATATTTTTCAATTTTATAACTCCCATTTCTAAATTTAGTTTCAGGTTTTAAGTTTCAAGTTTAGAGTAAGTTTCCAAAGAAAACCATAAACCATAAACTATAAACTATAAACTTTTTTATCTTTGCTAAAATTACTATAAAATAATGGCATCAGAAGAGAAATCACTCAATTTTATTGAACAAATCATAGAGGAAGACGTAAAATCAGGTCTTTCAAATACTAAACTTCGCTTTCGTTTTCCACCAGAACCTAATGGTTATTTACACATTGGGCACGCGAGTTCTATTGCGTTAAATTTTGGTTTAGGAATTGATTATCAATCTCCTGTGAATTTACGTTTTGATGATACAAACCCTGAAAAAGAAGAACAGGAATTTGTTGATGCTATTAAAAAAGATGTGGAATGGTTAGGATATACTTGGGCTGAAGAATGTTATGCATCAGATTATTTCCAACAATTATATGATTGGGCAGTTTTCTTAATTAAGAAAGATAAAGCTTATGTTGATAGTCAATCTTCTGAAGAAATGGCGATCCAAAAAGGAACTCCAACAACTCCAGGAACTGATAGTCCGTACAGAAATCGTTCTGTTGAAGAAAATTTAGATTTATTCGAAAGAATGAAAAATGGTGAATTTGAGGCTGGTACTCATATTCTTCGTGCAAAAATTGACATGAAATCAACAAACATGTTAATGCGTGATCCTATCATGTACAGAATCTTACACAAACATCACCATAGAACTGGAGATGCCTGGAAAATTTATCCAATGTACGATTGGGCACACGGACAAAGTGATTATTTAGAACAAATTTCTCACTCATTTTGTACACTAGAATTCTTGCCTCACCGTGAATTATACGATTGGTTTTTAGATCAGATTTTTGATGATAATAAATTGCGTCCAAAGCAAAGAGAATTTGCCAGACGTAACTTATCACATACTGTTGTTAGTAAGAGAAAATTACAGCAACTAGTTAAAGAAAAGCATGTTAACGGTTGGGATGATCCAAGAATGTCAACCATTTCTGGATTAAGAAGACGTGGTTATACAGCTGCTTCATTACGTAATTTTGCTAACACAATTGGTATTGCAAAGCGTGATAATTTGATAAATGTTTCGGTTTTAGAATTCTGCATTCGCGAAGATTTGAACAAAATTGCACCTCGTGTAATGGCTGTTTTAGATCCAGTAAAACTGGTAATTACAAATTATCCAGAAGGAAAAGAAGAATGGTTAGAAGCAGAGAACAATCAGGAAGATGAAAATGCTGGTTTCAGAAAAGTACCTTTTTCTCGTGAATTATATATTGAAAGAGAAGACTTTTTGGAAGAAGCTCCAGCTAAGTTTTTTCGTTTGACTTTAGGAAAAGAAGTTCGTCTTAAAAATGCTTATATTATTAAAGGTGAATCTGTTATAAAAGATGAAAACGGAAATATCACAGAAATTCATGTAACGTATGATACCGATTCTTTAAGCGGAAGTGGGACAGAAGCAAGCCAAAGAAAAGTATCTGGAACATTGCATTGGGTTTCTATCAAACATGCTTTGGAAGCAGAAGTTCGTTTGTACGATCGTTTGTTTACAGATGAAGCTCCGGACAGTTATAAAGAGAAGAATTTCTTGGATTTTGTGAATCCAAATTCATTAGAAATTGTAACTGGATATGTTGAACCAAGTTTATCAACAGCTCAAAATGAAGATAAATTTCAGTTTCAACGTTTAGGATATTTTACTGTTGATAAAGACTCAACTGCTTCAAAATTAGTATTTAACAAAACTGTTGGATTGAAAGATGCTTGGGAAGAAAAAGGTAAAAAAGAAGAAAACAGCATCAATAATTCTTTGAAAGATATCAACAAATATTTTAAAGTTGAGACTAAACCAGAAAGAATTGCAATTGAAAGTGCAATAGGGGAGAACATCAAAAATATCTCTACTTTTTCACTTTTACAGAATTCTTTAAAGAAGAATATCAACAATAATAAGGCTTCGCTGCTGTTTTCTCAGTTTATTTTGAAATATTCAAACTGGAAATCAACAGATTTTGAAGAAGAAGATATCAAAAAATTATATTCAATGTCTCTAAAAAGTGAATCGACTTATGTTAGATCAAAAGCACTCTTAAATTTAAGAGATATTGAAAGTGAAGATGTGAGAAATCAATTTTCAGACGAAATTTTAAAATTATATTCAAATCCACCAAAAAATGCTTCTGAAAGAGAAATTGAAATTCTTTCTGAAATGGTGAAGAAGTAATATCAACTAAATTTATTAAAAGCGCTTTTATAAGCGCTTTTTTTTATTATATAGGTTAACTATTAAAAATTTAAATTTTATAATTTTTATAGATTAAAAGTAACTTTCATAAATTTAATTTAATCGAAAATAAAATTTTGTTGGATAAGGAATTCATTTTTTTAATTTAAATCTATTAGAAAGCTTTATTTTGATTTTGTATTTTTTTTACGTTCAATTTTTGTTTTTAAATACTTAATAATAAATTTTAATTATTAATAATATATTATTTTAAGTATTTTATCTATTATTTATAAAATCTATTAAAACAAATATCTTTATTTATTTTATAGATTAAAAGTGACTTTCATAATTTAATTTTAAAGAAGAATAAAAAATAGTCGAGTAGAGAAGACCTTTTTTTGTTTTTCATTCCTTAAAATTCTTTATTTTAATTTTTTGCTTTTTTTAGTTCCAATTTTTCTTCTAAAAACTAAAATTAAAGTTTTTTCTTATTTTTTTAATTTTGACTTCAATTTTTATTATTATAAGTTTTGATTATTATTATTATTTAAAATTAAGTTTATATTTATTATTTATAAAATTGACTATAAAATTTAAAATTATAGTTTTTTATTATTTTAAAGTCTTTAACTTCAATTTTGTATTTATAAATTTTAATGATTGATATTTTAAAATTTAAGTTTTTAATTATTATTTATAAAAATGATTAAAAATATAAAAATAATAGTTTTTATAGATCTATTTCAACCTTCATAAATTGATTTTAAGACGTTTTTTAAGTTGAATTGATATATGATTCATTTTTTGAATTATTGTTTATTTACGGTCTTTATTTTAGTTTTTACTGTTATTTTAGTCAGTTTAACGGGTTGTTAACACACAATTGTTTATAAAACTGCTATTTTTAACTCAATACCAAAAGTCAGAGATGATTTTTGTAAAAAATTAAAATTTGCCGAAAAGAATCTAAGTTGAAATTTATTGTTTTTAGAAACTCGTAATTTTTATGACAATAGATTTTCAAAACTGATTTCCTAAAAAGACAATTTTATGTTCGCATTTTTATTATGATGTAATTCTGATAATATTTCCCGTAAAAGATATTTTTTCAAATTGTGTCATAATGTACAAAATACCATAATGTTGAGTTTGAGTGAAAGTTTAGTTTTTAAATTTCAGGTCTGACAATTTTTAATTTAAATCTAATTTATCATGAAAATTTTATATTTCGCAGTAGCGCTATTATTTGCAAACGTTGCAATTTCGCAAACACATCAAATTACAAAACACAACGGGGAACAGCTTGATGTAAATTTTATTAAATCTGAAAATGGTTTTGTTTACTATTCTTTAAACGGAAGTTCTGAAGAAATCAAAATCAGTAAATATGCAGTTTCATCTATTACAAATAAAGAAACAAAACAAACTCAAAAAGTTTCTGATAAAATAGTAGTTGACTCAAAAGACGATTACAAAATGGTAACTGTTCTTCCGCAAGAAAAAACAATAGGACTGAAACAGGTGGCAAGTTTTACTGGAGTCTCAACAAGGACAAAAGGTGAACCGCCAATTGCAAATCAGAACCAGACTGCTATGAGAATTAAATCTAAATCGGCTTCAAATGGTTATCCTTTTGTTAGCATTATTGAAAAAGCAGATGGTAAGTACGAAGCTGTAGCTTATGTGTATTAATAAGATTGTTAATTTTTTGTAAATTACAATTAATCAAAGTTTTATCATTTTAAAAAAGAGTATCTTTATTAATAATTTTAAATTGTAACTATCATGTCTAAGAATTTAAATACAGCAGCAGCAATTTTGGCTGCAGCGGCTGCAGGAGCGGCAATTGGAATTTTATTTGCTCCAGATAAAGGATCAAAAACAAGAGCAAAAATTAAGGAAGGTATCGATGATGCTAAACATAATCTGAAAGATTCTTTTGATGCGAGCTCTGAAGTTCTTCGTGAAAAATTTACGAGTGCTACTCATAATCTTGACGGAACTTTGAATGAGTTACTTTCTAATGTCAGCCATAAAACAGAAGAAGTAATTACTTTTTTAGAAACTAAATTGGCTGAATTAAAAGCACAAAACGCTAAACTTCAGAAATAATATTTTTATAGAGCACATTACTTGCTTATTTTTATAAGAAAGTTTTGTGCTTTTTTTTATCTAAAATTTTAAATATGGCTTTTGAAGAATTAAAAGAGAACACCGAAAAAGTTCAAGATCAGGCTAAAGAATATATTGATAGTCACTTAGCTTATTATAAACTTTGGGGTTTTAAAGTTGCAATGAAATCTACAACTTTGATCTTTAAGTTTACTTTGATTTTATTGTGTTTCAGTATGGTGATGATTTTTGGATCTTTTGCCGCAGCGTATGCTTTTGGTTCTTTGTTTGAAAGTAATGCCCTCGGATTTTTGACGGTAGGAGGGATCTATTTGGTAATAACTATTTTGCTTTTCTTTATAAAAGATAAATTTGTTGAAGGACCAATCCTAGAGAAATTTTCAGAAATCTTTTTTAATGATTAATTATGGAAAGAAAAAAATACTCTTCGTATGCTGAGATTGAAAGAGATCTAGAAATTTTGAAATTAGAAAAAGAAATCAATTATCAGAAATTGGTTTTGAGTTTTCAGAAAACCAAGGAAAGTATCACACCGCAAAATATTGTAAATGGTTTTATTTCATCTTACACAGATTACTTTTCCAATTCTTATGTAAAAATTCTACAGACCATTTTACCTTATGTAATTGGTTGGTTTATAAATAGAAAAAGAGGCGATTAAGCCTCTTTTTCATTTTTATATTATTGTTGGTCTTCCGGTTGAATGTCATCTTCATAACCAGATTGTCTCTGAATTGGTTTTGGTTTGTCGACTTTTTTATTATGTTTTTTCATCATTTCGCCAACTTGGTTTGATGCAGTAAATGATGCGACCATATTATTTAACATGTCACTACCAGCTTGAGGAGAATTAGGAAGTAAAATTAAATTAGAATTTGCGTCAGCTCCAATTGCTTGTAAAGTATCATAATGTTGTGTTACTACAATTAAAGCAGAAGCTTCTTGAGAATTGATTCCAACTTGGTTCAAAACTTCAACACTTTCTACAAGACCTCTTGCAATTTCACGACGCTGATCTGCAATACCTTGTCCTTGTAAACGTTTACTTTCTGCTTCGGCTTTTGCTTTTGCAACGATTCTAATTCTTGAACTTTCTGCTTCAAATTCAGCAGCAGTTTTTTCTCTATCGGCAGCATTGATTCTATTCATTGCATTTTTTACCTGAATGTCTGGATCAATATCAGTAACCAAAGTATTGATGATATCATATCCGTAAGTTGACATTGCTTCGTTCAATTCGCGTTTTACTGCAACTGCAATATCATCTTTTCTTTCAAAAACGTCATCCAATTTTAGTTTTGGAACTTCAGCACGAACTACGTCAAAAACATAAGAAGTAATCTGATCGTGTGGATATTCAAGTTTATAAAAAGCTTCATATACTTTTTCCTGGATTACTTTGAACTGAACTGAAACTTTCATTTTAATAAAAACGTTGTCTCTAGTTTTAGTTTCAATGATAACATCCAATTGCTGAATTTTAAGATTTACACGTCCGGCCAATCTGTCAACCAACGGAATTTTAAGTTGTAATCCTGAATTTCTTACACTCTGAAATTTTCCAAATCGTTCGATAATAACAGACGATTGCTGTTTTACAGTAAAGAAAGACGACATGAAAATGAAGAATGCCAATACTAAAAAGATAATAAATGCTGTACTCATGGTTATTTAGTTTAATTTATGAATTTCGGTAAATTACGAAAATTCTTCTAAAAAGGAATTATCAAACATTAAAAAAACGCTAAGAACATTTTTGTGATGTTACTTAGCGTTTCTATTTTTAAATGAAATTTTAATTATAAAGTTTCAATTGCTTTCTGGATTCTAGAAATAGTTTCTTCTTTTCCAATGATTTCAACAATGTCAAATAGGTGAGGACCTTTAAGAGCTCCAACCAAACTTAGACGGAAAGGTTGCATTACTTTACCCATTCCGATTTCGTTTTTGGTTAACCAATCTTTTACGATTGCTTCTATATTTACAGAAGTAAAATCTTCAATATTTTCTAAAACAGAAATCAGTTCCTGCATTAAAGTTGGAGTTTCTTCTTTCCAATTTTTGCTTGCTTTCTCATCATAAGATGTTGGCGCTTGGAAAAAGAAATCTGTCAGATCCCAAAATTCTGAAACAAAGTTTGCTCTTTCTTTAATTAATGAAACGATTCTCGTAAGATCATATTTAGAAACATCAATGCCTTTTTCTTCTAAAATAGGAGAGAAGGTTTTTGCTAAATCGGCATCATTTTGTTTTATTAAATATTGGTGGTTGAACCATTTGTTTTTCTCTGGATCAAATTTTGCTCCAGCTTTGTGAACTCTGTTCAAATCAAAAGATTGAGCCAATTCTTCTAAAGAAAATAATTCTTTATCAGTTCCATCATTCCATCCCAAAAGAGCAAGGAAGTTTACAACAGCTTCTGGGAAAAATCCTTTTTCTCTATAACCAGATGAAACTCCTTCTTCAGTTTTCCATTCTAATGGAAATACTGGGAATCCCATTTTGTCTCCATCTCTTTTTGATAATTTACCATTTCCAACTGGTTTCAAAATCAAAGGTAAATGTGCAAATTCTGGAGCTTCCCAACCAAATGCTTTGTATAATAAAACGTGAAGTGGCATAGAAGGCAACCATTCTTCACCACGAATTACATGTGAAGTTTCCATTAAATGATCATCAACAATATTGGCTAAATGATACGTTGGCATTCCGTCACTTTTGAAAAGAACTTTATCATCCAAAAGATTAGTTTCAAACTTCACATCTCCACGAATGATATCTTTCAAATGCAAAGTTTCATCAACTGGAGTTTTAAAACGGATTACATAATGTTCTCCATTTGCAATTCTTTTAGCAGTTTCTTCTGCAGAAATTACCAATGATGTATCTAACTTTTCACGATTATGGTGATTGTAAATAAATGTTTTTCCTTCAGCTTCGTGTTGTTTTCTATGTGCATCCAAAGCTTCCGGAGTATCAAAAGCATAATATGCCCAACCAGAATTGATCAACTGATCTGCATATTGTTGGTATAAATCTTTACGTTCGCTTTGTCTATATGGACCAAATTTTTCATTTTTCCCAACTGTTTCTTCAGGAGCAATTCCTAACCATTCTAGAGCTTCCATAATGTAAGCTTCTGCACCTGGAACAAAACGAGTCTGATCTGTATCTTCAATTCTCAGATAAAAAACACCATTATGTTTCTTTGCAAATAAATAATTAAATAAGGCAGTACGAACTCCGCCAATATGTAACGGTCCAGTCGGACTTGGTGCAAAACGCACACGAACTTGCTTTGACATTTGTTTAAAATTTTGTTGCAAAGATACGTTTTATGATTTTAGATTTCAGAATGTTGATTTTAGATTTTAAAATCTTAGAACCTTAGCGTCTTAGTAACTTAGAATCTAAAAAAGGTATTATTATAATTACTACTTTTATGGGTTATAATTAAAACAGATTTATTTTGAAAACAACATCTGCGATATATCAAAAGCTAGAGGCTTTCATTAAGAAATATTATACCAACGAACTGATAAAAGGCATATTACTTTTTACCGGTTTTGGGTTGTTGTATTTTTTGTTTACGCTTTTTGTGGAGTACTTTCTTTGGTTAAAACCATTAGGAAGAACTTTTCTTTTTTGGTTATTTGTTGGAGTTGAAGTTTTCCTTTTAGTTCGTTTAATTCTTTTTCCATTGTTCAAGTTGTTCAAACTTCAAAAAGGAATAGATTATACTCAAGCTTCTAAAATTATTGGAAATCATTTTACAGAAGTAAGTGATAAGCTGACTAACTTTTTACAATTGTCTTCTGAAAATAATTCCGAAAGTTCAGAATTGGTTTTAGCTTCAATTGAGCAAAAAGCAAATTCTTTGCAACCAATTCCATTTGGAAATGCAATCAATTTTAAAGCAAATAAAAAATACTTGCCATTAGCTTTAATACCAATTTTACTTTTTGCTGTGTTTTATATTTCAGGAAATAGTAATATTATTTCTCAAAGTTTGAATAGAGTAGTGCATTTCAATTCTGCATTTTTGCCACCAGCTCCTTTCAAGTTTGTGGTTTTGAATTCTAATTTGCAAGCAGAACAAAATAAAGATTTCGTTATCAAAATGGAATCTGTTGGAAATGTAGTTCCTGAGAATGTCATGATTCATATTGGAAATGAAAGCTATTTTATGGAATCTTCTCAACCTGGAAAGTTTGAATTTAAAGTGGAGAAACCAGCTGAGAATATTCAATTTTCTTTTGAAGGAAATTCTGTTGTTTCAGAAGAATACGAATTGAAAGTAATCACAGTTCCGTCAATTGCAAACTTCGAAATGGTTTTGAATTTTCCATCTTATCTAAAGAAAAAATCAGAGACAATTCAAGGAACTGGAAATGCAATTGTACCCGAAGGAACGACCGTAACTTGGAAAATGAATACTAAATCTACACAAGAAGTAGTATGGAAAAGAGATAATGAAGTATTTAAGTTCAATAAGACAGAAAATGACTTTAAATTGAGTAAAAATATTGGTCAAAACGCAGAATATCAAATTCTTACGTCAAACAATAAGGTTAAAAACTACGAAAAACTAGATTATCAGCTGTCAGTTATCAAAGATCAGTTTCCAACGATAAATGTTGGTCCTGCGCCTGATAGTTTAAAGTTGGATAAGAACTATATTTTGGGAAGATTAGGTGATGATTACGGACTTTTGAAACTGCAAATTGTGTATTACGAGCGTAACAAACCACAATCTGCAAAGCGTGGAAACATTCCTGTTAAGGCTGGAGTGTTCGATCAGTTTGTTTTTAATTTCCCAAGTAACCTTCCAGTAGAAGAAGGAGTTTCATACGAGTACTATTTTGAAGTTTTTGATAACGATGCACCACACGGATTTAAGAGTACAAAGTCTTCTACATTTTCAGATCGTGTAGCTACAACAGATGAAATTCAGGATCAAGAATTACAACAGCAAAATCAAAACATCAATAGTTTATCTAAATCTTTGAAGAACCAAACAAAGCAGATTTCAGAAATGGATAAGCTTCAGAATACAGGAAAAGAGAAAGATAATTTAGAGTTTAAAGATCAGCAAAAGATTAATGATTTTATCAAACGTCAGAAACAACAAGACGAAATGATGAAACAGTTTTCTGAAAAAATGAATCAGAATTTAGATAAGTTTAAAGATGATAAGAAAGATAAAACTGCTGAAGATTTACAAAAGCGTTTAGATAATGCGCAGAAAGATTTAGAAAAGAATCAGAAATTATTAGATGAATTAAAGAACTTGAACGATAAATTAAACAGTGAAGAACTGTTTGATAAGATGGAAAAGTTCAAACAAATAAGTAAAAACCAATCTCGTAATTTAGAACAATTGGTTGAGCTAACCAAACGTTTTTATGTTTCAAAGAAAGCAGAACAGGTTGCTGAGAAACTAAACAAACTGTCAGAACAACAGGAACAGTTATCAAATAAAGAGAAAGAAAATACTAAAGAGAAGCAGGATGAAATCAATAAATCTTTTGATAAGATTCAGGAAGATTTAAAAGATTTGAAAGAAGAAAATAAGACTTTGAAGAAACCGTTGGATATTCCATCAGATGCTTCTAAAGAAAAAGATGTAGATAATGATCTTAATAAAGCTTCTGAAGAATTGAGTAAAAAGAATACTTCTGGAGCTAAACCAAAACAGAAAAGTGCTGCAAAGAAAATGAAGTCTATGGCTCAAGAAATGCAGAGCGAAATGGAAGGTGGAGAACAAGAACAATTAGAAGAAGATGTAGCAATGCTTCGTCAAATTTTAGATAATCTTTTAGCTTATTCTTTGTCGCAAGAAGATGTGATGAAACAGTTTAAAGCAATGAAATTAGGTTCTTCTACATTTACAAAAAACATCAAGATTCAACAGAATTTGAAACAGCAGTTTAGACATGTTGATGACAGTTTGTTTGCACTTTCATTACGTAATCCGAAAGTAGCAGAAGACGTTACTAAAGAAATAGGAAATGTTCAATACAACATGGACAAGGCGATTGAAACTTTAACTGATGTACAGATTCCAAGAGGAGTTTCACACCAGCAATATGCAGTTTCATCTGCCAATAAGTTAGCCGATTTCTTGAGTGATCTATTAAATAATATGCAGATGTCTATGTCTAAACCGGGATCGGGGAAACCTAAACCAGGAGACGGACAAGGAATGCAATTGCCAGATATTATTCAGAAACAAAAAGGACTTGCTGATAAGATGAAAGATGGTATGAAACCTGGACAGCAATCTGGAGATAAACCTGGAGAAGGTAAAGATGGAAAGTCTGGGCAGGGGCAAAATGGTCAAGGTAAAGAAGGACAAGGTAATAAAAGTGGAGATAAAGGTTCTTCTGGTAAAGATGGTAAAAACGGAAAAGGAGAGAAGAACGGTAATGAAGGAGAAGATGGAGAAGGTGATGCTGAAGCTATAATGGAGATTTACAAGGAGCAAGTTAAACTTAGAGAAGCGCTTCAAAAAGAATTAGCAAGGAAAGGTTTAGATTCTCAAGGTAAATCTGTAATAGACCAAATGAAACAATCTGAAAAGCAGATTTTGAACAAAGGATTTAAGAATGAGAACTTGCAACGTATACTAAATATCCAACAAGAATTATGGGAATTAAACAATGCAGTTCAGCAACAAGGTCAAGATACGCAAAGACAATCTGAAACAAATAAGGCTGAATTTACTAATCGTTCAAATGCTTTACCTAATTCGTTATTGGAATATTTAAACAGTGTAGAGATATTAAACAGACAATCACTACCTTTGCGCTCGAATTTTAATCAAAAAGTTCAAGAATACTTTAATACAAAATGATAAATTTTAATTACGAAACAGATTTTACTTTAGGAGACGAGCAGGCTTTTAGTGACTGGTTGAGTGCTGTAATTGTTTCTGAAAATAAGAACGAAGGAGAAATCAATTATATATTTTGTGATGATGAGTATCTTCATAAAATCAATGTAGAATATTTAGATCACGACACTTTAACTGATATAATTAGTTTTGATTATTCAGTTGGTAACGAGTTAAATGGAGATATTTTTGTTTCTGTAGAACGCGTTGCAGATAATGCAAAAGACTTCAATGTTTCATTTGCTGAAGAACTTAAAAGAGTGCTATCTCATGGTATACTACATTACTGTGGATACAAAGATAAGTCAGAGGAAGAAGCTCAATTAATGAGACAGAAGGAAGAGGAGAAAATGAAGATGTTTCACGTGGAACAGTAATTAAACATCTTTTTTTATATATGTTCCACGTGAAACGTTTTAGATTTTTAAATTTTTATAACGTTCCACGTGAAACATATCCAAAGAAAATGAAAGAATTTTGTAGCGTTCCACGTGGAACGTTTATGTAAAGAATTCGAATAAAAGATTAAATCGTTCCACGTGGAACGATTTTTTAAGTTTGAATTTAAAAGAAAAAGATTAAGGTGTTTTACGTGGAACATGATTTTAAAATGTTCTTTGGAGTTGAAAATGGAAGTTTAGAATGGAAGTTTAGAATGGAAGTTTAGAATGGAAGTTTGGAAATGTTTCACGTGAAACATTTATTGAGGAGATTCTGATTTGAAAGTTCTGATTTGAAAGTTCTGATTTGGAAGTTCTGATTTGGAAGTTCTGATTTGGAAGTTCTGATTTGGAAGTTCTGATTTGGAAGTTCTGATTTGGAAGTTCTGATTTGGAAGTTCTGATTTGGAAGTTCTGATTTGGAAGTTCTGTTTGGAAGTTCTGTTTGAAGAAAATAAAAAGGTGTTCCACGTGAAATGTTTTATTTGTTTTCTGAATTTGAAGATATCAGTTTGCAGGTTTCAGTTTAAACTTGAAACCTGAAACCTGAAACAAAAATAAAAGTTCCACGTGGAACAAGAAAAATATAAATGTAATTCTAGAAACCGCGTTAGCGGTTTTTGGAGAATAATAAAACAAAATGTTTTTAGAAGAATACGATGTTATTGTGGTTGGTGCAGGCCATGCTGGTTCTGAAGCTGCGGCTGCGGCTGCAAATTTGGGATCGAAAACTTTATTGGTTACGATGAGTTTGCAGAACATAGCACAAATGTCTTGTAATCCTGCGATGGGTGGAATTGCAAAAGGACAGATCGTTCGTGAGATCGATGCGCTTGGAGGATATTCAGGAATTGTTTCTGATAAGACCGCAATTCAGTTCAAGATGCTGAACAAATCAAAAGGACCTGCAATGTGGTCGCCAAGAGTTCAAAGTGATAGAATGCGATTTGCAGAAGAATGGAGAATGATGTTGGAGGCAACTCCAAATCTTGATTTTTATCAAGAGATGGTAAAAGGGTTGATAATCGAAGACGGAAAGATAAAAGGAATTAGAACTTCACTTGGTGTGGAGATTCGTTCCAAATCTGTGGTTTTGACAAATGGTACTTTTTTGAATGGTTTAATTCATATCGGAGAAAAACAATTCGGAGGAGGTAGAGCAGGAGAAAGTGCTGCAACCGGAATTACCGAAGATTTGATCAAAGCAGGTTTTGAAGCTGGAAGAATGAAAACAGGAACGCCACCTCGAGTAGATGGACGTTCTTTAGATTATTCTAAAATGAATGAAGAAAAAGGGGATGCAAAGCCAGCCAAGTTTTCTTATTCAGATGTGACCGCTCCATTAACGCATCAGCGTTCTTGTTACATGACATACACTTCGTTGAATGTTCATGATATTTTGAGAGAAGGTTTTGATCGTTCTCCAATGTTCAACGGAAGAATCAAAAGTTTAGGACCAAGATATTGTCCATCGATTGAAGATAAAATAAATCGTTTTGCAGATAAAGAGCGTCATCAATTATTTGTTGAACCAGAAGGATGGAATACTTGCGAAGTTTATGTAAACGGATTTTCAACTTCACTTCCAGAAGATATCCAGTTCAAAGCGTTGCGTTCTGTAGCAGGTTTTGAAAATGTAAAATTCTTTAGACCTGGTTATGCAATCGAATATGATTTCTTTCCGCCAACGCAATTGAAACATACTTTGGAAACAAAGTTAGTTGAAGGATTATATTTCGCTGGACAAATCAATGGAACTACAGGATACGAAGAAGCAGCTTCTCAAGGTTTGATGGCTGGAATAAATGCACACCTGAAAGTGCATGAAAAAGAGCCACTGATTTTAAAACGTGACGAAGCGTATATCGGAGTTCTAATTGATGACTTGATTACGAAAGGAACGGAAGAGCCATATCGTATGTTTACATCGAGAGCAGAATATAGAACATTGTTGCGTCAAGATAATGCCGATTTCAGATTGACTCCAATGTCATACGAAATTGGTTTAGCTTCTGAAGATCGTTTACGAAGAATGGAAAAGAAATTAAACGAATCTGAAAAGATGGTTCAATTCTTCAAAGAAACTAGTGTTACAATTGCAGAAACGAATCCGATTTTGGAAGCAAAAGAATCTGCACCAATTTCTCAAGGAGATAAAATGTTTAAGATTTTTTCTCGTCCACAGATTGAATTAGAAGATATGTTGAAATTTGAAAAGGTTGAAGCATATATCAAAGAAAATGATTTGGATGAAGAGATTGTAGAGCAAGCCGTAATTCAGGTTAAATATTCGGGTTATATCGAAAAGGAAAGAAATAACGCAGATAAACTAAATCGTTTGGAAGAAGTAAAAATTCCAGACAATTTTGATTATAACAAAATCAAGTCCATGTCGATTGAAGCAAAACAGAAATTAAGCAAGATTCGTCCTGTAACTATTTCTCAAGCTTCAAGAATCAGCGGAGTATCACCAAGTGATATTTCCGTGCTTTTGATTTATATGGGAAGGTAAAAAAGTTTTCGGTCTCAGTTTTCAGCTTCCAGTTTTTACTGAGATTGTAAACTGGGACTAAAAACTTTTAAATGTTCCACGTGAAACTATTGGCTTTCTTTTTTGGAATCGATTATAAATCTAAAATCTAAATTATTGCTGTTCCACGTGAAACCTTTTGCTGAAACAAGATTGATTTTTTGAAATAATTTGAACTATTAGCCGTTTAAGATGGAAAGAAAATCAGATTTGAAAAGGATATTGTTTTGCAAAAAGATGAATAAGTTAAATTTGCAATAATGTTGAATTATCAATTTTGAAAGAATCAAAAATAATTTAGAAGAATAAAATAAAAAACAAAAATCCTAAAAGCGATAAAATTTCGTTTTTAGGATTTGCTATAAATTAAACCCAAATATCTATTAAATTTAAAAAATGAACGTTTTAAACAAAAAACATTTTCTTACTGTAAAAGACCATTCTGTTTCAAAAGAAATTTTTGATTTGTATTACGATGAAGAATTAGATATGCTAATTACTTCTCCACAACCCGAACTTCAAAATTTGGGTAAATATTACGAAAGTGAAGATTATATTTCGCACACAGATAACAAACGTTCGTTATTTGAAAAAGCATATCATTTTGTAAAAAATATTGCGCTTAAGAATAAATTGAATCTAATCAATAGCCAGCAATCGAAAAAAGGAAAACTTTTGGATATTGGAGCTGGAACTGGAGATTTTCTTCTAACAGCAAAAAATGATGGTTGGGAAACCATTGGAGTAGAACCAAGCGATCGAGCAAAAAATATTGCGAAAGAAAAAGGAATTTCATTTGAAGAAGAAACTAGCACTTTAGAAAGTAATTCTTTGGATGTAATTACAATGTGGCACGTTTTAGAGCACGTTCCAAATTTAGAAGTTCAGATCGAAGAATTAAAACGTTTGTTAAAACCAACTGGAACATTAATTATTGCGGTTCCAAACTATAAATCATTCGATGCGGGTCATTATGAAACTTTTTGGGCTGCGTATGATGTGCCGATTCACTTTTGGCATTTTTCAAAAAAATCAATTCAATTGCTTTTTGAAAGAGTGGATATGGAATTAGAAAAGATACTTCCAATGAAGTTTGATTCTTTTTACGTAAGCCTTTTATCCGAAAAATATAAAAATGGAAAAATGAATTACATCAAAGCTTTTTTCATTGGTTTAAAATCAAATTGGAAAGCAAAAAGCTCAAAGGAATATTCATCGCATATTTACGTTTTGAAAAACAAATAAAAAATTAAAAAAACATTTAAGCCGTTTTGCCTCTAAAAGACAAGATGGCTTTTTTAGCTAACTCAAAATAAGACAAAAAACACCTAAAACATGGCAATAACATTGGTTTATGGCTATATTTTTTTCGATAAATAAAAACAATATCATAAATTTTACGCATTTTTTAAAGTTTATGTTGATGCTATTGATTTTTTTATATTTTTGTCTTCAATACTTAAAAAAATAGAATTTAAAAAAATGAAAAAAGCATTAGTTATTATCGCACTTTCAGTTTTCGCAGTTTCTTGTAACAAAACAGCAGAGGTAAAGGAAGTAAAAACAGCTTACGTGGATACTTCGGTTTTGATGAAAGAATACACTGAGGCAAAAGATTTAGAAGCAAAGTACAAAGCTCAAGCGGAAGAAAAAGGTAGACAATTACAAGCTGAGATTTCACGTTTTAAACAAGACGCTGCTAGTTTTCAAAGTCAGGCACAAGCAAACGGTCAAGCTTGGGCACAGCAAAGAGGTGCTGAATTGCAAAAAAGAGAGCAGCAATTAGGTTATGCACAACAAGCATTGGCTCAACAATTACAACAAGAAAGTGGTGTTGAGATGGATTCTCTTGTTAGTGGAGTTAAAAAATTCATTAAAGATTACGGAAAGAAAAACGGTTACTCTTACATCTACGGAACAGGAGATGCTGCAACAATTTTGTATGCTGAAGAGAAATACGATATCACAAAAGAAATTATCAAAGCTTTAAATGATAAATACAAAGCAGAGCCAAAGACAGATGCAAAACCAGCAGCTGAAGCAAAAGAAGGCGAAGCAAAAAAATAAAAACTACCAAACTAACTAAATTACTGAAAACCTAAATCCACTAAGATTTAGGTTTTTTCTTTTTATAAAAATGCGGTAATTTTATTTCTTTAATACAAGCCCAATGCAGAACGTTTCAGAAGCGGCAGCTTATACTTTGCAATTCATCAATCAGACTCAAAAATCTATTTTCCTTACGGGAAAAGCAGGTACTGGAAAAACTACGCTTTTGCGTGAAATCATCGCAACAACGCATAAAAATACTGTGGTCGTTGCACCAACAGGAATCGCTGCTTTGAATGCTGGAGGTGTAACAATCCATTCCATGTTTCAGCTTCCGTTTTCTGCTTTTATTCCGTCGTACGAAGCGAGCGCACAATTTACAGAAACGGTAAAGTTTGAAAACAAAGAATCGTTGCGTCGTCATTTCAAAATGAATAACGTCAAGCGAAATGTAATTAAAAATATGGAGCTTCTGGTTATTGATGAAGTGAGTATGATGCGAGCGGATTTGTTGGATGCCGTCGATTTCATGATGCAGACTGTTCGAAGAAATACACAGCCTTTTGGCGGAGTCCAGGTTTTGTTTATTGGAGACTTGCTACAATTGCCGCCGGTT
Source organism: Flavobacterium sp. LPB0248 (assembly GCF_013388355.1). Classification (GTDB taxonomy): domain Bacteria; phylum Bacteroidota; class Bacteroidia; order Flavobacteriales; family Flavobacteriaceae; genus Flavobacterium. The sequence continues at coordinate 2,711,617 of NZ_CP058246.1, forward strand.
ATTCGCGATGAAGAATGGCGAACGCTGAAAAATTATTACCGAGGGAAATTCTTTTTTCATTCTCATGTTCTCCAAACGTATCCGCCAATTTACATTGAATTGTCAAAAATCTATCGCCAGACCGATGATGCTTTTATTTCAGTTTTGAACAATCTTCGAAATAATCAGATCACTCCAGAAGACATAACCATTCTAAATCAATATGTTAAGCCAGATTTTGACTTTAAAGAGAACAAGGGCTATATAACGCTGACAACCCATAATGCTAAGGCTGATTCTATCAACTTACAGTCAATCAATGATTTAGATGGTAAGGAATACGTGTATACGCCATTTGTGGTGGGAGATTTTCCAGAAAAGATATTTCCTGTCGAGGAAGAACTGAAATTAAAAGTCGGCGCACAGATCATGTTCGTCAAAAATGATTTGTCTTTTGAAAAAAGATATTTCAACGGAAAAATGGGTGTAATCAAATCGCTTTCAGACGAAGAAATCTTTGTTCACTTTCCAGAAGAGAATATGACGCTCGAAGTAGAAAAGTACGAATGGAAAAATATCCGCTACAAAGTCAACGAACAAACAAAAGATATCGAAGAAGAGGTTTTGGGAACTTTTGCGCATTACCCAATCAAGTTGGCTTGGGCTATTACGGTGCATAAAAGCCAAGGTTTAACTTTTGACAAAGCAGCGCTCGATGTATCGCAAGTTTTTCTGCCCGGACAAGCATATGTAGCACTTTCGCGTTTACGTTCGTTAGAAGGCCTTATTTTGCTTTCTCCGATGCAGATGAATGGCATTTCCAACGACCAAGATGTGATGGATTACGCTTTGAATAGAGCGACAGAAGAGACTTTGGAGAAAGCGCTTCATTTCGAAACCAAAAATTTTATTCATAACTATTTGATAAACAGTTTTAATTGGGGAGAATTGGCGCAAGAATGGCGAAATCATCGTTTCAGTTATAACGAAAATGCAGCAGGTTCGGAAAAAACGAAACATGCGGTTTGGGCACATAAACGCATGGAAATTATGGAGCAGCTTTTAGATCCTTCGCAGAAATTCATTTCGCAACTCAATAAAATTTTCATCAAAGAAACTGTTGATTTGTTTTTTGTAAAAGAAAGGGTAGATGCTGCCTACGATTATTTCTTCAAGCAAATGGACAAATTGGTTGATGATCTGATTTACAAAATGGCTGAAATTCAAAAATTTAAAAAAGTAAAAGAGTTCTACGAAGAACTTAACTTTTTAGAAGATCTTCAGACTAAAGCGGTTTTGCGATTGATGAAAGCCAAGTTATTGATTGAAGTTGTTGTTGCAGGAGAAGAAATCAGTAAAGAAAAGCTTTCGTCGCCAAATATTAAAAATTACAAAACGAACAAAGCGGAAAGAATAAGAGAAGAGCTGAAAACGACAAATACAGACATTTTTAGGACCGAAGAACCCGTTGTTCGATACAAATCAGCTAAGACAGAGAAAAACGAGCTTAAAACGGCTAAAAAAACGACAGTCGAAGAAACATACGATTTGTGGATGGATAAAAATTCAGTGGAAGATATTGCGAGAATGCGCAAATTGAATGTTCAAACTATCGAAGGGCATTTGATACGACTTATTCAAGCGAAGAAAATTGAAATTACAGATGTTTTGCCGTATGATAAAATTTTGGCCTTGCGAGAAGCATTTCAGTTTTATCAAGAAGAATCTTTGAGTCCTTTGAAAGAAAAATATGGAGATGAATTTACTTGGGACGAATTAAAAATGTTCAAAGCGAGCATCAATTAATTTTTGCAACGTCCTACGTGAAACACTGTTTTTTGTTTTTTAAAAATCTAATTTCTAACGTATTAAATTATTTTTGACATGAAAACATTTAAAATATTGCTAACAATTTTGGTGTTTAATTCTTCGTTTTTGATTGCTCAGGATTTGAAACTAGAATATCAAAAGTTCATTTCGAAGTTTATTCTGGAGGTGAAAAACAGCGATAAAGAAGCAATTGCAAAACGGATAAAATTTCCGTTCAAGCGAGAATATCCAATTCCGTCAGTAAAAGATAAAGCAGATTTTATAAAAAGATACAATCAAATTTTTGATAAAGTTTTGATTGAAAAAATAATAAAATCGGATCCTGCAAAAGATTGGTCGGAAGTGGGCTGGCGTGGGATTATGCTCAATCAAGGAGATTTGTGGATTGATACTGATGGAAGAATCATTAGTATTAATCATCAATCTGATGAGGAACTGAAAATGAAAAATTCGCTGATTGCAGCACAGAAGAAAAATGTAAATGCTTCAATTTCAAATTTTAAAGAACCGATTGCCGTTCTTGAAACTTCAAAATTTAGAATAAGAATTGACGATTTGGGAAATAATAATTATCGTTATGTTTCTTGGGGAATCAAAAACAAAATGACTGACAAGCCCGATTTGGTAATTGAAAACGGTGTTTTCTATGCGGATGGAACTGGTGGAAATCATCATTATGAATTCAAAAAAGGAAATTTTAGATATGAATGTCATTTCACTGTTTTGGGAGAAAAAAATTTGGCGCCTGCGGCGTTAATTGTATATCAATCAGGAAAAGAAATTTTGTCGCAAGATGCCAAAATTGTTTCACGATAAACATTGCGGAATATTAAGTTTAGGTCAAAAAAAAATCCCGTTCTTCTGAAACGGGATTTTTTTGATTTATAGATTTTCGACCAGAATCCAAGCTTGTGGATTTTCGCCTTTTTGTATTTCTTTTTGAGCTTGTTCAGCTTCTTTCATTGTAGCATAACTTCCGTATAAAACAGGAAACAATCCGTGTTTGTTTTCTTTCAGCATTCTCGCTTTGAAACCATCTTTAATTAGTTGGTTATAAGCTTTTCTTGCATTCTGCTCGCTTCTAAAAGCACCAGCCATAATGTGATATGGCATTGTTGTTTCGACAGTTTCAACTTTAGCAGAATCAACAGAAAGAGTTACAGCTGGAAGGGGGCTTTTGATGAAGAAAGTTGCTTCTTGAATTTTGTTCTGTACTTTTTTCTGAACAGCTTGTTCTACAACAAGTGTTTGGTTATCAATTTGATTTTGATACAATGGGTAACCAATGCTTCCTGTAATTCCAAGTCCTAAAACAAGAATTGCAGCATATCGCAAGAACGGATTTGAAGATTTTGTTTCTTCTTCATTTTCGTATAATAAAACAGCATCTTTTTCTTTTGCTGCGATTTTTTCGATTTTTTTCTCGAAATCTTCTTTTTTCACCATTGGCGAAACAAAAGGGCTTAATCCGAAAGAAGTAGATAGAAAATTGGTTTGATCGTTTGGTTTAAAAACAATATTGCTTTCAGAATTTAAACGTAGCTCTCCAATGTTCTTTAAAAGAATTACGCCTTCTTCTTCCAATGTTTTTTTCCAATTTAAAACTTCAAAAGCAATTGCGCTTACAGCAAAACCGTAAGATGTTTTTTCTGCTTGTGCAATATGATTTGCCAACAATCCATCGTTGTTTTTGATACGACTGTTAAAAGAAATGGTTTTTTTTGGAGGAAAAAACGAATTAGTGCTTTCATTCAGCTGCGCTGAGTGAGTTTCTGTTAAAAATGCACCAAATCCTGGAATCGTTACACACTGATAACGATACAATAACTGTGAGATATATACTTCGATTTTCATATTAACAAAGTTAGACAACGCGTATAGTTATCAAAATTTTATTCACAATTTTTATTAACAATTCGGAATTATTTTTAGACAATTCGTTTTCAGCACATTAACTTTTTATGTTTTCTTTCAAAACCAGGCACTTTAAAAATATTTTATAATTTTATTAAGAAATTACCCTATTTTATAGATATTTGCGCCTTAAAAAAAGTAGATTTTATTTATCTATTTTACATAATGTTAAAACACAATGACAGATCAAGAATTGTTTAATTTGCTTGCCTTATTGAAGGTAGATGGAGTAGGTGACATAATGGGTAAAAAATTGCTTAATTCGTTTGGTGATGCTACGGCTATTTTTAAAGCAAAGAATTCTCAATTGGCTGCTGTTGATGGAATTGGATCTGTTTTATTGAAAAATCTAAAAGATAAAAGTGTTTTTGAAAAAGCAGATAAAGAACTTTCATTTATAAAAAACAATAATATTCAGTTTTCTTTTTTTCAGGATGAAAATTATCCAGAGCGTCTCAAGCATTGCATTGATGCGCCAATTCTGATATTTACTGCGGGAAATTTAGATTTTAAAAACAAAAGAATAATCAGTATCGTTGGCACACGTCAGATTACTTCTTATGGAACCGATTTTTGTAGAAAATTAATTGAAGATTTGGCTCCATTAGATCCTGTGATTGTTAGTGGATTTGCTTATGGAGTTGACATCGTGGCACATCAGGCAGCAATGGATTTAAATTTACAAACTGTTGGCGTGCTGGCTCATGGGTTAAATCAGATTTATCCGAGAACTCATAAAAAGTACATGGCCAGAATGGAAGAAAACGGAGGATTTATTACTGAGTTTTGGAGCGATTCGAATCCAGACAAAGAGAAATTTGTGCGTCGAAACCGTATTGTTGCTGGAATGACTGAAGCTACAATTGTTATAGAATCTGCTGATCGAGGTGGATCTCTAATTACTGCAAATATGGCCAACGAGTACAATCGTGATGTTTTTGCTGTGCCTGGAAGAGTTACAGATAAATACAGTCAAGGTTGCAATAATTTGATTAAAACCCAGAAAGCAAATGTGTTGACAGATGCCGCTGATTTAATCTATATGCTAAATTGGGATATTAAAGAAAAACCAAAAAGCATTCAAAAACAGCTTTTTGTAGAATTAGAATCAGAAGAACAGAAGGTTTATGATTTTCTTCTAAAAAACGGAAAAGAGTTATTAGACATCATTGCAATCGAATGTGAAATACCAATTTTCAAGCTATCTGGAATTTTGATAGGAATGGAATTGAAAGGTGTTATTAGGCCACTTCCTGGAAAACTTTTTGAATCAATTTAACGCAGAAAATCCTATATTTTATTTTCTCGTAAAATGTTTGTACAATCGATATAAAATATAAATCAGTAGTAAGCCGAAAATTATATTTAAGATTTGAAATACATACGAGGGAACATTGTAATCTTCAATATACTTATCCATTCTTTTTGTTTTTTAAAGATTAATATACTTGAAGTTACAAAAATATATGATAAAAGAAAAACGCTGATCAATTTTAATAATGTTCAGCGTTTTATAGTATAATACTTTCTAAATTTATTTCTGAAATCCTAAAACTTCTCTAACCTTTGCTAAAACACCATCTGCAATGACAGAAGCTTTTGTCGCGCCTTTTTTCAATAAAGTGTCAACTTCTTCTAGATTGTTGATGTAGTAATTATATTTTTCTCTTTCTGTTTTAAATTTTTCAGTAATCAATTCAAACAAAGCTTGTTTAGCGTGACCGTAGCCATAATTTCCGCCTAAATAATTTGCTCTCATTTGGGCGATTTGCTCTTCTGTACCTAACAGAGAATAAATTGCAAAAGCATTACAAGTATCAGGATTCTTTGGAGCTTCAAGTGGTGTACTATCCGTTTCAATACTCATAACTTGTTTACGCAAAGTCTTATCGTCCAAGAAAATATTGATAATATTGTTTGCAGATTTACTCATTTTTCCTCCGTTTGTTCCTGGAATCAGCATAATATTCTCTTGAATTTTTGCTTCAGGAAGAACAAAAGTTTCACCCATTTGGTGGTTAAAACGAGCCGCAACATCGCGAGTAATTTCTAAATGCTGTAATTGATCTTTTCCAACAGGAACAAATTCTGCATCATATAGCAAAATGTCCGCAGCCATAAGCATTGGATATGTGAAAAGTCCAGCGTTAACATCGTCTAAACGATCGGCTTTATCTTTGAAAGAATGTGCTAAAGTCAATCTTTGAAATGGGAAAAAACAGCTCAAATACCAAGTCAATTCTGTAGTTTGCACTACGTCTGATTGTCTATAAAATGTAACTTTTTCAGGATTTAATCCGCACGCAAGCCAAGCCGCAGCAGTACTGTACGTGTTTTCTCTTAAAGTCTTTCCGTCTTTAATTTGAGTGATTGAATGCAAATCGGCAATAAACAAATAAGATTCGTTTGATGGATCATTTGATAATTCGATTGCCGGAATAATTGCTCCTAATAAATTTCCTAAATGCGGTGTTCCTGTACTTTGAACACCCGTAAGTATTTTTGCCATTCTCGTTTTTTCTTATACTTGATCTGCAAAGTTCGTTTTTTTAGCGCAGAGTTCACAGAGTTTTTCGCAGAGTTTGGGAAGATTTTTTGAGTTTTTTGAAGACCACGGTGTTTTTCTATTTTTTTTAGATATTATTTATCACTCTTCTAATACCGTTTTTCAAAAGAGACTCGTTAAAATTAATTAGCAAGCCGAGTTTGCATTTAGCTAGTTTGAGATAAGTTAATGTTTGTGCCAAATGGTTTACTGTTAAAGCTTCAACAGCTTTAATTTCAATAACAAACTTATTTTCAACCAATAAATCGATTCTATATCCGCAATCTAGTTTTATTTCTTCAAAGGCTAGTGGTATTGGTTTTTCTTTTTCAACATGAAGTCCACGTTGTTTAATTTTATAAAAAAGACATTCTTGATAAACATTTTCTAACAATCCAGGCCCTAATTTTCTATGTATTTCTATTGCAATACCAATTACAATAGTTGAAATTTCATTTTCAGTCATTTTAATTTTAACGCATAATTTCGTATAAAAATACAAGAAATATTCATTAAATTTTGCAAAATTTTGTCTTAAACCCCCAATAATACAGATCTTTGGGAACTTTTGCTTTAGCAAATCTCGAATAATAAATAAAACTTCATTTCTCTGCGGAAAAAACTCAGAGATCTCTGTGTTATAAATAAAAGCAGTGTGGTGAATAAATTCTATATAGAAAATTCATTTCTGTTTTCTTACTTTTGAATCTATGAAAATATTTAAAATTGCTTTTTGGATTCTTTGGAGAATTTGGTTTTACATTTTGATGGCCATTCCAATACTGATTATGTTGCCTTTTCTGGTTATTTCTATACTTTCTGAGAAAGGATATCCATACTTCTTTAAAATGGCCCGCATTTGGGCTAAATTTATCCTTTTCGGAATGGGTTTCTTTTATACCGTAAAACGCGAGCAGAAGCTCGTTAAAGGGAAAAGTTACATGATAGTGGCCAATCATACTTCTATGACGGATATTATGCTTACGTTGGCTTTAATTAAAAATCCATTTGTTTTTGTTGGGAAGAAAGAGCTGGTAAAGATTCCACTTTTTGGATTTTTCTATAAACGTACTTGTATTTTGGTTGACAGAAGTTCGTCTAAAAGTAAAAATGAGGTTTTTAAAAGAGCTCAAAACAGATTGAATCAAGGTTTAAGTATTTGCATTTTCCCAGAGGGCGGAGTTCCAGATGACGAAAGTATTTTGCTGGATGAGTTTAAAGATGGCGCCTTCAGATTGGCAATCGATCATCAGATTCCGATTGTGCCTATTGTTTATCCAGATAACAAAGAGCGTTTTTCATATACTTTTTTTAGTGGAAGTCCTGGAAAGATGCGCGCTAGAATTTTACCTTTCGTAGAAACAAAAGGATTGACAAGCGACAACAGAAAAGAATTAAGAGATCAAGTTAGAAATATGATTTATAATGGTTTAGTGGATTATCAAAAGGAATAACCACAAAAAACATTATGTAAAATACAAAAGCCGGTAGACTTAAAAGTTTACCGGCTTTTCTTTGAATTAAAAACCCCTATTTTTATTCAAAAGCTTATTATCTGTGAATTATCTTTTCTGAAATAAAACGCAATACTTTTTTAAATTTCAATTTGGTTTTTCTTCGGTTTTTATTGTACAACAATTCTATTTTTTCTTTCATGGTTAAAAAAATTAATGGTTGATAATAAAGAGTTTAGTTAATAACTCAAGTTAATGTCACATTATTATAGATATCGAAAAATTAAAAAGGTTGCGTTGGAATTGAGGATAATTTGACAAAAACCCGTCAGTTTGAACAACTAACGGATTTTTAACTCAAATAACCAACCAATGTAAATTCTAAAAAAAACCGAAATTGATATATGGCATTACCAATTATAAACTGCTTTTTTATACAGATGGAAGATTGGTAAAAAGGTTGCGTGAAAATTTCATTTTTTATTTCAAAATAAAAAAGCCGAATGATTTTTTAGAATCATTCGGCTTTTAAAGCGTCTTTGTTGACTTATTTTTATGCGTTTGCCAATTCTTTCATGTGATCTTTAATTTTAACTTCCAGTTCGTCAGCTAGTTCTGGGTTATCTTTAATTAAAGCTTTAACGGCGTCACGTCCTTGCCCTAATTTGGTATCACCATAACTGAACCAAGAACCTGCTTTTTTAACGATATCAAATTCTACAGCTAGATCTAAGATTTCACCAGTTTTAGAAACACCTTCGCCGTACATAATGTCAAATTCGGCAGTTTTAAAAGGTGGTGCCACTTTGTTTTTAACAATTTTAACTTTAGTTCTGTTACCAATTACATTTTCACCGTCTTTGATCTGAGCAGAACGACGAATATCTAAACGTACAGAAGCGTAAAATTTAAGTGCGTTACCTCCAGTTGTCGTTTCAGGATTCCCGAACATAACACCAATTTTTTCACGAAGCTGGTTGATGAAGAAAACTGTACAGTTTGTTTTACTGATAGTTCCAGTAAGTTTTCTCAATGCTTGAGACATCAAACGTGCGTGAAGACCCATTTTAGAATCTCCCATTTCACCTTCAATCTCGCTTTTTGGAGTTAAAGCTGCAACCGAGTCAATTACAACAATGTCTATAGCGCCAGAACGAATAAGATTTTCAGCAATTTCTAAAGCTTGCTCCCCGTTGTCTGGCTGAGAAATAATTAAGTTCTCAATATCAACGTTTAATTTCTCTGCGTAGTTTCTATCAAAAGCATGTTCGGCATCGATAAAAGCAGCAATACCGCCTGCTTTTTGAGCTTCTGCAATTGCGTGAAGCGTCAAAGTAGTTTTTCCAGAAGATTCTGGACCATATATTTCGATAATTCTTCCTTTTGGATATCCGTTTACTCCAAGAGCTAAGTCAACACCTAGTGAGCCAGAAGAAATCGTTTCTACTTCTACAATGGCTCTGTCGCCCATTTTCATTACGGTTCCTTTTCCGTAGGTTTTGTCAAGTTTGTCAAGCGTTAATTGTAGTGCTTTTAATTTGGCTTCTTTCTCTGAACTCATTTTTTTCTAAATATCTTAAATTATTATTTTGTCTTTCTGGATAAAAATAAGAAAATTCTCTAATAATCTTATTGATCAGTTTTATAATTTGTAAAATTACTTCTTTTTTTGAAGTTTGATTGTTCCAAATTGTCACAAAATCGTTCTACAAAAACAAAGCCTTTAATTCTGTTGCATCTGTTGGTTTTATTTTACCAGCAAGTAATAAACTCAATTGTTTACGACGTAGTGCAGCCTCAAAGCGCTGAATTTCTAATTCAGTTTCTGGTACAATTGCTGGAACTTCAACAGGTCTTCCAGTATCGTCTACCGCTACGAAAGTATAAATTGCTTCGTTGGCTTTTGTTCTGTTTCCAGATTCGCGATCTTCTACCCATACGTCTATAAAAACTTCCATAGAACTTTTAAAAGATCTGGAAACTTTTGCTTCTACAGTTACAACGCTTCCAAGCGAAATAGCTCTGTTAAAAGCAACGTGATTTACAGATGCCGTTACTACAATTCGACGTGAGTGTCTGCGGGCCGCAATACTTGCCGCTCGGTCCATTCTGGCTAATAGCTCACCGCCGAAAAGATTGTTTAAAGGATTTGTTTCGCTCGGTAAAACCAAATCAGTTAAAATAGTTAGGGATTCTGAAGGATGTTTTGGATTCATTTTTTTAATGTAAAATTTAAAAATTGTACTGGTTAATTTAACCAATAAACAGCCATTACAGCTGGAATAAAATATATAACAATGGTTCTCGCACCATCGTAATCTTTTGCAAGTCTTTGTCCGAAAAGCATCATTAGCAAACAGATACAAGAAAAGATAGCTCCATAAAAGCCAAATTCTCTGCCATTGTTTGTAAATAATTGAATTCCGCCCACAACACATAAAATTCCTGAAATCAATTCTAAAATTAATAAATGCAATAGAGCCAGAGGAACTTGATTTTTTAAAGGCGTTTTGGCAAAGTGTTCTTTAAGCCAAGCAACATTATCTTTCCAGTAAAAAATTTTTTCGTAACCCGATTGTAAAAAAGTTAAAGCCAGAAAAGCTAAAAGCAAAATTGAGGCAACATTGTTCATTATGAATTATTTTTTATGAATTAGACGAGTCAATTTGATTGATAAATCGGTAAGGATTATTTTTGCATTTCCGTTTCTTTCAATGTGATACATAGCATCTGAAAGTTCTTTGAAAATTTCGTGAATATTGTTTCCGTTTACGAAAGGAGCAAAATTCTCCAATTTAAATTTATCCGCTTTTGGTTCGATATAAACTAAACTCGGCGCTTGATAATTTAGCATAAGAGCTTGTCTGAACATTTCCATGCAATATTGGATGAATTTTTTTTGGCTCTCACGTCCGAGCGCAGCAATTTGCTCGCTCCATGAAATTAAATCCTGAATAGCGGCGGCATTTCCTTTTGCCCTAAAAGCAGCTCGAACCCAATTAACAAACCATTGCTCAAAAGGAAGATCGTCATCGTCTTCTTTTAACAAATGCAATGCTTTATTAAAATTTCCTTGCGCTTGATGTGCAATTTTTTTAGCTAAGTTTGGATCTATATTTTCTTTGGCAACCAAAGCTTCAGCTATTACTTTTTCGGGAAGACCGTTAAAGTGAATAACCTGGCATCTTGAACGTATGGTTTGAATTATATCTTCTTCGTTTTCAGAAATCAGAATAAACATGGTTTTGTCTGAAGGTTCTTCGAGAAGTTTTAGCAGTTTATTAGATGCGGCGATATTCATTTTATCGGCCATCCAGATAATCATGATTTTGTAACCGCCTTCATAAGATTTCAGCGAAAGCGATTTTAAAACCTCTTGCGCATCTTCTACACGAATTTCTCCCTGCTTGTTTTGAACACCAAGAATTTTATACCAATCGAACAAACCTCCATAAGGCATTTCTTGAATAAAACTGCGCCAATCCTGAATAAAGTCTAAACTTTTCGGTTTTGTCTTTACGTCTTCGGTTGTAACGGTTGGATAAATAAAATGCAGATCGGGATGTGAGATGTTATCAAATTTTAGATTACAAGAATCATTTCCATTTGAATTTTCATCACCGGTATTATTGCATAAAATGTATTGGGCATAGGCAATGGCCGTTATTAATGTGCCACTTCCTTCTGGACCAACGAATAATTGTGCATGAGGAATTCTACCAGAAGCAGCACTTTTTATCAAGTGGCTTTTGATGTAATCTTGACCTAAAATTTGAGAAAATTGCATTGCGCAAAGATAGAAGAAATTGTGTAGTCAAAAATTTTCAGAATAAGATTATTTAGCTGCCCACATTTTCAAATTTGATTCCAAAGCTTGAAGATGATTTTTAAAATTTTCGAATCATTTTCGACAGAATTTTGTTAATAAATATCTTCAAGTGAGTAAATATCAAGATGTTTTTGTTAATATTTTTTTTCAAAAAACGATAAACGTAAGGTTTTTTTGGTTATTAATTAGAAGGATTTTTCTTTTTTTATAGCGAATATCTTACGGATTTTAAATTAACATTTTTAACAAAATGCCCGTTAAAACGCACATTTTCTCGACATAACGCTGGTTTTTAAGGTTTTTTTAAGGAAATTTTTTGAAAAAAAAATCCATTACAGTTGTAATTTAAGTTAATTTCTATATTTTTGTTTTTATCAACAACCAATTATAAAATAAGAATCTATGAAAGGGAAAATTATTCTATTTAGTGCTTTTTTTATCTTAACTACTGCGGCTGCTTCAGCACAAGCTAAAAACGCACCGAGAAGTATTATCAGTACAACTGCTCTTATCAGAAAATACCATGATCAAAAAGAATTAAGTGGTATGCAAAAAGGAGAACTTTTGGAATTATACATCGAGCGTATTAAAGTATTAGTTAAAACTCTCCCTTACATTGCTTTGGTTACTAAACCAGGTGTTACTATGGCAGACTTAGGTATTCCAGACGATAACGAACACAAAAAAGTATTAGATGCTCAGGCAGTTGGTACAACAACTTTCTTGGATACTACGGTAGATTTTCAAAGAAAAATGATGCCTTACTCTGATAAAGGAAATCTAATCGCTGCAATCTTATTCTACGAAAGTACATTGAAATCATTACACGAGTTCAACGATTTGAACGAAATGTAATAAAGCATTTTTTAAAATCTTTTTTGAGAAAGTCTGGTGAATACCAGCTAGGCATTCTTAAAAAACAAAATAAAAAAAACAACTCATTCTCGAGGGTCCTGAAAATTTCAGAAAACTCGAGAAGAGTTTTTGCATTTACGCATACCCAAATTTATTATTAACCGTAATACCCCCCTTATCATGAAAAAAATTACTCAATTGATCTGCGTTCTTTTGACAGTTGCGAGTATGAATGCTCAACAAGAGAAAGGAATTATGGGCTACACCAATTGGTTAAACAACTGGACTGAGTTTAAGCCTAACAAAGTTGATTATGGAGAAGCAAACCAAATTTTGGCAGGAAACATTTCTGTTAATACCAAATTGCTGAAAAGAAATATCTACGTTTTGCAAGGAAACGTTTATGTTACAAACAATGCTGTTTTAACTATTGAACCAGGAACAGTAATTATTGGTGATTTCGAAACAAAAGGAACATTGGTGATCACAAAAGGTGCACAATTAGTAGCTGATGGTTTAGAAACAGATCCAATCGTATTTACTTCAAACCGCAGCATGAAAAAAGCTGGAGATTGGGGTGGAATTGTGATTCTTGGAGATGCTCCAATTAACAAATTTGGAAATGTAGGTTCTTACAACCTAGATCTTGATCCAACAATGACTACTTACGGTGGAGACAACGTAGCTTCAAACTCAGGAATTTTAAGATTCGTAAGAATCGAGTTTGCTGGTAAAAAAGTAAAAGGAGCTGATACTTTCAACGCTTTAACTTTAGCAGCTGTTGGTAACAAAACAATTTTAGAAAACATCATGGTAAGTTACGCTGGTGGAGATTCTTTCGGAATCTTAGGTGGTGACTTAAATGCTACAAAATTCGTTTCTTATAAATCAGTAAACGATGACTTTAAATTCTCTCAAGGAGTTCAATGTCGTTTCTTCAACTCTTTAGCAGTTAGATCTTCTTACTTCTCAAGTACAAAAGATGGATCTCGTTGTATGGAGGTAAAATCTTTTGAAAAGAAAAGTGAAACAGATTTCACTAAAAAACAAACTTTAGTTGTTGCAAGTAATATTACAATGGTTAATGACAGTGAAAACATTAATGCTGACATTCAAGCAGGATTAGTAAAAGAGGCTGTTTATGTAGCCGAAAATGCTTCTCTTGAAATGAAAAGAAGTGTAATCTCTGGATTCAACCCTGCAGTATTATTAGACAGCAAAACTGAAATCAATGATGCCAACCTTAAAAAAATCAAATTTGAGGAAATGTATTTCAATTTATGTAAAGGAAACATCTTTACTGAATACAATTCTAACAACGAAGATTTAGAGAGCTGGTATGGAAACCCTGTGTTTTTTAATGTTATGTCACAAAGTGATAACAAAGAAACATTCATTGATATCTTCAATCCTAAAAAACCAGATTTTAGATTACAATTAGGAAAAATCACAGCTTCTAGCGGTAACAAATAAATAGTTTCGATTTTTATTTCCCTCGCGTAAATTTTATTAATTAAGTCCCCAGACACAATTTATGTATCGTCTTACGGGCCCAAATAAAGATCAAGACATAATGGTATCTACGAAAAAATATTTTATATATATAATATTTTTGGTTTCGCCTATTTCGTTAACTCTATATGCACAGAATACAGCAGAAAATCCTACTAAGGCTGCTGTTTCTGAGTGTGGTTTAACTTTAGCTTGCAATAACCAGAACAACAATAATAATGCTGTTATTGAAAACGGCAAATCAAGTAATTTAAATCAGTCTATAGTAGGGATGTCCACCCCCAAGGATAGCCTTACTATAGCGGCTGAGTCAAATACTGTATCTAATGATTGTAATGAGAATTCATCATTTGCAGCAACTTCAATTCTTGCAAAAGAAGTAATTGAAAACTACAAATATGATTTCTCTGAAACATTCATAGATATCCTGTTTTTTGAGCGTATAGATCTAGCAAGAACACGCACTATATGATTCAAAAAATTACTTTATCTTTTTTTAAAGTTATAATATTATTTAGCATTTTACTTTTTGCTAGATCGAATGCCTATGCCCAAACGATAGTTCCTCAACAGTTAGATGGTTTAGAGAAACTTTGTGCTGGTAGTTCTTTCAATGAGTTTTTTGCTACTTTTAGTTATGTTAATTTTCCTGCGGGAACTACATTTTCTGTGGAGCTTGTAGATTCAGCAAATAATCCAATTGCAACAACTTTATTACAGACGATAGATTTATCGGAAACGCAAAAAACTATAAAATTTGCGGTTCCGGTAAATCTTGTCGGTTCTGATAATTACGGCTTAAGAATTAAGAGTTCTCAAACTTATGCCAGCCCTAGATTTAAAAATTCTCAAGGGGCAACATCTTTCCCTGCCTATTATAAAGATTTTGAAGCATCGTTTTCAATAAACAATAAAGAAACTAGCGCGACAATTTGTTCAGGCGGAAGTCTTACTCTTTCTGTAGATGCTGGAACATCTTCTCCTTTAAACTTTCCAAATCTAAAATACATTTGGTTTAAAGATAATGCTGTTATAGCAGGACAAAGTGCTAAAACGTTAACAGTAACTAGCCCTGGTGATTATTATGCAACAATTGATTATGGTTCTTGTACTGATGCCAATTTTAGTTCGAATCACATTAATGTTGGAAGCTCATCTTCTGGTAATGCTGTAACGATTAATTCTAGTCTTGGAAACCCATTTTGCGCTAGCGGAACAGGAACAGTTTTGACAGCTACTTCTGGAAATAGCTATCAATGGAAGAAAGACGGCAGTATAATTCCTGGAGCGACAAATCGTACATATTCTACAAACGAATCTGGAGTTTATTCTGTAGATGTAGATTTTGGAGGGTGTAAAGCAACGGGCTCTATAAATCTTCAAAGCAATGGTTTTGAAGCTAGCATCGATGCGCAAGACGGATACAAACTAAGTGAAGGCGAAACTATAACTGTGACGATAACAACAGATGCTGTTAGTCCAACTTATGAGTGGTATCTGAATGGGAACTTAATTTCTGGCGAAACATCAAACTCTTATGTAGTAGCTGTTAAAGGTAATTACATAGCAAAGGTTTCTCAGTCTTCTGGCTGTATTGCTACCAGAGAATTTCCATTTAGAATAAATGGAGAGTCTGGGCCAGCTAGTGTTATTCCAAACATTATTAAACTAAGCGGAATGAATCCGTATTGGAACATTCCAGACGAATATAAAAATGCAAATACAAAGGTAATTATCATTAGTTCAAACGGAGATAAAGTTCTGGATGTAGTGAATTACCAAGGCGATTGGCCTCAAAACAATATAGATTTTAAAAATGTAAATCCCGTTTATTACTATGTCATTCAAGGCGATGCAGGTGAAAAAAAAGGATCAATAACGGTTATAAAATAATATGAAGAAAATTTTACTATTCGTCACGTTATTTTACGGTTTATCAAATGTACTCTATTCTCAAGAAGCTTCTGAGGATGGAGTTGTTTCGTTTTCATTACCCATAAGAAATTCTTTAAAATTTAATAGATATTTAATTAACCCAACGTTCAGTTTTGTTAGAGAATCGAGCCCGTACGCAAGTTTCTATAATAAAAGACAATGGGTACAGTTTGATAATGCTCCGCAGACTTATTTAGCCAATTATTCTGGCCGATTTAGAGAAAACGAAGCATTTGCTGTAGGTTTATTTCAACAGAATTACGGATTGATGACTGTCTTTGGCGGAGTTGCCAATTTCGCTCACAATATTGTTCTGGAAGAAGCTAGTAATTTGACTTTTGGTTTAAATGTGGGAATCTATCAAAGCGGTATAAATACAGGAAAAATTATATCAGATGATTCTACTATTCTATCAGGAGATTTTCCAAAAAGCACATTACTGACTGTAAATCCAGGGATTAATTATGGTACAGAATTTTTAGATTTCGGATTAGCAATTAACAATTTAGTGCTTTACAATTTTGGATCTGGAATGGTAAAAGAAGATCCAGAAAGAGCGATTCAATTGCATGCCATGTATACTGGATATATTGATAGTTATGGCTTTTTTGACAGAAGTAAATTTTCTGGAATTGTAAGGACAGAAATAAAAAAAGATAAAACAGTTATTTCTGGACTTGGAATGCTTTCACTTCAGCAAGGAGTTTGGGCTCAGTTAGGTTATAACACATTATATGGAGTTTCTGCAGGACTTGGAGTTAACATTACGCCGAGTATTGCTATTGAGTACAATTATGAAAGAGGAATGGGGAATTTCTCCAACCTAGGTGGTTCTCATGAATTTGCTATTGCGTATAAATTCAAAAATAGAAATTACTACTATGGAGATGATGATGAAGGTTCTTTAGTTGATCCTGCGAAACCAAAACCAGTACCTGCAAAACCACAATCGGAAGCAACTCAAGTTAACAGAGCAGAAATCGCTGAAAAGAATAGATTGGCAGCCGAATCAAAAGCAAAAGCAGATGCTGAAGCAAAACAAGCAAGACTTGCCGCAGCTGAAAAAGTGAAAGCAGATGCTGAAGCGGCAGCCAAAGCAAAATTAGAAGCAGATAATAAAGCCAAAGCAGATGCAGAAGCTGTTAAAATAAGATTAGCTGCTGAGGCAAAAGCTAAAGCAGATGCTGCAGCCGCAGCAAGAGCACAAACTGCTGCAGCAAATAAAGCCGTAGCAGAAACGCAAAAAACACAAGCACAGCTAGCTGCTGATAAAGCTAGAGCAGATGCAGAAGAACGCAGAATAAAACTAGCTGCTGATAACAAAGCAAGAGTAGATGCCGCAGCCGCAGCAAGAGCTCAAGCCGCAGCAAGCAAGTCTGGAGCAGTTGAACAGAAAACACCAGAACAGTTAGCTGCAGATAAAGCACAGGCAGATGCGGAAGCATTAAAAATAAAATTAGCTGCTGATGCTAAAGCCAAAGCAGATGCGGAAGCGCTACAAGTAAAAGTAGCAGCAGCCGATAAAGCAAAAGCAGATGCAGAAGCTGCAAAAGCTAAAGCAGCCGCTGCAAATGCAGCGGCACCAACACAGCAAAAAACAGCTGCACAGCTTGCAATTGAAAGAGCAAGAGCAAATTCAGAAGCAGCTGCAAAAATGAGATTAGCGGCAGCTGAAAAAGTTAAGGCAGATGCAGAAGCCGCAAGACAGGCAAGATTGGCAGCAGCAGAAAAAACAAAAGCTGATGCAGAAGCTGCAAGATTAAAATTAATTGCAGATACTAAAGCCAAAGCCGATGCTGCCGAAGCAAAACGTAAAGCAGATGCAAAAGCTAAAGCAGAGGCTGCAGATATGCAATCAATATTAGCAGCAGATGCTAAAGCGAAAGCAGATTCGGATGCATTGCAAGCAAGATTAGCTGCTGAAGCAAAAGCAAAAGCGGCAGCAGAAACTAAAACAAAATCTTCTATCGATGCAGCAAACAAAGCCAAATTAGCGGCAGATGCGAAAGCAAAAGCGGCAGAAGAAGCTGCACTTAAAGAAAAATTAGCTGCTGAAGCGAAAGTTAAGGCAGATGAAGAAGCAAGACAGGCGCTTATTGCTGCTGAAGCGAAAGCAAAAGCAGATGCAGAAGCACTAAGAATAAAACAAGCGGAAGATGCACGTCAGGCACAATTAAATGCTGAAGCAAAAGCAAAAGCAGATGCAGAAGCACTTCAAGCTAAACTTGTAGCCGATGCAAAAGCGAAAGCAGATGCCGAAGCAGCAGCTAAAGCAAAATTAGCAGCTGATGCTAAAGCAAAAGCAGACGCCGAAGCAGAGAAAGTTAGATTAGCCGCCGAAGCAAAAGCTAAAGCAGATGCAGAAGCAGAGCAAGCAAGATTGGCAGCCGACGCAAAAGCTAAAGCAGATATGGAAGCTTTACAGGCTAAATTAATTGCAGATGCTAGAGTAAAAGCCGATGCAGAAGCTACAGCAAAAGCTAAGGCAGAAGCAGAAGCGAAAAAATTACAAGAAGAGGAAGATGCTCGCCAAGCTAAGTTAGCAGCCGATGCAAAAGCGAAAGCAGATGCCGAAGCAGAGAAAGCAAGACTAGCAGCAGAAGCTAAAGCAAAAGCAGATGCCGAAGCAGAAAAAGTAAGATTAGCAGCAGAGGCCAAAGCTAAAGCAGATGCCGAAGCTTTACGTGTTAAACAAGCTGCTGAAGAAAAAGCGAGAGTAGAAGAAGAAGCTCGTCAGGCGAAATTAGCTGCCGATGCAAAAGTCAAAGCAGATGCAGAAGCAGAAAAAGCAAGATTAGCAACAGAAGCCAAAGCTAAAGCAGATGCCGAAGCTTTACGTGTTAAACAGGCTACTGAAGAAAAAGCGAGAGTAGAAGAAGAAGCTCGTCAGGCCAAATTGGCTGCCGATGCAAAAGCAAAAGCAGACGATGAAGCACTCCAAGCTAAATTGGCAGCAGATGCAAAAGCAAAAGCGGACATGGAAGCTTTACAGGCAAAACTATTAGCTGATGCAAAAGTAAAAGCCGATGCAGAAGCTACAGCAAAAGCAAAAGCAGACGCAGAAGCGAAAAAATTACAAGAAGAGGAAGACGCTCGCCAAGCTAAGTTAGCAGCGGATGCTAAAGCAAAAGCAGACGCGGAAGCATTAAAAGCGAGACAAGCTGCTGAAGAAAAAGCAAGATTGGATGAAGAGGCTCGTCAAGCTAAGTTAGCAGCAGACGCAAAAGCCAAAGCCGATGCAGAAGCACTTCAAGCTAAGTTAGCCGCAGACGCAAAAGCTAAAGCCGATGCAGAGGCACTTCAAGCGAAACTTGCAGCAGATGCAAAAGCTAAAGCTGATGCAGAAGCACTTCAAGCTAAACTTGCAGCAGACGCAAAAGCTAAAGCCGATGCAGAGGCACTTCAAGCGAAACTTGCTGCAGATGCCAAAGCAAAAGCCGATATGGTAGCTGAACAAGCAAGACTTTTGGCAGAAGCAAAAGCAAAAGCGGATGCTGAAGCAACAGAAAAGTTGAAAGCTGAAGAAGAAACAAGACGCCTACGTGAAGAAGAAGAGCGCCAAGCAAGATTAGCAGCAGAACAGGCTAAAGCAGATGCAGCAGCAGCGGCACTTGCCGCAAAAGCGAAAGATGATACTGGAAAAGCGATCGAAAACTTGACTAAATCTGTTGAAGGTACAAGTAACATTCAAACGGATTTATTAAATCAGTTTAAAGCAACCGTTGCGAATAAGCAGAAAGACTTAAACGATTTGAAAGAGGAGAATGATTTAAGTGAAAAGGGTATTTATAGAGAGCCAAAACCATTTAAGAGTGTAGCGGCAGAAAACAGCCAGATTGAGGCATTGAAAATTCAGATTGCTGATGCCAATACCAGCATGAAAAATGAGATTGCGAAACTGACTAATCTTTATAACGAAAGGCTTAAAAAGTTCCCAAAAGATGATCCTTTGAATAAAGCTTATCTTGAAAAGATAAACGAATTGAAAGCGGCTCAATTAAAAATGGAAAGGGAAGGAGCAGCATTACTTGCCGATTTAGAGCGTATTAAAACAGATACTGAAGTTGAGCGTAAACGTAGAATTAAACGTGCAGCTTATGAGAATGATGAAGGAAGATATGCGCAGGACGTTGCAGCTCTTAAGAGAATAAAAGAAACAACTAAGCTGAGCAGTACACCATTAAAAGCAAATGATTTTGATTTTGGTGAAGAACAGTCAAATATGCAGATTATTAAGAATATTAAAAATTCTGATAGCGGGTATTATATGATTATCGCGGTTCATAGTAGCGTAGAGAAACGAGATGAGTTTTTAGCAAAAGCAGTCGCTGCAGGAAGATCAGATATTAATTTCTTTTACAATGTGACAACAAGTAAATATTATATCTATTACGAGAAGTTTGATGGTTTACAAGAGGCAACAAAAGCTTTAGAAGCAAAAGGAAATAAACCATACAACGGAAGAATGGCCATTGTAAAAGTGGAGAATTAGTAAAAACAGTAGTCTCTCTTAAAAGCTAAGAGAGACATTGAAATAAATGTTATCAAATACAAATTTTTTTATTCACTAATGCCCCTTAGAGGATAAACAGAAGTAACAAAAAATGATTATGAAAAAACCTACTACTTTAAGAACGCTGATTTTTGTTTTAGCTCTGCTATTCAATTTTGCCTCCCACGCGCAAAATTGGGTTGCATATAATTCAAAGCTTAATTCAAGCTCGAATGAGTCTTTATTCTTAAAAGCAAATAATCAGTTTAATGGTCAATTTGGTCTTGAGAGTAACTCGCCAAATGAAGTTGGTAAACCTGCTTATGCAATGGTCAATCCAGCAATTAAGTATGCGCAATCTCCTTTTTTAGGTACAGTTTCTATCTGTCCCAATGATGGTAAAGAGCTTCCAAAATTATTCCTTTGCGGAAGTAACGAAACTAGAAAAATTGAAACAGGATTAGAAAATCCGCGATTAATTGTTTGGGAAAAATTTAAAGCAGGAGGTTCTTGTTTAAATGTTTTGAACACCAATTGTGCAAATGAAACGGCAGCCGCTTCATGTTGGACAACTGTTGGAACTGCAGTTGATTATGTGGCAAATGAAGCGGGACAATTTAGGGTTCGAATTATTGACAATGCGGGAGTACCAAATACTTTTTATTTTAACGTATATCAGAATACGCTTGACCCAGGTGCGATTGCTAAAAATGATATTATTAAATATGGTACAGGTTGTACGCTTGATGGAAAAATTACCGTTAATGGTTTTGGTGGCGGTTATGAGTACGGATTAACGACAAGTACTTCTCCACCATCTGTATGGCAGGAAAGTAATATTTTTACAGTTACATCACCTGGAAGTTATAATGTATTTATTCGATTAAAAGGAGTATCGGGTTCTTGTGATTTTAAAGTACCAAATATTGTAATCAAGAATACAGATTTTGTAGTTTCAACCCAAATAAATTCACCTAGATGTAGTGGTGAATTAGGAAGTATTAGAGTATTTAATACCGATGTAAATTTAAAATACATATACAAAATTAGTGGGCCTACAAATATTACAACTCCATCTATATCTACTCCAGAATATACTTTTAAAGATTTAGCATCTGGAACTTATACGGTAGAAACTACAATTGTGGGCGCGCCAAATTGTATGAAGGATACAAAAACAAATCAAGTTATTGTAGCTAGCCCAAATGTTTTAAAGAATACATCAAGTAGAACAAAAAATTTAACAGCTTGTACCGCTGGTACAATTACGGGATCGGCGACTGGAGGAAAAGCACCATTACGTTATTCTGTAAATATTGATGATGCAGGATTTGTAAATGTTGCGAATGTTGATAACGAAATTACTGTAGCAAAAGCAGGAACTTATGTAGTTCGAGTAGAAGATGCCAATGGATGTACTGCTGATAAAACCATTACAATAGGTTCTGTTGTAAAACCAATTTACAAAGTTGATAAAGTAGATGGAAATTGTACTGGTTTAAAAGGAAGCATTACAGTTAACGTAACAAATCCTAATGGATTTACAGATATAAAATATAGTATCAAAAATGGTGCTAGTAATAGTTTTGTAACCACACCAACATTCTCTAATTTAGATGCTGGGATTTATTATGTTGTTGTAGAATATAAGAATTCTACAACAAGCGGAAGTAACAATTCTTATTGTGTTGATCCACCAATTATGATTACAGTTGGAGCAGCCAATCCATTGTCTGCTTCTGCAGGTATTGCTGCTTTATCAGGTTGTGGTCCTGTTGGAGAAGAAGAGAAAGGTCTTGCTCGTATTGTGAACCCACAAGGAGGGATTCCTTTTGCGGGTGCAAATCCGTATAAATATAAATTTATGGATTCGCCATGGCAGGATTCAAATGAAATGTATATAAAGCCAGGTGGTCCATATACATTTAGCATAATGGATGCGGCGGGATGTACTTACGATATGAAAGACATTTATCTTGATGCAAAGCCAGCTGCTCCAGAAATTAAAATTTTGGATCCTGTATTCAATTGTGATGGTTCGGCTACTAGTACGGTTCAAGTAAATGGTGGAGTACCAGATTCAAAATACAGTTACAAATATTACATTGATGGTTTCCTTAATCCAAATACGCCGTCAAATGTATTCTTAAACGTACCTCAAGGTCCCCACACCATTACAGTAGAATATACTGTAACGAGCGTAAAAACGTATAGCAATTTATTGATTGAAGGATTCGGTAGTGGAGCACCAACTACGACTCCTGGTATTGCAGGTACATATTGCTTTAATGACCAAAGAGTTGACCCGCCATACACTTGTTCTTTAAATGGTACAGGGACACGTTCTGTAGAAGATAACCAATATTCTGTTGCAAGCGACTTTTGGAGAGGCGATGATTATTCTGGTAATACTTATACTGGTAAAGGAGCATGGTTCCATTTTAAAGATCATACTACTAGTGGTGCAGATAAAAATGGACGATTTTTATTGATCAATATCGGAAAAGCAGCGGGAGATTATGGTGTTTTGTATAGTAAAGAGATTGTTGACGTAATTCCTGATCAACCCGTTTTAATTGACCTATATGTAGGTAACTTACTTAAAAAAGGCCAAGATGGAGATTCACCAATTCTTATCTTTGAATTGGTAGATGAGAATGGAAATGTCGTTGCAACTGATAAAACAGGAAAAATTGCTGAGGATAAAAATGGTTCAGAGAGGAACAATTGGTTACTAAAATCATTAGCATTAAATCCAGGAAATAATAAAAAATTAACTTTCAAGATCCGTTCAGGAAGTACTGAATATGGAGGAAATGACTTGGTAATGGATGATATCTGGGTTCGCCAAATACCAAGAGCTTGTGGAACTGTAAAAGATTATGACATTACTATTGATCCATCAAAAAGATTCAACGCTTCTATAACAGGAGTAAAAGATGTGCTTTGTTATGGAGATAAAAATGGAGAACTTACTATTAATGCAGTAAATTTTGATCCTGCAAAAGGATTCCAGTATTCTATTGATGGAGGTCAAAACTGGTCAACAGTAAAACCAGTACCCGCTGCATCTACAGGAAGCGTTACTATTAAGAATCTAGAAAGTAAAATTTATGATATTCTCGTACGTTATGAGGATAAAGCAGAAAGCTGTAAGTGGCCATTTTCTCAAGCTATTAAAGCACCAGATGTTTTAGGCGTAACAGCAACTATTACTAAACCAGCAACATGTAAAATTGGGGCTACAATTACAGTTAAAGCAACAGGAGGAACTCCAGCTTACGAGTTTGAACTTCTAGATGCCGCCACAGATGCAGTTGTAAAACCAAGGCAGCCTGTTTCTGATGTAGTAGCGATGACTTCAGATTTTGTTGATGTACCTAAAGGGACATATAAAGTAAAAGCATATGACAAAAATGGCTGTCAAAATAATGTCGATGTTATAGTTACTGTTAACACGCCAGATCCGATTGAGGCAGTTTTAGCAACAACTTCAAACCTTTGTTATAATCCTACTGACAAAGCGACTATTGTTGTTACTGTTAAAGGTGGCACAGCTCCTTTTACTTATAGTTTAAATGGAGCACCAGCTGTAGATTCTAATACTTTCAAAGATTTAGTGCCAGGTTCTTATGTAATCACGGTAACAGATGGAAATGGTTGTACAGACGATACAGATGCAATTGTAATTGAAAAAGAACTTATTGTTTTGGCTTCGGTAACACAAACACTAAAGTGTGTGGCACCGCCAGCAACAGCTTCTGCGGTTATAACAGGTAAAATTGAAGGAGGAAAATCACCATTTGGTGTAACGCTTCTTTCTGGTCCTGGAACAGGAACATTCAATTATCCAACTTCTGATACATTTACTTTTACCGCAACAGTACCAGGTACTTATACTTTTGAAATTTCAGATTCGCAAAAGTTTGTTTGTAAAACTACCGCACAGGCAGAAATTAAAGCACCTACAAAACCAGTAGCAGCAGCAGATCCAAAAGACCCTAAATGTTTTGGTGCTGCAACAGGATCTGTTGTATTATCAGGTTCTTTAGGATCAGGAAGCGGTTATGAATATAATTTTAATAATGGTGGGTTTAAAACAAATGCAACTTACACAGGATTAAGTGCCGATATTACGTACAGCTACCAAGTTAGAGATGATAACGGTTGTGTCTCTGATGTAAAAACATTTACATTATCACAACCAACAGAATTAAAAGGTGATATTAAAGCAACTGAGATAGGATGTAACGGAAATCAAACAGTTGACGCAGTTGTTACTGTTACTGCAACCGGTGGTAATAATGCAACTTATCAGTACAGTTTTAATAACAATACAAGTTATTCTGGTAAAAATACTTTTAGTACTTCTAATGCAGGAGATGTAACAGCTTATATCAAAGATGCAAATGGTTGTGAAATAGGTCCATTAAAAATTACGATTGCCGCTAAAAATCCAATTACGATTGTCGATATTGTCTCTGATAGCGGATTAAGCTGTCCTGCTAATACAGCAACTGTTACCATAAAAGCGCAAGGTGGAGTTAGTCCAATAAAATATAAAATAATAAGCCCAACAGTTTCTGCTGAAAATACTGACGGTATATTTGCAAGTCTTAGCCCAGGATTATATACTTTTCAGGCAACAGATAAAAACGGATGTAGCCAAACTGTGGATCACACCGTATCTGGTATTCCTGCAATTAAGGTAACAGGTACTGTAGAATCTTCTGTAAAATGTTTTGGTGATAAAGGTTCTGTGCAATTTGTTGTTTCGGGAACAACTAGATTTGCTTATAACATTGTAAATAGTGCAAATGTTTCGGTAGGAAGTAATACTGATACAACAAATTTGACTATTGATTTAAATAATTTGCCAAGCAGTAATTATACTATCACTGTTACGGATAAAACTACAAATTGTCAGGCTCAATATACTGTTAATTTAACTCAGCCAGTGGCTGCATTAAATGTAAGTGCAACAGCAACAAAAATTACTTGTAAAAACGGGAAATCGGATATTACGGTAACAGTTGTTGGCGGAACTAAAAATTATGAATATGCAGTAGTAAAAAGTACTGATCCTGCACCAACAGTTTTTGGAACTAATGACGTTCTAACGGTTGATACTAATTTAGGTACAAATGTAAAATGGACTGTTTATGTAAAAGACGCAAATGGTTGTCCAGGAAACTTTACAGTTGATATAGAAAGCGAAGAAACACCAACGGTGACAGCTGTTCTAGATAGTCAGTGTGGACCTACAGGTACAGGTAATATTTTTACTATTACAGCTACTGGTAACGGATTAGCTCCTTTGAAATACAGCATAGATGGAAAAACTTTTAAATCTGGAAATACGTTTAATGTTCCAGCAGGTATTTATACAGTAACTGTAGAAGATAAAAATGGTTGTAGAGCAACTGCTCCAACAAGCATAGTGGTGAGCGAACCATTAACAGCTTTAGCATCTGTTACTAAAGGATTAGATTGTAGCCCTACTACACCAGATGCACAAATTACAGTTGACATTATAGGTGGTAAAGGATCTTATAATTATACCATTAAAAAAGGAACAGCAGTAGCTGGAGGTGTAAACACAATTGCAGCAGGACCAATCGTACTGTCTGTAACAGCAGCTAATGCGGATATTTATGAATTTGATATTACAGATGCTAACGGATGTAATGTAAAAGTTAATGCTACAGTTTTATCAATAACAAACCCTGTAGTATCTGTGAAATCTTTTGCTAATCCTAAGTGTGATGGTTATAGTGATGGTGCTGTAGAATTACAGGCAACAGGTGGATCTGGAAGTGGCTATAAATTTAATTTTAATAATCTAGGATTTAGTGATGATGCATATTATTCTAATTTACCAGAAGGAACTTATCCTTATGAAGTAATTGACGGAAAAGGATGTAAAGGCAGTGGTTCGATTACTTTAACAGCACCTGAAAAACTAATTGTTTCAGTTGATGTAGTGCCATTTTCTTGTGATGCAAACAGTGATAAAGTAAAAGGAACTGTTACTTTGAATGTTACTTCTGGAGGAACTGCACCATATAGATATAGTTTTAATGGAGGAGGTTTAAGCGCATCTCCTGGAGCTAACGTATTAACCTTAAATGATAATACTGCAGGAACAGATCAGTCTTATACTTATACAGTAACCGATGCAAACGGATGTTCTGTATCAGGTAACGGAGTTTTAAAAGCATTAAATGCTCCTAAAATTCTTGAAATTAAAGGAACTCCTATTCTTTGTGAGCCATCAACAAGTGCTAAGAGTATAGTTACAGTTACAAAAGTTGCTTTAACAGGTGTAGATCCTGTGACTTATGCTATTATTGAACCTGCTTCTGAGACAGGAAATGTTACTGGAGCAACTTCAGGACAATTTAAAGATTTACCAGTAGGAATTTATAAATTTAAAGTTACCGACGATAACGGATGTTTTGCTATTGGCACTTACGAAGTTAAACCAGTTGTAAATATAGATCTTAATGCTTCTATCTCTAAACAAGTGTATTGTAAAGATGATAATAGCGGAGTAATTGTATTAAATGTTACTGGCTTTAATACAACTTATAAATATAGTATTAATGGTGTAGAGACTTTAAACGTTTCAGGATCAACGATTACGATACCTAATTTGGCTGATGGAGTCTATGACATCGTTGTTACTGATGAAGAAACTGGATGTAAAGATGATGCACAATTAACAATTACAGAACCAGTTAAGGCATTGACTGCTGTAATAGACCAAAAAAATGCGAACTGTAAATCTACAACGTCTAAAATTACAGTGACTGCAGATGGAGGAACTGGAACTTATAGTTATGCTTTTGTACAAGATGGAACTGATCCTTCAACAAAATATCAAGCAAGTAACATAGCAGATCTTGGTGTAACTCCAACTCCAGATTGGGATGTTTGGGTAAAAGACGCAAACGGATGTACATTTAAAATTGATGTGACTGTTAAAGTAGATGATGCTCCTACAGTTACTGCTTCGGCTGTTGGACAATGTTTAGGAGATGGCGATTACACCATAACAGCAAACGGCTCTGGAGTAGGAACTTTAGAGTATAGCATTGATGGTACAAATTTTAAAACAGATAATAAATTTATCGTAACAGTTGCTAAAGATTATACTATAACTGTAAGAGACGGAAATGGTTGTATTGCAACTACAACTGCTCCAATACATGTTTATGATAAAGTAACTTTAAGCGCTAAAATAGACAAGAACATTACTTGTACTGTTGGTAGCGAAGCGGCTATAATTACATTAATTCCTGGTGGAGGAAAACCTGGATATACATATACAAGTAATCCAACTACCGGAACTTTTACAAGTCCAGGAGTATTTGAGACTACAACACAAGGAAATTATTTATTTACAGTAACTGATGCAAATGGTTGTTCTGCAACGATACCAAATGCTGTAATTATTAAAACGCCAACAACTCCAGTAATTACATCTGTAACTCCAGTAAATATTTTATGTAATGGAGCTACTACAGGTGCGCTTACTATAGTTTATGATAATACTCAAGGAGTAGGTCCATTTGATATTAATGTTAAACAATATCAAGATGCTGCCCATACTATGTTCGTTAATGATTTTGGTACACAAACTACAGGATTACCTGCAGGTTATTATGTAGTAACCTTAAAAGATTTTAATGATTGTACAGTTACAGCATCTGCACAAATAAAAGAACCAGATCCAATTAAGGTTGTTTATACTACTGAACCACTTAAATGTACTGGTAAAGGAATTACCCAAGGTAGTATCACTATTCAGCAGGTGACTGGTGGAACACCAAATTATAGTTATATTGTAACTGGTATTAATAATTATTACAAAAGAATTGACAATCAAAATGGTAGTGCACGTTTTGAAATTGTAGATTTCGGCTTATACCAGATTAGGGTTGAAGATAGTAAAGGTTGCGCGCCTTTTATTATTGATGATGTTTTAATTGCAGCACCAGTAACTGAATTAGGAATTAAAGTTTCTACAACTGCAGATTGTACTAATGGAGGTAAAGCTACAGTTGAAATTTTAGGTGCTTTTGCTGGAACTGGAGCTTTTCATTTTAATATTTACAATGGAACTCCTCAAACATGGATTAAACCAGCTAATCCAACAGATCCAACAGATCCAGATGTAATCACAAACAAAGCAAATGGATGGATAGATGAAACGTTCCCAGGAAGTAAAGTAGCAGAATTTACAGGTCTTACGCCAGGTAAAACATATACTTTTATCATTTACGATGAAAGTACAGAATGCTATTATTTCCAAACGTCAAAAGACCCTATTCCAAGTACGTCAACATTAGCAATAGAAAGTTTTACTCCACAAAACATTACATGTAAGGGAGCAAATAATGGAAATGTAAGTTTTGATATTACAAGTCCTTATGCTACTTCTGTAGATGTTAAATATGAAATTTTTAGTGCATTTACGAATATTTTAATGGGTACTGCTGGAACAGCAACAATTCCAGCTGGTGCAACAGTTACAGTAAACCCTGCATCGTCAGTACCACTACCAGTAGGAACGTATTATGTTTTAATAACAGAAACTTCAGGTGGAAATAGTGGCTGTGGAGTTCCTTCTGTGAATTTTAATATCAAAGAATCAACGGAATTATTGACAGTTACTGCTTCTGTTGCTAAAGACGCTAATTGTAAAAATTTATCAGGAATAATTACAGCTAATGCAGTTGGCGGAACTCCTTTCGTTCCAGTTCTCCCAGCTACAGGACCAGCATATTTCAAATACATGCTGTTATTAGAAACAGATGCAGCACCTACAGATCCAAAAGATACGCGTTGGGTTACTAATAGCACTTTCTTTGCAAATGCAGGAAGTTATACTGTATATGCATTAGATGCTTATGGATGTATCGCAGACTTTGATGTTGTTTTAACTAAAGATGCAGATCCTGTTGTTACTTTGCCTGCACCGTTTTGTTATGACGGAGCTACGCCATTTACAATTACAGTAACAGGTACAACTGATCCATCAATTGTTGATGGACCAACATATAGTGTTAACGGAAGTGCTTTCAGTACAAATCCAGATTTCGAGTTCAATGCGGCCGGAAATTACAATTTAACAATAAAAGATGGTAATGGCTGTACAGACACTAAACGTTTTGTGGTATATCCGCAATTGAAACTAAAAGTGGAGAAGAAAAAAGGTTTAGATTGTACTCCGACACCAAATGCTCAGATAGAACTTACAGCTTCGGGTGGAGAAGGATCTTCTTATGTTCTTGAATACTCTACAAATGGTGGTGGTTTATATTTACCAGTAACATTTTCTACAGGAAATATTTTCGAAGCTACTGTATCAGGTAATTATATCTTTAGACTTACAGATACAGGAAACCCTGCAACTCCATCTTGTTTTGTAACAGAGACGTTGAAAATAGATGCAATTCCTGCAATCACATTCGATACAATTGAGACTAACTTAACTTGTGAAAACAGTGGTAACGGTTCAATTACAGTTAATGTTACTGGCGGAGTGGGACCTTTTAAATTCACATTGACAGATGGTACAAATACTTGGGGGCCTCAAGATGAAAGTGAATTTAGAGATTTAGCAGCAGGAACAAATTATACGGTTACAGTGCAAGATGGTACTTCATGTCAATTACAAGAAAATAATATTGTAATTACAGAGCCTAAAGCTTTAAAGGCAACTGCTTCAGTTGCACCTTTCAACTGTGATCCAGCAAATAATGCTGTTCGTAAAGCAATTGTAACAATTAATGTTACGGCTGGTACAGGCACAGGGGGTTACAAGTATAAGTTCGGTACAGCTACGACTTATGATGACAATAATACATTAAGTGTTGATAGTAATTTTACAGGTGTAAAAACAATTAGTTATTCTGTTCAGGATAAAAACTTATGTGTATTCAACGGTACAGTAGATGTAGATGCATACAAAAAACTTAATGCATTAGCAATTACAGGAACTGATGTTACTTGTATAGCTACAAAATCAGATGTAACGGTTGTCGCAAGTGGCGGTTATCCAGGTTACACTTATGAAATTGTTTCTCCTGCATCTGCGATAGGAAACACTACTGGTGCGACATCAGGAATTTTCACAGGTCTTGATCCAGATACATACAGATTCAAAGCAACAGACAGCAACGGATGTTCAATTGAAGGGGATCACACAGTGGACCGTGTCGTAAATATTACAGCTTCTGGTGCAAACGTGAAAAACGTAGATTGTAATGAAACACCAGCACAATCTAATGGTACGGTTGCATTTACGATTGCAAACTTTAAAGGCACATATAACTACAATATAAGCGGACCTTCAACAGGTACGGCGACAAAAGTTAATTACTTAGGTTACGATGTAATTACTGTAACAGGACTTTCTGTAGGAAAATATACAATAGATATTTTAGATTCAGTAACTGGTTGTACGGCTTCAGCAGAAGCAGATGTAGATCAGCCAGCAGACCCAATTGCAATTTCTATAGTAAGCAATACACATGCTAATTGTAGATTTGGCGCAAAAGTTACTGTAAAAGGTGAAGGTGGTACTATTGGTACTGGATACAAATATGCATTTGCAGCTGATGGAGCGACTCCAGTGTTTGGTGCTAACGCAAGCAGCGTTTTAGATCCATCAAAAACTTGGATAGCTTACGTTCAAGACGTTAATAATTGTACTGCAGAAATTCCAATCCCAATTGTAGTAGATCCAAACCCTACTATTGATAGTGTTAGTAATGTATGTTATACAGGTGACCCAATAACAGTTACCCTTTCTGGAACTGTAGCGACTGGAACTGGCGCACCTAGATATAACATAGGAAACGGTTGGACTTATGATAATACTTTCAGATTAGACGCTCCAGGGAAATATGAATTCTCAATAATGGATGGTAATGGTTGTACTTCAGTTACGAAGTTTGAGTACACATTAAACCAAGAATTATTGTTAACAGCAACTTTACAAGATGATATCACTTGTAAACCAGGTGCTGCAGGAGACGCTGTGATCGATCTAGTAGCAACTCAAGGAGCATATACATTACCTTATAAAACTATTCAATATTCTACAGACGGTATTACATTTAATGATGTTCCTTCTGTACCGTTTACAACAAATGTTGCAGGAACTTATACATTTAGAGTAGAAGATGCAGCGGGTTGCGTGGCAGTTTCTAAAGAAGTAATTGTTTCTGACAAAACAACTCCTGAGTTTACATTCACTAAAAAAGATATTAGCTGTTTTGGAGATAACAACGGAAGTTTTGCCATTACACCAAGCGGCGGTCGTGAACCATATCAGTATAGTATTGATGGTGGAATAAATTATGATCCTTTGAAAAGCGAATATATTGGCTTAGCTCCTGGAACGTACCATGTTTATGTAAAAGATGTAAAAGAATGTGTTGTTACTCACGATATTATTATAGATGAGCCAGCTCAATTATTGGTAACTCCTGTTGTAACTCCATTTGGATGTAGTACTACTAATGATACCGTTGATGCTGTAGTAAGACTTGATGCTACATTTGGTACAGCACCGTACAGCTATAGTTTTGATAATGGAAAAACGTTTTCAGACAAGGATATTAGTATCACGGTTAATACTGCAAAAACAATTAAATATGTTGTAGTAGATAAAAACGGATGTAGAGTTTTTGGAGACGCGATTGTAAACTCTTACAACCCGCCAAAAGAAATTACTCTAGATGCAACACCTATCTATTGCAATACCCCTCTAGGTGAAACAACAGTAACGGTTACAAGTGTTACTGGACCACCAGCAGGAACAGCTTATACTTATGAAATTACAAGTCCAGCTGCTTTTGTAGTGTCTAATCATACAGGAGTGTTCCCTAAATTAGTAGCGGGTAATGTATATGAATTTAAAGTAACAGACGATGCTTCTCATTGTTATGCAACAGGTTCTATTGAAATTAAGAAAGCATCAGAAATCAGTGTAACGGAACAATCATCGAACGATGTTTTCTGTAACGGAGATAGTACAGGAGCTATTACATTTGAAATTAGCGACTATATAACAGCAGGACAATACGATTATAACTTAAGTCCAAATCCGTTAGCGATAGTGCCAGTTCAAGTTGGAGATGTTGTTACATATTCAGGTTTAGGATCGGGAACTTATACGTTCACAGTAACAGATAAGATCTCTGGTTGTACAGATGCAGTGACTGATTTCTTGATTAATCAGCCAGCAAATCCTCTTGATTTCACAGCAGTTGCTACAGACATTAACTGTAATAAGAAAACGTCATTAATAACAGTAACAGTTACGAACGGTACAGGAACGCCAGGTTACAAATATGCAGTATTAGAGTCAGGTGATACATCTATTCCAGTTTATGGAGACAGTAATGTACTTGAAGTAGATACTAATAACGGAACAAAACTTGCGTGGGATGTTTATGTGAAAGATTTGAACAATTGTTCTCTTACAAAAGTTCAGAATATTTCAACAGCACCGCTGCCAGGAGGTATTACGATTGATCCTTACAGCCAATGTAAAGATGACCTTACAGGTAAATATACATTTACGGTAAGAGTAGCTTCAGGTGTCGGACCATTTAAATACAGTTTAAACGGTATTGATTTCCAAGACAGCGAAATTTTTATAGTAGATAATGCTGGTACTTATACTATAACTGTAATGGATGCTAATGGTTGTAAAGTTACAGCGCCAACACCGGTAATCATTGGAGAACCATTAGTATTAAATTACAAATACGAAATATTACCAAGCTGTGACGAAAATGACGGAGAAATTACAGTTTGGGCAACAGGAGGTTCGTCTAGTACAAACTATGTTTATACATTAGATAACAACGGTTTCCCACAAACAGGTGCTACTTATAAATTTGATAAAATTTCGTCTGGATATCACTTTATCGAAGTAGTAGATACAGCTACGGGATGTAAAGACAAAGTAGATTTTACAATAAACCCAGCATTACCAGTTTCTGGATTTAAAGTAACAGGAACAGGAGTAACTTGTTTTGGTAACACAAACGGAACGATTACAGCTTCAATTACAGCTGGAACAGATAACGACAATCCTATCATGTACCAATTAAAAGGTACAACAAAAGGAAGTCCAGTGCCAGATGTTAATCTGCCAGCACAAGAGAGTGGTTCTTTCATCAATCTTAAACCGGGAGATTATACAGTAACTGCTATTTCTAGAAGAGGTTGTAAAACACCGTTACCGTTTAGAGTAACTGAACCAGATCTTATTACGGTTGAACCACCAGTGGTAAGTCAATATAAATGTACAGCTGATAACACGTCTAACTACGCTACAGTTACTGTAGATATGAGCAAGATTTTAGGTGGATCAGGTACATATACATACTTCCAGTTTATTAAAAACGGAACAGATATCGTTTATGAGGGACCTTCTAACGTATACACTGAAACGGATTACTCTGGAGGAAAATATACTGTAAATGTATTTGACAATAAAGGATGTATGGGTACATCTCTAGAAAGTGAAGTATTCCCATTCGTTGCAATGGATAGAATTGATGTGGCAATTACGCCAATAACTTGTGCAGTAAACGAAAGCATAGTAGTTAGCGTAAAAGCATTTGATGGTAGTACAATAACACCTTTAGAGTATACAGTTACAGGAGTAAAAGGAACTGTATATAATCAAACAAGTACAAATGGTTCATTTACAGGTTTAGCAATAGGACAATATGTAATCTCGGTAAGAAATCCATTAACTGGATGTATTATTAAGAAAGATCATTTTGTTAACGATCCAAATACATTTGATTTAAATGTAGAAAACTATAGCAACATCACATGTTATGGAGTTTTTGATGGAAGTGTAGATTTAGTTCTAGTAGATAATTTAAAAGTGCCAACTGATGATGCAGGCCAATTTAATTATACTATTACAGATAATTTAGGAAACCCAGTTACAGGAGGAAGTAGTGATGCAACAGGAAAAGTAACTGTAAGCGGATTAAAAGCTGGAAATTATAATGTAAAAGCGGTTCTTGTTGGCCCACCATATTGTGAGGTTGAGACAAGTTTTACAATTCTGCAGCCAGTAAAAGCACTTGAGATTTTTGAGACACACAACCCAATTTCTTGTATACCAGGAAATGACGGAAGAATTGTAATCTCTGCAGATGGAGGATGGCCAGGATTTTACCAATATGAATTGACTGGACCAGTAAATTCATTATACTCTGATGTATTTGAATTTACAGATTTACCAGCGG
This sequence comes from Flavobacterium sp. LPB0248, assembly GCF_013388355.1. Taxonomy (GTDB): domain Bacteria; phylum Bacteroidota; class Bacteroidia; order Flavobacteriales; family Flavobacteriaceae; genus Flavobacterium. The sequence goes on from NZ_CP058246.1 coordinate 2,746,256, forward strand.
GAACTTATACATTAAAAGTAAAAGATCTTGGAGGATGTGAGGCAATAACTACTGTAAAATTAGATAACCCGCAGCCTATTACAGCAACCGCTACAGCAACCGCAACAATGTTGTCTTGCTATGGAGCTACTGATGGAATAATTACAGTTTCTGGTGTAACAGGAGGTCAAGGAAGTAACTATGCGTACATCTTAAATATGTTATCAGCTACTCCAGTTATCTCTACTGCGTCTCAAGATTCACCAATCTTTACAGGATTAGGAGCAGGAAGATATTCAGTAACTATTGTAGACCCGCTTAATTGCGAAGGAACTACTGTAGAGGTTACAATCAATGAACCAACAGAAATTGTTCCAACGTTAGAAATGGCTACAGGAATTACTTGTAAAACTGATGCAACGTTAACATTAACAGCTGTTGGAGGAACAGGAACTTACGAGTATAGTGCTGATAAAAACTTTACAACTGTATTAGGTACATTGCCAGCAACGTTCCCAGTTTCAGTTGGAGATCATCAGTACTTTGTAAGAGATACTAACGGATGTATTTCATCTATCTCTAACAACGTAACTATAGACCAGTTAGAACCTTTAACTTTAGATGTAGACTTAAGCAATGCTGTTGTTTACTGTAAAGGAGATTCAACTGCTGCGATAGATGCAGTAGCAAGCGGAGGTTTAACAAATTATGTATATACTTTATTTGATGGCAATGGTAATCAATTAAGACCAGCACAATCTGAAGGATATTTTGATCTGCTTCCTCAAGGAACTTATGTAGTACGTGTAGATAGTGGAGATTGTCAATATGATTCGGCTGCAATTGTAATTACCGAACCTAATGAAGGACTTGCAGTTACTTCTAGTGCAGTTGATGCAACATGTTTCGCTGCAAATGATGGAAAAATTACAGTTACTGCAACAGGTGGTACAGGTGTTATTAAATATGCTATTTCACCTAATTTAGGTTTATTCGATGACAAATCAGTATTTGATCGTTTAGCTCCAGGTAAGTATACGATTTTAGTACAAGACGAAAATTCTTGTTTCAGAATCCTTGAGCATGAGATCAAAGAACCAAAGTTATTAGAAGCAAAAGTTCTTGGTCCAATTGTACAGGAAATTTGTGACGGTGATAAAGATGGAGAATTCAGTATTGAAATTTCTGGCGGAACACCTCCTTACACTGTAAGCCTAGATAACGAGAACGGAACTTATGTAGCAGTAAATGGTACTCAACATACATTTAGCGCATTAAAAGGCGGTATTCACAATGTTTACATTAAAGACGCTAGTTGTTTGACAATGTTAGAAGTAACGATGGATAAAGCCGTTATTCTTAACCCAACTGCAGAAGTTCAATACGACTGTGTGGACAACAAACAGGCAAACATGGTAATCGTTACTATTGATAAATCTAATAATCCTACAGATGTAGATTATTCATTAGATAATAGCGGTGTTTATCAGCCAAGTGAAATCTTTACTAATGTTGCTGCTGGTGATCACACCATCGTTGCAAGACATACTAACGGATGTGAAGTGCGTACTCCAGTGTTTACTGTAGAGGCAGTTGCAGAATTAGGCGTAATAGATGTTACAAACCAAAGCAAAGACATCAACACTATTGTTGTAAAAGCTTCTGGTGGAGTTGCTCCTTATGAATACAGTTTCAATGGGGAACCATTTACATCATCTAATAGCTATAGAATTTATAAAACAGGTATTTATAAAGTAGTTGTTAGAGACAAAAATGGTTGTGAAGCTACGATAGATGTAGAAGGAATTTTCTATGACTTCTGTATGCCTAACTACTTTACACCTAATGGTGACGGTGATGGAGACAATATTGGACCTGGTTGTGGTGCATTAGCTTACAAAGAATTGACATTCGATATTTATGATAGATATGGTAGAGTAGTAGCGAAATACCGTGTAAATGGAAAATGGGATGGAAGATATCATGGAAGCGAACTGCCTACAGGAGATTACTGGTATGTTCTTAAATTAAATGATCCGAAAGATCCAAGAGAATTTGTTGGACATTTCACATTATACAGATAACAAAATTATAGCCCCAATGATGTTGTCTAAAAAAATTAATACAATGAAAAAGTTTATTTTATCCTTAGTACTCATGGCTGTAACTACAAGTTACAGCCAAGAGTTAAACCTACCAGTGTTTACCCAGTATTTAGCTGATAACCCTTTTATTCTTTCTCCTGCGTATGCTGGTATTGGAGATAATCTCCGTATTAGAGCCAACGGTTTGACACAGTGGGTCGGAATTAAAGATGCGCCAGACAACCAATCATTGTATGCAGATTTTCGTCTTTTAGATCGTTCGGGAGTAGGTATTTCATTCTATAATGATAGCAACGGTAATACAAGGCAAACTGGAGCAAAAGTTTCTTTTGCGCACCACTTGATTTTAGATTATCGTACAGAACAGTATTTATCTTTTGGTATCTCTTACAACTTTAATAGTTTCCGTATTGAGACTGGAAATTTTAATGACGGTAGTAACGGAAATCCGCCAGTTGGTGGACAACAGCCAACAGACAATCGCTATAGTGCTAATAATAACTTTGATATTAGTGCTTTGTATCGTAATAGAGGGTTTTATTTAAGTTTCAATGCCAATAACGTATTAAAAAAGAATATTAGTCTTGAAAGAGTAAATGAACCAGATCTTTTATCAAATTTTCAGGTATATTCTGGATTTACTTTTAAAGATGGAGAAAACAGACGAATCGAATACGAACCATCAGTTTTCTTACAATACTTTGCAAGTGACCAGCGTTCTACAACCGATTTTAACTTTAAGTACAGACGTTATAATCGTTACGAAGATTATTATTGGATTGGAGTTTCATATCGTTTCTTAAACGACCAGTTCCCAAAACCTTTGGCAATGGGACCAATGGCTGGTTTTATGAAATCTAAATTCTATTTTGCATACTCTTATCAATTGATGTTTAATGGTCTTGGAAGCTACAATTCAGGAACGCATTCTATCACAATCGGATTCGATTTCTTGCAATCTATCAGTAACTGTCCTTGTACACAAAGTCCCGTTCGAGATTAAACAAGTAATTTTATCATTTTTGAGAATAAATTTGTTTATTTTCATAAATTACAACGTTTTCGTTTTTATTGTTCGATTATTTTTGCTTTTTTGAAATTTAGACTACTGTAAAAGTTCTATATTTGTTATTCTTTCAAAAAATTAAAAAAATTAGCAGATGAAAACTTTAAACGATTTCGATTTTAAAAATAAAAAAGCAATTATCCGTGTTGACTTCAACGTGCCATTGGATGAAAATTTTAATGTAACAGATACGACACGTATTGAGGCTGCAAAACCAACAATCGATACTATTTTAGCACAAGGCGGAAGCGTGATTTTAATGTCACACCTTGGAAGACCAAAAGGAGCAGAAGAGAAATACTCTCTAAAACATATTCTAAAAACAGCTTCTGATATTTTAGGAGTTCAAGTAAAATTTGCTGAAAACTGCGTTGGAGAACCAGCTCAGACTGCCGCAAAAGATTTAAAACCAGGTGAAGTTCTTTTATTAGAAAATTTACGTTTTCATGCTGAAGAAGAAGCTGGAGATGTAGCTTTCGCTAAAGAATTAGCTTCTCTTGGAGATATTTATGTAAACGATGCATTTGGTACAGCTCACAGAGCGCACGCATCGACTACAATTATTGCACAGTTTTTTCCAAACGATAAATGTTTCGGAACATTATTGGCAAAAGAAATTGACAGTTTAAATAAAGTTCTTAAAAACAGTGAAAAACCTGTAACTGCTGTTCTTGGAGGTTCTAAAGTTTCTTCTAAAATCACCGTTATCGAAAATATCCTAGATAAAGTAGATCACATGATTATTGGAGGAGGAATGACTTTTACTTTCATTAAAGCTCAAGGCGGAAAAATTGGAGAGTCTATCTGCGAAGATGACAAACTAGATTTAGCTCTTGAAATTTTGAGATTAGCAAAAGAAAAAAATGTTCAGGTTCATATTCCTGTTGATGTTATTGCTGCAGACGATTTCTCAAACAATGCAAACACGAAGGTTGTAGATGTAACTGCAATTCCTGACGGATGGCAAGGTTTAGATGCAGGTCCAAAATCTTTAGAAAACTTCAAAAAGGTTATTTTAGAGTCAAAAACAATTCTTTGGAATGGTCCATTAGGAGTTTTTGAAATGGAAACGTTCTGTAAAGGAACAATCGCATTAGGAGATTATATCGCAGAAGCTACAGCAAATGGAGCATTTTCATTAGTTGGTGGTGGAGATTCTGTTGCAGCAGTAAAACAGTTCGGATTTGAAGATAAAATGAGCTACGTTTCCACTGGTGGCGGGGCTATGCTAGAAATGTTAGAAGGAAGAATTTTACCTGGAATCGCTGCGATTTTAGACTAAAAAATCACAATTAACATTTTTTTAAACACTTTTCTTCGATAAAGGGCTTAGATTTGCAAAAATACAACTCTTGTAATTATTTGAATTACAGAATTTTAAAAAAATGTTATATGATTGTAAAGAAATTATCGTTAGTGGTTTCGGCTTTCTTTTCGCTTGCTGTCTGTGCACAGGAAACGGCAAAGGCAGATGTAGAACTGAAGCCAGAGGTTAAACTTTCATATTTAGATTCTATTAAAAGCACATTCAAAAAGAACGATCTTGCTACAAAAGTAGATAGTCTTTGGATGAACGAATTAGTAAGTCTCGATATTTATGATGATCTGACCAAAGACATTCAAACCATCAATAAAGATGTTACTGTCGATGAAGAACTCCCAACCGAACTGCTAAAACAGCGTTTGGCGGCGATGAATCAGAAATCACCTTTTGAGATACAATACAATCAAGGTTTAGAAAATATAATAAAGTCATTTCTTAAGAATCGTAAAAAATCGTTTTCTCGATTAATGGCTTTATCAGAATATTATTTCCCAATCTTCGAGGATGCTTTTGCCAAACAAAACGTTCCTTTGGAAATAAAATATTTAGCCGTTGTAGAATCTGCTTTAAATCCTAAAGCAGTTTCTAAAATGGGCGCTACGGGACTTTGGCAGTTTATGTACGGAACCGGAAAACAATACGCTTTAAAAATCGATTCTTATATCGACGAAAGAAGTGATCCCCTTAAAGCTACAGCTGCAGCATCAGAATACATGACCAAAATGTTCAATATTTTTGGCGACTGGGAACTGGTTCTAGCTTCTTACAATTCAGGTCCAGGAAATGTTACCAAAGCAATTCGTCGTTCTGGCGGAAAAACAAAATACTGGGACATTCGTAATTATCTTCCAAAAGAAACTCAAGGTTACGTGCCAGCTTTCTTAGCAACAATGTACCTTTTTGAATATCACAAAGAACACGGAATCAATCCAGAAAGAGCTGTAGTTAAAAACTTTGAAACCGATACGATAGCAGTCAAAAATCAAATGTCTTTCAAACAGATTGCCGATTTATTAGATATGCCACAATCTCAAATTCAGCTTTTAAATCCATCGTATAAAATGGGAGTTGTGCCTTTTTACCAAGGAGAACAGCATTTTATCCGTCTTCCAAAAGATAAAGTAGCAACATTTGTTTCAAACGAAGATCAGATTTATGCTTACGTAAAGCATGATACAGAGTTTAGAGCAACATCATCTAGATTAGCGGTAAAATATGCTCCAAAAGCGAAACCTGCGGTTGCAAAACCTGCAGCGGTTGAAAGCGGTGATTTTGAATTTTATAAAGTTCGAAAAGGAGATAATTTAGGCGCAATTGCATCTAAATATAATGTTAGCATTAGCGAGTTGAAAAAATGGAATAATCTGAAAACAAATGCTGTCGCTATTGGAAGAAGTCTAAAGATTAAATCTGAAGAAGAAGTTCCAGTTAAAACTACTCCTATCATAGACAGAAAAGAAGAAGCAATCGCTTCTGCTGATGAAAAAAATAAGTCAACAGCGGTAGATATGGACTATGTTGTAGTAGCTGGAGATAATTTAGGCAGTATTGCAAAGAAATTCGGTACGACTATTGCGGAGTTAAAAGAACTTAATAATTTAACTTCAAATAACATTGGTTTAGGAAAAACACTGATTATTTCTAAAGCAGCAATAGTTATAGAAGAGCCTGTTTCAACAGCAATTGCATCAAACTCGGTTGATTCATTCAAGAAAAAAGCACCTTCTAAAAATGTAAGTGAAGATTATTACGTTAAAAAAGGAGATTCTTTATACAGCATTTCTAAAAAATATCCTGGAGTAACAATTTCAGATATTAAAAAATGGAATGGTATTAAAGATGAAGATATTAAACCGGGAATGAAACTTAAAATAAACGGATAAATAGAATATTCTTATTAAATTTGGGTTTTATTTCATAAATTAAAAAAATGAATAAAACCCATTTTTTATTGCTATTAGTTCCATTTTTCCTGACTTCTTGTTTTAAAAGCGAAAAACAGAGCGAACCAGTTTCTGGAAAAACCAACACCATCTCGGTCATTATTGACGATCAGCTATGGTATGGAGAAGTAGGTGATAGCATCAGAAATAAATTTGCCTCTCCGGTTCTTGGACTTACCCAAGAAGAGCCACTTTTTACCATAAATCAATATCCCGCCAGATTGCTAGAAGGCTTTGTTACAGACAGCCGAAGCATTATTGTGGTAAAAAAAGCCACAACGGATAAATTCGAAATCATTCGGAGCAAAACATTGCCCCACAATACTTTTCGTATTTACGGAAAATCGGTAGACGATATTATCTGCAGTCTCGAATTGAATTCAGCGCAGATCATAAAAATAATTCACGACGCCGAAATTGAAAAAATTCAGGAAGATAACAGCACTTCGTTGTTAAATAAGGCAATTATTAAAAACAAATTCCATATTAATATTCAGATTCCATCAGGATATGAATATATGTTGCATAAAAAGAAATTCATCTGGCTTAAAAAAGAAATCATAAGCGGTAACACCAGTTTATTAATTTACCAGATTCCACTATCTAATTTCAAGAAGAAAAAAGACGTTGTAAATGCCATTGTCAAAATGCGTGATTCAATAGGTAAATATATTCAAGGACGTGAACCCAATACGCAAATGATTACCAGCGAAGCTTACGCTCCTTATTTCTCAAAAATAACTTTAGATAATAAAACGGCTTTCGAAACAAAAGGAACGTGGGAATTGAAAAACGATTTTATGTCGGGGCCTTTTATCAATTATGCCATATTAGATGAAACCTTCAATCGTGTTTTGGTTATAGAAGGTTTCTGTTATTCGCCTTCGCATCAAGAACGTGATCTAATGTTAGAACTTGAAGCCATTATAAAAACAGTTAAAATTGACAAAAGATAGAGTTTCAGGTTTTATTACGTATTCAATAGTTCTCAAAGATTAATAGCGTCCTTTGCGCAAAAACTTTGTGAGCTTTGCGGTTTAATTTGTCTAGTTTATCAACATGAAACCTCAAACTTCAAACTTGAAACAAAAAATTTCGTACTTTTATTCATAACAAACATAAAAACAAATAGTTATGAAAAGATTAACCGCAACCTTAGCAATAATAACCTTGTGTTTTATTTCTTGTAAAAAAGAAGTGAAAGAGGAAACTACAACCTCAGTAGCAACAGATTCTGTTAAAACTGAAGAACCTGTTACCGAAGCGCCATTAGATTCTGCAGCACAAATGAAGGCTTGGCAAGAATATGCAACTCCTAGTAATCCGCATAAAATGCTGGCTGATGAAGTTGGAACTTGGAATTGTGATATGACGTTTTGGTCTGATGCTAATGCAAAACCTGAAAAAGAAACTTCTGTGGCGGAAATTAAAATGATTTTAGGCGGACGCTTTCAAGAAGCAACGTATAAAGGAACTATGATGGGGCAGCCATTTGAAGGCAAAGGCACAGTGGGCTATAATAATGCGAGTAAAGAATACATTTCCACATTTATTGATAATATGGGAACAGGAATGATGGTTGGTAGAGGAAAGTATAACGAAAGTACTAAGAGTATAGAATTTGACGGCGAAATGGCCGATCCAGTAACAGCAAAAAATACAAAGTACAGAGAAGTTTACACCGTTGTAGATGCTAAAACACGAAAAATGGAAATGTTCGACACAAAAAACGGAACAGAATATAAAAGCATGGAAATCGTAATGACGAAAAAATAATTTTCTATTTAGATTCAAAGAAACAAAGTTGCAAAGGCACAAAGGTTTATTTCTGTGAGATATAACTTTGTGTCTTTTTTGATTTCTATAAGAAACTTTAGCGCAATTAAAAAATAATATAACTTAGCGCCTTCGTGCCTTCGCGGCAAAAAGTAAGCAAGAATGGAATTAAAATGGAAAATAAAGCCTTTTGAGGCATTAACTGTTCATGAGTTATATGATTTACTCAAACTAAGAAGTGAAATCTTTGTCGTTGAGCAAAACTGCGTCTATTTAGACCTTGATGGCAAAGACAAGAAAGCTTTGCACTTAATTGGAGAATTTGAAGATAAAATCGTGGCTTATTCACGCTTATTTGATGCTGGAATTAGTTTTGACAATGCTTCTATCGGAAGAGTAGTTGTAGACGCCAATTACAGAGATAGAAAATGGGGACATGAACTAATGCAGGAAGCCGTAGCTGGAATTAAATCTAATTTTGGAAAAGATAAAATTACCATTGGAGCTCAATTATACTTGAAGAAATTCTACGAAAGCCACGGTTTTGTTCAAACCAGCGAAATGTATCTAGAAGATGATATTGAGCATATTGAAATGGTGAGAGAATAATTGAAAATTCAATAAAGCTACAATAAGGAAAAACCTTAGAATCTTAGTAACTCAGCATCTTAGAAGCTTAGAAAAAACTAAATTTTAGTAATCACAAACTCCACTCGCCGATCATAATTATCACCTTTCCCTAAAGGATATCGATTGCCGCATCCAACATAAGTCATACGGCTTTTGGAAATTTTTTTAGACATCAAATAGTGAAAAACCGTTTTGGCACGATTCCAAGAAAGTCTCCTTTCTTTTGTGTCTCTATCAATTCCGTCACTATAAATTTCGGGTGTGCAACAGACATGACCTCTAATCTCAAAATTGAGAGTTCTATGTTTTTGAAGTGTTACTGCAATTTTATCTAGTTCTTTTTTAGAAGTGCTGGTTAGTTTGGCGCTTCCAATATCAAATAAAATAGATTCGAGATAAACCTTGTCACCAACTTTTAGATTGTCTTTGAAAGAAGTATAAACTCCTTTTCCAAAACTATTTTTCTTAACAACGATTAAATCAACCCGCCGATTTCGGAGGCGTGTCTCATACAGATTTTCTACCGTATCTGCTTTTACGATAACACGTCCTTTTCCTTCAAGAATGACAATTTTACTCTGTTTGAATCCTTTCGCGACCAATAGATTCTGAATCGTATTAGCCCGATTGTTAGACAATCTAAAGTTATACTCATCGTTTCCGCGATCATCACAATAGCCATAAATCTGTATAGACTCAACTTTTGCTGTGTCTATGTTTTTTATAAAGTTTGATACAACAGTAATTTGTTTATCTGTCAGATCATACCTGTCAAATTCAAAATAAATAGTTTCAACAGGTTTTTGCTGTGCCGTTACTGTATAAAATGAAAAAAGAGTCAGGGCTAAAGTTATCTTCATTCACTACATTTTTAAAATCGTTTTATATTCTGTTTGGTTATTTAATACGCTAACTGCTCTTTTAATTTCTGAATTGTTTTTTAAATAATACTGATACAAACCTTCCTGATATTGGTATCTTTTAATCAACTCTTCCAAAATCATGTTTTTAATTTCTTTTTGGTTTTTGTCCAGTAAAGTAGTTTCGCTTTTTTCTAAAGCATTCAACAATTGCTGATATTCGGCAGTAATGGTCTCGTCAATTTTTTCTTTTTTAGCTGCTGCTAAAGTGTTTTTCAAAGCCACTTCAGTATCTGTATCGAAAGTGATTTTATTGGTTTTCAAATATTGTTTAAAAGCGGTATAATCTGCATCTGTAATGGTCGGAATTTTATCTCCCAAAGCTGGATTTTTGTAATAATACGTTGTTGCATAATCAAAAACACCATCATTTTTAATCAAAGCAGTTGCAATGGCACTCGTCTTGGTTTCTTCCAATTCAATATCTGGTAAAACTCCTCCACCATCATAAACAGTTCTTCCTTTTCTGGTTTTAAAAGCATTGAAATTTTTAGCATCAGTTTTCTGAGCCACACCATTTTTATCTTTATGCGCATAATCCAAAGCCTGAATACATCTTCCAGAAGGCGTATAATATCTTGAGATCGTTACTTTCAATTGCGTTCCATAAGTTAAATCAACAGAACGCTGAACCAAGCCTTTTCCAAAACTTCTGCTTCCTAAAATAACGGCACGATCCAAATCTTGCAAAGCGCCCGAAACAATTTCAGAAGCCGAAGCACTTCTTCCGTTCACTAAAATTGCCAATGGAATTTCGGTGTCAACAGGTTCTTTCTGTGTTTTATACGTATTGTTGTGTTTTTCAATTCGCGATTTGGTTGTTACGATTACTTCGTTTTTTGGAACAAACAAATTGCAGATATCAATTGCTTCATTCAATAATCCTCCAGGATTTCCTCTTAAATCTAAAACAATCTGTTTGGCTCCATCGGCTTTTAATTTCTCAAGAGCATCTTTAACTTCGGCAGAAGCTTTTCTGCTAAAATGCGCCAAAACAATATATCCTGTTTTATCATCAATTTTTCCGTAAAAAGGAACGGATTTAATATCAACTTCATCCAAAACCAGAACAGTAGTATTTGGTTTTCCCTGACGAAGATATTTGATGTTGATTTTAGTGTTTTTTGTTCCCTTCAATAATTGAGAAGCATCGTCTTTAAAATCAGCAATCAATACATCACCAATTTGGATAATTTCATCACCAGCTTTTAATCCGGCTTTATCAGCGGGATAATTTTTATAAGGTTCACGAACAACTAAGCGGTCATTTTTTCTAGAAATCAGGGCGCCGATTCCAGTATATTCTCCAGTATTATTGATTTTAAAGTTGACAACATCTTGTTCGTTAAAATAAACCGTGTACGGATCTAAACTTCCCAACATACTTTTAATGGCTTTATCCATCAAATCACCAGGATTGGTTTCGTCGACATAATTGGTATTTACGGCTTTAAACAAAGTCGTAAAAATTTCGATCTGTTTGGCAATTTCAAAAAAATCTTCTCTAAAACTGGTTCCAACAAACAACATTCCCGCCGCAGCGACTGGTATAATAAATTTCTTTTTGAAATACGGATACATGATTATTCTTTTTTTCTTCTTTTTAATCTTTTTCTTATAAAATAGGCAAATACACAAAATAGGATAACAAACGGCCAAACGCTGATTAGCGAAATTAAAAAATCAGATAGACTAAAGAATCCCGATTTAACAGCGTTCCAAAGTTTGGAGCCGTAAGATATTTTAATGCCTTCTTTTTCAGCAATAGTTTTATAAAACTCTATTGTAATCGTGCTTTCAGAAACACGGCTTTCTAAATATTTCAACTGACCTTCTTTAGCCTCAATTTCTTCTCGAATAGTTGAAATCTGTTGTTCAATTTCTAAAATCTCACTGACTTTGTTCGCTTTCTTTAAAATTTCAAGATAACGTTCTTCCAGTTTTTTCTTGGTTTTTAATCGTGAAGTTAAATCGATAAATTGTTCTGTGACGTCTTCTGCTGAGATGTTTTTGACTTCAAAATAAGAAACACCTTTAGAAACATCATTTATAAAACGGTCAAAATTCTGGCTTGGTACCTTTACAGTAAGATTTCTAAAGACAGTTCCGTAATCTTTTCCTTCTGAATCGTTTATAATTCTGGCTTTGTTGCTTAAAATTGTTTTTTGAATTTGATTGAAAGTGTTTTCAAGATTATCAGTTTCAAATCGTAATGTCGCTTCCTTTATAATCTTCTGTTCAATTTCTTGTTTGACTTTTACAGGAGGCGCTGCTACTGGATCAGGATCTTTATCACCAGAACTAGCTCCTGCTTTTGGAGGAAGTTTTACCGCTGCAATAGAAATATTTTCTTCATTTGGAGCAGAAGATTTACTACAGCTAGAAAGAATAAAAACAAAAAGTAATAAAAAGAAAAGTTGACGCATAAAATTTCAATTTAGAGCTAAAACTACGATTTTTTTGTCTAACTTGATTAATAATCTTACGTTTTGAAATTTACGCTTCAGTTTTCGTATCAGAATCTTGAGGTTTGTTGATTTGAGAAGAAAATTTCTCAAATAACTGAATCATTTTGGTATTGATTTCTTCGTAAGATAAACGGTCTTTGGTCTGATAGAAAAGCATTATCGAATAGGGCTGATCTAAGTTATCCAAAAGCAAATGTTTGTTCAAACGATACGTTTCTCTTAAAACTCTTTTGAAGTAATTGCGGTCAACAGCTTTCTTGAAGTATTTCTTAGATACCGAAACACCAATTTTAGTCTGCTCTTCTGAATTTTCTTCCGCTTGACGGTAAACCAAACGAAGCGGATATTTGGAAATCGATTTTCCTGCGGAAAACAGTAGTCCAATGGTAGTTTTGCTTTTTAAACGCTCGTTTTTAGGATATGTAAAGTTCATTTATTTCAGAAAAAATTTGCAAATTCTGCTGCAAAGGTACAATTAAACCATAAAAACAGTTATTGTTTTCAATTTTAATAAGGCTAAAAATATATTTACTACTTTTGCGCATTAATTTTTGAAGCATGGAAAAAATTATTTCTTATCCAATATCGGTAATTTATTATTTATTATTTGGTTTATGTTTGGCTGTTTTTCACCCAATTCAGTGGATTTGTTTAAATGTTTTTGGTTACCAGGCTCACAAAAAAAGTGTTGATTATTTAAATTTCTGCCTTTTAAAATGTACCAATCTTGTCGGGACAAGATACACAATTGAAGGCGTGGACACGGTTCCGAAGGGTGTGCCAATTATTTTTGTGGCAAATCACCAAAGTATGTACGATATCGTGGCAATGATTTGGTATTTTAGACGTTTTCATTGTAAATTTGTAAGTAAGAAGGAGTTAGGTAGCGGAATTCCAAGTGTTTCTTATAATTTGAAATACGGAGGATCTGTCTTAATTGACCGAAAAGACCCTAAACAAGCGATACCCGTTATTAAAGGCTTGTCTGAATATATCGAAAAAAACACAAGATCTGCCGTTATTTTTCCAGAAGGGACAAGAAGTAAAACGGGAGTACCAAAAGAATTTGCGCAAAGCGGTTTAAAAATTTTATGCAAATATGCACCATCTGCATATGTTGTACCAGTAAGCATCAATAATTCTTGGAAAATGGTAAAATTTGGTTTTTTTCCTGTTGGTTTAGGAAATCACCTCAAATTTACAGCTCATAAAGCTTTGGCTGTTAAAGATTACAAGTTCGAAGAGCTGATGGAGATAACTGAAAAAGCAGTTAAAGAAGGAATAAATGAATATAAACAGGTTTAAGTTTTAGTCCGAGCTAAAACGTACAACCCAAATCTATAATAAGTAATGTCTATAAAAAACATTAGATTAGAAGTAATGCAGTTTTTGGAAAAAAACGTGGATAGCTTCGTGGAACAGTATTTAATTCCAGTGGAAAAAATTTGGCAGCCGTCGGATTTCTTACCAGATTCTCAAGGAGAAAACTTCTTTGAAGAGGTAAAAGAATTACGTGAGATTGCTAAAGAACTTCCGTACGATTTCTGGGTAACACTTGTTGGTGATACCATCACAGAGGAAGCATTGCCTACATATGAGTCATGGTTAATGGATGTTGAAGGAATAGATCAGCAGGAAGAAGGCCAAGGAAATGGTTGGGCCAAATGGGTGAGACAATGGACTGGAGAAGAAAACCGTCACGGAGATCTTTTAAATAAATACTTGTATTTGTCTGGTCGTGTAAACATGCGTGAAATCGAAATGACGACACAGCATTTAATCAACGACGGTTTTGATATTGGAACTGGAACTGACCCGTACAAAAACTTTGTATACACTAGTTTTCAGGAATTAGCAACTTATGTTTCGCACAATAGAGTAGCTCAGATGGCTAAGAAATTTGGCGACAACAAGTTGTCTAAAATGTGTAAAATGATTGCTGGAGACGAAATGCGTCACCACCATGCATACAGCGAATTTGTAACTAGAATTTTCCAAGTAGATCCTAGCGAAATGATGTTGGCTTTTCAATACATGATGAAGCAGAAAATCGTTATGCCAGCTCATTTCTTGAGAGAATCTGGTCAAAAAATCAGTACAGCTTTCGAACAGTTTTCTGATTCTGCACAACGTATTGGAGTTTACACTGCAAATGATTATGTTGAAATTATGCAGAAATTAATCAATAAATGGGAGATTGATAAAATCTCTAATCTGACTGATGAAGCAGAAAAAGCACGTGACTATTTAATGAAATTGCCTGCGAGAATGGCTAAAATTTCTGAAAGAATCGTTATTCCACAAGAATCGCATATCTTTAAATGGGTTGAACCGGCAAGATTGTAGATTTTAGAATGTAGATTTCAGATTCTTGATTGGAATGTGGAATTTTCGAATTTAGAAATTAAAAAAGCAACATTGTTGCTTTAAAACATATTTGTTGATTGTTGGAGGTTTAAAATCTTTGGCAATCAACATTTTTTATAAACCGTAAAACTTCACTATGAGCGACGCAGCATTAATTATTAAAACCATTGCTTTTGTAAAAGAAAAACTAAACGATGCCGAAGGTGGTCATGATTGGTTTCATATTGAACGTGTTTATAAAAATGCGCTATTGATTGCAAAAGAAACAGAATGCGATCTTACAATTGTGCAATTGGGTGCTTTGCTGCATGATATTGCAGATAGTAAGTTTCATAATGGAGATGAAACTATTGGGCCAAAAATGGCAAGAACGTTTTTAGAAGCCGAAAATGTTTCTGAAGACATAATTGCTCATGTAGTTAAGATCATTGAAAATATCTCTTATAAAGGTGGAAATTTCGAAAAGAAATTCTCTTCTGTCGAATTGGATATTGTTCAAGATGCTGATCGCTTAGATGCAATTGGTGCCATTGGTGTTGCAAGAGCTTTTAATTATGGTGGATTTAAGAACAGAGCTTTACATAATCCAGAAATTGCTCCAGTTACCAATATGACAAAAGAGGAATACAAAAAAAACAATGCGCCAACCATTAATCATTTTTACGAAAAGCTTTTACTGCTAAAAGACAAAATGAATACCGAAAAAGGAAAAGAAATCGCTGCCGAAAGACATCGTTTTATGGAAACTTTCCTTGCTCAGTTTTACGCAGAATGGGAAGGTGTGAAGTAAGATCATGTAATTTATAAAGAAAAAGCAACTCTAGATCTAGAGTCGCTTTTTCTTTATAAGGTGGTTAAATTATTTACAATTTGGTTTTTAAAAGACACCTTATTACAAAAGCACATAAAAATCCAATTGAGAACCATAGTAACCTTGTAATGCTTTTATTTCGAACCATTTCTCTTTTTTCAAACCTTGTCATTTTGAATTTAATTTTGAATGCTCCAAAAGTATCTTTGTAACTTAAATGATAAAGGTCGAAAAAGTCTTTAAAACATTAGAATAAGACATTTTTTAATCACAGTTTTCAGTCTCAGTTTTCAGTCTTTACTATTTAGTATAATCTTTGTTCTTGCCTCTTTAATCTTTACTTTCTAGAACGAACAAATCCCTCAATCGCATTCTTAAACTCTTTGTTCTGCTCGTAATACAAAATATGCCCACCATTAATGATCTTAACTTCTTGATTTGGGAATTTAAACAAACGATAATGTTCTGGGCCAATATTGTTGTCTTTTGTTCCTGAAATTATAAGTGTTGGAACTTTAATCGAAGCTGTCTCTTTTGTAAAATCACTAAAATATAACGGACCACTTAATGCATGTTGCGCAAATGAAGAGTTCCTTTTTTCACTATTATCAATGCTGTCCAGTTTTTCAACAGTTGCTCTATTATCAGAAAGCATTTTATAATCTAGATCTGCTTTTTTAATTTGCTGTTTTGCTTCAAAAAAAGTACTTAGAATTGAATCCTTACTTTTTACTGTAAAATCTTTTCCTAGAGTTTTACCCATAAAAGCAATTTGATTAAGAAGAGAATCATTTATATCCAATGTAGCATTCAATAGAATTAAGCCTTTTACATGTTGAGGATATTTTTCGGCATATTTAGTAGCTAAAATTCCTCCGAAAGAATGCCCAATTACAAACACTTTATCCGTTTTAAGATGAATTCGAATCTCTTCAATATCATCAATCATTCTATCCATGCTGTAATTGTTATCTGCAGGAGATCCAGATCGGCCACAACCTCTTTGGTCGTAATAACACATGGTTAGTTTATCTTCCAGAACATTTCCGCCAAATTCTTCAAAAGATTTGCTCCACGCGCCTGGTCCGCCATGAACAAAAATACAGACATCACCTTTTCCTGAAACTTTCAGAAATAGAGGAACTCCATCTGAAGTTTGAAATGTACGTATAGCATCTTGTTTTGCAATTGTTTTTGTCTGACCAATTCCAATCTGTGTGAAACACAGAAATAGAAAGAAAAGTAAAGGAGTTTTTAGGTTCATTTTTAAAGTTTTTTCTGCTGTTTTAATGGGATAAAATTATAATTAAATCAGCAGAGAAAAAACTAATGATTGTTTTTCATTGTAAAATAGGTAATAATCGTTGCGCAGAAAAAACCGATTGCAAACCATAGCAATCGGGCAACTCTATTGTCTCGAATTACTTCCATTCTATCTTCTGGTGTCATCTTTAATAAATTTAGAAATCAAAAATAATCTTAGAAAATATACCGATAAGCTATTTTAAGTTTTTAAAACAACAGAATAAGACATTTTTCGTCATAAAAAAAAGCCGTTCAAAATGAACAGCTTTTTTTTACTTTGCACCTATGAACCTTTGCACCTTTGTCCCTTTTTAAGAACATCCACAATCAGTTCCGCCACCGCAGTCTTTTTTCTTTTTCGATTTCCAAAAGAATTTTTTAATCAAAAAAGCAACTGCAAATCCTAATATGGCAAAGGCTATTATTTCCTGAAACATAACTTCTTATTTTAAAAGTTGATACGCAATTAATGCGGTAATATAAGCGAGACCACTCATTAAGACCAACTGCATTGCGGGCCATTTCCATGAGTTGGTTTCTTTTTTGGTAATTGCCAATGTACTGGCGCATTGCATCGCAAAAGCATAAAACAGCAATAAAGAGATTCCGGTTGCAAAGTCAAATACTTTTTTTCCGGTATCTGGACGAATTTCTGCTTGCATTTTGCTTTTGATAGTCGATTCGTTATCTGTATCTCCAACACTATAAATGGTTGCCAATGTTCCTACGAAAACCTCACGTGCAGCAAATGAACTAATTAAGGCAATTCCGATTTTCCAATCGTAACCTAAAGGCTGAATAGCTGGTTCGATCGCTCTTCCCATCAATCCAATATAAGAATTCTCTAGTTTTTGAGAATTAACTTCATTTTCAAATTGAGTTTCATCCAAAGTTGTATTAGCAAATCTTTCTTTAACGATTGTTTCGGCTTCATTAAATTCTTTTCCAGGACCGTAAGAAGCCAAAAACCATAAAATAACCGATATTGCCAAGATAATTTTTCCAGCACCAACAACAAATGCTTTTGTTTTCTCTACGACATTGATTCCAACATTTTTTAAAAGTGGCATTTTGTAACTTGGCATCTCAACAACGAAATATGTTTTAGATTGCAGTTTTAAAACTTTATTCAAAATGTAAGCCGATAAAATGGCCATAAAGAACCCTAAAACATAAAGGGACATAAGGGTTAACCCTTGAAGATTTAATACTCCAAAAACTCTTTTGCTCGGAATAACCAACGAGATAATAATCGCATAAACAGGCAATCTTGCTGAACAAGTTGTGAATGGCGTTACCAAAATGGTGATTAAACGTTCTTTCCAGTTTTCGATATTTCGAGTTGCCATAATTGCCGGAATCGCGCAAGCAGTTCCTGAAATTAAAGGCACGACGCTTTTCCCTGAAAGTCCAAATCGACGCATGATTTTATCCATTAAGAATACAACACGGCTCATATAACCGCTTTCTTCTAAAATTGAAATAAATAAAAACAAAAAGGCAATCTGCGGAATGAAAATAATAACTCCGCCAATTCCCGGAATAATTCCCTGCGAAAGCAAATCGGTCAAAATACCGCTTGGAAGTTCTTCTGCAACCCAGCTGCTTAAAGAAGCGAAAGTGCTGTCAATGAAATCCATCGGAATAGTGGACCAGCTGAAAATCGATTGGAAAATCAAAAATAAAATGGCAAAGAAAATAACGTAACCAAAAACTTTATGCGTTAAAATACGATCTAATTTGGCACGAATGTCTTTCGCCATCGAAGCATCAATCTTTAAACCATCTTTTAAAACATCATTGATAAACTGATATCTTTTGATGGTTTCCTTCTGCTGTAAACGTTTTAATTCGGAATGCGATTTGGTAAAAGTGCTTCGTATTTCGTTTCGGTCTAAGTTCAAAAAATTAACATCCTGCGTAATTACCAGCCACAATTTATACATCAATTGGTTTGGAAATGCTTTTTGTAATTTTTCAAAATATTCAGGATCAATTACCGAAGCATTCAAACAAGGTTCGTGAGGAATAATTTTATGAGAAACAATGAGTTCTTTTAATTCTTCAATTCCTAAACCTTTTCTTGAACTTACTAAAGCAATTTTCGTTTTTAATTTTTCTTCTAAATACGGAATATCCAAAGAAATTCCTTTGCGTTCCATACGATCAGACATATTAATGACCAAAATCGTCGGAATTTCAAGATCTTTTATTTGTGTGTAAATCAGTAAATTTCGTTTCAGATTTTCGACATCTGTTACAACTACTGCTACATCTGGATATAATTTGTCGTTTTTATTTAATAAAAGTTCGATTACCACGCTTTCGTCCATAGAACTGGCGTTCAAACTGTAAGTTCCTGGTAAATCTAGAATATTGGCTTTAACATTATTAGGCAGCTTGCAGAAACCCATTTTTTTCTCAACCGTGATTCCAGGGTAATTTCCAACTTGCTGGTTAAGTCCTGTTAATTGATTGAAGACAGAGGTTTTTCCGGTATTTGGATTTCCGATAAGGGCAACATTGATATTCTGAACACTCATTACAAATTGGTTTTGATAATTTCTACTTCAATTTCACGAGCTGTTTCAATTCGGATTGCAACATGAGAACCATTAATGTCTAAATATAATGGGTCACCAAAAGGAGCAACCTGCAATAATTCAACTAAGCTGCCAGGAAGACAACCCATTTCTAATAATTTAAGTGGAATAAGATCGATATCAAAATCTTTGATAATGGCTTTTTCGCCTTTCTTCAGAGTATGTATTGTATTTTGCAAGCTTATTTAGATTGAATTTAGATTGCAAAAGTAGGCAATTATTCTTTATTTCAAGGCATTTAACACTTCGACAAATGCTAAATGTTTCTAAAAATAAGGGATTTTACTCCTGAGAAAGGAATTCGATGTCTTCTAAAAGACGTTTTATGTCTTCTTTATTTGTTCCGTCATAAAAACCTCTAACGCGGCGTTTTTGATCAACTAAAACAAAATTTTCTGTATGCACCATATCATAAAGCTGATCTGGTCTTCCCATTTTTACAGCCAAATACGATTTTCTGGCCATTTTGTAGATTTCTTTTTTGTCGCCCGTAACCAAATTCCATTTACTGTCTACAACACCGTATTTAATAGCATAAGCTTTTAAAACAGAAACACTGTCCACTTCAGGAAAAACGGTATGTGAAAGTAGCATCACTTTTGGATTGTTTAAAACCGCTTTTTGAACATCAACTAAATTGGTTGACATTTTTGGACAGATTGATCCGCAGGTTGTAAAGAAGAAATCTGCAACATAGATTTTTCCTTCGTAATCTTTTTGTGTAATTGTATCACCATTTTGATTGATAAAAGAAAAATCGGCAATAGTGTGGTATTTGCTTTTATATTGAACTGTACTATCCACCAATTCTGGATTTACATCGGCTGGATTGTAAATCGGAAGCGTTTTTTTAGGTTTTAATGCAGAATAAAACAAAGATATCGTAACAACCGAAAACACTATTAATACAATGAAGAATTTGCGGTATTTATATAAAAGCGATTTCATAAAAATAATTTGGCGCAAAAATACAAAAAGCAGATTCTAAAAACTTTACTGGATTATTTTTTTAACAGCCTTTTGTAACTTTTACTAGTATCTGCAGACATATACCTCAATGTTTAAGTTCTATTTGTGAAATTTATCCGTCTTTTTGACTGTACAGTTAGAATTTTAACACAATTTTTGAAATAATAACAATATGTTTGTATTTTCCCTTTAACTATAATTTTTTATGAAAAAACAATTTGCTAAACCTGTGTTTGGTGTGATATCTGCAATGTTTGCAATAACTGCAGCTCAAGCTCAAACAGCGCCAAAAGAGCCAGGTATTAATGTATCTTATATGGATACGAAAATAAGCCCAAGTCAGGATTTTTTCAAATATGTGAACGGCACTTGGCTGGATAAAACAGAAATTCCGAGTGACCGAACTACTTGGGGAAGTTTTAATGAATTAATTAAAAGAACTGACAAAGACGTGATGGAGGTTTTAAAAGAAGCTTCTAAAAACCCGAAGTACAAGTCTAATACAGATCAAGGAAAAGCAGTTAATTTATTCAACACTTATTTGGATTCTGTTGGAAGAAATAAAAAAGGAATCGAGCCTTTAAAACCATATCTGAAAAAAATTGATGCAATTAAAAGTATCGCTGATGTTCAGAAATATTTGGTTGAAATGGAACAAGAAGGAAACGCTGGATTTTTCGGAATTTACATTGGAGCTGATGATAAAGACAGTTCTAAAAACTCTGTAAATTTAAGTCCAAGCCAATTAGGACTTCCTGATAAAGATTACTATACTTCTGAAGATAAAGATTCAAAAGAAAAACGCGCAAAATATGAATTGCATGTTGCAAGAATGCTTCAGTTTATTGGAGAATCTCCAGCAAAAGCAAAACAAAGCGCTACTGAAATTTTAGCTCTTGAAACAGAATTGTCACAGCCAAGATTAAATAGAGTTGAAAGAAGAGACAGCCGTTTGCAATATAATCCAATGACAATTGCCGATCTTCAAAAATTAACTCCAGCTATTAAATGGAATGAATATTTTGCAGGTTTAGGAATCACTAAATTAGATACTGTAATTGTTTCTGAACCTAAATATATGACAGCTTTACAAACTGTTTTCAAAGAAAATAAAGTAGCACAGTGGAAAGAATACCTGAAATGGGATTTGATTAACAGTGCTGCAAGTAAGCTGACAACCGAAATTGATAATGCTAATTTTGATTTCTACAGCAAAACTTTAAGAGGTGCAATAAAACAGCTTCCGTCTGAAGAAAGAGCACTTAATGTGGTTAACGGAAATGTTGGTGAAGCTCTTGGAAAACTTTATGTAGAAAAAGTTTTTCCAGCTGAAGCTAAAACAAAAGCGGTTGATATGATTCATAATGTTATTACGGCTTACCAAAATCGTATTAACAATTTAACTTGGATGTCTAAAGACACTAAGGCAAAAGCAATTGAAAAGCTAAACAAAATAACTATTAAAGTAGGATATCCTGATAAATGGAAAGATTACTCAGCTTTAGAAATTAAAAGCATTGCAGAAGGAGGAAGCTATTTTGAAAATACTAAAAGCTTAGCGCAATGGAGATTTAAGAAAAGCGTAGATAAATTGTCTAAACCAGTTGATAAAACAGAATGGCATATGTCTCCGCAAACTGTAAATGCTTATTATAATCCATCTTATAACGAAATTGTATTCCCAGCTGCAATCCTTCAACCACCTTTCTATAATTATCAAGCTGATGAAGCAGTTAATTATGGTGGAATTGGTGCAGTAATCGGACACGAGATTTCTCACGGATTTGATGATTCTGGAGCACGTTACAATGCTGAAGGAAATTTAGTGGATTGGTGGACAGAAGATGATTTAAAACAGTTTACAGCTTTAGGAAATGATTTAGCAAATCAATATAGTGCTCTTGAGCCATTGCCAGGTATTCATGTTGATGGTCATTTTACATTAGGTGAAAATATTGGAGATTTGGGTGGAATTAATGCTGCATTTGACGGTCTGCAATTGTATTTGAAACAACACGGAAATCCAGGTTTAATTGACGGATTTACTCCTGAACAGCGTTTCTTTATTTCTTGGGCTACTGTTTGGAGAACAAAATCTAGAGATGAAGCAATCAAAAATCAAGTAAAAACAGATCCGCACTCACCAGGAATGTACAGAGCTTATGTGCCAATTCAAAATGTTGATGCTTTCTATAAAGCATTTGATATTAAGAAAGGTGATAAGATGTATGTTGAACCAGAAAAACGAGTTAAAATCTGGTAATATATTTTAATGATAAAAAAAGGAGGTTCCGATATTCGGAACCTCCTTTTTTGCTTTATTATTTTTAGATAATCAAACGATGTTCCGTAGGAACATTTTATCGGTAGAAAAAAAATATTGGCATCCCGTTTTTTACGTTCCGTAGGAACGTTTGATTTTGACGTAAATTTTAACAATGCAGCATATCAAACGTTCCTACGGAACGTAAATGCTAAATAACATCATTTTCTACTATCGATGAAATGTTGCTACGGAACATCTTGTAATTATTTTAAATTACTGTAGATGTAAGCTTCAATAGCTTTCAATTCTTCATCAGACATGGCTTGCGTTATGGCAAAATTGGTTTTCATAACCTCAAACTGACTTGGATCAACAATTGGTTCTGCATTTCCTTTCAGGAAAGTAACGATATCGCCATTTTTATCTTTATAGATTTTAGCAATTTCTTTAATGCTTGGTCCAACCACTTTTTGATCCGGCTGATGGCAAGCAAAACAATTTCCAGTTCCTTCAAAAAGTTGTTTTCCTAGTTCTTCTGGACTTTTGGCTTTCGCCGATTCTCCTTCAGAAACAGATTCGGTTGTTGTGTTTGTTGGTTCAGAAGTTTCTTTTTTGCAAGAAGCCAATGCTAAAACTGCAGATAGGAATAATACCTTTTTCATGTTTTTAGATTTTATTCAATTGTAATTCTGTCATTATTTGTTGAAGGCTGCGAAATAACCAGAAAATCTAATTGTTCTTGACTTTCATTAGCAATATAATGCTGTGTTTTCGCCTCAATCAATAAACCTTGATTTGCATTTACAATTTCAGTTTTTTCTCCGTGATAAAAAGTTGCTGTGCCTTTTAGAATAAAAAAGAACTGCTGTGCATGATTATGAAAATGCAGTTTTTCTTTGGTTCCCCTTGGCATGCTTTCTTGTTTAACAGATAACCCTTCAGCATCTGCCAAAATCCAGCTGTCGCAATTGTCTCCCCATAAATAATGAGAAGCATTTTGTTTATCTACGATCATTTTATTTGTTTAATAAAATTGCCGCTTCTTTTGCGAAGTATGTCGAAATAAGATTAGCGCCCGAACGTTTGATGCACATTAACTGTTCCATCATAATTTTATCGTGATCCAGCCAACCTCTTTCAGATGCCGCTTTAATCATAGCATATTCTCCAGAAACTTGATAAACGGTTACAGGAACATGTACGGTATTTTTTATTTCGCGAACAATATCTAAATAAGCAATTCCTGGTTTTACCATAACCATATCTGCGCCTTCTTCTACGTCAGACAAAGCTTCTTTAATTGCTTCGATACGGTTTGCATAATCCATTTGATATGTTTTTTTGTCTTTTGGAACCACAACATCAGCTTCTCTTGGAGCCGAATCTAAAGCATCTCTAAATGGACCGTAAAAAGCTGAAGCATATTTAGCAGAATAACTCATGATTCCAACATTCTGAAATCCTGCCGCATCCAAACCTTCGCGAAGGCGTAAAACACGTCCGTCCATCATATCACTTGGTGCAACAAAATCGGCACCAGCTTCTGCGTGCGAAACAGCCATTTTTACTAAAGCATCAACTGTACTGTCATTTTCTACATCACCATTTGTTATGATTCCGTCATGACCATAAATAGAATATGGATCCAAAGCCACATCTGGCATAACGATCATTTCTGGACAAGCCGCTTTTATAGCACGAATTGCCTGCTGCATTAATCCGTTAGCATTCCATGCTTCTTTACCAGTATTGTCTTTTAGATTTTCGCTAACTTTTACATAAATGTTAACGGCGCGAATTCCTAAATCAAAAAGTTCTTTTACTTCTTCAACTGTTAAATCTATTGATCTTCTGAAAATTCCTGGCATTGATGGAATTTCGACTTTTACATTTTCTCCTTCAGCAATAAACATTGGAAACATAAAATCCGATGGACTTAAACTGGTTTCACGAACTAAAGAACGAATTGATTCATTTACTCTTAATCTTCTGCCTCTTTGTAATGGGAACATATAAATTTAGATTTTAGATTTTAGATTTCAGATTTTAATCTGAATTTGAAAACAGATTGATAAATCCTTATTCTAAAACTGCAGTTGTTTTTATTTTTTTTTTGAAGTTTATCTCACTTTTTAATGAGTGGCGCAAAGTTAAAGAAAAAGGAACAGAATAAGGCGTTTAGCTTGCTTCAGAATCCGTTAATATTATCTAAAAATTAGATTTTTATTGTTTGAATCATATCATGGTTTTTCAGAATATTCCATCTAAATTTGCAAAATGAAGAAAATTCTCGCTTTATTTTGCTGTCTGCTCTTAACGAGCTGTTTTGAGATTACCGAAAGAATCAAACATCACGACGATCAAAGTGGTGAATACACGCTAATGATTGACTTTTCGAAATCCTGGTTTAAGACCAAATCGGCTATTTGGCTGGAAGAAGTTGATGGTGTGAAAATTCCGAACGAACAGGAAATCACTGCAAAACTCAATGACTTTAAAGAAAAAGCGTTGAAGATTGGAGGAATCTCAAACGTTTCTACAAAAACAGATTTTCAAAATTACGTTTTCATTATCAAACTTAATTATGCCAATTTAAAAGCGCTAAACGCGGTTGTAAATACGATAAACAATCAGCGTGATCAGATTCACTTTAGCGGAAGCAGCAAAACTTTTGAAAGAATTGCTTCTTATCCAATTCCCGAAAAAGTGGTAAACGACCCGAAGAAAAAGAAAGATCTGGAAGAAGCCAGCATTATTTCTATTTATACTTTCGATAAAGATATTCTGGCAGTAGACAATGTGAACAGTCAGATTTCAAAAAATAAAAAAACGGTTTTTTTAAAACAAAGTATGTACAGCGTATTTAAGAAATCGACCTTAATGAATAATACAATCCAATTAACGCCTTGATTTTATGAAGTACATTTACACTCTAGTTTTTCTATTTACCGCATATTTTACTTTTGGACAAACGAGTCCAGACAAATACGATTATTTTGTTCAGTTTAACGGAAATCAGCTTTCTAAAAAAGTCAGCATAAATGAAGTACTGAACCATTCAATTATTACTAAATACACTAGTAAAAAACCTGATTTTGATCTTCGTCAATATACTTCGATTATTCAATTGGATCAAAAAATTACGGTTCATGGGAATTTCTTAGATAGCGTTCCGTTTTATCAGGTTACCATTCCGATAAAAAACAAAGAAGCAGTAAGACAATATCTGATTGAAAAACAAGGCGCAAACGGAAAGAATAGTACAATTGAAGAATTCGGGAAATATGCTGTTTTTACACCAAGCGGTTTAAAAAGATCATTTGTGTGGAATGATAATTATTTGGTCATATTTGAATTGACAAAAAGACTTCCAACTAAGTTTTATGCTACTCCAGAGGGGCCTCCTGTTTTAAACGATTCAATAGGAATTTCAGAGCCGTATGAAGAAACGGTAATTGTAGAAGCGCCAAATCCGCCAAAAATAGCCGAACCGTCTGTAATGCGTGATGAGCCGATGGTGGTTGATGTGCCAGCAGGATCAATAGAAACAACAAACCAAGACTATTTGTACGATGGAAATCCTTATGAAGAATATACGGCAGAGCAAGCAGAGTTTGATAAAAAACTAGCCGAGCAGCAAAGAGAAATCATAAAAGGTTTATTTGAGAATGGTTTTACTGCACCAAGTTTTTCAAAAATAAATGCTTCGGCAGATATTTCGACTTGGGTAAATTACAGCGGATTGATGTCTAGCTTTTATTCTTTATACAATTATCCTTTAGCATTATTTGGAGGTTATGATAAATACTTGCCAATGCAGAAGAACTTTGGAAATTTTATAAAAGGCATTAATCTAGATTTTTATTTTGATAATGATAATTCCCGAATTGAAGAGGTGGTTGAATATGCTCCAGAAATTGCAAGTGTTGTAAGCAAAATTAGTGATAGAAAAATCAATAAAAATATCTTTAATTATTTCCCTGCAGAAAAACCTCTAGGATACATTTCATATCACGCCAATACAAAAGCGGCACTTGAAAACTTTCCGTCATTGATGTCAGAATTATTTCAAAATCCAAAATTTGCGAAAGAAGATATTACGCTAATTACAGATTTGATTTCTACAATTGTTGACGAAGAGGCCACAGCAAAGCTTTTTGATGGCGATTTAAGCGCTTTTTTATATGATGTGAAAGAAGTTGAGGTATTGAGTAAAAAATACGGTTATGATGAGAATTACGAAGAGAAAATTACTGAAGAGATAGTGAAAAAAGAAATTCCATTGTTTTCTGTGATTTTTACTTCTACACACCCAACATTTGGAGATAAATTATTGCAATTGGGTGTTCGCAAAAAAGTATTGATCCCAAATGGAAATTCATATATTGTTGCAGGTACACAAGATTATGGTGATGTTTTTATTGTAAAAGACAAAGACGTAGTAATTGTTGCCAATACAAAAGATTATTTTGGTTCAGAAAAAGGAGCTTTTGCAAAAGACACGAAGAAAGATTTGAGCAAAAATTACATTTCTGGAAAACTAGATATTGCACAAACCGTGAAAACATTCGGTAAGAAAGCAAAAGATTCAGAGTTGGATCGAATGACTAAAATTTCATCTCAGTTTTCAGATATTTCTATAGAATCTCCTAAAAAGCTAATCGACAATAAATTGAAATTCGTTTTTAAATTAAACTCTTTTAAGTCTGATAAAAACATTATTCTACAGATATTAGATTTAGCCGAAGAAATGACTTCTAAGTAATTGAAAAGAAAAATCCCTGATGCGAGAGTATCAGGGATTTTTTCTTTTTCAAAAAAAGATTCATTCCGTAGGAATGTTTCGTCGGTAGAAAAAAAATTGACGGTACCATTTATTTACGTTCCGTAGGAACGTTTGTTTTTTTCAGTTTACTAGGTAATAGAAGCCTGATAAATGCCTTTGATGGTTTCTTGTAATTCAGCATTAAAATCTTCATCAGATTGATCTGCAGTTAGTCCTTCAGACAACGCTCTAGAAAAACTGGCAATTAATCCGTGGTTTTGAGAGAGTTTTTGATTTGCTTCTTCGCGTGAATAGCCACCAGAAAGCGCTACAACACGAACTACATGAGGATCTGAAATAAGATCGCTGTAAAAATCGTTTACAGTCGGAATTGAAAGTTTCAGCATTACTTTTACCTCTTTATCCAATGTATTAAGCTGTTTTTGGATTTCTAGTTTCAGAATCTGTTCCGATTTTTCTTTATCAGGACTGTAAATATCAACTTCAGGTTCTATAATTGGAATTAAACCTTTACTAAAAATTTGTTTTCCTATTTCAAATTGCTGGGCAACAATATTTCGTATTCCTTCGGGATTGGCTTCTTTTATTACAGAACGCATTTTAGTTCCAAAGATATTGCGTTCTACAGCCCGATCTAGCAATTCGTTTAAGCCAGAAATGGGTTTCATTAGTTGTACTCCGTTTGCAGTTTCGGCCAGACCTTTATCTACTTTCAAAAAAGGAATAATATGCTTTTTCTCCCATAAATAATCAGCTGTCCACTGTCCATCGATTTTACGATCCATTGTGTTTTCAAACAAAATGGCACCGAGAATATATTGACTGTCAAATGCTGGACTTTTAATAATTCTAGTTCTCATTTCATGTACAAGAGTGTACATTTCTTCATCGTTTGTATATTGGTTTTCTGCCACTCCATATTGTAAAAGTGCTTTAGGAGTACTTCCACCGCTTTGATCTAATGCTGCAATAAATCCTTTTCCAGAATGCATGAGATTTAATTGTTCTGTGTTTTTATTTCCCATAATAATGAATATTTAGTTTTTCATAAATCTCTGTAATTTAAGCATTTTTATCCTGTTGGCTGTTTATTTCAGATTAAGATTTATCAAAGACCTATTTTTTCATTCACCTTATCGTAGACTTCTTTTACTTTTTTTGGAGGATCAAATCGATAACCAACAGAAAGTTTTAGAGTAGAAATATTATCATTCAATCGCGGATCGACTTTGTCATCTTGCGCAAAACCAATTGTGTTAAGACTGGCAAAACCAAAAAAACGATCTTTGTTATAAGCCAATTTCAAATTGAAATCTGCTTGATATAATGCTGAGGTGTCTCCATCAATAATATTAATTCCGGCACCCAAAGCGAGTCCAGCGCCAATTAAGACGCGATCACTAATTACGAAATTGTAAAAATAGGAGGGCGCAAGTGTTATAACATAAATATCGCCAGGTGACGAATCGGGAGTATTTAAATCTAAATTGGTGTAATAGAAAGAGAAAGTCGGAATAAAACTTCCGGAACTTTTGGTCTGCCATTCGTTTTGGCTTACCAATGTTTTAAAAGAGAATTTATCATTAAAAACATAAGCTGTCGACCCGCCAATTTTCGTAGTGCGCATATTGGGCAGTTGGGCTGTAATGTTGTCATCACTGATATAAAATCCTTTTTGGTTGATAAAGGTGAACGACTGCATCCATTTTTTTAAGTAAAAACGGGTGTTGAAATTAAAATTTTTGGAATGAGAATCACCTTTATTCTGACTTAGAAATTTGGGAGCAAAACCAATTGTGATATCAATGATTTTATAATTTAAAGTAAAACCTATTTGTTCTCTTCGATTTGGAATTAGATTCACATACGTTTTGGAATCCTGACCAGAAGCAATTTGAAAACTATTAGAAGTATCTAAATAATAAACACTAGCAGTAATTTTATCATTGTATGATTTAAAATACGGGTTTTGCAGGGAATCGTTTTGGGCGAAACACCCAAAAATGCTGATAAAGAATGTGGCGTAAATAAGTTTCCAGTTCATATTGTATTAAAAAATGCTTCGGAGAAGCAAAATATTTATAGCAATTATAATAATCGAATAAGATTTGAAGCCCCATGGGAGCGACATAAATTAAACATCATCAAACAGATATTCATTTTTAAAATCAATATTGAATAATTTTAGAAATGCGATATATTCTTCTTTGAACGTTTTGGTTTTATGATGTTCTTCTTGATTTTCAATATATTTAATAACATTTGTCAATTGTGAATGACCATACGAAAAAGCACCAAAACCAGTCTGCCATTCGAATTTTCCGTTTATCCATTTTTGTTCATTTATGAATTTGGATGAACTTGCTTTAATATCTCGTACCAAATCTGATATTGAAATATTTGGTTTTATTCCAACTAAGATATGAATATGATCTGGCATTCCGTTTATAGCAATTAATTTTTGTTTCTGATTGACAATAATTCCTGTAATGTATTTATAGATTTCATCTTTCCATTTTTTAGAAATAAGGTTCTGTCTTCCTTTTACGGCAAAAACGATTTGAATGTATAATTGGGAATAGGTATTAGCCATGTTTTTAAATAAAATTATAATCAGTAAAGCTAATTAATAATTTTAATTTGTAGGATAAGTATTCTTTTTTTTGTATTATATAAATATGTCGCTCCTTTGGAGCTTGATACTGGGGGATGCAAATTGTTCTATAAATATTTTGCTTCTCCGAAGCTTGTTCGTTGAGCTATTATTTGGGTTCTATATATATGTCGCCCTTCTGGGGCTTGATACTAGGAGATGCAAATTGTTCTATAAATATTTTGCTTCTCCGAAGCTTGTTCGTTGAGCTATTATTTGGGTTCTATAAATATTTCGTCCCTCTGGGAATAGTTAAACAAAAAAATGATCCAGTGGAGCAAAATATTTATAGGGATTTAATAAACAGTGAAAAGCGCCAGCAGAGAAGGAAATATTTGTTTTATAATTACATCAGTCTCATAAATAGTAAATGTAAAAAATGCTCCAGCGGAGCAAACTTTTTATGGCGATTGAATCAACAACGAAAGACAAAGCGCCAGTAGAGAAGGAAATATTTGTTTTATAATTACATCAGTTCCATAAATAGTAAATGTAAAAAATGCTCCAGCGGAGCAAAATATTTATAGAAATTGAATCGACAACAAAAAAAGAAGCCCCAGAGGGGCGACATATAATTATCAAATTAAATAAATTTCTAAGCTACGAAATCCACTCACGCGGATTTGCCAATATATGGATTAATTTTTCTTCTTCGCTTCCAACTTCTGGATGATGATCGTAAACCCATTGCACATGAGGAGGCAAACTCATTAAAATACTTTCGATTCTGCCATTGGTTTTTAAACCGAATAACGTGCCTTTATCATGAACCAAATTGAATTCAACATAACGGCCACGACGGATTTCTTGCCAAGTTCTTTGCTCTGGAGTATAAGAAAGGTTTTTTCTTCTTTCTACAATTGGAACATAAGCTTCAAGGAAACTATTTCCTACTTCGGTTACAAAATCGTACCAGTTTTCCATTGACATTTGCTCATTTGCTTTGCAGTAGTCAAAGAACAAACCGCCAAGTCCACGCGCTTCATTTCGGTGTGCGTTCCAGAAATACGAATCGCATTGTTTTTTATATTTAGGATAAAACTCTGGATTATGTTTGTCGCAAGCTGTTTTACAAGTTTGGTGAAAGTGTTTTGCATCTTCTTCAAACAAATAATAAGGTGTTAAATCTTGTCCGCCGCCAAACCATTGTTCGATTACTTTTCCAGATTCGTCATACATTTCGAAGTATCGCCAATTGGCGTGCACGGTAGGAACCATTGGACTTTTTGGATGCAGTACTAAACTTAATCCGCAAGCAAAGAAATCTGCTTCGCCAACGCCAAACATTTTCTGCATTGTTTCAGGCAATTTTCCGTGAACGGCTGAAATGTTGACACCACCTTTTTCGAAAACAGCTCCGTTTTCAATAACGCGTGTTCTTCCGCCTCCGCCTTCTGGACGTTTCCATAAGTCTTCACGGAATTTTGCAGTTCCGTCAACCGCTTCTAATCCAGCGCAAATCTGGTCTTGTAAATTTTGTATGTATGCGTAAAATTTGTCCTTCATGATTTAATATATTCCGATTTAAGAAGTCCGAAATAAACGGTGTTTTGCAAAGTGCCGTCACCATTTCTAAACTCATCTCTTAAAATTCCTTCTTGTTTAAAATTATGTTTTAATGCAATTCGTTGACTTGCTAAATTTACTTCTGATGTACAAATGAAAACTTTATTCATTTTTAATTCTTCAAAACAAAACTCAAGCACGTCTGAAACCATTTTGGATGTAATTCCTTTTCCCTGAAAATCTTCGTCAATAAAATAACCTAATTCACATTTTGAAATGCGATAATCGATAATTTTTACACATAAATAACCAATTAGATTATTTGTTTTGATGTCTCGGGCGAAGAAATAATATCCTTCGCTATTTCTTTCCTTGTTTTTATTAACTGAGATAAAATTTTCTGCTTTTTCTGGTGAGTCAGAATTAGCTAGTGTTACAGGAAATGTTTTTCCTATATGATTTTTATTCTTGTCGATTAGTTTGTAAAACTCCTCAGGAAGAACGTTCTCGATTCGGTCTGTTTTCCAATCTATAAAACTCATATTTGATTGTTTTTTAAAGATGCGATTTTGGTATTTATTCCAAAAGAAAAAATCTTGCTTTCTTGTTGGATATATTGATATATTGCGAGGGCTTTTCCTAGAAAGTCAAATTGTTTCTCTGCAGAAAGGCCCGTTAAAATATCAGCAAATTGTTCTTGCTGATTCCAGTCTAAATGGCATCGTTGTAAAAGTAGAATCAATTCCTCTTCTGGAATTTCAATTGTTCTTTGTAGGCTTAAGCCAAAACTTTTCAATTGTTCATCAATAAGAGTTGTATCTTCAGCATTCCAAAACTTTGGGACAAAAATTAATGCATGCAAAGTTCGTAGAGTATTCTCTATTCTAATAGATTCTTCGTCTCGTAAACCTTTATTCAACATAATTTAGAATTTATTCGATTTGACAGTTGTTCGGCTAAAAATTAATTTTTCATTTTGAAAAGAATCTTTTTTACCAAAGTTTTTTAGTATTCGATAAATAAAATATAAAACAGGCAAAGCATAATAAATAAATCCCATACAGATAGGCACATAAGGCTTTTCTATAAATAACCCGCTTGATTTAACGGTTTGGAAATAATGTGCTTTTTCTAAAAATTCCTGTGTTAATCCGAATGGAGGTACTATAGAATTTCCAATGCAAACCGCTAGGATTAGGAAAAAGTAGAAAACCGCTTTTGCTGCAGATTTTCCCATTTGATATACTCTGACTTCTGGCGCTACATTTGAAAAAGCAAAACGCATTCGGTTTAAAACTGTAAGCAGGTAAATGTATAAAATATTGGTATTAACTACAGATTCATTAAAAGAGTAAGCAAATAAACCATAGAGTGGAAAAAATACAAAAAGCGACCATTTTTTTGGCATCACCGCCATGAAAACTCCTGAATGAACCATTATAAACTCAAAAGCCATCAAAACTGCCAAGTCATTTATAAGACTTACTGGGTGCAATTCTGGATGCGTCCAAACCATCAAAAACACATAGGCGTAGTACGTCTGAAATCCGTATTCGATAAATGAAAACGGTGAGTTTCTGTTGAGGTTTAGGTTTGCAAGCATATTTTTGAGTTTAAAGTTTTCAGTCGCAGTTCCCAGCCTCAGAATAAAACTGAATACCGCGACCGCGACTGAAAACTAAATACTAATTTCCGTATTCCTTAACCGCGTCAATAAACGCTTTTGCGTGATCTACAGGGATATTTGGTAAAATTCCGTGACCTAAATTTACAATATATTTATCTTTTCCGAACTCGTCGATCATTTCGTGAACCATTTTCTTGATAGTCGGAATCGGAGAAAGTAATCTTGAAGGATCAAAATTTCCTTGCAAAGTAATGTTTCCACCAGATAAGTAACGAGCATTTCTAGCTGAACAAGTCCAGTCAACTCCTAATGCAGAAGCTTTACTTTTACCCATTTCGCCAAGAGCAAACCAACATCCTTTTCCGAAAACAATAACCGGAGTAATATCTGCTAAAGCGTCAACAATTTGGTTGATGTATTTCCAAGAAAATTCCTGATAGTCAACAGGAGAAAGCATTCCTCCCCAAGAATCAAAAATCTGAACAGCATTTACTCCCGATTTTACTTTTTCTTTTAAGTATAAAATAGTCGTATCGGTAATTTTTTGCAATAATGTGTGTGCTGCCGCTGGATTTGAAAAACAGAATCCTTTTGCAGTATCAAAACTTTTAGAACCTTTTCCTTCAACAGCATAACAGAAAATTGTCCAAGGAGAACCAGCGAAACCAATTAATGGCACTTCGTCATTCAGCATTTCCTTAGTCAATTTCACGGCATCAAAAACGTAGCCTAAAGTTTCATTTACATCTGGAACGTAAACTTTGTGAACATCTGCTAAAGAACGAATCGGATTTGGAATAATCGGACCTAAATTGTCTTTTAATTCTACGTGAATTCCCATAGCACGAGGCACTACCAAAATATCCGAAAACAAAATTGCAGCATCTGGAGCAATTCGACGAATTGGCTGAACTGTAATTTCGGCAGCTAATTCAGGAGTTTCGCAACGCGTAAAAAAATCATATTTATCGCGAAGTTCTCTAAATTCAGGTAAATATCTTCCTGCCTGACGCATCATCCATACTGGTGGACGTCGTACTGTTTCTCCTTTTAATGCTCTTAAAAATAGGTCGTTTTTTAACATTGTTTTTTTATTTTAGGTGCAAAGTCGCAAAGTGACAAAGTTGCAAAGGTTTTTATTTGTATTCGTGAATTACATCTTCGATCACGTCCTCGATTGTTGGCTGATCTGCAATAATGATGTTTTTCGTGATTTTATTTAAAGCTTCTGCGGTAGTGTCACCGATGCAGAAACAGATTTGTTTATTAATGGTGTTATCCTTCAAATAACTTTTAACTCCAGACGGACTAAAAAATAAAATCGCTTCTGGATTTGCTTTTATTTTCTGAGGTTTCAACGTAGTTTCGTAAACCTGAATTTCATTGAATTTAATCCCAGCTTCTTTTAAAGCTTCTGGTAAAGTGTCTCTTCTAAGGTTTCCACTGAAAAAAGTATAGCTTTCATTGCCATAAATCAAAGTGATAATTTCAGCTAAATCAGAAGCATAGCCAGTGTAAGCAATAACATTGAATCCGTTATCTGTTAATAAAGTTTTGGTTTTAATACCAACACAGTATACGTTTTTCTTTTTTAGTTCCTCTGATTTTGGGGCAGATAAAACGCTATGAACAGCATTTTGACTTGTAAAAATCAGACTCTCGTTAAGGTCTTTTAATTCGAAAGCCTTGTTTTCGGTTTTAATAAAATCGGCTTCGATTAATTCGACGCCATATTTCATCAACTCTTGTTTATGAAGTGGAGATAATATTTTAGTAGATAATATTTGAACTGATTTTGCCATTATTTCTTCAGAGATTCTTTGATTTTCTGCATTAATTCCGTTCCTCCATTATTCAAAATCTCTTGCGCAGAGTTGAAACCTAGTTTTTTCCATTCTGAAATGTCAACCGTTTTGTCAATTTCCAATTTTTGTTTTCCATCAATAGAAAGCAAAACGCCTTGAAAATGTAAAGTATCTTCATCTTCGTTATACGTTACTAAAGCTCCGATTGGGGCAGTACATCCTCCTTCAAGAGTTCTTAAAAACTGACGTTCGATATGCGTACAGATTTCAGTTTCAATATCATTTAACTGAGAAAGCGCATCCAAAGTATAATTGTCATTCTCCATTGCCACAACAAGCATTGCTCCTTGTGCCGGCGCCGGAATCATCCAATCTAGATTGATGAAGTTTTCAGGTTTGAGGTTAATTCGCTCTAAACCTGCAGCTGCAAAAACAGCTCCGTCCCAATCATTGTCCTGCAATTTCTGCATACGCGTATTTACGTTTCCACGTAAGTCAACGACTGTATGGTTTGGGTATTTGTTAAACCATTGTGCCTGACGTCTAAGACTTCCGGTTGCAATGGTACTTGGATTTGTAAAATCAGGATTTCCTTTATGAACTAAAATATCTAGAACATTGGCTCTTGGTAAAACCGCAGCCTGAACAATTCCTTTAGGTAAAGCCGTTGGAACATCTTTCATAGAATGCACAGCAATGTCACAATCTCCGTTGATCATAGCAATGTCAAGCGTTTTGGTGAAAATTCCAGTAATTCCTAACTCATAAAGAGGTTTGTCCAGAATAATATCGCCTTGAGATTTTACAGCAACAATTGAGGTTTTATAACCTAAATCATTTAGTTTTTTCTCGACAGTATGTGCTTGCCAAAGTGCTAATTCGCTGTCACGTGTTCCAATTCTGATTGTTTTTTCAGCCATGTTTTGTTTTTTGAACCATATAAGTTATATAAGTAAATTTAAGCGGTTTGAGTAAAACACAGTTTTTAAATGAACTTATATAACTTATATGGTTTAAATTTTATTTAAGATGCTTTTATTTTGAAGACTTTCTCGATCCATTCGATGCTTTCATCAACCATGGTATCGTCGTCTTTTAAATGATTGGCAAAATGTGTAGTGATTTTCTGGATGATTCGATTACTGATGATTTCAGCTTGCTCTTCATTAAAATCGGCGATTTTTTTACTTTGAAAATCCAATTCCGAAGCTTTAATAGCGTTTAATTTTTCTTTTAAAGCATTAATTGTCGGAGCAAATTTTCTGCCTTTCATCCAAGTAACAAATTCTTCTTTGATTTCTTCGATGATGGCTTCCGCAGCTGGAATGTGTAATTTTCTGTTTTCCAAAGTTTCATCTGTCAATTGAGACAAATAATCCATGTGGATTAAAGTTACGCCTTCTAATTCCTCAACATTTTCATGTACGTTTTTCGGAATCGATAAATCCAAAATCAACAAAGGTTTTTTAAGATTTAAAATGGCTTTGTCAACTGTTGGGTTTTGTGCTCCTGTTGCAACAACTACAACATCGGCTTTTTGAAGTTCTAAATGTAATTCAGAATAATCTTTAACAATCAGATTTAACTTTCCTGCTAATTTCTCTGCTTTATCTTTAGTTCTGTTAATTAAAGTGATATGCTCGTTTTTAGTATGTTTTACTAAATTCTCGCACGTATTTCTTCCGATTTTACCAGTCCCAAAAAGTAAAATGTTTTTGTTGCTGATATCTTCAACATTCTTCAAAATATATTGTACAGATGCAAAAGAAACCGAAGTAGCACCAGAACTGATTTCTGTTTCAGTTTTGATTCTTTTGCTCGCCTGAATTACCGCATTTACCAATCTTTCCATAAAAGCATTGGCTAATCCCATTGATTTTGAATGTGTAAAACTGGTTTTTATTTGAGATATAATTTCAAAATCGCCTAAGATCTGACTGTCTAAACCAGTTCCTACGCGAAACATATGATTAATCGCTTCTTGATTTTTGTAAACGAAACCCACTTTTTGAAAAGCGTCTACAGATCCGTTACTATTATCGCAAATAAGTTTTATTAATTGAAATGGATGTTCAGCAAAACCGTAGATTTCAGTTCTGTTGCAAGTTGAAGTAACTAGTAAACTTTCTATTCCATCGTTTTTAGCTTGTTCTAGCAGGCGAGTTTTCGCAACGGCATCCAAACTAAATTGACCTCTGACCTCAGCATCAGCTTTTTTATAACTCAGACCAACTGAGTAAAAATAAAGGTGTTTCGGTACGTTATTGTTTTCCATAAATTCACTTTCATAAAAGTGCAACAAAATTATTACTATAGCATCGATAAAAATAACGCTAAAAGTACTTTTTATGTCGCTGTATGTTTTTTTGAACCTAAATAGGTGTTTTTGAGTAAAAAGGACTACTTTTGTAGCAAAATCAACTCGTTTGAAGTGATTAGTTTAGAGTCGTTCTAAATAACATTTTGAGTTTGTTTTGATTTTCGTTTCAAAAAAATATCGCTATGAGTTCTCAAGAAGTTATAAAAATTGAAGACGACTTTACGCTGATCCGTTTTCAAAATGATGGTCCAGAACCTTTTTATGCACAGCACGAAATAATAGGTACTGGCCTGATACAGTTTCACTTCGGGATAAAAGGAAATGCAAAATTTTTATTCAATCAAGGCAATTACGCTTTAGAATTGAAAGAAGAAAAATCGTTGCTTTTATACAATCCACAGAAAGAATTGCCGCTAAATTTAGAGCTGGCTCCAAACTCGTGGGCGATTTCAGTAATTGTCTCCATCAAGAAATTTCACGCGTTATTTTCTGCCGAAGCCGATTATATTACTTTTCTAAGTCCTGACAATAAGGATAAAAAGTATTATAACGAAGGAAATATCAGCCCGTCAATGGCAATTGTACTAAGTCAATTGTTTCATTACAATCTTCATCCGTCCATAAAAAATCTATATTATAAAGGAAAAGGTTATGAATTACTGAGTTTATATTTCAATAGAACAGAAGATCCAAATGCAGAACAATGTCCGTTTTTGATTGATGAAGACAATGTTCTAAAAATCAGAAAAGCAAAAGAAATTGTAATCGCTAATATGTCCGAACCACCAGGATTGCAAGAATTGGCAGATGAAATTGGTTTGAATTTGAAAAAACTCAAAATGGGTTTCAAACAGATTTATGGCGATACGGTTTATGGTTTCTTATTCGATTACAAAATGGATTTCGCTAGAAAACTTTTAGATAGCGGTTCTTATAATGTAAATGAAGTTGGGCTGAAAATAGGTTATAGCACTGGAAGTCATTTCATAGCAGCATTCAAAAAGAAATTCGGAACAACGCCAAAAAAATATTTGATGTCGATTAATGCTAATGTCTAAATTTTTTATTTGCCACGAATTCACGAATTAATCAAAAAAAAACTGCTTTAATCTGTGTAAATCTGCGTGAAAAATTTCTCGAATAACTAGAATCAATTTTGAATATTCAATAATAAAGAAAAAGTAATAAATATCATATTTCTAATAAAGTACAGCGTTTACTTTTGCCGAAATTTTTAAAAACAAATAAAAAGCTTAAAGCCTTGTGCTTAAAGCCTAAAGCAAAAAATACATAATGAAAGGCGCACTTTTAATAAACTTAGGATCACCAGACAGTCCAACACCAAAAGATGTAAAACCCTATTTAGATGAATTTTTAATGGATAAATACGTGATCGATGTTCCGTATTTATTGAGAGCATTATTAGTTCGCGGTATTATTTTAAGAAAAAGACCAGAAGAATCGGCTCACGCTTACGCCAAAATCTGGTGGAAAGAAGGTTCGCCGTTAATTGTTCTTTCTGAAAGAATGCACAAAAAAGTACAGCCTTTATCAAATATTCCGGTTTCGCTTGCAATGCGTTACGGATCTATGACAATCGAAAAAGGCTTACAGGAATTGAGTGATCAAGGTGTTACTGAGGTATTGCTTTTTCCATTATACCCTCAATATGCAATGGCTTCTACTTTGACCATTTTGGTTTTAGCCGAAGAAATTCGCAAGAAGAAATTCCCTCATATGAAATTCTCAGATGTTCCAGCGTTTTTCAATAAACCAGACTACATCAAAAATGTTGCAGATTCAATTAAAAAACATTTACGTGATTTCGATTACGATCAATTGGTGTTTTCGTATCACGGAATTCCAGAGCGTCACGTTCGCAAGACAGATAAAACAAAATCACATAAAAAATTCGTAACCAACGAAATGTGTTGTGAAGTGGGAACTCCAGAAGCAGAATTCTGCTATAGAACACATTGCTACGAAACAACTCGTTTGGTAGTTGAACAATTGGGAATTCCAAAAGACAAATATTGCGTGACTTTCCAGTCAAGATTGGCGGGCGATAAATGGCTTGAACCATATACCGATGTTGAAATTGACAATATGCCAGCAAGAGGAATTAAGAAAATTGCGGTTGTAACTCCAGCTTTCGTTACCGATTGTTTAGAGACTTTAGAGGAAATCGCAATGCGTGCCAAAGAAGATTTTGAAGCAAATGGAGGAGAAGAGTTTTTAGCAATTCCTTGCTTGAACGATGATGATGAATGGTGCGAAACAGTTGCTGGTTGGATTAACGATTGGGCTAAATAAAATTTGTTTCAGGTTTCAGGTTTTAAGTTTTTCTCAAAGTTGATTAACTTGAAACATGAAACATGAGACATGAAACAAAATAATAATGGAATACTATAACTATCTAAAATCACTACATCTTATATTCGTGATTACTTGGTTTGCAGGTTTATTTTATATTGTGCGTTTATTTGTGTATCAGATTGAAGCCAATGAAAAACCTTCGCCAGAAAAAGAAATTCTTCAGGCGCAATATAAAATAATGGCCTACCGTTTGTGGTACATTATTACATGGCCGTCGGCGGTTTTGGCTAGCATTTTTGCTTTTTGGATGTTGTTTTTTACAGATGCAGGAAGCGTTTGGATCAAAATGCCGTGGATGCACGTAAAATTATGTTTCGTTTTCCTCTTATATTTATATCACGGAAAATGTCATCAGATTTTTAAGCAATTACAAAGAGATGAAGTAAAATATTCCAATAATTTTATGCGTTTGTGGAATGAAGGCGCAACGATTATTCTATTTGCTGTTGTCTTTTTAGTAGTGTTAAAAAGTGCCATCAACTGGATTTTCGGCGTAATCGGGATTATTTTATTCTCGGTTTTAATTATGCTTGGATTCCGTTTTTATAAAAGAATAAGAGAGAGAAAATAGGTTTTTTAGTTTCAGGTTTCAAGTTTCAAGTTGCCAAACGCAACATAACCTGGAACTTGAAACCTGAAACAAACAAAACAAAAACAAAATGCTAAACTTCAAAATGTCAATGCTATCGCTTCGTACCAGGATTTTCCTGTCGATGATTGTATTGATTGTTGTGGCATCTTTTTTATTGGCTTCGATTTCGATTATTCAGTTTAAAACTGAAGCCAAAGAATATCATCAGGAACGTTTAGAACGAAAAGAAAATGCGGTAAAAGAACATATCAATTACGTTCTGGCAACTACAACTTATCCACTAAAAACTCAGAATTTAGATTTAATTTTTAAAGATAAAATTCATGAGTTGGCGCAGATTCATAAAATCGAAATCAATATTTACAGTTTGGATGGAAAACTTTTAAAATCATCCAAAGAGTCTTTTGCGGTTGATAAAATTGCACCTCCAATTCCAGAATATATCCTTAAACTGGTTCGTTCTTCTATCGAAAAACGTTTTGTTGATATTAAAACCATCGACGGAGTCAAAAACCGATCTTCATACAGTTTAATTAAAGACGAAAAATTCAAACCACTCGGAATCTTGAATCTTCCATATTTAGAAGATGATGGTTATTATGATAATGAGTTGAATACTTTCTTAATTCGTCTGAGTCAGGTGTACTCTTTTATGTTGATTGTCGCTTTTGCTTTGGCATATTTCCTTTCGACTTATATCACAAAATCGCTGAAAACCATTTCAGATCGTTTGGAAGAAACCAATTTGGATCAGAAAAACGAAAAAATTGTGTTAGAAGCTAACAGTAAAGAAGTCAACTTCCTGATCAAAGCTTATAACGGAATGGTGGATAAACTCGAAACGAGTGCGATTAAACTAGCGCAAAGCGAACGTGAAGAAGCTTGGCGCGAAATGGCGAAACAAGTTGCGCACGAAATTAAAAATCCGCTTACGCCGATGCGTTTGACGGTTCAGAGTTTCCAGAGGAAATTTGATCCTTCTGCTCCAGATGTGAAACAAAAAATGAACGATTACTCCGAAACTTTAATTCAGCAAATAGATACCATGACGGCTGTTGCTTCGGCATTTTCGAACTTTGCTTCGATGCCTGCACAGCAAAATGAAACTTTAAATGTTGTTGAAGTTGTCGAATTAGCTTTAGATATTTTCAACGAAGATTATATTTCTTTCGAAAAAGAAGAAGAAGAAATCATTTCTAAAATGGATCGTACACAATTGATTCGTGTCATCACCAATTTGGTTAAAAATGCTACTCAGGCCATTCCTGAAAGTCAGTTTCAGAAATCAATTGTTGTATCAGTAAAAAGGCGAGACAATAATGTTGAAATTGCGGTAAAAGACAACGGAATAGGTATTCAGAAGCAAGATATCGGAAGAATTTTCGAACCAAAATTTACAACCAAAACCAGCGGTATGGGACTTGGACTCGGAATTATCAAAAACATTATCGAAAATTACAAAGGAACAATTACCTTTGAGTCAACTTACGGAAAAGGAACCACATTTACAGTTTCTCTCCCTATCACCAACTCATAAAATAAAGCATCATGAACTACGAAAATCTTTTAATTTCTATTGAAGGGAATATCGCAACCGTTACTATAAACAGACCAGCAAAATTAAACGCTTTAAACAAAGAAACTATTAGCGATCTGAGTAAAGCGATTAAATTATTGGGTAAAAATGATGATATCCGCGTTATTATCTTAACAGGAAGTGGCGAAAAAGCATTTGTTGCCGGAGCTGATATTTCAGAATTTGCTAACTACACTATTGTCGAAGGCGCACAGTTGGCCGCTGAAGGGCAGGAATTGCTATTTGATATGATCGAAGGTTTGAAAAAACCAGTTATTGCCGCAATAAACGGATTTGCATTAGGTGGCGGATTAGAATTGGCAATGGCTTGTCATTTTAGAATTGCTTCAGACAATGCAAAAATGGGACTTCCAGAAGTTACTTTGGGATTAATTCCTGGTTATGGAGGAACACAGCGTTTGCCACAATTAATTGGAAAAGGCCGTGCAATGGAAATGATCATGACAGCAGCGATGATTACTGCAGAACAGGGAAAAGATTATGGTTTAGTAAACCATGTTGTGCCCCAGGAAGAATTACTGTCATTTACAAATGTGATTGCGCAGAAAATAATCAAAAATGCACCTTTCGCTATCGGAAAAGCTATAAAAGCAATCAATGCTAATTTTGCAGATGGTAAAAATGGTTTTGATGTAGAGATAAAATCATTCGGAAAATGCTTCGGAACACAAGATTTTAAAGAAGGAACTACAGCATTTTTAGAAAAACGTAAAGCTGAATTTACAGGAAAATAAGTTATTTCACAAAGTTACACGAAGACTTCACAGAGATTCACAAAGAAAAAAATTATATAAATCTTTGTGTAACTTTGCGAAATCTTTGTGCAGCTTTGCGGTAAATTACTAGACAAAGTTTGAAAACTTAGAACCTCAGCATCTCAGAACCTTAGCACCTTTAAAAAAATGTACGAACCAATATTTGCCCTTTTTTGTGAACGAGTTAAAGAAAGCATCCAAAAAGGAACTTTCGCAAAACTGACTTTGGCCAAAACTATGGGCGATACAGAGCTTAAAAATGTTTACTTCCGATTGGTTCTCAATGAAGATAATACATTCTCAATTTCGCTTACTTTTAGATATAAAACAGAAGAGATAGAAAGCATTCACACTTTAGATGAAGCCTTATTGATTTTGGGCACACACATCAAAAATCCTTTTTTAACTGCGCTTTTGTTTACAACTGACGATGATGTTACTTTTAAAGTAAATAAAAAGAATGCAGGAAGTATTATTGAGCAAGCGCCAACTTTTAAAAATGCTTCGCCAGTTATGCTGGAAATGATTGAAAAGGGGATTGTTTAATAATAACTAATTTGTCAGGCTGAGCGAAGTCGAAGCCCAAGTTTGGTGAATCCTCTTTGCGAAACTTCGAATTCGCTCAGCCTAACAAAAGATATCTTATTAAAACTCTTTGCGTATTTCTGTGAAACTTCTTTGTGAATCTCTGTGTAATTACTCTTAAACCAACTTCACAAACAAATTAGAAGCAATTTTATTAGAAATAGATAATTCTCTATCATTCACTTTAATTCTTACGGATAAATCGAAAGATTCTTTAGAAAGCAGTTCAATTTTTGAACCCAAAGCAATTCCTTGTTTGTCCAGATATTTCAAAAACTCTGAAGAAGTATCTTTTACACCAACACAAACTCCCGCTTGATTCTCTTCAAGCTCAGATAAAAGGTATTTCTCGATTTTAATGATTCGCCCATTTGCATCCGGAATTGGATCTCCGTGTGGATCTTCAGTAGGATTTCCAAGAAAATCATCTAGACGATTAATCAATTGTTCCGATTTAATGTGCTCTAACTGTTCTGCAATATCGTGAACCTCATCCCAGCTAAAGTTTAGCTTTTCAACCAAAAACACTTCCCAAAGACGATGTTTTCTC
The DNA here is from genome assembly GCF_013388355.1 of Flavobacterium sp. LPB0248. Lineage (GTDB taxonomy): Bacteria > Bacteroidota > Bacteroidia > Flavobacteriales > Flavobacteriaceae > Flavobacterium. The sequence continues at coordinate 2,789,940 of NZ_CP058246.1, forward strand.
ACAATCATTTTAGCGGCCAGTTTTCCATTTTCGGTTAAAGAAACCCCTTGGTATTTTTTATAATTTACTAAACCTTTCTCTGCCAATTTTTTAAGCATATCAGTTACGGAGGAAGCTTTTGTTTCCATAATTTCCGCAATAGCATTGGTGCTGACTTCAGTTTCCAAAGCGGCTGTCAGGTGATAGATCGATTTTAAGTAGTTTTCTTCTGAAAAGGTCATTCTTTTTAAGATTCAAAGGTTCAAAGGTTCAGAGTTACAAAGGCTTTGTTCCTTTGCAACTCTGAGCCTTTGCCTCTTTATTTAACAATCAACAAAGGTATCGAAATTTTATGTCTCAATTTATCTACTGTTGTGCCGAAAAGAATATCTTTCAATCCAGTGTGGCCGTGGGTTCCCATAACGAGAATATCAAAACTTCCTTCGTTTATAATTTTCGGAATTACGCTGTTTGGTTTTCCAAATCCAAGTTCGGTTTTAATCTTGAACCCTTTTTCGGAAAGCATTTCTTTATATTTTAATAATAATTTTTCGTCGATTGTAGTTTCATGGTCGTGAATATTAACGCCATACATTAAAGCGCCAACTGTTTCTACAATGTGAATGAGCGTATATTCGGTGTCAATGCCACCCAATTCAAAGGCTTTGTTTAAAGCTACTTCGTCTGCACGTGAGAAATCGACAGAAATAGCAATATTTTGAATGCTCTGACTTTGTTTAGGCGAAAAATGAAGATTCAGCTTGTGCGGTGAATGATTTATTGTTTTTGATTTGAATTTGGCGATAAATGGTTTGAATACAATATACAGCAATAAAGCTGAGAACCCGAAAGCTAGTGGAACAACCGTAAACCAAAGGACCATTGGATGATTGGAGCTTGCTAACCACGACGTAATTTCGTCATAAACCAGTTTCGCATTTAAGGAAACAATGATAGTAGCAATAATCCACGAAACAAATTGAGTAGTTCTGGAAATATGAAAACCATTCATTTTCGATTTATCGCTCACAAAATGAATCAATGGAATTATGGCAAATCCAAGCTGTAAACTCAATATAACCTGGCTCAGAATTAAAAGTTTTCCGGTTACACTTTCGCCATAAATTAAAATTACGATTACGGCAGGAATAATAGCAATTAAACGTGTTATGATTCTTCGAACCCAAGGCTGAATTCTGAAATGCAGATAACCTTCCATAACAATTTGTCCGGCAAGCGTGCCTGTTACGGTCGAACTTTGTCCAGCAGCGATTAAAGCGACGGCAAATAAAACTGGTGCCCATTTGGTTCCTAACAACGGTTCAAGAAATTGATGCGCGTCTTGAATTTCGGCCACTTCATACATTCCGTTTTTATGGAAAGTTGCGGCTGCAAGAATCAGAATAGCAGCATTTACAAAGAAAGCTAGGTTTAAGGCAATTGTAGAATCGATTAAATTGTATTTTAAAGCCTGTTTGATTCCCGCTGGTGTTCTGTCAAATTTTCTGGTTTGCACTAAAGACGAATGCAAGTACAAGTTGTGAGGCATAACAGTTGCTCCGATAATTCCGATAGCAATATATAAAGCGGCTGAATTTGGTATCGAAGGAATAAGTCCTGCTAAAACTTTGCCCATTTCTGGCTCTGCAAAAATCATTTCGAAAATGAAAGAAAAGCCAATTATGGCAACTAAAGCAATAATGAAGGCTTCCATCTTGCGAATTCCTTTATTGATCAGGAAAAGCAGTAAAAAGGTATCTAAAACGGTAATGAGAACTGCTTCGAGTAACGGAATTCCGAAAAGAAGATTAATTCCGATTGCCATTCCAAGAACTTCGGCAAGATCGCAAGCCGCAATTGCAATCTCAGCTAAAAAATATAAAATGTAGTTGATGTATTTGGAATAGGTTTCTCTAGAGGCTTGCGCAAGGTCACGCTGTGTTACAATTCCGAGACGTGCGCTTAAACTCTGCAATAGCAGAGCCATTAAGTTACTCATTAATAAAACCCAGACTAAAGTGTATCCGAATTGACTTCCGCCGGCAATATCAGTCGCCCAGTTTCCTGGATCCATATAGCCGACACTTACAAGATAAGCGGGACCTAAGAAGGCTAAAATTTTTCTAAAACCCTTTTTTTTATTTTGTGTAGCAACCGATTCGTGGACTTCTTCTAAAGATTTGGTCATTGTAAAAGTATTGTTTTCACAAATATAGAGAAAAATTATATTCGCGAAACAATATTTTTAGACGAGTCTAAAAGTTAAATGTTAGAATTTAAACAATTCGGACACAATCCTGATAACGTAAAATTGATTTCGTTAACTTTATAATTGTGCGGCATAATGTAGCTCGGTTTTACAGTCTCAAGACAAGTAATTTCGTGGCAATTCTCGCAGCTAAAGTGGGCATGGTTGTGAATGTGTACACGTTGATGTGAATGATTGCATTTGGCATACTTCACCGTTCCATCCAAATTCGAAATTTTATGAATTACATCTTCATTAATCAAACGGTCCAAAATTCTGTAAATGGTAACGCGATCGCACAAATCATTTAATTGTTTCTGAATTTCGGTATGCGAAAGAGCCGTTTTAGATTTCTCAAACACCTCTAAAACAGCCGTCTTTGCTGCGGTATTACGTGTAGTTTTCATTTTTTACGAAATTAAAATTTAAACGCAACAATGTTGCAATTGATAAAATTGTATATATTTGCAACAAAATTGCATTAAGCAAAAGTACACATAATGAAGAAAATAAGCACATCCTTTTACGATATTTTAGGAATTTCGAGCGCAACCATTTGTCTGGTGCATTGCTTGATTTTTCCTCTTTTAACGATTCTCCCTTTAGGATTGAGTCACAACCCAATTATAGATTTACTATTTGCTTCGATAGGTTTATTTGCAATTCTCAAAATTATAAAAAAATCAGCTCTTTTGGTATCGTCTATTTTGGTTGTTTCAATGGCGCTGATTTGGATTAGTATTTTGACAGAACTCTTTTTCGAAATTCATTTTGATTTGATCTATTTCGGTGGAATCGGAATGATCATCGGACATTTAATCAATTACAAATTACATAAAAAACAAAATCATTAAAAATAGAAATATGGAACAGAAGCATTTTGAAGTGATTATCATTGGTGGCAGTTATAGCGGATTATCTGCCGCAATGAGTTTAGGACGTTCGTTACGTCAAGTTTTGGTTATCGACAGCGGTTTGCCTTGCAACAGACAAACACCGCATTCTCATAATTTTATTACACAAGACGGTGAGAAACCAGCAGTTATTTCGGCGAAAGCCAAATTGCAAGTAGACATTTATAAAACGGTTCAATTTTTTAACGGACTTGCTGTAAAAGCAGTTAAGACAGAAAGCGGTTTTGAAATTACAACCGAATCGGGAACTGTTTTTACTTCAAGAAAAGTATTGTTTGCAACTGGAGTTAAAGACCTGATTCCTAAAATTGAGGGTTTTGCGGCTTGTTGGGGAATTTCGGTTTTACATTGTCCGTATTGTCATGGTTATGAAGTTAAAAACGAAAAAACAGCGATTATTGCCAATGGAGAAATGGGATTTGAATATGCCAAATTGATTTCGAATTGGACTAAAGATTTGCGATTGTGCACCAATGGGAAATCAGCTTTGACTTTGGAACAAACTCAAATTTTGAAAGAAAAAGGTATTTTAATTTTTGAAGATGAAATAGATTCGTTTGAACATAATGAAGGTTATATTAAAAATATCATTTTTAAGAATGGAGAAAAAGTAGAGGTTAAAGCTATTTATGCAAGACCGCCTTTTGAGCAGCATTGTCCAATTCCTGAAACTTTGGGATGTGATACTAGCGAACAAGGTTTGTTAAAAGTAGATGCGATGCAGAAAACAAATATCGCTGGAGTTTTTGCTAGCGGAGATTGCACAACACAAATGCGATCTGTGGCCATTGCGGTTTCAACAGGTTCTTTTGCTGGCGCAGTGATTAACAAAGAACTTATCGACGAAGATTTTTAATTAATAGAAAAGATTGTTAAACCATATAAGTTATATAAGCTAATTTAAGTTAGTGCTAAATGAACTTATATAACTTATATGGTTTTAAAAAAAAAAACTAACATATTGAATTCAATCAGTTTGAAAATTTTTATTTTAAGAATAATTATTTGTCAAATTTAATTTTTAGTTTTGTCTAAATTTAATTTTATAAGAATGAAATATTTATTTTTGACAATGTTAATAATTTCAACAAAAAGTGTTTTCTCTCAAAATATTACTGGAAAAGTAGAAAGCATACTTCCTATTGATCAAGAAATTACCATTCGTTTGTTTAATACAAACTTTAAAACACAAGCTGATTCTTTAGGATTTTATAAATTAGAAAATATCCCAAATGGAACGTATAAAATAAACGTAACCTCAACAGGATTTAAACCCATAACCCACAGAATTACAGTTGTAGAAAATGAAAATTTGAATTTGGATTTTGAATTGGAGGAAGATCAAAACGAATTGAACGAAGTGGTCGTTTCGGGTACATTAAAACCTGTAAAACGATTAGAAAGCGCCGTTCCTGTTGAGGTATATTCACCAACATTCTTCAAGAAAAATCCAACACCAAGTATTTACGATGCGCTTCAAAACATAAATGGCGTTCGTCCACAGTTAAATTGTGGCGTTTGTAATACGGGCGACATTCATATCAACGGACTCGAAGGGCCATATACTTTGGTGATGATTGACGGAATGCCAATTGTGAGCAGTCTTTCTACGGTTTATGGCTTGTCTGGAATTCCGAATTCTTTGGTGGAACGAATCGAAATTGTAAAAGGTCCAGCCTCGTCTCTTTATGGAAGTGAAGCGGTTGGAGGATTAATTAATATCATCACTAAAAATCCGACTAACGCACCCGTTTTTTCAGCCGATTATTTTACGACTTCTTATTTTGAAAGTAATCTAGATTTGGGAATGAAATTTAATGCGGGAAAAAAGGCGATTTCGCTTATTGGTGTTAATTACTTCAACTATGATCAAGTAATCGATAAAGACAAAGATAATTTTACCGATGTAACGCTTTCTGAACGTATTTCGGTTTTTAATAAATGGAGTTTTCAGCGAAATCAAAATCGTCTTTTTACCATTGCTGTGCGCGGAATGTACGAAGACCGCTGGGGCGGAGATATTCGTTGGGAGAAAAAATACCGAGGTGGTGACGAAATTTACGGCGAAAGCATTTACACCAAAAGAGCCGAATTAATTGGAAGTTATCAATTGCCGTTTGAAGAAAAACTGATGCTTTCGTTCTCTGGAAACGTGCATTATCAGAACAGCCGTTATGGAACAACATCTTATATCGCCAATCAGAAAATTGGTTTTTTGCAGCTGACTTGGGATAAAAAAATTGGTCGAAACGATTTATTAGCAGGGATCGCCAGCCGATATACCTATTATGACGACAATACAACTGCAACAAAAGAAGCCGAAAATACTTGGCTACCTGGAATTTTTGTTCAGGACGAAATTACCTTTTCTCCAAAAAGTCAGGTTTTGCTGGGAATGCGTTACGATTATAACTCGATTCATGGATCTATTTTCACACCAAGATTTGCTTACAGATTTAAGGCAAACGAAAACACCATTTTTAGATTAAATGCAGGAACTGGGTTTCGTGTTGTGAATTTATTTACCGAAGATCATGCCGCATTAACGGGTTCTAGAGACGTCATTATTAAAAATGATTTGAAACCCGAACAGTCTATAAATGTGAATTTGAATTATATTCAGAAAATCAATTTTGGTAATGGAACGTTTATGGGAATTGAAACAACTGCTTTTTACACTAGGTTTAGCAATAAGATTATCTCAGATTACGAGACTAATCCAAATGAGATTATTTACGACAATATTGATGGTTACGCCTTAAGTCAAGGAATTAGCACGAATATCGATCTTAATTTTCCATCGGGATTAAAGTTTATAGTCGGAGCCACGGTTTTAGACAATAAAAACGTTGAAAATGGAATTTCTGAAAGACCTTATTTGACGGAGAATTTCACTGGAACTTGGAGCATTTCGTATAAAATTCAGCCTTGGAACTTGTCGATGGATTATACCGGAAATGTTTATAGTCCGATGAAATTGCCTTTGCTTAGCGAGACCGATCCGAGAAGTCCAAATTCGCCTTGGTACAGTATTCAGAATATTCAGTTTACCTATTCAGGTTGGAAAGATTTTGAAGTTTATGGAGGAATTAAAAATCTGTTGAATTTTACTCCGAAACAGAATAATCCGTTTTTGATTTCGAGAACCAATGATCCTTTCGACAAAAATGTGCAATACGATTCGGCAGGAAAAGTTCTGGTTACGCCTGATAATCCCTACGGTTTGACATTTGATACGACGTATGTATATGGACAGAACCAAACTATTCGTGGATTTTTAGGATTGAGATATACTTTTAGGTAAAAGATTTAAACTAAATTTTGCCACAAATTACACGAATTATCACGAATTTTAATTTGCGTAAATTCGTGTAATTTGTGGCAAACAAGACAAAAAAAATGAAAAAGCTGTTTCTCTTAATTCTCTTCGGAATAACTTCAACAGGATTCTGCCAATTAAAAAGCAGCACTTTTGAAGAAATAGACAACTTACAGCAAATCCAAAAACGAAAAACCATTGTTTTCATTCATACTGATTGGTGTCAATTTTGCCAGAGAATGAAATCCACAACTTTTAAAGATCAGGAAATTATCAGGAAATTAAACTCCGATTTCTATTTTATTGATTTCAATGCAGAGGAAAAGCGAGATATTACATTCAACAACCATATTTTTAAGTACAAACCTTCAGGAAATAATGTTGGAGTTCATGAGCTGGCATTGCAGCTTGGAACAATCAATAATCAGATTGCATATCCGACTTTGTGTGTTTTGAATGAGAAAAACGAAATCATTTTTCAGTATAATATTTATGTAGGCACAAAAGAATTCAAAATACTTTTAGAAAAATTGAAAGAGTAGGAATCATACTTCTTTGATTATGAAATAAATAAGAGTTTCTTAATAATATCTTTTAAAATTAATTCGTAAATTGGTGAAAAGCTTTACAAATCGGAAACGTTGTTGATAATCAGTTATATATGTTTTTTGCTTTGTTAATTAACAGCTTTTTATAATGTTCTCATACAATATAAAAATTATGGAAAGAGTTTTAAGAATGAAGTAAGATGTTGAATTTATTGAGATTCAGATCATTTCATTATTAAAAACAGAGAGAAAATTAAGCTTATATAAGAGGATAATATGGGGATATTTAAAAGTATTAAGCGCTATTATACACGAAAAGAAGAAATTAAGAACCAGCTTGATCAGTCAATACCAAATTATAATACTTACAACCCATTAAATAAAACTATTGTTTTTTTTAATATCCACATGCCAGCTCCTGAACATGATTCGGGTTCTAACAGGCTGAAAGAGATTATATTGTTTTTCAAAAGCAAAGATTATAATTGTATTATTTGTTCAAAAAATACTTTTCGAGATAATGGTTACGTCACTTATTTCAGTAAGTTAGGCGCGATCGTTTTTGTAGAAAACAATCAATATTCGAACTATTTTGATTTCATAGAATCGATTCCTAAAGTTGATTTTGTGTGGTATTACGGAGCAAAAGCTTTAGGCCGGAATGTAAAAAAAGTATCCAAAATTTTTCCGCTCGCTACGTCACTTTATGATATGGTAGATATTCATTTTCTGCGGTATAAAAGAGCAATTAAGATTAATCCCAGCCGAATTTCATTAACAAAAAACTATTTGAAGTTTTTTTGGATCGAAACAAGATTAGCCAAAAAAGTAGATTTAGTACTAACTATTTCTAATGTCGAAAATGAAATTATGGCAAAGTATATCGATGAACGCAAATTGATGATACTTTCTAATATACATTACTTAAAAGTGAGTAAAGATGAACTTTTGCCTTTTGAAGATCGTGAAGACTTGCTTTTTATAGGTTCGCAACATGAACCTAATGTTGATGCGGTCAATTATTTATACCATGAAATAATGCCATTAGTTTGGAAGACAAATAACACGATAAAAGTAAATGTTATAGGCAATCTCAATGAAAAGCTTAAAAATATTACAGATTCGAGATTTATTTTTAGAGGCCATGTATGCGATATAAAACCATTATTTATTACAAATAAAATGATGGTTGCTCCTTTGCGATATGGTGCAGGCGTAAAGGGGAAAATCGGTCAAGCTTTTGAGTATTATTTGCCAGTTGTTACGACATCGATCGGTGCGGAAGGCATGAAGCTGGTTCAAGAAAGAAATGCTTTGATTTATGATGCTAAAGAGGAATTTGCTTCGGCGATACTTAATTTGTATGGAAACAAATCGCTTTGGCTGGAATTGCAGCAAAACTCTGCAGAAAGTTTAGAACCATTCTCAAATCATGCATTAGAAGCATTGTTTTTAAAATTAGAATCGCTGTAATTCAAATACATTGTCTAATACGCTGTAAGTTGCATCAAGACTATGATGAGCATTAAAATAGGTATTGGCTTCAGAACTGATTTTAGTATAAAAAACGGCATCGGTTAGTAATGTATTGATCTGACTAGCAAATTCATTCGGATCATTCGAAACCAAACAGCCATTATTAGACTTATTTATTAATCCGTCAACGCCTCTTTCGTTGCACACTACCGGAAGTCCGAGAGACAAAGCTTCGATTACTTTGATTTTGATTCCCGTTCCGCTTAGCATTGGACATATTGCAATTTTAGACTGAGCATAAGTATCATCAAGATTTTCAATAAAACTAATTTTCTCCACATTTGGGTAGTCATCTATGAATTTAGTGATTTTTCCAATTACAGCAATTTTTAGCGATTTTGAAAGTAAAGGATAAACATGATCAAAGAACCATTTGGCGGCTTTGGTGTTGTGTTCGTTTTCGCTGGCAACATAGATAATGTCGTATTTACTTTCTGTTTTTAAATTGCTTTTTTGTGGCAAGCTATGGGTTATCAAAGCGATTTCTTTATTAATAAATTGAGAGAAAAGGTATTTTTCTTCTGGAGAAATCACTAAAATTTTATCATAAGAATTTAAAAGTTTTATTTCTGTTTCAAAAAACTTACCTAATTGGAACTTCTTTTTTTTCTGAAATTGTGAAGTAAGGAAATCGTGCGTATCAATTATTAACTTTGCCTTTTTCAGATACGGATTATTCTTGATTAGTTTTGACCAATACAGATAAGAAATCAAAATAACATCATATTCATTCTCTTTTAAGGCTTCATTAAAAGCGGGAATATGACCAGAACGGATATTATCAAACAAACCAATTTTTCCTTTGATTTTATTAGGAAGCGAGTACTGAAAGAAATACTTCAGCTTATTTTTTTTTCTGATAAAAACAGGAAGAAAATAACCGTTAGAAATTAGTTTTTCTTCTTTGAGTTTGTTGATTTCATTTGTAGCAAATAGGTCTGTTTCAACGCCAACAAAATCAACAGTAATATTTCTTGATTTAAAATATTCTAATAAAGACAATGCTCTTGCATTATTTCCTTTTGCCTTGTGCAGCGGATTTTCGGGATAGAAATATAAAATTCTCATAAGCAATTTTTAAAATCAAAAATATTTGTATTGATAATTAGCTGGTTTAATTAGTAAACTGCTTATCCATTTGTTCAAAATAAAATTCAACGCTAAACTTTTTCATTGTCATTTCATGAATCTTCTCTGGACTTATTTTTTTTGAATCTTCAATGCAATGATCCAAAAACTGAAAAATATTCTCATCGATTTGTTTAGGAAGCAAATAAGCGCCAGGCTGTTTGTCTTTGACTAATTTGGGAAGAATGCCGACGGCGCTTCCTGCAATTGGTCTTCCGCAAGCGAGTGCTTCAATAGTCACCATTCCAAAACTTTCTGAATAAGAAGGATAGAAAACAATATCTGCTCGTGAATAAGCCAGTTCGTTGATATTGTCTATGGTTAATCCGACTAAGATTTCGGTGTGATTTAAATTTTTAAAAAGTTCAGTATTACAAGGATTGTTTGTTGCAATAAGAAGCCTCCAATCGTTTTGCTGTTCAACAAGTCTTGCTAGTTCCTGTAATTCTGAAATGCCTTTTCCATATTCGAGTCGGCCAATATATATAACTGTTTTAAAATTGGTTGAAGGTTTTTTTATGGGATAAAAATTAGTTTTATCAATACAATTTGGCACTACACTTACTTTGTTTTCATTAATTCCATAGTATTCTATTAAATCTTTTTTGACATTGTCTTCAACAGCGATTATTTTTTGGGCATTTTTGCAAGCTATCATTTGCAATTTGGCCACTCTACTCAATCGAGCATCTTTTCTTCCGTAGTCTAATTCCATTTTATGATAACAACCATGAGAAATTACGTAATCGGTTGGATAATAAGCTGTGGGTTCGCCATTGCTAATGACTAATCTATTTGATCGATAATTAAGCCAGAGAAAAACAGTTGTAAATTGTGCGATATATTTTGCTCTTCGTTTTTCGAAATGCCTTTTATTGAATAATTTCCAGTATAGCTTTCCGATAAAAGTGTTCTTTAAACGATCCTCATCTATTATTTCAGTCAGAATATTTCGGCTTTTGAGATATTCATCTAAATAATGAACCATCCGTTCTGCACCGCCGGCATTAGATTTTCCGTTTAGAAATACCAAATAAACTTTACTTGCTTTTATCATCTGAAATTCTGTTGTAGAATAGCATTTTCATTAAAAAAATCGATACCACTTTTTTTTCTTTCTTCGCCAATTACTTTGGTGAATTAGACCAAGATAAATTTTGCGCAATTGCTCAAGTTTCAACTGGTTTTTTTCGATTGCATATTGCTTTTTGTAATGATAAACTTTAAAAAGGCTACCAATTGGGAGTATGTCTATTAATCTGGTCTTTAGCAGATATTCTCCATAGATGACACAATCACTTGGGGAATAGCTTTTTTTGTCTATTTGGGTAAAAAATTGATCAAAAGTGAGACTTATTTCTTTTAAGAACACTTCATTAAAATGTTCCCAAACCTTGCAATTCCAGATATAGGGAGATGGACCATAATCCCATTCTTTACCTTTATTGCCAAAAAACGGACGAGTATCTCTCAAAGCTCTTTTAAAAAACAGATTTTCAGAATCCATACCAACTCTTTCTGTCATTTCAAGTAAATCTTTAGATTCTTGCATGATAGTGTACGGTGTATTTTCGTCATACATAAAATCTGAAATGTAAAAGTTCTTTATAAAAACGGCATCAGAATCTATAGCAACATAATTTTCGCAGATATTAAGCTTGTAAACATTGCATTTTATGATTTGCTGGTATCTCCATCCTTCGGTAATTGTTGTTTTGCAGATTTCAGAATCGCGATAGACTTTATATTTCTCATGACAGTCCTTTTTTAAGAAACCAAAATGCTCATCGTTTACAGAAATAACTACCGGAATGCTGTCTTTGTTAAATTCATCTATAGAATCTAAAAGCTTATAAACGGTTTTAAAATCAGGTTCATAAGTTTTAATGAAAAGGATCAATTTATGCATAAGGCAGAAATTTTATTTTTTGTACTACTAAAGATAGAATTAAATCATATTGTAAACAAACGGCAAAATGAAATAATAAATTGCGGTCTTTTTATGTTTTTTTTAGAAAAAAGGAAAGAATAATTTGTCGCTTTTTAATGATTCAGTCGGGAATATATCAGGAAGCATTCATTTTATTTCAATTTTTTTAATAGGTTTTCCATACTTTTAGAACACCAAAATAAATTGAAATAAAACTACAAACCATGAAAATTTTTTTTTACTTATTATTGATGCTTTCAGGATTAAACTCCTTTGCACAATCAAATATTTTTAGTGAAGCATCAAATGAAGGGGGAGCTTTGATTTTACAAAATCCGTCTAAAATTGATTATGGTTCCGCCCATCGTTGGGTCTTATATAATATGACAGGCCCATATGGTAATTCACTTCAATTTTGGAATTATAATAAAGATGTTGATAGATACGGTCCTAAATTAATTATAGCAGACAATGGAAATATTAGTGTTGGCGCAAGGAGAGATCCAAATGCAAAATTAACATTAGAGATGTCCAATTCTGATAGTAATGGCGGTATTAAAATGTATGGGTACACTTATCCGTCCGATGTAAATTATTGGTCAGAAACTCAATTTGCAATGCAGTATAATGGTCTTTTTAGAAATGTTATTGATAGTAATGGGAATAGTTACTTTAACGGTGGTAATGTTGGCATTGGTACGTCAACTCCTGAAGCTAAGTTGAATATTGTTAATAAGGCGCAAGATTCAAATGGTGACACATTTGTTTTAGGTGGTTTGTCAACAGGGGCAAATTTAAGAATGGGTTATAATGCCAATTATACTTGGATACAAGCACATGGAGGCCAGCCTCTTCGAATAAATGAGCTCGGTAATGATTTGATTTTAAATCTGACTGGAGGGAGTGTTGGGATTGGTACCTCAACTCCTAGAGAAAAATTATCTGTTAATGGGAACATTCGCTCAAGAGAAGTAAAAGTTGAAGCAGTCAATTGGCCAGATTATGTGTTTGAAGAAGATTACAAGGTATCGTCTTTAGAAAATTTAGAGAAGTATATTAAAGAGAATAAACATCTACCAGAAGTTCCTTCGGCAAAAGAAATAGCTGATAATGGTTTAGAATTGGGAGAAATGAACAAAACACTATTGAAAAAAGTTGAAGAGCTTACATTATATTTGATTGAGCAGAATAAAACTTTAACAGAACAAAAAAGCCAAATAACAAATCAGCAAAAAATGCTTGAAAAACAACAAAGAGATATTGAAGAATTGAAAAAAGCTAAATAGGTTAATAAGAATAACTAAATCAAAAAATCCTTTAGAGATATCTTTTCTCTAAAGGATTTTGAATTTTGTAATAAAATTATAAAAGAATAAAATTTCTTATTTTTGAGAATGAATTCTTCGCAAATCCCACATTTCGATTACATTTTTACAGGAACAGGACTAGCATCTTTGATGACGGTTTATAAAATGATTTTGTCTGGAAAATTCGCTGATAAAACCATTTTACTGTTAGATCAGGATTTGAAGAAATCCAATGACAGAACTTGGTGTTTCTGGGAAAAAGAAGCAAGCATCTGGGATTCGGTTATTTCAAAAAAATGGGATTCGGCTCTTTTTTCTAATGAGAATTTCAGACGCGATCTGGATTTAAGACCCTATTCGTATAAGAAAATCAACGGGTTAGATTTTTATAATTTCGTTTTTGAAACCATTTCAAAACAATCGAATATTACGTTTTTAAATGAAAAAGTGACCGACATCAACGAATTGGAAAACCATGTTTTTGTTGGAACAGAAGGAAACAGATTTACCTGCAATTATTTATTCAATAGTATTTATACTAAGACTTTCGCCGAAAGGCAAAATAAATATCCCGTTTTGCAACAGCATTTTGTGGGTTGGTTTGTAAAAGCGAAAGAGGAAGTTTTCAATCCTGAAGAAGTAACTTTCATGGATTTTTCGGTTGAACAAAAAGAAAATACAAGATTTATGTATGTGCTGCCGACTTCAAAAACGGAAGCTTTGGTAGAATATACGTTGTTTTCAGAAAAATTGCTTTCGAAAGAGGAATATGAAAACGAGATTCAAATGTATTTGAAGAAGCTCGGTGTAAGCCAATATCAAATTCTTGAAAAAGAGGAGGGAAGCATTCCCATGACCTGTTATCCATTTTGGGAAAGAAATACCAAAAGAGTCTTGAATATTGGCACTGCAGGCGGCTGGACAAAAGCAAGTACAGGTTATACTTTTAAAAACTCAGATAAAAAATCGACAGAACTGGTTAAATTTATTCAGAATGACACTTCGATTTCGCTCAGTATGAAATTGTTTCATAAAAAATCTAAATTTTGGTTTTATGATTTATTGCTTTTGGATATTCTGTATCGACATAATGAAGTAGGAAGCGTCATTTTTTCTTCCTTATTTAAAAAAGGAAATCCTGAATTGATTTTCAAATTTTTAGACGAAGAAACTATTTTTTTAGAAGATGTTAAAGTTATTTTAAAGTGTCCAAAAATTCCATTTATTAAAGCGTTATTTAGAGTGATTTTTCTTTCAAATAAATCTAACTAAAAACGCAACAATTGAAAACCATTACTTCATTATTCAGTTTCTTTTTTACCATTTTATCATTCGGACAGGTTTCTACCAACAAGGCTCATGATGCAATTGTCGATGAATTTTTAACCAATTGTGCCGAAAAACACAATTATATTTTTGAAATGACCGAATGGCAAGATTGTCTTGATCAAGGTTTGAAAAAAGATAGTACTGTTGCTTATTTATGGCAACAGAAAGCGATGCCTTACTTTAAATGTAAAAAGTACGAAGTTGGCATGCCTTTTCTAGATAAAGCGGTATTTTACAATAAAGAGCGCTGGCTTTCTTATAGAGCTTTTATGAAATGCATTTTTTCTCACGAGTATAAAGATGCTATTATAGACTTTGATGATGCCATAAAACTATATGGAAACAGTTATGTTATGGATCATTCGTTCAACTTTTATAAAGGACTTTGTTATCTTCAGCTGAATGAATATGAAAAAGCAGAAAAGCTTTTTGACGATTATGTAAATGATATTTATAAAAATCGTCAGCAATTAGAGCATCCTACGGCATATTTTTATCAGGGAATTGCGAAGTATGAGCTTAAAAAATGGGATGAGGCAATTGCTGTTTTTGATAAAGCATTAAAAATATATCCAGAATTTTCAGATGCGAAGTATTATAAAGCAATCTGCTGGCTGAAACAAGGAAAGTCAAGAGAAGAAGTTGTCGCTTTAGTTGGCATAGCCAGAGAAGATGCTGCTAAAGGCTTTTCTATTAACGAGGATAATACAATCTACGAAACGTATCCGTATCAAAAGAAATTTGCTAAGTAAAACGGAAAAAAAACAGCTTGTTTTGAGGCTTAATTTTGACTTTCTTGATAATGACTCTCTAGCTTTCAGCTAAATCAATCGAACTATAACAAAACTTTATACTTCAAAGTAACTAGTTGCGAGTAAACTTTGTAACTTTGCAGTTCAAAAAGTACAATTTAAAAGACAAAAAATATGTATCCACTAGACATGGTAAAACCAATGGAAGCTGAATTAACAGCTGCAGGTTTTCAAGATTTACATAGTGCTGAAGCTGTTGAGAATGCTATCAAAGCTGAAGGTACCACTTTAGTAGTTGTAAACTCTGTTTGCGGGTGCGCTGCAAGAAATGCACGTCCGGGAGCAAAAATGAGTTTGGATAATGCTAAAAAACCAGATCATTTAATTACTGTTTTTGCAGGTGTAGACAAAGAAGCTGTTGATGCTGCAAGACAACACATGTTTCCATTTCCTCCATCTTCGCCATCTATGGCTTTGTTTAAAAACGGAGAATTGGTTCACATGTTAGAGCGTCACCACATTGAAGGACGTCCAGCTGAATTAATTGCTGAGAATTTACAGGATGCGTTTAACGAGTTCTGTTAATTTTTAAGATACTAAGTTGCTAAGATTCTGAGATACTAAGTTTAGGATTGAAGTAACAAAGATTTAAAAACAAAAAAGCACTATTTTCATAGTGCTTTTTTGTTTTTTATGCGTTTTGGTTCAAAAAACTTAGAACCTTAGCAACTTAGAATCTCAGAATCTTAGAGATTCCACCCTCCGCCAAGTGCTTTGTACAATTCAACCATTGAACTTAATTGTCTTTCAGATAATTGTGCTAGACTTAACTGTGCATTGAAAAGGTTGGTTTCTACATCTAAAACTTCTAAGTAAGAAACGTAACCGCTGTCATATCTTTCGTGAGATAGTTTAAAGTTTATTAAAGCAGCTTGAACTTGTCTATTGCGGGCTTTCCATTCTTCTTGATAAGTTCTAACGTTTTGTATTGATTGTTCTACTTCTGAAACAGCGTCAATATATTTTTGTTGATAAAGAAATTTGAACTGTTCTGCTTGTTGTCTGTTTATTTCAACTCTTCTTTTGTTTTTTCCAAATGCAAATATTGGTCCTGCAATTCCGCCAGAAGCATTTTGTATATATGAGCTTCCTAAAAATAGATTACTCAAATCGGCACTGGCAAATCCGGCAATTGCAGCTAGATTGATAGACGGAAAACGCATTGCCTGTGCTACGCCAATTCTTTCGTTTGCTGCTGCATATCTTAATTCGGCCGCTTTTACATCGGGTCTGTTTTCTAATAAGGCAGACGGAATTGATAATGGAATTTTGCTGACTATCTGTAATTCGGTATTGCTTTTTCCTCTCGGAATTTCAGTAGGTAGCTGACCTGTAAGCAATGCAATTGCATTTTCTTGATAGGTTATTTGTCTTTCAATGTTAGGAATTGCAGCTTCTGCAATGGCAACCTGCTGTTCAATCTGTACTTTGTCCACTTCTGAGATGTACCCTTTTTCAAATCTCTCACTTATGATTTGATAGTACTTCTCTCTTGTTTCAAGAGTATGCTTGGTTATTTCCAGCTGATCATCAAAATTTCGCATCTGAAAGTACGCTATTGCAATATTGGCAACGATATCAGACAATATTACTTTACGAGCTTCTTCTGTAGCGAGAAGTTCATCTTTGACAGCATTGTTTTCATGGCGAAATTTCCCCCAGAAATCTAGTTCCCAAGACATACTTGCTCCAGCGGTCGATGGAGTAATGTATTTCTTATTGCTGTTTATAGTAGCTCCATATTGAAAAGCCGGAAACAAATCGGCTTTGGAATACCCTAATTCAGCACGAAACTGTTCAATTCTTGAAACTGCAATTTTTAAATCGTAATTATTCTCAAGGCCTTTTTGAATAAGACCTTTTAAAACATCATCATTAAACAAATCAAACCATTTTAAGTTGGTTACTGAAGCGAGACTGTCTAAATTTCTTTCGTTTTTATAAGAATCTGATTTTAACTGCTCAGGTTTTTTATATTTTGGTCCGACCATACATCCCACTGGAAGTAAGGAAACAACCAATACAATAACGATTATTTTATATTTCTTACTCATGGTCTGTAGTATTTGATTCTACATTGTTTTCTCCTTCTACGATTGTTTCCTCTTTCTTATGTCCAATTCTTTCAATCATAACAAATAGACCTGGTACAATTAATACACCGAGAACTGTAGCGATTAACATTCCGCTAAATACGGCCATTCCCATTACAATACGGGCTTGAGAACCTGCACCTGTAGCGGTTAATAATGGCACAACTCCAAGAATAAAAGCAAAAGCAGTCATCAGAATCGGGCGAAAACGAAGTCTTGCCGCTACCATTGCCGATTCGTAAAGAGGTTTGCCTTTCTCATATTCTTCTTTGGCAAACTCAACAATAAGAATGGCATTTTTTGCCACTAATCCGATAAGTAAAACGAGTCCGATTTGGGCAAAAACGTTGTTGACATAGGCATCACTTCCAAATCTTGCCAAAAAAAGCCCTAAAAAGGCTCCAAATACTGCGAAAGGAGCTCCTAGTAATACACTGAAAGGTAGCTTCCAGCTTTCATATTGAGCGGCAAGAATTAAAAATACAAATACCAATGCCATAGCAAATACTGTTCCTCCACCAGGGGAATGTTTTTCCTGATACGATAAGTTGATATAATCGTAACTCATATCCGATGGCAGTGTTGTTTTTGCGACTTCTTCTAATGCATCCAATGCTTGCGCACTGCTATACCCATCGTTTGGTGCACCTCCAATTTCTGCTGCTCTAAATAAATTAAGACGATTGGTAAAATCAGGTCCTGAAACTTTTGTTGCAGTTACTAAAGTGGATACTGGTAACATATCTCCTTTGTCATTTTTAACGTAAAGCAAATTCAGATTTTCCGGTTTAACTCGATCAACAGCTTCTCCTTGTAGATAAACTTTGTATTGACGGCCAAATCGGTTAAAATCATTTACATAAGTTCCTCCTAAAAAAGTTCCTAATACTTCGGTGACTTTTGAAACAGGTACACCTAATTTCATGGCTTTGTCGTTATCAATTTCTAATTTGATTTGAGGAGTTCCTGCGTTATAAGTCGTGTAAATTCTTTTTATTTCTGGACGTTTTTGAGCTTCGACAATAAAAGCCTGAGTTTGTTGTGCCAGATATTGGGGTGTATTTCCCCCCCGATCTTGCAACATCATACTGAATCCCGCCGACGCTCCTAATCCTTGAATGGCAGGCGGACCAAAAGCCATCACTGTAGCATTGGTAATTTTTGTTGCGAACTGAGCATTGAGTTTATCCGCTATTTGTTTTGCTGTATGCGTTCTTTCTTCCCAAGGTTTTAGTGCAATAAATATAAAACCATTTGCTGGTAAATAGGAACTCGTCAATAAACTGTAACCGTTAATTGTTGTATAACAATCGAGTGTCTCTTCTTTTGATAAAATAGACTCTATCTTTCTTGTTACTTCATCCGTTCGTTGTAAAGACGAAGCAGGAGGAGTGCTTATATTTACCAATATGTAGCCCTGATCTTCTTCGGGAATAAATCCCAAAGGCACTTTCTTTCCTAACAAAACTACGGCACCTAAAATGACAACTAATAAAATAATAATCCTTAAAGATTTTTTTGCAAAAAATGTTGCCCCATTAATATATCTGCCTGTAACGTTTTCGAAAATTCTATTAAAACCAGCGAAAAATTTGGCAAGCAATCCTGTTTGTTCTTCTACAGGTTTAGTTGGTTTTAAGAGCATTGCACAGAGTGCCGGACTGAGTGATAGAGCGCTAAATGCAGAGAATGCGACGGAGACGGCAATGGTTATGGCAAATTGTTGGTAAAAACGTCCAGTAATTCCTGGAGTCATTGCTACAGGAACAAATACCGCAATCAAAATTAAAGCAATTGCAATTACGGGTCCAGATACTTCCCGCATGGCTTGAATTGTTGCTTCTTTTGGGGTTTTGCCATGTTCTATATGATGCACAACAGCTTCTACAACCACAATAGCATCGTCGACGACTATACCAATTGCCAACACTAATCCTAAAAGTGAAAGCGTATTGATTGAAAATCCTAGCATTGGAAAAACGGCAATAGTACCAATTAATGATACCGGAACAGTAATCAATGGAATCAGTGTTGCACGCCAGTTTTGAAGGAAGATAAACACAACAAGTATTACTAATAAGATAGCTTCAAAAAGTGTATGAATAATATCTTCAACCCCAGCAGTAATTGCTGTTGTAGTATCTAAAGAAACTTGATAATCAACATTTTTAGGAAATCTTTTGGATATTTCTTCCATAGTTTCCTTTGCTTTTGCTGCAACATCTAAAGCATTACTTCCTGGCATTTGGAATATTCCGATTGCCGCACTTGGTTTCCCATTTCTTCGGGCAGTTGAACTGTAGTTTTCGGTGCCAAGTTCAATTCTAGCAATATCGCTAAGAAGTACTTTTGCTCCGTCTTCTTTACTTTTTACTATAATTTCTGAGAATTGTTTTTGGGTTACAAGTCGGTCCTGGAGTGTTACACTATAAGTAAAATCAGTTCCTAGAGGAGCGGGTTCGGCACCAAATTTTCCTCCAGGTGTAATCATGTTCTGATCGTTTAGAGCTTTTTTAACTTCATCAACTGTAATTCCTAAACTACTCATTTTACCTGGTTGTAGCCAAATTCTCATTGAATACTCACTTCCGGCAAACAGAATACAGTCTCCAACACCTTTAATTCTAGCAAGAGCATCAATAACGTTGATATATGCATAGTTGTTTAAAAAGACTCCGTCATATTTAGGATCTGATGATGTTATGGTAAAAATCATCATCGGAAATGATAGTGATTTTTTAATGGAGACACCCTGTTGTTTAACACTCTGTGGTAAAAATGGTTCGGCTTGCTTTTCCTTATTTTGGGTAAGCATGTTGGCATTGTCCAAATCTGTACCTACATCAAAAGTTACTTCTACAGTAAGTGCTCCGTCAGAAGTATTGATGGATTTCATGTATAGCATGTTCTCTACACCATTTACTTTTTGTTCAATTGGTGTGGCAACAGCCTGTTCTACATTTATAGCATTTGCTCCTGTAAAAGAAGTAGTGATTTTTACTAATGGCGGAACAATATCTGGATATTGAGCTACCGGTGTTTTCTGTAAAGCCAGTAATCCAAGTATAATAATAATAATACTAATTACCATGGCAACAATTGGTCGTCTAACAAAAAATTCTCCCATAATGATGTTTCTAAATTATTTAGTTAGTACAGAAATTAATTAATTGCTTTCCCTGGAGCCCATTCTTTAATTTTAGGCGCTATAACATTGCCACTTTTTACTTGAGAGCTTCCTCCCAGTGCAATTTTGTCGTTGGCTGTTAAACCATCATTAACAATGAACGAGTCTTTGAATGCTGGGCCAAGTTTTACTTCTTTCATTTCTACTTTGTTATTTGGATCAAGTACATAAACCTGAGTTATTCCTTGCATTTCAATAACAGAGCGTTGCGGTATAATCAATGCATTTTTATGAATATCGGTAACAACATGAATTTTTACATATTGACCTGGACGAATCAACTGTTGCGGATTTGAGAATGCCGCTTCAAAAGTTACAGCACCTGTTGCAGGATCAATTTGTCTATCAGCAAAACTTATTTTTCCTGTTTCGGGATATGGTGTGCCATCTGAGAGTAAAATAGAAATTGATTTTGCTTCTCCTCTTAATTCAGAATCCTTTTTTGACATTTCTCTAAAAATTCTAAGAAATTCCTGTTCACTCATAGTAAAGCGAACTCTTACATCTCCTAAATCAGAAACGGTATTCAAAACAGAAGCAGGACCTGGTCGAACGTAATCGCCCACTCTAACTTTTGATATTCCAATTAATCCAGAAATAGGTGCTGTAATATTGCAATAGCTTAATTCTATTTTTGAGTTTCTTAGATTAGCAGTTGCTGCATTAATGGAAGCTTGAGAAGCATTATATGCGGCTTTAGCCCCTATAAATTCTCTCTGGCTGATGGCATTCATCTTTGCTAGCGGCTCCATCATTTCATAATCAGACTTGGTTTTCGCTAATCTGGCTTGCATTTCAGCTAATCTTCCTTCAGCTTCGGTAACTTTATTTTGAAAAGGCAAAGGGTCAATTGTATATAATAATTGTCCTTTGGTTACTAAACCTCCTTCTTTGAAATTGAGACTCTGAATCACACCATCAACTCGTGGATTAATCTGAATGTCTGATTGACCATAAGTTTGTCCTGTGAATTCTGACTCGAGTTTTACATCTTGTTGCAGAACTTGAATAACTGGAATTTCTAATGGTTTGGGTGCTGGAGGTGTTTCTTTTTTGCAAGAAAGCATTAAAATACATAGTAAGACTGCGGAGGAATAGATTTTGTTCATTGTTAAATTCTTTTAGGTAAAATTCATTAAATACAACTAACTAAAAACCAATAAAGTGCAATAGCTAAGTTAGCGTTTTTTTGCTTAGGTGGTTAAATATTGTGCGAATTTTGTTAATTTTAGTTAAAATTTTATCTGTCTGTATTTCAATTGATAATGCAAAGTAGGATGAAATGTCATTTACTGCCGATAAACTGCATTTTTGTAAGAATAAATTATTCAAAGGACTAGTAATAATAATTCAAAAACTTTTGTAATCATGTCAAAAAATAACAAGAAAAAACACAAAAAAGAGGAAAGAGATGATAATGATTTAAAAAAATTAACTAAAAAGGAATTATTACATCGGGCAAAAAAATTTTCTGAGCAATATTGTGTAGGCGACGATAAGAACTTCACATTAAAAGGTAAACCAACTTCTTATTCTATAGAAAATGACAATATCTCAGTTCGAAAAACATTAAAAATGGGAGTTAAGGCTCTAGCTGCCATGCAGGATATTTTGTATGCGCAAGATAAGTGGTCTGTTCTTATTATTTTTCAAGCTATGGATGCAGCTGGAAAAGATGGTGCTATAAAGCATGTAATGTCAGGAATAAATCCGCAGGGTTGTCAGGTTTCTTCTTTTAAAGGACCAAGCTCAGAAGAGTTAGATCATGATTATTTATGGCGTTGTCAAAAGCACCTTCCAGAAAGAGGACGAATAGGAATTTTTAATCGTTCTTACTATGAAGAAGTATTGGTGGTTCGTGTTCATGAACAAATATTGAGAGGGCAAAAACTTCCTGAGAAATTGATTACCAAAGACATTTGGGATAATCGTTTTGAAGACATTCGGAACTTTGAAAGGTATCTGAATAGAAACGGAACCGTCGTCATTAAGTTTTTTCTAAATGTTTCTAAACAAGAACAAAAGAGAAGATTTATTGAAAGGGTCGACAATCCAGATAAAAACTGGAAATTTAGCGCAGCCGATGCCAAAGAACGAGGCTATTGGGATGATTATATGCATGCGTATGAGGAATTAATTAAAAATACATCGACCAAAAAATCGCCTTGGTATGTAATTCCTGCCGATGATAAGTCTTATGCTCGAATTGCGATTGCTTCTGCAATTATTCATGCTTTAGACGAAATGGATTTGGAATATCCTAAAGTAAGTCCAGAGAAAATTGCAGAACTCAATGAGGTTAAGAAAGCATTGTTAGAAGAGAAGGAGTAACCTTTTGCAGCTGTAAACATTCATTTATAATTGTGAATTAGTACTATCTTAATCTTTTTTAATATGATTTCTAAGCTTTTACCCTCACTAGACTGGATTAAAAATTATAAAAAGCAGGATCTCAAAAGAGATTTTGTTGCAGGAGTAACGCTTGCCTCTTACGGAATTCCTGTTTCTCTTGCCTATGCAACTCTTGCAGGTTTGCCTCCTCAATATGGAATTTACGGATATCTCATTGGCGGAATATTTTATGCTTTTTTAGGATCTAGCAGACAGCTTGCAATAGGTCCAACTTCTGCAATTTCTTTATTGGTAGGCACAACTATATCAGGTATGGCAAACGGAGATGTACAGCGCTGGTCTGAAATTGCCTCACTTTCTGCCTTAGTATTTGCTGGAATGGCCATTGTTGCCTATTTGCTGAGGTTAAGTGGAATTATTAATTTTATTAGTGAAACTGTTTTGGTTGGATTCAAAGCAGGCGCGGCGATTACTATCGGTTTAACACAATTGCCGAAACTATTTGGAGTTAAAGGTGGCGGTGATAATTTCTTGGAACGAATTGTTATTCTCGTTCATCAAATTCCAGATATGAATACAGCTGTTTTTATTTTTGGAATAATTGCTATTCTGATATTAATTATAGGAGAAAAAATAGCACCGCAGTTTCCAGTTGCAATAGTAATTGTCATTTTATCTATTATTCTTATTTCGGCTACATCATTACAATATGCGGAATTCCATACAGTTGGAATTATTCCAACTGGTCTTCCTGAATTTCATCTGCCTTCGCTTCGGATTCGAGATGTAGAGGGAGTTTTGCCACTCTCAATGGCTTGTTTTTTATTGTCTTATATAGAAAGCGTTTCTGCTGGACGAACCTTAGCACAAAAAAACGGATATGTTATCGATCCGCGTCAGGAACTTCTGGCACTTGGAGTTGCTAATGCTGCTGTTTCATTCGGACACGGTTATCCTGTTGCAGGCGGTTTGTCGCAATCAGCTGTAAACGATGCCGCAGGAGCTAAAACACCGTTGTCGCTTTTATTTGCTTCGGCTACAATTGCTTGCTGTCTCTTGTTTTTAACAGGATATCTTCAAAATCTGCCAACCGTAATTTTGGCCGCCATTGTTTTAGTAGCAATAAGAGGACTTTTTGATTGGAAAGAAATGAGACATCTTTATAAAATAAACAAGCAAGAATTTGCTGTAGTTATGGTTGCGCTTGCCGGAGTATTAATCTGGGGAATTCTCGCGGGAGTTTTGCTTGCAACACTCGTAACCTTGTTGCTTTTATTAAAAGCGGCTTCAAAACCTCATGTAGCTTTTTTAGGAAGAATTCCAGGAACGAGAGTTTATACAGATCTGAAAAGACATCCTGACAATGAGATAATGGAAAACATATTGATCATAAGAGTAGAATCTTCTATATTCTATTTCAATGCAGAATACATTAAAGAACGAATCTTGGAAAAAATCTACAGCGAACAAGATTCTTTAAAAACAGTAATATTAGATCTCAACTCTTCACCTCGCATCGATATTGCTGGCGCACGTTTCTTAAAGAATTTATTTATTGATTTGCAGGCAAAGAACATTACTCTAAAAATAGCCGAAGCCCGTTCAGATGTCAGGGATAGCCTACGTGCAGAAAATCTTGAAATTCTCTTTGGGCATATTAGCCGTTCTGTTTCTGTAGATGATTTAGTGCAGCATACTTTACAAGATAATAGTAAGTAAAAAGTGAAGTTCTCTAGTAATACAATCCTTTTTTGATGTTAAAAAAATCAGATAATTAAGGGAAGATCATTTTTAATCTCAAAATAAACCCTAAATTTGCCGCAGATTTAGAGAAAAATCTAAAAAAACATATATTCTTAACTTAAAACTGTTTATAGCATGCAACTGTATAACACTTTGAGCGCAGAAGAAAGAGCCATCATGATCGATGATGCAGGTAAACAACGACTAACGTTGTCTTTCTATGCGTATGCCAAAATTCAAGATCCACAAAAATTTCGTAATGACTTATTCGTAGCCTGGAATGCTCTAGATGCATTAGGCCGAATTTATGTTGCCAATGAAGGAATAAATGCTCAAATGAGTATTCCTGAAGAAAATTTGGAAGCTTTTAGAACAACTCTTGAAGCTTATGATTTCATGAAAGGCATTCGTTTGAATGAAGCTGTAGAGCATGATGATCACTCGTTTTTAAAATTAACAATCAAAGTTCGTCACAAAATCGTTGCCGATGGATTAAACGATGATACTTTTGATGTAACCAATATAGGCGTTCACTTGAAAGCCAAAGAATTCAACGAAATCCTTGACGATCCAAATACAATTGTAGTTGATTTTAGAAATCATTACGAAAGTGAAGTGGGACATTTTAAGAATGCGATTACTCCAGATGTTGAGACATTTAGAGAAAGTTTGCCAATTATCAACGATCAGCTTAAAGATCACAAAGACGATAAAAATCTGGTAATGTATTGTACTGGAGGTATTCGTTGTGAAAAAGCAAGTGCTTATTTCAAACACCAAGGCTTCAAAAACGTGTATCAGTTAGAAGGTGGAATTATTAATTACGCTAAACAACTGAAAGAAGAAGGTTTAGAAAGTAAGTTCATTGGTAAAAACTTTGTATTTGATAATCGTCTGGGCGAAAGAATTACGGATGATATTATCTCGCAATGCCACCAATGTGGAAAACCTTGTGATAACCACACGAATTGCGAAAATGACGGCTGTCATTTATTGTTTATTCAGTGTGATGATTGTAAAGCAGCAATGGAAAACTGCTGTTCTACAGAATGTTTAGAAATCATCCACATGCCTTTAGTTGACCAGGTTCGTTTGAGAACTGGAAAACAAGTTGGAAATAAGGTTTTCAGAAAAGGTAAATCTGAAAACTTGAAATTCAAACATTCAGGAGAATTACCAGAGACTGCTTTGGCAACAGCTCAAAAGCCAGCAGATATCCGTCAGAAAATAAAAGTAAAAAAAGTACTTCTAGGAAAAGCAGAACATTATTATGTAAAAGCACAAGTTGGACAATTCACTATAGAAAATCACGAATTAAATAGCGGTGATAAAATCCTTATTTCTGGTCCAACAACTGGAGATCAAGAATTGATTTTAGATAAAATCATTGTTAATGGCGCAGAAACTCAATCTGCGAAAGTTGGTGATAAGGTTACTTTTGAGGTTCCTTTCAGAATTAGATTGTCTGATAAAGTATATAAGATTTTAGATTGAATTTAATAAGAGTGTTACGGCATTTACGTTAAATTTTGATAATATAGAACAAAGCCCATGGTTTCAATCGTGGGCTTTTTTAATAATATACTGCGAATAATTTTTAAGATATAGACTATGATATATATCATAGAAATCTAATCTATACCCACATTAATTTTGTCATTTGAATAATAAATCGAAAATGACAATTAACAATACAATTGAACTTATGTCTCCAGCTGGAGATTTTGAGTCGCTTCAGGCTGCTTTAGATAATGGCTGTGATTCAGTATATTTTGGAGTTGAACAGCTTAATATGCGTGCGCGTTCAACGGTAAATTTTACAATTGACGATTTAAAAGAAATTGCCAATCGATGCGAAGCGAAAAACGTTCGAAGCTATTTGACTTTAAATACCATTATTTACGATCATGATCTATCTGTCGTAAAAACATTATTGACAAAAGCCAAAGAGGCAAACATTACAGCTGTAATTGCATCAGATCAAGCGGTAATTGCGATGGCAAGATCAATTGGAATGGAAGTTCATATTTCGACCCAATTGAATGTAACGAATATTGAAACCATTAAATTTTATAGCCTATTTGCCGATACAATGGTTTTAAGTCGTGAATTGAGTTTACGTCAAGTAAAAAACATCACAGACCAAATTGAGAAAGAGCAGATAAAAGGACCAAATGGGAATTTAGTCGAAATCGAAATTTTCGGACATGGTGCTTTATGCATGGCGGTTTCGGGGAAATGTTATTTGAGTTTACATTCGCATAATTCATCTGCAAATCGTGGCGCATGCAAACAAAACTGCCGAAAAAAGTATACCGTAATCGATCAGGAAACAGGCTTCGAAATCGAATTGGATAATGAATACATGATGTCACCAAAAGATTTATGTACACTGGATTTTTTAGATCAAGTTATCGATTCGGGAATCAAAGTTTTAAAAATCGAAGGACGTGGCCGTGCGCCAGAATATGTGGCAACGGTAACCAAAACCTATCGTGAAGCAATTGATGCTTACTATGAAGGTACTTTTTCCAAAGAAAAAACTGCAGAATGGATGAAAGCCTTGGAAACGGTTTACAATCGCGGATTCTGGTCTGGATATTATCTAGGTCAGGAATTAGGCGAATGGAGTGATATTCCAGGATCTGCAGCGACTCAGAAGAAAGTTTATGTGGGAAAAGGAACACATTATTTTCCGAAAGCAGAAGTAGGGCAATTTAAGATTGAAGCTTACGACATTAAAATAGGTGACAAAATTTTAGTTACTGGGCCAAGCACAGGCGCTCAAGAAATGATTATCGATGAAATGTTTGTAAATGATATCGCTGGCGAAAAAGCCACAAAAGGAGACGATTGTAGTTTCAAATTGCCATTCAGAATCAGAATGTCGGACAAATTATATAAAATTGTTGAGGCGTAATGGTTATAGTAACATTACAAAGGGATAAGTGCATTGGCTGTAATTACTGTGTTGAGATGGATCCGATTCATTTTCAAATGTCAAAAAAAGACGGAAAGTCGGTTTTGATTCATTCGCAGAATGCAAAAGGATTTTTTACTTTAAAATCTCCTAATCATGCTATTGTGGAAAGCTGTGAATTGGCTGCGAAAGCTTGTCCAGTAAAGATTATTACGGTTAAAGAGACTTAGGAATATTTTAATCACATCAAAAAGAGCCGCAAATGTGCGGCTCTTTTTGGTTAAATAAGTTGTGGCAATTGTATTAATGTGCTGTTGTTTATGCTTCTTCAATTTTTACTGTTTCGATATTCTCATCAATTTCAGTACATTCTGGAGCTTCCCAAAATATAGCAATATGAAGATTATATATTCCAATTGCGGCATAAGCGAGAATGCAGAAATAATAGAAACCGTTAGGGCGATCTTGAAATAAAAAGAATAAGAATCCCATAGCTAATAGTGCAAAACCTATCCAGACACCTTTTCTAAAGTATATTATAAAAACATACAACAAGACAACTAACCCACTTAAATAAATTAAGTCCTGACGGTTTAATTCAAGCCTTATAAATTTGTAAATGGCATAGGCACTCAGTAATAACAAAAGAAATACTTGAAAGTATGATTTCCTTTGATTTTCATCTTCTTCGATTTCCAAATATTCTTCATTCGTTAAAGGAGTGTTTTTGCGGAAAAAGAATAGAAAAGGAATTAAGTTAATTACAGGTATAAAACTCAACAGGTAAATCCAAAAAGGTCTTCTGCGTAAAGCAGCTAATTGCGAAAGCAATAGTTGGGAGAATAATAAATAGACAAATGTAATTTGAAAAATGACACGAATAACAGTATAGATATTGTTGTAAATTCCTGAAATATTTGGACCTGAAGAATTGAACCAATTGACTGAAAACTGTTCTGTAAAAACCAAATGAACAGCAAGGAACGAAGTAAACAATAGAGAAAAATGTATCGTGAATTTTTTATAGCTAAGAAAAGTAGCTGTAGGCATTTTTATAAAATTCCTAAAAGAAAATCCAGCATCTAATAGAAATATAAAATAGAAAAAAGTCAATATCGAAAATAATCTAAAAAACACTACTTCATAAGGCGAAGCAGAGCCGTAAAAATCGCTAAAAGTTAATACAGAAACTGTTTTTTGATATAAAGCCTCGATGCTTATAGAAGTAAACATTCCTATTAGATAGCCTAAAAAGTTGATTTCTTTCCTATAAAGTATTTTTCCTCTTAAGAGACCATATAAGGCATATGGTTGCAAATAACCTAAAGCAAAATAAAGTATAAAAAAGGGACTATTAGCATAAGATTCGCGAAGATCTGAAAAAGTAAAGATTATGTCTGATAGTATTACTGGCAGGCATAGCAAAAGGAGATATTTTAGTTTATCGAATTTCTTTTCATTAACCGCTTCCCAGCCAAGAGCTATTATTATAATTAGGGCATTAATTATTGTGTTCAAAATATTTGCCCACAGAGGTAGGTTTTGAGGCCCTCGAAAAGGGATTAGCATACCTGATAATCCAGATCCTCCAACACTAGAAACGGAAAAATTATTGATGATAAATTGTTTTATAATAAGAAGGAAGGCAATAATGGCAAGAGGGAATACGATCACCTTAAACTTTGAAAAGTTAAAATGGTAAAAATAATTTGTCTCCTCTTTTGGTTGGTTTGGTAAAACTTCGGTGTTCATTTGTAGCGGTTTGTTTTGGGTTAGTTTAAATCTCAAAATTTTGGTACGAGTAAACTTAACAAATTTTAATTCTTTTGAAATAAAAAAATGACTCTATTTTGTGTAGTCGTCGCTACTGCGCGAACCCGATAGCGCGGATTTGAAACCCGTGCCCGTTCCAGTTAGCAAATCTTATTTATTCTTCCTGTTACCGCACGAATCCTTTTGTGTAGTACTTTTAGCTTTATCTTTTGTAATTAGGCTCGCTTAGTAAAATGGGTGTTGTATTTGCAAGAACCCATTTAGTAGCGAGTTCGCATAAAAAATTAAGTTCGTCGATTTCTCCATCTCCATTTTTACGAACATCTTTTATAATTAAAGCTGCTTTTTCAAGTTCGTCATCAGACAATGAATTATTTGAGGACAAATGGATAAAAAAGGCATCTAGCATTTTTTTAAAATTGATATCCCAATTTCCACCGCCATTTCTATATATTTCATCTCTTACTTTTCCTGAAATGCGCACGACTTCCCCTTGTACGGTTTTTGAACTGCCCTTTGACGGTATTAAGAGATCCCATAGTTCTTCGAATTGTTTTTCCCAGGTTGTGTCCGTTACAGAAATGGGAGACACACCGTCGTGTAGAATACGTCTTTTTACTGGTGGAACATCAAACATCTCATAAAGTTGGTTTAATGCATTATCTGTCTCTTCTAAATAATCTTTGTTGAAATTTTCTCTGTGAAATTCAAAATCTTCTCCCTTTCGAATAACAGCATCTTTCATAGCTTGCGTTATTTCGATATCAGTTTTTAAAAGTATTTTTGATATTTCGGCCAAATTTTTAAGATCAATGTTATTTGCTCTAACCAAAGCACGTTCCAAAGGAGTCTGTTTATAGGTATTCAATGCATTGGTGTCTGCCCCATATTCTATCAATTTTTTGACAGCATCTACATTAAAGCCGCTTCCACATGCAAAATGTAAAGGAGTATCTTTATAATTGTCTCTTGCATGTATGTTGGCACCGAGTTCTAATAAAGTTGAAATCTTACCAGTTCGTATCATTGCGTTTTGATGCAATGCGGTACGGTTATAAGTATCAACAGCTTCCAAATCTGCGCCATTTTTTACTAGCCAAATTATAAGCTCATCGGGAATACCCCAAAAGCTTAACGCTGTTGTTTTTCCGTAACCGCCTCTTGCCTCCAATTCGCAGGTATCAAATACAGCTTTTAAAGCCTCAACGTCTTTCTTTTCAATTAATTCTTTAAAATTTTTCGGAAGCGTTTTCTTTTTCTTTGCCATTCTTTTTATTCCTTTTTTAAATCATTGATCAAGATGTGTGATTTCAGATGCCTATTTTAGCATTTATATTATGCTTGTCAACATAAGTTTGTGCCACATTCATCAATTTGGTAAATCTTGCATCTATTTCGCTTTGAGTTGAAGCATCAAAATCAGCAATTGCTTTTTCAATTTGTTCTGGTGAAGCCTTTTCGTCTTTCAATTTTGCGATTGGTACATAACCTTCCTTCTGTTTCGCAATTGCATAAGAAAACAAGTCTTTTGAGGCCTGAAGAAGTTCTCTATTGTCTTCATCTTCCGGTATGTCCTGAATCGTTTTTAATCTAGCTTCTAAATTAGTTATATCGTATTTAAAAGAATCTTGATAAGTAGACGGAATCATTTTCTTTTGCGTTTCATCATAAACCTGAGGCTCAGATTGAAGCTTTTCATTAATTTCCTTACTTCCAAAACGAGATAACAAATTCGAATTTAAAGCGGCAATTTCAAAGGTTTTTTCTGGAGAGAGGTTGGTGCAAGAACTAGAAACAATAGCTGTAGCGATTAATACTAAAAATAGAGTTGTGGTATTTAAGATTTTTTTCATTGTGGGTTTATTTATTATTTATCCTTTTAAAATTTTACTTTTCTCAACATCAAATTCTTCCGAAGTCAAGATTCCGGCATCTAGAAGTTCTTTTAAATCTAATAATGCTTTTTTCTTGGCTTCCATCGAATTTGAAGCTTCAGTTTTTGGTGCTTCTTGCGGAACATTTATTGAGGTTACAACCGTTCCAGACGGAGCATATTTCAGAATCAGTTCTGTAATTTCATTAAAACCTTTTACATTCGAGTAATCAATTGCTTTTTGTTCTTTTACGTTTACGATTGAAGCATCGGCTTTGTTATCTAATAAATATTTTACAACATCTTTCTTTCCGTTAGCGGCACTGTAATGCAAAGGCGTATTTCCAGATTCGTCTTGAATGTTAATGTTTGCTCCAGCTTCGATAAGCAGTTTCACCATGCTAAGGTTTCCTTTTTTGGTAGCTACATGCAATAGGCTTTCGCCGCCATAAGTATAAGAATCGTTAAGGGTAAAAGTAGATTCGTTTGAGATATTTGTTGCGCTTACAATCCAATCCAAATAATCATTCATCGATGAAGTATCGTTGGCAACAGGCTTGCTATAGTTCACATCAACTCCGTTTTCTAAAAACAAGGCCACAATCTCTTTTTGATTATTCGCGCAAGCGTACCAAATCGGAGAATATCCATTGTTACTTGAAGTAAATACATCAGAACCTCTTTCAATCAATAATTTAGCTAACATTCTGTTGGTTTCGTAACAAGCAATTAACAGTGCATTTTCACCAGAATGATTAGTGTGGTTTATATCAGCGCCATTGTCCAGAAGCAAAGTCACCATCGGAATCGATTTGGTATAACAAGCATAAATAAGTGGCGTATTTCCCTGTTTATCGGTTACGTTAATATCGGCTCCATTGTCTAAAAGCAGTTGGATAATTTCTCTGTTTAATTTTGTTGAAGCTAATATTAAAGGGGTTTCTCCGTTGTTATTCAGCAGATTAACATCGGTTCCTGCTTGAAGCAACTTTGTTGCGATTTCAATTTGAGCCGTTTGAACGACTAAATGTAGGAGACTATTTCCGTATTTATCATTCTTTGTGATTTCTGCTCCATTTTCTAAAAGATAAAGTGCGGTTTGTTTCTGTTTTTGAAGACAGGCAAAGTACAAAGGCGTTTCTCCCTGATGATCTTCGTAGTTAATATCGGCACCTTCTTCGTGTAGAATTTTTACAATATCAAGATAACCGCGGTGCGCGGCATAATGAATCGCAGTTCTCCCTTTTTCATCGGTATATTTTGGATCTACTTCTTTGTTTTGAAGCAGCAATTCGGCTATTTTTCGGTTCCCATTTTCACAGGCAACTATGAATGACATTGACATCTTTGAGTAGTTTTAAGTAAATGATCGTTTTATTGTTTCATTAAAAGTTCAACGGTTTTAATTTTGAGGTTATCTCCAGAAGCAAGCATTAAAGCAGTTTCGTCTTTGTCGTTTGTAATAGAAATATCTGCACCTTGATCTAATAACAGTTTTACTTTTCTATAGGTTTCTTTTGCCATTTCTGCATCATAATTGACATTATAAGCGCATACTTTATGCAAAATGGTGTTTCCTTGATTGTCTTGTTCATTTACATCTAAAGAAACATTTTCTAAAACAGATTTTAAGATATCCGATTTCTTTTCGACAATAAAATCAATTCCCGATTTAGGCTGTCCGTAATATTGTGCGCAGAAATTTACATCGGCACCATCAGACAATAATCTTTCTATGAATGAGATATCACTTGCAGAACCCGAAGCAGAACTGATAAAACTAGTAAATAGAGTTCGGCCGTCTTTATTTACAATATTAAAATTAGGAGAAGAAATTGAAGTTAAAGCATCGTACATATCAAATGAAAGCTGCTCAGCAACAGCATAATAAAAAGCTGTATTGTTGAGGTTGTCAGTTTCGTTTGGATCTGCTCCGTTTTCTAGTAAAAAAGGGATTAGTTCTTTTCTGTTTCTTTTTACGGCACATAAAAGTGGAGTAGTTCCCACGATATTTTTTTCGTTAATGTCAACTCCGTTATTTGTTAAAATGGTTATGTACTCTTTCACTTTTTCAGGATCTAGTCCATAAACATTCAAAACAGCATGAATAAAATTTTCGTCTGCATTGTTCTTATACTGAGTGTTAGCCCCAAAATCATCAACTAAAACTTGAACTATTTTTGGCGAAACACCTTTTTCAAGAAAATAGCCAAGAAGGGTTTTGTCACTTATTTCATCGTTAATGTTATCCATTTTCGACATCAATTCCTTGAAAAAAGCAATTGACTCTTCATCATTTTTTAAATATAAACTCAAAGGTTTGAAAATAGATTGATCAAAACTGTCCAATTCGTAAATATCGGTTTCAATAAATCCGGCTTTTATTAATTTTTCTATAAAATCAATTTCTTTGGCATCAATGATTTTACCAGCAATCTGCGAAAAATTGTTTTTTAGATATTGTTCGTTAAATTTTTCTCCGTTATTTAGGCATTCTCTGGCCTCGTCAAATTTTCCCTGAAAAAGGAAATTTTCAATCTGGTTTTGTGTTTGCATTGTGATGAATTTTAAAATGAAAGATTAAGATTTGAAAGTGCCTAAAATTGGGCTTTTTCAAACTATGTTGTAAGATAAAACATAAAAATGCTAAATATATTTCAGGATAAAAAGTTGAATTACCATTTTAGGTCATAAAACTTACAGAATAAGTTTTTTTTGGAGAATATTTCAAAAATAAGAAGAGAAGTGGAGTAATTTGGTAAAAAATTGCGTACAAAAAAACCGGTTTTTTAATTTAACAGGCCTTTAGTTTTTATGCATAAAAAGCAAAATAAAAAAAATACTATCTTTACCGATCAAACGTTTATGAACTTAAGCTGCATTCTGGCAGCACTACATATATAATTATGGCATGTACAAGTTGTTCAACCTCAGACGGTGGCGCACCAAAAGGTTGTAAAAATAATGGGACTTGCGGCACCGATAGCTGCAATAAATTGACGGTTTTTGACTGGCTTTCGAACATGAGTCCTTCTAACGGAGAGGCGATTTTTGATTGTGTTGAGGTTCGTTTTAAAAACGGACGCAAGGAATTTTTTAGAAATTCGGAGAGATTAACTTTAAGTATTGGCGACATTGTAGCAACTGTTGCTTCGCCAGGACATGATATTGGAATTGTGACTCTTACAGGAGAATTGGTAAAGATTCAAATGAAGAAAAAAGGAGTGAATTACGAAAGTAATGATGTTCCAAAAATTTATAGAAAAGCATCTCAAAAAGATATTGATATCTGGTCTGTAGCGCGTGATCGTGAAGAACCAATGAAAGTTCGTGCTCGTGAATTGGCGATTCAGCATAAACTGGAAATGAAAATTTCGGATATCGAATTTCAAGGAGACGGTTCTAAAGCGACTTTTTACTACACAGCAAATGATCGTGTCGATTTTAGAATGCTGATTAAAGATTTTGCCAAAGAATTCAGTACTAGAGTAGAGATGAAACAAGTTGGTTTCCGCCAGGAAGCGGCTCGTTTAGGTGGAGTTGGTTCTTGCGGACGTGAACTTTGCTGTTCGACTTGGTTAACAGATTTTAGAAGTGTAAATACATCAGCAGCTCGTTATCAGCAATTATCATTGAATCCGCAGAAATTGGCGGGACAATGCGGTAAATTAAAATGCTGTCTAAACTATGAGTTAGACACTTACATGGACGCATTAAAAGATTTTCCGGATTACGACACTAAATTGATTACGGAAAAAGGTGATGCAGTTTGTCAAAAACAAGATATTTTTAAAGGTTTAATGTGGTTTGCTTACACTAATAATTTTGCAAACTGGCATGTTTTAAAAATTGATCAGGTAAAAGAAATTATTGCTGAAAATAAGCAGAAAAACAAAGTCTCATCTCTAGAAGATTTTGCTGTTGAGGTAGTTGCAGAACCAGAAAAAGATTTCAATAATGCAATGGGACAAGAGAGTTTGACTCGTTTTGACCAGCCAAAAAGAAAGAAAAAAACAAATCGCAAACGCAAGCAAAGTACGGAAACGGCTGGTGTTGCAACTCCAGTGAAACCACAGCAGGAGAAAAACACGAATAACAATGCTAAACCAGTAGGAAATAATAATCCGAACAATGCTGGAAACGCAAATAATGGTAATGCTGGGACTAAACCAAACAATCCAAACAAGCCAAATCATAAGAAAAAGCATAATTCGAATAAAAACAATCCGAATAAGCAAAATTCAAATGAAAATAAACCTGCTGAACCTAGGAAACCAATAACGAATACTAAAAATGAGAATAAAAAATAGCGGAATTCTTCTCTTGGCAGCAATACTTCTTTTTTCTTGTGATAAAAAAAGAGTATTTGATGAGTATAAATCTGTTGGAAGTGCGTGGCATAAAGACAGTATTATAAGCTTTGATCTGCCGGTTTTAGATTCTACAAAAAAATACAATGCCTTTGTAAACATACGAGATAACAACAATTATCCGTTTAATAATTTGTTTTTGATTGTGGCTTTAGAAACCCCAAGTGGTTTCACAAAAGTAGATACGTTAGAATATCAAATGGCAGCACCTGACGGGACTTTATTAGGAAATGGGTTTTCTGATATAAAAGAAAGCAAACTCTTTTACAAAGAAGATGTAAAATTTACAGGAAAATATAAAGTTCATATCAAACAAGCTGTTAGACAATCAGGTAAAATTCCTGGAGTTGAAGCTTTGCAAGGAATTACAGACGTTGGTTTTAGAATAGAACAAAAAGATTAGAAAAATAGTTATGGCTGCTAAAAAAAACAATCCATCAAATAAAACTAAGGATATTAATTATTACAAGAAGAAATTCTGGAGGGTATTTGCTTACTCTTTATTAGGAGTTTTAGCTTTCTTCTTATTTGCCTCATGGGGTTTATTTGGCTCTATGCCTTCGTTTGAAGATTTAGAAAATCCAGATTCAAACCTTGCTACAGAGATTATTTCTTCTGACGGAGTGGTGTTGGGTAAGTATTTCAAAACCAACAGGTCTCAACTTAAATATTCAGATTTACCTAAAAATCTGGTTGAAGCGCTTGTTGCAACTGAAGATGCACGTTTCTACGAACATTCAGGAATTGATGGACGAGGAACTTTAAGAGCTGTTTTTAGTTTGGGAACAAACGGAGGTGCAAGTACATTAACACAACAGCTTGCAAAACAGTTGTTTCATGGAGAAGGATCTAAATTTCTTCCTTTTAGGATTGTACAAAAAATAAAAGAATGGATTATCGCTATTCGTCTGGAAAGACAATATACCAAGAATGAAATTTTGGCGATGTATTGCAATGTTTACGACTTCGGAAATTATTCTGTTGGAGTAAGTTCTGCGGCACAGACTTATTTTTCTAAAGAGCCAAAAGACTTGACAGTTGACGAATCGGCTATCTTAGTTGGAATGTTCAAAAACTCAGGTTTATACAATCCTGTTAGAAATCCAGAAGGAGTAAAAAACCGTCGTAACGTGGTTTTATCTCAAATGGCAAAAGCAAAAATGATTTCGGAAGCAGAGAAAGAAAGACTTCAAGCTTTGCCAATTACTTTGAAATTTAAATTAGAAAGCCACCGTGAAGGTATAGCGACTTATTTTAGAGAATATCTTCGTGATTACATGAAGAAATGGGTTGCAGAAAATAAAAAACCAGACGGATCGGATTACGATATTTACAAAGACGGACTTAAAATATATACTACGATAGATTCTAGAATGCAAACTTATGCTGAAGAAGCTGTTGCAGCACACATGCAAAACCTTCAACAGCAGTTTTTTATTGATCAAAAAAACAATAAAAATGCTCCTTTCGTAAATATTACTCAAGCTGAGACAGATAGAATCATGATGCAGGCGATGAAAAATTCTGTTCGTTGGGCACAAATGAAAGAAATGGACAAAAGCGAAGATGATATTATTGCTTCATTCAAAGTAAAAACAAAAATGCGTGTCTTTACTTGGAAAGGAGAAAGAGATACAGTAATGACGCCATTAGATTCTATTCGTTACTACAAGCACTTTTTACAATCTGGTTTAATGTCAATGGAACCTCAAACGGGTGCAATTAAAGCTTGGGTTGGAGGTATCAATTACAAATATTTCCAATACGATCACGTTGGGCAAGGAGCAAGACAGGTTGGTTCTACTTTCAAGCCTTTTGTTTATGCAACGGCAATCGAAGAACTGAATATGTCGCCTTGTGATTCTATTCTTGACGGACCGTTTATGATTCACAAAGGGCGTCACCACGTAACAGAAGATTGGGAGCCAAGAAACTCTGATTACAAATACCGCGGAATGGTGACTTTAAAACAAGCTTTAGCGGCTTCTATTAATACAGTTTCGGCTAAATTAATTGACAGAACAAGCCCTGAAGCAGTTGTAGAATTGACTAAAAAATTAGGAGTAAAAACAGAAATTCCAGTTCAGCCATCTATTGCTTTAGGAGCTGTAGACATCACAGTAGAAGATATGGTTGCGGCATATAGCACATTTGCAAACCAGGGAGTTTATGTAAAACCACAGTTTTTAAGCAGAATTGAGAACAAAAGCGGTGAGGTTATTTACGAACCGATTCCAGAATCTCACGACGTTTTAAATAAAGATATTGCTTTCGCAGTAATCAAATTACTTCAAGGGGTAACAGAAAGTGGTTCTGGTGTACGTTTACGTACGCAAGGCGGTGGAAGCGGAGATAATCGTTGGACAGGATATCCATATATGTTTACAAACCCAATTGCTGGTAAAACAGGAACAACGCAAAACCAGTCTGATGGTTGGTTCATGGGGATGGTTCCGAACTTAGTTACTGGAGTTTGGGTTGGATGTGAAGATCGTTCAGCACGTTTCAAAAGTTTGACTTACGGACAAGGAGCAACAGCAGCTTTACCAGTTTGGGGTTATTACATGAAAAAGTGTTACGCCGATAAAGATCTTCAGATTTCAAAATCTGAATTTGAACGTCCAGCAAACCTTTCTATTAAAGTAGATTGTTATCAAAGACCTGCTGTCGTTAAAGATACCACACAGACGGAACAAAATACTGACGAGTTTGAATTGTAACAGTGTTGCAATAAAATTTATCTAATTATATGTCAATCCCTTTACTACTCTTTTAAAAGATTTGTAAAGGGATTTTTCTTTTGGTTTTATTTTTACGAAATCGTTATAATTTAATCTAAAAATCTTATTTTTATCAAAAATATTCAGCAATAAAGATAGTTTGTTATGATAACAAAAAAAGTAAATAGTGTTCAGGATGCTATTGAAGGAATTAAAAACGGCATGACTATCATGTTCGGTGGTTTCGGATTATGCGGTATTCCTGAAAATACAATTGCAGCGTTGGTAAACACCTCAATTTCAGATTTAACCTGTATTTCAAATAATGCGGGAGTTGATGATTTTGGTTTGGGATTATTGCTGCAGAAAAAGCAGATCAAAAAAATGATTTCTTCTTATGTGGGAGAAAATGCAGAATTCGAACGTCAGATGCTTTCAGGAGAATTAGAAGTTGAATTAACTCCACAAGGTACTCTTGCAGAACGCTGTCGTGCAGCTCAGGCAGGAATACCTGCATTCTTTACTCCGGCAGGTTACGGAACGGAAGTGGCGGAAGGAAAAGAAGCACGTGAATTCAACGGAAAAATGCATATTATGGAAGAAGCTTTCAAAGCCGATTTTGCCATTGTAAAAGCATGGAAAGGTGATGAAGCAGGAAATCTGATTTTCAAAGGAACAGCCAGAAACTTTAATGCTTGCATGGCTGGAGCTGGGAAAATTACAATTGCAGAAGTAGAAGAATTGGTTCCAGTTGGGACTTTAGATCCAAATCAGATTCATATTCCGGGAATCATGGTACAGCGTATCTTTCAGGGAGAAAAATTTGAGAAACGAATTGAACAACGAACTGTAAGAGCTAGAAATTAGATAATTAGAAAATGAGGCAATTAGATAATTGTTTTGGCATTATCTAATTATCAAATTGACACATTAAAAAATATGGCAAAACTTTCTATACTGCTAATTTCGTTTTTAACTTTTCAGGCTTTTTCTCAGACAACGTCTGATCTTCGAAAAGAACTAAATCAAATTATTGGAAATAAGAATGCAACAGTTGGAATTTCTATTAAAAGTATTGAAGATAACGACACTTTAAGCATTAACGGACATTTAAAAATGCCGATGATGAGTGTGTTTAAATTTCATATTGCTTTGGCGGTTTTGCATAAAGTTGATGAAGGAAAACTTAATCTTGCTCAGGAAATCTTTATAAAAAAGAAAGATTTAAAAGAAGATACATGGAGTCCGATGAAAGTAGATTATCCAGAGGGAAATGTGAATTTGACTTTAGATAAAATACTTCGCTACACGGTTTCGCATAGTGATAATAACGGATGCGACATTTTGATCAATTTAGTCGGAGGTACAAAGTACATTCAAAAGTTTATAAATGATCAAGGTATCAGGGACTTCGTTATTAGAATGAACGAAGACCAAATGAAGACGTGGAAAAATCTTTATGTCAATACCACAACTCCGATAGCAACAACAGAATTGCTTGAGAAGTTTTTTAAAGGTGAAGTTTTAAAAGAAGAAACGACAAAGTATATTTATCAAATAATGGTTGAAACTTCACGAGGTCTTACTTGGATGAAAGCTGGACTTCCTGAGAATACTGAATTAGCACACAGAACGGGAATTTCTGGAACTAATGATAATAACTTGAGAGTTGCAATGAACGACATTGGAATTGTAAAGCTTCCAAGCGGAAAACATTTTATTCTTTCTATTTATTTGAAAGATATTACAGAGAAAAGAGAAGACACAGAAAAAATAATTGCAGACATCACAAAAGCAGTTTGGAATTATTTTAATAATTGAGATAATTAGACAATGTGCCAATTAGGTAATTAATTTAAAATGCAGATAGCATTATCTAATTGGCAAATTCACAAATTGACACATTAAAAAATTATGGCACTTAGTAAAGAAGATATAGCAAAACGAATTGCAAAAGAGGTAAAAGACCGTTATTTCGTGAATCTTGGAATTGGGATTCCAACTTTAGTAGCGAATTATGTTCGAGAAGATATTGCGGTAGAATTTCAAAGTGAAAATGGAGTTCTCGGAATGGGGCCTTTTCCTTTTGAAGGTGAAGAAGATGCAGATGTTATCAATGCAGGAAAACAAACCATTACGACGCTTCCGGGTGCAAGTTTTTTTGATTCGGCTTTCAGTTTTGGAATGATCAGAAGCCAGAAAGTAGATTTGACGATTCTTGGAGCAATGGAAGTTTCTGAAAATGGAGATATTGCCAATTGGAAGATTCCAGGTAAAATGGTAAAAGGAATGGGAGGCGCAATGGATTTGGTGGCTTCAGCCGAAAATATCATTGTTGCCATGATGCATGTAAACAAAGCAGGAGAGTCCAAAATCTTAAAAAGATGCACTTTGCCATTAACAGGCGTAGGATGCGTTAAAAAGGTTGTAACGGAGCTTGCGGTTCTCGAAGTAACTGAAAAAGGTTTTAAGCTCTTAGAACGAGCACCAGGCATCTCAGTCGAGCACATCATCGCTTCAACCGAAGCCGATTTAATCATTGAAGGCGAAATTCCTGAGATGTCGATTTAGATTTTAACCGCAAAGTGCGCTAAGATTTACGCAAGGCACGCAAAACTATTATGAAATGTTTTAATCTCGCAAAGGCGCAGAGAAGCAAAGATAATTTTATAAAATCTTTATAGCAAAAAAACAAAAAACCGCTCATTTGAGCGGTTTTTTGTTTTTTTATACTTTGCTTCTCTGCGCCTTTGCGAGATTAGAAAAAACCTTGCAAACTTAACGTAAATCTTAGCGTACTTTGCGGTTAATTTACTAGTATTATAAATTAAATGAAGCTCCTAAACTAAAAGTAGCTTGATTATTCAAATGATAAAAAGGATCATTGTTTGAACCATATTTTGCAATTGGGAATCCGATTTCTGTGAAAACACCAAATCCGTCAGTAAAGAAGTAACGACCTCCAACATGACCTCCAAAATTATGTAAACCTAAGCTTAATCCAGGGTAAACGTCCAATTCTTTTACACCAATTACACTAGATAAGTTCGCATTGATTCTTGCTTTTGCATCAAAACGATCTGAGAAATCTGGCTCAGCATCATAATAAGCACTAGAACTACCGTGGTAGAAACCATTAAAATTGTCAAATCCTAGGATATAATTAGCAACAAAACCAAAAGAGAAATTTTCTCCTAAACCAAAATCAACAGAACCTTGAATTCCAGAACCACCATCTTGTAAATTAGCTCCTACGTTTACTTTAATATCTCCCTTTCCTTTGAAAGCTTCTTGAGCATTAACAAATCCGAATGTCACTAAAAACAAAAGTGTAATAACCTTTTTCATAAAAATTTAATATTAATTATTGTGGCGCAAATGTAATTTTTAAATAAATTAATTCCTACCTTTTTCGTTAAAATAGAGCTCGTTCAACGGTTCACTTTGCCAGTATTCCTTTGTATCGACATCTAAAATCGTAAGCGGACCTCTAAATGCAGCGCCTGTATCTACATTCCAAACACAAGCTCTATTTACAGGAACCGTTTCGCCGATTCGGGTAACTGGAGTATGACCAATATAAACTTCCTTATAAACGGTAAATCTTTTAGGATAGTGTATGTCGTCTACGTTTAATTTTGGGTCTAATGATAATGCTGTTTCCCAAAGAGTTCTGTCCCAATAAAATAGCTTTGAAAAATATTCCCATTTTACACCGTTTAAATTGGTGAATCCAGCATGAACAAATAATCGATTTTGACCGTCAAGATAATAATCCTGAAGATTTTCAAGAAATTCGATATGGGTTTTCTTTTTCTCTTCAGAAATTTTAGCGTAGCCTTCAACAGTGGCTTTTCCGCCATGTTTGTACCACATTTCTTCGTCAAAATCATCGTGTCTTTCTTCTAACCAGTCCAATGCAAGCTGGTCATGGTTTCCTCTTATGCAGATGATATTTTGTTTGCTTTTTAAATCAATCAAATAGTCGATTACTTCAACAGACTGACTCCAGCCGTCAACATAATCGCCCAAAAAAATTAGAGTATCTTCGGTAGTAACTTCGGCTCTTTGTAATACTTGTTCTAGTGCAAGTAATCCGCCATGAATGTCACCTATAACAAATGTTCGCATTATTTAATTTTTCGAGTAGAAGAACAAAAATAGAAAGAATAATTGGTTTGCACTCAACGAATTTATATTCTTTAAAGATTGGTATTATTTATAACTATTTGAAGCGCTTTTTTATTGCTTTCCTTTTTAAATTTGTAACATGTCTGAAACACCAACATATCGTAAAATAATTCATATTGATATGGATGCTTTTTATGCATCGGTAGAGCAGATGGACAATCCTGAATTAAGAGGAAAACCCGTTGCGGTTGGCGGTTCAGAAAATCGCGGTGTGGTTTCGGCAGCCAGTTACGAAGCTAGAAAGTTTGGTGTCAGAAGTGCTCTTAGCGGCGCTTTAGCCAAAAAATATTGTCCAGAAATTATCTTTGTTAGACCAAGATTTGACCGCTACAAGGAGATTTCGTCCAAAATCCATAAAATTTTTCATGAATATACCGATTTGGTTGAGCCTCTTTCACTTGACGAAGCTTATTTGGATGTCACTAAAAACAAAAAAGGAAATCCAAGCGCAAGCCTTCTAGCTCAGGAAATTAGAACAAGAATTTTTAATGAAGTAGGGCTAACAGCTTCTGCAGGTATTTCGGTCAATAAATTTGTTGCCAAAATTGCGAGTGATTATAACAAACCAAACGGGCAAAAAACGGTTAACCCTGACGAAGTAGAAGCTTTTTTGGAAGATTTGCCTATTCGCAAATTTTATGGAGTCGGAAAAGTTACTACAGAAAAAATGTATCAGCTCGGGATTTTTACAGGAACCGATTTGAAAAGTAAATCTTTAGAGTTTTTAGAGAAACATTTTGGAAAATCAGGAGCATTTTATTATCATGTCGTGAGAGGCATTCATAATAGTGAAGTGAAATCTTCTCGAATTGCTAAATCTGTAGCCGCAGAACATACTTTTGATGTGAACTTGTCTTCCGAAATTTTTATGATGGAGCAATTAGAACGAATTGCAGGTTCGTTAGAAAAACGTTTAAAAAGACATAATGTTTCGGGAAAAACCATTACACTCAAAATTAAATACAGCGATTTTTCGCAACAAACAAGAAGCAAAACCTTGCCTTATTTTATTT
Organism: Flavobacterium sp. LPB0248; assembly: GCF_013388355.1. Classification (GTDB taxonomy): domain Bacteria; phylum Bacteroidota; class Bacteroidia; order Flavobacteriales; family Flavobacteriaceae; genus Flavobacterium. Next base: position 2,833,225 of record NZ_CP058246.1, read on the forward strand.
CTGATAAAAGTTTGATTATGGAAAATATTGAAGAATTACTGTATCAGGAAAAAATGAAAGATTCGGTAAGACTGCTTGGAATTTCGTTAAGTAACTTAAATACAGAGGTGAAGAAAGCAGTTGTGGTTCAGTTAAAATTTACATTTTGATAACGCTTTTTAATCGTATATTAAGATTCATGACTTTTTATAACAAGATTTTTCTTGTATCTTTGAGAAAAAAGATCCATCAACATCCTGAATTAATTTTGATATGAAAAATAAAAATTCTGATGATTCACTGCAACGAAATTCAGTCCCAATCCTATCTTGGGATTTTCATTACGAATATCTAAATGAGTTAAAAGGACTAAGCGCTGATTTGAAAAGAATGAGCAAAATTTCAGATGAATTTATCTGGGATGAAAAAAAGCTCAATATCCAGGAAAGAATCAAAAATGAAGTAGTTTTAGTAACAGATTTGGATTTAAGAATAGTTTTCGCGTCAAGCGGAATAAAAAGAATGACAGGTTACAAAGAAGAAGAAGTCTTAGGGAAAACTCCAAAAATGTTTCAAGGACCAGCAACCTCGCAAAAAGACTTAAAAGATATTAGAGAAGCAGTAAAAAAGCAGATGCCTTTTGCAAAAACACTCGAAAATTATAGAAAAAACGGACAGACTTATAAATGCAAAATAGATGCTTCGCCAGTTTATAACTTGAAAGGCGAAATATCGCATTTTATAGCTTTTGAAAAGCAAGATTTAAGTGCATGATGAATTAAACCGCAAAGAGCGCAAGGATTTACGCAAGGCACGCTATAGATTAAAAACAAAAACCGCCTATTTTGGCGGTTTTTGTTTTTATATAATTCTTTGCGAACTTTGCGTAAATACTTGTGTTCTTTGCGGTTAAGAAAAATTACAAGTTTGCAAAGAAATCATTTCCTTTATCATCAGTAATAATGAACGCAGGGAAATCTTTAACTGTAATTTTACGGACAGCTTCCATTCCTAATTCTTCAAAATCAACCACTTCAACTTTTAAGATGTTATCTTGAGCTAGAATAGCAGCAGGACCTCCAATAGAACCTAAATAGAATCCGCCGTATTTGTTACAAGCATCAGTAACTTGTTTAGTACGGTTTCCTTTTGCAAGCATAATCATACTTCCGCCATTTTTCTGGAATTCATCCACATAAACGTCCATACGTCCTGCAGTTGTTGGTCCGAAACTTCCAGAAGCCATTCCGTCTGGAGTTTTTGCTGGGCCAGCATAATACACTGGGTGATTTTTGAAATAGTCAGGCATTGGTTTTCCAGCGTCTAACAATTCTTTGATTTTTGCGTGAGCAATATCTCGGGCAACAATTACGGTTCCGTTTAGTTTTAGACGAGTTTTAACTGGATATTGAGATAATTTAGCCAAAATATCTGCCATTGGCTGATCTAAATCAATTTCTACAGGAGCTTCCAAGTGTGGAGCTGTTTCTGGTAAAAACTGTTTCGGATTTGTTTCCAATTGCTCAACAAAGATTCCGTCTTTAGTGATTTTTCCTTTAATGTTTCTATCGGCAGAACAAGAAACCCCTAATCCAACCGGACAAGAAGCCGCGTGTCGTGGCAAACGGATTACACGTACGTCATGAGTGAAATATTTTCCTCCAAATTGAGCGCCGATTGCACTTTCTTGGCAGATTTTCTGAACTCTTTCTTCCCATTCAAGATCACGGAAAGCTTGACCAGCCATGTTTCCTGAAGTTGGAAGATTGTCGTAATATCCAGCAGAAGCTTTTTTAACAGCACTTAAGTTAGCTTCAGCAGAAGTTCCGCCAATAACCAACGCTAAGTGGTATGGAGGACAAGCAGAAGTTCCTAAATCTTTGATTTTTGTACGAATGAATTCGTCCATCGATTTTTCATTCAATAAAGATTTTGTCTGCTGGTATAAATAAGTTTTGTTAGCAGATCCTCCGCCTTTTGCCATAAACAAAAAGTCGTAAGAAGTTCCTTTTTTAGCATAAATGTCAATTTGTGCCGGAAGATTTGAACCAGAATTCTTTTCTTCAAACATCGAAATCGGAACAATCTGAGAATAACGTAAATTTCTTTTTTGGTAAGTATTGAAAATACCACGGCTTAACCATTCTGCATCATCAACACCAGTAAAAATACTTTCACCTTTTTTTGCCATTACAATCGCAGTTCCAGTATCCTGGCAGCTTGGTAACTGACCTTCGGCAGCTACAGATGCATTTTGAAGTAAATTGTAAGCTACAAATCGGTCATTGTCTGTTGCTTCTGGATCGTCTAGAATTTTTCTCAATTTTTGCAAATGAGAAGTTCTCAACATAAACGAAACATCGGTCAAAGCTTCTTCAGCCAATAACTCCAAACCTTTTGGGTCAACGGTTAAAACTTCTCGTTCTCCAAATTTTTCAACTTTCACAAAATCAGAAGTGATTTTGCGGTACTGCGTATCGTCCTTTAAGATCGGATAAGGATCTTGGTATATAAAATCAATCATTAGTTTTGTTTTTTTACAAATTTAGAAATTATTTACCTAAGAAAGAATTTGAATAAGGACTCATTCAACAGTTTTATGATTTTATTCGACGCTATTGAATTGATCAAACGTCATCTTTTTTTCAAAGTATGGTTTGTCTTTAGCAGAAAGTAAAACTTTTTTCCACTTACTGTCTTTTAATTCGAAAGATATTGAGTCTGAGTGTGTAAGGATTCCCATATCCATATTCTCATCTTCGTCTGCAGGTACAAACGCAACAGTCTTGCAATAAAAAGATTTTGGGTCAGAATTGGTTGAAGGGTTTGCAATTTCTACCCAGCTTCCCCAGCCGCTGTCAGTCATTGTGCTCCATTGGTGCACTAGCTGTAATTCTTTGTTTTTTAGATAATACAGATAGTGGTCATGCGAATAACCGCATGCAGGATATCCAAGTGAGATTTGTATAAATGGAGAATTTTTTGAACTTTCAGATGTCAAACCGTATGAAGCCATCCATTCTGATCCTTTCTCAAAACCTTTGATAGCGATTTTTGAAGATGCAGTTTTATTTTTATTCTGATAAAAATCCAATCGATATTTTACTGTAACAATACTGTCCTTATCTGCCTGCTGATCTACTAAATGCGCTAAAACATAATCTGTAGAAGATTCTGTTCCGTCAGTGTAAATAGAGACAGTGTCGGTTTTGATGATTTTTTCATCGTTTGTAACCTCTAAAGTTTCTTGAGGTTCAATGATTTCTGCAACAGATGTGGCATCTGTTGGTTTTGTTTTTTGGCATCCTATTAAAACAAGCAGGAAAAAAAGAGTGTGGATTTTCATAATTATAATTCAAAAATGATTTTATTCAACTGATAGAACTAAAAGTTTCTTTTTTTGATAAAGTTCTGCTAATGAGATTTTTTCTCCGTTAAGATAAAAAAGCTGATCTTCATATTTTACTTCATATGGATCAATCAAAAAGCAATAATTATCGCGATCATTTAAAACGCTAAGATTGTCGTGACTCAATTCCACTATCTCAACATAATTTATTACATTAAGTTTGTAGGCTTCTTCTAAAGTGACAGGAGTGGTCTCATCATATCTGAAAAAGAATTTTTCGCCACCTCCAGGCATTCCAAACCACGGCATCGCTTTTCCTGAAACTAACGAAATATAATCTGGCACTTCATTAATAATAAATAATTTCTGTTCCATAGTTTCAAAAAACTCTGGAAGAGATTTGTTTTCAAAAGCTTCTTTTTCTCTCCAAAAGTATAATCCCTGATTTTGCCAAGAAGGATCCTGAGGGTCTTTTGTTGTAGTGGAATCAGAATAGTGCATAAACAATTCGCGCGGCATAAAGGCAAGAATCGAATCATTAATGAGCCAGTCTATTTTGTTGGTATCGAATTTATTTTGCGCGACAGGTATTTCTGTAGGTTTTGGCTCTTCGGCGTATTCGATTTTTTCGGGACTCTTAGGGTCCTTTTTTTTACTTAAAAACCATTTAAACATATTTGGGGGAATATTTAATTGTTTTATTTATGTTAGAAGGCTAAAGTATAAAATTATAAGAGGTTTTTTATAAAAAATGAAAAAATAATGTAGGATAATGCGCCTAATTCATAGAGGTAACTTATATAAAAACTTTAAAACAACAATCTTTATTTGTTGTTTTAAAGAGATTTACGAAAAATAAGAAGTAATTAATTTGATTGTTTTTTAGCTTCTTTTAGAAAAACCAAGTTGCCACAAAAATAGCTGTAATAACGCAGACCAAATCAACCAAAAGCATTGTGCCTAGCGCGTAACGAGTATTTTTAATGTTTACAGAACCAAAATAAACGGCAATAACATAAAATGTGCTTTCGGCACTGCATTGGAAAATACTGCTCAATCTAGCGGTTAGAGAATCGGCTCCAAATGTATTCATAGAATCAATTAAGAAGCCTCTAGAACCCGCAGAACTAAACGGACGCAGCATCGCAACAGGAAGTGCATTTGTAATTTCTTTGCTTACACCTAGATTTGAGAAAACAAATCCGATTGCATCACTGATGATTTCAAATAAACCACTGTTTCTAAATAATGAGATTGCCACTAGCATCCCTAAAACGTAAGGGAAAATAGTAACTCCTGTTTTCACTCCGTTATTGGCGCCTACGACAAAAGTGTCAAAAACTGTAGTGTCTGCTTCTCTGAATTTTTTCTCATGTCTGAAAGAAAAAATCAGCGTAAATACTATGATGGCAAGTAAAATTAATCCAGAAAGATTAGAGGTAAAATAGTTTTTTCCAATTAAATCTAAATGATTTACATACATCAGTAATCCAACAATTGCTGCAATTAATCCCATTAAACCAATTAAAAGAGAAGCGCTTTTGAAATTAATTTTCTGTTTGACTCCGACAATTAAAAAAGCGGCAATGGTTCCGATAAATGAAGTGATAATACAAGGCAGCATTACGTCGGCAGGATTACTTGCATTTGCAGCAGCGCGATACCCGATAATTGAAGTTGCAATTAAAGTTAATCCAGAAGCATGAAGACACATAAACATGATTTGTGCATCACTGGCTTTATCTTTTTCAGGGTTTATTTCTTGTAAACTTTCCATGGCTTTCAATCCGAATGGTGTTGCAGCAGAATCTAATCCCAAGAAATTGGCAGCGAAGTTTAAGGTCATGTACGATATCGAAGGATGGTTTTTAGGAATACTTGGAAATACCTTTACAAATACAGGACTTAAAGCTTTTGCCAGGTTTCCAGAAGCTCCAGAAACTATTAGAAGTTCCATTAATCCGCAGAAAAAAGCTAGATAGGCAATAAGTGGCAAAATTAAATCTACTAAAGTGCTTTTACAAGTTGGCAATAAACCATCAGATTTTTGAAGTCCGCTATAAATTTTTACGGTTTTGTTTTTGTAAACATAAGTCGTGTCGGCATTTAGCGTATCACGATTGATAATCATCGTCTGATCTGGCGCTTTTTTTATGCTGTCTTTTAAGAAAGCAGGAAGGTCTTCAATGTATTTTTCAGAAACTAAAACAGGATCGTCTTTTTTTCCATTTAAAACAGAATCAATGGTATAAGTATTGGCAGTAAATAAACTGACTACAATAAAAAGAATCGAAGAAATAAAAATAACTAACCAAAATCTGCTCAATACCATAATTACATTTTTTTGTAAATGTAATTATTTAGCAATAAAATGCATAAATATTTTGCTTAATGGGTTGGGAATTTGAGTTGATATGTCGCCCCGCTGGGGCTTTTTGAAATTGGGAAATTTCATTTGCTATAAATATTTCGCTCTTCCAGAGCTATTTCACATGATAAAAATTCAAAAAAGCTCTAGAAGAGCGAAATATTTATAGAAATCATCAAGGCTTTAATTCAAAAGCCCCATCGGGGCGAAATCTAATTTATTTATTTTTGAAATTGATTATTCAATCACAACTTTGGTTTCCAAATAAGTTTCAAAAGCTTTAATTCCTTCAAACAAAATCTCTTTTTTCGAACTTTCAGTTTCATTAAAGAATTCTGTTTCAATTTTGACGTGATCTTTTTTAATGGTTCGTTTCCAGATTCCAATTACTTTTCCATTTTCTAAAATGATGGGTTTAAAAATGCCATTATTGGTTAAAGTTTTAGATTGATGATCTCCAGTAAATGAAGCTTCGCGCGTTTTGTATGAAATTAAAATCTCATCAAATGCGGGCAAAAAATGTACGCTTTCGCGAAAGGTATTCTCCTTCTTGTCATTTTTTCCGAACCAATATGTTTGATTATCAATGGTAATAGAATTTAATTGCAACTCTATTGCGTTAATTGCATTTTTGCAAAAAGTCGGCGCGAAACCTGACCACCACGAAAAGTCGAGCAATGTTGCCGGACCATGACTTTCAAAATATCGAAGAGCGAGTTTGGCCAAACCTTCTTCTTTGCTCAATTTGGTTTTAGGCTTTTCTACACGCTCTTCAAGTAAAGCATACGTAATTTGTTTGCCTTTCATTCTTCCGTTGCATACCAAACCATCCAGTTCGGCATGCATCATAATGGCAGCGTTTAAAAAATCTTCTTTAGAAGTTCTTTTAATATCAAGTTCCAGCATGATTTCATCCCGAGTCAAATGATTATTTCCTGATAACAGTTTTTGAATTTTATTATTGATTTGATCTAATTTCTTCAAATCATAATCAAATTTTTTAGCGGCAGAAATAGTAAATCTTTGTACCTGTGGAGCAGAAAGATCAAGCATCCAATAGATATCATCAGCAGAAACAAAATGCCAAGTTGGACGCAGAATATGAGTTCTGATTATTTTTCCTGAATTAACGGCTTCTTCAATTTCCTTTTCTGAGGAATTGCAACGTGAACCAATTGCCCATTTTGCCATAGCATAATCCTGAGCCTGCATAGCACCAAAATGCTGCACAATTTCTTGAGGGGAACATTGATTTTCTTGATAAAGCTTCTGAGAAGCCATACGATGATGTGAAATTTCGGAATGAATCATTTTAAACTATATAAGTTATATAAGTTCATGCAAAAGGATCTTAGAATCTTAGTAAATCAGAATCTTAGCATCTAAAGAAGTTATACATGAATTATTTCGTCCTCAATTAGCAAATCTTCTCGACGCAAACGCAAGAAAATCTGAGCTACGGCAATGGTATCTTTTTCGCAATAGGTGATAATTCGGTCGATATCTTTTTCGACATAATAGACATGGGCAACCTGACTTCCGTCGATGTCTCCTTTAGGAGAAGGAACTCCTAAGATTTTAGTCAATAATTTTAAAGAAGTATAATGCTTATAATCGCCAAACTTCCATAATTCTAAAGTGTCTAAATGCGGAACTTCCCAAGGCTTTTTACCAAATAAATTCAGTTTATCTGGAATTGGCATTTGGTTGATAATCATTCTTCGGGCAATAAATGGAATATCAAATTCTTTCGAATTATGTCCGCACAGCAAATGCTGAGGCTGATTAAAATGATTGTTAATCAGATTCGAAAAGTCTTTTAGGATTTTCTTTTCTTCACCAAAAAACGAAGTCACTCTAAAATTGCGAACATCTCCTTTGATGGTAAAATACCCAACAGAAATACAGATTATCTTTCCGAATTCGGCCCAGATCCCAGCACGGTCGTAAAATTCTTCTGGAGAATACTCGTCTTTTCGCTGATATTGCGTTTTCAAATCCCAAAGTGACTGCATTTCCGCGTCAAGCGAATTGAAGTTTTCTTCTTCGGGAACGGTTTCTATATCGAGAAAGAGAATATTATTAAGGTTTATCTTTTCAATCATATTTTTTTGTCACGAATTCGGGAATTGAACTAATTTTTATTCTGTATAAATGTACACAAATTTAAATTTTTAATCTATCGTAAATTAAAAATGAATGAATTATCCTTCTTTTTGTACAGTAAAACTAAAATAAACTTTGTTGTGGAGATGGACTTTCATGTTCCAAAAGCCATTTTTTTCGTGATAACCCGCCAGCATAACCTGTTAAAGATCCATTTGTGCCAATTACACGATGGCAAGGAACGACAATCCAAAGCGGATTTTTACCATTTGCTGAAGCTACGGCACGAATTGCTTTTATATCTCCCAGCTTTTTGGTCTGATCCATGTAGCTTACCGTTTTTCCGTACGGAATTTCAAGAAGAGATTTCCAGACTTTCTGCTGAAATTCGGTTCCTTGCGGATTCAGTTTTAGGTCAAAATCGGTTCTTTTGCCTTCAAAATATTCATTTAACTGCAAAACGGCTTCTTGTAAAATTTCTGGAATTTCTTCAGAAACTTCATTGGTTCCAACATCAGAAACAGAAATTACGGCAATACCATTTTCGTCTCCAATGATTTTGGTGATTCCTAAAGGAGAGTTGATGAAAACTGTTTCCATAATTTTTAACCGCAAAGGCGCAATAGTTTATCGCGAAGTTCGCAAAGTTTTTTTAAATCAATAAATTATATAAGTTAAATCTTAGAGGATTTTACCAGCCACCGCCACCGCCGCCTCCGCCACCTCCACCAGAGCTTCCGCCACCAGAACTTCCGCTGCTGGAACTGCTAGAAAATGAATCGTAAGAAGAGCTAAAATGGGTAACTGATCTTAAAGTAAATTGTGAAGAGCTGCTGCCAGTTGTTTTGATCCAATTATTTTTATAATTCAGTTTTTCTAAAATAGTTGCGAATTTTGAATTCCAATCTTCTTCAATTCCCAAGGCAAATACATAAGGCAGGTTTTCTTCATAAACGCTTATTGCAGAGCTTTCTTCTGGTTTATAATCAAGCAGTTCTTTTTTCCATCTTTCGATTTCAAATTTGATCTCGGCGCCTAATTTAGTATACTTGCCGATTATGCTTAAATAAAAGCTAAATCCTGAAATTATTAAGAACAGTACAATCAAATTTAAGACGGAGTAGCTTTTGTCTAAGTTGACTGCAGCGAATAATCCATAGCAAAAACCACCCGTAAAAATGGAGAAAAAAATACAAAGCAAAGCCATTCCGAAATCTTTTGTGAAAGATTGAATGATTACTTTAAAAAGCAATGCTGTAATTATTAGAAGGATAAAACCAAAGATAGCAGCCCAAAATATAGTTCCTTTATCAATGTAACAATAGCTTAATAAAGCTGTTATTGTAATAATAAAACCTATAAGAATTTGTTTGGAGTTACTTAAAAAATAATCGGCTAAGTTATATTGCTTTTCTAATTTTTTTTCAAGCGCTTCTTTTGCTTTATCGAAAATCAAATACGTTTCTTTGTCAAGCTCAAATGAATCGTTTTCTCTAAATAAGGCTTCTAAAACTGCGGTTTCTTCCTGAGATAAACCAAACGTTTCTTTTCCTTTTTTAAGTGAATATTTAAAATCATCGGCCCAAACTTTTTTCCCATTGTCAAAAATTTCGAGAGCACCTTTTATAGAAAGATTGATTATTGTGATTAGTAGCGTTTTCGAATCAACGCCTTTGTCTTTTATGTATTGCAGAGCTGTTGCAGAATAAAGGCTTTTTAAATCTATTTTCTTGGTTTTATCTAATAAAGGATCTTCTCCATGACTTTTCCAAGAAAAATAGTAAAAAGCAAAACAAAAAGCGACGAAAGCTAGAGCAAGTAATACTTTGTTTGGAGATAAAAATTCATCCATTTTATAATGCGGACGAAAAAAAGGCTGATGAACAAATCCTTTAGGAAAACCAGCAGCGACGGTAAAACCTTCTCCTTTTTTTAGATTTTTAGAAGTAAAATAAATCGAATTGTCTATAACTTTTGAATTGCAATCGTGTGCTTTTGAACCTAAAAGACCTGTGTAGCAAGCGGTCTGAAATGCTTTTGCAGATTTCGGTAAAGTTATTTTTGCAGTGACATTTTCAATATCAAACTCCCAATAATTTCCTGTAATATTCCAGTAAACTTCATCAAAATCGCTATAAGAATGTATTTGTGCTTCAATTTCATACGTCAATTTATAAGTATAAGTCCCTTCTGGCAGATATATTTCTTCATCCCCAATGTAGATTCCAAATTTTTCGGAGTCTATATTTAAGTGATATGGTTCTTTCGAATTACCTCTGTATACGCTTAGAACTTTATAGAAATTGGTTTTAGAAACTTTCGGTGAATTGCTTTCCATCGGAAGCTCTCTATAAATTCCGTGATTTATGAATAGTTCAGCAGCATAAACAGTAATGTTTTCTGTAACGATAAGGTTCCCATTTTCCTTAACAACGATATCAGCGTGAAATTGTTTTATTTTTTCTGATTTCTCGGGAATAGAATCGTTTTGGGAGTAACTTTGGAAAAAAGCAAACAGTAAAATACTGATTGAAAATAGAAACCTGAATTTTTTCATCTGGAAAAACACTTATTTTTTATGAAGGAAAAATAGTGTTTTTATTTAATCTTTATTTGAAAGTTTTAATATTCTTCTAAGATAAATTTATACTGTAATGTGCGTTCTATCTTTTCACTCGAAATAACTTTTTTAATATCAGAATGTTGAGAACTGAATTTAGGTAAAGCCAAATCCATTTCAATAGCTTTTGAAGTGTAATATTCTGCTCTTGTTGGATGAAAAGGAGCAACGGCATTAAAAACTTCATTCCATTTAGATTGGTTTATGATTTCTTCAATAATACCAATACAATCAATTTGATGAATTAGATTAACGGGAGCATCTGGATTTTCAATGTTTTCTTTTCCAGCTAAAAACTTAATAGGATGACGATCTTCGCTAATTAATCCGCCAAAACGTAAAATTGTGGTTTCGAAGTTTTGATTTTCAAGAAGGAGGTTTTCTGCTAAAAGCAATTGTTTACCGCTTTCTGTCTCCGGATTGGGATTGTTTTCTTCGGTTAGAAGACCATTATCATCACCATAAACAGAAGTTGAACTCACAAAAAGCACCTTCTTAACCGTTGATTTTTCTATAAAAGGAATTAAATTCTTGATTTTTTCGACAAAAGCTTTCTTCTCAGAACCTGGATCGACAGCTCTTAGTTTTGGCGGAATGTCTATGATTAAGATTTCGCTTTTTGCTAAGAAAGTATCGATGTTTTCGGAAATCCCTTCACTTTCAACACTCACTAAAAACGGATTTATTCCTGCGTCTTTTAAAATTGAAAGTTTGTTTTCTGAAGTTGTTGATCCATTTATTGAAATTCCTTTTTTAAGTAATGTTTTTGCTAAAGGAAATCCCAGCCAGCCGCAGCCAAGTATGCTTATTTTTGTCATTTTTTGAGATTCAAAGGAACAAAGTTAAAGAGTAAGAAAGGTTTTTTGACTATGAATCAAATAAAAAGAGCAGATTAACAAATTTAAGATTCTATTACGACTTTTAATGCCTGTAGAATTGGATTTTCTTCTCCTTGCGGTTTCTCCTGAACTGCACCTGGACGATTATCTTCCTGAATTATTTCGAGTTTTGTTTTCTGATTTTCTTCAGATAAAACATAACTCATTATGAAATAATTCTCGGGTTTATCTTCTAATCCAGGTCTCGGAAAAAACAAAGAATATCTTATTTTTTGATTTGGAACAATTTCTAAAACAGTTCCCCATTGCTCAAAAACTTGGCCTTCCCATTCATTTCTAAAGCGTATTTCATTGCCGATTTTCCAATCTGTAATTAAATCACTTCCATACTGCCATTGCTTGACTAATTCAGGCTGTGTTAGTGCGTTCCATACTTTTTCAACTGGAGCATTCAAAACGATTGTAGAAACATTTGTTGCCATAGTATTGTTTTTTACTGTTCATTAAGGTTGTACAACCGGTTTGATGCTGTCTTTTGCAACAGTTAAACTGTCTGTTGGCACCACAACAGGTTCAAGTGGTTTTACTGGCGGTGTATATCTTTTGATTTTCTGCTGAATCAATACGGCATCATTCAATACAAATGGTGTTGGCATCATCCAATTATCTCTTGGTTTAACCTTTAATAACGGATTGGTCATCAAATCGAATGAACTTTCAATTAAATCCATATCAAAAACAGAAGATTTGTTAATGTAGAAATCCATTTCCAGCGGTTCGTTGCCTACTACATAATAGCACAAAATTTTACTGTCTTCTCTTTCCAAACGATTTCCTTTTTCGCCAGAAGTTGACACTCCATTTGCTTTAAAGTTATAAAATGTCATTTTTGGATTTGCATAAATATCGTAACGATTTACTTTTCTATTTGGAGTAATTCTGATTTTCAAATATCTATTATTTCCAATAACGCTATCTCTTAAAAATTGAATTGTAGGTTTCGGAACATCGACAACTGGTGCGATAGCGCTGTAAGTAAAAGTAGTATTGTATTTGCTTGAAAGAGGCAAGGTATTTAAACCAACAGCTTTTTGATTTTTCTCGCCTAAATACGATTTAGTCCATTCGTCTAAATTTGTGTCATAAGTGGTCCAGACAGCAGAATTAGTATCAGCATTATAAACATACAATAAACTGTTTGATTTGGCTTTGCCATATTCGTAACCTGAATGATATCCTGCGTAAACGAAAAATGAAATAGAAGCAATAAAGAAAACCACGATCCAAGCACCTTTTTTGGCAAATGCACCGAAAATTGGAAGTAATAATCCGAATAATAAAACGGTTAGAATGGCGCTTCCGTATAAGATTTTAAGGCCGAGACCAATTGGAAACATTATGATAAAAGGCGCAACAATTGCCAAGGCAGGAATAGAGAATATTAGATTCATTCCTAAACTGTAATGCTGTGTAAACACAAATATTCCGAATAATAATATTCCGAAATAAACAGGAATTATTAAGAAACCAGCTCCCGTTAGGCTATTGGCTAAAAATGCATTAATGATAATCCAAACCAATAAAGGAGCCACAAAATGGTTCATGGTAGTTTTGGCCTCAGAGAAATGATGATAGAAAGCAAAACAAATTGCGATGCTCAACGTAACAAAAGCGCCAATATAAGCATGTCCATTATAAGTAAATCCGTTTAGAAGATCAGAATATTGCGGATAAATTTCGAGAATAAGTTTCCAACCTAAAAAGGTTACTAATCCTGAAATAATAAGAGAGCCTAAAAGCGGAACAAAACCTTTGAAAATTTCTGTGAAAGTGATGATTCTTTTTACTCTTCCGACAAAAATCAACAAAAACAATAATCCGAAAGCAATTATAGTCATTGGCATTACCCAAGAAAACGGATAGCTAATAAATGAAAATGGAGCGCTGAAATAAACATTGTCTTCGGTAGACTCTGTTTGATTCAAATCGATGTTTGTAAAATATTTTAGCAAAGGCATAATATAGGTGCCTTGATGCGTTAAGGTAGTTTTGTTTAAATGCTGAATATCATCCTGCTGCGTGTGATAGTTGAAATGACCATCGATAAATGCAAAATTAAATCCTTGAATATTTCCTTGTTCTCTAAAAACAGTCAAATCGGTATCATTAGGAAGCATTTTGTAAATGCTGTACATCAAAGAATTAGAAACAGGATGAGAAGGTTTTGCCTTAGAAAATTCTTCAACCAATGCCTGATTTCCTTTGTTGGTTTCCATTAACATATAGCTTGGACCAGAAGTTCCTCTTGCTTCAAAGTTTAAAACCAAACCAACATCTTTTGCCCAAGGATGCTGGTTTACGAATAAAGCAGCTCCGTTTAATCCTAATTCTTCGGCATCAGAGAATAATATAATTATATCGTTTTTTTGAGGATGTTTGGAGTATAAAAAGGCACGTACACCTTCTAAAATTGTTGCAACTCCAGAAGCATCATCGCTTGCTCCTTTTGAGAAAGAATGCGGTGCACTATCATAATGAGAAAGAAGTAAAAGTGCTTTTGTATTGTTTGTTCCTTTAATGCGAGCCAAAATATTTTTTGACTTTACTAAAAGACCTTTATCATTTAGAGTAAAACCTTCCTGAACACTCGTTTCTAACCCGATTCTGTTTAATTCTAGTTTAAGATAATTAGCAACCAGTTCGTGATTGGTCGATCCGACATAGTGCGGTTTTTGTGAAATAATCTCAACCTGGTTAAAAGCTCTTTCGGTCGAAAACTCAGCAAGCGCTTCATCGTCCTTAGAGATTCCTTGTGGCATCATCGTGGCATATATAATGCCAAGTAACGCTAAAATGCAGACTATGGCTAGAATTGAGGTTTGGTTTTTTCTCATGGTAAATAATACTAACTATATTTCTTTTTTAACAAGCATAAAATAATCATTGTCCAAGGAACGGTATCCTTGATCATACAAGAAATAATATGTGTTTCCTGTTTTGGTTTGTAAAATGTTTGTAAAGAACTCAAAATCAAAGCCTTTTGTGAGTAATTTGTCTCTAGAAGCTTTGGATTTTCCGTCTACATTTAACTCTGCCAAAATACGGTAATTTTTGCGTAACTTGTTGTTTATATTTCGCATGAAATTCGTGCTATCTTTATTTATTTTGTTATTGTAGGCATTTCGACAGCTGTCTGAGCAGAATTTCTTGTCTTCTCGACCAAAAATTTTAGCAGAACATTCGAGGCATGTTTTCATGAATTCAATTTTTTAATTTCGTAAAGATCTGTTCTTCGGTCTTTTAATGTTTTAACGCTTCCGTGTTCGTGAAGCTCTTTCAATAAATTTAAATCAACATCGACAATAAGTGTCATTTCTGTGTTTGGAGTAGCTTCAGCTTTGATTCCGTTGCTTGGAAAAGCAAAATCGGATGGTGTAAATACAGAAGACTGCGCATATTGGATATCCATATTGTTCACTTTCGGAAGATTTCCAACGCAACCTGCTATGGCTACATAACACTCATTTTCGATAGCACGTGCTTGTGAACAATGTTTTACGCGAGTATATCCGTTTTGTGTATCGGTTAAAAATGGTACAAACAAAATGTTCATTCCTTCATCTGCCAGAAGTCTGGAAATTTCTGGGAATTCGACATCGTAGCAAATTAAAATTCCAATTTTACCGCAATCGGTATCAAAGGTTTTAAATTCCGATCCGCCTTTCATTCCCCAATGTATAACTTCGTTTGGCGTGATATGAATTTTGGTATACATTTCTGAAGTTCCGTCTCTTTTGCATAAGAAACCAACATTGTAAAGATTTCCGCCTTCTAAATAAGGCATGCTTCCGGTAATGATGTTGATATTGTATGAAATGGCAAATTCCTGAAATTTCTTTCTAATAGGATCAGAGTGGCGGGCAAGCTCACGAATAGCTTCTGCTTCAGACAGATGATTATAATCGGCCATTAATGGCGCAATAAACAATTCTGGAAACAAAGCAAAATCAGAACCATAACCCGAAACGGCATCAATAAAAAATTCAGCTTGCTCAAAAAGTGCTTCAACATTATTGAGCGGACGCATCTGCCACTGAATTAATCCTAAACGAATAATGTTTTTCTTTAAATTAATCAGTTTCGGACTATCATCATAATAAATATTATTCCATTCGAGTAAAACCGCAAATTCTTTCGATTCTTCGTCGCCTTCCAGATAATTTTTGATGATTCTCAAAACGTGAAAATCGTTGCTTAATTGAAAAGAAAGAACTGGATCGTATAATTCTTTTGTACGGACTTTTTCGATATACGTTTTTGGAGACATCTTTTTGGCATGTTCTCTATAGTTCGGAATTCTTCCTGCAAAGACAATCGCCTTAAGGTTTAATTGTTCGCAAAGTTCCTTTCTTGCATCATACAAACGGCGCCCTAAACGCAAGCCTCTATAATTGGGGTGAATAAAAACATCTATGCCGTATAAAATTTCAGCATTTGGATTGTGGGTCGAAAAGGTATAATCGCCACTAATTTGCTGATAATTATGTCTTTTTTCTACTAATTTTTCGTCAACAATAAGAGATAGGGCAGAGCCAACAACTTTTCCGTCAACCAAAATCACCAGCTGTCCTTCTGGAAAAATTGAAAGAAGTCTTTCTATATCCTCAGATCTCCAATAAGAATCTGCCATTTCTGGATACGATTCAATCATTGATTTCTTTAATTGTTTATAGTCTTCTATTTCAAGATTTCTTAACTCTACTTTTTTAATTTTTGCTTGCATATCGTAAGATTTATCTCAAATATACAAAAAACAAATTCCATTTACAAACGCTTACAAATAGTTACAGTCGATAGTAAATAGTTAACAACCGACTGTTAATGTTGAGGTTTGGCATCTTTGCAGTGTTGAATTCGATAAACGATTCAATTTAATAATAACATTAAAACAGTATACGCCATGAGTGCAATTAGAAACAAAGTACAATTAATCGGGAATGTTGGTAATGATCCAGAAATTAAAACATTAGAAAGCGGTAGAAAACTTGCTCATCTTACAATCGCAACAAATGAGATTTATAGAAATGATAAAGGCGAAAAAGTAGAGCAAACCGAATGGCATCGCATAACTGCTTGGGGGAAAACAGCGGAAATTATCGAAAAGTATGTTGTAAAAGGGAAAGAAATCGCTGTTGAAGGAAAATTAACGCACAGAAGCTACGATGACAAAAACGGCGAAAAGCGTTATATAACTGAAGTTGTAGTAAATGAAATTTTACTGCTGAGTAAATAATAATTTTAAAGAATATCGTTAGTTAAACCCGACAGGTTTTTAAAACCTGTCGGGTTTTATACTTTACGGAAAATTGTTTTTATAAAATTGAAACGCCATTAGCATCGGTTGTAAGGACTTCGCTCATGTAGTCAAAAAAAGGTTTCATGTTTTTGAAAGCGTCAAGAGCCAGTTCTAAAAATTGCGGACTTAATACTTCTTCATCAGTAAAACGTTTTATAACCAAAAATTGTTTAAAACGAAGCAAATCAATAGCTGGATGATCAACATCAAAACCTTTTGGCTTTGTTTTGAGCTGTTCTCCTTGCAAAGTGCCAAAATTACTTTTGAAAGAATTTGAGTTTAATATTTCTTGAAAAGTTTCTGGATCGTGTGCAAATTCAGTTCTTATTCGTTTTAAATCTGCGGCATTTGGCCCCCAGAAACCGCCTGCAAAAAAGCTATTTCCTTTTTCCAGATGGAAGTAATAACCACCGCGTCTTGCTGCGGTTGCTCGAGTATAACTTCCGCCCCAATAATGTTTAAAAGGCGTTTTATCTTTAGAAAAACGAATGTCGCGATAGATTCTATACACACTTTTTTTACCCGAAGTATTTTCTAGAACATCGGTTTTAGAAAGTTCCTTAAGCAGTGCGCCTGCAAAATTTTCAATGTGATTAAGTTCTATTAAATATTGCGGTTTATGTTCTTCAAACCACGGTTTATTGTTGTTCTTTTTCAGTTCGACTAAAAAGTCGAGACTAGATTTGGGAATTGTAATAGCGTTTTCCATAATAGAATTTAAAAGTCGAAAGTGACTGCAATTTAAAACTAAAAAACCCACCAGAGAAATCTGATGGGTTTTTCTATATTGTATTAAGCAGTTTTTTTGAATAAATCAAACATAGGACAGCGTGAGCAGCGTTTCTTTTCGCTCTTTTTATATTTCTCACAGCAAGAAGATTTACAGTTTTCAATCTTCTTAATTTTATCAAGGATAGCAGCGTTTTTCTTTTTCTTTTTATCCTTTTTTTTGTCCTTGTCTTTTTCTTTCTTGCTCACTTTTTCCTCTGAATTTTAAAAACAGAGACAAATATAAACCAAAAAAGGTATTTTTAAATATTCTAAATAAACTTTAACTTTTTTATTTAGGATTGATAGCGATTGAACTCGTAACTGTTAATTGCTGAATATCACGATCAAACAAATAAAGTCCGCCTTTATCATCACCAATTAAGTTGATTTTATCTAAGATAGACTTAGCAGTAGCTTCTTCTTCAATTTGTTCAGAAACGTACCATTGCAAGAAATTGTGTGTCGCGTAATCTCTTTCTTCAAAAGTAATATGTACCAATTCGTTGATAGATTGCGAAACAAAAAGTTCGTGATTGTAAAGCTCTTCAAACATCTCTTTGAAAGTAGTATAAGTTGTTTTTGGTGCTTTAAGATCTGTTACTTGAGCGTGTCCTCCGCGTTCGTTTACATACTTAACTAGTTTAAGCATATGTGCGCGCTCTTCATCTGACTGTGTGTACATAAATTGAGCGATTCCCTCTAATCCTTGTACTTCAGCCCAACAAGCCATAGAAAGATAAGTTTGCGAAGATTCTGCTTCTATGCGGATTTGCTTGTTTAAAGCCGATTCAATATTTTTTGCTAACATAATAAGTGTCTTTTTGGTAAAATTAAGAAAAATTATCCATTACACTTTTGAGAAACCTTGAAAACATTAGACTTTAAGATTAATTCTTCTTAAAGTTAATTTTCTCAAACGCAGCAGGATTTGAAAATATAGATTTGTTTATGATTGGGTTTCTATTTTCTTGCATCATGAAACCATCAGTAAATTTTCGCATGATAAATTGTTGAGAAGCTTTGTCGTAATAGCTTAAGATGTAATAATTCTTTAATCTTAGCGTATCGTACAATTGGATGCCTTTGTTGTTGTTTAAAAAGTAAAATAAGTTTTCAATTGCTAATGGTTCTGAATGTTTGTTGCTTATGAAATCTAAATTTTCATTTAAGGTAGCATCAAAATAGACTATTTTGCTTAATGAATAATATTCACGCACTCCAAAAGTATCAGGAGAATCAGATTTAAAATAATAATCTATAGATTCTCCAAAACCACTAAAGGTGACAAAACTGTTTTTTTGATTTTTAACTACAGAAATACCAGCAGTAAGTCCATCTAAATCTTTAAGGAATTTTGCAGTAGTTTTTAATTGCTGAGGTTTCTTGTTGTTAATTTGAACAAAGAAAGGTGAGTTTTTAAATGGAATGCTATCATTTTTTGAAAAAGAGAATTTTTTAATGGTATTTTTAGAATCAAAATCTTTTATTTGAAACAGTAATTCCTCTTTATTGGCCACGACTTGAAATAGTTTTCCACCATTGTAAAATGAATTTGATGTTCGCAATGGATTTTCGGAAACAGGCTGATTAAAAGTTCTTTCTTTCATAGCACCAGTATTTAAATTAACCTCAAAAACCTGTGTTCGTTCTAAACGATTATCGAATGTCAAAACAAGGTAATCATTGACCACATACATTTTACTTATTTGTGATGTAAAATCAATAGGATTAAGAATATCCAATTCCATCTTTTTAATCGGAAAGTGTTTGATGAGCGCATTGAAAGAAATGTTCACTTTCTCTTTATTTTTGAAAGTAAAACTAGAAAAATCAAGCATTTTAATTTCACACTTTCGATTTTCAAATCTATAAAGAAGAAGATGCTCAAAATCTATCTCTTTAGCAAGAATATAAAAGGCATTATTATCTTGAAACGAATTTATTATATATTCATGATTTCGTGGAAAATCAAAATTTAGAGATTCTGATGTTTTGCGGTCAAGATTGTAAGTGGTAATTAAAATGTTTTTATTGTTTCCTGAAATCCAGTACAAGGTTGGCTTTTGGTCTGTACTAATAGTGCCTCCCATAAGATTTCGATTTACTTCTTTTTTAATTAAATCTGTAAACTGACTCGTTAGAAATAAAGATTGATTGTATTTTAAAATATTTACGCTTTGTTTGTCCCAGGCAATGGCATAAATGTCTTTGTTTTTCTTGTCTTCAATATTTAAAATCTGAGTTTTTGATAAGAAGTTTAGATTGAGCGGTAAAGAATTTAATACTGTTTGACTAAACAAAACTGTTTTAGAAAACAAAAGAAAAAGAAGTAGTTGTTTTTTCATAAATGCGCTTCTTAAATATATTCAGTAGAAATTTGTTCAAATTTTATGCCGTATTTACATCATTTTAATTTTGTGAAAAATAAAAAAGCCCTTAAGAAAAAATCTTAAGGACTTTTAATCAAGTATTAAAAAGAAATTATTTTACAATAAATGTAACTCTTCTAGCTAATCTTCTAGCTTCCTCAGAGTCTTTTTGAATTGAAGTATCAGCACCATTTGCAACAACATTTAAACGAGAAGAAGCAATTCCAGCTTTTTCGAAAATTGTTTTTACGTTTGTTGCTCTAGTATTAGATAGTTTGTCGTTGTACTCAGCTTTTCCAACTTGATCGGCATAACCTATAAGGTCAAGAGTAGCAGAAGGATTTTGTCTTAAGTAATTTAAAACAATATCAATTGCAGCTGTTGAGTTCTCAATTGGAGTAGTTTTATTAAAATCGAAATAAACACTGAAATACTTGTCATTAATCATTTTTCTGATCAATTCATTATCATTTGGTTGTGGCGCGCTTACTTGTTTTTCAATAACCACTTCTTTTTGTGCAGGTCTATTTTTGATTTGTGATTCAAGATCTGCTACTTTGCTTTCTAAAGCAGAAAGATCACTATCTTCATTAGAAATTACTGTCCAGTCTGCATGTTTTGTGTTTTTACCTAAGTAAACGTTTAAACCAACAGTTCCGTTAAAGATCAATCCAGAAAAACCTCTGTTGTTTGGAACGTATGCTCCATCAAAAGTATGATCTTGAGATGCGTTTAGAATAGTTGAGAAATCACCAGTTAATGCGATTCTGTTTGATAATCTTATTTGTCCAGTTACACCAGCAATAAAATTACCCATTTCGTCTGTCCCTTTGAAGTTATCACTTCTTAATTGAGCATAGCCAAAACCAGCATGTCCTAATAAACCAAAAGTATTAGTCCAAGTTTCAAAATTCATGATACGTCCTAAATTGGCAACAGCTTGTAAATCTACTCTGTAGTATTTTGAGTCAAAATCAATAGAGCTTCCTTTTGCTGTAAAACTGTTGTATCCAAAATCTGCTTTCAAACCAAATTTGTTGTTAAACATATAACGAACTCCTAAATCTCCAGTCCATGGACTTACAGTATTTGTAGAATATCCATCGTTAAATGGTCGTTGTGGTTTGTTAAAACCAGCGCCTAAATCTATAGACCATTTATTGTAAGCATTATTGCTTTCTGTTTGTGCATTTACTCCAGTTAACGCTAGGGCGAATGCAAGAGTCATTACAATTTTTTTCATTATTTTTTAATTTTTAAATTTTTGCCCAAATCAACAATAAATTGTAGGTAAAAACTTTCTTTAAAAGCCAAAAAAGTATTAAAATAAGACTATTAAGTAAAAATTAAAGAATAAGGAATGCCTCGCAGATGCGGAATTCTATATAAGTTGTTGATAACGAATTTGTTTAATTAAAGCCGTCGGTAAATTTGCGCAAAACAATTTGTTTCGCAACAACATCGTAGTAACTTAAAATGGTGTAGTTATTTAGTTTGAGAGTACTAAAAAGTGCCGCTTCTTTATGGGAATCTAAAAAATAATAGACTTGGTCGGCAGCAAAAGGTTCGTGTGTTTCTTTGGTTAGCTCCAATTTTTTTGTCCAAATGCATTCGAAAAAAGCAGAATAATTGGTCTCAACATTATAAAGACCATTTGATGGAAAATCTCCAAAAGGATCATTAAAATTAAAACCGTTCACTGAAAACGACTTTAAATCGCTTCCCGATCCTCCTAAAGTGATAAAGAGATTTTTTTGGTTTTTATAAACCGAAATTCCAGCATCAAGAGAAGATAATACTTTTAAGAACTTAGCGGTATTCTTTAATTGTTTGGGTGCTCGATCTTCAATTTGCATCAATAACGGTGAATTGCTAAAACGAATAGTATCTTGTTTTGAGACTGTAAATGATTTTATAGATTGGCCAGATTCATAATCTTTTATATCAAACAAAAGTTCGTCAGCATTAGCATTGATTTGGTATAATTTGTTTTCGTGGTAAAAAGAGTTTGACGTTTTTGGATTTTTCGCTCCAACTGGTTTCACAAATATTTTCTCTTTTATTTCCTGATTGTCTAAATTGATATCAAACAATTGTGTCTTTCTGAAACTTTGGTCCAAAGTTAGAATCAAACGGTTTGGAAGTGTGTAAAGTTTACTTTTCGCGCTAACTTTATACAAGGGATTATACTCGCCTGCATCCATCTTCTCAATCGGATTTTCGTTTAAAATCTGATTGAATGTTTTAGGTTGTGTTTTTCGATCTATGAATTTGAAAGAACTGAAATCGAGAAATCTTTCCTCTGCCATTCCGTTTTTAAAAACAAAAGCAGTCAATGCCTGTTTTGTTTTGCTTTGTAACAATAAATAGAAATTGTTGTCTTTTTGATAATTGGCTAAAATGTAGTTGTCTTCAAGCGGAATTTGAAATTTCAATGCTCTCAAGGTTTTGTTTTCCAGATAATATTTAATCAAAATGATTGATTTTTCTTCTTGAGAAAACCAATACAAAGTCGGATTTCCATCTTCGCTGAAACTATACCCCATCAAAGATCTGTTTTCGGTGTATTGGCGAGAAGTGACAAATTTATCTCTTAAGAATAAAGCGCTATTGTATTTTAATATCGAAAGACTGTCTGCGCTTGCGGCGAAAGTAAATACGTCATGAGTAACAGTATTTTCTCCCGTCATGATTTGGGACTGTCCTAATTTGTTTTTTAAATCTATGGAATAAGAAGTCAGCACTGTCTGACTTAGCATAACAGTACTGGAAATTAAAAACAGAAAAAGGAAAAATCGTTTCATATGTTTCTAGGCGCAAAAATCATTCCGATTATTATTGATTCATTAGCTCTTGAAAAAGATCTACAAATTGACCAACGTGTATTCCGTCCATTAAACCGTGATGCACATAAACAGCCATCGACATGGTTCTTTTTCCAGTTTCGGAAACCATCATTTTGCCAAACGAAATTTTCGGACAGCTGTCAGGATATGTAAAACTGCGTGCATGGGTTATCGAACTAAAATTCAACCACGGAATTGCCGAAAAATGAATCAGGTTATCATCATCAAAAGATCTTGTGAAAAGTCCGGTTGTATTTTGAATACGTTCGATTTCGGTTAAGGCAATTTGTTCAAATGTTTTAAAATCAGGATGATATTCTATTAAAGAAAATCCAAAAGTACCATCTTCACGACCAATAGTTGCCGATACATCAATCTGATCGTTAATGTATATTTTGTCTTCTGAAATTCGGTATTTAAAATTTTCAATGGTGTTTACTGCAGCCAAAGTTTTATGCAAATAGAAAATGAAGAAAGAAGCATTGATGCTTTTTGCAGTTTGATACGCTTTTTTGCAGTCAATTTCTACAGTGACGCCAAAAAAAGGTTCTTCCATTTGTTTGAAATGGGCAAAATGCTCTTTTCTATTCCAATTTTCTAGATCTAAAAGTGTTTTCATTATAATAAATTCGGAACCACTTCTGCAATAGTTTCAAATGAACTAAAGTGTTCGTGTTCTATGGTATGATTAATTTTTTCGTGTTCCCAAGTAGTGTGAAACGGAATATGAACGGCATAACCGCCAATTCCTAAAACAGGCAGAACATCTGATTTCAATGAATTTCCGATCATCAAAAATTCGTGCGGCTCAATATCTAAACGGCCCAAAAGTTTTTGGTAATCAATTTCTTGTTTGTCTGACATTACTTCGATATGGTGAAAATAATGCCCCAAACCAGAACGGTGTAATTTGCTGTGCTGGTCTTTTAAATCGCCTTTTGTGGCAACAACCAATTTGTATTTGCCTTTTAAGGCTTGAAGTGTTTCTTCAATTCCGTCCAGCAATTCGATTGGTTTTTCGAGTAATTCTTTTCCATATTGAATGATTTTTTCAATGACTTCAATCGGAATGGTATTGTTGGAAATATTCATTGCTGCTTCGATCATTGAAAGGATATATCCTTTGATTCCGTAACCGTACAACGGCAGATTGGCAATTTCTATTTTGAATAATTCCTGTGAAATGCCTTGATGCGAAAGGTAATCTTCCATCAAAGCGCAAAATTTATGTTCGGTTTCCTCGAAATAAGGTTCGTTTACAAACAAAGTATCATCGGCATCAAATGCGATTACTTTTAAGTTTGGTATTTTAGTTTTATGTAACATAGTGTTTTTGTTTCAAGTGTTTTTTGTTTCAGGTTTCAGGTTTATTTTTAGCCACGACTCGAGCGGTAGCGAACAGACGAAGCAATTCACGAATTAAACTAATTTTTTTGCCACAGATTATTAAGATTAAAATGATTTTAAAATCTGCTTAAATCTGTTGAATCTGCGTGAAAAAATTTTTCAAAAACCAATCTGCCAAATCTGCGTGAGAACTTTTTTTAAAATTAATTAATAATCTGTGTTAATTCTTTAAATCTGTGGAAATCTGTGAGCTGTTCTTTACTTAGAAAAAAGCCTT
The DNA here is from genome assembly GCF_013388355.1 of Flavobacterium sp. LPB0248. Taxonomy (GTDB): domain Bacteria; phylum Bacteroidota; class Bacteroidia; order Flavobacteriales; family Flavobacteriaceae; genus Flavobacterium. The sequence continues at coordinate 2,857,452 of NZ_CP058246.1, forward strand.
TTCAAAGAAATCGTTTTATCGTAAAATGTAATTCGGATTCCGAAAAGCAGAATGATTCCACCCAAAACCATCTGTAAAGTTATTTGTTCTTCCAAAAACAACCAAGCCAAAATTGAAGTAATTACTGCTTGACTTAGTAAACTCAACGAAACTCTCGTTGCACGCATGTGCTGAGTGGCATAACTAATAGAAAGCCAAGCGCACAATTGGCAAATAACAGCTTGCAGCACGAGAACAAACCAGCCAGTATTTGAAAATCCGGTGAAAGGTTCGCCTAATGCATAACATAAAATTCCTAAATAAATGCTTGAAGCAAATAAACTAATCGTCATAAACGAAAGAACATCAACTTCTGAAAGGACATTTTTACTGACCAAAAGATAAATGGAATATAGAATTCCAGATAAAACGGCAAATAGAAATGCTTTATCGAAGTTTAAATCGATAAAAAATTCAAAACCAACCAAAGTTATCATTCCGAATAAAGCGACCAATGTTCCTATCCAGAAATTTGTTGCAGGTTTTGCTTTCAGAAAAAAGAAAGAACCAACACCAACCCAAACTGGAGATAAATTGGTCAGCAACGAAGCCTGAGTCGCACTTGATTCCTGAATGGCGATATTCCAAACGGCAACATCAGACGAAAATAAAACACCACAAAGTATTGCCAAAAGAGCAAATTTTAGTTTTGGAAGTTTAAAGTTTCCGCTGAAAATAACATAAGGCAAAAGCAATACTACAGCAAAAAACATTCGGTAAAAAGCCGAAATCAATCCTGGTGTTAAACGTAATTTTACCAATATCGGGAAAATAGATATGCAGAGTATACCGCAGATTAGGGCTAATCTTGGTTTTGTGAGTTTCATTGAATGAATTTTAATCGTGTATTATTTTTCAAAGATAACTTAGAAAGCGACTATTTTGAAAGGAAAAAGCGCGAATCGATTAAAAATAGTAATTGATTCACGCTTTTTTGTTGTTTTAAGCAGCTAAAATTTTACTGCAGGCTTTCTGAATTTGTTTATCCGAAAACGGTTCGAGTGTTTCGGCAAGCATTTCACTGGTTTTGATGCATTCCATCATTTTTGATCTTAGCTCTTTGTCATCTCCTAAATCTGTTTCAAGAATTCGCTTGAAAATTTCAGACAGATAATGGGGCTGTTCTCTAAAATCTCCTTCAAACCATAAGTCTGAAAGGAATTTTGCCATCGATGGCATTACATCTTGATGTGTCGGTTTTTGATTTTCTCTTTGCATAACCGAAAAAATTTAAACGCACGAAACCCTCGCTTTAGATGTGCAAAAATACCCCAGTAAGGATAGGTTTCCCGAGTTTCCATAGGGACATCATGGCGAGGGTTCGCTTATGTTAAGTAATAAAGTTTCAAGGATTACTCCTTACTGTATTTTTTTGCAGAACAAACTTACAAAAACGAGTTTAAAAGAAATAATAAAATGTAAGAATTTTATTTTATTTTTTTGTTCTGTCAATGTTGTCATTTCGAGGAACGAGAAATCTTCGCGAGAGGCTCTACAAAGATTGGATTCTCATTGCGGAGTTACTTGCGAAGATTTCTCGTTCCTCGAAATGACAAACTATATGTTTAGTGTGTAAAATCAGTTTAATTTACTGTAGCACCATTTGGCGCATCAGCATCTGGATTTACAAAAACCAGTTTTCCTTCAGCGTTTGTTGTCATCAAGATCATTCCTTGACTTTCAACACCACGTAAAGCTCTTGGAGCAAGGTTTGCTAATACAGAAACACGTTTTCCGATGATTTCTTCTGGCGAAAAACTTTCAGCAATTCCTGAAACAATTGTACGAACATCGATTCCTGTATCTACTTTTAGAACCAAAAGTTTGTTTGCTTTTGGCATTTTTTCAGCCTCCAAAATAGTTCCGATACGAATATCCATTTTCGCAAAGTCCTCAAACTGAATTAAATCTTTTTGTGGTTCTGCTTGTTTGTTTTCAGCAATATTTGCGGTTTTTGTCGCTTCCAATTTGTCTATTTGTTTTTGTATTTCTTCGTCTTCAATTTTAGCGAAAAGCAATTCTGCTTCACCAATTTTGTGTCCTGCTGGCAATAAATCTGAGTTTTCAGAAATGTCATTCCATCCTAATGTTTTATCAATAAAGATGTCTTTTGCATCGCGGTTTTTCTCTTTCAAGAATTTACTGAAACCTGCAAAATGTTCTTTAAGGTCAGCCAAGTTCAAGATTTTAGAAAGTTTTGCAGCTGTAAAAGGTAAAAATGGTTCAGCCAAAACGCTCAACGCAGCAGCAATTTGCAACGCCACATACATTTGAGTTTTTACACGCTCTGGATTGTCTTTCATTACTTTCCAAGGCTCTTCGTCTGCTAAGTATTTGTTTCCTAAACGAGCAACATTCATCAATTCGCCCAAAGCTTCACGGAATCTGTAACGTTCAACCGAACTTGAAATCACAGCTGGATACGCTTTTAATTCTGCTAAAGTTTGTTCGTCAACTTCTGTAAATTCGTTTGGAGTTGGAATAACACCATCGTAATATTTATTAGTTAAAACGACAACACGATTCACGAAGTTTCCGAAAATGGCAACTAATTCATTGTTATTTCTCGCTTGGAAATCTTTCCAAGTAAAGTCATTATCTTTTGTTTCAGGAGCGTTTGATGTTAACGCGTAACGTAAAACATCTTGCTTATCTGGAAACTCTTCTAAATATTCGTGTAACCAAACCGCCCAGTTTTTAGAAGTCGAAAGTTTGTTTCCTTCCAAGTTCAAAAACTCATTTGCAGGAACGTTGTCTGGTAAAATATAGCTTCCTTCAGCTTTAAGCATCGCTGGGAAAATGATACAGTGGAAAACAATATTGTCTTTTCCGATAAAGTGAACCAATTTAGTTTCTTCATCTTTCCAATATGGTTCCCAGTCTTTTCCTTCGCGCGCCGCCCATTCTTTTGTAGAAGAAATATAACCGATAGGCGCATCAAACCAAACGTAAAGTTTCTTTCCTTCAGCACCTTCAACAGGAACATCAATTCCCCAATCAAGGTCACGCGTTACCGCACGAGGTTCCAATCCGCCGTCGATCCAAGATTTTACTTGTCCGTATACGTTAGGTTTCCAGTCGTTTTTATGTCCGACCAAAATCCATTCTGTTAAAAAATCAGAATATCTATCTAAAGGTAAAAACCAGTGTTTTGTTTCTTTAAGAATAGGAGTTTCTCCCGTAATTGTCGATTTCGGATTGATCAAATCTGTTGCGTTCAAAGTAGATCCGCATTTTTCGCACTGATCTCCGTACGCTTCTGGATTGTCACATTTTGGACAAGTTCCAACCACAAAACGGTCTGCTAAAAACTGATTTGCTTTTGCATCGTACAATTGCTCGGTAACTTCTTCAATAAAATCGCCTTTATCATACAAAGTTCTAAAGAATTCAGATGCCGTATCATGATGAATTTTAGCAGAAGTTCTAGAATAATTGTTGAATGAAATTCCGAAATCAGCAAACGATTTACGGATAATTCCATCATATTTATCAATAACTTCTTGTGGTGTAACTCCTTCTTTTTTAGCTTTCATCGAAATTGCAACTCCGTGTTCATCGCTTCCGCAGATAAATGCTACATCTTTTCCTTGCAATCTTAAATATCTCGAATATATATCTGCAGGCACGTAAACCCCAGCCAAGTGACCAATATGAATAGGTCCGTTGGTGTAAGGTAATGCCGCCGTGATCGTATATCTCTTTGGATTCTGTGTCATAACTCAATTTTATTGAGTGCAAAAATAAGCAATAGAATTGAGATTTTAATATTACGTGGAGATTCACTGGAGTTTTTACTGAGAATTGTGATGTTTTAATCTCGCAATCCCGATAGATATCGGGAGCAGAGTCGCATAGTTTTTTATTTTTAAGTTAAGGATTAACCATGCAGTTTGTCATTTCGAGGAACGAGAAATCTCCGCGAGTAACTCCGTTCCTAGAAGAGTCAATCTTTGTCGAGCTTCTTGTGGAGATTTCTCGTTCCTCGAAATGACAAAATAAATCGAAAACTTTGCGTCTCTGCGACTTTGCGAGATTAATTTTAACTTCTTTTGTAAAAGACTTTGCGAATCTCTGCGAAATTCTTAGTGTATCTCTGTGTAAAAACCTAACAAAATTTTACTCTATCAAAACCTTATGGTCTTTTTGACTATATTTGAAAAGAAATATCAAAAACATGAATAAAATATATTTAGCCATTTTAGTATTGTTTACATATTACGGTTATTCTCAATCACAATCAGAAAAGAATTTAAAGCAAGGACAATATTCAAACCCAATTTTTGCTGGAGATTATCCCGATCCGAGTTTATTGCGCGACGGGAAAGATTATTATGTTGTGCATTCTTCGTTCGATTATTATCCTGGACTTTTAATTTGGCATTCGACCGATTTGATGAATTGGGAACCTGTAACCAATGCGCTTCATAAATATGTTGGAGCAGTTTGGGCACCAGATTTAATAAAGTACAACAATAAATATTACATTTATTTTCCTGCTAATAATACCAATTTTGTCGTTACAGCAGATTCTATCAATGGTCCGTGGAGCGAACCTGTAGATTTGAAAATCGGAAATATTGATCCTGGACATGTTACAGATGATAAAGGAAATCGATTTTTGTATTTCAGTAACGGAGGTTATGTGGCTTTGTCTAAAGACGGACTTTCGGTAACAAGCGACTTAAAACATGTTTACGATGGTTGGAAAATTCCGCGTGAATGGAGCATTGAGTGTTTCTGTATGGAAGGCCCAAAATTATTCAAGCGAGGAGAATATTATTATTTGACCGTTGCCGAAGGCGGAACAGCTGGCCCAGCGACAAGTCATATGGTAATTTCGGCAAGATCAAAATCGCCTTTTGGCCCTTGGGAAAACTCACCATATAATCCGATTGTGAGAACGAACAGCAGTTCTGAAATTTGGTGGTCAAAAGGACATAGTACTATTTTTGAAGATGCCAACGGAAAATGGTGGATGATTTTTCATGGTTATGAAAAAGATTATTACAACTTAGGACGCCAGACTTTACTTCAGCCAGTGGAATGGACAAAAGACGGCTGGTATAAAATTCCAAATAACATTCAGACCGATAAACCAATTGCAAAGCCAGAAGGGAAAACGCTTCCTGAATTTTCTCTGAGTGACAATTTTGGAGGTTCGACTCTTAAACCGCAATGGAAATTTTATAGTGGAGTAGAAGCTTCAAGATTTAAAGTGGCTAATAACACTTTGACTATTGAAGGAAAAGGTGATGGAGTTGGAAACAGTTCTCCGCTAGTAGTTGTACCAGGAGGACATTCTTATTCAGCCGAAGTTGAAATGGAAATAGAAGGTGACGCAACAGGAGGTTTAGTTCTTTTTTATGACAATAAATATTACTCAGGGATTTTAGCCGATCAGAACAATATTTTGGCCAATTTGAGAGGATGGCAGTTTCCAACAGAGAAGAATACACATAATAGAAAAGTCTTTCTAAAACTTAAAAACATTAAAAATACCGTAGATATGTTTTATAGTATTGATGGAAAAGACTGGAAAAAAATCGAAAACTCGGTAGAAGTTTCAGGATATAATCATAATGTCTTAAGCGGATTTTTGGGATTAAGAATTGGCCTTTGTTCGATTGGAAAGGGAAGTGTAAAGTTTAAAAACTTTGTTTATAAAACTTTAGAGTAACCCTTCCGTTTGTCATCCTGAGGAACGAAGGATCACACTAGAAATTCGACAAAGATTATTAGACATTCAATGCGGAGTTACGTGTGTGATCCTTCGTTCCTCAGGATGACAAAATTGGGATTGCGAGATTATTTACCCAAAATAAGTAAAAATCTTTGCAAATCTCTGCGTAAAGCCTTCGCGTTTCTCTGCGGAATTCCAAATAAAATAGAACCAGTTTAAACTACGTTTCGCGCTTATAAATAAAGATATATTTCGCAATCTTTGCATCCGAAAAAAACAAGTTTATGAGCAAGACAAAATTAATCATCAATAAAAACGGATCAATCAAAATTGAAGGCGATTTTGAAATCATGGATCCAGAAGGAACACTTTACGGTTTACAAGGAAGACAAGCGCTAGGACTTTGCCGTTGCGGACATTCTGCAAATAAACCATTTTGCGATGGAGCACACAGAAACAACTTCGAACACGATTCAAAAGCGTTTGATTTACCACCAATGAAAACAAACTAAGAAAAGCTTTAGTTTTAAAATATTTAAACCGCATTCTATCAGATGCGGTTTTTTTATATTCGTTTCAATTGCGGCTTTACCTTTTCAAAAAAAACTTTGTAATCATTTTTATATTTTGGATTTGTAATTCTTGTAAAACCACAATTCTCAAAACAGATCCTTAAATAATTAATGAAAGTTGTATTATGCTCTTCATTTAAAAATAGTGAATCAATGCTTGGTCTATTTGTAATTTGCAGTGAATATGGTGAACCTCCACTAACATTGTCCTTATGCAAATAATCTGCTGAAAGCTCGAGAGAAACAAAACCATCATCTTCATAATAGTCTTGAAAAGTTTCAAGGGCATATTTATCTGTAACTATTGAAATGAGATCATCTAAACTTATAACTTGAATTGGGTCTGCATATTCCCAAATAAAATCTTCATTTTTATCGTAATCCCAGCCAAAATTGCAAGCGCCGACAATTTTATAAAACATTTTTAAAGATAATGGTACAAAACCAAATGATTTAACTGATTCATCAAGTTCTTTCAGCAAAGAATCTGTCTTTGGTAGAGGATTTACTAAAGGACGCTCAAAATTAAATTGAAATTCAGTTTTAAAAAGATAATTAATATTCACTAATTCTTTATAAATAATATTCAGATTATACGCAGTTCTTTCAAAAGTTTCTGTCATTACCTTCTCGATGTCAGAAAAAATATTAGGTAGAAATGCATCTGAACCTAGTTTATAAATATCTTCATAAACCTCTTTTGTTTCTCCATTTAAATATCTTTGATAAAATGTCATATCTAATATATTTTGTAGTTTTATGATTACAAATATATTAAATATAAAGTTCTCCCTTCATCGTAATAATCGAAGAACCACCTACTAAAATATCTTCTTCCCGATTCATAACTTCAATCATTGAGGGCTGTTTTAATTTTACGCCTTGAAGAATTTTATATTCTTTATCAGATTTAGTGAATTTCTTTTGCGTTAAAAAACCAATTAAAGGTCCCGCTGCGGTTCCTGTTGCAGGATCTTCGTTTATACCGATTATCGGATTAAAAAATCGTGTCTCAACTATATGATCTAAACCTTCTTCAGCTGGGGTGAAACAATAAAATCCTTCAAAATTATATTCTTTCGAAATTTCGATTAAAAGCTGATTGTCGGGAGCAAAACTGTTAAGGATCTGACTGTTTTTTATAGGAACCATGGTATGTGCAACTTCTGTTTTAACTATTGTTGGCACAAAAGCATTTACATCCAAATCTTCAATTTTTAAGCCTAGCGCTACTGCAATTTTGTAGGTTGGAATTTCTTGCTTGATAACCGCGGATTTCTGATGCATTTGAACAACTGGAGAAAAATTATCCAAATCAAAACTAACCGTTACGGGAATTGCCGAATGTTTCATAATTACAAATGGCTCACTTTCATTTTGCTCATCAAAAATAGGAAGTCCTTTTAGAAGAGCACCGCAGACTGCGCCCAATAAATTATGTCCTGCACCATCGATTTCGATTCCTGTTGGAGTAAACGAACGCACTACAAGTGATTTTTCTTTTGTAGAATAATAAACAAAGGAGGTTTCAGAATAGCGAAATTCTCTAGAAATATCCTGATAAGTTTCTAGTTTTAGATTTCCATCTGTAAAAACTACAGAAAGCGGATTTCCTTTATAGCTCTCGTTTGAGAATACGTCTAAAACGTAATATTCTAATACTTTTCTTTGACTCATACTTTTCTGTTTTTACTGCTAAACGGAGTTTGAATGCAATAAATTTACTGTTTATTCTTGTATTTCAGGAATCGGTTTTGCTTTTCGTGGTTATTTTAATATTACTTTTTCATTAAAAATTTGCTTTAGAAATCAAAAATTAAAATCAGAAAAAGTTAAAAATCAATTAGTAAACATTCCATTTTGGATTAATTCAATTAATTTTATTTCGTTGTAAATAATGTTTTATGGAAGAACTTACGCATGTTAAATCAATTATCGGAATCATTTTAGGTTTGAGTTTAACGCATCTTATAAAAGGTTCCGTAATTTTTATTCAGCATCCCGGACGCAAGAAGTTTTATTTTGTGCATGCTTTATGGGTATTTTATGTATTCCTGATGCTTATTCACTTTTGGTGGTGGGAGTTTAATCTAAAATTAATCCATGAATGGTATTTTGCAGATTATTTCTTTATTATCTGCTATATCTTGATTTATTATTTGATATGTGCAATTCTCTATCCCGACGATTTAGTAGATTATTCAGGATATGAAGATTATTTTTATTCCAGAAAAAAATGGTTTTTTTCGGTTTTAGCAATAAGTTTTGGAGCAGATATAGTCGATACGGCAATCAAAGGTGGCGATTATTTTTTATACAATCAAAGCGAATATTTTGTTCGGGTTATAAGCCATATTGTTTTGTGTTTAATTGCAATAAAAATAAATAATAAAAAGTTTCACGCTATTTTAGCCGTGCTTTTCATTGTTTACGAACTCTCGTATATATTGAGATTATTTAATGTTGAATAGATAGTAATTAAATGGAATTAGGATGAAAATTAAAGGTCTTTCTCTAGGATTCTTTTTCCTTTTTATAATAAATGAAGGAATTGCCCAAAACAAAATAAATCTCTTTTCAGAAATCAATTATAATTCTATTCCTGCGGTTGACTTAAGCGAATATAAGTCGGTTCAGGATCGTGACAGTCGTCTTCAGAATCCAAATATTGCTTTAGGTGTCGGAATTTCGGGTGGTGGATCAAGAGCGCAGTTTTTCGGTATGGGCGTTCTTTTGGGTTTAGAAGAAATTAAGGAAGAAAACACGAATCGTAATTTCTTGAATGAAATTGATTATTTCTCTACTGTTTCTGGAGGCTGTTACGCTGCGGGATATTATTTGACCATTTTTAAAAACAAATTGCAATACGATAATTGTTCGTTCAACGAATTTTATTTTTCTAAAGCCGATGCATTCAAAGCGGATGTTAGTAAATCGGCTTCGCTTTTTTCTCTTTTGAACAACAGCCGAAACGAAAAAGGAGAAAAAATCTCGATGGCGCAGCGATTAGATTTGGAGGTTTTGCAATACGACAGCGCAAATCCAGAAAATCAGAATAAATTTAGAACACAAATGCTTTTGTCCGATTTTTTTATTCCGAAAGACAGCAAACAAAATCCACAATTACCCATAATGGTTGCCAACGGAACGGCTTATAACAACGGCGAACGATTTCCGTTTATGCCACATATTATTCGGGCTTTGAAAATCAATTCGTCTTTGGCTCCTAATAAAGCACCGCTTTCGCTTGACGAAAATCAGATTAACAATGGTTACGATTTTCCGCTGACGTATGCTATTACAGCAAGTTCGGCTTTTCCTGGAGTTCTTCCTAAAACCAAATTCGGAATTAAAAATCAGGATAAAATTTTGTGTGTAATTGACGGAGGGGCGTCAGATAATATGGGTTACGAAACGTTGATTGAGCTTCTTCATAACGATACAAAAGTAAAAGACAAAAACAAAAAAGCACTTTTTATTGATTGTTTAGGACAAGGTAAAAAAGCTCCTTTTATAAATGATGAAAAAATCAGACTTATTTCGTTGTTAGAAACTGCTTCTTTATACACGGTTCAAACCAGATATATGACTTTTGAAAAAGATGTCGAAAATGTTTTGGAACGATACAAGATACCGATTTCCAATTATCACATTATTGGTTTTACAACTTTAAAGGAATATCTTCAAAAGTTAGATAAAAACAAGGCTTATGAAGATTTGGTAACAGAACTGAAAAATACTGATGACGAAACCGCAAGCTGGCTAAGAATTCATGATAATTTTAAAGCAGAATTGATTGAAAAGTTTGGGGAAGATAGCTTTCAAAAGGACAAATACAGTCAGCTACAGCTTTCTAGTTTGGACAAAGAAAAGTTTAAAGATTTTGATGCAAAAGAACTTTTGATGCTTTACGAGTATACATCACATATCGAAACCAAGTTAAAAATAACTCCCGAAGAAAAAGAGATGTTGCTGTTGTCTGGACGTTTTGCAGCGTATGTGAAAACGAATGAATTGAAAGCCTTACTAACAGAAAATACAGGGTTTTAATTTGTATTTCAGAAAGAGTTTATTTTCTTTCTCCTTTTTGGTCGACAATGTATACTGTCTCTGATTTATAATTGAGTATAAAAAATTCGATGTTTGAATTTTTAGAAATGCCTTCTTCTGTAAATGCTTTTGCTGAATCTAAACTTTCAAATATGGAGTAAACTTCCAGAATGTCTTCTCCGGAGTTATAATATTGATTATTTTTCTTTAATATTATTCCAGTAGTGTATTCCGCTTGTCCAACAGCAAATTGATTTTCATTTATTTTTGGAGTATCCATTAAAGACTTTAAAAGTTATGAGGATTAAAGATTACTGCTCAAAAACTACTTTTTTGTCTGTTTTTGCTGTTTTTACAATGTCATAAGGTCTGGAAGATTTCTTGGTGAGATTTCCGTTTCTTAGTTTCTCTACCTTTACAATTATAGTATTGCGGTTTTCGGTCATTTCTACAATATCGATCGAATGTCCATCGTTAGGTTGTGTTTTGTCAATAACGGCAATAACCTGATATCGGCTAAAATCTATAGCAGTTTCTTTAAAACCTTTTGTTTTAGCACTTGAAATATTCATTTCTTTCAAAAAATTATTCCAGGTTTTAGAATCTTTAATCACCAAATGTCTTTGAGCAATACTTTGGTCATTTGCAAAAGAATCTCCTTTACCCACAGATGCAAAAGGCACATCAGACTGTGGCAATTCATCATTGTCACAGCTGACCAGCAAAAGCAGGATGCTAAATAGTAATACAATCTGTTTCATGTTTTTGGTTTTAGCTAGGAGAACTTCGGTGTAAAGTCTTATTTATTAAACAGATATGATTTTTTATAAATGGTTGCTTAAAGGTAGTCAATTTTTGACAAACTTTTTAATTTATATTGATAACGGGAATTTGTGTTAAAGATTGTAAGGACAAACGAAGAAAAAGCAGAAAAATTGTATTTCATGTCAAAAAGACTATTTTTTACGTTAAACGGCGTAAAAAATAACGCAAAATAAATAAGTTTGAAAAGCAACATTCAATTATTTCCCTCAACTTTGCAAAACAATCTTTTAAATAAACATTCAAATGGAATTCGGTAAAATCATTATTTCAGAAACGGCTGCAAATAGCGAAAATCCTCAAGACGTTGTAAATTCGAATATTTCAGTAATCAATTTAATGCGCGAAGAAAAAATAGACGACGATTTAATTCACGAAGATGCTTTAATGAGTTATTATTTAGATTTTTATGCTTCGAAATATGCTGAAGGAAATTTTTCGAAGTTTGTTCATGATTCGGGCTGGAATAAAGAATTGAACGAATTAATCGAAGAAGGCTTAGCTTTAATTGGTGCCGAAAAGCATTTGGAATTGTTTAAGGAACAAAGCCGCAAGTTGCGTTTGCAGAGTAACATTAAATTAGGAAAATTTCTAAAAGATAAATATGATGCTCCGAACGCTTTTAAAGACTTGCTAAATAACAATGCTTATTTTGAATTGGACGAAAATCTGACCGAATTGAATGCTGCATTTTTAAAATCGCATCCCGATACAGAAGTGCTTTCGGTCGACGAAATGTTTAAAACACTGGAAGAGTTTGTAGGACACGAAATTAAGAGAGATTAAATTTTAATTTTCCTGCTGAGGTTTGTAAGAAAATTATATATTTGAAATGCCCTAAATTTCTAACAAATCAAAGCCTATGAAAAAAACGATTCTTTTAAGCGGCGTTTTGATGTTTTTGTTTTCCTGTGCGAAAAATGAAAAGGTTCAAGACAATGCTCAAGTTCAAGATCAAGAACTTCTTTCGCAAACGGAACTTGGTTTTAGTAAAAGACAGATAAAAAAACTCATTTTTAAAAATCTGGACGAGATTGAAGATTCAAATGAAATGAATCTGGAGTTACTTTCTAAAGTGGCATCCAATCTCAAAATCAAATATTCAGATATTAAAATTAAAGAAACAAGTTCTATCAATTACGACGATCAAACTGCTTTTTTTGTCCTGACAACTGTTTCGCATGATAAAAAAGCATTCAGAACTAATGATAACGACAATGAGCTCGGGAATTATTTTCAGCGTAAATACTTATTTGTAAACCGTGAAGACGGAAGCGTAATTGCAGAAGAGTTTGACGATAATTTAGGTTATTATGATAATGAAGCTATTCAGTTTTCGAAATCGCATATTTTGAAAGATCTGGTTTTTCTAAACGAAACTACTCCAGCAATTGCTTTTTATACCGAAGCCAATGCGAGCAGCCGGATTGTTTTGTATTCGGAAAAGAAATTTACACTAATAACTCTGGCCGATAAAGAGATAAAAAAGGTTTTATACGAATATCCAATTCGATTAAGCAATGGCGATTCTAACGGAAATGGAACTTTTCAGATAGAAACTTTAGAAACCGGAATGAGCTTTTCTGATCATAAAACCAATGGTTATTTTGATTTGATCATATCTAAAAACTTTTCTTATGAAGAAGCAATAGAAAGTGATTTAGAAAATGGAATTGAAGAAAAAAGTGACTTGAAAATTAAGAGAGAATTAGAAAAAATAAAGTATAACGGACGAGAATATGCTTTTCATAGAGATGATAGACTTCGTTTTTTAGAATAAAACTCAAAAAAATTCAAATAATATCAAGAGCACTTTTACGGTGCTTTTGCTGTTTATAGGGGATTTCTGTTTTACTGTAAAACTTTGACCTATTGTTAACAAACATTTCCTTAAATTTGCTTCCGTTATAAAAAATACAATAGTTATAAAAATCAAGCTATGTTACAAATTGCATTTATTAGAGAAAATCAAGAGAAAGTAATCAAAGCTTTAGCAAAACGAAATATCGATGCTAAAAGCGTTGTTGAAGAGGTGGTTCAATTAGACGAAAATCGTCGTGCTGCACAGGTGGAATTAGACAATACTTTATCAGAATCTAATAAATTGTCCAAAGATATTGGTGAATTGATGAAAGCTGGTGAGAAAGCTAAAGCAGCAATCTTAAAGGAAAAAACAGTTTCACTAAAAGAAAAAAGTAAAGAACTGAGCGAAAAAGCGGAAGCTTTGGCTGTTGAGTTAACCAATAAATTATACACATTACCAAACCTTCCGGCTGATATTGTTCCTGAAGGAAAAACTCCAGATGACAATTTGAATGTTTTCCAAGAAGGAGATATTCCAGTTTTGCACGAAGGCGCACAGCCTCACTGGGAATTGGTTAAGAAATACGATATTATCGATTTTGAATTGGGTGTAAAAATCACAGGAGCAGGATTCCCTGTTTACAAAGGAAAAGGAGCAAAGCTTCAACGTGCTTTGATCAACTACTTTTTAGACAAAAACACCGCTGCAGGATATAATGAAGTTCAGGTGCCACATTTGGTAAACGAAGCTTCTGGTTACGGAACAGGTCAATTGCCCGATAAAGAAGGGCAGATGTACCACGCTGGAATTGACGATTTATATCTAATTCCAACGGCTGAGGTTCCAGTAACCAATTTATTCCGTGATCTAATCTTAAACGAAAACGAATTGCCTGTTTTGCAGACAGCGTATACGCCATGTTTCCGTCGTGAAGCAGGTTCTTACGGAGCACATGTTCGCGGATTAAACCGTTTACACCAATTTGATAAAGTAGAAATCGTTCGTATCGAACATCCTGATAATTCTTATGCAGCTTTAGACGGAATGGTAGAACATGTAAAAGACATTTTAAAAGAATTGAAATTGCCTTACAGAGTGTTACGTCTTTGCGGTGGTGATATGGGATTCACATCTGCTTTGACTTACGATTTTGAAGTATTTTCTACTGCTCAAGATCGTTGGTTAGAAATCAGTTCTGTTTCTAACTTTGAAACGTTCCAGGCAAACCGCTTGAAATTACGTTTCAAAGACAAAGACGGAAAAAATCAATTGGCACATACACTTAACGGAAGTTCATTAGCGCTTCCGAGAGTTTTAGCCGGAATTATTGAAAATTACCAAACTCCAGAAGGAATCGTAATCCCAGAAGTTTTACGTCCTTACTGCGGATTTGATATTATAAACTAAAAAATATAGTTTTTAAGATACAAACCTAACAGACTTTAAAAACCTGTTAGGTTTTCTTAATTTATAGAAATTAAAAAACAGAGCATGATGAATGGAATTTTAAATTGGAACGTAGATCCTGTTATTTTCTGGATAACAGATAGTTTTCCTTTAAGGTATTACGGAGCTTTTTTTGCCTGCGGACTTCTTTTAGGCTTCTACATTGTTAGTAATATTTACAAAAAAGAAAACCTTTCTTTGGACAATCTGGATTCTTTATTGATTTATGTTATTGTAGGAACTGTTTTAGGAGCTAGACTTGGACATTGTTTCTTTTACGAACCTGAGTATTTCTTCAAACATCCGATAGAAATATTTTTGCCAATCCAGAAAATTAAAGGGATTTATCAGTTTGTGGGTTATAGAGGTTTGGCAAGTCACGGAGGATCGATTGGAGTTATTACGGCAATGATTTTATACTGTCGAAGATACAAAGTGCAATTTTTAGGGCTTTTAGATAAAATGGCCGTTGCAGTTCCTGTAACGGGGACATTTATCAGATTGGGAAATTTTATGAACTCTGAAATCTATGGAAAACCAACCAACGGAAATTGGGGAGTGGTTTTTGAAAGAGATGATTTGATTCCGAGGCATCCAACACAATTGTATGAAGCTTTTGCTTATTTATTGATTTTCGGAATATTGTTTTCCATGTATAAATCAGAAAAAATTAAAAATGCACAAGGATTAATCTTTGGAACTTTCTTAACTTTATTATTTACAGCTCGTTTTATAATTGAATTTTTTAAAGAAAATCAAGAAGCTTTTGAAAATAATATGCTAATTAATATGGGACAGATTTTAAGTATCCCATTTATTTTAATTGGTTTAGCTCTGATTTTTTGGAAAACTAAGAAAGTCTCAGTGGGCAGTGACAGTTTGCAGTTTTAACAAGACTGAAAACCGCTACTGAAAACTAAAAAAGTCCAAGTTTACAGTTAAACTTAGACTGAGAACTGCGACTGAAAACTTAAAAAATATGAGAAACATATTGATCGGTATCGTTTTGTTATGTTCTGGTTTTGCATTTGGACAAAACGAGCAGCTGGCACAATATTATTACGATAAAGGTGATTTTGATAAAGCGAAAATCAGTTATGAAGAGCTTTTGAAAAATGCGCCCTCTAACACGCAGTATTTTTTAAGAACGATTGATTGTTATCAGCAGTTACAGCAGTTTGCCAATGCCGAAAAAGCAATTCAAGATCGATACAACCGCTACAAGCAAGGTGTTTTTTTGGTGGAGTTAGGATACAATTTCCAGTTGCAGAAAAATGATGCGAAAGCCAAAAATTACTATGAACAGGCAATTGAAAAAATAAAGGTCAATCCGAATGATGTTTACGGAATTGCGAGTTCTTTTGAGAAAAAAGTATTGCTAGAATATGCTTTAAAAGCGTATCAGACTGCAATGCAGATTCAACCCAATTTCAATTTCAATTTTCAGATAGGAATGTTGTACGGACAGTTGGGTAAAACCGATTTAATGATTGATTTGTTATTGACAGAATCTTTTACAAATCCGCAGAACACCAATTTGATTCAGACACAATTGTCAAGATTCATGAATGGCGAAACCGATAATACGGCTTTTAAAGATGCAATGCGAAAAGCACTAATCTTAAGAACCCAAAAAGATCAAGACGTTTTCTGGAATCATTATCTAAGCTGGTTTTATGTACAGCAAAAAGAATTCGGAAAAGCCTTTATTCAGGAAAAAGCCATTTACAAACGCGAACCAGAATCGTTGATGAGTATCGTCAATTTGAGTCAGTTTGCGATGAATGAAAACGATGACGAAACAGCTGTTGAAATCCTGAATTTCATTCTTCAAAACACCAAAGATTTAGGTTTACTGGTTCAGTCGAATGCTTATTTAATGCAAATAAAGATCGATAATGCACAGGAAAAAGACTATCCACTAATCGATCAGGAATTGAAGCAATTGCTGGCTACTTACGAAATCAGTCCTTTTACCTTATCTTTGCAAATCATTCAAGCGCATTTTTTGGCCTTTAATTTGAAAAAGACAGAAGAGGGAAAGGCAGTAATCAAAAAGGCTTTAGAATTAAATCTAAACGAATATCAAAAAGCTGACGCTAAAATGGAGCTGGCTGATATTTTGCTTTTAGAAGAAAAGTACAATCAGGCGCTGATTTATTATTCGCAAATTCAATTGGATTTGAAAAATGATGTAATGGCACACGAAGCCAGTTTGAAAGCAGCCAAAACAAGTTATTACAAAGGTGATTTTGAATGGGCCAATAAACAATTCAAAGAATTAAAAGCAGCCAATACGCAGTTAATCGCCAATGATGCTCTAGAATATTTTCTTTTAATTAATGATAATACCGCCGCAGATTCAACTCAAGTTGCTTTAAAAGCGTTTGCAAAAGGTGATTTTTTAATTTATCAGAATAAAAAACAAGAAGCGATAACGCAGTTTCAGAATATTTTAAAAACCTTTAAAGGTCAAGAAATAGAAGCTGTAACTTTGCTTCGTTTAGGAAAAGTGTACGAAAGTCAGAAAGATTTTGCTTCGGCTCTAAGTCAATATCAGCAAATCATTGACAATCACAGCGATGGAATTTATGTTGATGAAGCATTGTTTTTCTCAGCAGAAATTTACAACGACGAACTAAAAGATCCGGAAAAGGCAAAGGCTTTATATGAAAAGGTAATTTTTAATCATCAAGACAGTATTTACTTTGTTGATGCCAGAAAAAAATACCGAGAGTTAAGAGGGGATAAGAATCTATAATTCAGATTTCAGACTTTAGATTTTAGATTTCAACAAGAATCTAAAATCTAAAGTCTACAATCTAAAATCAAAAGAAATGATTATTTACAACGTTACCACAAACATACACGAAAGCGTTCATGACCAATGGTTAAAATGGATGCAGGAAAAACACATACCAGAAATTCTGGCTACTAATAAATTTTCTTCAGCACGAATTGTAAAAGTTCTCGTTGAAGAAGAAATGGGCGGAATTACTTATTCTGTGCAATACATAACAGACAGTAAAGAAACTCTAGAGAAGTTTTATATCGAAGATGAGCCAGAATTTCATAGAGAAGCATTAGGCTTATTTGCTGATAAAATGCTTTCTTTCAGAACAGAATTGGAAGTTATTTCTGAGCACTAGTTTTAAATTGTGTTTTTTAGTTGGAAATGAGTAGAACTTGTCTTAAAAAGTAATTTTGCAGGATTTAACAATATTAAAGATTAAAAGTAACAGGTCTATCTGCTTAATACCTAAAAAAGGTATATTTGCAAAAAAATTAATTTCTAACTAAAAATTGTGCCTCTCCAGTCATCTTGTTTATGAAACACCTACCAATAAAGCTTGTTTTATTTTTATTGCTAAGTCTTAATGTTTCTTGTCAGAGCAATAAAGAGGTGGTAAATGAGCAAGAAACTGCAAAATCTATTATTTTACAACTTAATGAATTTAGAGATATTGAATATACTTCAAAGGAAATTTTAAAGGGTTATATCATTTCTAAGTATGAAGTTTTAAAGATAAAAAATGAGGAATCTCCTGAAACATTTGGAGAAGCAACAGGGATTGCAGCAAAGGTTTATGATAAGGGGAATGAGATTGTTGAGTATATCGATGAAATTAAAGCAGAAATTCCTGAAGAAGATTATTTTGACACAAATGATACGGCATTCTATGATACATTCGTAAATCAAAAATATGCTGTGTTAAAAAGTAAAATTGACAATTTTTACAAACAAAATAAAACAATCATATCTTCTTCACGTCCTTGTGCCTCATTGAAAGAGGATAATGAGAAGTTTAATACAAATAAGACTTTCAAAAGTAAAGAAAATAAGAATGTTAATTTTTTAAACTATAGATTCGGTTACAAAGCCAATATTGGACTGCTGACGGGTTTAGAAAGAATTCAATTTGACGTTATTCATTTTCAATATATGGTTATGAATACGTTTATGGGATCTGCTCATTAAAAGCAGGAAGTAAATAAGGAATATGGAAAAAGTAAAAGCAAAAAAACATTTAGGACAGCACTTTCTTAAAGACGAAAGTGTCGCAAAGGCTATTGCTGATACTTTAAGTCTTAAAGGATATGAGGAGGTTCTAGAAATAGGGCCAGGAATGGGTGTGCTTACTAAATATTTACTTGAAAAGCCAATTACCACACACGTTATTGAGATCGATACCGAATCGGTAGCGTATTTGGATGCGCATTATCCAAAATTAAAAGACAAGATTATTTCTCAGGATTTCCTGAAGTATAATATAAATGAAGTTTACCAAGACAAACAGTTTGCCATAATTGGAAACTTTCCGTACAATATTTCTTCTCAGATTGTTTTTAGGACATTAGATCTTAAACATCAGATTCCCGAATTTTCAGGAATGTTCCAGAAAGAAGTAGCCGAGCGCATCTGCGAAAAGAAAGGCTCGAAAACCTACGGAATACTATCCGTTTTAGCTCAGGCTTTCTATACTACAGAGTATCTGTTTACGGTTGATGAAAACGTTTTTATTCCTCCGCCCAAGGTTAAATCGGGTGTGATGAGAATGACCCGAAAGGAAGATTACAGTCTTCCTTGCAGCGAAAAGTTGTTTTTTACAGTTGTAAAAACCGCTTTTCAGCAGAGACGAAAAACATTACGTAACAGTTTGAAAACATTAAATTTATCAGACAAATTGCGAGAAGACACTATCTTTGATAAACGTCCGGAGCAGCTTAGCGTCGATGAATTTATTGAACTAACTCTAAAAATAGAAACCGATGGAGTTCAAAGTTAGTAAAGAATTTATACACCAGTTAGAGGAACTGATCAATAAGAAAAACGACAGCGAATTAGAAGTTTTGCTTAATGATCTGCACCACGCTGATATTGCCGAAATTTTAGACGAATTAGATTTCGATGAGGCAACCTACATCTTTAAGGTTTTAGATAGTGATAAAACGGCCGAAATTCTTCTTGAATTGGAAGAAGATCTGCGTGAAAATATCTTAAGCCGACTTTCACCAAAGGAAATCGCAGAAGAGCTTGACGAGCTTGAAACCAATGACGCTGCCGATATTATCGCAGAACTTTCGCAGGAAATCAAAGCGGAAGTAATCTCTGAAATATTAGATGTTGAACACGCCAAAGACATTGTTGATCTTTTGCGTTACGACGAAAACACGGCTGGTGGTCTAATGGGGAAAGAGCTTGTAAAAGTGAATGAAAATTGGAACGTTTTGACCTGCGTTAAAGAAATGAGAATTCAGGCAGAAAATGTATCCAGAGTACATTCTATTTACGTAGTCGATGATGAAAATAGACTAAAAGGAAGACTTTCTCTTAAAGATTTGTTGACTTCTTCTACCAAAACTCAGATTGGTGAAGTTTATATCCGAAAATTAAATTTTGTAAATGTTGATACAGAAGACGTTGAAGTCGCTCGTATCATGCAGAAATACGATTTAGAGGCAATTCCAGTTGTTGACGAGTTAGGTCGTTTGGTAGGAAGAATTACCATCGATGATATCGTAGACGTAATCAAAGAAGAAGCAGACAAAGATTACCAGTTAGCTGCCGGTATTACGCAAGACGTAGAATCAAATGACAGTGTTTACGAATTGACCAAAGCGCGTCTGCCTTGGCTTTTGATTGGAATGGTGATCGAAATTGTTGCGTCTTTTGTTTTAAAAGGCAATGAAGCAACTTTCCAAAAATATTCAACATTAATCATTTTTGTGCCTTTACTTTCTGCAACTGCTGGAAATATTGGAGTTCAGGCTTCGGCAATCGTAGTGCAAGGTTTAGCAAATGGAACATTGAAAGATTTCAGCCGTGCTTATTTTACTAAAGAAATTACGGTTTCGATGATTTCGGGAAGTATTATTTCATTTCTTCTATTGTGTTACCATTCTATCATGTATCAGCAGTATTTAGTTGGGTTTGCCATTTCAATTTCGATGATTGTCGTGATTTTGTTTGCTGCTACTTTAGGAACATTAGTGCCGCTTTTCTTGAACAAAAACAAAATTGATCCCGCAATTGCGACTGGTCCGTTTATCACAACAACCAACGATGTATTCGGAATCATGTTATACTTCGGAGTAGCAAATCTGATTCTTGGATTCTAGATTTTTGCCACAAATTAGCCGTTTGCAGTGATTTAAAATCTCTAAAATCTGCGTAATTTGCAGGCGGAAAATGCTGTTTACCAGCCAGAAATAAATTAAAGCCAAACCAAAATGAAAGTACACATAATTGGAGGAGGAAACCTTGGGGTTTCTATTGCCTTAGGAATTGCTAAATTCTCGAAAAACAACCAAGTTACTGTCACAAGAAGAAACACTGCAAGTATTCAATATTTATCTGAGTACGGAATTACTGTTTCTAACGATAATAAACACAACATCGAGGAAGCTGATGTTGTAATTTTAACTATAAAACCCTATCAAGTAGATACTGTTTTGGCTGAAATTCTGCCAGTTATCCAAAATAAAACAATTGCTTCAGCAGTTAGCGGATTGTCTTTGGATATGCTTCAAACCAAAACAAATTTTGAATATCCAGTTGTTCGCATTATGCCAAATATTGCGGCACAGTTTGGAGAATCGGCAACTTGTATTTCTTTCCCTGAAAAATATGCAGCAAATGCTTCACCAGTTGTTGACTTATTTCAAGATTTAGGAACCGCTCCTGTAATCGATGAAAAACTAATGGATGCAGCAACAGTTTTAGGTGCGTGCGGAACTGCATATGCATTACGTTATATTCGCGCTTCTATGCAAGCAGGAATCGAAATTGGATTTGACTCTAATACTGCTCTAGCAATTGCGGCACAAACCGTAAAAGGGGCGGCAAAAATGCTTTTAGAAGAACGAGTGCACCCAGAGCAATTAATCGACCGTGTAACGACGCCTCAAGGCTGTACGATTGTCGGTTTAAATGAAATGGAACACAATGGATTTAGTTCATCATTAATTAAAGGAATCAAAACTTCTTTGAAACAAATCAAAGGTTAGGGATTCAAAGAAATTCCAAATATTAAAAATCCCAAATTCCAATTTTCAAACTGGAGTTTGGGATTTTTTATTGGGATTTTATTTCAATCTGTTTAGTATGTATTTCAAATAAACAAATCCCATAAGTCCAGCCATGAAAGAGGCAATAAGAATCGCTATTTTAGAAAAAACTATAATTTCAGGATTTTTAAAGGCAAGAACGGTAATGAAAATGGACATTGTAAAACCAATTCCTCCCAGCATTCCTGCACCTAAAATATGCGCCCATTTTAAATTTTTCGGCAAGGTGCATAAGCCTGCAGTTACGCCGACAGAAGAGAAAAGCAAAATACCAAGCGGTTTGCCCACTACAAGTCCAAGAATGATTCCGTATGTATTAACATGATTAAGTCCTTCGTGCCAGTTTTCTGTAATGGTTATAGCGGTATTTGCAATCGCAAACAACGGCAATATAAAAAAGGCAACAGGCTGATGTAAAAAATGCTGCAGTCTATACGAAGAGGTTTTTTCTCCGCCATCTCCAAACGGAATTACAAAAGCTAAAATGACTCCTGTAATGGTTGCATGAACGCCAGAATTAAGCATAAAATACCACATAATAGCTCCACCAACAAGATATGGAATTAGATTATGGATTTTCATTCGATTTAGGATGAATAATAAGCCCCAAATTCCTAATGCAATTCCGAGATTTAAAAAAGAGATTGATGTGGTATAAAAAACTGCAATAACGATAATAGCGCCTAAATCATCAATAACAGCTAGAGCAGTTAAGAAAACTTTCAGAGATGTAGGAACCCTTTTTCCTAGAAGTGATAAAATTCCAATTGCAAAGGCAATATCGGTCGCCATTGGAATCCCAGCTCCGTTTTGTGTCGTTGTTCCATAATTTAAAGCCAAAAAGATTGCCGCAGGAACCAACATTCCGCCAAAAGCGGCCATTATAGGCAAAGAAGCGTTCTTAATATTGGATAATTCGCCATGATAAATCTCGCGTTCCAGCTCTAATCCGATCAAAAGGAAGAAAATTGTCATCAATCCATCATTGATCCAATGTGTAATAGAATGCCCTGAAATTTCTTTTTCCCAAAAAGCAACATACGGAATTTGAATTGAAGAGTTGGCAAGATAAAGAGATAAAATCGTAACGCAGAGCAAGATAATTCCTCCCGATTTTTCGTTTTCAAAAAAGGCTTTAAAAGTCTTGGTTAGTTTCATTATGGGAAGATTTTCTGAAGATTTATATGATGGATTGTGAAATCCTTATTCTTTCAAAGTTAAAAAAAAATCCGACCAATAAAAAGTTTAGAAGCAAAGCTGCAAAGATTCCAGAAATTCGAAGTGCATTGCGATAGGAAAAACTTTGTGGCTTTGTGGTTTTGCGAGATTAAATTAACCGTATTTTTGTTTTTTATAAAATTTAGAAAAAAATGAGTATAAAAATTCTTCATATCGACAGTAATAATCCGATTCTATGGAACCAATTGGAAGAAGCGGGTTTTGAAAATCACGCTGATTTCAAATCTTCAAAAGAAGAAATTGAAGCAAAAATTCATGACTATAACGGAATCGTAATTCGTAGCCGATTCAAGATTGACAAGGCTTTTTTAGATAAAGCAACAAAGTTGCAATTTATTGCAAGAGTTGGTGCTGGTTTGGAAAGCATTGATTGTGAGTATGCTTCTTCAAAAGGAATTCATCTAATTGCAGCACCCGAAGGAAATCGCAATGCTGTTGCAGAACATTCTTTAGGCGTGATTCTTTCTTTATTCAATAATCTAAATCAAGCCGATGCTGAAGTTAAAGCGGGACAATGGAATCGCGAAAGCAACCGTGGTCATGAATTGGATTTAAAAACAGTTGGAATTATTGGTTACGGAAATATGGGAAAAGCTTTTGCAAAAAAACTGAGAGGTTTTGAGACTGAAGTTTTATGTTATGATATTTTGGACAATGTTGGCGACGAAAATGCCAAACAAGTTTCTTTGGAAGAATTACGCGAAAAAGCAGATGTTTTAAGTCTTCATCTTCCTTGGACACCAGAAACAGATAAAATGGTCAATAAGGGCTTTATAAATGCGTTTAAAAAGCCATTTTGGATAATTAATACTTCGCGTGGTAAAAACATTGTTACAGCCGATTTGGTTGAAGCAATGAAAGAAAAGAAAGTTCTAGGAGCAGGTTTGGATGTTTTGGAATATGAAAAACTTTCTTTTGAAACTCTATTTCAAGAAAACAATACGCCAGAAGCACTTCAATACCTTATGGAAGCAAAAAATGTCTTACTGACGCCTCATATTGCAGGTTGGACATTTGAAAGTCATGAACGTCTGGCTCAGGTAATTGTAGATAAAATTAAAGCAGTGTACCATAAAAACTAGCCTACAGCCTTTAGAATTTAATAACGAGTTTTTTCTTGTAAATTTTATTTAGTGAGATTAGTTTTATTTGTTAATTTTTAATAATATTGTTTCCGAATTTTAAAAGAATGAATCTAAATAGGTTCTTTTTAAAGTCAAGGAGCAAACCGAAAATCCCAAGAGTAGGCCAAAAATAACCGATTTAAAAATTATGATTGAATGGTATAAAATTGCCATGTTTGAGAACTATTCGAATTTTAGCGGAAGAGCTAGAAGAAGTGAATATTGGTATTTTCGTTTGGCAACCGCTGTAATCTTTTTTGTGTTTATTGCTTTAGCAATATTAGTAGCAATAATTGGTGGAGGATTTTTAGGTTTTCCAGTTGCAATAGGGTTAATCGCTTTGTATTCTCTGGTTGCTTTAATACCATCTTTGGCTGTAACGGTTAGAAGAATGCACGATTTGGGTAAAAGTGGATGGAATGTTTTAATTTCTTTCATTCCGTTAGTTGGCCCTATCTGGTTTTTGGTTTTGTTAGCAACAGAAGGAGAACACGGGGAAAACTATTATGGTCCAGATCCTAAAAGTACCATTGAAGAAATTGATGAAATCGGAATTAATAATTAACTAAATAATATAAAAATGGAAACTACAAAACCAGAAAGCTGGAATACACCATCTCAACCTAGACAAGAGAATAAAAAGGTATTAGCAGGAATTATGGGAATTATTTTTGGATACTTAGGTATTCACAAATTTATCTTAGGATATACTCAAGAAGGAATCATCCAAATTGTAATTACAATCGTAACTTGCGGTGTTGGTAGTATAATTGGATTCATTGAAGGAATTATCTACCTAACAAAATCAGATGAAGATTTTTACCAAACCTACCAAGTTGGTAAAAAAGGCTGGTTTTAAGAGAAAAAACATACTTACTTCCAAATCCCATTCAGAAATGAATGGGATTTTTTTTGTGCTAATAATGTCTTTTTGTAATACAATTATAACTTTTAGGTCGCCTTCTCAATTTTCAAAATAAGTAATCTTGCAACTTGTAAAAGGTAATGGAGTAACTGAAAATCCATAAGAGTAGGTGAAAAAGACTTTATTTTTTAAATATGGGAAACACAGAGTTGAATTTAGGAAAGGCAGAGAACAAAAAGGTAACTGCCGGAATTTTAGGAATTGTATTGGGGTCTTTTGGAGTACACAAATTTTACTTAGGTTACTCAAAAGAAGGAATTATTCAATTAGTAGTAAGTGTTGTAACTTGTGGTTTAGGAGGAATAATTGGATTTGTTGAAGGGATTATCTACCTAACAAAATCAGATGATGAGTTTTATCAAACTTACCAAGTTGGGAAAAAGCCATGGTTCTAAAAATAAAAAAATCCCATTTACTTAAAAATAAAGTAAATGGGATTTTTTTATTTCGATAGATTAAACTTAATCTTCTTTTTCAGATAGTTTTTTCTCCAATTCAATCTGAAACTCTTCGATAACAGGTTTCATAGTGCTTTCTGGAATGTCTGCGATTCTAATGTACATTAAACCATCAATTGCATTGTTGAATAAAGGGTCAACGTTAAAAGCAACTACTCTTGCGTTTTGTTTGATGTATTTCTTAATTAAAACAGGTAGACGTAAGTTTCCAGGTTCTAATTCGTCAATGATTTTATCAAACTTATTCAAATCAGATTCAGCTTCATCAAAGATAAAATCTTTATCGGCATCTTTCAGTTTTACCTTGTACGCTTTTTTCGGGTGAATGTATTGCGCAATATACGGATCGTAATAGTTAGACTTCATAAACTCAATCATCAATGATTTAGAGAAATCTGAAAACTGATTACTGATACTTACACCGCCAACTAAATACTTGTGTTCAGGATGACGTAAAGTGGTGTGAATAATACCTTTCCACAATAAGAACAAAGGCATTGGTTTTTGCTGATATTCTTTCACGATAAAAGCACGACCCATTTCGATTGACTTGTGCATCATATCGTGTAATTCTGGCTCGAATCTGAAAAGATCAGTCAGGTAAAAACCTTCAATACCATATTTAGGATAAATCTCAGAACCTAACCCCATACGGTAAGCTCCTGCGATTTTTTTGGTTTCATCATCCCATAAAAACATATGGTGATAATATTGGTCGTATTCGTCTATGTCGATAGATTCATTTGTTCCTTCTCCAACTTCGCGGAAAGTGATTTCGCGTAAACGCCCAATTTCGTGTAAAATGTTCGGAATTTCTTTTGCGCTTGCAAAGAAAACCTCGTAGTTTTTGCTTTGTAAAAACCTGCTGTCACTATCACGCAATGCCTGAACTTCATCAATTAATTTTGATTCACTTGCAGCGGTTACGATTTTTTTAGGTGCTTTTGGTATTTTAAGACTTGCCGTGTCAATCAGTTTGGTGTCTTTCTCAAACGGATTAGCCAGCATATAGGTTTTCTTTCTCAAGAATTCTGAATATTCTTCAAAAGATTCTATTTCATTTTGCTCACTTACAGAAATTGGTTTTCCAATACGAACTTTAATTACGCGATCTTTTTGCGTAAGCAATTCAGAAGGCAATTTTGCAGTTCTTAAAGTATCGTCAATCTTAGAAAGCCAGTAGAATAATTTACTGTTTTTGGCATGAAAATAAATTGGAACTACAGGAACTTTAGCTTTTCTAATTAATTTCAGCGCGCCTTCTTCCCAAGGTTTGTCTACTACTAATTTACCATCTTTATAAGTCGAAACCTCACCAGCAGGGAAAATACCCAGCGGTTTTCCGTCGCTTAAATGACGCAACGTTTCTTTAATTCCGATTACGCTCGATTTTGCATCCTTATGATTCTCAAAAGGATTAACCGGCATAATATATTTTTTCATTGGAACAATTCTATGTAATAAGAAATTGGCAATGATTTTGAAATTTGGCTCTCTTTCAAGCATTAATTTCAATAACAAAATTCCATCAATTCCTCCAAGAGGATGATTTGAAATAGTTATATACGCACCATCTTTTGGCAGACGCTTTAAATCTTCTTCAGGGATTTCGAACTTAATTTCCATTTCATCCAAAATTCCATTCAAAAAGTCAAGGTCTTCCAAATGTTTATTACGATCGTAAATTTTATTAAGGGTCGAGATCTTAAGAACCTTCATAAGAATCCAGCCAGAAAAGGTACCGAAAACTCCGTACTTTTCAACATTTATTGCCTTTGCAACTTCTTTCGCGGTAACTAAACCCATCTACTACTTTTAAATTATTAGAACAGCGAACAAAGATAACAAAAAAGTCTACTTTTCGCTGTTTCCAAGACAAACTTTGCACTTTTTTATTACATTTGAAATCCTAAAAAAATCACTGATGAAAATTATTTCTTATAATGTAAACGGAATTAGAGCGGCAATAAACAAAGGGTTTATCGAGTGGCTACAGCAAGCAAATCCTGATGTAATATGCCTTCAGGAAATAAAAGCAACGCAAGATCAAATTCCAGTTGATGATATTACGGCGGCTGGCTATCCGTTTCAATATTACTATCCTGCAACCAAAAAAGGGTACAGCGGAGTGGCGATTCTTTCTAAAACAAAGCCAAACAATATTGTTTACGGAACAGGAATTCACCATATGGATTTTGAAGGAAGAAATCTTCGTGCAGATTTTGATGATGTTTCAGTAATGAGTTTATACCTTCCGTCTGGAACAAATATTGAAAGATTGGATCATAAATTTATGTTTATGGATGATTTTCAAAATTATATCAATGAATTGAAACTTACGATTCCGAATCTGATTATATGCGGAGATTATAATATTTGTCACGAAGCAATAGATATTCATGATCCGGTTCGTAACAAAACGGTTTCTGGATTTCTTCCGGCAGAACGTGCTTGGCTGGATGCATTTATGAAATCTGGTTTTATAGATAGTTTCCGTCATTTTAATAAAGAACCGCATCATTATTCTTGGTGGAGCTACCGCGCAGGGGCAAGAGGAAATAACAAAGGTTGGCGTATCGATTATAATTTGGTAAGCAATGTGTTAGAAAATAGATTAAAAAGAGCTGTTATACTTCCAGATGCTATGCATTCAGATCATTGCCCTATTTTAGTAGAAATTGAGTAATTTTTGGTATTGTTCTTGTTGAGAGAAAGGTGGTTTAAATTCAAGAATTGATTTTGAATTTTGAAATTTTAAACTCCTAAAATAAAAACCAATTAAAGTAAGATGATTAAAAAAGCCTCCATCGGATTATTGGCATTAGCCTTGTCCACAACGTCATGTGTTTCTAAGAAAATTTATAATGATCTGGAAACAAAATATTCAGATTTAAAAAAAGAAAACCGTTCTATCACTGATGAAAACGAAAGTTTAAAGAAAGCGAAGAATCAGTTAGAAACCGATCGTGATAAATTGACTAAAGATTTAGCAAATGCTAATGATGATTTGGCAAAACAAAAAGCTGATCTTGCTGCTGAACAAAAGAAATATAAAGTGCTTCAGGATTCGTATAATGCATTGGAGAAAAATAGCAATGATGCATTAGAGAAAAACATGGCTAAGAACCGTGAACTGTTAGCGCAATTAGAAGCAAAAGGTAAAGCTCTTGCAGATGAACAAGCGCGTTTGGACAAAACGGCTAATCGTTTGAAAGAATTGGAAGATATGATTGCGGCAAAAGAAGAATCAATGCGCAAACTGAAAGAAACATTATCTAAAGCCTTAAATGGTTTTGAAGGTAAAGGTTTAACGGTGGAACAGAAAAACGGAAAAGTATATGTTTCTATGGAAAACAAATTGCTTTTCAATTCAGGAAGCTGGGCTGTTGGAACAGAAGGTAGAAAAGCGGTTGTCGAACTTGGAAAAGTTTTAGGTGACAATCCAGATCTTTCTGTTTTAATCGAAGGACATACAGACGATGATCCATACGCAGGTTCTGGACCAATTGCAAACAACTGGGATTTATCGACAAAAAGAGCAACAGCAATCGTAGCTATTTTGAGCGAGAACCCAAAAATCAATAAACAAAAATTAACTGCTGCGGGAAGAAGTGAATTTTCTCCTCTGGCAAGCAACGCGACTCCAGAAGGAAAAGCTAAAAACCGTAGAATCGAAATTATCTTGACTCCAAGATTAGATGAGATTGCGGAGATGTTGAATAGTATTAACTAAGGTTCAAAGGAACATAGGTTCAAAGGCTCAAAGGTTTTTACTTTGAGCCTTTTGTTTTTTGGAGCGTTTGAAAAAGCTTTCAGGAAAAGCTGAATATAGAAATCTTGTACTTTTTTTAACCTTTATCAAATTTAAATTTGAAAAATCCCTTTGTACCTTTGTTTCTTTGCAACTTTGAACCTTTTAGAAAAAAATGAAATACACTACATTACCCGACACCGATATAAAAGTTAGTAAAATATGCCTTGGAACAATGACTTTCGGGCAGCAGAATACAGAAGCAGAAGGGCACGAACAAATGGATTATGCTCTTGAAAGAGGTGTTAATTTCTTTGATACTGCCGAAATGTACTCGGTTCCTGCGAGTGAAGCGACTTACGGAAGCACTGAAAAAATTATTGGAACTTGGTTTAAGAAATCAGGAAATAGAGATAAAGTTGTTTTAGCATCTAAAATTGCTGGTCCGAATCCGAATTTTGGTTACATGCGTGAGAAACTGGATTTTTCTCCAGCAAGTATTAAATATGCGGTTGAAAATAGTTTAAAAAGACTTCAAACAGATTATATCGATTTGTACCAAATGCATTGGCCAGAAAGAAAAACGAATAATTTTGGAGAGCGTGCTTTTCACGGGTACGATGATGTTTGGGAAGATAACTTTAGAGAAATCTTAGAAACTTTCGACGGATTAATAAAAGAAGGTAAAATCAAACACATTGGAGTTTCAAATGAAAACGCTTGGGGAATGATGCGCCTTCTAGAAGAAAGCAAATACAACAATCTTCCAAGAATCAAAACTGTTCAAAATCCGTATTCTTTATTGAACCGTTTATTTGAAGTGAATTCTGCAGAAGTTTCAAAATATGAAAATGTTGGTTTACTTGGATATTCGCCTTTAGCATTCGGCGTTTTGACTGGAAAATTCTTAACTGGAGAAAGTCATCCAAAAGCGAGAATTAATCTTTTTCCGCAATACAAACGCTACAATAGCGACCAATGTACCGAAGCGACTAAATTGTATCTGGAAATCGCTAAAAAACATGGTTTAACGCTAACGCAATTGGCAATGGGATTCGTGTTGCAACAGCCATTCTTAACAAGTGCTATTATTGGAGCTACAACATTAGAACAATTAAAAGAAAACATCGATACAATTGATGTCACACTTTCTAAACAAATCTTAGCAGAAATTGATGCAGTTCAGGCTATATTTCCTGATCCAGCTCCTTAATTTGAGTAAATTAAATAAATATAAAATCCCGATGGCTGAGAAACTATCGGGATTTATTTTTTAGGAGAGATTATAAATTCAAAACCTGATCTTTAGGATATTTTACACGATAACTTATTCTGATTTTCTTGGTTTCATTTGGTTTCAGTTGTAATTGCCAAGTTAAGATTCCTGTTTCAGAATTCACTTTTGCGCTGTCAGTTTGCAATAATTCTACTTCGATTTCCTTATTGGTTGTCAACGGATATTGATCTTTTAATAAAAGTTCAACCAATTCTTTTTTATTATTTCGAACGGTAATGTCGTAGGTAAAAGTTTGTTCTTTTCTAGAAGACAAAAACTTTGTTCCCGATTTGTCTGCTACTTTTTCACGTTTTATAGAAACTTTTTTATCGCGCCCCATACTTAAATTCAAAGTATCACTGGTTTGATTCGGTTCTATAAATGTTTTTCCAACATACATTCCTTCAAAAATGATATTCGCTTCGCCTTGCAATAAATTGTATTTGCTGTAATCTGCAATTTCAGCAAGTAGGAAAGCCTCATTTTCTACTTTTGGAGCAGCATAATATTTATATGTTGCTGGAAGTTTAATTTCTTTTAGGGAAACACTATGTACTTTTCCATTAGAAAGAATATCGTACGGAATATCAATATCAAAAGCTATATTAAGTTGGTTTTCTGCAACAGTTGTAAAATCAGAAACCGAAGATTTTTTCATATTTGGTAATGCAGATACTACGACTTCTTCAATTGCTTTATCTTTCAATTCTCCGTAAGCACTACTTTGCAATTGGTTTGCAACAGCTCTTTGATTGTAACCATAATTGGCATTGTTTCTTAAAAACCAAGAACTTAATATTGGAGCTTGATTGTTTTGGTTTGGATATCCGCTAGATAATGTTAGTTTTACTTTTTTCCAGTCGATGCCACTGTTCTGAACAACCTGTGCTTTATAAACCATATTGATTGGCGTGTTTACACTTTCGGTACGCAAATCATAAAATGGTGTCCAAGATGCACTTTGTGTTAAATATGAAATCTCTAACGGGACAATTCCTGCTGTACTGTTCATTACTTGAACAATTAATTTTCCTGATGAAGTTCGTTCTTCTTTGTTCGTATCAAATTCAAGTTTATTGTTCAGTTTCTGAAGTGTCTCGTCTAGTTTTCTCTGTTTATCGGTTAAGGTATTGATATTATTGGCAATTTCGATTTGTTTGTTTTTATAATAATCTACCATTTTCATTAATTCAGCAACGTTCAATCCAGAATTTACTCCCGAAATTTGTTGGTTTCGATCAAGTAATTGCATGGTTTTGTTTTCTGAATTAATCGTATTGACTACTTTTTGAAGTTCTTTTTGAACTAAAACAATACTATCATTAACTCTTTTAATTAAAGGCGATTTCGAATCTGTTTCATATTCTGAAATATAATTATTGGTAAACTGAACAGACAGTACTGTTACATTTGCTGGAGCACCAATTTGCACTGAATTTTCATTTAAATACGAAGCCACATTTTTAATGACAATTTCACTTGTTCCTGCAGGCAAAGTAGTACTTGCAGTCTGAGAAATTTCGGCAGCATTAAAATATACAGTTGCGGCTTTTACTTTTGCTGTTGTAAAAATTGGCTTTTGTGCATTCGCGAAAGCGCTGATCAATAATACGATGAATAGAATTACTTTTTTATTCATGAGGTTAAATTTAAATTAGTGGGAAATATATGGTTATTACTGTTAAATAAAATAGATTTAATAGTACATCACTAGAATTATTTTCTTTTTAGAATTGTCAATTAGTTTTTCGAGAACGCCGAAGAACTTTTCGTTTACCATTGGGCATCCGAGACTATTGCAAATAGGATAAGGCTGTTCGTCAAACGGAATTTTTGAGTATTTATGAAGCACTATATTTCGATCAAAAGCGTTATTGTTGGTTTTGTCTAAACCATATAATTTATAAGCTTTTCCAAATGTTCCAATATATGAACCACCAATGGCGTATTTGCCTAACGAACTACAATTGGAGTTTTTAATATTGCTGAATTTTAACTCGCCAGGAATTCCTGTTTCCGAACCAGAACCATGTCCAACTAAACCTTTGTTTAGCAATTTGTCGTGTTTCAAATCATAAATAAAAAACCGATTTCTTCCAGATTCTATCTTCATATCTAAAAATAGCGCAACATCTGAATTGTATTTGGGAGATTTCCCCAAGAAGCTCCTTACTTCAGTTATTTCATTTTTTAGTTTCTTTTCATAAGAATAGATCGGTTTTTTAGTTCTTGTGTCTGTTGCTTTCTCTTTTTTATTTTCACAACTCAAACAAATCAACGGAATCGCCGTAAAGAGCAGAAAGACTATTTTCTTTTTCATTTGGATTCTTATTTTTCAACCGTATAGCCTTTTACTTTAGCGAAAGCTAGAATAGAAGAGTTAATTGTATTTCCAAGATCATCTTGAGATTTAGTTTTTTTAGCTTCGGTATCAATATATTGCTGACGTTTTTTTGCTAAAACACTAATTTCTTTCTGAATTGTTTCTCTTTCTTTTTTCTTTTCGTTTACGATTACTTGAATTTCAGCAGTAGTTTTATTTTGAAGTTCTGCTGGAAGTTCTTCTTTCTGAATTTTAGAAATAGCGCCTGCGTCATCTTTTACTTTATCTACCAAATCCCAACTTTCGTTTTTATAAGCCGCTTTCGATTTACTTACCGCACGATCTGTATAATTGGAAGCCGAAACCATTTTAGCATTCTGATCCTGCATTACTTGGTTTCTTTTTTTATCTGCACCTTTCGCACCATAATTGATGTACGTTTTGTTTATTTTTTCGTCACATTTAGCGATTTCATCGTCATATGGTGTTGCAATATATTGAACCGCTTTGTCCGAATCGATATTGAAATATTTTCCTTTTCCGCGATCTGCGCCATCTTTCCAAAATGAATTAATGCCTTCTGTTTTGTCTCCGCAGAAAATAGTATTTACATAAATATTATTTTTTAAAGCATCGCTAATTGTTTCTTTATAACTTATTCTTCCTTGATCAAAACCTTCATTTCCTGCAATGTAAATCAGTTTCATGCTGTTTTTGTCAGAAGCCCATTTTAATCCCTTAGTTGCATCTTGAATTACAGCGCCGCAATATTCACTTCCGCCATTAGTTCTTAAAGCAAATAATTTCTCCGAAATCAAATCCAAATCTGTCGATAAAGGTGTCACTTGTCTGATGTAATTCGATCTTTCAGATAAACCGTCGTTTCCGTATTCGTATAAAGAAATTTCGATGTCTGGCGTTTTTCCTTCGTATTTTAAAGTCGTCAAAGTGTTTACAATGTTCCATAATCTCGATTTCGCCTGATCGATTAATCCGTCCATACTATTAGAAGTATCCAATAAAAGAGCGACTTGAATTTTGGTCGTTTCAGCCGAATCTGGTTTTTCGATTTCAGTATTTTTTATTGGTTTTGCATTAGATGAATTACACGCGGCAAAAGAAATTGACGCCGCCAAAAGTGCTGTTATAAAAAGATTTGATTTCATAGTTTTAGTTTTTAATTGGATGATTACAGATCAAACTTAAAAACTAAAAAAGCTCACTTTTTGGACAAATGGTGAAACGGTCTTTTGACTTGGTGAAACTTTCCAGATTAATGTATTTGTTTTGGAGTGTTGATATTCAGGTTTTTTAAATCGCCATTTGGAGTAATCAAAATAAACTCTTTGTCTGTTTTGGCAACTTGTTTCTTTTCTTTTTCTCTGTTAATGAAAATCTTTATTTCATATTGCACCTGAATAACAGGTTCCAAAACCGAAGGATTAATGATGAAATCGAATTCTTTACTAAATACAGGCTGATAATAAAGCGTAGTCGATTTAGTAGCCTGATTAACATTTGCCGTTTTTTTTAAGTTTAAAGAAGAACTATTGTACGCTTCATAAGATCGGTACATTTCGACAGGTAAATTCACAACAAAATCATCGGTAATTCTTTTTTCAACGTTTGTGAATGTTTCTCCAAGAAGAAGTTCATAATTCTTGATTTTTTCCTGAATTAGCAGTTTCGCTTTGTTCATCATTTCTTTTTTGATGGTTTCTAATGAATTGGAGAAGTAATCAACTCGCACCAAATCGTATATTTCATAATTAGATAAAATCGAAATAAAATCATTCAGCTGATTTGGATCGGAGTATTTTATGTGGATGTTTTTCTTCAGCTCAAAACCCAAAGGAACTTCGTTATAGGTTTTACGGCTGAAAACCTTTTTTTCGGCTTCATATTCGTAAACCGGAACAAAAGAAATCATATCGACAAAAATCTCAACACTTTTTTGAGTTTGATTTCGCTTAGCGAACGTTCAATTCTCTGATCAATTAGTTCGTTGACTTCTTTAGTTGTTTTACCTGTTTGAGTTATACTGAAAATTGCGGTGTATGAATCTGCTTTTACATTAGCAAGCCCTTTTACACTTGCTACAATACCTTCGTGAGAAGGAAAACTAATATCAATTGTATTATTAGCAGAATATTGATTCTGATAATTGACATTTCCAGAAACTTGTCCAATTATAAATTGAGAAAAAAGGATAAAAGAGGAGTAAAGTAGTTTTTTCATAATAATGGTTTTTAAGATTATGAGGTAAAAGTATTGATCGAAAAAACGTATTTTTGAGAGAATGGGTCAACGGGTCGTTTGACTTGGTGAATGTTATAGGATAGGAATTTGAAATTAAGTTACTTTACACTTTCTAAATAACTTGTTTGTGAAAAGTCATGTATTAATTGTTTTTAGTTTGCTTTTTTTAGCGTTTTTATTTCCTCACGAAATAACTGCGCAGGCAATTCCTGAAAAAAGCGAAACAAAGAGTAAAGTCAAAATCAGTAAAACTGCCGAAGAATTATCTAAATCATTAGATGAAAATGATGAAGCAAAAATTGCTCAAAACTATGAAAAGCTGGCTAATGACTTTTTAAGCAAAGGCGATAATGCAAAAGCAGAAGAATATTTTAAAAGAGCTTTAAATTCGTATACCAAATTAAAACTGACCGAAGATAAAACGCGTGTTACAAGGAGTTTAGCTAAAGTTCAGGAAAATCAGAAAAATTTCAACTCTGCTATAAAAAATTACGAAGCCGCAGGTTCGCTAACAAAAGACGCATCTGAAGAGAAAATCAATCTTAACGATGCCAACAGACTTAAAAATCAATCTAATCCTGCAAGTCAGACCACTTATGTCGATTCGAATATTGAATTACTGAAAAAAGACAAAAAAGCTGCCGAAGTAAGTGAAGCTTATGTACAGAAAGCACAGAATTCTTTGCAGCTAAATGATAAAGCAGTAGCAATTGAAAGTTATAAAAAAGCTTTAAAATACGCTAAAGACAAACCAGAAGAAGTTAAAATTAAAAACGAAATCGCAAAAGTTTACGTTGCCGATAATCAGTTTGACAAAGCGCTTGCCATTAACGAAAAATTGCTTGCTGATGCTAAAACCAACAACGATTTTACCACAGAAATAAAACAATTGCAATCGCTGGCTTCACTTTATTTTGAAAAGAAAGAACCAGAAAAAGCCATTTCTTCTTTAAAAGAAGCCTATAATTTATCTTTTCAAAAAGGAAATTCATCTGAAGCCAGAAAGAGTTTATCTTCTTTAATTAAATATTATAAAACAAAAGGCGAAGACAAAGAAAGCATGGCTTTGTACGAACAGTTTTTTGATAATTTCGAGCAGTTAATAAAATCCGATACTACTTTAATTGATGCCAAAACGTTTCAGGTTACAGAAGACAAAATTCGTCAGCTTGAAAAAGAAAAGGTTTTAAAAGACGAATTGATTTCGAAGAAAAACTCTTTCAATTATTTCCTTTTAGGTTCAATTGGGTTGTTGCTGCTTTTATTTTTCTTCATTGTAAAAGCATTGTATTCTATCAGAATCAAAAACAAAGAAATCGCTTTGCAGTCATTGCGCCGTGAAATGAATCCGCATTTTATTTTTAATAGTTTGAATAGCGTCAATCAGTTTATTGCCGAAAACAAAGAATTGGAAGCCAATAAATATTTGACTTCCTATTCGAATCTGATGCGAAATATGATGGAAAATTCCAATAAAGATTTTATTTCATTGGATAAAGAGGTAGAACAATTAAAGAAATATCTGGATTTAGAACATTTGCGTTTTCAGGATAAATTTGATTTCGAAATTGTGGTTGATGAGTCTCTCGATACCGAAAGAGTTTTTGTTCCGAATATGATTATGCAGCCACATTTAGAAAATGCCATTTGGCACGGATTGCGTTATTTGGACAAGAAAGGTTTTTTGTCGCTTCGATTTGAATATAAAAACGGAAAAATTAATGTGATAATTGAAGACAACGGAATTGGTTTAACCAAAAGCCGTGAACTCAAAACGACTAATCAGAAAATCTACGAATCGCGTGGTTTGAACAATACAAAAGAAAGAATTGACCTTTTGAACGAATTGTACAAAAAGGATATTTCGTTTACGGTTTCAGAAAAAGAAGAGCCAGAATCGGGCACAATTGTTCAAATTGTTTTTCCATTAATTGATAAAATATGATGACTTTGCAGAAGATAAAAAGTGTAATTGTCGAAGATGAATTGGCAGCGCGCGAAGTGCTTAAAAATTATTTGAGCAAATATTGTCCGCAAGTTGAGGTTGTCGGCGAAGCGCAGAATATAAAAGAAGCTGTTCCGTTATTGCATGAAATTAAACCGCAGTTGGTTTTTCTAGATGTAGAAATGCCTTTCGGAAATGCTTTTGATGTTTTGGAAGCTTGCAAAGACCTTCAATTTGAGACTATTTTTGTAACTGCTTTTTCTGAATATTCGCTTCGCGCTTTAAATCAAAGCGCAGCTTATTATCTTTTAAAGCCAATTAGTATCGAAGAATTGATTATTGCCGTAAACAAAGTGCATCATCAGATTTTGAATCATGAAATATTCAATCGAAATAAAATTATTGTTGAGAATTTCCACGAGCAAAAACCAGAAAAACAACAAGTCATTCTTCCAACGCTTGAAGGTTTTGAAGTCGTAAAAATGGAAGATATTGTGCGTCTTCGTGGTAATGGAAATTTTACCGATTTGTATTTGAATACTGGAGCAAAGAAAATGGTTTGCCGATTTCTGAAGCATTTTTCGGAGATTTTGCCTTTACCTTTTATTCGTGTCCATAAATCGCATATTATCAATCTCAATTGCGTAAAATCGTATAATAAAGGTGGAATCGTAACATTGAACGACGGAACTGAAATTGAAGTTTCGCCAACTTATAAAGAAGAGTTTTTAAAGAACTTTAAGTAGTTGTTTTTTAACCGCAAAGTCCGCAAGGATTTACGCAAGGCTCGCAAAAAGAAATTGTTTTCTAAAACTTTGCGTTCTCTGTGTAAATCCTTGCGGACTTTGCGGTTAAATATTATTTACAAATCAAATTCATCATCGACAGCTAAAGAATCTGTTTTGACTGCCGTAGAATCTGGAACTTTAATTTTTATTAAAGAACGTGCATTTCCCGAAATGTAAACAGGTAATATTCCGATTGTATCTTCTGGTACCAAAAGACCTCTTCTAAACATTAAATTCTTTAGGAATTTTTGGTTTTTAATCGCATAATCTTTCAAGTTACCTTCATCGTTAAATTGATACATGAATTTTCTTGGTTTCGGAATTATCGTAGCTAAGTACAAACATTCGTCTACATTTAATGCCGAAGGACTTTTCTGGAAGTAAAAATGACTTGCTTCTCCGATTCCGTAAACATTTGGTCCCCATTCAATAATGTTGAAATAGACCTCGAGCATTCTTTCTTTGCTTACAATTCGGTTATTTTCTAAAATGTAAACCAATAGAATTTCTTCAAGCTTTCGCGAAAGCGTTTTTTCTCTAGTTAGAAACACATTTTTAATCAACTGCATGCTGATGGTACTTGCTCCACGTGAGAATTTCTTCGTTCTGATATTCTTTAGAATGGATTGTTTGAACGCTTCGTTTATGAATCCGCGATGAGAGAAGAAAGATGGATCTTCTGTCGTTAAAACACATTTTCTTAAATAAGGGGAAATCTGATCTAAAGGCGTATAATTCGGATTTGCATTTCCAACCAAAACAGGTCTTTGCAATACATTCTGAATAATGGCACGATACACAAACTCGCCGTTTAACTTATTTAAATCGGCTTCTCCATATTTGGTGATTCGTAAATCTTCTTTGTTGAGTTTACTGTCAAAAACAAGCGTATTTGGTTTGTTTTTGTTGAATTTGAAATCCAGTTTATAATCAAAATTTCCAGTTGCCTGCATTCCTTGAAAATGTGTAAATAATCCATCAGGAAGCGAAATGATAAAATCCTGGGCTTTCATTTTCGGAATATCGACTTTTAAAGTATAAATCGTATCCTTTTCGGTATCATAAGAAATATAAGGACGAACTTTGATTTTATTCAACTGCATTGTTGAAGTACTGTCGATTGAGATGAAACTATCTCCCAATAAAAAGCGGTAATCAAAACGGGCATTTTTTATAACCACATCTTTACTGGCAATTTTTGGGTGATTGATTTTAAGATTTGCAATCGAAGTATAACCATCAATGTGAAGTTCGCTGCCACTTTTGTCAATGTTTTGGACATTCAATCGAATAGAATCGAAACTTGCTTTTAAGTTATAACGCTGATCTAAATAAGGAACGCGAATAGCGCCAGTATCTAAATTAAAAAAACGAATATCAGCTTTTTTATTTCTCGGATCAGCAAATCCCTTAATGTTCCAACGCTGATCAAAATCTGTTGCTTGAACATGAAGATTGGTTTCGAGTTGTTTGTTGCTTAAAACCAATTTATCTACATCAATATTGGTTTGTTTTCCGTTGTCGTCGATTTTGAATTTGAAGTTTTTCAAATCCATGTCAGTTGGAACTAGATTTAGTACTTTCGAAATGATTCTGTAAGCAAACGAAGCGTATTTGCGTTTTTCGTTAGATTCTGTTTCTTCTCGGTCTCTTTTTAGAAAAGCATCAAAATTTCGTTTTTTGCCTTTTTTTACTAACTGAATATATCCATTGTCTACTTTTAAAGTTCCAACTTGAACATCTCCAATAAGTAAATTGCTTAAACTGATGCTGGTTTCCAGATTCTTTATTTTGACAAGCGTATCAGCATTAATTGGCGCCAAAACAACATCTGTCAATTTTATTGTAGACAAACCATCAAATGAAGCCGATTCTACAGAAAAATTACTGTTGTACTGAACAGCCATTTTATGGGTAACTTTTGCAATGGCCTGTTTTAAAAGTGAATTACGAAAATAGTACAGTCCGATGCAAAGCACTAAAATTACTATTCCTAGTATTTTTAATGCTTTATATATTTTTTGTTTTGGAAAATTCATAAAGTTGGTTTTCAAAAGAATTTAGAAATTTTTGAAACGTAGTATTGTTTGTTTGTCACGAATTACGCGAATTAATTTTAGATAATGTAAAATGTATAAATTCAGATTTTAAATTTAAAATAAAATTCGTGTTTAATTTGTGTAATTCG
Organism: Flavobacterium sp. LPB0248; assembly: GCF_013388355.1. Lineage (GTDB taxonomy): Bacteria > Bacteroidota > Bacteroidia > Flavobacteriales > Flavobacteriaceae > Flavobacterium. The sequence goes on from NZ_CP058246.1 coordinate 2,897,212, forward strand.
TGGCAAAAAGAAAAAATTAACCAAAAAGTATACTTGCGACATCTTCAATTTTTGCAACAAGCTCAATTTTAATTCCTGTATTCTTTAAAGCAATTTTGTTGTATTTAGAAACAAAGATAGTATCGAAACCTAGTTTTTCAGCTTCTTGAATGCGTTGATCCACACGGTTTACAGGGCGAATTTCGCCAGAAAGTCCGACTTCACCAGCAAAACAGAAACCTTTTCCAACCGGAATATCTTCATTAGACGATAAAATTGCGGCAACAACAGCCAAGTCAATTGCTGGATCATCAACAGAAATTCCTCCAGTAACATTCAGGAAAACATCTTTTGCGCCTAAACGGAATCCAGCTCTTTTTTCTAAAACAGCCAAAATCATATTTAGTCTTTTGGCGTTGTAGCCTGTTGTGCTTCTTTGAGGTGTTCCATAAACGGCCGTGCTAACCAAAGATTGTATTTCGATCATTAACGGACGCATGCCTTCAAGAGTAGTTGCGATTGCCGTTCCTGAAAGTTCTTCGTCTTTATGTGAAATTAGAATTTCTGAAGGATTGCTGACTTCTCGTAAACCGCTTCCAAGCATTTCGTAAATACCAAGTTCTGAAGTCGAACCAAAACGGTTTTTTAGCGAACGCAAAATTCTATAAATATGATTTCTGTCGCCCTCAAACTGAAGAACCGTATCAACCATATGTTCTAAGATTTTTGGTCCTGCGATGTTTCCGTCTTTGGTAATGTGTCCAATTAATATTACAGGAATATTGCTTTCTTTGGCAAATTTGATTAATTCGGCAGTGGTTTCACGAATTTGGGAAATACTTCCTGCGGTCGATTCGATATAATCGGTATGCAAAGTCTGAATGGAGTCAATTATGACTACTTCAGGCTGGATAGTTTCGATTTGTTTGAAGATGTTCTGCGTTTTGGTTTCAGTTAGAATATAACAGTTATCGCTATTTGGCGTAATTCTTTCTGCACGCATTTTAATTTGTTTCTGACTTTCTTCTCCAGAAACGTATAATGTTTTATAAGGTAACTTTAATGATACTTGAAGTAAAAGTGTACTTTTTCCGATGCCGGGCTCTCCGCCTAAAAGCGTTAAAGATCCAGGAACAAGTCCACCACCCAAAACACGATTCAATTCGCCATCGGTTGTGTCCATTCGAACTTCCTGCGCAGAATCAATTTCGTTGATTTTTAAAGGCTTTGGCGCTTTGCTGGCTGGAGTAGGTTCGCTTTTCCAAGCCACTTTATCCTGTTTCTGAATAATTTCTTCGGCAATCGTATTCCATTCTTTGCACGCGTTACATTGCCCTTGCCATTTGGCATATTGGGTTCCGCAGTTTTGGCAGAAAAAGGAAGTTTTAACTTTTGACATTATTTACTTTTTTTAGCAAGTGTATTCATTTCGTCAATTTTCTCATACATCAAGTCTTTGTTCAAATCGCCAATTGGCTCCATTTGAGAAGCGTTTTGGTATTTTTTTGAAGCATGTTTAGGATCGCCCATTTTTTCGTACATCAAACCTAATTCATATTCTCCTAACATGGCTTTTGGGTAATTTACATTTCCAATTTCGGCCATTTTTCCCAATTCATCGTAAGCGTTTCTCTTTAAAATAAGATTTTCCATTACTTTAAAATCGCTCATTCGAACAGGAATTTGAACTCCTAGAACTTCAGACATTGTAGCGTATTTTTTTTCTAAATATTCTGCATAACCTGTTTGAAGAACCGCAATTTTGTCGTTGTATTCAGCAGAATTTATAGGTCTGTATACTTCAAAAATTTGGTATAATGCACTTGGTATAGAATGCAATACTTCTGTATAATGTGTTGCGCCTTTAAATACATCATATTTATAATTCACTAACGGATTATTAGCGATTTTAATATTGCTGTTTAATTTATCTATTGGTTCTTTAATTTTCTTAATATCGCCTTCTCCAGCAGAAAGATAATAGAAAATAGGGCTTTTTACTTTTGCAAACTTCTCAGCAATGCGCACTTCCATCTTTGGGGCAAGCTCTGGGCTTAAACAGATGTATGCATTAAAAAGTGGGATCTCTTTGTACAAATAAAAATTAGCAAAACTAGCTGTCACGTCATGGCCTGCGATAAGCCTGAAAGGTGAGGTGCGATATTTTTTTTCAATATATGGCACTAATTCAGCTCCAATAAATTCGAAAAATTTTGCACCTTTTTCAAATGGTAAACCTTCGTTTTGATCTATTGTGGTGTCATCATAGCGTTCTTCGTTTTTGTTTTGATGAATTCCGATAATGATCATTTCTGGAATATCGTCCCAATAAGTTCCATAGCTTACGGCTCCAGAAAACGGATCAAATAAGTAATCTCCATCCAATAAATAAAGAACAGGATATTTTTTGTCTTTGTTTGCTTCGTAAGAAGCAGGAAGTCCGATCGTAATTCTGCGCTCTTCTCCCAGTTTTTCAGATTTAATATTATCGAACGTTTTTTGGGCAAACGACGAGAACGAAATCAAAAGTGTTAGTAGGTAAACTTTTTTCATGATTTGTGGCATTTCAGTAAATTAAAAACATATTGAAAATAGTGTAGCAATATACTATTTTATTTGCTTCTTTGTTAAGCAGATTAAAAATTGAAGCAGAGTGTTTTATGGTCAAAATCATTTTAGATTAAGACCAAAGAAGAGTTTTTTTGTTCAAAATTGACTTTTGACAAAGTAGGTAAATTCGGTAAGAAAAAGAAAATCTTAGGTTAAAGAATTGTCATTTTCATTCGGGAAAATAATCCAAGGTTTGAAGGTTTTTGCTTCTTCAAAATCTAGGGTTGCATAAGAAATGATAATGATGATATCATCTTTTTGAACTTTTCTCGCTGCTGGACCGTTTAAAGTGATTTCGCCTGAATTTTTTTCACCTTTAATAGCGTAAGTTTCAAAACGTTCGCCATTATTAATGTTAACAATAGATACTTTTTCGCCTTCAATAATATTTGAAGCCTCTAGTAAAGTTTCATCAATAGTAATGCTGCCAATATAATTTAAATCGGCACCCGTTACTTTAACGCGATGAATTTTTGATTTTATAACTTGAATTTGCATGATGCAAAGTTAGATTAATTTAATGAAATGGTGTCAATCAGTCTTATAGAATTAACAAATACCGCTATAAATGCTCGGTATTTTTTGTCATTCTCTTTCTTATCGATAGATAAAAGTGTTGATTCATCAGCAATAACAAAATATTCCAGTTCGAAAGCCGCATTACCTTTGAAAGAATTTTCTACAAATTCGATTGTTTCCTTCGGACTATGATTTTGAAAAATCTCTTTTGCTTCGGTTAAAGTTTTGTAAATGATCGATGCATCTTTTCTTTCCTCCGCTGTCAAACGTTCATTACGTGAACTCATTGCAAGCTGATTTTCTTCTCTAAAAATTGGACATCCAACAATATTTACAGGTAATTCTGTTTTTTCAACTAATTTTTTGACAATTTGAAGCTGCTGAAAATCTTTTTCTCCAAAGTAAGCATTTGTTGGAGTTACGATTTCGAATAGTCTTTTAACAATTGTTCCAACACCATTAAAATGCCCAGGTCTGAATTTTCCTTCCATCTGGTTTTCTAATCCGTCAAAATCAAAAGGCTGCGAAACGGTATTTCCTTCATAAATATCTTCAACAGAAGGTGCGTATAAAATAATTTTATCACTTAATGTACGCATTTTCTTAACATCTTCTTCAAGTGTCCTAGGATATTTTGCTAAATCTTCCGGGTTATTAAATTGTGTTGGATTGACAAAAATGCTCACTACTGTGTCGTCGTTTTCTTTGAGTGAACGCTGCATTAAAGCCAAATGTCCTTGGTGTAAAGCGCCCATTGTCGGTACAAATCCGATAGTTGAATTTGCGGTTTTGATAGTTTTAAGATAGGCTATCAACGCTGCTTTACTGTAGAAAATATGCATTGAGGTATTATTAAAATTTAGTGCAAACATAATATATTAGTTATAAACTGCATAAATTTTTGTAATTTTGCAACGTTTTTATTACCAAAATTAAGTAAAATACTATTATGAAAGATAAGAGGATATTATACGTATCATCTGAAGTCGTGCCTTATTTGGCTGAAAATGAGGTTTCTTTAATGTCTTATGACGTGCCGAAAATGATTAACGATCAAGGCGGTCAGATAAGAATTTTCATGCCAAGATATGGGAATATCAATGAGAGAAGACACCAATTGCATGAAGTGATTAGACTTTCAGGAATGAATTTGGTAGTGAATGACTTAGACATGCCGTTGATTATTAAAGTAGCATCTATTCCGAAAGAAAGAATCCAGGTTTATTTTATCGATAACGATGAATACTTCAAACGTAAAGCAACTTTTACAGATGAAGAAGGTGCTTTGTATCCTGATAATGACGAAAGAGCCATTTTCTTTGCAAAAGGTGTTGTTGAGACTGTAAAAAAATTAAACTGGGTTCCAGATATTATACATGTTCATGGTTGGCTTGCAGCAATGCTTCCAATTTATATGAAGCATTATTATAAACATGAAGCATTGTTTTCTGAAACTAAAATTATTACATCTGTTTACGGACAGTCGTTTGATGAAAATTTAGATTTAGAGATGATCAATAAAGTTAAATTTGACGGCGTTCCTCATGAAGCTGTGTCAGATTTAGAAACTCCAAATTATGAGAATGTTTTAAAAGCCAGTATTTTACATTCTGATGGTGTGATTATTGCGTCGGAAAATGTTTCTCCAAGTTTAACAAAATTTATAGAATCTTCAGGAAAACCTTTTTTACCTTTCGCCGGGAAAGATGGATTTGCTGATGCTTATACAAATTTCTACAGAACATTTGGACTTTAAATTTTAATTTTATTATTAGACATGTATAAAACTTCTTTTTTTAAGAAATCTCTTTTGGCTGTAATGGCTATTTTTCTATATTCTTGTGACAAAGATTTTAATGCAATTGGTGAAGGTTTGATCGGAGATGACCATTTTGGACTTGAATCTGAAAAATATGATGTTTTAGCTTTTAATCAAGAAGTTACGCCTATTCAGTCAAATAATATGGTGACAAATGCTTTAGGTATTTTTGATAATCCGCTTTTTGGAACTACAACTGCAAATTTTGTAACTCAGATTGGGCTTACGTCATATACTCCAACAATTGGTGAGGCGCCAGTTATTGATAGTGTTAAAATAGAGATTCCTTACTTTAGCCATGTTCTCAGTACTGATAAAGAAGGAAATAGCACTTATGAGTTAGATTCTATTTACGGTGATAAAAATGGGAAATTTAAATTAAGTATATATGAGTCTGGAATTCAGATGAGATATAGTTATTTTAATGGCGGTAATCAGTTGCCTCAGTTTTATTATACAGATCAAAATACAGAATTCTCTAATAAAAAAGTTGGAGAAAGATTAAATAATGGTGGAGCTTTAGAGAATGATGAGTTTTATTTTAATGCAAATGAGATTGTAATTAAAACAACTGATCCTACTACAAAAGCAGTAACAACAGAAAGAAAAAAGCCTCAGATGACCCTGCATCTTAATACGCAATTTTTTCAAGATAAAATATTGAATGCAGCGGCTTCTAAACTTTCATCAGAAGATGTTTTTCAAGAATATTTTAGAGGTTTGTATTTTAATGTCGAAAGGTCTGGGTCTAGTCCGAGTAATATGGCATTAATGAATTTTGGTGAAGGTAAAATCACTGTTTATTACAAAGCTAAAACAGAATCTACAGAAGATTCTGATACTACCATGGAGAATAAAACAATTGTTTTGAATTTGAAGGGCGCTAGCGCAACAACATCAAATACTGCCAGTTTTCTTCAAGATACTCGAAATCCTGATTATGAAAGTGCTATTACAACAAATGTAAATAAAACGGATGGAGATGAAAAACTCTATTTAAAAGGAGGTCAGGGTTCATTAGCGGTCTTGAGACTTTTTAACCCGACTGACGTAATGGGGTATGATGAAAAAGGGAATGTTGTAAATAAAGCAAATAATGTTCCTGATGAATTAGATGAAATTAGACATAATGCTGTAGTTAAAAACTGGAAGGTTAATGAAGCTAATTTGGTGTTCTCGATTGATGCTGATAAAATGGCAGGAGCAGAAGAGCCAAATAGAATATTTTTGTACGATTTGACAAATAATACTATTTTATTAGATTATTCGACAGATGCTTCTTCTACTTATGGAGGATTGATTACTGTAGGGTCTGATAAAAGAGGGAAGAGTTATAAAATTAGAATCACAGGTCATATCCGTAATCTGATTAAGGATGCAACGGCTAAAAATGTTGATTTAGGACTGGTTGTTTCTCAAAGTGCTACAATGCTTACATTTAATGCGTTAAAAAACAAGATTCAAATTAAGGATAATCCAATTGAATATTTTTCTGCGGCACCAAGAACATCAGTTATGAATCCTTTGGGTACAGTCTTATTTGGAGGGAAGAAAGGTGGTTCACCTGATTCAGAACAAGAAAAGAAAAGATTGAAACTCGAAGTATACTACACGAAACCAAATTAATAAATATATATGTGTGGAATTGTTGGATATATCGGTCATCGAGATGCCTATCCTATTGTAATAAAAGGATTAAAGCGTCTTGAGTACAGAGGATATGATAGTGCCGGCGTTATGTTGTATGACGAAGAGGCGGGCATTAAAGTTTGCAAAACAAAAGGTAAAGTTTCTGATCTTGAAGCTAAAGCCAATGAAAGTTTTACAACAAACGGAAATATTGGAATTGGACACACACGTTGGGCAACTCATGGGGTTCCTAATGATGTGAATTCACATCCTCATCTTTCTAATTCTGGAGATTTAGCAATCATCCATAACGGAATTATAGAGAATTATGCGCCTTTGAAAGAGGAGCTTATCAAAAGAGGGTATACTTTTAAATCGGATACAGATACTGAAGTTTTAGTTAATTTAATAGAAGAAGTTCAGAAGAAAGAAAACATCAAATTAGGTAAAGCTGTTCAAATTGCATTGAACCAAGTTGTTGGAGCTTATGCAATTGCTGTTTTTGATAAAAAAAATCCAAACGAACTTGTTGCGGCGAGATTAGGAAGTCCGTTGGCAATTGGAGTTGGAGAAGGGGAGTATTTTGTTGCTTCTGATGCTTCACCATTTATTGAATATACTTCTAATGCAGTTTATTTAGAAGATGGAGAAATGGCAAATATTAGATTGCATAAGCCTATTAAAATTAGAAAAATTCAAGATGACTCTTTAGTAGATCCTTATATTCAAGAACTTCAAATGAACTTGGAGCAGATTGAAAAAGGAGGGTATGATCACTTCATGTTAAAAGAAATCTATGAGCAGCCAAGCGTAATTAAAGATACTTATAGAGGAAGACTTCATGCCAATGAAGGAATTGTTCAGATGGCTGGTGTTGAAGACAACTTAGAGAAATTCTTAAATGCAAAACGTATTCTGATCGTAGCTTGCGGAACTTCTTGGCACGCAGGTTTGGTGGCAGAATATATCTTTGAGGAATTTACACGCATTCCTGTTGAAGTAGAATATGCTTCTGAATTTAGATACAGAAATCCAATTATTAATAAAGATGACGTAGTTATTGCAATTTCACAATCAGGAGAAACTGCAGATACTATGGCCGCTATTAAATTGGCTAAAGAAAACGGAGCATTTGTGTTTGGAGTTTGTAACGTAGTGGGTTCTTCTATTTCAAGAGAAAGCCATGCAGGTGCTTATACACACGCAGGACCAGAAATTGGAGTGGCTTCTACAAAAGCATTTACTACTCAAATTACAGTTTTAACGATGATTGCTTTACGTTTAGGAAAAGCGAAAGGAACATTGTCAAATACAGATTTCCATACCTATCTTCAAGAATTAGAAATTATTCCTGAGAAAGTTGCTGAAGCATTAGAAACTAATGATAAAGCAAAAGAAATTGCTGCTGCATTTAAAGATTCGCCAAACTGTCTTTATTTAGGTAGAGGATATAATTTCCCTGTAGCTTTAGAAGGGGCATTGAAATTAAAAGAGATCTCATACATTCATGCAGAAGGTTATCCAGCTGCAGAAATGAAGCATGGCCCAATTGCTTTAATTGATGAATTTATGCCGGTTATTGTAATTGCTCCAAAACAAGGACATTACGATAAGATTGTAAGTAACATTCAGGAAATTAAATCAAGAAGCGGTAAAATTATTGCTGTGGTTACAAAAGGAGATACTCAAGTTCGTGAATTGGCAGATTATGTAATCGAAATTCCTGAAACTTCAGATGCATTATCGCCATTAGTTACCACAATTCCGTTGCAATTACTTTCTTACTATATAGCAGTTATGAGAGGTTGTAATGTTGACCAGCCTCGTAACTTAGCGAAGTCGGTTACAGTAGAATAAGATTCTATTTTAAAATATAAATATGTTAAAAAAGCGAGATTTAGGTCTCGCTTTTTTTTTTGCCTAAAAGTTAAAATTAGGATAAAATTTGTAAGAATATAATTATTTTATATGTTTGTAGGAAATATTTTAAAATTTATAAGCCATGCAAAAAATTCTACTCCTTATTTTTCTTCATTGCTGCTTTTTTTCCCTTGCTCAAACCAAGCTTAACTTCAACTACGATCAAGCAGGAAATCAAATTACGAGAACATTATGTATTAATTGTTCGGCTAAATCTGCAAAAGATATTGTAGAACCAGAAGCTTTAACTGAAAATGATTTACAAAAATTCTCTGCCGAAGATGTTATTTCTTATTATCCAAATCCTGTAAGAGAAGAACTGTATTTACAGTGGGAATTGACACATGATAATTATGTGGCTTCTGTACATGTTTATTCGATTACAGGACAAGTATTGCGAACTTTTCAGCCCAATTCCAATACTAATAATTTAAGCATTCCTTTTCAGCAATACTCTGCTGGAGTTTATCTAGTGTTGCTTTCATACAAAAACGGAGGAGAAAAATCTATTAAAATTATTAAAAAGTAGTTCGTAATGAGAAAGTTTTATATTAGCCTATTGTTTTTATTAGTTGGTTTATTGGGGTTTGGACAGTCTGCAGAAGTTGGCGTTACAGAAGGAGAATTGTCAGTATCTCTTACAGGTGCAGCCAATTATAAAATTCCTATTGCTGTTCCTCCTGGGATTAATGGAGTTGCTCCACAGATAAGTTTATCATATAATAGTCAAGGGGGAATTGGAATGGCTGGTTTTGGTTGGAACATTCTTGGTATTTCGGCTATTACAAGGATTCCTTCAACATTATACCATGATGGAATTATTGATCCTGTTGATTTTAATGGTTTAGACCGTCTCGCTCTTGATGATAAGAGATTAGTTTTAAAGAGCAGTGAAAAATTTGATGTTGGAGGAACAAAGAGAATTTATGAAACTGAAATCTTTTCTAATCTAAAGATTACAGGTTATAGTGGATATGTGCAAAATAATAATACGTTAGATTTAGTATTTAGTCCTGTTGACTATTTTACAGTAGAATATCCTGATGGTTCTATGGCAAAATATGAAAACCATGGCTCTGCCACAGATTGGACAATTAGTTATTGGGAAAATCCGCAAGGAGTTGTTATTAAGTATGAGTATAATACGGAGTATTCTGGAAGTACAAGCTCAACTAATAATTCAGTAATTGAAAAAATTACGTATGGTGCTTTAAAATCAGGAAGCCAAATAAATGAGATACAATTTGTTTATAAATCTAATTATAGGATGGAGCAAGTTTATATCGGCGGAAAAAACTTCGTCCGTAATAAAATCTTGAGCGGAATTAATATGAAAACTAATGGAACAGGATTTAGAAGTTATTCTTTAACCCATGATACTTCTTCATTAGGCTATTCTCGTCTTACAAGTATAACTGAGAAAAGTGGAGATGGAAGTAAAAGTTATAATCCTACCGTTTTTAAATATGCTGAGAATCAAACTTTATTATCTCCACAAATAGAGTATTTTGGTGATAGTAATGGATTTTATATGTCATCGTCTTTGTCTAATGTGGTAGTTGGTGACTTTGATGGTGATGGAGATATTGAATTTGTAAATCATAAGGATTATAAAGGAGGTTTTTCTCTTAATAAAGTTTTAGATGATAATTCTGTTAAAAATTTATCTCAAGTAGATAATGTATTTCCTTCTAATAGAGCTTTATATGCTGTAAATACATTGGACAGTAATTTGAAGATTTCTAGGAAAGAAAGCGTTTGTGCTTATGTCCAAGAAAGTGCTCTTAGCTCTCAATATTATTATAAAATCTACACTTATAATTTAGATACAAAAAATTTAGAGTTAGATTATCAAAAAGCGCAACCCCTTGGAGCGCCTTATCTTGGAGTTCCCTCTTTGGCTGCTGATTTTGATGGTGACGGAATGACAGAATTAATCAGATTAAAAGAACCTGTAAATGGATACTCTCAAATACAGCTTATTAATTTAGATCGTAGAAAGAGTGCCGATTTCATTACGGAAGCGGGTTCAATTCAAATAGGACCTTCGATTGATACATCTGGAGGTAAAGGAACATCGTTTGCAGGACTCAGTAGTGTTAAATATGGGGATGTAAACGGAGATGGGAAAATGGATATTGTTGTTTTCAGAGGTGATCCATATAACGATATTACGGTTTACACTTTGAAAGATAATGTTTTTGTACAATTATTTAGAGTAAAACAAAACATGCCAGGTGATATTGGGGATTTGAAATGGTCTCGCATAGAGGTGTTTCCTATAGTAATGGGGGATTTTAATGGAGATGGGAAATGCGATATTTTTCTTGCAGATTTAAAGAAAATTCTATTAGCAACGGGAGGGGATTATTTTGTTGAGGAATACTTGTTAAGTTATGTACCTAGAAAATACGATCAAAATTATGTGCCAGAAGTATTAGTCGCATTTGATTACAATAATGACGGTAAAGCTGATATTTTAAGTATTAAATTATCAGAAACAGGTAGCCCTAGTTTTCAGTCAAGGATAGATGTAAATTTATTTTACAGGACAAATCAATGGTTTAATTATTCTTTTAATAATACAAGATATAAACCGACTCTTACTAAAAATTTTATTCCTCTCTTTACTAGAAAAAATAAAACTAATGAATTTAAAACGGATTTAGCGATAATCCAAGATGGTAATATTTCTTTTTTTTCCAATAAAAATTATGTCGAGGGACAAAATTTATTAAAAACAATCACTTTAGGAAATGGTGTTAAAGAAACTCTTACTTATATGTCATTAAATGACAATAACGGGATTTATACAGCGGGAACTTCCCAAGTTTATCCTAATATGGATATGAAATTTAATTCTGGATTTAAAGTGGTTTCGCTATTAGAAAAACAAAGCAGTAACCAATATAAAAAGCAGTTGTATCAATATGGTGGTGCGGTTATGAATCTTGAAGGATTAGGGTTTTTAGGTTTTGGAAGTACGGTAAAAACAAACTGGCATGACAATACTTCACAGATCATTTCTTATATTTCAAAAAATGATATTTCATTGCGAGGAGCTAATGTTGAAAATTATACAGTTTTGGGCTTACATGAGCCTTTGTATGAATCTTCAAATCAAGTTACCTCTTCAATTATAAAAGAAAATAATTATACGGTTACAGGAACTGAAAATCTAGTCGCTTCTCAAAGCATTACTTTAAAACCCAATACTTGGATAAAACCAGGCAGTAGTTTTTTGGCAAAAATAAATACAACAGCCAATAAATCGATAAATGAACCTTCGACTTTTGTAACAAAATCGATATTAACTTATGAAAGCGAGTTGTTCTCTAATAAGGTTTTTAAAGTTAAAAACGTTTCAGCTAAACAATTTAATGGTTTTGAAAATACAACTAGCGAAACCCGGATAAATTATGATAATTACAATAATCCAACAAAAATTACAGCAACAAATGAAGGAGCATCAACTAAACAGACAAGTATAACAGATATAGTTTATCAAAACATTGAATCACCCGTTTACATTGTGGGCAGACCATTAAGTAAAATCCAAAATGTAACTTTAGGAAGTGAAAAAATGCGAACAGAAGAATCGTATGATTACAATGCGCAGCAGTTGCTTTTTCAGGTTCAAAAGAAAGGAGATGAGACAACAAATTATATTACAGAGAATCGAGAATATGATAAATTTGGCAACATTACAAAACGAACTTTAAAAGCTGGACAGGATACAAGAGAATTTAATTTTGAATATGATACATCTGGACGATTTTTGAGTAAAGAAACAGATGCTGAAAAACTTGTTACCAGCTATTTATTTAATGCCAATGGGACATTAAAATCTATAACAAATCCTTTAGGACAAACAACAGGATTTGAATATGATTCCTGGTTTAGAAAAAAATACGAAACCAATTATTTAGGTAATATCAATGAGTATAAATATGTAAACAGTATTGGATATACAATTGTTACTAAAACTTATACAGACGGAAACGTTACAGAGGAAACTTTTGACGATCTAGGGCGAAAAATAAAATCGGGTTCAAAAAATATAATGGGAAGTTTTACTTATGTTTCTTATGCATACGATGTACAAGACCGAAATTATAAAGTAAGCGAGCCGTATATTGGAACAACCCCATCACAATGGAACGAAACAAAATATGACGATTACGGACGTGTTGAAACACAAACGGCCTATACTGGAAAAGCAACCAATTTTCTTTATACAGGTTTAACCACTACAGTAAATGATGGGACAATTTCTAAAACGTATAGAAAAGATGCTGTTGGTAATGTAATTTCGATGTTTGATGTTCCTTCTAATGAAATTAAATATACCTATTTTGCAAATGGAGAGTTAAAAGAAGTAAATTATGATGGTATAAAAACAAAATTTTTGCAAGACGGATGGGGCAGGAAAAAACAGATTGATGATCCATCTGCAGGAATATTTAAATATACCTACAATGATTTTGGGGAGCTTATAAGTGAAGAAAATAAAAACGGAGTAACATCTTATAAACTAACCCCAGAAGGTAGACTAGACGAAAAAACGATTTCGGGACTTTACACCAATTTTAAAACAAAATACACTTATGACGGAACAAATAAACTATTAATAAATAGCCAGTTTAATGACGGCGTTAATACGATTAAAACCGATTATATTTATGATGATAAAAAACGAATCGGGACAAAGATCGAATCAACACCATTTGCAGTATTTACTAAAGATTATAGATACGATTCTTACGGACGTTTACTCACAGAAGCATCAATAGCTTCGAGATTAGGCGGTAAGGCTAGCAGTAAAACTGTAAAATACGGTTATAAAAATGGTGCGCTTTATCAAATTTTTGACAATGGCACTAATGCTTTATTATGGCAGACCAATACCATAAATGCAAAAGGGCAACTTTTGACCGCTCAAAACGGACCACTGACACTGACTAATGAGTATGATAGTTACGGCTATAACAAACAATTTAAATTTGACAAAACCACGCCATCGGTCAATATATTGTCTTTAGGAACTAGTTTTAATGCAGCTACAGGAAATTTAGATAACCGTACCAACAATATAATGGCGTGGAACGAAAGCTTTAATTATGATAATTTTGACCGATTAACAGAATTTACAGGAATTAGCGGAGCAAAAGAAACCCAGGCTTATGACAATAAAGGCAGAATTACCCAGAATAGTTTAGGTACATATACATACTCTAATGAAAAACCATACCAAAATGCTTCAATTACAGTAAGCCCAGAGGCTTTACAATATTATACAGCCAAACCGTCTCAGATTATAGACTACAATGTTTTTAAAAGCCCTATCTTAATTAACGAGAAAGATGTCGACAAAGTAAGTTTCGATTATAACGACAATAATTATCGAACAGCAATGTTTTATGGCGATTTGCAGGATGACAAATTAAAAAGACCTTTCCGAAAATATTACAGCGCAGATGGTACTATGGAAATAAAAGAAAATAGAACAGCGGGTGTTATAGATTTTGTGACCTACATAGGCGGAGATGGCTACACTGCTCCAATAGTATTTAAAAGCAATGGAGATACAGACCAGAAATATCTATTTTTACAAAGAGATTACCAAAATTCTATTGTAGCGGTAACAGACCAGTCTGGAACAGTTTTAGAAAAAAGAGTTTTTGATGCTTGGGGTGCTATTGCCAAAGTACAGGACGGAGCCGGAAATACACTTTCGGGATTAACAATTTTAGACAGAGGTTACACAGGTCATGAACATTTGCAGAGTGTGGGGTTAATTAATATGAATGCCCGCTTGTACGACCCTAAACTGCATCGTTTTTTACAGCCTGATAATAATATTCAGGATCCTTTTAATACACAAAACTACAACCGTTATGGGTATGTAATGAATAACCCTCTTCGATATACAGATCCAAGCGGAGAATTTTGGAATGTCGTTTTTGGCTATTTATTTGCAGCATATGTAAAAGGAGCTTATGAAAGTGGAGGACAATTAAACCCCGGAAAATGGAATTCTAATGCTTGGACAAGCGCTTTTGCAGGAGCGGCTTCAGGTGCAGCTTCCTCGTACACTACTGGAGTGGTAAATAATTACTTAGATAATTATAATAACAAGCCAGCTTTGGGATCTAGTGCGATTGGGTCTGGTTATGATTTGCCTTCATTTGTAGAGAATAATTCGAAAGGGGATTTTGATTTTAGAGAAGCTAGTAATATTGGAGATACTAGGCCATTAATCCAACAATATAATGATAATCCTAGAGAGCCTTACGCTGAATATGATCCAGCAGGTGCCTTTTTTACATTTTTGGCTACAGATTTAGCGTTAGGAGAACACGTAATGTTTAATAAAGATACATGGTATAGTTTAAAAACGATGAAAAGCTATGGCCAGCATTTTAATGGTAATGGAGCTACAGGAGGTAAAGTTGCTTCGGCATTAAAAATGTCAAATAAACTGAAATGGGGAGGACGAGGTATTTCGGCTTATAATGCATGGTCAATTTATGACTCTTATAGTAATAATGAAATTGATGAGCTTACTTTCGTGACAGAACAATCATCAAATGCGTATGCTACTTTTGGTGGCTCATATGGAGTAGCATGGGGTATTGGTTGGGAGGCAGGAAGGTGGATAACAACTTGGAATTCTTATCAGAAATGGAAACAAGAAACTGTATTGCCATGGAGAAGAGAGAAATTTGGATATTAAATTTATATGTTTTTTATGGATGTTATATATTATTATTGTTACCTATTTTATAAAAAAATCTTGAAAGAAGATGAACCTCATGCTTTAACAGTTTGGGCTTTAGGTATTGGAGAGGGTTTTTTAGTAGGTTCGATTATCAATATCTTTTTAATTCGTTTTTTTTGTTTTAGAATGGATAAGTGGTTAATGATTGGAATTAGTATTTTATTTTTATTGGTTAATTATTTTTATTTTTTTAAATCTAAAAGATCATTAAGGATAATAAAAGAAAGGCCTCTTTTTTTTGGAAGTCCTAAGATTTCAAAAATTTTGACAATAGTTTTTTTTGTTATTATAATCTCTTCAATGTTTTGGGGAGCAATTTGTTCCAAATATTTGTTAGAGACTTGTTGTAGATAAGAGAGGATAGAGCCTCTGCGATATACAGATCCAAGCGGAGAATTCTGGAATGTCGTTTTTGGCTATTTATTTGCCGCATACGTAAAAGGAGCTTATGAAAGTGGAGGGCAATTAAATCCTGGAAAATGGACTTCTAATGCTTGGACAAGCGCTTTTGCAGGAGCGGCTTCAGGCGCAGCTTCCTCGTACACGACTGGAGTGGCAAATAATTACTTAGATAATTACAATAATAAGCCAGCTTTAGGACCAAGTGCTATCGGACCGGGATCAAGCGCTAATCCATTTGTAAAGGATTATAATTATAGTTTTAAAGATGATCCAGCAAATGTTTATGCAGATCCTGAAAGTTCAGGATTCAGCAATGGTGATATTGCGTCTTTGGGCGGTATAATAGGGGGATTAAGCGGTGCTATGAATGAATTGTCTGTTGTGAAATTTCATAATGCTGCACCTGTGGGAAAATTTGCTGTAAATTTTAATGGTTCAATGCGATATTGGTCAGAATCTTTCAAAGGAGGAACAAAAGCAAATATTTCAGGTTCTGTGATACAAGCTGCAAAAAATAGTTCAGGATCCTTAAGATTTGCGTCTACATTAGGCAAATTTGCGTCTTATGGGGGTTCTTACCTAGGGTATTATTCTGCAGTTGAAAATTTGATTAACGATGATTATTATGGTGCTTTTAGAGAAGGCTTGGTAAATAGGTATAGTATACATCTTTCAAATACAAGAGGGAATATTTATGGAATAGGAATCACAATTGGTTGGAGTATCTTAGGACCTAGGGTTACAAATAGCGAGGCTTATAACAGATTCTTCTTTGGTAAAAACTCAGCGATTTATCAGGATTTAGAAAGAAAAAATAATTGGTACGAAAGTAAGATTTTTAAAGATTAATATCATGAAAATTTATAAATATATTTATTATCTCTCACTCATTAAAAGCTCTAAGAAGCATTCTGCACCAGAGTTTTATGCCTACAGTCTTTTATCTTTTACTCAAACAAGTAATTTATTAACAATCATAAATGTTGTATTAATTATTACGAGAGTAAAAGTTAATTATGATTTACGTTTGGTTGCTATGGTTTGTCCTATTTTATTTTATTTTATTAATTATTATTATTATAGTACAAGGGGAAATGGTGAAATCATTATGAAAGACAAAAGTTATAATTTAGGTAAATGCTCATATTTACTTGACCTCTTTACTTATTCATCGTTCATTTTTGTTATTATATCATATTATTTTTACAAGAAATTTATGTAAATGGTTGGTAGTTCATAAGATCTTGAAAATCAGTAAATATATTTATTATTCGTCTTTTCTTCAAAGTAAGAAAGAGACGGCTTTTATTAGCATTAACCACTAAAAGTGGTAATATTGGATTGCCTTGGTCTTTTGGATGGGAATTAGGTAGGTTTTTTACGAATACAGATTTTTATACTAATTGGTATAGAAATACTTGGCACCCTTATAGGTTTGAAACTTTAGGCTATTAATGTAAATAAACGAAAATGAAATTTTTTAAATATATTTATTACAATGTGTATTTAGCTAGTGCTAAATACAATGCTTCTCCGGAAATACCTGTAATTAGCTATATATCTTTTGCTCAAACTAATAATATAATCAGTTTGATCTATGTATTTCTTTTTTTTACAAAATTGGTTAGAAAATTTAATCTTCCAGTTATCTATTTAATTATTCAAATTATTTTATTTATTGTGAATTATTATTATTTCATAGTTTTTAAAAAGGGTGACGTAATTGTGAAAAATGAAAAATATTCATTAGGTAAATTTTCTTTTATGACAGAAGTATATTTGTTTTTATCTGTGCTTTTAACAGGATTAACCGGGTATTTATTTCAAGAATTTTAAAAAACTTTCGGTTATTAACGTTCATAAACAAAATGAAAATTTATAAATATCTATATTATAGTTTGTACTTTAAAAGTTCAAGACATAATGCCTCACCAGAGATTCCAGTAGTGGGATATATTTCTTTTACACAGACAAATAACATTCTTAGTATAATAAATCTTTTTTTATTTTTTACAAAATGGGTTAAAAATTATAATCTTCCAGCTACATACTTAGTGATTGAAATAGTTCTTTTTATTATTAATTACTATTATTTCGTAAAATTAAAAAAGGGAGAATTGATCGCTCAAGATGAAAAATATTCGCTAGGAAAATTTTTCTTTTTAACGGATGTCTATTTATTTTCGTCAGTTATAATAATGGCATTGACTTATTATTTATATAGAGAATGTTAAATTATTTACATGCTTAGAAAAATATATTTGCTAGAGCTATGAGAAATTCTAAACTGCATCGTTTTTTACAGCCTGATAATAATATACAAGATCCTTTTAATACACAAAACTACAACCGTTACGAGTATGTGGTAATGTATCAAATGTGTTGGTTGTTATGTTTTAAAATTATAACTGTTGATTATCAGGTTTTTAAAGGGTTTTTTGGATAGTAAGTAAGTAATAGGGAAAAGGCTAAGTTGGTTTTTTTATTATTTAATGTCTCAAATTGGGATAAAATGACTTTAAGTATGAGTTCGTGTTTCAGATGTGTTGGTGAAATTATGTGTATGATAAAATATGGCAAAACAAAATCAGGCAATCAGAGATATATTTGCAAGCGATGTAAGAGAACTCGAGTCGAAAATTATGTTTACCAAGCCTATAAACCTGATACGAGCAAAAATATTATTCAATTAACAAAAGAAGGATTGGGAATTAGAAGTACTTCGCGAATATTAAAAATTTCGACCACTACATTATTAAAAAGAATTGTATTAATTGCTAAAAATATTTGTCAACCAATTATCTGCAAAGGAAAAAGCTATGAAGTCGATGAAATTCGTACATATGTCAGACATAAACAAAATTTTATTTGGCTCGTATATGCTCTCGAGAAAGACTCGAAGAAAGTTGTAAGTTTTAATGTTGGAAAACGAACTAATAAAACATTAAGCTTGGTTTTGGATACTTTAAAATTATCAGAAGCTAAAAAGGTATTTACAGATAAATTAAAAAATTATAAGTATTTAATTGATTCAAAATCGCATTCTGTAAAACGTTTCGGTACAAACCATATCGAGAGACAGAATCTCACATTAAGAATTCATCTTAAAAGATTGAATCGAAGGACTATTTGTTTTAGCAAAAGTTTGATAATCTTAATTTCTGTTCTGAAAATTTATTTTTGGTCTTAAAGCCAATCTTTTATTTCGAAAGATTTTATATTATTAGATGTAGAAAATTATCATTTGGGATATTAATCAAAAAAATGACGTGGCTTAATTCCTCGCTATACAAAATGAGTCTAACTCCTAGAGTATTTTTCTAGTAATTACTGTATTCCATAAACATTTATCTTGCTTGAGGTAAGAAAAAACTTTAATTTTTATTGTATTTTGTTGTTTTTTTATAAATTTGAAAGATTTTACTTTCAAAAAATAATAATAATAATTTTGAAAATAAAGACGGGTGTTTATGAAGTTAATTTGAATGAAGTAACCCTCGCTCCCATACGAACCCTGACAGCGAGGATTTGTAATCCGTACTCGTATAGTGTATCAATAAAGTGAGAATAAATAAGATTTGATAATTGGAGTGTGGAAGGATTACAAATCAGAAACATCGGATTAAGCTTTTACTCTGAATCAAAAAATGAAAATATAAAGTCAGGAGAGGCTTACTCTTTGAATAAAGATGAAAAACAAAACAGAGAAATAGAAAATTTAAAAAAGAGGTTATGAAAAAAAAGATATTGCTAGTTATACTTTTTAGTTTTGAGATTAATTTTGGGCAAAATATTTTTCCAACAAATGGGAACGTAGGTATTGGAACAATTTCTCCAGCTAGTGGGTTAGAAATAAGAGGGTCATCGCAGGTTGGTTACGAAGTTGGGACATTAAAATTAAGAAGTGAAACTCTTAATCAATTCATGTATTTTGGATATGATGATCAGTATTCTGCTGGGTATATTCAAAGTGTAAAACCAGGAACTGCTCAGCAGAATATATTACTTGCTCCTTGGGGTGGCAATATTGGAGTAGGAACTGTAAATCCCGAAACTTTATTGAATGTAAGTGTTGGTTCGGGAGGTGTAAATGGTACTGCGGGGATTAGGGTTGGAGGATTGTACAATTATTCGAGCTTAGAGTTTGGAATAGATGGAGATTATGACGGAATGATTAGAAGTTATGGGAATAATATAAATTACTACGCAGGGCATTGGAAATCTAAAGGTATTTCCGCATCAGAAGATCATAGTCATAATTGGTATACTTCAAAGAAGGGTTCGTCTGATTGGTCTTCAATAAAAATGACATTGAATGAAAATGGAAATTTGGGTGTTGGAATTATAAATCCTTCTAATAAATTAGATGTAAACGGAACAATCCATTCACAGGAAGTAAAAGTAGATATGAACAACTGGTCAGATTTTGTTTTTAAAAAAGGATACAATTTACCAACACTAGAACAGGTAGAGAGACATATTGTTGAAAAAGGACATTTAGAAAATATTCCAAATGAAGAAGAAGTTTTGAAGAACGGAATTAGTTTGGGTGAAATGAATGCAAAACTATTGCAAAAAATCGAAGAAATGACATTATATATCATTGAGCAAAACAAGCAAATTATAGACTTAAATAAGAGATTGGAAAAAGTTGAGTTAAAGTAATAGAAATAACAAACATGTTAAAAAAGCGAGATTTAGGTCTCGCTTTTTTTTATTGTCAAAAATTTTTTTGAGCCTATGTATTTTTATGAATTTTTCATTTTTTTGATGAAAATTTATATGTATGCATAGTATATTGATTTTTCTTTAGGTTTTATTTGTTTTTATTTTAATAAAACGAATTAGTAAATAGTTAAAATATTGTATAAAATCATGATAAATATCAATTTTATTTAACATTTTTTTATGCATATTAAAATATTTGTGTATTTTGGCTATATATACTAACAAAAAAACTAACCCTAATGAGAGTCTACTTGCTAATTATGTTGTTATTCAGCGGAATATCTTTTGCGCAGAATACAATTACAGGTTCGGTTACAGATAGTAACAAGCAATCTGTTCCTGGTGCCAATGTTGTTGTTGTAGGAGAAAACACTGGTGCTTCTACCGATTTTGACGGATCGTTTAAATTGACTACTAATGCTAAGTTGCCTTTTTCTATAAAGGTTTCTGCAGTAGGATTTGAATCTAAAACGGTAAGTGTAACAACGGCAAATCAAAAAATAAATGTGATTTTAAAAGGTGAAGAAACAAAACTAGATGAGATTGTAGTTTCGGCATCAAGAACGCCTGAAAGAGTTTTAGAATCTCCGGTGACTATTGAAAGAATGGGGGTTCAGGAAATTAGAAAAACGGCTTCTCCTTCTTTTTACGATGGTTTGGAAAACATGAAGGAGGTGCAGATGAATACGAGTAGTATGTCGTTCAAGTCGATCAACACCAGAGGGTTCGCTACCGTTGCAAATACTCGTTTTATGCAGTTGGTAGATGGAATGGATAATGCTTCTCCATTATTGAATTTTGTTTTAGGAAACATGATTGGGGTTTCAGAAATCGATGTTCAAAGTGTGGAATTACTTCCAGGAGCATCGTCTGCATTGTACGGGGCTAATGCTTTTAACGGAATTTTATTTATGACTAGTAAAAGTCCGTTTACAAATCAAGGTATTTCGACTTACTTTAAATATGGTGCAACTTCGCAAGAAGCGGCGGGTACAAATAGTTTTTATGATTTTGGTATTCGATTCGCTCATGCATTTAATAAATATTTTGCGGCCAAAGCAAACTTTACTTATATGCAGGCTACAGATTGGTATGCTACAAATTATGATGATAAAACAAGAGCGGGTATTGATAGAGCAAATCCAAGTTATGACGGTATAAACGTTTATGGAGATGAGGCTGCTACAAATATTAAAGGTGTTGGTCAGAAATTGGAAGCAATGGGGTTGATTCCGGTGGGGGCGTCTAATCTTTTGCCGAATTCTATGGTTAGTAGAACAGGATATAATGAAATTGATTTGACAGATAATAAAGCGGCAAACAAAAAGATCGACTTCTCTTTGCATGCAAGACCTTTTGGAGATGAAAGATTGGAAATTATCTGGCAAAGTAAATTTGGTACTGGAAATGCGGTTTATCAAGGGGCAAACAGGTACTACTTAAATGACTTTTTTATGCAACAGCATAAGTTAGAATTTAAAGGAAAAAACTTTTTCGTAAGAGGATATATGACTGGTGAAGATGGAGGGCATTCTTATGATATGATTTTTACAGGTATCAACGTAAATAGAAAATGGAAAGATGATAATACTTGGTTTGGTCAATACGCAGGAGCATTTATTCAGGGGACTTTAGCTGGTATGACACCAGAACAGGCTCACGCAGCTGCAAGATCTACTGCTGATACAGGTCGTTTTTTACCTGGTACACCAGAGTTTAAAAATGCGTTTAATCAGGTTATTAGTGATCCAGACGTTTTAACTGGATCAAGATTAGTTGATAATTCGAAAATGTATCACTCAGATGCAAATTATAATTTCAGAGACATAATAAAATTTGCCGAAATTCAAGTTGGTGGTTCTTTTAGAGCGTATGAATTAAATTCTCATGGAAGAATCTATACCGATGCTAATAGTCAGATAAATTATAATGAATATGGTGCGTATGCACAATTGATGAAGAAATTTTTAGATGACAGATTGAAGTTCACGGGATCTCTTCGTTATGATAAGTCTAAAAATTTCAATGGTAATTATTCTCCACGTTTGTCTCTTGTGTATTCAGCTGGAGAAAAAAGAAATCACAATTTTAGAGGGTCTTTCCAGACAGGTTTTAGAAACCCTACAACTCAGGATCAATATATAGGATTTAATATTGGAAATGCAGTATTGCTTGGTTCTGCTCCTGATAACTTAACAAGATTTAATGAAACTTTTAATCTTAGTGCAGAAGGTCAGTCATATACAGGAAGTCCGACAAAAGTTATGAATGGTAACGATGCTTATGGAAACTCTTATGTAGCAAGTTCGGTAAATGCATTTTCTGCAATGGCGGGAACAGACCCAGTTGCAGCGGCGGCGTTGTTGAAAAAATCGAGAGCAAATTATGTGAAGCCTGAAGAAGTGAAAGCTTTTGAATTAGGATATCGCTCTGTTTTTGAAGGTACATCAATAGATATTAATGGTTACTATAATATTTACAACAATTTTATTGGGAATTTGAATGTAGTTTCTACTTTTTATGGAACGGCTCAGGATAGTCCTAATTTGCCAGTGCCTGGTAATCCTGTTACTGATGCTGGTGCGCAATCTATACGTGCTCTTCAAAACGGAGAGTATAGAGCGTATCAATTGTATACAAATTCAGATGTAGAAATACATTCATTAGGTTTTGGAGTTGGACTTTCTAGAAAAATAATTGCGGATTTTGAACTAGGAGTAAATTACAATTATGCTCAGTTTGATTTTGATCAAGCAAAAGATCCAAGTTTTGAGGCTGGATTTAATACTCCAAAACATAGAGTTAAAATGTCAATTGGAAATGAAAAACTATTTAAAAACTTTGGCTTTAATGTTAGTGGAAGATGGAATAGTGAATATTTATGGCAGGCTGGTTTTGCTGATGGTATAATTAAATCTGCGACTGTAATTGATGCTCAGATTAATTATGGAATTCCAAAATTGAAATCGGTAGTAAAATTAGGTGCGGCTAATATTGGCGGTAAAGAATACTATCAAGTAATTGGAGCTGGATTGATCGGACAGCAGTATTTTGCTTCTTGGACTATTAATCCGTAATTGATTGTTAACTCTTAGTCAAATTCATTATTTATGTTTCTGAATGCTAAGTTTGGGAGCAGGTAATTATAAAAAAATATAAATTATGGTACAAAAATTCAAGTGGCTTTTATTGGTTTCGTTAACCTTTATGGCTTGTAATAGTGATGATGATGTGGCTCCGGTGGTAGAGTCGTCTGATGGTAAGGCTTTGACTGCTGGAAGTGCTGATTTTTCTAAATATGTTGCTTTAGGAGATTCTTTTGCTGCAGGATTTAGTGATAATGCTTTGTTTGTTAAAGGTCAAGAAGGGGCTTATCCAAATATTTTGGCGCAGCAATTCGCTTTAGTAGGAGGAGGAGAGTTTAAAACACCTTTTGCAAATGATAATATTGGAGGGCTTTTGTTGGGAGGAAATGTTATTGCTGGGCCACGCTTATATTTTAATAACACTCCAATTCCTGTGGATGGTAAGCCAACGACTGAGGTGACAGCACATTTGTCAGGTACTTTTAATAATTTAGGAGTTCCTGGAGCAAAAAGTTTTCATTTGTTAGCTCCAGGTTATGGTAATGCAGCGGGAGTTGTGACAGGAACAGCAAATCCTTATTTTGCTCGTTTTTCATCTAGTGCTACAACAACAGTTTTGGCGGATGCTTTAAGCCAGAATCCTACTTTTTTCTCTTTGTGGATTGGAGGTAATGATGAATTAGGGTATGCAACTGCTGGTGGAGATCCAGCGGTAAATCCACTGACGCCACCTGCGACTTTTGAAGCTGCTTATAAAGGTTTGGTTGCTCAATTGGTTGCTGGCGGCAGAAAAGGAGTTATTGCGAATCTTCCTAATATTACAACCCTTCCTCATTTTCATGTGATAGCATATAATCAGTTAACTCAAGCTAATTTAAGTTCTAATGGAGTTAGTTTGGTTAATACTTTAAATGCTCAACTTTATGGACCTTTGAGTAATGCTCTTGCTTTTCTGGGGCAGGGAAGCAGGATTAAACTTTTGTCTACAACAGGAAATAATCCTCTGTTGATTGTAGATGAAACTTTACCAGACCTTTCGGCAAATTTAAAAGCTGTTTTGATGGGAGGTGGATTAGATGCTACTACTGCTACAGTAATGGGGCAAATTTTTGGACGAGCTAGACAAGCGCTTCCGACGGACTTAATTGTTTTAGGAGCTTCTTCTAGAATTGGGCAAGTTCCAACTGTAGCTGCTGACGGAATTGCTTCGCCTTCACCTACATTATCACAATTAGGAGTTACTTTTCCTTTGCCTGACAGATATGTTTTATTGCCATCTGAAGTGGCAGAGATTGAAGCGGCTACTACTGCTTATAATTTAGTGATCAATGCTGCGGCTGAAGCAAATGGTCTGGCAATTGTTGATGCTAAAAAAATTATGGACGATTTAAACACTTCGAGTGGTATTACTATGAATAACTTTACGTTGAAAGCAACATTTGTTACAGGTGGTATGTTTTCTCTAGATGGAGTTCATCCTTCTCCAAGAGGTTATGCTTTTATTGCCAATAAATTTATTCAGGCTATTAATGCTAAATATGGTTCAAATTTAAAAGGGGTAGATATTGGTAGTTATCAGGTGTTATTTTCAAAACAATTATAATTAAGTAATTGTTTATAACTTCAAAAAACCGCTCATTTTTAATAATGAAGCGGTTTTTTTCTTTTATAAAAAAAATGCTGTTTTTGTTGTTTTTTGGGTAAGTTTTATGAATCAAACAAAATGATGCTATTTTTTATGAAAAAAAAATTGATTTTATATTTTAAAAAATTATCTTTGCGCTCTGAAAAAAGAGGTATTTTCGATAAACCTAAATAGCTATTTAATAAATACATAAGTAATGTCAAAAGTAATAGGAAAAGTTGCTCAAATCATTGGACCAGTAGTAGACGTAGTTTTCAACGGTAAAGATGTTGAACTTCCAAAAATTTATGATTCACTAGAAGTCACTAAAAAAGACGGAACTATTTTAGTTCTAGAAGTACAATCTCATATTGGTGAAAACACTGTTCGTACCATTTCTATGGATTCAACAGACGGTTTAAGCAGAGGATATGAAGTAGTTGGAACTGGAAATCCAATCCAAATGCCAATCGGTCCAGACGTATATGGACGTTTATTTAATGTTGTTGGAGATGCAATTGACGGTTTAGGTGATTTGCCAAAAACTGGAGAAAATGGTCTGCCAATTCACAGACCTGCACCAAAATTTGAAGATTTGTCAACTTCATCTGAAGTTTTATTCACAGGTATTAAAGTTATCGATTTGATCGAGCCTTACGCAAAAGGAGGTAAAATTGGATTGTTTGGTGGTGCTGGTGTTGGTAAAACAGTATTGATTCAGGAGTTGATTAACAATATCGCAAAAGGTCACGGTGGACTTTCTGTATTCGCTGGAGTAGGTGAAAGAACACGTGAAGGAAATGACTTACTTCGTGAGATGTTAGAGTCAGGAATTATTAAATACGGTGATGATTTCATGCACTCTATGGAAAATGGAGGATGGGATTTATCTAAAGTAGATATGCCAGGAATGAGAGAGTCTAAAGCTACTTTCGTTTTCGGACAAATGAATGAGCCACCTGGAGCTCGTGCTCGTGTAGCACTTTCAGGATTATCTATCGCTGAGTATTTCCGTGATGGAGCTGGATCTGACCAAGGTAAAGATGTATTATTCTTCGTTGATAATATCTTCCGTTTTACACAAGCAGGTTCTGAGGTATCGGCACTTTTAGGTCGTATGCCATCTGCAGTAGGTTACCAACCAACATTAGCAACAGAGATGGGTGCAATGCAAGAGCGTATTACATCTACAAACAAAGGATCTATTACATCTGTACAAGCGGTTTACGTTCCTGCGGATGACTTAACTGACCCTGCGCCAGCTACAACTTTCGCGCACTTAGATGCAACAACTGTATTGTCTCGTAAAATTGCTGAGTTAGGTATCTATCCTGCGGTTGACCCGTTAGATTCTACTTCAAGAATCTTAACTCCACACATCTTAGGAGATGAGCACTACAACTGTGCGCAAAGAGTTAAAGAAATTCTTCAAAAATACAAACAATTACAAGATATCATCGCGATCTTAGGTATGGAAGAGTTATCAGAAGATGATAAACTTGCAGTATCTAGAGCACGTCGTGTACAACGTTTCTTGTCTCAGCCATTCCACGTAGCAGAGCAATTTACAGGTATTCCAGGTGTATTAGTTGATATTAAAGATACTATCAAAGGATTCAACATGATTATCGATGGTGAGTTAGATCACCTTCCAGAGGCTGCTTTCAACTTGAAAGGTTCTATTCAAGATGCAATCGAAGCTGGAGAGAAAATGTTAGCTGAAGCTTAATATAAATTATGAATTATGAGTTATAAATTATGAGTTTCTGCTCACTTATAACTCATAACTGATAACTCATAACTCAAAAAAAATGATTTTAGAAATAGTATCACCAGAAGCGAAATTATTTTCAGGAGAGGTAACATCGGTTACTTTACCGGGAGTTAATGGAAGCTTTCAGATTTTAAATCATCACGCCCCAATTGTTTCGATTTTAGAAGAGGGAACAATTAAAATTGCAGCTCCAAGCTTCAGTTTTTCTAAAGAGGCTGCTGATAAGTTTACGAGAGTTAATGACCAAACTTATACTTTAGAGATTAAGTCAGGAACAATCGAAATGAAAAATAATAAGATAATTGTATTAGTTGACTAAATACAATTTCGAAATAAGCTAAAAAGCCAGACAGTATTGTCTGGCTTTTTTTATTTTATTATTTTTGAATTATCAAAATCTCTTTATAAAATATTTGATCAATTGTAAAGGCTTAGTAAGGCTTTGCTCTTTGTTTCATCTTTAATGATGGAACGTAACTTTTTATGTCAAATTTTATAAAGAATATATATGAAAAATATATCAAAAGTCGCTGTTCTTGGCGGAGGCGGAAGAACAGGAAAATATCTTGTAAGCCAGTTATTAGAAAATGGGTTTAGTGTAAAACTTCTATTAAGAAATCCAGACAATTTTACCATTCAAAATTCAAAGTTAGAAATCATTAAAGGCGATGCGATTAATGAAGAATCTATAAAGTTATTACTCAAAGATTGTCAGGCTGTAATTAGTACTATTGGTCAGAGACCAGGGGAGCCAATGGTGGCGAATCAGGCAACAAAGAATGTTCTAAATGCTATGGATGCATATGGAATTAGGAGGTATGTTCTTCTTGCTGGGCTGAATATAGATACTCCATTCGATAAAAAAAGCCCGAAAACAATGATGGCAACCGGCTGGATGAAAACTAATTTTCCTGAAATCCAGAAAGATCGTCAATTTACGTTTGATCTTTTAACAGACAGTAAGGTTGATTGGACGCAGGTTCGTGTTCCATTAATTGTGTTTTCTCATGATAGTCATGAAATCTCTGTAAGTCTTGAAGATTGTTTAGGAGATACAATTACTGCATTTGATATTTCGAAGTTTCTTATAAAAGAAATGTTGGAGTCACATTATGTTAGACAGTCGCCTTTTATTAGCTCTATTTAAATTTAGAAAAACAACGGGTTCTCTAGAATCCGCTGTTTATTTTATTCTAATAGGAATTGTCTAATTTTGTTTTTATGAAGCTTCCTGAACAACTTAATCGAAAAATAGAGACTCTTAAACAGAACAATCTGTTTAGAAAATTACCTGCGTTTAATAATCTAATTGATTTTTCTTCGAGTGATTACATTGGATTTTCTAAATCTGAAAGTATTTATAAACAGGCGCATGCTTACCTGTTAGAAAATGAGTTTTTTCAAAATAGTGCTACAGGTTCAAGATTGACTACAGGGAATCATTCTCTTTATCAAATTGCAGAAAGTTTTATAGCGCAATTTCATGAGGCAGAATCGGCTTTAATTTTCAATTCGGGATACAATGCCAACTTGGGATTTTTTAGCGCTGTACCGCAAGAAAATGATATTGTTTTGTATGATGAACTGTGTCATGCTTCTATAAAAGATGGAATTACGATGTCTAGCGCTAAATCGCATCATTTTATCCATAACGATTTTGAAGATTTAGAAAAGTATATTCTTAAATTTCCAGACACTACAATTTATATTGTTACAGAAACTGTTTTCTCTATGGATGGTGATAGTTCTAATTTAGAAGAATTGATACAGCTGTCAGGAAAATACAATTGTTATTTAATTGTTGATGAAGCTCACGCTTTAGGTGTTTTTGGAGAAAAAGGAGAAGGACTGACTCAGTATTTACAATTGCATGACAAAATTTTTGCGCGAATTGTAACTTTTGGGAAAGCTTTAGGTTGCCAAGGAGCGGCAGTTTTAGGAAGTGTTGAGCTTAAAGATTATTTAATCAATTTTGCTCGTAGTTTTGTGTATACAACTGCTTTGCCTCCTCATGATGTTGCAACAATTTTTACAGCATACCAGCAATTAGAAATGGAAAAAGAGGCCATTGAAAAGCTTCGTCAGAATGTTGTTTTTTTCAATCAGCAGAAAAATTTGTTGGGATTAAAACCAATGTTTGTTCATAGTAAATCTTCAATACATTCTGCGATTGTTCCAGGAAATGAAAAACTTAAAAAACTAGTGCAGGAACTTCAGGATAAAGGGTTCGATGTTCAGTCTATTCTTTCTCCGATTGTTCCTGAAGGTCAGGAACGTCTTCGTTTTTGCATTCATAATTATAATTCTCAGGAAGAGATTAATCAAGTCTTGGAATTGGTTAGAGATTTCGTTTTTGGTTATCGTTAGAAAAAGAGTAAAAACAAGAAGCCCATCGTATAGATGGGTTTCTTGTTTTTAATTGAATATGATTTTCTTGGTAGCTACATGATCATTTTCTAGGACTACTTTTACCAGTAAAACCTGATTGCTTGAATATAGGTTTGTTATTTCTAATTCTTTTGCCTCAATCTTATTTTTGCTGTAAAGCAATTGTCCGCCGATTGAAAAGATTTTTACTTCTTTAATGTTTTCAGATCCGCTGGCTACATTTATTACTTTTGATTTTACAGCAACGAGTATTCCATCGGTTAGATTTTCAAAATCATCTGTGCCTAATGTTTTATTTGTGTAACGCAAAACAAAACGAGTTGTATTGGATCCGATAGCAGTTTTAAACGTATAATTTTCTTTTCGTAAATCTATTATTTTGCCTAGAGCTTTATCCTCTAAATAAACTTCTTGAGTATTAAAGAATCCGTCTGCGTGATCGATTGATATTGTAAGATTGGTTTCAATCGTGCTTTTATAGCCAAGAGAAACAATATCTGTATTGTCAAATGGTAAGGCACGACCTTGAATCGTTAATTTTCTAGATTCACTGATGCTATAAAAATCAATGTAAGAGTTGCCTCCTCTTGTCGTAGCGTCATAATTATGATCTAAGCTATTGGTTGCTCCAGTTGCATATCCAACAAGCATTTGTTTAAAAGCGCCTTCTGAATTGGTTAAATTTAGCCATAAACGATTTTTTTCTATTTTACTAGCTTTTTCAGTAGTCTTATAGAAAGAGGTGTTATTGGCCTTAACTCTTTGTTCGTTTGTAAACAAAACAGAGTTTACTTTTGGTATAACAAAAAAACCTTGCCCCGCAGCGATGTAGCCATTTGGAGCTTGTCCTTTGGGAGACGGCTGAGTTTCTCCCATTAATGAAAAAACAGCAAAATCTGAACTAGAATAAGTAAATGTGTTCGTTCCCTCGATTATTTTCGGTGGTGTATCGTGTGACCAGAAGTATAAAGGACCTACGTCTCCATTGTCCCTAATGAATTGTTCAGCATCAATAGAAGATGGATATGGGTTTCCTAGTAGATTCAGGTTTCCAGCTACAAGCGGTACTGGGACATTTCCGTTATTTGGTGTTCCTGTAAATTTTGCAGTAAAATCTTTTGGAGTAGTAAGGTCGTATGTTTGTGGAGCTCTAATGCTGTATCCATTTCCAGCTTCCATTTTCTTTTCTCCATAATTATCAGGTATCCATGTGTTATTTGAAGGATTCCAGTAATGGAATTTGTCATATAAAGTTTCTGGAGATAAATCATGCATCGATAGGCCAATTACAGGTGATGACCAGTATGTTACATCGTACCGAACGACATTAGTCGTTCTTTGTATTTCGAAAGCTTTTGAACTTCCTCCTGTAAACATGTCTTTACTTGTTGAAGTTTGAAGTAATGATCCTCCATCTAGAATTAAAAGTTTTCCTTCTCCTAAAACATTTATATTTTCATCTACAGTGAGTGTAACATCTTTTTTAACTGTTAATGTAACACCATCATTAATTGTACAAGAGCAAACAGTAAGGTCTGAATTTAATTCTGTATTTGCTGTTATTACTAAAGAACTGCCATTTCCGTTATTTGGAACATTTATAAAAATAACAGAAGATTTTGCAGCTGCTGCATTTTCTTTTAAACGTATTTCTATTTCGGTTTTACTGTTTAAAGTAAATATTTGCCCCTTATTAACTAATGTAGCTGTATCTGTGCTTCCTGTTTTCTTGAAAACTTCAATACCATCTACAAAAATTTGAAGATCATCGTCTTGGTTTGCAACTTGTATTTGGTATTGACCGCATGCAAAACCTCTACGTTTAGAAACTACTGTAAAGTAATCATTTGGCATAGGTGCGCCCTGCCAGTTGTTTGCTGCATATGGAGATTTGGTTGTTGGCCAAAATGCTGTTGAGTTTGCATTTGGATTTGGATCTACATAATAACCTGCATACCCTGTTTTTTGTAATGTTAAATCATTGCCATTGTATCCATAAACATTCCAAACTTTTTCTCCAAATACTGTGGGATCTCCTTTTGTTAAACCAAAAGAAAAAGAAGTTCTAGCATCATCTGCTACTTCAAAATAATCTATAACAAAATCATAATCTTTGTTGGCTTCAAGTTTAAACAAAGTAGAGTTAATAGAATAATTTCCTCTGCCCCATCGTTCTAAAACCATTTTACCATCAATATACAATCTGATCGCATCATCTCCACCGACTGCAAAATTGTAAAGTCCTGCTTCTGTAACTTTTGTTCGCATTTTGTAACGCACCAAGAAAAAATCAGAAGGGGCGGCTTCACAAGGGAAATTTGAAGTAAGACCTGTAATAGCTCCACTTTTAACATCTCTATCAAAAATCGCATTCTCGGTTACGGTTCCAACGTAAGTTGCAATTGTTGGGTTTGGTGTTTCATTGTAGCCAATATTTGGAATAGCACTATCTTTTTGGTATTTATATACATATCCAATCCATTCGTTTTTTCCAAATACAGCAGGATCTTGGGTTGGTATGCATGGAATCAACTCATGAGCTCCCATATAAGGTTTTGCTCTTGTATTGTTGTCAATGTCAGTTGGAACAATTGTAATTGGAGTTCCTACGAGTATTTTATTTGTGGAATTGCTAGCATCTAAATATAAGCTGTTGCTTACGAATAAAGGGTTTTCATTTTTAGAACTAGCATCTTTACTAGTTGCTTGTTTCCATTCGTCAAGAGTGGTTTTTTTATTTGTTGACGTGTAGTAGCTTCCGAAAGTGCCCACAAATTGTGAACTATAGTAATTGTTATAATCTAATGTTGGAAATTTTGAACGATCTGATGATTCTAGATAAATAGCAAAACGCTCGCTTCCTGAGGTTTGTGCATTTATAAATATATTATTTCTAATATCAAATCCAGAACCACTCCTTACATACAATGCAGAAGAACATCCGCTAGGCTGATTCGTGATAAGTTTTACGCTATTATGATACAATTTAACATCATTACCATCATAAATATAAATACCAAATGCATTTTGGCCACTTACACCGCCGCCGCCAGCTGAACTAACATCAAGTACAAAGTTGTTATATATTAATTGATTATTTCCTGTTGTGTAAATACCACTAGCAGTTAAGGCTTTATCGGTGATGATAGAGCTAATTTTATTGTTAAATATCGAACCATTGTCTCCTTCTAATTTAATTCCTATTGCTCCAGTATTGGTTGAAGTTGTAAATAAATTAGAAACGATGTTTTGCGAAATGATAGCATTACTTCCTTTAACGTAAATTGCATAGGCGGAACCATTACTCTTAAGGTTTTCCATATTTGAAACCGTATTATTTGAAACGGTTCCATTATCGGCATTTTCTAAATATATTCCAGAATGACTAAGCGTGCCATCAAAATTTGAAGGAATTTTTATTCCGTCTAATGTATTTCCTGTTACCGTATAATCACTTACATTTAAAAGAGAGATCCCTAAAAATGCTTTTACATTGTTAGTCATTGTAACTATTTTGTTGTTCAAAATTTTCCAACCACTATTGTTTTTGTTTTGACCTTTTACAACTATAGCTTGTTTAACGTTTGTAAAAGTTACATTTTGGATGGTATTATTAGCATTGTTTGCACTGTTGTCAAAGTTGTCGTCTGAAGCTAAAATACCTGTCGATATTGTTCCTATTTCAGGAGCTAGTGCATTTAACTCGATGGTTAAATTTTGAAATTTATTGTTTTCAGATTTTTTGTACAACCAAATAGCAACTCGTTTGGCATATTTGTCATTACTGTCGTCAAGGTTGTTGTAGATTTTTAACTTGTTGTCGGCAACACCATTATTTCCGTCAATGATAATATTGTCGGCATTATTTAGTGTAATCAATCCGCCTTCGCGAACTTTTCCAGATATAATAATTTCTTTTTTATCATTTGGTTTTATAGTTACTGTATTTTGTTTTTTATTGGTGAATTTCTTGATTACAAGTTGAGAAGTTAAATTTTGATTTTCATCCAATAAGAACTGAACATTTCCGTCTATTCCCACATCATTCAATTTTGCAATTGCTTCTGTAAGATTTTTGAATTGTGAATCGGTTTTAGTTGAACTAATGACATAATTGCCATTCAATTGAGCAAATCCAAAAAAAGGTAACAATAAGAATAAAAGTAAAGTTTTTTTCATGCTAAATGTTTTCTATCAATTTGTTATGCGGGCATAGGACTTTTAAGTCCGCGCAAATATAGATACATCTACGAGCTAGATTTTACTAGGGTTTTCGGAACGTCGATATAATCGATGAATTGGTAAAATAGTCGATGAAGTGCATTAAAAATTTTAATGTTCGATAAGTATTCTTATAAAAGCCAGTAAAAAATTATAAGAATAATCGCAAGAAAAGGCATTTTTTAAGACTGTTTTTTGAGATTTTAGACTAGAAAACGTCAGATTTGGTATAAAATCTTCAAAAAGAGAATAATTTATAACCAAAAGTTGTTGAGGGTTGTGTAGGTAATTTAAGATATTTTAAAAGGAAAATTAAAAGGATTTGAAAAATAGAAAAGGTGGCTTCTTTAAAGTATTAAGATAAATTAGTTTTCTTCTAATTCTTTAGCTTTTTCATAGACCAGATTGCTTTCGTAACCTCTACGAAGCATATAGTCGCAGAACTTTTTGCGTTTCTTAAGTTGATTGGTTTCCGAAATACTATTCCAGCATCTTTCCGATAGATTCTCGAAGGTTTCAAAATATTCTTCTGCAGAAATTTCTTTTAAAGCCAGAGTAATATTTGTTGATGAAATGTTTCTTGCTTTCAATTCGTTGGTGATTCTAATTTTTCCCCAATGTTTGATTCGGTGTTTACCTCTCGCAAAGCTGCAGGCAAAACGAGTTTCGTTTAAAAAATTACCTTCTATAAGCTGTACGATAATACTGTCAATCTCTTCTGTAGTCATTTTCAGGCTGTATAATTTAGCTGTTACCTCGTCATGGCAACGCTCTTGATAAGCACAAAAATGTTCTAATTTTTGTAAAGCTTCTTTGAGAGTAAAAGTGTTTTTCGTCGGCTTTTTCATGCATTTTAACGTTTAAATTGATTTGTGCTCAATTAGTTATAAAAAAATTCTAAAATTTGTTAATATATTATCAAAAGAAATAAATTATAACCTTGTGTATTAGGCTAATTTAAATATTTTTGTACGGAATTTTAACAGTTTTCATATTCTGGTAAAAGTCAAAAATTTAACATTTAGTTTCCATTAAAATACCAAAATGAACATTTTATTTTTTCTGAAAGTATAATGCCATTTTTTGCTTTGTAGCAAACCAAAAACAAATTTAAAATAAATACCTACTAACATATGATGAGAAAATTACTTTACTCGTTTTTATTTTTTATTTCTGCTAAATCTTTACCCCAAAGATTGTTTACCCCAAATTTAAAATTACTTTGTGTTGGGATGTTTTTTGTAGGTTTTTTTGTTAATGCGGCGACATATTATTCTCGTGTAACAAATGGTAATTGGAATTCAGCTTCAACTTGGTCTTCGACACCAACTGGAGGGGCGGGGACAACTATCCCTGGAGTTAATGATACAGTTTTTATTCAAAACGGACATACTATTACCGTTAACGGAGTGGCACAATGTTCGTCAATTACTTTTACTGGTGCAAGTGCAACCTTGACTGTAAATGCAACTTTGACTGTCGGCGGGGTAATAACTTTGAATTCAGCTACAGCAAATAATACAGTTGCCACAATTGGAGGGACAAGTTCATTAACCTGTAATTCTATACAAGTTGGTACCGCTGCAGGAAATTTTCCAAGTGGAACTAGAACTACTATTTTAACTTCCACGATATCAAATCTTAATATATCCGGTAATCTTATAATTTCAAGTTTTATAGGTAATAACACGTCGAGAATATTAAACTCAACTTTTAATTTGACAAGCGGAACGACTAATATTGATGGGCAGATTGTGACAGAAAATCAAGATAATGCAAATAATACTACTTTTTCTATGATTAGTACACCACAATCAGGTACACTTTTGTTAAGCAATGCAACTCCGTTCAATTTAGGTGGTACTGGAAATACGATTAGTTTAAATGGAACCACTGCAACCGTAAATTACGATGGAACTAATCAAACAATAATTGGGGGGACTAATATCGCTTATAGAAATTTAACGATTTCTGGGAGTGGTGAAAAAACTGCAAATGGAAATTTAACGGTTAACGGAACATTAACTACTACTAGTGGAACTACCTTAAATATGGCTACCAATCAATTGTTAGGGACGCCTACGACAATTACTAACAATGGGCTTATAAGAACACAAAATACTAGTACTACACCAATTCCGGTGGGTTTATCTTGGGGCGGAACAGTACAATATGATGGTGCAAATCAAACCATTTCTCGAGGGACTTATAATAATCTTACTATTTCAGGAAGCGGTGAAAAAGCAGCAGGTGGGAATTTAATAGTTAATGGAAATTTAACTACGATTGTTGGTACTACTTTGAATATGGTTACGAATCAATTATCAGGTACATTGACAACGATTGCGAATGGAGGAATAATACGAACACAGTCAACAAATGCGACACCAATCCCAACAGGAAAAACTTGGGGAGGTACTGTTCAATATGATCGAAATGATAATTCAGCCCAAACAGTTTCACAAGGTATATACAATAATCTTGCAATTTCGGGAAGCGGATCAAAAACAGCTTCTGGTAATCTTACTGTTAATAATGATTTTACTTTATCAGGAGGTACTTTTGTAGCTAACAATGGAACAAGTTATGTGCATAATATTTTAGGTAATTACATTCAAACAGGAGGTATTTTTGATTTTAATGCTGGTACTTCTGGAGTAAGCAACGTTAATATAGCAGGAAATTTTACAAATACGGCAGGAGCAGGATCTATAACAACAGTTGGGGTAGTCCAAAATGGAATTTTTAATTTTAATAAGAACGGTATACAAACATTAACTATGCCAACCAGCGATGCCGCAATTTGGGTTAAGTATAATGTGAATGCGGGGAGTACTTTAAAATTGGCCTCAGATTTTTCATTAAGTACAGCTTTTGCTAGTGATACTGATCTTTGGATGGGAGAACTTAATGTGAGTGGAACAATTGATTTTGGAACCTTTAAGGTTATTGGATCAGGAGGAAGAGGAAATACAGGAACTGCAAAATTTATATTGAATTCTGGAGCATCTTTAATTACTGCGAATGCTGGCGGTATAGATGGATCTGTGCCCGTTGCTACTACGATGATACGTTCTTTTAGTTCAGGAGCAAATTATACTTTTAATGGAACAGTCGCACAGGTAACGAGTACAGGAATGCCTGCAACTGTAAATAATCTTACAATAAACAATACACATGCTTCAGGAGTGACTTTAAGTCAGGCCACTACAGCTTCAGGAAATATAACAATTGGTACAGGAAGTGCATTGGATGTTTCTGCATCTAATTTTGCTGTCATAGTTGGTGGAAATTTTGCAAGTAGTGGAAATTATATACCAAGATTAGGAACAGTAACCTTAAATGGTTCGGGAGCTCAATCTTTTAATGTTTCGAATTTTAATAATCTAACATTATCAGGAAGTGGAACTAAAAGTTTTACTGGAACCACAACTGTAGGAGGTGCATTAATTATAAATCCGGGAGTTAATGCTAACCTAGGAAATGGACAAACACATACAGCAAATACCCTTACTTTGGGAACAACTCAAGCTTTGCCTAGTACTTGGGGAAATACAGTTTCTCCTGCTTTAAGAAAAGATGACTCTTTTTTTACCGCTACAACAGGAATTATAAGAGTGGCATCAAGTACATGTACCAATTTTTCGTCTGTTGCACAGATTACTAGTGTTTCTTTGAATAATACAGTAAGAACAAGTTCAGGAACAGGCAGTTTTGAAGATCTTATTTCGCCAACCTTAACAACTGTAGTTAAGGGGCAAAGTTATGCTCTGACGGTAACAGGAAATACATTAAGTGACCAGAATGGATATTATTCTGTGTTTTTTGATTGGAATAATGATGGTGTTTTTGCTTCGTCAGAATATTCTCAAATTGGTTCAATAAGAAATTCAAATGGTGCCGATGGTAAGAGCGCTTCTTTATATGTTACAATTCCATCAGGTTCAGGATCAGTAGCAGGGACTGTAAAAATGCGTATTATTGGCCGTATAGGAGATTATAATAATACAGCATGTGCAATCGGTGGTACAGGACAAATAGAAGATTATACTATTTCAATTCAAGAAACATGTAGTGGTAATTTTACGCCAGGACAAACGAATACTTCGGCAGCTTCAGTATGTCCAAATACCCCTTTTACATTATCTATTTCAAACACGATACAAGATGGGGCTACTTATACTTGGCAAACATCACCAAATGGATCTGATTCATGGACTAATGCTGTGCCTGCGCCAAGCAGTTTCTTTGGAAAAGAAACGTTTGATACACCAAATTCTGATGCAGGTGTTTATGGGGCAGCAGTTATAACAGGTGGACAATTAGTGTTGACTCCTGCAATTAATAGTCAATATGGGGCTTACGTTGTTAAAAAAACACCTGGTTCAAATATTGATGCATTTAGTGTAAATTTTGATTATCAAATTCCTCCTGGTGGAGGAGCTGATGGTTTCAGTTTGAGTTATGCAGATGACGTGCAAGAAGATGCTGCTGGAGGAGAAAGTGGCTCAGGATCGGGATTAATTGTTGAATTTGATACATATGATAATGATGGCGATATTGCAGGACAAGGAAGTCGTATCAGAATTAAATATGCTGGGACCACTCTTTATAATTCAAGCATTAATGCCCCAAGCTTACGACCTACAACAGGAGATACACCTGTTTTATTAAGAGTAGATGCAAAAGGCAAATTAACATTGACAATAAACAATAGTGTAGTAGTTTCAAATTTAGCGTTACCTGCAGGTTATCTATCAAGCAATAAATCACTTTGGAGATTTAAGTTTGCGGCTAGAACCGGCGGAATAAATGATAAACAGATAATAGATAATTTATTAATTAATTATCTGGATATTACAGCTTCAGGACCAACATTTACAACCACTCAAACGACTAAGACGTACTATCGTGTCGGGGTTTCTTGTGGTTCATCTTTACCGAATTATTCACAAGCTGTAATGGTAGATATGATTTCGGCAACAATCAGCGCAATGACAGCGACGGCTTGTTCAGCGGTAGCTTTTTCATCGGAGCCACTTGATGGAACAAATGGAACAATTCCAGCAAATACAAAATATACTTGGACAACACCATCTATGCCTACGGGATTGACAGGCGGAGCAGGAAATACTGTGGCATCATCTACTATAACAGGAACATTAACAAATACTACATCAACAGCTCAAACGGCAATTTATACAGTTACTCCAATTACAGGAAGCTGTACAGGAGTGCCTTTCACGTTGACAGTTACAGTAAACCCAATACCAACTGCCCCATCAACTTCACAGACCAATGTGTCTTGTGGTACTTTAGGAAGTATAACATTAACTAATTTGCCAACAGGAGACTGGAAAGTTTATCTAAATGATCAGTCAGGAGCGCATCAATATTCTCGTCAAAATGCAGAAACTGACTTGACTATTCATGATTTACCAGTAGGAACATATAATTTTACTGTTGAAGATATTGCTTCAACTTGTATCTCAAGTGTGGCATCTGTGCAGATAATAGACATTAGTACAAATACAACATGGAACGGCTCGGCATGGTCAAATGGTGTACCAGATGGAAGCAAAAGTGTTACAATTTCTTCAGTTTTGCCAAATCAGCCATTTCCTGAACCAGTACCTTCATCTCCAATTAGTTTTACAGCTTGTTCTTTAACCGTTAGCGCTACAGATGGAGATGTAATTATTCCATCCGAAATGACTTTAACCGTTACAAACGGTATAACAAGTAATGGTAAATTGGTATTTGAAAGTGGTTCAAGTTTATTACAAGGAGCAAATGCCATAAATTCAGGCAATATTTCTTATAAAAGAAAAGTTGATTTGACCCGCTACGATGTAGTTTATTGGGCATCACCAGTAACGGATGTAAATATGACCATGGCTAAATTTTCTCCAAACACTTTGTGGGATAAATACCATTATTGGGACGCTGCTAACGGACAATGGGTTCTTAATAGCTTCGGTACAAAAGTTATGAAAGAGGCAGAAGGATATAGTATCAGAGCTCCACAAAATTTTGACTTAACCAACCCAAGCACATTTGAAGGTATATTTGTTGGCGAGCCAAACAATGGAGATGTATCAGTTCCTGTATTACAAAATAAATTAAACTTGATAGGTAATCCTTACCCTTCTCCAATAAGCGCAAAAGAGTTGATGCTTGACAATAAAACCGAATTAGGGTCATTATATTTTTGGTCACACAATTCGCCTCCACAAATTATTCCAGGAACTAATACTTTTCAGTACATAAGTTCAGATTTTGTGGTTTTTAATGGAGTAGGTTCTACAAGAGTAAATGATGATCCTGCTACAGAATTTAAAGGTTTCATTGGGGCAGGACAAGCTTTTTTTACAATATCGCCTGCAGGTGCAACAGCAATTAAATTTAATAATAATCTTCGTAAAGGAAGCTCGGAGAATACACAATTTTATAAACCAGCAGAAGCCAGTAAAACTGAAAGTAACCGTCTTTGGCTGAATATTGCAAACTCACAAGGCGCTTTTAAACAGATATTAATTGGATATGTTGAAGGAGCAACTAACGGTATAGATTTGAGTTATGACGCTACGACAAGGGGAGGTACTGCTTATATTGATTTTTATAGTATCAGTGAATCTAGAAAATTAACGATTCAAGGTCGTGCACTTCCTTTTGATAACACAGATGTAGTTCCTTTAGGTTATAAGAGTGGTGTTGATGATAAAGGTGACCGTAACTTTACGATTTCTATTGATCATGCAGACGGATTTTTTGCTACCCAACCTGTATACTTAGAAGATAAAGCTCTAGGTAAAATAATAGATTTGCGAAAAGAGAATTATACTTTCTTCAGTTTAGCAGGAAGCAATACAACTCGTTTTTCGATTCGTTATACAAATAAAACCTTAGGGACAGATGATTTTGAAAATCTTGAGAATACGGTTTTGGTTTCAGTGAAAGACAAAGCAGTAAATATTACATCATCTAAAGAAACGATTAAAGAAGTAAATGTTTATAACATTGGAGCGCAGTTGTTATATAGCAATAATAAAGTGAATGCTTCAGACTTGCAAATTAAAAACTTGCATTCTAGTGATCAAGTATTATTGGTGAAAATAACCTTAGAAAACGGACATACCTTTACTAAAAAAGTTATTTTTTCTAATCTGTAAATAATATAACGTCAATATTTAAAAGTCCATTCTTTTATGAATGGGC
Organism: Flavobacterium sp. LPB0248; assembly: GCF_013388355.1. GTDB lineage: Bacteria > Bacteroidota > Bacteroidia > Flavobacteriales > Flavobacteriaceae > Flavobacterium. Next base: position 2,937,910 of record NZ_CP058246.1, read on the forward strand.
TTTTTTTTTGTACTTAAAATATCCCTAAATCTTGGTATTGTGCGTATTGTTTCAACTTTGTAATTTTAGCTTAATTCTTATAAAATTAACTTTAATTATACTGTTTTGATTAGAAATTTATTTTATTCTTTAATTCTACTTTTACTCATTCCTAGTTCAAATCTTTTTGCACAACAGGGTAAAGTTGATCGCACTTTTAATGCATTTGATGATGGACAAAACGGAGATGGTTTTGACGGTGCTGTACGGACCCTTCTTTTACAAAAAAATGGAAGCTTGATTGTTGGAGGTGATTACCTCAGTTTAAACGGATTCCCAGTCTCTTATCTTACGCGTTTAAATCCTAACGGATCTATTGATGAAAGTTTTAATACAGGTACAGGTTTTAATGGCAAAATTTACGCGTCATATTTACAGCCAGACGGTAAAATTATCTTAGGAGGAAATTTTACAATGTATAACGGAATTAATGCGGGAAGACTTATTCGCCTCAATCCTGATGGATCTTATGACCCCACTTTTAATACTACGGTAGGAGCCACAACAGGAATTGTCTATGACATTACAATGCAGTCAGATGGGAAAATAATAATTGTTGGAAGCTTTTCAAAATATACAAATACAACAGTGAATCGAGTGGCTCGTTTGTTTTCAAACGGAACACTCGATTCTTCATTTTTGACTGGTTCTGGTTCAACTTTAAATATTACTCATGTTAAGATAGCAGATGATGAAAAAGTCATTCTTACGGGTAATTTTATCACGTTTAATGGAATTTCGGCAAATAGAATTGTACGCTTAAATAGTAATGGCAGTTTCGATTTTACTTTTAATTGCGGAGATGGGTTTAATGATGATGTTAACGCCATCGCATTGCAATCTGATGGAAAAATCGTGTTAGGAGGAAACTTTACCTCATTCAATAATACTGTAGCCAATCGTCTTGTTCGATTAAATGTAGATGGTACAAAAGACGAAAGTTTTCAAACAGGATCAGGTTTTAGTAAAGAAGGTGTTCAAATCTTAAAAATAGATTTAAACGGAGATTTAATGGTAGGAGGATCTTTTACAGGTTTATACAATAGCAACGATGTTAATAGACTAGTTTTTCTAAATCCAGATGGAACCGTAAAGTCAAATTTTGATATTGGCTCTGGGCCTGCTTCTGCATCTGTTTTATGTTTAGAATTTGATGAAGAAGGTTCTTGGTTTGTTGGAGGATCTTTTTATGTGTTTAATGGACTAAATCAAGGTAGACTGGCTAAAATTAATAACGAAGGCGAACATGATATCGGTTATTTGTCATCAGGAATAGGTTTTGAAAATTCTGTTTTGAGTCTTTTGCCTCTTCCAAATCAAAAAACAATGGTTGGAGGTAATTTTAATAAATTCAATGGCGTACCAGTTTCAAGAATAACGTGTCTTTTAGAAGATGGTTCCCTTGATCCATCCTTTAATGCTGGAAAATCTGGCGCAAATAACTTAGTAAAAACAATAGTATTACAGACTGACGGAAAAGTAATTATTGGCGGAAATTTTACAAAGTATAATGATATAAACAGCAACAGGATTGTTAGAATTTTATCTAATGGAGAAATTGATAATTCATTTAATAGCGGAGACGGTTTTAATTCTCAAGTCTATGCGTTGGCAATTCAGAATGACCAAAAAATAATTGTTGCAGGTGCATTCACAAAATACAATGGCACAAGTTTGAATAGGATTGTAAGACTTCTTCCAGATGGATCAAAAGACACCAGTTTTAATATTGGTTTGGGAGCCGATGGAACTATTGAAGCAATAGTGATACAATCTGATGGAAAAATCCTTCTTGGCGGGCATTTTAAAACTTTTAATACACAGTCTTTTTCTGGCTTAGTTCGTCTAAATTCTGATGGAAGTATTGATTCTAGTTTTAATATTCAAAATGGTTTTGATAAATATGTTTATGCATTGGCACTTCAATCTAATAACAAGATTATTGTTGGAGGAACATTTTTGACGTTTAATGGTATTCCTGAAAAAAGAATAGTTCGGTTAAATAGTGATGGAAGCCTTGACACGACATTTGAATCTGGAACTGGTTTTAGTAAAGGAGATGTCCGTTCAATTTTAGTACAGCCAGATGACCGAATTTTGGTTGGAGGAGCTTTTTCGGGAACATACAATAATACGGTATCTTCTAGACTTATTAGGTTGATGCCTTCTGGAGTTTTTGATAATTCCTTTACTGCGCCTTTGAATAACACTCTGTTTGATATGAAGTTTAGTGAAGATTATAAACTAGTTATTGGAGGTAATTTTAATTCAATAGCAGGTATTTCAAAACATAGAATTGCTCGTTTAAAACTTTGTGTAAATACTACAGTTTGGAATGGGAAGATATGGTCAAACGGTCCGCCTTCAGTAGGAAAAGATGTGTATTTTAAACAGGATTTCCCGCAACTAACCACTACTGCTATTTGCGGCTGCAATATTGATCAAGGTAAGACTGTGACCTTGTTAGAAAAAAATACTCTCGAAGTAGAGTTTGCATATACTGGTTCTGGAACTTTAGTCTTAGAAGATTCAGCAAGTTTATATCAGTCAGATGATGATATGGTAAATACAGGAATTATTCATTTAATAAGAAAAACAAAACCGGTAATCCGTTACGATATGACCTATTGGTCTTCGCCTGTTGATAAGCAAACAATGAAAGATTTTTCACCAGATACTCTTGGAGATAAATACTATTGGCATGACCCAATTTCTAACTGGATAATAGATTTTAATGGAACCATGGATATGGTTCCTGGGCAAGGTTACTGTATTAGAGCTCCACAAAATTATTCAATTACTGATCGTACAATATTTGAGGGAACTTTTAAAGGAATTCCGAACAATGGTAAAGTAGATGCTGAGTTTAAAGTAGTGAACAGCCTTTATCTCATAGGAAACCCATATCCTTCGGCTATAAATGCAGATCTTTTTATAAAAAACAATTCTTCAAAAATACAAGGTGCTCTTTATTTTTGGACGCATAATACACCTCCTTCGAATGGCAAATATTCAGCAGATGACTGCGTAGTATATAATCTTTTAGGTGGTGTTGGAATAAGTTCTTCTTTAAATTCAGCAAACTATACTACAACCCCAGATGGTACAATAGCTTCTGGACAAGGTTTTTTTGTACGAAGTAAAGCAGTAGGTTTTATTGAGTTTAACAATAATATGAGAATCAAAGCTCGTAATAGTTCTTTTTTTAGACCTAGTTCTCAAAGTGAACTCAAAAATGAGAAGTTTCGATTTTGGCTTAATCTCCATAATGGGAAAAATGCCTTAAAACAGATTTTATTGGGTTATGACAAAGAAGCTTCTAACTCTCTAGACTATTATGATGCAGTATCTCTCAGTTCAAGCCAAGAAATTGATTTTTACAGCATTGTAGAGAATAAAAAACTGGTAATTCAAGGAAGAGCAATGCCATGGACAGAAAGTGATTCTATTAATTTGGGATATAAAACCACTGCTAAAACGACTTTGAATTTAGAGATTGACCATCAAGATCCATTATTTGAAGGAATCAGTATTTTTTTAGTGGATAGAATATTAAATAAATGCCATAATCTTTCCGAAAGTCCATATCAATTTGATTCCGAAGCTGGAACTTTTAACAATCGGTTTTCAATAATTTATGCAAATAAAACTTTAGGGAATACAACTTTTGAAGACAGTTCTAAGGGAATTTTATTATCTGTTAAGAATCATACGATAAATATTGAATCGTTCGATGAAAGAATCAATGAGGTTATAATTTTTGATATTTCTGGAAATGAATTATATAAAAAGAATAAACTTCAAAGTAAAAAAATAGCAATTCAAGATTTGTTCTCTTCACACCAAGTTTTATTAGTTAAAGTTATTTTTGAAAATGGTAAATCCGTCTCCAAGAAAGTGGTTTTTTAAAAGAAATAGTAAATAATATATGGTAAATCCTCCACTATGTAAAAAGCGGAGGTTTTTTTGTTGTAACTATTTTAAAATAAGTGAGTTAGTTAAAAATTAACAGTTTTTTCCTATTTTATATATTTTCTGTCGTAAATGTGTTAAAAGTAAGAGGTTAGCATTGTAATGGTAATTTTAATGTAAATAAAATCGTACCTTGTTTAAGGTTTTAATCGATTAAACACAAATTAATCCGATTAAATACTATTTCCTTATAAGCCTTTTCTAATATATTTTTTTCTTAAAAAGCGCAAGCTTTAAAACGGTCATTTTATCAGCCTTCAATTAATTGTGACTCTATAAAAGCATAGCCTAAAATATGCTTTAAACTATTAAACCTCCCAGATTTCGCAATTAATCTTTTTTGAGTTTGAATTTATTTTTCAATTACTAAAATGCCACAAGATGAAAAAAGATTTACTTATTGTGCTGAGTTTCTTCAGCTTTTCAACTTTAGTAACTTATATTAGAAAAACCTTAGAATTTAGTTGGAAATTTAAAATCATATGGGTTGTGGTTTTATCATTTTTTTATACAACTTCGGAAGCGCAAACTTTAGCGCATCCGTTGACGACTAGTAATCCGTCTTTTCCTCTTCCTGCTGGTATGGACGAAGTTACTGTTGAGGCTTGGGGAGCAGGAGGAGCAGGAGGAGCGGCTAAAGTGACGCCTTTAATAGGAAGAAGCGGCGGCGGCGGCGGCGGCGGAGCTTACGCAAAAGGAACAATCGTTACAACAGGGGTATCAAATTTGAATGTAGTGGTCGCGCCAACTACCGCGGGAGGAACTGCTAATGGAGCTTTAGGAGGAGCATCATTCATAACAGGATTTACAAGTTTTTTTAATGCGCCAGGTGGTCAGGGAGGAAATGCTAATATTGCAACCAATTCAACTCCAACTGGGGGAACCGGAGGTACGGGAGCTATTGGAAATTTAGCAACGGCATCGGGGGCAAATGGTACAAATGGAAGTAGTGCAGCATTAAGCGCGCTTCTCTCTACAGGCGGTGGTGGTAATGGAGCTAATTTTGGTTCAGGAGGAGGATCGGGAGGAGCAGTACAGACTTCTGTAATATTAACAGACTTGCCAGGAACTAATGGAGGAACTAATGGAGGTGGAGGTGGAGGAGCTATGAGTTCTAATACTTTACAAAATGGAGGAAGTGGTGCTAGAGGTTACGTTAATATTACTTATACTTGTAAACCTTATAGTTTTACTGGGATATCGGCACCAAATGTTTGCACGACGACAGGGACAACTTCACAAGTACAGCTGACAGGCACACCAGCGACACTACCGGCAGGCACATATACTGTAACTTATAATAGAAGCAGTCCAGCTTTTACAGGTTTAACAGCAACAATGACAGTAATAACGCCAGGATCAGGAAGTTTTACTGCAGTTGGATTGAATGTTTTAGGAACTAGTACAATAACAGTCACTTCGTTAACTTCCGTAGATTGTACTTCTACAATTTCTACGAATAATTTTGTAAATGTTATAGTGGGAGCACAGCCAACATTAACCTTGAGTGCCACGCCAGCAGTATGTGTAAGTTCTAATCTGCAAAGTACGACGTTGCCATATAGTGGTGCCACTAATTCACCTTCCACTTATAGCATCACTTGGAATGCAAGTCCAACGAATAGTTTTTTGCCAGTTTCAAATGTGGCTTTAACAGCAAGTCCAATTAATATTCAAGTACCTGCTAATACTGTGGCAGGTACATATACTGGAAATTTAACAGTAGCAAATACGGCAGGATGTATATCACCTGTGTATAGTTTTACCGTTACAGTAAATCCGTTACCGGCAATTACATTAGGTAGTATTGCTGGAGTATGTACAAGTGCGGCTGTACAAAATGTAACATTGCCTTATACAGCTCCTGCCAATTCACCAACGACTTATAGCATAACTTGGAACGCGAGTCCTACCAATAATTTTTTGGCAGTTACAGATGTAAGTTTAAGCTCCAGTCCAATAAGTATTGCCGTTCCAGCAGGAACAGCAGCTGGAACTTATACGGGAACCTTAACGGTAAAAAATGCGAATGGCTGTGTTTCTACTCCAAGCAACTTTACAGTAACCGTCAGCCCATTGCCGGCAATCACGCTTGGAATCGCAAGTTCGGTTTGTTTTAATGCTGCAGCCCAGACTTCTAATTTAAGCTATAGCGCTCCAGCCAATTCACCAGCTTCTTACAGCATTGTCTGGAATGCGAGCCCTGCGAATAGTTTTTTGGCAGTTACAGATGCAAGTTTAACAGCCAGTCCAATAAGTATTGCCGTTCCAGCAGGAACAGCTGCGGGAACTTATACGGGAACCTTAACGGTAAAAAATGCAAATGGATGTATTTCGGCACCAAGTAACTTTACAGTAACCGTCAACCCATTGCCGGCAATCACGCTTGGAACTGCAAGTTCGGTTTGTTTTAATGCTGCAGCCCAGACTTCTAATTTAAGCTATAGCGCTCCAGCCAATTCACCAACTTCTTACAGCATTGTCTGGAATGCGAGCCCTACAAATAATTTTTTGGCAGTTACAGATGCAAGTTTAAGCTCCAGTCCAATAAGTATTGCCGTTCCCGCTGGAACAGCTGCGGGAACTTATACTGGAACCTTAACGGTAAAAAATGCAAATGGATGTATTTCTACTCCAAGCAACTTTACAGTAACCGTCAATCCATTGCCAGCAATCACGCTTGGAACTGCTAGCGCGGTTTGTTTTAATGCTTCAGCCCAGACCTCTAATTTAAGCTATAGCGCTCCGGCCAATTCGCCAGCTTCTTACAGCATTGTCTGGAATGCGAGCCCTACAAATAATTTTTTGGCAGTTACAGATGCAAGTTTAAGCTCCAGTCCAATAAGTATTGCCGTTCCCGCTGGAACGGCTGCGGGAACTTATACTGGAACCTTAACGGTAAAAAATGCAAATGGATGTATTTCTACTCCAAGCAACTTTACAGTAACCGTCAACCCATTGCCGGCAATCACGCTTGGAACTGCAAGTTCGGTTTGTTTTAATGCTTCAGCTCAGACTTCTAATTTAAGCTATAGCGCTCCGGCCAATTCACCAGCTTCTTATAGCATTGTCTGGAACGCGAGCCCTGCGAATAATTTTTTGGCAGTTGCAGATGCAAGTTTAACCGCCAGTCCAATAAGTATTGCCGTTCCAGCAGGAACAGCTGCGGGAACTTATACGGGAACCTTAACGGTAAAAAATGCGAATGGCTGTGTTTCTACTCCAAGCAACTTTACAGTAACCGTCAATCCATTGCCGGCAATCACGCTTGGAACTGCTAGCGCGGTTTGTTTTAATGCTGCAGCTCAGACGTCTAATTTAAGCTATAGCGCTCCTGCCAATTCACCAACGACTTATAGTATTACATGGAACGCGAGTCCTACCAATAATTTTTTGGCAGTTGCAGATGCAAGTTTAACGGCCAGTCCAATAAGTATTGCCGTTCCAGCGGGAACAGCTGCGGGAACTTATACAGGAACCTTAACGGTAAAAAATGCGAATGGATGTATTTCGGCACCAAGCAATTTTACAGTAACCGTCAACCCATTGCCGGCAATCACGCTTGGAACTGCAAGTTCGGTTTGTTTTAACACTGCAGCCCAGACCTCTAATTTAAGCTATAGCGCTCCGGCCAATTCACCAGCTTCTTATAGCATTGTCTGGAACGCGAGCCCTGCGAATAGTTTTTTAGCAGTTACAGATGCAAGTTTAAGCTCCAGTCCAATAAGTATTGCCGTTCCAGCAGGAACAGCAGCGGGAACTTATACGGGAACTTTAACGGTAAAAAATGCGAACGGATGTGTTTCTACTCCAAGTAATTTTACAGTAATCGTTAATTCATCTCCAACAATTACAACATCAGGAGTATTTACTCCGGTTTGTCAGAGTTCATTGGCGCAGACTACTACATTAAATTATAATTCAACAACAGGATCTCCAACGAATTATGCAATTGACTGGGTTGTTTTAACCGATCAAGGCACAACACCATTTCCTTTTAGTTCGGGATCAGGAGAAATTGTCAATATAAATGTTCCAGCAAATACCGTAGCAGGAACTTATAATGGAGTAATGATAATTACAACTTCTAATGGATGCTCAGTAAGTCAGGCAGTTTCTTTAACCGTAAATCCGGTTGTAACTGCACCCACAGCTTCTGTTACTCAACTTCCAACTTGTGTAAATAATACAGGGGTGATAACGGTAACTTCTCCAGCTTCAGGAACTGGATATACTTATAGTATCGATGGAGTAGATTTTAGTAATACTTCGGGAGTATTTACAGGTTTATCTTCGGGAGGTTATAATGTGCAAGTAAAAAATAGTACATCAGGATGCGAATCACAACCAACACTCGTCACAATAAATGCTTTTGTGACTAAAGCATGGAATGGAAGTGTTGATGCCAATTGGGGAAATCCCGCTAACTGGACACCAACAGGAGTTCCTATTGCAACAGATTGTATAGATATTCCAGATGTGGGTATTGATCCGATAATTTCTGGAACAAATGGAAGCTTTTTTGCTAGCAGATTAACGATTGAGAATAATGGTTCTTTGATTGTGCAAAGTACCAATACAATTACAGTAACCAATGAAGTGAATGTGTTAGGGAATGGAGTTTTTGTCTTTGAAAACAATTCAAGTTTGGTGCAAGTTTCAGATGTGACGAATTCTGGAAATATTACCTATAAAAGAAATACAACTCCTGTAAGACGTTATGATGTTACCTATTGGTCTTCTCCAGTAACCCGTGATCCAGCATTTACATTGCATGACTTATCTCCGAATACACTGTGGGATAAATTTCATAGATATGATTCATCAGTTGGATGGATAGTAATTGAGAATGGGGCAGGAGAAATGGTTAAAGGAAATGCTTATAGTATTAGAGCTCCTCAACCTTATGATTTGAATAATGCTCAAATTTTTGGTGGAGAATTCGTTGGTGTACCAAATAATGGAACTATTTCAGGACCAGCCGCTGTAGCTGGAAAATTAGTTTTTCTAGGAAATCCATATCCTTCAGCAATTTATGCGGATCAATTTATTCATGACAATGCAGATCGTTTGTACGGGACATTGTATTTTTGGACACATAATAGCCTTCCTACTCTGATACCAGGCAGTAATACCTTTACTTACAGCAGCACTGATTTTGCCTATTACAATTTATCAGGACAGGTAGATGTAGGACAAATGGAAGGAACAGGGGCATCGTCTCCAGGAAATCAAGTTCCACCAGCAGGATATATTGCTTCAGGGCAAGGTTTTTTTGCAAAATCTTTAACGGGGCAGAGTGTTGTCTATACAAATTCGATGAGGGTTCCTAGTCTTAATAGCCAGTTTTTTAAATCTAAAGCGGCTACTGATGAAGAAAAACATCGTGTCTGGTTGAATTTGACAAATACACAAGGAGCATTTAAGCAATTGCTTATCGGGTATATAACTGGCGCCACTAACTCGTGGGATAATAGTTACGATGCAACGACTATGAACGCTAATCCATTTCTTGATTTTTATAGTATAAATGAAGGTAAAAAACTTGTTATCCAAGGAAGAGCTGTACCTTTTGTTGTTTCCGATACGATACCCTTAGGATATAAATCGACAATTCCAGAAGGTAATTTTACAATGTCGATAGATCATACAGATGGGAATTTAAGTACTCAGGATATTTACCTGCAAGACAATGTAACAAAGACTATTCACAATCTTAAAACGGGTAGTTATACCTTTACATCGGCACCAGGAACTTTCCTTAATCGTTTTGTATTACGATATACAAATAAGGATGATAAACCGCTTGGTAATGAGGAATTTGATAATGAGAATCAGCAGATACTTGTTTCTGTTAAAGATAAAAATATCAAACTGCAATCTATTTCAGAACAGGACAATCTCCAAGAAGCTGCTATTTATGATACAGGAGGTACATTATTATACCTTAAAAAACAAATTGGAAACAAAGAATGGCTTATAACAAACTTTCAATCGGGACCTCAAGTTTTGTTTGTAAAAATGACTTTAGATAGCGGAAAGATTGTCACAAGAAAAATAGTATTCCAATAAAATTAAAAAAAGCGGTTGAGTTTCATAAAGCTCAACCGCTTTTTTTATTTAAGACTAAAGAGTACGCTGCAAATTTTGATTCGTATCTTTTATTGCCTTTTCGTTTTTATAGTCAATCCACTTTTGCCCCTGAATTTTTCGCATCATAATATCAAAATGACGCATAATAAAAACATTATATGCAGCTTTAGATAAATTGACAATGTTTTTTGGAAAAGAGCGTAGACTCATTGAAAATCCTGGTGTTAGATATTTCATATAATGCCAGTATCCCTCAGGCATATAGAGCATTTCGCCATGTTTTAAATTAGTGATATAACCTTCTACATTTTTGAGTGCTGGAAATTTTTCATAATCTGGATTATCAAAATCAATATCTTCTCTCGAAATTAAGGCATGAGGAACTTTATACATAAATTTAGACTGATCTGGAGGAAAAATCATGCACTGCTTTTCGCCATGAAAATGGAAATGAAGAATGTTCGAGTAGTCAATATCATAGTGCATAAAAACTTTCGAATTTTCTCCTCCAAAAAACAGCATTGGCATTTGCTTCACTAATTTCAAACCAATATCGGGCCATAAAAAGTCGTTTTTTAATGAAGGAACCTCTTTCATTAGATTATAAAGAAAAATACGGTAATTGGTAGGTTTCTCTTCTAATAAGTCGATATATTCACTCATTTTCATGGTGGTATGCGCCTCGTTAAATCCGTCTTCGTGGTTTACAGGTCTATCGTCGTATAAAGGGACGATTGAATTTCCTGCGATTTCTTTTATATAAGATAATTTCCATTTGTTATAAGCTGGCCAGTCTTCGGTCAATTGTTCAATAACAACAGGAATTTGTTTTTTTACATAATGGGAAACAAAATCTTCTTTGGAGATTTTTTTAACCCTTTCTATTTGTTTTAACTTCATTTTATTAAATAAAAAAATTGCTTATAGTCTGAGCTATAAGCAATTTAAAAAATTTTGTTGAAATTATTGAGCTCTTTAGACTAATTTTTTTAATCTAATCGATTACGAAAAATCAATCTGCAGCATATTTATTATTCCAATACAGCATCATCATTAAAGTAACGATTACAGAAGAAGCGATTCCTTCAAATAATAGACAGATACAATAAGTTGGCACCGATGGATTTCCTCCAAACATAAATGTTTCAGATAAAGTTCTTACGTAAGCATCCCCGCCTCGAGCGTAGCTATAAACCAATAGACCAAATATGCTTAGTGCAACACCAACAACAGAAGTTGCCATTGCAGAAACAGCATTAGAAACAAAATTGGTTTCTCCTTCATGAAGGTTCATCTGCATTGTCCTATTAACACCGTAGAATATAAAGAAAACGTTGAGTGTTCTCAAATAAAACAAATCTGCTAAACCTAGTACATTCATTAATAAAAAATAAATGCCAATTCCGAGGAAAATCAAAAACCCGTTGGTAATTTCTTTAGGTAATTTCATAGTGGTTATTTTTTAGAAGTTAATAGTAAATATTTGAAAAACAGTGTTCTATCAAATTTACTAAAAAAATAACTACGATGATTTAAAAACAATAAAAACTATGTAGTCTGGTTTTTTAATGTAGAGTTTATAAAAGCCAAAGAATCGGTTTGATCTTGATTAAGCTGTGCTTTTAAAGCATCTAGCGAACCAAATTTTTGTTCTTCGCGAATATAATGCAGTAAAGAAACTTCAATTTTTTGATCGTAAATATCTTTGTCAAAATTAAACAAGTGCACTTCTATAGTTTGTTTTTCCCCATTAACAGTCGGATTGAAGCCAATATTCATCATGCCAAAAACAGTTTCACCGTTTACAATGGCTTTCACAACATAAACACCAATTTTTGGAATCAGTTTGTAATCTTCTTCAATCTGAATATTTGCTGTAGGGAAGCCAATAGTTCTTCCAAGTTGTTTTCCTTTTACGATCGTTCCATTCAGGAAATAGCTATAGCCTAAATATTCGTTGGCCAAAGCCATGTTACCTTCATTTAGAGCTTTTCTGATTTTGGTCGAACTAACCGAAACATCTTGAATTTCTTCGGCCGAAATTTGCTCCACTTCAAATCCATATTCTAGTCCAAAAGCAATGAGATCGTCAATATTTGCAGTTCTATTTCGGCCAAAACGATGATCATGGCCAATAATAATTTTTTGAATCTGGAATTTTTCCACTAAAATCGTTCGAACGAATTCTTCGGCAGTTAGTCTTGAAAAACTTTCGTTAAAAGGGTGGACAACTAGATTTTCAATGCCAGTTGCTTCCAAAAGCTTTATTTTTTCATCAATAGTATTTAGCAATCTTATTTCCGATTTTTCCTGAAGAACCATTCTTGGATGCGGAAAAAAGGTTAGAACAAGACTTTCATATTTTCCGTTTTCAGTTTGCTGCGTAATTCGTTCAAGAATTTTTTTATGACCAATATGCACACCATCGAAGGTACCAAGAGTTAAAATTGTTTTCTTGGTTGACTGAAAATCGTTTATAGAATGAAAGAGCTTCAAAACAAATTATTTAAGATGCTGCAAATTTATACTATTCTCTTTTAAATTTAATGCTATGCTAAATCGAATTTTAATGCATAACCTATCTTTTTGTAAAAATAAGACGACTCGTCGATTAAAAAGCAATAATTGTCGTATAGATAATATGATTTCAAATTAATTGAAGTAATTTTGATACTATATTTTAAGAGTATGAAAAAACAACTACTTTGTATATTTTTAATTTTTTGTTGTGCAAATATCAATGCACAAGATATTCTATGGCAGAAGGTAACTTCTTCATCGCTTTTGCGAAAAGCTGATGGTGTAAGTTCTGCTAAATTATATTATAAATTAAATGCAAATCTTCTAAGCTCTAAACTAGCTTCGGCATCAAATAAAACCGTAAATAATACAACATCAGAAATTACGATTCCAAATACTAATGGAATTTTGGAACGTTTTTCGGTTTGGGAATCCTCTAATTTTGATCCAGAATTACAGGCAAAATATCCCGAAATCAGGTCTTATGAAGGTCGAGGAATAGACGATAGAAACGCTAAAATACATTTCAGTGTAGCTCCAATCGGAATCCAAACCATGGTTTTTCGTGGAGCAAAACCAACCGAATATATAGAACAAAATCCAGACAATAAATCTGAATATGTTTTGTATAAGGCGGCAGACAATGCAACTTCAAAAATGTTTTTGGAATGTAAAACAACTAATATGGTTTCCGAAAATAAATCTTCTACTACTGCTAAAACAGCTTCAAACGCTAAACAATTTAAAACACTTCGATTGGCACTATCCTGCACAGGAGAGTATACAGCTTTTTTTGGAGGAACAAAAGCGGGAGCTTTAGCAGGAATGAATGCTACTTTAACCCGAGTAAATGGTATTTTTAATAGAGATCTCGCAGTACAATTAATTTTAATTGCAAATAATGATGCTGTCATTTATACAGATGCTTCTACTGATCCTTATTCTATTGCATCTGTCGGCGCAGCAGATGGAGGGCCTTGGGCCAAAGAAGTGCAGACAACATTAACCAATGTTATAGGCGAGGCCAATTATGACATTGGTCATTTATTTGGAGCTTCTGGTGGTGGAGGAAACGCAGGTTGTATTGGTTGCGCATGTGTTAGTCCTACTTCTAGTCAGCCTATCGGAAAAGGCAGCGCTTTTACATCCCCAGCAGATGCGAGACCGCAAGGGGATAATTTTGATATTGACTTTGTGGCGCATGAAATGGGACATCAGCTTGGAGGTACACATACTTTTTCTTTTCAAAATGAAGGTTATGGAACCTGTTATGAACCAGGAAGTGGTTCGACTATTATGGGATATGCAGGAGTAACCAAAGGATATAATATTCAAGATCATTCTGACGACTATTTTTCTTATGCTAGTATTAGTCAAATACAGAATAATCTAGCAGGAAAAACGTGTCCAGTATCTACTCCTATTGTTGATAATAATCCGCCATTTATAAACGCGGGTTCAAATTATACAATTCCAATCAGCACACCATTTATTTTGACAGGAACAGGTTCTGATCCTGAAGGAAATTCGATTACCTATACATGGGAACAATTTGATAGTGCTACATCTGCTTTTGCAGGCAATAGTTTTGCATCTGCAACAAAAACAGACGGGCCAATGTTTAGGTCTTTTCCGCCAACAGCTTCGCCAGTTCGTTACATGCCAGCTTTAAGCTCAGTATTAAATAATCAGCTGACCACAAGTTGGGAATCTGTTTCTTCTATTGCCAAAACAATGAATTTTACTCTTACGGGAAGAGACAATGCAGCACAAGGAAAGGCGCAAACCAATACAGCAGCGATGGTCGTAACGGTAAGTGCAGCTGCTGGTCCATTTGCAGTGACTTCACAAGCAGATGATAATCTTGGTTGGGCAAAAGGATCGGCGCAAACTATTACTTGGAGTGTAAATAACACCAATACACTTGTGGGATCATCAAGTGTAAATATTAAATTATCTGTAGATGGTGGATTAACATATCCAATTGTTTTGGCTTCTAATACTCCAAATGATGGCTCAGAAACGATATTGGTTCCAGAAATTGATGCCGCTACAAATTGCAGACTTTTAATAGAGCCAGTTGGTAATATTTATTATGCTTTAAATAGTAAACCATTTGCTGTAGGATATACTGTTTCGACAGATTGTTCTTCTTATAATTTTGGTGGAGGATATTCAACGGGCGATAGTGTTAGTGTAAACAAAACAGTTTCTGTGCCCGCTTCATCTGGATTAGTTTCAGATGTTAATGTTTCGGTTAATGTAACACATGCGAGATTTTCAGATTTGACAATGCAAATTATAAGCCCAAGTGGTACAGTTGTGACTTTATTTAATAAAAACTGTGGAAGTACAAATTCGACTTTTGCTTTACAGTTTGATGATAGCGGAACTGCTTTAAACTGTAATACAACTACTAGCCAGATTGTAATTCCTTCGACTGTTTTAAGTGCTTTTAATGGAGAAAATCAACAGGGGAATTGGACTTTTAGAGTTCTTGATGATACTGTAGGGGCTTTGGGAACAATAAATTCTGCTTCAGTAAATATTTGTTCTAAAACCTATACATTAGGAAATGAAGATTTTAAGAATGCTGATTTTATTGCATATCCAAATCCAAACAAAGGAACTTTTACAGTACAATTTGATCGAGATTCGGTAAGCGAGATTAAAGTTTACGTTAACGATATTACTGGAAAATATGTTTACGATAGAACTTTTCAAGGTTCAGGATATTTTATTCAAGATATTCAATTGCCAGATGTTCCTTCAGGCCTTTATTTTGTAACGGTTACAGATGGCAACAGAAAAGAAATAAAAAAAATATTGGTGAATTAATTCTAGAAACTTTAAAACCTTAATGCGCCATCGCCATACAAATCATACTGATTTTAGCGCCTGGAATTTTTAACAAAGCCCGAGAACAGGCTTCAATTGTTGCGCCTGTCGTGAAAACATCGTCTACAATTAAAAAATGTTTATGATGATCGGATTCATCGAATTCAACATCAAAAATGTTTTCGATATTTTCAGATCTGCCCAAAAGATTTTTTTTAGATTGAGTCTTAGAATATATTTTACGAAACAAGAGTTTTTCATTAAAAGGAATTTGAAAGCCGTCAGCAATTGCTCTTCCAAAAGTAGTAACTTGATTGTAGCCACGTTCCTTAAATTTTCTTTTATGTAGCGGAACTGGTATTACAGCATCAAAAGGAATTTCGAATTGAAGTTCTTTTAAATCTTCGGCATACCAATTTCCTAAAACAGTTCCTATTTCCTGATGGCCTTTGTATTTTAAATTATGAATGAGTTCCTGGACCATTCCCTTTTTATTAAAGTATAAAAATGCAGAGGCAAATTGAATATCAATCTTGCCATAAAACTTTTTTACAGCTTCATTTTTTGAATCTAAATGATATTGGGTTAGAGGCATTTCATGTCGGCAACTGGTGCAGAAAACTGTTTCATTCTGAAGCAAAAGTGATTGGCATCCGCTACAGACTTTAGGGAAAAATAGATTTATTAGGTAATTAATCACAAAAAGAGAGATTTTATTTACAAAAGTAACAAAATCAAAGCTTCAATCTTTATAATTTTTCTTTTTTATACAGCTAGTTTTTATATTTTTGCATCACTATGGCAAAACAAGAAGATATATTTAAGAATGTGGTTTCGCACGCAAAAGAGTACGGATTTATTTTTCCGTCAAGCGAAGTTTACGATGGTTTAAGTGCTGTATACGATTACGCACAAAACGGTGTCGAATTAAAAAAGAATATCCGTGAATATTGGTGGAAATCAATGGTTCAGATGAATGAAAATATTGTCGGCCTTGATGCTGCAATATTAATGCATCCAACAACTTGGAAAGCTTCTGGTCACGTTGACGCTTTCAATGATCCATTAATTGATAATAAAGATTCTAAAAAGAGATATAGAGCTGACGTTTTGGTTGAAGATCATGCTGAAAAAATTCACCAAAAAGCACAAAAAGAAATTGACAAAGCAAAAGCTCGTTTTGGTGATGCATTCAACGAACAAGAATTTGTGACTACAAATGCTCGTGTAATTGAATATTTAGCTAAAGAAAAAGAAATCAGAGAGCGTTTAGGTCGTTCTTTGGGAGCAGGTGATTTGGCTGATGTAAAAGCATTAATTGAAGAGCTTGAAATTTCTGATCCTGAAACGGGTTCTAAAAACTGGACAGAGGTTAAGCAATTTAACTTGATGTTTGGAACAAAATTAGGTGCATCTGCAGAGAATGCAATGGATTTATATTTGCGTCCAGAAACGGCTCAAGGTATTTTTGTGAACTTTTTAAATGTTCAGAAATCAGGTCGTATGAAAGTTCCTTTTGGAATTGCTCAGACAGGTAAAGCTTTCAGAAACGAGATTGTTGCTAGACAATTTATTTTCCGTATGCGTGAGTTCGAACAAATGGAAATGCAATTTTTTGTACGTCCAGGAGAAGAAATGAAATCATACGAATACTGGAAAGAAACTCGTCTAAAATGGCATTTATCTTTAGGATTAGGAAAAGAAAATTACCGTTTTCATGATCATGAGAAATTAGCGCACTACGCAAACGCAGCAGCTGATATTGAATTTAATTTCCCATTCGGATTTAAAGAATTGGAAGGAATTCACTCTCGTACAGATTTCGACTTAAAAGCGCACGAAGAATATTCTGGAAGAAAATTGCAATATTTTGATCCTGAATTAAACGAAAACTATGTTCCTTATGTAGTAGAAACTTCTGTAGGTTTAGATCGTATGTTCTTGGCAGTTTTTGCTACTTCGTTAAAAGAAGAAACATTAGAAGACGGTTCTACAAGAACAGTTTTAAAATTGCCAGCAGTTTTAGCGCCAACAAAAGCAGCGGTATTGCCATTGGTTAAAAAAGATGGTTTGCCAGAAGTTTCAAGAAAAATCATCGAAGATTTAAAATGGGATTTCAACGTTGCTTATGATGAAAAAGATGCTGTAGGACGCCGTTACAGAAGACAAGATGCTTTAGGAACGCCTTTCTGTATTACAGTAGATCACCAAACGCTTGAAGACGAAACAGTAACAATTCGTCATAGAGATACAATGAAACAAGATCGTGTAAAAATTACTGAATTAAGAGGAATTATCGAAAACGAAGTTTCGATGAAAAACTGGTTAATGAGAATGTAATCTTTACAGTTTATTATAGAAGTCCCAAATTCCATAAAGGAGTTTGGGATTTTTGATTTTAAAAAACAGGTATTTTATCGGTTTTTTTTGCATTTCATCCTTATGTATCAACATTTTGTCTTAATGTGTTAACAATGAAGTGTTTAAAAAGTTTAAATATGTAATTTTAAATTTCTATTAGCGCAAAGACCAATTTTTTTTCTCCACATTGCAATTAAAAGCATTTTTTTGATTATGATTGCGCCGTGAGAAAACCAACAAAACCTGAAATTGAAAAAGTATTCGTATATTATAATTGATGATGACGCTGAGAGTATTTTGAAAACCCAAACAACCGCTTCAGGTTTTTCAGAATTATCTTTTATGGCTTCGGCTTCAAATTTTCAAGAAGGTTTAGACTTGGTTTTAGAAAACAAGCCAGCTTTGATTTTTCTCGAAATCGAGCCCAAAAATCTGTCAAGTCATTTGTCTTTGTCTTTTATAAGCGAATTATACCGTTTCTTTCAGGAAATCCCCAAAATTATAATTACTACAAATACAAGAGAGAAATCTTTTGATGCAATTCAATATGGTGTCTTTGATTACCTTTTAAAGCCTGTTGCACATCTTGAGCTTCTAAAATCGGTTTTAAGGCTTAAAAAAGCTAATTTAGATAGCAAAACACCGCAATTTATAGAAGAGCCGACTTCTATCGTAATTGATAACGTAAATAACGTAACCATTCCTCAAAATATCGAAAAACCATTAACCATTTGTATAAAATCATATGGAGATTATCGGTATTTAAATGCTGAAGATATCTGTTACTTTCAAGCCGATAATAACTCTACCGATATTTATTTGAATAATGGTGAAATGATTACGGCCTTTAAAACGTTAAAGCATTTTGAAAGTGTTTTGACGTATCCTTTTATCCGTATTCATAACAGTTATGTAATAAATAGAAACTACATTTCTAGGATTCATAGCGGAAACTCAATCTGTTACATAAAAAACTCCACAAAAAAGATTCCTTTTTCTAAAACCTACAGAGCAAATGTAGAGCAGATAATTGCCGATTTTGCATCGGGAAATTATCTAGAAGTCTAAAAACTAGATATTTACACAGATTTGCTATCCATTGACTATCAATTGGGTATGATTTACCATAAACCCAATTTTTCGTATAAATTTTTTTTCAACCTCGTGTTAGTTTTACACTCTGATTCGCATGCAAAAAGCGGATCTTCTCCAAAAATTAAAACAAAAATTAAAACCTCAGGTCATGAAAAAAACAGCTTTAACAATCGGATTATTTTCTTTAGTAGTAGTAGCAACTTCTTTTGCAAACCCAACAACTTCTACTCTTTCAAGTGAGAAATCAAGCATTGTTCCGCCAGTTGATGGTAAAGGAGCTACAGGCGGTACTAGAAAACACGATGAATTAATGAGCAATCAAGAGTCATTAGCAAAAAATAATCAAGCAAGTTTTAATGGAATTAATCAATCTTTAGGTGCAAATAAAAAACTAGATTAAGTTTTGAAATAAAGCAAACATAAAAATATTTAAGCTGTCAAATTTTTGACAGCTTTTTTTTTTATTATTTTTGGGAAAATTCGCAATTATATTGAAAAAAAAAATCCAAATAATATTGTTTTTATTTCTGGTGTTATTTTTTATTGGCTGTACCAAGAAAAATAATTTAGCCAAGAATGCAAATTCTTCAGAGGATAGTCTTCCTGTTTATTTGTCATTAGCTAATGATATAAATTTAAGCTACGAATCTAAACAGAAGTACACCCGAAAAGCTTTTTCTATAATAGAAAAAAATAAAAACGATTCTCTTACTAGAGCAAATTTGTTCAAGATAGCCAATCGATATTTTAATATGAATGATTTAGAATCATTTAAAGTAATATCTGAGCTTGTTTTGAATAGAGCCATAATTTCTAAGGATTCAGCATATATGGCGAAAGCATATACTTATCTAGGGGACTACTATAGCAATAGAATGATCTCAGATAGTGCTTTTAGAAGCTATTTTAAGGCTCAAAAGATTTATTTGCAGATTAATGATCAGTATAATTTAGCAAAAACACTAATAAGCAAAGCGAGTCTTCAGTATAATGAGTCTGATTTTTTTGAGAGTGAAATATCAGTTTTTAAGGCTTTAGAAATCTTAAAGACGAAAAAAGATGTTAATGAACAACTTTATGAGTGTTATAATCTTCTCGGTATACTATATAATGAAAGAGAGGAGTATAGTAAAGCATTAGAATATCAGAATAAAGCATTAAGTACTTTAGAAGATAAGGCCATACCGCTAGATTTTCAATGGAAAGCAGCTTCGTTAAATAATATTGGGTTTGTTTATCTACGGATGAAAAATTACAAGGAGGCAATATCTTATTTTCAGAAGGGACTGCAAGAAAAAAATCTATTTGAGGAAAGAACTGCACTATATGCAATGTTGTTAGATAATTTAGCTTATTCTAAACTAAAATCTAATAGAATGGATAGTCTCTCGAGTCAGTTATATAGATCTTTAAAAATTAGAGATAGTTTAGGATTAAAAATGGAAATGATTTCAAATCAAATTCATTTGTCTGAATATTATGCTTTAAAAAAAGATACTATAAGAGCTATTGAACTTTCTAAACAAGCTTTATTCCTTTCGCGTTCTTCTGATAAATTAAATAATACATTGCAAGCTTTAAAACAACTTGCAGTTGTAGATCCCAAAAATGCGTCTCGGTATTCTAAAGAATATATATTCCTTAATGATAAAATGCTGAAAGCAGAACGGAATATGGGCGAAAAATTTTCTCGCATCGAGTACGAAACCAATGAAATTAAAGATCAAAATTCCAATCTTCAGGAAAAGAATAAAACTTTGGTTTATGTTTTTAGTATTTGTACATTGCTCGGGTTGTTTTTTTATGTTTACAAAACGCAGCAGGCCAGAAATCGTGAACTACTTTTTAAACAGCAACAGCAGATTGCAAACGAAGATATTTACAATTTGATGATTTCGCAACAGAACGAAATTGAGCTTACGAGATTGAAAGAAAAGAAAAAGGTAGCGCAGGAATTGCACGATGGTGTTTTAGGACGTATGTTTGGTATTAGAATAAGCCTCGATAGTCTCGATAAACTAGATGAATCTGAAGCTATTTCTAAGAGAAAAAAATATCTTGCTGAACTAAAAAATGTTGAACAAGATATTCGCGAAATTTCGCATGACTTAAATAGAGAAAAATCAGAATTAATTAATAATTTCGTTTCGATTTTAAACAAACTATTTGAAAATCAGATAAATACATATAGTTCGAAATTGATTACTGTTTTTGATCCTGAGATTAAATGGGATTTGATCAGTAATATGGACAAAATTAATTTGTATAGAATTGTTCAGGAAGGGCTCCAGAATTGTAATAAATATGCTAATGCAGATATTATTAGAGTGGAGTTTAAAAATGTAAATAATGATCTGGTTTTAACAATCGAAGATGACGGAATTGGATTTAATGCCAATAAGACTAAAAACGGAATTGGTCTGCATAATATTGAATATAGAGCAACAGAGTGTAAGGGAACAGTTACCATAAAATCTGCCAAAGGAGAAGGAACAATTCTGACTATAAAAATCCCAATAGAGCCAAATAACAACCTGCATAATGACATTTGATTTACCAGCTTCAGTTCCACATTTAGTTAATAAGAATATTTTAATAGTAGATGATCATCCTTTTATTATTGAAGGATATAAGAATGCTATAACTCGTTATAATCCAAAGCAATATGAGTTTTTAATTTCGCAGGCACACGATTGTAGGTCAGGTTATGATATAATAGAAAATAATAGCACAACTGGTTTTGATATTGCTTTTTTGGATATCAGTATGCCTCCTTATGAAGAAAAAGAGATTTTTTCTGGCGAAGATTTGGCAAAATTGCTTTTAAAGAAAATGCCTTCTTGCAAGATTATACTTTTGACGATGTATACCGAATTGCTGAAAATTAAAACTATTATCAGAACAATTCAGCCCAATGGATTAATCATTAAAAATGACCTTACTTTTGACGAATTGCTTCTGGCTTTTGATAAAGTCATGAAGAATGAGAAATATTACAGCCAATCGGTTGTAAAAATGCTGAATCAATCCGCGCACAATGCAATCGAGATTGATCAATACGATAAACAGATATTAATTCATTTGGATAAAGGAACTCCAATTCATGAAATGCTGGAAAATATTCCAATTTCATTAAATGCTATCGTGAAACGAAAAAAACATTTAATGGAACTGCTAAAAATAAGAAACGGTTCTGATCATGATTTGGTCAAAGAAGCAAAAAGCAAAGGACTGTTTTAAAATTTTAGATTTTTAGAACAAAACTTCGTAATAAAAAATCCTATCAGGTTCTTGAAATCTGATAGGATTTTTAATTTAGTGTACTGTTGCGTACTGCGACCGTGACTGAAAACTCAAACTATTCACTCAAAGCATCCCATCCGCGAGCTTTTAAGGCAATTTTTGTGTTGGCGCGGGTTACAAGATGGATTCCTTCATTTTCTTCTGCCATGTGACCGATAACAGAGAAATTCGGATTTCCTTTTATTTTGTCAAAATCATTAATGTCAATTGTAAATAAAAGCTCGTAATCTTCGCCGCCGTTTATGGCAACTGTTGTACTGTCGATATTAAATTCTTCACAAGTAGAAATAAACTGCGGATCTAATGGCAATTTGTCTTCATACAAATTACAGCCCACTTTTGATTGCTTACAGATATGGATAATCTCAGAAGATAATCCGTCTGAAATGTCAATCATTGAAGTTGGTTTTATATCTAAAGCATGAAGTAAGGTACGAACATCTTTTCGCGCTTCGGGCTTCAATTGGCGTTCTACCAAATAGGTGTAAGGATCTAAATCTGGCTGATTGTTTGGGTTAACCTGAAAAACCTGTTTTTCGCGTTCTAAAACCTGCAGTCCCATATAAGCAGCGCCAAGGTCTCCTGTTACAACTAGCAAATCAGTTTGTTTGGCTCCGTTTCTGTAAACCAATTCATTTTCATCAGCTTCTCCAATTGCTGTTATACTGATAATTAATCCTTTTTGAGATGAGGTTGTGTCTCCGCCAATAACATCAACTTTATATTCTTTTGCTGCGTGCGTAATTCCTGCAAACAATTCTTCTAAAGCTTCAAGCGGGAAACGATTAGAAACTGCAACCGAAACCGTAATTTGAGTTGGTTTTGCATTCATCGCACAAATATCCGAAACATTCACTACAACTGCTTTGTATCCTAAATGTTTTAAAGGCATGTAAGCCAAATCAAAATGAACTCCTTCAATCAGTAAATCGGTAGAAACTACTACTTTTTTGTCTTTAAAATCAAGAACAGCTGCATCGTCACCAATACTTTTTAAAGTCGATTCTTGAGTAACATCAAAGTTTTTGGTTAAATGGTCAATTAAACCGAATTCGCCCAATTGAGCTATACTAGTTCTCTGCTGATTTTTATCTTCAATCATTTCTGTTAAGTTCCAAAGTTATTAAGGTGCAAAGGTACAAAGGATTTTTTTAAAGATGCTAAGATTCTGAGATACTAAGGTTCTAAGTTTTTTATCACATGTTTATTCTGTAGAGATGCACTGCAATGCGTCTAAAACCTGGTGAAGAATATTTTTTAAAATATTTTTTTTGCTGCTGACAAACTGTTGTCACCGGCCCATTTTACTTTTGAAGTATTAAAAATATTTAAACTTTAAAACCATGAAAACATTAGAAGCACAAGTTATTACTTCAGAAGATTTATTGAAACACTGGCAAGGGCATAGAGCACTTACACGTCGTTTAATTGAGATTTTTCCAGAGAAAGATTTCTTTGAATTTTCAATTGGTGGAATGAGACCTTTCTCAAAATTGGTAGATGAACTTTTGGCAATTGCAGTTCCAGGTTTAAAAGGAATTGTAACGAAAGAAACTGCACCATTTGCAGAAGGAACTGAAAAACTAATTTTCAAAGCACAATATCTTGAAAAATGGGATGAAGCTACTGCAGAAATCAATAAATATTGGGAACAATTATCAGTTGAGGATTTTAGCGAAACCTTTAATCTTTTTGGGCAATATGAATTTCCTGTAATTCAGAATATCTTATATTTTATTGATAATGAAGTGCATCACCGTGGACAAGCTTACGTTTATTTAAGAGCATTAAATATCGAACCGCCATTTTTCTGGGAGAGATAATTGATAATTTTTTACTAACTTAATATCAGAAATCTAAAATTAAGACTATGAGTTTAAAGAAGATAATGTCCAATTTTGCAGATTACAATTTATGGGTAAACCAGCAATTTGTAAACTGGCTTTCGCCAAAAGCGGATGAATTGCTTTATGCAGAAGTTCAATCGAGTTTTTCTACTATTATGAAAACGCTAGATCATATCTGGTCTACTGAAGAATATTGGTTTTCAGTAATTTCTGAAAACGATTTGGCAGAAAAGAAGCCAGAAAGCGAATTGTCAAAAGAAGAAATATTTGCTGGATTATTAAATTCATCTACAAGATTGAAACATCTTATCAATTCATTGTCAGAAGAAGATTTGATGAAAGAAGTAAAAATTACCAATCCGTGGTTTGAATGCGAATTGCCAATTTCTGAATATTTAATTCAAGTTATCAATCATGGCACTTATCATAGAGGACAGATTGTAACAATGGGACGAAATGTCGGAATTACAGATGCTTCAAACACCGATTATAATTTCTATAATGTTATAAAACAGAAATAAATGAAAAAACTCCTGAGATAACTCTCAGGAGTTTTTTTATAAAAGTCTCTTTCTGTTGATTTCCAATAATTCCAAGACATTGGTTTTTAATATTTCAGGCTCGAGAATTTCTGCATAATCTCCAAACATTAAAAACCATCTCGGAAAAGCATTGTTTATATCTCTGGACATAAAAGTCATTTCGATTTTTTCTCCCACATCTTTTTGAGAAATAAAGCCATGATATTTTCTTTCGCTTGCTAAATATCGCGCTATTTTTCGGTCAATTAAAATACGAACTTTTGTTGTTGGACAAGTTTCAGTTTTAATTAAATAGGTTTCCAGTGCATCGTGTTCGATCGTAAAATCAGCATCTGTTTTTTTAATTCCCTGAATTCTGTCGGTTCTAAATTGTCTGTAATCTTTTCTAAGATGGCAATATCCGAGAAAATACCAATTGTTATTATCATGAAAAACGCCTATTGGTTCAAGATTACGCTGTGTTGTTTCGTCTTTATCAAAAGTTTTATAGGTTAAAAGAATTTGCTTTTTCTCAGCAATTCCTTCAAAAAGAACAGCCAAAGTATTTGGCGAATTATCATTAAACATCGGTTCTGCGGTCTGCATCACGATTTTTGATTCGATAGTCGAAAGGTAATCTTTATCAGTACTTCTTAAAACTGATTTCAGTTTGTACATCGCCGACGCATAATGTGTTCCCAAAGAAGGATCGGTAAACTTTTGCATTAATTTTTCGGCAGCAATAAAACTGCTCACTTCTTCACGAGTAAACATCACTGGTGGAAGCCTGTAACCATCCATCAGCGCATAACCAACACCAGCCTCACTATAAATAGGAACTCCAGACGCTTCCAAAGTTCTGATGTCTCTATAAATAGTTCTTAAACTGCACTCAAAACGATCGGCCAATTCTTGAGCCCTTACAATTTTTTTAGATTGCAACTGAATAAGAATGGCAACAATACGGTTAAATCGTTTTGGAGTTTCGTCGAGCATTTTTCTTTTTTAGGTTCAAAGGTTAAAGGTTCAAAGTTACAAAGGTTTAATCTTTGTAGAAATAAAAAAGCTGTTCCAAATTGAAACAGCTTTACTTTATAAGTCGAATGAATTTAAACATTTTTTTGCATCTTTACAGAATTATATTATTAAATTCTCGCATAAAGAATGAAGTTACCTTTTGAGCCAGTTATTTTTGGTTATGAAATTAATATCCATTTAGTTTTAGAATATCTGGCATTTTTTTTAGGTTATCGATATTACGTTTTTTTAAGAAAAAGAACCAATGATACTATTGTTTCTTCCAATAGATTATCGATCATATTGGGAGCGGCAATTGGAGCTTTTTTGGGCTCTAGAATTATGGGTTTTCTAGAAAATCCTGTTTTTCATCTTGATGCAAGATCAATTTTAGAACTCTTCAATGCAAAGACAATTATGGGAGGATTGTTTGGCGGATTATTAGGAGTTGAAATTGCCAAGAAAATTATAGGAGAAAAAGAATCATCAGGCGATTTATTTACTTTTCCAATTATTCTGGGAATTTTTATAGGTAGAATGGGTTGTTTTTTATCTGGTATAAATGAGTTTACGTACGGAAAAAAAACAACTTTTTTTATGGGGATGAATCTTGGAGATAGTATTAAAAGACATCCAATTGCTTTATACGAATTAATTTTTCTGATTATTTTGTTTTTTGTTCTGAAGAAATTGAAAACAAAAAATCTAAAAAACGGCTTGCTATTTCAATATTTTATGATTGCCTATTTTGCGTTTCGCTTTTTTGTAGAATTTTTAAAACCAAATCATTTCCTGATTTTTGGCATAAGTTCGATTCAGATTTTATGTTTAATATGTCTGCTTTATTATAACAAAACAATTTTAAATTTATTTGTAAAAAATGCCAGTTAGAAAATATACTTATTATGACTTTACATTAAGCCTTTGTCCAGAATGCTTAAAGAGAATTGATGCTAAAATTGTTTTTGAAGACGAAAATGTCTACATGCTTAAAAGATGTCCAGAACATGGAAGTTCTAAGGTTTTAATTGCTGACGATATTCAGTATTACAAGAATATCCGAAACTACAATAAACCGTCTGAGATGCCATATACTTTTAATACAAAAACGCATTATGGTTGTCCGTATGACTGTGGTTTATGTCCAGACCATGAACAGCATTCCTGCCTGACAGTTGTTGAGGTTACCGATCGATGTAATCTGACATGTCCAACCTGTTATGCAGGCTCGTCTCCTAATTACGGAAGACACAGAACTCTGGAAGAAGTAAAAGCTATGCTCGATACGGTTGTTAAAAATGAAAAAGAACCGGACGTAGTGCAGATTAGTGGAGGAGAACCAACCATACATCCAGAGTTTTTTGAAATCTTGGATTATGCAAAATCAACTCCGATAAAGCATTTAATGCTAAATACAAATGGAATTAAAATTGCAAAAGATAAAGAATTCGTTCAGCGACTAAAAAGCTATGCTCCAGATTTTGAAATCTATCTTCAGTTTGATTCTTTTGAAGATAGTGTATTGCAAGAACTGCGAGGAGCCGATTTAAGTGAAATACGAAAACAAGCTTTAGAAAATCTAAATGAAGTTAATTTGTCTACGACTTTAGTTGTCACGCTTCAAAAAGGATTAAACGATCATGAAATTGGTAAAATTATTGAGTTTGCACTAAAACAAAAATGTGTTCGAGGCGTTACATTTCAGCCGACTCAAATTGCGGGCCGATTGGAGAATTTTAACTTAGAAACCGATCGTATGACTTTAACAGAAGTAAGAAGAAAAATTCTGGAGCAGACTACAGTTTTTAATTCAGATGATTTACTTCCTGTTCCCTGTAATCCAGATGCTTTAGTTATGGGTTATGCTTTGAAACTGGGAGACGAAGTTTTTCCGTTAACACGATATATTAATCCGAATGATTTATTAGACAATAGCAAAAACACTATTATTTACGAGCAGGATGAAGTACTTCGTGGTAAAATGATAGATTTGTTTAGTACAGGAAATTCTGTAGAAGTAGCGCAAGAAAATTTGAAATCGATATTATGCTGTCTTCCCAATATTGATGCACCAGAATTAGGTTATGACAACTTGTTTCGAATTATCATAATGCAGTTTATTGATGCCTACAATTTTGATGTTAGAGCAATAAAAAAATCTTGTGTTCATATTGTCAATAAGGATAACAAAATAATTCCTTTTGAAACCATGAATTTGTTTTATAGAGATGATAAAATAGAAAGACTGGAAGAATTAAGAACTAAAGTATAAATAGTATGACAGCACTAGAAGTAGGTAATTTAGGTGGTTTGGTCGCATTTTTTATAGCAATCATGGTGGGGCCACCGATTTTGATGGCAATCATTGGTTTTGCAATCAAGAAAAACAGTCCAAATGGAGCAAAGATTTGCTTTATTATTGGAGCGCTATATTTAATTATTGGATTAGGAATATGCGGAACACTTATGTCTTAAGAAAAACCCTCAATAAACTGAATTATTGAGGGTCTTAAATTATATTATTAAAGTGGATTAAAATCTAAACAATAATCCGAATTTTGGTTGATCAAAGATGTTTTCAAATAAATTGATGTTTAATTGGAAAGTATCTGAAGATGGACCGTTTTCTGGAGAAACACTGTTGTATGATAATAAATTAGCAAGAGTAAAAGTAACTGCAATGTTTTTAGTTAAGAAGTAGTTTAAACCAACATTGATATTGGCTGTTAAACTATTGCTGTTGTCTGTACCAGTAATTGGACTTTCGTATTTATTTCTGCCGTATCCTAAACCTACTTCTCCATAAGCTTTGAATCGTTTTTTATCGAGTTCCAATAGATAATATCTTGCGAAACCACCAATTCCAAAAATATTAGTTTTTTCATCGGTTGCTTCAAGTTTATTGCTAGAATAGCTCAATTGTCCTCCAACGGCAAATTTATCATTAAGAAAATATCCAAATTTAGGATTAAAAGCATAATAGTCTCGATCTCCACCAGTAGTAATCTGGATAGAACCTTCTATAAACATATCTCCATGTTGAAAAGTAATACCTTTTGCAGATTTCATTTCTGAATCAACTTGATCTTGCTGTGCATTTGCAAAGTAAAATGTAAATAACGCTAGAATAACAGATAATTTGGTTTTCATAATCTTTTATTTTTTAAAGTTGTAAGATTAAAAATACAATTTTATCTTAAAATTAACTTTAAGTTTTTGTAAAAGCGTTAAAAAACAATCGATTAAGTTAATATTTTTATAAAAAATAAGTTTTAACCTACATTTTTTAAAAGGTCAGAAACGGATTATATTCAAACAAAAAACCCGATAACGAAAGCTACCGGGTTTAATCTATATTCTTGTTTCTTTCTTCTATTTAAAAGAAAAGCTTAGTCATTCAATTTCAAAACAGCCATAAATGCTTCTTGAGGAATCTCAACGTTTCCTACTTGACGCATACGTTTTTTACCTTTTTTCTGTTTTTCAAGAAGTTTACGCTTACGTGAAATATCTCCACCGTAACATTTTGCTGTAACGTCTTTACGAAGTGCTTTAATGGTTTCACGAGCGATAATCTTAGCTCCAATTGCAGCTTGAATCGGAATATCAAATTGCTGTCTTGGAATTAATTCACGCAATTTCTCAGTCATTTTCTTACCGATATTGTAAGCGTTATCTTCGTGGATCAATGCAGAAAGCGCATCAACTGTTTGTGCGTTTAAAAGAACGTCCAATTTAACTAATTTTGAAGTTCTCATACCGATTGGAGAATAATCAAAAGAAGCGTAACCTTTAGAAACTGTTTTCAAACGATCGTAGAAATCGAATACAATTTCCGCCAACGGCATGTCGAAATTCAATTCAACTCTTTCTGTAGTTAAATACGTTTGGTTGGTAATTAAACCACGTTTTTCGATACATAAACTCATTACGTTTCCAACAAAGTCAGATTTTGTAATAATCGTAGCTTTAATAAAAGGCTCTTCAACTCTGTCAAGTTTTGAAGGTTCTGGTAAATCTGAAGGGTTGTTTACAACAATAGCTTTTTCTGGCTCTTTTTTAGTGTAAGCTAAATACGAAACGTTAGGAACCGTAGTAATTACAGTCATATCAAACTCACGCTCCAAACGCTCTTGGATAATTTCCATGTGAAGCATTCCTAAGAATCCGCAACGGAAACCAAATCCTAATGCTGCAGAACTTTCAGGAGTAAAAACTAACGAAGCGTCATTCAATTGTAATTTTTCCATTGAAGAACGTAAATCTTCATAATCTTCTGTATCAACAGGATAAATACCTGCGAATACCATTGGTTTTACATCCTCAAAACCAGCAACCATATTTGTTGTAGGAACTTTTGCATCTGTAATCGTATCACCAACTTTTACTTCACGCGCTTCTTTGATTCCAGAAATCAAATAACCAACATCTCCTGCTGAAACTACATTTTTAGGGACCTGATTTAGTTTTAAAGTTCCAATTTCGTCAGCAAAGTATTCGTTGTCAGTAGCCATGAATTTAATTTTCTGGCCTTTTTTGATTTCACCATTTACAACTCTAAAGATTACCTCGATTCCGCGGAACGGATTATAAACCGAGTCAAAAATCAAAGCTTGCAATGGTTCTTCTGGATTTCCTTTTGGAGCAGGAATTTTTTCGATAATGGCAGCAAGAATGTTCTCAACACCATAACCAGTTTTTCCTGAAGCGTGAATAATATCTTCTAATTTACATCCTAATAAATCGATAATATCATCACTAACTTCCTCAGGGTTTGCACTTGGTAAATCGACTTTATTCAAAACCGGAATGATTTCTAAGTCGTTCTCAAGCGCTAAATATAAATTTGAAATTGTTTGTGCCTGAATACTCTGAGCCGCATCAACAATTAATAACGCTCCTTCACAAGCAGCAATAGATCTTGAAACTTCGTATGAAAAATCTACGTGGCCTGGAGTATCAATCAAATTCAGAATGTATTCTTCACCTTTGTAGGTGTATTCCATCTGAATAGCATGACTCTTAATGGTGATTCCACGCTCACGCTCCAGATCCATGTTGTCAAGCAATTGTGCTTTTTCTTCACGAGCTGTAACGGTTTGTGTTGCGCCTAATAATCTGTCCGCCAATGTACTTTTACCGTGGTCAATGTGTGCAATAATGCAAAAGTTACGAATCTTCTTCATTTTAGTATATCAGTTCTCTATCGAGTTTTAAGTATTTTTTTGGTGTAAAACAGCCTAAAGCAATTGCCTTAAAGCATGTTATTAAGGCGCAAAGATAGCGCAAAGTTTTGGATTCTGGAATCTAGATATAGGATAGTTGATTGTAAAGAATTAAAAATAGCATTAAAATTCAAAATTGAATCCTTTTTCTGTTAATTTCTTATACATTTCGGGGTCAAATTTATAAAGCTTGGCCGCTCGATGCGAAACGTCTTTTTGTTTTTCATCCAATTCAGTTAGCAGTTTCATGTGAAGCACTTTTCGTCTGAAATTAGATTTATCCAATTCGATTCCTAAAATTTCTTCATACAAATGCATTAGCTGCAATAGAGTAAATTTTTCTGGAAGAAGATTAAAACCAATTGGAGCCTGACGCACTCGGTTTCGCAACTGCAATAAACTGAAATCAAGAATTTCGTTATGGTCAAAAATCAAATCTGGAATTTCATTTATCTTGAACCATTTGGCTTCGAAAACTTTTAAACTGGCTTTAATATTATAATCTTCTCTATTGACCAAAGTATAATAACCAATAGTAACCACGCGTCTTTCGAGAACGCGCTGCGGATTTGTAAATGCTTTTAACTGTTCTAAATAGATGTTTTCAAGACCCGTAAGTTCCTGTAAAATTCGCTGAGCAGCATTATCTGCACTTTCGTCTATTTGAAGCCATCCGCCAAGAAGTCCCCATTTGCCTTTACTTTCGCCTTCGGCATGCTGTACCAAGAGCACTTCGAGACTCTCTTTGTTAAATCCGAAGAAAACACAGTCTATTGTGATTCCGTCTACGGCTGGTTTGTGATGGTTAGTAGTTATTTCAGTCAATTTGTTGTTGTCGTATTATAATTGTGTATTGAAAATTAGAACTCAAAATTGAATCCCTTTTCAGTTAATTTCTCATAGATTTCAGGATCAAATTTATACAACTGAGCCGCTCTATGCGAAACATCTTGTTGTTTTTCGTCTAAAGCAACCAACAGTTTCATGTGAAGAATTTTTCTTCTAAAGTTGGGTTTATCCATTTCAATTCCTAAAATTTCTTCATACAGTTGCATTAATTGCAATAAGGTAAATTTTTCGGGAAGCAGATTGAATCCGATTGGCGTTTGGCGTACTTTACTTCTAAGATGTTTTATGCTGTAATCTAAGATCTCGTTATGATCATAGATCAAATTCGGAATGTTATCAATTTTATACCATTGCGCATCCGAAGCTGTAAAACCTGCTTTAATATTATAATCTTCTCTTTTTACAAGAGCATAATACCCAATCGTAATAACACGTCGCAGCGGAAAACGATCTGGATCTCCAAATGCTTTCAGCTGTTCCAAATAAATGTTATCAAGACCAGTAAGCTCATTCAATAAGCGGTGAGCCGCATTGTCTGTGCTTTCCTTTTTATAAATCCATCCACCCGGAAGTCCCCATTTTCCTTTACTGATACCTTCGGCATGCTGCACCAAAAGCACTTCAAGACTGCCTTTGTCGAAACCAAAAATGACACAGTCAATCGTGATGGCATTCATCGCACTGTTTTCATTTTTTTGGGCAGTTTTGTCGTCTACATTTTCAACCATATATGAGATAAATTTTGACAAATTAAATAAATAAATTGATTATTAACCTTTTTGAAAGCCTTATATTTTTTTTAACGAAACAAAAAATTGATAATCAGGCTTTTAAAAATAAGTAAGAAAAGCTCTTTGATATAGGTTATTTCTTAAATGACTGATTGTCAATTTTATAAAACGTTGATTTTTATATATTTTTTATTTCAATTCTACTTTAGATTTTACAACATTAATAAAAATGGATTAGGATTAATCAGAATCGAAAAAAAATAACCCTAATATTTTGTTAATATAGAAAATTTGTTTTACACTTGTAGTCAAATTTACCATAAGATAAATTCAAATTGACCATAAGCAAAAATAGAACAAACTTACACTTAACTTAAACTTACCACAAATGTTTTTTCTAAAAATTGATTTAAATAGCTTTTTGATGAGATTACCATCATCAAATTCTGTCAAAAGAATCGATTTTGATGTTTTAGAAATGCTTGTTTTTAAAACGCCTGTTTATAGTCAGCAAGTACTAAATGTTGGAAATGAGATTCAGGCCCTCATTTTTGGCATGACCTGCTTGGGAAGTTTTCCAGATTTCTCTTAGGGTAAGAAACACTAACTATAACTTAAACTTAATCAATTCTTATTATGAAAAGCAAAAATTGTATTAAAACAACAAAGCTTCCATATTTTATGGCGGTGCTGCTTAGCGTATTTATGATGCAGTTTGGATTTGCTCAAGAATCTAAAACTGTAAGTGGGACAATTACCTCTTCCGAAGACGGATTTGGAGTTCCAGGAGCAACTGTACTTGTACAGGGAACAAAATCGAGTGCTGTTACCGATTTTGATGGAAAATATAAAATTGAAGCCAAAACAGGCGATGTTTTAGTAATTACCTTCGTGGGATTTAAAACAAAGAATATTACAGTCGGTGCTCAAAAAGTGGTCGACGCTGTTTTACAGCCAGAAACTGCAGAACTTAAAGAGGTTGTAGTAATTGGATATGGATCACAGAAGAAAACATTAGTCACTAATGCTGTAACTCAGGTAAGTGGTGAAAGTCTGGCAAAAACGAATACAACAAATGCGCTTCAGGCACTACAGGGTCAGGCGGCGGGTCTTCAGGTTACATCAACTTCAGGACAACCGGGCGAAGGTTTTAATGTAGTAATCAGAGGTGCTGGTTCTATAGCTGGTTCTGCTCCATTGTATGTTGTTGATGGAATATTAACAGGTGATATTTCTTATTTAAGTAACTCGGATATTGAATCTATTTCGGTTTTAAAAGATGCAGCTTCGGCTGCAATCTATGGGTCTCAGGCTTCTAATGGAGTTATTTTGGTAACAACCAAAAAAGGAAAACGTGGAGCGAGTGGTCAAATTACATTTGATCAGTATTACGGAGTGCAATCTGTAGCAAGAAAAATGGATATGCTCAATGCAACTGAATATGCTACAATATTAAATGAAGCGGCTGTAAACTCAGGAAAAAATCCTTATTTTACAAATGCACAAATTTCTCAATTAGGAGCGGGAACAAACTGGGTAGATAAAATGGTTACTGATAATGCAGCAACTAAGAATTTCTCTTTTGGCGCATCAGGAGGTTCAGACACTTCAGTTTATTCTGCCTCGTTGTCCTATTTAGGACAAGAAGGAGTTGTTGGAGGAGCTGATTTATCTAATTATGAGCGCTATAACTTCAGATTCAATTCAGAGCATAAATTATATAAAGATGTTTTGACGCTTGGAGAAAATTTGAGTTTTGCTTACATTGATAGAAACGGAATTGGAGTTGGCAATCAATACAACAACTCTTTAAGAAGTGCGTTTCAGGCTAATCCGCTGTTGCCAATGTATGATGCTGATGGAAATTATTATAATACTACAAAAGATTCTGAACCATGGTTGGCTGGTGTAGCAAATCCATATGCTATGATGGTTTACAATAATCAGAACGAAAGTAACAATCAAAAATTATTAGGAAACGTTTATTTGCAAATTGAGCCTCTCAAGAATTTGACATTCAAAACAACTTTAGGTCTTGATTATTATGCAGGTGAAGGACATGCTTATAAACCAGTATATCACTTGTCAACTTATGCATACAATGATTTTGATACCGTGAATCAAAACATGAATAAAGGAAAAACTATAACTTGGGATAATTTACTGACTTATAAATTCAATGTTGCTGATAATCATCATTTTGAAACCATGTTAGGTACATCATCTATTAATTTTGATGGTACTTCTGTATCTGTTACTAATGCCGATTCAGTTTTTGATGATTTAGAACACGCTTGGATAGATAATACTACGAATAAAGCAGGTGCTAAAATTGCAATTAAAGGAATTAAACAGGAGACAAAAAGAATGTCTTATTTTGGAAGATTAAATTACAATTTTAGAGAAACTTATTTATTAAATGCAACTTTTAGAGTGGATGGATCGTCTATTTTTTCTAAAGAAAATCAATGGGGATATTTTCCATCAGTATCTGGAGGATGGGTTGCCACTAATGAAGAATTCCTGAAAGGAGCAAGCTGGATTAATTTCTTAAAAATAAGAGCAAGTTGGGGACAGGTTGGAAATCAAAATGCAAGAGCTTTCCAATATTTATCACCAATAAAAACAGATTATACAAATTACATTTTTGGTAATACAGAAGGCGACTTAACTCCCGGAGCATATCCTAACAGATTATCAAATCCTGATTTAAAATGGGAAACTTCAGAACAGGTTGACTTTGGTTTTGATGCGAGATTCTTAAACAATGCTTTAAGTGTAACTTTTGATGTCTATAATAAAAAGAATAAAGACTGGTTGATTTTAGCGCCAATTTTGGCAACTGCTGGTGCTGATGCTCCTTATATTAATGGTGGTGATGTAGTAAACAAAGGTGTTGAGTTGGCCTTATCTTATCAGAATAAAATTGGTGATTTCAATTATTCTGTGAGCGCAAATGGTGCTTATAATAAAAATACAGTAGGTCAAATTCCTACTTCAGATGGTATGATCCATGGATTGACTAAAGAACTTTATGATAATTCACCTGAATTTTACAGAGCCCAAAACGGTCTTCCATTAGGTTATTTCTGGGGGTACAAAACGGGAGGAGTTTTCCAAAATCAAGAGCAGATCGATAATTATAAATCTGCAAATGGAGTGGTTTTACAACCAAACGCAGCACCTGGGGATATTATTTATGTAAATACAAATGGAGATGATAAAATTGATGTTAATGATAAAACGAACATCGGAAAACCAAATCCTGATTTTACATATGGTTTCTCTATTTCAGCAAGTTACAAAGCTTTCGATTTTTCTCTTAATGCGAATGGTGTTGCAGGAAATGAAATTGTACAATCATACAGAAATCAATCTGGTGCATATGGAAATTATACTTCTGCAATCTTAAATCGTTGGCATGGGGAAGGTTCTTCAAATACAGTTCCTAGAGTAACAGAAGACAACCGAAATTTTACAGAATTCTCAGATTTGTATATTCAAAAAGGAGATTTTTTAAGAATCAATACAGTTACCTTAGGATTTGATTTAGCCAAAATGAAACAATCTAAACCATTTTTTGCAAGTCAATTCAGAGTTTATTTCTCAGTGTTGAACCTTTATACTTTCACAAAATACGATGGTATGGATCCTGAAATTGGATTTGGCTCTTCAAACGATGATCAGAAGTTCTCTTCAGGTGTTGATGTGGGTTACTATCCAAGACCGAGGACCTTCATGATGGGATTAAATATTAAACTTTAATAATTAAAAAGATGAAAAATACATATTTATATATCTTCTGTTTTAGTTTATTGTCTTTGGGTTCTTGTAGTTTAGATACAGAACCTATAACACAAACAGATACAAATTTTTATAAAACAACAGATGATGCATATTCTGCATTAGTTGGATGTTATGATGGAATGCAGGTTGCAACAGGTGCAGCGGGTAAAGGAGTTCCGGTAGTAAGTGAAATTATGTCGGATGATTGTTTTGGTGGAACCGGAAATTCTGATAAATACGATTATGCAGCAATTGATGAGTTTGATATTGCACGCGCTCCGTCTGAAGTAGATATGTATAATGATAACTGGGTTGCTTACTATAAAGCACTTTATCGTTGTAACGTATTCTTATCAAAAATGGATCAGATTGACTGGAAAGGAGATATGACTTTAAAAGATAATTACATCTCTGAAACAAGATTTATTAGAGCTTATTTGTATTTTGAAATGGTACGTTTATGGGGGAATATTCCACTTTTGACAGCGCCTTCAACAGACAATATTCCACAGGCAAATCCAGATGATGTATATAAAGTAATTGCAGAAGATTTAGTCTTTGCTGCAAATAACTTGCCTTCAGTAGCTTACAATGCGACAACTAGCGGGCGTGTTACTAAATGGGCGGCAAAATCTTTACTTGGACGTGTTTACTTGTATTACACAGGATACTACGGAAAATCTGATTTGGTTGGTGTCGTTACAAAAGCACAGGCATTACAACATTTGGAAGATGTTATAGCAGGAAGCGGACATGGTTTGGTTGATGATTTTTCTACACTTTGGCCTGCAGCTTCAGTTGACAAATATGCAGGTGAAAACAATAAAGAATTTGTATTTTCTATAAAATATACTTACACAAGTGATTATAACGGAAATACTGATGGTAACCACTGGTTAGTAATGTTCGGAATGAGAGAATTCTCTTCTTATCCATACGGACGCGGTTGGGGTGTGACTGTGAATTCTAAATTATGGAATGCATACACAGCAAATGATACAAGACGTGTTTCAACTGTGATAGGAATTAATGAAGAAAAAATTCCATTTGATAAAATAAACAATCAGCGTGAGTATACTGGTTACTACAACAAAAAATATACTCCAATGGTTGATAAAGATGGAAAAGACCTTCCATTAACTATGGGAAGCCAGTTTTGGGACATCAGCCAATTTCAGGATTATGTAGTATTAAGATATGCTGATGTATTATTAATGGCAGCAGAATTAGGAAGTGGTAATGCACAATCTTATTTTGATGACGTAAGAAGAAGAGCTTACAAAACAGCATTTACTTCTATTCCTGTTAATTATGATAATATCATGAACGAAAGACATTTGGAATTCGCTCTAGAAGGAGTTAGATATTGGGATTTACTTCGTCAAGGAATTGGCAAAGCATCTTCAACTATCGCAGAAACTACAACTTTACTTAACGGAGGAGTACAGGCTACAAAAACAATTTCTTCAGTAAACATCCAAAAAACAAAAGGATTGCAGCAAATTCCAAATACACAGATAACATTATCTAATGGAGTTTTAAAACAAAATGCAGGCTGGTAGTTTTAATTAAAAAAGCAAAAAAATGAAAAATATAAAAGTATTAATTACAACACTTTTGATGCTGGCCATGCTGGTGTCATCTTGTTCGCCTGATAGTTACTCTTTAGATGGCGCGATGGATAAATCGGATATACATTTTGAAATTACTCAGGATTTAGCTGCAGATCCAGGAGGAAATACTGTGATTCTGAAAAATACGACACCTGGTGTTATATTAAACTGGGATTATGAAACAGGAAAATCAGACAAAGCGATAGAAACTGTAAAGTACGCTTTTAAAGGAAATTATACGATAAAAATTTCGGCAGTTACCGGCGGGGGAATTGTAGAACTTGATCCAGTAACGGTAACCGTAAATCAGGATAATTTAAATTATGTTAATGATGCACTTTGGACAGCTTTGTCTGGAGGTGTAGGAAAACAAAAAGTTTGGATTGCTGATAATGGTAAATATGGAATGGCTCTTGGAGCAATGTCTTATGCAGATCCTAGCACTACAGTAGAGTGGGGTAATTTTACACCAAACTGGGAACCAGAAGGAAATGCTAATTCAAGTACAGATGCAGATATGCATTGGGGAAGAACAATGACTTTCAGTCTGGAAGGTGGTCCATTTATGAAAATTAATGAAGCCGACGGAACTCTTAAAGAAAGCGGTACTTATTTCTTAGATGTAAATACACATACTTTAACAACAACAGGAGCAACAATTCTAAGACCAGACAACTACATTGCAAACGCAAGTAACTGGACTAATAATATCAAGATCTTAAAACTTACTGAAAACCAGTTAAGAATTGCTATTTTGAGAACTAATAGCGAAGGGCCATGGTGGTATATCTGGAATTTCGTTTCTAAAGAATATGCAGACAACTATGTTCCACCTGCTACTGGACCAAGTTATGATGAAGGTTTTAATCCAACTTTTGCTTCAGGCGAATTGTTAAAAATGATTACTGGTGGAGTAGGATCAGGTAGAGTTTGGAGTTTAGACGGAAATGGAAATCCAGTAGACTGGTTAGGAAAAGGAAAAGGATGGACAACAGGCGCTTCAAGCTCATATAACTGGGGATGGAATGATGATTGGACTGCTATAGCAGGTAATTCTTGGATTCGTTTTGATCAATTTGGTGGGAAACTAAATTATACTAGAAGCCAGAATGGTGTAGTAACTTCTGGATTATTTACAATTGATGAAACGAATAATGAAATTAACTTAGGAACAAATACATTGATTCAAAATCCAGATAGCTGGATGAATCCAACAACAAGTGTTATTAAAGTTGTAAAGGCTTACAATAATGACTACCTACAAAAAGGTATTTGGTTTGGAACATCTTATGATGCAGGAAAAGATGAGTGGTTTGTGTTCCATTATATAATTCCTTAAAAATTCATATATTTCACTTTATAAATAACTCGGAAGCAGGTTGATACTGTTTCCGGGTTATTAAAATTTACGATACTATGTTGCAGCTAACTTCATATAAAAAACTAGGATTACTATTTGCAAGCTTTCTTTTATTGACAGCATGCAAATCATCAACAGATCAAAAATTTAGTAACCGAAAAGTTTCTTTTAATGCAGATTGGAGTTTCCATCTAAACGATAGTATTATTGATAAAGATACTATTGGAACTTCAACAAAATGGAGAACTTTAGATGTTCCGCATGATTGGAGTATTGAAGGGAAATTTGATGAAAAAAGTCCAGCCGGATATGGCGGAGGATCATTAAATGGAGGTTTAGGCTGGTATAAAAAAACATTCAAAGCTGCTGCAGAAGACAGCACAAAAATTACTTCAATTACTTTTGACGGCGTATACAAAAACAGCGAAGTCTGGGTAAACGGACATTATTTAGGAAAACGTCCAAACGGATATATTGGCTTTCAATATGATATGTCGCCGTATTTGAATTACGGAGACAAAAACAACGAAATTATTGTTAAGGTTGACAATTCAAAACAACCCAATTCACGCTGGTATTCAGGTTCAGGAATTTTTAGAAATGTCTGGATCGAAACTACAGATAAACTTCATGTGGGACAATGGGGAACCTATATTACAACTCCAAAAGTTACAGCCGAAAAAGCTTCTATAAGTTTTGAAACAACAATTAAAAATCAATACAAAGAAGGTAAAAAAGCCACGGTAACGACCACCATTTTTAAAGAAGATAAAAAAGTAACAT
Source organism: Flavobacterium sp. LPB0248 (assembly GCF_013388355.1). Classification (GTDB taxonomy): domain Bacteria; phylum Bacteroidota; class Bacteroidia; order Flavobacteriales; family Flavobacteriaceae; genus Flavobacterium. The sequence goes on from NZ_CP058246.1 coordinate 2,977,863, forward strand.
CGGTTACACAAGATATAACCATCAATGCCAACGAAAATCAAACTCTGAATCAATCGGCAGAAGTTGAAAATCCGATTTTATGGTCAGTTGAAAATCCAGAATTGTATACAGCAGTTACTGAAATTTCGCTTGACGATAAAATCATCGATCAATACAAAACCAATTTCGGAATCAGAGATTTTAAATTCGATTTGAATAAAGGTTTTATTTTGAATGGAAAACAAGTCAAAATAAAAGGTGTTTGTTTGCATCATGATTTAGGTCCGTTGGGTTCGGCAATTAATACGCGTGCCATCGAACGTCAATTGGAAATCATGAAAGAAATGGGAGTAAATGGAATTAGAACTTCTCACAATCCTCCCGCTCCAGAACTTTTGGAACTTTGCGATAAAATGGGTTTCATTGTTATGGATGAAGCTTTCGACATGTGGAAGCAGACCAAAACCAAATACGATTACGGAAACGATTGGGACAAATGGCATAAAAAAGATCTAATCGATCAATTACTTCGCGATAGAAATCACCCAAGTATTTTTGTTTGGAGCATCGGAAACGAAATTCCAGAACAATGGAATGAAAAAGGTGTTGAAATTGCTAAAGAATTGGCTGCGATTACACGCGAGTACGATAAAACGCGTCCGTTAACCGCAGCGATGAATCCGCCGGTAAACATGAATATTGATGCGGTGACTTTACAGTTTGAGAAAAAAGACGTATCGATTAATCCGCTTGCTGGATCTGGAGTTTTAGATTTAATAGGATACAATTATGCACATCAAACGTACGAACATCATCTAAAGAACTTTCCAAATACCCCTTTTATTGCAACAGAAACCACTTCAGGTTTACAGACAAGAGGCTATTATGACGCTGTTTCAGATACCATTAAAAAATGGCCAGTAAGATGGGATCTTAAATTTACAGAAGGAAATCCAGGAAACACCGTTTCAGCTTATGATCAAGTTCAAACACCTTGGGGTTCTACGCACGAAGCGACTTGGAAAGTCATTAAAAAATACGATTTCTTAGCTGGAATGTACGTTTGGACAGGTTTCGATTATATCGGTGAACCAACACCATACGAATGGCCATCTGTAAGTTCGTATTTCGGAATTGTAGATTTAGCCGGTTTCCCGAAAGACGTTTATTATATGTACCAAAGCGAATGGACAGATAAAACCGTTTTGCACATTTTTCCGCATTGGAACTGGAAACCTGGACAAACTGTCGATGTTTGGGCCTACTACAACAAAGCCGATGAGGTTGAACTTTTCGTAAACGGAAAATCGGTTGGAAAGAGAAGCAAAAAAGGAGACGATTTACACGTAATGTGGAGAATTCCTTTTGAAGCCGGAACCCTGAAAGCAGTTTCTCGTAAAGATGGAAAAGTAGTTTTAGAAAAAGAAATCAAAACAGCTGGAAATCCTTCTCAATTAAAACTGACTGCCGACAGAAGTACTATCAAAGCAGACAAAAACGATTTGTCATTTATCACGGTTGATATTTTAGATGCCAATGGAACGATTGTACCAAATGCGAATAACGAAATTAATTTCTCTTTAAAAGGAAATGGAAAAATTGTAGGCGTTTGCAGCGGAGATCCGGTTAGCCACGAATCGTACAAAGGAAATAAACACACCGCTTTGGCTGGAAAATGTTTGGTTATTGTACAATCTGGAGATCAATCTGGAAGATTGGAATTAACAGCAAAAGCAAATGGATTAAAACAGTCCACTATTGTAATTACAACAGAATAATTTTTGAAATTTTAAATATAGCCACTCCCGATGGCTATCGGGATAAAAGAATTAAAAAGATTTAAATCTGTATGATCTGCAAAATCTGCGAGAGAAAAGAGAAAAAAAATGCTTTCAAATCCTTTTATCCCGATAGCTATCGGGAATGGCAAAAAATAAAAAATAACTAATGAAAAAATCACATTTAAAAACCTTGTTTTCGATTTGCGCTTTTGGACTTCTTACAATTCCAAATGTCTCAGCTCAAATTCAGAATGCAGATGTGCTAAATGCACCAATAGATATCAGTAAAGATTTTCAGAACTATCTGAATACTTTTTATTTTGCAGATGAATTGGCTTCTTTTGATCCTGCAACAGGAAAAGGAACCATCAAATATTTGAGATACAATTATAAAACACGTCAGGCTTTCAACAACATGATGATGAAACCAGATGTAGAAAAAGCAAATGAGTTCCCAACAACAGAATACGCAGAATCTCCTGTTTTGCCGTTCGAAATTCAGTTTGTTTCAGATAGAACAGTTAGAATAAAAACGACTTCTGGTCCACAGTTTCATCCACAAAAGGAATCTTTAATGTTGGTTGACGGCGTTGCGCCAAATCACCCTGAATTATGGAAATATGCTAAAATCGAAGGAGGTCATAGTTATACAAGCAAACACGGAAGAGTTGAAATTTTGACAAAACCGTGGCACGTAAAAATCTATGATGAAAAAGGGAAACTGCTGACAAGCACACTTCACGATACTGATTTTAAAAATACCTATACACCAACACTTCCATTTTCTTATGTTCGCAGAAACAGCGATTATTCAAGAAGTATGGGCGCGGCTTTCAGCTTAGAACCAGACGAAAAAATATTTGGTTGCGGTGAATCATTCACACAATTCAACAAACGCGGACAAAAAGTAGTTTTATGGACGGATGACGCAAACGGAATCCAAAATGAAACAATGTACAAACCGATTCCGTTTTACATGAGCAGTCGTGGTTATGGAGTTTTCATGCACCATTCAACACCAATTACAGTTGACTTCGGAAAGTATTTCTCAAGTGCCAACGAAATGTATATTGGAGATGACGAAGCCGATTTGTTTTTCTTTATCGGAGAACCAAAAGATATCTTAGATCAATACACGAATTTGACTGGAAAAGCAGCAATGCCACCACTTTGGTCATTCGGTTTCTGGATGAGCCGTATTACCTATTTCTCTGAAAAAGAAGGAAGAGAAGTAGCTAGAGATTTACGTAAATATAAAATTCCAACCGATGTGATCCACTTTGATACCGGTTGGTTTGATGTAGATTGGAGAAACAACTATGAGTTTGCAAAATCTCGTTTCCCAGATGCCACAAAAATGATGTCTGATTTAAAGAAAGACGGTTTCCAAGTTTGTCTTTGGCAATTACCATATTTCACGCCTAAGAATACATTGTTTCCAGAAATTATGGATAAAAACTTGGCGGTAAGAGATAGAAAAGGAAATCTTCCGTATGAAGATGCTGTTTTAGATTTCTCAAACCCGGAAACAGTAACATGGTATCAAGGAAAATTGAAAAAGTTATTTGATGAAGGTGTTGCAGTTTTCAAAGTAGATTTTGGAGAAGCAGCTCCGCCAGACGGAATTTACCATTCTGGAAGAACTGGTTTCTATGAGCATAATTTATATCCATTACGTTATAATAAAGCAGTTGCAGAAATCACTCAGAAAGAAAAAGGATATACTTTAATTTGGGCAAGAAGTACATGGGCAGGATCTCAGCGCTATCCTTTACATTGGGGAGGAGATTCTGAAACTTCAAACGGAGCAATGTCGGCAGAATTACGTGGCGGACTTTCATTAGGACTAAGCGGATTCAGTTTCTGGAGTCATGATGTTGGAGGATTTGCAACAAAATCTCCTGAGAATATTTATAGAAGATGGACACCATTCGGGATGTTTACTTCGCACGTAAGAAGCCACGGAGAACCGCCTCGCGAACCTTGGTTGTACAGCAAAGAATTCTTAGAAGGATTTAGAAAAGCTGATAATATGCGTTACGAATTAATGCCATATATCTACGCTCAAGCAAAAGAAAGTTCTCAAAAAGGATTGCCAATGATGCGTGCTCTTTTTGTAGAATATCCAAACGATCCAGGAGCTTGGTTAGTTGACAATCAATATCTATTTGGTTCAAGTATGTTGGTTGCACCACTTTTTGAAGAGGTTGAAGAAAGAGATGTTTATCTTCCAGAAGGAACTTGGATCGATTACCAAACTAAAAAAGTGTACCAATCTGGCTGGCATAAAATCAAAGCTGGCGAAGTGCCAATTATAGTTTTAGTAAAAGACGGAACTGTAATTCCACATATCGGTTTAGCACAGTCTACAAAAGATATGGATTGGAGCAAATTGACATTAAAAGTGTATGCTAGCGACAAAACCACTTCGGCTACAGCTAAAGTGTTTTTACCAGAAGGCGATGCAGTACAAGAAATAAAAGTGAACAAAAACGGAAACAATTTCGATGTTGCAGCAAATCCGTTAAACGGGAAAACCACTTTTAAAACCGAGTGGGCAAAATAAAAAAGTTAGCCACGAATTCACGAATTTAATTTATGACATTCGTGAATTTGTGGCAAAAATATAATACCAAAAAACATGAAAAACTATCTAGTTCTCCCAGCCGTATTGTTTTCGATAGCAATAGGCTACAGTCAAAAAACGAAAAACGCTTACGAATTGGCATCGCCAAACGGAAAAAATACAATCAAATTTGAGCTGGTAAAAAATGCTCCAAAATATGCCGTTTCTCACGGAAAGACAGAAGTAATTTCTCCGTCAGATATGGGATTTGTATTAAAAGGAAACGAAGACTTAAGTTCAAATTTTGAAATTAAAGGAGCAAAAACTTCTACGTTTGATGAAACTTGGGAACAAGTTTGGGGAGAAAAGAAAAACATTAGAAATCACTACAATCAATTAGTAGTTGATTTACAGCAAAAAACAGGAAATAAAAGAAAATTACAAATTCAGTTTCGTGCTTTCGATGATGGAGTAGCTTTTAGATATGTTTATCCAAAACAAAATGTAAAAGACAGTATTTTCATCATGGATGAAAAAACAACTTTCAACTTAAAAGAAGATGGAAAAGCGTGGTGGATTCCAGCCAACAGAGAAAACCGTGACGAATATCTTTTTAAAGATGCGCCAGTGAGTACTTTGGATACGGTCCTAACTCCATTAACAATTGAAAGCAAAAGCGGATTAGCATTAAGTTTTCACGAAGCAAACTTGTATGATTTCGCAAGTATGACTTTGGTAAACACTAAAGGAACAGAGCTAAAATCTGATTTAGTGCCGTGGGCCGATGGAGTAAAAGTTCGTGTAAAAGACTCATTTACTTCTTCTTGGAGAACACTTCAAATTGGAGAAAATCCAGGAGAATTGATTACTTCTTATTTGGTTTTAAACTTAAACGAACCAAACAAACTAAAGAACATAAACAACTATTTCAAACCATACAAGTATTTAGGAATTTGGTGGGGAATGCACATTGGGAAATATACTTTCTGGGAAAGCGACAAACAAGGTGCAACAACCAAACATGCTGAGGAATATATTGATTTTACAGCAAAAGAAGGTTTCCATCATTTATTGATCGAAGGATGGAATAAAGGTTGGACGCCAGGTTGGTACGAAAACCGTATGCACATGTTTAGCTTTACAAAAAACGCAGACAATTTCGATTTAGAAAAAGTGGTTGAGTATGGGAAAAAACATGATGTAGAGCTGATCGGTTATCATGAAACTGGTTCGAACTTAATTAATTATTTAAAACAAGTTGATGAAGCTTTTGCTTTATACAAAAAACTTGGAATCCATACGGTAAAAATTGGTCATGTAGGTTCTAAATTGAATATGAAACAGATGCACTTCGGGCAGTTTGGAGTAAATTATTTCAGATACATTTTAGAAAAAGCAGCACAATATGATTTAGCGGTTTTATACCACGAATCGATAAAAGATACAGGAGAAAGAAGAACGTATCCAAACATGGTTTCGAGAGAAGCAGCTCGCGGTCAAGAATATAACGCTTGGAGCGAAGGAAATCCACCAAACCACTTAACGATTATTCCGTTTACAAGATTACTTTCTGGTCCAATGGATTTCACACCTGGAATTTTTGATGTTGAGGTAAAACAAGGTTATCCTGGAAAAAGAATTCAGGGAACAGTTGGACAGCAATTGGCATTATACGTAACGATTTATGCACCAATTCAAATGTTGGCAGATCTTCCTGAAAACTACGAAGGAAAACCAGCGTTACAATTCTTAAAAGATGTCCCAACAGATTGGGAAGACACTAAAATTTTAGAAGGAAAAATTGGCGAGTATATTACAACAGCAAGAAAGGACAAAAACAGCGCCGACTGGTATCTAGGAACTTTGACAAATGAAAAACCAAGAAATGTAGAAATTTCATTATCATTCTTAGATCCAAATGTGACTTACGAAGCTCAGATTTATGTTGATGCTGAAGGAACAGATCAAACACATAATCCAGAAGCAGTTGCAATTTCTAAGAAAACTGTAAAAGCTTCAGATAAATTACAGTTGAAACTAGGTGGAGCTGGAGGTGGAGCAGTGAGATTCAAAAAGTTATAATTATTAATTTCTCAAACCCGACAGGCTTTTAAAACCTGTCGGGTTTAATAACGCAACACATTTTCAGATGAAAAGAATTTTAATACTATTGGTTTTAATTCATTCAATCCAAATTATTGGACAAAACAATAATACTGAAAATCGAATCATAAAAGTTGATTTCAAAAAAGAAGCAGGAAAATTAAACACTATGTTCAAAGAATGCATCGGTGCTGGAAGAGCAAATGAAGGTCTTCGTGCCGACTGGCAGCAGCAATTGGCATTGGTGAAAAAAGAATGCGATTTTAAATACATCCGTTTTCATGGTTTATTGTCTGATGATATGGCTGTTTATCGTGAAGACGAAAAAGGAAATCCAGAATATAATTACCAATACGTAGACGTTTTATTTGATTATATTGTAAGTCTGAAAATGAAACCGTTTGTCGAATTAGGTTTTATGCCGAACGCATTAGCAAGCGGGAAAGAAACGATTTTCTGGTGGAAAGGAAACGTAACGCCTCCAAAAGATTATAAAAAATGGGAAGATTTAGTTCGAAATTTAACGCAGCATTTTAAGGAACGTTACGGAGATGAAGAAGTAAAAACATGGTATTTTGAAGTTTGGAATGAGCCAAATCTTTCACCAGGATTTTGGAGCAGCACGCAACAAGAATATTATAAATTATACGATTATGCAGTTCGCAGTGTAAAAGCTGTAAATCCAGCTTATAAAGTTGGTGGGCCAGCAACAGCAGGTTCTGCTTGGGTTGCTGAAACAATTGATTTTTGTGCGAAGAATAATGTTCCGATGGATTTTGTTTCGACGCATACTTATGGAGTGAAACACGGTTATTTGGACGAATTTGGAACTTCGGGAACGATTTTAAATCAGGACGAATGGAGTGTAAGTGGTGAAATTATCAATTCTAGAAAATTGATTACAGAGTCAGCTAAACCAAATTTAGAATTGCATTATACAGAATGGAGTTCTTCGTATACGCCGGCAGATCCAATTCACGACAGTTATCACTCGGCAGCGTATATTCTGCAGAAATTAAAACAAGTTGGTAATGCCGCAAACTCAATGTCGTATTGGGTTTTTACGGATATTTTTGAAGAAGCGGGACCAAGATTTACGCCTTTTCACGGCGGTTTCGGATTATTGAATACGCAGGGAATTAAAAAACCAGCCTATTTCTCTTATTATTTATTGAATAAATTGGGAGAAACTGAACTTCAAAATTCAGATAAAGCTTCTTGGACTTCCAAAAATGCAAAAGGCGATGTTCAGGTTTTATTGTGGGATTTTACCAATACACATCCGGGAGATAAAGAACTGAATCAAACGTATTACATAAAAGACCTTCCATCAAAAGAAAAAGGAAAAGTAAAAATTGAAGTGGATGGAATGCAAAAAGGAAAATATCTTTTAGAAATATATAAAGTTGGCTATAAAATGAATGACGCTTACGCGGATTATCTAGCAATGAATAAACCGAGTCAGTTAACACGTGAGCAAGTCAATTCGATAAAAGAAAAAAATAATGGTGCTCCGATTGCTACAGAAAAAATTACAATTGACGCAAAAGGAACTTTCAGCAGAGAATTTAAAATCAATGAAAATGATGTTGTAATGCTGAATTTAATCAAACAATAATAGAGAGAAAACCACAAACATAAAAATAGTATTAACGGTATTTGAAGATGATGCGTGAGGAATCAAAAATCTTTAAATCAAAAAACACCTAACTATCTATGAAAAACAAAATGATATTCCTTTCATCAGCTCTAGTTTTTGCATTTTTTACTTCATGTAAAAATGATGCACAAACAACAGCTTCAAATTCGGCGCAGACCGAAGAATACGTTGGAAAAGAAATAAGCACAGACCATGATGCAGAAATTGACAAACTGATTTCGCAAATGACATTAGAAGAAAAAATCGGAATGCTTCACGGGAACAGTATGTTTGCTAATGCAGGTGTAAAACGTCTTGGAATTCCAGAATTAAAAATGGCCGATGGTCCACTGGGAGTTCGTGAGGAAATCTCAAGAGACAATTGGGCTCCAGCAGGATGGACAAACGATTTTGCAACATATTATCCAGCAGGAGGTGCTTTGGCAGCAACTTGGAATGCTGAAATGGCACACACTTTTGGAACCAGTTTAGGAGAAGAATTACGTGCAAGAGATAAAGACATGTTGCTTTCGCCAGCGATCAATATGGTGAGAACACCGCTTGGAGGAAGAACATACGAATACATGTCTGAAGATCCGTTCTTAAACAAAAAAATTGCAGTGCCTTTGATTGTTGGTTTACAAGAAAAAGATGTAATGGCATGCGTGAAACATTACGCAGCAAACAATCAGGAAACAAATCGTGATTTTGTTGATGTACAAATTGACGAGCGTACGCTTCGCGAAATTTATCTTCCAGCTTTTGAAGCTTCGGTAAAAGAAGCAAAAGCGTATAGTATAATGGGGGCTTACAATAAATTTAGAGGCGAATATTTATGTGAGAACGATTATATGCTAAATAAAATCCTTCGTGACGAATGGGGATTTAAAGGAATTGTAGTTTCAGATTGGGCTGCGGTTCATTCTACAGCAAAATCTTTGAAAAACGGTTTAGATATTGAAATGGGAACACCAAAACCTTTCAATGAATTTTTCTTAGCCGATAAATTAATCGCTGCAGTTAAATCTGGAGAAGTTTCAGAGAAAGAAATTGATTTGCATGTAAAACGTATTTTAAGAGTTTTATTCCAAGTAAAAGCAATGGGCGGAGGCGAGCGTGCAAAAGGAAGTATCGCAACAGAAGCACATTACCAAGACGCGTACAAAATTGCAGCTGAAGCGATTGTATTGTTGAAAAACGAAAACAATGCATTGCCATTAAAACTAGACGGAGTAAAATCTATAGCTGTAATTGGAAATAATGCAACTAAGAAAAATGCTCTTGGTGGATTTGGAGCTGGAGTAAAAACAAAAAGAGAAGTTACACCTCTTGATGGTCTTAAAAACAGATTGCCTTCTTCAATTAAAATCAATTATGCGGAAGGATATTTAGAGCGTTACGATAAAAAGAACAGAGGAAATTTAGGAAATATCACGGCTAATGGTCCTGTTACAATTGACCAATTAGATCCAGCAAAAGTTCAAGAAGCAGTTGATGCAGCTAAAAACTCAGATGTAGCAATTGTTTTTGCGGGTTCAAATCGTGATTACGAAACAGAAGCTTCGGACAGAAGAGATTTACATTTGCCTTTCGGACAAGAAGAATTAATCAAAAAAGTAATAGAAGCTAATCCAAAAACGATTGTTGTAATGGTGGCTGGTGCTCCTTTTGATATAAATGAAGTAAGCAAAAAATCTTCTGCTTTGGTTTGGAGCTGGTTCAACGGTTCTGAAGGTGGAAATGCTTTGGCTGATGTTATTTTAGGAAAAGTAAATCCGTCAGGAAAATTACCTTGGACAATGCCAGTAGCTTTAAAGGATTCTCCTGCACATGCTACAAACAGTTTCCCAGGAGAGAAAACAGTTAATTATGCGGAAGGAATTTTAATTGGATACCGTTGGTTTGATACTAAAAACGTAGCGCCATTATATCCTTTTGGTTACGGATTATCATACACAACTTTTGCGCTTGATAATGCAAAAGCAAATAAAGATTCGTACGCTCAAAATGACGTAATTGAAGTTACAGTTGACGTTAAAAACACAGGAAAAGTAGACGGAAAAGAAGTAGTTCAATTATATACTGCGAAATCTGATTCTAAAATTACACGTGCAGCACAGGAATTAAAAGGTTTCAAAAAAGTTGCTATTAAAGCTGGAGGTTCAGAAAATGTGACCATTAAAGTTCCAGTAAAAGAATTGGCATATTATGATGTTGCTTCTAAAAAATGGACGGTTGAACCTGGAAAATATACTATTAAGTTAGGAACTTCTTCAAGAGATATTAAAAAAGAAATTCAGGTAACAGTTAAATAAATTGTTATTGCTATAAAATAACCAAACTATCAACGCCAGCTCATTAAAAGCTGGCGTTGATTTTAAAAACTTACACTTAACTTAAACCAAACCAAATGAAACAAACAATTAAAGATTATGTCTTGAGCTTTGTACTGTGCTTTGCTTTTCTAGGAGTTTTAGCTTGCAGTTCAGATAAAGAAACTACTCCAGAAAATACGATAAAATCATTAACGGCAAGCACAGCCAAAATTGATTTTGACAGCAAAGAAAACACTTCGGATATCACTATTAATTCAGAAGCTTCAAGCTGGACTTTGGCCAGTTCTGCAAACTGGGTAAAAGTGAGTCAGACAACAGGAACAAAAGGAAATATTATTGTTAGAATAACAGCTTCGGCAAACACAGAAAATGCTGTTAGAACGGCTTCAGTCACTTTAAGTTCAAATGAGGCAAAAACGGTTACGATAGCAGTTTCGCAGACTGCTGCAACAGTTGTTACAGGTTTATACCCAAGTTACAACACCAATCCAATTGCAGCCGATGCTTCTGGAATGGGAAGTTCTGCGGTTGAATTAGCAGCAAAAATTAAATTAGGCTGGAATATCGGAAATACGTTAGAAGCAACTGGAGGCGAAACCGCTTGGGGAAATCCAAAAGTAACAAAAGCTTTAATTGATGCCGTAAAAGCAAATGGTTTCAATGCGATTAGAATTCCATGTTCTTGGAATCAGAATTTAGAAAATGCTGCAACAGCAAAAATCAAAACTGATTGGTTAAACCGAGTGAAAGAAGTCGTACAATATTGTGTTGACAACGATATGTATGTTGTCGTAAACATTCACTGGGATGGCGGCTGGCTAGAAAATAATATTACCGAAGCTAAAAAAGTAGAAAACAATGCCAAACAGAAAGCGTTTTGGGAACAAATCGCAACGCATTTAAGAGGTTTCGACGAACATCTACTTTTTGCAAGTGCCAATGAACCAGCTGTTGAAGATGCAACACAAATGGCAGTTTTAACTTCTTATCACCAGACTTTTATCGATGCGGTTCGTTCTACTGGAGGGAAAAACGCTACTCGAGTTTTAGTAGTTCAAGGGCCAACAACAGATATCGAAAAAACGAACAAATTAATGACTACATTGCCAGTAGATAAGGTTACAGGCAGAATGATGGTCGAAGTGCATTACTATTCTCCGTGGAATTTTGCCGGTTTAACAAAAGACGAAACTTGGGGTAAAATGTTCTATTATTGGGGATCAGGATTTCATTCTACAACCGATACAGAAAGAAATGCAACTTGGGGCGAAGAAGCCGATTTAGAGAAAAGTTTCAAATTGATGAAAACCCAATTTGTAGATAAAGGAATTCCGGTTCTTTTAGGAGAATTTGGAGCAATTCGTAGAACAACTTTAACTGGAGATGCGCTGACTTTGCATTTAAACTCAAGAGCCTACTATTTAAAAACGGTAGTTAAAACAGCAAAGACAAACGGATTATTACCTTTTTATTGGGATGAAGGAAGCTTAGGAAACAACGGTTTCGGAATCATGAATAGAAGCGATAATACTGTCTTTGATACACAAGCTTTGAACGCTTTAATAGACGGATTAAAATAAAAAAATATGGTTAAATCCTATAAGTGATATAAATAAATTTAAGTACAATTATAGCTAAAGACTTAAAATAACTTATATCACTTATACGGTTAAAAAAATATTTAAATTAAAAAAATGAAAAAGAGTTTAATATTTATTTTTCTGTTAATTAGTGTTTTAGCTAATGCTAATGTGAGAATGCCTTTAATATTCTCTGACGGAATGGTACTCCAAAGAGACAAGCAAATTCCGATTTGGGGTTTTGCAGATGCGAATGAAAGTGTAGAGATCCACTTCAATAAACAAATCAAGAAAACAATAGCCGATAAAAACGGAAAATGGACAGTAAATTTGAATGCCGAAAAAGCAGGTGGACCTTTTGAGTTGATTGTAATTGGAAAAAATACAATCACAATCAAAAATGTTTTAGTTGGTGAAGTTTGGATTTGCAGCGGACAATCAAATATGGAATTTCAGGTTTTCAAAACCATGAATTCTGAAAAAGAAATCAGCAGTGCAGATTATCCAATGATTCGTCATTTTGGTGTTGCACAAGATTTAAGCGGAACTCCAAAAGACGATTTGAAACAAGGGAAATGGGAAGTGGCCAACAAAGAAAATGTAGGCAACTTTACAGCAGTTGGCTATTATTTTGCTAGAAAACTATACTCAGAATTAAAAATCCCAATCGGAATTATCAATACTTCTTGGGGCGGAACCAATGTGGAGACCTGGACAAGCCGTGAAGCTTTTGAAAACAGCCCAGATTTTAAAGCCATGATTGCCGATGTTCCAACCGTAGATATCAATGCTATTTTTGAAACCTACAAAAAATCGGTTTTAGACAATCTTAAAAAAGTGCAAGGTTTTGATGTTTCGATGGAAAACGAAGAGCAATTTAAAAACCCAAACTTCCAAGATAAAAACTGGCCAGAAATAAAAGTGCCATCACTTTGGGAAAACCAGCAGATTGGCAATATCGACGGAATTGTTTGGATGCGTAAAACAATTGTTCTGACGGCAGAACAAGCCAAAAAAGAAGCCATTTTACATTTAGCAAAAGTTGATGACGAAGACAAAACTTATGTAAACGGAGTTGAAGTCGGAACCAATAATCTTTGGGATGCTAAAAGAATTTACAAAATTCCGGCAAATGTTTTAAAAGAAGGCACAAATGTAATTGCAGTAAGAATTACAGATTACAGTGGCGGAGGAGGAATTTATGGCGATCCAGCAGATTTAAAAATCGATTTTAAAGATTCTAATTTACCGTTAGAAGGACTTTGGAAATTCAACGTCATAAAAGTAAGAATAGAAGTTTCGCCAAACAGTTATCCGTCATTATTGTACAATGCCATGGTAAATCCGCTAGTGCCTTATGCAATGCAGGGCGTTTTATGGTATCAAGGAGAAGCCAATGTTTGGAGAGCGGCAGAATACAAAAAATCATTTCCTTTAATGATCAACGATTGGAGAACCAAATTCAAACAAGGAAATTTCCCTTTCTATTTCGTTCAATTATCCACTTTTGACGAATTTGGAGGAAACAGCCAAAAAGGAAGCCGTTGGGCAGAACTTCGCGAAGCACAATCTGAAACTTTAAAATTGCCAAACACCGGAATGGCGGTTACAACAGATATTGGAAATGCAAAAGACATTCATCCAACAAACAAACAAGACATTGGTTTGCGTTTGGCAGCGATTGCAATGAATAATCTTTACGGTAAAAAACAAGTTCATAGCGGACCAACTTATAAATCTCAAACAATAAAAGGAAACGAAATTATTCTTACTTTCGATAACATCGGTAGCGGATTATCAACGCCAAATAATGATGAATTAAAAGGATTCGAAGTTGCAAGTGCAGATAAAGTTTTTCATTCTGCGAAAGCGATAATTAAAGACAACAAAATAATCGTTTCAAGCGATAAAGTTCAAAATCCCGTAGCAGTTCATTATGGTTGGGCAGACGACGATACAGCTATTAATCTTTTTAATAAAGAAAAATTTCCTGCATCGCCTTTCAGAACGGATAATTGGGAGATGATTACGGCAAATGAGAAATATAAAGTGAGCAAGTAATTATTTGATGATACAAGCTTAACACGATAGTTTTGTCATTCCGAGGAACGAGGAATCACACTAGAAATTCCGCAAAGTGAATTACTTATCTTTGTCGATTTACGAGTGTGATTCCTCGTTCCTCGGAATGACAAGATTGCAGAAATATCAGATGTAAAACATGATTATAAACAACACACCTATGAATTCAAATATCATAAAAAAAACATTTCTCTTCTTACTTCTCATGTCGTACTATACAACCATTTCTGCGCAATCCAAAAATGTTTTGTGGTACAAACAACCCGCAGAATTCTTTGAAGAAAGCTTGGTTTTAGGAAACGGAAAAATGGGAGCAACCGTTTTTGGAGGAGCCAATTCAGATAAAATTCATCTGAACGACATTACACTTTGGTCGGGCGAACCCGTAAATGCCAATATGAGTCCCGAAGCGTACAAAAATATTCCGGCAATTCGTGAAGCATTAAAAAACGAAAACTACAAACTGGCTGAAGAACTGAATAAAAAAGTTCAAGGAAAAAATTCCGAATCGTATGCGCCTTTAGGAACATTAGAAATCAATAATTCTGAGAAAGGCAAAGCAGTAAATTATCATAGAGAATTGGATCTTTCGAACGCTATTTCAAAAGTAAGTTACGAAATGGCAGGTATAAAATATACACGCGAATATTTCGTATCGGCTCCAGATAAAGTTATGATTATCAAATTGACGGCTGATCAAAAAGGAGCTTTAAATTTCGATATTAACCTAAAAAGCCTTTTACAATCTAATGTCGAAGTACGAAATAATATTTTAGTTCTAAGTGGTTCTGCGCCAATTCATGAAAACGCAGGATACAATGTTTCTCCAAAATATTTGAGCTTAAAAGAAAGAGGAACAAGATTTACAGGTTTAGTTCAAATCAAAAAAACAGACGGAACGGTTACAAGTTCTCGAGAAACCTTGACCTTAAAAGACGCAACAGAGGCGATTATTTTCGTTTCTGTCGCAACAAGTTTTAATGGTTTCGACAAAAATCCAGCGTCAGAAGGTTTAAATGATGTTTCAATTGCTTTGCAGAATCTGAATAATGCCTACGCAAAAGCATTCGATAAATTAAAAGAATCCCACATTACCGATTACCAAAAATTCTTCAATCGCGTCAATTTAGATTTAGGAAAAACAACCGCTCCAGATTTACCGACAGACGAACGTTTATTGCGCTACGCTGACGGAAAAGAAGATAAAAACCTAGAAATTCTATATTTCAATTTCGGACGTTATTTATTAATAAGTTCATCAAGAACTTTGGGCGTTCCAGCCAATTTGCAAGGACTTTGGAATCCGTATGTAAATCCGCCTTGGAGCAGTAATTATACAATGAATATTAATTTGGAAGAAAATTACTGGCTGGCAGAAAACACTAATCTTTCCGAAATGCATATATCACTTTTGAATTTCATTAAAAATCTTTCGGTAACTGGAAAAATTACGGCAAAGACTTTTTATGGTGTTGATAAAGGTTGGGCTGCAGCTCATAATTCAGATATCTGGGCAATGACCAATCCAGTTGGACAATTTGGAAAAGAAGATCCAATGTGGGCGTGCTGGCCAATGGCACAAGCATGGTTGAGCACTCATATTTGGGAACATTATACTTTTACCCAAGATTTAACCTATTTGAAAAAAGAAGGATATCCGTTAATGAAAGGCGCTGCCGAGTTTTGTTTAGGCTGGCTGGTTACCGATAAAAATGGAAACTTGATTACATCACCTTCTACTTCGCCAGAAAATCAATATAAATTGTCTGATGGTTTTGTTGGAGCCACTTTTTATGGCGGAACTGCCGATTTAGCCATGATTCGCGAATGTTTTGAGAAAACGATAAAAGCTTCAAAAGTGCTAAATACTGATGCCGGTTTTAGAAAAGAACTAGAAATAGCACTTTCAAAACTGCATCCTTATCATATTGGAAAAAAAGGGAATTTACAGGAATGGTATTTTGATTGGGATGATAATGAACCAAAACACCGTCATCAATCACACTTATTCGGACTTTTCCCTGGCGATCATATCACACCTTTGAAAACTCCAGATTTAGCTGAAGCTTCAAAGAAAACATTAGAAATAAAAGGCGACGAAACTACGGGATGGTCAAAAGGTTGGAGAATCAATCTTTGGGCAAGACTTTGGGACGGAAACCGTGCTTATAAAATGTTCCGTGAATTGTTGCGCTACGTTGATCCAGACGGTAAAAAAACAGAAAAACCAAGAAGAGGAGGAACATATCCAAATTTATTCGATGCGCATCCGCCATTTCAAATTGATGGAAATTTTGGAGGTACGGCCGCAGTTGCCGAAATGTTGGTTCAGTCAGACGAGAATGAAATTCGATTACTTCCCGCTTTACCAGATGCTTGGCCAGAAGGTTCTGTAAAAGGAATTTGCGCTAGAGGAGGATTTGAAATTGAAATGAATTGGAATAATAAAGAACCAAAAAAAGTAATGGTTTCTTCTAAAAATGGAGGAAAAACAACTTTGATTTATGGAGATAAAAAACAAGAAGTTGTTTTGAAGAAAGGAGAAAATAAGGAAGTCAATTTTTAAAAATAATATTTGATTTTATAAGTAGGTAAGCTTCGGAGAAGCGAAATATTTATAGAATAAAATAGATAGTTACAAAATAAAGCTCCAGCGGAGCGACATATAAATTATTTACAATTCAAATATTTCGCTTCGCTGAAGCTCTTTACATTCGGACGGCTTAATTTCTATAAATATATCGCCTCGCTGAGGTTTTTTACTAACAAACCCGGCAGGTTTCAAAAACCTGTCGGGTTTGTTTATTTGTAAACGAAAGGCTTCGACTTCGCTCAACCTGACAAAATGAATTATTCCTTGTTTGTGGCTTGCTCTTGATTTTCTGGTTTCTCAGAATGATCTTTTTTAAACGTTTCGTACCATTTCTCAATTGAAGGATATACAAAAGCAGCAACTTTTTTCACTGGATTATAAAAAATATAATTATCTAAAGTTTCCTTTTTAGCGAAAGTATTATTGAAATTGATTTTCTCAAACAAAGCAATAAAAATACTTAGAATAAGAATCGTTTTTAATATCCTGAAAAATCCGCCTCCAAGTTTATTCATCCAGCCTAGCATGGCAAAATCGGCAATTCCCGTTAAAATTTTGGCTAAAAAATAAACTCCAATTACAACAAGAATAAAAGTTAAGATAAAAGCCGTAATCTGAATATTAGTTGGATTCCACGAAACATGTTTTGAAATCCATCCTGTCATTAACGAAGAAAATTTAATCGCAAGATAAATTCCTAACAACAAAGAAATAAAAGAAGCAACTTCTACAAAAAGGCCATTTTTAATGCCTTTGTACAAACTGTATCCTAAAAGCGCGGCTACAATAATATCAAAAAAACTCATGTTTAGATTTGGTGTTTAATGAGGCGCAAAGATATATCTTTTTTTAGGTTCAAAGGTTTGTACTGACAAAGGTTCGTGGGTTTTTGCAGTTCTGTTTTTCGATGTATTTATTTTTTTTAGGTACATTGGGTTTGAACTCTGTATCTTTGCAAATCAAATTTAGAGTTCAGATTGCATTCTGCCCCCTTCAGAAGTGATTTTTAAATCAGCAATCTAAAATCTACAATCTAAAATCATAAATTAAATGTCTAGAGATACACAATTAAAAGAGCGCTGGGAAAAGCTCGTTGATATACTTTCCAATCAATTTTCGCAAGGCGAAGATTTAGATTTGGATGCCATAATTTACCTAATCGGAGTTCAGGAGTATGGAAAAGTACACCGCGAATATAAAAAAGACGAAAAACTGAATTTAATGCACATTGCCATCTGTCGATTGCTAGAACCATACGGATTTTATGAATTCGAATATTTCGACGACGAAGGCTGGCCTCATTACAAAGTAAAAGAAAATTTGCCACCGTTAAAAGCCGGTGAACAATCGGTTTTAATGAAAGAAGCGATTGTGAGTTATTTTTTAGAAAGAAAACTTATTGAGTAGTTTTTTTAGTTTACAGTCGCAGTCTCAGTCTCAGTTTACACTGTTTGAGACTGTAAATTGTCACTGAAAACTGAGACTAAAATTAAAAAAATGTGCAGATACGCAATGACATCTTATAAACCCCATTATGCTTGTTTTAATTGTCGAAAGACTTTTAAAAGAAGATTGATGGTTGATGTGAAAAAAGGAGAAGCATCGGTTTTTGAGGCCAAATGCCCGCAATGCGGAGAATTTATGGCTAATATGGGACTCGATTTTGAATCGCCTAAAAAAGACGATGTCAAAAAGTGGGAACATATTAAAAGTTTATTTTCTGTAGGCATTACGTTTCACTCCTGCGGTTGCAGCGGGCCTGGTTATATTCCGAGTTCAAAAGAAAAATTAATGGAGTATTTTGAAGACATAAAAAAAAGGTACCTTGAAAATATGAACTTTTGGCGCAGCAGAATTGAACCCACAACAAAACAAGAAAAAGAACGGGATTTAAATAAAAATTGGCATAAACTAAGCAGTATTTCTCCTAATTACAAAAAGGAAATAGTAACCAATCAGGAAGGTTTAGATTATTGGCATGTAAAGATTAAACAAGTTGAAGAAAAGTTAAATCTGATAAAATAATTTACAGAAAACCTAAAACTGCGACTGAGACCGCACACTTTCAACTAAAAACACTAAATTTGTACTCTCAATTATCGAAGGAAAATGATAGATAAGATAAAACAGCACATAGAGGAAGCTAAAGCCTTTAATGAGAAAAATAAAGAATCGTTAGAACAATTCCGTATTAAATATTTAGGAAGTAAAGGTTTGTTGAAAGAACTTTTTGCTGAATTTAAAAATATTCCAAACGACCAGAAAAAAGATTTTGGACAAGTAATCAATACTTTAAAAGCAGTTGCTGAAGAAAAAGTAAGAGTTATTCAGGAAGAACTGGAAAGCAAAGAAGAGTCTAAAGGAGTTTTTGGTGATTTAACGCGTGCTGCAGAACCCGTAATTATTGGTTCACGCCACCCAATTTCTATTGTTAAAAATCAGATTATAGATATTTTTGCTAATATCGGATTCAACGTTTCTGAAGGACCAGAAATCGAAGACGATTGGCATAACTTTACAGCATTGAACCTGCCAGAATACCATCCGGCGCGTGATATGCAAGATACATTTTTCATTCAGACCAATCCAGATGTGTTGTTGCGTACGCATACATCATCTGTTCAGGTGCGTTATATGGAAAATCATAAACCGCCAATTCGTACAATTTCTCCGGGACGTGTTTTCCGTAACGAAGCAATTTCATCTCGTTCACACTGTATTTTCCATCAAGTGGAAGGATTGTATATTGACAAAGATGTTTCTTTTGCCGATTTGAAACAAACGTTACTTTATTTCACAAAAGAAATGTTCGGAAAATCTAAGATTCGTCTTCGTCCATCTTATTTCCCATTTACAGAGCCAAGTGCCGAAATTGATATTTATTGGGGATTAAAAACAGAAACCGATTATCGTATCACAAAAGGAACAGGTTGGTTAGAAATTGGAGGTTGCGGAATGGTAGATCCAAATGTTTTGAAAAACTGTGATATCAATCCAGATGAATACAACGGATTTGCTTTCGGAATGGGAGTAGAGCGTATTGCAATGCTTTTATACCAAATTGGCGATATTCGTATGTTCTACGAAAATGATGTTCGTTTCTTAGAGCAGTTTAAAGCAAATATTTAGGAGCTGTTTCCTGCTGTCCGCTGTATCTTTTGTTTTTTAAAGAAAAAAACAAAAGGATGCCGCTTCCATCAGGGCTATGACTTTACGTTATAAATTACCTTTACAATAAACAAACCTTTGTTGAAGCTTTAGGCTTTGACAAAGGTTTTTAAAATTTAATAGATGAAAAAAGATATAATAATTCCAGAAGTAGAAAACGTATTTCTTGCAGCGGTGCAGGAATGGAGCGACGATTTTATGGAAAAAGTATGGTACGCTTACTTAGTTAACGACAGTGATTTTAATTTAGATAGCGTTATGGTAGTTTCAAAAGCATTTGGAACTATTGAAGGTGAAATGAAAAAAACGTCAATTCTGCGTCATGCTTTTGTTGAGGTTCCTTCGGTTTCTGTTGTGAAGATAGAATTGGTCGAAAAAAGCCTTTTAGCGCTTAATAACGAGTTCATGGTGACTTTCTTTATCGGAAATACTTTATACGATAAGAAGTTTATTTTTAAGGCTAATTCGCTTGATGAAAACAAAACGGAAGAAGTGCCGATTTTGTTTGTTGAAGGGGTTATGGTGAAGTAGTTTACAGTCTCGGTATTCAGTCGCAGTTTACCGTGAAAAGTAAACAAATGAAAAAATAAAAAAGTCAGGAATAATTTTAAATTATATTCCTGACTTTTTTATTGATTACGACTGTAAACTGCAACTGAATACTTAATCCAAAGACTCAGTCAATTTCTTGAAAACCGTTTTGGCATCTTTTCCTTCATATAAAACGGCATAAACAGCGTCTATAATTGGTGTTTTTGCTCCGTAGCCTTGATTTAGTTTATAAGCACTTTTTGTTGCGTAATAACCTTCGGCAACCATGCTCATTTCCATCATGGCACTTTTTACAGTATATCCTTTTCCAATCATGTTTCCGAACATTCTATTTCTAGAGAAAACAGAATATCCTGTCACCAATAAATCGCCCAAATAAGCCGAATCGTTGATGTTACGTTTCATTTTATGTACTTTTCTGATGAATTTCTTCATTTCGCGAATCGCATTACTCATTAAAACTGACTGGAAGTTGTCGCCATATCCTAAACCGTGAGCAATTCCGGCAGCAATAGAGTAAATGTTTTTTAGCATTGCAGCATATTCAGTTCCGATAATGTCGTCTGAAATTTTGGCTTTGATATAATTTCCAGAAAGTGATTTTGCTACCATTTTAGCTTTATCAGGATCACCGCACGCAATTGTTAGGTAAGAAAGTCTTTCTAACGCCACTTCTTCAGCGTGACAAGGACCTGTTATAACTCCAATATTGTAATATGGAATATCATATTGAATGTGGAAATGTTCGCCAACAATTAAACTCGTTTCAGGAACAATTCCTTTAATAGCAGAAAAAATAATTTTATCGGCTAGAGAAACCGTCATATTTTTTAATTCGGCATCTAAGAAAGCTGATGGAATTGCAAAAATGATATAATCTGCATATTCTATTGCTTCGTTTACATTGCTTGTCAGTTTAAGTTTGTTGGTGTCAAATTCAACAGAACTTAAATAATTAGGATTGTGTTTATATTTCTGAAGATGTTCAATTGCAGATTCATTACGCATATACCACGCAATTTCCGAAAGATTCACACATAGCATTTTGGCAATTGCCGTTGCCCAACTTCCTCCTCCAATTACTGCAAACTTTAACTTTTCGCTCATTATTTTATTAATTTGAAACAAAAGTACTTAATAATGTGCTAATAAAGCAAAATCTGCTTTAAGAAATTTGGCAAACCTCTTTAATTGCAATGACTTTCAAGAAGTTTAAGACTAAAATATTTTTTTAATTGACGAACAATAAAAAGCATTTCGCATGCGTTATAACAATTTATAAATTAGAATTTTAATGAATTTAGAAAAAATTGAGTTAGTTAGTTTTGTTTTAGTATTTTGAAAAGGCGTTCCTAAACTTGTTAAGAACGCCTTTTTTATTTTTCAGTTATATTCAAAACTGCAAACCGTTATTGAATACTGTGACTAATACGAAAGCTCCACAATAGATCTTACCTTATCTAAAGTTATCAGTTGGTTTTCGCCAAGACCTTTCCAGCCTCTTTCGTCGAAACGATTTACTATAAAATCGGCTGTTTTAGAATAGTCATTTGTGTATTGCGAAAGTTTGGTATCCATTCCCATTGTATGGAAAAACTCCACTGTTTTGTTGATGGCTTCTTTTGCTACTTCTTCGTCAGAACCTGTTAAGTTGAAGATTCTTCTTCCGTATTGTGCTAGTTTTGCTTTTTTAGTTTCAAACATTACATGGTACAAACTTGGACCAATTATCGCCAAAGTTCTAGCGTGGTCTATTTCGTAAAGAGCTGTTAATTCGTGACCAATCATGTGTGTTGCCCAATCGCTTGGAACACCTTTCTGAATTAATCCGTTTAAAGCCATTGTACAGCTCCACATAAAATTAGAAGCCAAAGTATAATCGGTTGGGTTTTTTACCACTCCAGGACCAACTTCGATTAAGGTTTGCAAAATTCCTTCGGCAATTCTATCCTGAAGAAAAGCATCAGTTGGATACGTTAAATATTGTTCCATTACGTGCGTGTAGGCATCTACAACTCCGTTTTCGATCTGTCTTTTCGGTAAAGAAGAAATTACAGTCGGATCACAGATAGAAAATTGTGGAAATAAAGCACTTCCGCCAGAAGATAATTTTTCCTGTGTAGCTTCAATTGTTACCACGTATCCAGAATTCATTTCGCTTCCTGTTGCTGGAAGCGTTAAAACGGTTCCAAAAGGCATTGCATTTTCTTTAATTAAAATACGTTTCTGTAAAATGTCAATCGGATTTCCTTCAAAGTGAACAGCTCCTGAAATAAATTTCACACCGTCAATTACAGATCCTCCACCAACAGCCAAAATAAAGTCGATTTTTTCTGCTTTAATCACATCAACCGCTTTCATTAAAGTTTCAAATCTTGGGTTTGGTTCAATTCCGCCAAATTCCACAATTTCAAAACCTTTAAGATTGTTGATTACTTGATCGTAAATTCCGTTTTTAAAAATACTTCCACCGCCATAAGCCAAAAGAACTTTTGCCCCTTTTGGTACTAAAGTAGAAAGTTTTTCAATTTGTCCTTTCCCGAAAACCAAGTTTGTCGGATTGTATAATTCAAAGTTTAGCATTTTTTTTAAGGTTCTAAGATGCTAAGGTTCTGAGGTTCTAAGTTTTTTTCTTTGAACTTATCTGCAACCTAGCAATTGTTATTTGTTTAATTTTTTTAATAGTAATGAAATAAGAGATTAAGTTTTTAAGCAACTAAGAAAAATCTTAGAACCTTAGCATCTCAGTCCCTTAGTCCTTTTTATTTCAACTCTTGTAATAATTTTGCAGCTACCAATTTAGACGAAGCTGGGTTTTGGCCAGTAATCAAAAGTCCATCAGCAACAGCATAAGGCTGCCAGTTTTCTCCTTTAGAAAAAATTGCTCCGTTTGATGCCAAAGCATCTTCCAATAAAAACGGAACTACTTTAGTTAAACCAACTGCTTCTTCTTCGGCATTTGTAAATCCGGTAACTTTTTTACCTTTTACTAAATATTGGCCGTCTACTTTTACATTTTTCAGAACAGCAGGAGCGTGACAAACAAAAGCTACTGGTTTATTGTGAGTATAAAAAGATTCAATTAAAGCTATAGAGTTTCTATCTTCGACCAAATCCCAAAGCGGACCATGACCTCCTGGATAAAAAACAGCATCGTAATCTTTCTGGTTTACTGTCGAAAGTTTTAAAGTATTTTTTAGCTTTTCCTGTAAAACTTTATCAGCGTCAAAACGTTTTGTGTCTTCAGTTGCCGATGCCGGATCAGCACTTTTTGGATCAATTGGCGGCTGGCCTCCAAGTGGAGAAGCAATGGTAATATCAACTCCTTGATCTAATAATTCATAATAAGGTGCAGCAAATTCTTCTGACCAGAATCCTGTTTTTTCTCCTGTGTTGCCCAGCTTATCATTACTGGTTACAACAAATAATACTTTTTTCATCCCTTTTTTATTTGATTTTTGAGCTTCAGCAGATGTGCTTAAAGCTGTAAATGCAACTATTGCGAGTAATGCTATTTTCTTCATAAATATTAAATTTTGAACAAATTTACGTCGAAAGTGATATCAGTAAAAATAAAATAAACTATGTTTGTTATAAATAAAATTATATCATGGTAAATCTAGAATGGTACAGAACATTTAAAGCGGTTTATAAAAATGGTAATTTTTCGATCGCTGCAAAAGAGTTGTTTATGAGTCAGCCTGCCGTAAGTCAGCAGATTTCAATGCTTGAAGCGCACGTTGGAAATAAATTATTCAATCGGAAGTCAAAAGGGGTAGAGCCAACCGAATACGCTAAGTTACTGAATAATTTGATAATAGATGCGCTCGATCGTCTGGAAAGTGTCGAAACTGGTTTTCGTGCAAAGGCAGAAGATGCTACTCGGTTAATTTCTGTTGGAGTTTCAAAACATCTTTTTGACTGCATTGGAAATCTTTTAATTTCGAAGTTTGATTTAATCGATTTTACTTTTGCAGAAAATGATGAACTTTTTGCTTTAGTGGATGCTAAAAAATTAGATTTTGCTATTACCACAAAAAGATTTGACACTTTTGATACTACTTACGAAATCGTAGGGAAGATTAAATTGATTCTGGTTGCTCCAACCTCTTTGGACATAACGGAATTCCGCCAGAAGTTGAAAGCAGATAATTATAATGAAATAGAGCAATGGCTTAATGCTCAAAAATGGTACAGTCATGATGCTCGAATTCCGCATATAAAACTATTCTGGCTGCACGCTTTTAATAAAAAAAGACCGTCGATGATTCCGAATTACATTATTCCATCAGAATCTGAAATGCTTAGGCTTTTAGCTAAAAATGAAGGAATTGCAGCAACTTGGAATTGTAATGCAAGACATTATATTAAAGAAAATAAACTGCAGTTAGTTTGGAACAGTTTTCATGTTCCCGAAGAATTTGTGTATTTGTTGGCTCCAAAAAATAATAACATAAAATCAATTTTTGATATCATTGAGAAAGAACTGAAATTATTTTTCGGAAATAGATTATGATTTCAATCATTTGTTCACGTAGTATAAAAGAGTAATTTTGATAAAGAAACCACTAAAATTTTCAAAAATGAAAAAGATTGCAACAATGTTAATCCTAATTGCAACTGTACTTATAAGTAATTCGTGCAGTAAACATGACGACGAAGTGATAGTAGATTGTTTGGCAGAATCGATTTTTGTTAAATTACACAATTCAACCGATGCGACTAATCCGAAGTTAATGAACTACTCGGTTGAGTATACAGGAACAGGAACTTTGGTTGGAGTAAAATGGACATTTGGTGACGGATCTACAGGAACTGGCACTGCAGTAACACATACTTACGCAGCGGCTGGCACATATGAAGCCAAAGCTGAAGTTACCGTTAAAAAAGATGGCGCGGAATGTACTTCTGTTCCCAAAAGAACTGTTACGGTAAACTAGGAAAAATTAGAAGGTATTAATGAGAGTCAATTTTATAATTTAAGCTTTTGTATTAAATTATAAAGTTGGCTCTCATTCGTTATATTTGTTTGATAGGATTGAGGATTATGGAAAAATTACAAAATATTAGAATTGCTGTAGATGCGATTGTTTTTGGATATAAAAATAATGGACTATACGCACTTTTGATTGAGCAGAAATTTGGCTCAGCAGATAAATATTGGGCATTGCCAGGAGGTTTAGTTCAGAATGATGAATCTTTGAGTGATGCTGTTATTCGAGAATTGCATGAAGAAACCAATGTACAATTGACTTTTATGGAACAATTGTACACCTTTGGAGATGACATTCATAGAGATTCCAGAAACCGTGTGATTTCGGTTGCTTATTATGCTTTGGTAGACGCTTCAAACTTAGAGATTAAAGCGGACACTGATGCCGAACGAGTGCAATGGTTTAAAATTGATGAAATTCCGCCTTTGGCATTTGACCATAATTTGATTTTAGAAAAAGGCATTGAAAGATTAAAGGCAAAACTCACTTATGAACCAATAGGTTTCGATTTACTTCCAGAAGAATTCTTGTTCTCAGATCTTGAAAACCTTTATTGCACGATTTTAGAAAAAGAAATAGATCGCAGAAACTTCAGAAAAAAAATACTCAGCTATGGTATTTTAGAAGAAACAGAAAAATTTTCACCAATTAAAACGGGTCGTCCGGCAAAGCTTTTTAAGTTTAATAAATTGAAATATAATGAGTTAATTAATAAAGGCTTTCACTTCGAAATAAAGTTTGCGTAATTTTTACACAAAATAAATTGTTTATTTAAAATTTAATTCTACATTTGCGTATAATTAACGCAAACTAAAAACTATGATACTAAATCTCGACCCAAAATTCGCTCCATTTCAAAATCAGGAAGAAATCAAATTTCAAAGTTTTACATTTTCTGGTGGAGAACCACACATTAAAATTGCTCCAGATTTTGATGTAAATAGAAAAGTAACCATTACACATCGATTAAATTCATTCAACGATTTGGGTTTGTTATGCGTTACAGTTGATGCTTTACGCAGAATGGATGTTAAAATCATAGATCTTTTTATTCCGTACTTTCCAGCCGCAAGACAAGATCGTGTTATGATTCCTGGCGAACCGTTATCTGTAAAAGTATATGCTGATATTATAAACGGAATGCAACTGAACAAAGTTTTTGTTTTTGATGCGCACTCTGAGGTTACTCCGGCTTTGTTGAATAATAGTACAGTGATTCCGAACTATACTTTCATCAAAGAAGTGTTGAATAGAATTGGTCAAAACGTAAAATTAATTTCTCCAGACGGTGGCGCTTTAAAAAAGATTTACAAAGTTTCTGAGTTTTTAGGCGGAGTTGAAGTGGTAGAATGCAGTAAAAGCCGCGATGTAAAAACAGGAAAATTATCTGGATTTAAAGTTTACGAGGATGATTTAAACGGAATGGATTGTTTAATTGTGGATGATATCTGCGATGGAGGAGGAACTTTCGTAGGATTAGCAGAAGAACTAAAAAAGAAAAATGCCGGAAAATTATACTTAGCGGTAAGCCACGGAATTTTTAATAAAGGTTTTGAAGTTTTAAACTGCTTCGACGGAATTTTTACCACAAATTCTTTTAAAGATTTTGAAGGAGAAAGTGTTCAGGTAATTGGATTGGATCAATTAGTTTAAATGTTTCAAGTTTCAGTTTTCAAGTTCTCTATGTAACGTAAACCTGAAACGAAAAAAAGCTGCTAACCGTTTCAAGTTAAAAACAGTTTTTAAGTTCAGTGAAAAACCTGAAACTTTAAACTTGAAATAAAAACACTAACAAAATGAAATACAATATAGACAATATAGCTCCAGAAAGTAAATTTTTATTTTTCTGGGGACATCAGCCAAGTAAAGACGGAACGGTTACTAAAACCTGTTTCAGCCAGTGGTGGTTAAGTTCTTTCGAAGTTAATGGTGTGACTTACAAAACAGCCGAACATTGGATGATGGCAAAAAAGGCTGAATTATTTAATGATCAGGAAATTTTAGAAAAGATTATAAAATGCAATTCGCCTGCTGAAGCTAAAAAATTAGGACGTAAAGTAAGAAACTACGATGATAAAATCTGGTTAGAAAACCGATTTGAAATCGTAAAAGAAGGGAACTATCATAAGTTCAGCCAAAATCTCGATTTGAAAACCTTTCTGTTAAGCACAAACGATAGAGTCATTGTAGAAGCAAGTCCTGTTGATCCAATTTGGGGAATCGGAATGGCAAGTGATCATACAGAGGCGCTAAATCCTGAGAAGTGGAAAGGTTTAAATCTTTTAGGTTTTGCTTTAATGGAAGCTCGGGATGAATTAAAATAATTAGAAATTAAAAAAATAATATGTTCCATCGGAACATTTCATCGGTAATGAATGAAAATATAGCAAAGAGCGTCAGCAAATTTTTGAGTTTGGTGCTCAGACATTCGCCAGAAAAAATCGGATTAAAGTTAGACGAAAACGGTTGGGCAGATGTCAATGAATTAATAGAAAAATGCACTAAAAAAGGGAATCGTCTCGATGCCGAACTTTTAGATTACGTAGTAGAAAATAACGATAAAAAGCGTTTCGCTTATAACGAAGATAAAACTAGAATCCGTGCAAGTCAGGGACATTCGATTTCGGTGGAATTGAATTTAGCAGAAACAGAACCTCTAGAATATCTGTATCACGGAACTGTTGGAAAATTCATGGAGAGTATTCAGAAAGAAGGCTTAAAAAAAATGAGCCGTCAGCATGTACATCTTTCCAAAGACAAAGAAACCGCAACAAAAGTAGGAAGCAGAAGAGGAATTCCGCAAATTTTAACTGTTAGAAGTGGTGCCATGTACAGAGACGGATTTAAATTTTATTTGTCTGAAAACAATGTTTGGTTGACAGATGAAGTTCCTTCAAAGTATATCGAGTTTAAATCTTAAATAATCAAAAACAACAATTATGATTTTAGAAGCAGCAATAGGCGATGCATACGGTGCGGGTTTTGAGTTTAGAGATTTAGATTTTATTTCTAAAAACAACAATCTGACTCAGTATGATAAACACGGAATGTATACAGAGATTTATAAAAAATATACTGATGATACTCAAATGGCAATTGCGATTTCAGAATTGCTTTTAGAAGATGATAATTGGAACGAGATTAAAGTTGCAGATAAGTTTGTTGAGGTATTTCATAGAGATAAAAGACGCGGTTATTCAGACCGTGTTTACAATGCTTTAGATGCCAGTAAAAACGGTTCCGATTTTATCAAAATAATCGATAATGGAAGTAGCGGAAATGGTTCTGCCATGAGAGCATATTCAATTGGACATTTAAAAGATATCAAACAAATACTTGAGTTTTGTGAGATTCAGGCGAAAACTTCTCATAATACTGTTGAAGGAATTAGCTGTGCAAAACGCATTGCGTTGGCAGTTCATTATTTTAAGTATAATCTTGGTGATGGATCTACTTTGATAGATTTCTTGAACGAGACTTTAAAAGAGAATGAAAACTACAGAATTACTTCTCCAATTGATATGCATGGATATCCAACCACACAAGCTGTGATTAAAATGGTTTCTGAAGCTGTTTCTATGAATGATTGTCTAAAAACAGGAATTGGTTATGGTGGAGATACTGATACCGTTGCAGCATTGTCTATGGCAATTTTAAGTCAGAAACAGAATTGTGAGAAGACATTGCCTTTGTTTCTTTATGAAGAATTAGAGAATGATAAATTCGGAAAAGATTTTCTGATTCAATTGGATACTGCACTGAACGACAAGTTTAGATAATCTTGAAAAAACTTTTTAGTAATTATAAATGTATTTGTTATGCTAAACATCATTAATGAAGGATTGGAAATTTATACAATTGATAATTTTCTCACAGTAGAGGAATGTAATAAATTGATTGAGCAAAGTGAACAAATAGGCTTTGAAGAAGCGGGAGTAAATGTAGATGGTGCACAAAAAATGATGAAAATGGTACGAAATAATGAACGTATTATGTATGAAGATCATGAATATGCTTCTTTATTATGGCAAAAATTACAGCATTATGTTAAGCCCGAAATAGAAAATAGTAAAGCTTCAGGATTAAACGAAATGTTCCGATTTTATAAATATAATCCAAGTCAGCGTTTTAAAATGCACCGCGATGGGAGTTTTAAACGAAATGAATCTGAATTTAGTTTTTATACATTTATGATTTATTTGAATGAGGGATATGAAGGAGGAGAAACCAAATTTGCTTCGGGGGAAATTATTACGCCGAAAACAGGAACAGCACTTATTTTTGAACATAGCCAACGTCATGAAGGAGCACCTTTGATTTCGGGAATTAAGTATGTTTTAAGAAGTGATGTTATGTATAAACTTAATGACGTGTAATTAATGAAAAGAACGTTAGTTTTTGGAGACATTCACGGCGGATTAAAAGCATTAATTCAGTTATTGGAAAGAACTGAATATTCAGAAAAGGACCGATTTGTTTTTCTCGGAGATTATGTTGACGGCTGGAGCGAATCTAAACAACTGATCGATTTTCTTATTGATTTATCTCAAAAACAGGAATGTATTTTTATAAAAGGAAATCATGATGCCTGGTGTCAGGAATGGTTACAGAATAATATTATAAACGACATTTGGTTTTTGCACGGAGGAAAATCGACTATAGAAAGTTATAAGGGAATTGATTCTTCAGATAAAGAAAAGCATCTCGAATTCTTCAACGGAATGAAAGATTACTTTGTAGACGAAAACAATAATTTGTTTATTCATGCTGGATTTTCATCTATGCATGGTCCAGAAAAAGAACATTACAAAACTAATTATTCCTGGGATAGAACACTTTGGGAAATGGCTTTAACGATGGATGAAAGAATCCAAAAAGATTCACTTTCATATCCAAAACGATTGTTGCTTTTTAATGAAATTTATATCGGTCACACACCAACATTGCATTATGATGTTGAAATCCCAATGCAAGGCTGCAATGTTTGGAATATTGATACAGGAGCAGGTTTTTATGGAAAATTAAGTTGTATAGATATTCAAACAAAAGAATTTTGGCAGAGTGATGCTGTGCAGACATTTTATCCAAATGAAAAAGGAAGAAATAAATAGTCATGAAGAAAATTTATAAAGCGCCAGAAGCAATTCCCTTGCAAATTGATTTAAAAACCATTTTCTTAGCAGGTTCTATAGAGATGGATAAAGCAGTTGATTGGCAGAAAAAATGCGAAGAGTTACTGCAAGATCAATTTGTTGTTTTTAATCCAAGAAGAAATGAATGGGATAGCAGCTGGTCACAAACCATAGAAAATGTTCATTTTAAGGAACAGGTAAGTTGGGAACTTGAGGCACTTGAAAAAGCAGATACTATTATTATGTATTTTGCAGAAAATACAATGTCGCCAATATCGTTGCTAGAGTTTGGGCTTTATGCGCAATCGAATAAAATGAAAGTAGTTGTCGAAGAGAATTTCTGGCGAAAAGGCAATATTGATATTGTTTGCGAAAGATATTCGGTACAACAATTTAAAACATTAGATGAGTTGATTCAAAATTTATTAAATAAAAATATATGAACCCACTATTATTAACCGACGGTTACAAAGTTGACCACAGAAGACAATATCCAGACGGAACAACATTAGTATATTCTAACTGGACTCCTCGTAAATCTAGATTAGAAGAAGTTGATGAAGTTGTGTTCTTCGGATTACAGTATTTCATCAAAAAATATATTATTCATGACTTTGAAGAGTATTTCTTTAAGAAATCAAAAGAAGAAGTTGTTGCAAAATACGCTCGAAGAATCAATAATTATTTAGGCGAAAACCAAGTTGGTACAAAACATATCGAAGATTTGCATGATTTAGGATACATTCCGATGGTTTTTAAAGCTTTGCCAGAAGGAGCAAGCGTTCCTTTGAGAGTGCCAATGTTTACGATGTATAATACCATTCCAGAGTTTTTCTGGCTGACCAATTATTTCGAAACGTTGCTTTCTGCTGTAATTTGGCTTCCTTGCAACTCAGCAACAATTGCAAAAGAGTATAGAAAAGTTTTAGATAAATATGCAGATCAGACTTCATCTGTTCCGGAATTTGTAGATTGGCAAGCGCACGATTTCTCAATGAGAGGAATGGGCGGAATTGAAGCGGCTTTAACTTCTGCATCAGGACACTTATTGAGCTTCACAGGTTCTGATACTATTCCAGCAATAGATTTCTTAGAAGAATATTACAAAGCCAACTCAGATCAGGAATTGGTTGCAGGTTCAGTGGCAGCAACGGAACACTCTGTTATGTGTATGGGAACTACGGAAGGCGAGTACGAAACTTTTAAAAGATTAATTACAGAAGTTTACCAAAAAGGAATTGTTTCTATCGTTTCTGATACTTGGGATTTATGGAAGGTTTTAACGGATTATCTTCCAAGATTAAGAGAAGATATCGTTTCAAGAGAAGGAAAGGTCGTAATTCGTCCTGATAGTGGTGATCCAGTTGATATTATCTGTGGAAATCCAAACGGAAAAACAGAACAAGAGAAAAAAGGTGTTATCGAATTGCTTTGGGATGTTTTTGGTGGAACAACAAATGCGAAAGGATTCAAAGAATTGGTTCCGCAAATTGGTGCTATTTATGGAGACAGTATTACGGTAGCAAGAGCGACTCAAATCTGCGAAAGACTAAAAGAAAAAGGATTTGCTTCAACGAATGTTGTTTTAGGAATCGGATCTTTTACTTATCAATATAATACCAGAGATACTTTCGGATTTGCAATGAAAGCAACTTATGGAGAAGTAAACGGAGAGGGAAGAGCGATTTTCAAAGATCCGATTACAGACGACGGAACGAAAAAATCGGCTAAAGGATTAATGAAAATTGATTTAATTGATGGCAAGTATCATTTAACTGATAATGTTTCTTGGGAAGAAGAAAAACAAGGCGAATTGAAAGAAGTTTTCAGAGATGGAAAACTTTTGATAGATCAATCGCTGAGTGAAATCAGAACGAGAGTAAAAAATGAAGTAAGTATCGAAGCTTAATTATAAAACGAAAGCCTGAATGTAAGTTCAGGCTTTTTTTGTGATTTGAGTTTTTTACGTTCTGTTTGTTATTTCGACGAAGGAGAAATCTTCGCAAGTATTTCCACTTAGAGAATCGCCAATCTTTGTCGAGTTTCGAGTGTGATTTCTCCCTCGTCGAAATGACAAAATTGTGTGAAATAAAAAAAAACTCCAGTTAAAACTGGAGGTAATTCAAATTCATTATTTTTTATAAAAATTATTATGATCAATATATTCCCAAACCTTTGGAGGCAATAAAGGCTGGATATTTTTACCTTCTTTAATGCTGTTTCGAATAAAAGTTGAAGAGATTTCTACAATTGGCGCATCAATTACATGAATTTTGGGATGCGATTTTAATTCGACATTTTCAGGTTCGTCAGAAATACGCGGATACACATAAATATCATGATTCTCAAGAATTACTTCATAGTTTCTCCATTTATGAAGCGTTTTCAGATTGTCTTCGCCCATAATCAACGAAAATTCATGAGTGGGATATTTTTCTTTAAGATGAGCAAGTGTAATTATGGTATAACTCGGCTGAGGCAGCTTAAACTCGATATCAGATGGTTTTATCTTTGTGTAATCTTCTGTTGCCAGATAAACCATTTGCAGACGCTGCTGATCGTCTAATAATGTCGATTTCTTTTTTAACGGATTATGAGGTGTAACAACCATCCAAATCTGATCTAAATCTGCAAACTCTGCCATATGATTGGCAATGATCAAATGACCAACATGTATAGGGTTATATGTTCCGAAGTAAAGACCTATTTTCATTTTTTATAGTTTCACCGAGAGTCGCTAAGATAGCACAAAGATTCGCAAAGTTTAAAAAACCTTTTGCGAATCTCTGTGTTTGTCTTCGTGAATCTTTGCGTAATAAAATTACTTATTTATGAACTCTTTTACTAATTGATAAGCCTCTTCTTTAGCTGTATCTAAATCGTAGTTTTTAATAATAGTGTCAAATTGAGGTGCAGTTGCCAATTCAACCGAAGCTTTTGCAATACGCATATTGATTTTATCATCGCTTTCTGTAGAACGCTGTTTTAATCTGCGCTTTAGTTCGTCAACACTTGGTGGTTTTACGAAAACGGCTAAAGTTTGTTCTGGAAATTTATGTTTAATACGTAATCCTCCAGCGACATCAATATCAAAAATCACGTTTTTTCCCATAGCCCAGATTCTTTCGATTTCTGATTTTAAAGTGCCATAGAAATTATCACGGTAAACTTCTTCCCATTCTAGGAATTCTTCTGCTTTGATATGTTTTTTGAATTGTTCTAGCGAAATGAAATAATAATCTTTTCCATGTTCTTCCTCTCCGCGTGGGTCGCGTGAAGCTGCTGAGATCGAAAATTCTAGATTTAAATCTTCTTTCCCAAGTAAATGCTTTACGATAGTTGTTTTTCCTGAGCCTGAGGGTGCCGAAAAAACAATTAATTTTCCTTTGTTCATTAGTTTATGCTTTAGGCTTTAAGCAATATGCTTTAAGCTTTAATATTTGTGCGGTATTTTGTTGCCTATAGCTTATTGCATAAGGCTTATAGCCTTATAAAACGTTTAAAACCTGCTCTTTAATTTTCTCCAATTCATCCTTCATCATCACGACCAATTTCTGCATTTGCGCGTGATTTGATTTAGAACCCATTGTATTGATTTCACGCCCCATTTCCTGAGTGATAAAACCAAGTTTTCTTCCGTTAGCTTCGGTTCCATTTAGGGTTTCTATAAAGTAATCTAAGTGATTGCCTAAACGGACTTTTTCTTCGGTAATATCTAATTTCTCTAAATAATAGATTAATTCTTGTTCAAAGCGGTTTTCATCAACATTAACCTGTAATTCTGAAATTGCAGTCTGAAGACGATCTTTAATAGCTTGTACGCGTTCTGGATCAAGAGCCAATGTGTCGTTCATGAATTGACGAATGTTTCCAATTCTTAAATTGAATTCTTTTTCAAGAGATTCTCCTTCGTCTTTACGGAAATTTAAAATATTCTGAAGTGCTTCATCAATGATAACTTGAATCTGCTCCCAGTCATTCTCGTCAATTTCTTCGCGTTCTGTTTTTAATGTGTCAGGCATACGTACGGCCATTTTCATTAATTCAGTTTCATCGGCATCTGGATTTACCTCTTTTAATTGTGCGATATAATTTTTTACAACAGGTACGTTTACTTTAGTTGAAGTTTGTTCTGCAGTACTTTCTACATAGATTGCAAAATCAATTTTTCCTCTTTCCAGTTTAGTCGAAATAAGAGTACGTAATCCAAGTTCCATCTCGCGATAAACCGATGGCATTCTTACATTTAAATCTAAACCTTTAGAATTTAGAGATTTTACTTCAACGGTAATTTTCTTTGTAGGCAATTGCAAAGAAGCTTTGCCAAACCCTGTCATAGATTGTATCATATAATTGAGTATAAAGGCGCAAAGATAAATAAAAGTTTGCTCTATTTGGTTGGAAATTAGTATTCAGTCAGAGTTTTCACTTTAACAAGAAAAAAAATAACCTTTTAGCTCAAAGCATTTATCACTTCGGCTACATTTTTTTGGCTGTTGCCGATGTAAATTTTGCCATCAATAATAAAAACAGGACGACTTAAAAAAGTATAATGCTCCAAAATGTATTTTTTAAAATCGGCTTCAGTCAAAGATTGATCTTTAAGTCCCATGGACTTGTATAGCTGAGCTTTTCTGCTAAATAACGCTTCGTAGCTTCCTGCAAGTTTATGCATTTGTTCCAATTGTTCTTCGGTAATCGGATCTTGTCTAATATCTTGAAAAACTAAATTATTTTCAGGTAAGCTTTTGATGATTTTTCTGCAGGTATCGCAAGACGCTAAGTAATATATTTTGTTCATTGTTTTATGAATTTGTTAGAATGCAAAGAAAATCCATTTGAAACGTAAAAATGAGTATTTTTAGAAAAAAAATTAAAATTATGAGTTCAGTTTTTGATGTACAAAAAACAATTAGAGAAATTCTTTTGAAACTCTTAGATAGTCATTCATTAGAGCAATTAAACAAAATTCCAGATGGTTTTAACAACAATATCATTTGGAATATAGGCCATTGTATTTCTTCGCAGCAGGTTTTGGTTTATAAATTATCGGGTCTTCCAACAATGGTTTCTGAAGATTTCGTTAACAAATATAAAAAAGGAACTAAACCAGAAGGAGATGTTTCTCAAGCTGAGGTTGACGAAATTAGAACATTGCTTTCAACAACATTAGAAAAAACGAAAAATGATTTTGAAAGCGGTTTATTTGTCAATTACCATGAATATACTACGAGTATAGGGTTCACGCTTCGTCATATTCAAGGAGCCTTAGATTTTAATAATTTTCATGAAGGACTTCATACTGGTGCTATAATGGCATTGAAAAAATTCGTTTAAATAAAAAAATCCCGCTTTAAGCGGGATTTTTTTATTCGATTATGGTTTCAATAGTGACCTTCATTGCGCCGGCACCTTTATTTTTTGATATATCCATAAAAGCTCTTTTAGATAGGTCAATTTCGCGTGTTTTTACAAAAGGACCACGGTCTGTAATTTTTACGATAACAAATTTGCCATTGGCTTCATTGGTTACTTTTACTCTAGTTCCAAAAGGAAGTTTTTTGTGAGCAGCAGTATAGCTGTTGTTGTTAAATCTGCTTCCGTTAGCGGTTCTTTTTCCATTAAAACGATCTGCATAGTAGGAGGCATGTGCGTTTTTCTTGTATGGTCTTAGTTTTAAACCTTTGTCTGTAAAAACAGAATCCGGCAATGGGATAATAACTGGTTTTATATTTTTAACAGTATCTTGAATGATTTTAGGTTCTGTTGTAGGTTTGGTTTGGCTTATCACATAGGTAAAGCCGCTAATTAACGTTAAAGCGATTGTGGCGAATAAAATGTTTTTTTTATTTCTCATGGGTTATTCTTTTTCAGACTTGGGGGGAGTTTGTACAAATAATATGCCGAGATAAAAAAAGCCCTGAAAAAGGGCTTTTAATTGGTATTTTTTAGAACCAAAGGTTCCAAGGGATTCTACTCAAAATAAGCAATAATCCTAATCCGTAAAAAATAGCAAAGGTTTTAAATTTAGCTTCACTATTAACTAATTTTTTATGTTTAGACCATCCGATAGTAATTAAGATGATAGCGATAATGTTAATTAGAGGGTGCTCTAAAGACGTTAATCTTAATTCAGCATTAGACATTTGTCCAAAAGCAGCTTTCCCAAGAGGAGAAACAAAATATAAGATTAAGCCAACCAATAATTGAGTATGTGTTCCAATTAAAGCAAATAAAGCAATTTTACGATCTTTAGCTGTAAATTCTTTTTTTGAAGTTACTCCAATGATGGCATTAACAACCGCAACAACTAAAAGTAGTAGCGCTAAGTATGCCCAGCCAGAGTGAAATTTTTGTAGAAAATTATACATAAGGGGTGTTTTTTGTTCAAAACAAATATAACAAAAAAGGCTATAAAAAAACGGCATTAAACTTAAAAGTCAATGCCGTTTTTATTATTTATTTAGATTCTAAATTTTAGAAATCGTAACGTAAACTAAAGTTCCAAGTTCTTCCGTAACCAAAGTAAACTCTGTTTGCAGTAGCAACTCCGTTGTAAACTTCTCCAGCTTGTGCATAAGTAACACCTGGCGTTGTAGGAGTTGGAGCAGTTTTGTAATCACTTGTAAAGATGTTTGTAAACGATTCGTTGATGAAAATTTTATCAAAAACGTTGTTTACATTTAATCTAAAGTTTAATGCACCGATTTTAGGAGAGATGTTCCATTTGTATGATACACCAGCATCTGTAGTTGCGAAACCAGGCAATTCCATTGCTCCTTTGTTGTTTGCAGCTGAAAATTTAGACACATCAATGTTTCCAAATAACTTCTCAGAGTAGTTAAGGCTTGCATCAACATTAAGACCGTTTAAGATTTCGTAAGCAGCTCCAATTGCCATTGTAGTTTGAGCATTGTTTCCAACTTTAACTCCATCTAGGTATAAAGGCTGTTCTCCACTAATTGGGTTGTTAGCAACATCAAAACGACTACTTGTAGCATTTCCGTTGTATTTCCAATCACCAATAGAAATCATCCCGTTTAGTTTTAATTTGTCAAGTACTTTAGCATTAACATCTAATTCTAAACCTTTATGTATTTCATTAACACCTTGGAAAGTGTAGTATCCACTTGGGTTAGTTGGTGCTTGATCTAAAGCAGTTGTAAATCTGTCATCCCAAGTTGTGTAATAAGCATTTAAGTTTGCATTAAAGATTCCAGAACGGAAACCGTAACCAACTTCAACAGCTTTGATTTTTTCGTTTGTAAGGTTTGGGTTAACAATTGAAGCATTGTTAGGGTATACTGCATTGAAAAACGGTTGTTTTGAGTATATACCTCCGTTTACAAATACATTATGGTGCTCATTAATGTTGTAGTTAGCTCCAGCTTTAATATCTCCACCAGTAATAGTTTTGAAACCTGTTTTAGCAAGAGGGCTATCATAAGTATACTTGAAATGGTCAATTCTTTGGTAAGCTTGTTGAGAAATAGCTCCTTGAAGGAAAGCAGTAAAGTTACCAGTAGTATATTCTAATTGAGTAAAAGCTCCATAGTAATTAACTTTACTATCATTCCAGTAGTTAATTCTATCTTGGTAGTCTGTGCTAACAAATGGATTTCCATTTGGTCTTGGAGCATAAGTAGTGCTGAAATAACCAGGATTGTTATTTACGTCAGCAACGTTTTTGTAAACATCAGCTCCAAGCAAATCAATTAAGTTTTGGAAGTGGATACCTTGGTACATTCTTCCTTCAACTCCAAAATCGAATGTAAGATTTTCAGAGAATTTTTTATCTAAATTGATTACTGCACCATACCAGTTGTGTGAGTTTACAGAAGCAATTTGAGATAAACCATTGGTTACGTTTGTTGCATTACCAGCTGATGAAACGTTCTCATATTTACCATTAACAGGAGTTCTTGTTCCTAATGTTGTTGGTTGTCCAGAGTTCCAGTTTTCAATTAAGTCAAAATTGATTGTTCCGTCAGCATTTCTTAAAGTGTTACCATTGTATGGTGTGCTACCTTTAATACCACCAGCTGAAGTAGTTCCTCCTCCACGTCCCCATGAAGCATAACCTACTGTAGATAATTTTGTAGTAGAGTTGATATCGTAATCCCAGTTAAGAGACATTACAGGTTTGTGGTAATAATTTGTTTTTAAATTATATTCCTCACCATTTCTCATACCCCAATCAGAGTTGTATTTAATGTTTGGATCACCATTACTTCCGAATTTTAAGAAATCACTTAAAAGAGGAGATTGAGATCTTTGGTCGTGCCATTGAGGTGCTCCTGTAAATGTAAATTGGAAGTTATGCTTGTCGCTAGCTTTGTAACCGAAAGCAATGAAATAGTTGTATCCTTCAAATTGAGTACCGTTAACGTATCCGTCTCCAGCTGTTCTACTGAATAAAACAGAAGCAGAAAGTCCGTTTTTCATAACTCCTGTATTGTAAGAAGCTTGTGCTTTTAAGTAATTGTTGTTACCAAAGCTTGAAGAAACAGATCCACCTTCTTTCATGTCAGATGTTTTTGTAACGATATTGATTGTTCCTCCAACAGAAGAAATAGCCAATTTAGAAGCCCCAAGGCCTCTTTGAACTTGCATTGCAGAAGTTACATCAGAGATACCTGCCCAGTTACTCCAGTAAACAGAGCTGTTTTCCATATCATTGATAGGCACACCGTTGATCATAACGGCAATGTTTTTTTGGTCAAATCCACGAATCGCAATTCTTGAATCTCCATATCCACCACCTGCTTTTGAAGCATACACAGATGGAGTGCTTTTTAAGATTTCAGGAAACTCCTGAGATCCTAATTTTGCTTGAATTTCAGCAGCTTTAATTGTAGAAACTGCAACAGGAGTTTTTCTGTCCTTTGCAACGTCAATAATGCTGCTTGTAACTACAACTTCACTTAATTCGTTAGAATTTGAAGCTACCAAAGTGATAGTTCCTAAGTTTGCAGTTGAGCCATTTGCTACTGTAAATTTTACAGTTTGGTTGTCATAACCTAAAAAAGAGATTACAATCTCTCCTGTGCTTGATGTTGAGGTAAGGGAAAAATTACCATCAAAGTCTGTTGAAGTTCCTGTAGTAGACCCTTTGATCACTACATTTGCTCCTGGTAAGCCGCCTGTTCCGTCGGTAATTTTACCAGTAACCTTTCCTTGAGAAAATACGGTCGAAACTATCATAAAAAATAGTCCAGTCAGTAACCAATTTTTCATTTTCTTCATTTTGTTATTGAGTTTATTGTTTTTGGCAAAATTATAACAAATAACTCAGATAATGTTATCGAAATGTTAAGAAAAAACAGTTTTGCCTTTTGTGTTGCGCATTAAAATGAATTTTTCTTTTTTCATTAATAAAAATATTGTTTTGTTGAATTTATGTAAAGCTTTTTTGTTAAAAATGTAATTATTTGAACAGTGCGGTAAGTGAGAACACGCAAATTGGCGGATAATTCTGCTTTTTGTCGGTGTTTTATGTAAAAAACGTCCTAATTTTACTAGAAATTAGGACGTTTCAAAAGTTATAGAATATTTAAATAAATGTTTCTATTTCTTTTTTAAGAAATGATTTAACAAAAATGAAGTTGAACTATCATGGTTCTTAACAGTCTTAGAATTGATTTCATCTAAGATAGAATTTGCTAATTGTTTACCTAATTCAACTCCCCATTGGTCAAAACTGAAAATGTTCCAAATAACACCTTGAACAAAAATCTTGTGTTCATACAACGCAATAAGAGAACCTAAGCTTTTTGGAGTTAATTTTTCGATTAAAATGGTATTCGTTGGTTTGTTACCTGTGAAAACTTTAAAAGGCAATAAGTAAGAAGCTTTTTCGGCTGCTAATCCTTGTTTGTCAAATTCTGCTTGAACTTGAGCTGGAGTTTTTCCATTCATTAAAGCTTCAGTCTGTGCAAAAAAGTTTGACATTAGTTTATCGTGGTGATCTTCGTTTCCGTAAAGTGGTTTTATGAATCCCACAAAATCTGTTGGAATTCTTTTTGTTCCTTGGTGAATTAATTGGAAGAAAGCATGCTGTGAGTTTGTTCCTGGCTCTCCCCAGATAATTGTTCCAGTTTGATAGTTAACAGGTTTTCCGTCACGGCCAACACTTTTTCCATTGCTTTCCATAAAAGCTTGCTGTAAATAAGGAGCAAGTTTGTGTAGATATTGTGTGTATGGAATCAAAGCTTCGCTTTCGGCACCATAAAAATTATTGTACCAAATACTTAACAAAGCTAAAATAACCGGAATGTTTTCATCAAATTCTGCCGATTTGAAATGTTCATCCATTTCATAGGCACCGTTTAATAGATCATTATAATTGTCAAATCCAACAG
Source organism: Flavobacterium sp. LPB0248 (assembly GCF_013388355.1). Taxonomy (GTDB): domain Bacteria; phylum Bacteroidota; class Bacteroidia; order Flavobacteriales; family Flavobacteriaceae; genus Flavobacterium. Next base: position 3,018,729 of record NZ_CP058246.1, read on the forward strand.
CCAAAGCAATACTTAAACCAACGGCACTCCAAAGAGAAAATCTTCCTCCAACCCAATCCCACATTGGGAAAACGTTGTCTGGATTAATTCCGAATTCTGTTACATTTTTAATGTTTGTAGAAACCGCTACGAAGTGTTTTGCAATGTCTTCTTGAGAAGCCGATTTCAAGAACCATTTTTTTATAGTTTCTGAATTTGAAAGCGTTTCTTGAGTGGTAAAAGTTTTAGAAACAATTACAAATAAAGTGGTTTCTGGGTTTAGTTTTTTGATAACCTCATTTACGTGGTCACCGTCAACATTTGAAACGAAATGTGTGTTTAGGTGATTTTTGTAAAATTGTAAAGCTTCAACAGCCATAACAGGCCCAAGGTCAGAACCGCCAATACCAATATTTACAACATCTGTAAAAGCTTTTCCAGTGTAGCCTTTTCTTTGTCCAGAAATAACTTCTTCAGTAAATTTTTTGATTTTATTTTTTACTTCGTAAACTTCAGGAATTACATTTTCTCCGTCTACTTTGATAACTGCCGATTCTGGAGCACGCAATGCTGTGTGTAAAACCGCGCGATTTTCAGTCTGATTGATTAATTCTCCTCCAAAATATTGTGCAATTGCATCTTTTAGTCCGATTGAGTTTGCTAATTCTAATAAAAGAGAAACTGTTTCTTGACTGATATTATTTTTTGAATAATCTACTAAAAAGTCATTCCATTGCAAATTGAATTTTTCAACGCGCGCACTATCTTGTTGAAACAATTCTTGTATTGTGGTTTCGTGAATTGCGTTATAGTGGTTTTGTAGATTTTTCCACGCTTCAGTCCCAGTTGGGTTTGTTGTGTTTAAAGCCATTTTATCTATAATTGAGTTTGTTTTCTGAAACACAAAAATACTGAAATAACTTTTAAAAGGGGAGCGGTTTGCGATTATATAACAATTAGTTACGAAAACGTTTTAACTGTATTTCAGTTCGCAAATTATCCGGCAACAGCAAGTCTTATATAATTAAGTTTATTTCTCGTAAACTTAAATTGCCAGTTATAGCTAAACTCATTTTCGGAAAGATAATCTGTATACTCATCAAAATCCTCAATGATTTTAGAATGTGCCATATAATTATAAGTAATCGTTACTTCGTCGTTTTCAATATAAACCATGTATTCGATTTGAACAAAGCCATTATCCTCAATCGTTTTAAACATTCCTTTACTTTTGTAGTAGTTAATGTCGTTAAGGTTTATTTTACGGAAAACTTCTTTTAGTAGTTTCTTTTCTTCAGAATTGCCTTTTTCGTAGCTAAAATTGTAAGCGTTTTGTAATTCGCTAATTTTATCTTGAAAAACAAGCTCTTTAAAGTTTTTAAGCTGTGAAGTCAGTTCTTTTTTCTGATCTTCTAAAGTTTTTGTAACGTCTTTAAAAAAAGCAAGGTTTTTCTTTTCAATGTCATTTAAGACAACTTTTTTATTGTCTCCTACTGATTTATACCAAGATTTATTCTCAAAATATTCCTGAAATCTAGAGTTTTCAAACATATACCCATTTCTTGCAAAGATTTCATTAGTCAAAAGTCTTATGTTGTCTACATTTAGATTTTTAACTTGTTCTTTTTTGATTAATTGGGTTTTACATGTAGAACAGTCTTTTAAAGTTTGTCCAAATGAAGCTTGTAGAAAAAGTAAAGCAGTTAGGCTTATTATTATTTTAATAGTTTTAGTTTGAGCAGGAATCATTTCTAAAAAGTAAAAAATTAGCTACAAATATATAAAGAAATTAATTTGTTTTTTAGTTTACCAAAATTTCCACCAAGGTTTTTTATTGATTTCTATAATTTTCTTCGAAACATCGACATCAATTCTTTTTGGAGATTCAGTTTTAATCTTAGAATCATCAAAAAATAGTTCACCATTATCGCTCATTCCGAGAGGAGATTTTGTTCTTTCTTTCCAATTTTCGGTCTGCAATTCCGGAATTAAATCAGCGTCGATTTTTTCGCGAAAGCGTTTTTGAGCTTTTTCTATAATTTCTTCTTCTAAGTTCGAAGATGAATTTTTGAAAAGCGAAATAGAGTTATCAGGGATGTTTAAAAGAAAAACTTGCGTTTTGTCACCAATTTTCTGAATGTCCAATACTTTAAAATAAGCTATAGAGTCTAAAAGAAAATGACCGTTTTTTGCAGAATCGGGATTGAATTTTGACAAATCTTTGGCGTGAGCGCTTGCAATTAAATATCTGAAATTTCCAAAAAGACCTCCACCAATCGAACTCATATCGGTAAATCCTTTTTCTTGAATGATTTGGCCGACCTTATAATTTGAAATCAAACTTTCAGAAAGATTCGTATCTCTATAGAATAGTTTTAAACCAGAAAAAGTTTCATGGTAAATGGTTTTGAGGCGTTCATTTTTCATGACTTTCGATTCAAAAAAGATTGCAAAATAGATTATTTACAGATTCCCAATGCTGTCCAATTCTCTTTTCAAAGGTTCAATCTGTGTCATAAAACGAGTTCTGTCGTTTCCTGTTAGAGATTCTCCAGTTGGAAGATTCAATCGAAGCGCATCGACTTGAACACCGTTTTTCCAAAAACGATAACAAACATGCGGACCAGAAGCCAGACCTGTACTTCCTACCAAACCAATTGTCTGCCCTTGAGTAACGCGCTGTCCGCGACGAACCAAGATTTTAGACATGTGTAAATACTGAGTAGAGTAGGTTCCGTTATGTTTTACTTTGACAAAGTTTCCGTTTCCTGCCGTATATCCAGTTGTTTCTACAACTCCAGATGCTGTGGTAGAAATTGGAGTTCCAGTTGGCGCCGCATAATCGGTTCCCTTGTGGGCTTTCCAAGTGTGCTGCACCGGATGAAATCTATTCATGGTAAATCTTGAAGTGATTCGGCTGAATTTGATTGGTGTTTTTAGGAAGAAATTTTTAAGTGTTCTTCCTTGATCGTCATAATATTCGATTTTTCCAGAAGTAGTATCTCTTTCAAATGGAAAGGCGTAAACAATTTTACCTTTATATTCAAAAAATGCGGCTTCAAGTTCTTCAACACCATCGTAAGTTTTTCCGTTGATAAATCGTTCTTTGAAAATTAATCCATAACGATCTCCTTTTTTTAGTTTGAAGAAGTCAATAGACCAAGAAAAGACTTTTGTAATTCGGCTTGCCAAAGCGGTTTCGACACTTTCGTTTCCTAAAGTTTCAGAAAGTGAACTTTTTAAAACACCGCCAATCATTTTTCTTTTTAAAGTAACAGGTTTTATTTTTTTGTATGCTTTTGCAATGCTGTCTCTTAAATCGATAACATAGTAACTTAATGCATCTGGCTGATAAATAAAAACTTGTAGATTATTGGTTTTGTTTTTAGCGCGAAGTAAAGTAAAAGGTTTGCCGTAACGAATGCTTCTAACATTGAAAGAATCTTTTACCTGTTCTACAATATCATGTACTTTTTTGTCTCCAATATTTTGGCTCTGTAAGATTGATCCAAAAGAATCTCCTTTTGAAATAGTATCATTAACAACATTAAAGTCTGCGTAATTAAAACCGAATTCTATTTTTTTGGTTGTTGGTTTAGTAATTTTTGCTTCTACTTTTTCTTCTGTTTTTTTACATGAAAAAATAGAAAACAAGACAATTAAAATTACGACTGCTTTTTTCAAACTTTATAAATTTTTTGTGGTGAAATTAGGCTTCAGTTTCATTTCCCCAATTGGACAATTCTTCTTCGGTCCACAATTTAGGAAAAAAGATGCGTCTTTGGTATTTTGGATGCATATATTTTTGCCAGTCGCTTCCTCCTGTTGCTTCTCCGTTGCCTTTTCCGCTTTCCAAGATGTATTTTCTTGCAGTATTTAGATGTTGCATTACCCACGTAATATTTACCGTTTTGTCATAATGGCGCATTGCATCGATTAATGAAGTATTTTGCTGATCTTCAACTGGTAATTGTGTGAATTTTTGCCAAATGTTTTTCGTTTTAAACGAAGCCATTTGTCTTAAAAATTGCTCTTTATATTTCTTTTCAAACTCATTTAATAAATACGACTTTTCGCCAGTGTGATAGTCTTTTCCGGCAGCTTGCCAATAAAGGTGTTCGAAGCTGGTTTCTAAATCGGTGTTTTCATCAAAGTTTGCTTTGTATCTGCGGTCTGTTAAATTGATAACATCGGTCGATGCAAATTCGATTAGTCTATATTGAGCGCTTTGGAATCCGCTTGCTGGAGTAAGAGTGTTTCTAAATTTCATGTATTGATCTACTTCCATTCCGTTTTCCATAATGCTGAACGAATTGGTAAGCATGTCAAAATATCTGGTGATTCTTGATAATCTTTCGCTAAAAAAATCAACCTGAATGTTTGCTGTTTCTGCAATCTGGTCAATTTCCCACAAAATCATCTTAAAGATTAATTCGTTTACCTGATGGTACATGATAAAAACCATTTCGTCAGGAAGTGTGGTGCGCTGAATTTGTAAATTTAATAGAGCATCAGTTTGAATGTAATCCCAATAAGTAATTGGTTTGGCCCAAAGCAATCCTTCTAACTGAACATCAGTTTTTTGATTTATGGCTTGAAATTTAAGGTCAATTTCTTTTAAAATTGCTTCAGAATGATCTGTAGGGTTCATTATTTTTTTGCTTTTAGTGGACTTTTCAATCCTTTATATTCATCGAGATCGGCTTTAAGAGATCCTACTGCCAAATCTGCTTTAATTCTAATTGGAACTTTGTTTACGTCGTCTGTTATCCAGAGAGTTAAGCTCTCTTTTTCTTTAAATACTCTTCCTGTTTGTACCAATGGCTTGAACACCATCGTAGAAACGGTTCCAAATTTAGTCGTAATATCTTGACGACCTACATATTTTAACTTAAATTTTGTGATTTCATCATCAAAAAACATGTCGATTGTGATGGCTTCACCCGATTTAAGTTTGTCTATATTTGGATGATTTCTCAGGAAATAAAATGCAGAAACAATATCCTGTACTTCTTCAGAAACCATGATGGTTTTTTCTGATTTACGTTTATAGTCTTTTACTAAAACTTTATTTTCCGCTTGATTAAAAAAACCTTCTTGATTTTTGGTATAACCGCCTTCGTCAATTTTTCGGACATAACGGTACGGTTTTCCTGTTTCTTTGTCAAAATAACTTTCGTATAAATCTTCTACTTTGAAGAAAAATTTAGACATTCCAGTTGTGTAACCTTTTCCAACAGAGTGATATACCTTTTTATTGTTTATAACAGCATCTTTAACTTCAAGTGTTGCATATCCAGCATTTACAATTCCGTAATGTATTCTAAATTTGAAATATTCTCCTGTGTCGAAAGCATCTTCTTTTTGAGGGCTGAAAGCAAGTAGTGTTAGTGCTAATATAGTGAGGATGAGCTTTTTCATAGTACAATCTTTACATTTAATTATAAAGGTAGACAAATGCAAATTTTATTCCAAATGTACCAAAACAAAAAAACTCAGTCAAAGATGACTGAGTTTTTATGCTATTAACTAACCAAAAAACTATAAATTATGAAATTTATATCAATTCGGAAGGAAACCACCCCTTCCTGATTTGCGAGTGCAAAGATAGATAGAAAGTTCAAAAAACAAATAGCCAAAGTCAAGTTTAACATAACATTTGCAAAAAAATCATCGTTTTTTGGAGAATTATGCTGTTTTATGCATGAAAATTAACATTTTATAGCGTTCCTCTCAATTCTTGCTCTCTTTCGATAGACTCAAAAAGTGCTTTAAAGTTACCTGCACCAAACCCTTTTGCTCCCATTCTTTGAATAATTTCGAAGAAAAGCGTCGGTCTGTCTTGAACTGGCTTAGTAAAAATTTGTAATAAGTATCCATCTTCGTCAGCATCTACCATGATCGCTAATTTTTCGATTTCATTTAAATCTTCTTTCATCATGTCCATGTGAACTCCTAATCTTTCAGGAATTGCTTCATAATATGTATGTGGAGGAGCCGATAAAAATTCAACACCACGCGCTCTTAATTGTGATACGGTTTTAATAATATCATCTGTTGCAATGGCGATATGCTGAATTCCAGGGCCGCCATAGAAATCCAAGTATTCTTCAATCTGAGATTTTTTCTTTCCTTCAGCTGGTTCGTTGATTGGAAATTTAATTCTTCCGTTTCCGTTTGACATTACCTTACTCATCAAAGCAGAATATTCTGTGGTAATTTGTTTGTCGTCAAAAGATAGGAAGTTTACAAATCCCATAACGTCTTCGTAAAATTTTACCCAAGTGTTCATTTCGTTCCAACCTACGTTTCCAACCATATGGTCGATATATTTTAAACCAGTTGATTCTGGGTTAAAGTCAGATTTCCATTCTCTGTAACCAGGCAAGAAAACGCCATTATAATTTTTTCTTTCTACAAAAATGTGAACCGTTTCTCCATAAGTGTAAATTCCAGAACGAACAACCTGACCAAATTCATCTTCTTCAACGGTTGGCTCCATAAAAGAACGAGCACCACGTTTCATAGTTTCTTCGTAAGATTTTGTAGCATCTTCAACCCAAAGTGCTGCAACTTTTACACCGTCACCATGTTTTTTCAAATGTTCGTTTATTGGAGAATCAGCTGTTAATGGCGTCGTTAACACAATTCTGATTTTATCTTGTTTTAAAACATAAGATGCTCTGTCTTTTACTCCAGTTTCTAATCCGGCATAAGCCAATGACTGATATCCAAATGCAGATTTATAGTAATGTGCTGCTTGTTTTGCGTTACCTACATAAAATTCTACATAATCTGTTCCTAATAATGGAAGGAAATCTTGCGCTCCTTCAAATATTTTTTCTAATCCGTATTCTACTGATTTAACTTCTTTACTCATAATTAGATAATTTGATAATGAGAAAATAAGATAATTTTTGAAATGCTTTAATTTGATCAATTTTCTAATTGACACATTTTCTAATTTTCTAATTCCTCTTAGATGTTGATATTATTTTGTTTAAAATCTTTAAAATTTCTGAGAGATCATTTAATAAACGACTGCACTTTGGATATTCGCTATGTGCATCGCATAAAAACAACCAATATTCTGTTTCGTCTGCTTCTTTAATAGCAATTTTTAATTTATGAATAAAATCTGCCTTGCTTTCTGCGTTTTGTGACTCTTTTGAATTAGCTCCAATTGATGTTCCGCTTTTTAATAATTGGTTTGCAATTACGAATTTCTTTTGATCTTGAAGTTCGGTTGTATAGTCAATTATATTTAATGCGAAATTGAAGGTTTTTATTAAAAGAGCGTTGTCTTTATATTTTTCGTTAAAAGTCATTTGTTTTAATTTGATAATTAGAAAATTTGATAATGAGATAATTTATTTTGTAAGTTTAAAATTACAATATTTAATTATCTAATTTCCAAATTGACACATTTTCTAATCAAAGAAATTTTCTAATTATCAAATTGGCACATTGACTAATTATTCCGTCCAAGATTTGTAGTACTGACCGTCGTCAAGTCCCATAGCTTCTTCAGTAACCATTAACGGACGGAACGTATCCACCATAACAGCTAATTCTTGAGTTTCTTTATGACCAATGCTGCGTTCCATTGCGCCTGGCGCTGGTCCGTGCGGAATTCCTTTTGGGTGTAAAGTGATATGACCTTGCTCGATATTATTACGGCTCATAAAATCGCCATCAACATAATATAGTACTTCGTCAGAATCTATATTGCTGTGATTGTAAGGTGCTGGAATAGCTTTTGGGTGATAATCGTAAAGTCTTGGGCAGAAAGAACAAACTACAAAAGCAGCTGTTTCAAAAGTTTGATGAACTGGTGGCGGTTGGTGAACACGCCCAGTTATAGGTTCGAAATTGTGAATTGAAAATCCGTAAGGGAAATTGTAGCCGTCCCAGCCTACAACGTCAAACGGATGTGTGGCATAAACCACTTCATGAATCATTCCTTCTTTTTTGATTTTAATTAAAAAATCGCCTTTTTCGTCATACGTTTCCAATTCATTTGGCAGAATAAAATCACGCTCACAAAATGGAGAATGTTCTAAATGCTGTCCTGACTGGTTTTTATAACGTTTTGGAGTATAAAAAGGAGAATACGATTCTACGTAAAATAGTCGGTTGTCTTCTGTTTCGAAATCGATCTGATAAATAATACCACGCGGAATAATTAGGTAATCTCCATATTGAAACGGAATATTTCCTAACATGGTTCTTAATTTCCCTTTTCCTCTATGGATGAAAAGCATTTCATCGGCATCGGCATTTTTGTAGAAATAATTTCGAAGCGATTCTTTCGGCGCAGCCAAACCAATAATACAGTCTTTATTGACTAACATCGCTTTTCGGCTGTCTAGAAAATCATTTTCAGGTTTTAATTCAAAACCTTTAAAAAGAAGTGATTTTATATTTTTTCCGATTGCAATTTTAGGTTCAACCGAATAAGAGTTTAAAATCTCTTTAACCTGTGTCGGTCTGTGTACGTGATAAGATAGCGACGAATGTCCGTGAAAACCTTCTGTTCCAAACAATTGTTCGTAGTAAAATCTGCCGTTTGGTTTTTCGAATTGGGTGTGTCGCTTTTGAGGAAATTCCCCAAGTTTATGATATAGTGGCATGGCTTTTCAATTAGATAATTAGTAAATTAGATAATTCGAAAATTTGAATTGCAGAGATAATAAGCAGTTCAATTTTTTCAATTGACTGATTATTTCAATTCGATAGAGCCATTACTCAGGATTTCTCTTAATGAGGAATTGAAGATACTCTAATAAACCTGTCCAATTTGTTTTCATTATAACAAATGTCGTAATTTTTTCGGAGTAAAAATAAAAATTATATTATTTATAACTATAAAATAACTTAGTTTTTTTGATATAATTTTTACTAAGTAAAAAAAATGACAGATTTTATTGAAGTATTCTCGGTTTTAATACTAAAACTGGAACCCTATGCTGAACCATGTAAAACTTTTTGACATTTCTGGAGACCAAGATTGTTTTACTTCGATAGGACCAATAATAGTTTCTAAACCATAACCAATCGCATATCCTGTATATTTTGGCATAGAAACCCAATCTACAGAAGAAAAGATATCATCTCCTAAGTTGGCAAAATTAGCAGATATATTGATGTGATTTTTTTTGAAGATTTCGTAATCAATATTGATATCAGTTTTAATATAACTGTTGCCGGCAATGCTTAGAAAATCATATCCATAGAAATAATTGAAATTGTTTATTTTGTTGTAGCCATAACCTCCAAATATAAAATCGAAAAACGGAACGCTGTCGCTGCCAATATTAAATCCAGCATCGGCTCCAAATTTTATAGTTGCTTTTTTGAATAGCGGTCTAACAACCGATATTTCGGCTTTTGCAATCGAGAAAGGTTTAAATTGTTTCGTATAATCTGATGATGCCATATAGGTTTGCAGATCTGTAGAAAAATATAATCCAGAATTTGGATAATATTTTTCGTCTAGCGAATCGTATTTTAAATAGGCAAAGGCACTAAAATAATTGCTTTTTTCTATTATGTTGTCTTCGTTGGTAAGTGTTGGTGAGCTAATTTTTAGGTATTTATATTCTAAGCCGCCACCCATTAAAAACTTCTGGACAAAAATAGTCTGGAAATAGGCCTGATTGGTTATATCAATGAAGTCAACATTAATAAGGTTGACATTGGGATTCTCTTTAAGAACGCCACTCAAACTAGTAGTTACATTTCGATTAAATTGATTCAATCTAGAACGGAATCCAAAACTGATATTAAAACCATTTTCGACATAATAGTTAAAATCATATCTGAAATTATCACCCAAAATGATATCCAAAGAAGTAACATCGTTTTTTAAGAAAGTCTTTTTGTGAGTAAGATTTAATAAAACGGCACTTTTGTAAAGACCATCATAATGTAATCCAAGTTTTAGATAAGTTTGGGTTGGATTTTCTCTTAAAACTAAATCCAAGTCGTCTTTGTCGCCATCTGGCTGAAGACAATAGGAGATTGTGCTAAAGTTTTGCGTTGCATTTAAGTTGTTTATTCCAGTCTGAAGTCCATCATAAGTTATAGTGCTTCCGGGTTTGAAACGGAGTTTACCGCGAATATATTCTTTGGTATAATTTTCTAATTTATCAGTATTTATGTCTTGAATATGAAGTGTGTCCGAAGCTAGTTTTAGTTTTGGTTTTTTGTAAAAATTGCTTTCGTCTGTCAATGTTTTGAGTTTCTCGTAAACAGCAAAAGCAGCTTCTTCCCCTTTTCTGATGATTTCTTCTCCTCGGTCAAATGAAATAACACCAAAGTCACGAATATCTGGCTTGATATAAATATCTGTATCTTTTACTTTGCTCTTCATCTTTTCGATGGACTGCAGATTGGTAATCTGTACCAAGATTCGCGTAGCATTTTTTAGGTTTTTTCTTTTCAGCAAATCGTCTTGAACATCAACACCAATAATAATATCAGCGCCAAGATTGCGAACTTCTTTTATAGGATAATTATTTACAACTCCACCATCAACCAACAAATTTCCATCAATTTCTACGGGAGTAAATAGAGAAGGAAAAGCTGCACTTGCCATCATAGCCTGAACGAGATTTCCTTTGTTTAATAAAACTTCTTCGCCAGTTTCAATGTTGGTTCCGATACATAAAAATGGAGTTGGCAGTTCGTTGAAATCGCGAACATGGCGCACATTTCTAGTTAAACTGCTCAATAAATTATAATTGTACATTCCTTTTGAAAGAGCTTCAGGAATACCAATTCTGAAATTGCTAAAAGGTAAAACAACGGCATACAACTCGTCATTCTTTTTGCCATAAAAGTTTTTGGACGAACGTGGAATGTAATCGTTTATTAATTCATCAAAATTGGTCTTTTTGAAAATAGAATCAATTTGCGAAGCATTGTAGCCAGAAGCATAAAGTCCGCCAATTACTGAACCCATACTGGTTCCTCCAATATAATCGATTTTGATTCCGGCTTCTTCCAAAACTTTTAAAACTCCAATATGAGCAAAACCTTTGGCGCCGCCACCGCTTAGAACCAAACCAATTTTTGGCCTTTTCACGCTGTCTTTTTTTGTTTCCTGTGAAAAAGATTTTGGCGAAAACAAAAATGTCATCAACAAAACAAATGAGAATGCGTACGAATAAGCTCCTTTGAACCGAATTTTTGAAATGTACAGTTGGAATGAACGCATAAAAACTTTAATTGGTTTTGTAAAAGTCGACAATTTTTTTGGCTTTAGAAACACCTACAACGGCTGAAATTTCTTTTTCTGTAGCCAATTTCAATCTTTTAACACTTTTGAAATGTTGTATTAATGTTGTCATGGTTTTTTCGCCAATTCCCGGAATGCTTTCAACCGAAGAATTAAGTGCCGATTTACTGCGTTTATCTCTATGAAATGTGATTCCGAATCTATGCGCTTCGTTTCTTAAATGCTGAATCACTTTTAAAGTTTCTGATTTTTTGTCTAAGTATAACGGAATCGAATCACCAGGATAGAAAAGTTCTTCCAAACGTTTTGCGATTCCAATGATTGCTACTTTTCCGCGTAAGCCTAAATCGTCGATACTTTTTAATGCTGCCGAAAGCTGTCCTTTTCCACCATCAATAATAATTAATTGCGGCAAAGGTTCGTTTTCATCCAATAATCTTTTGTAACGACGATATACGATTTCGGTCATCGAAGCAAAGTCGTTTGGACCTTCAACGGTTTTAACATTAAAATGGCGGTAATCTTTTTTGCTCGGTTTTCCGTCTTTAAAAACCACACAAGCCGCAACCGGATTGGTTCCCTGAATGTTGGAGTTATCAAAACACTCGATATGTCTTGGTTCAGACGGAAGACGTAAATCTTTTTGCATCTGCGCCATAATTCGATTTACATGACGATCGGGATCTACAATTTGCAATTGTTTTAATTGTTCGATTCGATAGAATTTAGCATTTCGAATAGACAAATCTAAAATCTGTTTTTTATCTCCAAGTTGCGGAACAGTAGTTTTGATGTTTTCGCCCAAATCCATTTCGAAAGGAACAATGATCTCTTTTGATAACAATTGAAAACGCTCGCGAAGTTCTACAATAGCTAATTCTAATAATTCTTCATCGCTTTCGTCCAATTTTTTCTTCATCTCTAAAGTGTGCGAACGAATAATCGAACCATGAGAAATCTGAAGGAAGTTGACAAAAGCGGCACTTTCGTCTGAAACAATAGAGAAAACATCAATATTGGTAATCTTCGGATTAATGATGGTCGATTTTGATTGATAGTTTTCTAAAACCTCAATTTTCTCTTTTATTTTTTGTGCTTCTTCAAATTGTAAATTCTGCGCATAATTATTCATCAATTTCTTGAAATCCTTTAAGCTTTCTTTGAAGTTTCCTTTTAGGATTTCGCGAATAGCATTGACTTGTCTTTGGTATTCCTCCAAAGGTTCCAAACCTTCGCAAGGTCCTTTGCAATTGCCAATGTGATATTCCAGACAAACTTTAAATTTTCCTGAATTAATATTCGATTGACTCAAGTCATAGTTACAAGTTCGAAGCGGATATAATTCTTTAATTAAATCTAAAATAGTATGTACTGTCTTAAAACTGGTGTATGGACCAAAATATTCAGAACCATCTTTGACCATGTTTCGAGTTGAAAATATCCTCGAAAAAGGTTCTTTTTTAATACAGATCCATGGATACGTTTTGTCGTCACGAAGCAAAACATTGTATCGCGGCTGAAGTGTTTTAATTAAATTGTTTTCTAATAAAAGCGCATCTGTTTCGGTTGGAACTACAATGTGTTTTATCGTCACGATTTTTTTTACCAGAACGTTGGTTTTGGCAGTATCGTGAATTTTATTGAAATAGGATGAAACCCTTTTTTTTAAATTTTTGGCTTTTCCGACATACAAGATTTTCCCGTCTTTATCATAATATTGATAAACGCCAGGATTATCGGGTAAGGTTATAATTTGAAGTTCAAGAGGACTCTGCATAATTACAAAATTAAGCTATTGAGCTTAAAGTTTAAAATTCTTTTGATTTTCTTCTTCAAAAAAAGAGCCTTTTATACTGTAAAAGGCTCTTTTGTAAAACATATTTTTATTTGATCGAAAAATATTCTGTTTGCAGTAAATGTGTTCTTTCGTCAAAAGTAAAATCTACATATTTAGCATCATCTTTTTTAATGTCGACTTTTAATCGGCTTCTTCCTATTTCTTTTTTATCAGCATTGAAAGCTTTTAAAATTAAATCGCCTTTAAAGTCATTTTTAGCTATTAAATAAATAGTCACTTTTTTTTCTTTGTCTTCACTAGAAGCATAAATTTTTTCGGCTTTGCAATCTTCAAAATTTGCTTTAAAAGAGGCTTCAGCAATTACATCAGATTGATTTATGCTTTCATTCATTCCAGAATTTATTCCTTTTATCACATCTCCAATACCTTTAGAAGCGCTTTTCCTGCGCCTTCAATTAATTTGGATTTTACAGCAATTACTTCATTTCCATCTTCTTCTGCTTCTTTCATTTTTTCTTCCTTGCTCATGCATGAAACCATAAGGGTCAACGCGCTAAGTAATATTAAAGTCTTTTTCATTCTTTTGGTAAATAGGTTATTATTTTGTTTATATAGGAATTTGTGTATTAAATCCAAAAGTATGAATTTAAAATATAATTTCTATATTTAGATTTTATAATTCTACATGAAAAATAGTGCTCCATTGGTTATTTTCGGCGAATCGATTTTGCCGGGAGAACATAGAACCATAAACGTCGAAATTGCTAGACTGCATACTACAACTAAGTTGAATATTCCTGTTATTGTACGTCGTTCCAAACATGAAGGGCCGACTGTTTTATTTTCTGCTGGAATTCATGGCGACGAAATTAACGGTGTCGAAATTGTTCGTCAGATTATCAGTAAAAAAATCAACAGACCGTCGCGAGGGACTATTATCTGCATTCCGGTAATCAATATGTACGGATTTGTGAACAAATCTCGCGAATTTCCAGACGGACGTGATTTGAATCGTGTTTTTCCAGGAAGCAAAAAAGGTTCACTTGCCAGTCGATTTGCGTATCATATTGTCGAAGAAATTTTACCGATTTTAGATTATGCTGTCGATTTTCATGCAGGTGGTGCAAGCCGTTTTAATGCTCCGCAGATTAGAATTACAGAGAATAATCCTGAACTGAAAGTTTTGGCCGATATTTTTAATGCGCCCTTTACATTGTATTCTAAAAACATAAATGGATCTTTTAGAAAAACTTCTGAAAATGCCAATGTGAAAATGTTGCTTTTTGAAGGCGGAAAATCATTAGACATCAATAACGAAATTGCAAATCAAGGTGTTTTAGGAACCAAACGTTTGCTTCATTATTTAGAAATGCTCGATTCTAAACAAATTGCTGAGCCAGCTTTGACTCCTTCCATTTATATAAAACAGTCGGTTTGGCTTCGTGCAAAATGTTCTGGCTTACTTCATGATTTTAATTTGGTTGGGAAATTTGTAACCAAAGGCACAATCCTGGCAATCATTACAGATCCGTTTGGTAAATTTGAGCAAAAAGTAAAAGCGCCCCATGATGGTTATGTAATTAATGCCAATCATTCGCCAATTGTTTATGAAGGCGACGCAATCTATCATTTATCTAAAATTCCAGACAATGCCGACGAGTAAAAAAGAACTCCGACTAGAATATAAAAATTTCCGTAAAGCGCTTTCTTTTGAAGATATAGAAGAAAAAAGTTTGGCAATTGCCAATCAATTAATTCAAATGCCAATTTGGGATAAAAGTTATTATCATGTTTTTCTTCCGATTGAAGAACATAAGGAAGTGAATACCGAATATATTCTGCATTTGCTTTCTGGAAAAGACAAAGAAATTCTGATTTCTAAAAGTGATTTCGAATCCAGAAAAATGACTCATTTTCTTTTAACAGATAATACCAAAATCAAAAAGAACGAATACAATATTCCGGAACCAGTTGACGGAATCGAAATTCCTTCGTCTAAAGTTGAAGTTGTTTTTGTACCGCTTTTGGCTTTTGATGTTTTTGGAAATCGAATTGGTTATGGAAAAGGTTTCTACGATAAATTCCTTGCCGAATGCAAACCAGAAACCGTCAAAATCGGACTTTCTTTTTTTGAAGCCGTAAACCAGATTGATGATGTTTTTGAATCGGATATTAAATTGGATTATTGTGTAACACCAGAGAAGATTTATCAGTTTTAGTCTAGCTGAAAAAAAATAATGCCACTCCCGATAGCTATCGGGATAAAGGATTAGAAAAGATTAATCCATTTAATCATTTTAATCTGTGGCAAAAAAATCTTTGTATTTCACAAAAAATATTTCATACCAAATCCCTTTAAAAATAGGGGTTTCTCATTTTATTTTCACGTAAGAAAAATATTTGTAAAAAATTTGGCACGGTTTTGATACTTCGAAAAATTGCAAATAATCGCCTCTAGTACATCCGGAATGCTAGTCCTTATTTGAAGCCTATAACCTTTTATTAATTTTTTAAAAACTTACTTTATGAGAAATCTTAATTTCTTTATGATGGCATTCCTTGTACTTACTATTTTTAGCTGTAAGAAAGCGTATGCACCAGACCAAAGTTACGAGACAGTTGATTCTGCTGCAGCTGTAATAGATGCAATTCCAGAGGAAATGTACATTGAACCAAATACAGAAAGCTATGCAGGATTAGAAGAGAATCCTTTTGAATCTCCGGTCAAAGAACCGCTTTCTACTTTTTCTATTGATGTTGATAATGCATCTTACACCAATATTCGTCGATTTATAAACGAAGGGCAAAAAGTTCCAAAAGATGCCGTTCGTGTAGAAGAAATGATCAATTTCTTTAAATACAGATATCCACAGCCAGATGGCCAGCATCCGTTTGCAATTAATACAGAATACAGTGATTGTCCGTGGAATAAAAACAGTCGATTGTTAAAGATTGGTTTGCAGGGAAAGAATGTTCCAATGGCAAATTTGCCGGCTTCCAATCTGGTTTTTTTAGTGGATGTTTCTGGTTCTATGGATGAACCAAATAAATTGCCTTTGCTTAAAGAATCCATGAAAATTTTGGTAAAAGAACTTCGAAGCATTGATAAAGTTTCGATTGTAGTTTATGCAGGATCCGCAGGAGTAGTTTTGGAACCAACTTCTGGCGATAATAAAGATGAAATTATAGATGCTTTTGACGATTTGCATGCTGGAGGAAGTACAGCAGGAGGAGAGGGAATCGAATTGGCGTACAAACTTGCACAACAAAATTTTATTAAAGAGGGAAATAATAGAGTGGTAATAGCTACAGATGGTGATTTTAATGTTGGCGCTTCTTCAGATGATGATATGCTAAAATTGATTGAACAAAAAAGAGAATCTGGAGTTTTCTTAACCGTTTTAGGATTTGGAATGGGGAATTACAAAGACAGTAAAATGGAAATTCTTGCCGATAAAGGAAATGGAAATTACGCGTATATAGATAATATTCAGGAAGCAAATCGTTTTCTTGGGAAAGAATTTAAGGGATCTATGTTTGCTATCGCGAAAGATGTAAAAATTCAAATTGAGTTTAATCCAAAACATGTTCAGGCATATCGATTGATTGGTTATGAAAACCGAAAACTGAATGCAGAAGATTTTAAAAATGATAAAATTGATGCGGGCGAATTGGGAAGCGGACATTCAGTTACAGCTTTGTATGAAATCGTTCCAATAGGTGTAGAAAGTGACTATGTTCCGTCAGATCTGAAATACACTAAAACAAAACAAACTGAGGGAAATTACAGTGATGAATTGGCTACAGTAAAATTTAGATATAAAAAACCTGATGGCAACAAAAGTATTGAAATAGTAAATGTTATACCAGATCAGAAAACAGATTTAGAAAATAGTTCTCCTGATTTTAAATTTACAACTGCGGTTTCTTGGTTCGGATTAAAATTGCGTGAATCAAAATATATAGCCAACAGTTCAAGTTCGGATATTAAAAGACTGGCAAAATCTGGTTTGTCAAATGACGAAGACGGCTACAGATCTGAATTTGTACGATTGGTTGATGCAATAAACTAATTCAAATTCCAAAAAAGAAAAATTCCAAACTCCAACTTAAAATTGGAATTTGGAATTTTTTATTTGAATATTTTTAAAACCTTATTTTACTTCTTTGATTGTTGCCGATTCAATCCAGCCTTGAGTTCCATCTGTCAATTCGATTTTTTTCCAGCCCGCAACACTTTCCAAAACATAAACTTTTGCTCCTTCGTGCAATAAAATAATTCCGTTCGAAGATTTTTGAGGCTCATGTCTCACTTGGCTTAATTCCGAAAAAACAATGGCAACACGATCGTTTTCAAAATGACTTTTTTCAGACATTCCAGCTGAAATGCTTAAAGCAAAAGCTACCAAAATGATAAACATTCCGACAAAATAAATTCTTTTTGCAATTGTAGCGCTCGAAAAATAATATCCAATAAAACTCAATAAAAACACAAAACCAAGTACAACAGAAATTTTAGCCCAAGTATTATAATCAAAAATGGAAGTAAAGTTCTGAATCAGTTTTGCAAAACCTACTTTCGGAACTTCTTTGATTTCGTCAATAGTTAGTTTTTTGGCAAACTTTAAATTGTTTAAAGTCTCAGGATCGTTTGGTTTAAGAACCAAAGCTTTTTCATAATTATAAATTGAAGGTGCAACTTGATTTAGTTTGTAATAACAATTTCCAAGATTAAAATACACTTCGGCAGAATGTAATTTATCTTCCTTTATGATGTTCTCATAAACCTGTGCTGCTTCTTTATATTGCCCTTTTTGGTACAGTGCATTGGCCGATTCAAAACGACCTTGCGCAAAGAAAACCTGCGAGATGAATAAAAAGAGATATAGTATGTTTTTCATCTTATTTTGTTTAAACCTGACAGGTTTTCAAAACCTGTCAGGTTTGTTTTATTACGTTTAAACAATCTGTTTTTCTAATTCAGAAATAATCATAACCGCTTTATCATAATCCTGCTGAATTGAAGCGCTCGATGCTGGTGCATAACGTGCAAACTCGCAGTTTTCAGTCAAAGCAATAAAATTCTGAACTGTTTCTGCATTTGCATTTCTAGATAACAATAACTCTCTAATATTGTCTTTGCTCATTTCTGAAGTTTCAATATGTAGTTTTGCTTTCAAGAAATTATGCATTGCTTTTTCAAGTGCGATATAGAAAGGCTCTTTATTGTTAAGATGTTTCTTCGCTTGCGATAAATATTTCTTAGCCAGCTTATTGTTCATTCTAATTCTGTTTCCAGTAACATCACTATCCATAGCCTCTTTTTTCTTTCTAGCTAAAATGATTATCGGAATAATGATAAATGGAGCTAACAATAATCCTAAATATAGATTTGAATCATAAAAATCTTTTTTCGCAATAGGAATTAATATTGTTTTAGGTTTTATGTTTTTGAATTGATCAGCTTTGGCTACAACATTTTTAGATGCTGCTCCTGTATTTGCTTCCGCTGGCGTTGGTCCGTCTAAAACATCAACCATAATTTCTTTTGAAGTAATGGTTTTATATGTGCCAGTACTCAAATCAAAATAAGAAAACTGCATTGGTTTGATCGCATATTTTCCTCTGTATTGCGGTACAATAGTATATTTATCTGTAATTCTTCCAGACATACCAGTAAGAGAAGTGGTTACGCTTTCATCATGAACAGGATCATACATTTCTAATGCATTTGGAACAACTGGTTTAGGAAGTGTAAATAACTTCATATTTCCGCTACCTTGTGCGCTTACGATTAAGTCAAGTCCTTCACCATTTTTAAGTGTTGTTTTTGATGGAGTAACGGTAAAATTAAATCTTCCGACAGCACCCGTAAATCCTTCTGGTTTGTTGGTTTCTGGAAGCGGTCGCACATTGATTGTTTTTGCTCCAGCAGAAACCACTTTATTGTCTTCTGCAATAATCATTTGACCAAACATGTCACGACGATTTGTTGGTAACTGTACGCCAATATCTAGTGAAAGAGGTTCAATTGTAAGTCTTCCTGATTTTTGAGGATATAGAATAGTCTTTTTTAAGATTACATAATAAGCTTGCTGACCTTGGTAAGAACCTTGCTGTACAGAAAGTTGCTTAACATCAATGTTCTGATTCCAAAAATCATTGTATTTAGGTTTTGCCAATTCTTTAAAACCAGTAACACCAATATTATTGAAATACAGTTTGTAAACGACTGTAATAGGTTCGTTTAAGTACGGATTTGTTTTTGAGATTTCGGCAACAAGTTCCAATAATTCATTTCCAGATCCTTGAGGTCTGTCATTTGGATCTCTTTCCTGAGCCACAGCATTGGTTACTGTAACCTTTATCGGATTGGTTTTGTAAACCTGTCCATTGAATTCTATAGCGGCCTGTTTTATTGTTAAGGCACCTTTTCTTTCAGGTTGTAAGATATAGGAGTATATTTTTTGAAAAGAACTGCGTCCGTTTATCCAAGACTGGCTAATCTGTTGGCTTGGCCCCGCAACCATTTTAAATCCGTCAAAAGAAGGTTGCTCGAAATTATCTCCGTCCACATTCATGATGAAGTCTATGCGAAGTCTTTCATTTATTCCAAGCGAGTTTTTGCTGACTCTGGCTTCAAATTGTACTTGAGCCATAAGTCCTTGAAAAGTGATTAGAAATAGAATTAAATATCTTTTCATTACTTGTTTTAGTCGTTGTTTGTTTAACTGTTAAACCGTTTAATCGTTTTGTAATAACAAATAAACGATTAAACGATTCAACTTATTTTACCAGTCTTTTTCTGTTTTCTTAGGACTGCCTTTTACTTTTTGAGCGTTTACTTTATCCTGAATTTTCTTCTCCTCATTATTCACTGCATCCAATAAATTCTGAACACGTTCTTTTGATATTCCTCCAGGCTGTGGTTTTGGTTCTCCTTTATTATCAGACTTGTCGTCTTTCTTAGGATCATTTTGGCCATCTTTTTTGTCTTTGTCTGGATCGCCTTTATCGTCTTTTTTATCCTTGTCTTTATCTTTATTTTTATCCTTGTCCTTGTCTTTGTTTTTATCCTTATCCTTGTCTTTGTCCTTATTTTTATCTTTCTGATCGTTTTTAGGAGGATTTTCTTTTAGCTTTTGTTTGGCATAAGCATAGTTGTAACGCGTTTCTTCATCGGTTGGATCGTTACGAAGCGCTTGTTTGTAAGCTTCAACTGCTTGAGTATAATCTTTCTCTTTCATGAAAGTATTTCCAAGGTTATGATAAGCTTTGTGTTTTTCAGGTCTTGTTTTGGCATTTTTTATCGCTTTCGCGTAAGCAAATTTAGCTTCCGAAATCTGATTTTGTCTGTAAATCGTATTTCCTAAATTATAAGGAGCTGCTGATTTTTTAGGAAATTTTGATTCCGAAATTCTATAGTTTGCCTCAGCATCAGTAAATTTATTCTGTTTATATTCTTCATTCCCAGCAGGCAACGTTTTGTCTTTTTCTTGAGCAGAAACTGCAAAAGAAACCGTTAGTAAAATATAAAGGAGTAAATTTTTCATTCTAATTTTGTTTTCTGTTCTGAATTTCACTCTGAACATTTATTTCTTTTCATTAAATAAATCCAACTCTTTGATCCAGCTTGTTTTTCTTTCTAATAAGAAAATGTCTAGGAAAAGCAATAAAAATGCGAATCCAATAAACCACTGAAACTGCGACTGAAACTCGGCCATTTGTGTTGCCTCAAATTCTGTTTTCTGAATATTGTTTAAAGCATTTTTGACATATTCTAACACTTCTTTTGTGCTTCCGCCGTAAACATAGCCACCTTTTGTTGCTTTTGCAATTGTTTTTAAACCTTCTTGATTTAATTTGGTAATTACGGTTTCTCCGTTTTGATCTTTTTGATAGCCTCTTACAACACCATTTTCTTTTAGCGGAATTGTTCCTCCTCTCTCTGTACCAACACCAATTGTAATGATTTTCATTCCTAGTTTATTGGCTTCTTCTGCAGCAGCAGCCGCGCCTTCAGAATGATCTTCACCATCAGAAATCAGAATTAATAATTTGCTGGTTTTACTTTTTTCATCAAAGTAAGTCGAAGACAATTTAATTGCCTCGTCCAAAGATGTTCCTTGAGATGAAACCATTCCTGGACTCATACTTTGTAGAAACATTTTTGCAACGCTGTAATCTGATGTAATTGGTAAAACTGGGAAAGCGCTTCCTGCGTAAGCTACAATTCCAATTCTATCGCTTCCTAAATTATTAATGATCTGAGAAACCAGCTGTTTACTTTTGTCTAGACGGCTAGGAACGACATCTTCTGCCAGCATACTTTTAGAAACGTCAACAGCAAAAACGATGTCAATACCTTCTCGTTTTACGGTCTCCATCTTGGTTCCAATCTTCGGATTTACCAAACCGATAATCAAACAGGTAAGTGCCAAAAGAATAACTACAATTTTTAAAACTGGTTTAAAAACCGATTTCTCCGGACTCAATCTTTTTACCATTTCCAAGTCACCAAATTCACGTTGTGTTCTTCTTTTCCAATACATATTGAAAAGGAAAATGCACACCACAATTGGGATAAGCAGTAAGAGATATAAATATTTTTTTTCGTCTAATTCCATTTTAAATTTTAGATTTCTGAATTTAGATTTTAGATTTTTTTTAATCTAAAATTAAATGAAGCTTCTGTAAACTGTATTTCTTAATCCAACTTCTAGTAACAGCAAAAAGCCTGCAAATAAAACAAAAGCTCTGTACTTTTCATCATAATCATAGAATTTTAATTCTTGAATTTCTGTTGTTTCAAGCTTATTGATTGAGTTGTAGATTTCTGCTAATTTATCGTTGCTTGTAGCTCTAAAGTATGTTCCGTCTGTTTTTTGGGCAATACTTTTCATCAGCCTTTCATCGATTTCAACTTTTTGCATTTTGAATAAGAAACCTCCGTTTGGCGCGTATGCGTATGGAGATTCTGCCATTCCGTTTGTTCCAAGACCAATGGTGTAAACTTTTATTCCGTATTGTTTTGCAATATCAGCGGCAGTTTCTGGTTCGATAAATCCAGCATTATTTACACCATCTGTAAGCAATATAATAACACGGCTTTTTGCTTTACTGTCTTTTAGACGATTTACAGCAGTTGCCAATCCCATTCCAATTCCAGTTCCGTCTTGTAAAACCGTATCGTATTTAATGCCTTTTATAGCTTCAAGAATGATTGCTTTATCACTAGTTACAGGCGTTTTGGTATAAGCTTCAGAAGCGTACAAAACCAATCCGATTCTATCATTTGGCCTTTCTTCAACGAAGTCTGCTGCCACTCTTTTTAAAGCTTCCATACGGTTTGGCTTTAAATCTTTTGCCAACATAGATCCAGAAACGTCAATTGCCATTACAATATCAATTCCTTTTGTTGTTTTAGTTTGGTTGCTAATGTCTACTGTTCTTGGTCTTGCCAATGCTATAATCAACGAACATAATGCAAGAATTCTAAAAACGTATAGAGCAGGTTTGAACTTGGTCCAAAACGATTCATTATTTTGGAATCCTGCTGTCGAACTCATTTTTAAGGTAGCCGACTGCTGGTTGCGTTTCCAGAAAAACCAGATTATCGCAATCGGAATTAATAGAAACAACCAAAGAAACTCTGGATTTAAAAAAGTGATCTTGCTCATTAGTTGTTTGCTCTTTGAAGTTCAACAGAATTTAGTATTCGGGTCGTGATTTCATTTGCATAAGTGTCTCCTTCTTCATGTAAAATCATGATTTGCTGTAAACCTTGATCTTGTTTGAAAAGCAGCAATTCATAATATGCTTTCGTACTTGTTTTGGTTGCTGGATTCAAAACAGTCATTGTTCCATAACCTTTTATTCCCTGAATACCTTCATTTGTTTGAAAATCTTCTTGTTTTACAATAATATTTTGTCCGCCCTGAGCTTCTATAATTTTTAGCGTGCCTTCTAGGGTTTTGCTTAAATCAATATCTGTTGGCTGTTTGAATTTAGATGTAGAAACCGTTACATAGAAATTGTCAATCAAGCTGCCGTATGCAAAAAGCTGCATTTCTTTGATAAGAGCCATTGCTTCTTTTGGAAGTGCTTTTTGTGCGTCCAATCTTTTTAAAACCTTTGGAGTTTCAATAATAACGGCTGGATTTCCGTAAGCACTTTTTACCCATTCTCCTTCCAATAATTCTTTAGAAGGATGGCCAATTATATTGTCTTTTACGTAATTGAACCCTTTGGTAACCACAAAGAAAGTTGTTGTTGCAAACAATAAAAGTATGATAGCGGCAACAGCATAACCGATTCTTGCATTGCGCTGTTTCTTAAGCTGTGCCTGAATCTGTTTTTGTCTTTGTGCTTCGTTTAACAATTGATCTTCTATATCCTCAGGAACTTCTGTTGGAATAGCATTATCAAGCGTTAAAATTACTTTCTGAATTTTATTTTTATCTTCTTTAATTTCAAATTCAAGCGGTTTAGATTTCGCAAATTTTACTAAATCGGCCTGACGTAAAACACGTTCCAGATTTTCAACTGTTTCTGGCGTAAGCGTCATTTTCTTTTTGGTAGAAGCATCTCTAATTGCCGAAATTAACTCAGAAGTAGTACTTTCCATTGCTGGAATATGAATCGCTTCTTCGATATAATTACGTGCAATATCAGTTAATTCACTGTAGTATTCTTTAATCTCACCTTTTTGAACCAGTTCTTTTTGCTCTAAGTTGTTTAATAAGCTTGTAGCTTTTTCGATAGGTGTTTTGTAAACTTCCTCTTCGATTTTTTTCAACTGACGTTTTTTAACGTACCAATAAACAAAAGCTCCGATTCCGATAATTACAAGAGCAATTAAAACATAAATCCACCAATTGCCGATGCCTTCGTCAACAGTGGAAATATCTTTAATATCGTACATTTTTTGCTGCAGTGTGTCCACTTTTACATTGGCAACTTCAACTTTAATAGAATCGCTATAAAAAGGCTTTTTATCTATTAAAATCTTAACGCTTGGAATCGTATAACGACCAGAATCAAACTGTGTTAAACCATATTTTTTGATTAACTCATAAGTATCATCTTTCTTAACCGTATCAATTGGATAAGATTGAATTACTTCTAATGGTCCAATGTTTTTTAGCTTTGGAAATTCAACTTTTGATTTTGAGTTTACGACCGTTTTTAGTGTCAGTTTGAACTCTGCACCAATTTTGTTTTTTGTAGTATCAATACTTGTTTCTATTGGTTTCTGCTGCGCAAAAATCATAGTAGAAAAAAGCAATAAAAATATATAAAGTTTAAATTTCATTTGATTGACGATTGTTGATTTTAGATTAACGATTTTTGATTGGTTAATCAAAATTGCCAAAATTTTATCGTGATTTGAAATAGCCTAATAGTTTAGTAACGTAATTTTCATCTACTCTGGTATTTACAATTCCTGCTCCAGATTTACGGAAAGTATCTTTAAAATAATTTAGTTTCTCTTGATAATGCTTTTCATAATTCATACGAACAGCTTTTGAACTTGTATCAACCAATTGTATTTTTCCAGTTTCTGCATCTAGCATGTTTACCATTCCTAAATTTGGAATTCTTTCTTCACGGATATCGTATACACGAACACCAGTGATGTCATGCTTCTTAGACGCGATTTTTAAAGTGTGCTCATAAGAGTCAGACATAAAATCGGAAATCATAAAAATAATAGCTTTCTTTTTCTGGGTTCCAGATAAAAATTTCAAGGCTTGAGCAATGTCCGTTTTATGACTTTTTGGTTCAAATTCGATCAATTCACGAATGATGCGAAGCACATGCGAACGTCCTTTTTTTGGTGGAATATATAATTCTACAGTATCAGAAAATAATATTAAACCAATTTTGTCATTATTCTGTGTAGCCGAAAAAGCCATCGTTGCCGCAATTTCGGTTACGATGTCTTTCTTGAATTGATTTTTAGAACCAAAAGATTCCGAACCCGAAATATCAACCATTAAAACCATGGTTAATTCGCGTTCTTCTTCAAATACTTTAACGTGAGCTTCGTTGTAGCGTGCGGTTACATTCCAATCGATGTTACGAATATCATCTCCGTATTGGTATTGACGCACCTCGCTAAACGTCATTCCTCGTCCTTTAAATGAAGAGTGGTATTCTCCCGAAAAGATATGATTACTCAGTCTTTTCGTTTTGATTTCTATTTTCCGTACTTTTTTTAAAAGCTCTTTTGTATCCATTTGATTTGTTTAAAGTTTAAAGTTTAAAAGTTTCAAGTTTGTCTTGCAACAACTTGAAACCTGAAACTTGAAACAAATTTTTAAGGTACTTCAATCTCGTTAACGATTTTGTTGATAATGTCTACAGAAGTGATGTTTTCTGCTTCTGCTTCGTAAGTGATTCCTACTCTGTGACGTAACACATCGTGAACAACTGCACGAACGTCTTCTGGAATTACATAACCACGACGTTTGATGAAAGCATAGCATTTTGCAGCATTAGCCAAGTTGATACTTCCACGAGGAGAAGCTCCAAAACTGATAAGCGGTTTTAAATCGGCTAATTTGTATTTTTCTGGATAACGAGTAGCAAAAATGATATCCAAGATATATTTCTCAATTTTTTCGTCCATATAAACTTCACGAACAGCTTCTTGCGCACGTAAAATCTGATCTACAGAAACTACCGGATTTACTTTTTCGTAAGATCCTTTTAAGTTTTGGCGAATTACAAAACGCTCTTCATCAATTTTTGGGTAATCAATTACAGTTTTTAGCATAAAACGGTCAACCTGTGCTTCAGGAAGTGCATATGTTCCTTCTTGTTCAACAGGGTTTTGTGTTGCTAATACTAAAAACGGACGATCTAATTTGAAAGTAGTGTCACCAATAGTAACTTGTTTTTCCTGCATTGCCTCCAAAAGTGCTGACTGAACCTTAGCAGGAGCACGGTTAATCTCATCGGCAAGTACGAAATTGGCGAAAATTGGTCCTTTTTTAATTGAGAACTCGTTTGCTTTAATGTTGTAAATCATGGTTCCGATAACATCGGCTGGTAATAAATCTGGCGTAAACTGGATACGGCTGAAAGAACCCTGAACCGCTTGAGAAAGCGTATTAATGGCTAAAGTTTTTGCCAGACCTGGAACTCCTTCCAATAAAATATGCCCTTGTCCAAGTAATCCGATCAATAGACGTTCGACCATATGTTTCTGACCCACAATAACTTTGTTCATTTCCATTGTAAGAAGGTCTATAAAAGCACTTTCTCTTTCAATTTTTTCATTTATCGCTCTAATGTCTAAAGTCGTTGTATTTTCTTCCATATAAATATTTTTAAAACCTTGATTTTTACGCCTTATTTTTGAGAGTGCAAATTGAATATTTTTTAAGAAGTAAGATGTTAAAGAATGGTTAAAACTTCGACCAAAGACCTAATTTTAAGGACTAATTGTGAATCTATTTTTATATTTTTAAGAACTTTGATGATTATGCTTTAGTAAAGCATAATTATTACCAAAAATAACGCATAATTATTATGAGCAAAACAGTCTTATCGCCTATAATTTCGGGCACTATGAATTGGGGAGTTTGGGAT
This sequence comes from Flavobacterium sp. LPB0248, assembly GCF_013388355.1. Classification (GTDB taxonomy): domain Bacteria; phylum Bacteroidota; class Bacteroidia; order Flavobacteriales; family Flavobacteriaceae; genus Flavobacterium. The sequence goes on from NZ_CP058246.1 coordinate 3,045,347, forward strand.
AAAAACCTTACAACCAAAGAAATGGAAAACATGATACAGGTAAGTATCGAAAACAAAATTACGACTTTTGATCACGCGGATATTTACGGTTCGTATACGACCGAAGCCGATTTTGGAAAAGCTTTTCACGCAAGTAAGATTGCCCGTGAAAAATTACAATTAATTACCAAGTGCGGAATTCAGATGATTGCTGAAAAACGCTCTGAAAACAAAATCAAACATTATGATTATTCTAAAGACTATATTATTAAGTCTGTAGAAACATCTTTGAAGAATTTAAAAACAGATTATGTAGATGTTTTTTTACTTCATAGACCAAGTCCGTTAATGCAGGCTGATGAAATCGCCGAAGCAATTGAAAAGTTAAAAGGAGAAGGAAAAATTATCGATTTTGGACTTTCTAACTTTACGAGCTCTCAAACCGAATTAATTCGAAGTAAAACTGAAGTGAGCTATAATCAGGTACAGTTTTCGGCAACTCATTACGAAGCAATGACAGATGGGAGTTTAGATTATATGCAAACACATGGAATTCGTCCGTTGTCTTGGAATCCGCTTGGAACTGTTTTTAGAGAAGATACCAAAAAAACACGTCGTTTGAAAAAACTGTTTTCTGAATTAGTAGAAAAATACCATTTAGGATCTGATACTTTATTATTAGCTTGGATTTTAAAACACCCTGCCAAAATAATTCCTATTGCGGGAACTGTAAATATTGCCAGAATTCAGTCTTTAATGAAAGCGGTAGAATTGGAAATGGATACGCAAGACTGGTTTGCAATCTGGACAGAGAGCATGGGCGACGATGTGCCTTAATTTTGTACTATTCTGAAAATGATATACCTAGAAAAATTTGAGAGAAAAGATTACTTTGAATTGATCAATTCTGTCAAAAGTGCCAAAGATTTAATGCAATTTGGCGGACCAGAGTTTACTTTTCCTTTAACAGAAGAGCAAATAGATAAAACGCTTTCTGATCAAAATAGAATTGCTTTTAGAGTTGCACAAATTTCCAATGGAAATACGATTGGACATTGCGAAATTTACTTTAAAGATGATTCTGCAAAATTAGGAAGAATCCTGATTATGGATAATACGCAAAGAGGAAAAGGGATTGGCGAGCAGATGGTCATTTTATTGTTGCAATTTATTTTTGAAAACAGGAAAGAAAGACATATCGAACTGAATGTTTTTGATTTTAATATTGGAGCCCAAAAATGCTATGAAAAAGTTGGATTTAGTATTAATCCCGATAAAAAATACATAAGAGAAGTTGAGGGAGAAACTTGGACGGCACTTAACATGGTATTGGATTTAGAAGAATGGAAAAATAAGAATTAAAATATTTTACCACTCCCGATAGCTATCGGGAGTGGTAAAAAATAAAAAAATGAAATGAAAAAAACAGTTTTAATTACTGGTGCAACAAGCGGAATTGGAAAAGCAACTGCTCAGATTTTAGCAAAAAATAATTATAAAGTTATTCTTTGCGGAAGACGTAAAGACCGTTTGGAAGAACTTCAAAAAGAACTTTCGGCTTTTACAGAAGTTCATTCTTTATCATTTGATGTCCGAAACAAAGAAGAAGTTTTAGAAAAAATAGGAGCTTTGCCAAATGATTTTTCTACAATCGACGTTTTAATTAATAATGCTGGAAATGCCCACGGTTTAGATCCGATTCAGAACGGAAATTTAGACGATTGGGATGCCATGATTGATATTAATGTAAAAGGTCTTTTGTATGTTTCAAAAGCGGTAATTCCGCAAATGGTCGAAAGACAATCGGGGCATATTATTAATATTGGTTCAACTGCGGCAAAAGAAGTTTATCCGAACGGAAATGTATACTGCGGTTCTAAACATGCTGTTGATGCAATTACTGCAGGAATGCGAATCGATTTGAATCCGTTTGGAATTCGAGTTGGCGGCATTCATCCAGGAATGGTGGCGACAGAATTTAGCGAAGTCCGTTTTAAAGGAGATGTTGAAAGAGCAGCAAATGTTTATAAAGGATTTGATCCGCTGCAGGCAGAAGATATCGCCGATATTATTCATTTTGTGGTTTCAAGACCTTATCATGTAAATATCGCAGATTTGGTTGTCATGAGTACAGCACAAGCATCTTCGACGATTGTTAAAAAGAATATTTAAAACTAGATGATTAGACTTCTTAGAAAATCAGATCTTTAGTTTAACTTAGGAAACTGAAAACCAATCTAAGAAGTCTAAAATCTAAGTCAGTCTAAAGATCCGGAATAATGATTAATAAACGCCTTTTAATTAAAAATCTCCTCGCTCATAATGACGAAAGCAGTTTTTATGATAAGAAAAGGCAATTGAATCTTCATTCCAGAGAAGGAAAAGGAAAGTTCTTAAAGCACATTTGTGCATTATCCAATTCAAATCCGAATAACAACTCTTATATCGTTGTTGGGGTAGAAGATCAAGATAACGAAATTGTAGGCGATGACTTCTTCGATGATAGCAGAATTCAGAATCTGGTCAATGCTTTCTTAGAAAATCCACCGAAAATTCAATACGAAAACGTCCCTTTTCCAAACCTTCCAAAAGACAAAGTAATCGGCCTGGTTACAATAAAGCCCAAAAGTAAAATCTCGTACTTTAAAAAAGGAATCCACACCATTCTTGCTAATAGTGTTTTTATAAGGCGAGGCAGTAATTCGATTCCTCTAGAAGAACACAAGGAAATCGAAAAAAGCAATCAGAATACCGAAACCGTGATCGGAATAGAGAACAGCTCTCGAAATAGTATTCAATATACTTTAGACGGTGTTATCGATTTTATGAATTTCAGACATAAAGATATGTCGCCAAAATATCGTGTTTTTAAAGAATTATTCGTGATTTGCTGGGCTGGAGTTCCCAAAAAATTACGCGATAAAACCTATTTGTCTCGTGTTGATATTGAACTGATAAACGAACAGATTAAGCTTTTTTATTCTGCCCAAGACGTTGTTACAATCGAATATAATGATGATACTTTTACGATCACAGAATACGTGCCACTTGGTTTAAATGACAAAACGAGTTATTATCCGTTAGAAGAACAAACGATTTATTTTTTTGACAACGGTTATTATAAAATTGATCGCCAAATGCTTTTTCAGCCACCGGAGTTTAACCGAAAAATGTTGCATCATATTTATAATTCTAATATAGCACTGCTTAGAAAATTGGAAAAAGAGATGTCACTATCTGAGCGTGAAATGAAAGATTTAGAAAACCTTCCTTCTACTTTTATGATTTGCCATCTGAATGGTTTCGAAGATGCCAGACAGAAGCTAATTGATGCAAAATTGCTTTTGAAACCTTATAAGAATATCTATTCTTCTTTTAAAGAAGCTTTACGAGTTTTGCGTAAAATGAAATATGATGTTCAGTAAACTAAGGTTCTGAGTTGCTGAGATACTAAGGTTCTAAGGTTTTTTCTGGAGAGATACACTGCAGTGCGTCTAGTTCACGCTGAAATTCTTATTGAAAATTTAAATATTGTTGCACTTCTTCGTACGGGAATAAAAGCTCTTTTGGACCATCTGCGTAAGATGCGGCTTCGTATGAGTTATAATATAAAAGTAAACCTTGAGAAGTATAAAATATATTTTGAGGCAGTTGGAATTTGTCATTTTCAAACATCAAACCTGTAGCATTAATATTGGCTTTTTCTGGAATTTTATATTTTGATCTAAATGTTTTCTCAGCAAAAGTTTTAAACTCATTTTCGTTTTTAAACAACTGTTTATTGAAAATGGTTTTTCCTGTTTTTTTATCGAATAATAATGATCGGTAGCCTTGATATCCGTGAGCTCCGCCAGTAAAAGTGTAATGATCAATTTTTAAATTCAGAATTTGGTCTGATTGAAATTCTACATTCCCAATTATTTTTGCTTCCCACCCAAAAGTGTCGTTCGGAAATTTTTGATGCATTTCTTCGTATGAAGTAATAAAAGATTTTGACAACGCTTTATAATCATTGACTTTTACTGAATCTTCTTCAAAAAAAACAATCTCCTTAATAACAGCAAAGACTTTTTTATTGATGCTGTCTGATGTTACTTTAATATTTTTAGCAATTGGAACTTCTATGGTGATTTTTGGGCAGTCATTTGCGCACGGTACAGTAGATTTCTCTTCAAACGTTTCATTCTCAAATGAAAGCTCTTTTTTGCAACTTGTAAAAATCAAACACAAAAAGAGTATAAATAAGTAATTTTTCATATCAAAAAGTGTTAATTATCTACAAAGGTAAGAAGTTGTATCGCGATAAAATAAATTAAGCGGTAAATTTGTAAAAGAATTAAGGAATTAAAATTTATAACTATATGAAATTCAATACAAAAGTAATTCACGGAGGACAACATCATGATCCAAGTACAGGAGCTGTGATGCCACCAGTGTATCAGACTTCAACATTTGTACAAACAAGTCCAGGAAAACCTTTGGCAGATTATGAATACAGTAGAGCTTCGAATCCTACTCGTACTGCTTTAGAAGACGCTTTGGCAAGTATTGAAAACGGAACTCGCGGATTAGCATTTTCGTCTGGTCTTGCTGCGACAGACTGTGTTTTAAGATCTTTTAAAGCGGGAGACGAAATTATTGCAATGGATGATTTGTATGGCGGAACGTACAGAATGTTCTCTCGTGTTTACAAAGATTCAGGTATTAAATTTCATTTTGTTGATATGACAAATATCGAAAAATTGAAAAGTTTAATTAACGAAAATACGAAGTTAATCTGGATAGAAACACCAACAAATCCGTTGATGAAATTGGCAGATATCCAAGAAATAGCAAAAATTACTCAGGAGAAAAAAATTCTTCTTGCAGTAGATAATACTTTTGCAACTCCATATTTACAGAAACCATTAGATTTAGGAGCTGATATTGTAATGCACTCAGCAACAAAATATTTAGGCGGACACTCTGATGTTATCGCTGGTGCTTTAATTGTAAAAGATGCTGCTTTAGGAGATCAATTGCATTTTCAGCAGTTTGCTACTGGTGCGACACTTGGGCCAATGGATAGTTTTTTGGTCTTAAGAGGAATCAAAACTTTGGCTTTAAGAGTTCAGAGACATTGTGAAAATGGAGAAAAGGTAGTTGAATACTTGAGTAATCATCCAAAGATTAAAACAGTTTATTATCCAGGTTTGAAGAATCATCCGTTTCACGAAATTGCCAAGAAACAAATGAAAGCTTTTGGTGGAATGGTTTCTTTTGATTTTAAATCAGGAAAGAAAGAAGAGTCGATTGCATTTTTAGAAAAACTGAAAGTCTTTACTCTAGCAGAATCTCTAGGTGGAGTAGAATCATTGGCCAATCACCCAGCATTAATGACACATGCATCTATTCCTGCAGATAAAAGAGCAGAAGTTGGTATTACTGATGATTTAGTTCGATTGAGTGTTGGTATTGAAGATGCAGAAGATTTAATCGCAGATTTAGAGCAAGCTTTAGCTTAAGATAAATTCCAATAAAAAAATCCCAAATTCCAATTTTAATAGTTTTGGAATTTGGGATTTTAATATTTTGGAATTTAATTTTTTTAGAATTCTAAATAGTAGATGTATCCAAAGTTAAACCAAACCTGCCAGTCGTTAGATTTGTTTTCTTTGTAAATATCTTTATTTGGGTTTAATCCGTCAATCCAATCTGAGTTATAAGTTTGGAAACGAGTTTCGAACATTAAATCGCTCATTTCTGATAATTTATAATGTACACCAATAGATGCTGTTGCAGACAACGCTACACCAGTTTCAGTAGAGAATCCATGCGCACGGCCATCAGATGGAGTTAAGTATTTTCCTGGAGTATTAGCTGGAAGTGTAATGTCTCCTAAATGAGATCCAACTTTTGTTGAATAATAGCTTACCTGAAATCCTAAAGCTCCATACGGACTGAAGCTACCAACTGAGTTTTCATAATCATGAATTTTCATAAAGGGAGAAAATTCCATTTGTGCACCTAGGCTTACTATGCTAGAACTTGCATGCATGTTTCTTAATTGTCTTGCAAATAATCCATTAGGCTTGTAATCAACCCATTGGCCATGATGCTTTAAATTAGTTTTGCTATAAGAAAGATCAGATCTTACCTTGAAATGTTCTGTGAAATAATTCTCTCTGTTGTTATTTGCAGAAAAGTTTATGAAGTGCATAATTCCGATGCCAAAACCTGTGTTTCCAACATTATTATCGAAGTTATTTCTTTCTCCAAAATCAGACTGTAAAGTAACTGGTCCTCCGTATATTCCGATTTCTTGGGCTAATCCTTGTGCTGATACTGTAGTTGAGATGCCTAACAAGGCAAATAATGTGATAAATAGGGCTTTACGCATTTTTTGGGGGCTTACAAATCTGGGCAAATATATAAAAAACCTAATCGATTCAAAATATTAAATTGCTGTATTGAAAAATAAGTAACAAAATACTTAATTTACTAATTTTTAAAGGGTAATTTGCATGTAAACACCTACATGAAAAATGTCTTTTTTTTGGAATGTTTGAAAAAAACACAAATCGATTCAAAAAAGCGAAAAATATAACAGCGAATCATTATTTGCTATATCTTTGTCAGTTAAAACGAAAACGTTTTCTTAAACGTGGTTTCTTATTTTATAAGAGTGAAAATTAAATCTAAATTATCTGAAAATTTATTTCAAAGATGGAACAAAAAATAAATGAATTTATGGCTCTTGTTGAGTCAAAAAATCCAAACGAGCCAGAATTTCTTCAAGCTGTTAGAGAATTTGCAGAAACTGTAATTCCGTTTATATCTGAACGTAAAAAGTATGATGGAAAGAATATCCTTTTAAGAATCGCTGAACCTGAAAGATCTATAATATTCAGAGTTCCGTGGGTAGATGATAAAGGAGAAATTATTGTAAATAGAGGTTTCAGAATTCAAATGAACTCTGCAATTGGACCTTATAAAGGAGGAATTAGATTTCACCATACAGTAAATTTATCAGTTTTAAAATTCCTTGCTTTCGAACAGGTTTTCAAAAACAGTTTGACAACTCTTCCAATGGGTGGAGGTAAAGGTGGTTCTGATTTTGACCCAGAAGGAAAATCAGACGGAGAAATTATGCGTTTCTGCCAGTCATTCATGACAGAATTATGCCGTCATATTGGTCCAGATCTTGACGTTCCAGCTGGAGATATTGGTGTTGGAGCAAGAGAAATCGGTTATTTGTTCGGACAATATAAAAGAATCAGAAATGAATTTACTGGAGTTTTAACTGGAAAAGGTTTGGCTTACGGAGGTTCATTAATCAGACCTGAAGCTACAGGATATGGAGTAGTTTATTTTACAGATCAAATGCTTCGTACTATCGGACATGAGATTAAAGGTAAAAGGGTAGCTATTTCTGGATTCGGAAACGTAGCTTGGGGAGTAGCTTTAAAAGTAAATGAATTGGGAGGTAAAGTTGTTACAATTTCTGGACCTGACGGATACATTTATGATGAAGAAGGAATCTCTGGAGAAAAAATTGACCATATGGTTGAAATGAGAGCTACTGGAGATAATAGAGCAGAAAGATATTTAGAGAAATATCCAAACGCAATATTCCATAAAGGGAAAAGCCCTTGGGAAGTAAAAGTAGATATTGCAATTCCATGTGCTACTCAAAATGAATTAAACGGTGATGATGCTAAGAAATTAATTGATAATGGCGTTTTATGTGTTACTGAAGCTGCAAATATGCCTTCTACATTAGATGCTATTAAACTTTTCTTAGATAATAAAGTATTATTTGCTCCAGGAAAAGCTGCAAACGCTGGTGGTGTTGCTGCTTCTGGATTAGAAATGACTCAAAACTCAATCCGTTTAAACTGGACTAGTGAAGAAGTAGACTTGAGATTGAAAGAAATCATGATCGGAATTCATAACCAATGTAAAAAATATGGTGCTGAAGAAGACGGATATGTAAACTACGTAAAGGGAGCAAACATTGCTGGATTTGTAAAAGTAGCTGATGCGATGCTTGCACAAGGTGTTGTTTAAAATTTACTTACTACTATAAAAAAATACCCTCGATTATCTTTATAAGATATCGGGGGTATTTTATTTGTGCTAAAAAATAAATAAAATCTCGTTTGTAGTATATTTGTCCTAATAGAATACATTAAATGATGAAAAAAATATTTTTCTGCGGTTTGTTTTTACTTCTAATTCAGTTTTGCGGAGCGCAAAGCAAATTGTCTTGGCAGGGATATTTTTCATTTAATGAAATAAAAGATATTTCTGAGTCGACTACGGGCGTATTTGCAGCTTCAGAAAATGCATTGTTTTCTAAAAATATCGCAACAAATATTCTTAAAACAACAACTACTGTTGACGGACTATCAGGTCAGACAATTTCTGCAGTTTATTATAGTGAAACATTCAAAAAAACATTGATTGGTTACGAAAACGGTTTGATGATTTTGGTTAATGAAGTTGATGGTAGTATTTTAAAAGTGGTTGACATAATCAATAAACAGCTTCCGGCAAACAAGAAGAAGATCAATCATTTTATGGAAGATAATGGTCTAGTGTATGTTTCTTGCGATTTTGGAATTGTACAATTTAATTTGAAAACTTCTCAGTTTGGCGACACGTATTTTATTGGTGATAATGGAGATGAAATAAGTGTTAAGCAAACCACCATATTTAATGGATTTATTTTTGCAGCGACATTGAGCGGTATTAGAAAAGCAGATAAGACAAATGCCAATCTGATAGATTACAATCAATGGTCGGTTGTAAATGCAGGAAGCTGGTCAAGCGTAGAAACTTTAGATACTGAGCTTATTGCGGTAAATGATTCTGGGTATATTCACAGATTCAATTCCAATACATTTGTTGGTTTTTTACAACTGCCTCAGCCAGCAGTCGATACAAGAGCAAAAAATCATAATTTATTTGTTACAACTGCCAATACAGTTTATGTATACAATAATCAGATGGTTTTGAACCGTCAAATTGCAAATTCTCAGGTTTTAGACAATACTTTAAATTTTACCTGTGCAACGGCGGTTGGAGATCAGATTTTTATTGGAACAAAAGAAAAAGGTCTGTTCGCCTCTTCTCTTAATAGTAGTGGAGTTTTCGAAAATAATACTCCAGCTGGGCCAGTTCGCAACAATATTTTTGCTATAGATACAGGTTCAAGTGTTTTATGGGCAGTTTACGGAGATTATGATGTTTCATACAATCCTTATCCTTTAGATAATTATGGAATAAGCAAATACAATACTTCGGGATGGTTAAATATTCCGTATTCTGAAGTGTATGATGCAAAATCAATTACTAGAGTTCTTGTTAATCCAAACAATGAAAAACAAGTTTATGCAAGTTCTTTCTTTTCAGGTTTGGTAAAAGTTGAAAACGATGTTCCGAGTTTTTTATACAATGAAAAAAATAGCGGTTTAGAATCTATAACTACAGAAGGGCCAAATTATATTGATGTTCGTATTAATGCAGCATCATTTGATAAATCTGCAAATCTTTGGGTAACAAACAGCCGAATAAAAAATGGTCTGAAAGTTTTAAAAACAAATGGACAATGGGGAAGTTATGCAATGACTTCGATTCTGGATAATGCAGAAGAGAGTAACTATTCAAGCCTAGCTATTGATCGCAACAATGTAAAATGGATTGGAACTAATAAAGATGGAGTTGTTGGTTTTAATGAAAGCACTAATACATTTAAAAAAATGACTTTTGGTGTCGATACAGGAAATCTGCCGATAGCCGATGTCAGAACTTTAGCTTTAGATACAAAAAATCAGCTTTGGATCGGGACAACAAAAGGTTTGAGAGTTTTGTCTAATGTTGGAAGTTTTCAATCAGAAAGTCGGTTAAAGGCAAATCCAATTATTATAACCGAAGATAATTTGGCTCAAGAATTACTTTACGAACAATTTATTACTTCTATAGTTGTTGATGGTGCCAACAATAAATGGATTGGTACTGCAGATTCTGGAGTGTTTATGGTCTCTCCAAATGGCCAGGAAACCAAATATCATTTTACGATAAATAATTCTCCGCTGCCAAGTAATTACATAAATGATATAAAGATAAATGCTAAAACAGGCGAAGTCTTTATGGCGACTAGTAAAGGTTTGGTTTCTTTTAACGGAATTGCCACAGAAGCCAACGATGATTTGAGCAATGTATATGTTTATCCAAATCCAGTTCGCCCTAATTATAGCGGAACAGTAAAAGTTGCTGGATTAATTGATAAAGCCAACGTAAAAATTACTGATATTGAAGGAAATTTGGTTTATGAAATCACATCTTCAGGTGGAACAATTGAATGGGATACCACTGCATTTGGTAAATACAAAGTTGCGTCTGGCGTCTATATGGTTTTTATTTCTGCAGAAGACGGAGGAGAGACTAAAGTTAAAAAAGTAATGATTATACGATAGTATTCAGTCGCAGTTTCAGTTTTCAATTTCGTTCGACAACTTGAAACTTTAAACTTGAAACAAATAAAACAAAAATTGTGCTCGTCAAAACAAAAGCCATAGTAATCTCTTCTTTAAAATTTCAGGAAAAAAGCTTGATCGTAAAATGTTTTACACTTTCAAGCGGACTGAAATCGTATTTTGTGCGCGATGCTTTTTCGAGCCGAAAAGCAAGTCAGAAAATTGCTTATTTTCAGCCTTTTTCGATTTTAGAAATTGAAGCCGTTCATAAAAATAAAGGGACGCTTGAAAATTTTAAAGAAATAAAAACTGCCGTTCCGTTTCAGAGTATTCATACTGATATTGTGAAAAGTACCATGGTGATGTTTCTTTCAGAGATGCTTCATCATTCTATTCAGGAAGAAGAAAAAAACGAACAGCTTTTCTTGTTCTTGGAAACGGCGCTGACTTGGCTCGATCATCACGATGAAATTTCAAATTTTCATTTAATACTTCTTTTAGAAATTACAAAATACCTCGGATTTTATCCCGATCTGTCCGATATTGATCTTCCTTTTTTTGAAATGAATGAAGGGGGTTTTACGGTTTTCCACAATTCAAGTGCTCTTTCTGAACATGAAACCAATTTGTTAAAAAAACTTATTGATCTAAAGTTTGACAACAGTCAAAAAGTCTTTAATGTAATTGAAAGACAAATATTGTTAAAGATTTTAATTGATTTTTATTCCGCTCATTTAGAAGGTTTTAAGCGTCCAAAATCGTTAGATATTTTGAAAGAAATTTTTTCATAATCGCTTTTCTATTTTTATATATTTGCTCAGTAAATTTTTACTAAAAAAATCCCATTTTTTTAGTAAAAAGCGCATTCTCATAAATACCTAATACCAACCAATTTTAAAAAAAATCTACTATGAAGAAAATTACGTTTTCGATTATTTTGCTTCTGTCGGTAGCAGTTTCATCATTTGCACAAAGAAAATATGATGAAATAGTTACTACAGAAAACGCTGTTCAAGACTTGGTTCAAAATGAAATCACAGGAGTTGTTGTCTTTAAAGAAGGCGGAACAGTAAAGGGTTTAGATCCCGAAACAAAAAAAGTTATTTGGACTTTGACAAAAGATGATTTTGGAACTATTACTTCAAAAGATATTTTAAAAGATCCTGAATTTGGAAATGTTTTCAAAGAGAAAAGAGATTTGTCTACAGTTCCAGGAAGTCCTTACATTGAGGCGTATATTAATTCAAAATACTTGATCATCAATACAGATTCGGGTAAAATCGTTTACAACTCTTCAAAAGAAGCATTTTGGGTTTTTCAATCAGATTTTATTCCTGAAACAAACGAATATCTTCTTACTGTTAAAAAAGACGGAGAAATGGCGGTTGCATTGCTAGATATGGCATCTGGAGAAATTAAATGGAATACAACGGTTGATAAAGCAAAATCGTTAATAAGCTTTTCAACTAAAGCTTCAAGTTTAACAAACAAAGCAAAGATTAATGGTAACACAGTTTATTATTTGCTTTATGGAAAACTGTACTCTTTTAATAAAGAAAATGGAAAATTAAACTGGAAAGCAGACGAAGATTATACTAGATTTTACGAAACACAAAATGATAAAAATATTGTGGTAGTTAATTCTGCTGGACTTCTTTCAACTAAAGAATATATTAATGTTTTGAGTACAGAAGATGGGAAAAGTATCTGGAAAGAATCTATCAAAACTAAATATGTTGTTTATTTAGAAGATTGGGGGACAAAATTATTAATTGCTCATGATAGCGGTTTCAATTTTTTTGACTTAAAAACAGGAGAAAAAATTTGGAAAAAAGATGCTCGTGGAGGCGGTTTGAAAAGAGTAATTCCAATTGATCAAGATTTCTTATATGTTGCAGAAAATGAAATGATGTTGATCAGCAAAGATGGAGAAAAGCTTTGGAAAAAATTCATTGAAATTTCTGATGATAAAGAAGATCCAATTTACTACTTAGGAAAAGTTGGCGAAAAAGTAATGTATCTTACAGGAACTTACGGAAACATGGTAGATTATAAAACTGGAGTTAAACTTTGGAAACGTAATATTAAGTTTGAAAAAAGCCGTCCAGTTTTACCAACTTACGACGAATCTACAAACTCTTACTTAGTGTATAATGATGAGAAATTATACAAATTTGATCCAAGCATCAGCGATAAACCAGAGCCGTTTGCCAAAGTAAATATCAAAAGAGAAAAAGAATTAAACAGTATCGAGCAATTTCCTTGGGGAGTTGTGCTTTCTGGACCGCTTGAAGTAATGGGGGTTAATATGGATGGCACAGTTAAATATCACCTTACTTATTCACAGCCTGGAGAAGGAACAAGACGTCTTATAAAAAGTGCTGCTATTGTTGGAAGCATCGGTTTAGGTGTTGGTTCTGTGGCAAGTGATATCAAAGGTGCTGAAGTGACAATGACTTATCGTGATGAAAGCGGAAACTTGAGAACTACTGTTTTGAAGAAAGAAGATAAAACAAATCAAGATCAAGCAAAAGCTTATGCAGCTGGTTCTGCGGCTTTAGGTGTCGTAGCAGCTAAATTTAACTCTCGTTTTAATGCAATGAAACAAAATAGAGACTACTCTTATATTTTTGCAAAAGCAGATTCTGGAGAAAAAGTTCTTGTAAAAGTGAGTAAAGTAGATGGAGTTGAAGTTGATAAAATTATTTTTAACAACAACAAACCAATTTACGAAGTAGACCCTGCGACTCAGAACATTTTTTATGTTTCTGATAAGTCAATCCAGATCTTCAATAAGAAAGAAAAATAAAAAAAAATATGGCCATCAGGATCCGATTCTGATGGCTTTTTTTTGCCTATGAAAAAAATATTACTCCTTATAGCTTTACTTGTAATTGGTTCAATTCAAGCACAAGAAAAAATAAGTTCTAAAAAAAAGAAATTCTATATACCTGTAATTAACTATTCAGAATTTCCCGCTCTTGATAATGCATTAACTCAAACCACTTTTTATCAAATGGATAAGCAGTTAATACAAGAAGAGCCGATATTGAAGAAACACTATTTTAATATAGAAGGTTTTATAAAAGACCCTGCGAATGGAAAACTAAGAATTTATTTAACCATCGAACTGCCTCAATATAAAGCCACTAAAATTGATAGTGTTTTTGATAAAAAGAAAAATGGATGGAAGTTCCAAGCATTTTCGAATTATAGTGTAAAAATAAAAATGGAGGCAAAATGCGCAGATAAGCTTCTATTAACCAGAGATTTTAATACAGTAGAATCATATTTAATCGCTGTTGGTAGCCAAAAAGACAATTTGAAGGCAGCTGTTGATATGAATAATAAAAAAATTGCAGAAGCAGAAAGAGATGGTAATTACACTGCTGAAGAATTAGGATTAGATACAGTAATATACAGTTCTGTTCACGCAATACAAAACTACCTTAATTATAAATTAAGGTACACTATAGGTGAAGAAAAAATAAAGTTTGAGTTTGTAACTTCAAAAGGACATCCAGAATACAATCAGTTTCTGGCATTTGAGAACGAAATTACGGCTCAGATGCAAAAAGTAACACTTGAAAAAGGTCTAGACGAAAAAACTTTAGCGTCACATTTGCAGTATTTGGAAAGCTTATTGATAAAATATCCACCTTCTTCTGCAAACGAAAACATTCGTTTTATAGTCACAAACAATTTAGCGGAAACTTATTTTTTACTTGAAAATAAAGAAAAGGCGTTATTGTATGCTAATTTGCTTATTGAAAATGATAAGCAGGATTCGAGAGGATCTTCGATAGTTAAAAAAGTGAATAATGGCTTTTTTGTCGACAAAAAAATAAGAAGCCATACCACACGTTTTGCTGATCTTGAAAAATTAGGTCTTAAAATAGCGGAAGAGAAAGAAGAAAAAAGGTTGGCATTTTTTGAAAAGATTCAGCAACAAGATGCAGAGTGGGAAACCGAAAAATCGAATCGTGAAGCTTACTTGGAAAAGATTAAAACCCAAAGATATAATTTGCTTGATTCTATACCATATCAATTAAATGCAAATCTTTTGGCAAAAGTAGTTGATAATCTAGGAGGGAGTCAAGCATTGAAAAAAGTAGAAAAAGCACATTTGTTTTCTAAGATTTCGATAGAAGGAACAAATATCCCTCAGACAGAAGAAAAATGGGCAACAACATCTCATTATCTTCTTAAGAAAAAAATGCCTGAAGCTTATTATGAAATCGTAAACGGACCAGAAGCGTGGAGTCATGACGATCGTGAAACTGGAATAAATGCTAAATGGGCAAAATTAACTACATACGATTATGGTAATTTATCTAAGAATGTTGACTTGGTGAATTTTTTAACTGATTTAAGGCTTGATTTATGGAATAATTTTGAGGTTTTAGGTGAGGAAATGTATGAAGGGAAATTATGTTATCATTTGAATTATTTTGAAAAAACATTGAGTACTGGAAACAGATCAATTCCTAAAACAGATTATCATGTTTTTATTGATAAAGAAAACTTCAATATAGTTTCTACAGAAAAAACAGAATTTGATAATGGCAATAAAAGTTTCTTCGAAAGAAAATTATTTGGTGATTATCGCCCTATAACAGCATTAAATTCTGGAAAAATTCCTCATAAGATCAACTATGAAATTGAAGATTTTAATGGAGAAACTTTTTATCAGGAAATCAGAGAAAAGGTGGAGATAAATCCAGTTTTTGGAAACCGAATTTTTATGAAAGAAGTCTATTTCGGAGGATTTAAATAATATTTTAGCTTGTTGGAAGCTGCTTTAAGAATTGGTTGTTTTTTGATTTATTACGCTCAAAAAAATGAGAATAATATCAGAAAGTAACCAATTCTTATGTTTTTGTATCTATTATCTCAACAAAAGTTTGTGAAATTTAAGGAAATTGGCGGTCAATAGTTCAAAATTTCTTACTTTCGCACCTCGTTTAAGAAAAGGATAAAATGAGTACAAAATTTACTGAATACAAAGGACTTGACTTACCAACTGTAGCGTCTGAAGTTCTTGATTTTTGGAAGAAAGAAAATATATTTGAAAAGAGTGTAACAACTCGCGAAGGTGCTGAGCCTTTCGTATTTTTTGAAGGTCCGCCTTCAGCAAACGGATTACCTGGAATTCACCACGTAATGGCACGTGCGATTAAAGATATTTTTTGCAGATATAAAACTCAAAAAGGTTTTCAGGTAAAAAGAAAAGCCGGATGGGATACTCACGGTTTGCCTGTAGAATTGGGTACCGAAAAAGAATTAGGAATTACAAAAGAAGATATTGGTAAAACAATTTCTATTGAAGAATATAACGAAGCGTGTAAAAAAACCGTTATGCGTTATACTGACGTATGGAATGATTTGACCGAAAAAATGGGGTATTGGGTAGATATGGATGATCCGTATGTGACTTATAAACCAAAATATATGGAGTCGGTTTGGTGGCTTTTGAAACAAATCTATGATAAAGGTTTGTTGTACAAAGGATATACAATTCAGCCATATTCTCCAAAAGCAGGAACAGGATTGTCTTCTCACGAGGTAAATCAGCCTGGAGCTTACAGAGATGTTACAGATACTACAATTGTAGCACAATTTAAAACTTTACCAGAAACGCTTCCAAGCTTTTTACAAGGATTTGGAGATATCCACATTTTAGCTTGGACTACAACTCCTTGGACATTGCCATCAAATACAGCTTTGACAGTAGGTCCAAAAATCGACTATGTTTTAGTTAAAACTTTCAATCAATATACTTTTGAGCCAATCAATGTGATTTTGGCTAAAAACTTAGTTGGAAAACAATTCGGAAAAGGATATTTCGTAAGTGAAGACGACGCTGATTTTGACAATGTGAAAAACGGCGACAAAAAATTGCCGTACAAAATCTTAACTGAGACAAAAGGAGCAGATTTAGTAGAAATTCGTTATGAGCAATTATTGCCTTACGTGTTGCCATATCAAAATGCTGAAAATGCATTTAGAGTAATTTCCGGAGATTTCGTTACAACAGAAGATGGAACAGGAATTGTACATACAGCTCCAACTTTTGGTGCAGATGATGCTAAAGTAGCAAAAGAAGCAAAGCCAGAAGTACCGCCAATGTTGGTTCTTGACGAAAACGGAACAGCAGTTCCTTTAGTTGATTTGCAAGGAAAATTCACTTCTCATGTAGGTGATTTGGCTGGTAAATATGTTAAAAACGAATATTACGATGCAGGACAAGCGCCAGAGAAATCTGTAGATGTTGAAATCGCTATACGTCTTAAAGAAGAAAACAAAGCTTTTAAAGTTGAAAAATACGTGCACAGTTATCCACACAGCTGGAGAACAGACGAGCCGTTATTATACTATCCTCTAGATTCATGGTTCATCAAAGTAACCGATGTAAAAGATAGAATGTTCGACCTGAACGAAACTATCAATTGGAAACCTAAATCTACTGGTGAAGGACGTTTTGGAAATTGGCTTAAAAATGCTAATGATTGGAACTTATCTCGTTCTAGATATTGGGGTATTCCTTTGCCAATTTGGAGAACAGAAGATAAAACAGAAGAAGTTATTATCGGTTCTGTTGAAGAATTGTACAATGCAATCGAAAAATCAATCGAAGCAGGTTTCCAAAAAGAAAATCCGTTTAAAGGATTTGAAATCGGAAATATGTCTGAGTCAAATTATGATTTAATTGACTTGCACAAAAATGTTGTTGATGCTATCACTTTGGTTTCAGCTTCTGGAAAACCAATGAAGCGCGAAAGTGATCTAATCGACGTTTGGTTCGATTCTGGGGCAATGCCTTATGCGCAATGGCACTATCCTTTTGAGAACAAAGACAAAATTGATGGGAACAAAGATTTTCCAGCGAACTTCATTGCCGAAGGAGTAGACCAGACACGTGGATGGTTTTATACCTTACACGCTATCGGAACTTTGGTTTTTGATAAAGTAGCATACAAAAACGTAGTTTCAAATGGTCTTGTTTTGGATAAAAACGGAATTAAAATGTCTAAGAGTAAAGGAAATACTATAGACCCGTTTAAAACCATTGCAGAAAACGGCCCAGATGCTACACGCTGGTATATGATTATGAATGCGAATCCGTGGGATAACTTAAAGTTTGACCTTGAAGGAATTGCTGAGGTTAAACGTAAATTCTTTGGAACTTTATACAACACATATTCTTTCTTTTCGTTATATGCTAACATCGACGGATTTAAATATGCTGAAGCTGAGATTCCGTTAAACGAAAGACCAGAAATCGATCAGTGGATTATTTCTGAATTACATTCGTTAATCAAATTTGTTGACGAATGCTACGAAGATTACGAGCCAACAAAAGCGACAAGAGCCATTTCTGATTTCGTTCAGGAAAACTTAAGTAACTGGTATGTTCGTTTATGCCGTCGTCGTTTCTGGAAAGGGGAATACGCAAAAGATAAAATTGCAGCTTACCAAACGCTTTATACTTGTTTATTGACTATAAGCAAACTTAGCGCTCCAGTGGCTCCATTTTTTATGGATAAATTATACAGAGATTTGACAGCTTCTACGGGAACCGAGGATTTTGCTAGTGTTCACTTGGCTGAGTTTCCAAAATTTGTCGAAAACTTTGTTAATAAAACGTTAGAGAGCAAAATGCAGAAGGCTCAAACGATCTCATCTTTGGTTTTATCACTACGTAAAAAAGAGATGATTAAAGTTCGTCAACCTCTGCAAAAGGTAATGATTCCAGTACTTGACGACAATCAGCGTGCTGAAATCGAAGCAATTTCTGACTTGGTGAAAGCTGAGGTAAACGTGAAAGAAATCGAACTTTTAGACGATGCTTCTGGTATTTTAGTGAAACAAATTAAGCCTAATTTTAAAGCTCTAGGACCACGTTTTGGTAAAGATATGGGTCTGATTTCCAAAGAGATACAAGGTTTTTCTGCAGATCAAATCAATCAGCTGGACAAGCAAGGGACGCTAGATATTGTTATTGCAGGAAATAATGTAACTTTATCATTAGAAGATGTAGAAATTACATCACAAGATATCGAAGGATGGTTAGTGGCTAATTCAAACGGAATAACAGTTGCGCTTGATATTACTCTTACCGAAGAATTAAAAAATGAAGGTATCGCTAGGGAATTAGTTAATAGAATACAAAACATTCGTAAAGATTCAGGATTTGAGGTTACGGATAAGATTAAAGTTCAAATAAAAAGAAACGGTATTTTAGAAGAAGCGGTTTCAAAAAATGAAGACTATATTAAGTCTGAAACATTAACAGACGAACTGGTTTTTGCTGACGTTTTAGAAAACGGCACAGAAATTGAGTTTGATGACATTAGAACCATTATATTAATTTCAAAATAGTAGAAAATGATAGATGAAATTACAAGATACTCTGACGCAGATTTAGCAGAGTTCAAAGAGATAATCCAAGCAAAAATTAAAAAAGCACAAGAAGATCTTGATTTGATCAAAAGTGCCTATATGAACGATTTGAATAACGGAACTGACGATACTTCTCCAACTTTTAAAGCTTTTGAAGAAGGAAGTGAGACCATGTCTAAAGAAGCAAACTCTCAGTTGGCTATCAGACAAGAGAAATTCATTCGTGACTTAAAAAATGCTTTATTCCGTGTAGAAAATAAAACTTACGGTATCTGCAAAGTAACAGGTAAATTAATTAGCAAGGAAAGGCTTAAAATCGTTCCTCATGCAACAATGAGTATCGAAGCTAAAAACTTGCAGAGATAATTATAAAAATATCTTATCAAATAGAAAAAACGCTCCTAATTTTAGGAGCGTTTTTTTTTGTTTAATGTTTGATGAAGCTTGATTTTGAGTCTATAAGTTGTTATTGAAAGAAATTATTTATAACTAGTCAAAATTAATTAATATTAATGACGAGTTTTTTTGTAAGAATAAAACAAGTAGAATTACTTAGGAGTAAACACAAAAAAACCGCCTCAATGAATGGCGGTTTTTAAAAGTAAAAATGTTACATCATTATGCTAGATTTTTTTCAACGTCTGCTTTGTGTTTTCTTAAAATAGCTCTTGTCATACCTAAATTTGCTTTTGAAGCATCTGCAGCAAGATAAATCATGAATTTTTTGTTAGGAGAAATATCGATAATGTGAATTTGATTCGATAGTGTAATCAAAATATCTTCGATGTCCTGGTTTAGGTTTAGTGCTTTTACAGCACTCAATTTAGCTTTTACAACTTCTAAGTTATAGGCTGCGGCTAATTCAGGATCAAAACTTGGGTCTATAGTTAAATTTCCAAAGCTTAATCCAGATTCAATTTCTGTTACTGCGACAGCGATAAAGCCGTTTACGTTAGTTTTCATTTCGTTTAAAAACACGTTTAAAAAATCATTGCTCATAGTTCATTTGGGTTATTTGTTAATAGAATTTTATGTTATTTCAATAGTGAATTTTTGCTTAATTCAGCAGAAACTTCTTCTGTAGAACGCATTAATAATGCTAGATTGCTTCCTTCTTTAGAAAAAGCAACGATAAAGTTAGAACCGCTTATTTTGTTTCCAACAATAACGCCTTCGGCACTTTTTAGGTATAATTGTTTTAAAGAGCCTTTTTCCAAATCAATTAAGAATTTTTCGCTCATAGATAGAATAGCAGCACTCATTGCGGCAATACTGTCGCCATAGTCAAGATTTAAGGAGGTAATAAGTTTTCCTTTTCCGTTTAAAATTAATGCTGCAGTAGATTTTGTGCTGACAAGGAAGTCATTTAGTGTAGTTGTGATTTCATTCATGATTTGTAGGATTTTGGGAGGAATGTTAAATTTAGTTTGTGTTGGTATTCGTTTTCAAAAATTAATTCAAGTTATCCTAAACAAGTGTTAATTTTTATTAACAAATATAAATTAAATTATGTATCATTGTAGTACCAAATCAGTAATAATTTTAATTATTTACGACGAAAAACTTACATTATGGCTAAAGTATTGAAATTCAAAGAAGTAAACTCTGATGTAGAGCGCAGAATGAAAGAATTTGAAAAACTGCGTGTTAAATTTAAAGCAGATGTAAAAAAGGGCGAAGCTAAGAAACTGGCTGCCGGAAAAGAAAGCAAAGGGATTTTTAAGTCGATTTCAGAATTTTTCTCCGACAGCCCGAAAACGCCAGCAAAAGCTGCTGTAAAAAAGTAAACTTTATTAGGTTTAGATTAGCAGATAAACTTGTTTGATTTGTTAGAAAAGAATTAACGCTCCTTTAGGAGCGTTTTTTTTGATTTAATTGTTATTTTTGCCCATCAAAAAATCATAAAATGTCATTACGAAAAGCGTATTTCCTTATATTTCTAGTTTTAATTGTTGATCAGCTTTCTAAAATTTATGTCAAAACAAATTTCGTTTTAGGCGAAGAAGTTGTAATTGCCGATTGGTTTAGAATTCATTTTATTGAAAATGAAGGAATGGCTTGGGGAACAAAAATACCTGGAGAATATGGAAAGTTAATTCTAA
The DNA here is from genome assembly GCF_013388355.1 of Flavobacterium sp. LPB0248. GTDB lineage: Bacteria > Bacteroidota > Bacteroidia > Flavobacteriales > Flavobacteriaceae > Flavobacterium. Next base: position 3,066,291 of record NZ_CP058246.1, read on the forward strand.
CGGTTTTTAGGATATTTGCTGTTGTTGGAATTGGCTGGTGGCTTTCTGATTCAATAAAAAAACGCCATTCTACGTATTTAGTAGTTGCTATTGCATTAATCTTTGCAGGAGCAGCAGGAAATATTATCGATTCTGTTTTTTACGGAGTTATTTTTGATGATAGTACTCATAATCTTGCAACAATTTTTTCTCCAACTCCATACGGAACTTGGTTTCATGGTTTGGTAGTAGATATGTTCTATTTTCCTATTTGGGAAGGAAATCTTCCTGAATGGCTTCCTTTATTTGGCGGAAAACATTTTGCATTCTTTAATGCTATTTTTAATGTAGCCGATGTTGCAATTTCTACTGGTGTAGGTATACTTTTGGTTTTCAATAGAAGAGCTTTCCCAAAACACTAATTATTTTTAAAAATACAAGATAAAAAATTCCAAATTCCAATATTTGTTTGCAATTAGTGCTTCAAAAATTGGGATTTGGAATTTTTCATTATTGGGATTTAATATTTAATTGTACTATTTTTACAATACTAAAACCAAACTTATGCAAAGTCCGTCTTTTTCCATTTATGATGCTTCTGCGGGATCAGGAAAGACGTATACTTTGGTAAAAGAATATTTAAAAATTATTCTTTCTTCTCCAAAAAACGATGCATATAGAAATATTCTAGCCATAACTTTTACCAATAAAGCGGTTCATGAAATGAAAAGCCGTATTGTTGGAAATCTGTCCGAATTTGCAAAAGACGATCCGTCTCCAAAAGCGGCGGATTTGATGGAGGATCTTTCTCGCGATACTGGGCTTTCAATTATTAAAATTAAAACCAAGTCGCAGCAAATTATTAAGCACTTAATTCATAATTATGCTGCTTTTGATATTTCTACCATTGATAAATTTACCCATAAAGTTATCCGTGCTTTTGCACACGACTTAAATCTTCCAATGACTTTTGAGGTTACATTGGATACCGAAAATTTATTGGTTGAAGCTGTTGACGCCATTATCGCACAAGCAGGCGAAGATGAAACTTTAACCAAATTGCTCATCGATTTTACAATGGAAAAAACCGATGACGATAAAAGTTGGGATATCTCACGAGAAATTCTCGATACTGGTAGATTGGTTCTGAATGAAAATAATCGAAACGAAATTCTGCATTTTCAAAACAAAACAATTGGAGAGTTTGTCGAAATTAAAAAGAAAATGCAAGCGCTTTGCAAAGAGCTGGAACAAACGAACGAAGGTCTTGCAACGAAAGCAATTGAATTAATTGATAAAAACGGAATTGATCAAAAATCATTTTCAAGAGGAACTTTTCCAAATCATTTGCAAAGTATTCGAGACGGAAAGTTTAATCCAAAAAATAAAACCTTTCATGAGTTTGATGATATTGCCATTAATAAAACGGCAAAGGATCGAGCTTTAATCGAAAATATTATTCCAGAATTACTTCAGATATTAAAAGAGGTTTATCAAAACTTTGAAAAAAGAGATTTCTATAAAGCTTTTCTAAAAAATATTACGCCACTTTCTTTGCTGAATACAGTAAGTAATGAACTTGCAAAAATTCAATCGGAACAGAATGTATTGTCAATTTCTGAATTCAATGCGATTATTCATCGCGAAATTCAGAATCAGCCAGCACCTTTTATTTACGAACGTTTGGGAGAGCGTTATCGTAATTTCTTTATTGATGAATTTCAGGATACATCAGAAATGCAATGGCAGAACTTGATTCCACTGATTGATAATTCGCTTTCTGGTTTGGATGATTTTGGAAATAAAGGAACTCTGATGATTGTTGGAGATCCGAAACAATCTATTTATCGCTGGCGCGGAGGAAAAGCAGAACAATTTATCGAATTAAGTAAAGAAGAAGTAGCTTTTTTCCATCATGAAAAAGTAGTAAAACATCTAGATACTAACTACAGAAGTTATAGCGAAGTTATTGAGTTTAATAACGCTTTTTTCAAATTGATTTCTAGTGAATTTTCTAATGAAGATTATAAAAATCTGTATGAGAATCATAGTTTTCAAAATACTAATTCAAAAAAAGGCGGTTATGTAAACATTTCCTTTCTTCCAATTATTGATAAAAATGACTTTGCAGATGAAGACGATGTGGTGGAGAAATCAGATTTGTATGTTTTAGCTACTTTAAATACGATTCAAGAAGTTGTTAAGCAAGGTTTTGAATATAAAGATATAGTAATTCTGACCAGAAAAAGAGATCAGGGAATTGCAATTGCAAACTATTTGACGGAACAGGGAATTCCTCTGCTGTCTTCAGAAACTTTGATGATTCAAAATGCGTCGGAAGTTCGTCTTATAATTCATCTTCTTAGGTATTTAAATAATAGCTCAGATTTAGAGTCAAAAGCTAACTTTTTACATTTCTTAGCTTCAACCAAAGATTTGTCTATGCCTATCCATGATTTTATTGCAATGGGAATGAATCATAGATTTGAAAAAGATTTTGAAGAATGGCTTCTAACGTTTGATGTTTCTTTTTCTTTTGAAGATGTTCGAAAAAAATCTTTGTATGAAGCAGTTGAAATTATTATTTCTAAATTTATTCTTCCGTCAGAAGGAAATGCCTATGTGCAGTTTTTTCTGGATATTGTTTTAGAAAGAGATATTAGAAACCAAGCTGGAGTTGCAGATTTTCTAATCTTTTGGGATAAGAATGCAGAGAAATTTAGTATTCCGTCTCCAGAGGGAAATAATGCTGTTCGAATCATGACCATTCATAAATCAAAAGGCTTGGAATTTCCAGTTGTAATTATGCCGTTTGCAGATGAAGATTATAATCGAAAACCAAAAGACAAATTGTGGCTTGATACCGAGGAAATAGATTTAGGGATTCCAAAAGCATTGGTTGATAATAGTAGTGCAGTTGAAGGTTTTGGAGAAAGTGCATCGGCAGTTTTCAATTTGAAAAAGCAAGAAGAACTTTTAGATAATATAAATGTACTTTATGTTGCACTTACTCGTGCCGAAGAGCAATTGTATGTTATTTCTCAATCGTTGAAAGCTAAGGCTGATGGTGAGTATCCAAATAATATGGCTTCCTTTTTTATTAAATTCTTGATTAATGCAGGGGTTTATGATGAGGAAAAATTGAATTACGAGTTTGGAAATAAGACTAGGCTTTCAAAATCTTCTAAAACGGTCGATATGGTTAAATCGATTCCGATCGTAAGAGAGGTTTTGAATCCTAAAAACATTAAAATCGCCCAACGTGAAGCTTTAATGTGGGGGACGCATCAACAAGAAGCAATTTCGTATGGAAATATAGTGCATGAAATTTTGGCTTTTGTTAAAGATAAATCAGATATTGATTTGGCGGTTGCAAAATCGCTAGAAAACGGTTTGATAACTTATGATCAAGTTGATCAAGTGTTGCAGACCTTGAGAGAAATTGTAAATCATCCAGAACTTAATATGTGTTTTGATGGAAATCACACTGTATTGAATGAGCAAACGATTGTTCAGAAAGAAGGAAGGATTTTAAAGCCTGATCGTGTTGTGTTTTTAGATAGCAAAGAGGCTTATCTACTAGATTATAAAACAGGGGTGTCTAATGCTAAGTATCAGCAGCAAATTCAGGAGTATCAAGATGCAATTGAAGATTTGGGGTACAAGGTGTTAAAAAAAGCTCTAGTATATATTGGAGAAGGAATTGAAGTAGTAAATTTGTGAAAAAATTAATCAGATGTTAAAGAAAAAACGAAGCTTTATTTTGGTTAAGTTGTTAATTTTTAACGTTTTAAATAAATAAAAAAAAATGTACGGTAAAATAAAAGAGCATTTGCAAAAGGAATTGCAGACAATTGAAGAAAATGGAATTTTCAAAAAGGAAAGAATCATCACTTCTCCGCAAGGTGCTGAAATTACAATTTCGACAGGAGAAACAGTGTTGAACTTTTGTGCGAATAATTATTTAGGGCTTTCTTCGCATCCAGAAGTGGTCCAAGCGGCTAAAGATGCAATGGATAGGCATGGTTTTGGAATGTCGTCTGTGCGTTTTATCTGCGGAACACAAGATATTCATAAAACATTAGAAAAAAAGATTGCTGATTTTTACGGTACAGAAGATACCATATTATATGCAGCGGCATTTGATGCTAATGGAGGTGTATTTGAGCCTTTGTTGGGCGAAAATGATGCAATTATTTCAGATAGTTTAAATCACGCTTCTATTATTGACGGGGTACGTTTGTGTAAAGCGGCTCGATATCGTTATGAAAATAATAATATGGAAGATCTAGAGCAGCAGTTAATAAAAGCAAATGAAGCAGGAGCTCGTTTTAAATTGATTGTAACTGATGGAGTTTTCTCTATGGATGGATTAGTTGCGCCATTAGATAAAATTTGCGACTTGGCTGATAAATATGATGCGATGGTAATGGTGGATGAATGTCATGCAGCTGGTTTTATCGGAGCGACTGGAAAAGGAACTCTTGAAGCAAAAGGAGTAATGGGAAGAGTAGATATCATTACAGGGACCCTTGGAAAAGCTTTAGGTGGTGCTATGGGTGGATATACTACTGCGAAAAAAGAAATAATCGAATTGTTGCGTCAAAGATCAAGACCTTATTTGTTTTCAAATTCATTGGCACCAGCAATTGTTGGAGCTTCAATTAAAGTGTTTGAATTATTAGAAAAAGATACTACGCTTCGTGATAAATTAGAGTGGAATACCAACTACTTTAAAGACGGTATGAAAAAAGCTGGTTTTGATATTATTGATGGAGATTCTGCAATTGTTCCTGTTATGCTATATGATGCAAAATTATCTCAGACAATGGCTAATGAACTTTTGAAACAGGGAATTTACGTTATTGGATTTTTCTTTCCTGTGGTTCCAAAAGACAAAGCAAGAATACGAGTACAGCTATCTGCAGCCCATGAAAAAGAGCACTTAGATAAAGCTATAAATGCCTTCACAGTTGTCGGTAAAATGTTAAAAGTTATATAATTACCACTTCAGTTAAATTTTTGTAGGTTTTTTTTAACATTTCATTTTGTATTTAAAAAATTTGGTGTTACTTTTGCTTGTAATTAACTAAATTGTAATTAAAAAAATTAAGTATGAAACATCTTAACAAACTTTTAGTTGCTGTATTGATGGCGATGGGTTTAAGTTCTCACGCGCAAGACAGTAACAATCCATGGGCGATCTCTTTCGGGGTTAATGCTGTGGATACTAGAACAAGTTCAGGAGCTGGTCATGGGTTTTTTGATCAACACTTCTCTCAGCCTTTCGCTGTAAAAGACAACTGGAATATTCTTCCATCTCTATCTTACATTGGAGTAAATAGATATGTAGGGCATGGTTTCTCAGTTGGTTTACAAGGATCTGTAAACAAAATTGACAAATATGTTACTTTTAATCCAACTGCTCCAGGGCATGATGGAAGAGGTAATGTTGTAACTAATCCTGGGGACTTAATGTACTACGGAATTGATGCTACTATTAAATATAGCTTCCAAGAATTAATCAAATCTAAAGTGGTTGATCCTTCGTTATCTGTAGGTGGTGGTTATACTTTCTTCGGAGATAGTAGTTTTGGTACAGTTAATCCAGGTGCTGGTGTTACTTTCTGGTTTACTGATGCTATTGGTCTTGAGCTTGCTACAAGATACAAATGGGCAGTTAGTGGTGATAGGCAAGATGCTAATGGTACTCCTGATGCTGTTTCTCACTTCCAACACACTGCAGGTTTAGTTTTCAAATTCGGAGGTAAAGATACTGACGGAGACGGAATCTATGACAAAGACGATGCTTGTCCAGATGTTGCTGGTTTAAAACAATTCAACGGATGTCCTGATACTGACGGTGACGGAATCGTTGATGCTTCTGATGCTTGTCCAGATGTATTTGGTTTAGCTGCATTAAACGGATGTCCTGATACTGACGGTGACGGAATCGCTGATAAAGATGACGCTTGTCCAGATGTTGCTGGTTTAGCTGCTTTAAAAGGTTGTCCTGATACTGACGGTGACGGAATCGCTGATAAAGACGATAAATGTCCTACAGTTGCTGGTCCTAAAGAAAATGGTGGTTGCCCATTCTTAGATGCTGATAAAGATGGTGTTGCTGACAAAGATGACGACTGTCCTACAGTTGCAGGTCCTGCTAGTAACAGAGGATGTCCAGAAGTAACTTCTGAGGCATTAGAAGATCTTAAAGTTCAAGCTAGAGCAATCTACTTCAACTCAGGAAAAGCTACTTTCAAAACTGGTGACAAAGAAACTCCAGCTAGATTAGATGCAATTAAAGAAATCCTTAAAAACTATCCAAACGCGAAATTCTCTATCGAAGGACACACAGATAGTACAGGTTCTGCTAAAGTGAACGACAAACTTTCTCAAGAAAGAGCTGACGCTGTGAAAAATGCTTTAATCGAAAGAGGTGTTAATCCAGAAAACTTAGAAGCTAAAGGATTTGGATCTTCTAAACCAGTTGCAAGTAACAAAACTGCTGCAGGTAAAGCACAAAACAGAAGAACTGAAATTAGACACATTGGTTCTAAATACCAAGGAAAACTATAATTTTAGTTTCTAAATAAAAAGGAAAAGCCATTCTTAATTGAATGGCTTTTTTTATTTTTATACTATGGTAAATGATTCTTTTCTTCAAAAAATTGCCTCTATCGTAATTCAGGATTATGTAGGGAAACTTTCAGAAATAACTATAATTCTTCCTAACAAAAGGGCAAAAGTTTTCTTGATTGAAGCGCTTAAAAACGAAACTTCAAAAACGATAATTGCACCACAGATTACTAGTATAGAAGATTTTGTTCAAGATGTTGCGTCAATTCGTTCTATTGATTCGATCGAGCTTTTGTTCGAATTCTATGAGGTATATTTATCCATTACAGAAAAAAATAACCAGCAGTCATTTGAGTTGTTTGCAAATTGGGCCAAAACCCTTTTGCAGGATTTTAATGAAATTGACCGTTATCTTTTAGATCCTTCACATGTATTGTCTTATCTAAAAGATATTGAAGATATAAAAAGATGGGGTCTTGAAGTTGATCAAAAAACAAAACTTTTAGAGAACTATATTGATTTCTGGAAATTACTCCCGATTTATTATGAGTCTTTATATAATCATTTGCTCTTTAAATCGATTGGATATCAAGGACTGATTTATCGAGAAGCGGTAAATAACTTGAATCATTTTTCAAATACGATCGGAAATCGCACTTTTATTTTTGCTGGATTCAACGCTTTGAATGCTGCCGAAGAAAAAATTGTGCAACATTTATTGGCGCTAGATCAAGCGAAAATTTATTGGGATGCAGATCAGTCATTTCTAAATGATCCATATCACGATGCAGGGCTCTTTTTGAGACGTTTTAAGGAAAGTTGGAAATATTATAAGTCGAATGTTTTTGAATGGATTGTTGATGATTTTTCAGAGTCCAAAAACATTCAGGTTATTGGAACTCCTAAAACAATTGGACAAGCCAAATTGGCTGGAAGTATAATTGAAAATTTAATCGATCAAAATCCCGATGCTTCTTTAGATAAAGTTGCAGTTGTGCTTGGCGAGGAAAACTTATTAGTCCCGGTTTTGTATTCGCTTCCTGCTTCGGTTGGAGCGCTAAATATTACAATGGGATATTCGGGAAAGAATAATCCATCGCAGATTTTTGTTGCTAAATTATTTAAAATGCATACCAATGCACTTTCCAGAAAAGGCGGAAGTTATGTTTTTTACTATAAAGATGTGCTTGATATTTTAACGCATCCTTTGGTTGAGCCTTATGCAAATGCACAGAGGCTGGTAAGAATTATTAAAGAGAATAATTATACGTTTATTACACATCACAAAATTTTGGAACTTCATCCAGAACCTTCGAGTTTTTTCAATTTGTTATTTGAAAAATGGGAGAGTGGGTCTATTGCGGTTTTAAAGAATATTTCGGCTTTACTAATTGCGATCAAGGAGCATTTTAGCAATGATAATGAAGAAGAAAAAATAGCAAAAGCTTTTGTCTATGGTGTTTTTAAAGTAATTAATAAGCTAATAAATTACTATTCAAAACATCATCACATTGATAATATAGATACGCTACATTCGATTTACAAGCAAATTATAGATTTGGCAGAGGTGTCTTTTGAGGGCGAGCCGTTAAGAGGTTTACAGATAATGGGAGTTTTAGAAAGTCGTGTTTTAGATTTTGAAACAGTGATTATAACTTCTATGAACGAAGGGAAATTTCCTGCTGGAAAATCTCAGAATTCATTTATTCCCTATGATGTCAAAAGAGAGTTAGGGCTACCGACATTTAAAGAAAAAGATGCGATTTATACGTATCACTTTTATCATTTGCTTCAAAGAGCGAAAAATATTTATTTGATTTACAATACAGAAAATGACGGATTGGATGCTGGTGAAAGAAGCCGTTTTATTACGCAGTTGGAAGTAGAAAAAAAATCACGTCATAATCTTACTTTTGATATTTATAATCCGGAATTACCTAATTCGGCCTATGAGCCTATTTCTGTTCCAAAATCTGAGTTGGTAATGGAGCGGTTGAAAGAAATTGCCATTAATGGCTTTTCGCCGTCTGCATTGACCAGTTATATTAGGAATCCGATTGAGTTTTATTTTCAAAAAATATTAAGAATTCGTGAAGTGGAAGAGGTTGAAGAAAATATAGCCTTGAATACTTTGGGTACGATTATTCATGAAGCTTTAAAAGCGCTATACGAACCTTTTATAGGGAAATTTATTTCGGAGACAGATCTTATGAATTGTTTCAAATTATTGGATGATGAAGTTTTGAAGCAGTTTAAACTAGTTTACAAGGAAGGAGAAATCAAAAAAGGGCGAAATCTTCTGGCTTTTGAGGTGGCAAAACGAAATGTTTCTAATTTTCTGAAAATGGAATTAGAGTCTGTAAAGAATAATGAAGCGATTCAGATTATTGCTTTAGAACAAACTTTTGAGCGCGAGTTTGTTCATCCGAAACTGCCATTTCCTGTTTTGATTAAAGGAAATGTCGATCGTATTGAACGCCGAGATGGAAGAATTAGAATTATTGATTATAAGACAGGAAAAGTTGAGAAGACTAATGTAATCTTGAAAACATGGAACGGATTAACTCAAGAGCTTAAAAATGATAAAATAATTCAAGTTTTAGCGTATGCCTTTATGTTTGAAAAAGAAGCAGGCGAACTTCCTATCGAAGTGGGTATTATTTCATTCAAAAACTTAAAATCTGGTTTTTTACCTTTTGGATTCAAAGAAGAAAAAGAGTTAGATGTGATAGTAACGCCACAGATATTGAATTCTTACTTGGAAGAAATTGCTAATTTGCTGAGTGAAATTTTTGATGTTAACATTCCTTTTGAGGAAAAAATCTAGAAGTCTTATCAGTAAATTTCAAAATATATTCGAGTTTTATAAAACTACTTTGGCTGTGAATTTGACTTTCTCTGCTGTTGCATTTCTTTTTGGTGGACTTGATCATTTTTTAGTGATGATTGTCACGCTTGGTTTTGTGTTAAGCATTGGTTTTAAGGAGGTATATCGACAACATGAATATCTGTTTTATATGAATAATAGAATATCAAAGAGAACGTTGATATTTTATAGTTTCTTATTAAATCTTTTTGTTATGCTCCTGTTACTGGTAGTTTTAATCTTATTTCAAAAAATATTTTGAAAAAGCACATTTTAGAAATAAGTGGTATTCAAAAAAGTTTTAATAATAAATTATTGCTTTCGGATATTTATTTAAAGTTAGAAACAGGACAAATAATGGGCTTGTTTGGTAGAAATGGCTCCGGCAAATCTACTTTATTCAAAATTATATTTGGAATAACATCTGCTTCGGGTAAAAGTGTTTTTATTGATGGGATTTCGAAAAATAATGTTTTTTCATTGCTAAGTGAAATTAGTTATCTGCATCAAGGTCAATTTATTCCAAATCATTTTTCAGTTTTGCGGGCTATTTTGTTGTCTGTTGATAAACAAAAAGCAAGTCTTGTTTGTGAAGACGATTTTTTAAAATCTATTTTAAATCAAAAAATTAGGAATTTGTCTTTTGGAGAATTGAGGTATCTTCAAGTTAAATTGATCCTTTTTAATGATTCAAAGTTTGTGTTGTTGGATGAGCCATTTAGTGGTTTGTCTCCAAAAATGATTGAAATGATATCTCAGCTAATTAAAGAAAATTCTCTCGAAAAAGGAATAATTATTACCGATCATAATTATAGAAAAGTAATAGAAATTTCAACAGATTTAAGTCTGTTGAAAAATGGTAAGTTGCACAAGATCAATGTAAAAACCGAACTTGTAAACGAAGGATATCTCTTAAGTTTGGCTGACCTTTAAACTCTTTTAGCTGAATATTTTTTTGAAAAAACCTTTTTTAGATTTTTCTCCAGGAGCCGAAGTATTAAGGTGTCCGTTTTCAATACGAAATCTTCTAAACCTTTCTAGTTTTACATTTAAGTCAAAGCGTAATTCGTCAACAGTTTTCATTTTTATAAATTTTTTTGCAAAGCTATAGAAAAACTTTTGCCAAATGCAACAATCTGCAAATGTTAATTTTAGAAATGAATTTTATAAAGTAAAATGTTACGTTTTTGATGTTATTTGTTTTTAATGTTAATTTTTTTTGCATTTTTTTTGCAAAAAAATAGGTTTGATTAAGTGATAAATAAAAGTGACTCAATACGTTATACGGCAACTTTTTTTAACAAGTGTTTATCGCACAATTACCAATATTAAAATATCTTTGACGCTCCAAAAACATGACAATAAAGAATATGATTGATTTGCAAACACTAGTAGAAGAGACTGGCGCAGAGTCTGGGCTAAGTTTTAATATTGATGGAATTTTAAACGAGTCTGTTAATTTAGAATACGACGGTAACGTTGCTGCAATGATCGGAATGATTTTAAAGATGTGCCTTGAAATGTCGGAAGACGTTAACAATGGAGATCTTAAACAAGTAATGATCAAGAATAACGACGGAATTGTCGTGGCAAGCAAAAATCAAGATGATAATTGTATTGCGTTGCTTTCTAAAGATTTAAGTAAAATGGGATTATTGCTGAGAAGAATGGATTCTATTTTTAACAACTAATTTAAAAACCAAATATTTTAATAAACATGTCAGATTTTTTACAAAATTTTCAAAACGATTTAAAAGAGAATATTAACGGATTTATTGCTGTTTCTGTTACAGAAGTTGAAACAGGAATGTCTTACTGTTCGCTGACCGTAAAATCGGATTTTGATCCAGAATTGGCTTCGGCTTATAATTTAGAAGTAGTAAAAGCTAAATTAAATGCCATTAAAGCTTTAGGATTAGATCAAAAAATTAATGATATTTTAATTACCCTTACCGATCAGATTCATATTATTGATGTTTCTGAAGATGGAAGATACTTTATCTACTTAGCGGTAGATTCGACTAAAGCAAATCTTGGTTTAACAAGAGCGACTTTATCTAAATACAAAAAAGATATTACTTCAAAGTTATAACGATATTTTGCCCCCAAGAATGAGAAAAAGGCTGTTTCAACCCTAGGTTAGAAATGGCCTTTTTCGATTTTAATACTTAGTTTTTATTCAAAGAAATGTTGTAGTACTGTTTTTAATTCTGTTTTGTTTTCAATCTGACTCATGTGTCCATCTTCAAAAGAAACTAATTCTACAGTTGTGTCTTCAATTTGCAAAAGACTTTCTTCGTAGTTCAAAACAGGATCTTTTTTTCCTAAAATTAATAAAACTGGAAAACGGTTTTCTTTTAAAAGCCACTCTCTGTCTTTTCTAATCTTCATTCCTTCTTGAGAGGCTATAATTCCTTGTAAAGGAGTTTTTAAGGCTTCTGTTTTTACTTCTTCGATTTCTTCAGCCAATCGCGTCCTATTATTTTCGCTAAATAAATTTGCTATTGCTAAGCTAACAAAGCTCACATAGTTTTGTTTTACGGCTTTAATTGCGCGAGTTCTGTTTAGTTTTTTCTCGGCACTGTCTTCTTTTGAAGTTGAATTTAATAAAACTAATTTCTGAATTTTCTGTGGATACAATTCGGCGAAAGCCAAACCAACATAACCACCCATCGAGTGTCCAAGGATTGTTGCTTTTTCAATCTTTAAATGTTCTAAAACGTCATTTACTGCATTTGCATTGTCTTCCATTTCATGAACATAACCTAATGGTTCAGATTCGCCGTGACCTAATAGATCAATTGTGACCACACGATATTTTTCTGAGAAAAATTCAACATAATCTTTCCACATTTTTTTGTTTTCCAGAAAGCCATGAAGTAAGATAATTGCGTTTCCTTTTCCAGTGTCAGAAAAAGATATTTTTGTGTTTTTGTATAAAGTATAACTCAAAATGGAAATTTTAAATAGCAAAAATACGCTATTTTATTAGCCATATGAAATACAGAATAAATTTTAACTGAGAGATATTTTGGGATTCTCTTAAAGAGGCATAAGCTCTTTTCATTTGTGTTTTTACAGTATTTACTGAAATGTTGTTGTCTTCAGCAATTTCCTGATAGCTTAATCCCTCGACAACATGCGATATGAAAATTTCTCTTCTGGATTGTGGAATCTTGTCAATTAGGGTTTGAATTTTTGGTTTCTTATCCTCTTCTATATTTTCAAATGCTGTTGGTTCTTCAGATTTTGGAGTAGCTATTTTGGTGTTTTGTAGGCTAACTGTTTTGTTTTTTTCTAAATATTGCAAACTTAAATTTTTTATAGCTTTTGTCCCGTATGCTTTAAATGAAATAGTAAAATTGAGGCTTTCCTCTTTTTCCCAGAGATAGGTGAAAAAATCTTGAACAATGTCTTTTGCTACATCTTTATCCTTTACAATGTTAAACGAAACCAATGAAAAAAAGATAAAATGGTCTTTGTACAGGGCTTCAAATGTTTTAAAATCTTTATAATTCAGCATCTCCAAATGTCATTTATTTATTTGTAATGGATTACATAATGCCAAATGTAAAATAAAAAGTTATTTATTTTTAATAATGTGTAAAAAAAATCAAAAAATATTGATTTGTTGTCACCCTAAAAATCTTTTTCTGCAACATGATAAAAACCACTATATAAAAAACAATGACTTTAAATTCAAAATTGATTAATGTCCTAAGGCAAATAACGTCTGAAGGAAAATTTGATGCTTCTAAAATAGCATCTTTATCTCCTGAAGAACGGGAATTAATAGAAAATCTTCAAAGTAATGGTTTACTAGAAGAAGCATTAATGTATGCAGAATCGATAGATACAGATAAAAGTTGGGAAGAATTGGAGGAGAGGTTAGATGTGGATAAAAAGATAGCTGTAATTAATTGGAGAAAAATTTTTCAATATGCCGCAGTTTTCATTTGTCTGATAGGTTTAGTTTATGTTTTTCAATATAAAAATGATAAGCAAAAAAATACTATCCCTTCAGATGCCGTTCAGCTGGTTTTGGAAAATGGAGATATTCAGGTTTTAAATCCTAATGGAGAACAGCAGATCATCAAGAAAAATGGAGAAGTGATTGCATCTCAAAAAGAGAATGAAATCAATTATCGTTCGGCTAAATCAATTAATAAATTGGTTTACAATGAAATTAAAATTCCTTATGGTAAAACCTTTAAAATAGAGTTATCAGATGGAACGTCGATAAATATGAATGCTGGTTCTTCTTTGAAATATCCAGTTCAGTTTATAAAAGGTCATAATAGAGAAGTTGTTCTGGATGGAGAAGCTTTTTTTGATGTTGCAAGTGACAAAGCGCATCCATTTATTGTGAAAACAAGAGGAGTTAATGTAAAAGTTTTGGGAACAAAATTTAATGTGAGTTCATACAAAGAAGATAAAGATATTAATACAGTATTGATTGAAGGTTCGGTTAATTTAACAGACTCTCATAATGCAAAAAGTAAAACAATACTTGTGCCCGGCGAAAAAGGATCTTGGAGCAATGAAAAAACGGAGATAGCTGTGGAGAAAGTAGATACCCGTTTTTACACGGAATGGATAAATGGAGAAATAGTTTTTAGAAAAACAGCTTTCAAGGATATTATAATAAAGTTGGAACGCACTTACAACGTCACAATTGAGAATAATAGAACGGATATTTTAGATAAAAAATTTAATGCCAGTTTTAATAAGAATATCGAAAGTATAGAAAAGGTATTAGAAACAATGAGTAAAATTCAAGGCTTTACTTTTAAGAAAGAAGGAAAGCTTATAAAAATAAACTAACTATTTATTAACCAACCAAAAAGAAAACAAATTATGAAGAGGATGTAATTTTTTAAGAAATACTAAAAAGTAAAATCGGAAAATACTACCAATATTTCCCGATTTAAGTGTTTCAAACGACGTATCGAAATTAAATCATTTAAAATCAATCCAAAATTATGAAAAAAATAATTAAGAGGAATTGGCTTAGTCCTTATTTGCCTAAAATTAGTCTAAGAATGAAATTAACCACATTATTACTGATGCTTTCTTTGATGAGAATTCAAGCAAGTGTCTATTCACAAAATACAAAGTTGACATTAAACATAAAGAATGCTCCAGTCGAGAAACTGTTTAATAAAGTAGAGTCTGTCTCAGAATACAGATTTCTTTTTGAAAGCAGTATAATTGACTTAAACAGAAAAGTAACAGTTAATGTAAAGAAAAAGGGAATTAACGAAATACTAGAAGAGGTATTTAAAGGAACCGATATTTCTTATAGCATAAATGATCGCCAGATTATTTTGGTAAAGAAAAAACAGCAAGTACATCTTCTGGAAAAGAGTACAGCTCAAAAGGTTGTAATGGAGCAAGGTATTGAAATTACAGGAGTTGTAGCCGATTCGAAAAATATGCCGATCCCAGGAGCAAATGTTATTGAAAAAGGAACTAATAATGGAGTACAAACCGACTTAGACGGAAAGTTTACCATTCGAGTAAATGGTACAAATAGTGTTCTGGTTTTTTCTTTTATCGGATTTGAAAATAAAGAAGTAACAGTCGGCCAAAGCAAGTCTTTGAATGTGATTTTAAACGAGCAAAATTCGGCACTAAATGAAGTCGTAATTGTGGGTTACGGAGCTGTGAAGAAAAAAGATTTGACAGGAGCCGTAGCAACAGTAAAATCAACAGATATTGTTTTGAGTCCAGTTTTAAGTCCAATGGAAGCACTTCAAGGACGAGTTTCTGGTTTGGATATTCAACGCGGATCTGGACAAGCAGGAACTTCGCCAAAAGTTTTGTTAAGAGGAAACAGATCTTTGACGGCTAGTCAGGATCCGTTATATATTATTGATGGAATTCCTTCAAGCATAGATAATTTGAATCCAAATGATATTGAAAGTATTGATGTTTTAAAAGATGCTTCATCAACTGCAATTTATGGTTCTTCGGGAGCCAACGGTGTTATTATTGTTACTACTAAAAAAGCAAAAGCAGGAAAAACGCAAATTGACTTCAATACTTATTTCGGATTAAATGGTTTCTCTTCTTTTCCTGCTCCACTTACTGGAGATAAATGGTTAAATTACAAACGCGACCGATTTTATTTAGACAATGGTTATGAGGCTACAAGTCTAACCGATTTAGGTTTAAATGCATCTGCAGTAGCAGCGATCGAAAAAGGACAGTATGTAAACTGGATCGATAAAACTTTGCAGGTAGGAACACAGCAAAACCATAATCTTTTTATGAGAGGTGGATCTGAAAAAGTACAGGGCTATTTTTCTTTAGGATATGTAGGAGAAGAAGGAATCTATCAAAACGATAAGGTAAACAGTTTTAATTCTAGAGGAGGAGTTGATCTTAAATTCAGCGATAAATTTAAAACGGGTTTTCAGCTGATTTTAAATTATCGTAAAAACAGCACAACCAATAGTAGAATTAATAAGGCGTATAGCGTTTATCCTTTAGGAGTGCCTTTTGATGAAAATGGTGTTGTAAATCTTTATCCGATAGAAGGAGATCCTAACAACATTAGTATTTTGGCTAATAATTATCCAGGAGCATTTGCTAATGAATCGTTAAGTTATAATGTGCAGTTTAACCCTTATTTGGAGTTTGAATTTGCTAAAAATTTTAAGTTAAGATCTAATTTAGGAACTCGATTTTCGGCGAGCAGAGCCGGGACTTTTCAAAATAAAAATTCATACAATTTATTAGCAGAAGGTAGAACTGCAAGTGAAGCTACTTATAATAATGAGTTAGCCTATAGTTACATTTGGGAAAATATCCTAAACTATAATTTTAAACTTGGTAAAGATCATGATTTTGGTTTGACAGGAATTACTTCTTGGGCAGATAACAGATCTGAAGGAGCCTATTTAGGCGGTAATGGAATTGATTACGATGACTTTCAGTTCTATAATATGGGCGCTGTAAAAAATCTAACTACAAGAATGAATGCTTACAGCCAGTTTAACAGAATGTCATTTGCCGGACGTTTTAATTATAGTTTTAAAGGAAAATATTTGTTTCAGTTAACCAATCGCTGGGACGGAGTTTCTCCTTTGGCAGAAGGTAACAAATGGGCATCTTTCCCATCTGCATCTTTAGCTTGGCGTATTAGTGATGAAAGTTTTATGCAGGGAACGAGTTCATGGCTGAATAATTTAAAACTGAGATTAGGTTATGGTGTTTCTGGATCAGCAAATATTGATCCTTATTCTAGTTTAACGCGAACAGCAACCAAAACAAGTAATCTTTCTCTTGGCGGCGGAACAGCTTTGCCTATGTATGTGCCTACTGAGCATATTTCAAATCCGGATTTAACTTGGGAGCGTTCTACAAATACAAACTTAGGTTTAGATGTTTCTGTTTTGCAAAATAGAATTGATTTGGTAGCCGAATATTATTGGACTCATACAGATGGTATTTTATGGGATCGCCGTCTGCCAACCAGTTCAGGGGGTTACGATGCTAAAACGCCGTATAAGAAAACTTCTAATATTGCAACTTCTGAAAACAGAGGTTTTGAACTTTCGATAAATACTAAAAATATTGACGCTGAAAATTTCAAATGGAATACGACATTCACGTATACACATGCTCAAGAAAAACTGACCAATATTGATTTGGGGAATCTAACAGTGAATGAATTAATTTCTGAAGGACTTTTTATCGGACAAACGCCAGCATCAGGAGGAGTATTTTATGATTACAAAAAAATAGGAATCTGGCAATTAGGACAAGAGACAGAAGCCGCTTTGTATGGTGCTAAGCCTGGAGATATAAAACTGCAGACAGTTCCACAAGTTGATGCTAACGGAGTGTCAGATAATGGCGTACATGTTTATTCTACAAAAGATAGAATGATTGTTGGCAATAATGTTCCAGATTATTTCTTTGGTTTTCAAAATACATTCAAGTATAAGAATTTTGATTTTACCGTATTTGTAAACGGAAGACAAGGCGGTATGATGCGCGCTCAGGTACTTGGATATTGGAACAAAGAAGCGCAGCCAGAAACCTATAGCTACTGGACACAAGACAATCCAACAAACGATTTTCCTAGACCAGGAGGTAGTTTTAATACGCAATTTCAATCGGCATTAGAGCTTGTAGATGCCTCTTACATCAAAATCAAAAATATTACACTTGGATATTCTATGCCCGAAGATTTTCTTAAAAAAACAGGTCTGAAAAATATGAGACTTTATATAACATCTTATAATCCTTTTGTTTTTAGTCGCAGCCATTTATTGAAAGATGTAGATCCAGAAAGCGGAGGATCAGATTCATTCCCATTGTTTAAACAAGTTATTTTCGGTCTCAATTTATCATTATAGTATCATGAAAAAATATATAAACTTAAAATCGGTAATTGTCTTCATGTCTTTTATGGTTGGTTTGCAATCATGCAGTTTAGACGAAAAAAACCTTACCACGGTTTCTCTAGATAAATCCTACAGTGAAAGGCCAGGATTTGAAGGATTAATCAATAGCTGTTATGAAAATTTGTATTTCCTTCACGGAAAAGTAGATTATATTGCGCCCACAGAAGCTGGAACAGATTCTTGGGAAAATGTAAGTACTAGTGGAATTGGTTACGCGCAATACACCAGTCAGTTAAATCCAGATGACGGAAATATTAAAGTAATTTGGGGTACAGCTTATACGACAATAAATCTTTGCAATACTGCTATTTATTATTCAAAAAATGTTAAAGGATATTCTTCCACAGAAGAACTGAATGCCAAATTAGCCGAAGCTTATTTTTTAAGAGCTTTTAGTAATTTCATACTAGTAGAACAATTTGGTGGTGTAGTTTTAAGAACACAATCGTCTATTATTGAAGGAGCAGATAATGCACCAGTTCGTAGTTCTGAAAAAGAGTTTTACGATTTAATTATTGAGGATTTAAAATTTGCCTGTGCCAATCTTCCATTGCAGCAAACTCTACAAGGGCGTGCTGCTAAAAAGGCGGCTTATGGTTTATTGGCAAAAGTGTATCTGCAGAGAACAAGATTAGGAGAAGTTTCAGATTATGCTAAACTAGCTTTACAAACTGCGGAGGAATTAATCAATAATGCAGCAAAATACAATACAGCTCTATATTTAAGTGATAATACTAAATCAGGATTTAGCAAATTGTGGGATGGCAATAATAATAAGAAAAACACAGAATTTTTATTTACACAAGGAATTGATCCCGGAGGTTTAAATCCAGAAGGTTTCAACAGAGGAAGAACCAGACAGTACTATTTGCCAGATTTAGCAACTAGAGGTGCCGAGTGGGGAGCTGGAGCAACCAGTATTTTATACGGAAGAGCCAATAGCCGTATGCTAAAACCTAGTAAATATTTATTGACAGAGGTTTTTTCTCCAGTAGAATCGCCAGCAGATACTCGTTTTGCAGAAACATTCACCTATAAATTTTATGCGGCAGCCAATAAGACAATTACACAGACAATGGCGACTACCTATAAAAAAGATCCTTCTGTGGTAGGTTATACGATTAAAAATACCTTGGCTCAGGCAGTACCATCAATTAATTTTTATTCTCAAAAAATTGAAGAACAAATTAATATGAATAATGATGAAGGTTTGGCTGTTTTTACACCAAATTGGAATATTGATCCTGTTGTTAAGAGCAAAATGCCAATGCTTGTTGTTGATCCTAGCGATATTTTTGAGCCTGGAACCAATAAATATAAAGATCCAGCAATGTATCCAAATGACCCGAATCTTATTAATATGTTTCCTGCTATGCGAAAATTCTCTGCAGCGTTATATTGTCAAAGCAATCAGTATTGGTTAGGAGATATTCCTATTATTCGTTTGGGAGAAGTGTATTTGATTGCAGCAGAAGCAGCTATCTTAAATAGTGATCAAACAAAAGCTTTGACATACGTAAATGCTTTAAGAAAAAGAGCTGCTTTAACTTCTAGAGAAAATGAAATGTTAGTATCAAGCGGACAGATGAATATCGATTTTATTTTGAAAGAAAGAGCAAGAGAATTATCTGGCGAACATACAAGATGGATTGATTTAAAGCGTACTGGAAAATTGACTAAAACCTATTTAGAACAGACAAACCCAATTGCGGGAACAAATTTTGTTGACGGTAAACATACGGTTAGACCAATTCCGAGATCATTTTTGGATGCAATTTCAAATTCTAAAGAATTTGGCAATAACGGTTATTAGAGCACTTTTGGTTAGGTGTTTGGGGCAGTTCGATAGAGCTGCCCTTCTTCTTTATAATCTAGAATGGCTTCCGTTTCTGAAAGCCATTCTAGATTAAAATCTATTATCACCATCCAAAAGATTTCCTAATCCGCCAAGAATGCTGCCTTCTTCTCGGCTGTTTCCGCCTGATCTTGGTGCCGATGCAATAATACGATCGGCTAATCTAGAGAAAGGGAGCGATTGTATGTAAACTGTTCCTGGACCTTTTAATGTGGCATAAAATAATCCTTCTCCACCAAAAATAGAATTCTTGATGCCGCCAATAAATTCAATATCATAATCGACATCTTTGGTAAAACCAATAATACAACCTGTATCTACTTTTAGAACTTCGCCATGACCCAAAACTTTTTTTGCCATTGTCCCGCCAGAATGTACAAATGCCATTCCGTCTCCTTCAATTTTCTGCATGATAAAACCTTCACCGCCAAATAAGCCGCGACCTAATTTCTGCGAGAATTCTATTCCGACAGAAACGCCTTTGGCAGCGCATAAAAATGAGCTTTTTTGACAGATAAATTTGCCTTGAAATTCTGTTAAATCAATCGGAAGGATTTTTCCAGGATAGGGCGATGCAAATGAAACTTTGCTTTTAGTATTGCCTTGGTTTAAAAATGCCGTCATAAACAAGCTTTCGCCAGTAAGAACTCTTTTTCCTGCATTTAAAAGTTTACCAAATAAACCTGATCCCTGTTGCTGAGAACCATCTCCAAATATGGTTTCCATCTGGATATTGTTTTCCATCATCATAAAACTGCCAGCTTCGGCAATTACAATTTCCTGCGGGTCTAGTTCTATTTCGACATATTGCATTTCTTCCCCAAAAATCTGATAATCTATTTCGTGTGCTTGCATGATTTCTTAGTTATTTGTTTTTAAAATTAGACTCTTGATCCTTCAAAACGTTACAGTTTTTTGCGCACTATAACTGTTTTTAAGAACATTAAGTAATTTTGTTATTTTAAATTAGTCTTAATTATGTGTTTAATTACTTTAAATTCTATATTTTTGCACCGTTATTATATTTTATCAGAATGGCATTAGTTAGTGATTTGACCACCAAAGTATTATTTGAAACCGAAAAAGGATACAGTTATCAATGTGATTTGACCAATAGTATAATTATCAATTTTGTTGATACAGTGTCAAGTTATAAAATTCAGGATTTTTTGATTTTTCAAAGAAAGGTTAATAGCGTTGACATTCTTAACATGCTTTATGACTTGTCTGACCAGTCAGATGCACAGCTGATTGAAACTACCAAAAGAAATTTCTCTAGAAATCTTACTATCTGCGAAATAGTGCAGTTGAGAGATTTATTAAACGGAACGAAATTTACTCTTACATTGCATTCTATGCTTTGTAGTGTAGCGGATGTTGAGCTTATTTAGATTCTTACTTAGATTAAATCCAAATTTTCAAGCAGTTACAGATGCCTCCTTTAATTTTTGTAATTTTACACGTATAAAAATTAAAGGTTATGAAAGATTTACTAAGAACACGTACTTCATTAACTGAAGGTGTAGAAAATATATTGAATTTACAGGCAAAATTAGAAAGTGATGCTTCTAACAAATATTTAGCTATGGCAGCATGGTTAGATAGAAACGGATATGCTAATACAGCATCTTATTTGTACAAGCAAGCTGAAGAAGAAAGAGAGCATTTTCTAAAAATTTTCAAATTCATTACAGATATGGGAGGGATTGCAATTACGCCATCTGTTCCAGAAGTGCAGCAAGAATTTGCTTCTTTTAGAGAAGTATTCGAAATTGCTTTGCAAAACGAAATTGCAGTTACTCAGGCGATCAATAAAGTGATTGCAAAATGTAGAGCTGAAAATGATTATGCTACAGAAGATTTTATGATGTGGTATGTAGCTGAACAAAGAGAAGAAGAGAAAAACGCAAGAAGAGCTTTAGAGCTTTTTGATCTAATTAACGGAAATGAAGCTGACGGAAAATTTCAATTGGATGTTCAGATTTCAAAAATCGGATAAATAAACGATTTATATAATTTGAAAAAGAGCTGTCTCAAAAGAGGCAGCTTTTTTTTGTAAGCTTCGGAGAAGCGAAATATTTATAGACAAAAATGTTTTTTACAACATAAAGCTCGAGAGGAGCGACATTCTTTTTCTGCAGTTTTAATATATGTCACTCCTACGGAGCTTTTTTTATTTTTCGTTACTGAAATTCTATAAATATTTTACCCCGCTGGGGTTTGCTGATGGAATAGTTTTATGAATACTCCACCCAGCAACAAAAAAGCTGTCCTTTTGAGACAGCTTTTTTAAATTTTTATGATTTTAAAAATGAATTGATATCCGAGAAATACTTTTCTCTGGCATCAAGCCATCCGTAATGTTTAGAATGTTCTAATAAAATCAATTTTGAATTAGGAAAAGTCTGCTTTGCCAATTCTCCAATTTCATTACTGATAATATCTTCTTTTCCTTGAATGATTAAAACAGGATTTTTGAAATCTTTCAGTTTAGCTTTACAGTCAAAATTCATTTTCTGCATATCAGACCATAACAAACCATTAATTGTCGAATTTCCTTGAGTTAATCTTTCGGCAATTATCGGAATAAATTTCTGATCGTAAACATAAGCCGGAGCCATTGCGCGACCACGTCCAAGTTTTGCTTTATGCGAAGTATCTCCTTTTTCGATTTTGTCGTTCCAGTAATTCATAGAATCTTTTTCGATTTGAGAAAGATTCGATTCAATCAAATTTGGGCCTTTTAATAAAGACAAATCGACACCTCCCGAAGAAGATAAAATTAGTTTATTGATACTATTCGGATAAATTGTCGCGTAATACGAACCTAACATGCCGCCAAAAGAATGCCCGAGAATATTCCATTTTTTAATTTTAAGATGTTTTCTCAATGATTCGATATCATCTGCCATTAAACGCATCGAAATAGTCGTAGCGTCCAATTTTGAAAGTTTCGATTTTCCAGTTCCTCTTTGGTCGTAAAGAATCGTTTGTTGGCTTTCACCCAGAACTTTCGCCATATCTTCAAAACCATTACTGTTCATTCCAGGTCCGCCGTTTATAATTAAAAGCGGTTCGCCTTTTCCGAATGTCTTGTAAAAAGTTTTGCTTCCATCAGTATTTACGGCAAAACCTTCAGTCTGAGCAAAAATATTTGTCGCAACTAATAATAAACCAAAAAGAAAAATCTTTTTCATCAGGAAATTATTCATTCATCAACGTTTCAATCTCGTCTGCTTCAAGAGGAATATTTCTCATTAAGTTAAAAGGCTCTCCTTTTTCCTGAACCACAACATTATCCTCTAAACGAATTCCGAATTTTTCTGCTGGAATGTAAATTCCCGGCTCAACCGTGAAAACCATATTCGCTTTCATTGGTTCGTGAAGCAATCCGTAATCGTGCGTGTCAAGTCCCATGTGGTGAGAAGTTCCGTGCATGAAATATTTTTTATAAGCAGGCCATTCTGGATTTTCGTTCTGAACATCGGCTTTGTCTAATAAACCTAAACCTAATAATTCTGAAGTCATAATTTTGCCAACTTCAATATGATATTGTTTCCAAAGTGTTCCTGGCGTAAGCATTTTTGTAGCTTCATTTTTTACTTTCAAAACAGCGTTGTAAACCGCTTTCTGACGATCTGTAAAACGCCCAGAAACTGGAATTGTTCTTGACATATCGCTTGAATAATTAGCATATTCTGCAGCAACATCAAGCAAAATTAAATCTCCTTCTTTACATTGCTGGTTGTTTTCGATATAATGTAAAACATTTGCATTGTTTCCAGAAGCAATAATTGGGGTGTAAGCAAAACCTTTAGAACGGTTACGGATGAATTCATGAGCCAATTCAGCTTCGATTTCATATTCCGTAACATTTGGTTTTACAAATGATAATAATCTGCGGAAACCTTTTTCTGTAATATCACAAGCATGCTGAATCAAATCGATTTCTTCGCTTTCTTTTACAGAACGCAATCTTTGTAAAATTGGGTTACTTTTTGCAACATTGTGAGCTGGGTAACGCTCTTTCCACCATTTTACAAAACGAGCTTCGCGAGTTTCTGTTTCAACAGTAGCGCGGTAATGTTCGTTGGTGTTAATGTACATCGTATCGGCATACGTCATCATTTCGTTCAAAATCTTATGAAAATCCTGTAACCAATAAACCGTTCTAATTCCAGAAACTTGAAAAGCACGTTCTTTAGTCAATTTTTCACCTTCCCAAACTGCAATATGTTCGTTGGTTTCTCTTAAGAAAAGAATTTCTCTTTGGTGCTCATAAGGCGCATCTGGAAACAAAAGCAAAACACTTTCTTCCTGATCTACACCGCTCAGGTAAAAAATATCTCTGTGCTGTGCAAACGGCAAAGTACTATCGGCACTAACTGGGTAAATGTCATTTGAATTGAACACGGCAACTGAATTTGGTTTCATTTCTGCCATGAATTTTTTGCGGTTTTTTACAAAAAGAGCGCTGTTTATTTGATGATATTTCATAATTATTTCGTTTTTGAACTTCGAATTTCAAAATTAATGATTTTTGATTTAGTGGCGTATAGCTGATTTATTAAAGTTTTCTTATTTATTGTTTTTGCCATGAAGGCGATAAGACACAAAGTTTTTTTAACCGCAAAGGGCGCAATCCCGATAGCAATCGGGATACGCAAAGTGCGCAGGAGATTTTTGCTCGCAAAGACGCGAAGTCGCAAAGTTTTTTGTTGCGAAGAACACAAAGTTTAAGTTCTGTTTTGTCTTCCTGAGCGAAGTCGAAGGATCTGCGCAAAGCATTTCTTTAAATAGTGCTGAAATAATCTCGCAAAGTCGCTAAAGCGCAAAGTTTTTACCCAATCTTGTCATTTCGAGGAACGAGACTCGAGCGATAGCGAACAGGCGAAGCAAATCTCCACAAGTAACTCTACAAAGATTTAGACTCATAGTTTTGTCATCTCGACGAAGGAGAGATCACACTCGAAATTCCACAAAGATTGACGGTTTTGTTTCACGCAGATTTAGCAGATTTAGCAGATTTTTTCTTTTCAAACGCACAGAAATTTCCTCAATCTTGTCATTTCGAGGAACGAGAAATCTCCACAAGTAACTCCACAAAGATTGGCAATTTTATCTCACGCGGATTTTGAGAAATTTATTTTGTAAGAATATTGTGATTTGTATCGGTGTGTAATAATTGAAATACTACTTTAGCAACATAAATAAAAACTAAAAAAAAGAAGTGTATAAAACAAAACCATTTATGAAAATGAAAATACCAAAATTACTTTTATTCTTTATGCTGACTTTAGTTCAGTTAACAACTGCACAAACCTATGAATTGCACAATTCTATTAATTTTAATGATATTAATGATGGCCGAAATGTTCCTGACGGAATCACTTGGTTTAAACCAGATCCCTTTAGGTATGGGATATATAGAACAGGAGGGGCTTGGGTTGGGTCAAATTTTCAACAGTTAAAATTAGCTTTTGATACAGGAATTATTATTGATGGTGGATTTATGCACGGGAAAAGCGGTACGAGTATACAGCCAAATGATGGAAATGTTGGAATTGGAGTTGAAGTTTCAACAGCAAAACTTGAAGTGCGTGGTAATTCTGCAGTTTATAATGATTTTACGTCCTATTCAGGGACGACTGTAAATAATATTTTACCGAATGGTAAAGAGCCTACATTAGTTATTAGTGAAAAAGTCTCAGGAACAATGGCTTGGGCTGTTGATGGTCAATTTACATATCGTGGAGGATTGAGTTTTGGCAGGGGAGGTCCTGGAGTGTATTCTGTAAATCCTAACCCTGCAGGAAGTCCATTGTATGGAGATCTTCGTTTTCATACAACAGCTTGGAATGGTTCAGACTATAGTAATTACGATCGAATGATTATTACCCAACAAGGATCTGTTGGAATTGGAACAATTAATCCGGCCTATAAATTAGATGTTTGCGGTACAATTCGAGCAAAAGAGATAAAAGTTGATTTATTGGGAGGTTGTGATTTTGTTTTTGAGGACGATTATAAATTAATGGATTTGAATAAATTGGAAGAATTTGTAACTCAAAATAAGCACCTTCCGGAAATTGCGCCAGCAAAAGAAATGATTGCAAACGGACTTGAAATGAAAGAATTTCAAATGAAACTTTTGCAAAAAATTGAAGAATTAACTTTATATACAATAGAGCAAAACAAGAAATTGGAAAAGCAAAATAAGAAAAGTGAAAAACAAGAACAAGAATTAAAAATACTAAAAACCAAAATAAAAAAATTGGAGTCAGTAAAAAAATAGAATAACTAAAGAAAAACCGAAGCTTTAAAATTTCAAAGCTTCGGTTTTTTATTTTTATAAAAATAAATTTCTATTTCTTATCAAGTAACTTCTCCAAAAGAGCCACTTTTTCTTTTTCAGCTTGAATTAACTGTTGGTAAAGTTTTTTATTTTCTTCAAAAGTTTCAAGAAGTTTGTCCAACGGATTAAAAGTACATCCGAAACTAACAACTGAAGAACTATTTTCTGCGGTGTTTCCGATAATATTAAAAACAGCTTCTTCAGAGAAATTCTTAATTACTTCTGCTGGTACTCCCAAAGCTTCTGCAACTCTGCTTAGTTTTTCGTCATCAACGTTTTCACTTCCTTCAAGATTAGAAATAGATTGCTGACTAACACCAAGCGCAATAGCAAGCGCTTCCTGCTTCATATCTCTCAGTTCTCTAATTCGGCTAATGTTTCTACCGATATGTTTTGGTTTTATTGCTGTACTCATGATTCAAAGATATTTAAAATTCTTTTACATTTTTGGTTTATGCAGAAAACAAGTTTGCAGTTGCAAGTTCTTTTTTGTCGAGTAAAAATACAATTTTTCTGACTATCGAATTGGTTTTGAATTTAGAATTGTGTAATCTTGATGAAGTAATCTTTTTATAGAAAATAGCATGACCGAAAGAGAAAAAATAATCCAAAATTATATTGAAGCTTATAATCAGTTTGATACTGATAAAATGATTGCAGATTTTGACGAATCAGTTGTTTTTGAAAATATCCAAAATGGCGAAATCAATCTGACTTTGAATGGAATAAAAGAATTTACAGCTCAAGCCGAAAAAGCCAAAGAATATTTCTCGGCGAGAAAGCAAATTATTACATCATTCATTCATGATGAAATTACAGCAATAATTGACATTGATTATTATGCCGTGCTAGCAATGGATTTTCCAAACGGATTAAAAGCGGGTCAGGAATTAAAAATGAGAGGAAAATCGATTTTTCAGTTTTTAGATGATAAGATTGTCAAGTTGACCGATATGAGTTAAAGTTATGAGTCTAAAAGTAAACATCAGAAAAGTAGAAAATGAAGATCTAGACTTCATCTACAAAGCAATTTGTGAACTCGATAACGAAGTTTTAGATTTTGAAGTTTTCAAAATGATCTTTAATGAGAATATTTCAAACCCAAGAAACCTATATCTCATTGCCGAAAATGAAACTGTAGGTTTAGGATTTATTAGTTTTCACACACAAAATCTTTTACATCATTGCGGATTGGTGGGCGAAATTCAGGAGTTTTTCATTCATCAAAAATATCGTGGTCAAGGCGTTGGAAGAGTATTGATAAATGAGATTTTAGATTTTGCTGAGAAAAATGCTTTGAAAAGTGTCGAAGTAACGACAAATAAAAAGCGAGTTGAGAATGTAGCGATTTATGAGAATTTGGGTTTTACTTTGAGTCATAATAAGTTTACGATTTATAAATAAAGATGTTTTTTAACCGCAAAGTCCGCTAAGGTTTACGCAAAGTACCCAAAGTTTTGCGCTTAAAGCTTTGCGAATTTTGCGTTTATTTAGATAACTTAAATAGAAAACTTTGCGTGCTTTGCGGTTAAATTTCAAAGCTGACAAGAAAACTTATTTTTAAAACCAATGATAATTCAAAAAGCCAATATACTCGACAATGAAATCCTCACAACAATAACCAAAAAGTCAAAAGCATATTGGGGATATTCGGCAGAGCAAATTCAAAAATGGGATAAAAATTTAACCATTTCTCAAGATTATATTAGAGACAACAGCACATTCAAATTGCTAGACAATGATTTTATTGTAGGATATTATTCTTATGTTTTTGAAAATGAAAAGAATGTAAAACTTGATAATTTATTTATCTTGCCCGAATATATTGGTAAAGGATTTGGGAAATATTTAGTTCTGGATTTCTTAAATCGAATAAAAGAAGAGAAAGTAGAAAGAATAATTCTCGATTCAGAACCCAACGCCGAGGAATTTTATTCTAAAATGGGATTTATAAAAATTGGTGAATTTGAAACGTCAATAAAAAATCGTTTTATGCCCATTATGGAAATGAAACTTTAAAAATCAAATCGAAAAAGTGAAACAGCTAAACATTTCTATAAAACACAACTTAATTGTCGGTTTGCTGATTGGGTTATGGCTTTTCATTTTTGCTTTCATCATAAAACCATTTGACGACGGAACTATAAATTTCAGAGCGTGGTTTTTAATCAGTTTTGGTTTTAGTGTAATGGCATTTTTGTGCTATAGTCTTTTAGCTTTTATTCAAAAAAGCTTTTACGAAAGAATAGGGAAGTGGAATATCAGTTTAGAAATAACAGTCATTTTTCTGTTTCATTTACTTTATTTAATTGGTGTTTTTACTTTTTATAAAAGTCCAGTTTTAAATGGCGGATATGATTTTTTAGAATTCTTTTCGATAATATTTATAAAAGTCGCTTTGATTTTGACTCCATTAATTATTCTCGCAAGAAGATATTTAATCAAACTAATTCCGATAACGGACGATGTTTTACTATTTAAAGGAGAAAACAGATTAGACATTCTAAAAATCAAAAAAGCCGATTTGGTTTGTATTTCGAATGCACAAAATTATGTTGAGATTTTTTATCTCGAAAATGATAAACTTCATTCGAAACTTATTCGATCTTCGCTCAAAAAAGTTCAGGACGATTTCGATTTTTTAGTGCAAATTCATCGTTCGCATTTAATAAATCCGCCGCATTTTAAATCTTGGAGAAATTCGACCACAATTATTTTGACACAAATAGAACTTCCGGTTTCGAGAAATTATAAAGATGTTTTATTGGCATTATAATTTTGTACCTAAAACAATGCATTTCGTACCTAAGTCAATAAAATAGGAGTTTTAAGTACATTTTCATTCTAGTTTTGTTTCATCAATTTTTAAAACAAATTATGAAAACAAAACATTTCTGCACGATCGGATTGCTATTTTTCTTAGCTAGTTATTTATTATTTTCTAACATTTTTCCGAGTTTCAATACGTCGATAGATTTTGCGCATTGGTTCAATTTAATTGGAGCTTGTTTTTTATTGTCATTTAATGATGCATTTCCTAAAAGTAAAATAAGTGCTGTTGCTTCTGTACTGACAACTTTAGGTGTTATTGCCCATATCGGACTTTGTACAATCGATTTTATCATGTCAAGTTACGGAAATGACGAAATTGCAAAAGAGGCATTAAGCCAACATATTAGCAATTCTCCATTAATTTTTTATCCGTTTGTGGCTGTTGGACCGTCTTTGCTTTTTCTGGGCTTGGCTTTGCATGCGTTTGCTTTTATAAAAACCGAAATTGTAAAATCTTTAATGGTAATTGTGGGGGCGATTGCTGTTGGGATCTCTTTTTTTGTTTTGAAAAATGGCGTTTGGATGTTTTTAAGTTGTCTCGTTTTTGTTATAGGATTGGGTTTATTGCTTTACGTGCCACGACCTTTGTCAAAGTTTTAAACTTTGACAAAGGTTTTTAAACACAAAGTATATCATCCTGAGCGAAGTCGAAGGACACGTTAGTTGCTCGACAAAGATTTGATTATTGTTGCGGAGTTACTTGCGTGTCCTTCGACTTCGCTCAGGATGACAACTCCTTGATGTGAAAATAGAAAACGGAAGCATTTACTTCAGTTTTTTTATTTGAAATTCGTATTTTCGTTCCAGAAACTAAAACTTAAAGATTGAAAAAACATATAAAATACTTAATCGCACTCTTTCTGACTTTGGTCGTGATTGCGGGCGATGGTGCTTTATATTCTCAATCTAAATCGGCAGAATATTACGAATCTTCATTTGTAATTTTAAGAAGAGAATCAGATCTCAAAAGTTCTCGTTTATATAAATTCGGGCAAGCTGTTTCTTGGAACGAAATAAGATTTTCAGTTGTTTTGAATTTTCTTAAAACGGAAACTATTTTTACTTTTCAAATTAAGAAACTGCTGAGACTTCAAAATATAATTCATCAAAAATTAACTTCATTTATAAATCAATCTATTTTTATAAATGAAATAATCACTTCAAAATACTTCGATAAAAGTTTATACAACGCTTAAGAAGATCTATTTCTGAGCACAGATGATACAATAATGTCTAATCATTTATCATTTTAAAATGTATAAACAAAATAAAAAATCTCGTTTGGGGCAATCTGAGCGACCGCTTCTTCATTGGATAAAAAGAAAATTTATAATTATAATAACAGCCTTTATGTTAGGAATGGCAAACGGAATGCATACGGAAGACACTAGAATTAAAGGAAATCAAAATTATACTGAACAGCATAAGAAGGATTGATTTTTTCTGATTAGAAAATTAGTCAATGAGATAATTAGAGAATGCTTTCTATTTGTCGTGACCTTTGTCAAAGTTTTAAACTTTGACAAAGGTTTTTTGCGCACAATCTTGTCATTTCGACGGAGGAGAAATCTCAACAAGTAACTCCGTAACGAAAGTCAATCTTTGTCGAGCTTCTTGTGGAGATTTCTCCTCCGTCGAAATGACAAACTGGGGGTATAAAAACAAAAAACCGAAGCGATTTGCTTCGGTTTTTTATTTATTGGAATTTGGTCCCGATAGCTATCGGGATGGAATTTAATCAATCCATTTATAATATCTCGCCCCAATCAAAACAGGAATTTCTTTTTCGATCCTGTCTAAAACCCATTCGTTGTTAGGAGTTCTTACGCTTTGTTTTTGTTCTTTTTTATGAAGACTTTCGTAAGTGTTGAAATCAATTTCTAAGCTTTCGGCTAAGTTTTCAAAAAGTTTTACGTTTTCTAAAGCCGATTTCCATTCTGGCTGAATCGTTCCTTCAAAAACTTTCGATTTTGATCCGCTTCCGTAAGCTAAGAAACCGAATTTAGTTCCAGCTACTTCTTTATTTGTATCATAAAAATGAGCCAAAGTTGACAATAATCCCATGAAAATAGAACCTGTATAAAGATTTCCAATTAATGAAGAAGCCAATTCTGCAGGTTGTAATTTCTCGGTTACAAAACTTCTGTAATCATCAGATTTTGCCACTTCCTTAATTTTTGTCTGATAATCTGCTGGAGCAATATCATCAGCAATAATTTTTTCGGCGCTGTCTAAAGCGTAGATTTCAGATAACATTCTTCTTCCTTGAAAAGAATATGGCAAGTGCATTACAATACTGTGCCAAGTATTATATAAAGTTTCGGTAGTGTTTTTTAATTTTTTGAATGAAAAATACGCATTTCGCGTACGATCCATGTAACATTGATTCGAATATTGTCCGTCAAAAACAGGTTGGTCTTTATGGATCTCGATTTCGGCTTCTAAATTATCAAACCAAGAATCGTTGTTTGTGTTTTTGGTAATTTCCTCTTTAGAAATAGTTCTGTATGGTTTAAAGAAGTCGAAAACGCCTTTTGTGCTCGTTGCCCAATTGTCATCAAAAGCAATGATTTTTGGGTTTGAAGCAATTAACATGGCAACAGCTCCAGCTCCTTGAGTGTATTCTCCGCCAGAGTTTAAATCGTATTTTGCAAAATCAGAAGTAACTACAATTGCTTTTTTAGTCGGATTCAGTTTTACAAAATCTAGGCAGTTTTGCATCGCATCAACTCCACCAATACAGGCAAAAGTGAAATCTACAACATCACATTCTGCTAGAGAATCTTCACCAAATTTTTGCTCCATTAAACTAATTAAATAAGAAGCAATTGGTTTTGAGCTGTCAATACCACTTTCGGTACCAACGTAGATTCGGCTTATTTCTTTTAAGTCAATTTTATTATCAATGATAAGCTTGGTTAAAGCATTTGCTCCAAAAACAACCGCGTCCTGATGAACGTCTGGAAAAGTCATTTTTAGTAATCCAAGACCTTTTTCTAATTTTTCTGGTTCAATATTTCTGGCGATTGCCAAAGTTTTTATGGGTAAATGTATGTTTGCTACATCGAACGATATAGCATCAATTCCTGTTTTCATTCTTAATTTTTTGAGCCGCTAAAGGTAAAACTATGTTGCGGAATGACAATTTTTTACTTAGATAAAATTTCTGCCAACGAGCACTTTTGAAGAAAATAAATCAAAAGTTTGAATAAAATAACAATATGATAAATTTTTGGTAATCTACTTAGAATAGAATTTCCGCGCTATGGCTTAAAAAGCAGTATTTTGAAATCTACATAGTGAATTATTTTTTAGTAGCTTTATTATTGTACGTAAAAATACGTAGAATCGTGCTATTTTAAAATCATTATAAATAAGAGCGAAATGGTTGTAGTTCTTTTGTAATTGAATTATTTTTGTGTAATTTTTTAAAACAAACTACTTAACACTTATGGCACAATCTGCACTATTGAATGCTTCCATCTTAAAGAAAGTAGCTATGGCTCTTTCGGGAATATTCTTAATCACGTTTTTAGCGCTGCATGTTTCCTTAAATTTTATTTCTATTATTAGTGAAGACGTTTTCAATGAAGCTTCTCACTTTATGGGATACAATCCGCTGATTCAGTACGTAATGCAGCCAATTTTGGCAATTGGAGTAATTTTCCACTTCGTAATGGGATTTATTCTTACGGCTCAAAACAGCGCAGCACGACCAATCGCTTACGCTAAATACAACGGAGCTGCGAATGCTTCTTGGAGTTCTAGAAATATGATTATTTCTGGATTGGTTATTTTAGCTTTCTTAGGATTGCATTTTTATGATTTCTGGTTTCCTGAAGTTACCTACAAGTATATTGCGGGTACAGCGCCAGATGCTACAAGGTATTATGGTGAGTTGGTTCACAAATTTCACGACCCAATCCGTACAGCATTGTACTGTGTGTCTTTTATCCTTTTAGGATTCCACTTATGGCACGGGTTTGCATCTTCTCTTCAATCTGTAGGGATGCACAACAAATACTCAAGATTTTTATCAAAAGTAGGTTACTGGTTCGCAGTTGTAGTTCCAGCGCTTTTTGTAATTATCGCTTTATTTCATCATTTCAATAATTAATATCAATTATAATGGCATTAGATTCAAAAATTCCAAATGGTCCTATAGCGGACAAATGGACAAATTATAAAGATCATATTAATTTAGTAAACCCTGCTAACAAACGTAATCTTGATATTATTGTAGTTGGTACAGGTTTGGCTGGAGGTTCGGCTGCTGCTACTTTGGCTGAGTTAGGATATAACGTAAAAGCATTCTGTTTCCAAGATTCTCCACGTCGTGCGCACTCGATCGCTGCACAAGGAGGTATCAACGCAGCAAAAAACTATAAAGGTGACGGTGACTCTATTTACAGATTGTTTTACGATACTGTAAAAGGTGGAGATTACCGTGCTCGTGAGGCAAACGTTTATCGTTTAGCTGAGGTTTCAGGTAATATTATTGACCAATGTGTGGCTCAAGGGGTGCCGTTGGCTCGTGAATACGGTGGACTTTTGGACAACCGTTCTTTTGGAGGAACTTTGGTTTCTCGTACATTTTACGCACAAGGACAAACTGGACAGCAATTATTGTTAGGAGCTTATTCTGCAATGAACCGTCAAATTGGTCGTGGAAAAATTAAAATGTATAACCGTCACGAAATGCTTGACATTGTAATCGTGAACGGAAAAGCGAGAGGTATTATCGCTCGTGACTTAATTACAGGAAAAATAGAAAGACATTCTGCTCACGCGGTAGTAATTGGTTCTGGAGGATACGGAAACGTATTTTTCCTTTCAACAAATGCTATGGGAAGTAACGCAACAGCAGCTTGGAAAATTCATAAAAAAGGAGCGTTTTTCGCAAATCCTTGCTACACGCAAATTCACCCAACATGTATTCCAGTTTCAGGAGATCACCAGTCTAAATTGACTTTGATGTCTGAATCTTTACGTAATGACGGTCGTATTTGGGTGCCTAAAAACCTTGAGGATGCAAAAGCTATCCGTGAAGGAAAGAAAAAAGCAACTGATTTATCTGAAGATCAAAGAGATTATTTCTTAGAAAGAAGATATCCTGCGTTTGGTAACTTAGTACCTCGTGACGTTGCGTCTCGTGCGGCTAAAGAAAGATGTGACGCTGGTTTTGGAGTTAACAAAACTGGAGAAGCAGTTTACTTAGATTTCGCAGCAGCAATTAAGCGTTACGGAACTGAAGATGCTTATGTAAAAGGTTTAGATGATAAAGATGCTGCTTTGGTAACTAAATTAGGAGCTGCAATCGTGAAAAGTAAATACGGGAACTTATTCCAAATGTATTACAAAATCGTCGATGAAGATCCTTATACTACACCAATGATGATTTACCCAGCGGTTCACTACACAATGGGTGGAACTTGGGTTGATTATAACTTAATGACAACAATTCCTGGATGTTTCTCAATTGGAGAATCTAACTTCTCTGATCACGGAGCAAACAGACTTGGAGCTTCTGCTTTAATGCAAGGTTTAGCTGACGGATATTTTGTATTGCCATACACTATCGGAGATTATTTAGCTCCAGATATTAAAATGGGAGAAATTTCTACAGACTTGCCAGAATTCGTTGAAGCTGAAAAAGCGGTTGTAGATCAAATCAATAAGTTTATCAATAATAATGGTAAACATTCTGTAGATTATTTCCATAAAAAACTTGGAAAAATTATGTGGAATAAAGTTGGTATGGCTCGTAATGCTAAAGGTTTAACTGAAGCTATCGAAGAAATTGCTGCTTTACGTGAAGAGTTTTATAAAGATGTAAAAGTTCCTGGAGGTGCTTACGAATTTAATCAAGAATTAGAAAAAGCAACTCGTGTTGCCGATTTCTTAGAATTAGGAGAATTGTTCGCGAAAGATGCTTTACACCGTAACGAATCTTGTGGAGGTCACTTCCGTGAAGAATACCAAACAGAAGAAGGAGAAGCACTTCGTGATGACGAAAACTTTGCATACGTTGCAGCTTGGGAATACAAAGGAAAACCAAGTGACGCGGTATTACACAAAGAACCTCTTAATTACGAAAACATTAAATTAGTTCAAAGAAGTTATAAATAAGAATTTGGTCGAAAGCCCAAAGTCTTAAAGTCAAAAGGCAAAATGTGCCAAGCGACTTTCGACTTTCGACTTTATGACTTTCAAACGAAAAAGGTATGAAACTTACATTAAAAATATGGCGTCAAAAAAACGCTCAAGATAAAGGAGGGATTGTAGAATATCCTATCGATGGAATCGAGCCGGACATGTCTTTCCTTGAAATGTTAGACGTTCTTAACGAAGGTTTAATCAACAAAGGAGAAGAACCAGTTGCATTTGACCACGATTGCCGTGAGGGAATCTGCGGAATGTGTTCTTTATTCATCAACGGAGAAGCACACGGACCAGACAGAGGTGTTACAACTTGTCAGTTGCACATGCGTATGTTTAAAGATGGTGATACGATTTTTATCGAGCCATTTAGAGCAAAAGCTTTCCCAGTAATTAAAGACTTAGTTGTTGACAGAAGTTCTTTTGACAGAATTCAACACGCAGGAGGGTTTATCTCTGTAAATACTTCAGGAAATACAATCGACGCGAATACTATTCCAGTTCCAAAAGACGATGCAGATAAATCATTTGATGCTGCTGCTTGTATTGGTTGTGGAGCATGTGTTGCAACTTGTAAAAACTCTTCAGCAATGTTATTCGTTTCTGCAAAAGTTTCTCAATATGCATTATTGCCACAAGGTAAAGTTGAAGCAACGGATCGTGTTTTACACATGGTTCACCAAATGGATTTAGAAGGTTTCGGTAACTGTACTAATACAGGAGCTTGCGAAATCGAATGTCCAAAAGGAATTTCGCTTGAAAATATCGCACGTATGAACCGTGAGTATTTAGCAGCAAGCTTAAAAGGATAATACACAATTTAGTATATTTTAGAAAAACGCTTCCGTTACGACGGAAGCGTTTTTTGTTTTCTGAAACAGCGTAATTTATTTATAAATCCGTTTAAATCTATAAAAGGCTTCAATTTGTCTTAAAAAAAAGCTTAAAACAGTTGATTTTGAGTTTTTGATGCAAACGGGTTCTGTTTTGTTTTAAAGTGATCTAATGCGCTAATTTGATTTTTTGTTTCGATGAATTGTTTACTGAAATGTTTATTTTTGTAATTAGAAAAAAAATAATAGGCATGAGCACGGAAAATGAAGTTTTAAATTACAGTAAAGAAGAACGTAAAAATCATATTTTAAAAGAGATTAACCTGCACACTCGTGTAAGTTTTGAAACTCTTTCGGCTAAACTTGGTGTTTCTGAAGATACTGTTCGACGAGACATTAACGAGCTTGATGCCGATTCACTTTTAATCAAAGTAAAAGGTGGTGCGATGACCAAAGGATATCACTATTCGTCATCGAACCAAACTTATGCAGTAGAAGCAAAACAAGTTATTGCACAAAAAGCAGTAGATCTTCTGCATGACGGAATGGTTTTAATTGTGGATGGCGGAACAACTATTCGCGAATTCATCCGATTAATTCCAAACGATCTTAATCTGACTGTTTTTACGATCACGGCGTTAACGGCTGTCCAGCTTTTAGATAAACCAAATATCAAAACTATTATGATTGGCGGAAGCATTTCTTCTTATAGTCAGATGTGTGTGAGCGGAGAAGCTTTTCATCAATTGGCTAACATAAAAGCAGATCTTCTGGTTCTAGGAACAAATGCTTTAGATATAGATGGCGGTTATTCTGATTCTGACTGGGAAACTGTTCAGGTTAAGAAAGCAATGATTCAGGCTTCTAAAAAAACAGCGGTTTTAACTATTACAGAAAAGCTAAATACAGTTCTTAAAATGAAAATTGCTAGTTTGTCTGAGATAAATTATGTTATTACCGAAGAAGAACCAACACATGCAAAACTAAAATTATACAAAGGGAATTTTCCTGACTTGACTGTGATTTAATTTCAAAACCTGTTTTTTCTACTTATCCATAAAACAAGATGAAAATTGCTTTAATCCAAACTGATCTTTTTTGGCAAGATGCCAGTAAAAACCGAGAAAACTTCGATTCAAAAATCAATGAAATCGATTCGGAAGTAAATTTGATTGTGCTTCCAGAAATGTTTTCGACCGGATTTACAATGAACGCTTCTGAAGTTGCTGAAACGATGCAGGGCGAAACCATTGGTTGGATGAAATTTAAAGCAAGACAAAAAAAGGCTGCAATTACTGGAAGTGTTGTCATCGCAGAGAATGGAGAATATTACAATCGTATGATTTTTGTTTTCCCGTCAGGCGAAATCCAGTATTACGATAAACGTCATTCGTTCTCTCTGGCGGGCGAAGATAAAGTGTATACATGCGGAAATCAAAAAGTTATTGTAGACTATCTGGATTGGAAAATATGTCTGCAGGTTTGTTACGATTTGAGATTTCCGGTTTTTGTGCGCAATACAGAAAATTACGATCTGATTTTATATGTTGCCAATTGGCCCAAAGTGCGAACCAATGCTTGGGATGCTTTGCTAAAGGCGCGTGCTATTGAAAATCTTTCGTACGTAATTGGAGTAAATAGAATAGGGAAAGATGCTCACCATTTTGAACATATTGGACATTCGCAGGCGATAGATTTCTTGGGGAATTATATTTTAGAACCGCAAGAAAAAAATGGTGTCTTTGTCGTAGAATTAGACAAAAACACCATGTATGAAACGCGTAAAAAATTAGATTTTTTAAGCGATAAAGATCAGTTCGAAATCAAACTTTAAAACGCTTTCCGTTTCTTTTCTGCTTCTTTTTTCTTTTTATCGTCTTGTTTTTTCTCGACCTCAGGATTAAACGGAATGCTTAGGTCGATGGTTTCGTTCCTGTCCCAATTGGCACGGACATCAAATTCTTCCTGATTGTAAAACACTTCTTCGGCATATCTCTTTTCTAAGAAATTTCCAGTGTCGTACACTTTGTTTTTATTATCATCATAAATAATACGAACCGTAAACATATCAGGTTGCAACAAATTGAACTCTAAAGTAGTTGCGCCTTCAGAATATCCTTCGGCTAAAACAACATCTCCTTTTTTATTGGTCAATTCGACAATTATAGGGAAACGTTTTACATTTTTCAGATTCAAAATGATGTTTCCGTAATCGGCATATTCTTTAGTGCTGAGTTTGTATGATAAAGTATCGTTTGTTTTTTCGTAAAAATCGGTCAAAGCGCCTGGCAAGAACGTAAAGCTATATTTATCTAAAGGTTCTTTTTTAAAATCAAAATAAAGCTTTTGGTCAAATTCGTCGTATTCTGTCGTGTAAGGAACTGCAACAGAATCTTTGTTAACCAATTTGATTTTAGATTTATCAAATTTTACCAAAGGAGTTTCAGTTTCCAATGTAAAACGGTCTCTAAAATTAAGCTGGCCATTTTGCACTGCTTTAATATTTAAAGTGTCTTTTTTTAAGGCTTTAATTTTAAAAGAGAATCTCTTTTTGTAATCTCCTTTCTCAACTTCCATTGATAACGAATCGGCTTTTATAGGTTTGTACCAAACTTGAAGCGAATCCTTTTTAGGAAATTGCGTTACTATAGTTTCCAGAACTTCATTACCATTTTTTAGGATAATTTTTGGTTGTGATTTCTTAAAATTCTGTTTTCCTTCATACGGAAGATATAAACGGTTTCCAGAAGCCTGAATAGGTTTGAATGTTTTTAGCGGAAGCGTTTCTTTAAATAACTCTAATTCGTAAACAGTATCTGAAGGAACTGTGATATAATTTTTAAGGAAACCAATTTTATCGTCTTTTGGATTAAATTTATTGTTAGATCCTTTGTCTTTTAAAGCAACCAAAAGATATTTTCCTTCCTTTAAATTTTCAAACTGAAAAGTTCGCATACTATCTAAAGTATTGGTAATATAGCGTGGAAAATCTTTGTAAATGGTAGAATCTTTGAATTTATCATTTACTTCGTATAGCATTACAGAAACAAAATTGTCAACATATTTTCCGTAAGAATCTTTAATTCTTCCATTCAATTTAAGCGAATCAATATGTGATCCTGTTGAAAATATATATTTGAACTGATTTAGGGCATTTCCTTCATTGTTATCCTGAATTGCCTGCCCAAAATTTAAACTGTAAGTTGTGTTTGGCAGCAAGGTATCTCGAAGTTCAATCTTTATAAATTTGCTGACACCCATAGGAGTAATTAATGGCTCGTTTTTTAAAGGAGGAGAAATAATCAGCTGCTTGTTGGTGTTTTTAAGTTTGACATATTCGTCAAAATTTAAAGTGATTGTATTTCCTTTAAAATTGGTACTGAAATTTTTTGGAAAGCTAGATGTTAAAACAGGAGGTAATGTATCTTTTAAACCGCCGGTAATGCTGCCTCTTTTAGCGCAGCTTATCATTGATATTAAAACTATAAATGCAATATATTTTAGAGTGTTTTTCAACATAACGGTTTTTCAATTTGATTGCACAAAATAACGATTATATTTGCTTTAATTGAAATTTTTTATCCATTTATTAGGATTTATAACTTTTGCGAATCTTCTAAAATTTTGGTGTTTCAAACATTTTAAAATGATATAATTTCTTACTTTTGAACTAAAATATAATTTTCTAAGTTTTGTTCAAGCGAATTTTTCCAGTTTTGTTTCTCTTTTTAATGTTATCATGCACTAAAAATGAAAAACCTGTAATCTCTTTTTATTACTGGAAAACGTTGTTCAAATTTTCAAAAACAGAAAAAGAAGTTTTGAATGAGAATGGTGTTCAAAAGCTGTATGTAAGGTATTTTGACATTGGACTTCATCCTGAATCAAATTTACCCATTCCCATAAGTCCTATTCGATTTGAAGAAAACCCAAAAAGCTATACAATTGTTCCGGTGGTTTTCATTCAAAACAAAGTAATGCTACAACCCAATCTTGATGTGGAGAATCTAGCTCAGAAAACTTTTGATTTTATAGAACAGATTAATTCTAAAAACGAAATTACGTGTCAGGAAATTCAAATTGACTGCGATTGGACTTTAAAAAGCAAAGACAATTATTTAAAATTTATTGAGGTTTTTAAAGAACTTTCGAAAAAGAAACTTTCAGCTACCATTCGATTGCATCAGGTGAAATACTTCAAAAAGACAAAAATCCCAAATGTCGATTTTGGAGTTTTAATGTATTATAATATGGGATCGATTGCGCCCGATTCTCTAAATTCTATTTACGATCAGAAAGTGGCAGAACGATATCTTAAAAGTTTAAAAAGATATCCGCTGCATCTTGATTTTGCTTTTCCAATTTATTCTTGGGGAGTTCATATTAGAAATAATAAAGTGATTGGACTGCGCTCTAAAATGAGCAGTGCATCATTAGAAAAAGATTCCAATTTTGAAAAAACAAGTCCGATTTTTTTTAGGGTAAAACATTCCAATTATAAAAATGGCGTTTTTTATGAAGAAAATGATCTTTTGAAAATAGAAGAGATAAAACCAGAGGATTTAAAAGAAATGGCAGAAGATTTGCAAGATCATCTTGTAGAAAAGCCAAACGAAATTATATTTTACGATTTAGACGAATTCAATTTAAATAATTATGAGAAAAATACTTTTAAGCAGATTATTTCTTGCTTCTAGTGCCGTTTTGCTTTCTGCATTCGGAATTATATACGCCTGTGCAGATGGAGATTGGGATTATTTCGGTGCCTATAATTCAAATTTTACTCCAGAAACTTTTGCTGACAAATCGTATTCGCCTTTGTTTCTGTCAGGAGGAATATTTTACGGAATTGGTTTTGATACCCAACACAATTCTCGTTTTAATAAAAATATAAAATCAGATTGGGCTGATTATTTAAAAGGAAAAGTCGACACAACAACAGTCAATTATTTTTTGATTGGTGACGAAAAGCCTAGATATTATTCTGATGACAAAAATACCATCAAAAACAAAGAAGAAATTGAAGGTTTGCATGTTTATTATAAAACGAAAAAAGAAAATAAAAGCACGCAAAAATGGGGGAAAAAGCTGAATCTGAAAGATGAGAAAGTAAAAAACTTTGTAGAATTTCTGTATTTGGCTCAAAAAATAGAAACGGTTTCAATTGGTGATGATTATTGGAGTTATGATCCTGTCGTGGCAAAAACCTTCAATGATGCCAAAATGATTCAGTCCATAGAGAATGTGTACAATACTTTGTCTGATCCATTTTTGAAAAACAGATATTGGTTCTTAACCATGAAAGCTCGTTTTTATAGCAATGACAAACAAAAAGCAATTGACTTTTTTAATAAAACCGAAAGTTCTGTTGCAAGGAATACTTTGTATTATCGCGCTTTAGCGTATGTTGCTGGAATTAATTATAAGCAGAAAAAATATGCGACTTCTAACTGTTTATATGCTCAAGTTTTTGATAAATGTCCAGAATTAAGAGTAGTTACAGCTTATAGTTTTAAACCGAAAAACGAGTCAGATTGGATTAAAGCTTTGGCAATGGCAAAAAACAACAAAGAAAAAGCGGCGCTTTGGGCGATTCACGGATATTATAAAGACGAAAAACAGGCGATTGAAAAAATCTACGAATTAGATCCAAAAAGCGAGCATCTAAATTATTTAGGGACAAGATTGGTTAATTCGCTAGAACAAAAAATAAATAATTCGTTTCAGGTAGATGGGCAAGGAGAAAATCAGAAACCGAAACCGCAGACTGTTGCCGAAAATAAAGCAGAAAATAAAACAAAAGTAGACAATAGCGCTGTTGATTTGATAGCTAAAATTTCTGCTGCAGGAAATACGGAAAAACCATATTTATGGGATATTGCCATTGGATATCTTCAGACCTTAAAAGGAGATTATGCAAATGCAGATAAAAATTACAGCAAAGCTGAAAAAACACTTCCGAAAACAGAATTGGCAGGAATGCAGCTTCGTTTATTGCGTTTTGTGAATAATTTAAGCAAGATCGATAAGCTGACAGATAAAAATGAGAAAACCATTCTAGCTGATTTGAATTGGCTGTACACTGAACTTCCTAAAAATTATAAAGGAGACACATTTCGTTATCAAAATGCTTCTTCATGGAGCAGAAGCTATTTGTCACATTTGTATAAAGAAAAAGGAGATCAGGTTATGGCCGAGATTTATGGAGAATCACGCTACAGTTATTGGAACGACGGAAATGCTTATTATGATAATGAAAAAAATCTACTGGCAATAAAAGGCTTTTTAGAAAAATCTAATAAATCTGAAATTGAGAAAATTGGTGCAGGAATTTATAGTTTAAAGTTGAAAGATATAAATAATTTTCAGGCGGTTCAGGCGACTTTCAAAAACAAAATTCCAGAAGCGATTGAATTCATGAAACAAACAGATTCAGTTCAATATTATAAATTCTTAGGAAATCCGTTTAACGGAAATATTAAAGATTGTCACGACTGCGAACATGCGGCGTATCAAAAGCGAAAATATACTTTCATGGATTTCTTAACTACCATAAAAGAAATGCAGGATAAATTGGCTCAAAAAGAAGATGTTTACACGAACAGTCTTTTGCTAGGAAATGCTTTTTATAATATTTCTCATTTTGGAAACGGAAGAACTTTTTATGAAATGAGTATTGTAGGTTATGGTTCAAGTCCATATTCGTTTAGAGATTCGATGAAAGAAATGATTACAAATAATTCGGTTTCTAAAATGTATTACCAAAAAGCATTTGAAGCAGCTTCGAACAAAGAACAAAAAGCAAAATGTTTGTATCTGATTTCAAAATGCGAAAGAAATGATTATTACAATAAAAAATATAACACCGTAAATAGTTATTGGGAAATTCAAGATGATAAAGTTAATTTTATTGCTTGGAACTCATTTAAAGCTTTAAGAAAAGACTATTCTGATACCAAATATTATCAGGATGTTATTGCAGAATGTGGTTATTTTAGAACATACACGAATCAATAAATTTGAAACAATGGTAAACAAAATAGAACATATCGGAATTGCAGTA
This sequence comes from Flavobacterium sp. LPB0248, assembly GCF_013388355.1. Classification (GTDB taxonomy): domain Bacteria; phylum Bacteroidota; class Bacteroidia; order Flavobacteriales; family Flavobacteriaceae; genus Flavobacterium. The sequence continues at coordinate 3,109,229 of NZ_CP058246.1, forward strand.
AAAAATATGGATGATGCCAATGTTTTATTCGAAAAAATGCTTGGCGTTCCGTCTTATAAAATGGAAGCCGTGGAAAGCGAAGGTGTATTAACTTCTTTCTTTCAAACTGGAAATAACAAAATCGAACTTTTGGTGGCAACAAATCCAGAAAGTCCGATTGCAAAGTTTTTAGAGAAAAAAGGAGAGGGAATTCATCATATTGCTTTTGATGTTGATGATATCGAAGCCGAAATAGCGCGTTTAAAAAATGAAGGTTTTGTCTTGATTAATGAAGTTCCGAAGAAAGGAGCAGACAATAAATTGGTTGTTTTTCTGCATCCGAAGAACACAAATGGCGTTTTGGTCGAGCTTTGTCAAGAAATTAAATAAAAAAATGTCATTTTAATTTTTTAATAAGATGTTGAAAATCAATTTCGTTTTTGAAATTCGACAAAAGTTTTGAAATTAAATTAAAATGATGTCTTAAAATATTTGGAGTGAATGAAAAATAGTAGTAATATTGCATCCTCTAAACCGGTCCTATAGCTCAGCTGGTTAGAGCACCTGACTCATAATCAGGTGGTCCCTGGTTCGAGCCCAGGTGGGACCACTACTAAAATCAAGCCTTCGCAGAAATGTGAAGGCTTTTTGTTTTCTAATGACGAGCATTTGACGAACATCAAGTGTTTTATAATCAATTAGTTTTGCTTATTTTTATAGAAACTAAAGAATAAAAAATGGCTAATTCTATCTACATCTTATCATTTATTCTGTTTTTTGCAAAATATGTTGTTCCTGTATATTTGCTTTTTAGGCTGTTTTTCATAGTTAAGCCGCTAATTGTAAAGTTTTACTTTGATGAAAAATTTAATTATTACGTAGGAACAAACAAAAGCAGGTTGTTGATTTTGATTCTACTTTGCTTTTTGTCATTTTTTCTAGGAACCTTTCTTGGTAGGGAGGTTATGGGTATTTCAGGTACTTACAAAATAATATTGAATCTCTTTTTGCTTGTTCTTACTCAATTTATTTTGTTTTGTATGTTTGAAATAAAGACTCCCAAGAATATTTTTAAAATAGTAAAAGATTGTTTTGAAAACCCTAAAGAAATATTTAAACAACAAGAAGTTGTTTTTGAAGAAAGTAATGTAACTGGATCAATAAATCAGAATGGGGTAAATTTTAAAGATGCTGTAAATCTAACCAATGGAGATATTATTAAACAGATTCATCGAAGAGAGTTTGATTTAGTAATAGAGAAATATATTAATATTTTTCGAGATAATTCTTCAATTGAGAATCTTTACAAGCTGTGTAATGGAATCGAAATAAAAGAATACTCAATTTCAATAAATATCGATAATAAAAGAAATTCAAAACAGAACATAGTAGAAATATTAACTTCTCTTTTCAATATTCAAAAAAACTGGAATTCTCAGATTAAAGATAAAACAAATACTAAAATTATTGATTTTTTGAATAAGTATATTACAATAAATGATGGAGATAAAACTTTACACATTAACGATTTTACACGATTATTTGTGAAATCGGTTTAGACTCTATGTAAAATGTGATTACTACAATATGCTCTTTCCAACTAAAATAAACTAAAGTGATTCGTCCTTCTTGAGAATTTATCATTATTGATTATTTTAGATATGTAAATTGTTTTTACACGATTTTTTATATCGCCAAAGCTCTCTAAACTTGTCTTGTAATTCAAAAATTAGAATCATGGATACAAGTAATTTTACTTCCAGAATTGATCGATTAGAATTGATAATACTGGAACTGGCGAAGAAACAAGATGCATTCATTAAGAAAGCATTAATGAAATTGTCTTTAAATAGTAAAGATGTTTATTCCTCTGAAGAAGCTGCTGAATTTTTGTCTATAGAGGTCAAATATATTTATCAGCTCACCCATCAACGAAAGATTAGGTATTCCAAGAAAAAAGGTCAAAAAAAAATCTATTTTAGAAAAGAAGATCTTCTTGATTATTTAAACGGAGAAATCATTAGCACGACTGAAGATCTTGAAAACTCAAATGCTAGTTTGTGGAAAAAATGAAGCGTTCAACTTCCGCAAAATGAGCGCATAAAATCCCTTTATTTTTAATCAAATTCTTATGGCACGCTCGTAAGAATTATAATTTGAATCTTATGGACTTAGATATTCCCTATATCCGAGTAGGAACTTCCTATTTCAAAATTATAGATAAACCTTTAATTTCAGGTGATAAAGTAAAAGTAATGGTTCGGTGGAATCGCGAGACAATTATTACGGATCACGGTAAATCATTTTTAAACGATATATCTAAATTAGACGGGTTTTGCTGTATTCCTAACCATTTTGGCTACGAGCAGATTGTAGATGATTTTTATAACACCTACCATGAACTGCCGAACCAGCCCGCAGATAAAAATTTTTCAATCGATGAACTTGAAAAATTGATTCCGAATTCATTGCAGTTTATCCATCATATTTTTGGAGAACAGAATGAACTGGGCTTAGACTACATAAAACTTCTATATGAAAAGCCAACGCAGACATTGCCAATTCTTTGCTTAGTAAGCAAAGAGCGATCGACTGGAAAAAGCTCTTTTATAAAATGGCTCAAAGCAATTTTTGGTATGAATATGACTTACATAAAAGGCGATTCATTTGGTTCGCAGTTCAATTCTGATTGGGCAAGCATGCTGCTTGTGGCAATTGATGAAGTGTTTTTTGATAAAAAAGAAATCACAGAACGATTAAAATACCTTTCTACTACCGACAAAGATAAAGTAGAAGCAAAAGGAAAGGATCGGCAAGAAATTGAATTCTTTGCAAAATTTATTCTTTGTTCTAATAATGAAGATAATTTTATCCAAATTGACGAAGAAGAAATCCGTTTTTGGATTCGTAAAATTCGCACCATAAATACAGAAGATGTATTCTTTCTTGAAAAACTGAATAAAGAAATTCCGTATTTCTTAAAGTACATCCAAACCAGAAGCTATTTTTCTCAGCAGAAAACAAGAATGTGGTTTAAACCCGAACAGATCATGACCGCCTCTCTGTTAAAGCTTGTAAATCGAAATAAAGAAGAAATACTCATTCTTGAACTCGTACATGAATGCTTTGAGAAAATGGAAGAGGATGAATTAAAATTAGCTCCTAACGATATTTTTATGCTGCTGAGAAAGCAAAACAATAGACTGAATATTTCTGCTAATGAAATAAGAAATATTCTCAAACGATGGGGTTTTTCGCCTGAAGATAATACGAAGTCTTATTACGGAATTGAATTATTGTCTCATGGTGAATATGTCAAAGTAGATCGCAGAGGACGTTTTTATACGATAAAAAAGATTTTGTTCTATAAAATATTTGATGCTTTGATGCAGGATTAAGATAAAGTGTTGTAATTGAATGAAATACACCTGAATCAAACCTTGCATCAAACTAAAAAAAGATCCTTTTTGATGCAAAACTGATGCAGAGAAAAAATAAAGTGATGCAATGATGCAGCCATTGATGCAGAACAATCGTACTAAAATCAATGCATTAGACGGTATTTGCTTCAAAGCATCAAAAAAAGCAAAACAAAAATTCTTTTTTTTCAATAGCAAAAAGCAGACTTGTACCAATCAAATAGAAGATTTACAAAAAAAATAATTATGGAAAAGTTCAGCTGTAAAATAGCAAATGAAATTGATCTGGTTGATTATCTTAAAATATTAGGGCATGAACCATCAAAAATAAAAAATCAGGATTATTGGTATTTATCTCCACTTAGAAATGAAAACACCCCCTCCTTTAAAGTGAATCAAAAATTAAATTTGTGGTATGACCATGGGCTAGGCAAGGGAGGAAATGTAGTTGATTTTGGAATTGAATATTTTAGATGTACAGTTTCTGAATTTTTACAGCTTTTAAATGGAAACAATATCTCTTCGGCTATAAGTTTATCAAGCAAGAATAATAATCGCCTGCCTTCTAATCTAAGTTTTGCTAATGAAAAAAAAGATATTCTGTCTGATAAAATTGTCATAGTTGATGTACGGACATTGGAAAACAAAGTGTTGCTGGATTACTTAGAGAAGCGGAATATTCCGCTCGAAATTGCAAAACAGCATTGCAGAGAGGTTGAATTTTCTTTAAATGCAAAAAAGCAGACTGCGATAGGATTTAAGAATAATGCGGGAGGATATGAATTGCGAAGTGAAAATTTTAAAGGCAGCAGCTCACCAAAAGATATCACTTTTATAGATAACCAGGCAAAATCAGCAGCAGTTTTTGAAGGTTTTTTCGATTACCTCTCTTATAAAGTAATGAACGAAAAATCGGCTAGCCAACAAACAAATTTCCTAATACTTAATTCGCTGTCCTTTTTTAACAAGTCCATACAGTTAATGGAAAAATATGAGCGAGTAAACCTCTATTTAGATAGGGATACAGCAGGTCTAAAATTAACTGGTGAAGCTTTGCAAAGACAACCTGCTAAATATACTGATCAAAGCTTTTTATATGACCAGAAGAAAGATTTAAACGAATGGCTAAACGAGGCACAGAAAGTAAATCGAAGCCAAAATTTTAGGCGATCCATATAACGTCCGAGTGGTAGCCAGCTATGTTTTGGTAAAACCAAAACGCTGGCTCATCTCATGCTGCCGCATTCGTTGAGGTTTTTTTTTCATGCTGTCGCATTCAAAAAATAAATGATGAAAGATTATGGAACAGGAGAATGGAACTAAAAAGAAAAGTGGAGGAAGACCAAAAAAGGAAATTAAAAGGGACCAGCTGATGGCAATTAAATGCACACTCTATGAGCGTAAGATAATTGAAGCCAAAGCTAAAAAATCAAATCTTACCGTTTCCGAATATCTTCGTGAGATTGGATTGACTGGAAAGATTGATTACAGAAATAAAGCCCTTCCAAAAGAAATTTTAAGTTTTACCGGAATGCTCAACCACTTGGCAGCCAACCTGAATCAGATAGCAAAAAAGAGAAACAACAATGATGAATTAAGCCCGCTTGAACGGGCAGAATTAAAAGTGCAGTCGGGGCAGGTTAAAGATCTTGCCGTCCAAATTAAAAACTTTATGTCATGATAGGTCATGTAAGCATAGGCAGCTCTTTTTACCATTGTATTAGCTACTGTCTGGAAGATAAAATAGAATTGTCTGAAGAGAAAAAACTTATACTTGCAATGCAAGATCATTTGCAGCATAAAGAGCGTGCAGAAGTATTAGAGTATAACAAATGCTTCGGTAACAAGTATGAACTTACACAGCAGTTTAAGGATGTTAGAAAGTTAAGCAGGCGTGTTGAAAAACCAATGCTGCACCTGACCCTGCGTTTAGCCCCAGGAGATACATTAACCAAAGAACAATTTAGGGAGATTGGCAGGGAATGCGCTAAAGAGTTCGGTATAGCAGACAACCAATACATCTGTGTACTGCATAAGGATACCAAAGAACAACATATTCATATCGCAGCCAATCGTGTAGGCTTTAATGGTAAGGTTGCCAATGACAGCAATAGTTATAAACGCATGGCTGAACTTTGTCGTCGTCTCGAAAAGAAATATGGTCTTCAGAAAGTATTAAGTCCAAAGGCGTTTCTATCTCCTAAAGATAGATTATTGCCTCGCCATGACAGTAGAAAAGAAAAAGTAAAAGCAGATATCCAACAGACATTAAAGTCTGCTAGTTCTTATTTAGCATTTGAAAGACAAATGCGGAATTTGGGTTATAAAGTTCTAAAAGGCAGGGGTATTTCTTTTATAGATGATAAAAAAGTAAAAATAAAAGGAAGTGAAGTTGGTTTTTCATTAATAAAAATTGAAAAGATATTGCATCAGAAACAACGGAATTCAATGAGAAACAAAAACATAGATGAAGAAAAAAATCGTAACAGGGATAGTCAGTCGATAACCAATTCTTTCAAAACTGAAAAACAGTACGAAGAAAAGCAAAGCTATAACCTGGAAAAAACAGGAGAGGAAGTTGTTAAGCAAATCTTAGGAGTTATTGGACAACTAATGAATTCTGAATATGCACAAGATTATATCGACCCTGAATTACAGAGAAACCTCCAAAAAAAGAAAAAGAAATCAGCATTAAGAAGATAACATTAAAAAAAATAATAGTATGGAAACAAATGCAAACAAAGGTCATATAGAACGAGAGACGTTGCAATTAGTACTGGAGGAATTTACACAGGAACAGAAAACAAATAACCAGCATATTGGAGAACTTATTATTGCAGTTAACAATGTAGGCTTTAAAATCGATGCATTTAAAAAGGAGCACGAAATCGAAAAAAATGTTTCACAGCCCTTAGATATTAAACCAATAGAGGCTATCCTGCAAAAAAGTTTTCTAGATATAAAATTTATGATTGGCAGACAGCCAAAAAGTATCACTAGGAAATTTCAGATTTTGTTATTTCCCGAACAGGACGCAAAACTTTTTTACAAAATTGTTTTTGGCAGGTGGTTTTTATGGCTTGCTATAATGATAGCCCTAATCAATCTTTATAATTGGGGAATACATTATAGCGACAATAACAAAGAAATTGAAATGCAACAAATACAAAACGATAGAATAATAAAAGCTTGGAAGGACATGTATACTAATAATAATGCAGAAACTAAAGAACTTATGAAAAAAGCTTATGTAAACTCATTAGAAAGTAAATGAAATTGAAACATAGCATAAAAAGAAGTTTTTTGCTAGTATAATTCAAACGGAGAACGGGGAGAAGAGGAATACCATCGACAAAAAATAAAATAAATTAAAATAATTAATTAGTTAAAGATAAAGCTAATTAAAGTTCTTGTTAAAGGATTTCGAAGCTGTTAAATTAAGTAAAAAAAATAAATTGTTAAAAAGAAATGATGTGACAAGATGATTTAGTTGTTTTTTTAAATTCTTTGTTTGTAAGCTTGTTATGTAGTTGTTGTGTCCTAATTGTAAAAATAAAAATGGTAATCTCAGTGTAAAGTTTTGCTGTCCTTAAAGAATATTTTTATTTTTTTTCATCAAATGTGGAAACCCGTAATGAAGTTAAAAAAAAGCCTTCTACTTTTGGGGAAATATCCTACTTGTTTTTAAAATGGATCAAGAGAATGAAATAGACTTGTGAAAATGAATTTGAAAGATTTTAAGAGATAATTTACTAATACTAAAACAGAATAGAAAATTGAGTGAAATAAGTTCAAGCGCCCTAAAAGAAAAAAGGACTACAGACATGACTTACTTGTCATTTGATAAATATATCCTTAGAACACCACATCTTTCTTTCGATGAAGTAAAGGACTTAAATATATCAAAGATCCGAGATTTTTGCTCATTACCGTCAATATCTGAGGCAATTTATTTAGCATCTCCAGAATTGCATCAAGAGATGTTAAAATATTTACAAAAAAATCATGAGGAAACAGATGAAAAATTAGTGTTTTCACTTCTTAAGTATATATTAAGGATGGGAACCCGTTGTACTCCCTTTGGATTATTTAGTGGTTGTTCGGTTGGTAAAATAGCAAATGAAACAAATATTATTCTAAAAAAAACTTCTGATTACGCGAGAGTTACTCGGTTGGACATGAATTATTTATGCTCATTATCTCAAAAATTAGAGTCTAATAAAGAAATTAGAAAAGAACTTTTGTACTACCCTAATACAAGTTTGTATAAGATAGGTGATGAATTAAGATATGTTGAATATCAATATGTGAACACTAATAGAAAGCATTTTTTGATGGCAATTGACTGTAATGATTTTATTAATGATGTCATAAAAAAATCTGAGAAAGGGATCACCATTAAAGATTTAGCAACATTTATAGTCGATCCTGATATTTCAATTGATGATGCGGAAGATTTTGTTCATGAATTAATAGATAATCAAATATTGATTAGTTCTATTTCTCCGTCGGTAACTGGTAGAGACTATATGGATATATTGCGGGAAGGGATTCAGTCGCAAAATGTCAAAGCATGGCTTAATGATCTTAAAGACAAATTATATGAACTAGACAATAAAAAGGGTGATAATTTATTGTTATATCAGGAAATAATCGATTTAGCAAAATCTTTTGAAATGAAAGTGAATAAAAAGTTTCTTTTTCAAACAGATCTTAATGTTACCTATATAGAAAATAAGCTCGATTCGAGAGTAATTGACGATGTTCAGGAAGGGTTAAGAATCTTAAACAAATTATCATTTAAGAAAGATTACAAAAAAATAGAAAATTTTAAAAAGAAATTTTTAGAAAGATTTGAACAAGAAGAAGTTCCGTTGACATTAGCTTTAGATGTTGAAACTGGGATCGGTTTTGGAGAAGAATACGAAGATGCGGGGAGTTATAGCGTTTCTGATCTTATAGATAATCTACCAATTTCTAACTTGGGATCAAATCAAAACTTAAATTCAAAAACCAAAGTAACTCAAACTAAACTGGACAAACTTTTGTTATCCAAGTTGATGGCCATGTTTCGAAATAATGAAAGTGTAATCGAACTTAAAGATGAAGATTTCCAGGATTTCCAGGACAATTGGGATGAAGTACCAAATACTTTCTCTACTATAATTAGGGTTTATGAAGTAAATGATTCTAAACCACTTTTTCTTATGTCTGGTTTTGGAGGTTCAACAGCAACTTACTTATTGAGCAGATTTAGTCATATTGATACTAATATCTATAATTATATTGACGAAATATTGAGTAAAGAAGAGCAGGATAATATTATTACTGCTGAAATTGTCCATTTGCCCGAAGCCAGAACTGGAAATGTACTATCCCGTAATAATCTTAGGCATTATGAAATCCCTTATTTAGCAAAAAGTTCATTACCGAAAGAGCAACAGATATTAATTTCGGATCTTATGGTTTCTGTGAAAAATGGACATATAGTATTACGATCTAAAGCAAACAACAAAGAAGTTTTACCTCTATTATCTAATGCTCATAATATTGAAGCGGATCCACTACCAATCTATAGCTTTTTAACCGAACTACAAACTCAACGTAAAAGGGAGCATTTTGGTTTTAAATGGGGAGACATTTTAACTAATGAACATTATTTGCCAAGAGTGATGTATAAAAATATTATTTTTTCGCTAGCAATCTGGCGAGTTCCCAAAACCGAGCTCAGAAAAATTAATAATAGTGAAGAGTTAAATATTTGGCTTAAAAAGAGATCTATTCCAAATAGAGTTACAATCTCAGATTTGGACAATAATTTATTTATTGATTTTGAAAACGAATTGAGTTGTAAAATGTTTTTGTCAATTATAAAAACTAGAGAATACTTAATACTCAAAGAGTATTTGTTTAATGAAAAAAAAGCTTTTGTAAGAAAAGAAAATCAAGCAATGTCAAATGAATTTGTTCTTTCATTCCATAAACAAAAATTATGAAAAATAGTTCAATAAAACCTCAGAGAGTGTTTGTTGTTGGAAGCGAGTGGCTGTATTACAATATTTATATAGGTCCTCAGACTTCTGATAAATTCTTAACGTCAATAGTGAGTCCTCTAACAAATTCCTTAATTGATGATGGAGTTATTAATAAGTGGTTCTATATACGTTATAAGGATGAAGCTGGACTGCATTTAAGGGTACGATTTCATCTAATTAACACCAATTATGTAAATGAGGTTATCGCTAGATTTCATGATTTAATTATGCCTTTTATAGAGAATAAATTAATTTCAAACATTACAATAAATACTTATAAAAGAGAATTAGAACGATATGGAATTAGCACTATTGAGGAGTTTGAATCTTTGTTTTTTATAAATAGCAAGTTGATACTAGATATTATAAAACTTACTGAAGATGATCAAAAAAGTAGATGGCTTTATGGTATGAAATCAATAGATAGGTTTTTGGATGGTTGGAATTTCACTATTGAGCAAAAAAAGCAATTATTGGAAAGTTTAAAAATAAGTTTCGGTAAAGAGTTTGGCGTAGATAAAGAAATAAGAAAACAATTAAGCAAAAAATATAGAGATAACAGAAGTGAAATTGATGCTATAATTAATAATGAAAATGAAGATCTGGATCTTTTACTCAAAAGTTTTCATGAAGAATGCAAAATACATATAAATAATATTTCACTGAAGTTAAAATCAGAAAACAGGTTCGAGTCTTATTATATTAACGATTTGTTGTCTAGTTATATACATATGCTTTCTAATAGGCTTTTTCAATCTAAACAAAGATTAAATGAATGGGTATTATATGATTTATTGTATGAGTACTATTATAGTAAGCAAGCGAGAATCACTAGTGAGTTAAAGAAGAAAACAATTGCAATTTCAAATTATTAGATGAAAAAGATAATCGTGTTGTTGGTTATTTTGGTTTGCCAGATTGGTAATGCGCAAAATTTAAATCCAAAAATTATTGTTTTACCTGAAAACTGTTCGGTAGAGGATTTTTCTTTTTTAAAAGAAGAAATAAAAGAGGCGCAAGTGGTGATGCTGGGAGAAGAATCACATTTTGAAGGTAATGTATTTGAGATGAAAACCAAAATTATCAAGTACTTGCATGAGGAAATGGGTTTCAATACTATAGCTTTTGAATCTGGTGTTTATGATGTTTGGAAAGCGCAATATAGTATTAATAAAGGGGAAAGTGTAGAAGAAGCATTAAAAAACTCTTTGTTTTCGATTTGGGCTAAAAGAAAAGAGTTTCAAAGTTTTATAGCTTTTTATGATCAGAACAAAAAAGATTTAAAATTGTATGGATTCGACAATCAAATTACCGGGAAATTCGGAGAGGAACAACTTGTAAATGATCTTTATAAATTCTGTAGTCAGAATCAGTTAAAATTAAAATTAAAGCGTGAAGACTTCCAATTACTGGTAGAGTCAATGTTTAGTTCGGGAGTCTTTGATGAAGGCGATATTACTTATGAGGAATACAAAACTGCATTAACCCAGTTATTAAATAATATTGCTAATAAACCTAAAAGCGAGGAGCATTTTTATTGGACGCAAATCATAAAAAATTTGCTTGCATTAGCGGAATATCATTTTAGTAAAGAAATAGTTTTAAGCTCATTTTATACCACTTCGGATGATAATATCAGGGATAAGCAAATGGCTGATAACTTATTAGAGTACATTAAAGGTCATCCAGGTGAAAAAATTATATGTTGGGGTGCAAATCAGCATTTTGCTAACGATATGTCTTCTATAAGCGCACCGGTCCTAAAAGAATTCGTGCCAATGGGTTCTTATATAAAAAAAGCTTTAAAAGATAAGGTTTATAGTTTAGCAATGGTATCGGCGGCCGACTCAATATACCTGCAAAACAAGTGGAATAAAACACCGATAAATCAGGACTCTTTTGAATCTTATCTAAAGAAAAATAAAAAGCCTCATTTGTATATTTCATCAAGTCTGCCTGAGATGAAGAAAATACAATCAAATAGATTATTTAGCCCAATAACATTTATAGAAGCGCGTTTAGATTTATTGTATGACGGCTATTTGTATTTTGATAAAGTAATGCAGTCAATACCTATTGTCAGTGATGAAAAGGAGATGACAAAAAAGAGCGAGTTAACTAATAATCAGATCGAAAAAGAGAATAATATTGTTTTTCAACAGGTATCTGATAATTCCGGCTTGAAGGTAAATGCTCTAAATGAAGTGCTGATCTATAGCAAAAGAACACCTTATCAAATTATAAAAAAAACAATTGATGATCTTAATAAAAACTATCCCAACTCTCCTTTTAATTCAAATATGTATTCTAATGTTACAACTAATATTGGAGATGTAATTTGTTTAGATTTAGACTTTGTTTCAGAACAATATGATTTTCCATATACAGATAATTATCGTAGTACAAAACAAATAAAAGAATTAAGATGGAATATTAAGAATGGTTATGAACCGCAAAATTTGAGGGAATATCATAGTTTGATATATAATAATCCAATAAAATATGCACCTTTCCTGGATAATCGAAAATATAAAAAATTCATTTTTAATTTAGAAGAAATTATTAAATATAATAATAAAGAAGTGTTTGTAATTAGTTTTTCTTCAACAAGAAACCATTCTACTTATACCAAAAGAATGTTTTTAAGTAATTACACAGGCAAATTATATGTTAATAAAGATGATTATGCGCTTGTGAAAATTACTGAAAATTGGGAAGTCACCAAATTTCCTGAAGAATTTAAACAAGGATTAGAAGTGAGAGATTGGTTAGCAAAGTATACTAAAAAAGAATTTGTTAATGAGGCGATAGAAACTGATTTCGTAAAAAATGATAATTTGTATTATATAGCCCATTCTGAAATCACCATTTTGGGTAAATTAATAGATAAAGAGAGTAATTCATTAAATTACAAAACCACTATTAATTCATTTTGGAGCAATTTTAACAGTGTTAATCCGAAAGAAATTTCAAATAAAGAAGAACAGCATTTATTTGGCAAAATCAATTTCAACAAAATATTTTGGGATTCCTACGTGCTTCCTAAGAAACAATAAATCTGCGCAGATTGAAGGGGTAAGCTGAAAATCCTATACAATAGAGTAAGCACACAAACAAAAAATTTTAAACATGAAAAAATTAAAATTAAACAAAAAAACTATTTCTGTATTAGATAAAAAGGAAATGAAAACTGTTAAGGGTGGAGATCAGCCAGAATTTCTATCAATCGTTAGCTGCAGAGCTTCTAATAGTGGATGGGACTGTTGTAGTAGTGGTCCATGTGTATAAACTATTAGTTTATAAATTTATTCTTAAGCACCTTTTCAAGGTGCTTAAGATTTTATTATTAGATTTTAGAATAATTTTTCCTTAGTTCAAATTTTAAAAACAACAGAATTATGTTAGATAAAAAGCATGACTGATTTATTAAAGAAAATTGATAAAATTTTATTTGAAGCTGCAAAAAAGATGGAAAGTCCTGTAATTAATGATGATTTAGGTGTTTTAATCTATTTTGCAACCAGATATAATGCTACAGGTGAAATTCTTTACAAAAGGAAGAGTGTATATTTATTAAACAAGCTGATTTCTGTTTTTGGAGATTATGATTTTTCAAGTGGCTCTTTAGATGGATTTGAAGGCGTGTTTTGGACAATTAGTTATTTAAAAAAATGCAATATTATTAATGATTCAAGAGAGTTTTTAGAAGGAATAGAGGATAGCTTGTTTCAATCGATACAAAACGATATTAACAATAATATGTATGAGGTTTTCTATGGAAGTATTGGGAAAATACAATACTTTTTAGAAGAAGATAGAATTAATGAAGCAAAAGTTATTATATTAATCAATGACCTAATAAACTCATTATGGAGTAATAAAGAAGAATCAGATGGGCAAATTTATTGGATAGATAATGTAACTTTTAAAAAAGATTTTGAGTTTATCGATCTAGGATTGGCACATGGTATTTGTTCTGTTTTTCTATTTTTAGTTAAATTAAAAGAACTTAAATTTGACAATGAGCATTTAGATTCATTAATTAATGGAATTGTAAGAACGTACCAAAAAGCTGAAAATGAAGTCAAAGGAACCTCGTTTTTTCCAGACAGATACAGTATTAAAAATAAGCATAAAAACCTAATTAATAGTAGGCTGGCATATTGCGTTGGTGATTTACCTATTTCGTTTGCTTTTTGCTATGCAGGTCAGGTCATTAATAATAAAGAATGGATTGAATATTCAAAGAATATAATAAGACTTAGTACTTTTAAAGAAGTTTCAAGTTCGAATTTGAAACAATTTCAAGAATATGACTTTTTCGACATCGGATTTTGTCATGGTATAAGTAGCATTCTATATTTATTTTATCAAATTAATAAATATCATAATGATGATTTTATATGTTTTAAAACAGAATACTGGAAGAACGAACTAATTTTAAACGTAGGTAAATTCATCAAAATAAAGGAGCCAATTTATTATGCAAAATCATTTAACCAAATTGAGGATAAAAGATTACATAGTAAAAATTCAATATTAAACGGTCTTTGTGGGGCAGCTTTGGTATTGTTGGCAATTGAATATGATGAAACAGATTGGAGTTCGTTTTTATGTCTGTATTAGACAATAGTATAATAGTAAATGAAAGATTTTCCCTTTTTTAAACAGGCAGACCATAAAGATTGTGGTCCTACATGTTTAAAGATAATAGCAAAATATTACGGAAAGACAATCCATATTCAGGATTTGAGAGATCATAGCGAAACAACTCGTGAAGGTAGTAACTTGCTTTTTTTGAGCGATGCCGCAGAAAATATCGGTTTTAGGAGTTTAGGAATTAAGACTGATACTGAAACACTGGAAGAAGTTCAGTTGCCATGTATCCTGCATTGGAATAAAGAGCATTATGTTGTACTTTATAAAATTAAAAGAAATATTTATTATATTTCTGATCCGGCTTTTGGTTTAATTGAATATAATCAAGAAGATTTTATTAAATATTGGATAGGAAATAATGCTGATAAAAGTACCGAGGAAGGAATTGCATTATTGATTGAAGCAACTCCAAAATTCTTTCAATCTGAGTTTAATGAAGAGGGCAAAAAAGGACTAGGGTTTGGTTTATTGTCACAATACGTCTTGCAATATAAGTCATTTTTGGTTCAACTAAGTGTAGGGCTTTTGGCTAGTAGTTTATTACAGCTTATTTTTCCATTCCTGACTCAAAGTATAGTAGATGTTGGCATACAAAATCAAAACATACATTTTGTTTATTTGATTCTTTTTGCACAATTGTTTCTTTTTGCCGGAAGAACGGGTTTGGAGCTTATTAGAAGTTGGATATTATTACATCTTTCAACCAGGATCAATATTTCGCTTATTTCTGATTTCTTTATTAAATTAATGAATTTACCGATTTCATTTTTTGATGTAAGAATGACTGGTGATATCATGCAACGCATTAATGACCATCGGAGAATTGAAAAAATTCTGACCACATCATCTCTAAATGTATTGTTTTCTGTAATAAATATGTTTGTTATGGGAGCAGTTTTAGTGTATTATAATCTTCAGATATTCTTTGTGTTTTTTGCCGGAAGCCTACTTTATTTCGGATGGATTACTTTGTTTTTAAAAAGAAGGGAAGTATTAGATTATAAGCGTTTTGCTGAGGTTTCTCAAGAGCAAAGCAAAGTGATGGAACTCATTAATGGAATGCAGGAAATTAAACTCCACAATGCCGAAAAACAGAAACGTTGGGGTTGGGAGTATGTGCAGGCAAGGCTTTTTAGAGTCTCAATAAAAGGATTAGTTCTAGAACAAACGCAAACTACGGGTTCGTCTGTCATCAATGAATTAAAAAATATATTTATCATTTTTCTGTGTGCAAAATTGGTAATAGATGGTTCAATTACTTTAGGAATGATGCTGGCCATAAGCTCTATTGTTGGGAGTTTAAATGGTCCGATAACACAACTTATAGAGTTTGTCAGAGAACTGCAGGACGCCAAAATATCATTGGCGAGATTATCTGAGATTCATGAAAAAGAAGATGAAGCAGAACAGGAAGTTCATCAAACCAGCGATGTTCCCTATAATGATGATATGGCTATCAAGGATGTTTCTTATAGATATCTTGGATCAGACATGCCGGTTCTGGATACTTTGAGTTTAACGATTCCGGCCAGGAAGATTACTGCGATAGTGGGCGTTAGCGGAAGCGGTAAAACTACACTGATGAAGTTACTTCTTAAGTTTTATGAGCCTGATAAAGGTGAAATTAATATTGGGAATGTAGGATTGAAAAATATTTCTCAAAAAGCGTGGCGAGCTAATATTGGCACTGTAATGCAGGAAGGTTTTATTTTTAGTGACACCATTGCAAATAACATTGCGATCGGAGTTGACAAAGTTGATAAAGAACGCTTGGTATATGCTTCGGATGTTGCCAATATTAAAGAATATATTAGTGGATTGCCACTAGGATATAATACTAAAATTGGTGCCGAAGGAGTCGGAATGAGTACTGGTCAAAAACAAAGATTATTGATTGCCAGAGCTGTTTATAAAAACCCGGAAATTTTGTTTTTTGATGAAGCAACTTCAGCTTTAGATGCTAATAATGAAAAAGAAATCATGAGAAAATTAGATGTTTTTTTTAAAGATAAAACAGTTGTCGTTATAGCACACCGATTGAGTACGGTTATGAACGCAGATCAAATTGTAGTTTTGGACAAAGGGAAAATCATTGAGATAGGAAATCATTCAACACTGGTAGAGGAAAAAGGAAATTATTTTAAACTAGTGAAAAATCAATTGCAATTAGGGAATTAATACATGACTGAAGATAATACGACATTTGAGTTACGAAGTGAAGAGGTTCAGGATATCCTTGCCAAAGTACCGCATTGGATGATTCGATGGGGAACTATTCTAATATTTGTTATTATAATGATGTTGTTTTTTGTTGCCTGGTTTGTAAAATATCCGGATGTGGTTAATACCGAAATTTTAATTACAACGAATATTCCGCCAGAAAAAATCGTAGCAAAATCTGCTGGACGTATAGAAGCAATTTTGGTAAAGAATAAAGCTGTAGTACCCAAAAATACAACGCTTGCAATTATAGAAAACACTGCCAATTATCAAGATATATTTTTGTTAAACAGAATAGTGAATTCTTATAATATTAATGATCCAAAAAGCGATTTTCCGTTTTCTAAATTGAAAAATGCGCAATTGGGAGAAATCGAAAGCGCCTACGCTGTTTTTCAAAAAGATTATCAGGCACAAAAACTAAATGAAGATTTACATCCTTTTGAAATAGAGAGCCGCGCCCAATCTTCTGAAAAAATTCAGATACAGGAGCGATTAAATATTTTACAACAGCAAAAAGCAATCAATGAAGGTGAATTGGAACTTCAAAAAAATGAACTTGCCCGTTTTGAGATTTTATTCAATAAAGGAATAATTTCAGCTCAGGAAATGGAGGTTAAGAAGTTAAGTTTTTTGCAAGCTCAAAAGAATTATAGAAATCTTTTGTCATCAATTTCCCAATTAAGGTCCTCTTTAATAGATAACACAAAATTAAGTCAGAATTCACACATAAACAGCACCAAAGAAGAGGCTCACCTAGGTCGTAACATGGCACAATCCTTTTATCAGCTCAAAAAAGTGATAAAAGATTGGGAAATGGCTTATACATTAAAATCCTCTGTAAGTGGCGTGGTGACTTTTTTGCACGTTTGGACAGAAAATCAGACCATAAATGTGGGAGATAATGTTTTTTCAATTATTCCGGACGCCAAAAATGAATTTATTGGTAAAGTAAAAGCCCCAGCTTTAAATTCAGGAAAAATAAAAGTAAGTCAAAGGGTAAATATTCGTTTGGCTAACTTTCCGGATAGGGAGTTTGGTGTTTTAAGAGGTACGATTCAGAATATTTCACTGGTGCCGGATAAAGACGGAAATTTATTGCTGGATGTTGCATTACCAAACGGATTGGAGACTTCTTATAAAAGACAAATTATATTTCAACAGGAGATGAAAGGAAGCGCAGAAATTGTGACAGAAGATCTACGGTTAATAGAAAGAGTACTGTACCAATTTAAAAGCATTTTTGAACAAGTTTAAAAGCATAATTCATAATGAAAATAAGGTGCAAAAGGCCGATAAGTTATTCTTGAAATTGGAAAGAAGGGAAAGCAGATAAAAGAGATGAAATAATTTTTTTTAGATAAAAAAATGTAGAAATAAATGAGAGCAAAATAAACCCACTATGTTATATTTAAAAGATAATATCGTCAATCATTTTATCTAAAGTGTTGCTTGGAAGTGTATTTAAATATGACATGGTGGATTTAATATCTTTATGACCTAAAGCTTCTTTAATAATCTCTATTGAGATATTATTAAATTTTAAGATTGTTGCGAAAGAATGCCTTGCGCAGTAGTAGGTTATTTTCTTTTTAATGTCTAAATCAGTAATAATTCTTTTCAGCGGGGTGTTTATGTAATTTTTGAGATATTTTTCTTTTTTGTTATTTATATAAATTTCGGAGTTCTGATTATTGCGAATGATATTGAATAAATAGAGTGAATCAGTGGGTGAAATATACTCTGCAAGTTTGTGTTTCCAGAAATCGTTTATTTTAAAGTTTACTATTACTTCAGTTTTGCTTCTTTTATATGTAATTGTTTCTTTATATAGATCTGTTTTTTTTAGTTGTATTAAATCAATGAAGTTAATTCCTCTTCCGTAAAAACTTAGCAAAAACATGTCTCTTGCAAAAATGTCATTTTTATTTAGTAATTCTGCATTTTTTAATAATACAAGCTCTTCTTCGGATAGATATTCTTTTTTACCACTCTCTTTGATTTTTGATACTTTAAATTTATTAAAAGGATAGGTTGTTGATGGAATGATTTCGCGATTAATAGCTTTGTTAAAAACTGCTCGTAAAGTGCGAATTCTTATGCCAATTGTACTTTGGCTATTGTTATTGCTGTTTAAAAAGGATTGATATTTATAGATTGCATCTACAGATAAATCTTTAAAAGTAATTTCGGTTCTGTTGAAAAATCGCTGAATCGATCTTAGGGTGTCTTTTTCAATGTTGCTGGTTGACAGCTTTCCTGCATTTTTAATTTCTTCGATTAAGCTTTCGTGAAAAGTGGTATAGCTTAGGGTTTGCTGTTTTCCTGAATCTTTTTTGAATTTGATTATAATATCCTGTATGGTGAATGGAGTTTCGTCTAATTCAAATTCATGAATAATATTGTTGATACGATGCGAATATTTTTCAATGAGACCATTAATTTGTTTGTACTCTTTGTGCGATTTTTTAAGACGTTCTGTTTCAAATGACCAATCTTCAAGCTTGCATTTTTTTTTGATTGATAAACTAGTATTTATTCTGTCCTTGATTAATACAAGATTAATAAAATACTCGCCTTGTGCATTTGGCGCAGCTTTTAGTGTAAATTTGTATGATACCATTACTAAAAATATTGGTTATAATTTTGACGAACATTTGACGAGCAAAAGTACAATTAAAATAAGAAATAATGATTTTTTATTTGTTTTTGTTTTTGTAATTAGTTGATAATTAGCTATTCTAATGAAATATAAGTTATAGTGAAATTAATTAAACCTGACTCATAATCAGGTGGTCCCTGGTTCGAGCCCAGGTGGGACCACTCTTTTAGAACAAAAGCCTTTACAGAAATGTAAAGGCTTTTTTGTTTTCTTATGCGACAAAGGATTTATGTTCATCTAATCCAATTCTTTTAAAAGAGATTCTTCTTCAAAATATCGATAATATCTGACAAAAGAATGTTATAAAGGATATTTTTCTATCTTTGAAAATCAGATTTTTAATTCGCGAGGCTTTGTATTTAGGGCTTTAGAAAAATTAATATTCATTATGGAACAAAAAATACATCAGGGAAGAAACGTAAAACGTTTCAGAGAAATGCTTAATATAAAGCAAGAAGCATTGGCTTATGATTTAGGAGAAGAATGGAATCAAAAGAAGATTTCTATGCTGGAGCAGAAAGATGTAATTGAAGAAAGCTTGCTGAAACAAATTTCAGCAGTGCTAAAAATTCCTGTTGAAGCTTTTCAGAATTTTGATGAGGAGCAAGCGATAAATGTTATTTCTAATACTTTTCACAATGAAGCATTCATTGGTAATTCTGGTGGCACTTATAATGTTAATCCATTACAAGAAATTTTAAAACTTCACGAAGAAAAAATTGCTTTGTATGAGCGCATGCTAAAAGAGAAAGATGAAATGATGCAAAAGCTTGAAAAGCTAATCAAATAAATAATTTAGGAATATTTCTTATTCACAAAGCCTTTACAGAAATGTGAAGGCTTTTTTGTTTTTTGATGCTTTGTAAATGTGAAAATTGAAATTTTCCGCATCAAAAATTAAACTTTACTTTTCTTAAAATCCCTTAACTTTATCCATCCAAAACAAATTTAATCTTTAGATGGATAGATTAACTCCCGAACAGCGGAGTAAAACGATGCAGGCAATAAAAAGCACTGCTACAAAAGGCGAAGTAAGGCTTGCGAAAGCTTTATGGAAATTGGGCTACAGGTATCGAAAAAATAACAAAAAGATATTTGGAAGACCTGATCTTACTTTTGCCAAATATAAAATTGCCATTTTTGTTGACAGTGAGTTTTTTCATGGAAAAGATTGGGAAACGCAGCAATTGAGAATTAAATCGAATCGGGAATACTGGATTCCGAAAATTGAGAGAAATATACAGCGAGACGAAGAAGTCAATTCTTTTTTAATTGATAAAAATTGGACCGTTCTTAGGTTTTGGAGTAAGGATATTGAGAAAAACCTGGAAGTTTGTCTCGCGAGAATTGAAGGAACAATTATGCTTTTGAGCATTTAAACTTTTGCTGCTTTTAGTTGTTTGGCTTCTATTTTTTCAATGCATTTGAATATTTCTGAAGCAAGTCTCTCAATAACAGGCATGCTTACCGAATTTCCTGCCTGCTTGTAAAGACTGGAATTGGAGATTTTTGGCAATTTATAACTGTCTGGAAAACCTTGAAAACGGAAACATTCTCTTGGAGTTAGTTTTCTAAAACCAAATTCTGTTGTAATGATCGGAACATTATGACCTCCGGTTCCCATATTGGCAGTTAGTGTAGGGCATACTTCTTTTTTGTTTTCTCGAACATATTGTCTCCTGAACTGATAAATTCTGTCTTCTCTTACAACAGCTTCTTTTAGCATGTTATACATATATTTATCTTCAGTGTAATAGAATTTCTTATCTACTTTTTCTTTTATGATTAAATCGGTTACCTTTTGGGTTAATTCTTCTTTTTCGGGGAAATTGAATTTAAAACCTTTTTTGACGAAATCTTTGTCAAACGCAACCATAAAAATACGTTCCCGATTGTGCGGAATATTTCCAAAATCTTTGGTATTCAGGATTGCACTGTCAAAAGTATAATTGCGTTTTTTAATTTCGCGCTGAATCACTTTCATGGTGTTTCCTTTGTCATGTCCTTTTAGGTTTTTGACATTTTCAAGAAAAACCACTTTCGGTCTCATTTCATCAATAAAATCTAATATTTTAAAGAAATGATTTCCTCTGCTATCATTAAAGCCTTTTCTATGGCCAGCAAGAGAAAAAGGCTGGCACGGAAATCCTGCGGTAAGAATGTCAATTTTGTTAAGCTCTGTTACATCGAGTTGCATTACATCGCCTTCAATAAGAGTGTGTTCAAAATTGTTTCTATATGTGACGCAAGCTTTTTTGTCAAATTCATTAGCCCATTCTAGTTTAAATCCGGCATTTTCAAACCCTAAACAAATTCCGCCTACACCTGCATATAAACTTCCGACTGTATATTTGTTTTTCAT
The DNA here is from genome assembly GCF_013388355.1 of Flavobacterium sp. LPB0248. GTDB lineage: Bacteria > Bacteroidota > Bacteroidia > Flavobacteriales > Flavobacteriaceae > Flavobacterium. The sequence goes on from NZ_CP058246.1 coordinate 3,130,565, forward strand.
TTGATTGTTTTGAGGTTGAAATGGATTTGGATTTGAAGCTTTGAATTTTCTTAATTAATGAAATTAAATTTTACAAATATATTAATTCAAGAACATTCTCCTGAATATAATTAGAATTGAATTCAAGCTCCTTTTTCGATGTAAATTTTCAAAATAGTTTTTTTGTAGATTAAGATAAAAAAAATGATCTTTTTCTAAATCAGGAAATTCTTATAAGCCTGTTTGTCTTGTAAATAATGGCAGAAAAAGGATTTTGTTTTCTAGAATGTTTCCAGAAAAGGATCTGCAGGGATTTGAGAAAAAAATGTTAAAATTTGTTTCGTCTTTTTTGTTTTAAAAGTTGCTTTTCTGTAAAAAACTTATACTTTTGTCTCAGATTTTGGAAGTAGAAAAGCATTCGTAAGAAATTTCTATTGAAGAATATTTGTCAATAACTATACAGACTTGCTTTTGCAAGAGCTTGAATTTATGAAAAATCTAAAAGCCCCATTTTTAGTAATTGCCTTATTGTTGTTAAATGTTTCATTAGTTACGGCACAGGATTTGCCAGATCCCGGTTGTGATGAACCTCCTTGCGGTGGACAACCTCCAGATTTTCCAATAAATCAAAATATAAGTTTTCTCCTGTTGGGCAGTGTAGCTTTAGGAGTTATTGTAATATATAAAAATCAAACAAAAAAAGCTTCAAATTAATATTGAAGCTTTTTTTATGAAAAATCTAGAATGTTATTTGTTTATCGAATAAAGTCTAGAAATATATTTTCCTACTACATCAAACTCAAGGTTGATTTTTGTTCCAACTTTGAAATCTTTAAAATTAGTGTGTTCGTAAGTATACGGAATAATTGAAACGCTAAATTCATTCGTCTTAGAATTAACAACCGTAAGACTAACACCATTTACTGTGATTGAACCTTTTTCGATTGTGATATTGTTTTGATTTTTATCGTATTCAAAAGTATAATTCCAACTTCCGTTTGCTTCTTGGATTTTTATGCAGGTTCCGGTTTGGTCAACATGTCCTTGTACAATATGACCGTCTAAGCGGTCGCCAAGTTTCATTCCTCTTTCAAGATTTATAATATCACCAGTTTTCCAATCGCCAATATTGGTTTTTAAAATTGTTTCATCAATTGCAGTTACGGTGTAAAGAGAGTCTTTAATGGCTACAACCGTAAGACATATTCCATTGTGCGAAACACTTTGATCTATTTTTAATTCATGAGTTATGGATGAGTCAACTGTTATGTGAAGATTGTTTTGATCTTTTCTGATTTCGTGAACCTTGCCGAGTGTTTCTATAATTCCTGTGAACATTGTGGTTTTATTTTACTAAATTTGCACATCAAAATTAGTAATAAATAAACTGAGCTCATGAATAAAAAAGCAGAAAATATAATTGTTGGAATTTCAGTTGGAGATTTAAACGGTATTGGAAGCGAAGTTATACTGAAAACATTCGAAGATTCTCGTATGTTGGAATTGTGTACGCCGGTTATTTTTGCAAATGCTAAAATTCTATCTTTTGTTAGAAAAAGTTTTACATCGACAATTCAATTTCATGGAGTTGATAAATTAGATCAAATTATTCCGGGTAAAGTGAATGTTCTGAATCTTTGGAGAGAAGGGGTTGATATAAATTTTGGAGTAAATGATCCTAAAATAGGCGAGTACGCAATAAAATCTTTTACAGCGGCAACAAAAGCTTTGAAAGATGGAGAAATAGATGTTCTGGTTACAGCTCCTATTAATAAATATAACATACAGTCTGAAGATTTTAAATTTCCAGGCCACACCGATTATTTGAATCAAGAATTAGAAGGCGATGCACTTATGATGATGGTTCAAGATAATTTACGAGTAGGTTTAATTACAGATCATGTACCGTTAAACGAAGTTGCTTCTCATTTGACAGAAGAGTTAATTACTAAAAAAATTGAAACTATTAGAAAGTCTTTAGTTCAGGATTTTAGTATAGTGAAGCCAAAAATTGCAGTTTTAGGATTAAATCCGCATGCTGGTGATGGCGGCGTGATTGGAAAAGAAGACGATTTGGTTTTAAAACCAACATTGAAGAAAATATTTGACTCTGGAACAATGGCTTTTGGTCCATTTCCAGCAGACGGCTTCTTTGGTAGCGGTCATTATGAAAAATATGATGCTATTGTGGCAATGTATCATGATCAGGGATTAATTCCGTTTAAGACCTTGTCTTTTGGAAAAGGAGTCAATTATACAGCGGGATTAAACAAGGTTAGAACTTCTCCAGACCATGGCACAGCTTATGATATAGCAGGAAAGGACATGGCAGATTACAATTCATTTAAAGAAGCAGTCTATCTTGCAATTGATATTTTTCGCTCGCGTAATCAGTATGAGGAGATTAGCCAAAAACCTCTTAAAATAAAAGAAAAACAGTTATAAACAAAAAAAGGTGAATAAGATTATTAGTTTTATAATAATTTTATATCTTTGCACCCCAATTCGGATATCTAGTTTTAGAATCGGATTGATCAAATTGATGTTGAAATGAGCAAAACAAAAGAATTTTTAATTCCTTTCATAGGATTAAAACTAGGAAAACACCATTTTGAGTATCAAATAAATAACACGTTCTTTAAGAACTTTGAGTACGATGAGTTTCAAAGTTCAGATATTAAAGTCAATTTACTTTTCGATAAGAAAAGTAATATGTTAGAGTTAGAATTCAAACACAAAGGAACGGTAAACGTGCCTTGTGATCTGACAGGCGAAGATTTTGATTTACCTATAAAAGGGAAAATGAAATTAATTGTTCGCTTTGGAGAAGAATTTAATGATGATAATGAAGAGTTGTTGATTTTACCACATGGTGAGCATGAAGTAGATATTGCGCAATATATTTATGAAATGATCGCGCTTTCTGTTCCGCAGAAGAGAATTCATCCAGGTGTTAAAGATGGAAGTCTACAAACAGAAGCTTTGACAAAACTGAATGAATTAAGTGTAAAAGAACAAAAGGAAGAGAGTAACAAAGAAGAAGATATTGACCCGCGTTGGGAAAAATTAAAGAAACTATTAACGGATAAATAATATAGTAAAATGGCACATCCTAAGAGAAAGACCTCGAAAACAAGAAGAGATAAGAGAAGAACACATTACAAAGCTACTGTAGCTCAAATCGCTACATGTCCTATTACAGGTGAGGCGCATTTATACCACAGAGCTTACTGGCATGAAGGTAAAATGTACTACAGAGGGCAAGTTGTTATCGATAAATCTGAAGCGGTTGCTTAATACGTTTTTGTAAATTATACTAGAACTCTCACATAGTGAGAGTTTTTTTTGTTGGTTATAATTTTCGATTTTTAGGAAAATATAGACAAATTCGTGACGTTTTTTTTTGTAATTTTCAAGTCTTTTAAAAATTTTTCAAATTATCAATAATTTGAAAGGAAAATAATAGAATATAATGAATACAATCACAGCCGCAATTACCGCTGTTGGAGCTTATGTTCCTGACTTCGTTCTTTCGAACCAAGTATTAGAAACAATGGTTGATACCAATGATGAGTGGATTACCGCTCGAACAGGAATTAAAGAAAGAAGAATTCTTAAAGATGCTGATAAAGGTACATCGTACCTTGCGATACAAGCAGCAAAGGATTTGATTGCAAAAGCAAATATTGATCCGCTTGAGATTGATATGATTATAATGGCAACTGCAACGCCAGATATGATGGTAGCTTCTACGGGAGTTTATGTTGCTACAGAAATTGGAGCAACAAATGCATTTTCATACGATTTGCAGGCTGCGTGTTCAAGTTTCTTATACGGAATGTCAACGGCTGCAGCGTATGTTCAGTCAGGACGTTACAAAAAAGTACTTTTAATTGGTGCCGATAAAATGTCATCTATTGTAGATTATACTGATAGAGCAACTTGTATTATTTTTGGAGATGGAGCTGGTGCAGTTCTTTTCGAACCAAATTATGAAGGTTTAGGATTGCAGGATGAGTATTTAAGAAGTGATGGTGTAGGACGTGATTTTCTTAAAATTCCAGCAGGAGGTTCTTTGATTCCGCCTTCAGAAGAAACTATTAAAAACAGACAGCACAATATTATGCAAGACGGTAAAACTGTTTTCAAATATGCTGTAACTAATATGGCTGATGCCAGCGAATTGATTTTACAAAGAAATAATTTGACAAATCAAGATGTTGACTGGTTGGTGCCGCACCAAGCTAACAAACGTATTATCGATGCTACTGCAGGAAGACTAGAATTAGACGAGTCTAAAGTGCTGGTAAATATCGAAAGATACGGTAATACTACTTCTGGAACTTTACCATTAGTATTAGCTGATTTTGAAGATAAGCTTAAAAAAGGAGATAATATTATCTTTGCCGCTTTTGGTGGTGGATTCACTTGGGGATCTATCTATTTAAAATGGGCTTACGATAAAAAATAAATTAAAACTAAAAACGAATCATTATGGATTTAAAAGAAATTCAAAACCTAATCAAATTTGTTGCAAATTCGGGCGTTGCAGAAGTGAAGTTAGAAATGGATGATGTAAAAATCACGATCAGAACAACTTTAGAAACAAATGTAACTGAAGCAACTTACGTACAGCAATTACCTGCTCAGGCAGCTTTACCTCAAGCGGCAGTTCCACAAGTTACAGCTCCAACAGTTGTAAGTGTAACTCCAGAAGCACCAGCTGCTAACGATTCTAAATATATTACTATAAAATCTCCAATCATTGGAACATTCTATAGAAAACCATCTCCAGACAAACCTGTTTTCACAGAAGTTGGAAGCACTGTATCTAAAGGTGATGTTCTTTGCGTAATTGAAGCAATGAAATTATTCAACGAAATCGAATCTGAAGTTTCTGGTAAAATTGTAAAAATTCTTGTAGATGATATGTCTCCGGTAGAATTTGATCAACCTTTATTCTTAGTAGATCCATCATAAATAAATTTAGATTTTAGATTTTAGATTTTAGATTGATCTGACAGAATTAATACATCAGACATCTAAAATTATCTAATTATCAAATTGTCTAATTATCTAATTAAAATAAGATGTTTAAAAAAATATTAATTGCGAATAGAGGAGAAATTGCACTACGTGTAATTCGTACATGTAAGGAAATGGGAATCAAAACTGTTGCAGTTTACTCTACAGCCGATGCAGAAAGTTTGCATGTTAAATTTGCCGACGAAGCGGTTTGTATAGGTCCTCCTCCGAGTAACTTATCGTATTTGAAAATGTCAAATATTATTGCAGCTGCAGAAATTACAAATGCAGATGCAATTCATCCAGGTTATGGATTTTTATCTGAGAATGCTAAATTCTCTAAAATCTGTCAAGAGCACGGAATTAAGTTTATCGGTGCTGCTCCAGAAATGATCGACCGTATGGGAGATAAAGCTTCTGCAAAAGCTACAATGAAAGCAGCAGGAGTACCTTGTGTACCAGGTTCAGACGGATTGTTAGAATCTTACGAACATGCACAAAAAATAGCTAAAGAAATTGGTTACCCAGTTATGATGAAAGCTACTGCTGGTGGTGGTGGAAAAGGAATGCGTGCTATCTGGAAAGAAGAAGAGCTTTTAAAAGCTTGGGAAAGCGCACGTCAAGAAGCTGCTGCAGCATTTGGAAATGACGGAATGTACATGGAAAAACTTATTGAAGAGCCACGCCATATCGAAATTCAAGTTGTTGGAGATTCTTACGGAAAAGCATGTCACCTTTCTGAAAGAGATTGCTCTGTTCAACGTCGTCACCAAAAACTGACTGAGGAAACACCTTCACCTTTCATGACAGATGATCTTCGTGCAAAAATGGGAGAGGCTGCTGTAAAAGCTGCTGAATTCATTAAATATGAAGGAGCTGGAACTGTAGAATTTTTGGTTGATAAACACAGAAACTTCTACTTCATGGAAATGAATACTCGTATTCAGGTGGAGCATCCAATTACAGAACAAGTTATTGATTATGATTTGATCCGTGAGCAGATTATGGTTGCGGCTGGAATTCCAATTTCTGGAAAAAATTACCTTCCACAATTACACGCTATTGAAGTACGTATTAATGCTGAAGATCCTTATAATGATTTTCGTCCTTCACCAGGAAAAATTACTACGCTTCATATGCCAGGAGGACATGGAGTTCGTTTAGATACTCACGTTTACTCAGGATATAGCATTCCGCCAAACTACGACTCTATGATTGCTAAGTTAATTACAACTGCACAATCTCGTGAAGAGGCTATCAGCAAAATGCGTAGAGCTTTGGATGAGTTCGTAATCGAAGGTGTGAAAACTACAATCCCTTTCCATAGACAATTAATGGATGATCCAAAATATATTGCAGGAGATTATACAACTGCATTTATGGATACATTTAAAATGAATAGTCCAGAATAATTAAAAGGCTTCCAAATTTGGAAGCCTTTTTCTTTTATAAACCTTTGTTAATTCCAATATTGGAGACCGAAATTTTAAATTAGGAGCTCAAAACGTCACTGTAAACTTTGGGATATGGATTTTGATTTATTGAAATTTTTCTAAAGGTTACACTTTAAGTGTTTACTTATTACACACTTATTTTCTCTTTTACACACCTTTCACGGTATTTCTTTTTTTGGTATATTTGGTGTAAAGTCTTTAAAGACAGGATTTTATGATCTTTGGCATGACTCTTTTCTTTTACGGCATAATAATTTCATTACTTCAAGCGTAAACAACTATTAATTTAAATATATACGTTATGAAAAATTTATTTTTATCAGCCGCAATTGTTTTAGGAGGTTTAACTTCATTCGCTTCAACTACACAAGTAACAAATACAATCGTAAAAACGATTTCTATCGAAGACGAATACACTGAAATCAAATTAGAAGAATTACCTGCTGCTATTACAGAATCTTTGAAAAAAGCATATCCAGAAGCAGTAATTACTAAAGCATATAAAAACGAAAAAGCACAGTATAAACTTGATGTAACGGTTGGCGACAAAGTCGGAAATCTTTTCGCAAATGCAGACGGAACTTGGATCAAACAATAATCTAAATCTTAGGTTTTGTGAAAATCCGGATCAAGAATACGAAGATCAAATTAACTATATTAAAAAAGAACTATCATGAAAAATTTATTTTTATCAGCCGCAATCGTTTTGGGAGGTTTAACATCATTTGCTTCAACTTCTCCAATTTCAAATACAATCGTAAAAACAATCTCTATCCAAGATGATTATACAGAAATTAAATTGGAAGAGCTTCCAACAGCTGTAACAGATGCTTTGAAAAAAGCATATCCAGATGCTGTGCTTTCTAAAGCATTTAAAAACACAAAATCTGAATACAAGCTTGAAGTAACTGTTGGAGATAAAACAGGTAATCTTTTTGCTAACGCAGACGGAACTTGGATTAAAAAATAATTAAGTCTAACCCTTAAACTATAACTATGAAAAAGTTAATCTTATCGGCAGCAATTGTCTTGGGCAGTTTGTCGATGCATGCAGAAACCACTGCTGTAACTAACCCAATGGTACAGACAGTTAATGATCAGGATGGATATAAAGAAGTAGACGGAGTTCCCGCAGCTGTGAAGAAAGGCTTAGATGAAGCTTATCCTGGTGTAGTGCTTGAAAAAGCATGGGTAAATGATAAAAAGGAGTACAAAATTGAGATAACCGTTCGAGGCGAAAAATCGATCGTTTATACAGATGCTTCTGGTAACATTCTTAAAAAATAATTTAAAACCACAATATTATGAAAAAGTTAGTTTTATCAGCAGCGATTGTTTTAGGAAGCCTTTCAGTAAATGCTGCAGTTCTTCCAGCAATCTCAATTACTCAATCAGCAATTTTTCAAGATGCATTTACTGAAGTAGCAGCAGACCAAATACCGGCAGCTGTGAAGTCTACAGTTGAAAAATCGTTTCCAAACACTAAGCTAGAAAAAGCTTATAAAAACGATAAAAACGAGTATAAACTTGAAATTTCAAGTGGAGAAAAGAAGTATACCATTTTTACGGATGCTTCTGGTAACATCATCAAGAAATAATTAAAAATCAGCATTATGAAAAAGTTAATCTTATCGGCAGTAGTTGCTTTAGGAACCATGTCAATTCAAGCAAATGTATTGCCTGTTTCTCAAAATACTAATGCAACTGTGGCTATTCAATCAGAATACACAGAAGTTACTGCAGATGCTGTACCTGCAGCTGTGAAAACAGCCTTGCAGACTGCTTATCCGGGAGCAAAACTGGACAAAGCATTTGTAAACGAAAAAAAAGAGTATAAACTCGAAATATCAGTTGGAGACCAAAAGGCTACTGTATACTCAGATGTCAATGGTAACTGGTTGAAAATATAATTAGGTGAATTTAGATTTATGTTTTTGGTGAAAAAGAGATTGCGTCGTGCAATCTCTTTTTTTTTACATATTTTACATAATTTTATGAAATAACAAGTTTAATAATATTATTTTAGCAAAAAGTCCCTAAAAGCAGATGCCGAAGATATTAGTAATAGAAGATGATATTGCGTTTTGTAAATTATTAGAAAAATTTCTAATCAAAAAAGCGTACGATGTAACGATAGCTTTCTCTGCAGCAGAAGCACGTGAAGCAGTTAAAAATGAATCTTTCGATTTGATTTTGACAGATCTTCGCCTACCTGATTCTGATGGTATCGGACTTATGTCTGAATTTAAAAATTCTCACCCGCATATTCCGGTTATTTTAATGACTGGATACTCTGATGTAAATACTGCTGTTAAAGCCATTAAAAATGGAGCTGCTGATTATATCTCTAAACCCTTTAATCCAGATGAGGTTCTTCTGGTTATCACCAATGCGCTGCAGGCTCCAAAAGCCGAAGTCGAAGAACAATCGGAAACTCCAGAAAAAAAGAAAAAAACGGTTAAAAAGACCGCAACAGCTGAGAACGAATTTGTAAAAGGAATTTCTGTTGCTTCAAAAAAACTTTTAGATCATATTCAATTGGTAAGTCCAACCGATATGTCTGTTTTGATTATTGGTGAAAGTGGTACGGGAAAAGAAATTATAGCCAAAAGCATTCATCAGCAGAGCAGAAGAAAAGACAACAATTTTATTGCAGTAGACTGCGGTGCGATTCCGAAAGAATTAGCGGCGAGTGAATTTTTCGGTCACTTAAAAGGATCTTTTACTGGAGCAATCAACGATAAAAAAGGATATTTTGAAGCGGCTAATGGCGGAACGTTGTTTTTGGACGAAATTGGAAATCTTTCTTACGAAAACCAGATTCAATTATTGAGAGCGCTTCAGGAAAGAAAAATCAAGCCTGTTGGAAGCAATAAAGAAATAAACGTCGATATACGCATTATTACGGCAACGAATGAAGATTTGCGTGAGGCAGTAAAAAACGGCGATTTTAGAGAAGATTTATACCATAGAATCAATGAGTTTTCGATTCAGTCTCCTTCTTTGAAAGATCGCGGTGAAGATTTAATGGTTTTTGCCGATTATTTCCTAGAAAAAGCGAATCAGCAGTTAGATAAAGATGTCATAGGATTTTCTCCAGAAGTAGTTTCCATTTTTCAGAATTACAACTGGCCAGGAAATTTGCGTGAATTGCAAAATTGTGTAAAACGTGCTACTCTTTTAACTCGTGGTGATTTTATAGAAAGTGATGTGCTGCCGGCAGAATTTTTCCAAATTCAAAAACAGCCTGCTTCAAACGAAGTTTTTTCATTGTCTGAAAATGAAAAAGAAACCATTATTCATGCGTTATCAAAAACACAGAATAATAAATCTGAAGCGGCAAAACTGCTTAAAATTACCAGAAAAACACTTTACAATAAATTGAAACAATATAATATTGAATAAAAAAGTACCTTTTTAGAAAGCAACTTTTTTAAATTTCTTGTTTCAATTCCGTAAAAAGAATTTTTATTTTTTCTTCTAAATCTGAAAATGTAGCTTTTAGATCAATTGTGTTTAAATCTTCTTTTTCCAGATCTTTTAAAAGTTCGCCAATTTCGTTCGATTGAATTTGTTTGAACATTGGAGCAATTCGATGCGCAATAGATTTTATTTCATCATGATTTTGCTCTTGAACCGCAGTTTTTAAAAGCTCGATATTTTCTATAGTAGTATCTATAAAAGATTTTAAAACTTCTTTTAAGGCCGACTCATCTTGTCCCAAAAAGTCTCTCAATGTTTCTAAAGAATAGATTTGAGAAGTGTTTTTATTTGTGTTTTCTGAGTTTTCAGTCACAGGAACTTCTTCATGATCTAAAATATGCTGAATAGTTTCCAGTAAAATTTTAGGAGAATAAGGTTTCTTTATAACCGTAGTAAAACCAGCATTTTTATATACAGAAAGATCAAGGTCTGTTCTTCCAGTAAGTGCAATTACAGGCTGATTTTTAAAGACGGTTTCTGGAAGTTCACGAAGTTTCTCTAAAAATTGAAATCCGTCAATTTCCGGCATTTGAATATCGGTAATGACAAAATCAAATGGCGTGTTTTTAATCGTTTCTAAAGCTTTCGCTGGATTAGTAAACGAAAATACCTGATGCTGTTCTTGTTTTAAAACTCCACTCGTTAAATTCAACAGATTGATGTCGTCATCAACAACAGTGAAAGTTTGTTTTTTGGTATTTTTTGACGGTTTATTTCTAATTTCATTTAAAGCAATATTTTCCTGACTGCTGTCAAACAATAAAGGTAGCTGAATAATAAAGGTGCTTCCTTTTCCGAAAATACTTTCTAAATTTAAACTTCCACCCAGAATAGAAATAATCTTTTGACAGATTGATAATCCCAAACCGGTTCCGCCATATTTCTTTTCAATGCCTTCATTTGCCTGCGCAAATTCTTCAAAAACCAATTTCTGATTGGCTTTTTCAATCCCAATTCCAGTATCTTGAATCGAAATTGTAAAAAATTGGTCGTCATTCGCGTAAGCGGCAATTCGAATATGGCCTTCTTCGGTAAATTTATAAGCGTTTCCAATAATGTTAGTCAGGATTTGCTTTAAGCGAAAAGGATCGCCAACAATACGTTTCTGAAACTGGTCGTCTACATTTATAATAAGATCAATGTCTTTTTGTTTGTAAACCGTTTGAATATTTCGGGCAACATCTTCAATAATTTCGGGCAATGAAAATGGAACTTTTTCTATAGAAATTTTACCCGCTTCGATCTGAGAGAAATCTAATAAATCTTGAACAAGTTGCGTAATATACTCAGACGAATTTTTAATGTTTTTAACGAAATAAGATTGTTTAGTATTAATATCTGAATTGCCTAAAAGTTCAGAGTAACCAACAATGGTGCTCAAAGGAGTTTTCAAATCGTGACTAACCGTCGAAATTAATTGTTCACGGCTTTTCAGGAGATTTTTGGTTTTGAAATTGGCGATTTCAAGCTGTTTCTTATACAATTGAGATTTTGAATAATCGCTGACAATTAAAATGGAAAAAAAGACAGTCAATAATAAACCGATAACAGCCGAAGCCGTTACAATTTCGTTGACTCTTTTTAATGATTTTTCTTTTAATGAATTATTTTTTATCGAATTGATAATGATCTCTCGCTCAATAATGCGAAGTATTTTTCTAAGCTGATCCGAAATCGCAATTTCATTTTGAAGCAGTTTGTTTTCTTCAAAATTCAAAGATTCTTTTTTCTTTTCGGCTTTTAGTTTTACAGAACTCAAAAGCTTTTTAGAATTGGCTAAAATAGAATCTGAAGCTTTTTTGCTCAGCGTATTGGTGCTATCATCTGGAATGTTCGAATTTAAATAATCGACATAACGCTGTAAAACACTTCGCTGATAGCTTCCTAATTGATTTGGGTTCTTGGTAAAATCCTGAAGTTCCAATTTTCTAAGGTTAAACTCCATTTTTGTGATTTCATCAATCGCACTATTTACAGAAGTTTCGTCGTCTGCTTTGTTCTTGATTTCTCTTAATTGCTTAATGTTTTTGGTCTTTTCGGCCAAGAAATAAGTAACACTATCCAAAAGTGTTTTTTGATACTCCGTGGTAACAATTTGTTTTAAAGTATCAATTCGTTTACGAAGTGAATCGGTTTCGATTAAATAGTTCTTGAAATCTTTCTCCGAATTATTCTGAATCGTCTGTCTGGCTAAACTTTCAGTTTTATATACATTCGAATATAATTTACTAACTCTAAGAATTTTGGTTTTTTCTAAAGCAATCTTATCTTCCAGTTTGTTGTAAACAACATTTTCAGAATAGAGAAACCATCCCACCGTTACAACCAAAGCCAATAATGCAACATAGCTGAATAAAACTTTGATTGCGGTGTAACTTTTTTTGGTCTCCATATGTTTGCTGAAAGATTTGGGAAATTCGGAATTATTAAAACATTGCAATTTATCTAAAAAAATCTGTTTTAAGAAAAGTAAATCTACTCAATATGTTACATAATTGTAAGGTGTGTAAACAAAAACAGCCGTAGATTATATAAATCTACGGCTGTAAATATTGTTTTTATTGGTTACAAAGTTTCGTCTAACCATTTGAAAAATTCACCTTGCCAAACCTGAGCATTTTGTGGTTTTAAAACCCAGTGATTTTCGTCTGGGAAATACACAAATCTACTTTTGATTCCTCTTAATTGAGCCGCTTGGAAAGCTTCTTGCCCTTGTCCGATTGGCACACGGAAATCTTTTCCTCCTTGGAAAATCAAAATTGGCTTATTCCAGTTTTGAACCAAAGTTGCAGGGTTGAAAGTTGTATATGCTTTTTGCGCTACCGCATTATCTTTTTCCCAGTATGGTCCGCCAAAATCCCAGTTGTTGAAGAAAACCTCTTCAGTAGTTCCTAACATAGAAACGGTATTGAAAACTCCATCATGAGCGATAAAAGTTTTGAAACGGTTTTTATGAATTCCAGCTAAATAAAATACAGAATATCCACCGTAACTAGCACCAACACATCCTAAACGGCTTTTGTCAACGTAGCTTTCTTTTGCCACATCGTCAATTGCAGAAAGGTAATCGTCCATAACTTGTCCACCCCAATCTTTACTGATTTGTTCATTCCACTCAACTCCATGTCCTGGCATTCCACGACGGTTTGGAGCCACAACTACATAACCTTTTGCAGCCATTAAAGAGAAATTCCAACGGAAAGAATATGATTGCGTCAATGCACTTTGAGGTCCACCTTGGCAGAATAATAAAGTTGGATATTTTTTAGAAGCATCAAAATTTGGAGGAAGAATTACCCAAACCAACATTTTTTTACCGTCAGTTGTTGTAACGTAACGTTTTTCAGTTTTACTTAATGCTAAAGTTTTATAAGTATCTGTATTTACATTTGATAATTGTTTCCAAGTATTTTTCTTCAAATTGAAAGAATAAATTTCACCAGCATGATTCATGTCTGTTCTTGTAACAATAATATCATCTCCAGAGAAACCAATTAAATCATTTACATCAAAATCTCCATTTGTCAATTGACGAACATTGATTGCAATTTTAGTTAAACCAGGAAAATTAACTGAGAATAGTTGTTTTGTTCCATCAATAGGTGCTACAAAAAATACAGTTCTTCCGTCTTTACTCCAGATAAAATTATCTACAGTTCCGTCCCAGTTTGCTGTTAAGTTTTGTTTCATTCCTTTAAACTCAACAATAATATCATTTTTGTCCGACTCGTAACCGTCACGTTTCATTTGTAGCCAAGTTAAATTTCCTGTCGGAGAAAATTGTGGCGCTGTATCGTAACCTAAATTACCTTCGGTTTTATTAGTTGTTTTTTGAGTTTCTAAATTGTACTCATAAATATCTGTGTTGGTAGAAATCGCATAAGCAGTTCCTGCTTTTTTCTTGCAAACGTAAAAAATGCTTTTGCTGTCTGGCGACCAGATATAATCTTCGTCACCTCCAAAAGGTTTTTGCGGAGAATCGAAAGTTTCACCTTTCATGATGTCGATTCCTTTTGCGCCGTCTTTGTTTTCTTTATAAAAAACGTGATTAAATTTTCCTTCGTTCCAAGTGTCCCAATGACGGTAATCTAATCCATCATAAATTTGAGCATCAGATTTTGTTAGGCTTGGGTAAAAATCTTTACCTAAAACACTTTCCAGTTTTACTTCGTCATTATAAACTACAAATTTTCCGTCAGGCGAAATGTTTTTATCAGCCAAAATGTCTTTTGTGTCTTTAATTTCGGTTGCAGTTCCACCAGTTACAGGAATGGTGTAGATTTTAGAAGTCGACTTGTTATCGGCCACAGAAGGCGTTGAAACTTTAAAAACGACATTTTTCGCATCTTTAGAAATGCCAAGAGGTGTCACTCTTCCTAATTTCCATAACAATTCCGGAGACATAACATTCTGTCCGATAGCGTTTAAACTCATCATTATTAAGGTTGTTAATACTAGTTTTTTCATAATCAAATTATTCTATTTTTTGTGGTGCTAAAAATACAACATTTAAACTCCAATTAGTTAAATTCCAAATCCCAAATTTTGTTAAAGTTTAAGCTTAAAAAGGCTTCGACTCTGCTCAGCCTGACAAAGATTTTAAATGAACTTTAATTACTTATATGGTTCAAAAAAATTATTATTTTTATAAAAACTCTAAAAGATGGAACTAAGCTATTGGGAACTAAAAAACTGGTTTACGAATGTAGATTACACCATTGTGGGCAGCGGAATTGTTGGCCTGCATACTGCATTACGCTTACGCGAAAGATTTCCAGCAGCTAAAATTCTGGTTCTCGAACGTGGAATGTTGCCACAAGGAGCCAGTACAAAAAATGCTGGTTTTGCTTGTTTCGGAAGTCTCTCTGAAATTATGGACGACTTAAAAACGCATTCAGAAGAAGATGTTGTGGCACTTATCGAAAAACGTTGGAAAGGATTGCAATTACTTCGAAAAAGATTAGGAGATACAGCAATTGATTTTAAACCGCATGGCGGATATGAATTGTTTTTAAAAGAAGATGAATTTGGATTTAACGAATGCATTTCTAAAATCCCGTTTATCAATGAAGTTTTAAAACCGCTTTTTAAAGCCGATGTTTTTTCTAAAGAAGTAGACCGTTTTGGATTTCAGAATATTCAGGATTATTTAATTTTTAATCCGTTTGAAGCACAGATTGATACTGGAAATATGATGCAGGAATTGTTGAAACAAGCAATTTCGGCAGATATTTTAATTTTAAATCAGCAAACGGTAACTTCATATTTAGATGCTGGAAATTATGTCGAAGTGGTTTTAAATGATTTTAGTTTTAAAACCCAAAAACTACTTTTCGCGACCAATGGTTTTGCGGGTTCTTTGACAAATGGAGCTGTGAAACCTGCTAGAGCTCAGGTTTTAATTACAGAACCAATTCACAATTTAGATATTAAAGGAACGTTTCATTTAGACCGTGGTTACTATTATTTCAGAAATATTGGCAATAGAGTTTTATTAGGCGGCGGAAGAAATCTCGATTTTGAAGGCGAAACGACAACCGAATTTGGACAGACGAAAATTGTTCAAAATAAATTGGAAGATTTGCTGAAAAATGTAATTTTACCAAATCAGGATTTTCAGATTGCGCACCGTTGGAGTGGTATTATGGGAGTCGGAAATAGTAAAAGTCCTGTTGTGACTCAACTGTCTGAAAACGTGTTTTGTGGAGTGCGTTTAGGCGGGATGGGAGTGGCAATAGGCAGTTTAATAGGAACAGAATTAGCAGATTTAATATAATGGCAGCACCCAAAAAACCAGCACCAAAATCAACTACAAACAAACCAAAACCGAAGACTTCGTCTTCAAAAAAATCGAATCGTTCTTTTGGCGAAAAAGTAAAATGGTTTTTTATAAAAGCTGCTTTGTGGTTTTTTGGAATTTCTATTGGCTCGGTTATATTTTTTAAATATGTTCCTGTGCCATTTACGCCATTAATGCTTATTCGCGCCATCGAAAATAAAATGGCTGGAAAAGAAGTTTATTTTGACCACGATTGGGAACCGATTGATAAAATCTCAATGAATTTGCAAAAAGCCGTTATTGCGAGCGAAGACGGAACTTTTCTTACGCATAATGGTTTCGATTTTAAAGCACTTCAAAAAGCATATAAAAGTAACGAACGCGGACGCAGAATTCGTGGCGGAAGTACGATCTCGCAGCAAACAGCCAAAAATGTCTTTTTGTGGCAGGGAAAAAGCTATTTCCGTAAAGGACTTGAAGCGTATTTTACCGTTTTAATTGAAATTATCTGGGGCAAAGAGCGTATTATGGAAGTATACTTAAATAGTATCGAAATGGGAGACGGAGTTTACGGCGCTTATGCCGCAACAGAACATTGGTATCGTAGAGATGCTTCGAGTTTAACGCCAATGCAAGCTGCGGGAATTGCGGCAATATTACCAAATCCGAGAAAATTTAAAGCGACAGGTTCTTCGAGTTATATTAATAGAAGAAAAGAACGAATTGTACGCGAGATGCGTTACGTGGGAAAAATCAATTATGATGGGAAAGAAGAAAAGAAAAAGTAAAAAACTGCTTTTTGCTTTTCTGATTTTGACTGTAACGTTAACTTTTGGACAAGGAAAAACAACAGAAATTGGTTTTATATCAGATAATGATTTGTACACATCGTCTAAATATGATATGTATTATACCAATGGTCTGGAGCTTTTTTATCGTTTTTTATCAAAGAATGATAATCCCAAAATCAATAAAAAGATTACCGAATTTAGAATCGGGCAATATCTTTATAATCCCAGATTTTTAAACAAAGAAGCAGTTACAGTAAACGACCGACCTTTTGCAGGTTATCTTTTTGCCGAAGCAGGAAAAAGCTTTTTTTATCAGAGCGAATCGGTTTTAACAACCGATTTTCAGATTGGTTTTCTTGGGCCAAATGCGCTTGGAGAAGAATTGCAGAAAGGTTTTCATAACATGATTGGCTACAAAAAAGTATATGGCTGGGAAAACCAGATTCATAATGCTTTAGGATTGCAGGCGCATGCTTTTTATTCAAAAAAAATGTTTTCTTCAAAACACAATGATTTTGTCGATCTTCATTGGCAGTCAGAAGGCAATCTCGGAACCATTTTTTCTGGAGTTTCTACAGGATTTATGGCAAGATTTGGTTTCAAAAAATTGCTTCCAATTTACGATTCTAATATGCACAATGCTTCAGTAAATGCAAATGCACAGCCAAATATTAGAGAATTTTACTTCTACGCAGCGCCAAGTGTCAACTATCAGTTTTACGATGCCACAATTGAAGGAAGCATGTTTAACGATACAAGTCCGATTACTTTTGATTTGGAGCCGCTTCGTTTTAACGCAGAAGCGGGTTTAAAATACCGACGTAACAACTTCAACATATCTTATTCTTTCCTTTATCGCGGAAGAGAATTGAATGATCCAGGAATTGATACTAATTCGGGATATTTTTATGGATCTATAAGAATGGGTTTTTTGTTGAGGTAGAATTTTTTGCCACAAAGGCATTAAGTTTTTTAGAATAAAATTGTAGAAGGTATGTGGAATTATTTTTTCTTGTTCGTCTTTTTTGTTTTTTATGCTTTTTCCAGTTATAAATGGGGATCGTTTTTGATTCCAAACTTTGCTATAGGATTTATTTTACTGCTATTCTTAACCTATTTTTATTACAAATATACCGATAGGGGACTAATACTGATTTTTATGGCCAATCTGTTTTTTTATGTCCTCTTATTCTTTTCGTCGATATTCATTTATTTTGATAAAGAAAACGAAAAAAGAAATTACTATATATTTACTATTCTTGCTTCTGTTTTATTAATGATTATAGAAAAACAGACTATGAATTTTGATGAAGCTTTTTTGGGTATTTATATACCAATTGCAGGTGCATTTTTCCCTTTGTATTTTTTAAAGTATTACATGAAATATATTAGAGAAGAGGTTTGATTTTTTTCTAATTGCTGGAGATGTTTTTTAAAAGAATACCAATGACAATAGCTGTTCATGTAATGAAAGTATAAAAATTAGCCCAATAGTGCGGATTTGTAATCCATGTCTGCTCTTAATTAGTAAATTATATGCCTCATAGTTTCTTTTTCTCTCTTTGGCGATATGCTTTACGGGCACGGATTACAAATTCGCGCTATTGGGTTAAAACTATTTTTCTGATTTTTAATTGATATTAAAAATCATTTCCATTTGCTTTTTGTTGAGCGATTTCGGTGCGTTTTGCAAGACTAAATTACGTAACCAGATACCGAATCCATTTTCCATTTGAGCCATTTTTCCAAATCTCCAGCTAGTATTTACAATTTTATGAGCTTTTTTTCGCCTAAGATCTTCGTATGTTTTAAATGTTTTTTCGATTGAAGGTTCATTTTCAATTAGGCATCCCCCTTTTTCGATTTTGTCCTGGATACCCATTTTTTTGAAAACCTGCATAGCATTATTTGCAATAACTATTCCGGCTCCAACAGGTTTTATTTCATTAGAACCTTCAAAAATATTTACATTAAGCCCCTTTTGTTTTAGAATTAAGGCAGTTGTTAATCCACCAATTTCTGCTCCGATTATATTAACTGTTTCTGTCATTTGTAGTATTTTTTAAACCAACTTTTGTTATTAATAAGTTACATTATAAATTCTTCTAATGATCTTTAAATTAAATTTATTTTATCAACAGGTACTTTTGAAGGACTGAATAAAGTTATAGTAGTTTTATGAGTGAAACAGCTCGTAAAAGATTTAATTGTAATAAATTAAGCTAAATATAGGCTGTGAAAATATAAGAAAGGAGTAGGGTTATTTCATTACTGTTCCTTCAAATTTTATTCTGGCATCATTTACATTTACTAATTCATCTAGTTCATAAATGTTTTTATAGCCGTATCCATAAAGGTTAATATATGTTGGAATGTTCAATGCAAGCATTACGAGTTTTTGGTTAGGTAAAATTTGGGTTTCAACGGTGTTGACAGGTAACGCCATTTTCGATGCGAAATCTATTTGGTCACCTTTAAAATTGTTGTTACAATAAATTAATATTTTAGTATTGGTATCTGGAATTAATTTAAAGAGGTTTTCCTGTGTAAAGTCTGTAAAGTCAAGATGTAACGCACCTTTTAAGTGTTTACGATTATAACGAAAGTCAGAACGAGTATCTAAGATAATAGTATTACTTTCTTTACTCATTTTAAGAAATGTGTCAAGACTAACTAAACGCTCCATTCTTTCTTTTTCTACTTTAAGTACAAGGTTTTTAAAATCATCATAATCAACCAATGCTTTTGGGTATTGTTTTTGTTCTGTCATGTTTTTTGAATTTTTAGTAGTTTGTGAATGAACCAAATAATTGGTTAAACAAAAGAGTGCTAAAATTAGAATTGATGTTTTTTTCATAATTATATTTATAATTTAGGGCCGTTGTTTATTAATAACTTAATAATATAGATTTTGAAATAAAGTTTTCAAAAAGCTTTGAAAAACCTTGACGTATGTGTGTAAAGAACAACATAAATAAGTAAACTATTAGTTATTTTTAGCTATAAGAATGGAAGTTTAATTTCTTTACAAACTTTCTTGGCTTTTTGTAATAACAGTATGTAAATATGGTTTTGTCAATTAAATTAAATTAGTATGAGATGAAGCGAGAAGATTTTTATGAAATGATTATTTTACCCTGAATGATCAACATACAAATACCAAACACCATTTATCTTTCTCATTATTCCTGAAAAGTTCCCGGAACTGTTTTTTCCATTCGGAGCATCTACACTAAATTTTGCGCTTACAAAAGCATCTTTTTTAGAAAGTGGTTCAACAACAAAATCGGTCATGGTTAATTTTCCCATTCTTTCTTTTGGCCAATATTTTTTGAAGAAATCTGCAATATTGTTTTTTCCGTATACCACGCCAGCGCTGTAAATCATACGAACCGAATCTACGGGAGCATAAAAATCAAGGTAACCTTCCAAATCGCCATTGTTCCAGCAGGTTTGTTGAGCTTTTAAACGTTCGAGTACTTGTTGAGAAATTTTGTCTTGACAAATGCCTTTAAAAGAAAGCATAAGTAAGGATGCAAGAAGGAGAAATTTGAAGTGACGCATATAGGTAATTTTTAAGTGAGTATAAAATTAGTTGTTTTTTATTCTAGTGATATTTCCGGTCTTTTTATCGAAAGTAATGGTTTTGTTTGGTCCGCCATAAAAGAGAGTCAAAGTCAGTGTACTATCGGTTTCATTTTTAAAAAATATATCTTTTGCTGTGCTGATTTTGATGTTTAGATTGTCGTTCATGAGTTGATAGTCGGTACATTTAAAAATTTTTTTTTCTAATATTCCTTTCTTTTCAATTATTTCCAGCCATGGATGCCCCATCGCACTGTAACCCACAATTTGTGCTCTGTAATTTTTATTCAAATCTTTATTTAGGTACAAACCTAAAGATGTACTTGAAAGCAATAAGGCGAAAAAAGGCATCATCATGGCCATTATGCTAATTGCAAATGTTATTGTTATGGCTGCCAAAAGAAGTTTTGCAAAGAGTTTTTTCCAAAAAACAACAATTATTACAAAATTGCTTATCAACCAGAGCCATGATAAAACTACATCGCTGTAATAACCGCGAAGACTAATTTCTTTAAAATAATATAAAAGGCAGTCCAACACAAAAAGTGCACAGATAATGAAATAGATACGTAAAAGTGTTTTTTTGCTCGGACTCATAGTTTTTTTAAGATATAGTTTAAAGCAACTACTGTAACGATAGATAAAATCAAAATAGGGAAAAACGAAAATGTAATTGTGTACATTATTTCTTCTTTAAAAAGATATGTACTCCATGCAGATTCACGATCTACAAAAATGATATAATTACAGAAAAACCATATTAAGATTAACAGTAGTAATTGAAGTATAACTTTTAGATAGCTGTTTTTAATTAAAGAAAAAGGCAAAAAAACGATTGATAAGAAAACGGTAGAAAATAAAGTCATTAAATAGGCATCGTCAAAAAAAGAACAATCTAAACAGGCACTTGATGGTTTGTTAGAAAAACTGCCCATTGCCCAATAGATCTCAACTAAAGTAAAGACGAAAAGTATAATTGCAATTATAAGAGGTTTCTTTATGAACGAGAATATTTTGTGTTTTAAGATTTGATTCATTTTGAAAGACTTGCAATTATTATCAGTATTCTTTTTAGAATATTTTAAGGTCTACAAAAATAAGAAACAATTTTAAAGAAATATCTTTCAAAAGGTTTAGTTGTGTCAGAATAAGATTTATTAAGAAATAAAACACTTAACTGTTTGATAACATGAAAGATATTTTTAAATACTTACTTTTAATTAAAATTTTAATTATGGATATCAATTGGAACATAATAGCGGTTGTAGCAATATTGGTAATTATTCTTGTTGTACTAACAATCAGAAAAAATCAGCGAGAAAAAAAGAAATTGGAAAAATTGCTAAACAACGATTTTAAAAAAGCTGAAAAAACAGATGTTGACGCAGATGATGCGGCAAATGAGAAATAGTTTTTTTGTCATTTCGAGGAACGAGAAATCACGCTAGTGACTCGACAAAGATTGACGAAATTCCAAGTGCGATTTCTCGTTCCTCGAAATGACAAGATTGCGAATTATAGAAAAAACAAAACCCTTGTAAATTCTTTTTACAAGGGTTTTATGTTTATAGTGGAGAATACCGTCCCGATTCATCGGGAGAACCGGTCGCCTTCCCGATGCATCGGGATACTCTAGCCTTTTGTTTTTATTAGGTTTTCTATATATTTTCTGCTTTTCATTTTTTTTATTTGCAATTCTCTTTTATATGCTTCGCTTCTTGTAAAGAATGTTTCAGAATATTTTAATTCCCAATCTTTCGCAACTTTTGTGAATTTACTTCTGCTATTTAAATGGTCTTTTAAACGCTGTTCGATATTTTGGCAGGAACCAACATAGTATTTGTCTAAGGTTTTCGAATATATTATGTAGATATAAAACATAAGATGTGTATTAAAAAAAATACCCAAGCAGAATCAGTATCTGCTTGGGTATTTTTAAATTATTTGTGGAGAATACCGGATTCGAACCGGTCACCCCTTGCCTGCCAGGCAAGTACTCTAGCCAAATGAGCTAATCCCCCGTTTGTTGAGAAATAGAATTCGAACTGTCACCCTCCCGATTTTTCATCGGGACGCTCTAGCCAAATGAGCTAATCCCCCAAATGCGTTAACAAATAAAGCCAAATAATATTCAAAAAACAAATTTAAGAGACTTTCTGGTCAAATATTTTTCAAAAGCGTAACTTTACCTTAAATCTAATTTTTATGAGTTTAGAAAACGTAAACGGAAGCTTAGAAACTTCTTTTCAAAATATGATTGCGACTGTGCAATTTGGTCATCCTGCAAGTAATTCTTTTCCGCGTGAATTGTTAAACAGACTTACAGCTGAAATTAATTCGTTAAGCAGAAATGAAGAAGTTTCGGTTATTATTTTAAAAAGCGAAGGAGAAAAAACGTTTTGTTCAGGAGCTTCTTTTGATGAACTTTTAAAAGTTGAAAATGAAGAACAAGGTGTAGAATTTTTTTCGGGTTTTGCACATTTGCTGAATGCCATGCGAAATTGCAACAAAATTATAATTGGACGCGTACAAGGAAAGGCTGTTGGAGGTGGTGTCGGAATTATTTCGGCCTGCGATTATGTTTTTGCAACTTCTCAAAGCGATATTAAATTATCTGAATTAGCGATCGGAATTGGTCCTTTTGTAATAGAACCAGCCGTTTCTCGAAAAATAGGAAAAACAGCAATGACTGAAATGACATTAGCGGCTCACGAATGGAAATCGGCTGATTGGGCTTTTGAAAAAGGACTTTTTTCTGTTTTATGTGAAGCCGAAAATCTGGATACTAAGGTTGAAAGTTTTGCTCAAAAACTGAGCTCTTATAATCCTGAAGCGCTTTACGAAATGAAGAAGATTATTTGGGAAGGAACTGAAATATGGGAATCACTTTTATTTGAACGTGCTGCCATTACGGGTAAATTGGTTTTGTCTGATTTTACTAAAAATGCTTTGCTGCAGTTTAAAAAATAGGTATGATATAAGTCATTGATTTTAGAAAAATAGGAGCATAGCTTTGAAAAAAGTTTTAAAATCAAATTTTCACTATATAAATTATTGAACATGACTATTATTTCGTTAATGCAAAAAGTTGACATTGCAGAGAAAATTAAAGATGCTCCAGACAGCGGTTATCAAATTGGCGTTGTCATTGGATCTTTCATTCCGTTTCTAGTTTTGGGCGGAATTGCTTTGTGGATGTATCTTAGAGCTAAAAAAAGAGCTAAAAACGGCAATTAATTCGTAAATTTGCAAGCTTAAAATTAAAAATCGATGAGTAATATCAGAATTACAAAACAATTTAGTTTCGAAACCGGTCACGCTTTGTACGGTTACGACGGAAAATGCAAGAACGTTCACGGACACAGTTATAAATTATCGGTAACGGTTATTGGTTCACCAATTACAGACCGATCGAATGTAAAGTTCGGAATGGTGATTGACTTTTCTGATCTAAAGAAAATTGTAAAAGAAGAAATCGTCGATCAATTTGATCATGCAACTGTTTTTAATCAGACCACACCGCATATCGAATTGGCAAATGAATTGAAAAACCGCGGACATCATGTGATTTTGGTAGATTATCAGCCAACAAGCGAAAATATGGTGGTTGATTTTGCTGAAAGAATCGTTGCAAGACTTCCAGAAGGAATTTCTCTTTTCTCATTAAAACTTCAGGAAACAGAATCGTCTTTTGCAGAATGGTACGCATCTGATAATTTGTAAAAAAGTTAAAAGTGAAAAGTTAAAAGTAAATTGTAAAATGCTTTTTCATTTCGCATCTTTCATCTCACAATTCACATCTCACATTAAATGAAAAAAATATATTTTGCTTCAGATCAGCATTTTGGTGCGCCAACTCCAGAATTGAGTTTACCGCGTGAAAAGAAATTCGTGGCTTGGCTTGATGAGGTTAAAGAAGATGCCGAAGCAATTTTTTTATTGGGAGATTTATTTGATTTTTGGTTTGAATATAAAACGGTTGTTCCGAAAGGTTTTGTTCGTATTTTGGGCAAACTGGCTGAAATTCGCGACAGCGGAATTCCAATCTACTTTTTTGTTGGAAATCATGATTTGTGGATGAATGATTATTTTGAAACAGAATTGAATATTCCGGTTTATCATGATAACAAAGAGTTTACTTTTAACGGAAAAACATTCCTAATTGGTCACGGAGACGGAAAAGGTCCTGGCGATAAAGGCTATAAAAGAATGAAAAAGGTATTTACAAATCCGTTTTCAAAATGGCTTTTCCGCTGGTTGCATCCAGATGTTGGCGTAAGTTTGGCTCAATATTTATCAGTAAAAAACAAACTGATTTCTGGTGATGAAGATGTGAAGTTTTTAGGAGAAGAAAACGAATGGCTTGTTTTATATGCCAAACGAAAACTAGAAACCAAACATTACAATTATTTCATTTTTGGACACCGCCATTTGCCCATGATTATTCCTGTTGGAGAAAACTCCGAGTATGTAAATCTTGGCGATTGGATCGGCTATTTTACTTACGGTGTTTTTGACGGCGAAAAATTCGAGCTTAAAAAATTCGAAAAATAGTTTAGGCGAAAGTTAAAAGTCGAAAGGCAAAAGTCGAAAGTTGGAAAGGTCAAATCTTATTGTTGAACTTGATTCAAAGCCCTTTGTCAAAAATTTTAAAGCAAAATTTTTATTTTGCGCTCGTTGGATAAATGCCGATTTTATGCGTTCGCAAAATATATTCTGAAAGCTGTTTGCTGTTTGAAAGCTGAAACTTAATTGCTCCAGAGGCTTTTTTCGGCATATGGCATTCTACGCAATTGCTGGCCAATAACTTTTCAGGCATTGTTTTTAAAGTAGTTTCTTTGTGCTTTAAGCCTTGATGACAACTCATACAGATTTTAGAATAAGAAGCCAAGTTTTTGGAAGCATTTTCATGCGGATTGTGGCAGGTGATGCAATCCATTTTATCGCTTTTCATAAAACATTTGCTTTGCGCCATTAATCGATACTGATTGCCATGAACATCAAAATTTGTTGTATCATTAATACTTTTAGTCTCACGAAAGTATTCGGATAAATTATCTCCAGGTTTAAATTCAAAACGCGATTTTAATTTCATTCCATCATTTCCTGCGTGACATAAAGCACACGCATCTAATTTTTGCTGTCTGTTTAGAGTTTTAAAACTTGTAATGCTATTGGCAACTTTGATATTTGGATTTTTTAAATGAAACTCAACGTGTTTTTTGGCTGGACCGTGGCAGCGCTCACAATCAATTCCGTAAACAACTGTTTCTTTTTTAATGATATCTTCAACATCCATAGACATCATATTTCTTTGTTCAGAATTTTGATTGACGCTTCTGCTGCTGGCATTTGAGGCGTGGCACGAATAGCAATCTTTAACTACCATTCGATCAAAATAAGGCTTGTCGGCAGGAAAACCGGGACTTGTTGCCCAATTGTTTATGGAGTGATAAAAAGAAACTGGCAATTCGTATGTATTGTTGTCTTTCCAGTAAACTGAAGTTTGAGCATGTTTGGTTCCAAAAACAATTTCAAATTTGTATTTGGCTGTTTCTTTACCATTTTTATAAACAACTTGATACAAGCTGTCTCCATGTTTTTCCATTACCAATTTGGTCTCTTTATCGTAAATGAAAGTATGATTCTTGGAATCGAAGTCGCCAGAAACATTCCCTAAAATTGCTGGAGCGGTCGCTTTAAAATGCGAACTTTTGAATGCCATATCAGATTGTACTTTATGGCATTGTATACAACTTTCTGAACCCGCATAATCAGTTCCACGCGGATCAATGTATTCCTCTGATTTATTATTGCAGCTGGCAAAAAGAAGTGCCAGAACGGTTATGGTAAGTAGAAATGCAGCTTTTTTCATTGCTGTAAATATACTTTTTTTTGAATTGAATCAAAATATATTTCAATAATGAAAAAATGCTGTTAAAATATTTAGAATGCTTCTTAATTCATGCCAACTCCATAAACATATTCATCCAGTTCAATTTTAAATAAAGAACCTTCAACCAAATCTTTAATAGATTTTAATTCCGTCATGTTTACAGCCAGATCTATAGAATTGCAAGGTGTTTTCAATAAAAACTTATGGCAGGAGTATTTCATTTCGCAAGCTTCGCAACAAGCATTTTCTATCATGCTGTCTTCAATTAAATCGCAAAAATGATTTAATTCCTCAACCGTAAAATAAAAGCCAGTTTCTTTAAAAACCAATTGCACTTTGTCGGAAATCGTAGTATTGTGATCTTTCCAGTAAAAAGCTATTCCAAAGTTGTTATGATATATCTGCTCAATTTCTCTCATCGTAAATCCTTTTATTTCAACAAATATAAATATTATTTATATTAATTCTAAATAAGAAAATCATAAAAGTTTGAAAAAAATATTTTGTAGTTCGCTTTAGTTCATACCCGAACCATAGATATATTCATTGAGATTAAGTCGGAATAATGAACCATCAACCAAGTCTTTTATAGAATCTAATTCCATTGGTGATATTTCTAAATCTATCGCAACATATGGTGTTTTCAATAAAAATTTATCGAAGGCGCGTTTTACGCCACGTGTACCGTAGTTATTATGGTCTGTTACACAGTCTTCAATTAAATCGTGAAATTCATTCAATTCCTCAACTGAAAAATAAAATCCCATTTGCTTAAAAAGCAACTGGATTTTATCTGATATAATTTCGTTGCCTTCTTTCCAATAAAATGAAATTCCAAAATCGTTTCGGTATATCTGCTCGATGTCTTTCATGGCAATTTTTTTAGGCCACAAAGATACGAACTGTTTGTATTAATACTTGACTAAGAAAAGCATAAAAAAAAGCTAAAAACCAATATGACTATTTGATTTTTAGCTATTTATAAAGTGTTCGTGATTTTGTTTTTTTATGGAATTCTATCTTATTATAAGATTATTTCAGCCAATTTTTTAGCTTAGAAATAAATGCTGCCTGTTGGTCAACAAATAAATAATGAGAGCAATTGTCAAGAAAAGCGAAATGTTTTTCTCCAGTTATTGCCTTTAGAGAGTTGATTTGATCCGATGAAAAAATTCCATCATCTTTTCCGTAAATTCCATAAATAGAAACTCCAGCGGTTTTGATTTTCTTTAAAAAAGGTCTACTATCAATGTTGTTTTGTTTTTCGTTTTGATAGAAGAGAAGCGGAGCATTTTTATTTCGAATATTAGTTTTATAAAATTCACCAGCTTCATAATCGGCATATAATTTTTTAGATGCTGCAGTTGGATTTGGCATTTTAAAATAGCCATTTTCACCAGCAAGCTCATAACATCCTTTTCTGTATTCGGCTGAGTTTTTATTTAGATTTTCAACAATGCTGATTTTTTTTAATTGTTCAGAATCGGTGCTGTACTTTTTCTTCAGCGTATTTAAAATGTGATCGTAAGTTTCCTGTTGAGAAAATAAAGCGCTAGCCAAAACCAAAGCGCTTACATTTTGCGGATATTTATTTGTATAAAGTGTCGCAACTAAACCTCCAAAACTATGACCTAAAATAACAGCCTTCTTTAAGTGATATTTTGTATAAATTGAATTCAAATCCTGAAAAGCTTCTTCGTAAGTAAATTTTGCATTAGGATCTGTCGATCTTCCTTCGCCTCTTCGGTCGTAAGCGATAACATAAAAACCTTGATCCGCTAGTTTTTGAGCTGTTGTTCCTTCAAATAATGTTGAATTGCCACTTGGTCCTCCGTGAATGAAAATTATAGGCTTGTTCTTTTCATTTCCGTAAGTTTTGATATAGAGATTTTGCCCTTTTGCGAAAAAGGAAAATATTAGAAATAAAGAAAGAAAAAATGACTTCATCTATTCTAATTTATGATGATCGTCCATATCTTTTTTCAAATCTAAATTTCTGAAAGTTGGAGATTTCAATGCAGTGAAAATTACGGTTAAAAGTGTAACACTTCCTCCAAAAACAACCGATGTTACAGCACCCATCAATTTGGCAGTGGCACCACTTTCGAAAGCGCCTAATTCATTAGAAGATCCAACAAAAATTGAATTTACGGCACCAACACGTCCACGCATGTGGTCTGGAGTTTTAAGCTGTAAAATCGTTTGGCGAATAACTACTGAAATCCCGTCAGCTAATCCACTTAAGAATAATGCGAAAACAGAAAGCCAGAAATAAGTAGAAAGTCCAAATAAAATGATGGATAATCCGAAAACAAAGATGGCGATTAAAAGTTTCTTTCCAGCATTTTTATATAAAGGCACATAAGCCGAAACAATCATTGTAATAAAGGCGCCTACAGCAGGAGCGGCTCTTAAAATTCCGAAACCTTCAGAACCTACTTTCAAGATGTCTTGAGCAAAAACGGGTAATAAAGCTACCGCGCCTCCAAAAAGTACTGCAATCATATCAAGTGATAATGCGCCTAAAACAATTTTGTTTTTAAATACAAAAGTTAAACCTTCCGTAAGACTATCTTTTATTGATTCTCCAATCTTAGGATTGATGATTGGTTTTGCACTGATTTGCGATAAGGCAATTAAGGAAAGAATTGAGAATCCAAAAACCAAACACATTGACCAATGAACACCAATCCAGTTGATTGAAAA
Source organism: Flavobacterium sp. LPB0248 (assembly GCF_013388355.1). Taxonomy (GTDB): domain Bacteria; phylum Bacteroidota; class Bacteroidia; order Flavobacteriales; family Flavobacteriaceae; genus Flavobacterium. Next base: position 3,159,263 of record NZ_CP058246.1, read on the forward strand.
TCCTGCTAATGCTGGTCCCATAACGGCTCCAATCTGCCAAACCGAACTGCTCCAAGTTGCCGCATTTGGATATACTTTTTTAGGAATAATTAAGGATAAAAGTGAGAAGATAGTTGGTCCCATAAAAGCACGAACCAATCCTCCAAAAAATACTAAAGCGTAAATTGAATACAAGATTACATTTGAAGACCAGCCGCCAACAACTTTTGGCCAAGTCAACAAAAATAATCCAAAACTGATTACTGAAAATCCTAAAATACATTTTACCAATAATCCTTTCTTTTCTCTTTGATCGACAATATGTCCAGCAAATAAAGCCATTCCGACAGCTGGGATAACTTCCATTAAACCAATAATTCCTAACGAAAGCGGATTTTTAGTTAAACTATAAACTTCCCATTCGATAACAATAAACTGCATTGACCAGGCAAAAACCATCGCAAAACGCAATAATAAAAATACGTTGAATTCTCTATAACGAAGCGCCTGATACGGATCAGGTTTATTGGATTTAATCTCTTCCATCTGTTCTAATGTCTTTCAGCATAAGCTGAGTTGAAATTGTACCGTTCCATTCATTTTCGGCAATTGTATACGCCAGCTGAAACGGGTTTTGATTTTTTGCTATGTTTAATTTTTTTCCGAGTCCAAAGCCAATTGCTGCAATTCCGTCGGAGTTATATTGTTTGACGAAAAGTCTTAAATGTTCTTCTTCTGCACCAAGAGTTTTGGCATAACCAGTGTCTTTTAAATCTCTGGTCATAAAAACAGGTGTCATATTTTGTGGGCCAAAAGGTTCAAATTGTTTTAAGATTCGAATTAGTTTTGGTGTAATGTCTGAGAAATTAATTTCGGCATCAATTTCTATTTCTGGAGTTCGCATCTCTGGAAGAATGGTTGTTTCGACTTGTTTTTCGAAAGCATCTTTAAAAAGCTGATAATTTTCGGCTTTTAAAGTCATTCCCGCTGCATACATGTGTCCTCCAAATTGTTCCAAATGTTCTGAGCATGCATCGAGTGCATTGTAAACATCAAAACCTTTTACAGATCGAGCAGAAGCGGCATATTTATCGCCGCTTTTAGTGAAAACCAAAGTCGGACGATAATAGGTTTCTATTAATCTTGAAGCCACGATTCCGATCACGCCTTTGTGCCAGTCTTCCTGAAAAACGACAGTAGAAAAACGCTCTTCTTCGTTGTTTTGTAAAATTTGCTGAAAAGCTTCTTTGGTAATTTTTTTATCTAAATCTTTTCGGTCGGCGTTATATTGTTCTATTTCTGAAGCGAATTGTTGTGCTTGTTCAAAATTAAATTCAGTCAATAATTCTACGGCGTGATTTCCGTGCTTGATTCTTCCGGCGGCATTAATTCGAGGAGAAATAATAAAGACGACATCGGTAATATCTAAAACTTTCTTTTTTACCTGATGAACCAATGCTTTAATTCCTGGCCGTGGTTCGCTGTTAATGACTTTCAGACCAAAGTGAGCTAAAACACGATTTTCTCCCGTTATCGGAACTATATCGGCAGCAATTGCTGTAGCCACTAAATCCAAATACGGAACTAAATCTTCAATAGTTTCATTTCGGTTTTGACCGAGAGCTTGAATAAGTTTAAAACCCACTCCGCAACCGCACAATTCATCGTAGGGATAAGAACAGTCTTCTCTTTTTGGATCTAAAACAGCAACCGCATCAGGAAGAAATTCTCCAGGACGGTGGTGATCACAAACAATAAAGTCGATGTTTCTCGCTTTCGCGTAAGCGATATGATCAATAGATTTGATACCGCAGTCGAGAGCTATAATTAAAGAAATTCCGTTGTCGTCAGCATAATCAATTCCTTTATACGAAATGCCATAACCTTCGTCGTAACGGTCGGGAATATATGTAGCAATATGAGGATAATGTGATTTTAAATAAGAAGAAACTAAAGAAACCGCCGTTGTCCCGTCTACGTCATAATCGCCGAAAACTAGAATGTTTTCTTTCTTTTGAATGGCTTGTTCGATTCTGGCAACAGCTTTGTCCATATCTTTCATTAAATACGGATCGTGCAAATGTTCTAAAGATGGACGAAAAAAATTTTTGGCATCTTCAAAAGTTTCAATACCACGCTGAATCAAAAGCGTTGCAACAAAATCTTCTACATTTAAAGCTTGCGCCAAATGTTTGACTTTTTCTTCAGAAGGTTTTGGTTTTAAGGTCCAACGCATTTTTAATTGTAGATTTTAGATCTTAGATTTTAGATTGGAAAAACCAAAAATCGTTTAATCTGGATAGGTAATTTTTTTTGCCACAGATTTAAAGATTTAAAAGGCTTTTTAATCTGTAGTAGAGATATTCACTTTTTAACTTTGTCAAAGTTTCAAACTTTGACAAAGTTTTTTAGAGTGTAGATTTCAAAAATCTAAAATCTACACTCTAAAATATTACTTCGCTTCTAAAGCATTTCCTTGAAATTGAATTCCGTCCCAACCTAAGTTGATGAAATTTCTAATGTTTTGATGATTTGTTCCGTTTGGATCTCCTAAAACTTCTTCAAAATAAAAAGCTCCAAAACACGCTAATGTTTCTTCTTTACTTAAGTTTTGCAGTTTTGCGAAAGAAAATAATTTGCAAGAACCTGAATTTTCGCCTGCAGCATTATGTTGTGTTCCGTTTTGAAAAGCAGTCGGAGTAAAGATGTAATTTTCTTCAATTACTGCAATAGTTTCTGGAAATGTGATTTGTGTTGGAGTTTGTTTTACTTTTTCTAAAAAGGCTTGAATGCTCATGATTTATTCTTTAATTATATTTTTTGGTTCATATTGTCAGTTCGAGCGGAGTCGAGAACCAAACGTGCATCTCGACTCCGCTCGATGTGACAAATGGAATTGAACTAATATTATTTTTTTATTCTTCTTCGTCCTTAGAAAACTTATTTTTCTTAGGTTCTTTTGTTATTGTTTTTCCAGCAACGACAACTACGATTTCCCCACGTGGTGCTGTTTTTTCAAAATGCGCCAGAACTTCTTTTGCCGTTCCGCGTACATTTTCTTCATGTAATTTTGATAATTCTCTTGAAACGCAAACTTGTCTATCCTCTCCAAAATATTGCACGAATTCTGCTAAAGTCTTAACGAGTTTATGCGGAGAAACGTATAAAATCATTGTTCGGGTTTCTTCGGCTAAAGCCAAAAATCTGGTTTGACGTCCTTTTTTATCAGGCAGAAAACCTTCAAAAACAAATTTATCATTTGGAAGTCCGCTGTTTACCAATGCTGGAACAAAAGCAGTTGCACCTGGAAGACATTCTACTTCGATTTTATTTTCTACGCAAGCGCGAGTTAATAAAAAACCTGGATCTGAAATAGCTGGAGTTCCAGCATCTGAAATCAAAGCGATAGTTTCGCCTGCTTTCAAACGTGCAATTAAATTTTCGGTGGTTTTGTGCTCGTTGTGCATATGATGGCTATGCATGTGCGTGCCAATCTCAAAATGCTTTAGGAGTTTTCCGCTTGTGCGTGTGTCTTCCGCCAAAATCAAATCGACTTCTTTCAAAACCCGAATGGCTCTAAAAGTCATGTCTTCAAGATTGCCAATTGGCGTTGGAACTATATATAATTTTGACATAGTTGTTTATTCGTGAAATGTAAAATGTGAGATGTGAAAATGACTTTATGAGAATTTTTTCTCGATAATTCCCATAAAGCGTTCCGCGTAATCGTCTTTTCCTTCCCAATTATTATAGTCTGGTTTTACCATGTCTTCGATAAAATCTTTTGCTTCGCTATAAGAATCAAAAGTCATTAATTGGTTTAAAACACGGCTGTAATCTTCTGTGCTGTTTCCGAAAAGATTTTTAGTGAAAGCAATTCTGTCGTTTAAATCGATATGAAAACCTCTTGCCAGTTTTTCATTTAAACTTACTGCCTTTGGCTGAACGGGAGTATCAAGAATAGCGGTTTCTACTTTTTTCTCTTCTTTAAAATCACTAATAGAAGGAGCTTTAACTGGAGGAACAGCTTCAAAACTTTCTACTTTTACAAATTGTGCATCGGCATAATTTATTCCAAAATCTTCAAATAAAATTGTTGGTTGTGTAGAACTCGCAGCTTTTGGCTCTTCTTTAATTTCTTCCTTGATTTCTTCTTTTATTGGTTCTGTTTCTAATTCGAAAGCAGGTTTGAAATCTGGAATTGGTTTTGATTCATTAACAGTTGTAAAAGAAAGTTCTTCAACAGGATTTTTAGTTTCTTCTGTTTTAATTTCAGATTCAATTATTTTCTCAGCAACTGGTTCTACAGTTTCTTCAATAATTGGTTCTTCAACTTCAGCAACGATTGGCTCAACAGTTTCTTCGATTATTGATTCTTCAACTTCAGTAATTGGTTCAGCAGTTTCAACAACTTCTGCTGACTTTTCTTCTGAAATTTCAGGTTCGTAAGATTCTTCAAGTGCAATAACTTTTTCTTCAGCAGGAGCTTCAAGTTCAATTATAGCTGGAATTGCATTTTCTTTTTCGAAAATCGTTTCCAATTCAGAAACAATATCATTTTGCCCAATTGTTGGTTTTACTGCGTCGAAATTCTCTTCGACAAATTTTAATACCGCTAATTTCTCATATAATTTCTGAGTTTCAAGATACAATTGATTGATATCGGATTTGTTTTTAAGTTTTAAAATTCGATGTGCAATGCTGATTAAATCAGCTTCCAATTTTTTTTTCATAACTGTTGAAATTATAGTGAATAAGGTATTTTTGTGTATTTAATGTCTGAATGTCTCTATTCTCAAGTAAATTCAGAAGATAATTTTTAATTTCTGTTAATACGCTTTCGCGAATCTAAGGTTTGGTAAAAATTTTCTACTTTTGAAAAAATGTAAAACAGTACATTTTTACATTAATTTATTGCCAGTACAAAGTAATAAAAACTATTCATTTTTAAAGGTAGAAAAATACAAAATGTTTCTCGAAAATACAGTAAATCACAAAGAACAATTTGGTTGGATTGAAGTTATTTGTGGATCAATGTTTTCGGGTAAAACCGAAGAGTTAATCCGAAGATTAAAACGCGCCCAATTTGCCAAACAAAGAGTCGAAATCTTTAAACCCGCTATTGATACTCGTTATCATGACGAAATGGTCGTGTCTCACGATGCCAACGAAATACGCTCAACTCCAGTGCCTGCTGCTGCCAATATTCTGATTTTGGCGCAAGGCTGTGATGTGATTGGTATTGATGAAGCTCAGTTTTTTGATGATGAAATTATCACAGTTTGCAACGACTTGGCCAATCAGGGAATTCGTGTGATTGTGGCAGGATTAGATATGGATTTTAAAGGAAATCCGTTTGGGCCAATGCCAGGCTTGATGGCAACAGCAGAATATGTTACTAAAGTTCATGCAGTTTGCACCAGAACTGGAAACTTAGCAAATTATAGTTTTAGAAAAACCGATAACGATAAATTGGTGATGCTTGGGGAAACAGAAGAATACGAACCACTTAGCCGTGCAGCGTATTTTAATGCAATGAAGAAAAACGAGGAAAAATAATCTTATTTTTATTTCAATTTTAAAAGCGATGCAAGAAAAACAAAAAACGAAAAAACAGAACATTTTATTATTAGTTATTATTGGAATTGCTTTGGCTGTTGCGGCGTATTTTCAGTTCTTCCTTTCGGAAAAAGCTGATGAGGTTAGTACCGAAATAACAGAATTGGTTGAAAAATATAATAAAAGCTGTCCGTTAAATATTCAGGAAGGAATTCGTTTAGACAGTGTCACTTTGCCACAAGAAAGAACTGTTCAGTATAATTTAACCTTGATGAAAGTGGCTAAAGAAACTGCAGAGATTAATGTAATTCAGGAAGAAATTAGAAAAAGTCTTTTAAGCACAGCAAAGGCAAATCCTGGATTGAAGGTTTTTAGAGAAAACGATTATACTTTGGTTTATAGCTATAGTGATAAAAAGAAAGTTTTTTTGTTTGATGTGAAAATATTGCCAGACGAATACAAATAGTTTAGCGTCTTCTTAGATGTTGCTAAACCCGACAGGTTTCTAAAACCTGTCGGGTTTTTTGCTTTAAAAGCATATATTCATTCCGTAGGAATGTCTGGTCGTTAGAAAATTTTAATTTGATTCGCCAGATATACGTTTCGTTGCGGTTCAGAATATTCATTGATAAATACAAGTGTCCCTACAGGACACAATCCAATAACCGGTAATTTTTTTTCTACTACCAACCAGATATTCCTACGGAATATTATTGATTTTAGCTAATTGATAAAAATAAAACCCGCCAGATTTTTAAAATCTAGCGGGTTTGTTTATTTAAATGAACTTATATTTCTTATATGGTCAAAAAAGAAAAAATTAAATCTTCTTTCTCATTCTCGCAACCGGAATATCTAATTGTTCACGATATTTTGCAATAGTTCTTCTTGCGATTGGATATCCTTTTTCTTTTAAGATTTCTGCCAATTGATCGTCTGGAAGTGGTTTTCTCTTGTCTTCTTCTTCAATCGTATTTTGAAGAATCTTTTTAATTTCTAAAGTCGAAACGTCTTCTCCTTGATCATTTTTCATGGCTTCAGAGAAGAATTCTTTAATCAATTTAGTTCCGTATGGTGTTTCAACATATTTGCTATTCGCCACACGCGAAATCGTTGAAATATCCAAACCAACCATATCAGCAATATCTTTTAAGATCATTGGTTTTAGTTTGGTTTCGTCGCCATCTAAGAAATATTCTTCCTGATAATGCATAATTGCATTCATCGTTACAAAAAGTGTTTCCTGACGTTGTCTAATCGCATCAATAAACCATTTAGCAGAATCTAGTTTTTGTTTGATAAACTGAACGGCATCTTTCTGCGCACTCGATTTATCACGAGATTCTTTGTACGTCTGCATCATTTCCTGGTAATCCTTAGAAACGTGTAGGGAAGGAGCATTTCTTCCGTTTAAAGTTAGCTCCAGTTCACCGTCAACAATTCTGATGGCAAAATCGGGAACAATGTTTTCTGTAACTTTATTGTTTCCTGCAAAAGAACCACCCGGTTTTGGGTTTAATCTTTCAATTTCATGAATTGCTTTTTTAAGCTGTTCGTTAGAAACGCTGTATTTCTGTAAAAGCTTATCGTAATGTTTCTTTGTAAAAGCATCAAACTGATTTTCGATAATGTCAATGGCTAAATCAACATATTCAGTTGGTGTTTTATGTTTTAGTTGAAGCAATAAACATTCTTGTAAATCACGTGCGCCGACTCCCGAAGGTTCCAATTCATGAATTACCGTCAACATTTTTTCAACCATTGCTTCATCAGTGTAAATTCCCTGAGTGAAAGCCATATCGTCTACGATGTCCGGAATGCTTCTTCGGATGTAACCCATATCATCGATACTTCCAACAAGGAATTCAGCGATTTCGCGCTCTTCATCGTTCAAAATAAAAGTATTCAGCTGATTGATTAAGTCCTGATGGAAACTTATCGGAGCTGCAAAAGGAGTTTCGCGTTCTTCGTCGTCGCTGTAATTGTTTACCTGAGTTTTGTAATCAGGTGTATCGTCGTCGCTTAGATATTCGTCAATATTAATGTCGTCTGCTTCGATTCTGTCAGATTCTGCATCATCATAATCGTCGTAGTCTTCATTAGCGTATTCATCAGCTTCGTAATCATCTTCTTTTCCAGCTTCAAGAGCCGGATTTTCGTTCATTTCTTCTAATAAACGTTGTTCAAAAGCTTGCGTAGGCAATTGAATTAACTTCATCAGCTGAATTTGCTGTGGAGATAATTTTTGGGATAATTTTAAATTTAAAAATTGCTTTAGCATTTGATTTTGTTAAAAGTTTCAAGTTTCAAATTTCAGGTTGAAGAACGTGCTGCAACTTGAAACTTGAAACCTGAAACAAATTTTATTATATTTTAAAACCTTAGAATCTTAGTACCTCAGTACCTTAGAACCTCAGATTAAAATTCTGCACTACCAGGAGTCCTTGGGAAAGGAATTACGTCTCTGATGTTTGTCATTCCAGTTACAAACAATACCAAACGCTCAAATCCTAAACCGAAACCTGCGTGAGTTGCCGATCCAAATCTTCTAGTGTCTAAGTACCAGTATAATTCTTCTTTATCAATTCCTAGTTTTTCCATTTTCTCAACCAGAACATCGTAACGCTCTTCTCTTTCAGAACCACCAACAATTTCTCCAATTCCAGGGAAAAGGATGTCCATTGCACGAACAGTTTCTCTTCCTGGTTCTGTGTTGTCATTCAAACGCATGTAAAACGCTTTAATGTTTGCTGGGTAATCGTATAAAATTACTGGACATTTAAAGTGTTTTTCAACCAAGAAACGCTCGTGTTCTGATTGTAAATCAGCTCCCCATTCGTTGATTAAATATTGGAATTTCTTCTTTTTATTTGGAGTTGAATCTCTTAAAATATCAATTGCTTCTGTATAAGAAACACGTTTGAAGTTGTTCTCCAATACAAAGTTCAATTTCTCTAACAAAGCCATTTCGCTTCTTTCAGCCTGTGGTTTTGATTTTTCTTCTTCTAAAAGTCTTCCTTCTAAGAATGCTAAATCGTCTTTACAGTTGTCTAACGCATATTTGATTACGTACTGAATAAAATCTTCAGCCAAATCCATGTTGTCATCCAAATCGTTAAAAGCAACTTCAGGCTCAATCATCCAGAATTCTGCCAAGTGACGAGAAGTGTTTGAGTTTTCTGCTCTAAACGTTGGCCCAAAAGTATAAATCTGACCCAAAGCCATAGCAAAAGTTTCACCTTCTAACTGTCCAGAAACCGTTAAGTTCGTGTGTTTTCCAAAGAAATCTTTTTTGAAGTCAATGTTTCCTTCTTCATTTTTTGGAAGATTATCCAATGGTAAAGAAGTAACTTGGAACATTTCTCCAGCACCTTCAGCGTCAGCTCCAGTGATAATTGGCGTGTTTACATACACAAAACCTTTTTGTTGGAAATAGCTGTGAACCGCATAAGATAAAACCGAACGCACACGCATAATCGCACCAAAAGCATTTGTACGTACACGTAAGTGAGCGTTTTCACGTAAAAATTCTAAAGAGTGTTTTTTAGGCTGCATTGGGAATTTCTCAGCATCAGAATCTCCAAGGATTTCAAGTTTGTTTACTTGAATTTCATATTTCTGACCTGCACCTTTACTTTCAACCAAAGTTCCAATTACAGAAACTGCTGCTCCAGTAGTGATTCTTTTTAAAGTCTCTTCTGGTGTATTTTCAAAGTCAACAACACATTGAATATTATTAATTGTAGAACCGTCATTTAGCGCGATGAACTGATTATTTCTAAAAGTTCTCACCCATCCTTTTGCATTCACTTCCTGTAGCGTCGTCGTACTGTTTAATAAGTCTTTAACCTTTGTGTGTCTCATTTTTATATAATTGATATTAAATAATATTCATTTTGAACAACTGCAAATATAATCGATAATAATTAATTTTTGAAGCTGTTTCCCGCTCTTCGCTATATCTTTCTATTTTTAAAGGAAAAATAGAAAAGATGCCGCTTCGATCAGGGCTAGGGCATTTGGTTCCAAAAGAAATAATTTTCTTCTTTTTGTCATTTCGACGAAGGAGAAATCTCCGTAAGAAACTCGACAAAGTTAGGAATTACTATGCGGAGCTGCTTGTGGAGATTTCTCCTTCGTCGAAAAGACAAGTTTGCGGTAGGCCTTTTTTACAAATAATCCGTAGATATATGCCGATCATTTTTTTATATTTTCTACTTGACCTTTTAACTGCTCAATATTTCCATTTATAAGCTCTACGAATAGTAATCTTGCTTGATTGATGTCTTTTAGTTGTTTAATTATTTGATTTTCAGAGTCTCCTGAATAAATGATGAATAATTGAAGATTCTTATGGATTTCCAGTACATTTTCATCTTCATCTACAACCCAAAAAGCACCATGCTCTTCATCTGATTGTTCTAGTTCTTCAAAAGCTAAATCTAAATTTTCTATTGTACAATTATCAAATGACGATGAATTTGCAGATTCTAAATATATCATTACTTTAGTATTGAATAAAATCTTATTTCTCCAAATTCTCCAATTCCTCTTTTCTTGTTTTCTTCTTCTCAAAAGTTAAAACCAGCGATGGTAGAACAACCAAGTTAGCAAACATTGCAAAAACCAAAGTACAAGAAATTAATCCTCCTAAAGCGATTGTTCCGCTGAAGCTTGATAACGTAAAAGTCGCAAAACCTAAGATCAAAACGATAGAAGTGTAGAATGTACTTACTCCAGTTTCTCTTAAAGCGCTGAAAACAGATTTTTTTACTTTTCCTTTATTTTGAGTCAATTCATCTTTGTATTTCGCCATAAACTGAATGGCATTATCAACCGAGATTCCGAAAGCGATACTGAATACCAAAATCGTCGAAGGTTTTAGCGGAATTCCGAAATAACCCATTAATCCCGAAGTGATGCAAAGCGGTAAAATATTTGTAATCAAAGAAGCTGCTACCATTTTGAACGAACGGAATAAATACAGCATCAAGATTGCAATAGTTAAAATCGCAAACAATAATGATTCAATTAAGTTATGCGCCAAATAAGTTGTTCCTTTCTGGAAAACCAATGCTTTTCCTGTAATCGTAACTTCGTAACGGTCTTTCGGGAAAATTTCGTCAATTTTCTTGCGAAGTTTTCCTTCTACTTTTGCCATTTCATCTGTTCCAATATCTTTCATAAAAGTCGTGATTCTGGCATATTGCCCAGTAGAATCAACATACGCTTTCATTAGGTTTTCTTTACTGTTTTTGGTTGCATTTTTAGCATAACCTAAAATAAAAGTCTGTTCCTGAGAAGTTGGCAATTGATAATATTCTGGGTTTCCGTTGTAGAAAGCCTGTTTTGCATATTTAACCAAGTTTACAACAGAAACTGGTTTTGCCAATTCTGGAATTTCAGAAATGGTATTTTGCAATTCGTCCATTTTACGAATTGTCGCTGGCTTCATAACACCTTTTTTCTTTTTGGTGTCAATCATAATTTCAAGTGGCATTACACCGTTGAACTCTTTTTCGTAAAATAAAATATCCTTAAAGAAAGAAGCGCTTTTTGGCATTTCGCCAATCAAACTTCCAGAAACTTTCATTTGTCTAACTCCATTCAAACTCACAAGAAACAGAACAGCGTAAATGCAATAAACAATTGTCTTTTTGCCTTTAACGATAGTTGTAACTGTATTTAAAAGTGTTGAAATGTAAGTTTTGTCTAAGTGATATAAATGTTTCTCTTTTGGCAATGGCATAAAACTGTAAATAATTGGCACGATAAAAAGTGTCAAAGTATAAACAGAAATCACGTTGATAGAAGTTACCAATCCAAACTCAAAAAGCAGTTCGTTTCCTGTAATCATCAAAGTTGCAAAACCAATTGCTGCCGTTAAGTTGGTCATAAAAGTTGAATGCCCAATTTTTGAAATAACACGCTGTAAAGCTTTTGCCTGATTGTTGTGTATTTTGATTTCCTGCTGATATTTGTTGATCAGGAAAATACAGTTTGTAATTCCGATTACGATAATCAGCGGCGGAATAATTGCTGTTAAAATCGTGATTTTATAACCAAATAAACCAAGTGTTCCAAACGACCAAGTTACTCCGACAATTAAAATACAGATTGAAATAAACGTAGCTCTGAATGAACGGAAGAAGAAAAAGAAAATCAAAGAAACGGTCAATAAAGACGCTCCAATAAATAATCCGATTTCGCCTTTCATATTGTCTGCGTTAATCGTTCTGATGTATGGCATTCCAGAAACTTTAAGATCGATTCCGGTTGTTTTTTCGAATTTATCGATTTTAGGAACCAAATCATTCAAGATGAAAGTCTTTCTTTCAGCTGTATTTACCAGCGCTTTGTTCATGTAGATTGCAGATCGAACGCTTCCGCTTTCTTTGTTAAACAGCAATCCTTCGTAAAAAGGAAGATTGTGAAACAAATCGTATTGGACGCTTTTTAAATAATTGGCGTCAAGTACTTTGCTTTCATCAATAAACGGTGCTAGAACAAACTTTTGGTTTACCGTATCTTTTTCAAGTTTCTTTAAATCATTCAAAGAAATTACCAAATCAACTTCTTTGGCTTTTTTCAAACCGTTCATCAATTCGGTCCAGGCCGCATAATTTTTTGGTGTAAAGAATTTAGGATCTTTAAAACCAATAACAATTAAGTTTCCTTCTTCGCCAAATTTGTCTAAGAATTTTTGATAATCTTTATTTGCAACATGATCTTTCGGAAGCAGGTTTGCCTCGGTGTAAGTCATAGAAAGATTCTTCCACTGATAACCAAAGAAAAGAGTTAAAGCAGAAAGTATAACCAGAATCGTAATTCGGTTTTTAAGTATGATTCGGGCAAGTTTTTCCCAAAATCCAACTTGGACAGTGTTTTTCATAAAATCTTTAAAAATGGATGCAAATGTAGTGAAAAGTGCTCGAAATCATAAATATTCCGTTCTATTTTACTTAACGTTAACACAAAAATGAAAGTGCCATTATTGTGATAATCTGTCCGTTTTTACTTCTAAACCATTAGGTTTTCTCATATTTGCATATAATTTCTATTTGGAGAAGATTTGAATCGGATAGTTTTCCTAATGAAAAAGGTCCCACAATGCCTTAACAGATTGGAGCAGATTCAGTAATTTTAGTCTTGAATTTGTCATAAATATAAAAAGAAGCAAATGCAGCAAAACAATACAACAACTTTTATTTTTCTGGCAATTCTATTGCTTTTGATCGTCATTATTTGTTTTATGGTCTATCAATTAATGCAGGCCAAAAAAGCAAAAGAAGATGCCGAAAAAAGTTTTTATGCATTGGAAGTAAAGGTGAACGATTTGCAATTGGAAAATTTAGAATCGAAACTGAATCCGCATTTGTTTAAAAATATACTGAATTCGATTCAGTCGCATGCATATCAGACTTATTTTGCTCTAGATAAACTGGCCAATGTCTTGGATTATATTTTATACGAAAGCAAAAAGAAGTTTGTGACGGCTAAAGAGGAAATTGATTTTGCTTTGAATTTAATCGAAATTAATAAAATTAAAATCAGTCCGCTTTTTGAGCTTAAGGTTAAAACCAACATTAATGAGGAAGATAAATTGTACGATCAGCCTTTGTTGGCGCCTTTAATTTCGATTGATTTAATTGAAAATGCTTTCAAACACGCCGATCTTCAAAGTGCAGATGCTTTTATTTCGGTGGTTTTTGAATTTAAAAACAATGCTTTTTTTATGACGGTTTCCAATAAAATCTCCGATAAAAAAGTACTGAAAAAAGAACGAAGTGGTTTTGGCCATGCGACTCTCGAACACCGCCTTCGCATTATTTATAAGAATAATTTCAAACTCGATAAGTTTGTAGAAAATGATGTCTACATTGCTCATCTAAAAATAGATTTACTTGAATACAAAACTGAAATGCTTGCTTCTGGACGATGAGATTCCAGGATTGACTTATTTGAAAATGCTTTGCGAGCAAATTCCAGAATTGGAAATTGTAAAAACATTTAATAATCCGCAAAAACTATTATCTGATATTCCAGAACTGGACTTTGATCTCTTGATTTCTGATATCGAAATGCCAGGAATGGATGGTCTGCATTTGGCTGAACTGCTAGATCATAAATTGGTGATTTTTTGTACCGCGTATAAAGAATATGCTGCCGATGCTTTTAATATTGATGCTGTAGATTATATCACCAAACCTGTGAAATTAGAACGGCTTCAAAAAGCAGTTTCAAAAGCGCTGGAACGTTTCGATAAATCAGATAATTCAAAGAAGTTTATTCAGCTTAATACGGACAAAGGAAAAACGCTGCTGTATTTTAATAAAATTCAATATATAAAAACCGCTTTGAGCGATAGCCGAGACAAAACGGTTCTGCTTGCTGACGGAAGTTTTTTGAATTTGAAAAATGTAAAATTCGATACGCTTTTAAATGAATTGCCAGATGCCGATTTCTGTCGAATTAATAAAAAAGAAATTGTAGCTGTAAAAGCCATCAAATTCTTCAATCATAATGAAATTGTGCTTCATCATTTAGAAGAAAACAATAAAAATACAGCCTTAATTTTAAGCGAAACCTATCGTTCTGATTTTTTGAAAAAAGTAAAATTATAACTTATTACAAAGTTTTTCCGACTTGTTACATACATTGAAAATTAGCAGGAAATTTGCTTTTTCACTTAAAACTCAGTTCTGATATTTGCTGCAATAAATTTAAAGAACGAGTTATGAATAAGATTAAGAACTCTCTATTCTACGTAACAATTATTGGTGGTTTTACCGCCCTAATATATTGGGTAATTTCAAAAGGCGTCTCATTAGAAGCAGGACGTCATATTGTAAAGAAAAGTGTTGAAAGTAACCATTGGAAAGACTTTCTGCATTCGATGGTCGATAATTTGCAGCATCCTTTGGCCATCTTATTGGCACAAATCATTACTATAATTTTAGTAGCACGTTTGTTTGGCTGGTTTTTTAGAAAAATCGGACAACCTTCTGTAATTGGCGAAATGATTGCCGGAATTGTTTTAGGGCCATCTTTGGTCGGAATGTATTTTCCGGAGTTTTCGGCAGCTTTATTTCCAAAAGAGTCTTTAGGTAATCTACAGTTTTTAAGCCAAATCGGTTTAATTCTTTTCATGTTTGTTATTGGAATGGAATTGGATCTGAAAGTCTTGAAAAATAAAGCACACGATGCTGTTGTTATCAGTCACGCTAGTATTGTTATTCCGTTTGCTTTAGGATTGTCATTGGCCTATTTTATATATGAAACTTTTGCGCCTCAGGGAGTCGAATTTTCATCTTTCGGATTGTTTATGGGTATCGCGATGAGTATTACGGCTTTTCCTGTTTTGGCTAGAATTGTCCAAGAACGCGGCATGCAGAAAACAAAATTAGGAACCATTGCCATTACTTGTGCGGCTGCAGATGATATTACAGCTTGGTGTATTTTGGCGGTTGTTATTGCAATTGTAAAAGCAGGTTCGCTTTCAAGTTCATTATATGTAATCGGAATGGCGATTTTGTATGTGATCATCATGCTAAAAATTGTTCGTCCGTTCTTAAAAAGAGTAGGAGATTTAAATGCAACACGTGAAAGTTTGAATAAACCAGTTGTTGCCATTTTCTTTATTACACTTTTAATTTCTGCTTATGCTTCAGAATTAATCGGAATCCATGCTTTGTTTGGTGCTTTCTTAGCTGGAGCAATTATGCCAGAAAACAATAAATTCAGAAACATATTTATTGAGAAAGTAGAAGATGTTTCAATCATTGTTTTATTGCCTTTGTTTTTTGTGTTTACAGGTTTGCGTACGCAAATTGGATTATTGAACGATCCTGAATTATGGAAAATTACAGGTTTAATTATTTTGGTTGCTGTAGTTGGTAAATTCTTCGGAAGTGCTTTGGCGGCAAAATTCATGGGACAAAACTGGAAAGACAGTTTAGCAATTGGTGCCTTGATGAATACAAGAGGTTTAATGGAACTGGTAGTTTTAAATATCGGTTACGACCTTGGCGTGTTGTCTGCAGAAATTTTTACTATGATGGTAATTATGGCGTTGCTGACTACTTTTATGACTGGTCCAGCATTAGATCTTATCGAATTTATTTTTAAAGATAAAGTTACAGCTGTTCCAGAAGAAATTGGAACTAAGAGTAAATATAAAATCTTGCTTTCATTTGCTACTCCAGAAAGAGGTAAAAAACTGCTTCAGATTGCTAATAGTTTGGTTAAAAAACAAGGAGATAATTCTGTTGTGGCAGCGATGCATGTGTCTTTAAGTACCGAAGTGCATTCTTTTGATGTTAAAGAACACGAACGCAAAATGCTGGTTCCGATTATCGAAGAATCAAATCGTCTGAATCAGAATGTGGTGAGTTTGTTTAAAGTTTCTAATGATATTGATTCAGATATTATTGATACGGCTAATCAAGGCGAATATGATTTATTGCTGGTTGGTTTAGGACAATCTATTTTTGACGGAACTTTACTTGGGAAAATACTTGGCTTTACTACTCGAATCGTAAACCCAGATCGTTTGATTGATAAGTTTACAGGAAAAGAAGGATTATTTGAAAATTCTCCTTTTGATGAAAGAACACGTCATATTATTGCAAAGTCTAAGATGCCGGTCGGAATTTTTATTGACAAAGACCTAGAAGAAGTGAATCAGGTTTTGATGCCTGTTTTTAGTAAAGAAGATTCCTTTTTGATTGAATATGCTAAAAAATTAATCAATAATAACGGTTCTCAAATTACAGTTTTAGATGCTGGTGGAGAAGTGAAAAATACTAGAGAAATTCAAGAAACCATTCGTTCCATTGAACAGATTGCCCCAAATCACATCATGATTATGAATGACAGAACCTTGAAAAAAGAGTTTTTAGAAAGCCAAGATTTGATGATTATCAGTCTGGAAAGCTGGAAAAAACTAATAGAATCTCAAAGTATTTGGCTAAATAATTCTCCATCAGTTTTGATTCTGAAACCGTAAATTTTTTGAAACTCCAAAATTTTAAAATCCCAAATTCCAATTTTACTTATTGGGGTTTGGGATTTTTTTTAGCCACGAATTCACGAATTTTAATGAATTTCTTTACGTTGGACTTGTCGATAAATTGCACAAATTACTAGCTGAAATTCGTGAAATTCAGTCGTAAAATTTTCGCAAAGGTTATGTACATAAATTTGTGAATTCGTGGCGAAAAAATGACTTTAAAAATTAGAGCCCAAGATCAAGAACATAAGAAATCTTAACCGCAATATTATCTTCAAATCTCAACAACTGATTTGGACCGTATCTATAGAATCCGCCTAAACCAAAACCTTTAAAGATTTTGTTCAATTCGATTCCTGATTCAAAATAACCTTTGTCTAGAGTTTTGTAAGTTGGACCAACATGCTGTTCTGGTTTTTCCATGCTTCCCCAAGCCATTCTTGTAACTAAAACTAAAGATGGTCTTACTTTTCTAAAAAGTGTAAGTCGGTCAAAACCATGTTTAATTTGAAACATCAGATATTGGCTTGAAAAGAATTCATTAAAATACATGGTTTCAAAAGCATTTCGTCCTGCAAAAGTGATACGTTGAACAACTGTTTCTTTTGTTAAGTTATTCGGTGCAGTGTTGTACAAATGCGTAATAGGAACGTCTCCCATTGCCAAACCAGCTTGTAAAAGCAAACCTGTTTTCTGGCGGTTTAAGTATTGTTTTTCGTATTCAGCTTTAAAATCTATTTTGCTAAAAGTAAAATCATTTTCAAAAACATTCGGTAGAGATTGGGTATACTGAAAAGTAAATCTCGGAAATTTTTTATCGCTTTCATTTCTTCCTGTCGGAGTCTGCATATAACTACTAAAAGGCGCCCAGACAATAGAAAGCATTGCTGTGGTCATAATATAATTAGAATACAGTTTTCCGTTTAGATTATACAGATAATCAAATTTCGGCTCGATATAATTTCGCGAAAGTTCTAAAACAGCCTCGGTTTTCGGAATAAATTTGGTTTGAACATTGGCACGCCATCCCACATATTCGTAAAAAGTACTGATGTTGATTGGTCGCGGATCGTAAATTTTAAAAATGCGTTTATCAACGCTAAAAACAGTACTCGCTATCTCTCGAACATCGTCGGCATAATAACCATTAAACCAAGTGTTGGTATGTTTGTCTAGCAATACGCCCCCGCCGACGCTATATTTAAAAACACCATCTTTCGTTCCGTAAGCTCCATAGCCTTCAAGGCGGAAGAATTTAGACAAACGATCATTTGTAACGCCTCCAATACCTAGACGAAAACCTTCGTAATTGTTATAGCTTATGATTTTTTTTAGGTCTAAATCGACAGGGCCAATAGGATAGAAGCCGTTAATAATTTTTCGACCAATTCCTAAACGTTTTTCAATTCTATTTCGAACAGAAAGACTGTCAAGTAACAAATACGTTTTCTGGCTTTTTAAGTCGAGATTTTCTTTTCGGTATGCTTCCCAAAAGCTTTCGGGCTTTTTGGCTGCATCGTCTTTAATTTCGATGTAAAGAGAAGGATTTTTTATCGGAGCGTCGGTATTCACGCGAATATCAAAACTATTACTTTCTGAAAGCAGATAAGTAAAATCGGAAGCCACTTTTTTTCTGCGCTCTAAATTCTCTTCAACATCTCCGTCAAATTGAATCGTACCACCTAAAATTCGAATGTCGTCATCATTTTTTCCTTTTACGATTTTAAAAGTGGTATTGCTCTGAAACCAGATTTTCTCTTTCGGAATATATTCAAATTCATGAATACCACTAATATCCAAAACGCCTTTAACGCGCATTACCGCTTTCGCGACAGCGTAATTCTCTTTATCAATATATAAAACTCCTTCTAATCCTGAAGCTCTGTGTTTTGATTTGTTTTTGAAATAAATCATGTACGTATCGCGGCCTCGAATACTAACAGTATCTAAGAGTTTGTAATTGTAGCTTGAAGGAGCATTTTTCGAAATCGGATTTTCGTATTTAGTTTCAAATAATTCGTATTTCGAATCGTAAATTGAAATAGATTGAAGGTTGAAAGCCAGAACTTCATAAATAGGCTGTTTGAAACCAGCTATTTTTGTTCCTAGAACAGTTTCCTTCAATTTGTTATTTCCGAATTGATATTGAGAAACTTTCTCTGTCTGAAACAAATGCTGCTTGCTTACAATTTCTTTAAACTTATAATCGGAAGAATCGATATTGATGATTTTTTTATTTAAATCTTTATACGCAGCCGAAGTATCAATACGGCCGTCAATCGAATCTGGATTTGCGGTTACAATAAGTTTGTTATAGGTTTTATATTCAAAATTATTGAGTTTTTTCTGAGGATCGTTTGTTGCTTTACTGGCAATAACTTTTTTGATAATAGTTAGAGCAGGATTTTCATTAGAAACAACAACTTCTTTTAAATCGTCAGTTTGTTGTAAAAGTGAGATTGAATAAAAAGTTTTGCTGTTGATTAAAGCAATGGTTTTTGACCTAAAACCTATATAAGAAACAGTAAGCGATGTGGCAGAGTTGCTAATTTTGAAAATAAACTTACCGTCAACATCTGTAATGGTGTTATTGTTTTCTGAAGTGGTAATGGTAGCAAACGGAAGGGGTTTGTTGTTTGAATCGGTTACGATTCCGTTTATTTGAATTTGCGCCTGAAGGGTAAGCGTAAAAAACAAAGTCAAAAAACAAAATAGCTTCATACAGAATGATATAGTTTCAAAAACGAAAAGAAATTAATTTTCGTATGCAAAAATAGCAATAAAAAAATCCGTCTGGTACAATAAACCAAACGGATTTTTATTTTATAACCAAATCTTACTTATACTTTCATGATTTCGGCTTCTTTTGCAGCCAATAACTCATCAATTTTTTTAATGTAAGCATTTGTTAAGTTCTGAACTTCTTCTTCTGCCGATTTACAGATGTCTTCTGAAGTTCCTTCTTTTTCTAATTTTTTGATATCAGTATTAGCATCTTTACGAGAATTACGAATACCAATTTTAGCATCTTCAGCTTCAGATTTTGCTTGTTTAGCTAAATCGCGACGACGCTCTTCTGTTAATGGTGGTACGCTAATGATTACCATATCTCCATTATTCATTGGGTTAAAACCAATGTTAGCGATTAAGATTGCTTTTTCAATTGCTTGCAGCATATTTTTTTCAAATGGCTGCAATGTAATTGTTCTAGCATCTGGAACACTAATTTTAGATACTTGAGAAAGCGGAGTTGCAGATCCGTAATAATCTACAAAAACACCTCCAAGCATAGCTGGAGAAGCTTTTCCTGCACGAATATTAAGAAATTCTTTCTCTAAGTGTGCAATAGTACCATTCATTGATTCCTCAGTACTTTCTAAAATAAAGTCTATTTCTTCAGTCATTTTTTCTTTAGTTTTCAGTTTTCATTCTCAGTTTTCAGTTATAGTCTTGCGCGACTGTAAAACTGTTACTGATGACTATATATTTACTACAGTTCCGATGTTTTCGCCTTCGCAGATTTTCAAAAGGTTTCCGATTTTATTCATATCAAAAACAACGATTGGCAATTTGTTTTCTTGGCTTAAGGTAAATGCGGTAGTGTCCATTACATTTAATCCTTTTTTAAGTACGTCGTCAAATGAGATAAAATCAAATTTTACAGCAGAAGCATTTTTTTCTGGATCAGAGTCATAAACACCATCAACGCGAGTTCCTTTTAAGATAACATCAGCATTAATTTCAATACCTCTTAAAACAGCTGCTGTATCGGTTGTAAAATATGGATTTCCAGTTCCAGCACCAAAAATTACGATTCTACCTTTTTCAAGGTGGCGGTCAGCTCTTCTTTTAATGTATGGTTCTGCAATAGATTCCATTTTCAAAGCCGTTTGTAGACGCGTTTTCATTCCTTTATCTTCAAGAGCGCCCTGCAAAGCCATTCCGTTAATAACAGTTGCAAGCATTCCCATATAATCTCCTTGCACTCTGTCCATTCCTGAGCTTGCTCCGGCAACGCCTCTAAAAATATTTCCTCCTCCAATAACAATAGCAATTTCTACTCCTTTGTCGTGAATCTGCTTGATTTCATCTGCATATTCGCCTAATCTTTTCGGGTCAATACCGTATTGTAAATCACCCATTAAGGCCTCGCCGCTAAGTTTAAGAAGAATTCTTTTATATTTCATGTGTGTGTTGCGTTAATTTGTGCAAATATAGACATATTCTGATTTTTAAAAATAATGTTTGCAAAAAATTAATTCGCGTTGCAATTTTAAGTATACAAAGGCTTCGCAGTTATTTAATTTGAAATGTGACAAATGTCATTTTCTCCGTCTTCTTAAAATTTGTATTTTTATTGTATCCTAAAAATGAAACAAATATGAAAAGCGTCGTAGCCAAAGCATTATTCAATAGTCATTCTTATGCTGAATATAGAAAAATAGTAACCGATTTATTGATTGAAGGAAAATCAACAGGAAACGAACAATCTGAAAGTTTGACCAATTACACCAAATTGAACGAAGCCAGAATGAATAGGCTGGAAAAAACGATAACAGTTTCTGATGCTATTGCAGAAAAACTTCAAAACTTAGACAATCACTATATCTGGCTAGTGCTTTCTGAAGGCTGGTGCGGAGATGCAGCTCAAATTCTTCCAATTTTAAATAAAATGGCTTTGGTTTCTAATAAAAGAATAGATCTTAGAATCGCATTTCGTGATGAAAACGATGATTTGATGCGTCATTATCTTACCAATGGTGGAAGAGCAATTCCAAAAGTGATTATTATTTGCAAAGAAGCCGGAATTGTACGTGCCGATTGGGGACCAAGGCCAAAAGGAGCAACTGAATTAATGGCAAAACATAAAAGAGAAGTGGGCGCTATTGATGAAAAAATAAAAACCGATCTGCAATTATGGTATTTGGCAGACAAAGGAATCTCAACACAAGAAGAATTAGTCGAAATTATGGAGAATATTAAATATAACCGTTTGTAGGTTTTGTTTAATATGTTGATAAACAGGTTAATTGGTTGATAAAATTGTCTTAAAGTCTTTTTATCCTGTTTTAAATTTTGTAACTTAGTAAAACTAATCCCACATCTATTATAGCTTTCAGATTTACTCTTTTTATTGGTGTTTTATTTAATGTTCAACAATTAAAAAGTACACTATTATGAAAAAGTTATTCGAAAGATTTTATGATTTCTTTTCTACATTTTTATTTGGAGGGAAGAATGTGCCTCACTATTAACTGATATAAGTATGGAATAAAATTACTTATTTTTAGGAGCTTGGCACATTACTTTCAGATAAGTAATGTGCTTTTTTTTTTACATCAAATATTTAGTCTGTTTCTGATGATGAGTAATAAAAGAAATCCTGAAGAGTTATTCCAAAAGAAATCATACCAATGCTTTTTGCATTGTGAAGTGGAAAATCATAATCACAGATTTCTGCAAAAAGAATAAAATCGTCTGAGCCAATTCCGAGTTTTATTTTTTTGTATTCTCCGTTCAAATTGCCACGTCCTATGGCAAATCCTTTTCCGTAACCAACCTGTAGCATGATTCTCGTTTCTGGCCCTACTTTTGGACTTAAACCAAGATTTAAAAACACCGGAACAGCAACCAGTTTGTCATCCCATTTCCAGTCAATACCACTGTGAATACCGAATGTTAGCCATTTTTTATAATGAACTCCATACCCAAGTTTTGAACCTAAACCATTTGGGACAAGAAAAGCATTTGAGGATGTTGATTCTGAGCCTGAATATGAATCGTTTGTGTTATTAGGATTTCCAGTTATAGAAACAGCAAAATCAAATTGTGCGTATGTGAATTTAGTTGCCTGACTATGTATAAATGAATTAAAAAAGGTTATAAATGCAATAGTCAGTAAAATTCTCTTCATACAAGGTTTTATTTTTTCAGGAGTTCTTCTTCAAACAAAGTAATATCAATCGCATTTTTTACATCGTATTCACCAATTTTAGTTCGGCGTAAAACAGTTAAATGCGAACCAGAATTCATGGCTTTCCCAAAATCGTAAGCCAAAGAACGAATGTACGTTCCTTTAGAACAAACTACTCTAAAATCTATTTCTGGTAATGCAATTCTAGTGATTTCAAATTCGTGAATAGTAGTTTTTCTGCTAGCAATTTCAATAGATTCTCCTGCGCGAGCATGTTCATACAAACGAACACCATCTTTTTTAATAGCAGAAAAAATAGGCGGTTTCTGGTCGATTTCGCCTAAAAATTGTTTTACCGTTTCATGAATTAAAGCTTCATTAATATGTTCGGTTGGAAAAGTCTGATCGATTTCGGTTTCTAAATCATACGATGGAGTAGTGGCTCCAATATAAAAAGTTCCCGTATATTCTTTTGCCTGACCTTGAAGTTCTGAAATTCTTTTGGTGAATTTCCCAGTGCAGATCAATAAAAGTCCCGTTGCCAAAGGATCTAAAGTTCCTGCGTGGCCAATTTTAAATTTTTTCGGAAGTCCAACTTTATTAATTAAAAGATACTTTAATTTGTTGACAGCTTGAAATGAACTCCATTTTAAAGGTTTGTCTATCAATAAAACCTGTCCTTCTAAATATTCTTCAGTAGTCATTATATGATGGTAAGCGGATGAATAAAAAAGTGAATCAATAATAAAATGATTCCGGCAATGATTCGGTAATAACCAAAAACTTTGAATCCGTTTTTAGTCAAAAAACCGATGAAAGTTTTAATTGCCAATAATGCAACAGCAAAAGCAACAATATTCCCAATAACCAACATGTTTACTTGATCATGAGATAATTCAAAACCATCTTTGTAATAATCATAGCATTTTTTTGCAGTTGCTCCCAACATTGTTGGAACGGCTAAGAAAAATGAAAATTCTGCGGCTGTAGTTCTTGATAATTTTTGAGACATTCCCCCAACGATACTGGCTCCGCTTCGAGAAACTCCAGGAATCATAGCAATACATTGAAATAATCCAATTTTGAAAGCTTGTAAATAACTGATTTCTTGAGAAGTTTCAGCTGTATTTGGATTGTTAAACCATTCATCTACTTTTAATAAAATAATTCCTCCGATTAAAAGCGAAATAGCAACGGTAACGGGGTTTTCTAATAAACCATCAATAAAATCGCTTAATAATAAGCCTAAAACTACCGCTGGAATAAAAGCAACAAGAAGTTTAAAGTAAAAATCAAAAGTTTGAAAGAAACGTTTGAAGTATAAAATTACAACCGAAAGTATTGCGCCAAGCTGAATTACAATGGTGAAAAGTTTAGTGAAATCGTCATGCGCGATTCCAAAAAAAGAAGAAGCAATAATCATGTGTCCTGTAGAAGAAACAGGCAAAAACTCTGTAATTCCTTCAATAATGGCAAGAACAATAGCTTGTAGTGTATTCATTTAATTTAGATTATTAGATTTTTAGACAGCTTAGACTTCTTAGATTTAAAGAGATTAATTTAATAATCTAAAGATCTAAGAAGTCTAAGTTGTCTAAAAAAGTCTATTTTGATTTTTTGAATATAGAATAAATCGTGATTCCAAAACCGATTAAAACAGTTGTCGGTGCTAAACGAATACGTCTGAAGTTAAAAATGTCTTCGTTAAAAACATTTGGATCTTTACTTCCTCCGCCAGACATTAAAATAAATCCTAGCGCAATTACAGCAATACCAATTAATAAAATTTTATAATTGATGCTGTCAAAAAGGAATTCCTGTTTTTGAATTTGTTGTTCTTCTTTATTATTGTTGTTTTTCATCTTTATATGTTTGTCAGCCTGATCGAAGTTGAAGGCATTTTTTTTAAATCTAAAATCTGCAATCTAAAATCTGCAATCTAAAATTAGTAAAGATCGTCAGTTCTTAAATTCAAGAAACGCTGTGTTGCGAAATGTGTGCTTACCCAAGTAATTAGAACCCCTAATCCGAAAACAGCAACTAAAACTAAACCAGTTAAAGCTTTGTCTTCTAGAATTCCTAAACCAGGGAAATTAGTGTCTACATATAATAAAAGCGCGATTAAAGCAATTATGGCTAAACCAGCGCCAAGCATTCCAAGTTTTACACTTCGCATTACAAATGGCTTACGGATAAACGCTTTTGTAGCTCCAACCATCTGCATAGTTTTGATAATAAAACGATTTGAATGTATAGACAAACGCAATGAACTATTGATTAATAAAACTGCAATTACTGTCAAGAAACCACTAATAATCAAAATCCACATACTTACTTTTCTGATGTTGTCATTTACAAGATTTACCAATTGTTTGTCGTAAACAATATCTGAAATCATAGCATTTTTGCGAAAGTTGCTTTCAATCTTAACGATGCTGTCTCTTTCTACATAATCTGCTTTTAAGTGAATGTCGTATGAATTCAATAATGGATTTTCTCCCAAAAAGGTTAAAAAGTCTTCTCCGATAATATCAGTATGTTCTTTTGCCGCTTTTTCTTTCGATACATAAACAAAAGATTTAGCAAAAGGCGCTCTTTTAAGTTCGGTGTTAAATGCTTTGATAATACTATCATTCGCTTCATTTTTGAAGAAAACGGTCATGGCGATTTTTTCTTTAAAATCATCTGCCAACTGTTTCGAATTAATAATGAATAATCCTAGTACTCCCAAAAGGAATAATACCAAGAATACACTTAAAACTACCGAAAAATAAGAGGAAATTAACCTGCGTTTTTGAAATTTATCAAAGTTAGAACTCATAGTTTGCTTAAATTATGTGGTAAAAATAATAAAGAATTTCTTTATTTAAAGTTAATAACAAACTTTTATACTTAAAAGTACGATTTAAATCTTGAATCAAAGTTTTTATTTAACCGCAAAGTACGCAAAGCTTTTCGCAAGGTTCGCAAATAAAAAGTATAGCCACAGATTAAAAGGATTAAAATGATTTTTTTAAATCTGTATAAATCCTTTTAATCTGTGGCAAAAAAAACTTAGAACCTTAGCATCTTAGTACCTCAGAACCTTTACTTAACCTTATAAACTTCAATACTTTTTAGCCAATAAACATGTCGAGGTCCAGTTCGAACATCATTTTTGCAAATTGCAATCATCTCTCCATTTTTAATTGGTTTTCCATTTTCTTCAAAAAGAATATAGGCATTATCTCCCGTAGGGTTATTGAAAAGTTCTGCCCATGAATAAGTTGCTTTGTAATTATCTGAAGCTCTTTCTACAATATAGAAATTTCGGTCTTTATGATCTTCCTGTTTGATTTTGGCCTTTTCTAAAATGTCTCTCAGTAAAACGCCTCTGCAGGTTTTTACTTCTCGTTTTACTTCTCCATTTTTACCTAAAATTTTGAAATTATCAATTGTTGCAACTTTCATTTTTTTTAATGAATCAACAGTTAATTGTAGAGGAAACTCAACATCGCCTTTTACTTCAATGGTATGATTGGCTAGCTTTAAACTGTCTTCAGAAGAAAGAGTTGCGTGTTCGTGTTTTTTAGTTTCAGAAGTTTTTTCAGTTGAATTTTTTTCTTCTTTTTTTGAAGAATTGCACATAGAGCATGAAAATGCAATTAAAAGAACGAGAATGTAATTTTTAGTTTTCATAGAATTTATAGTTTAAATTTTACTGGTTTCCCAAATTAATGACAAATAATACAATCCGCCAATTGATGGTCCGCCGAGAATTGAAGTATAAGGTTTATTCAGAATATTGGTTCCTCCTAATTTTGCTGAAATGCCTTTTTTGAAAGCATAATTTACCTGCGCATCCATTGACCAATATGCAGGAACAGTTCCGCTGACCAAGAAAGAAACATAATCGAAGTTGTTTTGATAACGTGCCGTAACACTCGCACCTAGACTTTTCCAGATATTTTGAGCAATTAGAGTTCCATTCACATTAAATTCTGGAGTATTGAAACCATCTTCCAAACCATCTTTATCATCAGTTCTGTCCAATTTGGTATAAGTTAAATTTGTCAAAGCACTAAAAGTATTATCAAAACAGTATTTCAAACCTAAGCTTCCTCCGTAATTGTATATTTTACTTTTAGAATTGGTCCAAAGTCTGTAGCGACTTTGAGTGTTTTTAGAATATAAAGCAGTCGGAATCAAATTTGGATCTGTAGTATTCGGAATACTGGCTTCAACTTGTGCGATGAAATTTTTATAAGAGTTATAATAGAAATCGGCATCGATAAAAAGACTTTTGTTTAAAGTGATTCCTCTAAAACCAACTTCAAAAGATTTTACAAATTCAGGTTCTAAATACGTGTACGGATTTTTCTGAATCGTATTTTTGTTTTTTTCGATGGCCTGTGCTTGAGTTAATCCATTTGTATTCACATCGGTATTTACTTGCGCTTGAAATTTATCAATTGAAGCTTTTGTATAGGAGTTTTCAAAAATTCCATCAGACATAATTCGTAATCCGCCAACACGTTTTACACCGCCTGAATTTACATTCGAAAATCCTTCAAAAATACTCGGGAATCGATAGCCGTTTTGGTAAGAAGCTCTAAAATTGCTGGTTTCTTTTGGAGAATAAACAGCTGTGAACTGAGGCGTAAATTTTGCATCAAAATAATCAGCTTTATCCATTCTGACAGTTGCACCCAAACGTAATTTGTCTGAGAAAAAATCTTTTGTCACTTGTGTAAAAGCGCCAGTTTTTTGATACGTCAGATTTTCGTCAGCATGAACTGGATTGATGAAATAATTTCCATCAGGAACAATAATGTAATTTCTGTAATCGACACCGCTCAAAAGTTTCGCATCAATTTTTTCGAAAAATGAAACAAAAGCTTTGTCCCAATTAATCAATCCTTCGCCATGAACCAAAGTCGATTTTACTCGCAAAGCCGCACCAATATCCCAATTGTTGATGTCGATTAATTCCTTTTTCTTCTCTTCGTAAGCTTCAGTTCCAGGCAGAAATCTTCCTGCATCAGATTGTGTTCTGGCAATTCTGTGCGCGTCGGCAACGCTTGCTCCGCCTGCAACAGCATTTTTATAAGCGGTGCTGTAATCGGCAAACCATTTATCATCAGATTTATAAGCGCGATCCATATTTTCTGCCAACGAACGCATGTTGTATGAATCGCCAGTGTTTTCGGTTGTTGCATAAGCTTTTACCTGAAAGATTGGAGTATGATAATCTGAAGAAAATTGATTTAAAGTATAGTTATCTAATCGAAATCTATTCGAGCGCTGATAAATCGTATTGATAAGAGCAGTTTTATAAGTCAGGGAAAGTTCGTGATCTTTTTTCGGACGAAAATACAACCCAAAATCGGCTTTGTAATTTTTAATTTCGTAGTCAGAAATGTCGGTTTCTCGATAACCTGTTCTAGCAACAACATAATTTTTGCCATTTAAGTTTAATGTTTTTCGATTTGCCGATTCGTTCCCGTAACCGTTTACTTCGTCATAAGCGGGATTATCTGCGCCAAACAAACCAGTTGAAGCATTGGCATTTGGAGCCAAATCGGTTCTGTCATCCGCAACCCAGTCTGTTCCGCCTGTAGTTGATGCATTGATTTTAAACGCCCATTTTTCATTGAAAGCTTTAGCTAATCTCAAATTAAACTGCGAATATACTTTCGGTGAAAACCGATCAATATTGCCAACATGATTTACTCCGGTCAATTGTTGAATCGCGATTCCCTGATATTCAAAAGGATTTTTGGTCTGAATATTGGCTAAGCCGTTAATAGCATTCATTCCGTACAAAGCGGCGGCTGTTCCCGGAATAATTTCAATTTTATCAATATCAAGATCATTTGCGCCTAAGGCATTTGCAATTGGAGCGCCCAAATGTGGCGCCTGATTATCGATTCCATCAACCAATTGTGCAAATCGTACGTTGGTAGAGTTGGCAAATCCACGAGTGTTTATGACTTTAAATCCTAAACTTGGTGTAATAATCTGGACGCCTTTTACATTTTCTAGCGCTTCATAAATACTTGGCGACCCCATTATTTTGGCTTCCGCCGATTTTAATTGCTCGATACTGATGGGAGAATGCATTAATTTTTCAGAACGACGAGAAGCTGTAATCACAATTTCATTTAGTTCTTCTTTTTTAATGCTGTCTCGTGTTTTTGAATTTTGGATTTGAGAAAAACTTTTGAGGCTTATAAAAACAAAGAATAAATACAGTTTTTGGTTCATGGTTTTTGGCTGTTAAATTCAGTATGTTTTAAAATGAATACTGATGGTTAAAAAAAAGGTTTTGGTTTAAATGTTTATTTTTTTAAAACTTCAAATTTTGAGTTTCTTTTTGAGCAAACTCTTTGATACGTTTTTCAACTTCATAAAAAACAGCAATAGCTTTTTCTCCTGCTTCGGTCAATCGTGCTCCGCCGCCGCCTTTTCCTCCAAGAAGTTTTTCAACTAACGGACTTTCGGCGCGTTGATTCATTTCTTCAACCAATTGCCAAGCCTGACGATACGCCATTTTCATTTCTTTTGCGGCATTGGTAATCGAGCCTGTTTTTCGGATGTTTTCCAATAACCAGATTTTCCCTATTCCAAGAAAAGCGCCTTCAGCTTCTTCAATCCAAACACGAACTTCGACACTGTATTTTTTACTGTCAGCCATTTTAATTTTTTTAATACTATTCAAAAATAATTCTTTTCTGATAAAAATATTCTGTCAATGTGATCTGTTTTCTAAGTATTAAAATGTAAACATAAGTATTTTTACGTAATTAAAAATACGTATTTTGTTATTTTATTTGTTTGTCAGTGAAATAGCTTTGCTACAATCCGCAATAAATGTAAATTTGCGGCTTAATTAATTTAGTGAAAAGCTTAGAACCTTAGTAACTTAGAATCTTAGTCACTTAGAAATGAAGTACAATCCAAACGAAATTGAAGCCAAATGGCAAAAATATTGGGCAGAAAATCAAACTTTTGCAGCAAAGAACAACTCTGAAAAACCGAAACATTATGTTCTCGACATGTTTCCTTATCCATCTGGAGCAGGATTACACGTTGGGCACCCGCTGGGTTATATAGCTTCAGATGTGTATTCTCGTTTCAAAAGACATCAAGGTTTCAATGTTTTGCATCCAATGGGGTACGATAGTTTCGGATTGCCTGCAGAACAATATGCGATTCAGACAGGACAGCGTCCAGAAGATACAACGCGTGTAAATATTGACGGTGGAGTAGACAAAGAAGGAAAACAAATTGCGGGTTATAGAAAACAGTTAGATAAAATCGGATTCTCATTTGATTGGGCTCGTGAAGTGCGTACATCAAATCCTGATTATTATAAGCACACACAATGGATTTTTATCCAATTGTTCAATTCTTGGTATTGCAGAAAACAAGGAAAAGCATTTGATATTTCAGAGCTTGTAATTGTTTTTGAAGAAAGTGGAAATGCATTGGTTGAAGCAGTTTGCGATGATAATGTTGCGATTTTTACTGCTGACGAATGGAATTCTTATTCTGAAGAACAAAAAGAGAAAATCTTGTTGCAATACAGAATGACGTATTTGGCAGAAACTGAAGTAAACTGGTGTCCAGGCTTAGGAACTGTTTTAGCGAATGACGAAATTGTAAACGGAGTTTCAGAACGTGGAGGCTTTCCTGTTATAAGAAAAAAAATGACACAATGGAGTATGCGAATTTCTGCTTATGCCGAACGCTTGCTTCAAGGTTTAAATGATATCGATTGGAGTGAGTCAATTAAAGAATCTCAAAGAAACTGGATCGGGAAATCGGTTGGGGCTTTGGTAACTTTTAATGTGAAAAATCATGATGAGGTAATCGAGGTTTTCACTACTCGTCCTGATACTATTTTTGGAGTTACTTTTATGACTTTGGCGCCAGAACATGATTTGGTAGCTAAAATTACAACTCCAGAACAAAAAGAAGCGGTTGAAGCGTATATCGAAAAAACAGCAAAACGTTCAGAGCGCGAGCGTATGGCCGATGTAAAAACCATTTCAGGAGTTTTCACTGGAGCTTATGCTGAACATCCTTTTACAAAAGAAGCTATTCCGGTTTGGATTGGTGATTATGTTTTGGCTGGTTACGG
Organism: Flavobacterium sp. LPB0248; assembly: GCF_013388355.1. Taxonomy (GTDB): domain Bacteria; phylum Bacteroidota; class Bacteroidia; order Flavobacteriales; family Flavobacteriaceae; genus Flavobacterium. The sequence goes on from NZ_CP058246.1 coordinate 3,189,851, forward strand.
AACTGGTGCAGTAATGGCGGTTCCTTGTGGAGACGAAAGAGATTATGCTTTTGCTAATTTCTTTAAAGGTCAGAACGGAATGCAGGAAATCAAAAATATCTTCGCAAATGTTGATATTTCTGAAGCTGCTTACGGATCAAAAGACAACGTTGAAATCACAGCTTCTGATTTCTTAAACGGATTAAATTATAAAGACGCGACAGCAAAAGCAATTTATAAATTAGAAGAAATCGGACAAGGAAAAGGAAAAACAAATTACCGTTTGCGTGATGCGGTTTTCTCTCGTCAGCGTTATTGGGGAGAACCTTTCCCAGTTTATTATGTAAATGGATTGCCAAAAATGATTGACACACAGCATTTGCCAATTATTTTACCAGAAGTAGAGAAATATTTACCAACTGAAGACGGTTTGCCACCATTAGGAAATGCAGCAGTTTGGGCTTGGGATACAAAACAAAATAAAGTTGTCAATACAGATTTAGTTGACAATGTTTCCATTTTTCCTTTAGAATTGAACACTATGCCAGGATGGGCGGGAAGTTCATGGTACTGGATGCGTTATATGGATGCGCACAACGAAAATGAATTTGCAAGTAAAGAAGCATTGGCTTACTGGGAAAATGTAGATTTATATATTGGAGGAAGCGAACACGCTACAGGTCACTTATTATATTCTCGTTTCTGGAACAAATTCTTAAAAGACAAAGGTTTTGCTCCAACTGAAGAACCATTCAAAAAACTGATTAATCAGGGAATGATTTTAGGAACGACGGCTTATGTTTACAGATTGGAAGGAACAAATACTTTTGTATCTAAGAATAAAATTGAAGGTCAAAATGTACAGCCAATTCGTGTTGATGTTCATTTTGTAAATTCTTCTGATGAGTTAAATATCGAAAAGTTCAAAGCTTGGAGAGAAGATTTCAATACAGCAGAATTTATTTTTGATGAAAACGGAAAATACATTGTAGGACGCGAGGTTGAAAAAATGTCGAAATCATACTATAATGTGGTAACTCCAGATGATATCTGCGCAGAATACGGTGCTGATACATTGCGTTTATACGAAATGTTCTTAGGTCCATTAGAGCAGGCAAAACCTTGGAATACTGCTGGGATTTCTGGTGTATTTGGTTTCTTGAAAAAATTATGGAGATTGTATTTTGATGATAATGGCTTAATCGTAAACAACGACGAACCAACAAAAGACAACTTAAAATCATTGCACAAAACAATCAAAAAAGTGGCTGAGGACATTGAGAATTTCTCTTTCAATACTTCAGTTTCTCAGTTTATGATTTGTGTAAACGAATTGTCTTCTCAAAACTGTCATTCAAGAGCGATCTTAGAGCCATTAGCAATTTTGGTTTCACCGTACGCGCCTCACATTGCAGAAGAATTATGGGAACAGTTAGGACATACAACTTCAATCTCAGAAGTTTCTTTCCCTGCTTTTGAGGCAAAACATTTAGTGGAGACGAATAAAGAATATCCAGTTTCTTTCAACGGAAAAATGCGTTTCACAATCGAATTGCCTTTGGATTTAACCGCTGCGCAAATCGAGGAAATCGTAATGAAAGACGAAAGAACACAAAAACACTTAGACGGAAGAACACCAAATAAAGTGATTATCGTTCCTGGGAAAATTATCAACCTTGTAGGGTAATAATTTTAAAATTTCAATATAAAAAATTCCAAATTCCAAATTCCAATTTTACGATTGGGGTTTGGGATTTTTTTTATTTTTTTTTTCGCCACGAATTCACGAATTATTTTTGATAATCTTTGAGAATAAAAATAATTCGTGAATTCGTGGCGGAAAACCTAGCGTTCTTTGCGTAAACCTTTGCGCCCTTTGCGGTTAAAAACTCCACAAACATTAGAATTAGTAATTTTCTCATAAAAAAAATAATCTGAGTTGTAACATTTTAATAGTTGTCGTATCAAAAGCATGGATCCGATTTAATTAGCAACTTAAAACTATTAAAAATGAAAAAGTATATCATCTTAATTATCGCATTCTTATTCTCAGCATTATGTCTAAATGTTTTCGGACAAACAAAACAATTTCCGTTTGAAGTTTTAAAAACTGGAAATGGAGATCAATCTATTATATTTATTCCGGGTTTTGCATCTTCTGGAGATGTTTGGAATGAAACCAAAGCCGCATTCGAAAATAATTTTACCTGTTATACACTAACAATGGCTGGTTTTGCAGGGAGAAAAGCACAGCCAAATGCTTCGTTTGAAAACTGGAAAAACGGAATTGCTAATTATATCAAAGAAAATAATATTGAAAAACCAATCTTAATTGGTCATAGTATGGGAGGTGGACTTGCGCTTGCTATTGCGGCAGATTATCCAGATTTGATTAGTAAAATTGTGGTGGTAGATGCGCTTCCTTGTTTAGCTGCTTTAAATGATCCTGCTTTTAAATCAAAAATAAATAATGACTGCTCTTCAACAGTAAATCAAATGACAGGAATGAGCAATGATCAGTTTTATGATATGCAAAAAAAGACCATGCCAAGACTTTTAGCAGATGCATCTAAGCTTGATATGGTGGTAGATTGGAGTGTAAAATCAGACAGAACAACTTTTGGGCAGATGTATTGTGATTTTTTCAATATCGATTTAAGAGAAAAAATCGCACAAATTAAATGTCCAGCTTTAATTCTTTTAGAATCTTATTTTATAAATTTAAAACCAGCAATTGAAGATCAGTACAAAAATTTAAAAACGGCAAATTTTCAGTATGCAACAAATGGTCTGCATTTTATTATGTACGATGATACCGCTTGGTACATGGAGCAGTTAAATAATTTTATTAAAGTTTAAAATGAAATTCGAAGAAATCTACAAAACATATTGGGACAGAATTTTTAGGCTTTGCATGGGATTTGTAAATGATTATGACGCCGCTCAAGATTTAACACAAGAAACTTTTATAATTGTCTGGCAGAAGTTGGAAACTTTTAGAAATGAATCTTCTATTGGAACTTGGATCTTTAGAATAGCTTCCAATAATTGTTTGAGACAGATAGAAAAACAAAAGCGTTTCCCAAAATCAGAACTGCCAATTCATCTTTCAGAAGATAAACAAACCTCATTAGAACCTCAGATTCAATTCTTATATAAATGTATTGCTGAGCTTCCAGAAACCGATCGTATCATTATTTCGTTAGAGTTAGAAGATATTAAACAAACCGAAATTGCTAAAATCGTCGGACTTTCTGAAGCCAATGTTAGAGTGAAAATTCATAGAATTAAAGAAAAACTGACTCAAAAATTTAAAGAAAATGGACAACGATAATAATATAGATTTTAAAGATTTATGGAAAAAACAATCCGTAAGTCAGCCAGACATGACCGATTTGCTGGCACGAATAAATAAGTTTAAGAAAACAAGTTTGCGTTGTTTATGGCTTACCAATATTCTGCTTTTAGCAACCTGTGCTTTTATTGCCTTTATTTGGTTTTATTATCAGCCACAATTTATTTCAACTAAAATCGGAATTGTTTTGGTGATTTTAGCAATGTTGATTTATTTGATGGTTTACAACAAATTATTAGGCAATTATAAAAATATAGAAGCAAATCAAACCAATCAAGAATATTTGCAAAATCTGATTTTAATTAAAAAGAAACAAAACTTCATGCAGACAAAACTGATGACTTTGTATTTTATTCTATTAACCGTTGGAATTTGTCTTTATATGTATGAGTATGCGAGTAAAATGACTCCTTTGATGGCAATTTTAATATATGGAATCACATTATTTTGGATGTTGTTTAACTGGTTTTACATTCATCCAAAACAAACCAAAAAACAGCAAGAGAAAATTAATAATCTAATTGAAAAATTTGAAGAGGTCAACAATCAGTTAGAATCATAAAAAAAGAAGCTTCGCAATTGCGAAGCTTTCTTTTACCAAAAACAAAAATCTAAAATTTTAAATTTCTATAAATTATTGCGGGAAGATGAAATTACCAGGAATTGCGACGATTGTTCCATCAGCTTTTGCTTTAGCAGTCGTTTCCTGTTCTACTTTTCCTCCAACGTAAATTTTTACAGTTAAAGTTTGATCAACAACACCTCCATGACCTGAAGCTTGTACTCCTGCACCGACAGTATTTGCAGAGGCAGTAAATTCTTTAGTCCAAGGTAATTTGGTAATATCTACACTTTGTGCAGCATTTCCAGATTCCATATAAACTGCATCGATCTGTCCAGAAAAGTTTCCAGTTATTTCGTATTTAACGTCTCTTGAGTTATTCCCTCCTTTATTATCATCATCACTGCTGCAAGAAACTGCTGTAAAAGCAAGAGTCATTACAATTGCTAAGGTTTTCAAAATTGATTTCATAGTATATATTTAATTAATAGTAAGATCTACAACAAAATTAGACCCTTAACTACGGGGGAACAATACCTGATAAAATGTATTTTTTATTACCTGATATCAGGTAAAAGCAAGCGTTTTCTTTTCGAAAGTCATTAAGCTTTAATAACTTTGAGTAAATGCCACATTTATGAAGAAAATCTACGCCTTATTATTTTTTTTATTTTTTACCGCAATTTCCAATTCACAAGTAATTCTTTCATTAGATGATGATACTGTTTACATTGACAGTATTGTTAAAATCACAAAAAACACAAAATTCGATAGTGTCAAATGCTTAAATAGTTTTAGGTTGTCAAAATTGTTTTTGATGGCGCAGGATGCTAAAAAATCTAAAGAATATCTTGAGCAGGCAAATAAACTTAAAGCCAAATTTCCTTTTCTAAAAGATGCTTCTATTTTTTATAATGCCTACAGTTTTATAGAAAAAGGCGATTTGGAAGGTTTTGAAAAAACCTTGCTAGATGCCAATGCTAAACTTAAAAAATACCGCAATAAAGAAGCTTATAAACTTCGTGCTGTGATACTGCAGAATTATGGTATAATGCAACAGCGAAAAAATAATGAGAATGCTTATATGAAATTGCTGATAAATGAAGCGATTCCTATTGCTAAAAGAAGTGGTGATTATGAATTAATCAGCGCTTTAAATAAAGCAGTTGCCATTATTTTTATGAATAATGAGGAACGCGAAAAAGCAGCTGAATACCTCGATCAGGCACAGAAATATATAGAAAGCGCTACCAAGAAATCTGCAACTTTAGCTGAGTCTAAGATGGAAACTTATATTATTAATGCAGAAAACTTAGTTGAACTCAAACATTTTTACGACGCCAAAGAAATTCTAGACAAAGCTTATGAGACTTTAGAAAAATATCCAGAATCTAATTTGAATGATTCTTATTTTTATTCGGAAGGACTTTATTATGCCAAACAAAATAAACATGATGAAGCATTAGTGAGTTTTGAAAAAGGAATTAAATCTGCAGAAAATCATAGTAATGCTATTGCGGTAAACAGATTGAAATTTGCAGAATATGAAGTGCTTTTTAAATTGAAAAATTATGGCAAAGCCAAAAGTAATCTGGAATATCTGATCGAAAAAACGCCTTTTATTGTAGATAAAAAGAATTATTACAAAGAGCTGTCTAAAGTTTATAATGCTACAAAAGAATATCCGAAAGCATATTATTATTCGAACAAATACAATGTTATAAATGATAGTTTAAACGATGCTAAACTGAAAAGTGAAATTGTAGAGCTTGAAGCAAAATATAAAAAAGCAGAAAGTGAAAAGAAAATAGGTCTGTTGCAGTCGGAGAATGAGAAAGCAGTTCTTCAGGTTAATAATAATCGTTTGAATATGATGCTTTTTGCTGTGCTTTCATTTGTTCTGTTTCTGACGGTTTTGTTTTTATGGAGCTGGAATAATTATCAGAAAAAAATAAGTTTTCAGAAAGAAGTAAATCATAAACAGGAACTCGAGGCATTAGAAAATCAGCAGAAATTATCGATTTCAAATGCTTTGATTGAAGGAGAAGAGATAGAGCGTAAAAGGATTGCAAGAGATCTTCACGACGGACTCGGAAGTATGCTTTCGGGTCTTAAAATGCATTTGAATCTGCCTGATCGTGAGAAGAATGATAATGCGTCTAATATAAATGGCATGCTGAATGATTCCATTAAAGAACTTCGTAATATTTCTCAGAATTTAATGCCCGAAAGCTTGATGAAATTAGGTCTCGAGCATGCACTTAGAGATTTGTGCGCTTCACATTCAACAGACGAAACAACAATTGAATTTCAGTATTTGATTAAAAAAACAACCTTGCCGCAGCATTTTAAAATCATGATTTTTAGAATCATTCAAGAACTTTTAAATAATGCTTTAAAATATGCCAAAGCTTCTCAGATTCTGGTTTCTTGTTCGCAGAATAAAGATGTATTTTTTATTACTGTAGAAGACAATGGAGTCGGCTTTAATGTGGGCCATGCAGAAAAAAGAGATGGAATGGGCTTGAGAAACATTAAAAATCGCGTGGCTTTTTTAAATGGAAAATTAGAAATTGATTCGGTTTTGGATAAAGGAACGTCGACTTATATTGAACTAAAATATAACCCAAATCATGATTATGAAGTATAAAACGGTAATAGTAGACGATCATCCGATTGTGATTTCTGGAATTTCAGGTTTGCTGTCGGATTTAGATAACATAGAAATTGTAGAAAAATTTGAATCGGGAATTGCGCTTTTAGATTATATCGAAGACAATAAAGTTGATTTGATTTTAATGGATATTTTTCTTCCCGTTATAAATGGAGTTGATCTGTGTAAAACAATCAAGCAGAAGCATCCTAAAATTGTAATTATAGGTATGAGCAGCCAGTCTGAAAGAAGTTTGGTTATGCAGTTTATTCAGAATGGAGGAAACGGATATATTCTTAAAAACGCCTCTTTTGATGAGTTTAAAGAATGTATTTACAAAGCTATTGATGGCGAAATTGTTTTTAGCGAAGAAGTAAAAACCATAATCAGCCAGCCTTTGTCGGAAGATTTGGAAAGAATTCCAGGTTTAAGCCGAAGAGAGCGTGATATTGCTTTATTGTTATCGCAAGGAAAATCGACTCAGGAAATAGCCGACGATTTGTTTTTAAGTTTTTTAACCGTTCAAACCCACCGACGAAATATTCTTCAGAAGTATAAAATGAAGAATGTGGCAGAATTAATTGCTTTTTTGCTCAAAAATAACATGCTGAATTAAGTCAAAAGTGGTAAAATGATGTCAAAATGACATTTTGTTAAAGTGGTTCACAATTTGCAGTTTGTTTTGTAAATTTAAAAATCAATCTAAAAACACAAAAAAATGGGATCAGGATATTTAATTATTGCTGGAGCTATCATGTTGTTCAGCTGGCTGGTTAGCTCGCAGCTGAAAAGTAAATTTGAATTGTATTCGAAATTGCAATTACGAAACGGAATGAGCGGAAGAGAAATTGCTGAAAAAATGCTTGCCGATAACGGAATTACAGATGTTCGTGTGATTTCAACGCCAGGTCAGTTAACAGATCATTATAACCCTTCAGATAAAACAGTAAATTTAAGTGAAGCAGTTTATAACCATCGTAATGCAGCGGCAGCAGCTGTTGCGGCGCACGAATGCGGTCACGCCGTGCAGCATGCAATTGGTTACGAATGGCTTACAATGCGTTCTAAGCTTGTGCCGATCGTAAGCGTCGCTTCAAATTATGTACAATGGATTTTAATTGCAGGAATTTTAATGATTAAAGTTTTTCCTGGATTATTGTTAATCGGAATTATCATTTTCGCGGCAACAACTTTGTTCTCTGTAATTACACTTCCGGTAGAATATGATGCAAGTAATCGTGCTTTAGCTTGGTTAGAAAACAAACATATGCTTACGCAAGAAGAACAAGCTGGAGCAAAAGATGCTTTAAAATGGGCGGCAAGAACTTACGTGGTAGCGGCAATAGGTTCTATTGCAACGTTGCTATACTATATCTCAATTTATTCTGGAAGCAGAAGGAATTAATTCGTTAATTGAGATAATTAGTCAATTAGATAATTTATAACAAACCCGACAGTTTTAAAAAAAACTGTCGGGTTTTATTTTATGATAACTTTGCAATTAGTTGTTGCGCTGAGCGAAGTCGAAGCTTTTAATTTTGAATTACTTAATTATCAAATTATCAAATTGGCACATTATCAAATTGGCACATTCTCTAATTCTAAAGCTGTATCTGTCTATCAATCTGCTGATCTAACGAGATAAAAGTTTCAGTTCTGGAAACTCCTTCAATTGCTTGGATTTTGTTATTTAAAAGCTGCATTAAATGCTCGTTGTCACGACAGATAATTTTAATCAAAACAGACCAGTTTCCTGTTGTATAATGACATTCTAAAACTTCTGGAATCTTGCGAAGTTCTTTTACGGCTTCAGAGTTTCTAGAGGCTTTATCCAAATAAACTCCCACAAATGCCATTGTATTATACCCCAAAACTTTTGGGTTTACAGTAAACTTAGAGCCGGAGATTACGCCAGATTGCTCTAGCTTTTTTAATCTTTGGTGAATTGCGGCTCCAGAAATTCCGATTTTATTAGCGATTTGCAAAATTGGTTTTCGGGCATCTTCCATTAGGTATCGAAGGATTTCCTTGTCGATTCCGTCAATTTCAATTAAGAGGGAGTTGATTTTCATAACTTACAATTTGAAACTATTTTTTGTGATTTGGGTTTTGAATAGAAATCAAATGTAGTTAAAATGAAGGGAAAATAAAATTCCAATTTTCAATTCTCAAATCCTAGATCCCAGATTTCAAAACATAACCCGTAGTTTCAACCACAGGAAATGTATAGAATAACTTCTAAAAACAAAAATTCCAAATTTCAAGCTATTCACTTGGAATTTGGAATTTTAAAAATTGAATATTTTAAAAAGGATTATTTCCCTTTGTTTGCTTCTGCAACGTATTTCTCTAAAGCCATTGTCATAGAAGGCGTTTCAGGAGTTGGAGCAAGAATATCAATTCTTAAACCATGATCAAGAGCCTCTTTTTGCGTTGTGCTTCCGAATACGGCGATTCTGGTGTTGTTTTGTTTAAAATCTGGGAAATTTTTAAACAATGATTTAATTCCTGTCGGACTGAAAAAAGCTAAGACATCATAATAAACATCTGCTAAATCAGATAAATCACTCATTACAGTTCTGTAGAAAATTGCTTGTGCCCAATCTACTTTTAGACCGTTTAATGTAACAGGAGCATCTGCATTTAATTGGTCAGATGCAGGAAGTAAAAACTTCTCGTCTTTGTACTTCTTAATTAGCGGAGATAAATCTGCAAAATCTTTTGCTCCAACGTAAATCTTACGTTTTCTGTACACAACATACTTTTGAAGGTAAAACGCAACAGCCTCAGATTGACAAAAATACTTCAACCCTTCAGGAACTTTGTAACGCATTTCATCAGCCACTCTAAAAAAATGATCTACAGCATTTCTACTTGTTAAAATGATCGCAGTGTAATGATTAAGATCGATTTTTTGTAATCGAATCTCTTTTGCGCTAACCCCTTCTACATGAATAAATGGTCTGAAATCAATTTTTATTTTGTGTTTTTGTTGGAGCTCAAAGTAAGGAGAATTCTCCACTTTAGGTTCAGGCTGTGACACCAAAATTGTTTTCACTTTCATATTATAAATATTTTCTAAGCACTCCCTTTTGTTACCCAATAATAGAGAAAATAATAAGGGGCTATTTCAAGAGCGCAAAGATACAAAATAAAATAAAATAACTTGCCGATAATTACGTTTTGATACGTTTTAATTGAAATAAAGTAAGAGTATACGCTAATACACAGCGAAATGCCTATGATTGCTAGCGGTATAATTTGCGGAATATTGTTGTAATAGAACAAAACAGCATTGATTGGAAGGATTAAAACGCCAATATAAGTTCTGTACGTTACTTTTTGTAAGTTAAAAAGCTCTACAAATTCGTCAATATTGAAGGAAGTGGCTACAATTTTTTCGATTAAATACTTTCCTAAAATGAAATAAAGCAGAAAAGTGGCAATCTGAATAAATAAAACCCAGTCAGTTTTTGAAGCGTGGCCAAAAATATTCAACGTAAGCAGGATAAAAAATGCAAACGATACAATCTGCACAAAAAATAAACCAACCGTAAAGCTGTTTTTCATGTGGCTGTTGTCTCGATAAATCTTGGCGTATTTATCAGAAAAAATAAGTTTACTAAATTCACTAAATCTTGTTTCGTAAGCCGATTTTGTCATGGCAACAACAGCAAAGGTCAGCACAAATAAAAGTGTTGCCCAGTCTTTGTTTTCAAGAATTCGAGGGTGTAATTGTTCAATCATAGCCTTGCAAAATTAGTAATTTTTTGATGCAATACTTTTATTATATATTTATTATGAATCAAATGCTATAAAAAGTTTACTTTTGCGGTGAAATTACCGAGAAAAAAATGAATGATAGTATTGTCATAATTCCCACTTATAACGAAATTGAAAATATAGAAAGTATAGTTAGAGCTGTACTTTCGCAGCATAAACCTTTTCATTTGCTGATTATCGATGATAATTCTCCTGATCATACTGCAAAAAAAGTGATGGCATTACAGGAAGAATATCCAGGAAAACTTTTTTTAGAACAAAGAGCAAAAAAATCAGGATTGGGAACTGCGTATGTTCATGGCTTTAAATGGGCTTTGGAGCGTGACTACCAATTTATTTTTGAGATGGATGCCGATTTTTCGCATAACCCAAATGATTTAGAAAAATTATACGATGCCTGCCATTTTGGTGGAGCAGATCTTGCAATTGGATCTCGTTATGTAAAAGGGGTAAATGTAGTGAACTGGCCATTAAGCCGAGTTCTGATGTCTTATTTTGCTTCTGTTTATGTGAAATTTATCACTGGAATGAAAATTCACGACGCCACTGCAGGTTTTGTTTGTTACAAAAGAGAAGTTCTGGAGAAAATCAATTTAAATGAAATAAAGTTTGTCGGGTACGCGTTTCAAATTGAAATGAAGTACAGAACGTACTGTGCTAAATTTCAAATTACCGAAGTCCCAATTATTTTTACTGATAGAACAAAAGGAGTTTCTAAAATGAGTAATGCTATTATTAAAGAAGCTATTCTTGGGGTGATTTCACTTAGATTAAGAAAATTAGTCAATTCATTATAAACCAACCGAAATGAACAGGATTTTAATAAAAAATGCCAAAATTGTAAACGAAGGGACAATTTTTGAAGGTGATGTTTTAATTGAAAACGATTTGATTGTTGAAATTGCAGACAGCATTTCATTAAAAACTTCAGATTGTATCGTAATCGACGCTGAAGGAAATTATTTAATGCCGGGCGCAATAGACGATCAAGTGCATTTTAGAGAGCCAGGATTAACCCACAAAGGTGATATCGAATCGGAATCTCGTGCAGCTGTTGCGGGAGGAATTACTTCTTTTATCGAACAGCCGAATACAGTTCCGAATGCGGTTACTCAGGAAATTTTAGAAGATAAATATCAGATTGCATCAAAAAAATCATTTGCGAATTACTCGTTTATGATGGGTGCAACAAACGATAATTTGGAAGAAGTTTTAAAAACAAATCCAAAAAATGTTGCGGGAATCAAGATTTTCTTAGGTTCATCTACGGGAAATATGTTGGTAGATAATGAAGCGGTTTTAGAAAAGATATTCTCAAGCACTCCAATGTTAATTGCGGTTCACTGCGAAGACGAAACTACGATTAAAAATAATCTTGCGGCTTTTAAAGAACAGTACGGAGATGATGTTCCTGTAACGGCACACAATTTAATTAGAAGCGCAGAAGCTTGTTATATTTCTTCGTCAAAAGCGGTAGCTTTAGCAAAAAGAACTGGTGCAAGATTGCATATTTTCCATCTTTCAACTGCGAAAGAAATGGAGTTGTTTACTAATAAAATTCCTTTAGAAGATAAAAAAATCACTGCTGAGGTTTGTGTACATCATCTTTGGTTTACGGATGAAGATTATAAAACAAAAGGAAATTTCATTAAATGGAATCCTGCGGTTAAAACAGCCGAAGATCGCGCTGAACTTTGGAAAGCTTTAAATGACGGAAGAATTGACGTAATTGCAACAGATCACGCTCCGCATACAAAAGAAGAAAAACAGCAGTCTTACTTAAACGCTCCTTCTGGAGGTCCGTTGGTACAGCACGCTGTTGTGGCAATGTTTGAAGCGCATCATCAAGGAAAAATTAGTGTGGAGAAAATCGTGGAGAAAATGTGCCACAATCCGGCTAAGATTTTCAAAATAGAAAAAAGAGGTTTTATTAGAGAAGGTTACCACGCCGATTTAGTAATCGTTAATCCAAGTCTGCCTTGGAGTGTGAAACCAGAAAATATTTTATACAAATGCGGATGGTCTCCGTTTGAAGGTTATACTTTCAAATCTAGAATTACGCATACTTTTGTAAACGGAGAATTGGTATATAATAATTTCAAAGTAAAAGATACAAGAGCTGGAAAAAGATTATTGTTTGACAGATAAAAAAAGACGATGAAGAATTTTATAGTAATACTATTGGTTTTGTTTCTTTCTGTAAGCTGTAAAAAAGAGGTGGTAAAACAGCCTGCAAAGCTTATAGAGAAAGATAAGATGATCGATATTATGTATGATTTATCTCTTTTGGAAGCAATGAGATATCAGAAACCATTGTCTTTAGATTCAATAGATAACGATCCAACGAGGTTTATTTTGAAAAAATACAAAGTAGACAGTCTTCAATTTGCGCAGAACAATATGTATTATGCTTCGGATTATGATCGTTATAAAGACATGTTTGATGAGGTAAATAAAAGAATTGCTGTAAACCAGAGAGCAGCAGATTCATTAGCTAAAATTGATGAAAAGAAAGCGGCTAAAGCAAATAAAAATAAGCCCAAAGAAATGAAAGAGGTTTCGAAGGATTCAGTTCACAAAAGAATTCCGAAAGTCAACATCGATTCAATTAAAATGGCACAAAGAAAGCACAGAAGAGATTTATAATTTAGAGCTTTCTAAAATATATTTATGAATATCAGTAAAAACCGTTCCTAGAGCGGTTTTTATTTTTTCATTACTATACAGATTCTTTGAGTACGAAGCCTTTGCAGTTGCTTTTGTAATGCTTCTTTTTCTGAAAAATAAAGTAGCAAATATTCCGTCAGCCATCCATAATACATTCATTAAAAAAGGTGTAGCATGAATATGAGGCCTTTTTGCTTTTAAAGCATCAGCAACGGTGTTTAAAAGATCTTTGAAAACAATATTGTCTGTGATGAGTGTAAAGCGTTTATTTTTTATATCGCTTCTCATTAGTTCGTAACTGGTTTTTACCACATCATCAACAGTGATAAAACCTGTACTTCCTAGCGTGTAGAACGAAAGTCCTTTAGAAACTTTACGATAAATCTCGCTGCTGCCTTCATCAAAAATATCCATCATTTTTATCGGACCCAAAATTACTCCTGGATTTACAATAATAACATTTAATCCTTCTTGATGCCCGCGCCAAACTTCCATTTCGGCACCATATTTAGAAATGGCGTAATCGCTATGCGGTTTTTCAGGATTCCAGTCTGTTTCTTCGGTAATATGTGTTTCGTGAGGTGCGATATCTCCTAAAGCAGCAATCGAACTGATATAGCAAAACTTTTCTGTTTCTTTGGCAATCGCAAAATTGACCATATTTGCAGTTCCTTCAATATTAGTTTTTCTCAGGATTTCTTCGTCTTTCGGATCAAATGAAATAAATGCTGCGCAGTGATATACTTGTTTAATTTCGATAAAAGCAGTTTCAAGCGAAGGTATGTCTAGAATGTCGGCTTCAAGCCAATTGATTTTTTCAAACAGATCTGTTTTTTTATAAAAATCAAAAACCGACTTTGTTTTCTGGATACTCTTTTCGGTTCTATAAATTGCCCGAACATTTTCTCCATTTTCTATTAAATGAAGCAATAAATGTGAGCCTACCAAACCTGTTCCGCCAGTTACTAATATCATGTTGTAAAGATAAGTTTTTGTTGGAAAGGTGCAAAGTTGCAGAGGGACAAAGTTGCAAAGGTTTTTTTCTTTTTGCTGCAAAGGCGCTGAGACGCAAAGTTTTTGCTTTTTTGTGTGAAGGCTTAGCGTAAATTTTATAGAAACAAAAAACTTTGCCACTTAGTGGCAGATTTTTTTGTTATCGCCATTGATTGTATTTACGTAAATTATTTAAAAAGCTAAAGCAACGGACAAATGTTTATCCATTGCTTTAGTATCTTTTTGTGAAGTTTCGATTTGTGTATTAGAAGATAGTATATGCAAATACCAAATCAATGGCTTTATACTCAACAGAAATGGTGTTGTAATCCGTTAATAGCTGTTTTTTGGTGTTTGTTCTAATCTCAGCACTGAATTTGTTTTTAAAGCTGTAACCTACTCCAAAAGCGAAATTAGATCCCGATTTACTTTCAAGTTCTGCATTTTTATCAAAAGATAAACTTGCTTTACCATTTATATCAAAAGAGTAAGCGGCATTTATGAAAACTTTTGAATTGTTATTGATAAGAAAATAATAACGCAATCCGATCGGAACCTGGATACTGGAGTATTTAATCTCTATATTACGAGTTATAGAAGGAGATCCCGCAAAAAGACCTGGTCTGCTATATTGCTTAGTGGTTTCGTATTTTTGATAAGCCGGGTTTAAAAAGATGCTCCATTTGTTATTATTAAAAGGAAGAAGATATTCTGCTTCCAAGCCTATTTTTAAATTAGTATTGCTATCTAAATTTACATCTATTGACGGACTGTCTCCATCATTCATAGATCCTGAGATAAAACTAAGCTCAGGTGTTATTTTTAAATGAAAATGACCTTCACTAGATTTAGATAGTACACCGCTTTTTGTTTTGTTGTCGGTATTATTGTATTTTAGAAAGTATCTGGTAAGATCAGATTTTTTATATTTTAGATTCGTAATCTCACTATCGGCTGTATTGGCTGATCTTACATTGTTATTTAATTGCTGTTTGTAGTAATCATTTTCTCTTAATTCTCCAGTTGATTTATCTCCTTTTGTCAAAGTGTATTTTAAATATGTAAGTTGTTCTAATGGAATGCTCTTTGTTTCGTAAAAATATCGGATAAGATTTCCGTCAGTATACGAGTACAGTGTTGCTTCTCCCTGAACTAATAATCTTAGAAGGAGAGTATTTTCTTCCCATACAGGTTGTCCAGTTTCTGATAGTTTGTCTAAATTGTCACTGGAACGATCCATTTTTACTTTGGCTCTTTTGAAAGTTACAGTATTGTCGATACCAAATTCCTGAACATTAGCAATGGTTTCTGTTTTGGAATCATTGTCGCCAATCTGGGACTTATATTTGAAATCGGTTGGATTGTTTTTCCAATCTAAGTTTCGGATGAAACATTCTGTTCGTATTCCATTGTTGGAAATAAAGTATCCTTTTTCAAAAGAAACCTGTGCATTGCTCAAGGTGCAATAAAGAAAAAGAATAAGTAAAAAAGTTTTTTTCATTTTGGTAGTTTTTGGTGGGCGAATCTAAAGAAAAAATAAAATAGATTTTTACGTGTTTCCGTAAATAGATTTTTTTATCCTTTGGACTTTTGTATCGAGAAAAGTGAGTTTTCGAATGAATCTCAGTATCATGTTTTTAGATTAAAGGATTAAATTTTATATTGAAATGGCTTTTTATTGTTGATAATGAAATTGCTTTTTGTGATTGCCATTGACATTGATTACATTTGCGCAAATTATTTAAAAAATGAAGAATCTAGTTGAAGAATTAAAATGGCGCGGGTTATACCATGATAGTATGCCTGGAACGGAAGAACAATTGCTAAAAGAAGCAACCACTGCCTATATCGGTTTTGATCCAACAGCAGATTCACTGCACATCGGAAGTATGGTTCAGATTATTTTATTGGTTCATCTAAAGAATTTTGGTCACAGACCAATCGCTTTAGTGGGTGGAGCAACAGGAATGATTGGAGATCCTTCTGGTAAATCTGATGAAAGAAACTTACTTGATGAAGAAGCTCTAGCTAAAAACGTAGCTGGAATCAAAAGTGTTTTGTCTCGTTTCTTAGATTTTAATTCAACCGAAGCAAATGCACCAGTAATGGTGAATAACTACGATTGGATGAAAGAATTCTCTTTTATCGATTTTGCACGTGAAGTTGGAAAAAGAATTACCGTAAACTATATGATGGCTAAAGATTCTGTGAAAAAGAGATTTAGCGGAGAAGGTGAGGGAATGTCTTTTACAGAATTTACATATCAGTTAATTCAAGGTTACGATTTCTATCATTTATATAAAAACAACAACTGTATTCTGCAAATGGGTGGTTCTGACCAATGGGGTAATATTACCACAGGAACAGAATTAGTGCGTAGAATGGGAGGAGAAAATGCTAAAGCTTACGCGTTAACAACTCCTTTGATTACAAAAGCAGATGGATCTAAATTTGGTAAATCTGAAGGAGGAAACGTTTGGTTAGATGCTGATAAAACTTCTGTTTATAAATTTTACCAATTTTGGGTAAACACAACAGATGTTGATGCTGAGAAATACATCAAAATCTTTACTTTCTTAGATAAAGAAACAATCGATGCGTTAATTGAAGAGCATAAAACGGCTCCACATTTAAGAGTTTTACAAAAGAAATTAGCTGAAGAAATTACTGTTTTTGTTCATAATCGTGAAGAATTAGAAAAAGCGATTCAGGCTTCAAATATTTTGTTTGGAAATTCAACTGCAGAAGATTTGAAAAAATTGGATGAAGCGACTTTCTTAGAAGTTTTTGACGGAGTTCCGCAAGCTGAAATCACAAAAACTGATTTAGAAAACGGATTGGATATTGTTACGGTTTTAAACGAAAAAACAGGTTTTTTTAAATCTAACGGAGAAGCAAGAAGAGCCTTAACGGCAAACTCAATTTCTGTAAACAGAGAAAAAATAAAAGAAGATTTTGTTTTAACAGCAAATGATTTAATTAACGATCAATTTGTATTGTTGCAAAGTGGAAAGAAAAATTATTTTGTAATAAGAGTTGTTTAACTGTTTAATTGGTTAATTGTTTAATCGATTCAGCAAAATCTTTTACATGAAATATATAAATCCCAATGTTCGAAAAGAATATTGGGATTTTTTTTTAATCATTCCGTAGGAATGTTTCATCGGTAGAAACGTTTGATTAATCCAGAAAATCATCGATAATCATATTATCGATTAAACGATTAACCAAATCAACGATTAACCAATTTAAAGAACCATCAAATTACACCCACGAATATCAGAATTATCAAAACGCCCTAATACCTCAAAAGAGTTGTTGGAATATTTTTTGCCTAAATCCTGCGTAGCTATAAAAGAACATGAATTGATATTGGCTAAATCTATGACATTGATTCCACCAGTTTTCCCGTCATTCACGTAAGTGAGAGCATCTTCAGGATCGCGAACTAAAATATTCATCCAAGACGGACATTCGAAAATTCCATCTCCTAAAGAATAGGCTTGCGCTAAAAGTTCAGTCATTCCGTATTCTGAATGGATAGATGAAACTCCAAAACCTTTGCAGAGTATTTCATGCAATTCTTCACGAATCATTTCTTTTCTTTTTCCTTTCATTCCTCCAGTTTCCATAATAATGGTATTTTGAAGGTTGAATTGGTGTTTTTCAATTAGATCTAATAAAGCATAAGTAACCCCAATTAGAATTACATTTTGGCCTGCTTCGTCTAATTCAAGAAGCTTTTTGATTAAGTCGTCGTGATTGTGTAGATAAAACCCACTTTCAGGCTGATTAGAGAGTTTTATTAAATCTTCGACCATATAAATTAACGAAGAGCCTTCGCGTTCTAAATAAGACGGCAAAAGGGCTAAAACAACGTAATCTTCAATATTGCCATAAAACTGAGAAAATCCTTTGCGGTAACTTTCCTCATATAAGGAAACGTCGGTCACTAAATGTCTGCTGGTAATCATTCCGGTTGTACCGCTGCTGGTAAAAGTTACTTGAGCAGGATCTGTATTAGAAACGACATCATGACTTTTGAAAAACTGAATAGGTAAAAAAGGAATTTGCTGCAGTGATTTTACCTGTTGTGGATTAACATTCAAAAAATCACAGAATTCACGATACACTTTATTGTTCTCATGCTGAAAACGAAACACTTTTAATGCTATTTTTTCAAATTGTTTCTGACTTGAAATGGTAAAGATATCGCTGGCTGTAATCAAAACTTTTTTTTTGCAAAGATACTTTTTTTTAGTTTTCAGTCTCAGTTTTCAGTCTCAGTTTTCAGTCTCAGTTTTCGGTGAGGATTTTTACTAAAGGGCATAATTGAAGAAGTATTGAGGCTCGGTTTTCAGTTGCAGTATTCAGTCACAGTTTTCAGCAAAGTACATAAACTGAAAACTGCGACTGTGACTGAAAACTAAAAAAAGCTCCAAAGGAGCTTTTTTATCGTATAATGAGTTTTCGGGTTGCCGATGCGTTCTGTTCGCTTATTTTGATGATGTAAACACCTGGTGGCAATTCTGCAACACTTAGTTCTCTTGATACTAAATGTGCTTGCAATACTTTTTTACCTAAGATATCAAACACAATAATTTCTTTCTCTAAATCGTTTTTAGATGAGATATAGACTTTTCCATTTGTCACTGGATTAGGATACAAGCTTAGACCCTCGATAGAAGTAGATTCTTGAGTTTTTGGTAATTGCTTGCTGTCTTGCGCCGAGACGCTTACAGTAAAGAAAAATGCCAATAAGAAAGTAATATAAAAGTAGTTTTTTGCCATCGCATGTATTTGATTACTGTAAATATACAAAAAAAATTACAAAAATGACGCCAAAAAAAAACATGCTAAATTTTTAGGATGTTTTTAACATTATGTATTCGAAGTGATTAAGAAACAATATGGTTTTATACGTACTGTAAAAGCTAAAATGAAAAAAGCTGTCTGAAATATTCAGACAGCTTTTTATTATTTAGAATCTAACTTTTATTATTTAGTCCAGTTAGCCCAAGTTGGTAATTCAGCACCATTACCAGCTCCTAGGTTTCCTGTGCTTGTTCCAGCCAATTTAGGACCTGTAAGATTAGTTACAGAAGCTCCAAAAGTGTAGTTTGTGATAGTAAAGTTACCAGCAGCAAGATTTGCAGTTACACCAGCATCAGCAGATAATTTAGTTAAAGCAGCAGGCATTCCATCAGCAACATATAGGTTTGTGTAAGTTTGTTTTCCACCACCTTCTTTGTAGTTGATTGCTTTTTCGTCAGCTAAGAAAGTAGCACCACCTTTAACGATAGAGATGTTTGTTACTTTAGCATTTGTCATTGGAGTAGCTCCACTTGGATCTTTAGCGTTAGTAGATCCTTCAACACCTGCTTTAGAAACACCTTTAATGTATACGTTTGTAGCAGTACCTTGCCATCCGTCAGCGAAATCTAATGAATCATCATAAGAGTTAATGATTGTCAAGTTAGAAGCGTTTACAGCTCCACCAAAGAACTCAATTCCGTCATCACCACTTTCGAAAGCATAGATATCAGATACTACTGTTCCAGAACCTACTCCGAAGAAAGAAATTCCATTGTATTCTTTTTCAGCAGTATATTTAGAACCTGTGTAAGAAATTTTTAAGAAGTTAATGTTTCCAGAAGAATCTGCATTGTCATTACCTCCGTAGCTTAAACCACCTACTTCAGAAGTACCATTGTCTCCAGTGTTTACTTTACCGTTACCAGCGATGATTAATCCACCCCAGTCACTTTGAGCAGGCGATGCTTTTCCAGAAGTCATAACAACTGGTTTAGCAGCAGTACCGTTGATGTTGATTTTAGCGTTTCTTTCTACAGCGATATATAAAGAAGTTGCTTCTGCAGTAGGAGAACTTTTAATTACTGTTCCAGCAGGAATTACTAAAGTAGCTCCACCTTTAACTACTAAACCTCCAGTTAATGTATAAGTTTGAGTAGGATCTAAAGTTACTGTACCGTCTTTAATTTCTCCTTTTAAATCGTCAACCTTTAAAACAAAAGAACTGTTGTTTGTGTCTTTTTTATTGTCATCAGAACTACAGCTTGTCAAAGCAAGTCCTAATATTGCAGCCATTGCAAATAAACTTTTTTTCATTTTTGTTGTGTTTTATTGTTTTATTTATTCAAGGCAAAGTAAACGAACATATGTTTTTGCTGAGTTAAGACGATATTAACAATCTATTAAGTATAATGGGTTAAAAATGCAGTGTCTTAATATAAAATTTACATTGCAATTTTGGATAAAAAAAAGCGATTGGAATAACCAATCGCCTTTTGTAATTTATTGAAAATCTTTTTCTTAGAATGTATAGTTTAAAGTAAGTCTAAGATCTGAACCTGCTTTGTATGAAGTTACAGTAATGTCTCCTACAGACTCTTTTCCAGGTACTTCTCCTTGTTCTTGTACACGTTTAAAAGTTGGATTTAAAATGTTGTTGTAAATAAGACCAATTTTTAAGTTTTTAGTCAAACTTGAATTTACAATAAAGTCTAGTTTGTTTACTGCTTTATCAACCATGTTTCCAACTCTTGAAGTTCCGATTACAGCTAATTTATCTGAAAAATATGAGTAAGAAACTGTTGCCGAAATATCTGTGTTTTCTGAAAATTCATTTAAGAAAGATAAGTTCGCATTGGCAAGGAAATTAGAAGCTCCTGTTAATTTACTTGATGTAAAAGTAAAGTTAGCTCCAAAATCATTTTCATTGTTTACTTTTTCATTGCTTAGATCTTGTTTGGTATATAAATATGATCCGTTTGCATCAAAAGAAAGTTTTGTTTTTAAGTTATCTCTTTTTTCAATTTCAAAAAGATCTTTTCTATACTCAACTTCAACTCCCGCTACTGTTCCTTTGTCTCCTGTATTTGCATAAGAAATATCATTTGAGGAAGAATTCAAGAACATTTCGTTGATTGGGTTTTGAATGATTTTACCAAATGCAGTAACAGAGATTAACTCACTTGCTTTTGGGAAAAATTCCCATCCTAAATCAAAATTGTAATTTGTTGAAGCATATAATCTTGGGTTTCCTTCGTAAGCTTGTGCAACATCTTCGTAAATGATAGGCACTTTTTCTTTAAACTGAGGAAGAGTATAGGTTTTACTAGCAGAGAATTTTAAATTCTGTCTGTCATTCAAAGTATATTTTGAAATTAAGCTTGGTAAAATATTGAATTTAGAATCGTCAGAGTTTCCTCCAGATGGAACTGTTGTTGTGATATAGAATACATTCTGATTCAATTGCTCTAATCTTGCTCCTAATATTACGCTCAATCTTTCAGTTAAAGAATATTGAACGTTAGCAAATGCTGCGTTAATATCTAAATTTCCATTATATGTTTGGTGAATTCTGTTTGAGTAAGATGAACCCCAATGTGCAGGATCTAAATAGTTATCTACATGGTGAATATCTTCTTTTGGGAAAGAAATTGTAGTTCTGTTCGGGAAGAACGAAAACTGTTGCATGTCGTAATCTACATTTTTGAATTTTCCAGAATAACCAACAGTTACTTTTCCTTTGTAAGTGTCATCACTTCCTTTTTTGAAGTTATAAGAAAGAGCAACATTTGCAGCAATTTCATTTTCTTTTAAGTCATGAAAAAATCTGTGGTTGTTGATGTTTGAGTTGGTGAAAAATGTATAATCGATAGCATTAGGAGCATACACGAAAGAGTTTTGCATACGATCTGGAATTGCACTGTCAGACATACTGTAACCTACACCCCAGTTTAAATTCCACTGATCGTTGAATTTGCTTTTTCCTGTTAATTGGTTTACCACTAATTGCGTTCTTTCAAAAGTTCCACGTTTGATAAAACCGCTAATTTGCTGTTGAGCATCTCCACCACCATCAAAGTTGATGTTAGTTCCTTCGTACTCGCTATAGTCTTGCTCACTAGAGTTTAAGAATAAAGAAGTAAAGAAGATCGAATGGTTTTTGTTGATTTTGTAATCAGCTGTACCCATAACTGTTGTTGTAGTGTTATGTTTGTAAGCTGTTCTGATAAAGTCAGAATAAATATCTCCATCAGAAGTAATTCCTCCTCTGCTGTAACCTTGAGTGAATTTGTTTTTTGCACTGAAAGATCCTGTAACAAAAGCACCAATAGAACTTTCGTCGTTTATTTGAAATCTTTTTCCTCCAGATAAAGTGTAAAAAGCATTTAATACATTTTTACTTTCTTGTCTGTCCCAGCTTGTTGCATAGCTGTATGGCAATAATGGAGCATCTGGCACACCAACTTTTTTAAATCCTGTATAAGTAGGTCCGTCTTGAAGATAAAAATGATCTTGTCCTAAAACATTTGTGTTTGCTCCAGTACCAACTGAAAAGCTGATGAAAGGTTTTCCGCTGAATTTCTTTGCACTAATATCGATATTAGCTCCTCCGAAATCGGCATAATTTTGAGCTTCAAAAGTTTTACTGATTCCAATGTTATCTACAATGTTTGTAGAGAAAATTTCTAAAAGAATGTTTTTGTTAGCAGGGTTGTTTGATGGCAACGGAAGTCCGTTTAAAGTAGTTACGTTATAACGGTCACCTAATCCACGTACGAAAACATTTCCAGAATCGTCTTGTTTAGAAACCCCGCTCACTTTTGCAACAGCGTTGGCAACATCATTAACTCCTTTTCTTGCAATTTCCTCAGCACCAATAGCAGCTTTAAATTGAACTGCATTTTTTTGATCTAATAATAATGCAGATTCTTTTTGCTTGTTTCCTGCAGAAGATTTTACGACTACATCTTTAAGAGTATAGCTTCCAGAAGAAAGTCCTTGATTAACTGTTATAGTTTCGTTTGCTTTTACGGCAACCGGAGCTTCTACAGATTCATATCCTAAGAAACTAAAAATTAAAGTATAATTTCCAGGATTTACGCTTAACGAATATTTTCCGTCAACGTCGGTATTTACGCTAATATTTGTACCTTTAACTAAAACATTAGCAAATGGTAGAGCTGCGTTGTTCGAATCTTTGTCGGTCAGAACTCCAGAAATCGTACCTTTGTTTTGCGCGATCGAAATCGTACAGATAAATAATGCAATAAAGAGAAATCTTAAATTGAATTTCATTTTTTTTCAGTGTTGTGTTTGTGTCTTAATTATTTTTGTGCAAAGAAAGAACCGCTCTGTGAAGTCCATGTTACCGACTTGTTATGTTTTTGTGTTGTTAAGATTATCAAATTGTTACGAGATTAAATTACGGTTAACACCATTTTTTAAAGGTTCTTTTGTTAGTATATTTACCCTGTGAAATAAGAAATATCGAATGTTTAATGAAGAAGTTTCGATATAAAAATCTCAATTTTTGCTATTTATGAAAAAAACACAAACTAAGATTTTATTAGTTGACGACGAACCAGATATCTTAGAAATCGTTGGCTATAACCTTGCTCAGGAAGGCTATCAGATTGTTACAGCTTCTAACGGAAAAGATGCTATAGCAAAAGCACAGAAAGAGTTGCCAGAATTAATCATTATGGACGTGATGATGGCAGAAATGGACGGAATGGAGGCTTGCGAGCATATTAGAAAAATTCCTGAATTAAATAATGTTATCATAACATTCCTTACAGCAAGAAGCGAAGATTATTCTCAAGTAGCTGGTTTTGATGCAGGTGCCGATGACTATATTACAAAACCAATTAAACCAAAATTATTGGTATCAAAAGTAAAGGCGCTGTTAAGAAGGTTAAAGGAACAAGAAGTTGTTACAGATACTTTAAATGTAGGCGGAATCGAGATTAATCGTGAGGAATACAAAATCATAAAAGGCAATGTAGAAATTGCTTTGCCAAGAAAAGAATTCGAATTATTTTATCTGTTGGCCTCAAAACCTGGGAAAGTTTTTAAAAGAGACGAAATCTTGGATAAAGTTTGGGGTAACGAAGTTGTGGTTGGAGGAAGAACAATCGATGTTCACATCAGAAAACTGCGCGAAAAAATAGGCGAAGATCTTTTTAAAACCATAAAAGGTGTAGGCTATAAATTTGAAGTTTAATTTTTTAAGATGCTAAGGCACTTAGTTTTTAAATCCATTTAAAATCTTTTAAAAATATTCAATACATTTAAACCATATAAGGAACTGAAGTTTACTTGACTTCAGTTTTTTATATGGTTTTTGAGTTACACTTAATTCTCTTAATTTCTTAATGGTTCAATTTTTTCAATGAAGATTAATTTTAAAAAAACATACAAATTCGCCATAAAATCGGCATTGTATATCAGTCTTTTTACAACAGCATTTGTACTGATGTTAATGTCATTATTTTATAAAAACCAATTAAAACATCAAGTTGCGTTTGGAATAATTTTCATAATCGTAATCTATATTTTCTCTTTTCTGGTTTTACAGTATCGTGTAGAACGCTTTATTTACCGAAGAGTGAAGAAAATTTACGATGAGGTTTCGTTGCTAGAATCCACAACATTAATTAATCAGCCGATTAATACCGATATGGAAACGCTTTCGCGTGAAGTGAAAAAGTTTGCGACGGATAAAAAACTAGAAATCGAAATGCTCGAAATCCGTGAACAATATAGAAGAGAGTTTTTAGGAAACGTTTCGCACGAACTAAAAACACCTTTATTTACGGTTCAAGGTTACGTTTCAACTTTGCTTGACGGCGCAATGGACGATAAAAATATCAGAAAGAAATATTTAAAACGTGCCGAAAAAGGAGTAGAGCGTCTTATCTATATAGTAGAAGATCTAGATATGATTACCAAATTAGAATCGGGCGATTTAGATCTAAATATGACTGATTTTGACATAGTTGAATTAATTCAGAATGTTTTCGAACTGCTTGAAATGAAAGCCGATAAAAAGAAAATCAAATTGGCTTTTGAAAGTAAAAATGTGCAGTCTGTAATGATTCGAGGAGATCAGGACAGAATACAGCAAGTGCTTGAAAACTTGATTGTAAATTCGATTAAGTACGGAAAAGAAGGCGGTCTGACAGAAGTCGGCGTAGTAAATTTAACCAAGAAAAAAGTCTTAATTCGTATTAGCGATAACGGAGAAGGTGTTGAAAAACAAAATATTCCAAGACTTTTTGAACGTTTTTACCGAGTGGATAAAAGCGGCACACGATCTGAAGGTGGTTCTGGTTTAGGTTTGGCAATTGTAAAGCATATTATTGAAGCACATAAAGAGAAAGTTTATGTAGAAAGTGAGTTCGGAATTGGCTCTGAATTCTCTTTTACGCTCGAAAAAGCAAATAAAACAGCAAAAACTGACGTTAAAAAATCGTAACGTCACTTTTGTTAAAAGCCCTAAAACAAAGGTGTTTAACAATAAATAAACATTTGGATTTAGGCCATAACATTAAATTTTTATTATAGTAACATCTGGTTAATGATTTCTTAACATAGGTGCTCCATCTTTGCATCCTGAAATTAAGGGAATTAGAGAACTAATGATAAAAAGAAAATTATTAGCCGTTTTATTACTGCTAACTTGTGCGGCTAATGCGCAGGAAACAGATAAAAAAGAATTAAACAAACAGGATGTAAAAAACGAAGTAATGCGTATTTTAGATTCTATAAACAAAGCAAAACTTCCGGAAACTAAATCTGGAGGAGGAGTTGAAGAACATTGGTATGATAGAATCTCTTTGAGAGGTTATGCACAAATTAGATACAATGGTCTTTTCTCTACAAACGACAAAGTTTCTTGTGAGCAATGTGACAGATCTTGGGGAACAACTTCTACAGCTCCTGATGCCAAAGCAAACAATGGGCTTTTTATTCGTCGTGCCCGTTTAGTATTTTCTGGGCAAGTTCATCCGAATGTATTCTTCTATTTCCAGCCAGACTTTGCCAGTTCTCCAGCTAGTGGGGTTAATAATTTTGTGCAGATTCGTGATTTATATTTTGATCTTTCCTTTGATAAAAAAAGAGAATATCGTGTTCGCGTTGGACAGAGTAAAATTCCATACGGCTTCGAAAATATGCAGTCAAGTTCGCAGCGTTTATCTTTAGACCGTGCTGACGCGATCAACAGCTCAATTTTGAATGAGCGTGATTTAGGGATATTCTTTTATTGGGCTCCAGCCGAAATTAGACAACGTTTTGAAATGTTGGTTAGAGATGGCTATAAAGGTTCTGGAGATTTTGGAGTTTTTGCCTTTGGTGTTTATAATGGACAGATTGCCAATAAATTGGATGGAAATCGTGATTTAAACGTGGTAACGAGAGTATCATACCCTTTTGTAATTGGAAGTCAGATTATAGAACCAGGAATTCAGGCTTATACAGGTAAATGGGCTTTTACAGGAGAAGTTTCGCCAGGAGTTACAGTTAACGACCCTCAATATGTAAAAGATCAGCGAGTGGGAGCAACTTTTGTTTTATATCCTAGACCATTTGGTATTCAAACCGAATACAATATTGGAACAGGACCTCGATACAATACACTTACCAATACAATCGACCAAACCGATTTGAACGGAGGTTACGTTTTATTAAACTATAAATGGGATATTAAAAAACAGCGTATTTATCCTTTCGCCAAATTTCAATATTATGACGGAGGAAAAAAATATGAAAAAGATGCTAGAAGCTACGTAGTTAGAGATTATGAATTCGGTATTGAATGGCAGCCAATTAAAGCTTTAGAGTTAACTGCAGAATATGTAGTAGCAGACAGAACTTTTGAAGATAGTGCGCTACCAATAAACAGACAGCAAGGAAATGTGTTGAGACTGCAAGCACAATTTAATTTCTAAAAGCATACAGATTAAAAAACAGATTTACTATCGTAAAAACGCTGATAAAACTGATTTTGTTATCTAAAATTTGAATTGCCTCCAGCTAAAGCTGGAGGTTTTTTATTATAGTGATAAGGCTTTAAGTGAACTAGTTTGGTGCAATTATGCTATTTTGTTTTCGAAAACAGTAAATAGCGAATCCCAGTCGATATTATTTTCAAATTGGGATAATCCTTTAAACGATTTTACCTTTGATAAATCTTCGATCGTAAAGTCATTTTGCATTGCGTAAGGAACTAGATTTTCTTCTTGAAGTTTTATGGCCAGATATTCCTGTTCATATTGTCCTGGAGTCGGAATAAAAAAAGCTTTTTTGCCCAGCTTTGCCAAATCCATAACAGTAGTATAACCCGAACGGCACAATACAAACTCACTTTCGTTAAAAGTCTGTTCCAGCTGTTTCGAGTTCATAAAATTGTAATAGGTAACATTTCCAGCCTGCCATTTTTCTTGCGATTTTTCTACTTTACCTTGTACAAAAACTACTTTACCAGGATAATTTGCTGCTTCTTTCTGCAGTTTTTCATCCAAGAAAGTGCGCTGAGGTTCAGGACCAGACAATATAATCATCAAGTCATATATTTTTGGAGTATCCTTTTTCTTCATACGGCTCAACGGGCCGATGTATTTTAGATTCAGTTCATTATTTTTTAAATGCCCCAAATCTCCCGTTAAGTTCACTTTTCCATTAGTATCAGGAATCCAGCATTCATTATATTTTTTTATGAAATACTGATGACATTTACTGGTAAACCAAGTTGTATTTCCAGTCATTACATTCAATTGATGAGTCATAAAAACAGAAGGCACTTTTTTACTGAAAACCCCCAATCTATTATCTGAGATTATGCCATCAATGCCATGCTTTTTAATCCAATGATTCACCATTTTTTTCTCATCCAAAACAGCAGTAATCATTTTCGGAAGATTTTTAATCAGCTTCCATTTAAAATTTTTACCATTCTTAGCATATTCAATATGATAAGAAGGCAATTCTAAAGTTTGTATATAAGGAAATTCTTTTCGTAATAGAGCCAGCGCAACGCCGTCGGAGGCGATAATCGGAATATAATTATTCTCTTGAAGCGCTTTGATAATCGGAATGCATCGAGTGGCATGTCCAAGTCCCCAATTTAATGGAGCTACTAAAATAGTTTTATTCGCAGAATAATCAATGCTCATTTTTAACACGTTTTAAAAACGAAGATAGACAAATATGTTTTCTGTGTTATTTCGAAGGTATTACTAAATTATTAATTTAAGGTTCTAAGGTGCTGAGGAACTAAGGTTTTAAGGCTTGTTGGATTGAATAAAAAAAGAGGTTATCTCAAAAATACAGTCATTTAGAGTTAAAAGAATATTTATAAAATTTCTCTATCGGCAAGCCCCAGCGGGGCGACATATTTATAGAAATCCAATTGCGAAAAGACAAAGAGCTCCAGCGGAGCAACATATATTCGATTATAAAAAACATGTCGCTCCGCTGGAGCTTTTAAATCTCTGAGAATTGCAATTTCTATAAATATTTTGCTTCTCCGAAGCTTACAAAAAGAAGAAGCTGTCCAAAAGGACAGCTTCTTCAAAGTCTCGTATTAAAACCTTAGCACCTCAGAACCTTAGTCCCTCAGTACCTTAATCTTGAATATACGTTTTATTACCATTTTTGTTAATGTAGTATTTACCGCCTCTTGGGCCAGTGTATACTTTTTTACCGTTGTATTCGCCAGTTACTTTGTCTGGTACAGATGGCGCTTTTTCGTTAGTTTCTTTTAAAGTTTTACTAGCTGTTTTTTTAGCAGCAGTGGCGTCTTTTTTTGTAGCGTCAGCTTTTGCGGTTGTTTTTTTAGCGTCGGCTTTGGTTTTGTCAGCTGTGCTTTTTGCTTTGTCAGCCGTTGTTTTTGCTTTATCAGATTCTACAGTAGCTTTTTTGGCATCAGCTTTAGCTTTAGCCGCTTGTTTGTCGGCAGTCTTTTTTGCTGCGTCAGCAGATTCTTTTTTGGCTTTTGTTGAAGCAGTTTTTGCATCATCAGCGGCTTTTTTAGATTTTGTGGCTTCTTTTTTTGCGTCAGCCGAAGCTTTGTCAGCACTTGCTTTCGCTTTTTTCGCCGAAGTTTCAGTTTTACTTTTCGTGGTTTTTGCAGTTGTTTCCTGAGCATAAAAATTAGAAGAGAAAGCAACCATCAAACAGAACAATACTAATTTTTTCATAAGGCTAAAAGTTTAAATTTCAATTAAAATTAAGCAATTTATTGTCATCTTTTTCGTGTTACATTAAAAATATGCACGAAGCTGAACATTTCCTGTATGAATCGTATTTCCGGTTTCGCTTTTTCTTCCTTGATAATTTAAATTAATATCCAAAAATGACGTAATGTTCTTTTGCAGAAGCAGTTTCCAAACCAAATTTGATCCCGCTTGAAGTCCCTCGAGCATCTGAAAACCGACTGATGAAAATTCATTTCCATTAAATTTATTTTCATAAAAAGAGAATTCTCCATTAAGCGTAACTTTCTTTTCGCCTGCATAAGAAAAAGAAGTTCCGATTCTGTTTTGGTCTAAAGTTTCGTGATTTCCAATTTGATTTTTTTTGTTTTGAAGCTCATAAAAGAAATCCAATTTGGTGTTTTTCGAAAACAAATAGCTGACTTTTGGTGCCAACTGCCAACCTTGAATGTCATAATTTTTCTCAGCAAAATCTTTTGAAACCAAATCGGTTTTTATGGTTTTGGTGAAGAAATTAAATAGCCAGCTATTTTGGTATAAATGTGTGTACTGAATTTGATGCGAATAATTCTGCACATGTTGTGAACCAACAGAGAGCAGACTCTTTCCTTTATTTATAAGATAAGAATACGTAACCGAATGTTTTTGTTTGCCTCGGTTATAAAATAAACTGTTTCTGAAACTCGAATTCAAACCCAAAATATTTTCTTCGGAGGAATCAAACGGATTGAGTTCTAGTTTTTCACCATCACTTTTTATCTTTCGATCCATTATAAAAGAAGTCTGGTTATAAAAATATGACAGCAGTTTTTTAAAACCTTTTTCATTTTGCCATTGCAGCGGATTCAGAGTTAAGGATTGCGAAAACTTATTTTGGTTGGTTTTTATGTAAACCTGATTCGGCAAAAATATCCTAATATAGCGTGCTTGATCTTGGTAAACGGCAACTTCAAATTCTTCCAATTCCTGAATTCCGTTTCCATTATAATCGTTCCAAGTGTAAACTCCTTGACCTGTTGGCACTTCTACATACGTAAATTCTTGTTGGGCAATAGTTCCCGAACTCGTTTCGTAAGCCGTTCCAATTTGCATGAACTGATTAAAAAAGCGATCGTTGTATAGAATTCTCGAATTTAAAGAAGGTTCGTTCTGTCTCGATTTATCGGTAAAATCTAAATTTCGGTAACTCGCATAAACTGCCAGATCGGTTGTTTTATTCTGAATTAGTTTTGATTTTAAATAATAAGTCTGCGAATTGTTGACATGCTGTAATAATCCGTTTTGCAAACTATCGTTGCGTCTTTGCAGAAAACCAACTTCCACAAAAACCTTAGTGCTGTCGCCACGCCCAGTAAATACACCATATTCTGAAAATCTTTGGCTCAAAGCCGAAAACTGATTGGTAACTTTGTCTTTTTGCTGGTTGTCTTCCAATTGCATAGTCCCTCCAACCCAATTTTTCCCAAAATGATACTTGGTTCTGGTTTGGTTTCTAATGAATTTTGAAGTCGAAGCTGTAGCATCAGAATTTAAGAAGCTTCCATTGTTTTCGATCGTCCAATTTTTTAGTTTAAATAAAGCATTTGTTGTATGTCTTGTTCCAGTGTAGCTTTCGCTAAAATCTAATTTTTCAAATTGATACGTTAACAAACCAATATTAGAGGTTTCTTTTTTCGAAAATAAATCAAAATTCAAACCCGTAACCAAAAGGCTTTGATTACCATAAAGCGTTCCCGTTAAATTCCAGTCACGGTTAAACTCAATATTATACAAACGTTCCACCGATTTAAAATTCTGCTGTACAAATTGATAATTCGCAAAAGCATCTAAATTCCAACTTCTAGAAAAAAGGCGTTTTTTAAGATTGGTTTTAAAAGCAATTCCTTCATTGTTCGAATCGTCAATGGTAGAAAACAAATTCTGATCATTATTACTAACAGCCAATTCAAAATCAACCAATGTTTTTTCATCAGGATTATATTTTCCTAAAAACGTTGCCACTTGAAGTTTCATTGGCGCAACAAGCTGAACAATTGGTTCATAATTTCCCTGTGGAATTCCGTTAACTGGTTCGACATATTGATAAATACGTTCAACAGAATTATTGTTTTGAATGATATAATTTCCTGCATTTGCACCAACCTGACTAAATCGAACATTGTACAAAACATCGGCAGGATTATTCGAATATTCGTAAACTTCAATCGAATTAATCAGTGTCTTTTTATACAAGATTTTATTCTCGGCATAAGTGTCTTCGTAAGCAGAAGGCGCTTTCATCAAATTGACATCATCGCCTGCTTGACTTAAAATCTGAACCTGTTCTGGAGAAAGATTTTGCTGTAAAGGCTGATTTTTCATATCATTTTCAGAATACAAATAACCGCCAAAGCTCCAGTTTTTGTTTTCGTGAGTTGCACCTGCATATGTTACAAGACGATTGTAATTTCGTTCAGAATATTGGTATTCCACATTAATACGCATTTCCGAAGTAATGGTAAAAAGCGACGTAAAGACAATTTCTCCTGCATTATAATCGATAACATAATCGTTGTTTTCGCCTCTTTTTAATAAAACGCCATTTACATAAACTCGCTCCGAACCCGAAATTACCAAAACATACAATTCGCCATTTTGCCCTTTTAGTTTATACGGACCCTGATTTCCTTCCTGACCTGTAAACGTGCTTTTGGCATATTGGCCTTTTACAAAAGCAACCGAAGCAAAAACGTTGGTTTTGCTTTTTTCGGTATCAAAATCAAAGTTGGCAGAAAGTCCCTGAACTTTTTTATTAAAGCCCAAAAATTGAGTTTTCCTGTTCTCTAAAAAGACATCGCCGGCGCGAATGTTCCAATCATCGCTAAAAAGTTCGATAAAAATATTATCAAATTGATCAAGTTTCTGTGAATAGCCGCCATCTTGCAGCGGAATATTATTGTCTTGAAGTGAAGCCCTTAAACTCACTTTGTCTGAAATCTTTCCTGTAATTTGTAAATCTAAATTGGAGTTTAGAACCGTACTCTGATTATTACCAACCGTAACACCACGCGTAATACTTCCAGAAGTTTCAAGACCGTCAAAAGGAGTTACTTTTTTTGCATTTGAATTATTGTCGATTCGGTATAATTTGTCTGATCCAACATCGCCGCTTACAATCTGATCCGATTTGTAAAGGCTGTATTCTCTAGTTAAAAGATCTGGATAATTAAGATAATTGACAATTAACGTATCTGAAACCGATTGGAAATTTTCATTTAAGAGTAAATATCCTTTTTGAAAATCGACTTTATAAGAAGTAGAATCGATTGGTTGGTTTTTTGTATTTAAGATTTCAAAAAATCCAGAGTTGATGGCAACTTTTTCAAGGCGAATAGTGTCTTTTGAAACCATTACTTTTTTGGTTTTGTACAGTGATTCAGTTTCCTGAGCCTGAAGCGCAGAAAACCAGAAGAAAACCGTCAAAAACAGTAATTTTTTCAACATAAATACTCTAACTCTAAAAAGTCAAAAGTAGTATTTATAATTGTGAATTGCAGTGTAGGTTATTTTAGATTTATTGGTCAATAGTATATCTTATCTTCCATTTTTAATAAAAGCCAAAATTATCAAAACAAAGAACGCGATGATTATAATGAAAATAGGATTTGCATAATTGGCATGCCATCCAAATTCACTTATTCTTTTTGGAAAATAAGATCTTTTGTCTTTTGGATTGTAATAAAACATTCCCCAAATCCAATTATCGGGATCATTTTCCCATTGGTTTTTAGTTTCTTCGCTTGGATCGTTTATGTTTTTCATAATTCATGGAATTATTTGGCTGTTATAAAGTTAATTAATTTCCATTTAAAAATAATATTTTAGCTTTGTTTAGGATATAATCAATTTAAATTATGGATACTAGTAAAGAACTTCTATTCTTTTTTAGTGCTTTAGGAGCTTTCAACGGAATTATTCTCGGAGTGTATTTTTTCTTTTTTACCAAGAAAAAATACCTGACGAATTATTTTCTGGGTGCACTTTTATTTGCGCTAAGTATCCGAATTGCAAAATCTGTATTTGTTTATTTTCATCCCGAACTACCAAAAATGTATCTTCAGTTTGGACTTACAGCTTGTTTTTTCATCGGACCTTGTTTGTATTATTTTATTAAATCGGCAGTCGATGAAGTTCAGATAATGCCCAAATCATGGAAATTTATTCTAGCATTTTGGGGAACATTAATCGTTGCTGTCGGCATTTTGTATCCGTATGAAGTATACCCGAAACTTTGGGGAGGCTTTTTTATAAGAATCATTTATTTTCAATGGTTTGTTTATATTGTATTTGCGGGTTACGAACTTCGCAAAGTGCTAAGAAAAATCTTGATTAGAAAAGAAAAAACAACTCCGTCAGAAATGTGGTTCGGAATGTTGTTTTTGGGTAATTTTCTCTTATTTCTATTTTACTTCTTGGCAATTATGGGAGCATCTGCAGCAACTTACATAAGTGGTGCAGTTGTTTTTTCGTTTATTTTATATTTAGGAATTTCAATTCTTTTGTACAGAAAGAAAACAGACGACTTGTTTTTATTGAACGGAAAGATTTCGAGTAAAAAAATAGATTCGGAAGAAGCATTACTTTGGTCAGAAAAACTGGAAAAGGTTATGTCTGAAAAAAGTTTGTATAAAAATCCAAACTTGACACTTCAAGATCTGTCTCAAGAAATTAATATCTCAAGCCATCAATTATCACAGTTTCTGAATAATAATTTAGGAAAGAATTTTACCAGTTATGTAAATGAATTTAGAATCAACGAAGCTTGTAAAATTATCACTTCTTCAGATAAATTAACTTTAGAATCTGTTGGTTATGATGTTGGTTTTAATTCTAAATCAACTTTTTTCACAGCATTCAAAAAACATACGGGAACTACGCCGCTTAACTATCAACTTCAGGCCTTACAGTCCTAAACAGGGTATTAATTTATAAATCCGTACTCCTGATTTCACTTTTTGGAATCTCATTTATTGATTTTCAGAAGACTTTTGTTCTAAATAAAAGTCAAACTGCTAATTGCTAAAGTTTATGAGATTTCAAAAATTGGTTATCATTTATGTTTTTTTTCTGGTCTTTTTATCAATAGAGATAAAAGCACAACGCATAAAAAAAGTTACAGATAAAAGTCATTATAGTGATGATGTACTCTTCGGAAAGTTACTAAAGCCTGCTCAAGATACTCTAATCATTAAAGAGAAAGAAAATGAAAAAGAGAAAGAGCACAATGCGTTAAATGAAGTGGTTGTAAAAAGCCAACCTTCATTATTAAAATATGGAGCCAACGGAAATATTGATGTCAATGTAAACGGAACCGTCTTGGCAACCAGCAGTTCGGTAAACGAATTGTTGGGAAGAGTGCCAAATGTTGTGGTTGCCGACGGTGAAATCAGTGTTGTTGGAAAAGGGGAAGCCATTATTTATCTCAACGGAGTTTTGATTAATTACGAACGTTTTGCTGCTATTCCCGTTTCGCAGATTCAGAAGGTCGAAGTCATTTCTAATCCTTCTGCGAGATACGATGCCGAAGGAAAAGCGGTCATCAATATCATAACCAAAAAAAAAAGTGAAAGCGGTGTAATGGGAACTGTTAATCAGCATGTAACCGTTTCTAAATTTGGAGGAACGAGTTATAACACGCTTTTTGATTTTAGTTATTCTAAAGGAAAATTCTCGTTTGTCACCAATTATGGATTGCAATTAGGAAGAAACCGCGAATTACTGTATACAACCCGAACACGCCCAAATCCTGATGATTATATGAAATCGGAATTGACAACGGATTGGAAAAGGAGATTTAACAATTATTCTAATTTTGGATTCGGGCTTCAATATAGTTTTTCTCCAAATAATTATATTTCATTGGCATACAGTGGCAATGTGAATGATTTGGGCGGAATTACAGAAAGCAGGAATACGATAACTAATAATTCAGGAAAAAGTTTTTATGCCACAGATGTTGATCGAAATGATGTTTTGTTAAATCAGTTTGTCAATTTGAATTATAATTGGACAACGGCTAAAGGCTCGACACTATTTATTGGATCGCAATTTTCGAATTACAATCAGACCATACGAGATTTTATTGACGAAAATAGTGAGATTGAGGAAACAGATTCGAAGAGATATTTAAAGAATAATGTGGGAAGCCGAATTAATATAATTGCAGTTCAAGCCGATTATTCGAAGAAAATAGATGAAAAAACAAAACTAGAAATAGGAGCGAAATTTAGTCACGCAACGATAAACTCTGGAACAGATTTTTTAATTTCTGATGATGAAATAAATTTTGAGTTGGATAACGAACTTTCGAGTGATTTTGAGTACAACGAAAATATTGCAGCAGCTTACTTTAATTATATCGGAACATTGAACGAAAAAGTCAATTTTTCTCTTGGTGTACGAGGGGAAAAAACAAGTTACGATTTATTTACAAATGCTAACGGAATTCAGAAGTTTGATAAATCGTACGGTAATTTTTTTCCAAACGTGCTTTTAAATTTTAATCTTTCAGAAGATTGGAAAGGGCATTTCTCGTATGTTTCCAGAATTACAAGACCTAGATATCAGGCTCTAAATCCTTATGTGATTTATCAGGATCCGTTTACGACAATTGAAGGAAATCCTAATCTGCTTCCAGAAAAAACACATGCTTTTGAAATAGGTTCTATGTATAAAAAGTTCGATTTTAAAGTTGGCTATACTTATAAAATTGATCCCATTTCGGCAGCGGCTTTGCGCGGAGATACGCCAAACAGCTACATATTAAGAGCATTGAATCTTGATAAAGGCCATACTTTTTTTACTTCGCTTTCTAGATCTTTCAATTACAAATGGTGGAATTCTGTTAATACAGCGAGCATTACCTGGCAGAAATCGGTAGACAATTATTATGCATTTGCGTTTAGTCCTGTAGAACCTCAGATCTATTTATATACTAATAATACATTTACGATTCCTAAACTTTTTAAACTCCAACTTTTGGCTTGGTATTTAAGCGATAGAAGTTATGGATTGGGAAGTGAAAATGGCCGTTCGACCGTAACTTTAGGAATAGAGAGAAACTTTTTTAAAGATGCGTTAAAACTTAATTTTACGGCAAACGACATCTTTCATAAGTTTATGGTTTCTGGTGATTACAATGTCGGACAAACGCAAATTTATTACCACCGAACCTATACCAGCAATTATTTTAAATTGATTGCAACATACAGTTTTGGAGATTCAAAAAAGACGAATTATAAAAAGTCAGAAGTGGAGCAGTCGGAGAATAACAGGGCGAGGTAAATTACTTGACACTTTCAGATATAATCATTAAAACCAGAATAAGCACAACACAAAGAAAAACCGAATTGGAATTGGCAAAATTAATAGTCCAGCCTAATTCCTTAATTTTCTTTGGCGGAAACATTCTTTTGTCTTTTGGGTTATAGTAAAACATTCCCCAAACCCAATTATTTGAATCGTTATGCCAATTGTTTTTTTCTTCCTCGGATGGCTCTTTACTGAATTCCATTTTTTAAGATTTGAATTTATATTAAATCAGAAATCTAATGTGCATGTTTGCAATACATCAAAAGATTATTCCGTCAAATTATATTCGCCTTTGTTATAGCGGTCAATTATTACTTTACTATCAGCCATATCTTTTTCGAGTACTTTTAAAATGGCAGGATCATTCCCTCCAGCAGAGACGGACCAAGGCTGAATATTTGACATGTATTCATTAGCGATAAAAACGGAAATACCGTTATTTTCCAATAAATTTTTAATATTCATCGATTCAATATAAGAACCTCTAAAAATTTCGACCATGATTGTATATGTTTTTGAGATGATGTTTAAATAAGTAGAAATATTGCTGTAAAGAAAAGGAAATTAGGCTTTTATATGATCAGAATTTGAAGAGTTGAGGTATAATAGGTGAGAAAGCTACTCGATATTATGAATTACTTTGCTTTGTATTTCTTTTATTTTTTATTTCAGTTCTATAGCTTAAGCAAACTGCAATAAATGTTAATACTGGTCCAATAGAATTTCTAAAATCTGAGAATGAAATATCTTTTATGCTTTCCTTTTTCAATATAGGGCTTAAATCTAATCCGATAAATACTAGAATTAAAAAAAGGAAAAGTATTATTGTGATTTTTTTTGTTGTCATGAATTCTTCTGCTCGATTAAATTATTTTTCTCTCCAATACTCGCTGTAAAAGTTAATATCTTTCATTAATTCCTCATGATTGCCAGATTTAGATATTGTTTTATTTTCTAATATATAAATGGTATCTGCAATATTTTTTAATTTATGTAAGCGATGTGAGATGAATAAAACAGCACAGTTTCGTTTTACTTTTTGAAGTAGCTGCATTGTAAAATTCTCAGTATTTCTGTCCATTGCAGATGTCGCTTCATCCATAATTAAAAATTGAGGCTTTTTGTACAAAGCTCTAGCTAATGCGATAATTTGTTTTTGTCCTCCACTTAAATTAATTCCCTCTTCGCCTACAATAGTCATTAAACCTTGAGGTAACTGATTAATGTAAAAATCAAATCCATATTCTTGAACAAAATTTAATATGTTTTGAGGAGTACTCTCAGTTCCTAAAAGAATATTATCAATAACAGTTCCGTTAAATATTGTAATTTCTTGGGGGATTACTGCTAAGAGATTTCTATAATTTTCAAGTTCTATTTCTCTTAAATTGTATAAATCATTTACAATAATGTTTCCATTTTCATAATCATAAAAGCGCTGTAATATTTGCCCGAGAGTACTTTTTCCATTTCCACTTTCACCAACTATGGCAGTTAATTTTCCTTTTTTGATTTCAATGTTAATGCTATGAAAAAGTTCACTTCTTCCAGGAAATCTAAAAGAGAGATTTTGTATTGAGATTTGCTGAATGGAATAAATTTTTAACCCTTCTTCGTTTTCTTTTTCAATTGAGGCGAATTCATACATTCTGTGAAAGGCAATTTTTGCTTCATTTATCGGAATTGAAATCAGTGCAAGGTTAGCAATAGAGGGAAGTAATGAACTGGAAATTCCTAAAATGGCCATCAGTTCTCCAATCTTAATTTCTTTATTAAAAACCTGCAAAGAGCTATAAATTAAAATTCCGATAATGAACATAACATTTGCTAAGCCAGATTGCCAAGAAAGGGAAATGTTGATTTTTCCGAGGTTAAATATTTGGTTTTGATAATGAGCAAAAATTTGTCTATTGAGTTGATTAAAAATAGATTGTTTGTTATCTGTTTTTATAGTAGAGATTCCTTGAATCGTATTTATAAAATTGCTCTCATTGGCCGCAGAACTTTGCATCACTTTTTTTTGAGACTGTAGAATTTTTTTATTGTTGCGATAAATTATGAAAAAGTAAACTGGGATGCTTAAAATGCATATTAATCCTAGTTCCCAAGAATAAAAGAATAAGAATACGGATGAAATTATTGATACAAGTATATCTATTATTAAAGAACTCGTTAGAAGTTTGATAACGTTTTGTATACGCTGTGTATCATTTAATCTTGAAACGAGTTCACCCGTTTTTCTGTTATCAAAAAAAGATTTAGGAAGTTGTAATAGGTTTTTAAAAAAAGAATTATTTATTCGATTGTTAAAATCTTTTGATTGCTTCAGGAGAAAATATTGTCTTACAATAGATATCCCTACTCGGGCAGATAGTAAAAGAGCGAGAAGAATAATGCCAGAAATTAATTTTTTGACATTATTAGATGGAAGAATATCGTCTACAAGTTTTTGAGAAAACAAAGCCATTGCTAATCCAAGACCCGCAACAAAAACGCCAAGTAAAACAGAAATCCAAATTAATTTATAATCTTCTTTTAGGAGATTTAGAAACCATTTTTTTTGGTTGTTTTTTTCTCTTTTATGAGTTATAAAAGCATCATTAGGTTCAAGTATGAGGCAAGTTCTAGATTTCCAAAAATTCTCCAATTGTTCAATCGATAAATTATAAATTCCTACAGAGGAATCACCAACTAAAAAACCTTCTTTTTCAGAGTATTTGTAGCAAATCACATAATGTTCTAATTGATTTTCGATTAATAGATGTAAAATAACAGGTTTATTATGTTCAATTAAGGAATTAATATCAGCTTCGCATCCTTCAGCATTAAAGCCTAATTTATTTGCTGCTTGGTATAAACCAAGCATAGTAGTGCCTTGTTTTGTTGTCCCACTTAATTCTCTGATTTTTTCTAACGAACTATTTCCATTATATAATTTTATTATAGATAATAAACAAGATGGACCACAATCAGATTGATCTAATTGTAAGGTATGCGTTTTTGTAATCTGTTTTAAATCTACAGTAGACATTTATTTTATCTTTAATTTTTTAATCAAGATTTCAGGTTTCGTTTGCCCTTTAATTTTTTCTATTAGCTTCTTATTTTTATCATAAAGTACAAGACAAGGCAACGAGTTTACATCAAACGTAGAAGCAAAAGTAGCTTTACTATCATGTAGAAAATGAATGTTATCATAATGGTCGAGTTTGTGATTTTGGGCAAAATTTTTTATTTTATTGATGTTTTCAAATGATATAAAGATGATTTGAATGTCTTTCAATCTTTTGATATTCTCCTCTATCATTTTGGTTTCTTCATTACAATATTCACAATCTGTGTTGAAGTAAATAAAGATTAGGGACGTATTTTCTCTAAGATTTTCATTGGTAAAATTCTCGCCATTTACATTTGAATAAGAGAATTCTGGAATGATTTTGATATTCTGCTGCACTTCTTTTTTATAGTTGATTCTAGAGATTATTTGATAGCCTAGAAAAAGAAAACTACTCGCAAATAATAAGATGAAAATACTTTTAAGTGATTTTCTCATTTTTCTTGATTTTCCTTCAAATGGGTTGTAATAATTATTAAAATCATGGGCACGATTCCCAATAAGGCTTGAATTAGATCAGCCTTATAAAAGAAATAATTGATTACATACCATGTAATCATTATAAAGGATAAAAGAAGAAGAACTTTTTTTAATGTTGACATTTTAACTGTAATTAAGTGTAAAAAACATCACTATTGCAACCCATAAAAACAAAGTAGGGACATAACTTATTCCAACTATTTTTAGACCATAATCTGCATTTTTATGGGTTAATTTGCCAATTTGGAAGCTTAAGTAAATGATATAGAAAAGTTCAAATAGATTTAAAACTTGAAAGGGATATATAAACCAAGGTTCTAAATTTTTATATCCAACTATGTTTAGAGCAGATAGTGGGTGAAAATTTTGAATATCACTTAAATCGTAATTCTGTTGAAAAAAATAAAACCATAAGATTTTAAAAATGGGAACTAGTAAAAAAATAAATTCGGCTTTAATAACAATAGTCCATATCGATTTGTATGCTACTTCCTTTTTATTCAAAAGGTATGTTCCTAAGTATAAGATAATGGTTATTATATTTGTTTTAATTAGAATAAATAATGGAATGAATAAATAAGTAATCCATTTCCATTTTTTTTGAAATTGTAAATATTGATTTAATTGTTTATAGGTGAGTTTTTCAGCTAATGAATTATATAACAAACTGTCAAATTCTAAAATTATTTTTGTGATTTCACTAAGAGTTATTAAGGCAAATGAGAGGAATAGAAAAATTATTAATGACTTTTTATGCATATTATTAAGATTTGCTCTGAGAAATGATTTTTTTTAGAAAACATATGCTAAATTTTGTTCCTTTTTTAAAATCTATACATTTATGTAGAGCTATTAAATAATGACAAATTTATGACCATATCTTATGTTTTCTTAAAAAGCAACTTTAAGTATTTCTAATACTTAAAGTTGCTTTTTTCCTTTTTTTATGAGATTATTTTGTTGTTTTTGCGCTTTCAAAGAGGTTAAAGAAACATACTAATTTTGTTATTAGTAGTTTTTAAAAGTCAGCTTGTAAAAAGACTAAAAGCAAAACTTTCTATTTCTAACATCATTGGTATTATTTAATTTTTCTTAGTTCTATTTGTAGAGAAAAATATAATTATAAAAATTAAAAAAAGAAGAGGCGTTGCAATACTATATAATGTTTTCGCAACGCATATTCCATAAATTAAGGAAATGATAGAAAATAGAGTAGTTACAATTAAAAAAAAAGACAGATATTTATTCATAATCTCAATTTGTTATTTTATAATTGACCATGACAGGCACTCATTCCAATTGCACCTGACAAACCAGATAAAGAAGCAACAAGAACGGATCCTAAACCAGCTGTTCCAACAGATAAGAGACCAATGCCAGCTATGCCTAATGCCATAGCTCCTATAGCCATTATACATTCTTGTGATAATCCACTAGCATCTTCTGGTGGCGGTTTGTGCATTTGGTCATCTGCTTTTTTTTCCTGGCCTCCTTTTAAATTTTCCATTTCATTTAATTCTAATTTTTTCATAGTTTAAAAATTTATTGGTTACTATTTGATTTATTAATGATTACAAATATATTTTGTATAAGAAAAAAGCCTTAGTCGAAAATCGGTTATTAATAACCTAAATTCGAATAATTGTAAAATAATTCTTATGTTTATATTTGTTTTTTAAATTGTTAATTATGAATAAAATTGTAGGAGATAATCTAAAAGTTTTGAGGAAATCAAAGAATATGTCACAAGAAGAGGCCGCAGATCATTTGCAAATTTCACAATCGGCTTATGCGCGAATGGAACGTGGGGAGAGCACATCTTGGGCTATCCATTTTAATAAAATATGTCAGATTTTTGAAATATCTCCAGAAGAATTGGTTAGGAAAGGATTAGGAGATTCTGTTTATGAAAGTCTAATGAATACAGAACGACAAACAGAAATTGCGATGTTAGGAGTTTACAGAAAAATTATAAAGCAATATGAGTTGCAAATTGAAGATTTGAAAACCATTATAAAGCACTTAAATAAAGGTAAAAATTAAATAAAAGGAGTTAACTTTTTTTTCTTTTCAGTTGTGTATACGTAATAAGAATTGCAACTGTAGAGAGAAAAGGACCAATCACTAATCTAAAATCGGAGTATGAAATATCTTTAATGTTTTTTGTAAGCAACGGACTTAAAGATATTGCTATGTATAATAAACCAAGAATAATAAAAACAAGTAAAAAGCTCTTTTTGGTCATTTTTATATTTATTAGAAAGAAAGTAAATATAATCAAAAAACAGATTAAGTGAGGAAAATTCTTTCGTAATAAAAAAGGCTTCACGATTAAGTGAAGCCTTTTCAATAATCTTTGAATTAAATAATTACCTTTTATAAAGCAATATTTAGATTAATTCTTTAGTTACAATCTGCATAGTTTCGCGGCTAACTTGTTTCAATAAAACTTCTTTGTTAGCTTCAACAGTCTGCGCTGCCTCTTCTGTAAAGTGACGGATTGTATATAAGGTTACATTTTCGCTGTATTCTACTTTGAATTTTTTAGAAAGAATCGCATTCAATTCTGGGAAATTTCCAAATTTATCTTCCACACAAACAGAGAAACTAATTGCAGAGTTCTGAATTAAGTTTACTTTGATTTTGAATTCGTGGAATAAACCAAAAATCTCACTAATGTTTTCTTCCATAATGAAAGAGAAATCAATTGATGAAAG
The DNA here is from genome assembly GCF_013388355.1 of Flavobacterium sp. LPB0248. Lineage (GTDB taxonomy): Bacteria > Bacteroidota > Bacteroidia > Flavobacteriales > Flavobacteriaceae > Flavobacterium. The sequence continues at coordinate 3,232,534 of NZ_CP058246.1, forward strand.
CGAAATTAAAAGCTGTTCTCTTTTTACGATAAAACATGGATATTGTGGTTCTAAATCAACTCCTTTAGAAACGCAAGTTCCTTTTAATAATGGGTTGATAAACGATTTTACGTATAATGGAATTTCTTTCTTCTGTAACGGCTGTAATGTTTTTGGGTGAATAACCGTTGCTCCGTAAAACGCCAACTCGATAGCTTCACGATATGAAATCTGGTTTAAAAGACTTGCATTTTCAAAATAACGCGGATCGGCATTCATAACTCCAGGAACGTCTTTCCAGATCGTTACACTTTCAGCATTCAAGCAGTAAGCAAAAATTCCAGCAGTATAATCAGAACCTTCACGGCCCAAAGTTGTTGTGAAATTATTTTCGTCAGCACCTAAGAAACCTTGAGTAATGTTTAATTGTTTTCTTGGAACATTTTTACTAATGTTTTGCTGTGTAGTTTCCCAGTCAACTTCTGCATCTCTGTAGTTGGCATTGGTTTTAATGAAATTACGAACGTCAAGCCATTGCGTCTGAATTCCTCTGAAATTCATATAATGGCTCAAGATATTAGTCGAAATCAATTCACCAAAACTTACCACCTGATCGTAAACAAAGTTGTAATTTGGAGATTTATTATGAGCTAAAAAGTACTCTAATTCGTCAAACTGTGCATTTACAGCAGTGAAAACTTGATGATTTTCATCTTCAAACAAATCCAATAAGATCTGATTGTGGTATTTTTTAATTTCCTGAACAGAAGCATTTAGTTCTGTCGATTTTTCAAAGTAATTCTTGATTACAACTTCAAGAGCATTTGTTGTTTTTCCCATAGCCGAAACTACAAGAATTACGTCTTCGTAACCTACTTTTTGTAAAACGTCGTATACGTTTTTAATTCCATCTGCATCTTTTACCGATGCTCCTCCAAATTTAAATACTCTCATTTTTTAATTAATAGATTTTTAGATTTTTTTTCCGCCACGAATTCACGAATTATTTTTTTTAATCTTTACGAACAAAAATTCGTGAATTCGTGGCGAATTGCCAAAGACTTTAAAATCATTTTTAATCCTTATAATCTGTGGCTAAATATTTTTTTTATAATTTTTCTAAGAATGAATTAACGCCTGCTTCATCCATTTGCACAACTTGCCAGTCTTCTAGAATTCTTGCGCCAGAATTCTTGTAAAAATTAACTGCCGGTGTATTCCAGGCTAAAACATTCCATTCAACTCTTCTAACATTATCTCTTTTTCCTTGTTTCATGATTTCAGCATAAAGGGCAGAACCTAAACCTGTCCCACGCATCTTTTCTTTTACAATCAAATCTTCAAGATGAATTGTCTTTCCTTTCCAAGTAGAATAGCGATAGTAATATAATGCTATTCCGACAATTTCTTTCTGTTTTTCTTCGTTTTCAATCTCCGCTACAAAAACATTAAATAATGGTTTTTCACCAAAACCGTCACGTATCAAATCATCTTCTGTAATGACAACCGCATCGGGTTCTTTTTCGAATATAGCCAGCTCCTGAATAAGCCCTAACACCGATTTCATATCTTCAGGATTTCCTTTTCTAATATTCATATATTCCTATTTTTAACTATTTATTATCTAAAAAAGCTTCGTTTTAACTAGTGCTTTTTGCAGATTATTAGCAAATATACAATAGTAGCAAACTAACAACATAATTTTTAAATCATTCTCACAAAATAAGCGATATTTGTGACTTAAAAATAAAACTATAACGATTTAGAAATGGAAGAACGCAATAAAACACTGGGAGAGTTTATTATTGAGAACCAAAAAGCATTTCAGTATTCGTCGGGAGAACTCTCGCGAATTATCAACTCTATTCGATTGGCAGCAAAAGTGGTCAATCATAAAGTAAACCAAGCGGGTTTAGTAGATATTGTGGGCGCAGCAGGCGAACAGAATATTCAAGGAGAAGACCAGCAAAAATTAGATGTCTATGCAAACGAAGTATTTATCCAGACGTTAATAAACCGTGAGATTGTCTGTGGTATTGCTTCTGAAGAAAACGACGATTTTATTACTGTTCAGGGGAGCGACAACAGTCATAATAATAAGTACGTGATCTTAATGGATCCGCTAGACGGATCTTCAAACATTGATGTAAATGTTTCTGTGGGAACTATCTTTTCTGTTTTCAGAAGAGTAACCCCAATAGGAACTCCGGTAACTAGCGAGGATTTTTTACAACCGGGAATCAATCAAGTTGCAGCAGGCTATGTAATTTATGGAACTTCTACAATGCTGGTTTACACTACAGGACATGGAGTGAATGGATTTACGTTAAATCCGGCTATAGGTACATTTTATCTTTCGCATCCAAACATGAAATTTCCAGAATACGGAAATATTTATTCGGTTAACGAAGGGAATTATGTTCATTTTCCGCAGGGAGTAAAAAATTACATTAAATACTGCCAGCGAGAAGAAGGAGACAGACCGTATACTTCAAGGTATATTGGAAGTTTGGTAGCCGATTTTCATCGAAATATGATTAAAGGCGGAATCTATATTTATCCAACAAGTTCAAAAGCACCAAAAGGAAAATTACGTTTGTTGTACGAATGTAATCCAATGGCATTTCTAGCAGAACAGGCAGGAGGAAAAGCAACAGATGGTTTTGGGAGAATTCTAGAAATCCAGCCAACTGAATTGCATCAAAGAGTGCCTTTCTTCTGTGGAAGCTATAATATGGTAGAAAAAGCTGAGGAGTTTATGGCGGCTGAGTGAGTGATCAGTTTTTAGTGTTCAGTCACAGTCGCAGTTTTCAGTCTGGATTATAAATAGTAAACCCGACAGGTTTTTAAAACCTGTCGGGTTTTATTTTTAAGATAATTAAAAAAAGACGCAACCATTTTTAGTTTTGTCAATCTTTAAAAAGAACCAAATGTTTATGAAAAATTATGGATTAATTTTTTGTAAGCGCCTTAAAACTAATCAAAAACCAAAAAGTAAATTATTATGAAGAAAAAACTATTGATGATTCTGTTCGGAATATTTTCAGTTTTGTTTGTTGCCTGTAGTAACGATGAGGTTAAAGATCTTCCAACGGGACCTTCTGGAGATATGATTAAACTTTCTAAAAAGGAAGCTTCTTTTACCGCAGAGGCCAACACAGTTATAATTACTACAGAATATAAAACATGGTGGGTAAATGGCTTTGCATTAGACAAAGTAAGAATTGATAAAGGAGCTGTAAATTTGTATGCTGAAAATTTTATCTTTAAAAATGATGTTTTTGAGGTAGAAAAGAAAAATGGAAACACTTTGATTATTACAATGACTAAGAACACAACGGGTGCAGAAAGGTTTCTTTATATAGTATTGCAGTCAGGAAATTATTTTGAGAGTATAAGTGTTACCCAATCAAAATAAAAGACTTAAAAAAACAAACCCGACAGTTTTTAAAAACTTGTCGGGTTTATAATTTAATGCGAGTTTTAGTTTCTTTTTTCGGCATCAAAATAAACTGAGGCTGAAAACTGAAAACTATTTATGCATATGCTGCATTTCGTAGATAAAAGTATCTGCATCTACTTTATTGTCAACTAACGACAATGCTTTTGCAATGATATAATCTACGTTGCTTGGTGTGAATCCTAGCGCAACACTTATTTTTTTCAATAATACTTCTTGTTTGTCTTCAAGATGATGATCAACATGAACCATTCTTGTCAAATCATATAAACGCTCTAAACGTTGAACATATGAATAAGGTGGATTGATCGGATATTTTAACGGATCGCTAAGAATTTCTTCGTATTCCGATTCTGTAATTTCTAAACGAGAAGCAAGTTTGTCTAAAAAGGCTTTTTCTTCTGGATATACAACTCCATCAGCCAATGCTACACGAACGATAGCAGAAAAGTGTCCTTTGTTTCTTTGCTTGAATTCGCTATCAAATAATTCTGAAAATGACATAATTGTAAAGTTTTTGTAAAACAAATATAGCCTTATTTTTAAATTATCGATTTTAAAATTCTCATAAAATTTAACTTTTCTTTATTGAAGGATTTGGTGTCTTCAATATTTAAGTTTGAAAATTAATCGTAAGTTTACAACCCCTAATTATTTAATTACATTACACCTATGTCACAATTTTGGATTTATTTTCAAATAGGATTAAAACACGTTTTAGATATCAATGCCTACGATCACGTTCTTTTTTTAATCGCCTTAACCGTTCCGTATCTTTTTAAAGACTGGAAAAGAATTTTTTTATTGGTTTCTATTTTTACAATCGGTCATACTTTGGCTTTAATTCTTTCTGTTTACGGCATCATTGCCATAAAAGTAGATGTTGTAGAATTCCTGATTCCGATTACAATTCTGGTAACAGCTCTTTATCATTTGTTTACGGCCGGAAAGACCTCAAAAAATGATGGCGTAAATCTGGTATTTTTCATAACTTTATTCTTTGGAATTATTCATGGACTTGGTTTTTCTAATTATTTCAAAACAATATTAGGAGGTTCTGCGACCTCAAAATTGTTACCTTTGGGAGAGTTTGCCTTAGGAATAGAAGCTGCTCAGCTAGTAGTGGTTTTTGTTGTTCTGGTAATTTCATATATAGTGCAGACCGTTTTCCGTTTTTCAAAACGCGACTGGGCACTTGTAATGTCGGCTTTTATTATTGGAGTTGTAATTCCGATGATTATTGAAAGCCCAATTTGGAACAGATAAATTTAAATGGAAGTAAAAAAACTGAATAAATACGATAAAGCATATCTGCGAATTGCAAAAGAGTGGAGTTTGCTTTCTTACTGTAAACGTAAACAAGTTGGTGCTATTATTGTAAAAGACAGAATGATCATTTCTGACGGTTACAACGGAACGCCATCTGGATTTGAAAATTGTTGCGAAGACGAAGACGGATTAACACGTTGGGATGTTTTACATGCCGAAGCAAATGCGATCCTGAAAGTAGCAAGATCAACGCAATCTTGTGAAGGAGCAACATTATATATCACGCTTTCGCCTTGCAAAGAATGCAGTAAATTAATACATCAGTCTGGAATAAAAAGAGTGGTGTACAAAGATGGATATCGTGATGATTCTGGAATTCAATTTTTAATAAAAGCAGGCGTAGAGGTAGAACATATTCCTGTTTTAGAAGAGTAATGAAATTTAATCCGAAATATTTGCCAATAGTCATAGGAGCAACTTTTGCTCTTGGAACAATTGCCGGTAGCCTTATGAATGCTCCTGCAAGCGACCAGCTTTTGGCTAAAAATTACTCTAAAACCAAACTTAATAAACTTATTGATTTTATCAATACCGAATATGTTGATAGTGTCAATACCGATTCGATTGTAAATCTTACAGTCGATAATATACTTTCTAAATTAGACCCGCATTCAGTTTATATTCCGCCAAGCGAACAAGCTGAGGTTGCCGAAAGCATGAAAGGTGATTTCGTTGGAATCGGAATCAATTTTTATATGTATAAAGATTCGGTTGCGATTATAAAACCAGTCGAAAACGGACCTTCAGCAAAAGCAGGAATAAAATCTGGCGATCGTATTTTATTTGCTGGAAAAACAAAATTGTACGGTAGAAAATTACCTTCAGATAGTTTATTCTCCAAATTAAAAGGACTTCAGGGTTCAGAAATCGAGCTGACTGTTTTTAGAAAATCAGAACAAAAGAAATTAAAATTTAAAGTAAAACGAGATATTATTCCTATCAAAAGTGTTGATGCTTCTTTGCTGTTAGGAAATAATGTTGGTTACATCAAAATTAATCGTTTTGCAGAAACCACTTTTAATGAGTTTAAAACTGGTTTAACGAGATTAAAACAAAAAGGAATTCAGTCCCTTGTAATTGACCTTCGCGATAATGGCGGTGGCTACATGGAAGAAGCGATTGCTATCGCCGATGAGTTTTTAAAAGACAAACAGTTAATCGTTTTCACAAAAAGCAAAAACGGCTCTACTGAAAAAACGTATGCTACAAAAGCAGGAAGTTTTGAAACTGGAAAAGTGTATGTTTTAATTAATGAAAATAGTGCTTCTGCAAGCGAAATTTTGGCGGGAGCAATCCAAGATAATGACCGCGGAACGATTGTGGGACGTCGTTCTTTTGGAAAAGGTTTAGTCCAGAGAGAAATGGACTTTAACGACGGATCTGCTGTAAGATTGACTGTAGCGCGTTATTACACGCCAACAGGAAGATCAATTCAGAAACCATATAAAAAAGGAAACGAAGAATATTTTAAAGAATCAGAATCTAGAATTGCTACTGGAGAGTTGTATGCAAAAGACAGCATAAAAGTAGCCGATTCATTAAAATTTAAAACTCCAAAAGGTAAAATAGTATACGGCGGCGGCGGAATTGTTCCAGATGTTTTTGTGCCAATGGAAGCAGAGCACGGAAATGAAAATGTTGCTTATTTGCTGCAAACAGGAATTGTTGGTCATTTTGTTTTCGAAGAATTGGATAAAAATAGAAATGCTTTTGCAGGTGATAGTTTTGCTGATTTTTTGGCTAAAATGAAAAACTCAGACCTATATTTCAAAAAATTCAAAAATTATATTTTGATGACAGGTCTGGATTTGAAATTAGATAAAACAAAAGCACTTGTAAACCGTCATATTACGGCTGAATTTGCCCGACAGCTGTATGGAGAATTGTATTATTATGATGTGATCTTAAAAGAAGATGCCATGATAAAAACAATTCTGAATCCGAAGAAATAACTTCAAATCTTTATAGCATGAAAATAGAAACCGTTGTTAATGCAGAAATTGAACTCCTAACTGCAATTAAAAAATCGGATGTTATGGCTTTGGAAACCATTCTTCATGATGATTTATTGTTTAATATGCCCGACGGGCAAACCATTACTAAAGATTTCGATTTACAGACCTATCGTTCTGGAAAGATTAAAATTGATTCTTTAGAAGGTTCTGATCAAATCGTTAATATAATTGGTGACTCGGCTGTAGTTACTGTTACAGTCGCATTAAATGGGGCTAACGATGGAAATCCGATTAATGGAGTTTTCAAGTATATAAGAGTCTGGAAAAAAATAGGAAAAAATTTGAAAGTTATAGCAGGAAGCTGTGTTCAGCTGGCATAGCTTGTATAAAAATATTCAGTCACTCCCAATAGCTATCGGGATGAGAATTAGCACAGATTTAAAAAATCCTTCTAATCTTTTTAATCTGGAGCTAAAGAAAAAATAGTAATCTTGAAGATTATTACACATTTAAATGTTTAAAAATGAAAAACCTAAAAAGAATAAGTTTTCTAGTGCTTTTAATGACTTTTGTAATCTCTTGTGCCACTATGAAAAACGATACAAATGCTGTAGTCTCAGGAAAGGTTGATGGTATAGAAGCTGGTAAAGATGGTTACACAGCCAAAATTACAACAGACGTCAAAGAAGTATACTTTGCAACAATTAGTATTGTAAACGTAGGCGGGCCTCAAAACTACAAACAACTAAAAATTGGAGATGTAGTATCTGTTAAAGGAGAAAAATGGAAAACCGAAGAGGAAAACCATATTAAAGTAACCCAAATCGTTTCGGTTAAATAAAAAAACAGTCACTCAAAAATAAACCATATAAGTGATATAAGTTCATATTATACTTTGTGTATAGATTAAATGGACTTATTCACTTATATGGTTTAATAATTTTATCGAATACTATCGTGAGCGTGAGTCTGTACGCCGTTATTCCATAAAGTAAGAATGTCTGTTGCTACAGCTGCACCACTTCCGGCAGCAATTGCCAACTGACTTCTCCAGCCAGCTAAAGTCCCGATTACATAAATGCCATCAGCAACTTTATGATCTTCATTTTTAAGTTGAATTCGCTGTTTTTCTGGAAGCGCTTTTTTGTGAGGTTCAACAAATTGCATTAAGCCTTCTATGTCGAAGGTATTGGCAGAACCAATTCCAACCACGATATTTTTTGTTTGGTATGAATTTTTGTTGGTTACGACAGTAAATTCTGGGTAACTGCCCTCAATTTTCATTACTTTTTCATTTGGAATCTGAGTAATGTGCGGGTACGTTGTCGCTAAATCCTGTATGCTTTCAGAAAGCAGTTCAGAACCTAATTTTCCTGATGTAATTCCGTAAGCGTTATAAAATATTGCCTCTTGTAAAGAAGAATTTTTCTGGTGGGTAAAAATTCCGATTTTTTTATCAGTAACAAAAGTTTTGTTTTTTGCGGACCCTAAGACTAGAGCACATGACATTCCAGATACTCCTCCGCCGATAATTAAAACATCAAACATATTATCTGTTATCATTCATTTTTTCTTCAATTCTTTTCGAAATCCTAAAAATCAAAAGAATCAAAACAGCGCAAAATGAAGCGGCGATTCCAATAAAAGCTACCATACTATCTCCTTGGAAAGGGTTTTGAAAGTCTAATAGCGTAATATTAAAAACGATTAAAGCTAATGCCAAAAGCACTAAGATTGAAGTGAAAATTTTCATAAGGTTGTTTTGTTTTTGTCTAAAAATAATAAAGTAAAACTTTATAGGAAAATTGCCTTAAAGTTGTATTTTAGAAATTTTACGGGGTAAATTTATAAAAATAAATTTTAGACAAACAAACCTTTAACATTAGCAGCGAATAATTTAACAGCAATCGCCAAAAGTATTACTCCAAATGTTTTGCGAACCACTCCAAGTCCGTTCTCTCCCAACAGATTTTCGATTTTTTTAGATGACTTTAAAACGATGTAGACCAATATAATATTCAATACAATTGCAATGATAATGTTGATTGTATGAAACTGAGATCGAAGTGATAATAAAGTGGTCATCGTTCCTGCTCCAGCGATTAGAGGAAAAGCCAGTGGTACAATAGAAGCAGACCCAGGTTCTTCATCACGATAAATTCTGATTCCTAAAATCATTTCTAAAGCTAAAAAGAACAAAACAAACGATCCCGCAACGGCAAACGAATGAACGTCGATACCAATTAAGTTTAGTAAACCTTCTCCAACAAAAAGAAAAACAATCATGATGGCTCCGGCCACAATAGAAGCTTTTTCAGATTCGATGTGTCCGACTTTAGCTCTTAAATTCACAATAATCGGAATTGAACCAACAATATCAATTACTGCAAAAAGCACCATACTAACGGTAATGATTTCTTTAAAATCGATTTCTAACATATCGCTTTGATTTTTAGGGTTTAAAAAACTGCTGCAAAAGTAGTTAATAAAGTTAGGTGTTTTTTCGATACAATGTATTTTTGTTATAAAAGCATCTATTATGTGTGTAAAATGTGATATTTATAACATTATTGTGTTTAAATTATTGATTCGGAGAAAAAAAGACGTTTTGTTTCTGAACTTAATTTATTTGAATGCTTGTCTTAATAAAGTTCATGAAATCAAACGTTAAAAAGTATAACTTACTGAAATTCAATTGGTAAATTTGTTGTAATTTCAAAAGAGGAGGTTATGAAAAAGATGATGTTTGTTATAGTTCTCTTGTGTTTATTGTTTTCGTTCAATAGTTCACAAGCCCAAATCTGGCAGCAAATAAAAAAAGCGGCTGAACAAAAAGCACAAAATAGCAGTAAAACTGCTGATCAAAATGCAAGTATGGAAAATGCTGTTTTAAATTATGGAAAAAATAAAGTTGATCCTTCGGTAGTTCCAGATTCTTACTCTTTTAGCTGGAAATATATTATGGAAATTAAAACGGATGAAGGCAAGGCAATGAATGCAAATTATTTTCTTGAGCCCAACGCTTCTTATTTTGCAATGAACATTGATCAGGGGAAAGGACAGAATATGATGATGATAATGGATTCTAAGAATAGTATAACGGTGACAGGTTTTGGTGACGGTAAAAGCAAAATGGCTACAGCTTCAAAAATGCCAGATTATTCGTCAATGGCAAAAAAGGAAGGAGAAAAGTCAAAATACATCATTAAGACATTACCGAATAAAACTTTTTTAGGATACAATTGTAAAGGAATACAAATGACAAACGATGAACACGATATTATTTGTTATTACACAAGCGAAGCAAAAGTGAGTTTTGGAGATATGTTTAAAAATCAAAAAGGCTGGAAAGTGCCAGATGAATTTGTAAATTACTTTAAGCCTGAAGAACGCACTCTGCTGATGGATATGACTATGAAAGATCTAAAAAGCAAGAAAGTGACAACGCTGAAATGTGTTAGTTTAGAAAAGAGCGCTTTTACATTTAATAAATCAGATTATAAATTTATGTAAAATGAGTTTGTAAGTCAGGTTATTTAGACTAAGAACATATATTTAGGAGTGTTTTTATTTCCTGAATCTTTAGTTACCTTTGCAAAATGTTTCAATTAGGAAAAACCATAGTATCAGAGGACATCCTCGAAAAAGAATTTGTTTGTAATTTATCAGCGTGCAAGGGAGCTTGTTGTGTTGATGGAGATGCCGGCGCGCCCTTAAACGAAGCCGAAACAAAAATTTTAGAAGAAATCTATCCAAAAGTAAAGCCTTTTTTAAGAAAAGAGGGAATTGCTGCAATCGAAGCTCAAGGAACTTGGGTGAAAGGAACTGACGGAGATCTCGAAACTCCGCTTATTGATAATAAAGATTGTGCTTACGTAATTTTTGACGGAAAAACCGCACTTTGCGGAATTGAACAAGCTTATAATCAAGGACTCGTTGACTGGAAAAAACCAGTTTCTTGTCATTTGTATCCAATTCGTGTAAAAGACTTCACAGAATTTGCTGCAGTCAATTACGATAAATGGGATATTTGTGATGATGCCTGTTCGTTAGGAAAAGAATTGGAAGTTCCAGTTTATAAATTCGTAAAAGAAGCGTTGATAAGACGTTTTGGCGAAGACTGGTACTTGGAGCTAGAAAAAGTAGCCGAAGAACTCAAAAATTCATAAAAACCCACAGCAAAAACTATAGTCTTTTTGACTACAACTTTTGATTCAAAAAAAATAAATTTTTGACTCGAAAAAAACTTTTTAAAACTATTTAAAATTTCTTGCTTTTTATTCTAAAAAGTCTATATTTTACAGGGCTTTTGAAGTGTAAAATAGCTTTTAAATCATTCATTTGCAGTAAATTAATTATTGTCTGAAAAATTTTTCAAATTTTAGCCTTTGTTAAAAACTACGTCCGATTGTGAATAAGTTTGGCTTTTATTTTTGCCGTTAAATGACAATCTTTGTAGTGCACTGAATGTGTAAAAATTCAATAAAAAAATTAACAGAATCTGTCATGTCACAAATCGAACCAATATTACAAGAAAATAAAAATCGCTTCGTTATTTTTCCGATTAAACATCATGATATTTGGGAGTGGTATAAGAAGATGGAAGCAAGTTTTTGGACTGCAGAAGAAATTGACTTACACCAAGATTTGACAGACTGGAATAATAAATTGAATGACGACGAAAGATATTTTATTAAACATATCTTAGCATTCTTTGCTGCTTCTGACGGAATCGTAAATGAAAATCTTGCTGAGAACTTTGTAAACGAAGTTCAATATGCTGAAGCAAAGTTTTTCTATGGCTTCCAAATTATGATGGAAAACATTCATAGTGAAACATATTCTTTATTGATTGATACTTATGTAAAAGACGAAGCAGAAAAAACAGAATTGTTTAATGCTTTGGAGGTATTCCCTGCTATTGCAAAAAAAGGAGAATGGGCTTTAAAATGGATCGAGTCAGATTCATTTGCTGAAAGACTTATTGCTTTTGCTGCAGTTGAAGGAATCTTTTTTTCAGGAGCCTTCTGTTCAATTTATTGGTTGAAAAAACGTGGTTTAATGCCCGGTTTAACTTTCTCTAATGAGTTGATTTCTCGTGACGAAGGCGTACATTGTGATTTTGCAGTTCACCTGCACAATCATCACTTGGTAAATAAAGTGCCAAAAGAAAGAATTAAAGAAATTATTGTCGATGCCTTAGATATCGAAAGACAGTTTGTAACTGAATCTCTTCCGGTAAGTTTAATTGGTATGAATGCAGGGTTAATGACACAGTACCTAGAGTTCGTAGCTGACAGACTTTTAGTAGAATTAGGTTGCGAGCGTGTTTACGGATCAGCGAATCCATTTGATTTCATGGACATGATTTCTCTTCAAGGAAAAACTAATTTCTTTGAAAAACGTGTTGCAGAGTATCAAAAATCTGGTGTGATGAACACAGACAGTGATGCTCAGAAAATTTCATTTGATGCAGATTTTTAGACAACAAAAATACTTTTAGTGTCTATCTTCTAGAGATACTAAAAAAAGATTACAAGAATATTTTAAGGTTGAATCTCTTTCCCCAAGTCGCAGATTCAATAGCAATTTTTGACGCATTTAAATTCGATTTTCGAATTTGAAACGAGTAACTATTGAGAATTTGGTAATTCTCAAAAAATAATTTAAAAACACGCAATGTTTAGGTGCTGGAGTTCGTTCTCTAGTTACTTTCATTTTTTCAATAACTATAAAAGGTAAGCTTATGTATGTAGTAAAAAGAGATGGCCACAGAGAGCCCGTAATGTTTGATAAGATTACAGAAAGAATCAAAAAATTGTGCTACGGCTTAAATGAGCTTGTAGATCCGGTAAAGGTAGCGATGAGAGTTATCGAAGGATTGTATGACGGAGTTTCGACTTCTGAATTGGATAATCTTGCGGCAGAAACTGCAGCATCTATGACAATTGCCCATCCGGATTATGCACAATTAGCGGCGCGTGTGGCAATTTCAAATTTACACTCTAATACAAAAAAATCTTTCTCAGAAACGATGAAAGATATGTATCACTACGTAAACCCAAGAAACGGTCAAGATGCACCGTTAATTGCTGATGATGTTTACAAAGTGATTCAAGAAAATGCTGCTTTTTTAGATTCTCATATTATTTATACAAGAGATTTTAATTACGATTACTTTGGTTTTAAAACTTTAGAGCGTTCTTATCTTCTTAAAATAAACGGAAAAATCGTAGAGCGTCCACAGCACATGTTAATGCGTGTTTCTGTTGGTATTCACTTAGATGATTTAAAATCGGTTATTGAAACTTACGACTTAATGTCTAAAAAGTTCTTTACGCATGCAACGCCAACGTTGTTCAATGCAGGAACTCCAAAACCTCAAATGTCTTCTTGTTTCCTTTTGGCAATGCAGGATGATAGTATTGACGGAATTTACGATACATTAAAACAAACAGCAAAAATCTCGCAATCAGCAGGAGGAATTGGACTTTCTATTCATAATGTTCGTGCAACTGGATCTTATATTCGTGGTACAAACGGAACTTCAAACGGAATTGTTCCAATGTTGAGAGTTTTCAATGATACAGCTCGTTACGTAGATCAAGGTGGTGGAAAACGTAAAGGAAGTTTTGCGATTTACATCGAAACTTGGCATGCAGATATCTTTGATTTCTTGGATTTAAAGAAAAATACAGGAAAAGAAGAAATGCGTGCGAGAGATTTATTCTTCGCAATGTGGACTTCAGATTTATTCATGAAACGTGTTCAAGAAGATACAACTTGGACTTTAATGTGTCCTAACGAATGTCCAGGATTATATGATGTTTATGGAGATGAATTTGAAGCTTTATACACTGATTATGAATTTCAAGGAAAAGGAAGAAAAACAATCCGCGCTCGTGAATTATGGGAGAAAATTCTAGAATCTCAAATCGAGACTGGAACACCATATATGTTGTACAAAGATGCAGCAAACCGTAAATCGAACCACAAGAATTTAGGAACAATTCGTTCTTCCAACTTGTGTACAGAGATTATGGAGTTTACTTCTAAAGATGAAATCGCGGTTTGTAACTTGGCTTCAATCTCTTTACCAATGTTTATTGATAATGGACAATTTGATCACCAAGCACTTTACAATGTTACAAAACGTGTAACTCGTAACTTGAATAAGGTAATTGACAGAAACTATTACCCAGTAAAAGAAGCTGAAAATTCTAACTTACGCCACCGTCCAGTTGGTTTAGGTGTGCAAGGTTTAGCAGATGCTTTCATCATGTTGCGTATGCCGTTTACAAGTGATGAAGCTAAAAAATTAAACCAAGAGATTTTCGAAACTTTATACTTCGCTGCTGTAACTGCTTCTATGGAAATGGCAAAAGAAGAAGGACCGTATTCTACTTTCGAAGGTTCGCCAATGTCACAAGGAGAATTCCAGTACAACATGTGGGGAATGAAAGATGAAGAATTATCTGGTCGTTGGGACTGGGCTTCATTAAGAAAAGAAGTTATGGAACACGGAGTTCGTAACTCTTTATTAGTAGCGCCAATGCCAACAGCATCTACTTCTCAAATTCTTGGAAACAACGAAGCTTTCGAACCCTATACATCAAACATTTACACTCGTCGTGTATTGTCTGGAGAGTTCATTGTAGTAAACAAACATTTACTAGAAGACTTAGTGAAGCTAGGTTTATGGAACGAAGATTTGAAACAAGAAATTATGCGTCATAACGGATCTGTTCAAAACATTGATAGAATTCCGCAAGATTTGAAAGATCTTTACAAAACCGTTTGGGAAATGTCGATGAAAGATATTATCGATATGTCTCGTCAAAGAGGATATTTTATTGACCAGTCTCAATCGCTAAACTTGTTCATGCAAGATGCTAACTATTCTAAACTGACTTCAATGCACTTCTACGCTTGGCAATCTGGTTTAAAAACAGGAATGTATTACTTAAGAACAAAAGCGGCTGTAGATGCGATTAAATTCACATTAAACAACGATAAAAAAGAAGAAACAGCTCCGTCATTAGTTCAGGAAACTGAAGCAATCAGCGTTGAGGATTACAAAGCGATGCTTTTAAAAGCACAAGCAGCAGATCCTGAAGATTGTGAAATGTGTGGGTCTTAATGATTTTAGATTGTAGATCTGAGATTTTAGATTTTTAAAATATGGAAAAGCAGTTATTGTAATGATAGCTGCTTTTTTTTAGTTGACATAATTGATAGATAATGGAAAAAATTACAAAGAGTATAAGAAATGAAATTTGTCTAATAGAAAATTTCCTTTCAGAAGGATTATTTATTATTCAACACAAAGATTGCTTTGCTATAAATACATGTGAATTTTTACTTTCCAAAGAAGTGGATAATAATTTTATTGAATATAGTCTAAAACTAAAAGATGAATTATTTTATGATCAAGTTACTTTTAAAAAGTTAGGTTTCAACGAAAATTTTAAAATTAAGTCAAGGGAAAATAAGTTTGTAGTGCCTTCAAGGAGTGTTAATTATTTGAAAGGTAAAAGATTTGTATCATCGAGTGAATTAAAGGGTAGGTTATCTAAAATATATTCAGAATCGTTTCCACTAAAGTCTCATTCAATATTTCGTTTAATTTTAAAAACAGAAATCGAACACTTAACTACAATATTTTTGGGAACAGATTATGTCTGTGATAAAATTCATTATGGTTTAGGATTATTTAAAATTGAAGTTGATGACGTAGTGTATCATATTTATAGGCATAAAATGAATAATGAGAATTATTTAATAATTGATTGCTTGAATAATTTAGATTTTTCTTCCTTTAAAAAAGTTAGTGAATTAATTATAAAATCAATCGCTTTCCTAACAGGAAATTGGTATCAAAAAGAATGTTATGTTTTTGCATATAGCTCTTCGGAATTTAGTAAAATAGATAGTTGTTATTATGAGTCTTTAGATGATTCTATTATCTCCAATCATGAAATAATAAATCCAAATCAATTTAGAAGTTATGTTGCAGATGATTATATAGAAAAGCAAAAGCTTTCAGATTTGCTTTTTTCAGAGAATAAAATGAGTGAATTTATAATCCAGTTAAAATCAAAACCAGAGCTTGAAAGAACAGTTGATTTGATTATTGAAGGTAACGGAATTAAATCTCCCTTAATTAGATGTAGTATTTTTAGCGTAGCGATGGAAACAATAGTTTCTTTAATACATAAAGAGAACAAAACGTTTTTTACACCTCTTAAAAGCACATCGGAGCTCAATGCTTTAAAAGAATCTTTTCGTTTAATTATCTCCGAAAACAAAGACAAATTCAATGATTTAGAAATAGAGGTTTTAAATAAGAAGATAGATTATTTAAATACTCCATTTAATGCAGATAAGTATTTATTAGCATATAAATTTTATCAAATTGAGTTACCAGAAAATTTAATTAAACTTTTAAAAACAAGAAATCTCTTTTTTCATGGATCAATCCCTTATAAAGGTCTGGAAGTAAAAACTAAAATGAAAGAGTTTAATCTTGATGCTGATAGAATTCATTTATTAGTTTCAATTTTAATATTGAAATATTTCAACTATAAAGGTCATATAAAAAATCACGCTGCATATAGAATGGAAACGGAGAATTATTACGATGAATTAGGACTTGAAATTCGAGAAAGCTCTTTTTATAGAATATAAAGTAAACAATATCCCCAAAAATTCCCCGTTCTAATTATTACCAAAGACTTTTCAAAACTCAGCACCTTAGAATCTCAGCGACTTAGCATCTTTAAAAGAATTAAACCTTTAAAAGAAATTCAAGTCTTATTGTAATAATTTCTGAACGATGAAAAAAAGCAGTCTTTGGTCCTTACGATTAGGCTTCTCAGGAAAAGAAGCCGATGAAATCGAGAAATTGGGAATTGAAAAATTTCTGAAAAAATCTTATGCTTCAAAAGTTGACAAACAACTCCCCGCTTTTTTAGAAGATGATCCTAAAACACTTCTTCAGCTAAAGGAATTAAAACAATCCATTAAAGATGCTGATTCAGTAGCTAAAAAGAAAGTCCTCAAAAGAGAAGTTTATTCGGCTATAGAATTCAGAAAGTGGTGGATTGATAAAATGCGCACAGATGAATTTCCGCTTCGCGAAAACATGGTCTGTTTCTGGCACAATCACTTCGTGTCGACAACTCAAAAAGTAAAGGTCAATTATTGGATTTATCAGCACAACATGATTTTGCGCGAAAACGCTTTTGGTAATTTTAAAGAATTAACCAAGCAGATTCTAAAATCGAATGCGATGATTAAATATTTGGATAATGTCGATAATAAAAAAGGCAAATTCAACGAAAATCTAAGTCGGGAATTATTGGAATTATTCACAATCGGAATTGGGAATTATTCAGAAAGCGATATTAAGAACGGCGCACGGGCTTTGGCTGGGTTAAATTATGGTGATGATGGCGCAGTTTATCGAAAAAATATAGAAGATAACAGCGATAAAACGTATTTCGGGAAAACCGGAAACTGGAAAGCAGATGACTTAGTCGATATTATTTTTGAACAGAAAAACATTCCATATTTAATCACGCGAAAAATTCTTAAATGGTTTGTTTATGATAATCCGCCAGAAGATTTGGTGGTTCATTATGGCGATTACTTTCGAAAGAAAAACTTTGAAATTGAACCTTTGCTGACCAAAATTTTCACAGAAGAATACGCGAAAGAAAATGCCGGAAACAAAATCAAAGATCCATTGGTTTATATTATTCAGCTTATTGATGAGTTAGAAATTAAAGATTTTGACAATGCTATGATTGCACTTTTCTTGAGACAGCAAGGAATGGATTTGTACAATCAGGTGAATGTAAAAGGTTGGGATGGCGGAAATTCATGGTTAACTTCTCAGGTTTATTTGCAGCGAAATAATACTTCAGATTTACTTTGTAATGGAAGGACAATTTCGAGAAAAATATTAAACACAATGGACGGGCAAATTCAGTCGCCAAAAGCAGAATTCGAAAAAATCGATGTGAAAATTGATTTTGATTCCAGCGGAAATAATAAAACCATTATTGCCCAATTATCGAATAGACTTTTATTTGATGTAAATGAATCGATGCAAAAAGACATGGAAAATCTTCTGAAATACGATTTTGATCCCAAAGATCCGCACGCTGAATTTGCTGTCGTCAGACTTTTTAATTATATCACAAAACTTCCCGAATATCAATTAATCTAAAAAGCAGTAATCATGAACAGAAGAAATTTTCTAACATTGACGGGAACTTTTACAGGCGGATTGCTTGTGCTTCCTGATTTTTTACACGCTTTTGGTTCTCAGAACAATTTGATTGTGGGAGAGCAATGCGTTGTTTTTGTACAGCTGAATGGCGGAAATGATGGTTTGAATACTTTTATTCCGTATGATGATCCTTTATATTATGACTATAGAACCAAAATAGCTTTAAATAAAGATTTAGTGATTAGTAAAAATAAAGGAATGGCTTTTCATCCTTCGTTGAAAGATTTCGCTCAAATGCAGCAAAATGGCGATTTAACGGTAATTCAGAATGTGGGTTATCCAGAACCAATTCGTTCCCATTTTAGAAGTCAGGAAATTTGGCAGACTGCAACCGATTCTAATAAATATATAAATGAAGGCTGGCTTGGAAGATTTCTGGATTTGCAATGCAACGGACATCAAGCGACCGCAGGAATCAATTTAGATTCGATTGATAATTTGGCTTTAAAAGGAGTAGAGCCAAATTTTATAACAGTAAAAGATCCGAACCGATTTAAAGTAAAATCAGATAAAGAAGAAGATGTGACTTTATCCAAAAATCCGCATTTAGATTTTGTTCGTAAAATCGCCAATTCGGTAACTGAAGGTTCAGATGAAATTCAGAAAGCTTTGGCAAAATCTAAAACAGAAATCAGTTATCCGAAAACAGAATTATCCAAAAATCTCGAATGGATTGCGCGATTGATAAAAGGGAATCTTAATTCTAAAGTATATTATACATCCTTGAACGGATTTGATACACATGACAATCAGCTTTCGATCCACGAACGAAAATTAACTGATTTAAACGATTCTTTATATAGTTTTTATTCTGATTTAAAGCAGTCACAGTTATTGCAGAATGTAACAGTTGTAGTTTTTTCAGAATTCGGGCGACGAGTAAAAGACAATGGCAACGGAACAGATCATGGAACCGCAGCTCCAATGTTTATTATCGGTGGAAATAATAAAGGAACTATTTTAGGAAGAAATCCAAATCTGGCAAACTTAGATAATGGCGATTTAAAATATGAAATTGATTTTAGAAGTGTGTATGCTTCTTTATTAAAAGAGAAAATGAACTTCGATTATTCAAAAATTGGAATTTTGAATAAACCAGTTTCGGGGCTGTTTATATAAATAGTAATCTTGTCATTTCGAGGAACGAGAAATCTTCGCAAGTAACTCCATAATCAAAATCGCCAATCTTGGTCGAGCTTCTTGTGGAGATTTCTCGTTCCTCGAAATGACAAAAACACCGAGAGTAATCTGTGTAATTTGAATGAATCAACCACAATGATTTGCGTTAATTCGTTAATTCGTGGCGAAAAAAACTTAGCATCTCAGCAACTTAGAAGCTCAGAATCTCGTTTTAATATTCTCATTTTAAGCCGTTTTTTTTATATTATCATACAAAACCTGCTAAATTTGTTAAGAAATCCTTTTTTGTTTCATAAAATGCAATCTTTTTTTTGGTGCACTAAAAATAATTTATACATTCGCAGAGAATTTAAAACAAAACACAAACAAAATGGCAAGTAACCGTTTTTATTTTAGCAACTCTTTTTATTTCTTCTTTAGTAGAAGTGAGGATTGTGCTATGGTTATTTGAGATCAAATTTTAAGACAAATAAAACTAATATACAATCCTGATGCAAATCAGGATTTTTTTTTGACTATATGACAACGAAAATTGCAATACAAGGTATTAAAGGATCATTTCATCATCAGGTTGTAAAAGAGTATTTCTCTGAAAATGTGGATATTGATGAATGTCTGTCTTTTGAAGAATTGATCGATAGCCTTATTGCTGGAAAATCTGATCAGGCTGTTATGGCGATCGAAAATTCAATTGCGGGGCCAATTATCCCAAATTATGCATTGATTGACAAGAACAATCTGCACATCATTGGAGAGCATTATTTAAATATTCAGCAGAATTTAATGGCTTTAAAAGGTCAGAAAATTGACGACATAAGAGAAGTTCATTCACACCCAATGGCACTTTTGCAGTGTATGGATTTCTTGAAACAATATCCAAATATCAAATTGGTTGAGGATAAAGATACAGCTGAAACAGCTAGAAGAATTCAGGAAAAACAATTGACTGGAATTGCAGCGATTGCAAGTGTAACCGCTTCTGAAATGTACGATCTAGATATTATTGCATCATCGATTCAAACGATTAAAAACAATATGACTCGTTTCGTAATCATCAAAAAGCAAAATTCATTTTTGCCAGAAAGCGAAATCAATAGAGCCTCTGTGAAATTTGAATTAGATCACAAAAGAGGAAGCTTAGCAGCAGTTTTAAATGTAATGAGCGATTGCAAACTGAATTTGACAAAAATCCAGTCGCTTCCAAAAATTGAAACACCTTGGAAATATTCATTCTTCGTAGACGTAACATTCGAGAAATACGAAGATTTTGCAAAAGCCAAAGCGTTATTAAACATAATGGCAGAATATTTTAAAGTGTTGGGAGAATATAAGAATACAAAACCTTTGACTGAGTCATAAAGTTGATTTTAGATTGAAGATTAACCAAATAAGATTTTAGATTGTCAGGTTGAGCGGAGTCGAAGCCTATGTTTCAATTGGAAAGCCCTTCGACTTCGCTCAGGGTGGCAGATCAAAAAAAGAAAAAGCATAAAGCCTAAGGCTTAAAGCATATAGCAAAAATTAAAAACAATGATTACAACAGCAAAACGATTAGACACAGTTGAAGAATACTACTTCTCATCAAAACTAAGAGAAGTTCGTCAATTGATGTCTGAAGGAAAATCGATCATCAACATGGGAATTGGAAGCCCTGATTTGAGTCCGTCAAAAGCAGTAATTGAAGCAGTCGCTGCAGCAATTCAAGACGAAAACGGGCATGGTTATCAAAGCTATCAGGGATTACCAGAAATGAGGCAGGCGATGGCAGATTTTTATCGTGATCAGTTTGGTGTTGAAGTGAATCCAAATAATGAGATTTTACCTCTAATGGGTTCAAAAGAAGGAATTATGCACATTTCGTTAGCATTTTTAAATGAAGGCGATCACGTTTTAATTCCGAATCCGGGTTATCCGACGTATACTTCGGTAACCAATTTGGTTCAGGCAGTTCCGGTTTATTATGATTTAAAAGAAGAAAACGGATGGGAACCAGATTTTGAAGCTTTAGAAAAATTGGATCTTTCGAAAGTAAAAATTATGTGGCTGGGATATCCGCACATGCCGACAGGAGCTAGAGGAAGTTTAGCATTATTTAAAAAATTGGTTGCTTTTGCTAAAAAACACAACATATTATTGATCAACGACAATCCGTATAGTTTTGTTTTGAATGATAATCCGATGAGTTTATTGCAAGTTGAAGGGGCAAAAGAGGTGGCTTTAGAATTAAACTCTTTAAGTAAAACATTCAACATGGCAGGCTGGAGAGTAGGGATGGTTTTAGGAAATCCTGAAATTATCGATGCGGTCTTAAAAGTAAAAAGCAACATGGACAGCGGGATGTATTATGGAATTCAAAAAGGTGCAATTGCAGCTTTGAAATGTGATAAATCTTGGTTTGAAGATCAAAACAAAATTTACAGACGCCGTAGAGAATTAACGGAGAAATTAGCTGAAAAGCTAAACTGTAAAGTATATAAAGAAGGAGTTGGTCTTTTTGTTTGGGCAAAATTGCCAGAAGGAATTGAATCAGCAGAGAAGTTCATTGACGAAATATTATATGAGAAACATATCTTCATCACACCGGGAACCATTTTCGGAAGTAACGGCGAAGGTTATATCAGATTCTCATTGTGTGTAAAAGAAGAAAAAGTACAAGAAGCGATTGATCGATTTTAGAATCAAGAGCCAAGACTTTTTTAAAACTTGGAATTAAAAAGATATGAAAGTATACGTAATAGGAATAGGATTAATAGGTGGTTCGATGGTGTTAGACATCAAAGACAAACATCCAGATGCGGGTATTTTCGGAATCGACAATAACGAAAAACATTTGCAGGAAGCAATTGATCTTGGAGTTATTGATGAAGCGGGAAGCTTCGAAGATTTACAAAAAGCAGATTTTGTAATCGTTTCGGTTCCGGTAGATGTTGCACTAACAGTTTTGCCTAAAGTTCTGGATGCAGTTGGAGACAAGACAATTGTTTTTGAAGTAGGATCAACCAAAAAGCCAATTTGCGATGTGGTGGCCAATCATCCGAAAAGAAGAAATTTTATTGCCACGCATCCAATTGCAGGAACAGAGTTTTCTGGACCTTCAGCAGCAATAAAAGGTTTGTTTAAAGGAAAAACAAACATTATTTGTGAAGTGGAAAAAACCGCTTTCAAATTGCAGGAAAAAGCGTTACAGCTTTTCAGCGAAATAGGAATGAGAATTCGATATATGGACCCCGTTTCGCACGACAAACACATTGCTTATGTTTCGCATTTATCGCACATTAGTTCGTTTATGCTCGGAAAAACAGTAATGATAAAAGAAAAAGACGAACAGGATATTTTTGATATGGCGGGAAGTGGATTTGAAAGTACTGTTCGTCTAGCAAAAAGTTCACCCGCAATGTGGACACCCATTTTTAAACAAAACAAAGAATACGTTCTGGAAACCTTAGAAGGTTATATTGCAAATTTGACTCAGTTTAGAGATTTGTTGGCAGACGACAATTACAACGCCATTTTTGAAGAAATGGAAAGTGTAAATAAAATTAGAGAAATATTAAACGGAATAACTATAAAAAAGTAAACTATAAAAACGATGGAAAATAAAAAAGAAATGAGAAAGTGGTTAGAAGATTTCAATTTAAATCACCCACTTGTGATAGCTGGACCTTGTAGTGCAGAAACTGAAGATCAGGTTTTGAAAATCGCTCACGAATTGAAAGATTCAAAAGTAAGTGTATTCAGAGCTGGAATCTGGAAACCAAGAACTCGTCCAGGAGGATTTGAAGGTGTTGGTGAAATTGGATTAAAATGGTTGCAAAAAGCTAAAGCTGAAACTGGTTTATTAATGGGTACTGAAGTTGCAACTGCAGCTCACTGTAAACTAGCTTTGGAACACGATATCGACATATTATGGGTTGGTGCACGTACAACGGCAAACCCTTTTGCAGTTCAAGAAATTGCTGATACATTAAAAGGAACTGATAAAATTGTTTTGGTTAAAAACCCAGTAAATCCAGATTTAGCTTTATGGTTAGGTGGTGTTGAGCGTTTACACATGGCAGGTATCGAGAAATTAGGTGTTATTCACAGAGGTTTCTCTACTTACGAAAAAACAAAATACAGAAACATTCCAGAATGGCAGATTGCTATCGAATTACAAAATAAATTCCCTGATTTGCCATTAATCATCGATCCATCTCACATTACAGGAGATCGTAAAATGATTTTCGAAGTAACTCAAGAGGCTTTAGACTTGAATTACGATGGTATGATTATCGAAACGCACATCGATCCAGATAATGCTTGGTCTGATGCTGCTCAGCAAGTGACTCCTGAGGCTTTGAAACAAATCATTAAAGATTTGACTATCAGAAAAACAGATGATACTACAGATGAGTATAGCCAAAAAATGAAAAAACTAAGAGCTAACATCGACGTTTTAGATGCTAACTTATTAGAATTGTTAGGAAAACGTATGAAAGTAGCTGACGAAATTGGTCAGGTGAAAAAAGATGCTAACGTTGCAATTCTTCAAAACAACCGTTGGAACGAAATCTTAGGAAAAATGATTTTGGAAGGTGAGAAAAAAGGTCTTACTGAAGAATTCGTTTTGAGAATGTTCAAAGCAATCCACCAAGAAAGTATTGGTCACCAAGAGAAAATTTTCAACGCATAATTTTTTCGAAACCATATAAGTGATATAAGATAATTTAAGTTTTTTTAAAGCTTTGTTGTTGAGTTTAATTATATCACGCATTTAAAATTAGATTGTTTTTTAAAAATCCCTGTTGCTTTGAAAAAAGTGATGGGATTTTTTTTGTTTTAAGATGTGGCTATTTATATTCACTTATATAACTTATATGGTTTAAATTATTCATTTATCTTTGCAAAAGATTTAGGTTTTAATCTAAAATCTAAAATCAGAAATCTAAAATAAAAGAATGACAGGAACCGTATACAAATCTACAGGAAGCTGGTACACCGTAAAATCTGAACAAGGAGATTTTGTGGAATGCCGTATGAAAGGGAAATTCAGAATAAAAGGTATCAAAAGTACCAATCCTATTGCTGTAGGCGATATTGTCGATTATGAATTAGATGAAACTTCGGATGCCGTTACCGGAACGATTCATAATATTCATGAACGAAAAAACTATATCGTTCGTAAATCGGTTAATTTATCCAAGCAGATTCATATTATTGCTTCCAATATCGATCAGGTTTTTTTACTGATTACCATTGATAATCCGCCAACAACTACAAGCTTTATCGACCGTTTTTTGGTTACAGCCGAAGCGTACGGAATTGAAGCGATTCTTATTTTTAATAAAATCGATACTTTAAATGATCAAACATTAGACGATCAGCTTTATTTACAGCATATTTACACTGAAATTGGATATAAGTGTCTCCGAATTTCATCAACAGAAAATAAAGGTGTTGATAAGCTAAAAGAAATGATGGTTGGAAAAGTAAGTATGTTTTCTGGGCATTCAGGTGTTGGAAAATCAACTTTGGTAAATGCTATGGAACCTAGTCTTCATTTGAAAACCTCGGTAATTTCAGAACAAAGCAAACAAGGTCAGCATACTACAACTTTTGCCGAAATGTATGATTTGTCTTTTGATGCTAGAATTATCGATACGCCAGGAATTAAAGGTTTCGGAATTGTGGATATGGAACCATCAGAAATCAGCGGTTATTTTCCTGAATTCTTCAAATTAAAAGATCAATGCAAGTTTAACAATTGTTTACACAAAGAAGAACCGCATTGTGCCATAAAAGCAGCTTTAGAAAAAGACGAAATTGCATGGTCACGCTACAACAGTTATCTTAAAATCCTTGAAGGTGACGACGAACATTATCGTACCGATACTTATGGTGAAGATCGTGCAGCGAGTGATGAAACAAGAAAGTAAAATATGAAATTCCAATCCCAATGCTCTGGGATATATTCCAAATTCCAATCCAATTTGTAGAGATGCACAGCAGTGCATCTAACGTCAGAATTTAAAATCTGTTTAATTCGTGTAATCTGTGGCTAATAAATTAGGCTGCATTAGATCAAAATAAAAATGAAAGTTGTAATTCAAAGAGTTTCAGAAGCATCAGTAAAAATTGATAATAAAAAAACAGCCGACATAAAAAAAGGTTTATTAGTTTTAGTCGGAATAGAAGAAGCCGATACTCAGGAAGATATTGATTGGCTTGCTGGGAAAATCATAAAAATGAGAATTTTTGGAGACGAAAATGACGTTATGAACTGCTCAGTGCAAGATATTGACGGCGATATTATTGTTGTAAGTCAATTTACGCTTCACGCATCCACTAAAAAAGGAAATCGTCCATCTTATATAAAAGCAGCAAAACCAGATTTTGCAATTCCAATGTATGAAAACTTTGTTCAAGCAATTGAAAAAGAGTTTGGTAAGAAAGTTCAAACTGGAATTTTTGGTGCCGATATGAAAGTTAATCTTCTAAATGACGGTCCTGTTACGATTGTAATAGACAGCAAAAACAGGGAGTAAAAATATTATTAAACATTTGTTAAGGATTTCTGAAAATAATATATATTTGACGAAAATCCCTACTAATGAAAAACCTTTTTTGCGCATTATTTTTTTTCTTATATATTGCGAATTCTTCTGCTCAAAAGAGCATTTACCCTATATTTTCTATTCCTGATAGTTTAACGCAAAATGCCAACGCTGTTCTTCGTTTAGACCGGATGGATATTGTCATTGCTTCACAAAGAAGCATGAACATTAAAATGCAAAGGGTCGTTTCTGTTTTAAACGAAAAAGGATTGAAAGACATTGACGCTTTTAGTCATTATGATAAAACAACATCAATAAAAAATATTGAAGCAATTGTTTATGACGCTTTAGGAAATGAAATAAAGAAAATCAAAAGGAAAGATTTTAAAGATCAAAGCGCCGTAAGCGGAAGTACTCTTTTTTCAGATAATCGAGTAGTTTACTTAGATTATACTCCAATTTCATATCCTTTTACAATTGCTTTTACATGCGAAACAGAAACGTCAAATACAGCATTTATTCCGCAATGGTATTTTATCGGTAATTACTACGAAAGTGTAGAAAAATGTATTTTGAATGTTACTTTTCCAAAAGGATTGGGATTTAAGAAAAAAGAGTTCCGATTTGATAGTTTCAACATAAAAAAAACAGCCGATACCGACACCAATTTAAGTTATTTAGCAACAAACATTGTTGCTCAAAAACAAGAAGATCTTAGTCCCTCTCCGTCAGATCTTTTTCCTAAAGTTATGATGGGATTAGAAAACTTCCACTTGGAAGGAGTTGATGGAAATGCTACTACTTGGGAAGCATTTGGCAAATGGTATGGTGATAAAATCTTAACTGGAACCACAGTTTTAACTGAAGAAACCAAAGCCAAAATTAAAGCTCTTGTTGGTGATGAAAAAGATCCTGTAAAGAAAGCTAAAATCATTTATGATTATGTACAGAAAAAATCCCGATATGTAAACATTGCAGTTGGTATTGGTGGTTGGAAACCTATGCTTGCAACTGATGTTGATCGTCTAGGATATGGAGATTGCAAAGCATTGTCTAATTATACAAAAGCACTTTTACAGGCTGTAGACGTTCCTTCGTATAACACTATTTTATACGGAGATCGCTATAAATCCGATATTCAGTCTGATTTTGTTTCGATGCAGGGAAACCACATGATTTTGGCGATTCCGAATAAAGATAATTACATCTGGCTAGAATGTACAAGCCAAGATGATCCTTTTGGTTACCAAGGAATCTTTACAGACGATCGTGATGTTTTGGTGGTAAAACCCGAAGGAGGAGAGATTGTTCGTACCAAAATTTACGATGATAAAGGAAACATTCAAGATGGTAAAGGAACATATACGATTGATGGAACTGGGAATTTTTCAGGAACATTAAAAATAGCATCACAAGGAAGCCAATACGCACTTAAATCTCGAGTAGAAAACATGCAGCCAAATGAAAAAGAGGAGCATTATAAAGATTACTGGGAGAATATCAATAATTTGAAATTGGGTAAGATTACTTTTAGCAACGATAAAGAGAATATTCGTTTTACTGAGGATGTTCAGTTAAGTGCAACAAATTATGGAACGCTGACGGGTAATAAAATGATTTTTGTAGTTGATGCCTTTAATCAGAGTACAGGAAATATAAAACGGGTTCGAAATCGTAAAAACCCATTTCAAATTCAGCGTGGCTATTTGGATACCGATGAAATAGAGATTAATCTTCCGGATGGATACAGTATCGAATTTCTTCCGTCCAATTATGAGTTAAAAGGAAAATTTGGTGAATACAAGACCGAGATCATTAAAAAAGACAATAACAAGTTAACGTATAAAAGGTCTATGTTCCTTAACAAAGGAAAATATTCAAATAAAGAATATGATGAATACCGTTTGTTTATGGAGCAAGTTTCTAGAAACGATAATGCTAAGATTATATTAACCAAGAACTAACGATTATAAACCCAAAACCAATCAAAAATTACCAATGAAAATTATTAAACTATTTAGCCTTTGTGCGATTTTATTACTTGGTCCAAAAATAATTTCGCAAGAATTTAAACTCGGAAAAGTTTCTGTTGCAGAACTTGAACAGAAAGTACATCCAAAAGATACTTCGGCTGTAGCGGCAATCCTTTATAAAAAAGGTATTTCTAGAATGGAGTATGACCAAAATGATGGTTTTTATATGATGACAGATGTAGAAACACGCATTAAAATTTATAAAAAAGAAGGTTACGAGTGGGCTAATCAGCAAGTTTGGTACTATAATACGAATAACTTAAAAGAACGCGTATTTTTTGCAGATGCAATAACATATAATTTAGTTAATGGTAAAATAGAAAAAACTAAATTAAAAAGCGACGGAACTTTTGATGAAGTTATTTCTAAATACAGAGGGCAAAAGAAAATCGCAATGCCAAATGTAAAAGAAGGCTCGGTAATAGAATTTCGCTATACAATCAAATGTCCAAATGCTGGTATTATTCGTGATTGGGATTTTCAGACCTCAATTCCTGTAAATTATTCAGAGTTAAAAGTGGCTTATCCAGAGTATTATGTCTTTAAACCTAGACAGAAAGGATATATATTTCCAAAAGCAACAACATTAAAAAATTCGAGATCGATAACAATCAACGGAAAAGAAAGAAATGGAGGACGTGTATCTCAAACGGAATTTTATTCTGATAAAATAGACTATTTAGAAACAGAGACTACCTACGTGGCTCAAGACTTTCCTGCTTTAAAAGAAGAGAGTTTTGTAAATAATATCGATAATTATACTTCTAGTGTTCAGCACGAACTGTCATTGACACATTTCCCTAATAGTCCAATGAAAGAGTATTCGACAGACTGGAATTCTGTTGTAAAAACAATTTATGAATATGAAGATTTTGGTCCTGAATTAAATAAAACGGGTTATTTTGAAGATGATTTAAAAAAAATACTTACAGGAGTTAACACACCTGAAGAGAAAATTGCAGTTATATTAAATCATGTAAAATCAAACGTAAAATGGAATAGTTATGTTGGTTATGGTTGTGATAATGGAGTGAAGAAAGCATACAAAGAAAGAACAGGAAATATTGCAGATATAAACTTAATGTTAACAGCAATGCTTCGCTATTCGGGTTTAATTGCCAATCCAGTTTTAGTAAGTACCCGATCAAATGGTATTGCTTTGTTTCCTAATAGAACAGCATTCAATTATGTAATTGCTGCGGTTGAAACGCCAAACGGATATATTTTACTAGATGCGTCAGAAAAATTTTCGGTTCCAAATATTTTACCGCTAAGAGTTTTGAATTGGTCAGGAAGATTGATTAGAAAAGACGGCTCATCAGAAGAAATTAATTTAATGCCAGAAAAGACATCAGCTGATAATGTTTTTCTAACTTATAGTATCGATAATACAGGAATGATTGTAGGTAAAACAAGAAGACAATCAATGGATTATAATGCAATGATTACCCGAAGCAATATTGAAAGTTTAAAAGAAGAAGAATATTTAGAGAAGCTGGAAAACAAAAATAATAAAATAGAAATTAGCGATTACTCCAGAACTAATGAAAAAGAGATACTTCTTCCTATTATAGAAACTTATTCTTTTAAAGGAAATAATTTGTGCGAACTAATTGGCGATAAAATATATGTAAGTCCGATGTTGTTTTTTACCAACGATAAAAATCCTTTTAAACAGGAAACGCGAGAATATCCAGTTGATTTTAGTTATCCTTTTGCCGATAAATATAATATTACGATTAAAATTCCAGAAGGTTTTGCAGTAGAAACATTGCCAGCTCCAGCTGCTGTATCAATGGAAGATAATCTTGGTGCTTTTAAATTTAATATTGTAGCCAATGGAGATACTTTGCAATTGTCGATCTTACATCAGATAAATGAGGCTATTGTTTCTGCCGAAAAGTACGAAATGCTAAAGGAATATTATAAGACAATGATAGCCAAAGAAACAGAAAAAATCGTTTTAAAACGTATTTAAAAATATTATGCCAAGATTTCTCCTAATTTGTATCGCCTTTTTTGGGAGTACAATTACCATTCAAGCTCAAAATTATGAATTGGGCAAAGTAACGATTGCAGAATTAAATGAGAAAGTCCATCCTAAAGATAGTAGTGCACCCGCTGCTATCTTGTTTAAAAAAGGAAGGACTTATTTCGGTTACAACAAAGAAGTTGGATTTTATGCCAATCATGTCTGCGAGGTAAAAATTAAAATTTATAAGAAAGAAGGTTTAAGTTGGGCCGACCAGAAAGTGCGTTTTTATATCGGCTATGATAAGTTAAATGAGGATCGTTTAGAATTTTCGGAAGCAGTGACGTATAATTTAGAGAACGGAAATATTGTAAAAACCAAACTAAATAATCAAGGAGAGTTTAAAACTAAGATTAATAAGTATTGGAAAGAAAAAACGATCACTCTGCCAAATGTGAAAGAGGGTTCTATTATTGAATACAAATATGTTTTAAGATCTGAAAACCTTATAAAATTTCCAGATTTCGATATTCAGTTTGATATTCCTGTTAACTATTTTTATTATAAAACACAGATTCCAGAATTTTATATCTATAAACCGCTTTTGATTGGAGGAATTCCGCTTGAAACAGAATCTAAATTTACAAATGCCAGTCAGAATTTTGATAACGCTTATAATCAGACAAACTCATTTAGCTATAAACAAATTGAAACTTTTTATACAGGAAAAGATGTTCCATCATTAAAAGAAGAACCATATATTAATAATCTCGAAAATTATCGCGGAAGCATTCAGCAAGAACTTGAAAGGGTTCGTCTTCCTGATCAACCTGTAAAAGATTACAGTTTAACTTGGGAAGGTGTCGCCAAAACTATTTTTAAAGACGAAAGTTTTGGAAAACAGCTTAATCAAGGTTCTTTATTTACAGATGATCTGAATAAATTATTGTCTAATGTAGAAGATAAAAATGAAAGATTAAATCTGATTTTTACTTACGTTAAAAATCGAATGAACTGGAATGAAATTAATAGTTGTTATACAGAAAAAGGAGTTGAAAAAGCTTATAAAGAACAAACTGGAAATGTTGCAGAAATCAATTTTATTCTGATAAATATGCTTCGCGCAGCTGGTATAGAAGCAAATCCGGTTTTAGTAAGTACAATTCAAAATGGACTTCCGGTTTATCCCACAAGAACAGGATTCAATTACGTTATAGCGGCAGCCGAAATTGACGGTAAAAGAATTCTTTTAGATGCATCTCGTAAACTTACAGCTCCTAACATTTTGCCATTAAATGTTTTAAATTGGAAGGGAAGATTAATTATGAAAGATGGAAATTCTCAAGAAATTGAATTAGATCCAGCAATACAGTCTAAAGAAATTTACAGTCTTATAGTCAGAATTGACCCTGACGGAAAAATGAATGGTCAAGGTAGAGTGCAGCGAACAGAATATGATGCATACAGTTTTAGAGAGGAAAACAAAGCCAAAACGGAAGACGCTTATCTTGAAAAATTTGAAAATAATTTAGGAGGTCTGAATATTTCAAATTATAAAATAGAAAATCAGAAATCAAATTTAGATCAGTCTGTTATTGAAACTTTTTCTTTTTCTTCGGGCAGTCGTTCAGATATTATTCAGGGAAAGATTTTTGTCAATCCATTGTTGTTTTTTACCCGAAGCAAAAACCCTTTCAATCAAGAAAGAAGACAAATGCCTGTTTATTTCGGATATAAAAACATGGAAAAGTATAGCTTTAGTATTCAGATTCCAGAAGGATATGTTGTAGAATCTATGCCAAAACCGGTAAAGATAACTTCAGAAGACAAACAGATGTCTTTTATCTTAAATTTTTCAGTTACGGAAAACAAAATTCAAATTGTAAGTCAAAAAGAAATCAACAATAGTATTTTTGCAGCTGAGGATTACGGAATGATAAAAGAGTTTTTTCAGAAAATGATCGTAAGCCAAAATGAAAAAATAATTCTTAAAAAAATATAGAAGATGGATTTGAAAAATGCACAGCTGGATGTTGATACTTGGATAAAAGAACATGGAGTTCGTTATTTTAACGAATTAACCAATATGGCACAACTTACAGAGGAAGTAGGTGAAGTGGCAAGAATCATTGCTCGTCGTTATGGAGAACAATCTGAAAAAGAAAGCGATAAAAACAAAGATTTAGGAGAAGAATTAGCAGATGTTGTTTTTGTTGTGCTGTGTTTGGCAAATCAGACAGGAATAGATTTACAGGCTGCTTTTGATAAAAAAATGGACTTAAAATCGGTTAGAGATAAAGATCGTCACAAAAACAATGATAAATTGAAATAATTGTGAAATATCAATGGTGAATTTTGATTTACGGGCAAGGAGTGGTAAATTGCGCGATCGAATTTAGACACTCGTAATTCGCTAATCATAATTACTATCATGAATTTAAAATTAAGCACGAATTCAATTTTCACCATTGATGATTCGCAACTAAATATCACCGGTTCTAAAAGTGAAACGAACCGTTTATTGTTATTAAAAGCATTATTCCCAAATATAACTTTAGCCAATACTTCCAATTCTGATGATAGTGAAGTAATGCAAAAGGCTCTTGCTGGAAATGACGAAATTGTAGACATTCACCACGCAGGAACAGCAATGCGTTTTCTTACTGCGTATTTTTCGGTTAACGAAGGTAGAGAAGTAGTTTTGACAGGTTCAAGCAGAATGCAGGAACGTCCGATCAAAATTTTAGTTGATACTTTAAGACAATTGGGAGTTGAGATTTCTTATGAAAAAGAAGAAGGATATCCGCCAATTCGAATTAGAGGAAAAAAAGTTACGGCTTCAAAAGTAAACTTGGCAGCAAATGTGAGCAGCCAATATATTTCGGCACTTTTATTAGTGGCTTCAAAATTAGACAACGGTTTAGAACTGACTTTAGAAGGAGAAATTACTTCGATTCCGTATATCAAAATGACTTTGGCTTTGCTTAATGATTTAGATATTAAAACAAGCTTTGAAGGAAACGTAATCAAAGTTTATCCAAAAGAAACTGTTGAATCAAAAGAAATGGTTGTAGAATCTGACTGGAGTTCGGCTTCTTATTTCTTTAGTCTTGTGGCTTTGGCAGATGCTGCAAAAATAACCTTAAGCAGTTACAAAGAAAACAGCCTTCAGGGAGATTCAGAATTAGTTTCTCTTTATGAAAAAATGGGTGTGAAAACTACTTTCCAAAACAACAAAATGACTTTGGAGAAAGTGGAAGGATTTAATTATCAAGATGTAAATTTTGAATTAAACAATACGCCAGATATTGCTCAGACAATTGTAGTAACTTGTTTAGGTTTAGGAATTGGATGCCATTTGACAGGTCTTCATACTTTAAAAATTAAAGAAACAGACCGACTAGAAGCGCTAAAAATAGAACTGACTAAATTAGGAGCAAATATTTCTGTTACTAATGACAGTTTGACTTTAGAGCGTTCGGGAGATATTAAGCATGATATTCATATCGCGACATACAACGATCACCGTATGGCAATGGCTTTTGCACCTTTAGCAATTAAAGTTCCAATTATTATTGATGATGCTGAAGTAGTTTCCAAATCTTACCCAGATTTCTGGAACGATTTAAAAGCCTTGAACTTTCAAATCTCAGAATTGTAGTTTTTGAACCATATAAGAAATATAAGTTCATTTAAATTCAAGCATAATAAAACATAGCCTCTGGTTTCAACCAGAGGTTTTTTTATGGTTGAATTTTAGATATTTTTTTTCGTAAATGAATTGCCTTCAGCTTTAACTGAGGTTTTCAAAGATGTTTTTTTCGGATTTAGCCAAATTATAGGTTTGCTTTAAATGAACTTATATTTCTTATATGGTTCGAAAAAGTTAAAATTGACTTAAAGAATAGCTTTTTAAGTCAATCTGAAAGTGCAGTAAATCAAGGACTTTTGAAAATAAACATCAAAACACTTGACAACGTCTATCTCACAATCGTATATTTGCAACCGATTTAAATTTTTAGATAAACAAATCTAAAAGCTACACTCTAAAATCAACAACTCAAATATGAAATTATCACACTTCAATTTCAATTTACCGAAAGAACTTTTGGCTGAATTCCCAGCAGAAAATAGAGATGAATCTCGTTTAATGGTAATTGACCGTAAAAAAAACACTATCGAACATAAAATGTTTAAAGACGTGATCAACTATTTTGATGACGGAGACGTTTTAATTCTTAATAATACAAAAGTTTTCCCTGCGCGTTTGTACGGAAACAAAGAAAAAACTGGAGCTAGAATTGAGGTTTTCTTATTAAGAGAATTAAATTCTGAGCAACGCCTTTGGGATGTTTTAGTTGATCCAGCTAGAAAAATCCGTATTGGTAACAAACTTTATTTTGGTGATGACGATTCGTTAGTTGCTGAGGTAATTGACAATACAACTTCTCGTGGTAGAACATTACGTTTCTTATACGATGGTTCTTATGAAGAATTCAGAAATAAATTGACTGAACTTGGAGAAACTCCAATTCCTAAATACATCAACAGAGAAGTAACTGCTGAAGATGCTGAAAGATACCAAACTATTTATGCAAAAGAAGAAGGAGCTGTAGCAGCACCAACTGCTGGTTTACACTTCTCAAAACACCTTTTGAAAAAATTAGAAATCAAAGGAGTGAACTTTGCTGAGGTAACTTTACACGTTGGTTTAGGAACTTTTAACCCAGTTGAGGTTGAAGATTTATCTAAACACAAAATGGATTCTGAGGAATTAATCATTACTCAAGAAGCTTGTGATATTGTTAATGAAGGAAAAGCAAAGAAAAAACGTATCTGTGCTGTAGGAACAACTTCTATGCGTGCAATTGAAAGTTCTGTTTCTTCTGCAAATACTTTGAATCCATACGAAGGATGGACAAATAAATTTATTTTCCCTCCTCACGATTTCAGTATTGCAAACTGTATGATTACAAACTTCCACACACCAAAATCAACATTATTAATGATGATTTCTGCTTTCTGTGGACACGATTTAATGAAAAAAGCATACGACGAAGCGATTAAAGAAGGATACAAATTCTATTCTTACGGAGACGCGATGTTAATTCTTTAATTAGAATTTATATTATATAGAAGACCCGACAAGTTTTTAAGAAGCTGTCGGGTTTTTTGGTTTTTAATGGTTTCAAGTTTCAAGTTTCAGGTTTCAGGTTTTAAGTTTGAAGTTCGTTGTGAAATTTAACCGCAAAGTTCGCAAGGACTTTTTACTGAGTCTGTGCTTGCCAAATGCAAAAGAACGCAAAGCTTTGCGAACTTAGCGTTTGTAAACGTTGACCTTGATAAAAATCCTTGCGAACTTTGCGGTTAAAAAAAACACAAAGTATATCAACTTGAAACTTTAAACCTGAAACAAAACAAACAATTTTTGTTATTTTAGCATCCAAAACAAAAACACAATGACTTTTCAAAATACACGCGAATTTGCACGAGAGCTAGATTCGAAAGACGCATTAAATCATTATCAAGATCAATTTATTTTTCCAAAAGTAAATGATAAACGAGTAATTTATTTTACGGGAAACTCTTTAGGATTACAGCCAAAACGTACCAAAGCTTATATTGATGAAGTAATGAATGACTGGGCTGAATTGGCTGTTGAAGGTCATTTTTATGCCGAAAAACCTTGGTGGGATTATCAAGAAAGATTTGCAGAACCTTTGAGTAAAGTTGTGGGCGCACTTCCGTCTGAAGTTACGGTTATGAACACTTTGACAGTAAATCTTCATTTGCTGATGGTTTCTTTTTATCAGCCAAAAGGCAAACGCTATAAAATTATCTGTGAAGAAAAAGCTTTTCCATCAGATCAATATATGTTTCAAAGTCAGGTGAATTTTCACGGATACAAACCAGAAGATGCGATTGTAGAAATTAAACGTAGAGAAGGAGAACATAATATTCGTTTAGAAGATGTTTTGGCTAAGATTGAAGAAGTTGGTGACGAACTGGCTTTGGTATTAATTGGAGGAGTAAATTATTACACTGGACAAGTTTTTGATATTAAAACCATTACAGCTGCAGGACAAAAAGCAGGAGCAAAAGTAGGGTGGGATTTAGCGCATGCAGCTGGAAATATCAAACTAGAACTTCACGATTGGAATGTAGATTTTGCTGCTTGGTGCAGTTATAAATATATGAATTCAGGCCCAGGAAATGCTTCTGGATGCTTTGTTCATGAAAAACATCATAATTCAGATTTGCCAAGATTTGCAGGATGGTGGGGACATAACAAAGAGCGTCGTTTTAAAATGGAACCAAACTTTGATCCAGTTCACGGAGCAGACGGATGGCAGATTAGTAATCTTCCAGTTCTTTCTCTAGCACCATATTTAGCTTCAGTAGAAATGTTTGCTGAAGTTGGAATGGATGCTTTAATCAAAAAACGCGATCATATTACTTCGTATCTAGAATTTATTCTTCATGAAATCGATAAAGAAGTAGAAAGTACTTTTGAAATTATTACGCCATCAAATCCAGAAGAAAGAGCTTCTCAATTATCGGTTTTCCTTCACGGAGAAGGAAGAGCATTGTTTGATTATTTAATGAAAAACGGAGTAATTACAGATTGGCGCGAACCAAACGTTATTCGTCTAGCACCAGTTCCGTTATATTGCTCTTATGAAGATATGTACGACTTCGGACAAATTTTGAAAAAAGGAATTTTAGGGAAGTAAAAAATAATCTCGCAAAGACACGAAATTTTTTATTTAAAATAATTAATCGAGCTGTTGTCATTTCGAGGAACGAGAAATCGCACTAGTTATTCCGCAAAGTATGTAGCCCATCTTTGTAGAGTTTCTAGTGCGATTTCTCGTTCCTCGAAATGACAAAAAATGAGGATAAAACTTTACGTCTTCGTAATCCCGATAACTATCGGGATTACGAGATTAATTTTATTCAGCTTGAAAAATAAAACGCAGCGAGAAACAGCAAAAACTTCAAATCTTATAAACTTTCTAAAAAATTCTGTAATAATCATTATAGCAGATATTAAGAACTTTGTAATGTATAATTTTTTAAAACTTACAATCATGAAAGACTTATATATTTTATTAACCGTGATATTTTTAACTTCTTGTCAACAACAGAACAAAGAAGATGTAAATAAAGCCAAGCAAGCCAGCATTGATTCAATGAAAGTTGAAATTAACAAACAGCGTGTTATCGATTCGATGAAGACTGAAATGGCGAAATTAAACGAGGAAAAGATCGAAGCTCAAAAAGAAAAAGTTGTCGTAGTGCATCAGCAAGACGCAACAACGACAGCTGCACCAGCTAAAAAGAAAGGTTGGAGCGCAACTGCTAAAGGAGCTGTAATTGGTGCTGGAGTAGGTGCCGCAACAGGAGCAATTGTCAGTAAGAAAAAAGGCGAGGGTGCTATTATTGGCGGTTTAGCAGGAGCGGCATTAGGAACTGGAACAGGAGCTGTTATTGATAGTAAAAATAAGAAGAAGGAATAATTATTCTATAAATAAAAACAAACCCCAAATTAAATTTTAATTTGGGGTTTTCAATTTTAAACCAACTCTGAAACGGGAATTTTAATACCAACTAATTCTGATTTACAAGAATCGAGTTGATCAAGATGACCCTTAAAGACTGACGTCGATTCAAATAAATTTTTATAATACTCAATTCCATCTAACAGATTAGATTTAAAAGTAGTCCATTTTTTAAGCTGAGCTGTTGTAAGTTCTCCAGAAATAGACTGAAGTTCATTTCTAAAATATTCAACATACATTTTAAGCTCTTTTATAAATAAGTTCGGGCGGTCTGTTCTAATAACCGATTTGCCTTGATAAATATGCTGGATCATTTCTTTTAAAGAAACCTCTTGGTCAAAATAAGCTAAGTTTGGTCCAGGGCAAATTACTACGCCTTGAGCCTGACCTTTTATCTTAATATCGTTTTCTAGATAAGAAGCATTCGCCAGACCAACACATAAACATGATTTTTCGGTGATTTTGATTTTGCTCTTCTCAAATTCATCATTAGATATCGAATCCTTTTTTGCTTCTAATTCTTCTAGTTTAATATCTTGATATTTTTTTGAAGCTGTGCAAATTCCATGCGGGTCGTATTCTTTGCTTAAAGCTAGAAATTTCTTCGGACAAGAGCTTCCTGCTTTATTTTCATGAATGCGTTTTTGCTTTAAAAATTCGTTTGTAGTTCCTTTCAAAGTGTTAAAAGGAACTCCCAAAGGAGAAATATTGCTTAAATAAAAATCATCTTCTTTGGCATTCATCAACAAATTGCGAGTTTCTTTATCGACAGATGTTGCTTCGGGAACTAATAAAAATGGCGAACCCCAACCTACAGAATCAACTTTATATTCGTCCAATAAAAATTCATGTTCTGCAGCAGTTCCAACACCGCCTTGAACCGTAATTTTTAATTCTAAAGGATTTTCAGGAATAGGCTGATTTTTTGCCTGTAAAGCTTTAATCATTAATTCGTGGGCAGATTGTATCAATTGATTTTTTTTTTGCTTGAATTCTTCTAAAATCGTACCCAATAAGAGTCCGTCAGTTGCAAAGGCATGTCCGCCGCAATTCAATCCCGATTCAATTCGATATTCTGAAACCCAAAGTCCTTTTTTCGCCAAGAAATTTCCTTGAATCATTGCCGATCTAAAATCACTTACTTTTAAGATAATTTTCTTTTTTAGTTCGTTGTTTTCATTCGGAAAAAAATCTTTGAAGTTTTCGAAATAACCAAACAATCTCGGATTCATTCCAGCAGAAAGAACTACAGAAGATTCCAAGTTACTATTGGCAAAACCTCTTAAAGCAGCATGTGCGTCGTTAAACTCAACTGGAAGTTGTTCATTTTTGACAAAATTATCTTTGTCTAGTTTCGTCATGATATTCACATCGATTTCTCCTGGAAAAAGATGCGATTCAATGTAATTTTGAATGTTTTCTTTAAAAGCAATTCCGTCATCTAATAAAGCCTGAAATCCCTTTTTAATATCAGAAGTATTCGGCAGCATTGACATAAAGTTTTCTAAAGTCGTTTTGCTTTCTGCCAATTCTGTTTTGAAGTTTTCGAATTTCTCTTTTACAATTTTATCGACTAAATTTAAATAAGAGGTAATTCTTTCAGCGCGATAGTCGTGAAATTTTTGAGTAATTTCTTCGTAAGGAATGTTGAATTTTGTGCTGTAAAAATTACGCATCTTTTCAATCAGATCA
The DNA here is from genome assembly GCF_013388355.1 of Flavobacterium sp. LPB0248. Classification (GTDB taxonomy): domain Bacteria; phylum Bacteroidota; class Bacteroidia; order Flavobacteriales; family Flavobacteriaceae; genus Flavobacterium. Next base: position 3,271,485 of record NZ_CP058246.1, read on the forward strand.
TCGTCTGCTAAAGCAACAACCGATGAAATTCCGTACTGCGCTACTCGAATCGGACTGTCTATGGTATAAGCAAGTCCCATTACTGGAATATGAAAAGTATGCAGATTATTTTTTGTCATTTGTATTCGGATTAAAATAGGAACAAATGAAGAAAAATAAATTGTCCTAAAACCTGATAATTGTCAGGTTTGAAAGGGATTGCGGATATTGCAAAAAGATTGCCACGAATTGCACAAATTTTCTCGATTTTTTCTTTTTTTCACACTGCGAATAAAAAATTAATGCCAATTTTTACAATTCGTGGTCCAAAAAAAGCTTCTAAATCAAAATCTTCTTCAAGGATTCTGCAATGCTTCTCCACAAAAGGTTGTAGAACGATCTGTCTTGAAGTCTTTCTACTTCGACTTCGGCGGTTTTGGGTTTTTCTTTCGAATCGTTTTTAACTAACAAATTAGCAACTGCTGTTTTGAGTTTGGCTTCTTTTTCAGGATTTTTCTTTTGGTATAATTTGACTTTCAGATCTTCATAATCCAATGAAGCATTTCCTTTCGATCCGTTGTCGTTTCCATAAAAATTAAAACGGTATTTATTGAAAGTTCCGGTAAAAGTGCTGTTGATATAAGGTTTAGTGAATCTTGTCATGGCTCCAACATCAAAATTTGAAATCACGCCTTGAATATGAAATCCGTCACTTTTGTCTAAAACATTAAAACTCCAATCGACATCAAGAGGAGAATTTTTCATGAAAATGCATTTGACTTTGATTTTCACATCATCTGTTTTTTTCAAACCAAAACCACTTCTTAAATTAGTTGCTTGCAAATTGAATTTATCGAAAGTTAAAACTCCTGGACCTTTGGCAAAATCAAGTTCTTCTTCATAAACCAATTTCGATTTCAAAACCTGAAGTGTATCAACTTGAAGAGGAAATTTCAGATTTCGCAATAAATGATTGTAAAGGTATTTTTTGCTTGGATCGTCTTTCAGCATTTTTCCACGGTAGATATTAGCATCAAAATGATGAATGATCAGCGAATTTGCTTTGAAATAAAACTGATTATTTTTGAAACCCCAGTCCATTTTTGCGACTTGAGCCGAATCAAATTTTAAATTGTAAATGTCTTTTTCTTTTTCAAGACGCTTTAAAAATTCTCTACGCTCAAATTGAGGTAGATTTGAGAAATTATTAATCTTTAAAAAATTCTTTTCGGTACTTATTTTTCCAATATTGATGTAATAAAAACCATTTGGTCTATAAAATAAACTGTCGCAAACGAGAGCATATTTTTTATATTGAATCGGAATTTTTTCTTTTAAAGTTGCATCGGTAATTAAAATGCCTTCCAGTTTTAAAAGTATTTTTTTTATGCTAAAAATAGGTTTATCTGTATCTAAAGAGACCACATCAACCGATCCGTCGTTGAGGTAAATATTAGAAACTGCAATAATTTTTCGAAACGGATCAATAATTTCTTTTTCAATGCTTTTGCTATTATTGATGAGTTTTTCGCCTTTTTTGTATAAAATGATTCGCGGTTTATTGATAATGATACTTTCCGCCTGAATAATATCTCGAAACGCCAAATCCCAAATGTTAAAATGTTTTATAGTGATAGATTCAATTTTAGAAAAAAGTCCATTTTTGCTGTCCTTTGGTTCGTTTTTCGGACTCACAAGTAAAGTCTGTGCATTAATATTTCGAGAAAAAAGAGAGACTTCAATTTTTTCATAATTGATATTATATGCGGTTTTGTTTTTTTCGTGAATGATGATTGGAAGCTGTTTTTTGATCCAATAATTCAACCCGACATTGGCAAGAATTACAAGTGCAAGAAGAGAAATTATAACAATCGCTATTTTTTTATATACAGACATTTATAGGATTAATTTTAAATACATAAATTTAGACTTTTAAAGACTGTTGTCTCTTATAAGATTTTGAAGAAAAGTTACATTATTACGAATTTCATCCTTTTTTAAAATATGAGAATAATTAAAAAAATCCTGTTGACATTATTGGTTCTTGTTGTAATTCTTGCGATTGGTTTATGCGCTTACATTTTTCATCTAAAACCGAAATATGAAGGTTCTGTACAATTGAATAATCTCGAGAAAGAAACCACAGTCTATTTTGATGATTTTGGAGTGCCTCATATTTATGCAGATTCAGAAAAAGATGCTATGACCGCACTTGGTTACGTACATGCGCAGGAAAGATTATGGCAAATGGAATTGTTACGCCGAATTGCTCCAGGACGTTTATCTGAAATTTTTGGAGGTGTAGCGCTTAAAAATGATAAGTTTTTTGCTGGAATCGGAATCGAAGAAGCTTCGGCAAAAGCCATTGCAAAATTGGATAAAAACAGCGAAAGTTATAAACTGACACAAGCCTATCTGGATGGAATCAATCAGTATTTGGAAGAAGGCGTGACGCCGATAGAATTTACTTTGGTTGGTGTAAAAAAGCAAAAATTTACCATAAAAGACGTTTATAATATTTTTGGATATATGTCTTTTAGTTTTGCGATGGCGCAGAAAACAGATCCGTTATTGACCGATATTAAAAATAAATATGGAGCTGCTTATTTGAAAGATTTAGGTATTGATGGAGAATTTAATAATACAAAAATTAGAATTTCTAAAGAGAAGACTGAAGAATATACCGAGATTTCAAAATCTATAACTGCTATGTTGGATCAGTCTCCAATTCCTCCATTTGTTGGAAGTAATAGTTGGGTTGTTGGACCGCATAAATCAAAAACGGGAAAAGTTATTTTTGCTAATGATCCGCATATTGGATTTTCGCAGCCTGCAACTTGGTATGAAGCTCATTTAGTTACACCAAAGCATGAATTGTACGGATGTTATTTGGCTGGAACTCCATTTCCGCTTTTGGCGCATAACAGAGATTATGCTTATGGTTTAACGATGTTTGAAAATGATGATATCGATTTTTACCAAGAAAAAAATAAAGCAGATGATGCTTCTCAATATCAAACACCAACAGGTTTCAGTACATACGAAATCAGAAAAAAAACGATTAAAGTAAAAGATTCTTCAGATGTTGTATTGACAGTTAAAATTACTCGTCACGGACCAGTCATGAATGATTTTATAGATCTTTTAGGAAAGAAGAATCCTATTGCAATGTCTTGGACGTACACAAGAGAGCCAATTCAAATCTTAGATGCGGCTTATGGACTTTCGCATGCTAAAAACACAACCGAATTTAAAAAGGCAGTTTCTTTAATTGCAGCGCCAGGATTAAACGTTATGTATGGCGATGCTAAAGGAAACGTTGCTTGGTGGGCGAGCGGGAAATTGTACCGACATAATGAAGGTGTTAATACACATTTGATTTTGGACGGTTCAAGTGGAAAAGATGATATTACGAAGTTTTTAGATTTTGAAGAAAATCCGTCAGCAGAAAATCCAGCATGGGGATATGTTTATTCGGCCAATAATCAGCCAGAAGCAATAGATAATGGTTATTTATATCCAGGATATTATCTACCGGAAGATCGCGCTAAAAGAATTTCTGGAATTTTAAATGCAAAATCAGATTGGGATAAGGAAGCCATCAGTAAAATGATTTATGATAATACTTCTGATGTTGCTGTTGAAACGACTAAAAACTTAATTGCAAGTTTAGATAATAAACCACTTTCTAATAAAGAAAAAGAAGTTATAAATGTTTTAAGATCTTGGAAAGGAACAACCAATTTAGAGGATGTTGCGCCAACGATTTACAACAAATGGATTTATCTGTATTTGAAAAATACGTTTGAAGACGAAATGGGAAAAGACAATTTCAATTTGTTTTTGGGTATTTCTCTTGGAAAACAAGTAATTGCCAATCAGATAAAAAATGAAAATTCGATTTGGTGGGATAACATCAAAACAAAAAATATAAAAGAAACCAGAACAGATGTTGTTTCAAAATCTTTTCATGATGCTGTTGTTGCTTTGCAGAATCAGCTAGGAGAAAACATTTCAGAATGGAACTGGGGGAAAGTACATACAGTAGAACACGAACATCCATTAGGAAAAGTCAAAGCGCTTCGCGGATTGTTTAATGTTGGCCCATTTAATTCGCCAGGTTCAAATGAAGTAATCAATAATTTATTTTTCGGATTTAACGATGAAGGTAAATATTATACCAAAGGCGGACCTTCAACTAGAAGAATTGTCGATTTTTCCGATGTAGAAAACAGCTGGAGTATTTTGCCAACTGGTCAATCAGGAAATCCGTTTAGTAAACACTACGATGATCAAGCTGAAATGTACAACGCAGGAAAGTTCAGAAAAATGAAATTAAACAAAGAAGAGATTATAAAGACTTCAACTAAACTAATTTTAAAACCTAAGAAGTAGTTTTTGGTTTAAGTTTCATGTAGATTCAAATGCTAATAAAGGTTCAAAGGTTTCTATTTAGAAAACCTTTGAACCTTTGTTGCTTTGCACCTCTGAACCTTACTTAGAAATATACTTCCCCAAAACAATATCATTCGCAAAAATGTTCAGATTATTAATAAGAACCCTATTATTGGTCATGACATTTTGTGTTTGATAGGCAGGATCTTTTTCGTAGGCTTTTAATAAAGTTTCCAATTCAACTTCGTCAAACACTACAAAACTGTTGTAAATGGCATCTCTAAAGTTTTTGTAGTTAATGCTTTGAGTAACTTCCATTGCCTTTTGGTCATTCCAACCTTCTTTTGCAGAAGTTTCATTTATTTTTGAAAGGCAAAAATCAATAACGTAGTTTTTGTAACGAGTCGCTTCAACAATTTTATCGATTATAATTTTGTTCTGCTGGCTAGGCATTAAAGGCTGATTGCTTTGCGATAAAGATTTAGAAGAAATAAAAAGACATAGCAAGACAGTTAGAAAACGATAGTTTTTCAAATTTTTCATAGGTTATTCAATTATTTTGGGTGAGGCTAAAATAGTATTTTTAAAAAATAATTGACCGAATTTGTATGTCCCAAGTTGTAACAAAAACTCCGATAGAATAACTGTTAGAGCTATTTTATCGGAGTCGTTTTTTTAAGAAATTAATTTACAATTATTTGCCTTTATTTTTTAGAAAGCTCTTCCAGAACTTTTTTTCCACCTTCATTTGTAGGATCCAATTCAACAGATTTTTTATAGTTGACCATTGCTAGTTTTTTGTCTCCATCTGCCAAATATGCTTCGCCTAAACTATCATAAGCATTTCCAGATTTTGGGAAAGTCTCAACATTGATTTTGAAAACTTCAATAGCTTCTTTCTTTTTTCCAGTTTGAAGTAATTGATACCCAACTTTGTTCATGTCACTTTCTTTAATTCCGTAGGTTGGATCGTTTTTTAACTTCTTAAAAGTCTCTGTTCCTGCAACAGCGCCTTTTTCATTATAAACATCTAATAGATCAAGAGCTAGAGATTTTTTTGGCTGATTAAAAGGCTGATTGTATAAAATGGAACGAATTGCTGTGTTCATTTCTCCCAAAACAGTTCCTCCAGTATTATTCAATAAAACGATAAGAATTTTATCTTTTGGAATACGAGAGATAACAGTATTAAATCCGTTAATACCGCCACCATGCTCAATAACAGTTAATTTGCTGTCTCCGTTTGGAACCTCATAAGTTGACCATCCGTAGCCATAAAAACCATCCCAGGCTTTTATGTAAGGTTTGAAAAGAGATTCCATCGATTTTTCTGAAAGCAGTTTATTAGTATAAAGTGCCTGATCCCATAAATACAAATCTTCTACAGTAGAGTATAAAGATCCAGCAGCATATGGAATGCTCATGTCAATATAAGAGGCATTGACAATTTTTTTGCCTTCTTTTTCATAACCAGCTGCTCTGTTTTTTAGAATCACATCGCTATGATCGTAACCAGAATTTACCATTTTTAAAGGCGTGAAAATAGTTTCTTGCAAATTCTGCTCATATGTTTTGCCTGTAATTTTTTCGATAATGTAACCCAATAAAAAATATCCCGAATTGCTGTAATTGAATTTTTCGCCTGGAGTAAATTCAAGTGGCAGACTAGAAAATGTTTTTATAAAGGCTTCTGGCGTATAAGGATTTTTTGCTTTGTCTCTTAGAAAGTTTGGTGAGCTTGTGTAATTAGGAATACCTGACGTATGTGTCAGTAAATGATGAATAGTAATTTTATCGCCGTTTTCTTTCGGATAGTCAGAAAGATAAGTTGTAATAGGAACATCTAGTTTTATTTTTCCTTCTTCTGCCAGCTTTACAATTAATAGAGCAGTAAATTGTTTACTTATGGATCCCAATCTGAATTTAGTATCTGGTTGATTGGGAATATTCCACTCCATATTGGCAGAACCAAAACCTTTTTTGAAAATTACTTTTCCGTTTTCGGCTACTAAAGCAGAACCATTAAATTGTCCGTATTCGTTATACTTACTTAAAAGCTGCTCAATTTGCTGTGCTTTATCTTGAGCGAAAACGCTAAATGAGGAAAGCTGAAAAGCGACAAATAGTGCAATAAGTTTGATTGATTTTTTCATAATGGATTGATTATGGTTTTAGATTAATGAAATTCGTTTTTGATTGATGATTGAAACTTCTTCAATGAAATAAAAAGATGTCCTAAAATGTTAGACGATCGATTTGCGATTTGGTTTCAAGATTGACCTACTTTTTTCATTTTTTTTTTCAAAATAAAAAAGCAGAGCACAGACCAAATACTTTAAAAGTAGGCCTATGCTCATAACTAACAAATATTTTTAAGCACAATTAATCAGTCAAAACTTTACTTATATATAATAAAAAAAGGATAAATAACTTTAGCATGTTTTTGTATTTGAGTTGATATCCAATTGAATCTGAATTATTTTGTTTCGATCTCAACTATTTTCTGGCCATTTTCTCCTAAGTAATGCACCACAATATTTTCATAAATTTTATAGCCGTCATCAACATTGGTAAATATTACAAGACCTTGTTTTGTTTTAGGAAGTAAAATAAAAATGGTCTGAACACCTTTGTCTGCGCCACCATGAGATAGGGCATAATTGCCGTTTCCTAAATCGTAAATTTCGAAGCCTAAACCAAAATATTTATTTTTTTTGGTAGCAATTTGATGCGATTTCATATCGTCAGAAACTTTTTTACTTAAGCCATCACTATTCAAAACACTACATAAAAAATTGCCGTAATCTTCAATTGTCGTCAATAAATCGTCGGCGGCATTTGCGGTTTTGTTTTTTGTTGGTTCATAAAGATTTCCTTTATTATCAAAGCCATCTGCATATCTTGATAGATCAATTTTGTCATTCCAAATTAATTGGGAATCCTTCATTTTTAATGGTTCAAAAACTAATTCTGAAGCCAGTTGATCCAATGTTTTATGAAATTTTTTCTCCAGCGCCTTTCGCAGATATTCAAAACCTTCTCCAGAATACTGGTATTGTGTTCCAGGTTTGAATTTGAAATCTAATTTTTTAGATTCGTTAAAAGATCTCCAATTTGGAAAACCTGTTTGATGACTCAAAACAATTCTCGTGGTCAGTAATTTTAAATATGGATCTTTTGCAATATCAGGATCAATCCAGTATTTATAAAGCGGTTCGTCTAAATCCCATTTTCCGGCACTTACTAATTTCAGAACAGTAATAGCAGTTACGGGTTTTGTCAACGAAGCGACATTCCAAATGGTATTGTAAGGTGCTGAAACGCCTTTTTTAAGTTCGCCAAAAACTTTAATTTGTTTTAGTTTTCCATCTGTAATAATTCCAATTCCTAGAGCGGGAACATTATTTTCTTTTAGCCATTTTTCAGTTTCCAGATTATTGTCAAAAAGATTTGATATGCCAGCTATAGAACTTGTCATTTGGTGATTATAACTAAGTGATCGTGCTAATTTCCAGTCTTTATTTTTTAAAAGCCAAAGATGTGTAAACTTAGCAAAGCTTCCAGCCTGTTCTGTATTGCTGGCTGAGCTTTCATAAAAACGATGCGTTCCCATTTGTATAGCGCCATATAAAACACCATTTTTATATAAAGGATAAATTTCTGTGCTTCCGTTTATTAATTCTCTTCGATAATTATATTTTCTTGTTGGAGAACAGATTCCGTTTTGGAATGTTTTTAGAAATCTTGTCTTGTCCGAAATACTGTCTTTGTCATGATAAAACTCAAAATCCTCAGTATAAAGATTTTCAAATTGTTTTATATCGCAGGTATTAAAACCAATGTTGAAAAGAAGACTGTCTTTTGACATAATGGTTTTATATAAAGCAGAATTTTTAGCCTCTTGGGAAAATCCTAGTTGGATTTGAATAAATAAGATTCCAATTAAAAGGATTTTTAACTGAAAAAGGGATGATTTAATTTTCATTTGTGATTGATTATTGATTGATGATTTGGCAAAATTAGATCAATCAACAATCGCAAAATTGTACAAATGCGAAAATTTATCTTTTTTTTGAGAGAAAATACAAATCAGGATTGAACATTTTCGGAGTCATTTTGGTCACATCTTTAAATTTTCTTATAAAATGGGATTGATCAAAGTATTTGTTATAAAGTGCGATTTCTGTAAGACTTAATTTTTCTAAATTGGCATTTAGCATTTGATCTACAGATTTTCTGAATTTTAAAATCTGAATGTATTTTTTGATGGTAAGTCCAGTCGCCACTTTAAATTTTATTTGCAATAAACGCTGAGAAGAATTTAAGGATTGGCTAAGATCTGAAACCGAAACTTCGAAGTTTTTTAGTTTTATGATTTCGCAGATTTTTTCAATTATATCTTTTTCAGAATGAGAATTAGATAATGCCTCAAAATAAGAGTTTATTGTATTTACTACAATATGAGAATCAGAATCAATCTTAATTTTAAAAGGCAGTTCGTCAGGATTAATTTTGATGATAGAATCTGTGAAATCGCTTAAATCATATTTTGGAAACAATGAAAGCGCCCAAGCATGAAGCTGAATAATTGTAACTTTAGTTTTTGGATGTATGTTTACCAAAACTTTGTTGGTCATTTGCGAACAAAAATAAACGCCTTCGTTCATTTCATATTTGGCCTTACTTGTATGAACATCAATAGAATTTCCAGTTATAAAAGCAAGATTGAAACATCCGTTTGGAAGAACGAGTTTGTTTTCAATCAAGCTTTCGCCAATGCTATTATCTAGACACCAAACTTTATTGACAAATCTTTCCGTTTTTTGAGTTACGTAATGTTCTGAGTATAACTGCATATTTAAGTTTGATTTGTCAATTTGATTTCAAATTTAGGCTAAAAAGAGAATGAAACAAAAATGAGTATCCATAAAAAACAGGTTTCATTTTATAACTTGAAACCTGTTTGAAGATAGTAAGTAGCTAATATTGTATGGACTAGATTTAAATTTGATTGGAATTTTATCCCTAATTCAAGTTTAAATCTAATTATTATGAAAAAAATCATTCCTTGTTTGTTTTCATTATTCCTTCTTGCAATAGCCTGTAAGAAAGAAACCGTAGTAAATAATGAAAGCGTTTCTGCAGATTCTTCAAGTGTAGATGGCTATGAATTTGTTGGCGGATATCCAACAGAGGCAACTATACAAAAAGCATATGATGATGCCGATCTTAATCGTGCGATACAAACCTATAAGTTTTTCTATCCAACAGTTTCTGGCGCGGCAATTGGTCTAGGAAATCTTGAAATAGGAGTAAAAGCCAATTCCGTTTTTGGAACATTGGATACAAAACCAGGTCAAATAGGATATACATTAAATTCAGATACACCTTATGCACCTGTAGTTTTAGATTTATCAAAAGGTCCTATGGTTGTCGAAATTCCGACAGGTCCACTTATTGTTGTTGCTATGGATGTTAATCAGCGCTGGGTTGCCGATATGGGAATTCCTGGCCCCGATGCAGGGAAAGGAGGCAAGCACTTAATTCTTCCATTTGGTTACAAAGGGCCAATTCCATCAACAGGGTATTACATTTGGCACGCTTCATCTGATAATCTTACTGTTGGTGTGCGTTCGCTTCCTGTTGGCGGAGATGTAAAAGGGGCCTTAGAACGCTTGACAACAGTAAAAGTTTATCCGTTTAATAAAACTTCTGATTGGAAAGATCCAACATGGCTTCAATTGACTGACAAACCGCAAAACAGCACTCCGTTAAAATATGAGACAACTTTTAAGTATTGGGAAGTTTTAAAAGAAATTATCGATCGTGAACCATCTTATGATGGATATCGCAATTATTATGGAGAATTGGCAGTGCTTGGAATTGCAAAAGGAAAGCCTTTTACGCCAGATGAGCGTATGAAAAGTATACTTTCAAAAGCTGCAAAAATTGCTAATGCTCAAATGCGTGTGCAATCATTTGCCGATCGTCGTCCAGATCGTATAGTTTGGAAAGATCGCCAATGGGAATGGGTTGGGCTTCGTCCTGAAAATGGAGATTTTAATACCGAGAATTATGTTGATATAGATGCGAGAGAAACTTGGTTCTACCAGGCAATTGGTGCTTCTCCAGCTATGTTTAGACGTCAAGAAGGTTCAGGATCTTTATATTGGTTAGGATTGAAAGACAATACAGGAAAATATGTTGATGGAAGCAAGACTTATAAACTTACACTTCCTACACCTGTACCTGCAAAACTTTTCTGGTCGGTTACAGTTTATGATGCCGAAACTAGAAGCCAAATTGCTACAGACCAAAATAAGGCAGCGCTTCGTTCTATGTTTGAGCTTAAAGATAAAATAGGAGGTAAAACAGTTGATTTGTATTTTGGACCAAAGATGCCTGCAGGCAAAGAAGGGCAATGGATAAAAACAATTCCAAATAAAGGCTGGTTTGTTTATATACGTATCTATGGACCTGAAAAAGCTGCTTTTGATGGAAGCTGGAAACCTGGAGATTTTGAAGAAGTAAAATAAGTATTTCTTTTAAAAGGTAAATTAATTCAAACAGAAGCCGATTTTAAAATCGGCTTCTGTTTTTTAAAGAAACGCTGAGAAATATTCTTTTTTAGTTTTCGACCATTCCTCAGATATAATACTAAAATAAACATCAGTTTTACTTTTTCCTTCAGAATCGACATAATTGTTTCTAAAAACACCTTCTTTTACAGCGCCTAGCTTTTCAATTGCTTTTTGTGATCGTAAGTTTTCTAAATCTGCGCTAAACTGAATTCTTCTAAATTGAATTTGTTCGAAACCAAAATTCAGCAATTCAAATTTACATGCTTGATTTAATCCCGTTCCTTGAAACTCTTTTCCGTACCAAGTCCATCCAATTTCACATTTCTGACTCGCATGATTTAAATAACCGTATCGTGTGCTTCCTGCTACTTTGTTTGTAGCTTTATCAATAATCAAAAACGGATAACAAATTCCATCAGATTTCTGTTTTAACGTACTTTGAATATAGTTTTCAAAATCCTGATCGTTTCGAACATACATTCCCATATGTTTCCAAATGTCATCATCAAAAATGATTTCTTTGAGTTCTATATTTCTTTCGCTTTCAAATGGAATCAAAAGCACTTTCTCGTTTTCTAAAATAATGTCTGATTGTAAAATTTCGCTGTTCATAATTTCTGTTTTACTAATTGTATAAATCTAATAACGAAATTAAATGTTTAATTTTTGTAAATAAATTTAATAAAATAACAATTTGTTATATTTATGAAACGCCAAAAAACAGGATAATGTTTGTGAATCACTATTTACGAACAATTTGTTCATTTATTTTACAGCTCATGTATTATTATTAGTTATTTTTACGACCCAATATTAGATTTTCCCTCGATGCAAACATCATTAAAAATTGCTGTAGTTGGTTCTGGACTTGTAGGGTCGCTTCTGGCAATTTATCTTAAAAAAGCTGGACACAGCGTTCACGTTTATGATCGCAGTCCAGACATCCGAAAAATAAATTTTTCTGGCCGTTCTATTAATTTAGCAATGTCCAACCGTGGCTGGAAAGCTTTAGATGCAGTTGGTGTTGGTGATTCGGTTCGAGAAATCGCAATTCCGATGGACAAACGTGCCATTCACTTAGTTGATAAATTAAATTTTCAGAATTACGGTCAGGAAGGCGAATCTATATATTCTATTTCAAGAGGAAAATTAAATAGAAAAATGATCGATCTTGCTGAAGAAGCTGGAGCCGAATTTCATTTTGAGCAGAAAGTTTGGGACGTCACTTTAAATGATGCGACACTTCATATTGGTGAAAGCGAAAGAGGCGAGTGGGAAGAAAGAAAATTTGATATGGTTTTTGGTGCCGATGGAGCTTTTTCTAGAATCCGTCACAGAATGCAGCGTCAGAGCATGTTTAATTATTCGCAGGAATTTTTGAATATGGGATATAAAGAACTAAATATTCCAGCAAATTCAGACGGAACACATAAATTAGATAAAAATTCATTTCATATTTGGCCAAGAGGCGAATACATGTTAATTGCACTTCCAAATCTTGATGGGAGTTTTACTTGTACTTTGTTTATGCCTTTCGAAGGAGAAAATTCGTTTGAGTCATTAACAGACCGTAAAATGGTCGAAGATTTCTTCGAGAAAAATTTCCCAGACTCGATTGAAGTAATTCCAGAACTGGCAAATGATTTCTTTAAAAATCCAACCAGTACTTTAGTTACCATGAAATGTTTTCCGTGGACTTACGAAAATAAAATTGCCTTGATTGGAGATGCCTGTCACGCGATTGTTCCATTTTACGGACAAGGAATGAATGCTGGTTTTGAAGATATCACTGTTTTGAGTGAAATGATTGAAAAGTACCAAGACGATTGGAAAAAAATATTTGCAGAATATCAGATCTCTAGAAAACCAAATGCAGATGCCATTGCAGAGCTTTCATATCGAAATTTCTTAGAAATGAGCACCAAAACGGCAGATGAAAAATTCTTGCTGCAAAAGAAAATAGAAAAAGTTTTTTCAGACAAACATCCAGATAAATGGATTCCGCTTTATAGCCGTGTTACTTTTAGTGACCGTCCGTATGCCGAAGCTTTAGCAATCGGAGATTATCAAAATGCGATTATGGAAGAGGTTTTAAAACTCGATAATATCGAAAATATATGGAACACACCTGAAGTAGAAAATAAGATTCTGGAATTGTTAGAAAATAGATAGAATTTTTAAACCATATAAGCGATATAAGTTCATTTAAAATCTTTACACAAAGTATTATATTGACTTATATCGCTTATATGGTTTCATTTTTTTATTTTTTGAAGATTTTGGTTAGCACACCAAAAACACCCCTTATAAAAGTAGCGCTTGTTACAACTTTCAAAACAGATTTTGTAACAACTTCTGTTGTACTCGGTCCTGCTTTTGATGATTTGGCAGGAGCTTGTTCTTCTTGTTGGGCAGCGACTTCTGCTGCATCCGATAATTTTTTGGTTAAGATTTCAAAAGCACTTTCACGATCGATTTCTTCAGCATATTTTTTAACTAGTTTCGATTTACCGTTTATTTCGTCAATTTCAGTTTGAGATAAAACATCCATTCTACTCATTGGTGCACGCATCATCGTGGCCACAAGAGGAGTTGGAATTCCTTTTTCGTTAAGCGCCGTAACCAAAGCTTCTCCAATTCCTAAACTCGTTAATAATTCATCCGTTTTATAATAAGGAGAAGTAGGGTAGTTGTCTGCTGTTTTTTTAATAGCCTGGCGATCATTTGCAGTGAAAGCTCTCAAAGCGTGTTGGATCTTTAATCCCAATTGGGCCAAAACACCGCTTGGAACATCCATTGGGTTTTGTGTTACAAAATAAATCCCAACACCTTTAGAACGAATTAATTTTACAATCGTTTCAATTTGTTCTAATAAGGCTTTGCTGGCTTCATTGAAAATTAAATGCGCTTCATCAATAAAAATGACTAATTCAGGTTGGTCTGCATCTCCTTTTTCTGGCATCTTCTGGTAAATTTCAGCCAAAAGACTTAACATAAAAGTCGAGAATAATTTAGGTTTATCCTGAATATCCGTCAAGCGAATGATATTAACGTAACCTTTTCCGTTTTCGTCAATTCGCATTAAATCATCCGTTTCAAAAGACAATTCGCCAAAAAACAAATCACCTCCTTGCTGTTCCAGCTCTATAATCTTTCTAAGGATAGTTCCAGTTGTTGCAGTTGAGATTTTGCCATAACTAGCAGCAATTTCATCTTTGCCTTCTTCTGTAATATAATTGATTACTTTTTTTATGTCTTTTAAATCAAGCAGAGGCATCTTGTTATCATCACAATATTTAAAGATAACCGCTACAACTCCAGCCTGTGTATCATTCAGATCTAAAATACGCGAGAATAAAACAGGTCCAAACTCAGAAACAGTAGCACGCAGACGAACTCCGTTTTGTTTTGATAAAGACATCAACTCGACAGGAAATGCGGCTACATTATAAGGTATGTTTATTTTGGCATGACGCTCTGTGATAAAACCTTCTTCTTTACCTTCTTTGGCTATACCGCTAAAATCACCTTTAATGTCCATCATTAATACAGGAATTCCTGCATTAGAAAGTTGCTCAGAAAAAACCTGAATTGTTTTGGTTTTTCCTGTTCCGGTTGCGCCGGCAATTAGTCCGTGTCGGTTTAAAGTTTTTAGAGGAATTTTGACATGTGCTTCCGCAATTGGCTCACCGTCAAGCATTGCCCCTCCAAGTATAATGCTATCTCCCTTCGAAGAATACCCTGTAGTTATATCTGCAATAAAATTCTCTTTTTTATTCATGTTTTTATTTGTAATTTAGATTGTTATATGAGTATTGCTTTGTTTTTGGGTACTTTTTATGTGGTTTTTTTTAGTAAGAAAAAGCTTTTTTTGATTGAAAATTTAATAAAAAAAAAATTCGCAGCTTTTTAAGAAGATATCAAAGGAATCTTTGAATATTTACTAAAACGTTGTAATTTTTCTAATTATCGTCCTTTTTTTTGTTTTATCTAAAAAATGATACCGGCAATTTAATGAGATATTTTTTAATTTGAAGTTAAATTTCGGTCAATTAAATTAAAAAAAGTTTTTTTATTTAAACTAAACGTATAAATTTGCTCCTCTACAAGTTAAATATAACTAAAAAATAAAAATTATTTAAAACTATTAAAATTAAAAAAAATGGCAAACGTTAAAGTTAAAAAAGAAAGCACTTCAAATGGCGGAGGAATGATCACAGGAATCATTATTGTAGCGTGTATCTTAGTAGGGGTGTTTATTTGGAAAGTAATCATGGGAGATGCTGCGAACTTCGAAGGAGGTAATCCAGAAACAGGACATCCAATCAATACATTAGGACAAGTATATAAAGGAGGTTTCATCGTACCAGTATTATTAGGTATGTTTTTAATGGTTGTTGTTTTTTCTATTGAAAGATTTATTGTTATCGGTAAAGCTGCAGGAAAAACTAACCTTGACAAATTCATGAAAAGCGTTCAAGGTAGTATTAAAGAAGGAAACATCGAGGCTGCTATCGCTTCATGTGACAAACAACAAGGTTCAGTTGCAAACGCAATTAAATCTGCTTTGGTAAAATACCAAGATGTTAAAAAAGAAGGATTCAACAGCGAAGAAGCTTCAGAAGTAATCCACAAAGAAATTGAAGAGGCAACTTCATTAGAAATGCCAATGTTAGAGAAAAACATGACTATCATCTCTACTTTAGTATCTTTAGGTACATTAGGAGGATTATTAGGAACTGTATCTGGTATGATTAAAGCGTTTGGTGCGTTAGCTTCTGCTGGTACTCCTGACCAAGCTGCTCTTGCAACAGGTATCTCTGAGGCACTTATCAACACTGCTACAGGTATCTCTACTTCTATCTTAGCAATTGTTTCTTACAACTTCTTTACTGCTAAAATTGACGATTTAACTTACTCTATCGATGAGGCTGGTACTACTATCGTTAATACTTACAGAAAATTCAGAGGAAGTTTAAGACAATAATTAATTTTTGATTTTTTATAATCAAAAAAATAAAATAAAAGATAATGGCTAAAATAAAAATGAAAAAAAAGTCTACATCGACAGATATGACTGCGATGTGTGATGTAGCGTTCCTTTTGCTAACGTTCTTTATTTTGACCGCTACTGCTAAAGTGCCTGAGGCATTGCCTGTAGATATGCCTGCTTCTGTTGCTATAACTAAATTGCCAGATACTGATTTGGCTATTATTACAGTAGGAAAAGGGAAAGTATTTTTTGACATCAAAGGAAGAGAAGTTCGTAAAAGAACTCTTGAAGGTATGGGTGCAAAATATGGTATTGAATTTTCAGAAGAAGATAAAACCAAATTTGCATTGATGGATGATTTTGGTGTGCCAATTACAGGTCTTAAGCAAATCATTGATATGAAAGCGGCAGACAGAACTAAAGCTAACCAACCTGGAATTCCTTTGGATTCGTTAGATAATCAATTAAAAGACTGGCTTCTAATTTCTAGAAGAGCTACAATTGATTTAGATGACAAAGAATTGCAGATTGCGATTAAAGGAGATGCTAAAGAGCAATATCCAAAAATTAAAAAAATTATGGATATTTTGCAAGATCAGAAAATCAATTCCTTTAACTTAGTTACTGGTAAGAGAGGAAGAGACTTTTAATTAAAAAATATACACTAAGATGGCTGAATTAAATACCGGCGACGGCGGTGGTGGTAAAGGTGGTAAAGTAAGAAGTAAAAAGCAAAATTCGAAAGTCGATTTAACGGCGATGGTGGATTTGGCATTCTTATTGATCACGTTCTTTATGTTAACTACTTCGTTGTCAAAACCTCAATCGATGGATTTGTCTTTGCCGAATAAAGATGATGATCCAAATAAGAAAACTGAGGATACCAAAGTAGACGAAAATCGTACCATGACAGTAATGTTGGGTGCTGATAATAAAATGGTTTACTATATGGGGTTATTGGCAACACCAAAAGTGGGACCAAAAGATATTGCATATGGTAAAGATGGTATTCGTAGAGAATTGTTAAAACAAAAGAAAAATGTTTTAGCGTATTCTGCAGCTTTAGGGAAACCTAAAAACGGAATCATTGTGATCATTAAACCAACGAAAAAATCAAATTACCGTAATTTGGTTGATATCTTGGACGAAATGGCTATCACTGGAGTTGATACGTATGCGATTGTTCCTGAGTTTACACCAGAAGAAACAAAAGTGATAGATAAAAAATAAGAGCAATCTTAGTTTTATCGACTTAAAAATCAAGAAGTATGAAATTAGATATTATAAAAAATCAGTGGCTTGATATCGTATTCGAAGGTCGTAATAAGATATATGGTGCATATGAGTTGAGAAAATCAAACGGAAAAACAACTGTGAAAGCACTTGTTATTGGTTCTCTTATCTTTAGTGCGGCTATCGCTGCTCCTCTTATTGCAAGTTTCTTACCAGATTCTGCAGAAGAAGAAGAGGTTAAAGAGGTTAAGATGGCTACGGTAAAATTGCCTCCAAAAAAAGAGGAAATTAAGCCAAATACGCCACCGCCACCGCCACCACCACCAAAAGTGGATCAGGTAAAATTCGTTAAACCTGTGGTTGCTAAGGCAGAAGAAGTAACTGAAGACCCACCAAAAATTGTTGATTTAAAAGACAAAAAAGTTGGTGCTGAGACTATCAAAGGAGATCCAGATGCAGTTTTAACTGTTGATGAGCCAGTTGGAAAAGGACCAGTAGCAGAGGTGGTACAAGAAGATAACACTGTATATAACACAGCTGGTATCGAAGTAAAACCAGACTTCCCAGGAGGTATTGATAAATTCTACAAATTCGTAGGAAACAATTACAAGACTCCAGAAGAAGAAGGTTTAAAAGGTAAAGTTTACGTTACGTTTGTAGTTGAAAAAGACGGGTCATTAACAGATATTAAAGTTTTAAGAGATATCGGTTATGGTACAGGAGCAGAAGCAATTCGAGTTCTTAAAAAATGTCCAAAATGGACTCCCGGCGAGCAAAATGGTAAAAAAGTTAGGGTATTGTACTCTCTTCCTATTACTATTCAATCTGCAGAATAATGTTAAAAGATATGCTTAATAATATTCAGAAGAAATCGCTCAAAGAGCGATTTCTTCTTGTTTTAGGAATACTGTTTTTTTTAATATATCTTGTACTCGGTTTAATGATTATGTTTTGGGAGAAACTTCCGCTAAACATGGAATGGAAATATAGATATGCTTTTGGAGGTTTACTGATTGTATATTCGGGAATAAGATTTTTAAGATTAATTAATTCAAAGGAAGAATAATTATGTTGAAATATAGTAAGGCTCTAGGTTTGATCGTTTTTGTCTTTTTGTTTGTCATGTGCAACCAAAAAAGCAATAATGAAACTAATAAAGAAACCATTTTAAAAGGATCACTTGATATTACGGTTGATGAAACAGTAAAGCAAATTGTAGACGATCAGGTAGCTGTTTTTGAGGGAACTTACTATGATGCAAAAATTACGGTAAAACCAAAATCAGAAGCTGAAGTAATTAATGATTTATTAAATCAAAAAGCTAAAGTTGTAATTACAACTCGAGATTTAACTAAAGAAGAAAAAGCGCGTTTCGATAAAAGCAAAATTAATCCTAGGGTAACTCCTTTTGCACACGATGCGATTGCTTTTATTTCAAACAAAAGCAATAATGATACTCTAATTGCGTTGAAAAGTGTAATCGATTTTATGCAAGGAAAACCAGATGGTAAAATTAAAGGTCTTGTTTTCGATAATCCTAATTCGAGTACCGTTCGTTATATGAAAGATTTAGCAAAGGTTGGTGAAATACCTAAGTCGGGAGTTTTCTCTTTTAAAATGAATAATGAAGTTATCAAATTTGTTTCTGAAAATGAAGGAATGATTGGTGTGATTGGTATTAATTGGTTTTATCAACCAACACCTGATATGACTGAAACTATTAATAAGATTAATGTCCTTTATGTTAAAGGTTTGGATAGTAATGAATATTACAGTCCTACTCAAAATGACTTAGAAATTGGAAAATATCCTTTGGCACGTGATTTGTTTATTATCAATTGTCAAGGTTATTCTGGGCTTGGAATGGGGTTTGCTTCATTTATAGCGGGAGATATTGGACAGCGTATCGTTTTAAAATCTGGATTGCTACCGTATAAAACTCCAGGACGAAAACTTAAAATTAGAAGTGAAATTATAAAAGATAAAGAATAAATTAATTACGATAAAGATGAATAAATTTAAAATTTTTAGTCTTGCGTTAGTTGCCTCAGCCACTGCAGCAAAAGCGCAAGATATCAACCAAGCAAAGAAGGCAATAGATGCTGAACAATTTGATAAAGCAAAATCACTTCTTAAATCAATTATTAAAGCAAAACCATCAGATGGTGAAGCTAATTTTGTGCTAGGGAATGTTTATTTAAACCAATCTGTTGTTGATTCTGCTAAAATCTATTACAATAATGGATTACAAGCTTCAGACAAGAAAAACTTAAGCTATATTGGTTTAGGTCAGTTAGATCTTGATGCAAAAAATGCAGCAGCAGCTCAAGCTAACTTCGCTTTAGCAACTAAAGACATGAAGAAAAAAGATGTAAATGAATTTATTTACATCGCTAGAGCGTACATGAATTCTGAAAATCCTGATTATAAAAGCGCTACAGATATTTTGAAACGTGCTTTATTGGTTGATCCACAAAATGCACAAGCACTTTTAGCAATTGGTGATGCTTATTATGGAGCAAACAATCAAAATGATGCTTACAAAGCATACCGTGATGCTTTTACAGCTGATAATACTTTGTTGAGAGCGAAAATGCAATTAGGAGTTTTGTTGAAAGGAGCTAAATCTTACGATGAAGCAATTAAATCTTTCAATGAAGTTATCGCTATAGATGCTAATTACGGACCAGTTTACAGAGAGTTAGCTGAAACGTATTACAAATGGGCAAGAAACAAACCTTCTACTGCTAAAGTTAATTTGCAGAATGCAATTACAAACTACGAGAAGTATTTAAGTTTGACAGATTACTCTCTTGATTCTAAAATGCGTCACGCAGACTTCTTGATCTTAGTTAAAGATTATAAACAGTTAGAAACTGTAGCAAACAAAATGATTGCTCAAGATAAAGTAAATCCTAGAATTTTCAGATATTTAGGATATGCAGCTTACGAAAATGGAAATGTTGATGTAGCGATTAAATCTCTTCAAGATTATATCAATACACCATCTAACAAAGTAATTGGTAGAGATTACTACTATTTAGGACTTTCTAAAATTAAAAAAGGAACTGGAGCTGATGGTACAGTAGATCAAGCTGCTTTTGACTCTGGTTTAGCGGATATCAAAAAAGCGATTGAATTAGAGCCTCTAGTAGTTGAAGAATTTGCAGATTTTGGAAAAGAATTATTCAGTAAAAAACAATATGCGCAAGCAGCTTCTATTTTTGAACTTGGTGCAAGTAATCCAGAATCTAAAAACTATTTGGATGACAGTGTTTATTATGGTATCTCTTTATACTATGGTAATGCTAGCAAACCAAAAGAAAGTCGTGATGCTGTTGCTCTAGGGAAAGCTGATGCTGTTTTTGATAAAATTTTAACTACTGCTCCTAGCTATGATGAAGCATACTTGTATAAAGCTAGAATCAACTCTTTATTAGATAAAGATGATATGATCATTAAAAATTACGAAGAGTATGTTGCTAAAATTTCAGCAAAAGGTGCAGAAGAAGTAGCTAAGCCAGCTGTAACTAAGAAATTTGTAGAAGCTTACAATGGTATTGGTGCTGCTTATGCTAATACAGATAAAGCTAAGGCTATTGAGTATTTTAATAAAACTTTAGTTTTAGATCCAGCTAATTCATATGCTACACAATCTATAAAAGCTTTAAAATAAATAAAGATTTTAAAAAAGAATAGAAAACCGATAGTTCAAAAAACTATCGGTTTTTTTGTTACGTATTTTATTGACTATCTTTGCACTCTTAAAATATTATAATGTTACCAAAAGAAATACAATTAGAAGTAAATAAAGGAGCTATGCTTCCTTTGATGGAAGAATTTTATACCATCCAAGGAGAAGGCGCGCATACAGGGCGAGCTGCTTATTTTATTAGGATTGGAGGATGTGATGTAGGTTGTCATTGGTGTGATGTGAAAGAGAGCTGGAATGCCGAGCTTCATCCGCCGACAAGCGTGGATTTAATTGTTGAAAATGCTGCAAAGTACGCTGATACAGTTGTTGTAACTGGAGGCGAACCTTTGTCTTGGGATATGACATTTTTAACAAATCAATTAAAAGAGAAGAATTTAAAAGTGCATATTGAAACTTCTGGAGCTTTTCCATTATCTGGAACGTGGGACTGGATTTGTCTTTCGCCAAAAAAGAATAAACTGCCAACACAAACAGTATATGACAATGCGCACGAATTAAAAGTGATCATCTATAACAAACATGATTTTATTTTTGCCGAAGAACAAGCAGAATTAGTGAACGATAATGCGATTTTGTTCCTTCAGCCAGAATGGAGCAAAAAAGAAGAAATGACTCCGCTTATTGTTGATTATGTTATGAATAATCCAAAATGGAGAGTTTCATTACAAACGCATAAATATCTTAATATTCCATAAAAACAAAAAATCTCTTCGTTTGAAGAGATTTTTTGTTTACTAGGAGTGTGTAACTGTGTAAAAAGGGAACATTTGTTAATCCCATTTTTTGTATTCTTTTAATGTGGTAATATGTGCTAAATGATGGTTCCCATGCCAAGCATACATTCCAATCATTCTTTTGAGTTTAATTTCTGAATTGTCGACTGGATGTACAAAAGTTTTTTCCAAATCAGATTCAGATAAATTTCTCATAATGTACCCCAATCGAAAATGAAGTCCCTTTAATAAATCTAGGGTCGGCTGAATAGGCATTGTTAAATTATCGTTTAATTCAGACCAAAGAACTTCATCATATGGTTTAATGACAGGATTATTTTCAGTTAAAGCCCATTTAAGGCGAATGTAACAATTCATATGACTTTCAGCACAATGATGAATAACCTGTCTCACGGTCCATCCGTTCGGGCGATAAGGAGTATTCAATTCTTCATCAGTTAAATGAATGGTTTCTTTTGCTAATTTTTCTGGAAGCGTTTCAATTTCTCTAATTTTTTCAGAAAGATATTCCAAAGAATAATGTTCTGGTTCAATAAATTTTCCGATAGGGTATTTTAATTTCTCTAAATCTAGTTCGTTCATTGTTTTTTAGTTTGTTTTAAATGGAAAGTCTAGCTAAATAATCATAATGTTCACCTTCAAGAATAAGTTCACAATTTAGACCATTGGCAATTGCAGCATTTTGAAGTGTATTATAATCCAAATATAACCAATCAAAAGGTTCTTCTTTTTCTCCTTTATAGCTAATATTAAAAACAAGTTCACCATAATAGTCATTTTCAGACGGAATCCATTTGCCGCCGTCTTCATCTTCATCAAACATATAAATGATATCAGAGCTGTCAATTAAAATTTGGCCTCCTGGATTTAGAAGTGATTTTAATTTAGTTAAGTAAGAATTGCAGTTTTTTAATTTACCAAAAATACCTGTTCCATTCATTAAAAGAAGGATTGTGTCAAATTTTTCTCCTTCAAAACCTAAAATATTTTCAACTTTAGCGTTTTTAATTCCTCTAAGAAGACAAGTTTCAATTGCTTTTTCTGAAATATCAATAGCGCTTACTTCTAGATTGCGCTCATTTTGTAGTGATAACGCATGACTTCCAGCTCCGCATCCCACATCTAGTATTTTTCCTTTAGCCAATTGTAAAGCCTTTTGTTCTATTTTTGGCATTTCGTTATAAGTACGGAAAAGGTATTCAACACTCATTTCGTCTTCTTCAGAAATCGAAGTTTCGGTAATGATGTCCTCAGGTGAATTTTTGGTGTAAAAATCAAATATTGCTTTTCCAAAAAGATCTTTCATGTTTTAGTTCAAAGATTAAGGTTTCAAGTTCAAAGTTGTTTAATTTTGCACATCAACTTTAAATTTTAAACTTGAAACAGATTTTAAATAACTTAAGTAAGTTAGCCAAAGATAAGCATAACGAAAATAAAAAGTATTTCGATAAGCTTAAAAAGAAACCTCCAAAGAATTTAGATTACATTATGCAAGACCTGCACGATGCAGAATTTAAAAGAACGGATTGTTTGAAGTGTGCTAATTGCTGTAAAACAACAGGGCCATTATTTACTTTGGCGGACATCGAGCGAATTTCAAAACATTTTAGGCAAAAGCCACAGCAATTTATAGATCAGTATTTAAGAATTGATGAGGATAAAGATTATGTTTTGAAAAGTGTTCCTTGTACGTTTTTGGATAATGAAAACTATTGTATGATTTATGATGTTCGTCCAAAAGCCTGTCGGGAGTTTCCTCATACAGATCGAAATAAATTTTACCAGATTTCAAATTTGACTTTGAAGAACGTCGAAATTTGTCCAGCAGCATATAATATAGTAGAAGAAATGAAAAAGAAATTGCTGCTATAAATGAAAATTGGCAATTGTTTGCAAGAATATCTCAATTTCTCTTTTTAAAATGTACTTTTGAGAAAGGAATAATTAAAGAACCCAAAGAAGACTTATAATTTGAATTTAGAATATTTTATAGCCAAAAGACTTATTACTGCAAAAGATTATAAGAGCAGTATTTCGGCACCCATTATAAAAATTGCTATTTCTGCAATTGCAATCGGAATAATTATGATGATTGTTTCTGTAGCAACTGGAATAGGTTTGCAGAAAAAAATCCGTGACAAAGTTTCGGCTTTCAATGGGCAGATTATAATCTCTAATTATGACAATAACAATTCGGAAGTTACGACAGTTCCAATTTCGAAAAAACAAGATTTCTATCCTAACTTTAAATCCGTTCCAGAAGTTAGCCATATTCAAGCAGTGGCAAGTAAAGCGGGAATTATAAGAACAGAAAATGCGTTTGAAGGAATTATATTTAAAGGAGTAGGATCCGATTATGATTGGAATAATATTAAAGAATATATTGTAGAAGGTAAATTGTCTGATTTTACAAAATCACTAAACGAAGATGTTATTATCTCAAGATTCCTTGCGGATCGTTTGAACTTAAAAATTGGAGATCAATTCAACACCTTTTTTATAAAAGAGGAACAAGGAAAACTCCCAAACAGCCGACGATTTAAAATTGCTGGAATATTTAATTCCGGTTTTCAAGATTTTGATGCTACATATATTATTGGCGATATTCGACACATCCAAAGGATCAATAAATGGAACGAAGATCAAGTTGGCGCATTTGAGATTTTTGTCAATGACTTTGGCGAAATTAAAGCAGTTGGGAATAAAGTGTACGAAGCAACTTCGTCTAACCTGGATACGAAAACAATTATAGAGAAATACAGTTATATTTTTGACTGGCTTCAGTTGTTTGATTTTAATATCATAATCATTTTAGGAGTCATGATAATGGTTGCTACTATTAATATGATAGTAGCGCTCTTAGTTCTTATTTTAGAAAGAACCCAAATGATTGGAATTCTAAAATCAATGGGAGCAAATAACTGGTCGGTTCGTAAGATATTTTTATATAATGCCTTCTACTTAATTCTTCGAGGACTGTTCTGGGGGAATTTGATTGGGATTTCAATTCTGTTAATTCAGCAACAGTTTGGAATAATTCAGCTGAACCCTGAAAACTATTACGTAAACCAAGCTCCAGTATATCTAAATTGGATCTATGTACTACTGTTAAACTTGCTAACTATTGGAGTTTGTTTTTTAGTGTTGTTAATCCCATCTTATATAATAACCAAAATATCTCCAGTAAAAGCAATTCGCTTCGACTAAGTAAAAAGTAAAATCCTAATATCTAACCCGACAGTTTTTGAGAAGCTGTCGGGTTTGTTTTTTTTATGCATATATATAAGTATGATTTGAATATTATGATTTTTAAGGAGCTTAATCCCGCTATTCGTTACAATCTTTTGTGCCGAACCCCGGCACAAAAGGATTTTCACTCCTATCGGGGCTAATTAAACCTGTTTTCATAAAGAGGCTTTCGGGGATAGAGGAGTTTTAAAAATTGAAAAATCATATAAAAACAGAGCTGAAGCCTGAAAACTCTGTAAAATGTAGAAGGAAAACTTCGCGTAGAATATGAAAATCACAACATAATCAGTAAAAACTTACACGTATTGAAAAAACTTTGAGATGTAAACCATCCGTTATCAGAGTGTTAAGAAAAAAGGCGAAAAAAGATGGAAAAAAGCTGGGCAAAAGTGTTGGAAAAGCGGAAAAAGGTTCTACTTTTGCACCCGCAACAGCGAAAGGCGCTCTTCGAAATACTGGCAGGAAGGAAGGATCTGAAGGAAAGAAATTTTCAGAAAAAAAGATTCGGAAAAGCTTGCGAGATTAGAAAATGCTTTTTACATTTGCACCCCGCAAAACACGGAAAGTTCATTGAAAGATTGGAAGAGGAATTGAGAGAATGAGGCGAAAAAAAAGCTTCAAATTTTTTTTAAGTTTTTCTTGCAGGAAACAAAAAGAAGTTTTAGTTTTGCACCCGCTTTGAGAGATAAGCGAAAGACAAAGAAATTACGTTCGTAGACATATTGAATTGACAGCCGTCTCGTTTAAAACGAGACAGAAGAATAAGAGCAGTAGAATCGTGAGATTCGAAAAAGAACCGATAGGAATAGCATCGAATAATAATATTAAAATATACGATGAAGAGTTTGATCCTGGCTCAGGATGAACGCTAGCGGCAGGCTTAACACATGCAAGTCGAGGGGTAGAGCACTTCGGTGCTTGAGACCGGCGCACGGGTGCGTAACGCGTATGCAATCTGCCTTTCACAGAGGGATAGCCCAGAGAAATTTGGATTAATACCTCATAGTATTATAGAGTGGCATCACTTTATAATTAAAGTCACAACGGTGAAAGATGAGCATGCGTCCCATTAGCTAGTTGGTAAGGTAACGGCTTACCAAGGCAACGATGGGTAGGGGTCCTGAGAGGGAGATCCCCCACACTGGTACTGAGACACGGACCAGACTCCTACGGGAGGCAGCAGTGAGGAATATTGGTCAATGGGCGCAAGCCTGAACCAGCCATGCCGCGTGCAGGATGACGGTCCTATGGATTGTAAACTGCTTTTGTACGGGAAGAAACACTCCGACGTGTCGGAGCTTGACGGTACCGTAAGAATAAGGATCGGCTAACTCCGTGCCAGCAGCCGCGGTAATACGGAGGATCCAAGCGTTATCCGGAATCATTGGGTTTAAAGGGTCCGTAGGCGGTCTGGTAAGTCAGTGGTGAAAGCCCATCGCTCAACGGTGGAACGGCCATTGATACTGCTGGACTTGAATTACTGGGAAGCAACTAGAATATGTAGTGTAGCGGTGAAATGCTTAGAGATTACATGGAATACCAATTGCGAAGGCAGGTTGCTACCAGTGGATTGACGCTGATGGACGAAAGCGTGGGTAGCGAACAGGATTAGATACCCTGGTAGTCCACGCCGTAAACGATGGATACTAGCTGTTGGGAGCAATCTCAGTGGCTAAGCGAAAGTGATAAGTATCCCACCTGGGGAGTACGTTCGCAAGAATGAAACTCAAAGGAATTGACGGGGGCCCGCACAAGCGGTGGAGCATGTGGTTTAATTCGATGATACGCGAGGAACCTTACCAAGGCTTAAATGCAGACTGACCGATTTGGAAACAGATCTTTCGCAAGACAGTTTACAAGGTGCTGCATGGTTGTCGTCAGCTCGTGCCGTGAGGTGTCAGGTTAAGTCCTATAACGAGCGCAACCCCTGTTGTTAGTTGCCAGCGAGTAGTGTCGGGAACTCTAACAAGACTGCCAGTGCAAACTGTGAGGAAGGTGGGGATGACGTCAAATCATCACGGCCCTTACGCCTTGGGCTACACACGTGCTACAATGGCCGGTACAGAGAGCAGCCACCTCGCGAGGGGGAGCGAATCTATAAAGCCGGTCACAGTTCGGATCGGAGTCTGCAACTCGACTCCGTGAAGCTGGAATCGCTAGTAATCGGATATCAGCCATGATCCGGTGAATACGTTCCCGGGCCTTGTACACACCGCCCGTCAAGCCATGGAAGCTGGGGGTGCCTGAAGTCGGTGACCGCAAGGAGCTGCCTAGGGTAAAACTGGTAACTAGGGCTAAGTCGTAACAAGGTAGCCGTACCGGAAGGTGCGGCTGGAACACCTCCTTTCTAGAGCCCAAAGTGTTAGCTGAAAAGCACGCTTGGGAAATAAGATGCCTGACTAAAGGTTTGGGATTGAAGATTGTATTGCTCTTGCTGTTAATTTAAAAAAAATGATAAAACTTAAGTAAAACAGAGTCTCGTAGCTCAGCTGGTTAGAGTACTACACTGATAATGTAGGGGTCGGCAGTTCGAGTCTGCCCGGGACTACTATTTGACTTGAGAAAGGAAATTCTGGAAGTTGGAATTCACCAAAAGAAATTAGAGAAGAATTAAGAAATCTAAAATCTGAATTCTGCAATCTAAGATTGAAAAATGGGGGATTAGCTCAGCTGGCTAGAGCGCCTGCCTTGCACGCAGGAGGTCAACGGTTCGACTCCGTTATTCTCCACGAAAGCGAAAGCTTAAAAGTTCATTGACATATTGAGATAAGAAAATAATAAGAAAGTAGAAAGCGTTTTTTACAATTCTATTGTAAAAAACAAAACAAAACGGTCTTGTTTTAAGTAACAAGATTGGTACAATAAGCAAAATAAGGGCGTATGGGGAATGCCTAGGCTCTCAGAGGCGATGAAGGACGTGATAAGCTGCGAAAAGCTGCGGGGACTGGCACACACAGATTGATCCGCAGATATCCGAATGGGGCAACCCGCTATATTGAAGATATAGCACACCGATAGGTGGGCAAACCCGCTGAACTGAAACATCTAAGTAGGCGGAGGAGAAGAAAACAAAAGTGATTCCGTAAGTAGTGGCGAGCGAACGCGGATTAGCCCAAACCAGGATTGTTACGGCATTGCTGGGGTTGTAGGACCGCGAGATTTCTTGCATGAAGAATTAGAATCTGCTGGAAAGCAGGGCCATAGAGAGTGATAGCCTCGTATAAGTAATGAATGTAAAGGATAGCGGTATCCTGAGTAGGGCGGGGCACGTGAAACCCTGTCTGAATTCGGCGGGACCATCCGCTAAGGCTAAATACTCCTGAGAGACCGATAGTGAACCAGTACCGTGAGGGAAAGGTGAAAAGAACCGTGAATAACGGAGTGAAATAGATCCTGAAACCATACGCCTACAAGCGGTCGGAGCCCTTTAGTGGGGTGACGGCGTGCCTTTTGCATAATGAGCCTACGAGTTAACGCTGCTGGCAAGGATAAGTGGTTAAGCCATGGATCCGCAGCGAAAGCGAGTCTGAATAGGGCGCTTTAGTCAGTAGTGTTAGACGCGAAACCGTGTGATCTACCCATGGGCAGGTTGAAGCTGTGGTAACACACAGTGGAGGACCGAACCGGTTGACGTTGAAAAGTCTTCGGATGACCTGTGGGTAGGGGTGAAAGGCCAATCAAACTCGGAAATAGCTCGTACTCCCCGAAATGCATTTAGGTGCAGCGTTATTTTAGTTATACAGAGGTAGAGCTACTGATTGGATGCGGGGGCTTCACCGCCTACCAATTCCTGACAAACTCCGAATGCTGTATAATGATTGATAACAGTGAGGGCTTGGGTGCTAAGGTCCAAGTCCGAGAGGGAAAGAACCCAGACCATCAGCTAAGGTCCCCAAATATATGCTAAGTTGAAAGAACGAGGTTTGTCTGCCCAGACAGCTAGGATGTTGGCTTGGAAGCAGCCATTCATTTAAAGAGTGCGTAACAGCTCACTAGTCGAGCGGACGAGCATGGATAATAATCGGGCATAAGCATATTACCGAAGCTATGGATTTGCAGGCAACTGCAAGTGGTAGGGGAGCATTCTGACAGGGCTGAAGGTATCTCGTAAGGGGTGCTGGACCGGTCAGAAAAGAAAATGTAGGCATAAGTAACGATAATGCGGGCGAGAAACCCGCACACCGAAAAACTAAGGTTTCCACAGCTATGCTAATCAGCTGTGGGTTAGTCTGGACCTAAGGCGAACCCGAAAGGGACAGTCGATGGCCAACGGGTTAATATTCCCGTACTTCTTATTGCTGTGATGGGGTGACGGAGTGATGAAAGCGCCGCGAACTGACGGAATAGTTCGTTAAAGCACCTAGCTATAGGCTCTATAGGCAAATCCGTAGAGACTGGTGAAATGCGATAGTACTCGGAGTCTTCGGACAAAGAGATAGTGCGCCTAAGGGCTTCCAAGAAAAACCTCTAAACTTCAGGCAATAAGAACCAGTACCGTAAACCGACACAGGTAGTTGAGGAGAGAATCCTAAGGTGCTCGAGAGATTCATGGCTAAGGAATTAGGCAAAATAGACCTGTAACTTCGGGAGAAAGGTCGCCCCGAGCAATCGGGGCCGCAGTGAAGAGGTCCAGGCGACTGTTTATCAAAAACACAGGGCTCTGCAAAATCGTAAGATGAAGTATAGGGCCTGACACCTGCCCGGTGCTGGAAGGTTAAGAGGAGATGTTATCTTCGGAGAAGCATTGAATTGAAGCCCCAGTAAACGGCGGCCGTAACTATAACGGTCCTAAGGTAGCGAAATTCCTTGTCGGGTAAGTTCCGACCTGCACGAATGGTGTAACGATCTGGACACTGTCTCAGCCATGAGCTCGGTGAAATTGTAGTAACGGTGAAGATGCCGTTTACCCGCAGTGGGACGAAAAGACCCTGTGCACCTTTACTATAGCTTAGTATTGACCTTGGATAAATGATGTGTAGGATAGGTTGGAGACTGTGAAGTGGCGTCGCCAGGCGCTGTGGAGTCATTGTTGAAATACAACCCTTTGTTTATCTGAGGCCTAACCCCGCAATGTGGGGGACAGTGCTTGGTGGGTAGTTTGACTGGGGTGGTCGCCTCCAAAAGAGTAACGGAGGCTTCTAAAGGTTCCCTCAGTACGCTTGGTAACCGTGCGTAGAGTGCAATGGCATAAGGGAGCTTGACTGAGAGACATACAGGTCGATCAGGTACGAAAGTAGAGCATAGTGATCCGGTGGTTCCGCATGGAAGGGCCATCGCTCAAAGGATAAAAGGTACGCCGGGGATAACAGGCTGATCTCCCCCAAGAGCTCATATCGACGGGGGGGTTTGGCACCTCGATGTCGGCTCGTCACATCCTGGGGCTGGAGAAGGTCCCAAGGGTTGGGCTGTTCGCCCATTAAAGTGGCACGCGAGCTGGGTTCAGAACGTCGTGAGACAGTTCGGTCTCTATCTACTGCGGGCGTTAGAAATTTGAGTGGATCTGATTCTAGTACGAGAGGACCGAATTGGACTAACCTCTAGTGTATCTGTTGTCCCGCCAGGGGCACCGCAGAGTAGCTACGTTGGGAAGGGATAAGCGCTGAAAGCATATAAGCGCGAAACCCACCACAAGATGAGATTTCTTTTAAGGATCGTGGAAGATGACCACGTTGATAGGCTACAGATGTAAAGGCAGTAATGTCATAGTCGAGTAGTACTAATAATCCGTAAGCTTATGTACGCCCTTTTCCCCCGATGAAAATCGGGGGAGGAAACTTTCTAAAATATTCTTCTTTTCTTTATCTCAGTATGTTAAAATATTATTTTAATTATTAATTGTAAATTGTCAATTATTAATTGAAAAGATTGCCCAAAGCAATTGTAACTTCTTAAGGTGGTTATTGCGGCGGGGCTCACCTCTTCCCATCCCGAACAGAGAAGTTAAGCCCGCCTGCGCAGATGGTACTGCATCATTGTGGGAGAGTATGTCGTCGCCTTTCTTTTGAAAACCCTATCCAAATCGGATAGGGTTTTCTGTTTTTGGACTGTTTTGGAAAAGATGCCTGCCGGCAGAGGACAATAGCCGCATATAGGCCGTATGCCGCGTTAGCGATGGAAGCGGCATCCTTTTGCGGGACACCTAAAAGCTCTTTCCTTCTAATTTTTCCCCCGCAAAAGATACAGCGGACAGCGCGGCCCGGAGGGAAACGCCATAAAAATATAATTGTCTGCTATTTTAAGCTAAGTTTTCTGTTTTAATTCCTTTAAAATTTATCTATAAAGGTTAGATTGTCAAACCTTAATTGTTAGGCCTTTAAAGCTCTTAAAATCTATTAAAACAATGGTTTGTTAATTTGGGTTTAGCTTTTGTCTTAAATTCGTTTTAAATTTGGCTATAATGAAATAAAAAATACATGGAAGAGCTAATTCAGATTATAAATAGTTTTGAGAAATTAGATTCGGAGACAGAGCTTGCTATAAAAGAAAGTTTTGTTGAAGTAACTTTTAAGAAAGACGAATTTATTATTAAAGAGGGTAAAGTTTGTAATAATATCTATTTTATAAAATCGGGTGCAGTTCGAAGGTTTTGCATCGAAGATGGAGAAGAAGTTACGAAGTGGATTTATACGGATAATCAATTTGTAACTTCAATGAGTAGTTTCTTTGAGCAGAAATCATCATTTGAGAATTTTCAAACTTGTGAAAAAACAATTGCCTATTCGCTGTCTTATTTTGATGAGCAGACTTTATTGGAATATCCGTTATTTATAAAATTTCACATAAAACAGCTTCGGTATTATCTTTCTCAAATAAATGAATTTAATCATTTATTTCGTTTAATGACTGCAGAGAAAAAATACTTATTTCTTTTAGGGTCATTTCCTCAAATTATTAAAAAATCCAAATTGAAACATATTGCGTCATTAATCGGCGTAAGCCAGGAAACGTTGAGCAGGATTAGGGCATCAATTATTTGATATTACATCAATAAAAAGTATTTAAACTTTTTTAATTTTTGTGACTAATTAATGACATAAAAATTGAAAGATACTTTTATTAACAAAAATGCTGTTTTAGGTAATAACATTTGCATAGGAAATGGTGTAACTATTGAAGAGGATGTTGTAATTGGCGCTAATACTCGAATAGGAAATCATGTAACAATTTTAAATGGATCAAGAATTGGAGAAAATTGTGAAATTCATTCGAACGCAGTTTTAGGTGGTATTCCTCAAGATTTGAAGTACAAAGGAGAATATACTCTTTTGGAAATTGGCGATAACAATATAATCAGGGAATTTGTAACAATTAATAAAGGGACAATTTCTAAAGGAAAAACATGTATTGGTAATTCTAATTTAATTATGTCCAATGCACATATTGGTCATGATTGCATTATTGGAAATAATTGCATTATAGGTTTTAGTGTTGGAATGGCTGGTGAAGTAACTGTTGAAGATTGGGTAAATATTAGCGGGCTCACAGCTATACATCAATTTTCAATTATTGGCGAGCATGCTATGATTAGTGGCTTAAGCCGAGTTGTTAAGGATGTTCCTCCTTATGTTGTTGTTGCTCATGAACCTTTAAGATTTGCAGGATTAAATGCGGTTGGTCTAAAAAGAAGAGGATTTGATTCTCAAAAAATTGATGAACTTCGGTCAATTTATAGAATTTTATTCCAGCAAAAGAGAAATACAAAATTTGCTTTGGAAATAATTAATGAAGAATTTGTGAAAACAGTTGAACGGGATAAGATTCTAAATTTTGTTCGTCGATCTAAAAGGGGAATTATTAGAGGCTTTGACATTTAAATATATAAAAATGCTAAATTTATATATTTAATAAATTAACTCGTCATGACAAAATATAGTACCAATTCTAAAGTTGATTTTTATTTTGAAAAAGCTGAAAAATGGAAAGCTGAAATTGAACAAATGAGAGAGATTGTTTTAGACTGTCATTTGTCTGAAGAATTGAAATGGGGATCTCCTTGTTATACTTTCGAAAAAGCAAACATTGTTTTGATTCATTATTTTAAGGAATATTGTGCTTTTTTGTTTTTCAAAGGCGCTTTAATGAAAGATCCAGATAATATCTTGATTCAACAATCAGATAATGTTCAGGCGGCGCGTCAAGTTCGATTTACAAATGTTGAAGATATTTTAGCTAAAAAAGAAATTCTGAAAAAGTATATTTTTGAAGCGGCCGAAATTGAAAAATCTGGACAAAAAGTAGAGCTGAAAAAAGTTTCTGAGTTTGAAATTGCAGAAGAACTTCAGCACAAATTTGATTCTGATGTTGATTTTAAAAAAGCTTTCTATGCTTTAACTCCTGGAAGACAGCGAGCGTATTTGCTCCATTTTTCTCAACCTAAACAATCTAAAACTAGAGAAGCTAGAGTAGAAAAAAATATTCCGCGTATTTTAGACGGAAAAGGATTGAATGATTAGAAAAAATAAATAAAAATAAAAACTCCTTTTATGCAAAGGAGTTTTTTTTGGTTTTAAGAGATTTGTTCTTTGAGGGCATTTTTCTTTCGAATAGAAATTATCGATTGGAATAAAACGGAAGTCATTACCAAACTTATTCCTATGTAAAAAGAGAAATTAACCGATTGGCCTTCATTAAAAAATAAAAAGGCTAATATTATGGAATAAATTGGTTCTAGGTTAAATGTTAGATTGATGGTAAACGCAGGAATCTTTTTAAGTGATTCTGCAAACATTACATAAAGAGCAACGGTACAGCATGAAGCTAGAACCAATAAATAGAAAATGTCTTTCAAGTTTGGGATAAAAGCTTGGTCTGGAAAATTATAAAAATAAAATGGCAGAGCAAGCCCTAATACTAAAGTTCCACCAAGCATCTGATAAAAATTAATGAGTTTGCTATCATAAAATTGTACCAGCCTTTCATTGTAAATAGTGTACAAGGCAGCAAAGGCAGATGAAATTACTCCAAGTAAAATTCCAAGTTGATAGGAAGAATCAAAATGAAAAATCAGACTTATTCCTAATAAGGTCAGCATGCTTAATAAAACTTGAACAAGATTGAATCTTTTTTTATTGAGTATAGGTTCAAAAAAAGCAGTAAAAAAGCTAGTCAGACAATAACAAACTACGCCAATTGAGATGTTAGAATATTTAATGCTGGCATAGAAGAAAATCCAGTGAATGGTAATCAATACTCCGGCTTT
Source organism: Flavobacterium sp. LPB0248 (assembly GCF_013388355.1). Taxonomy (GTDB): domain Bacteria; phylum Bacteroidota; class Bacteroidia; order Flavobacteriales; family Flavobacteriaceae; genus Flavobacterium. The sequence continues at coordinate 3,305,563 of NZ_CP058246.1, forward strand.
GGAAATTTTTACGGTTTCAGAAAATGACTTCAGCATTTTAAGATTATAAATTTTTAAAATGAAAAAGAGAATAATCGAAGCAAATAATACTCTATACCAAACTAAAGTGATTTCATTAAGAGAAATAAGTTTTCCGAAAACGCCAGTAAAACCAGCAAGTAAAACTGCAGCATGCAGTATCAAATAAGATTTTTTCATAAGAAGTTGTCTATCCTTTTTGAGGATATATATTGAAATTAATAATTGTTTGATTGGAGTAAAGACACAAGAAATCGGACTGAAAGCATTCAGTCAAGTGCCAATACTAAAGAAGCAATATTAATTTATTGGAGGAGGAAGACAACCTTTAAAACTCATGATGAAATTTGATTTTGAGCAAAATTAAGAAAAAAGTATTCTGTGAAAAAGTTGAAAAAGTTATTTAAATGTGAAACTTCAAACAATTTAACAGCTGAATTGAATAAATCTGATTTTGATTTGAATATTAATTTGTAGAACTTGCAACGATACCCAATTACCTAAATTATAAGTTTATTACAATCTAATGAGTACAAGCCAGTCCACTACAGCAGTTCTTGAAACCAAACAGCATTTTGAAATTTTAGACGGATTAAGAGGCATCGCAGCTTTTGCTGTTGTTGTTTTTCATTTTATGGAATGGATTTTTACCGATCCAAGTCAAAACTTTATTGGACACGGATTTTTAGCTGTCGATTTTTTCTTTTGCCTGTCAGGATTCGTGATTGGATATGCTTATGATGACCGTATTGCAAAAATGGGACTTCGCAATTTCTTTATATCAAGAATTATAAGATTGCATCCTTTAGTAATTGCTGGATCGATATTAGGATTGTTGGCATTTTTATTCGATCCGTTTGGCGGTCATTTGGAATTATACAGTACAGGAAAAATTATTTTGACATTTATCTGTTCTCTGTTTCTTATTCCACTTCCAGTTATCGCCGATCGCGGATTTAACCTGTTTAGTTTTAATGCGCCTGCTTGGTCATTGTTTTGGGAATATATTGCTAATATTGTTTATGCATTTGTTCTTTATAGAATTAGCAGGAGCTTTTTATTATTGCTAACTATATTGGCAGCAATTGCGATTTGTTATGTCGGATATAATTCAGGAAATTTATTAGGAGGTTGGAGCGGTCCGACTTTTTGGGATGGATGTGCTAGAATTTCGTATTCTTTTTTAGCAGGATTGCTTATTTACCGTTCTAACTGGATTATAAAAAATAAACTTGGTTTTGGCGGATTAACCTTTTTATTACTTTTAGCTTTTATTATGCCATTTTCAGAATGGAACTGGATTTCTGAACCTTTAGTAGTTTTATTGTATTTTCCATTGCTGATTTCTTTAGGAGCTGGTGCTGTTTTAAAACCAAGATTAAAAAAAGCCTGCATTTTTTCTGGAAAAATATCTTATCCGTTGTACATGACACATTATGCCGTTTTATGGATGTTTGGAAATTATTATACCAATTATAAACCCGATACAACACAATTGACTTTGATTGTAATTACTTCTGTAGTTCTACTTGTTGGTTTTGCATATTTAGTAATGGTGATTTATGATATTCCAGTACGAAATTATCTTAATGATAAAAGAAAGAAAAACATAGCGACAAATTCTTAAATAAGAACTTTCGATAAAAGGTCTTCGGTATTTATTTTTTGTGTTAAAATATTAAAACTGCTATCCTGTGGAAAAACATAGTATATTAGCTTTATAATCTTACAAATGTTTTAGTAACTTAAAATGAATAAACTTGAAAATTAGTATTGTAATAAAGTATCTGTTTCTCTTTTTAACCTTGCAGACATTTGGACAAAATGCCTCTTTCAAAATTAAATATTCGGAGCAGCTGGCGGTTTTTGTTTTTTTAGAAAATCTATCCGAATATTATCCAGACAATGTTTTTAAAACAGAGTTTCAAAACTCAAAATACAATATTGAGAAGTATAAAAATATAATCTCAAAATTTGATCAATTGTCTATTTCTTATAGTTTTCGCTTCGAAGATTTTCCGTATGGATCAAAGAAAACAATGCAGACACAGGATATTTTGAAAAAGAATTTGATTGAAACCGACAATTTAACTGATTTCAAAATTCGTTCTGCAGGAATGATTCCCAATAAAACGCTGAGTGATTTAGGAGAATGTATTTCAGAGTTTACTCCTATTTACAATGACTTGATCTATAATCCGAATAAAGAAAAGTTTGAAAAACAGTTAGATGAAATTAAAAAATATTCTAACGATCACGAGATCGAAAATTATTTTAAAACAGGATTAATATTTTATAATTCCAGTTGGGATAATTCGATCCCGTTTGTGGCTGCTTTTTATCCGCTACCTAATTCAAAAGGCTTTACTGCTTCTGCATTTTGCAATAATTTTGTTAGTGCTATTCAAACCGATTTAAAATCGCATAAAGATTTATTTAGTGTAATGATGCATGAAACGTATCATATCATTTACGACGAACAATCGTTGGAAGTAAAAACTGAAATTGACACTTATTTTAAAGAGAATAAATCAAAATGCAGCAACTATGCTTATCAATTATTGAACGAAGTTTTGGCAACAGTATTAGGAAACGGATATGTTTATGAAAAATTGGACGGAAAAGTTGACGTTGGAGAATGGTATAATAATAAGTATATCAATTTGATGGCAAAGCAGATTTATCCGTTAACCATAGAATACATCGAACAAAAGAAGCCGATTGATAAAAATTTTATAGATAGTTATATTCAGCTTTACGAAACCAATTTTCCAGATTGGATAAATGAATTAAATAATATTATGACGTATCGTTATGTGATTACTGAAAATGAAAAAGATTTTAAAACTATAAATAAAATATTCCGTTATCGTTCCAGAACAGAATATGAAAATCAAATTTCAGAAAGTAGCATTGAAAAAATGAAGCAGACATCATTGACCAAAATGGTAATTATTTCAAAAGACAGCAAAGAAAAAATTAAACTCGTAAAAAGTAAGTTTAAAGAGTTGAAAAACTGGAAAGTAAATCCTGATAAAGAATTTGCAGAGATGATTCTTTTAGAAGATAAAAGTCAATTGATAATTTTAAATCAGAAAAAAACGGAATTAGAAACATTAATTAAATCTATAAATGAAAAAAGTAAATAGTTATTTAGTATTAGTTATTTGTATCTGCTTTTCGTCAGCAACCGCTTTTGGTCAAATAACATCACAAAATATTGATGTATTGATGGAATCTGCCTTGGCGAAATTTAAAGTAGCAGGAGCATCAATTGCAGTTGTTAAAGATGGAAAAATAATTCATTTAAAAGGTTACGGAGTTAGTTCTATAGAGACAAAAAAAGCTGTAAATGAAAATACTAATTTTCAAATTGCCTCAAATAGTAAAGCATTTACAACAGCAGCGCTTTCTATTTTGGAAGATGAAGGAAAATTAAAATGGACTGATAAGGTAAAAGATTACGCTCCTGAATTTAAAATGTATAATGATTATGTGACGGAGAATTTTAATATACAGGATTTGCTTACTCATCGTAGCGGATTAGGATTGGGAGTAGGTGATTTGATGTTTTTTCCTGATGGCACTAATTTTACCATTAAAGATGTCTTGACAAGTTTTCAGTATTTTAAACCTGTTTCAGCTTTTCGAACGAAATGGGATTATGATAATTTACTTTATATAGTAGCCGGTGAAGTAATTGCAAGAGTAAGCGGTATGAGTTATGAGGAATTTGTACAAAAAAGAATCATTGCCCCTTTACAAATGAACAATACTTTTGTTGGAAGCAGTTTAATAAAAGATACATCTAATTTTGCAGTTTCGCATTCGTCTGAATCTGGAACGATAAAGAAAATAGAAGGGTTTAATGATCAAATTAATGCTGCTGCGGGTGGTATTTTTTCTAATGCTCAAGATATGGCGAAATGGATGATAGTTCGTTTGAATAAAGGCCAGTACGGACCAGATTTGAAAACGACGCTTTTTTCCTTAAAAAACCACAATGAAATGTGGAGAATACATACTGTTCAGGAAACAGATCAAAACCCAAGATACAATTCTCATTTTAATGGTTATGGTTTAGGCTGGCAATTATCAGACGAAAAAGGAAATTTAAAAGTATCTCATACTGGAGGTTTGCCTGGAATGCTTTCTATTGTAACCATGTATCCAGATTTGAATTTGGGGATTGTAATTTTAACTAATACTGAAAATGGAGGAGGAGGACTTTTTACAGCAGTTAGCAATACCATTTCTGATAGTTATTTAGGTTTAGATGATTTTGGATGGACCGATAAATTGGTGCAGTGGATGAATGAAGATAGAAATTCTGGTGATGATGTAACCAAAAAAGTCTGGGAAAAGGTAAAGCTGTCAAAAAATGTAAAAATAAAGAATGAAGATTTTATTGGTATTTATGCTGATAAATGGTTTGGTGAAATTGAAGTATTTGAAAAAAATAAACAATTATGGTTTAAATCGTACCGTTCGCCAAAATTAAATGGTCCAATGGCTTTTTACAACGCCAATACATTTGCCATAAAATGGGAATATCAAGCGATGAATTGCGATGCATTAGCGATGTTTTCTTTGGATGAAAATGGCAAAGCTCAATCTATTAAAATGAAAGGCATCTCTCCAAACATTGATTTTAGTTTTGATTTTCAGGACTTAGATTTAGTAAGAGTGAGATAACAATTAGTGTAATAAAAAAAACTCCATTATTTATAATGGAGTTTTTTTTATTGGGTTTCATAAAGTTGTAATTCAATAAGTTAATTACACTATTTTACAAATTATCCTTAATACGTTTTGTTATTTCTTCAATTGTACCCATTCCATCAAAAGTCAAGACTTTGATTTTTGACTTCATATATTCAATTGCTGGTCTAGTTGAACTTTCAAAAACTTCGATTCTTTTAAGATGGATGCTGACATCTTTGTCGTCTTTTCTGTTAGAAGTTTCGGCTCTTTTTTGTGCTCTTTTTAAAAGTTCTTCTTTGGGAACATCAATATTGATTACTTTTCCAATTTCCAGATTTTTAGATTTTACGAGTTCCAATAGATCATTTACTTGTGGTTCAGTTCTTGGGTAACCATCTAAAATAATTCCTTTAGCATTTCTGTTTTCATCTAATATTTTACTAAAAAGATCTTTCATTATAGAATCAGGAACTAAATCTCCTTTTTCTTCATATTGAGACATTATTTTTCCAATTTCCGTTTCATTTTGTTTTTCCAAACGGCATCTGTCTCCAGTTGAAATATGCTCAAATTTAAGTTCGTCTTTTAAAATCTCGCATTGAGTGCCTTTTCCAGAATAAGGAGGGCCAGTAATTATTAATATTTCCATTTTAAGTTGTGAAGTTTTTATTTTTTTGATTCTTTAAAGGTACGAATGATTTATTCTGGCCTAACAAGGAATCTTTATTTATAAGGAAAAAACATCTTCTTTGTAAAAACCAGCTAAAAACTTCTCTAGCTGGGATGTGGATAAATAAATCGTAGAAGACTGGAACAATTCATCTTCTAGAAACAACAATTCGGTCAATAAAAATTGAATGTTTTATTGAATAAAAATACTTTTACATCAAAATCAAAACAACCATAATTCAAAACCATGAAGAAAATTTTAAAATTCATCAAAATCACGTTTATTAGCCTTTTGAGTATTATTTTGCTTTTTATGGCCTATTTATTTATCAGCAATAAATTATTTTTAGAATCTAAAAATGATGATAATATCAGCTATTTATCAAAAAATAATGTTCAGATAGGAACTTCTATTGACGAAAAACTATTTGATGATGAGTTTTATAAATCGCAAGTTTTCTTATTAGGTGAAATTCATGGTTATGCAGATAATCAGAAAATAGATCAAGAAATGCTTTTTTTCTTGAATAAGAAAGTGGGAATCAAATATTATATTGCCGAAATGGATAGTTTGACAGCTAAAAAGTTGAATGCTTTTTTGTCTGAGAAACAAAAGAATAAAGCAATTTTGAAAGAAGTTGTTGAGTCTATTAAGAGAAGAATTCCGCAGCAAGCTAGCCAGGAATTATTTGATAAATGGAATGCTGTTTACGATTACAATCAAAATTTGGCTGATTCTCTAAAAATTACCGTAATCGGAATTGATAAAAATTTCGATGATGAATCTAAAGGTTCTAGAGATGAAGCAATGGTGAGTAATTTTAAAAATGCAATTCAGAAGGAGCATCTTGAAAATGAAAAATTCTATGGACTTTTCGGATATTTTCATACACTGCAAAAGAAAACAGAATCGGGCAGAGCAACTTTTGCTGCAGGATTAAAAGACTCGGGAGTAAAAGTGACAAGTTTTGTAAGTTATACAATTGATAGCGAAATGTATCTTCCTAAAAACCCTCAGTTTCCAACTCCTGAAAATGAAAAAGTAGATTGGATAAATGCCGACGGACCATTAATGCTTGTAAAAGGAATTAATGATTTGAAAGAATTGAGCAAACCAGAATCAATCACACTTTTTAAACTTAACTCAAAAAATTCGCCTTACTTGAAATCGCAAAATCTGATAACAGTAAAATCGAGAGTTTTTGGAGAAAATATTGTGCCGCTTAAAGATGCTGTTACGGCTGATTATTTTCAATATGTGTTTTTGTTGAGAAATTCTAAAGCGCTGACGAAATTGAAATAAAGATTTCTCTTTAATTTTTAAAAACTCCATTAGAAATAATGGAGTTTTTTTTATGTAAAATCTCATTTCTCGTGTTTTAAAATTTTAGAAGTAAAAACAATTAGTATATTTGCAACTGAAAAGTATAGACTATACTCTATGCTTTATTGTTTTTTCATCAAAAAAGTAAAATTATGCTTGTAAACGAATTGTCAAAAAGAACCGGATTGTCAATCCACACTATTAGATATTATGAGAATTTAGGAATGATCAAAGGATTGACTGATGAAAAAGTGACCTCTAATAACTATAAACATTACGATGCTAATACTATTGAGCGTTTAGAAATTATTATAGAAGCAAGAGAAGTCGGATTTACTTTAGCAGAAATAAAAAAAATATTGATAAGCTGGTTCGAAACAACAGACTCGAAACCAGAAACACTAGAACTTTTTCAAGCCAAAATAAAAGAGATCGACGATAAAATGAAATATTTTAAACAAACCAAAAGTCTTCTTGAAAAAGTATGCGAGAAAATACAAAGTAATAATGATTGATTTTTAAAGTTTAAAAAGCATGTAGAGAACTCCTTAAGAAATTAAGGAGTTTTTTTATGGTTCTTATTTTAATTATCTAAGAAAAGTTTTATGTGGAATTTAAGAAATTAATATAAGATTTTGCAAATAGTGTTATATTCGCTTTTGAACTCGTAAAACTGAATAGCAGACTAAAATAAACTACAAATAACAACTAGAATTAAAATTACAAAACTAAATTATGCAAGAAGAGATAACCAAGCATTCAAACAAAATTTACAAAGCTGTCAAAAAACCAGAACACACAGTAGGTGAGAAAGTAAAAGAAATCATTATAGAAATATGCATTATCGTTTTTGCTGTAACGCTTTCAATATGGCTTCACGGTTGGAGCGAACATAGACACCAACAAGAAGAAGTAGCAGTGTTTCTTGGTAACTTAAAAAATGATTTAAAGAATGATATAGAGAGTATTGACAGAGAAGTGGGAATGTACCAAAAGACAAACGCAGATTACGAAAAAATTTTAGCATTAACGCCTTCTCAACTAGATAGTATTTATAAATCTAAAGGCAAAGTAAACTTTCCAATTCATTCGCACGGACAAACATTGACAATAGGTAATTACGAAGGTTTTAAATCAAGCGGTAAACTTGGCTACATTGAAGACGAAAAATTAAAACAGAAAATCTTAAACTATTATCAAATATTTGTTCCAGCTGCTAACGAAGTTGATAAAATGTACACTGAATTTTTGTTTAAGTGTTTCGATAAAGAAATAGAAAATGCTGATAAGCCAGAAAAAGAATTATATTCTGATCCAAAGTATAAAAAGACACTTTCATATCTTGTTAAACTAGGTAAAAATAACATAAGGGTTTATAAAGAAAACACAAAACCACTTGCAGTTGAACTTATTAAAGAAATTGAAAAAAAGTTAGACAAATAAAAAAGTTAAAGCATAAAAAAACTCCATTAGAAATAATGGAGTTTTTTTATGCTTTAAAAGGTTATTTTCCTTTTACTATTTTTTCGAGATACTCAACTTTGTCTTTTTCGGCTTGGATTAAGCGTTCATAAAGTTTTTCTTTTTCTCCGTAAAGTTCTACAATTTTATCAAGCGGATTAAAAGTAGGTTGAACATTAATTGAATTAATTGTTGAACTATCGTGGCTAGTATTGGTAAAAGTATTGTTCATGATATTCAATACCATATCATCACAATAATTTTTAATAGCCTCTGCAGTTACTCCAAGTGCTTTTGCAACTTCAGCTAGTCTTGTGTCGTCTATAGTTTCGCTGTTTTCAATAGCAGAAATTGTTTGCTGACTAATGCCTAAAGCTTGCGCCAAAGCTTCCTGTTTCATGTCGCGAAGTTCACGAATACGGCTAATGTTTCTTCCGATATGTTTTGGTCTTGATAGTGTGCTCATAATTCAAAGATAATAATTAAGTGAATAAACCAGAACTGTAAAAAACAGATTTTAAATGTATGTTACAGATTTTCTTGGGGAGCGGTAAACAAAAATACAATTTTTATGGTCAGGATTTGGAATTCTGTTTCTCAGGTTTAAATTTTAGACAAAGATTTGTCATCCTGAGGAACGAAGGATCGCACTAGAAATTCCGTAAAGTATATCGCCAATCTTTGTCGATTACCGAATGTGATCCTTCGTTCCTCAGGATGACAATACTTTACGTTTATAAAAAGTTATGATGATAAAAATAGACATAAAAAAAACTCCTTAAGAAATTAAGGAGTTTCTTGGTGGGCGATGAGGGGTTCGAACCCCCGACCCCCTCGGTGTAAACGAGGTGCTCTGAACCAGCTGAGCTAATCGCCCTATTTTACTAGGTTGCTATCATTTCGTGATTGCGAGTGCAAATATACGCTAGTTTTTGAGTTCTGCAAAGAAATTCGAATAAAAAATAAAACTTTTTTAAAAATAGTTTATATCTCCTTGTTTATGAATTTGTTATTAAAATGATTTTTTTGAAGTTTTTTCTACATCAAAAGTATATTTTAGCTCAAAGGCAGTTCGGCAACCACAAAAGTGCTTCCGCCAACGTAAATAAAATCATTTTCCAACGCATTTTTCTTTGCTTCCGCAAAAGCGAGGGCAACAGAATCGTATTTTTCTCCTATTAAACTGAATTTTTCGGCTGCATTTTTTAAAGTTTCGGCTGGCAAAGCTCGTGACGAATCTGGATTACAGAAATAATATTGTGCATCTTTTGGGAAAAGTGGCAAAATAGAATCCAGATCTTTATCATTTACAACACCCAAAATAATATGAAGTTTCTCGTATTTTTCGTTTTTCAGCTGATTCATTACAACCGATAATCCGTGTTTGTTGTGTGCCGTATCGCAAATAATTTTTGGGTTTTCTCCCAATTGCTGCCATCTGCCTTGCAAACCCGTATTTTTTACAACATGCAATAAACCTTCTTTTAATTGTTCGGTCGAGATTTTAAAATTGGTTTCGTTATTCAAAATCGAAATCGTCTGCTGAACCGTTTTTTTATTATGAAACTGATAATCTCCAATCAAGTCCGACAAATAAATCTGATCAATCAAATCTGAAGCAAAATAAATCGGCGCATTGTTCTCTTCGGCTTTAGCCAAAAATACAGGCTTAGTTTCATCGGTATATTCGCCAATAACCACAGGAACATTCGGTTTTATAATTCCAGCTTTTTCGCCAGCAATCGCTTCCAAAGTATTTCCTAAAAACTGAGTATGATCTAAACCAATATTAGTAATCACCGAAACCAAAGGCGTAATGATATTAGTAGCATCCAATCTTCCGCCAAGACCCACTTCGATTATAGCAATATCCACTTTTTCTGCGGCAAAATAATCAAATGCCAAGCCAACCGACATTTCGAAGAAACTCATATCATTGGCTTCAAAAAAATCTTTGTGTTTTGCGATAAATTCAATTACGAATTCTTCGGAGATTTCTTTTCCGTTTATTTTAATTCTTTCTCTAAAATCTTTCAAGTGCGGAGAAGTATACAAACCCACTTTGTAACCCGCTTCTTGAAGAACAGAAGAAAGCATATGCGATGTAGAACCTTTACCGTTTGTTCCCGCAACATGAATGCATCGTAATCTGTCTTGCGGATTATCAAGATGAGCTGCCAACAATTTGATATTCGTTAAATCTTCTTTATACGCAGAAGCACCTTGCAATTGGTACATTGGAAGCTGATTAAACATCCAATTGGTAGTTTCTTGATAGTTCATTTGTTTAGATAAAATGGTTGTTGATTGAAATAAATTTCGATTTTTGTAGTTTAATATTACAGCGAAAATTATCTTTATTGCAAATTTCAAATATTTTTTAGAATTAATTATTAAAAACCAGAATTAATATATGTTTAGTTTTATTCAGTTACAAACAGATACAATCGCAAATGCTTCAAATGTAGTGATCGAGAAGGTTGCAGCGCCACAAAATGAAATTTCAATGTTTGGTTTCATCATGAAAGGGGGAGTGTTCTTAATTCCAATCGCGATTTTATTGTTTTATACGATCTACCTGATTTTTGAACGTTATATGTACATTAGCCGTGCTTCTAGAATTGATAGCAGATTAATGCAAGATATTGGCGAAAAATTACATTCTGGAAATATTGAATTGGCAAGAACAATTGTAGAAAGAAATAATACCGCAGCTGGAAATATCTTAAAAGAAGGCGTTCTAGTAATAGGGAGACCAATTGCCGAAATTGAATCTAACATGGATCGTGCTGCCGATATCGAGATTGGTGAAATGGAAAGACATTTAGGTCACCTTGGACTTATTGCTGGTATCGCGCCAACTTTAGGTTTCATTGGAACGATTTCTGGGGTTATCAAGATTTTCTACAGCATTTCGGTTACTGAAAATATTAGTATCGGAAATATTTCTGGAGGTTTGTACGAAAAAATGATCAGTTCTGGTTCTGGATTAATTGTGGGAATTATTGCTTATAGTGCTTACCATTTATTAAACGGAAAGATTGATAATTTTGCTTTAAAAATTCAGAAACAGATTTTAGAATTTGTCAATATAATTCAAAGAGCATAAGCCATGTCTATTAAAAGAAAAAGAAGATTTCACGCCGAAGTTGCGACTTCATCTTTGAGCGATATCATGTTTTTCCTGCTGTTGTTTTTCTTAATTATCTCAACACTGGCAAATCCGAACGTGATTAAGATGACATTGCCAAAAGCTAAAGCGAATGAAAAGACCAATAAGCAATTAATCAGTTTATCGGTTACCGAAGATAAAAAGTTCTACATTGACAAACAGGAAGTAGATTTCGAAAATCTAGAAACGAGTTTAATGTCAAAAATAGGAACAGACAAAGAACAAACTGTTGTAGTTCGAATTCCGTTTAATCTGCAAGTTCAAGACTTAGTAGATGTTTTACAGATAGGAGTGAAGAACAATTTGAAGTTTGTAATTGCAACTAGTCCGAAGTAAAAATAATTATAAGGGCGTGACCACAATAAAAAAATGGGCTAATCAGCATAACGTCGATTCGCCCATTTTTTTATTGCGGTCGTCCCGATAGCTATCGGGAGCGCTACTTCGGTAGCTAGCTTCTATCCCTCACGCGAACAGGACTCAGTTTTGTCATTCTGAGGAACGAAGAATCACACAAGTTATTCCGCAAACAAAGTCTTCAAGCTTTGTCGAGTTTCTAGTGTGATTCTTCGTTCCTCAGAATGACAAACTGGACGGAAACAAAAAGGCTTTCAGAATTTCTGAAAGCCTTTTTCTATAATAGCAGATTTAGTGTAAATCTGTTAAATTCGTGTTTTTTAATCCAAACTAAAATTATAAATAATTTTCCCAACTTGTTTTGCAGGAGCATCACTGTCAGATTCCCATTTGGTATTCATTGCTGCAATTCTTGCTTGATCTAATAAGCATTTTGCCGTATTGGTTGTTCCTTTAATTCCTGGAGTTGCACTTATTGTTTTTCCGTTTTGGTCAACACTTACTTCAACAACTACTTTTCCTTCTTCGTTACAAGTATATTTTGGTGCTGGTTTAGATAAAGCTTTTCTGTTTCCTAGAGAATATCCAGATCCTCCGCCAGAACCGCCACCAGTTCCTGCTCCGTAACCGCTTCCGGTGCCAATGCCATTTCCAGTTCCGTTACCGCCTCCTGTTCCTCCACCAGAACCACCACTTCCGTAGTAACCGTTAGAGTTTAAACTTCCGTTTGCTTTTCCTTTATTTCCAGCTGCTTTATCATCTCCGTCACCGCCTTTGTTTGAGCCTTTCATAATACTTGCCAAGGCGTCGTTGGTTGAGTTAGAAACTTTTGGTTTTTCCGGTACAGGTTTTTGTACAGGTTTCTCGACAGGAACGGGTTTTTTCGGTTTTTCTTTTGTCGGAATTACAACGTCATTTTCTGTTGTCGTGTTTTCCTGCGTAATGATCGATTCTTCTTCAGGAGTTGCTTTTGCAGGAGCTTGTTTTACATTGTTTTTTACATCCAGAACTTCACTTTTATAATTGGCTCCAGAACCTAAATCGCTATCTCCGAAATTTACTGTAACACCTCCGCCTCCGCCGCCACCATCTGCAAGGGCAACATTATTTTCAGGATTATATGGAGGCCAAAAACGTATAAAAAACAGCAACGCAATAACGACCGCATAAATAGCGATTGTGAATAGTAATGATTTCTTTTGATCTGAAGAAATAGAGGAACTCATTTAAATTCTGAATTTTGAAATGTATTATTTTAAAAACGTTTAAAAGTAGTAAAAATTGTTTAGAATGGAAGTCTCCGATCTATTTTGCATCGAATGTTTTTCTCGCAGATTTGGCAGATTGAACAGATTAAATGTAAAGCACAAAAAAAATCTGCATAATCTGCCAAATCTGCGGGAAACAAAAAAAGGACCAAATTTAAATTTGATCCTTTTGTAATAAAGTAGAATATATCTTTATTATACCAACTGTTTCAATGCAATCTCAAAAGCAGTTGCACTAATATTTGTTTTTGACGAATTCAAAGCGTGAGCTTTAACAATCGCATTTTTAATTGTATCTGATGTGTCATTAAAAATAGCCTCGTCTGTCATTTGAACTTTTTTCTCCATGAAATAAGCAAAAACTCTTGCCATTCCGCAGTTTGAAATAAAATCAGGAATCAAACTTACTTTGCTGTCTACTTCTTCCATGATAGAACCGAAGAAAATTTCTTTGTCAGCAAAAGGAACATTGGCTCCACAAGAAATTACTTCTAATCCGTTTGTGATTAAGCTGTCAATTTGCGCTTGAGTAACCAATCTTGAAGCCGCACAAGGAGTGAAAATTTCAGCACCAATAGTCCAGATTTTAGAATTGATTTCTTCAAACGGAATCATATTGTCAGCAACTAATTTATTTCCGTCTTTATTTAAAAACAAGCTTCTGATTTCTTCAAAAGAAAAACCTTCTTCTTTTATTAATCCGCCATCGCGATCAATAATTCCGATAACTTTTGCTCCCATTTCAGCTAAATAAAAAGCTGCTGCCGAACCTACGTTTCCAAAACCTTGAACGATTGCTTTTTTACCTTTAATGTCTCCACCGTAAGTTGCGTAAAAATGACGAACTGCCTCTGCAACACCAAAACCAGTAATCATGTCGGCAACTGTATATTTTCTAGTTACGTCTGGAGAGAATTTAGGGTTTTCAATTACTTTAATTACACCTTGACGCAATTGTCCAATTCTATTGATTTTATCAGCTTCGGTTGGTTTAAAGTGTCCGTTGAAAACACCTTCCTGCGGATGCCAAACACCACATTCTTCTGTCATTGGAATTACTTCGTGAATCTCATCAACATTTAAATCTCCTCCAGTTCCATAGTAGCTTTTCAATAAAGGAGAAACGGCTTTGTACCAACGTTGCAAAACACCTTTTTTGCGAGGATCGTTCGGATCAAAATTTATTCCAGATTTAGCTCCTCCAATTGCAGGACCAGAAACTGAGAATTTAACTTCCATAGTTTTAGCCAAAGACAAAACTTCGTTCATGTCTAGACCTTTTCTCATTCTTGTTCCTCCACCCGCAGCTCCTCCACGAAGTGAATTAATAACAGTCCACCCTTCGGCTTCTGTTTCTGAATCTTTCCAATTGAAAACAATTTCAGGTGCTTTGTTTTCAAATTGTTGTAATAAATCTTTCATTTTGTTGTGATATGTTTATTTTGCGTAAATGTATAAAATAGAATAATGCGAATAATGTATTTTGCAGCAAATTTATAAAACATAAAAGAAAAGCCGTCCCGAAATTTTCGGGACGGCTTTTTGAATATTTAAAAAATTAAGAACTATTGTCCTAATAAGTGTTTTTTCAAAGTTTCGTCTACTGGTTTGTCAGAAAGCCAGATTCCGAATAATGCTTTTTTGAAATCGAATCCAGGAATTTTTCCTTTTAAAACTTCATTTTTACTTATGTAAACATTTTGGTCTAATGGGTTGTATGCTAAAATGAAAACATCTTTTTCTGTAATGGCATCGCTTAGATAACTTTTTAACTGCTCAATTCTTGGACGTAATTGCTCAAGATTTGCACCCGCAGATTTTTCAAAACCTGTGTTCATAGCTTTTGTCAATTTGTTTGAAGAAACCATAGAAGAAGTAATTTCGATTCGAACCGCCATTTCAGTATCACTGTCAATAATGAATTGTGGGTCTTGAGTCAATTGAGATAAATACAATGCCTGAACATAAACTTCCAACCACATTTTTGATCTTCCACCTGCTCCATTTAATTGTAATGATTTGCCTTGAAAATCTATTTTTCTAGGTACGGTTACACCATTAACATCAATTTGGGTTTGCGCTGAAACAGTCGAAAATTGCAAGCTTAAAAGCATTGTCAGCAAAAGTAAAATCTTTTTCATGTTCTATCAATTATTTATTTTTTGGTCAAAAATAATGTTAATTTCTTAATATTTAGCTCATATTGGCAATGTTTTTTTCTTCTCAATTTGATGTTTAATTTTTGTATTACATTAGAAATCACTTTAGTAAGACTAAGTTTACGTAGTTTTACTCATTTTAAGAATTGTTTAATTTTTCTTCGATTTAATTGCCTTCATTTTTTTAATTAATAATGAAAATTCAAGCTAATTTGAATCTTAAATTTTAGAAAATTTGTTGCTAAATTGACGCTCTTTTGAAAAAAAAGCTAAATAATAGCGAAAACGTTATCGTAATCTTTGCTGATCTACTAATTTTATATGCGCGCATTGTAATTTACACATTTAAAAAGTATCTTTGGAAGCCTTTGAACTGAAAAGTTTAGGCACTGAAAAAAACAAAAACATAAAAAACCATCAACTAAAAAGCTCTGTTTGAAATTTGGTTGAAAAAACTTTAAAGAATACTACTATGGATTTTAATCTTACCGAAGAACATTTAATGATTCAGCAGGCAGCAAGAGATTTTGCTCAAAATGAATTATTGCCGGGAGTTATTGAACGAGACGAAAAACAAATTTTTCCAACTGAGCAAGTCAAAAAAATGGGCGAGCTTGGATTTATGGGAATGATGGTTGATCCTAAATATGGAGGAAGCGGTTTAGACGCCATTTCTTACGTTATTGCAATGGAAGAAATTTCTAAAGTAGATGCTTCTGCTTCTGTTGTAATGTCGGTAAACAATTCGCTAGTTTGCTGGGGATTACAAGAATATGGTACTGAAGAGCAAAAACAAAAATACTTGCCAGGTTTAGCTTCTGGAGAAATTCACGGAGCATTCTGTTTAAGTGAGCCTGAAGCAGGAAGTGATGCTACTTCTCAAAAAACAACAGCGGTTGATATGGGAGATCACTATTTAGTAAACGGAACTAAAAACTGGATTACAAATGGAAACACAGCTTCTGTATATTTAGTAATTGCACAAACTCATCCAGAATTAAAGCACAAAGGAATCAATGCTTTGATTATGACGAAAGATATGCCAGGTTTCTCAGTTGGTCCGAAAGAGCAAAAAATGGGAATCCGTGGTTCGGATACGCATTCTTTAATGTTTACTGATGTGAAAGTTCCAAAAGAAAACAGAATTGGTGAAGATGGTTTCGGATTTAAATTTGCTATGAAAACTCTTGCGGGAGGTAGAATCGGAATTGCATCTCAAGCATTAGGGATTGCTTCTGGAGCTTACGAAATGGCTTTGAAATATTCTAAAGAGCGTAAAGCTTTTGGAACTGAAATCTGCAATCATCAGGCAATTGCTTTTAAATTGGCAGATATGGCAGTGAATATTGAAGCAGCGCGTCATTTATGTATGAAAGCAGCTTGGGATAAAGACAATCATAAAAATTACGATGTGAGTGGTGCAATGGCAAAATTATTTGCTTCGCAAGTTGCAATGGATACATCTGTTGAAGCTGTCCAAATTCACGGAGGAAATGGATATGTGAAAGAATACCATGTAGAGCGTTTAATGCGTGATGCTAAAATCACTCAGATCTACGAAGGAACTTCTGAAATTCAAAAAATTGTAATTTCTAGAGCAGTTATTGCAGGATAAATAAATTTCTAAATAAATTTTAAAACCCTTTCAGCTTTTAGTTTGAAAGGGTTTTTTTATGAATATTCTATTACTTTTCATAAGTTTATGCCTTAAAGTAAATTTTTGTTTCTTACTCAGTATTAAATCAAACCAAACATTATGAAAAAGCTATACTTTCTGCTTCCACTTGTTTTTCTAGCATGCAAATCGGGAACTTCAACAACAAAAGAGAATGAAATAAAAGGAGTTTCAAAACCCATAGAAATCAGTTATAAAGTAAAGGAATCTGAAATTTCAGATTTTCTAAAATATCTTTCTTCAGATGAATTGGAAGGACGTGAGACTGGAACGAAAGGAATTGAAAAAGCGGCCGTTTTCTTGGAAGACTTTTTAAAGAAAAATAAAATTAAACCGTATTTTAAAACTTATCGTGATACTTTAACCAATTTCGAAAAGCCAGCGTTTAATATTGTTGGAGTTATTGAGGGAACAGATCCCGAACTAAAAAAAGAATTTGTTGTATTGAGCGCGCATTACGATCATATTGGTTTGGAGACAAAAGATCAGGCTGATAAAATTAATAATGGTGCCAATGATGATGCTTCGGGAGTAACTTCTGTAGCGGCAATGGCAAAATATTTTAGCACCACTAAAGCTAATAAACGAAGTATATTAATTGTATTTTTTGCGGGAGAAGAAAAAGGATTATTAGGATCTAAAAGTTTAGTAGAGAAATTAAAAAAGCAAAATTTCAATCTTTACACACAATTAAATATCGAAATGATTGGTGTGCCAATGAAACGCGATTATCTAGCTTATATAACAGGTTTTGATAAATCGAACATGGCGCAAAAAATAAATGAATACACAGGAAAAAACACCATCGGATTTTTACCTAAAGAAGCAGAATATAAACTGTTTTATAGATCTGATAATTATTCGTTTTTTCAGGCTTTCGGAAAACCATGTCAATCTTTAAGTACTTTTGATTTTGAAAATTTTGATTTTTATCATCATGTTTCAGATGAATTCAAATTAATGGACATTCCTCATATTACTAGATTCACACAAGAATTATTGCCAGCGGTAACAAAAATTGCCGTTTCTCCAACACAAGAAATAACCATGAACAAATAAGAGGCTGTTTTACACCATTTGATTATTTTTGCTCCATGAAAAATATTATTGTTACCGGAACGAGTAGAGGAATTGGCTATGAATTGGCATTGCAGTTTGCAAATGCAGGAAATCAAGTATTGGCCATTTCGAGAAAAATACCAAAAACACTTTTAGAACATCAAAATGTAACTTGTCTGTCGGTTGATTTGGCAGACGAAACTGCTTTGCATGAAGTAGAAAGTTTTCTTTCTTCAACATGGAAAAAAGTAGATGCAGTAGTTCATAATGCAGGAGCATTACTTTTAAAACCTTTTGCAGAAACTACACAAGCAGATTTTGAAAGCATTTATAAAGTGAACGTTTTTGCTGTTGCTAATCTAACTAGAATTTGTCTTCCGTATTTAGGAAAAGGAAGTCATGTTGTAACAATCAGTTCTATTGGCGGAGTTCGCGGAAGTTTGAAGTTTGCTGGATTGGCAGCTTACAGTTCTAGTAAAGGAGCGGTTATTACTTTAAGTGAACTATTGGCAGAAGAATACAAAGAGCAAGGAATCTCATTTAATGTTTTGGCTTTAGGATCTGTTCAAACTGAAATGCTGAATGAAGCTTTTCCAGGATATCAAGCGCCAATTTCGGCGGAAGGAATGGCAACTTATATTTATGATTTTACGCTTAACGGAAATAAATATTTTAACGGAAAGGTACTTGAAGTTTCATCAACGAATCCGTAAATAGTTATGAATTATGAGTTTTGAATTATGAGTGAGAGTATTGTGAAAACTAAAAGTTTTGAGTTAGCTGTAAGAGGAGTTAATTTTTATAAATGGCTAGTTGCAGAAAGGAAAGAATTTGTAATGAGTAAGCAATTTTTGCGTTCGGTTACTTCAGTTGGTGCCAATGTTCGGGAAGCTGTGAATGCTCAAAGCAAACCTGATTTTATTCATAAATTATCGATTTCTCAAAAAGAATGTGATGAATCAATGTATTGGTTGGAAATATTGATTGCTACGAATTATATTTCTAATGCGGAATTTGAATCAATGCACAAGCAATGTGAAGAAGTGTTAAAAATCATAAAAAGTATAATTTTAACAACAAAGAAAAAACTCATAACTCAAAACTCATAATTCATAATTAAATTGAGCGATACTTTAGCGAAATATATCCCAGAACATGCGGTAAAACCCGTTTTCGATTTGATAGTGGCCAATCAAGTTCATTTGAAGATTGTAAACGAACGTCAGACGCGCCATGGAGATTATAGACGCGGACCAAGCGGTAAGCATGAGATTACGGTCAATGCAAGTTTAAATAAATACAGATTTTTAATTACACTGATTCACGAAATTGCGCATTTAGTAGCTTTTGAAAAGTTTGGACGAAATATAAAACCGCATGGAAATGAATGGAAGTATACTTTTCAGCGTTTAATGGTTCCGTTTATTCGGCCAGAAATATTTCCGGGGCAGATTTTACCTTTGCTAGCAAGACATTTCAAGAACCCATCTGCAAGTAGCGATACAGATACTACTTTGTCTTTGGCTTTAAAGCAATACGATAAAGAAAATGATAAAAATTACGTTTTCGAGATTCCTTACGGAAGTATTTTTAGAATTAAGAATGGCAAGGTCTTTAAAAAAATTGCCGTTAGAACAAAGCGTTTTGAGTGTTTAGAAATCAGCTCTGGAAAAACATATCTTTTTAATCCGAATGCTGAGGTTGAATTAATCACTTTAAAAAATTCTAGTACCTAAATTCCAAATTTCAATTACTGGAGAAGTCAATAAAAAAATCCCAAATTCCAATAAGCAACTTGGAGTTTGGGATTTTTATTATTTTGGGTTTTAAATTCTATAGTCCTTTTAAATAAGCTTCTCGTACTTTCTTAAATAAGTTTGAAGAATATACGAATTTAACTATTGCTTCATTATCGGTTTTAAAGATTTCTTCTTTAGTTCCCTGCCAAGCTTTTAAGCCTTTCTTTAGAAAAACAATATTTTCACCGATTTCCATCACGGAGTTCATATCGTGCGTGTTGATTACGGTTGTAATATTATATTCTTTTGTAATTTCCTGAATCAGGTTATCAATCAAAGTCGAAGTATTTGGATCTAATCCAGAGTTTGGTTCATCACAAAACAAATATTTCGGATTGTTTACAATAGCTCTCGCAATAGCCACACGTTTTTGCATACCTCCAGAAATCTCAGAAGGCAATTTTTTGTGAGCGTCAACAAGATTTACTCTTTCTAAAACAAAGTCAACTCTTTCTTTAATTTGTGCTTTGCTATTATTGGTGAACATTTTTAGGGGGAAAGCTACATTTTCTTCAACTGTCATCGAGTCAAATAAAGCAGAACCCTGAAATACCATTCCGATTTCAGTTCTTAATTCACGTTTTTCATCTTTATCTAAATCAGAATAAACTCTTCCGTCAAATTCGATTGTTCCTGAATCTGGTGTATGAATTCCCAATAACGTTTTTAATAAAACTGTTTTTCCAGATCCACTTTGTCCAATAATCAAGTTGGTTTTTCCAGTTTCAAATACCGTCGAAACGCCTTTTAAAACTTTACTGTCGCCAAATGATTTTTCTATATTTTTTACTTCTATCATTATCCTAATAATAATTGAGTTAATATATAATTTAGAAGGATAATAGTAACAGATGTCCATACAAACGATGTTGTACTCGCCTTACCAACTTCTAATGCACCACCTTTCATATAATAACCATGAAAAGATGGAATTGTTGCCAATAACATCGCAAATATTAAAGTCTTGATAAATGCATAAGTAATATGAAACGGTATGAAATCTTTTTGAGCTCCCATAATAAAATCTGCACCAGTTGAAAATCCTCCATAAGCACAAGCAAGCCATCCTCCAAAAATTCCTAAAAACATACTAATTCCAATAACAAAAGGGTACATTAATAAAGCTATAATTTTTGGGAAAACAAGATAGTTAACAGAATTAACTCCCATAACTTCTAAAGCATCTATTTGCTCTGTAACTCGCATTGTCCCGATACTTGAAGTGATGTAAGATCCCATTTTACCGGCCATAATTACCGAAATAAAAGTAGGGGCAAACTCCAAAACTACAGATTGACGTGTAGCAAAACCAATAAGATATTTAGGAATTAATGGGTTAGTTAAGTTTAAAGCTGTTTGAATGGCAACAACTCCTCCAATGAAAAAAGATATAAAGCAAACAATTCCAAGGGAGTCAATAATCAAATCATCGATTTCTTTGAAAATTAAATTTTTCATAACAGGCCATTTAGTCTGTTTATTGAAAATTTCTTTCAGCATTAAAAAATATTTTCCTATTTGGGATAAATAACGAATTAGCATCATAAGTTTTAAATATTGGCTAAGGTAAAAAGAAGTTATGAGTTATGAGTTATGAGTTCAGTTTTTTCGAGTGTTTTACTGATCAAATTAACTTTTCTTTCATTTTTTTTAAACGATAATTTCTAATAAACTTAGCTTGTTCGGGAGTTACTAATAAAGGAGTTTTGGCGCTTTTGGCTTTCATAAATCCTTTAATGTAATCTAAAAATAGAAAAGGTTTTTTCTTCATCATTGCCAGTTTTGCCGAAGCAATCGCTGTGATCCAAAAACCATAACCTAAAGTATAAAAAGCTTCGCCTTGTTTGTAACGAGCTGTTTTGTTGTAGTTTGCACCTGTCGGTTTTAGATGTTTTACATGTAAAGATTCGTCGGTAACTATTTTCCAATCGTAATACTTGCAAAGCAATTCGTCTACAGTATCCCATCCCATTGCTGGTCGTAAACCACCAATTTGTTGGAAAGTTTCTTTTCGATACGCTTTCAAAGCACCACGAATATGATCTTTATCTGTTAGATTTTCTAAAACCCATTCGCCGTTTTTATCAATATAGCAGAATCCGCCAGCCATTCCGATTTTAGGATCAGATTCAAAATGTTTGATTATGGTTTCAAAATAGTTTGAAGGAAAAATTAAGTCGCCGTCTATTTTTACAATAATATCATAATCAGAATCCAGAGTTTCAAAGCCTTTCTGAAAAGCCTGAATTACTTTACTTCCTGGTAAATGAATCGCATCTGAAGTTTTGTTTACAACAGAAATGTATGGGTTTTCTTTTGCAAAACCCAGTACAACTTCTTCTGTTTTATCTGTAGAATTGTCATTTACAACCACAACTTTTGTAGGCAGAACAGTTTGAGTAACTAGAGACTGTAATGTTAAGCCAATTAGATTTTCTTCGTTATGTGCGGGAATGACGATGTAATATTTCATTTTAAGAATTTTAGATTTTAGATTTTAGATTTTAGATTGTGTGGAAATCATCTAAAAATCAAAAATCAAAAATCGTTAATCTGCAATCTTAGTTCTTAACTTTTTCCGCGACAACAATATAATATCTCGGAGTGAAGTATCTTAATAATGGTCTGATTCCAAGTTTTTTTACTGGATGTGTAAATTGAAGGCGATCTGTGATTTTCCATCCTGTTTTTTCTAAAAGCCAGTCCAATTGCCAATCTTCAAATTCATGATAATGTCTGTCCCACATATCTGTTTTAGAACGATAAGCAGGCGAAAACCATAAACGTAACGGAATTGAAATTAACAATTTATCACACTTTACATTTTGCAAAATAGTGTACGGATTTAGTAAATGTTCGAAAATTTCAAAAGCTGTAAAAACGGTATAATCTTCTGTTTGTAAAGCCGTTTGGTCGTTGTCTAAATCTTCTCCTTTTGTATTTTTTACAGTATAACCGTTTTCTTCCATTATTTTTGAAAATGGATTTGGAACACCAAAATCAAAAATGGTTTCAGATGTGCTAACGTGCTTTTTTAAAAACTCTAAAGTAAGTTTGAATCTTTTATTCGGAAACGTTTTTTCGTACATATTCATTGTGAACGAATTAATCTCTCGTTCATGATTTGTTAATTAGGTCGCAAATATACTAAAAAAGTCCGCACTATAAGATTGCGGACTTTTTTAAGTTTTCAGTCTCAGTCACAGTATTCAGTCTAAGAAACTGAATACTGTGACTGTAAACTGCGACTAGTATCGGTAAACAAAAGCATTAATATTCATTCCTGCTCCAACTGAAGCAAAAATAAGAACATCACCTTTATTGATTTCATGATTTTCAACTTTTCCCTGAAGGATTAAATCATACAATGTGGGAACAGTTGCAACACTACTATTTCCTAAATCGTGAATACTCATTGGCATGATATCTTTAGGAGCCGTTTTGTCGTATAGTTTGTAGAAACGTTCGATGATTGCTTCGTCCATTTTTTCGTTTGCTTGATGAATAAGGATTTTTTTCACTTCATCTATTGCAATTCCGCTTTTATCTAAACAGCTTTTCATCGCGCATGGTACATTGCTTAAAGCAAATTCGTAGATTTTACGTCCATACATCTTAATGTATTTTGTATCTGGATCTAAATCTTTATTGTATGATTTTCCGAAGAAAAGGTAACCAGCTTCATCAGTTGCATAAGTAGCGCTTTCGTAAGCTAATAAGCCAGCTTCATCAGTTGAGGCTTCTAAAATTGAAGCACCTGCACCATCAGAATAAATCATTGAATCACGATCGTGATCATCAACAACTCTTGATAGCGTTTCGGCTCCAATTACCATTACTCTTTTTGCCATTCCAGATTTGATGAAAGCATTGGCTTGTAAAACACCTTCGATCCATCCAGGACATCCAAAAATAATATCGTAAGCCACGCATTTAGGATTTTTAATGCCTAATTTGTTTTTAACACGTGTTGCTAAACTCGGTAAAATATCTGATTGAGTAGTTCCTGGTTTTACATCTCCAAAATTATGAGCGATGATAATATAGTCTAAAGTTTCTGCATCAATGGCAGCATTTGCAATGGCTTTTTCAGCAGCAAAGAAAGCTAAATCAGAAGCATTGTATTGTGGTTCAGCATAACGGCGATTTTCAATTCCCGTAATACCTTTAAATTTTTTAATAACAACTTCGTTCGGATAACCAAAAGGAGTTCCATCCTCATTTAAAAAAACATGTTTATCAAAATCTGTGTTTTTTACTTCTAGATTAGGAATGTAGCTCCCAATACCTATAATTTTTATTTTCATTTTGCCCGTGATTATCCTATAAATTTAGCGCTAATGTATAAATAATATTATGATAACTATCATAAAAAATACTATGCATGCATATAATTATGAAAAAACGATTTTTCGGTTGATATATTGTTTTTTTTCTAATGATTTTTTAATATTTCCTATATTTCAAACGATTGAAGACGATTTGAAGGTCAATGTTTTTTGACTATTATTTCGATTTTATTCAAATAATTTCACAAAAGATTAGCAGAAAGTTATGTTTCTTTAAATCAGATTTCTTCTTTGTTGTTTGGTTTAAAAAAGTTTCAGTTTTCAAGTTATGCTGAAACTTGAAACCTGAAACAAAAAAAATAAACCCGACAAGTTTTTAAAACTGTCGGGTTTGGATATTTATAAGAAAACTAAATTTTAGCTTTCCATGTAAGCTTCAATAGGAGCACAGCTGCATACTAAGTTTCTGTCACCATAAGCATCATCTACACGACGAACAGATGGCCAGAATTTATTATCTGCAATGTATTCTAATGGATATGCCGCTTTTTCTCTTGAATAAGGGAAATCCCAAGAATCAGAAGTTAACATTGCTAATGTATGAGGTGCATTTTTCAATACATTGTTTTTGTCATCAGCAGTTGCTGCTTCAATCTCTTTTCTGATTGAGATAAGGGCATCACAAAAACGATCTAATTCAGCTAAATCTTCAGATTCTGTTGGCTCAATCATTAAAGTTCCAGCCACTGGGAAAGAAACCGTTGGAGCGTGGAAACCGTAATCCATTAATCGTTTTGCGATATCACCCACTTCAATTCCGTTTTCTTTAAATGAACGGCAATCTAAAATCATTTCGTGAGCCGCTCTTCCACATTCTCCAGTGTAAAGAATTGGGTAGTGACCTTCAAAACGAGATTTCATATAGTTCGCATTCAAGATTGCGTGTTCTGTAGCACTTTTTAATCCTTCAGCTCCCATCATTGTGATGTAACCGTAAGAGATTAAACATACTAAAGCAGATCCGTAAGGAGCAGATGAAATAGCAGTAATTGCTTGTTCGCCACCAACTTTTAAGATTGGATTTGTTGGCAAGAACGGAACTAATTTTTCGTTCACACAGATTGGTCCAACTCCAGGTCCACCGCCACCGTGAGGAATAGCGAATGTTTTGTGTAAGTTTAAGTGACAAACGTCAGCGCCAATTGTAGCAGGATTTGTTAACCCAACTTGTGCGTTCATGTTTGCACCATCCATATATACTAATCCGCCATTATCATGGATTAATTTAGTGATTTCAATAATTGAAGATTCGAAAACTCCATGAGTAGAAGGGTACGTTACCATTAAGCAAGATAAATCATCTTTGTGCTCAATCGCTTTTTCTCTTAAATCTTCTACGTCAATATTTCCTTCTGGAGTCGTTTTAGTAACAATGATTTTCATTCCAGCCATCGCTGCAGAAGCAGGATTTGTTCCGTGAGCCGATGAAGGAATTAAACAAACATTACGGTGACCTTCGTTTCTTGACATATGGTAAGCACGAATCGCCATTAAACCAGCATACTCTCCTTGAGCTCCTGAGTTTGGCTGTAAAGTTGTTCCAGCAAATCCAGTAATTACATTTAATTGCTGCTCTAATTTTTTAAGCATCGTGATGTAACCTTCAGCTTGCTCTACTGGTGCAAACGGGTGAATGCTGTTCCAGTTTGGCATTGATAAAGGGAGCATTTCTGAAGCCGCGTTTAATTTCATTGTACAAGAACCTAAAGAAATCATCGAATGATTTAATGATAAATCTTTACGCTCTAATTTTTTGATGTAACGCATCAATTGGCTTTCTGAATGATGATTGTTGAAAACATCATGCGTTAAGAAAGAAGAAGTTCTTTCTAATGAAGCTGGTAATTGACTAGCTTCAGTTAGTTCAGAAACTGTGAAAGCCTCTTTTCCTAAAGCTTCAGCAAAAATCGCAATGATTTGGTTGATGTTAGCGATTGAAGTTGTTTCGTTAAATGAAATAGAAATCGTATCAGCATCAACATAGAAGAAGTTTACTTCGTTTTTCTCTGCAACAGCTTTTACTTTTTGAGCGTCTGCTTTTACTGAAATAGTATCAAAGTAAGCCGTATTAGTTTGGTAAACTCCTAATTTATTTAAAGCTTCAGCAGCAGTAACCGCCGATGCGTGAACTTTGTTTGCAATATATTTTAATCCTTCTGGTCCGTGGTAAACCGCGTACATTCCAGCCATAACTGCCAATAAAACTTGTGCAGTACAAATATTTGAAGTTGCTTTTTCACGTTTGATGTGCTGCTCGCGAGTTCCTAAAGCCATACGTAAAGCACGGTTTCCATTTGTATCAACAGAAACTCCAATGATACGACCCGGCATAGAACGTTTGTATTCGTCTTTAGTTGCAAAGTAAGCTGCGTGAGGACCACCGTAACCCATTGGTACACCAAAACGTTGAGTAGTTCCAACCACAACTGCAGCACCCATTTCTCCTGGAGAAGTTAAAGCGGCTAATGATAAAATATCAGCAGCAAAGGCAACTTTAATTTCGTTTTCTTTTGCTTTAGCAACAAAAGCGCTGTAATCGTTTACTTGCCCGTATTTGCCTGGATATTGTAAAATTGCTCCAAAGAACTCATTTGAAAAATCAAATGTTTCGTGGTTTCCAACAACTAATTCAATTCCAATTGGAGTGGAACGTGTTTGAAGTACAGATAAAGTTTGTGGTAAAATTTCTTCAGAAACGAAGAATTTATGTGTATTGTTTTTCTTTTGATCTCTTGTACGAACATCAAATAATAACGCCATAGCTTCTGCAGCTGCAGTTCCTTCATCTAATAAAGAAGCATTTGCAATCTCCATTCCTGTTAATTCGATAACAGTAGTCTGGAAATTTAAAATTGCTTCTAAACGACCTTGAGCAATTTCTGCTTGGTAAGGTGTGTAAGCTGTGTACCATCCTGGGTTTTCAAAGATGTTTCTTTGAATTGGAGCAGGAACAATAGTTGGGTGATAACCCAATCCAATATAAGATTTGAATACTTTGTTTTTTCTTCCTAACTCTTGAATGTGATTTGCAAATTCGTACTCGGTCATTGCAGGATCTAAATTCAAAGGTGCTTTTAAACGAATGTCATCTGGAAGGGTTTCATAAACAAGTCGCTCGATTGAGTCAACTCCAATAGTTTTCAGCATATGCTGAAGATCAGTTTCTCTTGGACCAATGTGTCTTAAAGCAAAAGCATCTGTTTTCATGTAGCTATCTAAGTTTTTTTAATTAATGTGTTCGTACACCATTTTATAGTGCGAATCACATTTAAAAGTAAATGTGTTGTTTTTTTGTGGCGCAAAATTAAGTATTATTACTAATTTAATAGGTATTTTTAACTTCATTTTTTATCAAATTTATAATCAAAGACTTGGTTTGTTAATAAAATATTAGATTTGAGGTATGATAGTATCAAAACGAATCTTAGATTTTTATCTAAATAGCAGTATTCATGTGGCTTTATCGTGTTACGCTCTTGTGCGAATTACGTTTCATGTATTTCATATTCAATATGATGAGCCGATGGCACTTTTTGTTTTTTTTGGCACAATTGTAGGATATAATTTCGTAAAATATGATGCGCTGGTTCGTGTAAAGAAAAATCAAATAGGAACGCAGCTAAAAATTATAGCTGTTTTGAGTTTTATTTCGCTGATTTTGGTTGGGTATTATTTTTTCCATTTAAAGCGAATTACCCAAATTGTCTCCGTTGGAATTTTTGCCATAACAGCACTTTATACATTACCATTTTTTCCAAACCGAAAAAATGCCAGAAATTGGGCTGGCGTAAAAATTTATATTGTAGCGCTTTGTTGGGTTGGTGCAACTTTGGTTTTGCCTCTCATAAATGCCGAAATTCCATTTACAACAGATTTCTTTATCAAATGTATTCAGCGATTTATATTGGTTTTTGTGTTGATTTTGGTTTTTGAGATTCTGGATCTTGCAAATGATGATCCGCACCTTCAAACCGTTCCACAGACAATTGGCGTTAAGAAAACCAAACTTTTAGGATTTCTATTATTGATTCCGTTTTGGTTTTTAGAAGTTTTTATTTCAACATTCAATTATCACGATGCAATTATAAATCTTATCATGGTTATTATGCTGATGTTGTTTATTGCATTTGCCAATCCAAATCGTTCCAAATATTATACTTCTTTTTGGGTAGAAAGTGTACCAATTTTTTGGTGGCTGATGATTCTTTTTCTATAAAAATATCTAGGGCGTGCCCCCGATAATACAAGCGGGCAAAATTACTTTGCGCTTATTCGCCCGCCTGCATTATCGGGGTCGGGCTATCCGCGCTACTCCGGTAGCCAGCTCCTATCCCTCACGCAACCGTAAAACGAGAAGATTCATTTTCAAAAGAAAATTTTATGAATTATTAAATTTTGGGTTGCCTACAGCTTTAGCTGGAGGTAAAAGAACTCTTCAATAAGGGCTTTAGCCAAATGGCAAAGTTCGGCTAAAGCCAAGAAACAATCTGTCATAATTTATCCTCCAGCTAAAGCTGTAGGCAATTAAAATGTTTTTTTTAAATCTGCTCAAATCTGCTAAATCTATGAGATAAAATTATTTCGTTTTCTGTTCCGCCAAAGCCTTATTCAAATCAGCCTTAGCCTCATTTAGTTTTTTCCTTTTTTTGTCGATTTTTTCTTTGCTTTCATTGTCTTTAATAGCCTTGTTCAAATCGGCTGTTCTTTCATTTACTTCTTGCTGTTTCTCTTTAACCTTTTTGTCAAGATCTTTATTTACTGTTTTAGTGGTGCAGTTTTTCTTGGTTTGCGCAATAGCCTCTTCAATACCTTTTATCTGATTTTGATTTCCAGCTTTTTTTGCGGCAGCTAGTTTTGTGTTTAATTCACATAATTTTCTTTCGCATCCTTTTAAAGTGGTGCAATTACTTTGAGAAAATCCAACAAAAGAAATGGTAAAAAGAAGTATAGTTAATATCGTTTTCAATTTCATAAGTATATTTTTTGATTTGTAATTAATTCGTTTTAAGAGTAATACTTATAAAGTTAAATAAATTATCTAAACGTACTTCTCTGAAACCACTTTTAAAATTTTATTTCTTTCCAAAAGAAAATTCGTCAAATGTTTTTTCAAAAGTAAATCATCAAATAATTTTCCAAATATCCCAAACGGAGTTTCATATTGCAATTTATCTTTCATGATTGTAATGCCATTTTCTTCTTCAAAAAAATGTTCATGTTTGAAGGTTTTGAATTTGCCTTTTTCCATTTCATCTACAAAAGAATCATAAAAATTCATTGCAGTAATTCGGCTTTTGTGAGTGATATAAAATCCAAAATGTTTACCGCGCCAAGTTACCGTTTCGTTTAAATTTATTAAACCAGATGTTATTCCAGCAATCGCTTTTTCTTTTGAAGGACTAGCAGATTGTTGGTGAATATCGATATTCCTTGAGACATCAAAAACGATTTGTTTTGAAGCGTTTATTTTACTTATGAGATTTATTGTTGTCATTGGTTTAAGTTTTTCTTTGTGTAATCTTGTCATCCCGAGGAACGAGGGATCACACTAGGAACTCCGCAATTTATATCGACAATTCTTTGTCGAGCTTCGTGTGTGATCCTTCCTCCGTCAGGATGACAAAAATGCACATTGTTTTATCGCAATAAATTTTTAAATGCCTCATCAATATCCCCAAACTTAAATTGAAAACCATTTTCCCAAAGCCGTTTCGGAATTACATTCCTGCTTTTCAAAACCAATTCGGTTTCAGTTCGAATGAAAAAAGATCCGATTTCCAAAAAGAATTTATTCAACGGAATTCCAAAAGGAAAACCAACAGCTTTTCGAAGTTTTTCCATAAAATCAACATTTCGAATTGGAGTAGGAGAAACAATATTGATCACACCAGACATTTCTTTTTCAATAATAAAACCAACCGCATTGGCAAAATCTTCTTCATGAATCCAGCTTACAAATTGATTGCCGCTTCCTTGTTTTCCTCCAAAACCTATTTTTGCCAAAGTCTTTAACGGAACAAAAGCACCGCCATTTTTGCCTAAAACAATTGAAGTTCGCAAAGCGGTTTTTAAAGTCTTTGGAGTTTCGGTTTTAAAGAATGCTTTTTCCCAAGAAAGCGCCACATTTATAGAAAAATCATTTCCAATTTCGCCGTCTATTTCATCCATTTGTTTGTCAAGTGAAAAGCGGTAAATAGTTGCAGTTGAAGAATTCAGCCAATGTTTAGGTGGATTTTTACAATTCAAAACCGCTTTGTTTAAGGCTTTTGTACTGTCAATTCGTGACCAAAGAATCTCTTTTTTGTTCTCTTTCGTATAGCGGCAATCAACAGATTTTCCAGCAAGATTAATTAAGACTGAAGCATTTTCTAATTCCTTTTCCCAGCCAGTAAAAGTTCTGGCATTCCAGTTTACATACTTAATTCCGTTAATTGTTTTAGATTTTTCTCGGGTGAGAATTACAATTTCTTCAAATTTATCTTTGAAATGATGGATTAAAACTTGTCCGAGAAAACCTGTTCCGGCTGCAATTATAAGTTTTTTCATTTGAGTTTTTTTTAGCCACGAATCGCACAAATTTTCACGAATTTAAAAAAGCATAAAGGCAATTTGAAAATTAATTAGTGAAAATTAGTGAAATTCGTGGCAAATAGTTTTAAGCTTTAAAAACTAATCTTTCTTCTCTTTGAGCTTCTTTAGCTTTTCTTTTTCCTCTAAAAAAGAAATACAGATTAAAGAACAACATGATGCCAAGATAAATAGAAAATCCACCAATTTTATAACTCAGTCTTTCAATTAATTCCTGATAACTGTCTTGGTTTAATTGCAGTTCTAGAATCATTAATGCAAAACCAATATTTAAAAGATAGAATCCAGTTTCAAAAAGTTTGTTCGTTGCTTCGGCAATTTCCTCGTGGCCTTTAAATATATCTAACATAAAGATTTTTCCATTTTTGAAAAGGGTTTTAGAAACATAATAAGTTAAAAATAAAGCGACTGGTAAATAAATTCCGTAACCAATTAAGATTTTTGTAGTTTCCATAATATTTGAATTTTAGTTGTTGTTAATTATTTTTTTAGCGTATTTGGTTATAACCAAAATGTTGAGGTAATGCAGTATTGAGATAATAAAAATTATGACAGCTGTTTTGATGCAGAGTATTTCGACCAATTGAGACGAAGAAATAATTTTTTGCCAGGAAATTAAAGTCATTGCACAATAGCCAATATTTAAAAGGTAATAGGCTAGAAGTAAAACCTGATTAATTTTTTGGCAGAGATCGGCGTGATTTGGAATTAGTTCTAAAACAAAAATATTCCCGTTTTTGTAGCAGATTTTCCCAACTTTTAGGATAATGAAAATGGTTATGCTGAGGTAAACAAAATACCCAATGATATTAAAATTCATGATTTCCCAATTTATGAGGTTAATACATCTCTTTCAGAACAGGTAGCATTTGCAATTTCCTTTTGTTCTTCACTGTAATTTTTGAACCTTGAGCTAAGAAAATAGAAGTTGGTTTTTGAGTTTGAAGAAATCCAAAATCGTTTCCATAATTTTTTTCGAAATCAATATCAATTCTATGATTTACAACTTCAAATTGTTCCCATCTCGGGTGTGTCACTTCAT
The DNA here is from genome assembly GCF_013388355.1 of Flavobacterium sp. LPB0248. Classification (GTDB taxonomy): domain Bacteria; phylum Bacteroidota; class Bacteroidia; order Flavobacteriales; family Flavobacteriaceae; genus Flavobacterium. The sequence goes on from NZ_CP058246.1 coordinate 3,337,207, forward strand.
ATTCAAAAGTGGTTTCTTCATCGATTTTTGTATATCCGAAGTAATGTTCTGTAATGAATTCAGCTTCAGAATCGATTTCGATTTTACTTAAATCTTTTTGGGTTTCAATTTCAATTGTGTTCCATTCTTTGTCATTCTTCCATTGATAGATAAAAGTATTCGTGTTTTGATTTTCTATTATTTCATATCTCATTTTCTGAGTTTCATAATGTTCTTGATACAAAGTATTGGCGATAAAAGTGATGGCTTTTTTAGGAACAATTTCTTTAATGAAAACTACACCACGTTTCCATACACCGTTTTCAAAACGTTTTACATAAAATCTCAGATTCACTTCTTCAAAATCGATATGAAACGGAACTTTCAATCCTAAAACTTTGGTATTTTTAAACATAAATCCGACCAAGCTTACGTAACATTTGTTGTTCCAAATGTCAATTTGAGTTCCTGCAGGAAGATATTTCTCTAAGATTTCAGCATCAATTTCATAATTGAAAAGTGCTAAATTTTTCCATTCTGCTTTTAAGAAGTTCATATCAATTGTTTTTAAAGTTTTAAACTTTCAGAAAAAAATGAAAGTTTGAATTAAATTTTTTTACTTCATCATTTTCATAACCAATTTTCCTAGCCAGTTATCATTAAACTCGGTCATTTTGTCTAACATATTATCTGCTTTCAAAACAAAATCGTATAATTTGGTGGTTTGATCTACAAAGTGTTTTTCTTCTGCTGAATCTTTTGCTTCAATAGTCGAAACTTCTTTTAAGATTTTTAGCGTTGGTTTAATTTCTCTTTTACTTCTTTCTCTGGAAATTTTAACTGCTAATTCGTCTAAATCTTTTTCAGCTGTAAAGAATTCTTTTCTTTCTCCAGCTTTAAATTCTTTATAGACAATTCCCCAATCCATTAAACTTCTTAAATTCATGCTTGCGTTTCCGCGAGAAATTTGCAATTCTTCCATAATGTCTTCCATAGAAATAGGTTCGTTTGAAACCATCAATAAAGCGTGGATCTGTGCCATCGTTTTATTAATTCCCCACTGAGAACCTAATGCTCCCCAGGTTTGTACGAACTTATTTTTTGCTTCTTTGAATTCCATGAAACAAATGTATGTAAAAGTTTTTAAACTTTCAAAAATAATTGAAAGATATTTTAAAAAGAGGAATATTCTTAAAATCAGGTATTTATACTTATTTCTTTTTCTTACAATCTTCTTTACTTTGTTTACTGTAAGAAAAGCCTCTGTCTCATTTCTCATCTTAAGCCTACTATTCGAATCTGCACTTTTGATTTGATAAAATAAACCTAAGTACTTATCTGAAATGAATTCTGAGCTGTTTTTTTAACAAAAGTGTGGAGCAGAACCCACTATAAAAAACGGGGCGGATCCGAAAAGCCTTATGAGTAGGAAACCAAAAACAACAAATTATGTCAGAATTATTAGCAGGTGCTTATTTAGCAAAAGGCACAATCGGAAATGTAGGAACACTAGGTGCTCCAATTGCAGCATTTAGTTTAGTCGTTGTTCCATCGCAACATTCTGTTTCAGGGACAGTAGTAATTACACAAGCTGTTAAAGGAGCAGACAGCCACATTGTAGTTCAAGTAAAAGGAAAGATATTTTCTACTGGGTTTGGCGAATTTACGCAGGTAGTGAGTTTACAAGGACAATACGTTCAATCTGTTCCGCCTCCAGGGATTGGTTCTTTCTTAGCAGAATTTAATGCTCATTTAGCAATTGATAATGCTTGGAATGGTAAAGGCGGTTTCGGATATTGGAATCATGCTGTTGAAAATGTGTCAGTTACAGCTGCAAAAGAATTAAAGTCTGAGTTGGTTTAAAAAAAACAAAAGGTGAGTAACTCGGATGAATTAAATTTTCGTGTGTTATTTACAATTTGGATTCAGAGGAGCCGTCTGTAACAGGCGGCTCTTTTACATTCAATTCCCTAAAAAAAAACTTAATCAAAAAAACAAATGAAAAGAAAACAAGTTATAATTGGTTTAGTAGTTGTTGTTTTGATAGCAGCTGTTACACTCTTTTTTCTAAATAAGGAAAAAATAATAAACAAATACGATTCATCTTCTGGATATGCTAATGCATCGGCATCTTCGGCACCATGCGAATGTGAGTCTAGCTGGTTTCCTCATGAGCAGACTCCAGCTCCAGCAGAAGGTGATGGAAGTCCGTTTGATAGCAAGACGACTACAAACTGTGATTTTCATCAATGGTCATGGCAAAAGTTTTTGTGGGTAACAAAACCTTTGCCTAGCGGAAATCCTTTCTTTTTAGATTCTTTAACTTTGGTGAGTCCTCAAATGGAAGATGTAGTACCACAGTTAGGTATAAAATTAGCACTGAGTTCTATTAATCAGGCTGGTTCCCGTGGCGTTTTGCGATCTAATCCAAAATTTAACAATGCTGCAGATACCGTTTATTATTCAATTCACGTTAACAATCTGCTAAAAGACAAGGCTGTTACGACTGCTGCGTTGATCAACAGCGGAAAATTACCGGTTTCGAATTCAGAAACATTTCCTGTTGGGGCATTAGAATTAAAAGTTTCCTGGATTAACATAGATGCAATTGCAAAAGAGCAGCAAAAAAATTATTTTACAACAAAAGCTGCTGTTTTAAACAGTAAAGGGAAATATGTTGCAAGAACTGTGGCATTATTAGGTATGCACGTGGTGGGGATTGTAAAAAATCATCCTGAATTTATCTGGGCTACTTTTGAGCATAAAGATATGGCACCTGTCTACGATAAGAAAAACAATTCTGTAACAGCTGCAAATGAAATGTTGTTTTATGAAAAAGGAACAAGTACTGGTATAAATGGGATTAAATGGCAAAAAAGTACAGCCTCGCCGATTACTCCAAATAAGGCATTTATTCTTTATGAGTATGGTATTCCAAAAGATTTAGGCACGGGTTCATTTATGGCAACAAGTCAGACAGAACCAGTTAACTTTAATAATATTGATAATATTAATAAGTGCGTCGCTTCTAATCTGAAAGATGTTTTTAATAATTATTTTTATAATGGTTCTATTTGGTTAGATTTTGATGGATTTTCTTCTCAAGATCAAATCAAAGCAATTGTCACTAGAGATATTTCAAGTGCACTTCCAGATTCATTAGCAAGAGGTTCGGTTAATTTGGCAAATATTACAATGGAAACCTATACGCAGACTTTCCAAAATGATATACACCAAATTAATAATACAAATTTAATTAGTTGTTTTTATTGCCATCAATCTGAAAACTTTGACGACAAAAGGCCAGGTAAATCTCCATTATTCTTAAGTCATTTATTTGGAGATTATTTGCTATTTACTAAACCTGCAGTTGCACTTACTGGTAAAAATGCTACTAATTCTGCTAGCTCAAGAGCAAAACGTATAGAAGAAATAGAGGCCTTGAAAGCTAAACAGTTAGAGAAATTTATTAAAGAGAAAAAGTAAAAAAATAATTTTCATATTAGAAACTAAATTATACTATTTCGATTTTATAAAGCCAAAGTAGATTTAATTCTACTTTGGCTTTTGTTTATTTATAGTAATGGTTCGAAGTTATTTAACGAATAATAAAGTTATGTTAATTCAACGCAAGAAATTTTTGATTAAATAATGGTACAGCTATTTTTGTAAAAATCACAATTTATGGAATTATACTACACATTTTCGGTGCTAATTGTATTGGCATCTTTCTTCGCCTATTTGAATTTAAGATTTTTAAAGCTTCCAGGAACCATCGGAATCATGATTATTGCCATGTTGGTTTCGGTTGGAATTCGCCTTTTGGGAGATTCTTATTTTCCTGCAACTACTAAGCATTTTTTTGATCTGATAAAAGAATTCGACTTCAACGAAATCCTAATGGGAGCCATGTTGAATTTTCTTTTATTCGCTGGAGCATTGCACGTAAATATGGCTGATCTGAAAGAACAAAAAGTGCCTATTATGATTTATTCTACAGTAAGTGTTGTTTTATCGGCTTTGATAATTTCGATGCTTCTTTTTTATATCGCGCCACTTTTAGGAATAAAAATACCTTACATATTTTGTTTAGTTTTTGGAACTCTAATTTCTCCAACTGATCCAATTGTGGTCTTAGGAGTTTTAAAAGAAGCAAAAGTTCCAAAAAGAATAGAAACTAAAATTGTTGGTGAGTCATTGTTTAATGATGGAGTAGCAGTAGTAATGTTTGCTGTTGTTCTAAAAATGGCAACCGATCCAACATTTGATGCAACTTTTAGCTCAATCTCTTTGTTATTTATAGAAGAAGGAATCGGCGGACTTTTATTGGGAGCTGTCTTCGGATTTACAGCTTCAAGAGTCATGAAAAAAATTGACGATTATAAAGTTTCTGTTCTTATAACACTTTCCATAGTAACAGGAGGATTTTTGGTGGCACAGGCTTTACACGTTTCTAGTCCGCTTGCAATGGTTGTTGCCGGATTGATTATTGGAAATTATGGTAAAAAAGTGGCCATGAGCGAAGTGACCAAAGATTATTTAGGGAAATTCTGGGAACTTATTGATGAGATTCTAAATGCCGTTTTGTTCTTATTTATTGGTTTCGAATTATTATTGCTTCCAAATTTAGACAAACAGTTATTGACAGGTATTGTTGCTATTTTTATTGTACTGTTTTCACGATTAACTTCGATTGTTTTACCTTGGAAATTCTTCGATATCTTTAAGTTCTTCGGAATTAAATCGGCTTACAATAAAGGTTCTTTGATGGTTTTGGTTTGGGGAGGAATTCGCGGAGGGGTTTCTATTGCGTTAGTTCTTTCAATGCCAGAAAGTGAATATAAAAACTTGTTGCTTGAGGTAACTTATATCGTTGTTTTATTCTCAATTGTAGTTCAAGGATTAACTGTTGGAAAGTTGGCAAAAAGAGTTTTAGAGAAAGAGTAAAAATTGAGTTACAAAAAATAAAAGACCTACAAAGAATATTCTTTGTAGGTCTTTTTTGTTTCTCTATTATTTAGTTTTATCTAATTTGAAAGTTTTAGATTACTTTTTGTGATTTTTTGCAATCTTTTATATGTAAATTCGCATGTATTATATTTTTTTTGAAAGATATAAGACACATTTTTTGTTTGCGCTTTTTTAAGCAAATAAAGAAATAACCACTAAATATTATCCAAAAACAAATTAATCATGAAAGAATTCGAAAGAAAGAAAAGTGCATTTGATTTAAGTAGTTATTTTTTAAATGAGCCTTTTTTAAGCCAAGTGCATGTTATAATACAAGAAAAAAAACAGATGCATCTTTTGGCGTTTACCAATTAGCAAATCAATTAAAAATTAGCAAATCTCAACTTAACCGTAAGATGAAAAAAGAAATGAGTTTCTCGCCCAAGAAACTCATTTTGCATTATAAAATGGATCTAGCAAAGCATATTCTGAGTCAAAACAGATATTCTATAGAAGAAACAGCATTTTATTGTGGTTTTAGTGGTGTAACTCATTTCAGCCGTAAGTTCAAGCAGGAATTTGGGATTTCTCCATTGGCATACCGTAAAAACGGACTTATGATTGTTTTTAATCCTCATGATTGGGAAATTCCCCTTAACGATGAATGTTTTAATAAACTAATTCAATTAAAGGATGAAAATAAATGGTTTGCAAAATTGCTAATTACTATTATTGATAATCTTGATAATGAAGCATTTTCTATAGAAATGCTATCAGACAAACTTTTTATGAGTTCCTCAAATCTCAATCGGAAAGTGAAATCCTTATTTGAGTTCTCACCAGTTCGCCTCCTTCGCGATATACGTCTTCAATACGCTACCGAATTAATAGTGCTACAAAACAAATCAATAACTGAAGCCGCTTTTCTTGCTGGTTTTTTTGATGTTGCCCATTTATCTCGTGTCTTCAAGAAAAATTTTAATTGCAGTCCCAGTAAATATGAAAGCAGAACTACTTTGTTTCCCTTTATTAATTTATTAAAAAAGGAATATGAATCAAATTGATAATAAGTAGCTGATTTTGTACAAGTTAAATGAGTGGTTGACTTGTAATTTTGACTTATTAGAATTCAGGATTTGTACAAATTGAATCTAAGAAGCTTGTTGACTTATTCTGCAGATAAGAAAGATAAGAGTCCAAATTCAAATAAAAAAAGATAACAGAAATACCTGGTATATAATATATCCAATAAGTTACAAGAGAGACATTACTGTTACATCAAAATTTTGTTTGAGTTTAGATTTTTATTTCAGTGCTACAAATTTGCTTTAAAAGGTTATAAATAGACGTATTGAAACCCGAATAAAGTAGATATGAAAGATGTTATTGGCAAAGAAAAAAGCCGATAGCTTAAATTAAAATTAGTAATCAAATAAGAAAATTATGAGCAAATTACATTTTTACAGAAATAGTGTCAAAGACGCTGACGGAGACGGAACTTTAGATAAAGAAGGTTTTTCTGCCGTTCTATCATGGGGAGAAGTTAAATCAGGATATACCTATGAAGTTAGAAGTGGAACAAGAGTTAGTGGAGACAGTTATCCGTGTACTACTGGAGCTACGAAAGATGGTACTGCAAAGTTTGGAAAGAAAAGTGCTTAATACATTTTAGCGGAGCAATACCCACTTTAAAAAACGAACTGTTTGCATTCAGGAAATAATGCAGGGCGGAACCCGAAAAGCCCATGAGTAGGGACATACAAACAAATATGAAAATTATGGCAACTTTTACCACAACAATTAATATTAGTGCGGCTGATGTAAAAATTTTAAAAGATCAGGGATATTCTTTATACGGATTTAAATCTGTAGCGGCTACTGGTGATGGTTCTCCTACTGTTTGGTTTAATCTACCAACAGAAAAATTATTGGGGAAAACAAAAATTACTTGGGAAGAAGAGTTTCAAGCATACAATTCGACCACTACAATTGCGCCTAAAACTAAAATTGAAGCAAGCAACACAATTGCAACTGATTTAGGACAATTAGTAACGATAGAAAAAGGTTCTGGAAATATTGAATCTAGTACAGACGGATATGATGGTGCTGTATCTTTTCTTAATAAAGATACACAGCAATTTACAGTTGGAATTAATCAATTGGTAAATGGCAAATCAAATATTTTATGTGCTTTTCCAATTTTAGGAGCTGGATCTTCAAGAGTGATAACGCCAATTACTAAAATTGCATTGATTTTTTCTACAGAGCAAATTGTAACAGCAACGGTAATCACTAAAGCAATGTCGGCTGGAGCTTTTATTAATCTTACAGGAGTAACTTCACGAGAAACTAGTTATTCGATAGACTCAGGCTGGGATGCTGGCGGAGGAACGTGGCTAAAAAGTTTCGATGCTTTTACAGATTTAAAAAAACTGTTAATTGAAAACACAAGTAGAGATGAAAAAGCTCTAAGTGATAAAAACAAATAATTTGTATTGATAAGTTTTATTACTCTTCATCATTATTTGGTGAAGAGTAATTTTTATATCTAGTATACAGGATTCGTTTCAACATTAAAAGAAAAAGCTGATGAAATATTCATTAATAACTACGTTTTCTCAAGATACGGTAGAAATATTAAACCAAGGAAATTACACTTTATGTTGCTTTCTTGCCAGTAAAACCGATAACCCTTCGTTATTTGTGCCTTTATGCTGGAGTATAACTAAAGATTTTTTGCAATCTGTTTTGATTGAATGGGAAGATAATCTTTGCAGTTATTTATCCACAAGTACGATTAAAGAAAATAGTGTGATATACATACCTCAATTGGGACCACAGAAAGGAAGTGCCACAAATAGAAGTTCTGTATCAGGTTCAAGTTATCAAATCGAATTAAAACAACGTATGCTTATTGAAAATTCAGGAAAGGTTTCGATTGATTCTTTAAATGCTTTCGATAATGTATTAATCCAAAATAACTCAAATGATAAATATTCAACAGGAATTTCTATTTACAATAATAGTGAAGAGAAGTATTATGGAAATTGTGCTTTTAACTCCTATTACGGACAGAATATTAAAGTTGCACCTGTTAATAAAGCATTTTTAATGTTTACGAATAATAACATTGAAAGCAATACAGTTGTTTTAATTGCCGAAAACCCAGGAATAATGGTTGATTTGACTGCAAGTGCAGATAACTCCAGAACTGTATCTTATGATATGAATAATGGCTGGAGTTCAAATGGACAAACTTGGGCAAAAAAATACCCAAGCGGTACAAATTTAAAAACTTTGCTGCTTTCTTGATTTTAGTATTTTATCGCTTATCTTCTTTAGAGTAATTTGATTCTCCATTAATATTAATTTCTTCGCCTAAAAAACGGGGTTCGCGATTTCTTAAAACATCGAAAAAAGATTTAAAAACCGAACCATATTCTCTAAAACGAACATAATTATATCCAAGATATTCTCCTTTATTGGCAGAATATCCAGAAGATTTAATGCCTAGTTTTTGCCCAATATAAATGGCGCGATTTAAATGATATTCCTGTGAAATTAAAGTTGCTTTTTTAATCTTAAAAATATGTTTGGCGCGATACATGGTTGAATACGTATCAAATCCCGCGTAATCAATAAAGATTTTTGTGGTGTCAACGCCATGATTGTAACAGTAATTTTTCATTACTGTCAATTCATCGTATTCGTCACGACCATTATCTCCAGAAAGCAGAATTTTATTGATGCGTTTTGCTTTCCAAAGCATAATTCCGGCATCTAAACGATCTTTTAAATATTTGCTTGGCTGATTTCCATTAATTCCTGCGCCAAAAATAATTCCGACATCATTCTTAGGGAACTTTTTTATGGAATAATAAATGTTCTTTTTAGTCGAAGATTTAACATAATAGTTTACCGAAACAATAGCAATCAATCCAATAATTGCAAGATAAAGCACTATTTTAAAATATTTTTTCACGGCTGGTATTTGTAAGATTAAGATTTAAAAATGCTAAGATAGTTAAAGTAAAACCAAATAAAAAACCGAAGCATTTCTACTTCGGTTTTAAAATTTAATTCTCTAGGAAACTTAGCAACTTAGTCCCGATAGCTATCGGGATAGTATCTTAGAGACTCTATAATAATCCCGCTCTTTTCAATAAAGCTTCTGGTCTCGGTTCTTGACCTCTAAAGCGTTTGTATAAAACCATTGGATGTTCTGTTCCTCCTTTAGAAAGAACGTTGTCTTTGAATTTTTTTGCAATTTCTTCGTTGAAAATTCCATTTTCATGGAAATACTCAAAAGCATCTGCATCTAGAACTTCAGCCCATTTGTAGCTGTAATATCCAGAAGAATATCCGCCCTGGAAAATATGAGAGAATGCTGTACTCATCGCATTTTCTTTAACATCGGGATACAATTGTGTGCTGGCAAATTGTTCTGTTTCGAAAGCTTTTAAGTCAGTGATAGAAGAAGGATCTTGTCCGTGCCAAGCCATATCTAATAATCCAAAACTTAATTGGCGTAACGTTGCCAAACCTTCTTGGAAACTCGCACTTTCTTTAATTTTCTGAACGTACTCAATCGGAATAATTTCTCCCGTTTCATAGTGATTCGCAAACAAAGCCAAAGCTTCCGGTTCGTAGCACCAGTTTTCCATAATCTGACTTGGCAATTCTACGAAATCCCAATAAACAGAAGTTCCAGATAAACTTGGATAAACCGTGTCAGCCAACATTCCGTGTAATCCGTGTCCGAATTCGTGGAATAAAGTTGTTACTTCATTAAAAGTCAATAACGAAGTTTTTGTTTCTGTTGGTTTCGTGAAATTACAAACGTTAGAAATATGTGGTCTTTCGTTTACGCCGTCTTTCACATATTGCGATTTGAATGAAGTCATCCATGCGCCATTTCTTTTTCCTTTTCTCGGAAAGAAATCAGCATAGAAAATGGAAACTAAATTGTTATCAGCATCTTTTACTTCATAAGTGGTAACTTCTTCGTGGTATTTATCGATATCAAAAACTTCAGTAAAAGTTAAACCATATAATTTTTTGGCAACTGTAAATGCGCCATCTAAAACTTTTTCTAATTGAAAATATGGTTTAAGCTTTTCATCATCTAAATTAAAAAGCTGTTGTTTTAATTTTTCAGAATAATAAGCGCCGTCCCATTTTTCTAATTGCTCAATTCCGTCTAGTTCTTTCGCGAAAGCAGTTAATTCAGCAAATTCTTTTTGAGCCGCTGGTTTAGCTTTTGCCAATAAATCATTTAAGAAAGAGAAAACTTTCTCTGGACTTTCAGCCATTCTTTCTTCCAGAACAAAATGCGCGTGTGTTTTATAACCTAATAAATTGGCTCTTTCATGACGAAGTTTAGCAATTTTCAAAACGTTTTCTTCATTGTTAAATTCGTTATTCTGAAATGCTTTTGCTCCAAAAGCAATCGCCATTTTTTTACGCAGTTCGCGATTATCAGCATAAGTTAAAAACGGAATATAACTTGGATGATCTAAAGTGAAAATCCAGCCTTCTTTTTCCTGATTTTTTGCTAATAATCTAGCTGCTTCAATTGTTCCTTCTGGCAAACCAGATAAATCTTTTTCATCAGTTAAATGCAATTCGAAGTTGTTGGTTTCTGCTAAAACATTTTCGCCAAATTGTAAACTCAATTTCGATAATTCTTTGTCGATTTCTCTTAACTGGTTTTTCTTGTCTTCTGGCAGATTGGCTCCGTTTCTCGAAAAGCTTTTGTATTTTTTATCTAGTAAAGTTGTTTGCTCTGGATTCAGATTCAAACTTTCTTTTTGATCATAAACTGCTTTTACTCTCGCAAATAAATCAGCATTTAAGCGAATGTCATTTCCAAATTCTGAAAGCAAAGGCGAAACTTCTTGAGCAATTTTCTGCATTTCGTCATTCGTTTCAGCTGAATTCAAATTGAAGAAAATACTAGAAAGACGATCTAAAATATCACCCGAAAAATCCATCGCAACAATTGTGTTTTCAAAAGTCGGTGCATCTGGATTATTTACAATCGCATCAATTTCGGCTTTAGCCAAAGCAATTCCTTCATTGAAAGCCGGAACATAATCTTCGATTTTAATTTGCGAAAAAGGTGCGGTATTATGTTTGGTGTTAAAGTATTGTGTTAAAACGTTCATATTGTTTATGCTATTTAAAAATATAAAATTAGAAAATCATAATTTGAATTTCTCTGTATCCTGAAAAGTATTCCAAAATCGAAGTAACTCTAAATTAGTGTTTTCGATACGATAATAAAGTGAAATGTGTTTGGTAATGACAATTTTATAAACACTTTTGTAGTTTGTTTTTATAAATAAAACATTGTCATTTTTTAAAAGTTCTATTGTGGTATTTACTTTGTCAATGAAATTTTGAGCAGCTTTTTCAGACCATTCGGTTTCCAAATAATCGATGTTGTTCCAAAAGTCTTGTTTAGCTTGTGGAGCCCAAATTACATTCATTATTTAAAATATTTTGAATAACGATTTTTGGTTTCTTCCATAACAACATCATGCGAAATTCCTTCATTATTATCTAAAGAATAAATAGCCTCACTTATATTGTTTTTTAATTTTTCAGAAAGGCTTTCTTTAGATTGAATGAACTCTACAATTTCCTGAATTAAATCAGGATTATCAATGTCTAAAACAATTTTAGCGAGCTCTATTTTAGAAGTTTGAATGTTCATTTTACTTTTTTCTCAAAGTTAAGTTTTTCTTTTAGAAATTTTTATAATGAATCGTTAATAATTCTAATGGTCTATTCCGTAAAGAATCTCAAAGAAAAAACACAGAGATACACAAAAAAATTGTGTGTCTCTGTGTCTTCTTTGTGTATCTCTGTGAAATTACTTCTTTAAACCTTCAGCTGCTTTATTAACCGCCGCTTTCAATTCTTCTTTATAAGAAATAATAGTTTCTAAAACTTTTTTATCGTGGCTTCCGATGATTTGTGCGGCTAAAATTCCGGCATTTTTTGCTCCGTTTAAAGCTACAGTTGCAACTGGAACGCCGCCTGGCATTTGTAGAATTGATAATACCGAATCCCAGCCGTCGATAGAATTGCTTGATTTTACTGGAACTCCAATTACAGGAAGCGGAGACATTGAAGCCACCATTCCTGGTAAATGTGCTGCACCGCCCGCACCGGCAATAATTACCGAAATACCGCGGTTATGTGCATTTTTGCTGAAATCGAATAATTTCTCCGGCGTTCTGTGTGCCGAAACGATATCAACTTCAACTTCTACATTAAATTGTTTTAATATGTCGATTGCATCTTGCATAACTGGCATGTCTGAGATGCTTCCCATTATAATAGCTACTTTGCTCATGTTTTTTGTTTGTGTGTTTGTTTCAGGTTTAAAGTTTCAAGTTTTTGGAAACTGTAAACACTGTTTGTTTAGTTTTAACGGAATACTGTAACTGCGACTGAAAACTAATTTAAGCGCTAATTACTTTAATAGTTTCCTTAACTTCCTGTGCAATTCTTCTCGCTTCAGCCATATCTTCATTTACAATTGTAACGTGACCCATTTTTCTGAAAGGGCGAGTTTGTTTTTTACCGTAAATATGAGGAGTAACACCGTCCCATCCTAAAATGGTTTCGATGTTTTTATAAACTACATTTCCAGAATGACCTTCGGCACCCACTAAATTGACCATAATTCCGGCAACTTTACTGTCTGTGTTTCCTAACGGAAGATCTAAAATAGCACGTAAATGATTTTCGAATTGTGAAGTATAACTTGCTTCGATAGAATAATGTCCTGAATTATGCGGACGAGGTGCTACTTCATTTACTAAAATTTCATCGTCCTGAGTCTGGAACATTTCAACTGCCAAAAGTCCAACGTGATTGAAATTCTCCGAAACTTGTAAAGCAACTGCTCTAGCTTTTTCTGCAACCTTATCATCGATTCTTGCTGGGCAGATTACATATTCAACTTGGTTGGCTTCTGGGTGAAATTCCATTTCTACAACTGGATACGTTTTCATTTCTCCTGATGGATTTCGTACCACAATTACCGCCAATTCGTTTTTAAATGGAACCATAGTTTCTGCAATGCATTCTACATTTGGCAATGTGTCTAAATCGGAAGCCTGGCGAACTATTTTGACACCATTTCCATCATAACCAAATTCGGTACATTTCCATACAAAAGGCAATTTGATTGTTGATTGTTGATTAACGAGTGCAGATTTTAGATTTTCTAAATTTTCAAATCTTTCGAATGGTGCGGTTGGGATATTATTTTTAGCGTAAAAATCTTTTTGAACACCTTTATTCTGAATTCCTTTTAAGGTTTTTGGAGATGGATATATTTTTAAACCTTCGTTTTCTAATTGCGTTAAAGCTTCCAGGTTTACCAATTCGATTTCAAAAGTCAAAACATCGACTTGTTTCCCAAAATTATAAACCGTTTCATAGTCCATTAAATCGCCTTGAAAGAATTTGTTGCAAGCAATTTTACTGGGCGCTTCGTCGCTTGGATCAAGAACGTAAGTTTGTATGTCAAATTTTCGAGTATCGAACAAAAGCATTTTACCTAATTGTCCGCCACCTAATATTCCTAATTTAAAATCAGAAGAAAAATAATTCATTTTGTGTTGTTGTTTTTGCAAAGATACCTTTTAATCTTTTTTCAGCCAAAATTTAGTTTTTTTCGCCACGAATTCACGAATTATATTTTTTAAATTTTTGCCACAGATTAAAAGGATTTTTTACTTTTTGTTTTACGCCACGAATTCACGAATTATTTTTCACGGTAGATTTAATAATAATTCGTGAATTGCTTCGCCAGTCGCTATCGCTCGAGTCGTGGCTATCAAAAAAACTATTTTATTTTCTTCAAAACTTCTTTGGCAACGGCTTTATATGCTGCTGAATGATCTCCGAAATCTTTATCAATAATCACTTTTAGTTCGGGGTGAATCCAGTCGTAATGATTTCCTAAAACATATAAAGTTCTTATAGAATAGGCTTTTGTTGCCACTTTGACATCGTTTATCAACCAATCAAAAGAAGCTTCAATAATATCTTGTAAGTTGTTTTCGGAAAGAGAAATACTATTTTCGTTTTTCTTGTAATGAGATTTTACCAAAAGCTGAACTACTTTTGCGATTGGACGCATGGAACTTTCGTCTTTTAAAATTTTTAGATTCAAACAGAAAAAATCTAAATGAGGCTGGAGCCAATGCAATTCTTCGTACGAAACAAATTCTAAAATCCAGCAGGCTTTATGATTGTTTTTATCTTCTGGTGAAAAGCAAATCGAAACCAATTCACTAAAAAGCGATGGGTTTTCTAAAACATCCTGCGCTGCTTTTAGACGATTTTCTCTATAAGCATTAACATAATCCAATTTTTTTTGCAATTCAGACGGCATTGTTTTTTGTATTTAGTACAATGCTAAAATAAGTAATTTAATGAGATAATTCCGTAATAGTTTATAGGCAATCCTGGATAATAGAATCGTGGTTGTGCATTTCCAACTCCGGTTGCATTGGTCAAAATCATGGAAGCGTATTTTTCGTTTGTAACATTATTAATTCCTGCATCGAGATGCGCTTTTAATCCAGACAAAATTTCAAATTGATAACCTGTTTTTAAATTTAGTAAAGAATAAGAATCTGAAAAATTGGCGTTTGAATCATTCATCGGAATTTTATCTGTGAATTGAAAATCTGCTGAAAAATAAAAACCTGAATTGGTATTCAAATTAAAACCAGCACTTGCAGTATTGGCAGGAACTCCAGTTAGTTTGTTACCAGAATAATCATTTCCGTTATCGACAAATTCTTTAAATTCATAATTTCCGATAGAAGCGCCAGTATAAGAGTTTAAATTGAAAGTTCTATTGATTGTCCAATTGTGTTTTAATGCAATTTCGATTCCTTCATGAAATGTTTTTCCAGCATTTACGCCTTCATATTGATCGTCTCCAATTCTTTTGGCAACCAATAAATCTTTAATTTCCATTCGGTAAATGGCAATTTCAGCATATAGTTTTTTGCTGAGAAGATGAAGTTTGCTACCTAATTCAAAATTATAACCTGTTTCAGGTTTTATGTTTTGATTGATATTTCCTGTTGAAGTTAAAGTTTCTTCGGTTGCAGGAAGAGAAAATCCTCGGCTCACAGAAAAATAAAAGGTTCGGATTTCATTCGGCTTAAATAAAAATGAAAGTTGTGGCGAAAAAATGCCATCATAACTATAATGCTCCACTGGATTATTTTCGGAAGCGGGAAAATCATTCTGAAGTTCAAATTTGGTCTTATTATAATTTAAACCTGCCTGAAGTTCAAATCGGTCAGAAAGTAAAGTTCTGATTTGTGAAAAAACATTATAAAAATGCCTTTTTTGATTGGTTGCTGTAAGTTGATCGCCTTGCAAACTTCCGTTTCCGTTATTTTGCTGATAGAGATTTTGAAAAGTATTGCCACTATAATTGTCTGCGAAATATTCAATTCCTCCAATAAATTGATTAGTGATTTTCCCAATTTTAAAATCGCCCGAAAATTGTGTTCGTACGCCCGAAGCAAAAGTATATTGACGTAAAATATCAAAAGGACGCGGTTCATTGCTGTCTTTGTAATTAATGAAAACTGAAGTTGAATTATTTAAATGATCATTAATTTTAAAATCATAAGCCAATCCGCCCAAAGTCGATTTGTATTCTTTAAAACCTTTTGAAGCAACCCAAGTCGGTGCACCTGCTTGTGGATTATTTTCGAAAGTGGTTTTGTTGATTGAACTCGGAATAAAAGCCTTTAAATAAGTATAGTTTGAAAAGTAAGTCAGTTTGCTGTTTTTCTTTCGGAATAATTCTCCGCCAAGCGTAATTCCTTCACGATTGTAAGCGCTGTTTTCACGCCAACCATCTGTCTTCAAATTATGATAACTCAGATTTAAAGAAGTACTTTTTTCATTCAAATTAAAACCAACTCTGTTTTTCAATAAGCCAAAAGAGCCAAAAACAGAACTTACTTCAGTTTGATATTTTCCGTTATTAAATGTTTCTGGCGAAATCAAAATCGCACCGCCTAAACCTGCGCCGTAAATACTCGAAAGCGGTCCTTTTATGATTTCAATTTGATTGATATTTTGAAGATCAATATCGTCAATTACGGTTTCACTGTTTCCAGAAGTTAATGGAATGCTTCCGTAAAAAGCTCTGATTTTATTGGTTCCGTATGGAGTTCTAGCACCAATTCCGCGAATAGAAATTCGGGTTGTAGTAATGTTTGATGATTGCATAAAAACACCAGGAATTGTGTTAATCACATTGCTTATGTCGGTAGTATTATTTCGAAGTAATTCTTTCTCAGATAAAATACCAATTGAAGCGGGACTATTTTGTAAATCACGATTAATGTGTAGTGGACTTATTAAAACTTCATTCAGTTTTTGAGTTTTAACTGAATCAATATTTTGAATTTTTTCTTGTGCTGAGATGCTTTTAGAAATAAAAAGAATAAAGAGAATAAGAAAATATTTTTGAAAAGGCATAAAATGAGCTGATTAAAAGGCAGTTTTATTTTAACACATAGAAACACAGCATTGATTGAGGCAAAAAAGGCGTTTTACTTGTCAAAAGCACATAGTAACTATGTGCGAAAACTAATTTTCTTAATAACATCTTTTTAAACAAAAATCTATGTCTCTATGTGTTTAAAATTTTCTTTTTATAATTTGTTCCGATAATTTACGGAATTGGAATTTATTTCTTTGCTGTAACCTTCCAAATAGTATTTCCACTATCATCATTTACCAAAAGCGATCCATCATTCATGACTGTTACAGCAACTGGACGCCCGTAAACTTCTGCTTTATCATTATTAGAAATAAATCCGGTTAAAAAATCTTCTGGTTTTCCTGAAGGTTTTCCGTCTTTAAAAGGAACAAATAAAACTTTATAGCCTGAAATTATAGATCGATTCCAAGAACCATGCTGACCTACGAAAGCGCCATTTCTGTATTTTGCAGGAAAAGCATCTTTCGTGTAAAATGCCAATCCCAAAGAAGCAGTATGAGCGCCAACAGGAACATCGGGAACAATAGCTTTTTTTATCAAATCTTTTCGTTCGCCTTTGCCTTCCCATCTTGGATCAGGAATACTTCCAAAATAGGAGTAAGGCCATCCATAAAAACCGCCTCTTTTTACACTTGTAATATAATCTGGAACTAAATCATCTCCAAGTTCATCTCTTTCATTTACCGCTGTCCAAAGTTCTTTTTTGTTGGCTGGATTCCAATCCATTCCCATTGGATTTCTAAGTCCGTCAGCGTAGATTTTTTCGCCAGTTCCATCAGGGTTAATTTCTAAAATTGCTGCACGGCGAACTTCTTTATCCATTCCGTTTTCTCCAACATTGCTTCCAGAACCAACACCAATGTAAATTTTTGTTCCTTCGGGATTAGCAAGCAAACTTCTTGTCCAGTGATTGTTGTATCCGCCAGCTGGCAGTTCAACAATTTTAGTTCCTTGAGTTTCTAATTTTAATGGTGCATTTTTATAAGGATAACGGTAAAGTCCGTCACTATTGGCAATATAAAAAAAGTCTTTTAGGATTAACATCCCTAAAGGCCTGTTTAAACCAGAAATAAAAACTTCGCGAGTTTCATATTTTCCGTCTTTATCATTGTCACGCAAAACTATAATTTGGTTTTTGCTTGTTCTGGTGCCACTTTCAACAACAAAAATATCATTGTTTGGACCTATATAACTCCATCGTGGATTCTCAAATCCGTCAGCAAATTTAGTTACTGTAAAACCTTCAGGCGCTTTTGGCGTTTTGCCTTCTGGCCAGCCAATTACTTTACTGTTTTTGGTTTTAGATTCGGTTGCGTAGGGTGGAGGAAGCGTAATGTCTCCAATGGCAGTTTTTACAACATTTGCTGGCTGTTTGGCAAGGGCTTCTTTTTCTTCTTTTTTAACTTGTCCGTTACAGGCAGTCATTAAGGCTAATAGTGGTATAGAAAACAGGGTTAAGGATTTTTTCATTGGTTTTTTGGAGTTAAATAATTATATCACAACAATTTACTTAAAATTCCCATAGTGTCAAAAAATGATTTGTAAACATTAACTGATATTTAACATTCACAAAAAATATCTCGATACAGTTTATTTTGATAGAAGCAGTTAAGTTGTAATTCTGTATCTTTGTCCATTATTTTAAAAAGAAAAATAATGATACAACTTCACGATAAACAATTTGTTCCGTTTATTTCGGCTAAAGAAATTGATTTTGCTTTAACTAAAATAGTTGCTCAGGTAGAAGACGATTTTGGAGATGATACACCAATTTTTATTGGAGTTTTGAATGGTGCTTTTATGGTGGTGTCAGATTTTCTGAAAAAATATAAAAAACCATGCGAGGTTTCGTTTATCAAAATGGCATCGTATGAAGGAACTGAAACAACCAATGCCGTTAAGGAACTAATTGGAATTAACCAAGATTTGTCTGGAAGAACAGTAATTATCATCGAAGATATTATTGATACCGGAAACACAATCGAAGAATTAAAGCACTTGTTTAAAGCGCAGAATGTAAAGCATTTTAAAATTGCGACATTGTTTTTTAAACCAGAAGCTTATAAAAAAGATATAAAAATAGATTATATCGGAATTAGAATTCCGAACAAGTTTATTGTTGGTTACGGGTTAGACTATGATGGTTTAGGAAGAAACTTAACCGAAATTTACAAATTAGCAGAATAACAAAACACAACTATATATTCATTTAAAGACTTCTGAAAAAATAAGAAGTAACAACACTCATTTCAATTATGATTAACATCGTTTTATTTGGAAAGCCTGGTGCAGGAAAAGGAACTCAGGCAGAATTTTTAAAAGAAAAATACAATTTAACACACCTTTCAACAGGAGATATTTTTCGTTTCAATTTAAAAAATGATACTGAACTAGGAAAAAAAGCAAGAGTTTTTATGGACAATGGAGAATTGGTTCCTTGCGAAGTAACAACTGCAATGTTAATTGATGAGGTAAAAAAACACCCAGATACAGCAGGATTTTTGTTTGACGGTTATCCAAGAACAATCAATCAGGCTGAAGCTTTAGATAAATTTTTGCCAACAATTGGATCAAGCGTGACAGCAACAATCGCTTTAGAAGCTGATGATGAAATTTTGGTTGCGCGTTTACTTGAAAGAGGAAAAACAAGTGGAAGAGCTGACGATCAGGACGAAGAAAAAATTCGTGTAAGATATCAGGAATACAATGAGAAAACAGCTCCGCTTATTGGATATTACAAAGAACAAAATAAATTTCATGCCGTAGACGGTATCGGAACTATTGAACAAATTACAGAGCGCTTAACGTCAGTTATAGATAATTTGTAGAAGCTTTTTTAAGCTGTACGTTACAACCTGATAATTATTGGGATGCAAAAAAAACTATTTTTCTAACTCTAAAACGGGCTTTTCAAATGTTTTTGACAATCAAAGTTTTTGGGTTAGAAAAATTAGTTTTTTAATTGACAGCCATTAATATTTAAGATTACAAATTACATTTAACTAGACTATTTTATAACGAATCCCCTATCAATTGGAAATACTAATAATATTTTTTCTAATTCTATTAAACGGAGTTTTCTCCATGTCTGAAATCGCCTTGATTTCGGCCCGTAAAAACAGGCTCGAAACAGCAGCGAAAAAAGGCAACAAAAGTGCTAAAACAGCGCTCGATTTAGCCAATTCCCCAAATAAGTTTTTATCGACAGTTCAAATCGGAATTACCTTAATCGGAATTTTGACTGGTATTTATTCTGGTGACAAAATCACGGCAGATGTTGAGCTTTTTGTTGCAGGAATTGCAGTTTTTAAACCTTACGCGCATTCAATTGCGGTAGGAATTGTAGTGGTAGTTTTAACTTTTTTCTCATTGGTTTTGGGAGAATTACTTCCAAAACGAATTGGATTAAATTATCCAGAAGCTATTGCTAAAATGGTTGCAATGCCAATGAAAGTGATTTCGATTATTACGGCACCATTTATTTGGCTATTAACCTCTTCAACAGATTTTTTACTGAATGTTCTTCAGATAAAACCAACTGCTGACGGAAAAGTGACCGAAGAAGAAATTAAAGCCATTATCAAAGAAGGAACAGAAGTAGGAGAGGTTCAGGAAATTGAGCAAGATATTGTGGAACGTGTTTTTCATATCGGAGATAGAAAAGTAAATTCTTTAATGACGCACCGCAAGTCGGTAGATATGTTGCCATTAAAAGCAGATAAAGAAAAAATCAAAGAACTAGTAGTTCAGGATTTGCATGCGGTTTATCCTGTTTACAATGATAATTACGATGATATTGTTGGAGTCGTAACACTTAAAAATATTTTTGCTAACATCGAAAGCGATAATTTTGATTTAGCGGCAATTATGTCTGACGCGCCCTATTTAATGGAGCAAACAACGGCATACAAAGCTTTAGAGAATTTCAAAAAAACGGGTGTCCACTATGCTTTAGTTTCAGATGAATATGGAGTTTTTCAGGGAATGATTACTCTTAATGATATTTTGGAAGCTTTAGTTGGCGATGCTGCAGAATTCTATAAAGATGAATTTCAACTAATAGAAAGAGAAGATGGTTCCTGGTTGGTTGACGGACATTATTCATTACACGATTTCTTAACTTATTTTGAGTTAGACGAATTAACAAACGATTATGAAGTAAACACTGTAAGCGGAATGATTATGACCGAGCTTTCTCATATTCCAAAAGAAGGAGAAAAATTAGTTTGGCAGAAATTCGTCCTGGAAGTTATAGACATGGACGGCGTTAAGATTGATAAAGTTTTGGTAAAAGCTTTAAAAGAGTAAAGAGAAAATTTGTTTCAAGTTTCAGGTTTCAAGTTTCAGGTTATTGCATTACGCAACTTGGAACATGAAACATGAAACATGAAACTTTACATAAACAAAGAAAATGACAGAAGGAAATTTTGTAGATTACGTTAAGATATATGTTTCTTCCGGAAAAGGAGGGAAAGGGTCTACGCATTTACATAGAGAGAAATTTATTGAAAAAGGAGGTCCCGATGGTGGAGATGGAGGCCGTGGAGGTCATGTGTATTTAGTTGGAAATAAAGGGCTTTGGACATTATTTCATTTAAAGTTTGCACGTCACATTAAAGCTGGACACGGTGGAGATGGTGGAGGCGATCGCAGTACTGGTGCAGATGGAGAAGATAAAATCATTGAAGTGCCATTAGGAACTGTTGTAAAAGACAAGGAAACAGGAGAAACACTTTTTGAAATTACAGAGCACGGAGAAAAACAAATTCTAGCTAGAGGAGGAAAGGGAGGTTTAGGAAACTGGCATTTTAGAAGTTCGACAAATCAAACACCTCGTTACGCACAGCCAGGTTTGCTTGGTGTAGAAATGGATGTTATTCTAGAACTTAAAGTTTTGGCCGATGTTGGTTTAGTTGGTTTTCCAAATGCTGGAAAATCTACTTTATTGTCTGTATTAACTTCAGCAAAACCAAAAATTGCAGATTACCCGTTTACGACTTTAAAACCAAATTTAGGAATTGTTGCTTACAGAGATTTTCAATCTTTTGTAATTGCCGATATTCCTGGAATTATTGAAGGTGCTGCGGAAGGAAAAGGTTTAGGGCATTATTTCTTGCGTCACATTGAGCGTAATTCAACTTTGTTGTTTTTAATACCAGTTGATACAGCAGACATAAAAGGAGAGTACGATATTTTAGTTAATGAATTAACGAAATACAATCCTGAAATGCTGGATAAAGAGCGTCTTGTAGTGATTTCAAAATGTGATATGCTTGATGATGAATTGAAAGCCGAGCTGAAAGCAGAATTAGATGTTTCTTTCAAAGATGTTCCATACATGTTTATATCTTCTGTTGCGCAGCAAGGTCTGACAGATTTGAAAGATAGACTTTGGAAAATGCTTAACGAATAATAAAGCTTACTTAGATATTAAAAAGGTGTTCTGTTTTAAGGACACCTTTTTTGTTTTATAATGTTAAATTCGTAATAAACTGCTAAAAATCTAATGTCATTTTTAATTTTAAGATTGCTTAGGTTGAGATAATTGCTAAAATGACTTATATTCGCATCACTTAAACAAAATAACATGAAAAAAGTAATTTTATTCTTGACCATGTGCCTTATGGCTTTCCCAATGAGAGCCGATGAAGGGATGTGGTTTTTGATGTTTATCGAAAGATTGAACCATAGAGATATGGAAAAAATGGGCTTGCAATTGACAGCCGAAGAAATTTACAGTATTAATCATCATAGCTTAAAAGATGCAATTGTACAGTTCAATGGAGGTTGTACTGCAGAAATTGTTTCAAACAGCGGATTGGTTCTTACAAATCACCACTGTGGATATAGCGCGATTGCAGAACTTTCGACTGCAGAACAAAATCATTTGAAAAATGGTTTTTGGGCAAAAAGTCGTTCTGAAGAGTTAAAGCCTAAATCTTTATTTGTTCGTTTCTTCGTTCGTATGGATGATGTTTCTAAAAGAATCTTATCTAAAGTAAACGATCAAATGACAGAAACTGAAAGAAACAAAATCATTCAGCAAGAAATCGCTTTGATCGAAAAAGAAAATAGCGAAAATGGAAAATACACTGTTTCTGTTCGTCCTTTCTTTCAAGGAAATGAATATTACTATTTTGTTTACCAAGATTACACAGACGTACGTTTAGTTGGAACTCCTCCTGAAAGTGTTGGTAAATTTGGTGGAGATACAGATAACTGGGAATGGCCTCGTCAAACTGGAGATTTCTCTATGTTTAGAGTTTATGCAGATAAAGATGGAAATCCGGCAGCATATTCTAAAGACAATGTGCCATTACAGCCAAAACACCATTTACCTGTAAGTTTAAAAGGGGTAAAAGAAAATGACTTTGCAATGATCTTAGGTTATCCAGGAAGAACAAACCGTTGGATGCCAGCTGGAGGAATTGAGCAAAACATTAAATATGCTTATCCTGCATGGGTTGAAGGTGCAAAAACAGGAATGGATGTAATGAAAAAGTATATGGATAAAGATGCAACTGTTCGTTTACAGTATGCTTCTAAATATGCTTCGACTGCAAATTACTGGAAAAACCGTCAAGGTATGATTGATGCTTTAACAAAAGCGGGTACAGTTGATGCTAAAACAGAACAAGAAGATAAATTCTATGAGTGGGCTACTAAACCAGCAAACAAAGAAAAGTACGAAAATGTAATTCCGACTATCAACGATTATTACAGAGAAACAAACTTAAAAGCACGTCATGATAATTATTTGACGCAACTTTTACGTACTTCTAGTTATGCAACTGGACCTGCTAATTTAGGAAATGCATTAATTGCTTACTATAAAGAAAATGATGCTAAGAAAGCAGAAATGCTTCCTAAAATCAACGCAATGGTTGAGAATATTTATGGTGAGTTTTATGCGCCATTAGAAAAAGATATTTTGACAGCTCAGTTGAATTTATATGCTTCTAAAGCTGCTGAATATGGACTTGCTCCAGAAATCGCAAAAATGAAAACAGCTAATAATGGTGATTTTACTGCAGATGTAGCAAAAGCAACTGAGATTAGCTACTTTACAAGCAAAGAAAAAGTATTGGCTTTCTTGGCTGATCCAAAACCATTAGCGATTGTACACGATCCGTTGTATATTATTTCTAATGATTTATTGACAAAATATCGCGCTAAAACAGATGATCAAGCGAAAGCTGATGATGGTTTTGCTGCCGCTTACCGCAAATTAGTTGAAGGTTTGAGAGAGTCTAAATTGAATGCAATTAAATATCCAGATGCAAACTCTACTTTGAGATTGACTTACGGAAAAGTTCGCGCTTTACCTGCAGATCCTCGTAATGATGCTAAAATCAATAACTATACGACAATGGAAAGTATGGTTAAAAAATATAAAGCAGGAGATCAGGAATTTGATTTGCCAGCTCGTTTATTAGAGTTGAACAAGAAAAAAGATTTCGGACAATATGCTGATAAAGCAGGTTACATGCCAGTAAACTTCTTAACTGATAACGATATTACTGGAGGAAACTCAGGTTCGCCAGTTCTTAACGGAAAAGGAGAATTAATTGGAATTGCTTTTGACGGTAACATCGAAGCAATGGCTGGAGACGTTATTTTCGATTCTAAATTACAAAGAACTATCAACGTTGATATTCGTTATGTACTTTGGATTATTGATAAATATGCTGGAGCTAAAAACATTATCGACGAATTGACGATTGCTAAATAATCTTTATTCAGTTTCGATTATAAATATCAAACCCGACAAGTTTTAAAAGCTTGTCGGGTTTTTTGTTTTTGAAATCAAATGTTATCCTGAGTAAAGTCAAAGGCTTGCCAATTGGAGCGGGTTTTCGACTTTACTCAGGATAATAAACTCATTCTACTTTTACTCGAATTCCTTTTGTATGACTTGTAAATTCTGGCGCATACATACTTTGAATTGTTGTAATTCCGTTTGAGAATTCTCCGCTATTATTTACTCGAATATCATATTCTAAAACATAAGTTCCTTTATTGATTTGATCAAAGAAGAAATGTGTTGCAGCATCTTTTGTGCTCATATAAAATCCTAAACGATCCTTATATTTATATTCTGAAAGAACACTTACAGGCTCAAAACAAGAAGCTCTCATATCTTTTAAATGAACATATTCTGTATCTTCTTTCGCAGTAATAATTAATCGAACCGTAACTAAATCGCCAGTTTTTAAAGGATTTTTTGATGTGATTTTTTCGAGTTCATCACCTTTTAAAGTGTTTTTCTTTAAATACAATTCTTTTGAAACAGATAAAATTGCTCCAGTGTTATTTTTAATTTTATCTAAATCTTCAAAGTACTGCCAATAAATACCGCCAAAAGCAGGAACATTAGATTTGTTTTGGATTTTAATAGTAGCCATTTCTTTCTTTATTTCTTCGGCCTTCCAGTTTAATTTGATGTAACCCGTTCCAGCTTCTTTTTCATTTTCGGCTATTTTTTTGGTCAAGATTTTTTCGTCACCCAATTTTATGATAGTATTATTTTTTATAAAAAGCCAATCGGTTCCTTGCATTAATAAAGCATAAATGGCTTCGCTTGTAGATTTTGTAGTTGGCCAATTTTTGGCTTGTTTGTTTTTCAATAACCAAACCTTCATGGCATCAACAGATTTTTTGTCATTATTTATTTCTTCGAAAGCCTCGATCAATAAAGCCTGGGTTTCTATTGGCGCCTGATACCAATACCAACCAGCTTTATTTGAAATCCAATACATTCCCCAATCTTCATTGTTTGATGCCGTTTCTTTCAAACTTTCAATGATTTTTTTAGCGCTTTCTTTTTCTCCGAAACGATTTAGTGTTAAAGCAGCCAACCCTTTTTCATATAAAGAATAATTCAGCCAATCTTTTTTAGTAGTTTCAAGATATAATTTTGTTGCTTTTTTAAGTGTATCAGAAAACGGATATTTCTCTAAATAAAAACTTCTTGTATACAAATAATGAAGATCTGAATATGGATTGACCCATATTAGTTTTTCGTTTGCTTTTAAATTTTTAGTTGTTGCTCGGTAATAATCCAAAAATTTATTGTCTAAAAAAGGAATTCCTGTTTTAGTAATTTCATTTATTTTGGTTGTATTTGTTTTACTTAATTTTTCTAAATGACCTAAACCAGCCAGAATATGTCTGGTAATATATTCACTTTCTAAACCGCCATCAAACCAAGAAAATCCTCCAGAAGGTTTTTGTTTTTGTTTTAATTTTTCGAAAGTCGCCTCTTGAGAAATTTTCATTTTTTCTAAATCAAATAAAAGAGCTAGATTTTTTTTCTTTTCATCTTCATTTTGAGCATCATTTAGCCAAGGAGTTTCAGCTAAAATGAGTGATTTTAATTCTTCGTTTTCTTCTAGTTTTGAAGTAGGTTTTCCGTTTTTTCTCCAATCTTCAAAAACATTCGCGATTTTCGGATTACTCGAAATGATTTCTGTTGCTAAAGCATTTGCATAATATCTTGCAAAAGTTTGTTCTGCACATTCGTGTTCATATTCCATTAAATAGGGCAGAGATTGAATTGCAATCCAAGTTGGGTTTGAAGTATATTCTAAAGTAAACTGATGATTTTTTAATGTCGTTGAATTGTTATTTTTTAAGTTTTCGAAAGTATATTCTTTTGTAGAGTTTTCACGAACCCAAATCGGAATACTTTCAGTTGCCAACATATTATTTGTTAAGACAGGAAGAATATTTTCTTCTCCATCTGAAAAATTTCCAGCTTTAGCAACAATTCGATATTGTACACCTTGTAAACCTTCAGGAATTGTAATCGTCCAATTTACTGTTGTATTTCCGTAAGCCGAAATGGTAAAGTTTTTAACGTTTTTCGCGTTTAGCATTTTGGCATCAATTGGCTGCATGGTTACTGCATCAAAAAACTGCAAACTTGCGATTCCAGTTTTCGCTTCAGTGGTAACATTCGAAATTTTGGCGCTAATTACAATGGTGTCTTTTTCCCTAAAGAATCTTGGGAAATTTGGCATCACCATTAATTCTTTCTGAGTGACAACACTTTTTTCCAGATAACCAGAGACTGCATTTTTATTATGTGCAAACAGGCGAAGTTTCCAAGCTGTTAAAGCTTCAGGAGAAGTAAAGTTGAAACTTACTTTTCCTTTTGAATCGGTTTTTAAACTCGGAAAAAAGAAAGCAGTTTCAGAAAGATTTTTTCTGGCTTTTACCTGAGTTAATTCTTCCATTGCAGCTTTGGTTGTGATAATAATAACTCCATTTTCGGCTCTGCTTCCATAAAGAGCCATCATATTTTTATCTTTTAAAACCGAAATATCAAGAATGTCATTCGGATTTATGGAATTTATTTCGGTAACAATTTTGCCATCAACAACATACAGAGGATTTTTTCCAGGAATAGATGCCGCACCTCTAATTTGCACACCTTGTGCTTTTCCAGCTAATGTATCGCTTAAGCTATAAACCGAATTGTCTTCTTGAACAAATTCTGAGCTAACCACTTTGGTAACTGCACCAGTTAGTGACATCTTTTTTTGAACACCATAACCCATCACAACAACTTCTTGCAAATTGTTTGGCTCCTCTTTTAAAGTAAAATCAATCGTTTTGTCTTTAGAAACTTTTACAGATTGGCTCTTAAATCCAATGAAAGAGAAAACAAGTTCTTCGTTTTCTTTGGCTTCAATTTCATAATAGCCGTCAAAATCTGTTGTTGTAGTTCGTTGCGTATCTTTTATTGTAACTGTGACCCCAGGAATTGGGATATTGACCAAATCTGTTACAATGCCCGAAATCAATTTTGCATCTAAAGGTTTTTTTACTTTCTTCGTTAACTGTCTTTGATATTCTCTTTGCAGATAAAGCACATTACTACTATTGTTAGCAAAATCAAATCCGAACCAGATTAATTTTGTGGTTTCATTTTTAAGTTCAACTCGTTTAGACGGAGTATTTAAATTGTTTATCGCGCTATATGTTTTTTCGCTGCCCAAAAGAGATTTGAAATTATGTCCGAATTGATATTGATCCAGACTTAAACTTTCCCAGTTTTTGGTAGTAAATTGATCTAAGGAACTGTCATACATAGATGCCAGAACTTCAGATTCCTTTTGGGCTGCAGTTCCTGTTAATTTGAAGGACCAGTTTTCGTTCGTTCCAGGTTGAATTTTAGTTCTAAATGTTTCTACATCGAATTTAAATTCTGGTTTTTGAGTTTTTAACATGACAAGAACATTATTATCAAATTTTTGATTTTCAAATAAGGTTGTGAAATCAATTGTTAATCCGTTTTGAAATTCCTTTTTTACCGGAATTTTAATCAATGCTTCGTGATTCTGAAGTGGATATATTTCTTCAGAATATGTTCTGTTTTCATAATTAGCCGTTGCAATGATATATAATTCTGGAATTGCAGATGTAATTTTTATTGATATGAAACCGTCTCTTGCAGGATCTAAATTGGTTTGTGTTACAGAAAATAAACGACTTGTGTCAAATTTATCTTTGCTTTGAAAAAGTTTAAAATTGGAAGTCTTTTCTATTAAATTTCCAAAACTGTCTTTTGCAGAAAAAACAATTTTATAGTTTCCAGATTTATAATCTGAAATAAAATCTAAAGGAAGAGTTTTATCTTTTTGAGTGTCGATATTTTTAGAGAACAATAATGTTTCGACCATTTTCTCTTTGTCATTTTCATTGTTTTCATAAGGGAATAATTTTTCAAAATCTGCATCTGAAATAGCTCCAAAATCAGGTTTAGGAAAAACACGTGATTTGAATTTTGTAGAAAAAGGATTGATATAATATATTTTTATTTCGCCTTTAATAGCCGCAAATTCGCCATTTAAATTCGTGCTTGTGAGTTGAACTTCGTTTTTCTTTTTTGTCGAAATTTCATTCGCAATAGAAGCGTTAAGTTCCAAATCATGATAACCAACTTTTACAGAAGTGCTGGCATCGTGCGTTTCCCCGTTAATATCGATAACAGTTGCTTTTATCTGATAGTTATAAATTGGCAGTAGTTTTTTGCTTGAGTTTTTAGAAGGAATTGCAGTAAAATCGATTTCAAATTTCCCTGAAGCATCTGTTTTAGTTTCTCCTGTTGTTAATACTTCATTGTCTTCAGGTTGAGTGTAAAAACTTCTAGCAAACGTGGTGCCCCTAGTAACAGTGTAAGTTACTTTTGCATCAGAAATACTGCTTCCGGCAAAAGCTTTTGCAATTCCTTTTACTTTAACCAATTGGTTTATCTGAAAACTTTCTTTTTTCGGTTTAAAAGTTACTTCAAATTTTGGGCGCTTATATTCTTCAACAGAAAAACGACTTTCTGAGTTTTCAAAATCAACGCCATCCCAAAACGGATGTTTGTCTTTTTCTTTATCGTAATCTTTATCTTTTTCGTAATCATCAGGTTCTTCTGCTTTAATGTTAAATTGTCCATTTAAACCAGTTTTAGGCAAAATAAATTCACCAGAAAATGAACCAAACTCATTTGTTGTAACATCAAATTCTTTTATCTCAGTTCCATTTGTATCTTCGATTAAAACTTTAAAAGTTGTAAATGGCACTACAGAAGATTTTTGATTGATTTTCTGCATTGCAATTCCTTTATAATAAACAGTTTGCCCTGGACGGTAAATGGCGCGATCTAAATAAAACTGCACTTTCCCTTTAAAATCAATGTCGTTTTCATCTTTGTCTTTATATAGCGAATTGTACGAAAGATAATTTTTATCGATATGAAGCGTGTCTTTTGCAGTTACTAATGTAATAGGCTGATAACCGTAATATTTGTCTGTTGTTTTTTCAAAAACGGCAATTCCATTTTTGTTGGTTTGAGATGTAAAAGATTGCGTTGTAACATTTACATTTTCTAAAGGTTTTCCGGTTTTTCGATCTAAAACTTGATAGCTTTCAGATTTGTCATTTTGAGTTCCTAAAACAATAAAATTAGAAACAGTAATAGTTTCAAAAGCAGTAGCTTTTTTGTCTTTAGAATCGGATTCACTTTCAAAATATACCAAATAAGAACCTGTTTGAAGTTGCGGTAACAAAACTTCTGTTGAATAACTCAGATAATCTTTTTTATTGGTAAGTGTATATGATTGATAAACAATAGGTTCTGTAGTCTTAACAATTGTATCTCTAATTTCGCCTTTGGTAATATAAGATTTGTTTAATGCTATAGCTTGAGCATTTGTAATTTTGAAGAAAGAAATCTTTAGCTTTTCGACATTTTTGTATTCAATAAAAGCGCGTGTATTTTGATTGCTGTAAATGTATTTCTCGAGTTGAACATTTAAGCTTTTGTATAATATATTTTCTTTTTTCTGAATTGCAAGTTTATATGCATTTGATCTATTATTGATTTGCAATATACTGTCTAAAACCGCAATCGCTTTTATATTATTATCTGGATTAACTGTTTTTGAAGCATTTTCAGATAAGAAAGAAGCTTTCTCTAATTGTATATTTTGTATTAAAAGTATATTGTCTGTCTTTTTTTGAAGTGCAGTTAAAGCTTGAATATAATTTTCATCAACATCAATTACATTTCTTTTAAGAAACTGAATTCTGTCCCAAACATTTTCGGCTGTTGCACTGTTTATTTCTTGTTTCTGATATAATTTTAAAGTGATTTTAAGATTTTCATTTGAAACAGAATCAAAATTTAATTTTATAAAATCGGCTGAATCATCTAAAAGCTCTTTTTTAGATAATAAAAAGTCCCTTCTTTGAATTTCCCAAGAACGTATTTTTTGTGCTTGAAGTGAGATATTTTCAGCAATTACATAATTCAATAAATTCATTTTTTTGAATTTCTCGATTGTTGGATAATCAAAAATAGCATCGTATTTAGTTAATGAAGTATTTCTTAAAACTGTTTCATCTTCCATTGAGCTTTTTAATGCGAGATTAATTTGCGTGTTAAAATTTTTTTCAGTCCATGTAAGGAAATCGTTGTCAAGTTCTATAGTATTTGTTCTTCTTTGAATTTGATATCTGTTTTTTAAAAAGTAATCTGTTAAACATTTAGCGTACACCAAATTCAAAATCGCTTTTGATGGAACAGAAACGCGATTAATATCAGCTTTAAGATTATTTAAAATTTTAGTTTGTGCATTTTCATCGACAACCTGTAAATATTTAGAATGATAAAAAAAACATTTTATCATTTGAACTTCGTCTTTTTGACTTATTGCCTTTTTGTAGATTTTATCGACCATTTCACTTGCAGACTTCGCGCGACCTTCATTTTCAAAAGCGATTACAACGTCCCACTTTTTATCATTTTTCTGACCAAAAATTACCGAAGAGATTAATAAGAGTACAAATACTATATTTTTCATAAGAGAGTTTTAATCTAAAGAGGATTAAATTTTAAAAATGGTTGGAAAGATTTAAAATTATTTTTAAAAATGGTTTTCGTACAAATTAATAATTTATTTTTAAAACCAAATAGAGCATTCTATATTTCCTTATTTTTGAAAAATAATTACACCGTTTTATTAGTTATTTCCTATTTCGATTAACCGATTAAACAGTTTAACGATTAAACATTTTAAATGAAAACACATTTCATCGCAATTGGCGGAAGCGCAATGCACAATCTAGCATTAGCATTACATAATAAAGGATATCAAGTTACAGGAAGTGACGATGCTATTTTTGAACCTTCAAAATCAAGATTAGAGAAAAAAGGAATTCTTCCTGCAGAAATGGGTTGGTTTCCAGAAAAAATCACTTCGGATATTGATGCGATTATTTTAGGAATGCACGCCAAAGCAGATAATCCTGAATTGTTAAAAGCGCAAGAATTAGGATTAAAAATCTACTCTTATCCTGAATTTTTATACGAGCAATCTAAAAATAAAACGCGTGTTGTAATTGGTGGTTCTCACGGGAAAACAACAATTACCTCGATGATTCTTCATGTAATGCATTATCATAATATTGCCGTTGATTATATGGTTGGTGCGCAGTTGGAAGGTTTTGATACTATGGTGCATCTGACCGAAGAAAATGATTTTATGGTTTTGGAAGGAGATGAGTATTTATCTTCACCAATTGACAGACGTCCGAAATTTCATTTATACCAGCCAAATATTGCTTTAATTTCTGGAATTGCTTGGGATCATATCAATGTTTTTCCTACTTATGAAAACTATGTGGAGCAGTTTGAGATTTTTATCGAGAAAATTACTAACGGCGGAATTTTGGTTTACAACGAAAATGACCCTGAAGTAAAACGCGTTTCTGAAGCAGCAACAAATCCGATTAGAAAAATTGCTTATTCAACTCCAGAATATTCTGTAAGCGATGGAGTAACCTTATTAAAAACTCCAGAAGGCGATATGCCAATTGAAGTTTTTGGGGCGCACAACTTAAATAATCTTGCAGGTGCGAAATGGATCTGCCAAAATATGGGTGTTGATGAAGAAGATTTCTACGAGGCAATTGCAAGTTTTAAAGGTGCATCTAAACGTTTAGAAAAAATTGCGGAGGGAAAAGGAAAAGTAGCTTACAAGGATTTTGCGCATTCACCAAGTAAAGTAGCTGCAACAACAAAAGCTGTGAAAGAACAATATCCGAACAGAACTTTGGTGGCCTGTTTAGAATTGCATACTTATAGTAGTCTAAATGCTGAGTTTTTAAAAGAATACGAAGGTGCTTTAGAATATGCTGATGTTGCGGTTGTTTTCTATTCGCCAGATGCTGTGAAAATTAAGCAATTGGAGGAAGTGACTTATGAACAAATAGCGACTGCATTCAATAGAAAAGATTTAATTATTTATACCAATCCGGCTGAATTTAAAGAATATTTATTCAATTTAAATTTAGATAATTCTGCACTTTTATTAATGAGTTCAGGAAACTACGGAGGTTTGAATTTTGATGAGGTAAAAGGGTTGATTAATTAGAAAATTAGTCAATGAGATAAGTTGCCGACTGTGTATGCAGTCGGCTTTTTTTTAAATTATTGTAAATAATCAATATGTAATTTTGAAAGATTTTTCTTCTTTTTTAAATATCTTCGCATCTTAAAATTATAAGTATGGAAGGTGGGCATTTTGCTATAAAAAATTGGTCAGATGATGACAAACCTCGCGAAAAATTAATTCTCAAAGGAAAAGATGCTTTAAGTGACGCCGAATTATTGGCGATTTTAATTGGTTCAGGAAGTCGTAATGAATCTGCCGTTGCTTTAAGTAAGCGAATTTTGGCAGCAACTAAAAATCTAACTGCCTTGGGAAAAATGACGATTTCTCAGTTAATGCAATTTAAAGGTATAGGCGAAGCAAAAGCTGTTTCGATTGTATCGGCTTTAGAGTTGGGTAGGAGGCAAAGAATAGAAGATGTTTTAAAATTAAAAAAAATAACTTCAAGTAAAGCTGTTTTTGATATTATGCAACCCATTATTGGAGAACTTCCGCATGAAGAGTTTTGGGTACTTTTTCTTAATAATTCAAATAAAGTGATTTCTAAATCTCAATTAAGTAAAGGAGGTATTGCTGGTACTGTGGTTGATACACGATTAGTTTTTAAATTAGCACTAGAAAATGGAGCTACAGCCTTGATTTTGTGTCATAATCACCCTTCGGGTAGTTTAAATCCAAGTACTGCTGATAAACAAATTACAAAGAAAATTAAAACTGCGGGAGAAATATTAGATGTTAAAGTTTTAGATCATGTTATTATTACTGAATCAAAATATTATAGTTTTGTAGATGAAGGAATTTTTTAATACATGAACACCAATATTACCGACATCTTTTTTGATTTAGATCATACGCTTTGGGATTTTGATAAAAACTCAGAAATGGCATTTGATCGTATTTTTAAAAGCAAATATCAAGAAATCGCTACTCAGGATTTTATTAAAGAATATATTCCGATCAATCAAGAATGCTGGAGATTGTATCAGAATGATAAAATTACACATCAGGAATTACGGTTTAATCGTTTGAAGTATTCTTTTGATGCTTTAAATTATAGTATTTCAGAAGAAAATATTCTTGAAATTGCCAATGATTACATTGAGTTCCTTACCGATAATAATTATCTCTTTGATGGTGCGATCGAAGTTTTGGAGTATTTAAAGCCAAAATATAAACTTCATATTATTACAAACGGATTTGCTCAAGTACAGGAAAAGAAAATTAATAATGCTTCGCTTGGAGGTTATTTCAGTACGATTACAAATTCGGAATTAGCGGGTGTTAAAAAGCCAAATAGTATTATATTTGATTATGCATTAAATTTGGCAAAAACTTCAAAAGAAAACAGTATTATGATCGGCGACGATTTTGAAGCAGATGTAAACGGAGCTTTGAACGCTGGTTTGGATGCTATTTTCTTCAATGAAAAAAAACTCGAAGTTTCGGAAGAATATAAACAAATTAACCATTTATTAGAACTAAAAAAATATTTATAATGATGAGAATTAAATTTTTACTTGCTGCAATTTTATGTTCAGTTGTTGGATTTGCGCAGTCTGTCAATGATTACAAAGCTGTAATTATTCCTTTGAAATATGAGTTTATGAAGACTGATAATCAATATCGTTTGGCAACTTTGAGTAAACAAAATTTGACTAAAGCGGGTTTTGAAGCTTTTTATTCAAATGAGCAGCTTCCTGATGGTTATACAGATCGTTGTCAGGTTTTGTATATTGATGTTGTAAAAGATAATGCTTTCTTGGTAACTAAGCTTATAGTAAACTTCAAAGATTGTTTTGGTCAGGTTGTTTATACTTCAGAAGTAGGAAGAAGTAAAGAAAAGGACTATGAAGTGGCTTATAAAGAAGCATTGGATAATGCTTTTAAGTCAGTTACTGCTTTACATTATAAATATAGCGGTAATCCAGTTGCAACTTCAAAAACACCAGCTTCTGCAAAAACTGTTGCAGCAACGGCAGTTACTACGGTTGCAGCGACACAGATTGTTGCCGCATCTTCGCCAGATTTGAAAGATCCAAATTTATTGTATGCTCAGCCAACAGAATCAGGTTATCAATTGATCGATAAAACTCCAAAAGTGGTAATGAAGCTTTTCAAAACTTCGCAACCAAATGTTTACATTGCGAACAAAGATAATGTTCAGGGCTCTTTAATCTTAAAAGAAGACGGACAATGGTATTTTGAATCTTATC
Source organism: Flavobacterium sp. LPB0248 (assembly GCF_013388355.1). Taxonomy (GTDB): domain Bacteria; phylum Bacteroidota; class Bacteroidia; order Flavobacteriales; family Flavobacteriaceae; genus Flavobacterium. The sequence goes on from NZ_CP058246.1 coordinate 3,371,865, forward strand.
AGAATGATAAATTAGTTTCAGAAAAAATTGTAGTTAAATTCTAAATATAAAATAGGGTTTAATAACCGTATTTATCTTTCCAACGGTTCTTTAAAAATTCGCGGGTACTGTTCTCTCTAGAATTGTTTCCAGGATTGTAAAGAACCGTTTTTTTTATGGCATCTGGTAAAAACTCTTGTTCAGCAAAATTATTTGCATAATCATGCGAGTATTTGTATTCATCTCCATATCCCAGTTCTTTCATTAATTTAGTAGGAGCATTTCGCAAATGGAGCGGAACAGGCAAATCGCCAGTTTGCTTTACTAATTGTTGTGCAGTGCCAATGGCCATATAAGACGCATTGCTTTTTGGCGAAGTCGCTAGATAGATTGCGCATTGGCTTAATATAATGCGACTTTCCGGGTATCCAATAGTGGTAACGGCTTGAAAAGTATTATTGGCCATTATAAGTGCAGTTGGATTGGCATTGCCAATGTCTTCGCTTGCAAGAATCAGCATTCTTCTAGCAATGAATTTTACATCTTCACCGCCTTCAATCATTCTTGCCAACCAATAAACAGCTCCGTTTGGATCGCTGCCACGAATAGATTTGATAAATGCAGAAACAATATCGTAATGCTGCTCACCAGTTTTGTCATACAGAACAGTGTTTTGTTGTACAAGTTTTAAAACGCGATCGTTTGTAATTGTAATTTCGTCACCTGCGGAAGCGTTAATAACAAGTTCAAATACATTTAGAAGTTTTCTGCCATCACCGCCTGAAATGCGTATTAAAGCTTCTGTTTCTTTTAAATTTATTTTTTTTGTTAATAAGTAGTTGTCAGTTTTCATTGCACGTTCTAAAAGAGCTTCTAAATCGGCTTTTGTAAATGCATTTAGTATATAGACCTGGCAACGTGACAATAATGCAGGAATCACTTCAAAACTTGGGTTTTCGGTTGTGGCACCAACCAAAGTTATCCACCCTTTTTCAACCGCAGCTAAAAGTGAATCTTGTTGCGACTTACTAAATCGATGAATCTCATCTATAAACAGAATTGGGTTTTTAGCAGTAAAAAGCCCACCGCTTTGTTTGGCTTTATCAATAACATCACGAATGTCTTTTACACCAGAATTTATTGCACTCAGAATATAAAAAGGTCTTTTTGATTCTTGAGCAATAATTTGGGCTAAAGTTGTTTTTCCCGTGCCAGGAGGTCCCCAGAAAATCAATGAAGGAATTATTCCTTTTGAGATCTGCTGTGTTAACGAACCAGTTGGCCCAACCAAATGCTCTTGGCTTATATAATCTTCTAATTTCTGCGGACGAATACGCTCTGCTAAAGGTGCTTCCATAATTACAAAAATAATATTTTAAGATTTAAATATCGTTCATTCAAAAGTTAAAACAGTTTGAAGAGATAAGGATTGTTATGATTTGAGACATTTTCTTAACTTGGTATGACAAAATATCAGTAAAATTTTTTTGGATAGTTTTTTGAGTTCTTCTAAAAGTTATTTTGTAAAGATATGAGTGATACTAATTTTAAGTTTTCAAATTCGGTTATTGGACTCCCATTATTTTTTGTCCTTTTTTTATGGGTCGTATATTGGCTTCAAATCCGATTTGATTTTGATTTTTATCGATACGGAATTTATCCAAGAGACTTAGTTGGTTTGCGAGGTGTCTTGTTTAGCCCATTTATTCATGAAAATTTAGATCATTTATATAATAATAGTATTCCACTGTTAATACTATTGGCTGCTATGCAGTTCTTTTATCCGAAACAGACTTTGGGTGTCATTGGATATGGAATTTTATTTTCAGGATTAATTACTTGGATTGTTGGAAGAGAAAATTTCCATATCGGTGCGAGTGGGTTGATTTATGTTTTGGTTAGCTTTATTTTTTTTAAAGGAATTCAAACTAAATATTATAGATTAGTAGCTCTTTCATTGACAGTTATTTTACTTTATGGTGGAATGATATGGTATGTTTTTCCAGATGTTGATCAATCTATTTCTTGGGAAGGACATTTGGCTGGACTTATTACAGGTTTTGTTTTGAGCTTATTCTATAAAGCGCCCGAATATGCAAAGCCAATTGTGTACGATTGGCAACGTCCCGATTTTGATCCCAACAGCGATCCCTTTATGAAGCATTTTGACGAAAATGGAAATTTTGTCGTTTTTTCGAATGAAGAAGAGGAAGATTTGGGATATTTTTTGTCTAGTCATCCAGTAAATTACATTGTGACCAAAAAAGAAGCTCCTGAAGAAGATGTCACTCAGTAATTTTCTTTAAGATAAAAAGATTAAATTTGTTAGGTAACATTCTAATTTTTGGGCATTATGAAGAAAATCAGTTTTTTAGTTTTGTTCTTGTGTTTTGTATTTAATGCAAAAAGTATTGCTCAATGTGAAATAAAAAATAGGGTACAGGCGGACGGCAGTATGATATACTTTTTTGAGCCTGCCGTATTTTATACTACGAAATCAAAATCATTAAAAATTAATATTGTTACCGACAAAGAGCATTATTTTGTTGCATTGCAGCCTACGCCATTTCCCGAGAAGAAAGTAGGGAAAAAGATAAAGGAAGATCTAGTAATGCATCTTGCCGATAACAAAACCTACACTTTGGCGCATTACGATACACAATATCGACGCAACGATTCTATAATGCAAGTTCTTTATTTGATTGATGATAAAGATCTTGATGCATTTTCTAATTACGAAGCTGTTAGTGCAGAAATCAATATGCAGGGCACTGAATTTGTTAGAAGCTATAATTTTAAGCTCCATAAAAATGCTATTGTCGAACAGCTTAAGTGTTTTTTAAAAAAAGACGAAAATTAAATTATTCTTCATCCTTTATTTCAGGATGTTTTTTGTCTTTTATTTTCTTTTGAAGGTTTCGAAGGAGATTGTTGAAAGTTACGGTAAGTGACGCAGCATTGGTTGTTTGATTTCCACTGTTTCGTGGAAGATATTCGTTGCAATAAGTTAATTCTACTTGAAAGTCATCTGAAAACAAATAACCGGCTCCAATATTGAATCGATTCCTATCAAAGAAACTTTCGCCCGTAACATTTGCTCCAGATTTAAAATAAACCTCGTCTGAAGCAATTGCATATACAACACCGCCTCTTAATATCTTACTATTGATAGGTTGTATATACTTAATTTGTTGACGATATCTAAAAACATTTTCATAATCATCATCTTTATTTTTCATATGCCGGAATTCAGTACGCATTCTTGTACTTAAAGTATATCCAGTTTTATGAAAATAGTAAATTCCTTGAAGAGCAAATCGTGTTTCGGGAGACTCAAATTGACCTATTTCGGGAACATCTCTATTGTTGAAATATGCTATAAAAGCAGAGAATTTCCATCTTGGCGAAAAGTAATAATGGCCCCAGCCTCTAATCGATCTCTGTATAGTATTTTCGAGTAAGTTTGGTGATGATTCGGTACTACTGTAAGCAGTCGCAAAATCTATTTCAGTTGCCCACTTTTTACTTAAAGTTTGGTTGAACTGAATTTCATTCCAGAACTGATTATACGTAGTACTTTGTCCGAAGCTGTTTGTAATAAATAAGATAACAAACAGACATCGGAATATTATAGCTTTTGATTTTGAATTAGATTTTGAAAGCATTAATTAAAGGTATTTAATTATTTCATTCGCATCTTAATTTCTCAATGTATTTTAGGTTCTTTGTCGAACAGCTTCATATAGGAAAGCACCGCAGGCAACAGACACATTTAAAGATCCGATTGATCCAAACATTGGCAGTTTTGCTTTTTCATCAACTATTTTTAAAACGGAAGGATTTATTCCGCGATCTTCGGACCCCATAATAATGGCTAATGGTTCTGAAAGTGATACATCATATATGGTTTGATCTGTTTTTTCGGTCGCGGCAACCGTTTTTATTCCAGAACCTTGCAGATAAAAGATAGCATCTTTGATGTGTTCAACTTTGCAAATAGGCACATTAAAAACAGCTCCAGCAGAAGTCTTAACTGTATCGCCATTTACTGGGGCAGAGCCTGCTTTTTGTATAATGATTCCGTTCACACCAGTACATTCTGCCGTTCTAATAATAGCACCAAAATTTCTAGCATCTGATATTTGATCCAAAATAAGAAAAAGGGGGCTTTTGCCTGACTCCATTGTAGATTCAACTAAATGTTCTAAATCGATAAAGCCAATAGGAGAGATGGTAGCTACAGCACCTTGGTGATTGTTTGGAGTAAGCCGATTCAGTTTTTCTACAGGGACATAAGAGAAGTTAACGTTCGCACGTTTCATTACCTTCATTAAATCTTTCATAAGCTCACTAGAAATCTCTTTCTGTATGAAAACTTTGTCCACTTCTTTTCCTGCTTGAATTGCTTCTATTATGGCTCTAATGCCAAATATTTGATGTTCTTTTTCCATTAGGCAAATATAGGTAATATGTTTATATAAAAAAACCACCCCAAATTAATGGGATGGTTTAATATTTAGACTACTTGAATTAAAATCCTAGTATTCGTCTTCGTAGAAACCAGTTCTTTTGTGACCTTCGTAAAGGATATCATATCCAGCTTTATCATAATCAAAATGAGCTCTGAATGAGATTTTGTCTACTTTGTGACCGCCTTTAGAAACACCTGCTCCTTTTTCGATTTTTCCTTCAGTAATTGTTACTTTAGAACCATCTAGTAAATTGTCAGATGTTGTAGCGCTAAATGTTCCAGTTTTAGGATCAACATTTACTTTACATTTAATCCAATACCCTTTTTTAGCATCATCGATCCACATAGTGTTATCGTTTGCTGCAGTATTATAAGTTGAGTGTAATGCATGTTCAACTACTACATGTCCCTCAGAATCAGTTAATGTAATGTACCAGTCTCCTGCCATTGATTCAACAGAAGTTCCTCCTGGATCAGTATCTCCAACTTCGTCACAAGCTACAAATGACGTTAGTACAAGCATTGCTACAAGTACGCGTGTTATATTTAATTTTAATTTTTTCATTGTAATAATTTTAAAGTTGTACTTGAGTTAATGTTGCAACAAACTTATAATTTGTTTTTGGATCGGCAGCCCAATCAGTTGTTAGTACAAGTGTTTTTGTAGCAGGATCAACAGTTAAGCCTGATATAACTGCATCTCCTCCAAAATAATCACATACTGGAATTCCAGGAAAAGTAAATGTATTAGTAGAAATATTACCTGTAATTGTTCCTCCTACAGCAGCAGAAGTTACACCAATTTTTCTTGAAATATCGTACCATCCTCCAAAAGCATCAGATACTTGGAAAGATCCATCAGCGTTTTTCCAGATATAAATGTATTTAACATTTTCTGAACTTCCTTGAGACGCAGCCATTAGTTGCCCATTTCTTGTTGTTGTCGCAATATAGACACCTTCAATACTGTTAACAAGATCTCCAGTTTTGTATACAATTACTTTTCTTGTACTATTACCTGGAAAACCATCTGCGTTTGTAGCGCTGTAAGTTTCGGTGTACTCGTCAATTTTACTGGTGTCAAGAGTCTTAGCGCCTCTGTATTTTCCAGCAAAACTTATAGTAAAAGGGATATTTTGGCCGTTTTCAGTAACAGTAGCTCCTGGCTCATTATATGTCGAACCTAGTTCAACAAATTCTGTACTATCGCCATTAAGTTCAAATACAGGGTAATTTGTAACCCTAGACACGTTTGCGCTTGAATCAGCATCGCAAGAAGTAAGTAGCAAACCACCAACTACTACTGTCATCAGTTTTATGAATATATTTTTCATTTGTTTAATTTTAATTAGTTAACATCCCACCAAACTGGATCTGTGATTTTCTTTAACGCAGGTGCATTTGGGTTTCTTGTTTTTACGTTATTAGGTAAAACAATTCTTTTTGGGAATAAATCTCCAGTCTGACTGTTTACTGAAATTGCAAATTGTCCTGGAATATATGATTCACTACTTTGAGGCACAGCAGATACTTTTGGATATCCTGTTCTGTTTTGCTCCATAAATGACTCGTATCCGTTTCCTGGGAAGCTTGCTATCCATTTTTGAGTGATAATAGCTTCAATTTGAGTTGCTACTCCAGTCGCTGGGAAAGCATATTTTCCTCCAGCAGCGGTAAAAGGTGCAGCAGTCGCAGCGCCAGTAGCACCGAAATATTTAGTAAAGTTTGCAGCAACTCCTAAATCATATTTAGCTTGAGCTCCAGTTCCGCCATAATATCTTACAAGAGCCTCCGCTTGTAAGAAGTAGCTCTCTTCTGCACTAATAAAATAGAAAGGAGTAGTTGGTTTTAATGTAACCAAAGAAAGATCAGTCGCATTGTTTAAGAAGTCTCCTTGGTTATTAGGATTTCCTGGTCCGTAGTATTGGTCTTTACGAGGATCTGCATTTTCTTGCAAATATGAATAAAGTGTTTTACTAGCTCTAAGATTATTTGTGGTATTTAATTGTCTTCTGTCTGTCTCATATAATGGATTACTTCTATCTGCAGCATCTTCAAATTGAGTCATTGCAGCATCAACATCCAAAAATTCAGCTCCTGAATTAATTAACGATGTAATGCCTGTTTGAGCTAATGTAGGATCTGCTTCTGTTAATCTAGTATATAATTTTAATAATAATGTATTACCAAATTTAGTCCATTTTGTCATGTTTCCTCCAAAAATGAAATCATCTTTACCTGGATTATCACCAACAGAAGCATCTAAATCTTTTGATAAAGCTAATTTTAAATCAGCAATCATTAAATTGTATGTTTCTTTACCTGTGTTAAATTTAGGATATAGAAAGCTTGGATTATTAGCTTCTGTATAAGGAATTGCATCGTATAAGTCTGTTAAAACTTGTGAAGCTTCAACTTCTAATATAGTAGCCATTAAGAAATATTTTGTATTTCCTTGCTCAGCTGCTTGTTGCTTTACAGTTCTAATATCATTTAGCGCATCATACATAGCAGTATATGCTAGTTGATAATCATTAGTTCCAATACTGTACTGGTCAATATCTTTGTATTGATTAGAGGTATTGTTTTGTGTCCAAAATTGAGACCAAAATCCGCCAATTAGAGCGTAGTATGATCCTTGTGCACCTGCAAGACCTGCGATTCCCGCAGGGAAAATGGTGCTATTTGCTTGCCCCGGAGGTAATAAATCCGGATCTCTATTAATGTCAAATGTTTCATCACATGACACCAATAAGAAAAGAGCTGTTATTATTGTTGCTATCTTTTTCATTTTACTATATTTTTTTTTAGAATGATAATTTTAAAACTCCACCTACTGATCTTTGTGATGGGTTAGCTCCAAATTCTCCTAAATCTGAAAGTACACCAGTTCCGTAAGTTCCTACCTCAGGATCAACATATGGATTATCGCCAGGAGTCCACATGAACAAGTTTCTTGCGTAGATTCCTAATGTGATTTTGTTTAATCCCATGTTTTTACTAAGTGCAGAAGGGAAGTCGTAGTTTAAATTTACCTCTCTTAAACGTACAAATGTTTTGTCGATTACGTGATTTTTTTCGTATCCAATGTTAGTTTGTGTATTGTAGTAGTTACTTATATTAGCAAAAGAAACTGGAGTTGTATTTTCTTTATAAGTTACAGAACCATCAGGGGCAACAACTTCATTTACAGAGTTTGGTACGATGAATGGGTTTCTATCGTTGTAAGTAGTTTCGATACCATTTCCTACGAAATGAGCCAATCTTTTCGTGTAAGAATACATTTCTCCTCCTTGTTTCCAATCTAAAGATACACCTAAATTGAAGTTTTTGTATTTGAAAGTATTTTGTAATCCCATAACGAAATCACGTTGAGAATTTCCAACGTTTTGAGCTTCTGTACTAACTACATTAATACCGTTTGTAGCACTAACAATTGGTTGGCCAGCAGCATTAGTTTTTGGAACTAGTGAATAGTATGAACCAATTGGTTGCCCTACTGTTGCTCTGTAGAATACACCATAAGCAGATGTTATATCAATGTAAGGAAGTCCACCGTTTAATTCAGTTACCTCATTCCAGTTTTTAGTGAATGTGTAAGTTAAATTCCAGCTAAAGTTTTGGTTTTTAATTGGGCTTGCAGTAATAGAAAGCTCAATACCTTTATTTTGGATAGTAGCAGCATTAATTGTTTTTTGTGTGTAACCAGTAGATGGATCTAAAGGTAAATTAACAATTAAATCAGATGTTGTTTTGTGGTATAAAGCCACGTCATAACTAATTCTGTTTTTCAAGAATGATCCTTCAGCACCAACTTCATATTCAACAGTAGTTTCTGGTTTTAAATCTGGATTTCCAAGTCTTCCGTTAGACTCGTAAAAACTAACTCCTCCAATTGGAGATGCAATAATACCAAAATTAGCTGCAGCACTTCCAGGAATATATGAGTTTGCAGTAGCATAAGGGGCAGTGTCATTTGCAATTTTAGAAGCAGCAGCTCTTAATTTTAAGAAAGTATCTCCGCTGTCGATTACAATTGCACCTAAAGATAACGATGGGTAGAAGTATGCATTGTTTCCAATTGGCAATGTAGAAGTAATATCTTCTCTACCTGTAATTGTTGCAAAATATCTGTTTTTGAAAGCAAATTCTGCAGAAGCATAAACTGCTCCAGTTTTTCTAACACTATTAGATTGAGTGATAGTTGGTCTAACAGCAGAGTTAGAAAGTTCGTAGTATCCAGGGATACCTAAGTTAGTAATCGTATTGATTAATTGATCAGACTCTCTTTTGTTGAAGTTAACACCTCCTAAAAGATTTAAAGTCCAGTCGTCACCTAAATTAGTGTTGTAGTTAAGGTTAAAGAATGTATCAAATTCAGAGAATTCAGATCTTGATTCAGTAACTCCTCCTACTGTTAAGGTTCCAGCAATATCTTGAGGGCTTCCTGGTAAATAATCTACAATAGCTCCGTAGCTTTTAAGTCTTTCACTTCTAACGTTACCTCCAACTTGCCATGTAGCTGTTAATTTATCTGTTATTTTGTAGCTTAAGTTTGCATTTCCAAAAATGTTACCACCGTAAATTTTTGTACTGTTCTCATTGATTGAGAAGTATGGATTTGTAGCGTAAGGAGTAAAGTAGTAAGAAGGAGAGTTGAAAGGATTGTTTTTGTAATCTCTCAAATCTACGATGCTTATGTCTGTAGGAATTTGTAATAAATCTTGTTGTAATGTTGAACCTTGTCCCGCAGAATCACCTTGACCAGTGTTAACAACACTCTGGTTTTTGTAGATATAGTTTATCGAAGTTCTTAAAGTAAATCTTTTACCTTTTAATCCTCCGTTGAAACCAATAGATTGTTTTTTGTAACCATCAACATCTGTAGGTACAACTCCATCACTGTTTACATTAGAAAATACTAATGAGAAATCTGATGTGTCTCCACCACCGCTTAAGTTTACAGATTGTGTAGCCATAAACCCTGTGTTATAGAAATCTCTAACATTGTCTTTTAAAGCTACATAAGGCTTGATTTGTTGACTGTTATTATAAACAGATCCCCATGGTCTAATTTCTCCGTTAAATGCTGGTCCCCAAGAACCGTTTTCATTACTGTAAGAGTTAGATCCTGAGTAGCTTACTCCATTCCAGCCTTGCCCAAATTGAGTTTGGTTATGTGGAACTCTAGCTACTTCACTTAACTCAGTAGAAGCTAACATGTCAACTTTAATTCCTGAGTTTGCTTTACCTTTTTTAGTTGTGATGATGATAACACCACCTCCTGCTCTTGATCCGTATAACGCCGAAGCAGCAGCACCTTTAAGAACAGTCATGCTTTCAATGTTGTTAGGGTCAAGGTCACTAATACCGTTTCCAGCATCATATGATCTAGTAGAAGTTCCTACTCCGTTATTTCCTGTACCGGTTGCAGTATTGTTAATTGGTGTTCCGTCAATTACATAAAGAGGGCCATTATTTCCTGTAATTGTATTCAATCCACGGATAACGACTTTAGTAGCAGCTCCTGGTTGTGATGGAGAAGTGATGTCAACCCCAGCAATTTTACCAGAAAGTGTTTCGAATGGGTTAGCATTAACTACTTGTGTAAGTGCATCTGCTTTTAAAGTTGTTGTTGCATAACCAAGAGATTTTTTCTCTCTCTTAATACCAAAGGCAGTTACAACAACACCTTCTAGTTCTTGTGCACCAGCATCTGCTAGTTTTACATTAACAGTTGCAGATGTTGCAGCTACTTCTTGAGTTTTCATTCCAATGTAGCTAAATACCAAAACTTGGCTTGGTGATACTTTGATCGAAAATTTACCATCAAAGTCAGTTTGTGTTCCCGTTTTAGTTCCTTTAACTAATACACTAACACCTGGTAAAGGCATCCCTGCATTGTCAGAAACTGTTCCAGAAACAGCTCTTTCTTGCGCAAAAGAAAGTTGCGCAACTAGTACTAGTAAAAGCACTAAGAATCCATTGAACTTTAGTTTCATTTTTAAATATTTTGAATTAGTCCGACAAAAATCTTAATAATTTGTTAATCTACCTAATTTAAAAAGCTTTTTTTTTAGTTAAATAATAAATTTAGGGTATGATTTTGTATTTTTATAGATTAAAACCTTCTTAAAATTACAAATCCGCAATTTTTAGTGTTAAATTTGAGGATAATTAAAAATTTTATCAATCGACTAAATGTTAAATTTATAGATGAAGGGTGTTTAATTGTTTTTTTTATAACTTTTCTCTTAAAAAAAAATGTTACTTGAAGTGCTAAATTTTGTTAAAATGGTCATGAATCTTTAATAGCCAGTGTTAATAGCTGTATAAAGTATTTATGTTATGATGTTGCTCATGAAAATTAAGCAAAGTTTTCTGTTAGTTAAAAGGAGTGAAAATTTAGTGTTTTTAATTATTTTAAGATTCTGCTAAGTAAGTTAAATGTAAAATTAAAGTTATTGATTTCTAAAAATAAAAAGCGGTTACAAATATTCTGTAACCGCTTTCTGTTTATCGCAATGTTGTAAATTAGTATTTATCCCAAAACAGTTTAGTTTCTACTGCATCGCCACCAATTGCAGCGCTTGCTTCTGTATAGCTGGCTTTGTTGAGAGATTGTTCGATAATTGGATAAGTATAGCGCATTGGTATGCCAGAAACGGCATCAGGTGGTGCTACTAAAACAGGAAAATCTAACCTTCTGTAAAATGACCAACCCTCAAATGCATTGTTATAAAAGGCAATCCAGCTTTGCGTTCCTATTTTTTGTTTCCATGTTCCTGTGGCGGTTGTGTATGCAACATCTGGATTTGCTAAGTATGTTGTAGCGTCAGCTTCTGTTCCTCCCCAGTCTAATATGGAAGCAGTTATTGCCGCATTATAATGCGCTTCTGCATCTGATGGTGTTCCGTATAAAGATCTTTCGGCTGCTTCTGCCAATAGAAATTCAGCTTCAGCATAGTCTAAGATTGTTCCGGGAAAGTCTGGTACTTGAATTGTTGGTGTAATGTGGGTTTTTTGTGCAAATGAATTACTTGCTCCATTTTCACCTCCAATGTATTCGATTTCTGGAGTAGATGGATCGTCCATATTATTGTCAAAATATTTTGAACGTCTTGGATCATTCAAAAGGTTCATTTTGTCTATTATAGTACTAGTTGGGACGAAGTCAGAACGGCCACTGGCGACAAGATCTACATATAACGGATTAGTATTTGGTGTGGCCGTTAGATACTTTAAATCTGCGTTATCAAGATTTGATGTGAATACAAATGGGGCGGCGCTCGATACAGTTGCTTGAGCCAATGCACTTTCGGCTGGAATATCAGAGATTGTTATACCCATTCGGAGTTTTAAGGTGTTTGCGAACTTAATCCATTTTGGTATATCTCCGCCATAGATCCGGTCGTTATCCCCGAAGCTCTTACCGCCAGTGTTTAGTTTGGCTATTGCTTTGTTTAATCGGCTAATTAAATCTTTGTAAATTGTTAAGCCATCATCATACTTTGGTGTTTTGTAGTTAAGATTTATGGCTTGTGAATATGGAATATTTCCGAATGTTTCAACTAATACTGCGTAAGTGTAAACATTTAAAACTTCTATAATTGCAAGTTTGTTTTGTTTGTCTAAAGGGTTTTCTGTTAAGCCCAGTGGGGTATTGGTAATGTTTTTTGCACTTTGATCCAAGTCTTTTAATACATCTTTGTATAAAAATTGCCAGTGTTGTTCTGGGATCGTTCTCGTAACTAAGTCATAGTTGCTTTCGTCTGTATAAACTGTTTCTGTAAAATATTGGTTAATTAATCTAATGATATTATTGTTGACATTTGTATTTGTCATTTGATCTACCAAGCTTTTTTGAGCACTTGTAAATAAAGCTTCTCCTGGCACATTAGATGGATCTTTTACGTTCACATTTAATTTTTCTATATCATCAGAGCAGGACGAGAATGTTACCGCGGTGAGTATGATTATAAATATTTTTTTCATGATTTCTTGATTTAAAATTGAATTTTAATGTTGAAACTAACATCTCTTGTAGATGGTAAGGATCCAGTTGAGTAACCTTGTAAGTTACCAGCTCCTAATCCTGATTCAGGATCTGCATCTGGTAAGTTTTTGTGTATAATCCAAAGATTTGTTCCAACGATACTAAAAGTCATTCCATTCATGAATGTGTTTTTTAATATTTTTTCCGGCAAAGAATATGTAATTGCTGCTTGTCTTAGTTTGATGTAGCTAGCATCATATACAAATGCTTCGTCAGGTAAACCTCTTCTGTAGCCTTGAGCTCCAAATCGGCTTGCCTCAATTCTAGTGGTATTTACTTTGCCATCAGGATTTACTCCAGGGTTTATAAAACCTCCGCTATCAGAACCTGAAGTTAATGGGTTTCTAATCGGGTTTCCTAATTCATTTATAAATGCAGTGTCATCTGGCAAACCAGTTGCTAAGCCATAGTAACGGTCAAGTGAAAATATTTGTCCACCTTTTTGCATATCGATTAAGAATTCAAATGAAAAGTTTTTGTAGACGAATTTGTTGTTTAAACCACCTGTATAATCCGGGTTTGCATTTCCAATAGCATTGTCAGATGTTGAAGTTTTTATATATTGACCATTGCTTGGGTCAACAATTGGTTGTCCGTTTAAGTAGGTGTATTTTGTGCCATATATTACACCGTATGGTTGTCCCACGGCTGCATTTATAGTTACGCCTCCTTGAAAAGACCCTAATTGTAGGTTGTCAATGCCTTCTAAAAGGTTTAGAACTTTGTTTCTGTTTCTGGCAAAGTTAAGATTAACCTCCCATGAAAAAGTATCTGTTTTTACAGGAGTACCATTTAATGTTATTTCGATTCCTTTATTTTCAATTTCTCCAGCATTAATTAATTCATATAGATATCCTGTAGAGGAAGTAAGTCTTAATGGGATTATCTGATCAATTGAATTGGATTTGTAGTATGAGAAATCAAATCCTAGTCTTTTTTTAAAGAAAGAAAGCTCTAAACCTGCTTCATAACTTTTTGTGCGTTCGGGTTTTAGGTTCGGATTGTTTTTGGTGTCTTTTACTGATGCCGACGCTGCTCCAAATGCTGTGTTGACTGCATAGGTGTCTAGAATTCTATCGAAACCTGGACTGTTTCCAACTTCGGCATAATTTAGTCTTACTTTTCCAAAGGATAGCCAGTCTGCTTTTACAAATTTGGAAAATACAAAACTTGAAGAAACGGAAGGGTAGTAGTAAGTGCTATTTGCTTCTGGAAGAGTTGAAGAGTGGTCTCTTCTAATTGTCCCCTCAAGAAATAAATAATCCTCATAACCAAAAGACGCGCTTCCGTAAATACCGTCTACACCTATAGCTTCATCTCTTTCAATAGGTGCTAATAAAGGGCTTGCGGTGTTTTGTAAAGAATATAATTTTGGAATAGCAAGTCCGCCGTTTGTTGCTGCGAATATCGAGTTGTAGTAGCTTCTTCTAATGTTTACTCCGACAACACCTTTTAGGTTTAATTTTTCTGTAATGTCTGTGTTGTAGTTTAACATGAAGTCATAGTTGTATTCACTGAAGCCTATGTTTTTTCTAGAATAACCTGATGATGCTGGATTTCTATTAAGGGAGCCATCGCCACCTCCGGTTCCAATACCAAAGTTAACGGGTACACTTCCAATAGCTCTTCTTTCTTCTTGTAGTTCATCATAGGTGTCAACAGAAATTCGGCCAAAAGCATCTAGCCAGCTTGCGATTTTATAGTTTAACGAGGCGTTTCCAATAAATCTACTTCTGCTATCAGATTCATAATTTTCATATCGCTGAAAATATGGGTTATCCCAAAATATTGGAGTTGGATTAGTGTAAGAATTTGGGTTCCATGAGACATTGCGCCCTGTAAGTTCATAAGCTTGTCTTAAGCTTTTTATGTCAACATTGGTTTGCCACCATTGTCTGAAATTACCAGCGATGTTGTCATTGTATCCAGTGCTGTTTCTACCAATTGTGTTTGTTTTTGTAAAGTTTCCATATCCGGCTACAGTTAATCTGTCGTTGATAAGAGTTGATGCATTCAGTGTGAAAGTATTTCTCTTTAAACTGCTGTTTGGCAATAAACCAGTTTGATCAAGGTTGTTGGCTCCTAATCTTAGATAGCCATTTTCTAAGCCTTTATCGATTGAAATAGAATTGGTAAGAGCTACTGGTTTTTGGAAAAAAGTAATAGGGCCATTTTTTGCGGCTACCCAAGGTGTAGCTTTCATGTAATTCGGAGACTCAGGATAAAATGCGTCCCATTGATAAACTAATAAATTAGGGTTAAAAGCTTGTCCGTAGGAAGCGTCTTCTGTTAATGGAGTTACATTGTCTAGAATTCCATCTCCGTTTATATCAATATGATCTAGATAGGAATCTTCGTCAGGGCCATAATAAGGTCCGTATCCAGCACCATACTGTTTTTGATATTTTATAAAGGTGCTTTTGTCAACAGAGCCAACTGTTACACCTGAATTAACAGTAATAGAGTATCCTTTTGCTTTTTTATTTCCTTTTTTTGTTGTTATAACAACAACACCGTTAGCAGCTCTTGATCCATAAAGAGCACTTGCTGCAGATCCTTTTAGAACGTTGATAGATTCAATGTCTTCAGGGTTAATGTCTGATGCGGCACTTCCGTAGTCGTAACCTGCTCCAGATTGTTCCTGGTCCCTTGTGTTTGAATTGTTGTTACTTACAGGAACTCCATCGATAACAAATAAAGCTTGATTGTTTCCTGTTAGAGAAGAGTTACCTCTAATTACAATGTTGGTAGAACCTCCAAAATTTGTTGTTCTTTTTACTTGTACACCAGAAACTTTTCCTGAAATGGCATTTACGAAGTTGTCGCTTTTAACTGCTGCTAGATTTTCTCCTTTAACTTCTTGAGTTGCATAGCCTAAAGATTTTTTCTCTCTTGATAATCCTAAAGCTGTAACAACAACTCCTTCTAGTTGTTGTGCGTCGCTTGATAATTTAGCATTGACCTTTGTTGAGCTAGCTGGAAATTCTTGAGATTTCATCCCAATGTAGCTAAAAACTAAAATTTGACTAGGTGTTGCTTTGATAGAATACTTTCCATCAAAATCGGTTTGTGTTCCAGTTTTCGTTCCCTTAACTAATACGCTCACACCCGGCAAAGGCATGCTTGCATCATCGGTAACAATACCTGAAACAGTTCTTTCTTGCGCAAAGGTTAGCTGCGCGATTAGTGCTAATAAAAGCACTAAGAATCTGTTTAGTTTTGATTTCATATTAACAAATATTTTGGATTAGTTGTGTAATATTCGTAATAAATTACTGAAATTCCTAATATTTTGTTAACGTATTTTTGTAATAAGTTAAAATTTAACATTATAACAGATTGTGAGGATACTGTTATAAAATTTTATTTCTGATTCATTTGTGCTTCCATTGGCTACTATTACTTTCAATAAACCGCTTTTTGTTAGTAGTCCTAAACCTACACCAGCGCTGATTAAATTGTTGAATTGTTTGCTATTTTTTACTGCAGTTTGATCTTGGTAAATTCCGTAATCAAGAATGGTGTGTATGTATAAATTTGAGGTAAGTAAATATCTGTATTCGGTAATAAATAAATTGGCAATATTTCCTTGCAAGCTATTTTCTGAGAAACCTCGAATTGAATTTAATCCTCCAAATCTAAAAAGTTCATTTGTTATATAATTGTCACTTTTTAGATATAGAATTTGAGGGTTGATGAAGACAAAGTTTTTTTTATTTAATTCGAAAGTGTAAGAAAGATTTAGGTTAGTGTAAAATTGATTAGTTGTTTCTGTAGTTTCGGGAGAGTTGTTTGTGCTTCTTTTTCCATAACCAAATAATAGATTTGCATACGATTTTCTTGGGAATAGATAGTTGGAGTAATTGTTTTTTTTATATTCTAAAGTGCCAGTAATATAGGAGTTTTTGAAATCACTAAGTGTGGCATTGTTTATGTTTTGGATGTCACTTGATTCTGTTGATTGGTATCCAATATATATTTTAGAATTGTAATTTAAATAATAGCCGAGATCGATTGCTGTTTTTGTGTTTTGAAATGTGCTGTCCTGCTTGAAAATATTTAACTGAGCTTTTATTCCTAGTGCGGTTTTGAAAATGTAAGGAATTTCAAGTTTTGTATTAAAGGTTGTTTGTTTGTTGCCGTCACTTTTCCAATATAGAGAAAACTGTTCGCCTGCATGGAGCGTATTTATTAATGAAATATCTAAATATCCATTAAGTCGTATTTTTTTACTATCATCATTTGAAAAACCTATGTAGCCGTCAAAAGTATTGGCTTTCCTTTTTTCTATATAAACATAGATTTTAGTTGAGTCGTTTGTGAATAAAATTTCTGGATATTTTAACTGATTTACAAATTCATAATTGTTGATGTCTTGATAAAGCTCTTTTGTAATTTCTTGATTAAAGGTTTTGTTTAAATATTTTTTACGAAGTTGTTTTAGATGGCTATCTGGAAAAAAGTTCCTCTCATTTTGATTTCCATAATTTAGAATAATTGAATTTACACTACGTTTTTTTTCGGTTTTAAAGCTTAAATCGGCATAAAGGATGGTGTCTTTTTTCTGAATATTTTCGAGTTTAATCTTACTCAGTGCAAAACCAGATTTCTCAGCCTCTAGTATTTTCTGATTTAAGTAGTTTTCTACTTCAGTATATGGAATTATTAGACTGTCATTTTTTATTTTTTCAGTTTTGAAAAGAGGATTGTTTGTTCCTATATATATATGTATGTATTTTGTTTTTTTATTTAATAATATAGTGGCTGTATAGGAACTGTCGTTTATTTTGTCGGTTTTTAGTATTTTGCTGTTGATGTATCCAATTTTAGAAAGCTTTTCGGTAGTGTTTTTTGTTTCATTTAGTAGTGACTTTAGATTTGGATGTAGGTGATTGTAGTTTAATGAATCGATGATTTTGTCCTCGGTATTGTTGGTTCCATTTATTTTTAGGTAAAAATTTTGGCCATAACCAGAAATGCTTAAAAATAGAAAAAGAAATATTTGTATTAAGTGTTTCAAGGGCAGCTGTTTCATTTATTAAAAATATTGCAAATATCTATTGTTTGTTTGTAAAATCATAAGGCTAAATAATCTTATTGAAAATTAATGGTTTAACGTTTGTATAGTGAAAAATATTTTATACATTTGCAACCCCGTAAAAAGCGGGAATTTAATAAACATAATAATTTTTAGTATTAATTATGCCAACAATTCAACAATTAGTAAGAACAGGAAGAACTCAGATCACTAAGAAGAGTAAATCGGTTGCTTTAGATTCTTGTCCTCAAAGAAGAGGGGTTTGTACGCGTGTTTACACTACTACACCAAAAAAACCAAACTCTGCAATGCGTAAAGTTGCGCGTGTACGTTTGACAAATGGTAATGAGGTGAATGCTTACATCCCTGGAGAAGGACATAATCTACAAGAGCACTCGATAGTATTAGTGCGAGGTGGAAGGGTAAAAGATTTACCAGGTGTTAGATATCATATCGTTCGTGGAGCTCTTGATACGTCAGGTGTTGCAGGAAGAACGCAAAGAAGATCTAAGTACGGTGCTAAACGCCCAAAAGAAGCAAAAAAGTAATTTAAAAACTTTTAAGAAAAAGACATGAGAAAAAGAGCGGCAAAGAAAAGACCACTTTTACCGGATCCAAGGTTTAATGACCAATTAGTTACACGTTTTGTGAACAACTTAATGTGGGATGGTAAGAAATCTACAGCTTTTAAAGTATTTTATGATGCAATTGATATCATTGAAACTAAAAAGCAAAATGATGAGAAAACTTCATTAGAGATCTGGAAAGATGCTTTAACAAACGTTATGCCTCACGTAGAAGTACGTAGCCGTAGAGTTGGTGGAGCTACATTCCAAATTCCAATGCAGATTCGTCCAGACAGAAAAATTTCTATGGCAATGAAGTGGTTAATACTTTATTCTAGAAGAAGAAATGAAAAATCTATGGCACAACGTTTAGCTTCTGAGTGTTTAGCTGCTGCTAAAGAAGAAGGTGCTGCGGTTAAGAAAAGAATGGATACTCACAAAATGGCAGAAGCTAATAAAGCATTCTCTCACTTTAGATTTTAATTCGTAAGAAATGGCTAGAGATTTAAAATATACAAGAAATATCGGAATCGCTGCTCACATTGATGCTGGTAAAACAACAACAACTGAGCGTATTCTTTTTTATACTGGAAAGTCACATAAAATTGGTGAGGTGCACGATGGTGCTGCAACAATGGACTGGATGGCTCAAGAGCAGGAAAGAGGTATTACAATTACTTCTGCTGCTACAACTTGTACTTGGAACTTTCCAACTGTACAAGGTAAAGTTATTCCAGAATCATTACCATACCACTTTAATATTATTGATACTCCTGGACACGTTGATTTTACTGTAGAGGTAAACCGTTCTTTACGTGTACTTGATGGTTTAGTTTTCTTATTTAGTGCTGTTGATGGTGTTGAGCCTCAATCAGAAACTAACTGGAGACTTGCTGATCAATATAGAGTTCCTCGTATGGGATTCGTAAATAAAATGGACCGTCAAGGTGCTAACTTTTTAGCTGTATGTGGACAGGTTAAAGATATGTTGAAATCGAATGCGGTTGCAATTACTTTGCCTATTGGTGATGAAGCAGATTTTAAAGGTATTGTTGACTTAGTGAAAAATCAAGCTATTGTATGGCATGATGAGACTCAAGGAGCTACTTTTGATATCGTTGATATCCCAGCTGATATGGTTGATGATGTAAAACACTACCGTTCTATTCTTATCGAAGAGATTGCAACTTACGACGAGAATCTTTTGGATAAATACATGGAAGATGAAAACTCTATTACAGAGGAAGAAATCAACAATGCGTTAAGAGCTGCAACTATCGATATGGCAATCATTCCTATGCTTGCTGGTTCTTCTTTCAAAAACAAAGGAGTTCAATTTATGTTAGATGCTGTTTGTAAGTATTTACCATCTCCATTAGATAAAGAAGGTATTGAAGGAATTCACCCTGACGATGCTGAATTGTTAGAAGAAGATCAAACTAAAATCTTACGTCGCCCAGATGTAAAAGAGCCGTTTGCTGCTTTAGCATTTAAAATTGCTACTGATCCATTCGTAGGTCGTTTAGCTTTCTTCCGTGCTTACTCTGGACGTTTAGATGCTGGTTCTTATGTTTTAAATACTCGTTCTGGTAACAAAGAGAGAATCTCTCGTATTTACCAAATGCACGCTAACAAACAAAATCCAATCGAATTTATTGAGGCTGGAGATATTGGAGCTGCTGTAGGATTTAAAGATATTAAAACTGGGGATACTTTGTGTGATGAAAAGAGTCCAATTATCTTGGAATCTATGAAATTCCCAGAGCCGGTAATTGGTATTGCTATCGAACCTAAAACTAAAGCTGACGTTGATAAAATGGGTATGGCTTTGGCTAAATTAGCTGAAGAGGATCCAACATTTACTGTAAGAACTGACGAGGCTTCTGGTCAAACTATTATTTCTGGTATGGGTGAGCTTCACTTAGATATCTTAGTTGATCGTATGAAACGTGAGTTTAAAGTAGAGGTTAACCAAGGTGAGCCACAAGTAGAGTACAAAGAGGCGTTTACTAAATCTGCTCAACATAGAGAAACTTACAAAAAACAATCTGGAGGTCGTGGTAAATTCGGTGATATCGTATTTAGAATCGAGCCTGCTGATGAAGTTGATGGTAAAGTTCCGGTTGGATTACAGTTCGTAAATGAGGTAAAAGGTGGTAACGTTCCTAAAGAATATATCCCTGCTGTTGAAAAAGGTTTCCGTGAAGCGATGAAAACAGGTCCATTAGCTGGATATGCTGTTGATAGTTTAAAAGTAACTTTATTAGATGGATCTTTCCACCCTGTGGATTCTGATGCTCTTTCTTTTGAATTAGCTGCTAGAATGGGTTATAAAGAATCTGGACGTGCTGCTGGAGCTGTTATTCTTGAGCCAATCATGAAAATCGAAGTTATTACTCCTGAAGAAAATATGGGTGATATCGTAGGTGATTTGAACCGTCGTAGAGGTCAGGTTAATGACATGGGTGATAGAAATGGTGCTAAAACTATTAAAGCTGATGTGCCTTTATCAGAAATGTTTGGTTATGTTACTACATTAAGAACATTATCTTCTGGTAGAGCAACTTCAACAATGGAGTTTTCTCACTATGCAGAAACACCTTCTAATATTTCAGAAGAGGTAATCAAAAAAGCAAAAGGTAACGCTTAATTTTAAGAAAATGAGTCAAAAAATCAGAATAAAACTAAAATCTTACGATCACATGTTGGTAGATAAATCTGCTGAAAAGATCGTAAAAACAGTAAAAACTACTGGAGCGGTTGTAACAGGTCCAATTCCGTTGCCAACTCACAAAAAACTTTTCACTGTATTGCGTTCTCCGCACGTTAACAAAAAAGCGAGAGAGCAATTTGAAGTAATGTCATACAAGAGATTGATTGATATTTATTCATCTTCATCTAAAACTATTGATGCTTTAATGAAACTTGAATTGCCAAGTGGAGTTGAAGTTGAAATTAAAGTATAATTTTATTATATTTTTTTATATAAAAAGCGAGGTAGTAATGCCTCGCTTTTTTTGTTTGTGAAATATGATTTTGAGATGTGTGTTTTGTGATTTTTTTATTTTTTTTAAATCTTGGATGTTTTTGTAAAAGCCTTTGTTTAAAGGTAGTGCGGGTGTTTGGTGTCGCGATTGTATTATTTAATTGTTAAGTAAAAAGTCTTTTTATGTGGTGAATAAGAGCTTGGGTTTTTGTGGTAAAAAAGTTTCTTTTGTTGGTATTTTGAGGCTTGGATTTTGATAATGAGCGATTTAATTTTTCTAACTGTTTGGTTTATTCAATTTTAATATCTACTTTTGCACTCCCTGTTTGGAAATTTCTGTTATTTTCAAATTGAAGGGAATTTTAGTAATTAATAATTAATATTTATGTCTGGGTTAATTGGTAAGAAAATCGGCATGACTAGTATCTTCGACGAAAACGGGAAAAATATTCCTTGTACAGTAATCGAAGCTGGACCATGTGTTGTTACCCAAGTCAGAACCAACGAGGTTGACGGGTATGAAGCGTTGCAACTTGGTTTCGATGACAAAAACGAGAAACATTCTACTAAAGCGGCTTTAGGTCACTTTAAAAAAGCTGGAACTGTTGCTAAGAAAAAAGTCGTTGAATTCCAAGATTTTGCAACTGAACAAAAATTAGGAGATCTTATTGATGTTACTATTTTTGAAGAAGGAGAATTTGTAGATGTACAAGGTGTGTCTAAAGGTAAAGGTTTCCAGGGTGTTGTTAAACGTCACGGTTTTGGTGGTGTTGGACAAGCTACTCATGGTCAGCACAACCGTTTAAGAGCGCCAGGTTCTGTAGGAGCTTCTTCTTATCCATCTAGAGTATTCAAAGGAATGCGTATGGCTGGAAGAATGGGAGGAGAAAATGTAAAAGTTCAAAACCTTAGAGTTTTAAAAGTAGTTGCTGATAAGAATCTACTTGTTGTTAAAGGATGTGTTCCTGGGCACAAAAACTCTTATGTAATCATTCAGAAGTAATGGAAGTAAAAGTATTAGATTTCAACGGAAAAGATACTGGAAGAAAAGTTCAACTTTCTGATTCAGTATTCGCAATTGAACCAAACAATCACGCTGTATATCTTGATGTTAAGCAATATCTTGCTAATCAAAGACAAGGTACTCACAAAGCTAAAGAAAGAGCTGAAGTAACTGGAAGTACGCGTAAGATTAAAAAACAAAAAGGAACTGGTACTGCTCGTGCAGGAAGTGTTAAGAATCCTTTGTTTAAAGGTGGTGGAACAGTTTTCGGACCAAGACCAAGAAGTTATTCATTCAAATTGAATAAAGGCTTGAAGAGATTAGCTAGAAAATCAGCTTTCTCAATCAAAGCAAAAGAGTCAAATATTGTGGTTTTAGAAGACTTTAATTTTGAAGCGCCAAACACTAAAAATTTCATTAACGTTTTGAAAGCTTTAGGGTTAGAAAATAAAAAATCTCTATTTGTGTTGGGTGAGTCGAATAAAAACGTATATTTGTCGTCACGCAATTTAAAGGCTTCAAATGTCGTAACTAGCTCAGAATTAAGCACTTACGCAATATTAAACGCTAATAATTTAGTGCTTTTGGAAGGTTCTTTAGAGTTAATTGAAGAAAATTTAAGTAAATAATAGGAATATGAGCATCATTATTAGACCTATAGTAACGGAAAAAGTAACCAAAGAAAGTGAAGTTCTAAACCGCTTCGGATTCGTTGTTAACAAAAAAGCAAACAAAGTTGAGATTAAGAAAGCTGTTGAGGCTGCTTATGGAGTAACTATCGTTTCTGTTAACACAATGAATGTGAGACCAGATAGATCTACTAAATACACTAAAAGTGGTTTAATCAGTGGAAAGACAAATGCATATAAAAAAGCAATTGTTCAAGTACAAGAAGGAGAAACAATTGATTTTTACAACAATATCTAAGATAGAAAAATGTCAGTAAGAAAATTAAAACCTATTACCCCGGGTCAGCGATTTAGAGTTGTGAATGGTTATGACGCTATTACAACTGATAAGCCGGAACGCTCTTTGATAGCACCGATAAAAAACTCAGGAGGTAGAAATAGTCAAGGAAAGATGACCATGCGTTATACGGGTGGTGGTCACAAGCAGAGATATCGTATCATTGATTTCAAAAGAACTAAAGATGGAATTCCAGCTACAGTGAAATCAATCGAGTATGATCCAAATCGTACTGCATTTATCGCTTTATTAGCTTACGCTGATGGAGAGAAAACTTATATTATCGCTCAAAATGGATTGAAAGTTGGTCAGAAATTAGTTTCTGGTCCAGAGTCTCAGCCAGAAATCGGTAATACATTACCTTTAAGCAGAATTCCTCTTGGAACTGTTATATCTTGTATTGAGTTACGTCCAGGACAAGGAGCTGTTATTGCTCGTTCAGCTGGAACTTTTGCTCAGTTAATGGCAAGAGACGGGAAATATGCAACAATTAAAATGCCATCTGGTGAGACAAGATTAATCTTGTTAACTTGTTCGGCTACAATTGGAGCTGTTTCTAACTCTGACCACCAATTAGTTGTATCTGGAAAAGCGGGTAGAACAAGATGGTTAGGAAGAAGACCTAGAACTAGACCAGTAGCGATGAACCCTGTTGATCACCCTATGGGAGGTGGTGAAGGACGTTCTTCTGGAGGGCACCCACGTTCAAGAAACGGATTGCCAGCTAAAGGTTACAGAACTCGTTCTAAGAAAAACCCGAGTAACAAGTATATCGTAGAACGTAGAAAGAAATAATAAGATATGGCACGTTCATTAAAAAAAGGACCTTTCGTTCATTATAAATTAGACAAGAAAGTTCAAGAAAACGTAGAAAGTGGTAAAAATGCAGTTGTTAAGACTTGGTCTAGAGCTTCAATGATTACTCCAGATTTCGTTGGACAAACTATCGCAGTTCATAACGGTCGTCAATTTGTACCAGTTTACGTAACAGAAAACATGGTAGGTCACAAATTAGGAGAGTTTTCACCAACTAGATCTTTTAGAGGTCATGCTGGAGCAAAAAATAAAGGTAAAAAATAAGAAGCAATGGGAGTTCGTAAAAGAGAAACAGCAGATGCGAGAAAAGAGGCTAATAAGTCTATTGCTTTCGCAAAATTGAATAACTGCCCTACTTCACCTAGAAAAATGCGCTTAGTAGCGGACTTGGTAAGAGGTCAGAAGGTGGAAAGAGCACTTAACATTTTAAGATTCAGTTCTAAAGAAGCTTCAAGAAAATTAGAAAAACTATTATTGTCTGCAATCAATAACTGGGAGCAAAAAAATAGTGAAGGTAATTTAGAAGAGGCTGGATTATTTGTTAAAGAGATCAGAGTAGATGGTGGAATGATGTTAAAAAGACTTCGTCCAGCTCCACAAGGTCGTGCACACAGAATAAGAAAACGTTCTAATCACGTTACAATCGTGCTTGGAGCTATCAATAACACACAAAGCAATTCTTAAGCAGCATGGGACAAAAGACAAATCCAATTGGAAATAGACTTGGTATCATCAGAGGATGGGACTCAAACTGGTATGGTGGAAATGATTACGGTGATAAATTAGCCGAAGATCACAAAATCAGAAAGTATATCCATGCTCGTTTATCAAAAGCTAGTGTATCAAAAGTAATCATCGAGAGAACTTTGAAACTTGTAACCGTTACTATCACTACTGCTAGACCTGGTATCATTATCGGAAAAGGTGGACAAGAGGTAGACAAGTTAAAAGAAGAACTTAAGAAAGTTACTGACAAAGAGGTTCAAATCAATATCTTTGAAATTAAAAGACCTGAGTTAGATGCTTATCTTGTGGCGACAAGCATCGCTCGTCAAATCGAAAGCCGTATTTCTTACAGACGTGCAATCAAAATGGCTATTGCTGCTTCTATGCGTATGAACGCTGAGGGTATCAAAGTTTTGATTTCTGGTCGTTTGAATGGAGCTGAGATGGCGCGTTCGGAAGGTTTCAAAGAAGGTAGAATTCCTCTATCAACTTTCAGAGCTGACATTGATTATGCTCTTGCTGAAGCTCATACTACTTACGGTAGAATGGGAATTAAAGTATGGATCATGAAAGGTGAAGTTTATGGTAAGAGAGAACTTTCTCCACTTGCTGGAATGGACAAAAAACAATCTGGTGCAGGTGGTGGAAAAGGTGGAGATGCTCCTAGAGGCAAATCTAACTTTAACAAAGGTGGAAAACCAGACGCTCGTAAAAGAAAGTAAATTTTTAAACTAAAGAAAAATGTTACAGCCTAAAAGAACAAAATACCGTAAGGTACAAAAAGGTAGAATGAAAGGTAACTCTCAAAGAGGGCATGAGCTTTCAAATGGAATGTTTGGTATTAAATCTGTACATGAAGATGGAATGTTCTTAACTTCTCGTCAAATCGAAGCTGCACGTATCGCTGCAACTCGTTACATGAAAAGAGAGGGACAATTATGGATTAAAATTTTTCCAGACAAACCTATTACTAAGAAACCTCTTGAAGTACGTATGGGTAAAGGTAAAGGAGCAGTTGAGTATTGGGCTGCTGTTGTTAAACCAGGAAGAATTATGTTTGAAGTTGGAGGAGTTCCATTGTCAGTTGCAAAAGAGGCTTTACGTCTTGCAGCTCAAAAACTTCCAGTAAAAACTAAGTTCGTCGTTGCTAGAGATTTCGAAGCATAATTTATATTTATTATGAAACAATCAGAAATAAAAGATCTTTCTGCAGCGGAGTTGCAAGAAAAGCTTAGTCAAACTAAGAAAGTATATGCTGACCTAAAAATGGCTCACGCAATCTCTCCAATTGCTAACCCACTTCAAATTAGAAGCGTTAGAAGAACAGTTGCAAGATTAGCTACAGAGTTAACTAAAAGAGAGTTACAATAATTGTATTCTGCTGAAAGATGGAAGAAAAAAGAAATTTAAGAAAAGAAAGAATAGGTGTTGTTACTTCAAACAAGATGGATAAGTCTATCGTGATTTCTGAAGTAAGAAAAGTAAAACACCCATTATACGGTAAGTTCGTGTTGAAAACTAAGAAATATGTTGCACACGACGAAACAAACGACTGTAACATTGGTGATACTGTAAGAATTAGCGAAACGCGTCCTTTAAGTAAAACAAAATGTTGGAGATTAGTTGAAATCTTAGAAAGAGCTAAATAATTATGGTACAACAAGAATCAAGACTAAAAGTAGCAGATAACACGGGAGCTAAAGAAGTTTTAACTATTCGTGTTTTAGGAGGTACTAAAAGAAGATATGCCTCTGTTGGTGACAAAATTGTAGTTTCTATCAAAGATGCAACTCCAAACGGAAACGTGAAAAAAGGAGCTGTTTCAACTGCAGTTGTTGTACGTACTAAAAAAGAAGTGAGAAGAGCTGATGGTTCTTATATCCGTTTCGATGACAATGCATGTGTTCTTTTGAATGCTGCAGGTGAAATGAGAGGAACTCGTGTTTTTGGTCCGGTAGCAAGAGAACTTCGTGAAAAACAATTCATGAAAATTGTATCATTAGCACCAGAAGTGCTTTAATTCGTTTTTAAGATGATAAAGCTAAAAATAAAATCAGGAGATATCGTAAGAGTTATTGCTGGGGACCATAAAGGTGCTGAAGGTAAAGTTTTACGTGTTTACCGTGAGAAAAATAAAGCGATAGTTGAAGGTGTAAACATGGTTTCAAAACATACAAAACCAAGTGCTAAAAACCCTCAAGGTGGTATCGTTAAGAAAGAAGCTTCTATTCAAATTTCTAACATTGCTTTAATTGATCCTAAAACTAAGGAAACAACTAGAGTAGGTATTAGAGTAGAAGGAGATAAGAAAGTAAGATTTTCAAAAAAATCTAATCAAGTACTATAGTAATGGCATATACACCTAGACTAAAAGAAGAATATAAGAGTAGAGTAATCTCTGCTCTTAAAGAGGAGTTCGGATATACAAACGTAATGCAAGTTCCTAAACTTGAAAAAATCGTTTTGAGCCGTGGAGTTGGTGCAGCTGTATCTGATAAAAAACTTATTGACTATGCTGTTGATGAGTTAACAAAGATCACTGGACAAAAAGCAGTTTCTACAATCTCTAAGAAAGACGTTGCGTCTTTCAAATTGAGAAAAGGAATGCCTATTGGAGCAAAAGTTACTTTACGTGGAGAAAGAATGTATGAGTTTTTAGATAGACTTATTACTTCTGCTTTGCCACGTGTTAGAGATTTCAGTGGTATTAAAGCTACAGGTTTCGACGGAAGAGGTAACTATAATCTTGGAGTTTTAGAGCAAATCATTTTCCCAGAAATTGATATTGACAAAGTAAACAAAATTTCAGGAATGGATATTACTTTTGTTACTACTGCAAAAACAGACAAGGAAGCAAAGTCATTATTGGCTGAATTAGGATTACCTTTTAAAAAGAATTAAGACATGGCTAAAGAATCAATGAAAGCCCGTGAGGTTAAAAGAGAGAAAACGGTAGCTAAGTATGCTGAAAAAAGAAAAGCTTTATTAGAAGCTGGAGATTATGAAGGCCTACAAAAATTACCTAAAAATGCTTCACCAGTTCGTTTGCATAACCGTTGTAAATTAACAGGTAGACCAAGAGGTTATATTCGTCAATTTGGTATTTCTCGTGTAACTTTCCGTGAAATGGCTAATAATGGATTAATTCCTGGTGTTAAAAAGGCATCTTGGTAATCTCGCAATAAGTTATTACTTTTGCAAACCAAAAAATAATTTTAATTGATTAAAGGTTCGGGAGACGGGTGTCTCCCGAAAACCATAATCGCAATCAAATACATATGTATACAGATCCTATTGCAGATTATTTGACTAGAGTTCGTAACGCTGTGGCTGCAAACCACAAAGTTGTTGAAATTCCAGCTTCTAATCTTAAAAAAGAGATAACTAAGATCTTATTTGATCAAGGTTACATCTTAAGTTACAAATTTGAGCAGAACACAGTTCAAGGTTCTATCAAAATTGCTTTAAAGTATGATAAAGATACTAAAGAGCCTGTAATTAAAGATATCCAAAGAATTAGTAAACCTGGTTTACGTAAGTACGCAGGTGCTGCCAAATTACCTAGAATCCTTAACGGATTGGGAATTGCTATTGTTTCTACATCAAAAGGTTTGATGACTGGAAAACAAGCTAAGCAATTAAATGTAGGTGGTGAAGTAATTTGTTACGTATACTAATTTTAAACACTAGATAAGATGTCAAGAATAGGTAAAAGCCCAATTGTAATCCCTGCTGGTGTAACTGTAGAAGTTAAAGACGGTATTATTACAGTAAAAGGAAAAAGAGGTCAACTAGTTCAAGAGTTTTCGGACGTAAATGTAACTGTTGAAGGCGATCAAGTTTTAGTTGAAAGATCGTCTGATCATAAAGACCACAGAGCAAAACACGGATTATTCAGATCTTTGATCAGTAATATGGTTGTTGGTGTTTCTGAAGGTTTCACAAAAGAACTAGAATTAGTTGGAGTTGGTTATAGAGCTTCAAACCAAGGTCAAAAATTAGATTTAGCTCTTGGATATTCTCACAATATTGTTTTAGAGATTGCTCCTGAAGTATCTTTAGAAACAGTATCTGAAAAAGGTAAGAACCCAATCGTAAAATTAACATCATTTGATAAACAACTTTTAGGGCAAGTTGCTGCGAAAATCAGAGGTTTCCGTAAGCCAGAGCCGTACAAAGGAAAAGGTGTTAAATTTGTGGGTGAAGTATTAAGAAGAAAAGCAGGTAAATCAGCTTAAAATATAAGATTATGTCATTAACAAAATCTGAAAGAAGACAGAGAATTAAATTCAGAATTAGAAAATCGGTTAGTGGTTCAGCTGCAAGACCTAGACTTTCTGTTTTTAGAAGTAACAAAGAAATTTATGCTCAAATCATTGATGATGTAAATGGAGTTACTATATTAGCTGCATCTTCGAGAGAAAAAGAAATAGGAAAAGGTACTAACGTTGAAATCGCTGCTGCTGTTGGAAAATTAGTTGCAGAGAAAGCGTTAAAAGCTGGGATTGATACCATCACTTTTGATAGAGGTGGATATTTATATCACGGTCGTATTAAATCATTAGCAGAAGGCGCAAGAGCCGCTGGACTTAAATTCTAATATATTATGTCTAAATACAAAAATGTAGAATTGGTAAAACCTAGTGGTCTTGAACTTAAAGATCGTCTAGTTAGTGTTAATCGTGTTACTAAAGTTACAAAAGGTGGTAGAGCTTTTGGTTTTTCTGCTATTGTAGTTGTAGGTGATGAAAATGGAGTAGTTGGTCATGGATTAGGAAAATCTAAAGACGTTTCGGAAGCAATTGCGAAAGCAGTAGAAGATGCTAAGAAAAACTTAGTTAGAATTCCTTTAAATGGACAATCTGTTCCTCACGAACAAAAAGGTAAATTTGGTGGTGCACGTGTATTCTTAATTCCAGCGTCTCATGGTACTGGAGTTATTGCTGGTGGAGCTGTTCGTTCAGTTCTTGAGTCAGTGGGTATTCACGATGTATTGTCTAAATCTCAAGGATCGTCAAATCCACATAACGTAGTAAAAGCAACTTTTGATGCTTTATTGCAAATGAGAAGCGCTCATACTGTTGCAAAACAGAGAGGTGTTTCTTTAGAGAAAGTTTTTAAAGGTTAATTCAGGAAATTATGGCTAAATTATTAGTAAAACAAGTAAGAAGCAAAATCAACTGTCCTCTTTCTCAAAAGAGAGGGTTGGAAGCTTTAGGTCTACGTAAAATTGGACAAGTTGTGGAGCATGAGTCAAATCCTGCTATCCTTGGGATGATAAACAAAGTTAAACACTTAGTTTCTGTAGAAGAAGCTAAATAACAAATACTGTTATGAATTTAAGTAACTTACAACCTGCTGAGGGATCTACACACAATCAAAATAAAAGATTAGGTAGAGGAGAAGGTTCTGGAAAAGGTGGTACCGCTGCACGTGGACACAAAGGAGCAAAATCTCGTTCTGGTTATTCTAAAAAGATTGGTTTTGAAGGAGGGCAGATGCCACTTCAAAGACGTGTACCTAAGTTTGGTTTCAAAAACATCAATCGTAAAGAATACGAAGGTGTTAATTTAGATACTCTTCAATTATTAGTTGATAACGGTGTAATTACTGATTCTGTTTCTATGACAGATTTCGTAGCAAATCGTCTAGCTACTAAAAATGAAATCGTTAAGATTTTAGGTAGAGGAGAATTGAAAGCAAAATTAAAAGTAACTGCCCACAAATTTACTGCTACTGCAAAAGCTGCGATTGAAGCTGCTGGTGGAGAAGCTGTAACTATATAACTTATCTATTAAGATGAAGAAATTTATTGAATCAATAAGTAATGTTTGGAAAATCGAAGAACTAAAAAATAGAATCTTAATTACATTAGGTTTACTTTTAGTATATCGTTTTGGAGCACACGTTACGCTTCCTGGAATTGACGCAACGCAATTGACTGGTTTAGCGGGACAAACTAAAAATGGTCTAGGATCTATTCTAGACATGTTCACCGGGGGTGCTTTCTCTAAGGCTTCAGTTTTTGCTTTAGGTATCATGCCTTATATTTCTGCGTCTATTGTTGTTCAGTTGATGGGGATTGCGATTCCATATTTACAAAAACTTCAAAATGATGGGGAAAGTGGTAGAAAAAAGATTAATCAAATCACTCGTTGGTTGACAATCGCTATCACATTGGTTCAAGGTCCAACTTATATCTATAATTTATACAGAACATTGCCTAGTAATGCATTTTTGCTAGGCTTTAATTCTCCTGAATTTTTGTTCTCGTCTGTTATCATTTTGGTTACTGGTACAATTTTTGCTATGTGGCTTGGTGAGAAGATTACAGATAAAGGTATTGGAAATGGTATTTCATTGTTAATTATGGTTGGTATTTTAGCTCGTTTACCACAAGCTTTTATCCAAGAGTTTACAACTCGTGTTACCAATAACAATGGAGGTCCAATGTTATTAGTTATTGAAATTATTGTGTGGTTATTAGTTATTATATCTTGTGTGTTGCTTACAATGGCAGTACGTAGAATCCCTGTACAGTATGCTCGTCGTACAACTACAGGAGATTACGAACAAGATTTGGCTGGAGGTAATAGACAATGGATTCCTCTTAAGCTTAATGCTTCTGGGGTTATGCCAATCATTTTTGCTCAGGCAATTATGTTTATTCCTGCTGCTGTAGCTGGATTGTCTAAATCAGATACATCACAATCTATTGTTGGTGCATTTAGTAATATGTTTGGTTTCTGGTATAATTTTGTTTTTGCAACTTTAATTATTGTATTTACATTCTTTTATACTGCAATCACTGTACCTACTAATAAAATGGCTGATGATTTAAAGAGAAGCGGTGGTTTTATTCCAGGCGTACGTCCTGGAGCAGAAACTTCTGATTTCCTAGATAAAGTGATGTCTTTAATAACTTTCCCAGGATCTTTATTCCTTGCTTTGATTGCTGTGTTCCCAGCTATTGTTGTAAGTATTATGGATGTACAACAATCTTGGGCAATGTTTTTTGGAGGTACCTCATTAATAATTATGGTTGGAGTTGCAATAGATACTATTCAACAAATCAATTCATACTTGTTAAACAAACATTATGATGGTTTAATGAAGACTGGTAAAAATAGAAAAGCGGTAGCTTAATATATTTATGGCAAAACAATCAGCAATAGAACAAGACGGATCAATCATTGAAGCATTATCAAATGCGATGTTCCGTGTGGAGTTAGAAAATGGACATATTGTAATTGCTCATATTTCTGGAAAAATGCGAATGCATTATATCAAGTTATTACCTGGTGATAAAGTGAAACTAGAAATGAGTCCTTACGATTTGTCAAAAGCAAGAATTACTTATCGATATTAAAGGATATTCACTATGAAAGTTAGAGCATCAGTAAAAAAGAGAAGTGCCGAGTGCATTATCGTGCGTAGAAAAGGGAGACTGTACGTAATAAACAAAAAGAATCCTAGATTTAAACAAAGACAAGGATAATTATGGCAAGAATAGCAGGGGTAGATATCCCAAAAAACAAAAGAGGTGTTATCGCACTTACCTATATCTTTGGATTAGGAAAAAGTAGAGCTATTGAGATTTTAGAAAAAGCTCAAGTTAGCCAAGATAAAAAAGTTCAAGATTGGAATGATGATGAAATCGGAGCGATTCGTGAAGCTGTTTCATTTTACAAAATTGAAGGAGAATTACGTTCTGAAATTTCTTTAAACATTAAACGTTTAATGGATATCGGATGTTACAGAGGTATTCGTCATAGATCTGGTCTTCCATTAAGAGGGCAGAGAACTAAAAACAACTCAAGAACAAGAAAAGGTAAAAGAAAAACTGTTGCTAACAAGAAAAAAGCAACTAAATAATAAGTAATATGGCTAAAGCAACTGCAAAAAAACGTAAAGTTATCGTTGAATCAACGGGTGAGGCTCATATTTCTGCCACTTTTAATAACATTATTATTTCTTTGACTAATAAGAAAGGTGAAGTAATCTCTTGGTCTTCAGCTGGTAAAATGGGTTTCAGAGGTTCTAAAAAGAATACTCCTTATGCAGCTCAAATGGCAGCAGAAGATTGCGCTAAAGTAGCACTTGAGGCAGGACTTAAAAAAGTGAAAGTTTATGTAAAAGGGCCAGGTAACGGACGTGAGTCTGCTATCCGTTCTATTCATAACGGTGGAATCGAAGTTACAGAGATTATCGATGTTACTCCAATGCCACACAACGGATGTCGTCCTCCAAAAAGACGTAGAGTTTAATTTTTTATTTTTATAGTATAAACAAGGTAGAACATAGATTATCGAAGGATTAGACCTGAATTCATAATTTCTACCTTAAAATTTTTTTTAAAATGGCAAGATATACTGGTCCTAAAACCAAAATCGCTCGTAAATTTGGCGAGGCAATCTTCGGAGATGATAAATCTTTCGAAAAAAGAAATTACCCACCTGGACAACACGGGATGGCTAAAAAAAGAGGAAAAAAATCTGAGTATGCTGTCCAGTTAATGGAAAAGCAAAAAGCTAAATATTCTTACGGAATTTTAGAAAAACAATTCAGAAATTTATTCGAAAAAGCATCAGCTACTAAAGGAGTTACTGGTGAAGTTTTATTACAATTATGCGAAGCAAGATTGGATAATGTTGTTTTTAGAATGGGAATTGCTCCATCTAGAAGAGGTGCGCGTCAAATCGTTTCTCACAGACACATTACTGTAAATGGAGAGGTTGTTAATATTCCTTCTTACCACCTTAAGCCTGGTGATAAAGTTGCAGTTCGTGAAAAATCTAAATCTTTAGAAGCTATCGAACGTTCTTTATCAAATTCAAGTCATGTTTATGAATGGATTACTTGGAATAATGATCTTAAAGAAGGAACTTTCGTTTCTGTACCTGCGAGACTTCAAATTCCAGAAAACATTAAAGAACAATTAATCGTAGAGTTGTACAACAAATAATAATTGACTTAGTCGAAATTTATGGCAATATTTAATTTTCAAAAGCCCGATAAAGTTATCATGATCGATTCAACCGATTTTGAAGGTAAATTTGAGTTTAGACCTTTAGAACCTGGTTACGGATTGACAGTTGGTAATGCACTTAGAAGAGTTTTGCTTTCAGCGTTAGAAGGTTATGCAATTACATCTGTTCGTATCGAAGGTGTAGATCATGAGTTTTCTACTATTTCAGGTGTTGTTGAGGATGTTACCGAAATTATCCTTAATCTAAAACAAGTACGTTTCAAACGTCAGATTGAAGATATCGATAATGAATCAGTTACTATTTCTGTTTCTGGTAAAGATCAATTAACAGCAGGTGATTTTCAAAAATTTATCTCAGGTTTTCAAGTTTTGAATCCAGACCTTGTTATCTGTAATTTAGATTCTAAAATCAAATTGAACTTCGATTTAACAATCGAGAAAGGTAGAGGATACGTTCCTGCTGAAGAGAACAAAAAACAGAATGCTGCAATTGGAACAATTTTTACAGATTCTATTTTTACTCCGGTAAAAAATGTAAAATATGCAATCGAAAATTTCCGTGTAGAGCAAAAAACAGATTACGAAAAATTAGTTTTTGAAATCAAAACTGATGGATCTATTAATCCAAAAGATGCTCTTACTGAAGCTGCTAAAGTTTTAATTCACCATTTCATGTTATTCTCTGACGAAAGAATTACACTTGAGGCTGACGAAATTGCACAAACAGAATCGTATGATGAAGAGTCATTGCATATGAGACAATTGCTTAAAACTAAGCTTGTTGATATGGATTTATCTGTGAGAGCATTAAATTGCTTGAAAGCGGCTGAAGTTGATACACTTGGTGATTTAGTATCGTTCAATAAAAATGACCTAATGAAATTCCGTAATTTTGGTAAAAAATCTTTAACTGAACTTGATGAACTTGTTGCAGTGAAGAATTTAACTTTCGGAATGGATTTAGCTAAATACAAATTAGATAAAGAATAATTTACTTCATATTTTGCTCTCCATAGTGGATCGTAGCAAGATGAAGATAAAAAAAACACGTCATGAGACACGGAAAAAAATTCAACCACTTAAGCAGACAGACTGGACATAGAAAAGCTATGTTGGCTAATATGGCTTGTTCTCTTATTGAGCACAAACGTATTAACACTACTGTTGCTAAAGCTAAAGCGCTTAAACAATTCGTTGAGCCTTTAATCACAAAATCAAAAGAGGATACGACTCATAATCGTCGTATTGTTTTTGCTTACTTGCGCAGTAAATATGCAGTAACTGATTTGTTCAGAGATGTAGCTGCTAAAGTTGGAGACCGTCCAGGAGGATACACTCGTATCATTAAAGTTGGAAATCGTTTGGGAGATAACGCTGATATGGCGATGATCGAACTTGTTGACTTCAATGAACTTTACAACGGAGGTAAAAAAGAAGTTAAAAAAGCGAAAAGCCGTCGTGGTGGTAAAGCTAAAAAAGCTGAAACTGCTGCTCCAGAAGCTCCTGCTGCTGAAACAGAAACGACTACTGA
Organism: Flavobacterium sp. LPB0248; assembly: GCF_013388355.1. Classification (GTDB taxonomy): domain Bacteria; phylum Bacteroidota; class Bacteroidia; order Flavobacteriales; family Flavobacteriaceae; genus Flavobacterium. Next base: position 3,406,992 of record NZ_CP058246.1, read on the forward strand.
AGCTTCTGAATAATTATGAAAGTAATCATTCTATAGAAATCAAGGATAAACTAATTTTTAGTTTATCCTTTTTTTTTGATTTTTTTGAAACGGAAGAAATGTAACTTATTTAAAATGATAGGTTTTATTTTTACGAATGAAAGTTTTAAAAAATCTTGGAAGGGCTATTTTAAAGAAGTAAATTTGCAAAATTCTAATTACACTTAAAACCTATATTTTGGTTTTATAACTTGATTAAAAAACAATACAAATTAAATAATGAAATACACAACACGACAAAGCGCCATTTTATTACTTAGTGACGGAACAATCTTTCACGGAAAATCTATCGGAATTAGCGGTAAAACTTTTGGTGAAGTTTGTTTTAATACGGGAATGACTGGGTATCAGGAAATTTTTACTGATCCTTCTTATTTTGGACAAATAATGGTTGCTACAAATACACATATCGGAAACTATGGTGTTAATGATTCTGAGGTGGAATCTGATAGTATTAAAATTGCCGGTTTAGTTTGTAAAAACTTTAGTTTTAATTATTCTAGAGAAAATGCTTCTGGAAGTTTAGAGGATTATTTTACTAAACAAAATTTAATATGTATTTCTGATGTAGATACTCGTGCACTTGTTAGTTATATTCGTGACAATGGTGCAATGAACGCTGTTATCTGTACAGATGGTACTTCAATAGAAGATTTGAAAAAAGAATTGGCTAACGTTCCGAATATGGAAGGACTTGAATTAGCTTCTAAAGTATCTACTAAAGAGCCATATTTTTTTGGTGATGAAAATGCTACTTATAAAATCTCAGCTTTAGATCTTGGAATTAAAAAGAACATTTTAAGAAACCTTGCTAAAAGAGATTGCTACATTAAAGTGTATCCTTTTAATTCTACTTACAAAGATATGTCTGAATTTAACCCAGATGGCTATTTCTTGTCAAACGGGCCTGGAGATCCAGATCCTTTGTTTGGGGCTATTCAAGTTGCTAAAGATATATTAGCAGATAACAAGCCTTTGTTTGGAATCTGTTTGGGACATCAGGTAATTGGTCTTGCGAATGGAGTTGAAACTTATAAAATGTTTAATGGGCACCGTGGAATTAATCATCCTGTAAAAAATATTATTACAGGTAAAGGTGAAATAACTTCACAAAATCACGGTTTTGCTGTTAAAAAAGAACAGTTAGATAATCATCCTGATTTAGAAATTACACACGTACATTTAAATGATGGAACAGTGGCTGGAATGAGAATGAAGAATAAGAATTGTTTCTCGGTTCAATATCACCCAGAGGCGAGTCCTGGACCACACGATTCATCATATTTATTTGATCAATTTGTGGAGAACATAAAAACTGCAAAAGCCTAAAACGATGTAGTTAATAAATAAACGTGTTTAATGACGAGAGTGCGTTTATAGTATTAAATATTTTTATAATTTCGAAAAAAAAATATAATTTATTAATAAAAAACAAAAATAATGAGTATTATAATTAAAGTTCACGCAAGACAAATTCTTGATTCTAGAGGTAATCCTACTATTGAAGTTGATGTAGTAACTGAAAATGGAGTTTTAGGTAGAGCTGCTGTTCCATCTGGAGCATCAACTGGAGAGCACGAAGCTGTTGAATTACGTGATGGAGGTAAAGCTTACCTAGGAAAAGGTGTTTTGAATGCAGTGAATAATGTAAATACTATTATTGCTGAAGAATTAGTTGGTACTTCTGTTTTCGAACAAAATACAATTGACCAATTAATGATTGATTTAGATGGTACTCCAAATAAATCTAAATTAGGAGCTAATGCTATTTTAGGAGTTTCTTTAGCTGCTGCAAAAGCTGCTGCAAATGAACTTGGTTTGCCATTATACAGATACGTAGGTGGAGTTTCTGCTAATACACTTCCTGTTCCAATGATGAACATCATTAATGGAGGTTCTCACTCTGATGCGCCTATTGCATTCCAAGAGTTTATGATTTTCCCTGTAAAAGCAACTTCTTTTACACATGCAATGCAAATGGGAACTGAAATTTTTCACAACTTGAAAAAGGTATTACACGATAGAGGTTTGAGTACTGCTGTAGGTGATGAAGGAGGTTTTGCTCCAAACTTAGCTGGAGGAACTGAAGATGCTCTTGATACAATTAAATTAGCTGTTGAAAAAGCAGGATATTCTTTCGGTGACGAAATTATGATTGCTCTTGACTGTGCTGCTTCTGAGTTTTATGTAAACGGAAAATACGATTATACTAAATTTGAAGGTGAAACTGGAAAAATCAGAACTTCTGCTGAGCAAGCTGAATACTTAGCTGAACTTGCTTCTAAGTACCCAATCATTTCTATCGAAGACGGTATGTACGAAGATGACTGGGATGGATGGAAAGCTTTAACTGAAAAAATCGGAGATAAAGTACAATTAGTTGGAGATGATTTGTTCGTAACTAATGTTGCTCGTTTGTCAACAGGTATCGAAAAAGGAATTGCTAACTCAATCTTAGTAAAAGTAAACCAAATTGGAACGTTAACTGAAACAATTGCTGCTGTAAACATGGCGAAAAACGCTGGTTATACATCTGTAATGTCTCACCGTTCTGGAGAAACTGAAGATAACACAATTGCTGACTTAGCTGTTGCTTTAAACTGTGGTCAAATTAAAACTGGTTCTGCTTCTCGTTCAGATCGTATGGCTAAATACAACCAATTATTGAGAATTGAAGAAGAATTAGGAAGTACTGCTTATTTCCCTGGTTTAAATGCTTTTAAAATCAAATAATTGAACAAATTATATATTGGAAAAAACCATCTGTTTGTGCAGATGGTTTTTTTTTGGAGTTTTAACAAATTCATAGCAGTATTCTTTTTTTAATTAGTCTTAAATTCATTAGATTTGATAAATTATTATTTAAAGAATTATTTCCAGTATATTATGTCAAAAATAGCTACATTAGAAATAGATGGTAAAAAGATTGAGCTTCCAGTAATCACAGGGAGTGAAAACGAATCAGCTATCGATATCAACAAATTACGTGATTTAACAGGTTATATTACTCTTGATCCAGGGTATAAAAATTCAGGATCTTGTACAAGTGAAATCACTTTCCTAGATGGAGAAGAAGGAATTTTACGTTACAGAGGATATTCTATTGAAGATCTTGCTGAACAAGCAAGTTTCTTGGAAGTTTCATATCTTTTGATTTTTGGTGAATTGCCTACGGCTTCACAATTAGAGGATTTTGAAAATGGTATAAAAAAACATTCTTTGGTAAACGAAGAAATGAAAAATATCATTGACGGTTTCCCTAAAACAGCTCACCCGATGGGAGTGTTATCTGCTTTGACTAGTGCTTTAACGGCTTTTAATCCTAAAGCAGTTAACGTTGATAATGAAAAAGAAATGTACGAAGCTATTTGTAAAACAATGGCCAAATTTTTAGTGATTGCTACATGGACTTACAGAAAATCTATGGGTTATCCTTTAAATTACTATGATAACACAAAAGGTTATGTAGAAAGCTTCATGCAATTAATGTTTAAATTGCCTACAGGGCCTTACGCTGCAAATCCTGTAATTGTAAATGCTTTAGATAAATTGTTTATTCTTCATGCTGATCACGAACAAAATTGTTCTACTTCTACGGTTAGAATGGTAGGTTCTTCTCACGCAGGTTTGTTTGCTTCAGTTTCTGCAGGAGTTTCTGCTTTATGGGGGCCACTTCATGGTGGAGCTAATCAAGCAGTACTTGAAATGCTTGAAGAAATCAATAAAGACGGTGGTGATACAGATAAATTCTTAGCGAAAGCGAAAGATAAAAATGATCCATTCCGTTTAATGGGATTCGGACACAGAGTGTACAAAAACTTTGATCCAAGAGCTAAAATTATCAAAAAAGCAGCAACGGAAGTATTAGAAACTTTAGGTGTTGAAGATCCAATTTTAGATATTGCAAGAAAATTAGAAAAAGCGGCTCTTGAAGATGAGTACTTCAAATTAAGAAACTTATATCCAAACGTTGATTTCTATTCTGGAATTATTTACAGAGCTTTAGGAATTCCAACAGATATGTTTACAGTTATGTTTGCAATTGGAAGATTACCAGGTTGGATTGCGCAATGGAAAGAGATGCGTGAAAATAAAGAGCCAATCGGAAGACCAAGACAAATTTATACAGGACATCCTTTACGAGAGTTTAAGTCTAATAAATAAAAAACGAAAGCTTCACTTAACTGTGAAGCTTTTTTTATATTTGCTCAAAATACAATAAAGTTATGTTGCAATTAAATGTAAAGAATGAAACGTCTCGACTTCGTGCTGTAGTTCTTGGTTCTGCTGTTCATAATGGACCAACTCCAACTATAGAAGAGGCTTATGATCCTAAATCATTGGAACATATTAAAGCAGGAACTTACCCTGTAGAAAAAGATATGGTTGCTGAAATGGAAGCTTTTAATGCTGTTTTTCAGAAATACGATGTAACTGTTTATCGTCCGGAAATGATTGAAAATTACAATCAGATTTTTGCTAGGGATATTGGGTTTGTTATTGATGATATCTTTGTAAAATCGAATATTCTTCCAGATAGAGAACGTGAATTAGATGCTATTCAATATGTAATTGATCAGATTGATCCATTAAAAGTAGTTCGTCCTCCAGAAGAAGTTCATATCGAAGGAGGAGATGTGATGCTTTGGAATGATCATATTTTTATCGGAACTTATAAAGGAAGCGATTACAAAGATTATATTACTGCAAGAACCAATATGCATGGTGTAAACTATATTAAGTCATTATTTCCTAATAAGATTGTAAAGGAATTTGATTTAGTAAAATCTAAATTGGAGGCAAGAGATAATGCGTTGCATTTAGATTGTTGTTTTCAGCCGGTTGGAAAAAACAAAGGAATTATCTATAAAAGAGGTTTCCGTGAAGAAGCAGATTATCTTTATTTAGTGAAACTTTTTGGGAAAGAGAATCTATTTCATATTGAAAGAAACGAAATGTATAATATGTTTTCGAATGTATTTTCAATTGATGAAAATGTGGTGGTTTCTGAAAAGAATTTCACAAGATTAAACAACTGGCTTCGTGAAAATGGTTTTATCGTTGAAGAAATTCCATATGCTGAAATTTCAAAGCAAGAAGGTTTGTTGAGATGTTCGACGCTTCCATTAATTAGAGACTAAAAAAACAATTTTAAATTTCAGGCTTCTAGAAAAGCTTGAAACCTGAAACTTGAAGCAAAAAAATAAAGAATGAGACAGACTACTAATGCGATCGTGATGATTCGTCCAGTTGCATTCAGAATGAATGAACAAACGGCTGTAAATAATTATTATCAAAAAGTATTAGACGGACTTTTACCAAGTACCGTAAATGCAAAAGCGCAACAAGAATTTGATGCTTTTGTAGAAAAACTTAGAGTGGTTGGAGTAGATGTAACGGTTGTCGATGACAATTTAGAGACTGATACTCCAGATAGTATTTTTCCAAACAATTGGGTTTCATTTCATGAAAATGGAGACGTTGCACTTTATCCGATGTTTGCTGAAAATCGCCGTCAAGAACGTCGTGAAGATATTTTGGATACTTTGGAAGAAAAAGGATTCGAAATTGCAAATATCATGGATTATACTTCTGCAGAAGAAGATGGCATTTTCTTAGAAGGAACAGGAAGTTTATTATTAGATAGAGCAAACGGAAAAGCGTATTGCGCATTATCGCCAAGAGCAGATGAAGAATTGTTTATAGAATTCTGTGAAGATTTTGATTATGCTCCTGTAATTTTTGAAGCTTTTCAAACTGTTGATGGTGAGCGTAAATTAATTTATCATACCAATGTGATGATGTGTTTAGGTGAAACTTTTGCAGTTATTTGCGCAGATTCTATTGACGATAAAAAAGAACGCAAAATGGTTCTGGATAATCTTAAACAAGATCAGAAAGAAGTAATTCTAATAACGGAAGATCAAGTGAATAACTTTGCTGGAAATATGCTGGAAGTTAGGGGGAAAGATGATAAGAGATATATTGTAATGAGTGCGTCGGCACATCAAAGCTTAAGTCCGAAACAAATTTCGCAATTAGAAAACCACGCTGAAATTTTAAGTTCAAGTTTGGATACAATTGAAGCTTGCGGTGGAGGAAGTGCCAGATGTATGATGGCAGAAGTTTTCTTGCCAAGGGCTTAAATTAAATGAATAGATGAAAAGAAAAAGGGATGAAATTTAAATAATTTCATCCCTTTTTCTTTTGGATAGTAGAGCGTATTAGTTAAAAATTTCCTTTAATAATATTGATTATGGCACTTACTATATATTGAATTCCGATTGAAATAACTATAAAGCCAACAATTCTAGAAATTGCAACAATGCCGGAGGCTCCCAATATTCTAGCTAAATAATGTGCGCTTTTTAGAATAGCAAAGATGGCGATTGCGATTGCAAGGATTGCAAGAGTTGAAATTATAACTTCATTTATTTCATGGTGTTCCTGATAAAAAGCAATTAAAAGTGACATAGATCCAGGGCCTGCAAGCATAGGTATTGCGAGAGGTGTAAGTGCAATATCATTTCTATGCTGTGCTTCGTTTTCAATTTTTTTATTGATTCCTCGTTTCTTGTTGAATTTTCCAGACAATAAAGAGAATCCAGAATTTACGATCACGATTCCTCCAGCAATTCTTAAAGCATCTATGCTAATACCGAAAAAAGTTAGAACATATTGGCCAATAAAATAAGAAACCAATAAAATGATAAAAACATTAATCGCAGTCCAAAGAGAGATTCGAGATCTTTCTTTCTGAGAATCGTGCTGGGTTAAACCAACAAAAATGGGTACAGTTCCAATTGGGTTCAGTACCGAGAATAAGGCAGCAAATAAGTAAATAAATAATTCCATAAAATATTGGTTAGTGAAGTAAATGTAGTTATTTTTTGATGCTTTTGTGCGAAATTATGTTATGATTTTGTTTTTATTACTATCGATTCTGAATCAAATACATAAGGCTTAATCGTTCTTTTTTGATTACTTTTGCAATCTAAATAAAAACTATGAAAAGCAAAAAAACATTAGTTATAGGAGCTTCAACAAATCCAGAACGTTATTCATTCAGAGCTGTTAATATGCTTGTAGGAAAAGGGCACTCAGTGCTAGCAATAGGGCAAAAAGCAGGTGAAGTTGCTGGAGTGAAAATTCAGACTAAAGCAATACCAGTTAAAAATATTGATACGATTACATTGTATTTAAATCCTGGTCGTCAAAGAGATTATTATAATTACATTATTGAAGCACATCCTAAGCGTGTAATTTTTAATCCTGGAACTGAAAATCCAGAATTGTATCAATTATTGGAATTAAACGATATTCAAATTGAAGAGGCTTGTACATTAGTTTTGCTAACTACAAATCAATATTAATAAAATATTTGATAGTGATTTCTTACTATTGTTAAGACTTGAATTTAATGGTTGTAATGTAGGCTAAACCATTAAAAGTATTACTTTTGTCGTCATGGAATTTTCATCAAAATTAATCGAAAAAGCAGTAAACGAAATGTCGCAATTGCCAGGAATTGGCAAGCGCACAGCACTTCGATTGGTTCTTCATTTGTTGAAACAACCTAAAGAACAGACGGCCTTTTTATCTCAGGCATTATTAAATATGCGTGAGGATATAAAGTTTTGTGAAAGTTGCCATAATATTTCTGATACTAAAGTTTGTGAAATTTGTGCTAATCCTGTTAGAAATCATGAAACGATATGTGTCGTAGAGGATATCAGAGATGTCATGGCAATTGAAAACACGGGACAATTTAAAGGAATATATCACGTTCTTGGTGGAAAAATTTCGCCTATTGAAGGAGTTGGGCCCAATCAGCTAAATATTTCTAGTTTAGTGACAAAAGTAAAATCAGGAAATGTTACGGAGATTATTTTTGCATTAAGCTCAACAATGGAAGGGGATACGACAAATTTTTATATTTATAAACAAATTGCAGATTCTGAGATTTTAATCTCCACAATTGCGAGAGGAATATCGGTTGGTGATGAATTGGAATATGCAGATGAAATAACATTAGGACGAAGTATTTTGCACAGAATACCTTTCGAAAAAACATTTAAAAATAATTAACCAACTCCAAATAATAACTTGATTTTCCTGAACACTGTAAGGAAAGGCTATGTTTGCGATAAAATTGAACGAATGACAAAAAAAAGCTTTTTTCTGTTTCTATTAATTTTAATGTTGTTTACATCATGTATTCCGATTAAAGATTTGGTCTATCTTCAGGATAAAAATGATTCTGGTGAGCAATCAGCGATTGCAGCGGTAGAGGCAAAACCATATAGATTACAGGTAAATGATGTTTTGAGTATTAATATAAAAGCAATTGATCCAAAATTAGTTTCTATTTTTAATACAACAGAAAACCAATCAACTCAAACAGGTAAAACTGAATCTAGTTTGTATTTTGATGGATTTACAGTTGATGATCATGGAAATATTAGAATGCCAATTTTAGGAGAAATAAATGTAATTGGATATACTCTTGAAGAAGTTCGTTTAAAAATTGAAAAGAAATTATTAGAAGAATATTTTAAAAGCGAAGCTAATGTCTTTGTTACAGTAAAGTTGGCAGGTTTTAGATATACTATTAATGGGGAGGTTGCAAGTACGGGAACGAAAACATTGTTTAAAGATAATGTAACCATTTTGGAAGCTGTTGCAAATGCAGGAGATATCACGACTGTTGGAAATAGAAAAGAAGTAACAGTAATTCGTCAGACTCCAACTGGTGTGCAAATGCACGATCTTGATCTTACGGATGTGAATGTAATGAAGTCGCCTTATTATTATTTACAGCCAAATGATTATATCTATGTAAAACCGCTGAGACAAAAAACTTGGGGAACAGGTCAGACGGGAATACAGTCAATAGGAACAATAATTACACTATTGTCTTTAGCTACTACAGTTTACCTAATTATAAAGTAAAAATAGATTTTTAAAATGTTAGATATTAAAGACTTTGCCATTTTTGAAAATCATTTACATTTTGATTTTAAAGGGTTTTTGTTAAAAATTGTAGGCTATTGGAAATGGTTTCTTGTAAGTTTGATTATTGCATTCACTATCGCTTATCAAATAAACGTTCGTAAAGAGAAAATTTATGAAATGCAGACCTTGGTTTCTATTAAAGAAGAAAATAATCCTTTTTTTACTGCAAATACAAGTTTGGTCTTCAATTGGGGAGGGATTTCTGATCAAGTAAATGGTATTTCGACAATCTTACAATCGCGATCTCATAATGAATTGGTAGTAGACAAGCTTCAATTTTATACTGATTATTTAGAACAAGGAAAGTATAATTTAATAGATTCATACGGAGCCGTACCATTTTATGTTGACATTGATAAAACAAAAGGACAGCTTGCAAATACATTAATTGGCATAAAGTTTTTAAGTGGAAATGAATATCAAATCGAGATTCCATTTGAAAATAGCTCAGTTTCACTGATTACTTATGGCAATAATTCTTATAGTAATACTTCTGTACAACCTGTAACTTTTATAAAGAAATACAAAGTAGGTGAGAGTGTTAATCTTCCATTTTTGAATTGGAAACTTCAAATAAATGACAATCCAGGATTTTATAAAGGAAATGAATACTTTGTTAGATTTAATGATTTTGATGGAACTGTATCTCGATATAAAAGTATAAATGTTGATACCGGAAGAAGTGGGGGGTCAATATTAACTTTATCGTTGCAAGGAACAAATAAGGCAAGGATGGTTGATTATTTGAACTCTACTGTAAAAATGCTTATTAAAATTCAGCTTGATGGTAAAAATCAATTTGCGACAAATACTATTAGATTTATTGATAGCACACTTGTGGCAATGGAATCTCAGCTCAAGCAGACAGGTAATGAATTAAAATCTTTTCAAAAAGATAAAAATGTTTACGAAATAGAAGGGGGTGGTTCTAAAGTTTCAGAGAAAATAATGGATTTCGATGTCGAAAAAGACCAGCTAACGAGGAAAATTGCGTACTATAATTCGCTAAAATCATATTTAAATAATAGCGTCGATTATTCTAGATTACCAGCGCCTTCTGTTGCTGGAATTGAAGATCCAAATATTGTAGCGAATGTTTCTAAACTTATAGCGCTTTCAACCCAAAGATCAGAAATGGCTTATGCTGTAAAAAGTGAAAAAATATTTAAAGATTTTGACAATCAAATGGCAGCAGTAAAGAATGTTCTTCAAGAGAATATCATTACTGCAAAAGCATCTTTATTGTATGATTTATCTTTGATAAATGCAAAAATTGGTCAGGCGGAAAGTACAGTAAGAAGACTCCCAGCAGAACAGCAAGAATTATTGAAAATTAAAAGGAAATACGATCTTAATGATAATATTTATACAGAATTTCTTCAAAAGAGAAATGAAGCAGAAATTGTAAGAGCGTCTAATTTATCAGATATTCATTTTATTGATCCTGCAAAAGATATTGGAGAAGGTTTAATTGGTCCCAAAACCTCTGTAAATTATATAATGGCTTTGTTTTTAGGAGTTTTAATTCCTTTATTATTTGTATTGGTATTTTTTTTTATTAATAATTCAATTCAAAATAGTGAAGATATTAGTAAGCTAACTCAGATTCCACTGCTTGGAGTTATTGGGTTTAATAAGGATTCTGGTAATTTAGCTGTTTTTGATAAGCCAAAATCAGCACTTTCAGAAGCATTTAGAGGTATACGTTCTTCTCTTCAGTTTCTGTATAAAAAACAGCAGGTTAGCGGATCAAAGACACTAATGATTACCTCTTCAATTAGCGGTGAAGGTAAAACATTCTGTTCCATAAATATTGCTACTGTATTTGCTTTAAGTGAAAAGAAAACAGTAATTGTTGGTTTAGATTTACGAAAGCCAAGATTGGCAGATGAATTTCAAATAAAGTCGTCTTTGGGAGTTGTCAATTATTTAATTAAACAAAATAATTTAGAAGAGATAACTAATTCAACTCCAATTCCAAATTTAGATGTAATTCTTTCAGGACCTATTCCTCCAAATCCTTCAGAGTTAATTTTAAGCGACACGATGAAAGAAATGATTGATGAACTGAAAAAGAAATATGATTATATTATTTTAGATACTCCACCAGTAGGTTTAGTGGCAGATTCATTAGAATTAGTTCAGTTTGCAGATGTAACATTGTATATAGTAAGACAGAATTATACTAAGAAAGATATGATAACGTTGTTAAATACCAGACTTAAACGTGGAGAGCTAAACAATGTGAGTATTGTGTTGAATGGTTATGAAAATAAAGCAAAATATGGTACTGGCTACGGATATGGTTATGGCGCTTACTCAAACGGTTATCATGAAGAAGAAGTCAAAGCTGGTTTTTGGAAAGCATTTATGAGTCGGTTTAAAAAGAGCTAAATTTGAATAAATTAGAAATAAAATGAAAGGCACAATTTTGATTACAGGAGGAGCTGGTTTTATAGGTTCGAATTTGACGGAGTATTTTTTAGGCTTTGGTTACAAGGTTATTTGTTTGGACAATTTCGCTACTGGACATCGTCATAATTTGAAAGATTTTTTGGATAATCCAGATTTTAAATTAATTGAAGGTGATATCCGAGATTTAGCTGATTGTAATCTAGCTGTTGAAGGAGCAGATTATGTTTTGCATCAAGCTGCCTTAGGTTCTGTTCCTAGATCAATTAAAGATCCAATTACAACTAATGATGTAAATATTTCTGGTTTTTTAAATATGCTTACAGCAGCACGCGATGCTAAAGTAAAGCGATTTGTATATGCGGCAAGTTCATCAACTTATGGAGATTCTCAAGGACTGCCAAAAGTAGAAGATGTTATTGGAAAGCCATTGTCGCCTTATGCAATTACTAAATATGTAAATGAGTTATATGCAGAAATTTTTAGTAAAACTTATGGCTTAGAGACAATAGGTTTGCGTTATTTTAATGTTTTTGGAAGAAAACAAGATCCAAATGGAGCTTACGCGGCGGTAATACCGAAATTTGTAAAACAATTTATGAATCATGAAAGTCCAGTGATCAATGGAGATGGAAATTATTCTCGTGATTTCACCTATATTGATAATGTTATTCAGATGAATGAGTTAGCAATGACCTCACAAAATCCAGAAGCGATTAATTCTGTTTATAATACTGCATTTGGAGATAGGAATACATTGAATGACTTAGTTAAATATTTAAAAGAATACTTGTCTGAGTTTGATTCAAAAATAAAAGATATTCCAGTCGTTTATGGTGAAAATAGAGCTGGTGACATTCCACATTCATTAGCAAGTATTGAAAAGGCAAAAAGAATGTTGGGCTATAATCCAAAGTATTCTTTGCAAGAAGGATTGAAAGAAGCTGTTGGATGGTATTGGAATAATTTAAAATAAAATTTAAGATCAAGATAAAAGAGATCAAATGAAAATTACAAAAATTTGCTGCATTGGTGCAGGATATGTCGGAGGACCAACAATGGCGGTTATTGCTCAAAAATGCCCACACATTCAAGTTACTGTTGTTGATTTAAATGAACAAAGAATAGCTGATTGGAATGATCCAAATCCTGAAAATATTCCTATATATGAACCAGGTCTTTCAGAAATTGTGGCAGAAGCACGAGGAAGAAATTTGTTTTTTTCTACAAATGTTGATGAAGCAATAGACGATGCTCAAATGATATTTATCTCAGTTAATACTCCTACCAAAACTTATGGAAAAGGTAAAGGCATGGCGGCTGACTTAAAGTATATTGAATTATGTGCGAGACAAATAGCAAGAGTAGCAAAACAAAATAAAATTGTAGTAGAGAAATCAACTTTGCCAGTTAGAACAGCTGAAGCAATTAAAAGTATTTTAGATAATACGGGAAATGGTGTTCAGTTTCAGATTCTTTCAAATCCAGAATTTTTAGCAGAAGGAACAGCAGTTACAGATTTATTAAATCCAGACAGAATTTTAATTGGTGGTGATACAACTCCAGAAGGAGAAGAGGCAATTAATTTATTGGTAGATGTTTATTCAAATTGGGTAAGTAAAGATCGAATTTTGACAACAAATGTTTGGTCATCAGAATTATCGAAGCTTACAGCAAATGCATTTTTAGCGCAACGTATTTCTTCAATTAATGCAATGTCGGAATTATGTGAACAAACGGGGGCAGATGTAAGTGAAGTAGCGAGAGCAATTGGAATGGACAGTAGAATTGGGCCTAAATTCTTAAAAGCTTCAGTAGGATTTGGCGGTTCTTGTTTTCAGAAAGATATTCTAAACTTAGTTTACATAGCAAAGTCCTACGGATTGAATGAAGTGGCAGATTATTGGGAACAGGTTATTATTATGAATGATCACCAAAAGAGAAGATTTTCAAATAAAATCGTTCAGACTTTGTATAATACGGTAGCTGATAAAAAAATAACATTTTTAGGCTGGGCTTTCAAGAAAGATACAAACGATACCAGAGAATCACCAGCAATTTATGTGGCTGATGATTTAATAAACGAACAAGCTAAAATTTCAGTTTACGACCCTAAAGTTTCTGAAAATAAAATGTTGAGTGATTTAAATTATTTGGAAACAAGATCAAGTCAAGAAAATGCAAAAGCATTAAATGTGTTTGAAAATGCTTATGAAGCATGTAAAGATGCTCATGCAATTGCAGTCTTAACAGAGTGGGACGAATTTACGACTTATGACTGGCAAAAAATTTATGACTCTATGCATAAGCCAGCTTTTATTTTTGATGGAAGAAATATTTTAGATGTGAAGTTGCTTGAGTCTATTGGCTTTGTATATAGAGGAATAGGGTCTTGAATTTCTTTTTGTATTAAGTGAAGTGAAATGATTTAAAAATGTGAAGTAGTATTTTGAGTTTTGCTTCTTTAATAAATAAAAAAATGAATTGGTACGTAGTTTATACAAAACCTAAATGGGAAAAAAAAGTAGCCGATAAACTTAGTCAATTGGGAGTAGAATGTTATTGTCCGCTTATTACTCAGGTTAGACAATGGTCTGACAGAAAGAAGAAGATAGAAGTGCCACTTTTTAACTCTTACGTTTTTGTTCAATTGCCAGACTCAGAGCGAAGTTCTGTTTTTAATGTGGCAGGGGTTGTTAGGTATTTGTTTTGGCTAGGAAAACCCGCAATTGTGAAAAATGAAGAAATAGAAACAATAAAGAAAAGTCTTAAAGCTTCTAATATTAGTGATGTTTCAGTTTCTGCTATTCAAGTTGGAGATAAAATTAAATTAGAATCGGGTGTATTCAGCAATCAAAGTGGGGTGGTTCAAGAAGTTTCAAATAATTATTATACTTTGGTTTTAGAAAGTTTAGGATGTATTTTGAAAATAAAATATAAATAATAGCGTTATCCTAGTAAAATTAACAGAAGAGAAAGTCTTTTTTTAGATTTTTTTTCTTCTGTTTTTTTTATAAAGTAATTATTTACATCCTGATTAATAAGGTATTGTAATTAAGTGTTTTTTTATTAACAATTAGTTTTTAAGTATTACGGGAAACCGTATTGAATAAGTAGACTTATTGTGCTATATTTGCCGAAAATGATTAATTTAGGTAGCTGAGTCAGAGATTTGTGACTTGGAACGGCGAAGCCGTGAATTGTAATGACCTAAATAAATTGAAGAAATGGAATTAGAAAAAAATGTGAAAATTGCGGTTATTGGTTTAGGATATGTAGGCCTGCCTTTAGCGCGATTATTCGCGACAAAATATGTGGTTGTAGGTTTTGACATAAACGAAGCAAGAGTTACGTCATTAAAATCTGGAACAGATTCAACTTTAGAAGTTGAAGATGATATTCTGCAAAAGGTTTTAGTTGAAAAACCTAACAAAAAAGGATTGTATTGCACAACTTCAGTAGATGATATTGCAAGTTGTAATTATTATATTGTTACGGTTCCTACTCCAGTCGATAAAAATAATAGACCTGATCTGACTCCGTTATATAAATCGAGTGAGACAGTTGGTAAAGTATTGAAAAAAGGAGATATTGTGATCTATGAGTCTACGGTATATCCAGGTGTTACAGAAGAGCAATGCGTTCCTGTTTTGGAGCGAGTTTCTGCCTTAAAATTCAATGAGGATTTTTTTGCGGGATATTCACCGGAAAGAATCAATCCAGGAGATAAAGAACATACTGTTGAAAAAATACTAAAAGTCACTTCTGGTTCAACTCCCCAAATAGGATTAAAAGTCGATGCTTTATACAAATCTGTTATTACAGCAGGGACTCATTTAGCTCCAACAATTAAAGTTGCAGAAGCAGCAAAAGTTATTGAAAACTCACAGCGAGATATTAATATTGCCTTTGTAAATGAATTGGCTAAAATATTCAACTTAATGAATATTGATACCCAAGAAGTATTGGCTGCAGCTTCAACAAAATGGAATTTTTTACCATTTAAACCTGGTCTTGTTGGTGGACATTGTATTGGCGTAGATCCTTACTATTTAGCCCAAAGAGCACAAGAATTTGGATATCATCCTGAAATTATATTAGCTGGAAGAAGATTAAATGATAGCATGGGAGAATATGTGGCTTCACAAATAGTGAAGTTAATGATTAAAAAAGGCATTTCAGTTAATGGTGCTGAACTATTGATGCTAGGAATTACTTTCAAAGAGAATTGCCCAGATGTTCGAAACACTAAGATTGTTGATGTTGTTAAAGCATTAAAAGATTATGGAATTGTAGTAACAATATTTGATCCACTAGCAAACGTTTATGATGTGAAAAAAGAATATAATTTAGCAACATTAAACTCTATTCCCGATAATAGATTTGATGCAATAGTTCTTGGAGTTTCACACGCTGAATTTTTAGAATTGCAATTTTCAAATTTGCAGAAAGAAAAAAGTTTAATTTATGATGTAAAGGGAGTTTTAGGATCTTTAGCTGATAATAGGCTTTAAATTTTAACTTCTTTTTTATTTTAAGAAAATATGAATTCAGACAAAAGCATTACACATGTTATCCTTACTGGAGGAGTAGGAAGTCGATTATGGCCACTTTCTCGTAAAAGCCGTCCAAAACAATATCTTGAAATATTTGATGGAAAGTCTTTATTTGAAATGACTGTTGAACGAAATAGTCATTTAGCAAATAAAGTAATGGTAGTAGGGAATGTTGATAATCATCAACTAAGTGGAAAAGTAATGGAGAAAACAAGTACTTCTTATGTAAATATTATTGAGGCAACACCAAGAAATACCGCTGCAGCTATAGCTTTCGCAGCATTCGCATCCCAACCAGATGATATTTTAATTATTACTCCTTCGGATCATATAATAGATCAAATGGAGAATTATAATCAAGCTATAAGCGAGGCTGTACAAAAAGCTAATGAAGGATTTATAGTAACATTTGGTGTTATTCCAACTAAACCAGAAACAGGATATGGGTATATTGAAGCAGAGAATGACAATGTGATTTCTTTCCGCGAAAAACCAAACGAAACTACAGCAAAAGAATTTATTGCAAAAGGCAATTTCTTGTGGAATAGTGGAATGTTTTGTTTTAAAGCAAATGTTCTTTTAGAAGAATTGAAGAAATTTCAACCTGATGTGTATGAAAAATCAAAAGCAGTTTGGGAGGCGAGTAAAGACGGTTTTTTAGATTTAGACTTATCTATGCAAATTCCTTCAATAAGTATAGATTATGCGGTGATGGAACGTAGTAAAAAAATTAAAGTTGTTCCTGCTTCTTTCTCTTGGTCGGATTTAGGTTCATTTGAATCAGTTTATGATTATTTATACTTAAAAGGCCATTCAACAGATTCTAATGGTAATATGGTTATCGGATGTGATAAGCACACCACTTTCCTTGGCTTGAAAAATACTATTTTTGTTTACACAGAAACAGCTAATCTAATTTTACAAAAGGAAAATTCGCAAGATGTAAAAGATATATATAACGAATTGGAAAGACAAAATTCGGATTTATTAAATTAATAAAAGCATTTAAAAATGAAAAAAATTCTAATAACTGGTGGTGCTGGTTTTATTGGTTCTCATGTAGTAAGACGTTTTGTGAACAAATATCCAGAATACCAGGTTTTTAATTTAGATGCGTTAACTTATGCTGGAAATCTAGAGAATATAAAAGATATCGAAGATAAATCAAATTACACTTTTGTTAAAGGAGATATTGTTGATGATAATTTTGTTAATGAACTTTTCAAGCAATACGATTTTGACGGAGTTTTACATTTAGCTGCAGAATCTCATGTTGATCGTTCTATTGAAGATCCTCTTGCTTTTGTTAAGACAAATGTTATAGGTACTATGAATTTGCTAAATGCGGCTAAGAATCAATGGAAAGAGAACTTTGAAAAAAAGAGGTTTTATCATATCAGTACAGATGAAGTTTACGGTTCTTTAGGGACTAAGGGATTGTTTACAGAAGATACTCCTTATAATCCAAATTCTCCCTATTCAGCTTCTAAAGCAAGTTCAGATCATTTTGTGCGAGCTTATGGTGAAACTTATGGCTTACCATACGTTTTAACCAATTGTTCAAATAATTACGGATCATACCATTTTCCTGAAAAATTAATTCCACTTTTCATTAATAATATTATTAATAACAAGCAATTGCCAGTTTATGGAGATGGTAATTATACTCGTGATTGGCTTTTTGTTGAAGATCATGCTATTGCAATAGATTTAGTTTTTCATGAAGGAAAAAATCATGAAACTTATAATATTGGAGGATTTAATGAATGGAAAAATATTGACTTAGTTAGACTGTTATGTGAAATAATGGATCAAAAATTAGGAAGAGAAAAAGGAACTTCCCAAAATTTAATTACCTATGTGAAAGATAGACCAGGCCATGATCTACGTTACGCTATTGATGCTTCAAAAATAAATGTGGATTTAGGGTGGAAGCCTTCTGTAACGTTTGAAGAAGGTTTGGAAAAAACTATAAATTGGTATCTAAATAATGAGGAATGGCTTAAAAATGTTACTTCAGGAGCTTATAAAGATTATTATCAGAAACAATACTCATAAAAAGAAAGATATAATAAATATATTAAGATAATTTTTCCCATAAATATGAAAAAAATAATATACGTTCTTACTCTATTTTTAGCATTAACGACATTTAATGCAACTGCACAAGATATAATGAAATCTAAAGATCTAAGCACAGTAAAAGTAGACTACTTGTCGGATGATGATTTGGCAAAAATTAGTGCGCAATTAAAAAGTAATAATACGACTATTGATCAAGTTGAATCAATGGCACTTTCAAAAGGAATGAGTCAAACGGAGTTTAATAAACTTAAGGTCAAGCTTAATGGCTATGAAAAGAAAAATGTTAAAGATAAAAATAAAGATAGTAAAGTAAATACGAAAGGAAAGGATTCAGAGTTCGGAAGAAAACAGGATAAAATTAATAATGATAAAGTAAAAGACTCAGTAAATGCTTTGATTTTTGGTTCAGAGTTATTTGATAATCCTACTTTAAATTTTGAGCCTGATTTGAATTTGGCAACTCCTATGAACTATGTTCTTGGGCCTGGGGATGAACTACAAGTAAGTGTTTATGGTGTTCAAGAATATAATGCCAATATACCAGTAAGCGTTGAAGGGAAAGTTACTATCGATTACGTAGGACAAATTTCTGTTTCAGGAATGTCTATTGAGGCAGCAACACAAAAAATAAAAGCTGCAATTTCGAGAGTTTACAGTACAGTCCGTTCTGGACAATCTCAGGTAAGCATTAGTTTAGGAAAAATACGTACTATAAAAGTAACAATTGTCGGAGGTAAACAACCAGGCAATTATTCAATTTCTTCTTTGGCAACTGTTTACAATGCACTACATTTAGCTGGTGGACCTGGAAAAAATGGAAGTTATAGAAATATTGAATTAATTAGAAATAATAAAGTTTATAAAAATATTGATGTCTATAGATTCTTAGTTAAAGGAGATCAATCTGATAATGTTACTTTAAAGGAAAATGATGTAATTAGAATTCCTTCTTATAGTCAAAGAGTTACCATTGAAGGAGAAGTTAAGCGTCCTGGTATTTTTGAAATGAAAAAAGGTGAGAGGTTCTCAGATTTATTAAATTTCGCGTCAGGATTTAACGAATTTGCTTACACAGCTTCAGTAAATGTACTACAAAAGACAGGGAAAGAATTTAAAGTACATGATATTAATGAGAGTGAATATAATAATTATCAGCCACAATCAGGAGATGTTTTTAAAGTTACAAAGATTTTAAATAGATTTGAAAATCGTATTAAAATTGAAGGAGCTGTTTTCAGACCAGATTATTATTCTTTTACAGAAGGAATGAGAATTTCTGATCTTATTACAAGAGCAGAGGGATTGAAAGAAGATGCTTATAGTAAACGAGCAAGAATTATTCGTTTAAAAACTGATTTGACAACAGAAATTGTTAATGTTGATTTGGGTTCTGCCTTGTCAGGAGATCTGAATGCAGATATTGAATTAAAAAGAGAAGATGTGGTTACAGTTTATTCTATTTTAGATTTTAGAGAAGAGTACAAAGTAACTATTGACGGCGAGGTAAAAAATCCTGGAGAATATGAGTATTTCGAAAATTTAACATTAAACGATTTAGTGGTTCAGGTAGGTGGATTAACAGGTTCAGCCTCAAAAAGAGTCGAGATTGCTAGAATGATTAAATCTGATGCTATTGATGATGCAGATCCTAAACGCATTGAATTAGTCGAATTAGAGATAACAGCTGATAATAATGAACAAATTAAAAATTTCGTTTTAAAACCTTTTGATGTCATTAATGTTCGTCGAATGGCGGTTTATGAGAAACCAGAAATGGTTAAAGTTAGTGGAGCCGTGACTTATCCGGGGAAATATGTTTTAGCTAATAAAAAAGAAAGAGTTTATAATGTTGTGATGAGAGCAGGAGGATTAACCTCTATAGCTAATTTAGATGGGATGAAAATTAAAAGGCCGATCAAAGAAGAGCAAATAGAGCAATTGGAAAGTATTAATCTTAACTTGGAGAAAAAAGAAACTTTGGAGAAAAAGGAAGGAACTTTAGAGGAATCAAATCTTAAAACTAAAGATACACTCAAATCTAAATTATCAAAGAAATTAAGAGACGAATTAAAATACACAACTATTCCTGTTAATTGGGAGAAAATTGTAAAAGATAAAAATCACTATTCGAATGTTACATTATTTCCTGGTGATGAAATTGAAGTTGCAGTTTATAATGAAGGAGTAAAAGTTACAGGTAATGTGTTGTTAACATCTGAGATACCTTATAGAAGTGGAAAAGGATTTAAATACTATATTAACTCTGTAGGAGGGGTTGATAATAAAGGATGGAAAAGGAAAGCATATATAATCTATCCTAATGGAAAAGCAGCAGTAACAACTTCATTTTTGTTTTTTAGATCTTATCCTAAAGTTGAACCAGACTCACAAATTGTTGTGCCTGAGAAGCCAGAAAAGAAAAAAATGACTGCAGGAGAATGGGTTGGAATTGGTAGCGTAATTTCTAGTTTAGCATTATTAATAGTAACGGCTTTTAAATAATTTTTAATGGACAATAAAAGTGTTGATACTGGCGAAATTTCGTTAAAGGAACTTATTATAAAACTAAAAGAATTGTGTTTTTATTTTTTAGCACAATGGAAAATAATTTTATTAGCAGGAGTAATTGGATCGGCTTTAGGTCTAACGTATTCTTTTATTAAAAAACCTATCTATACCGCATCATTATCATTTGTTTTGGAAGACGAGAAAGAAGGAGGAGGTGGTTTAGGAGGAGCTTTAGGATTAGCTAGTTCATTTGGATTAGATTTAGGAAGTGGCGGGGGAGGAATTTTTACTGGTTCAAATTTACCGGGGCTATTTAAATCAAGGTCAATGGTTGAAAAAACTTTATTATCTCCTGTATACGAAGATGGAAACCAAGTTTCCTTAGCAGAAATGTATATACAAAATAACAAATGGAGAGAAAAATGGTTAGGAAATGCAAAATTAGCTAAAATAGAATTTTTACCTCAATCTAATCGTAAAGCCTTTACAAGAGTACAAGATAGTATATTAGGAGAAATTTATAAAGATTTATCGAAATTGAGTTTGTCTGTTGGACAAAAAGATAAAAAAAATGGTATAATAAGCATTGATGTTACATCAACAAATGAATTATTTTCAAAATATTTTTGTGAAGCTTTAGCTAAACAGGTTGGCATGTTTTATGTTGAAACTAAAAGTAAAAAAGCTAGATTAAACATGGCTATTTTACAACGTCAAGTCGACTCTATTAGAAGGGAGCTAAACGGTGCAATTACTGGCGTAGCTGTAGCAAATGACAATGCATTTAATTTAAACCCTGCTCTAAATGTTCGTCGTGCTCCGTCTGTTAAAAGACAGGTTGATGTCCAGGCAAATACAGCGATACTTACGGAATTGGTTAAACAAAGTGAATTAGCAAAAGTGACATTAAGAAAAGAAACCCCTCTAATTCAGGTTATAGATAGACCAATTTTACCTTTGCCTAAAGAGCGTTTTGGCAAATTAAAAGGATTAATTTTAGGAGGTTTTTTAGGAGGTTTTATAGTTATAATTGTTTTAGCGGCTAGATTGTTGTTTAATTCAATTATGAAATAAAATTATAAGATTTAAAGTAAATTAATTATAAATGAACATTTTAGATTTAATTGGGAGAAAAGAAGAAATATTTGGCAATGATATTTTAAAATATGAAAGTGAACTGAAAAAAATAATTAAAGCTTCTTCATTCTTAGTTATTGGTGGTGCTGGTTCAATAGGTCAAGCTGTAACTAGAGAAATATTTAAAAGAAATCCAGCTAAATTACATGTGGTTGATATTAGTGAGAATAATATGGTGGAGCTTGTAAGAGATATTAGAAGTTCTTTTGGTTATATTGATGGTGATTTTCAAACTTTTGCTTTAGATATTGGATCAATTGAATATGATGCCTTTATTAAATCTGATGGTCAATATGATTACGTTTTAAATCTCTCAGCGTTAAAGCATGTTCGAAGTGAAAAAGATCCTTTTACTTTAATGCGAATGATTGATGTGAATGTTTTTAATACTGAAAAAACATTACAGCAGTCGATAGAAAATGGCACGAAAAAATATTTTTGCGTATCTACCGATAAGGCCGCTAATCCAGTAAATATGATGGGGGCTTCAAAAAGAATCATGGAAATGTATTTGATGCGTAAGAGCGAACAGATTAAAATTTCGACTGCTCGTTTTGCAAATGTTGCTTTTTCAGATGGATCTTTATTACACGGTTTTAATCAAAGAATTATTAAAAAACAACCAATTGTAGCTCCGAATGATATCAAAAGATATTTTGTTACACCAAAAGAATCTGGAGAGTTATGTTTAATGTCTTGTATTTTTGGAGAAAATAGAGATGTATTCTTTCCTAAATTGAGTGAAAACTTGCATTTAATAACATTCGCAGATATTGCAGTAAAATATTTAGCAGATTTAGGTTATGAAGCTTATCCTTGCGCTTGTGAAGAGGAAGCTAGAAATAATTCGGAAGCATTAATCAAAGAGAAAAAATGGCCATGTCTCTTTACTGCTAGTGATACTACTGGCGAAAAAGATTTTGAAGAGTTTTTTACAGAGAATGAAATACTTGATATGCAACGTTTTGATAACTTGGGCGTTATAAAGAATGATGCTATTTTCGAACAAGATAAACTGGAGAATTTTTCAGAAAAAATAGCGAATATGAAATTTAATAAAGCATGGAAAAAGGAAGAAATAGTTGATTTATTTCATACAATGATTCCTAATTTTGGTCATAAGGAAACTGGAAAGTATTTAGATTCAAAAATGTAATTATGAATAATGCTATTAACGCTACAATTTCTTTTATAAAGGAACAGTACAAAACAGAAAATTTTATACCTCTTCATGTGCCTCGCTTTGATGGTAATGAAAAGAAATATTTATTAGAAACCATAGATTCAACTTTCGTTTCTTCAGTTGGGGCTTATGTAGATCAATTTGAAGTAATGATGCAAGATATTACTAATACCAAAAGAGCAGTCGCAGTTGTAAATGGTACAGCAGCCATTCAGATCGCTTTGCGTTTAATTGGTGTGAAGGCAGGTGATGAAGTTTTAACACAAGCTTTAACTTTTGTGGCTACAGCCAATGCAATTGCATATCAAAATGCAACTCCTGTTTTTCTAGATGTTGATTTAGATACAATGGGGTTATCGCCAAAATCTGTTGCTCTTTTCTTGGAAGAATTTGGAGATTTACGAGAGGATGGCTGTTATAATAAAAAAACAGGAAAAAAGATAAGTGCTTGTTTGCCTATGCATACGTTTGGTTTTCCTGTACATTTAGATGAATTAATTGATATTTGTGATAAGTGGAAAATTCCTGTATTAGAAGATGCAGCGGAATCTTTAGGTAGTCAATATAAGGGGAAATCAACAGGTAGCTTCGGAAAAGTTAGTGCATTTTCGTTCAATGGAAATAAAATAGTAACGTGTGGCGGAGGTGGTGCAATCGTTACAAATGATCCTAAATTAGGAGAAAAGGGTAAATATTTGACTACTACAGCTAAGATTCCACATCCTTATGAATATGTTCACGATGAAATGGGATACAATTTTAGAATGCCTAATCTAAATGCAGCTTTGGCATGTGCGCAATTGGAGCAGTTAGGGGATTTTCTTGAGAACAAAAGGCAATTGGCAAAGGAGTATGAATCTTTTTTTGCATCTAATAGTGTGAAATTTAGAACTGAAACCCCAGATACAAAGGCTAACTATTGGCTAATGTGTGTAGAACTTGAAAATAAGAGAGATCGTGATTTGTTTTTGAAGGCAACAAACGATAATAATGTAATGACACGACCTATTTGGCAGCTAATGTATCGTTTACCAATGTATTGTAACTGTCAAAGAGATAAACAAATTAATGCAGAGTTTTTAGAAGAAAGAATTGTAAATATACCTAGTAGTGTCAGATAAGGAAATTATTCTTGTGGGATATTCAGGACATGCATATGTTGTTGCTGATGCAATTTTGGCTAATGGTTATTGCATTGTTGGATATTCAGATAAACAAAAAGCAAGTTTAGATCCATATGGCCTAACTTATTTAGGATTCGAGAAAGAAATAGATTTTGTAGGATGGCTTAAAGACATTCCCTTTGCACTTGGTATTGGTGATAACAAACTAAGGCAAAGTGTTTCAAATTTGATTGAAGAAAAAGGAAAAGTAGTTCAAACTATTATAGATAAAACTGCAGTTATTTCTAAAAATGTTTCAATTGAATCTGGGACTTTTATTAATAAAAATGTAACTGTAAATGCTCTTGCGAGAATTGGAAAAAATGTAATTTTGAATACTGGATGTATTATTGAACATGAATGTATTTTACAAGATGCGGCACATATTGCACCAGGGGCAGTCTTAGCAGGAAATGTTACAATTGGAGAAAGAAGTTTTGTGGGAGCAAATTCTGTTGTGAAACAAGGTGTTAATGTTGGAAAAGATGTAATGATAGGAGCAGGATCTGTTATTATTTCTGATATTCCTGATGGGAAAAAGGTTGTAGGTAATCCAGGAAGAATAATTTAAAAATGAGCAAAGTAATTATTATAGCTGAAGCAGGAGTCAATCATAATGGTGATATCCAAATAGCAAAGAAATTAATAGATGCCGCTGTAGAAGCTGGAGTTGATTATGTTAAATTTCAAACTTTTAAAGCTGATAATTTGGTAAGTAAATCGGCAAAAAAAGCAACTTATCAAACTGTAAATATTAATGATGGTGATGATTCTCAGTATACGATGTTGAAAAATTTGGAGTTAAGCCATGAAGATCATTTGGAATTAATGTCTTATTGTTCAGAAAGAAACATTAATTTTTTTTCTACAGCATTTGATGTTGAAGGAGTAAAATATTTAAATGATTTAGGCCTTACATTTTTTAAAATTCCAAGTGGAGAAATAACCAATTATCCATACCTAAAAGCTGTGGCTCTTTGCAAAAAGCCGGTTATTATGTCTACGGGAATGTGTTCTGAAAAAGATATTGAAAATGCTTTGGAAGTATTAGTTAAATTTGGACTGGCGAAAGAAATGGTTTCAATTTTGCATTGTAATACAGAATATCCAACTCCGATGAAGGATGTTAATCTTAAAGCGATGCTTTCTATTAAAGAAAAATTTCAAACTCAAGTAGGGTATTCAGATCATACACTCGGTATTGAAGTTCCTGTGGCTGCCGTTGCTTTAGGAGCTCAAATTATAGAAAAACATTTTACTTTAGATAAGACTTTGCCAGGACCAGATCATGTTGCGTCATTAGAACCGCATGAATTGAAAGACATGGTTCTAGCAATTCGTAATATCGAATTGGCTACAAGCGGAGACGGGGAGAAAGTGCCAAGTGAAAGCGAAACAAAAAATATAGCTATTGCAAGAAAAAGCATTCATTTAAATAAGAATTTGAAAAAAGGACATATTTTAACCGATAATGATCTTATATCATTGCGTCCAGGCGATGGAATTTCACCAATGGAATGGGAAAAAATTATTGGAAAGAAACTAATTCAAGATAAGATTGAATTTGATAAACTTTCATTTTCTGATATTCAATGAAAATAGGTGTTTTAACAAGTTCACGTGCAGATTATGGAATATATCTTCCTCTACTCAATAAAATTAAAGAAGATCAATTTTTTGAGCTGGAAATTATTGCTTTTGGCACACATTTATCCAGAAGTCATGGTTTTACACTAAAAGATATAGAGAAGGATGGCTATAATTGTATTCATACAATATCATCTCTGATTTCAAATGACAGTGAAGAATCTATTGCTTCATCCTATGGTTTGACCGTTTTAAAATTTGCAGAATTTTGGCGAGCTCATAAATATGATTTAGTCTTTTGTTTGGGAGATCGTTTCGAAATGAGTGCCGCAGTTCAGGCAGGAATTCCTTTTGGAGTTAATTTTGCGCATCTCCACGGAGGTGAAACAACATTAGGAGCGATTGATAATATATATCGTCATCAAATTTCCTTAGCTTCAACTCTTCATTTTGCAGCGGCTGATATTTTTTCAGAAAAAGTCTCTAATCTTATAGATTCCTCAAAAAATGTTTTCACAACGGGATCTTTGAGTTTAAATGATATTAAAAGTTTTGTACCATTAGAAAAGCAAACTTTTTTTGAGAAGTTTGGAATATCTGAGGAGGATTACATTCTAGTAACTTTTCATCCAGAAACGATGTCTTCGCAAGATAATTTTCAATATGCGGAGGAAATGAAAAATGCATTAAGAAAAATATCAGAAAATAAATTTGTTGTTATTACAATGCCAAATGCTGATACGCAAGGATCAATTTACAGAGAGGCTATTGAAAAGTTAAAAGTAGAGATTCCCAATAGAATTTTACTAATTGAAAATTTTGGAAAGATAAATTATTTTTCAGCAATGTATTACGCTTCAATTTTATTAGGAAATACTTCCAGTGGAATCTTAGAGGCCGCTTCATTTGGAAAATATGTTGTCAATGTTGGAGATAGACAAAAAGGCCGTGCACAAAGCGATAATATTATTAATTGTAAATTTGAAGAAAAGGTAATCGTTTCTTCTTTTAGAAAAGCAATTGAATCAAATGTTTATACAGGCGAAAATATTTACTTTAAAATAAATGCAGCGGATAGTATAATTAAAATTATTAAGCAATTCTCATGAGAATTTATACCGACCACTTAATTCTTTCAGGAAGTAAAATAAAACAAGCTTTACTCCAGTTCAATGAATTATCGCAAGATGCAATACTTTTTGTTGTTGATAATCAAGATAAATTGATTGGGGCATTAACAGATGGAGATGTAAGAAGAGGTTTACTTAAAGGATTCACAATAGAATGTGATGTTGATGAGATAATTCAGGATAACCCTAGATATATTGTCAAGGGAGAAAATAATCTTAAAAAAGTCATAGAATATCGTGAAGGTGATTTTAGAATTGTACCAGTTGTTGATGAAAATCATAAAGTTGTAAATGTTATCAATTTTAGAAAAATAAGATCATATTTACCTATTGATGCAGTTATTATGGCTGGGGGAAGAGGACAAAGACTGCAACCATTAACTGATACTGTGCCTAAACCGCTTTTAAAAGTTGGTAATAAACCTATAATGGAGCATAATTTAGATCGATTAGCCTTGTTTGGAATTGATGATTTTTGGGTTTCTGTAAAATATCTTGGTGAACAAATTGAGCAACATTTTGGAAAAGGTGAAAATAAAAATGTAAAAATTGAATATGTTTGGGAAAATGAGCCCTTAGGAACCATTGGTGCTGTATCTCAAATTAAAAATTTTGAGCATGACTATATTCTTGTTACTAATTCTGATCTATTAACCAATATAGATTATGAGCAATTTTTTCTTGAATTTATGAGACAAGATGCTGATCTAGCTGTTTTAACTATTCCATATCAAGTTAATATTCCCTATGCCGTTTTGGAGACAAATAAAGGAGAAGTAAAAAGCTTTAAAGAGAAACCAACTTATACCTATTATTCTAATGGTGGAATATATTTGATTAAAAAGAAAATGTTAGATTTCATTCCAAAAGAAACATTTTTTAATGCAACTGACCTGATGGAAGAATTAATTAGCAAAAATCTAAAAGTTATTTCATTTCCTTTTTCTGGTTATTGGTTAGATGTTGGAAAACACGAAGATTTTGAAAAAGCCCATATAGATATCCACAACATAAAATTTTAAAATGAAAATATTAATAACTATTTGTGCTAGAGGTGGGTCTAAAGGGATACCAGGCAAAAATATAAAAGAAATAAACGGGAAGTCATTGATTGGATATTCGATTGATTTAACAAAAAAACTAAAAGAAAAATTTGATATAAAAGTAGCTTTATCAACAGATGATCAAGCCATAAAAGAAAAAGCGGAGTCCTTTGGTTTAAAGACTAGTTACTCTCGACCAGACTACTTAGCAACAGATGCTGCAGGAAAAATAGATACTATAAGAGATTTGTTGCTTTATGAAGAATCAATCGCAGATGATAAATATGATTTTATTTTAGATCTGGATGTAACTTCGCCTTTACGAACTTTAGAAGATATTGAAAATGCATTACATATTATTCTTGAAAATACGGAAGCATTAAACTTATTTTCTGTAAACCCAGCTGCTAGAAGTCCATATTTTAATATGGTTGAAAAAAATACCGAAGGGTTTTATTCGCTAGTTAAAACTAATCCTGATGGAAGTATTATGACACGTCAATCTGCTCCAAAAGTATATGAGTTAAATGCATCATTTTATTGGTATAGGAGATCTTTTTTTGACAAAGGACTAAAAAGCGCAATTACAGACAAATCCTTAATTTATGAGATGAATCATATATGTTTTGACTTAGATCATCCAGTTGATTTTCTATTTATGGAATATCTACTTCAAAATAATAAACTTGATTTTGAACTATGAAAGTATTGATTATAGGTTTAGGTTCAATTGCTAGAAAACATATTAATGCTTTACAAAGTTTGAATATAGAGGATATTAATATTTATGCATTAAGATCAAATTTAAATTCACAAATTGAAAAAGGAATTGAAAATATTTATGATCTTGAAAATTTAGAAGTTTCTTTTGACTTTGCTATTATCTCAAATCCAACTCATTTGCATTTTGAATTTATTGAAAAATTAGCCAAATTAAATATTCCTTTACTTATTGAAAAACCTGCAGTACATACATTAAAAGATGTTGATAAGTTAATAGAGTTAATTGAGAGTAAACAACTTATTACTTATGTCGCTTGCAATTTGAGATTTCATCCTTGTATCGAGTATTTGAAAAATAAATTAACTAATGAATATTTAAAAATTAATGAAGTAAATGTATATTGTGGCTCAAATTTACCAGATTGGAGACCTAATGTAGATTTTAGAAAGGTGTATAGTGCTAATGCATCCATGGGAGGAGGTGTTCATTTAGATTTATTTCATGAACTAGATTATACTGGTTGGTTATTTGGAATTCCCAATAAAAGCAAATCAACATTAAGATGTGTTTCTAGCTTAAATATTGATGCAATTGACTATGCAAATTATGTGTTAGAGTATGAAACATTTACAGCAAATATTATATTAAACTACTATAGAAAAAAATCTAAAAGACTTATCGAAGTTGTTTTTGATAATGAAATTTTAGAATTAGATTTAATAAATAATCAAATTTTAGACGATGAGAATAATATAGTTTTTAAGGCTCCTGCTTTTGAGGTTAAAGATACTTATGGTTTTCAATTAGATTATTTTATAAGTTGTTTGAGAAATAATATACTTCCAATGAACTCTTTTAAAGAGTCTATAGAAATATTAAAGATTATCCTTAAAGATGAATAACAGATTAGAAAACAAAATAATTATAATTACCGGAGGGAATGGACTTTTGGGAAAAGCGATTATAAAACGACTGATTTCTGAAGGAGCGTTTTGTATTAATTTTGAAATTAATCATGCAACAAATGAAGATTTATCCAATGTATATTGTGATATAACTGATTCTGTGTCCATTGATAAAGCATTGGAAATAGTTATAAAAAAGTATAATAGGATTGACGGACTTGTAAATAATGCCTACCCAAGAACAAAAGACTGGGGAAATAAATTTGAAGATATTATTTTTGAATCATGGAAACAAAATATTGATTGGCAATTAAATAGTTATTTCTATTTAACGCAAAAAGTTGCCTCCCAAATGGCAACCCAAAAAAAGGGAAGTATCATCAATATGGCTTCTATTTATGGAGTTGTTGGTGCTGATTTCAATGTTTATGAAGGAACAGCAATGACAATGCCTGCCGCATATTCAGCAATAAAGGGAGCACTTGTAAATTTCACGAGATATGTAGCTTCTTATTTTGGTCCGCAGCAAGTTAGAGTAAATACAGTTTCGCCTGGCGGAATTTTTGATAATCAGAATGAGATTTTTGTAAATAATTATTGCAAGAAAGTGCCAATGCGAAGATTGGGGACGCCAGAAGATATTGCACCAACAGTTGCTTTTCTGCTTTCAGACGATTCGCAATATATCACAGGACAAAATTTAATTGTTGATGGAGGTTGGACATCTATTTAAGGACGTTTTTTAAAGTATAATTAAGATATGAAGACAGTTAGGATAATCCCAAGATTAGATATAAAGGGGCCAAATTTGGTAAAGGGGATTCATTTAGAAGGATTGAGAGTTTTAGGAAAACCAGCTGATTTTGCAAAATATTATTATGAGCAAGGAGCTGATGAATTAATGTTTATGGATGTAGTTGCATCCTTATATGAACGAAATAGTTTGCATGACATAATATCGGAAACAGCTAAGAAGATTTTTATACCAATTACAGTTGGTGGAGGCTTAAGAACAATTTCAGACATTAAAGAAGTTCTAAGAGTTGGAGCAGATAAAGTATGTTTAAATACTGCGGTTATAAAAAATCCACAGTTAATTAAGGATTCATCGAGAATGTTTGGATCTTCGACAATTGTCGTAGCTATCGAGGCAATAAAAGAAGGGAACGGGAAATATTTAGCTTATACTGATAACGGAAGGGAATATACAGGAGTTGATGTTTTTGAATGGGCTCAAAAAATTGATGAGTTAGGCGCAGGTGAAATTGTAATTACTTCGGTTGACAGAGAAGGAACAGGTCAGGGATATGATATGGAACTTATTTCTAAAGTTAGTAGTTTAGTGAGTATCCCTGTGATAGCTCATGGTGGTCCTGGAAATAAGCAGGATGTGGTGAAAGGATTAAAAGAAGGCCATGCTGACGCGGCTATGATATCTTCATTATTTCATTACGATTTTATCAAAAATAACGAATCTAAAGCTTCAGATGACGAAGGCAATATAGAGTTTTTGAAACAAAAGAGAAGTTTCCACACTTTTGAGCCATGCAGTATATTTGACGTTAAAAAAGAACTTACTACTAATCAAATAGAATGTAGAATATAATGGATCAGATAAATAAAAAAGTGGTAATTATTGATTATCAATTAGGTAATTTATTTAGTGTTAAACAAGCTTGTGATGCAGTTGGCATGAACGCGATTTTAAGTTCGGATAAGAATGATGTTTTAAACGCTGATGCTTTAATATTGCCAGGTGTAGGAGCTTTTAATGAAGCAATGACAAATCTTAATAATTTAGGTTTAGTCGAAGCTATTAAAGAAAAAGTGATAAACGAAAAAAAACCAATTTTTGGCATCTGTTTAGGACAGCAGTTATTGTTCACAGAAAGTGAAGAATTTGGAGCAGGTAACGGTCTGGATTTGCTGCCTGGTGTGATTAAAAGATTTCCAGAACAGTATGAGGATAGAAAAATTAAAGTTCCACATATTGCTTGGAACAAAATTTACAAAACTGATACTATAACTTGGGAAAATACTCCGCTTAAAGATTTAGAAAGTAATGAGTTTGTTTATTTTATTCATTCTTATTATGTTAAGCCTTCTAATGAATCTTGCGTAATAACAAAGACTAATTACGATGGCATAGAATTTTGTTCAGCAGTATCATCTAATAATATATTTTCGACACAGTTCCATCCTGAAAAAAGTGCTGAAAAAGGAATTACAATCTATAAAAATTGGGCTTTAATTAACAACTTATTATAATGTCAGAGAAAAAATTTGAGGCTTTTTATGGCCTACCTAATGAAGTAAAGTTTTGTACAAAATGTATAATGTCTAATCAGAGACCTGCTTCTGCAATAGAATTTAAGCATACCGCAGATAGTAAAAAAACTACAATGAACTTTGATGAAGAAGGTGTTTGCGATGCTTGCAGAACGGCAGAAATTAAAGATAATATTGATTGGGGAATGCGAGAAGAGGAGCTTGTAAAGTTACTTGATAAGCATAGAAAAAACGATGGTTCTTATGACTGCTTAGTGCCTGGAAGCGGTGGAAAAGATAGTGCTTATCAAGCCCATGTGCTTAAATATAAATATGGGATGAATCCACTTACGGTTACTTGGCCTCCGATTCTTTACACCGATTATGGTTTGCAAAATTGGAGAAATTGGTTAGATAGTGGTTTTGATAATATTTCATTTTATCGTAATGGTAAAGTAATGAAATTATTGACTAAATTATCTATTGAGAATTTAATGCACCCATTTCAAACCTTTATTTTGGGGCAAAAAAATTTAGCACCTAAAATTGCTGCCAAGCATGGAATTAACTTGATTTTTTATGGTGAAAATGAAGCAGAATATGGTAATCCTTTGGCTGATAACATGAGCTCTTTGAGGGATAAATCATATTATAGTTTTGATAATCTAGATGAAATTTATCTTGCTGGAGTCTCTATAAAAGAGTTAATGGAAAAATATGATGTAAGATTAAGTGATCTAATGGCGTACCTTCCTCCAAAAGTAGAAGATCTTGAAAAAGCAAATATAGAAGTACATTATCTTGGCTATTATTTAAAATGGACACCTCAAGAAGTATACTATTATGCAGTTGAAAACACTGGTTTTAAAGCGAGACCTCATAGAACGCAAGGTACTTATAGTAAATATAGTGGTATTGATGATAAAATTGATGACTTACATTTTTATACTACCTTTATTAAATTTGGAATAGGAAGAGCGTCTTATGATGCATCACAAGAAATAAGAAATAAGCATTTAACTAGAGAAGAAGGTGTAGCATTAGTTAGTCGTTTTGATGGAGAATTTCCTGATCGTTATTTTAATGATGTAATGACTTATCTGGATATGGACCCTAATTATTTTCATGAATTAGTTGATAAATTTAGATCTCCTCACTTATGGGGTAAAGATCAAGATGGTAATTGGAAATTGAGGCACAATGTTGCAAATACTGGATTAGATGATTAAAAAATAGATGATTTCTGAAGTAAGAAATAAAATAAAATTTTGGAAGAATACTGATCGAATTGGACCTGATATTTTAGGTACATATTGGAGGCTATTTTTTAAAAGCAAAATGATTAAACTTTGTAAAAAAAAGTTTGGTCATTTTGCTGATGATGCTGATTTTAGACCAGGAGCATATGCTATTGGCTGTTCTCAAATCTCAATTGGGCGAAGAGTTGTTATTCGTCCAGGAACAATGTTACATGGCGAAACTGATACATTAAAAGATTCAATTGTAATTGAAGATGATGTATTAGTGGGGTGTGGTGTACATATATATGTTGAAAATCATCGTTTTATCAAACTGGATTTGCCAATAATTGATCAAGGGCATACGGAAGCTCGTAAAGTAATATTAAAAAAAGGATGTTGGATAGGTGCAAATGTAATAATATTGCCTGGAGTTACTATTGGTGAGAATTCAGTTGTTGGTGCAGGTTCAGTGGTTACAAAAGATGTGTCTGCAGGAGTTGTTGTGGCTGGAAATCCAGCAAGAATTATTAAATCAATTGGGAATGAATGATTAATAAAGTAATATATATAAATTATCAACCAATTACTTCAAAGTATTATTCCGACTATTATATTGACAAATGTATCGAAAATGGAATTGATGTTGAGTATTGGGATGTTTCTAAATGGTATTTTCCAGAGGTTGTATTTAATTCTGATTTTGATTTTAAGAATATTATCTATATTAAATCTTCAAAAGAATTTAAGAAACAATTATCGATTCAAGTCTTAGGATCTACATTTTTTGTTACTAACATTACTTATGAATTTAGAGCAATAAAATTATTTTTGGATCTTTCTTCACTTAATTGTAAAAAAGCATTTTTTGCACGCGGTATGCATCCTCTTCCTGAAACGGCTAAAAGTAGGAAACTGAGTAAAATTATTTTATCCTTTAATTTTCGAAAATTATTAGTAGTAATAGAAAATAGAATTGCATTACTAATGAAGAAAGTTAATTTAGTAAAGCCATACGATTATATTTTTAGGGCTGGCTCTTCTGGTGGTTTGACAATTGGATATGGGAGCGATTATGATTTAGGATTTGGGAAAATTAGGGAGATTAATTATTTTGACTATGACAAATATCAAACTATAGATAATTCTGAGCTTCTTATTGAAGGCAAATATTGTCTTTTTATTGATCAATATTTAGCATCTCATCCTGATATTGCAATTTGTGGATTAGAAAATGTAAATCCTAAACAATATTACTTTGAATTGAATAACTATTTTGATTATATTGAATTAAAGTATAGAGTAACTGTCGTTATTGCAGCACACCCCAAAGCTGTAGATTATATTACTAGTAATCCTTTTTTCGGTAGAAAAATAGTTTTTAATAAAACTTGTGAATTAGTAAAAGATGCAGAATTTGTTATGACACATCATAGTACTGCAATTAGTTTTCCTATTTTGTTTAAAAAACCAATTATTTTTTTAAATAGTTTAGAAATAAAAAGAGCAATGCCTTTTCTTTATGATTTAACTAATTTCCTTGCTAATTACTTAAATACAGAGGTTGTTGACCTGAATAATTTTGAAGATAACAAAGAGTTAAATTTAAATGTGAACCTTGAAATTTATAATAATTATAAGTATAAGTTTTTGACATCAAAAGAGAGTGAAAGTCAATTAACATCGGATATATTTATTAAAACTCTACTTTCGCTATAATGCAAAAATCTTATACAAAAAATTATCTAAAAATTTATCTTTGGCAGATCGTCTCTCTAATTTTAAATTTTCTTTCAATGTTTATAGTAATACCATATCTTACTTCTGATCCGGAAATTTATGGTATATATACAATATGTATATCATTTTCAATTTTTCTTTCTTATGCTGATTTAGGATTTGTTGGGGCAGGACAAAAGTTTGCAGCAGAAAGTTATGCCCAAGGTAATAGGGAGGAGGAGGTTAAAATAATAGGATTTACTAATTTTGTTTTATTGTGTTTTCTACTTTTTTTTGGTATAACATTTTTTATTTTAAGCTTTCATCCGAACCTTATTGTGAAAGGAATTGATAGCATTGAAAAGGGGAATATTGCATCATCATTAGTCTTAACTCTAGCGGCTTTTACTCCAACAACTATTTTGCAACGTTTATTGCAAATGATTTTTGGAATCAGGATGGAAGATTTTATTGTACAACGTATTAATATTATTGGGAGTATCATAAAGATATCCTCTATTTTATGGTTTTTTAAGATTGGTAAATATGATATTGTTGGTTATTTTTTATTTACTCAAATAATAAACTTTCTATCTGCAATTTGTGCTTTGTTTATTGCAAAAAAGCGATATGATTATGATTTTAGATTCCTCATTAAATGTATTCGATTTAATAGAGAAGTATTTAATAAAACAAAGGGACTGGCATATACGAGTTTATTTGCTATTATTTCTTGGATTTTATATTATGAACTTGATACGATAGTCATTGGTAAATTTTTAGGAGCTCAACAAGTTGCAATTTTTGCTATTGGCTTAACTTTGCTATCGTTTTTCAGAAATATATTTGGGATACTATTTTCTCCCTTCAATGTGAGATTTAATCATTTTATTGGAATGGGAGACGAGAGTAGTTTAAGATTATTCTATTTGCAAATAGTTGCAATTTTAGCTCCTGTCATAGTTTTCCCTATAATTACTATAGCAATGATGGCAAGACCATTTGTGCTCACATGGGTAGGTGTAGACTATTCTGACTCCATATCTGTAGTTCAAGTTTTAGTTTTCTGTAATATTTTTGCTTTTATTACTTATCCAACAAATTTTATGTTAGTTGCCAAAGAACATCAAAAGGCGTTGTATTTAGTAAATACGTTACTGCCTTTTATTTATTGGGGAG
Organism: Flavobacterium sp. LPB0248; assembly: GCF_013388355.1. Lineage (GTDB taxonomy): Bacteria > Bacteroidota > Bacteroidia > Flavobacteriales > Flavobacteriaceae > Flavobacterium. Next base: position 3,442,883 of record NZ_CP058246.1, read on the forward strand.
GAATTGTTTTTACATTTAATTTTTTTGGTGTTAATTCTTTTGCAGTTTTTAAACTAGTAGCTTTTGTGGTTTCTGCCTGTATTTTGTATAAAATGATGGTAGATTATTTGAGCTTAACTTTAATTGAATCATTTAAAATAATTTTTTTACCAATGGTGATTCCTTTATTTTTTTTAATTCTTACTACTATGGTGGCTAAAGATTTTTTACCTGTTGTTAAGTCAAAAATTAATTTTATTGAAGTGGTAATGGTGTCAGGAATTTTGTTGGTTCTAACTTTTATTATTCAATATTTTGTTTCTATTACATGGAGAGAAATTTTGAGAAAAATAATTAAAGCAGTAAAGGTTAGTTAGAATGGAAAAGCTTTCTTAATATTTTACATCTGTAAATAATTTTGATACGTGGAACTATAGTTATCATACTTAAATTTTTTATTTTGACAATATGAATATTTGTTTTTTTACAGAAAACTATTATATAGGAGGACTTGATACATTCATTATAAATCTAATTAACCATTGGCCAAATAACTCTGATAAAATTACTATTATTTGTAATTTTTCACATCCTGGTAATAGCATAATTGAAAAAAAAATTGTAAGGCCTAATGTTTTTTATAAAAGGCATAAGTTGTTAATGTTTAATGATGTAGAATCTAAGTTTAATGCTAGATTTAAGTTTCTATTTAAACCGTTTTTTTTTATTTTAAGATATTTCTTTTTTATATATTATATTATAAAATTAGACAAGGTCTTTAATGTTGATTATTATGATGAATTGATGATAATTAATGGTGGATATCCTGGTGGATGGTCTTGTAGAGCGGCTACTATTTTTTGGGGATTAAAAAAGAAGAAAAAGTCGATTCATAATTTCCATAATTTTGCTGAACCACCAAGGTTAATCGTAAAAATGTTTGAAAACTTTATTGATTCGTTAGTTAATAAATATACTAGCTTTTTTGTAACCGTTTCAAAAGTCTGCATGGATTCCTTAAAAAAACGAGAAAGTATTAAACAGAATAAGAATATTCAATTTATTTACAATGGTATAGGTGAAAAAAGTTTGGTTTTGCCTGTCAATATTAGGAAAGAATTAGGTTTAGATCGAGAATCAAAGATTTGTTTGCTATTGGCGACATTTGAAAAACGAAAAGGGCACAAATTTTTAATTGATGTTTTTCAAGAAGTTTTTAAGACTGAATATAACGCTTTTTTAGTTTGTTGCGGTTATGGTAGTAAAGAAGAAAGGCTATCCATACAGAATTATATTAATTCTTTAGGTCTCGCAAAAAACATTTTTTTATTAGATTATCGAGAGGATGCAGCTAGCATTTTGGCAGATTCAGATTTATTAGTTATTTCATCCAAGGAATTTGAATCCTTTGGATTAACTGCTATTGAGGGAATGAAACATAGTATTGCAGTTATTAGCACTAATACTGGAGGATTAAAAGAGGTAATTGCGGATGGAGAAGGCGGTTTTTTATTTGATTATGGAGATGTTGATGGCTTTTCTGGAAAAGTAAAAGAATTATTACGTGACAATTCTAAACGAATAGATCAAGGAAAATTAGGACGTGAAAGATTTGTTAATTATTTTACAGCTAATAAAATGGCAAAATCATACAGGGATTTGATGAATAGTAATAATGTCTAAAATGGTTTATTTAAATACTTATAATTAATTCGATTAATTTTCTTTGAAATTTTAAATTAAAATTCCTATAAATATATGAAAACAGTGATACTTTGTGGTGGATATGGTACTCGAATTCGAGATGTAGCTGAAGATATACCAAAGCCAATGATCCCAATAGGTGGGAAGCCAATAATTTGGCATATAATGAAAACTTATGCATACTATGGATATACAAATTTTGTTTTATGTATGGGTTATAAAAGTGAAGTGATAAAAGATTTTTTTATTAATTATGAATTGCGAAGTGCAGATGTTACAATTCAGTTAGGCAAAAAATCAGAGCAAGTTATTTCTGAAGCTAATCATGATGAAGATGGTTGGCGTATTAGTCTAGCAGAAACAGGACTTAAATCGATGACAGGAGCTAGGGTTAAAAAGATAAAGAAATATATAGGTGAAGATTCACATTTTATGTTGACATATGGAGATGGAGTTGGTGATATTGACATAGATGCTTTAGTAAAATTTCATAAGTCACATGGAAAAATGGTTACTCTTACAGGAGTGAGACCACCAGGAAGATTTGGTGAGTTAGGTATAGATGAAGATGGAACTACCATAACTGGATTTAATGAAAAGCCTCAAGCAAGTGGTGGTCGCATTAACGGTGGGTATTTTGTTTGTAATAGAGAGTTTTTAGATTTACTTAGTGATGCTGAAGATTTGGTATTGGAGCAAGAACCTATGAAAAAACTTGTAGAATTGAGAGAATTAAAAGTTTTTGAACACGATGGATTTTGGCAACCAATGGATACTTCTAGAGAGTATTCTTTATTAAATGAACTTTATAATAACAAGAAGGCACCTTGGGTAAAATGGAAAATAAAATAGTTTTTGGAGATATCTATCGGGATAAAAAGGTTTTGGTTACTGGTAATACCGGATTTAAAGGATCTTGGTTATGCACTTGGCTTATTTCACTTGGCGCAGATGTTTATGGAATTTCTAATGAAATACCTACGAATCCATCAATGTTCGATGAATTGGGGCTAACCAATAAAATGACACACTATTTTGCGGATGTTCGCGATTTAGAATCGATCAGTCAAATCATTAATGATGTGGAGCCACATTTTTTGTTTCATTTAGCAGCACAGCCGATTGTTTCTTTGTCGTACAGTGAACCAATTGATACAATTTCAATAAATGTGATGGGTACAGCAAATGTTCTTGAGGTATTGCGTAAATATCCAAAACCATGTACTTCTATAATAATCACAAGTGATAAATGTTATGATAATGTAGAATGGATTTATGGATATAAAGAAACGGACGCTGTAGGAGGTAAAGATATTTATAGTGGTAGTAAGGGTGCAGCAGAATTAGTTTTTAAGTCGTATTATCATTCATTCTTTAAAAAAGAAGATGGTTTAGTCCAAATTGCCTCAGCGCGAGCTGGAAATGTAATCGGTGGTGGTGATTGGGCATTGGATAGAATAATTCCAGATTGCATGCGTTCATGGAGTGAAGGTAAAGTAGTAGAGATTAGAAGTCCTAAAGCAACTCGTCCTTGGCAACATGTTTTGGAGCCCTTGAGTGGATATTTACAATTAGGAGAGCGTTTATATAAGGATCATAGTTTGAATGGAGAAAGTTTTAATTTTGGACCAAAACCCGAATATAATCATACAGTTCAAGAAATATTAGAAGATATGAGTCTTAGATGGCATTTTGAAAATTCAAAGGATGCTTATCGAGTAACAGGGAATATTAAATTTTATGAGGCTGGCTTGTTGAAATTGAATTGCGATAAAGCGTTATTTCATTTTCAATGGAAACCAACACTTGATTATCAAACATTAATAGAATATACTAGTGATTGGTATTATGAGTTTTATAAAAATAAAGAGAATATGTTCAACTATACAGTTTCTCAAATTAAAGGATACGAAAATTTAGCTAAACGTGAAAATATTGCATGGACAAGATAACAGTTGATCAGGTTTTGTTGACCCCATTGAAAAGAATACATCATCCTAAGGGTGATGTATTTCATGGTATGAAAAAAACTGACCCAGGTTTTTTAGGATTTGGCGAGGCATATTTTTCTACAATTAATTATCAAGATACCAAGCCTTGGAAAAAACACTTTGAAATGACATTGAATTTTGTCGTACCAGTAGGTGAAATAAGATTTGTGATATATGATGATAGGGAGGGTAGTCCAACAAATGGTAATTTTATGGATATTACCTTGGGAGAGAATAACTATCAAAGGATTACGATACCTCCAGGAGTGTGGGTGTCATTTAATGGAGTTGGTTCGAAATACAATTTATTATTGAATTTAGCCAATCTAGAGCATGATTCAAATGAAATTGAACGTAAAGAAAACTTATCCGATATAAATTATCAATGGTAGGAAAAAAAGTTTTAGTAACGGGTGGCAGTGGTTATATAGGTGCACGTCTTTGTTTACATTTGGCTAGTGAGGGATATTTAGTGACAGCGCTTTGTCATTCCAAATTACCTCAAGATGAAAATTGGATTTCAAAAATGGAACATGTGTTAATTGGCGACATTAGGGATGAAGTTTTTTTACAGGACTTAGCTCAGAATAATTTCGATATAGTTATACATTTGGTTTCGCTTGACCATAAACAATCAAATGGAATTCCTTCGTTTGTTGGCTCGGTAAACATTATTCCAGTTTGGTCTATGTTGGATATTTTTTCTAAGCATGGGTTAAAGAAGTTTATTTATTTTTCTACAGCCCAGGTTTATGGTTCTTTACTAGATGAAATTGTGAGAGAAGATTACAGATTAGTAACTCAAAATGCTTACGGTTTAACTCATCATATTGGAGAAGTGATTTGTGAATATTATAATAGAAGTTCAACTGTTGATTGTCGGATTATTAGGCTTTCAAATAGCTATGGAGCACCTGTTTTTAGCGAAAATAATTGCTGGTGGTTAGTGGTAAATGATTTGTGCAGTATGGCTTTTGCTAAAAAGGAAATTGTTTTGCAATCGGATGGTACTCAGTTGCGTGATTTCATACACGGATGGGATGTTTGTAATGGGGTGCAAGCAGTAATAGAGACTACAATGCCATATGTGACATATAACTTGAACTCAGGAGCTACATTTTCAATAATGGAACTTGCAAAAAAAATAAAAAGTGTTTATGCAGATAGATATGGAATTGAATTGACCATCAGTGCTGCTGAAAGAAAGAATACAGATATGACAGTTAAGTATGTCTTAGACAACTCTCAAATTCTAGGTATAGGTTTTAGACCAAAATGGTCGCTTGAAGACGGAATTAATGAACTTTTTGATTATTTAGAGCAAAAGAATGAATAATATATCTCCTTTTTTTTCAATTATTATTCCTACGTATAATCATGCCCATTTTATTAAAAAGTGTTTAGATAGCCTATTGAGTCAATCTTATCAAAATTGGGAAGCAATTATTGTAAATAATTTTTCAGAAGATACAACTATTGAAATAGTGGAAAGTTATGAAGATTCACGCATTCGGTTGATTAATAATGCGAATAATGGTATAATTGCAGTCTCAAGAAATAAAGGAATTGCTGAGGCAAAAGGTGATTGGATATGTTTTTTGGACTCTGATGATTGGTGGTATTCAAATAAATTAGAATCCATCTTACCTTTTTTAAACAATTATGATTTTTTATATCATAATTTGGATAGATATTATGACTATAATAAACCAAATGGTAAAATGATTGGTAGGGAATTAGATGAAGATATAGTTAGGGATGTGCTTTTGAGAGGTAATAGAATTTCAAATTCAAGTGTTGTAATTAGAAAATCAATTGTGGATCAAGTTGGCTATCTGAGCGAGGATAAGGAATTAGTAGCCATCGAAGATGCAGATTATTGGATACGAACAGGTTTGGTTACCAATAAGTTTAAACTAATTAATATTAGTTTAGGGGGATATTGGATTGGTGGTGGAAATCTTTCTTATTCTATTAAGCATATTCAAAAAGAAGAAAATTTATTGAATAAATATATCGGTTATTTAAAGCAAGAAGATAAAAAAGAGGCCTTTTTTAGATTCTATTTTAGTTCTGCAAGGAAATACCATTGTTTTGGCATGTATAAAGAAGCAAATAAAGAATATTTAAAATCAATAAAATCAAAGCAATTAGAGTTGAAGCTTAAATCCTTTGTTGGATTGTTTTTTAGTACTATACATTTTAAAATGTAATTAAGTAAAGACTTTTAAAAATGATAATAGTAAATTTTATTAGATGTTAAATTATGCATGAAGATTATAAAGATACAAGAGTGATGAAACTTTTTGTTTTGTTGTTTTTTTTTTCATCTATTATTAATTATTATTTGTTTCCAACGTTTTTAATAACTGAGATTTTTGTTTTTTTTGTTGTTATTAGAGGCGTTATTAAGGGCAAAGCAAAAGCTATTCATAAACATTTTTTTTCGGCTCTAATGCTTTCTTTTTTTTCACTAATAATTTTCTTCTATGGAAGTTTATTGCCAAAAAATGAATTAGATGGTTTAGTTAAAGAATCTTATAGATTTTTATTTATCCCATTTATGATGTTACCTTTTTATTTTATTGATCCTGACTATAAAAAAATATTTTATTTAATTTTATTGCTATGCAGATTTTGTATTTTATTTAACTTATATGAAGTTATATATATAAATTTGATTGATCCAGGTGGCATAAAAAACTCATTATTGGGAAATGCTATTTATGGTTTTTTTAATGATGTAGACACTTCTGATTATTTTTTGCCTCAAGGAGAATTTGGAATTCCTTTTATAAGACCTTTTGGGCTATGGTTACAACCTCAAAAATCTGCATTCGTTTTTCCACTCGCAATTATAGTTGAGTACGTTTATTCTAAAGACTTTGATAAAAAAGTTTATACCAATTTTTGGTATGTTTTGTTCATTGTTTCCTGTATATTGTCTGGAGCAAAGACAGCTTTGATTGCTTCTATTTTTATTGTCTATATAATTAAAATTGATTTTTTGAAAGTTAGAATGTCTTTAAAGCAATTTTGGTTTTTAACGATATCTTTATTCTTGTTTGTTTTTGGTGGAGTGGGGATATGGTCTTTTAGTCAATCAGGCCATGGCAGTGCCAGCGCAATGTCTATAGAACTGGCTACATTTGTACAATTACCATTGTTTTCAAAGTTATTTGGAATTGGTTTTATTAATACTTACGATTTTCTAAGTTATGGATTTACGGGAGAAAGTTTTTTAATCAGGTTTGCAGTGCAGATAGGTGTTGTTTTTTTTATTTTTTATATATGTTTTTTTGCTTTATCAATAATAAAAAAAATCGATAAGATAAATATTCTGCTTGTAGTTGTGATATTTTTTATGATATTGCATTACGCTGTGATTAATGTTTATTTTTTTACAAATATTATCTGTTTCCTTTTTTATTACAATAACGAATTTAAAAATGAAAAAAGAAATAGTATTTCTTGAAGATTCATCAAAATCACAATTTGGAGGTGGTCAGAGAATTAGCTTGATCGTATTGAAGGAGTTGTCAACAAAGTATTTTATAACATTGTTTGATACTTCATTAGACTCAAGGTTTAATATTGAAGCGTCTCAATATGTGTCCAAATCTTATCAGTTATCGAATTTTAGCAAAGTTAAATCAGGTAAATACGGTGTTTTTCTGAAAATTATTGAAGCCTGTATTTTTCCGTTCTTTATTTTTCTAAATATAATAAAAATAAAGAATACTCTTGATAAGAGTACAGAAGTTATTTTATTTGCTACAACTAAGAAAGTATTAATTTATGCTTATTTTCTTAATGTTTTGTGGAAATATAATTTTGTATATCATGCCCATTTAGTAGAAAAAAAACGAATTGTTAGATTTTTTTATTTAAAAACTTTGAAAAAGGCTAAATATGTTATAGCCGTATCGGATATAGTTAAAAGAAATATTGGTTTGAAAAATGTAGTTTTGATTTCTAATCCAATTGATTTAATTATAAGATCAAATTTTCCTAAAGTTTTTCAAAAGAAAGTTATTGTAGCAACTTTTTCAACTTTAATTGATGTTAAAGGAATTAATTATTTTATTGAAAGTTATCAATACTTAAATACGAATGTAGATGTTGAATATTGGATATTTGGTGAAGGACCTGAAAAAAAGAATCTTATAGAGTCTGCTTGTAATAAAGTATTTTTTAAAGGATTTTGTGATGATGTGGTTGGTGAGCTTTCGCAGTTTGTACATATTTTATGTTTTCCTTCCATAATTGAAGAATCATTTGGGATGGTAATTATTGAGGCTTTTTCAAGTGGTGTGCCGGTAATTACGACTAATATTGGTGGTCAAAGTGAACTTGTTAAAGATGGTTATAATGGATTGCATGTTTCCATAAAATGTGCTCAAGAAATTGCTGAAAAAGTCACTTTTTTGTGTAATTCTCCTGATCTTTATAAAACTTTTTCTTGTAACGCTTTGTCAAGTGTAAAGGATTTCGATATATCAATTTTTAATAAAAAATTGCAAAAAATAGTTATTTAAAAAATGAAAATACTACAATTGGGAAAAGCATTCCCACCAATTAAAAAGCTAGGAGGTGTTGAAAAAGTAATGGAATATTTCTATTATGGGCTCAATGAATCTGGAATTAAATGTGACGTTTTAGGAGCTAATGATAAAAATAGTAGAAAAATAGATAAGTACTGTGAAGAAGGATTAGTATATAGGGAATCTTTATTGTTTAAAGCGAAATCTACTTTTTTTTCCATTTCATTAATTTTTCGACTATGGAAGATTAAGGACGAGTATGATATCATTCATGTCCATTTACCTGACCCAATGGCTTTATTAGCATTGTTTCTTACTCGACCAAAATCGAAAATAATAGTTCACTGGCATAGCAATATTTTAAAACAGAAGTATGCTTATTTAATAATTAAGTATTTTGAAACTTGGGTTTTAAAAAAAAGTGACTTAATATTATGTACGACACCAAATTACTCTATAAATAATAAAGTGCTTAAATCTTTTATTAATAAGGTATCATATGTAGTAATTGGATTAGATATTGATAAATCATTATTTAGTTCTCAGACTGAGTCCAAGATTAATGAAAATTACCAAACAAAGAAGAAATTGATATATGTTGGTAGATTTGTTTATTATAAAGGAATAGAGTTTCTTATACAAGCAATGAGCTTAATAGAATCTGATTGTGTTTTGTTTCTTATTGGTGATGGGGAAATGAAGATTCAGATGGAGAATTTAGTAAGTGAATTAAAGATTTCTGATAAAGTAATTTTTTTAGGAGAAGTAGATGATTCTTATAAGTTTAGCTATATTAAGTCCAGTGATATGTTAGTTTTACCATCGTTGTTTAAAACTGAGGCGTATGGAATTGTACAAGTTGAAGCAATGGCATTAGGTGTACCAGTACTTTCGACAAAAATTGAAGGGTCTGGTGTTGATTGGGTTAATAAAGATTCGGAATCAGGAGTAATAGTCACGCCAGGTAAAAGTAAAGAGATTGCGAAAGCAATAGATAAAGTTTTTTCAAATCCTGAGTTTTTAATGGATATTTCGGAAGGAGCAAAAAAACGATATGAAACGTTATTTACTAAAGAGAAAATGATTAATCAAGTCGTATCTAAATATAATGAAGTGCTAAAAAAGTAGTTATGATGAGTGATGTTTTGATTACTGGAATGAATGGTTTTTTAGGAAAGGCAATTAGTGAAAAACAAAAAAAATGTTTTAATTTATTTGGATTATCTAGATCTTCTGGATATTATAATATTGAATTAGAAAATGATATTCCTGTTTTTAATAAGGTTTTTTCATTAGTAATTCATTCTGCTGGAAAGGCTCATGTTATTCCCAAAAACGAATTAGAGAAAAAAGAGTTTTATAAAGTAAATGTAGTCGGAACTAAAAATTTATTGAAAGGACTTGAGAAAATGGGAGTGCCTAAGCAATTTGTTTTTATTAGTTCTGTTTCAGTTTATGGTTTGGAAAATGGAATCAATATTAAAGAAGAAGATGCTTTACTAGCAAAAGATCCATATGGGAGAAGTAAAATTGAAGCGGAAGCAATAGTGGCTCAATGGTGTAGAAAAAATAATGTTGTTTGTACTATTTTGCGTTTGCCTCTTTTGGTAGGGAAATGTCCTCCAGGTAATTTAGGGGCGATGTTAAAAGCTATAGATAGAGGATACTATTTTAATATTGGTGGCGGTAAGGCACGAAAAAGTATGGTGTTGGCAGAAGATGTTGCTGGATTTATTCCAAAGGTTGCGGCTGTAGGAGGTATTTTTAATCTTACAGATGGAGTTCACCCAAATTTTAGTGAATTAAGCAGTGCTATTTCAAAGCAGAAGAAGAAAAAGAAATCTCCTTTGAACTTGCCTTTATTCATTGCAAAATTAATAGGATATAGTGGTGATATATTTGGTAAAAAAGCTCCTATTAATTCATTGAAAGTAAAAAAAATAATTTCGGATTTGACTTTCGATGATTCAAAAGCTAGAGAATTATTGGGATGGGAGCCAGGATCAGTTTTGGAGTATTTAAATAACAATAATTTATAGATAAAGCTAATATAAATTTTAAGATAGAAAATAAGTTATTATTTATTGCTGGAAAGCAAAATAATTCTAGAAAGACTATCAAAAAAGTTTATGATGAAACAAAATTAACTAACTAACAATAATCTTGTAGAATGGGACATATAATTTTAGGAATTATACTAATGATCATAATGTTACTTTATTTTAAAGTCGCAGATCGTTTTAACATTATTGATAGGCCTAATGAAAGAAGTTCACATACAGAAATAACTTTACGAGGTGGAGGAATAATTTTCTGGTTTGCATCACTACTTTATTTTGTGCAACATATTCCGGATAATTACTATTTTTTTACAGGAATTACATTAGTTAGTCTAGTAAGCTTTTGGGATGATATTCAAAGTTTGTCTAATAAAATGAGGATTTTGATTCATTTTATTGCAATTACTTTAATATTCATTGATTTTGAATTATTTAATTTAGTTTCAATCTTAGGTGTAATATTGGCATATATTTTAGCTATTGGTTTAATAAATGCCTATAATTTTATGGATGGAATTAATGGTATTACGGGGTTGTATACAATTGTAATAATGTCCTCTTTATTGTATGTAAATGCTAAAATCCAGCTTTTTACTGATGACATGCTTATAAAATATGCAATAATTGCCAGTTTAGTTTTTCTCTTTTTTAATTATAGAAAAAAAGCAAAATGTTTTGCTGGCGATGTTGGAAGTATTACCATAGCTTTTTGGATAATTTATTTAGAAATAAAACTTATTCTAGTAACAAAATCGCTTATTTGGATATTATTTTTAGCAATATATGGAGTTGACACAGTTTGTACAATTTTGCATAGACTTTATCTTAAGCAAAATATTTTCGAAGCTCATAGGTTACATTTATATCAAGTGCTAAGTAATGAATATAAGTTGCAACATAGGTTGGTATCTTTCCTTTATGCTTTAGTTCAGGCTGGAGTTTCCTTATTGGTTATTCTCCTTTACCAAAAAGTTCAAGATGCAATTATATTTTTAATTGTCATTTTTCCTTTACTACTAATTTATTCAGTAAAATTTTATTTGTTAAATAAAAGCTGTTTACGACTGAATCATGGAATCTAGAATAATTCAAGGCGGAAAATTTTCAGATCATCGAGGGATTATATCGTATGTGAACGATTTTAGTTTTGAGAATATTGAAAGGTTTTATATTATTAGTAATTCTCACGAAAATCCAATTCGAGCTTGGCAGGGACATAAATTAGATTCTAAAAATTTTTATTGCGTTTCAGGCTCGTTTAATATTCATTTTACAAAAATTGATAATTGGGAGAATCCTTCAAAGGAATTAATTATTAAGACTATTTATGTGTCTGAATCTGATAGTAAAATTGTACACATTCCATCTGGTTATGTGAATGCTATAGAATCTCTTGAAGAAAATTCAAAGTTGATATCCTTTTCTACATTACCACTAATTAATGTGGGAGAGGACGATGTTAGATTTCCATTAGATTATTGGCAGTTAACTAATGGGCAATAAGAAAATCTGGTCATCATTAGTATTAAGAAAAAGTCAAATTGAGAACTAATATATTGATAAAGGTCTAGAATCAAATTGATTTCTTGTAGATTGAACATAGATTAGTTTGAAAACGAAAACATTGTTCCAACATTAAATTTTATTAAATCTGATATGTTTGTTTAATAATAATTGTATTGGTAAGATTTAAGAATGTTTTATTATAGGAGCAAAAAAAAAGCTGAAATGCTGTTTGAAAGAACTGTGTTTGCCGTCAGATTCAAATTTAACTAATGAAGATAAAAGGAGAATAAAATAAATTATTAATTTCTTTATGAAATACGAGTTAAAATATGCGAATTGAAAAAACATTTATTAAAGATTTGATAATTATAGAGCCAACTATATTTGGAGATGAAAGAGGTTATTTTTTTGAATCGTACAGTAAAATTAAATTTGATGATTTAGGAATTAGTATTGAATTTGTACAAGATAATCAGTCGTTTTCGAAGAAGGGAACTCTAAGAGGGTTGCATTATCAGAATCCTCCTTTTGCTCAAACAAAATTGGTTCGAGTATTGGAAGGTGAAATTATTGATGTAGCAGTAGATTTAAGAAAAGACTCTCCAACATATGGAAAATCATTTAGTATTTTGTTATCAGCAGAAAATAAAAAACAATTATTGGTGCCTCAGGGATTTGCTCACGGATTTTCTGTTATTAGTGAAACGGCTTCTGTAATGTATAAATGTGATCGATTTTATAATAAAGATTCAGAAGGCGGAATTAAATATAATGATCCTTCATTATATATTGATTGGGGTATGGATTTAAATGATGCAATTGTTTCCGAGAAAGATCAGATTCTTCCATTTATTGAAAATTGTAACAGTTTATTTTAATGAAAAAAATTCTTGTAACAGGAGCAAATGGACAGTTAGGGTCAGAACTTCGTGGTTTATCTGAAAATTATAAAAACTACAAATGGATTTTTGCTGATAGAAACAAAATGCCATTAGATAATTTAGAGTTACTAAAAACACAATTAAATACGATGGATCCAGATGTAATTTTTAATTGCGGCGCATACACCTCAGTTGATAAAGCAGAAAGTGAGAAAGAACTTGCCTTTGTCGTAAACCATTTAGCTGTTGAAATAATTGCAAAATTTGCTTCAGAAAATAAAGCTAAATTAATTCACGTTTCTACTGATTATGTTTTTGATGGAACTTCTTCTGTGGCCTTAAATGAAGAAGCAAATACAAACCCTGTAAATGTTTATGGAGAGAGCAAATTAGCTGGAGAAATTGCCTGCTTAAAAGAGAATCCAGACTCTATTATTATTAGAACTTCATGGGTCTATAGTAAATTTGGAAACAATTTTGTAAAAACCATGAAACGATTAATGCAGGAAAGAAATATTATTAATGTTGTTAATGACCAAATTGGCTCACCGACTTATGCGGCTGATTTGGCGCAAGCAATGATTGATATTCTTGAATTTTCAAAATGGATTCCGGGAATATATAATTATTCAAATGAAGGTGAAATAAGTTGGTATGATTTTGCGTTGAGCATTAAAGAATTTGGAGGATACAATTGTAATGTTGGAGGGATTTCTTCTACTTCTTATCCAACTCCAGCAAAACGTCCAAAATTTTCACTATTAGATAAAAAAAAAATTAAAGAGACTTACTGCTTGAATATTCCCGAATATAGGGAAAGTTTAAAAAAAATGTTTATTTAAATCATTGCTAGATTTTTATTTAAGCTTGATTTTAAAGAAGTCTAAAATTCAAAATCTAAGATCTAAAATTAGAAATATATGAAAGGAATTATACTAGCAGGAGGTTCAGGTACTCGTTTGCATCCTTTAACTCTTGCAATGAGTAAACAAATGATGCCTGTTTATGATAAGCCAATGATTTATTATCCATTATCAACTTTAATGATGTCAGGGATTAATGAAGTATTAATTATTTCTACTCCGTATGATTTGCCAAATTTTAAAAAATTATTAGACGATGGCTCAAGTTTAGGATGTAAATTCAGTTATGCAGAACAAGCAATTCCTAATGGCTTAGCACAAGCGTTTGTCATTGGTGAAGAATTTATAGGCAATGATGACGTAGCTTTAATTCTTGGTGATAATATATTTTTTGGTTCTAATATGCAGGAACTTCTAAAATCTAATACAAAACCAAATGGTGGAGTCGTTTTTGCTTATCATGTGTCAGATCCTGAACGATATGGCGTAGTTGAGTTTGATTTAAATTTTAAAGCCATTTCAATTGAAGAAAAACCATTAAAACCAAAATCTAATTATGCTGTTCCAGGTTTATACTTTTACGATAATTCTGTTGTAGAGATTGCAAAAAATATAAAACCTAGTGCCCGTGGAGAATATGAAATCACGGACGTAAATAAAGTATATCTTGAAAAAGGAAAATTAAAAGTAGGCATATTAAGTAGAGGAACGGCTTGGTTGGATACAGGAACTTTTAATAGTTTAATGCAAGCAGGGCAATTTGTGCAAGTTCTTGAAGAGAGACAAGGTTTAAAAGTAGGTTGTATTGAAGAAATTGCTTGGAGACAAGGTTTTATTAGCGATGAGCAGCTTGAAGAATTGGCCCAACCCTTACTTAAATCAGGTTATGGAACCTATCTTTTAGAATTTTTAAAACAAAAGAGAAAAGGTGTTAAAGTTTAATTTGCTTCACCAAGTAATTATTTAAAACCTTTAATTTGTATTTTTGTATAAAAGTTCAAATTTTACTGACTTAAAAAAAGCTAAATTGAATACTGAAAAACCAAATAATGTTACCTCTTTATTGTATAAAACCTTTTCTCCAAGAAATCTTAGGGCAAATATCAATAATTTGAGTTATCTGCCTAGGTGGATTATCATCGCCATTGATGTAATGGTTTTGTTTTTTTCTTTTTCTTTTACCTATTTGCTTTTTGATGGGACAGCTATAGGGTATATTATAACATCACACGATTTTTATTTTGTAGCAAGTCTTATAACAGTGAATGTGTTTTTCTTTTGGCTGTTTCGTACTTATTCCGGAATTATTAGACATTCATCCTATATTGATGCCATAAAACTACTTTTTTCTCAAATGTCAGTTTTGGTTTTCTTTTTGTTTATAAATTTAATTTTTGAGTTATATACGGGGCATAAAGCCTTTTTAAATACTGCGCTTTTTATCAATTTAGTTTTATCATTTTGTGGATTGTTTTTATATCGTGTAGTTGTAAAACAGACATTTGAAATGTATTTTTCTGAAAAAGCGACGACTAAGCTTGTTAGAACAGTAATTTATGGTACTGATGCAAATGCCATTTCTGTAGCCAATGCTTTAAAATTTGAAACACCTTCACGATTTAAAATAGTTGGTTTTGTTGATAAAAATAACCAGAATGCATCTAAGCGTATGCTGGATCTTCCAATTTTGATCTTAAGAAAAAAACTTCCAGCCTTAATGCGATCTGTTGCAGCGGAAGGAGTGATTATTGCTGATAAAAGCTTGACAAAAGATGAACAGCTTATTATTGTAGATCAATGTTTAGAATTTAATTATAGAGTATATACAGTTCCTTTGATTTCAGATTGGGAAAATCAAAAAGAAATTTCTCAGAAAGTAAAAAATATACAGATCGAAGATTTATTAGAAAGAAAACCTATAGTTTTAGATAGTAAATCAATTTCTAAACAATTAAAAGATAAAACAATTTTAATTACTGGAGCTGCTGGTTCAATTGGAAGCGAGATTGTAAGACAGGTCCTGAATTTTGGTCCAAAAAATGTTATAGTTCTAGATCATGCTGAGACACCATTACATAATTTGTGTTTAGAAACTCAAACAATGAGTTTTAGCACTAAGATTGTTGCTGTAATCGCAGATGTGAGAAGTAAAAAAGCATTGGAAAAAGTTTTTAAAAATTATAACCCACATGTAGTTTTCCATGCTGCTGCATACAAACATGTGCCTTTAATGGAAGAAAATCCTGCTCAGGCAATTCAAACTAATATAAAAGGAACTAAAAATCTTGCTGATTTAGCTTGTAAATATCAGGTAAAGAAATTTGTAATGGTTTCTACAGATAAAGCTGTTAACCCAAGTAATGTAATGGGGGCCAGTAAACGTATTGCTGAAAAATATGTTCAATCTTTATTCTTGAAAAATCAACAAGAGAATGTGGAAGGTGGTACAAAATTTATTACCACTCGTTTTGGAAATGTTTTAGGTTCAAATGGTTCTGTTGTTCCATTGTTTACCAAGCAAATTGCCGAGGGAGGGCCAGTAACTATTACACATCAGGATATCATTCGCTATTTTATGACAATTCCAGAAGCTTGCCAGCTAGTATTAGAGGCAGGAGCTATGGGGAATGGTGGTGAAATCTATATTTTTGACATGGGTAAACCAGTTAGAATTATTGATTTAGCTCGAAAAATGATTAAGTTAGCAGGTTTTATACCAGATAAAGAAATTAAGATAAAAATTGTTGGTCTAAGACCTGGAGAGAAACTTTATGAAGAATTGCTAAACGATACCTCTAAAACTCTTCCGACATATCATAATAAGATTATGATAGCCCAAGAAATTCAAGACGAATATGAAACTCTTCATAATGATGTTGATGAATTAATTGGTATCGCTGATTTTTATGAAAATGATGATATCGTTGCTAAGATGAAAAAAATTGTTCCAGAATTTAAAAGTATGAATTCTACTTTTGAAGTTTTAGATAAATAGTATACATATATAATATTCAGAAATATAAATCAAAAGGTGTTTTTTTAAAACACCTTTTGACATTTTTAAACAAATTCTAAAATGTTAAAAATCTTGTTAATTTTTAAGACAGGATTTTTTAGTTCTTTTAAATGGATTCTAAAAACACAAATGACTGGCTGTTTGAAATAACACCTAAGAATAAATTTTTCTCGCTGAATTTTAAAGAAATTTGGCAGTATCGAGATTTATTAATGCTTTTTGTAAAACGTGATATAATTACAGTTTACAAACAGACTGTCTTGGGACCACTTTGGTATCTAATTCAACCTTTATTTACTTCTATAACCTTTACTATTATATTTAATAATGTTGCTGGAATTCAGACTGGGACAATTCCGCCATTTTTATTTAATCTTGCCGGAATCATGGTTTGGAATTATTTTACTTCTTGTTTAAATGGAACTTCAGATACATTTAAATCTAACGCGGCTATATTCGGTAAAGTATATTTTCCAAGAATCATTACTCCACTATCGATCGTGATTTCTAACTTGATTAAAGTTGGAATTCAATTTTGCATATTTATTGTTTTTTATATTTTCTTTTTTTTTCAAGGCGCAGATTTAAGTTTAAATGTATCATTGGTATTTTTTCCAGTCTTAATAGTATTTATGGGGATTTTGGGACTGGGTTTAGGAATGATGATTTCTTCAATGGTTACGAAGTATAGGGATCTAAATAATTTGGTTGGATTTGGAGTTCAATTATTAATGTATGTATCGGCGGTAATGTACCCAATGGAATTAATAAAAGAAAAACTTCCGAAATTTGGATGGATAGTGCAGTATAATCCTTTAGCATATATAATAGAAACTTCTCGTTATATGATTTTAAATATTGGTAGCATTTCAGTTTTTGGTCTATTATATACAGCAGTAGTTACATTGGTTGTTTTCTTTGCTGGATTATTGGTTTTTAATAAAACAGAGAAAAGCTTTATAGATACCGTATAGATGAAAGATATAATATTAAAAGCTGAAAATATTTCGAAGCAATACCGTTTAGGGCAAGTTGGCACAGGAACTTTAAGTCACGATTTAAATAGATGGTGGCATATAATTAGAGGAAAAGAAGATCCATATTTAAAGATTGGGGACACAAATGATCGTTCCACAAAAGGTACTTCAGATTATGTTTGGGCATTGCAGGATGTTAATTTTGAAGTTGAACGTGGAGAAGTTTTAGGTATTATTGGAAAAAACGGAGCAGGAAAATCTACACTTTTAAAAATACTTTCGAAAGTAACAGCTCCGACAACCGGAAGTATAAAATCGCGCGGAAGAATAGCATCTTTGTTAGAAGTAGGTACAGGTTTTAATGGTGAAATGACTGGAAAAGAAAATATATTTCTAAACGGAGCCATTTTAGGGATGACCAAAAAAGAAATTGCATCAAAGCTAGATGAAATTATAGAATTTTCAGGTTGCGAACGTTATATAGATACTCCTGTGAAAAGATATAGTTCTGGAATGACAGTTCGTTTGGCATTTGCTGTTGCCGCTTTTCTTGAACCTGAAATTTTGGTTATAGATGAGGTTTTGGCAGTTGGTGATGCTGAATTTCAAAAGAAGGCAATTGGAAAAATGCAGGATATTTCTAAAAGTGAAGGTAGGACAGTTCTTTTTGTAAGCCATAATATGGCTGCTGTAAAAAGTTTGTGTACAAGAGGAATTGTTTTAGAGCATGGTAAGGTGAAACTTATTAGTAATATTGAAAAAGCAGTTAGTTATTACCTAAGCGGAGATTCGGAAGTTATCAATCAAAAAACATTTGGTCTAGATTATGAAACGGATGAGTTCAAATTAGAAGAAATTTCAATTAATTGTTTAGGTAAAAGTATATATGAACCGCTAATAGAAAATAGTGAAATTGAATTAAAAACTGTAATAAATCTGAAAGATAGATATTTGGGGAATTATTGTGTAACTTATCATTTATATAACGAGATGGGAGAGTCTCTTTTCTCTTTTTCAAATGGAGAGGAAGAGGAAAAATTACAATATGGTAAAAATGAATTAACATGTTTTTTTCCTTCCTCATTTTTTCAGTCTGGTCAATATTTTTTATCATTCTTTTTTATAAAAGACAGACGTGAAGCTCTTTTTGTTGAAAATGATATTCTATGTTTTACTATTATTGATGGCGGACGAGATTTAGGAGTATATATGGGGAGAGAACCAGGTTACATTAAGCCTAAATTTAATTGGATATTAAAAAAGAACTAATGATAAATGTTACCAAAACTTTTCTTCCTCCTATAGAAGAATATAATTCTTATCTTAAACGGGCTTGGGATATGGAATGGCTCACAAATAGAGGAGAGCTTGTATTGGAATTAGAAGAGAAGTTAAAGGCATATTTAAATGTATCTAATATTATTGTGACTAACAATGGTACTGTACCATTACAAATAGCATTGAAGTTATTAGGAAATCAAGGTGAAATTATAACTACTCCTTTTAGTTATGTAGCAACTACTGCATCAATAGTTTGGGAAAATTGTAGCCCAGTTTTCGTGGATATCCATCCAGAATATTTGACTATCGATGAAACTAAAATAGAAGTAGCGATTACGTCCAGAACTAAAGCCATATTAGCTACTCATGTTTTTGGAAATCCATGTAATGTTGTTGATATTGAGTTGATTGCAAAAAAGTATAATTTAAAGGTTATCTATGATGCCGCACATTGTTTTGGTGTGGAATTCAATAATAAATCTATTTTTGATTACGGAGATGTAAGTACATGCAGTTTTCATGCAACAAAGTTATTTCATACTGGAGAAGGTGGTGCCATGTTTACCAATGATGCAGATTTGAGGGATAAATTGTTTTATTCTCATAACTTTGGACATAATGGCACTCTTGCTTTTCATGGATTAGGGATTAATGGTAAAATTTCAGAGCTACAAGCAGCACTGGGTTTGGCTGTTTTTCCTTATATGAATAAAATACTAAGGGAAAGAAAAAAAATAGTTGAATTTTATAATGATAATCTAGATTTTTCGAAGTTGCAATGTTTAAAATTAAGGGAAAATACGAATTGGAATTATAGCTATTATCCAATAATTTTTGATACAGAAGAACAATTGCTAAAAGTTCAAAAGGAATTAAACAGAAATCAAATTTTTCCAAGACGTTATTTTTATCCTTCTTTGAATACAATTGAATATACAAGAGGCTCAGAAATGCCAATTTCAGAAAGCATTTCATCTCGTATAATGTGTTTGCCTCTGTATGTAGAGTTACAATTACAGCAATTAGAAAAAATTGTAGTATTAATTAATTCAAGTTTATGTTAATTATTGGCGCTAAAGGTTTTGCAAAAGAAGTTTTAGAAATTGTTTATCAATTAAATCAGCTGGAAAATTTGAGATTTTATGATGATGTTAATGGTGAGATAAACGAACCTTTATTTGGTATATTTCCTGTATTAAAAACCGTTGAAGATGCTTCAAATTACTTCAGGACAGTAGATAAGAAATTTACAATAGGAATAGGCAACCCAATATTGCGAAAAAAATTATATGATAAATTTACTTTAATAGGAGGCGAATTTTCTTCTACAGTAAGCCCATTAGCGCACATTGGTAATTTTGGCAATGAAATAGAATTGGGTTGTAATATAATGACAGGAACCATTATTACATCTGACATTAAAATAAAAAAAGGCGCTTTAATTAATTTAAACTGTACAATTGGACATGATTCTATAATAGGCGAATTTGTAGAATTATCGCCGGGAGTTAGTATTTCTGGAAATTGTAAACTTGGCGATTATACTGTTTTAGGAACTAATTCAACTGTTCTTCCAAAGGTAACGATTGGTAAAAATGTTATTGTAGGAGCCGGAGCTGTAGTTACAAAAGATATCCCTGATAATAGTTTAGTTGTTGGCATTCCCGGTAAAATCATTAAAGTGTTGCCCCAACTTAATTTTTAAAAATGAATTCTTATTTAATAGTTAGCATCTGTATGATCACTTATGGTCATGAAAAATTCATCAAGCAGGCTATTGAGGGGGTATTGATGCAAGAGTGCGATTTTGAAATAGAACTTATCTTGGCTAATGACTGTTCTCCAGATAAGACAGATTCAATTATTACAGAAATTTTAAAGAGTCACCCAAAAGCTTCAAAGATAAAATATTTTAGACATGAGAATAATATTGGAATGATGCCTAATTTTATTTTTGCTATGAAACAATGTTTAGGGACTTATATAGCTTTGTGTGAAGGCGATGATTATTGGACTGATTCTTTAAAATTACAGAAACAAGTTGATTTTTTAGAAAATAATTCGAATTATGTAGTATGCTACCATGATTGTTCTGTGGTTGATCAATTTAATAATCTAAAGGTACCATCATTTTTAGGAAATTCTAAAAAGGATTATAATGAAAAAGACTTAAAAAAAGGAGCGTGGCTGCCTACATTAACAAGGTGTTTTAGAAATGTAATAAAAGAATATCCAGTTTTTTTTGACAGAGTTAACTGTGGAGATTTATTCTTGACCTCTTTTTTAGGGGATTATGGTAAAGCAAAGTATTTAGATTTTAATGGAGCTTCTTATCGAGAGCATGCCGGAGGGGCGTGGAGTGGAGTGGATGAAAGTTTTAAAACAAAAAAATTGATTTCCGATTACATATATTTGTGCAAATTTTATAAAAATCGTGAAATCGAAGTGTATAAGTTTTATAAAAACAGTCTTAATAAAAGTTTTTTGAAAGATTTTAAAGCTGATTTACGATTAAGAAATATTGTCTATAATTTTAATGAATTCAAGTTTTATTATTGTACATTTTTATTAAGCACAATTATAAAAAAAATAAAAACAATATTTTGATTAAAGTAGGTTATCTTGTTTCTTATGACTATCAAATGCTTCTAACCTCGATGAAGCAATTGTATCCATATGTCAATAAAATTGTTATTGGCATTGATTGTGAATATAAAACATGGAGTGGGAATTCTTTCGAGATTCCAGATTCTTTTTTTCAGGAGGTTAAAATCTTCGATACCAAAAATATAATAGAATTTTATTTTGATAATTTTTATATTCCTTCTTTAACTCCAATTCAGTGCGAATCAAGAGAAAGGAATATGATTTTGAAAAAATTGGGTAAAGGATGGAAATTACAGTTAGATGTTGATGAGTATATATATGATTTTGAAAAATTGTTTATATACTTAAATAAGTACTGGTATCTAAATATTTTTCCTAATTTAACTCCAATATGTATTCAAGGAAAATTAGTTACTTTATATAAACAATTAAATGATGGATACCTATTTATAAATAATAAAGAACAGTTTCCTTTTATAACAAATCAATTATCGAATTCTCACACAAGAAGAAATGATAATGTGAGGAATTACTATTCAAACATAAATGTTATTCACCAATCTTGGGCAAGAAGTGAAAGTGAAATAATACAAAAAATTACGAATTGGGGACATAGAGATGATTTTGATACTCAAAAATATTTTCAGTTTTGGAAATCACTGTCCAGTTTAAATTATAAAAATTTTACAGATATTCATCCCATGGTGCCACGGGTTTGGGACAAACTTGATTTTTTACCAGCAGAATCAATTGATGGATTTATTGATGAATTCTCTGAGAGAAACCACCAAAATTTAATGGATTTGCCATTAAAGATTATCTTTAAGAAAGGTATAAAAAAAATAATTGGCAGAAAATAAAGAGAATGAATACTGATCATCTAAATTTTCCATTAATCTCAATTGTAATACCAACTTTTAACAGAGAAAATCTAATAAAAGAAACATTGCAATCAATAATAATACAAACTTATTCAAACTGGGAATGTATTATTGTCGATGATGGTTCATCAGATAAGACAGTAGATGTTGTTAAAGAATTTATAAAAAAAGATTCTAGATTTTCATTATATTGTTTAGGACATAAAGGGGTAAGTTCTGCTCGGAATTATGCTTTAAGTAAAATTTCAGGAGAGTTTATTCAGTTTTTAGATTCGGATGATTTATTGGACGAAAATAAATTTGTAAAATCATTGGAAATAATAACAGATCAAGAATTGAATAATAAAGTGGTTATTTCCAATTTTATGATGTTTCGTGGTAATTTAAAAATTATTGAGGGCCCTTTTTGTAAATTATCTTTATCTAAATTTACTTTTGAAAAAGTTCTTTACGATTGGGATTTTGAGTTTAATATACCAATTCATTGCGGTTTTTTTCATAAAAGTATTTTTAAAGATTTCAAATTTTCGGCAGAATTGGGAGCAAAAGAAGATTGGGTTATGTGGTTGAAAATTTTCAAAAATAATCCAGACGTTATTTTTTTAGATCTCCCTTTGGCATATTACAGATACCACGAAAAAAATATGACCAAAGATTTTATTCATATGAAAAGTAATTTCTTTTATTCTTTTCCAATTCTAAAAACATTATTGGCAGACAATGATTTTGAGAAATTTTTAATTTTTTTAATTGAGAAATATTATCAGCAATCAAGAGAAAGAGGAATTGAAGTAAAGAAATATAAAAATTCTGGGTCATATAGATTAGGATATAAGGTTAAAAATATCCTAGTCAATTTACATTTGCTTTCATTTGCAAATTGGATACTTAAAAAGGTTAAAAAGTGATAGCTATAGTAATACCATATTACAAACTTGAGTTTTTTGAGAAGACTTTAGAGTCCTTAAAAAGACAAATTGATAAAAGATTTAAGGTTTACATAGGAAATGATTCAAGTCCAGAAAATCCAGTCTTTTTATTAGAAAAATATAAAAATGACTTTAGTTTTAAATATCATTATTTTGACCAGAATCTAGGCGGAATTTCATTAGTAAAACAATGGGAAAGATGTTTAAATTTAGTAGAAAACGAAGAATGGATCATGATTCTCGGAGATGACGATGTTCTTAATGAAAATGTGGTAGCCTCTTTTTATAGAAATTTAGAAGATATAAACAAGAATGAAATAAATGTAGTTCGTTTTGCGACGAAAGTTATAAATGAAAAAGAAGAGACTATTTCCCAAAAATATAAGCATCCAGTTTTAGAATCTGGACAGGACTTTTTGACTAGGAAATTTTCAAAAAGAACAAGGAGCTCGTTAAGTGAATATGTTTTTAAAAGAAATAAAATAGAAAATATAAAATTTAAGGAATTGCCATTGGCTTGGCATTCAGATGATTTGGCGGTTTTAGAATTCTCTATTCCAAATTTTATTTATTCAATCAATGAAGCTCAAGTATTAGTCCGAGTTTCAAATTTAAGTATCACTGGCGACTCTAGTTCAAAAAATCAAAAGAACTGGGCTACTTTCGAATTTTGCGAAATTTTGTTTAAAGACCATAATTTACTTTTTACAAAATTTCAAAAGAAAATAATTTTAAAAAAACTGGAAGTTGCTTTTTTAAACATTCCATCTTTTAAAACGTATCAAAAAATAACAAGCTATTATTTTGAACAAATCGGGTTTTGGTCTGCTATAAACTTTCAGTTGCTTTTAATAAAATATCGTATGATTTTGATCTTACAAAAACTTAAAATTTTTAATGGCATTTATGCGATATATGCCAAATTACTAAATAAATGAAAAGCTTTTTTTTAGTTATTCCAACAAGAGATAGATTATCCTATTTGTCTAATTTACTTATAGACTTAAATGCATTCGAAAAATATATTTCTCAAGTTGTCATTGTAGATCAAAGTCAACAGGATATAGAGGCAGATATAAATAAATTACCGCTGAATTATAAATTTACTTTTGTAAAGAACGCAAGAGAAAATTCAGTAAATCATTCTAGAAATCAGGCTTTAAAGTTTTATAAAGAAGAGGAATGGTTATTTTTTCTAGATGATGATTTAAGAATCTCAAGTGCCGCATTTGAGCAGATTGTTGAAATATTAAAACCTAATGTTATTGATGTTCTAATACCTGGAATTCAATTTGAGGGAATGGAAACTACAGAATTTAAGTACCATACTATTTTAGATACTATCTCTAAACCTAGTAATTTTTCAAAGCCTCGATTTAGACTTCAAGTTTGTTCAGGTCTAAATGTTGCAAAAAGAGAAATTTTTAAGGAAGCAGGTTTTTTATTTGATGAAAATTTTACAATTTGGGGAGACGATTGGGATTATGGAATGCGCTTGCTTCAAGCAGGAGCAAATATTTATTTTCAACCAAAAATTTTAGTAGAACATTTGTCGGCTTCGGTTGGAGGGCAAAGAGATAAATGGACATCGTTAAATATGAAATTAGAAAAGGAGACATTATATTTTTACTTTTTAAAAAAACATTTTTCCAAGACTGTAGTCAAACATCAATTTTTTGTAAAGTTTATTCAGGCTATTAAACTTCTTTTTTCAGCAGGAGAATTATCAAACATTAGAATTTTACTGAAAGCTCATAAAGCGGCATCAAAAATGTCAATTTTTTAATCAGATCGATACTACAATATAACTAAATTTTGCCGTAAGATAGATTCAAAATAAAGTTTTGGATTATTGTAAAAGTGCAAACTCGTTGAGAAATCTAATTTATAGAAAAGTTATGTAATGATATAAAATCATTTTAGAAGGGAATGAAACGGATCATGGCAACATTTAAGAAACCTTAAATTTGATGAAAAACTAGAACTATGAAATGAATATAATGATTGAAAATCCGAAGAAAACTTAATTTAACTTTATGGACACTTTTTTGAAAACAGCTGATAAAAAAAATGAATCAAATTTGCCATTTATTATTGCCGAAATTGGTCAGGCACATGATGGTAGTCTTGGAGTTTTGTATTCATATATTGATGCTCTTGCCCAAACTGGTGTAGATGCTGTGAAGTTTCAAATGCATATTGCTGAAGCTGAAAGCAGTATGCATGAACCCTTTCGTGTAAAGTTTTCATTGGAGGACAAAACAAGATTTGATTATTGGAAACGAATGGGATTTTCTTTAGAGCAATGGAAAGCTATAAAAAAGTATTGTGATGAGGCAGGTTTAAGATTTATTTGCTCTCCGTTTAGTAATTTGGCAGTTGATTGGCTAGAAGAATTAGGAGTAGAGCAATACAAAATAGGTTCTGGAGAAGTTAACAATTTTTTGATTTTAGAAAAAATCGCTCGAACTGGAAAGCCAGTGATTTTGTCGTCAGGAATGAGTTCATACGAGGAATTAAATAAAACAGCTGAATTTTTAAAAGAAAGAAATGTTGAATTCTCTATTTTGCAATGTACAACAGCTTACCCGACTCAGCCAGAGCAGTATGGTTTAAACGTTATCCAAGAATTAAAAGATCGTTATAATGTTAAAGTTGGATTTTCTGATCATTCTGCAAAGGTCGAAACTTGCATAGCAGCAACAGCTTTAGGTGCTGATATTTTAGAATTTCATGTGGTATTTGACAGACAAATGTTTGGGCCAGATTCAAAATCTTCATTGACCATTTTTGAAACCAAAGAGCTTGTAAAAGCGGTTAGAAATATAAAAACTTCATTATCAAGTCCAATAGATAAAAATAATAATGAAGCATTTTCTTCACTAAAACAAATTTTTGAAAAATCATTGGCAATTAATAAAGATCTATGTAAAGACCATGTTCTGACTTTCGATGACTTAGAATCTAAAAAACCAAAAGGTTTTGGAATTGACGCGTTTCGATTTCATGAAATTATCGGGAAGACATTAAACAAAGATTTGAAAAAGTGGGATTTTTTAAATGAGACAGATTTGATATAAATCTAGTTTCGACAGTTTAAAAAGAAAGTTAAAATTAATCTTTTTTCAGCATGTTTTTTTTTGACTACTTTTAACCCGAGTTTAATATAATTAAAATGCCAAAAAGAAAAATAGCTGTAGTAATAACAGCTCGTCCTTCATATAGTCGAGTAAAGACGGTATTATCAGCCATTCAGGAACATCTAGATTTAGAATTGCAATTAATTATTGCTGCTTCTGCATTATTGGATCGTTATGGTTCAGCCGTAAATTATATTGAAAAAGATGGTTTTCATATTGCAGCAAAGGTTTTTAATGTATTAGAAGGAGAAAATCTAACTGCAGCTGCAAAAACTACTGGAATTGGTATTCTTGAATTATCTACAGTTTTTGATAATTTGAAACCAGATATTGTGGTAACTGTTGCAGATAGGTTTGAGACAATGGCAACCGCTATTGCCGCTTCATATATGAATATTCCTTTGGCGCATATTCAAGGTGGAGAAGTTACTGGTAACATTGATGAAAAGGTTCGTCATGCAATTACAAAGTTAGCAGATTATCATTTTGTTGCCTCTGAAAGTGCAAAAGAAAGAGTAATAAAACTAGGAGAAGATTCTAAAATGGTTTTCAATACGGGATGTCCTTCTATCGATTTGGCCTCAGAAATATTAGAGACTGAAAAACTTCCTTTTAATCCTTATGAAAAATATGGAGGTGTAGGAACAAAACCAGATTTATCTAAAGGCTATCTGGTTGTAATGCAGCATCCAGTTACAACAGAGTATCAAGACTCAAGAAAACATATCGAAGTTACACTTGAAGCAATCTATAAATTAAATAAGCCAACACTTTGGTTTTGGCCAAATGTAGATGCTGGAGCAGATGGAACTTCTACGGGAATACGTGCTTTTAGAGAGCAACATTTATTACCAAATGTTCATTTTTTCAAGAACATGGAAGGCAAAGATTTTCTGCAATTGTTGAAACATAGCGATTGTTTAATTGGGAATTCAAGTGTAGGTATACGTGAATGTGCTTTTCTGGGCGTTCCAGTTGTTAACATTGGTTCGCGTCAGAATAGAAGAGATCGAGGAGGAAATAGTATAGATACAGATTATTCAGAAGAAGAAATTGGTTTGGCGATTAATAAAATGGTGAAAAAAGGAAAAGTTGATTCATCTCCTATTTATGGTGATGGAAAAGCAGGAGTGAAAATAGCTAAATTGTTGACGGAAGTACCTTTACAATTTCATAAGACAATTGTTTATTAATATGAAAGTACTGGCTATAGTTCCTGCACGTGGTGGTTCCAAAGGAGTGCCAGGTAAGAATATTAAAGATTTGGGAGGAAAGCCTTTAATATCGCATGCAATAGAATGTGCTTTAGAGTCTAATTTGGTATCTAAAATTGTTGTATCAACGGATGATGATGATATTGCTGCGGTAGCCAATCTATATGATGTAGATGTTTTAAAAAGACCAGATTATTTGGCAGATGATACGAGCAATGTTGTTGATACTGTTGAGCTTGTTATTGAACAATGCCAGGAAGATTTTGACATTGTCATTCTATTACAGCCAACATCGCCTCTGCGTACATATCATGACTTGAATAATATTATTAATTTATTGGCTGAGAAAACGGAAATTGATGGCGTGATTAGTGTCGTGCCAATGAACGATGTTAATCCGGCTAGAATGTATAATTTAATGGATGATAATAAATTGATTCCGTTAGATCATAGTAGTGAGACTTCTAGAAGACAAGATATAGAACCTGTGTACTATAGAAATGGATGTTTTTATGCTGTAAGACTTAAAGCTTTTTCAGACCAAAAAACGTTTATGGTCAAAAAAAAGATGGCCTATATAATGAACCCCGATTGGTTGGTGAATATTGATACAATTAGAGATTTTAAATTAGCAACACTTTTATATGACGATTGGAAAAAAGAGGTTATTAATAACTGAATCTAATAATTTTAGTGAAAATGCTTTGACAACTTTGAATGATTTTTTTCAGGTAAAACAGGGAAGAATAGAGAGTCGAGATGAGTTGAAGATAGAAATTGCTGATATAGATATAATTTTTGTTAGATTAGGATTTGTAATTGATAAAGAAATTATTGATAGCGCACCCAATTTAAAATTCATTTTAACCGCTACAACTGGTCTGGACCATATAGATGTAACTTATTTTGAAAATGTTGGCGGGAAAGTCATTTCACTTAGAAACGAGTTGGATTTCCTTAAAAGTATTCCTTCTACAGCAGAACATACATGGGCATTATTGTTAGCATTGCTAAAAAAAATTCCAAGTTCATTTGATCATGTAAAAAAGGGTGAATGGAATAGGAATTTATACATTAATACAAATCTGAAATGTAAAAAAATCGGTATTTTAGGGTTAGGCAGAGTAGGGCTGCAAGTAGCAAATTTTGCAAAAACCTTTGATATGGAGGTTGGTTTTTTTGACATAAAGGATGTTGAAAGTCAGTTTGATAAATTCAAAACTTCGCAAGAATTGTTTGCTTGGGCAGACATAATTAGTATACATATTCCTTACACTGAGACAAATAAAAATTTTGTTGATAAAGAATTACTTTCATATTTGAAAAGTAATTCGGTAATTATTAATACTTCGAGAGGTGGTATTTGGGATGAGGAAGAAATCGCTTTTTTAATTGAAAAAGGTATCATTAGTGGTGTTGCGACAGACGTTTTGAAGAATGAATTAAGTCTAAAATCTATTTCATCAAATCCATTAGTGCTTCTGGCAAATCAAGATTTTAATGTGATTATTACTCCTCACGTTGCTGGAGCATCTAAAGAATCTATGGAAATGACAGAAGAATTCATTGTGCACAAATTTTTAGATCAGATCTAAAAGTAGGGTATTATATAATTAATTAAAAAATAAGTATGTGTGGGATTGCAGGGATTGTAGGAGATTATAAAGAGCATCAACTAGATGCAATGCTTATAAGTCAGCATCATCGCGGCCCAGATACTACGAAAAAATATAATGATGATTGCTTTGCAACCTTAGGGCATAACCGTTTGGCAATTATTGATTTATCTTCACAATCTAATCAGCCATTTATAGATAATTCAGGACGATATATTTTGGTGTTTAATGGCGAAATTTATAATTATATTGAAATTAAAGAGGCTTTAAAAAATCAATATAAATTTAAGACAGAGTCTGATACCGAAGTCTTGTTAGCTGCATTCACTATTTATGGAGAATTTTGTTTGGAAAAATTCAACGGGATGTTTGCCTTTGCTATTTGGGATAATCAAGAAAAGAAGCTTTTCGCTGCACGAGATCGATTTGGAGTGAAACCTTTTTATTATAGTGTATTGAATAATTCTTTATTTTTTTCTTCAGAAATAAAAGCATTGCATGCTGCTGAAATTCCCAAAAAACCTAATGAAAAAGTTTGGGCTTCTTATTTTGCTTTTGGCTCTTACGGAATGCCGAATGAAACTTTTTGGGAGGATATCATGCAATTACCAGGAGGACATTTTTTGAAATATGAAAACGAGAATCTAACTATAAAAAAATGGTATCTTTTTGAAGAAGAAGTTGCCAAACAACCAAAGATAATAACCTTTAGTCAAGCAAAAGACCATTATACATCGCTTTTAAAAGATAGTATTAATTTACGATTTAGATCTGATGTTTCGGTTGGTTTTAATATCAGTGGCGGATTGGATAGTTCTATTTTATTAGCTTTGGTTAATCTTCAAGAGAATAACTCTAGAATTAATGCCTATACTTTTTACACAAATAATTCTGATTATGATGAATTACCCTGGGTTGAAAAAATGATTACAACTACTAATAATCCGTTAGCAGAAGTATTGCTTCAGGCAGATGAAATTCCTGTTTTTACAAAAAAAATGGCTTTGCAACAAGACGAACCGTTTGGAGGGATCCCAACCTTAGCCTATGCTAAAATTTTCGAAAAAGCTAGAAAAGATGGCGTTTTAGTTCTTTTGGATGGACAAGGAATGGATGAACAATGGGCTGGATATGATTATTATACTCAAAAAAATGATGCCACAATTCAAGGAGTTGAGAATTCGCCATATAAGATAAAAATGCTTTCAGATTCTTTTTTGTCTAAAGCTGAAAAGCCTATATACCCTAAGATTTTCGATGATGAGATTTTAAATAAGCAATATCGAGATTTATTTTATACTAAAATTCCTCGTGCATTACGATTTAACGATCGTGTTTCAATGATGTATTCTACTGAACTGCGAGAACCTTTTTTAGATCATCGATTGGTTGAATTTGCTTTTTCCTTGCCTGTGGAGTTTAAAATTAAAGATGGAATTTCTAAATATATTTTAAGAGAAATTGCTTCAGAATTTCTTAGTAACAATGTAGCTTTTGCCCCTAAAAGACCTTTACAGACCCCACAGCGTGAGTGGTTGGCAGACGATCTAAAAGAATGGGTTAATGGATGTTTAAAGACTATTGAAAATTCCTGTTTTTCTGAGTGGTTCGTAAAAGCTGAATTAGAAAGAGAATTTGATTCTTACTTTAATGGTAATATTCAATCCAGTTTTCATATTTGGCAATGTATAAGTTTGTGTCAAATAGAATTGTCTGTTCCAATAAGTAATTAAAATTAAAATATGATATCAATAGTTATTAGAAATAAAAACGAGGGTAGAGCCCTTGAAAATACGTTATCAATTTTAACTAAATTGTATTCAAATGACTTTGAAGAAATAATAATTGTTGACAATAATTCTACAGATAACAGTATTGAAGTTGCAAAAAAATTTAATTGCAAAATAATAACCATCGATAATTTTACTTATGGGCGAGCAATAAATTTTGGTATTGAAAAAGCCGCTTGTAAGTATATTTTATTACTAAGTTCTCACTCAATTCCTATTGGTAATAATTTCTTTAAGAATACATTGTTAGAATTGGGCAAATCTGATAATATTGCAGGGGTAAGATATATTAATAGTATTGAAAATTACAATAGAGCGATTCAAAATGATTTTAAAATTCAGAATCCTATATATTGCGGTTTGCTAGCAAGCTGCTGCATTATTAATAAAGAAATTTGGAAAGAAAATAAATTTGATGAAACTCTATTAGCAGTAGAAGATAAAGAATGGTCAGTTAGAGTAATGCAGAAAGGTTATGATATTATAGATTTGAATGAAACCTTTTTTTACTTTATTAATAGAGATAGTAATGCAAGTTTAAAAAAATATAGAATTGAGACAATCGCTTCATCTCGGTTGACAAATAAAAAAGCCCCTTCACTAGTTCGTATATTTGGGTCATTTTTAAAAAAAATTATTTTTTTTAATACGATCAATTATTTTAAAACCGTTGGATACGCAGTTAAGGTTTTGAGAACTAATTTAGAAATTAGAAAAGGAATAAAAAGTAATGATTAAAACGAACAAGATTTCCAATTTAAAAAGATTGAATTTTAAGAATAAAAGTATTGTATTACTTTATTTGGTGAAAATCGCTTTAAAAATAAAACCGACACAAAATGAAAGGAATGTCTATTTCTACTACAATAATTTGATAAATTCAGACGGTTATTTTCATAAAGAAACAAAAAATGAATATATATCAAAATTTACGCATAGTTATTATAAATGTATAAAAACTAGAAAAAAACCAAAATCAAGTGATTTCGATGTTTTTAGAATGATTTATGTTTCTAAGGAGTACCTCCCTGTAATTGAAGCTTACCAAGAAAACTTCAGCAATGATAAAGAGTATGTAATAAATATTATTGATGCAGGAAGTAATATAGGTTTGACAACATTATTTTTTATAGACCATTTCAAGAAAGTAAATACGATTTGTATTGAACCTGAAATGGAGAATTTTAAAGTGTTAGAGTTTAATCTGTTGAATGCAAATGGGAATTCTATTAATAAAGTTAATGGAGCAATTTGGAGTTCAAATACAAATTTAAAGATCGTAAATGATTTTGGCGATAGGTTAGATTGGTCTTTCAGAGTTGAGGAAACCGAGGATTTAAATTGCATTCAGGCATTTTCAATTAATCAACTAATTGATGATTATAAGTTCAATTATATTGATATATTGAAAATTGATATTGAAGGTTCAGAAAAAGAAATTTTTGACCCATCAAAATCAAACCTAGATTTTTTAAAATTAACAAAATGTCTTGTAATTGAAATTCATGATTTTTTTGATTGTAGAGAAGCGATCTATAAAATTCTTGATGATTATGACTTTTCTTATTTCAACAAAGGTGAATTGACAATTTGCATCAATCAAAAATTATTAAAAGAGTTAATAAAATAAATTTTTAAGAATATAATGTCTAAGAATAAAATATTTATATTATTGCCAGATGGAATTGGCTTACGTAATTTCGCTTATTCGGGTTTTTATAATCATGCAAGTGAGCAAGGACTTGATGTGGTTTTCTGGAATAATACTCCCTTTCCTATAGCGGATTTGGGATTTAGTGAAATTCCAATGAAAAATGCCAAAATAAATCCTTGGACAGACATCTATAAAAATGTAAAGATTCAAACGGAAATAAAATTAAATATTAAGAGAACGAAAGACAATGTGTATAATTCGTATCGTTTTCCTTTTTCTTATTCTACTATTAAAAAGACGGCAAAAAGCCTATTGGTTCAAAGTTTGAGCCTTTTTTATTTTTCAGATAATGGATTGCTCAAAATTCGAAAAAAGATGAATAAGGCAGAAAGAAAAACTGCCTATTATCAAGATTGTATTGAAACACTCAAAAAAGAAAAACCCGAGTTTGTTTTCTGTACTAATCAGCGCCCTGTTCTAGCAATTGCCCCAATTTTAGCAGCTCAGGATCTTGGGATTCCAACAGCAACATTTATTTTCTCTTGGGACAATTTACCTAAGGCTACTATGGTAATAGAAACTGATTATTATTTTGTATGGAGTGATTTTATGAAAAAAGAATTACTTTTTTATTATCCAAATATTAAAGAAACACAGGTTTTTGTTACTGGAACTCCACAATTTGAATCCCATTTTGATAAAAGTAAAATACTTTCAAAAGAAGTATTTTTTGAACAGTATGACTTAGATAAAAATAAAAAATACATCTGTTATTCAGGTGACGATGTGACTACATGCCCAGATGATCCAAAATATTTGGAGGATGTTGCCATTGCGGTAAGAGAGTTGAATAAAAAAGGAGATTCACTGGGAATTATTTTTCGTCGTTGTCCTGTCGATTTTTCTGGTCGTTTTGACAAAGTGATTGACAATTATAAAGATGTTATTAAAGCGATTAATCCTCTTTGGGAAAAAATTAAAGAAGAATGGAATACAATATTGCCAACTCAGGAAGATATTCATTTGCAAATGAATACAATTGAACATACAGAGTTAGTGGTTAATCTAGGTTCTTCCATGATTTTTGATTATGCATCTTTTAAAAAACCATGTGTATATCTTAATTATGATGTGGCAAATAAGATAGATAAAAATTGGTCTGTTAGTAAGATTTACAATTTTGTTCATTTTCGTTCGATGCCAAATAAAAAGACTGTTATTTGGTTGAACAATGCAAAGGAAATAGAAGATAAAATTAAGTTAGGATTGCAAGAATCTTTTGAAACAGTTGAAAACGCGAAAAATTGGTTTGAAATTATTAATCAACATCCACCAGAAGATTCTTCGAAAAGAATATGCAAAACAATTCAAACAATTCTTGCGAATTAGGTCTATGATCTGTTATAAAATTAAATTAATCTAATGTTTTTTAACTCTTTGGCTTTTGCCGTATTTCTACCAATCGTTTTTTTCTTGTATTGGTTTGTCTTCAATAAAACTAAAAGCACGCAAAATGCTTTGTTAATTGTTGCCAGTTATTATTTTTATTCTTGTTGGGATTGGCGATTTCTATTTTTATTGGTATTTTCTACATTTTTAGATTATTTCACTGGAATACAAATTGAAAAAAGTAATTCAGATAGAAGCAGAAAATTTTGGTTCTGGCTTAGCATTTTAGTTAATCTAGGATTTTTAGGGATTTTTAAATACTATAACTTCTTTGCAACTTCATTTGCAGAAATGTTTTCTTCTTTAGGATTTAAGGTAAGTCCAATGTTATTGAATGTTATTCTTCCTGTTGGAATTTCATTTTACACTTTTCACGGCTTGTCTTATGTGATTGATATTTATTATAAAAGAATTAAAGCAGAATACAATTTTATAGATTATTCCTTATTTGTGAGTTACTTTCCACTTTTAGTTGCTGGGCCAATTGAAAGGGCAACACATTTATTGCCAGAGTTAAAAGAAAAACGCGAGTTTAATTTTGAAAAAGCAAAAGAAGGAGTCTATCAAATCGTTTGGGGATTGGTAAAAAAAGTAGTGATTGCAGATACTTGTGCCGTTTATGCAAATGCAATTTTTGACCATTATCAGTCAATGAATTCTCTTTCATTGATTTTAGGAGCAGTTTATTTCGCATTTCAGATTTATGGAGATTTTTCGGGATATTCAGATATTGCGCTTGGTGTTTCCAAATTATTTGGTCTAGATTTGTTGAGAAATTTCAACTATCCTTATTTTTCAAGAGACATAGCAGAGTTTTGGCGTCGTTGGCATATCTCGTTGTCATCTTGGTTTAGAGATTATTTATACATTCCGTTAGGAGGAAGTAAAGGAGGACTTATGATGAAAATTAGGAATACTTTCATCATTTTTATTGTAAGTGGTTTTTGGCATGGTGCCAATTGGACCTACATTGTTTGGGGATTTATAAATGCCGTTTATTTTCTTCCTTTATTATTGTCCAATAGTAATAGGAATAACATGGATTCTATTATTTTAAAATGGAATTTAGATTCTGTTAGAGTGCTATTTAGTATTTTAACAACTTTCTTGTTGACTTGCGTAGCTTGGGTATTTTTCAGAGCGCGTACAATCACCGATGCTGTTTTATATTTAAAAAGAATATTTACCAGCGGAGAATTTAATTCGCAGTATTTAGATAACGAAAGATATAATTATGAACTGTTATTGATGATTGGTTTATTTGTGTTAGTTGAATGGAATAATAAAACCAAAGTTGAACCAATTTCAGGGAAAAGAAGCATGCTAAAAATGGCACTGGCTATTATGGCTATTATTGCTTTTGGGACTTATTCAGACTACAAAGAATTTATTTATTTCCAATTTTAATGAAGAAGTTTTTATTATACATTTTAGGGATTTTTCTTTTAACAGTTTTGATAGCAGTGATTCTGGATGGTTTGTATACTTATGTTTTTATGCAGTCTAGAAACCGTGGAAAAATTGAGACGGTTTTTAATTCTACGGCAAAAAAGTATGACGTAGTTATTTTAGGTTCTTCTAGAGCTAACAATCATTTTGTATCGCAAATGTTTGAGGATAAAGGATTAAAAACGTTTAATTACGGAATGAGTGGCGGTCATTTGTTTGAAGCTTCATTAATGCTGAAATTAATGATTGAAAGAAAATACGAAATAAAAAATTTAATTCTTGAAGCTGATTTGAATTTAGCTAATGATCATCAAGCGGAAGGAATTGCAGCGCTGTTTTTGCCTTACATTCATAATTCAGAAATTATTAGGAAACACTACAAAAATGAAAGTAATTTTTATGAATTATACTATATTCCTTTTTATAGATATGTGAAATTTGATAGCAAGATAGGGTTCAGAGAAATGTTTTTTACAGCAATTCAGAGGAAAACAAACAGTCTAGAAAATTTAGGATACCACCCATTAGAAAAACACAAAAATGGCAATATGAAAAATAACATTGTCAATTTAAATCCGTTGCCACATAATAAATACTACGAAGAGATTAAAGATATATGCAAAAAGAATAATATCAATTTTATTTCTGTAATGACTCCCATGTGCGAGAATGTTGTAGGCATGAATTATTTTGATAAAGTAAAAAAAGCATATCCGGAAATTTACAATTATGAAAATGTAGTAGTAGAAAATAAATACTTCTCTTCTTGCGGGCATATGACAAACAATGGTGCGAGATTATTTACGGCAAGAATTATTAAAGATTTTTTTAATAAGTAATTATGCATATTGCGTTTCTAACCCCAGAATACCCTCATCGTGATATTTTACAATCAGCGGGAATAGGTTCGAGTATTAAAAATCTGGCAACCTCTTTGTATAACCATGGAAATGCGATAACAATTTTTATTTATGATCAGCCTGTACAAGAAATCATAAATGATAATGGAATCATAATTCATCGTATAAAAAAGAAAAGATATAAATTTTTCGGATGGTATTTATATCGAAAACATATTGAAAAATATTGTAACCAAATAATACGGCAAGAGAATATTACAATAATTGAAGCGCCAGACTGGACAGGAATTACAGCTTTCATGCATTTTAAAATCCCTTTAATAATTAGATTTCATGGGAGTGATGCTTATTTTTGCCATTTAGAAAACAGAAAACAAAAACTAAAAAATTTCTGGTTTGAAAAACTAGGAATAAATCAAGCGGATGCATTTATTGCACCAACATCATTTGCAGGAGAAGTTTCAAAAAAACTTTTTAAGATAAAGAAAAAAGAAGTCTTAACAATTCATAATGGTCTAGATCTTGAGAAATTTGAAAATAATTCTCCAGAAAAGTTCGCAAAAAATACAATTCTTTACATAGGAACTTTAATTAGAAAAAAAGGAGTTTTAGAATTGCCAGAAATTTTTAATAAAGTGAGATATGTTTTTCCAGAAACTAAACTTGTTCTAATTGGAAATGATACTTTTGATATAAAAACCAAATCTAAATCGACTTGGAATTTAATGAAAGATTTATTTACAAAAGATGATCTAAATTATGTGGATTATATTGGGAAAATCCCATACAATGAGATTCAGGAGCATATAAAAAAAGCAAATGTATGTGTTTTTCCAACCTATGCAGAAACTTTCGGAATGGTAACAATAGAAGCAATGGCAATGCAGAAAGCTGTTGTTAATAGTAATATAGGCTGGTCTAAAGAATTGATTATTGATGAAGAAAGTGGTTTTTTGGTGCATCCTTCCAATCATGATTTATATGCTGAAAGAATTAAACAAATTATTGGAGATAATCTTCTAGCAAAAAAAATAGGTCAATCTGGCAGACTGAGAGTTGAAGAAAAATTTGATATTAATAAGCTTGCCTTTGAGAATATGGAGTTTTATCGAACTATTTTAAATACTAAAAAATAGTAAAATGATAATTGTTTATCATCAAAATAATAAAGTAATTGAAGCGGTTTTTAAAGGAGAAAGTATTCCGTTTTCTTCTAAAAATATTGCTTTTAATTTGTTTGAAATAGCTGAGAGATATTCTGAACAGCTTATAATATGGTGTCGTTTAGATTTAAAACCAAATTTAGATACTTCAAAAGTTGAAGAAATTTTTCATCACAAAAAAATAGTAGCTTCTTACAGTTTATCGAATCCTCCATTTTTGTCTGAAACTATTGGTTATGTAGATGAATCATTATTTTTAAATGTTAAAAAAGATGTTGCTTATCCGACTTGGCAGATGAGTGGAGAAGTTGGCGGAATTCATGCTGAAGTTCTAAACGCTTTAAAAAATGACATTAATAAAGATTCAGATTTTAACTACTTTTTGCATTCAATGGCAAAATTAGCATTAGTTGGCGGGCTTTTGTGTTATTCTGAACCTTTACTGGTTAAAGATTCGTCAAGAATTGAAGAAGCAACTAAAAAAAATGATTTCTTAACTTTTCGCTTTGTAAAACAACATTATAAAACGCGTTGGGTTTTCTTGCTGTTTTTAAATTTATTAATCTATGAAAAGAAATTTTCTATCTTTCCATTTTTGTCAAGTTTTGGTTTCAGACAAAGGCATCTTAATAAAGATTTATTAAATGATATTAAAGTTCAATCTACAAGAAAAGTAATAGATAAAAAGACTATCGATGTTATTATTCCAACAATTGGAAGAAAGAAATATCTTTATGATGTTCTGAAGGATTTGTCTAAGCAGACACATTTACCAGAAAATGTCATTATTATTGAGCAGAATCCTGATGTGAACAGTGTTTCAGAGTTGGATTATTTAAATAATGAAAGCTGGCCTTTTGTAATAAAACATTCTTTTACACATCAAGCTGGAGCTTGTAACGCTAGGAATTTAGCTTTGTCTGAAGTTACAAGTGAATGGATTTTTATGGCAGACGATGATATTCGAATTGCAAATGATTTTTTAGAAAATGCATTAGGTTTAATTAAAAAAGAAGGTGCAGAACAGATAACTTTTGGGTGTTATGAACTTAATTATCCTGAATATAAAAAGGAAAAACAAAAAATTCAATGGGACAATTTCGGTTCAGGTTGCAGTGTGGTAAAAGCAAATAATATTAAAGCTGTTTTTTACAATATCAGTTTTGAATTTGGTTACGGTGAAGACAGTGATTTTGGAGCTCAGTTAAGAAACTCTGGGTTTGATATTATTTATGCGCCTAAACCAGAAATTATTCATGTTAAAGCGCCAATTGGAGGATTTAGGACAAAACCAGTTTTAACTTGGCAACAAGATGAAATTCAGCCGAAACCTTCACCAACAGTAATGCTTTACAAAATTCTAAATTTAAAACAAAATCAACTTAACGGTTATCAAACGGTTTTGTTTTTTAAATTTTATAAAGATCAAAATAGTAAAAATCCAATAAATTACTTTTTAAACTTTCGAAAACAATGGCAAGTAAGTTTGTTTTGGGCAAAAAAAATAAAACAATAATTTTATTCAAATAAATTGATAAAATCGATTTCAATAAATAGTAATATAAAACAGATTTATGCTTTTGATGAAAATCAAAAACATAAATTGAGCATTGACCTCACCAAAATAAATCTTTCTGAACAATACTCTTTTGATATTGAAATTATATTTGAACAGCCTATTTTCGAATTTAGAAATCATGATTATAAATGGGTAAAATGTGATAAAGATATAACTGCAAGTGAATTTTGCCCTAAAATAATAAAACTTCAAAATGGACAATTGGTTCAAAGTAATATTCATTTTGGAATTTGGGAAATAAGTAAAAAAAGAAAGAATGTTTTACTTTGGCGTTTCAACCCTAATTTTTCGCAACCAATCACTGTTTATTCAGGAAATTCTAATAGAAAAGTTTTGGAATCGTCTAAAAAGAATTTTGATTTCCCGGAACATCCAGCTCTTTTATTTCCTAAAAATCACGCTTTGGAGTTCAGTAGATCTAAATATCCGTTTACAGCTATAGCTTGTTTTACAGATCATTGTGATTTTGATACTGCAGAAAATCTTTCGTTGCAAAGAATGTTTTTTAAAGAAAATAGAATAAAAATTACAAAAGGGTTTTTCTTAAATCATTTTTCAAAACGTACCGAAAACGCATCATTTGAAAATGATAGAGATGAACTAATGAAATGGAAACTGGATGGACACGAATTATGTTATCACTCATTGTCTCAATCTATAAAGACAGAAAAACAGAGCTATGAAGATTTTATTCAATTTACACCGCCACTTGACGATTTAAAAGTTTGGATCGATCATGGGTTTCAACCTTACAATTTTTCTCTTTTAGAAAAAAATATTTTAAATCATAAGGAATATGAAAAAATTCTTGTTGATAAAAAAATTAATGTTCTTTGGAATTATATAGATTCTGGTACAGCTACTAATGGTGTAATAAATCAATTAAATACCAAGCATTTTACTTTAAGAAGTTTTTTAAACGGAAATAAAGATGTTGGTTTGATAAAAAAGATGCAGCTGATGATTAAGAATATTATTTTTCATTTTTATAATGATGAAAACATAATTCTGAAATATAAAAATTCTGCTGGGAATTTTAAAAAAGCCATTATTCAGAGACAATTTAAATTTATTTTTCCTTTTTTTAGAGATTTTTTGAGTCTTGGATTTTCTGTTTTTTCAATATTGATATTTTGGAAGAAAGTTAAAAATAAGCCTTATAAATTGGCAAAATATTCACCGATTCTATTCAAACATATAATTGCTGAAAAAGAGTTTTATATTTTTCAAACTTTGGAGATGTTGGACTTTAAAAAATCTTTATCAAAAAGCAATTTAAATATTTTGATGAATGAAAAAGGTGTCTTTATAGCTCATACTTATTTTTCAGTTCCTATGGAGTATCATATTGGAAGAATGTTTTCTGATGATAAAAGAATTAATGCTGATGTGTCAGCTAATTTTAAATTTTTGGGAGAAAAGATAAAAAACAATGAAATTTGGAATCCTACACTTTCTGAATTAATTGAATATTGGCAGAAATTTGAAAAAATAGTTTTAGATATAAAACCAGATCAGAGTTTATTTCTAAAGACGGATACAGACTTAATAATAAGAGAAATATACTAAATGAATTACAAAATAAAAACAGTATTGTTTAAATCACTGGCATTACTGCCAAATAAACTTGACGATTATTTTTATCATAAAATACAGAGTTTTTTTGATAAATCAAGTTTAGAAAGTCGTATTAAACGTACTGAGTCTACATATTTAAGACTGTCAAAAGTACTCACAGATTTAAATATTGATTTAAAAGATAAAAATGTATTTGAATTAGGGTCTGGGTGGTTTCCTGCAATGCCTTATTACTTTAAATACAAACTACAAGTAAAAAAAATAATTACAGTTGATATTAATGAACATTTTAAAAGAAAAACAGTTCTAAAATTAAATAACTTGTTCTCAAACTTGTATGCTTTTAATGTAATAACTAACATGGAAAGTAAATATGGGCTTCCAGAAGGAATCGAATATTTTCCTAAAAAGAATGTCTTGGATAGTAATTTGCCAGATATGAAAATGTTTTTTTCAAGGTACGTTTTATCCCATATGAGCAAAGATGATGTTGATGATCTGCACAAAAAATTAAAAAAAGAACTTAAAAAAGACTCCTATATCATTCATTTTATTTCACCAAGTGATTTAAGACAACACAACGACAGTAATTTATCGATGCAGGATTTTTTAAAATACAGTGAAAGGGAATGGAAAAAAATTCATACCAAATTTGATTATCATAATCGACTAAGATTACCGCAATTTTTAGAGATTTTTAAAAAATACGATTTTGAAGTGCTTTATTTAGAATACGAAAGTTTGCAGAAAAATACAAAGAAGTATGATTTGTTTAAAAAAATTAAACTTCATGAAGATTTTATTAATTACTCAGATGATGAGTTGACTGCAGGCAATATTTTAGTAGTTTTAAAAGTATAAGTAATGACGCATTTTTCATTAATTATTTGTACTTATATGCGTCCTGCATCATTATTGCAATTGTTACAATCGATTCAGGAACAATACTTATATCCTAATGAGATTTTAATTATTGATGGATCTTCAGATGACGAAACGGGTATTCTTTTAAAAGCTAATAATTTTAAAAACCTTCAATATTTTAAAGTTTCAGAAGAAAATAGAGGATTAACCAAACAACGTAATTTTGGTATTGCTAAAATTGCTTCCGATTCAGAGATAGTTTGTTTTTTGGATGATGACACAATTTTAGAACCCGATTATTTTTTAGAGATTATTAAAACATTTCAAAATGACGCAAATATTGGCGGTGTTGGCGGTGTAGCTATTAATGAAAACAAGTGGAAATTTCAGGATAAAAAACAATATTACAATCCTAAACAGTTTTATTTGTTTGAAGGATATTTTTACAAGGAAGGTCTGAGAAATGTAGCTAGAAATTATTTAGGACTTGCATCTAATCTTGGACCAGGCAAAATGCCATTATATTCACATGGAAGAACTTGCGGATTTCCGTTGACAGGAAAAATATACGATGTAGATTTGTTGATAGGAATGTCGATGGCATTCAGAAAAAACACTTTTGAAAAAATTAAGTTTTCAAAATTCTTTGAAGGTTATGGTTTATATGAAGATGCTGATTTTAGTCTTCGCGCATTACAATTTGGTAAAAATGTAATTAATACCAATGCAAAATTGAGTCACTTTCATGATCCTGCCGGAAGACCAAATCTATATAAGTATGGAAAAATGGTGGTTCGGAATGGATGGTATGTTTGGAGAATAAAAAATCCGAAGCCAAATTTTAAAGATCATTTCAAATGGAATGCAATTACGGTTTTATTAACAATAATTCGATTTACTAATGTCCTAACTGAAAAAAAGAAGAAAGCACCTTTGAGTGAAGCGATTGGTAGAACTGTAGGTTGGTGGAGTTTGTATTTAAATAAGCCACGCCAAGGATAGATAATATCGATAAAAATTAAAAATTGAAAGAAAATTAGAAGTACCCATTGGAAATTCGCATCATAAAATGATAATTTATTCATTGTTATATTACAGGCACGAAAATCAAGTGAGTTTTAAGATTTTTTCAATTTGTTTTTCAATTTGTCTCACAATGGAATGGACATAAGGTTTTTTCCCAAAGAGGTAAATAATAGTAAGGAAAAATAATTTTTCAAACTAGATTGTGGAACCCTGATAATAATTCTGATTTAGAGGAAAAGAATAGAAGGGAATTACAAAACGAGTTTCGTATTGACGCCTGTAGAATTATTAAAAAGAATTTCAAGAATACAATAGTTGGCGTGTTTCCTGATACATTTTCTTCCAAAGTAGCACCAGATGTTCTTTTAGATATTAAAAAAATATCCAAAAAAGAATATTTTAATGAATTGAAAAATTCAGATATAGCAATTGCAGATGATGGCTTAAATGATACTCTTGGATGGAAAATAAAAGAATGCTTACTATTTGGTAAAG
Organism: Flavobacterium sp. LPB0248; assembly: GCF_013388355.1. Classification (GTDB taxonomy): domain Bacteria; phylum Bacteroidota; class Bacteroidia; order Flavobacteriales; family Flavobacteriaceae; genus Flavobacterium. The sequence continues at coordinate 3,485,979 of NZ_CP058246.1, forward strand.
CTGTAATTATAACTCCTAATAGGGGTAAAAATAGAAAATTTTGATGAAGGAATAAATTATGAAAAGGTAGCGTCGCGAATTTCATATTCAGAACTTCTTGAAAAAATAGAATTTTTGCTATCTAAAAATAGATATTTGGAAATGGCACAAAATAATTTAATCTGGAGTGAAAATTATCTGCACCCGAAAAACTATATTAAAAAAATACTTTTATCAATAGAAAAATAGATTTGTTAGGCTAAATGAAATTTGCAATAATTACTCACGTTATTCACATCAAGGAAAACAAGGAATTCTTTGGTTATGGCCCATATATTCACGAAATGAATATCTGGCTTAAGTACGTTGATGAAGTAATTATTGTCGCTCCATTAAAAGATGGAAGGCCAATCGCTATAGACGTCTCCTATAAGCATGATAAAATAGACTTTAGAAAAGTTGCCGATTTTAACTTTATTAATTTTGGCAGAACATTGAGTTCAGTTTTAAAATTGCCTTTAATTTTTTACAAGATATTTTTCGCAATGAAAAATGCAGATCATATTCATTTAAGATGCCCAGGAAACATGGGGTTAATTGGCTGTTTTGTTCAAATTTTGTTTCCTAAAAAAATAAAGACGGCGAAATATGCTGGAAATTGGGATCATAACAGTGAACAGCCTTTTACCTATAAAATTCAAAAGTGGATATTAAGTAATACTTTTTTAACACGAAATATGGAAGTGTTGGTTTATGGAAACTGGAAATATAATTCTAAAAACATAAAGCCTTTTTTTACTGCTTCATACTCAGAATCAGAAAAAGGGCTTATCAATAAACCGAAACTAAACCCTGTTGCTGAATTTATGTTTGTTGGAAGTTTAGTATCCGGTAAAAGACCAATTTATGCAATAAAGCTTATAGAAGGATTAGTCTCAAGACAAGTCAATGTTAGTTTAAATATATATGGAGACGGTTCTGAAAGAGAAGAAATTCAATATTACATTGAAAAAAACAATTTAACTGATTTTATTTATCTACATGGTAATCAAAATCGGAACAGTATTAAAAAAGCATATCAAAAGAGTCATTTTGTTATTCTGCCATCAAAAAGCGAAGGCTGGCCAAAGGCTATTGCAGAAGGGATGTTTTGGGGATGTGTGCCGTTAGCTACAAAAGTTTCATGCATTCCTTATATGCTAGACTCTGGTAAAAGAGGTATCCTGCTTGAAATGGATTTGACCAAAGATGTTGAACAGATAAAGGATTTAATGGTAAATCAAAATACTTTTTTGAAAAAAAGCCAAAAAGCAATGGAATGGTCACGCAATTTCACAACAGATGTTTTTGAAAAAGAGATTGCAAAATTACTAATGAAATGAGAATTGTACAGATTATAGATTCTTTGGAAGTTGGTGGAGCGGAACGTATGGCTGTAAACTATGCAAATTCTCTTGCTGACAAAATGGAGTTTTCTGGATTAATTGCAACAAGAAATGAAGGTTTACTTTTAGACTATTTAGATCAAAAAGTCAATTATTTATTTTTAGAAAAAAAATCTGCTCTCGATTTAAATGCAATTTTTAGATTAAAAAATTATATTAAGAGAAACAAAGTCGATTTAATTCACGCACACAGCTCCTCTTTCTTTATAGCTATTTTAGTAAAGCTAACAATGCCTAAAGTAAAGGTAATCTGGCATGATCATTATGGAATTTCACAGAACCTCTCTTCGCGGAAAAATTTGACGTTAAAACTTTCTTCCTATATGTTTTCTGGGGTTATTTCTGTAAATGATGCTCTAAAACAATGGGCAGAAGGTTATTTGAACTGTAAAGAGATTACGTACTTTCCAAATTTTATAATTGAGTCGACCGTTTCTTTAAGTAGTATTCAATTAAATGGAAAAGAAGGTAAAAGGATAATTTGTGTTGCAAATTTACGCCCTCAAAAGAACCATCATTTGCTTATTAATGGAGCAATAGAAATCGTTCAAAGTTATCCCGAATGGACTTTTCACTTAATCGGGAAAGATTTTGATGATCCTTATAGTAAGAATTTAAGAGAAAAAGTAAAAGAAAGTGGACTTTGTAAGAATGTTTTTTTTTACGGAGCGGTAAATAACGTTCAAGATTTACTAAAACAGAGCGAAATAGCCGTTTTAACTTCTTTTTCAGAAGGACTGCCTTTGGCTGTTTTAGAATATGGATTGGCAAATTTACCTGTTGTAGCTACTAATGTTGGTGAAATTTCAAAAGTTATTCCTTCACCTGAAGAAGGTATGATAATTGATTCGAATAATTTGGATCAGTTTGTAAGTTCTGTTCAGAAATTAATTGACAATCAGTATTTTAGAAGGTCGTTGGGGCAAAATCTAAATCTTTTTATAAATGAAAATTTTGGTGAAAAATCAATTTTAAAAGAGTATATCAAGTGGTTGAAATCTTTAACTGCTTTTACAAAATAAATATTTTAGGATGAAGAGTACAAAAGTCAGTTATTTAGCAATGATAATTTTTCATGCATTTATTGCATTGATCATTTATTTTATTCCTTTTTTATCCAAAATTTATGCTATACTAATTTTTATTATAGGATTTATAATTGTTTATCGAAGCAAAAATAAAAATAATGAGGTGCTTTTTGTAAGTGCGTATTTAGTAGGGGCAGAAGTTTTGTTACGAATGACAGGAGGGAATTTGAACAATGAATATGTAAAGTTTTCGGTAATGTTTTTTATGATTTATGGAATGATTTATAGTAATTTTTCTAGAATTGCATTAATATATTTAGTGTTTATATTACTCTTAATTCCGGCTGTTTTTGTTACCGTTTTAGAAGCGGGAAATAGTATTGATATAAAAAAAGTTTTATTTTTTAATTTGTCAGGACCATTTTGCTTAGCTATTTGTTCGATCTACATGTACAAAAGAAAGATTGGATTTCATAAGCTAGAAAATATCTTAATGGTAATGGGATTTCCAATAATATCTACAACAGTATATTTATTTTTGTATACGCCAAACATTAGAGATGTTGTAACAGGTACACAATCTAATTTTGAAACATCTGGTGGCTTTGGTCCTAATCAGGTTTCGACGATATTAGGACTGGGAATGTTCATATTCTTTACACGGTTAATTTTATTTTCAAAATCTAAATTAGAATCATTTATTAATGTTGTATTGTTCGCGTTTATTAGTTTTAGAGGGATTGTTACTTTTTCAAGAGGTGGTATTATAACAGGAGTTGTAATGATTGTTTGTCTTTTATTTTTGTTCTATTTTTTTTCCAATACTAGAGGAAAAATCAAATTAAAATTGGTTTTTGTTTTGACAGGACTCTTAAGTGTAAGTATTTGGACCTATAGTTCTTTTCAAACAAAAGGGCTTATAGAGAAACGCTATGCTAATAAAGATGCTAGAGGACGCGAAAAAACTGATCGTTTAGGCGGTAGAGAACAAATTATGGATGCAGAAATTAAGCTTTTTATAGATAATGCTTTTTTGGGTGTGGGTGCTGGGCTTAGTAAATATAAAAGAGCACAAGAGTTAGGGGGAGAAGTTGCATCGCATAACGAAATAACTAGATTACTTGCAGAACATGGTGTCTTTGGTATTTTGGCTTTTTTGATATTATTTGCTACTCCAATTGTTGGTTATATTAATAATATACAACATTTGTATTTTTTCTCTTTTTTTCTTTTTTGGTTGCTCACAATAAACCATGCAGCAATGAGGACAGCCGCTCCTGCTTTCGTATATGCATTGTGTCTTCTTTCTGTTCAAATAAAAATTCCTGAAAAAACAGAAAGCACTTCTAGCTAAATTCTTTTTTTATAATACATTTGCCTCAAGTTTAAGCCCCTAACAAACTGAAAAATAATGTTGTCAAAGTCTAGAATGCATTTCGAAATTTCGGAGAGGAAGATATTACTCCTTGCTTTTGATGCTGTTTTTATTTTATTTGCTTTATATCTGTTAAGCGCGATATTTGATTATCATTATTTCACCTTCGATTTAAATAGCTCGTACAGTATACTTTTATTCGTTAGCTATCTTTATGTTTTTGGTGTAATTTTCGAAATCTATAATTTGCAGGTAGCAAGCAATCATCTTCAGATTTTGCAAAATGTCATTTTTACTGCTACTGCCACTGTTTTGGCTTATTTATTTACACCAGTTCTTTCTCCTGTATTGCCCAAACAACGATTGGTAATTGCAATATTTTATTTTACAATATTAATTACATTGCTTTTATGGCGTTTATTTTATTGTTATTTCCTAGCATCTCATCGATTTTCTCAAAATGTTGTCTTGATTTGCGATCAGAGAGAAGTTGAAGAATTGGTTTTAGGATTGGAGAATGTAGATCCACATTATAAAATTATTGGATTTGTTAACTCTGATTCTATTACAGATGAAAATTTAGATTTTCATTATGTAAGTGAAATAAAAAAGGAAGCTTTAGAACGTTTCGTGTATACGCATAATGTTTCAGAGATTGTAATTGCTTCTCAGAAAACAGATGGTATTACACCCGACTTATATCAGCAGTTGCTTCATCTTTTAGAATCTGGAAATAGTATACGCGAGTATACTCAAGTTTACGAAAGCAAAACACAACGAATTCCAGTTCACCATATAGAAAGAGATTTCTATAGATTTTTTCCTTTTAGCAGAAGCAATAGCAATAAACTTTATTTGTTTTTCGTGCGTCTTATAGAACTTATGTTTTCTGTTATAGGGCTTTTAATCAGTTTAGTTTTTATTCCGATAATTTTTGTTTGTAATTTTTTTGCAAATAAAGGGAGTCTTTTCTACACTCAGGAACGAGTAGGGAAAAATGGAGCTGTTTTTAAGATCTATAAGTTTAGAACAATGACTGAAAACTCAGAGACAAATGGAGCCGTTTTTGCCGTTCATAATGATAAAAGAGTTACTCCGTTTGGTAAATTTATGCGAAAGTCTAGAATTGACGAATTTCCTCAGTTTATTAATGTTTTAAAAGGAGATATGGGCGTAATTGGACCAAGACCTGAACGACCATTTTTTGTTGAAGAAATTGCTGCGGTAATGCCTTTTTATGAAACCCGCCATGTAATTAAGCCAGGGCTTACAGGTTGGGCGCAGGTTAATTATTCGTACGGAGAATCAATCGACGAAAGTTTGATTAAACTTCAATATGATTTATATTATATCAAGCACAGAAGTATATTTCTAGATCTGAGTATTACTTTTAAAACCATTACCACAGTTTTATTTTACAGAGGTCAGTAAACTTTAGATTATAATCGGAATTGGTTTTTTGTTGCGAATTGCTGTTCGCACTAAAGCCACTCCGCTTGTAATGATTAATGGTAAAGTGATAAAGAAATGTGCCTTGTTGATTAAAAACAAAAAGTAAATCACAAGCATTACAAAGTTGATCAACGAAAATCTATAAGTCCACAGTTTGTTTTTGAAAATTGAAAACAAAACTAAAATCAATAAAAGCGGACTAAAAAGCAGTACGTTATAATTCATCGCCAGTTCTTGGTGAAACGAATAAAATCCCATAATAACGAAGAATATTCCAATTAAAGATAGAATCACAAAATAGATTTTATCGACTGTTTTGTTTTTGGCAAAAATTACAAAAAGCAAAATAAAAAGATACGTGTAAATGTTATTCCACCAAGATTTAGGGGTTTCTTTTGTAAACTCTAATAGTGTTTTGCTTTTAGCGGATAAAGGTCTGTTTTGGAAAGTAGTTTTGTCCAAACTGTTTTTTAATTCAAAAGGAAGAAAAATTCGAGACCCCATTTGATCTACTTTAGTTCCAAAAATAATACTGGTGCCTAACTGATCGTAAAAATGACCATCAAAGTATGGAAATAAGATAGAACGATAGGTTTTGTCTGTGTCTTCTTTTTTTACAATTACATTTCCGCCTAAAGTTTTATTCACTACATCAACAACCATCGAAGTGCAGTTTTTATCGATAAATTTATAAGTATAATAACGCTCTTCGGAATCTAAAACAGCATTTAATTGGTTAAATAGCTTTTGTTTTAAATCTTGAGAAATCAGTAGCTCCTGTTCATAAATACTTCTTTTTTCGTAAGTGTATTCATTAAAAAAATCAGCAAATGAATGCACAGTCGCAAAATATTGCAAATCTCCTTTAGCAAACTTCAAAACAAAATTTGGGGTTCTAAAATCAAAAGTTCCGTAATTGTAAACAACGTCAAAATTGTTTACAGGATCTAAAACTCTAATTCCGGTATGTCCAAAGTAGGAATACGTTTCATTTCCAAGACCGCAAGTCAAAATGCTTATTTTTGCGTCCTTCGATAAAGCTAAACTTTGGCTAAAGCCAATAAAACTGGATAAGAAGAATAAAATAAAAAATGCTTTTTTGAACATGACAGTTTTCATGATTTTAAAATTTTAATTGTTATGAGGGTTTCTAATCATTACCTAAAGATACCCAAATCTACTTTCAACGAAAAAATATTAGAATACAACGCAGTGCTTTGGTTTCCTAAATCGGTCAGTGCATAATCAATTTGTATGCCTTTATATCTAAATCCTACGCCAATATTAGGCTGAAAATTTATTTTTTCGGTATTGTCCAACTGCATTACATTTTGAAAGTTTCCTGCACCAGCTCTTACAAAAACCAAATCGGTATAGCCAAATTCAAACCCTAGAGCTGGGTCTATACTTACAGCTTTTGAGGAGATGATATCATTGGTTTGTTCGAATCTCATATTTAAATTAGCAGAAGTTACCAAACTACATTCATTATGAAAATCAAATCGTTTTGAAACGCCTAATTGTGCTTTTGGTAATGTAATTTCTGTACTTTCTGGTAAAGTATTGTTTTCTCCTGGAATTGCATTTGCAATTTTTTGGTACTCTTCTTCATCAATATTCCAGACGTTATAAGTTGTAGTGATGTCGCGAAGCATTAAGCCAAACTTCCAATCATTTCTTTCAAACTGAAGTCCGATATCAAATCCAAAACCCCACGAATTGGCAAATTTTCCAATTACTCTTCGAATTACTTTAGCATTTACTCCATATTGAAATCCGTCAACAGGCAGTTTACGCGCATAAGAAAAAGTAAAACCATAATCTGCAGTAGAGAAGAGGCTGATTCTATTGTAATCAATATTTCCTTGGTTATCGATTAATTGCGTCGTGTCCATGATGTCGTCTACTCCAAAACGAATCATCGAAATTCCCCACGCACTTCTATCATCAATCGGACTTGCATAACCTATATAATCGTACTGTGCAATATTGGCAAAATAACTGGCATGCATTAAAGCAATCTGATGATCTTCTAGATGTGTTAAACCTGCCGGATTCCAGTAAACTGCATTTACATCATTTGAAGAAGCAGTTACGGCACTTGCCATTCCAAGAGCAGCAGCATCAACCCCAATATTCATAAATTCATTCGAATATTTTCGAACGCTTTGTGCATATTGAAAAGTACAACTCCAAAATAATAAAAACACTAAATATTTCTTCAACTGATATGTTTTTGCAGATCGAGGCCTGTTTTAAATTTTCATCAAAAATATAATATTTTACTCATCTAATAAGTTCCTTTACTTAAATATTCCCAAAGTCGCACTTAGAAATAAAAAACTCTCAAAAAAACTCGTTTTTCATCGAGTTATTATACTAAATTTGTTCTCTGCCATTATCAAAAATTAAAGCTATGAACATTAAAAAGCATATTCCAAATCTAATTACATTAATAAATCTTTTCTGCGGCTGTGTCGCAATAGTTTATGTTTCTCAGAATAATTATTTAATGGCTTTTTATATGGTTTGTTTGGGAATCTTTTTTGATTTCTTCGATGGCTTTTTTGCTAGATTATTTAAAGTGTCAAGTCCGCTTGGCTTGCAGTTAGATTCTCTTGCAGATATGGTTACGAGTGGTGTAACGCCAGGATATGTTATGTATAGCATGTTTACTAATAGTGCTCATGAATTTGGAACACATCCAGCAATTCCGTTTTTAGGATTCATTATCACTTTAGGATCTTGCTACCGTTTGGCTAATTTTAATATCGATACGCGTCAGACTGATTCTTTCATCGGACTGCCAACACCTGCGAACGCTTTGTTTATTTTAAGTCTTCCTTTGGTTATTTCGTTTTCAGATTCTCTGATGGTTTTAGAAATTTTAACCAATCAATGGGTTTTATTAGTAATAACATTATGCAGTGCATATATTTTAAATGCTGAAATTCCGTTGTTTGCTTTAAAAATTAAAAAATTCAGTGTAAAAGAAAATGCACTTCAAATTGTATTTTTGATTATTTCTGTATTAATGATTGTTTTTCTTCAGTATATGGCAATTCCATTAATTATTGCTTTTTATGTATTGCTGTCGATCATTAATAATCTTTTTTTGAAAAAGTAATTCTGTTTTGGCAAGAAAAACGACTTATCGTAAAACATATTCAAGAAAACCAGCAGGAAGATCTTTTCTGAGTAGACTTTTTCGAGGACTTTTACTGATTTTTTTCGGACTTTTATTTATTGCAGTAATTTATCATTATCGCAAAGGACTTGCTTATTACTTAGGTTTTAAAACAGAAAAAGTTTTAGATGAAGATGAGGTTGACAAACATCTTTCTGATGTACGAAATATTCGAGTTTTAGAAAATCATAAAGGAAAAGTGATTGGAATTGATGTTTCTGAATTTCAAGGAAAAGTAGATTGGGAAGAAGTTGAAATTTTAGACGAAAAATATCCCGTTCAATTTGTTTTTATTCGTGCAACGGCAGGAAATGATCGTGTAGACAGGCAATTTAAAAAAAATTGGGAAGGTGCAAAAGAGAATAAAATAATGCGTGGTGCTTACCACTATTATCGTCCTAACGAAAATTCAATAGAGCAAGCTGATCTTTTTATCAAAACAGTAAAATTGCAGAAGGGAGATCTTCCGCCTGTTTTGGATATCGAAAAATTGCCTAAAAATCAATCTTTAGACAGTTTGAAAAAAGGATTAAAGCGTTGGCTCGTTAAAGTAGAAAAACACTATCAAGTTCGCCCAATAATTTATTCAGGAGAAAGATATTATTCTGATTTTTTAAAAGAAGAATTTGGAGATTATTTGTTCTGGATTGCCAATTACAACTTCTACAGAGAAAAAATTGAAGATGATTGGCTGTTTTGGCAGTTTACAGAAAAGGCTTCTTTACCAGGAATTAAACATCGTGTTGATGTTAATATTTACAATGGCGATTTAGAACAATTGCATTTTATTACAGTTGAGTAGTAGTCTTAGTTTTAGTTTCGAGAACTATTTCCACAAAACCAAAATAACAATTATTACAAAAGGCAATAAAAGCATTACAGAATATGGATTGGCAAAATTTATAGTATAACCCATCCATTGAATCTTTTTCGGAGGAAGTAATCTTTTGTCTTTTGGGTTATAATAAAAGCTATTAAAGAAATACCAATTTTTTGGGTCTTTGTGCCAGTTGTCGTAATCTTGCTGAGTTGGTTTTTCTGATTTCATTTGCAACTTTTTAAGAATCTTAGATTAAAAAAAATGGTAAAAAGAAATTTACTTTTTACCATTCATATATAACTTTCTTAAAATTCAAGTTTCTTTTTACGTAGCTCGAAGTTTTGTCCAAGATAAACACGACGAACCATTTCGTCTTCCACTAATTCTTCTGGAATTCCAGCTTTAAGAATTCCTCCTTCAAACATTAAGTATGTTTTGTCGGTAATTGCTAGAGTTTCTTGAACGTTGTGATCGGTAATTAAGATTCCGATGTTTTTATTTTTTAATTGCGCTACAATTCGCTGAATATCTTCAACCGCGACAGGGTCAACTCCAGCAAAAGGTTCATCCAATAAGATAAATTTAGGGTCGGTTGCCAATGCGCGTGCAATTTCTGTACGACGACGCTCACCTCCAGAAAGTAAATCGCCTCGGTTAGTACGAATATGTTCTAAACTGAATTCTTCAATAAGACTTTCCATTTTAGCAATTTGAGCTTCTTTAGAAAGTTTAGTTAATTGTAAAACGCTCAAGATGTTATCTTCAATGCTTAATTTTCTAAAAACAGAAGCCTCTTGTGCCAAATAACCAATTCCCTGTTGAGCACGTTTGTACATTGGATAATCAGTAATATTTAAATCATCAAGAAAAATATTTCCTTGATTTGGTTTTACCAATCCAACAATCATATAAAAAGACGTTGTTTTTCCAGCTCCATTTGGCCCCAAAAGCCCTACGATTTCTCCTTGATTTACTTCAACAGAAATTCCTTTTACAACGCTTCGTCCTTTATAGGTTTTGATTAAATTATCGGCTCTTAGCTTCATTTGTTTAATGTGAAAATTAGATAATTTGAAAATGAGATAATTTTTTTTAAAACTAAATCATGATCAATTTTATAATTTGATTTGAAAAGCAAAATAAGTGTAAAATATTCAATAGAATGAATCAATTAACAAATTATTGCGTTTTCAAAATTTAGAACTTGTATTTCAAAATTAAATAATTAGCGCATTTCAAGAGAAATTATCTAATTATCAAATTGACACATTTTCTAATTATTTGCCTTGCTCTTCTAGTGCTTCCCAGAATTCGTAAGCTCTTCTTAAGTGAGGAACTACAATTGTTCCTCCAACAAGAGTGGCAATTCCCATTGCTTCCATCATTTCTTCTTTAGAAACACCTTCTTTATAGCTAGTTTCTAAATGGTATTTTACACAGTCGTCACATCTTAAAACTGCTGATGCTACCAAACCTAAAAGCTCTTTTGTTTTTACATCAAGCGCACCTTCTGCATACGCATTGGTGTCAAGGTTAAAAATTCGCTTTACAATTTTGTTGTTGTCAGCAAGCAGTTTTTCGTTCATTTTAGAACGATAGTCGTTAAATTCTTGAACTATATCAGACATTTTCTTCTTTTAATTTATTTTTATAAACAATCTTCGAAATTAGAATACTAACCTCATAAATAAGCAGCATCGGAATTGCGACAATAGTTTGGCTCACAACATCTGGTGGCGTTACGATTGCGGCAATAATTAAAATAATTACGACGGCATATTTCCAATATTTTCTTAAGAATTGAGGAGTTACTAATCCTAATTTTGTTAAGAAATAAATAGCAATTGGAAGTTCAAAAAAGATCGCACTTCCAAGAATACTTGTTTTAACCATTCCCATGTAAGATTCTAGAGTGAACTGGTTTTTTACAACATCACTGATAGAGAATGTGGCAACGAAGTTTACCGACATCGGAATTACAACAAAGTATCCAAACAATACTCCTAAGAAGAAAAGTAAGGAAGATACGAAGATGAATAGTTTCGCATTTTTTCTTTCTTTCTCATAAAGTGCAGGGCTGATAAACTTCCAGATTTCCCATAAAATATAAGGGAAACTTAAGATGAAACCTGCTAAAAGACACATCCAGACAAAAATATTTACCTGGCCTTCCATCTCAGTATTTTGAATAATGAAGTTCAGTTCTGTAATACAGATGCTGTCTGCAAATCCTAATGAATGAGATAAGTCGCAAAACCAAACATACGTAAAGAATGTTGGTCTAATTGGACCTAAAATAATTTGATCAAATAAATAATCACTAATAAAATAAGTAACAATTGCCATGATAATTGTTGCAAGTGTACTTCTAACCAATAACCATCTTAGTTCTTCAAGATGATCCAAAAATGACATTTCGCCAAGATTTTTCTTTGCCATTATACGATTCCTTCTTTTAAAATGTCATGTAAATGTAAAACTCCTTTATATTCTCCGTTATCCGCAACGATCAATTGTGTAATCGAAAAGTCTTCTAAAATATTTAATGCATCGACAGCCATAGTTTCAGACGAAACTACTTTTGGATTTTTAGACATAATATCCTTTGCAGTTAAGTCCGCAATACTATCTACGTCGTTTAGCATTCTTCGGATGTCTCCATCAGTAATAATTCCAACAATTTTATTGTCTTCAATTACTGCAGTAACTCCTAATCTTTTTTCAGAGATTTCAAAAATTGCTTTTTTGATAGAAGTTTCTGGAGTGACAGCCGGTTTTAATGAATGCTCGATCATGTCTTTTACACGAAGCAGTAATTTTTTTCCTAAAGCGCCTCCTGGATGATAAACCGCAAAATCTTCGGGTTTAAAATCACGCATTTCCATTAAGCAAACAGCCAATGCATCGCCCATTACAAGCTGTGCTGTTGTACTATTTGTAGGAGCTAAATTGATAGGGCAGGCTTCTGTGTCAACAGTTGTATTTAAAACTAGATCAGAGCCTTTTGCTAAAAATGAAGTTGTGTTTCCTGTAATGGCAATCAAAGTATTTCCGAATCTTTTTAATAAAGGAACAAGGACTTTAATTTCTGGACTATTTCCGCTTTTAGAAATGCAGATAATCACATCATCATTTTGAACCATTCCTAAATCACCGTGAATAGCTTCTGCTGCATGCAAAAACATAGAAGGAGTTCCAGTTGAGTTAAAAGTAGCCACCATTTTTTGAGCAATGATCGCGCTTTTTCCAATTCCTGTAACGATTAGACGGCCTTTAGATTCGTATATGCGTTGGACGGCTTCGTAAAAATTTTCGTCCAAAAAATCAATTAGTTTTGTAATTGCTTCACTTTCAGAGAGTATTGTTTTCTTGGCGATCGCCAATATATTTTCTTTTGTGATCAAAACAGAATATTTAAAATTTGTATGTATAAAAGAAAGTTGTATCTTTATGTGTTGCAAATTTATACAAAATACCATTAATATAGAGAATGAATTCAAATGAAATTGAAATACATAAAGAATTAAAGAAGTATTTCGGCTTTAGCCAATTTAAAGGCTTGCAGGAGCAAGTCATTACGAGTATTTTAGACGAGAAGAATACATTCGTAATAATGCCGACTGGCGGAGGGAAGTCTCTTTGTTATCAGCTGCCAGCTTTAATTCAAGAAGGAACAGCTATTGTTGTTTCTCCTTTAATTGCTTTGATGAAAAACCAGGTTGACGCAATTCGAAGTCTTTCGTCTGAAAATGGAATTGCACATGTATTAAACTCCTCCCTAACCAAAACGGAAATTGCTCAAGTCAAAAAAGATATTACTTCTGGATTGACCAAACTTTTGTATGTCGCCCCCGAATCATTAACAAAAGAAGAATATGTGGCTTTTTTGCAAAGTGTGCCTATTTCTTTTGTTGCAATCGATGAAGCGCACTGTATCTCAGAATGGGGACATGACTTTAGACCAGAGTATAGAAATCTTAGAAATATAATTAAGCAGTTGGGGAAAGTGCCAATTATTGGTCTTACCGCAACTGCGACACCAAAGGTTCAGGAAGATATTCTGAAAAACCTTGATATGGCCGATGCAAATACTTTTAAAGCATCGTTTAATAGACCGAACTTGTACTATGAAGTTCGTACAAAAACAAAAAACATCGAGTCGGATATTATTCGATTTATCAAACAGCATAAAGGCAAATCTGGAATTATTTACTGCTTAAGCCGTAAAAAAGTAGAATCGATTGCCGAAGTTTTACAAGTAAACGGAATCAGTGCTGTTCCTTATCATGCAGGTTTAGATGCAAAAACGCGGGCGAAACATCAAGATATGTTCTTGATGGAAGATGTCGATGTCGTTGTGGCAACAATCGCATTCGGAATGGGAATTGATAAACCAGACGTTCGTTTTGTAATTCACCACGATATTCCAAAATCATTAGAAAGCTACTATCAAGAAACTGGGCGTGCTGGACGTGATGGAGGAGAAGGGCATTGTCTGGCGTACTACTCTTATAAAGATGTAGAAAAGCTGGAAAAATTTATGTCTGGAAAACCGGTTGCCGAACAAGAGATTGGTTTTGCACTTTTGCAGGAAGTTGTGGCTTACGCCGAAACCTCAATGTCACGTAGAAAGTTTCTTCTTCATTATTTCGGAGAAGAATTTGACAGCGAAACTGGTGAAGGAGCCGATATGGATGATAACGTTCGTAATCCAAAACATAAAGTTGAAGCCAAAGAACAAGTGGTTAAATTGCTGGAAATTGTTCGCGATACCAAACATATTTATAAGTCAAAAGAAATTGTCTTTACTTTAATTGGGCGTATTAATGCGGTTATTAAAGCGCATAAAACAGATACACAGCCTTATTTTGGTTCGGGTTCAGACCACGACGAAAAATACTGGATGGCATTGCTAAGACAAGTTTTGGTTTCTGGTTATTTGTCTAAAGATATTGAAACGTATGGAGTAATCAAAATTACCAAAGCTGGTTTAGATTTTATTAAAAAGCCAGTTTCATTTATGATGTCTGAGGATCATGAATACACCGAAGCCGACGATGAAACTATTGTAACAGGAGGTAAGTCTTCTGGAACTGCAGACGAAGTTCTAACGGGAATGCTTCGTGAACTTCGTAAAAAAGTAGCCAAAAAATTGGGTGTTCCTCCGTTTGTGGTTTTTCAAGATCCTTCAATCGAAGATATGGCTTTAAAATATCCGATAACAATTCAGGAATTATATAATATTCATGGCGTTGGTGAAGGAAAAGCTAAAAAATATGGAAGTGAATTTGTTGCTTTAATCAGCCGTTATGTTGAGGATAACGATATTATTCGTCCAGACGATTTAGTAGTTAAATCTACAGGAGTAAATTCTGCCAACAAATTATATATTATCCAAAATATTGATAGAAAGCTTTCATTAAATGATATCGCTTCCGCGAAAGGACTTACGATGGATGCATTAATCAAAGAAATGGAACAAATTGTTTATTCTGGAACAAAATTAAACATCAAATATTGGTTAGATGATATTTTAGATGATGATCAGCAGGAAGAAATTCATGATTATTTCATGGAATCTGAATCTGATAAAATCGAAGATGCCTTAAAAGAATTTGATGGCGACTATGATATTGATGAACTTCGTTTAATGCGTATTAAGTTTATTAGCGAGGTAGCGAATTAAAAAGTTTACAGTCTCGGTTTACAGTCTCAGTTAGTAAGAGGCTGTAAACTGTGACCGAAAACTGTGACTATTTATCCTTCATACAATTCCCCACGATGCGGTTTCAAAGCATCTCTTACCTGAATCATATTTTCATCGGTTACAACCATGAAAGCTATGGCGTACATTTCGTCTATGATTTTAAATCCTGTAATATTTAAAGGTAGCTTTTCAATTACTATATATTCTTTCAAATGAATTTCGTGATGCTCTGCTGTTTTTGCAGAAGCTGGTCCGCGGAAATCCCAGATTAGTTTTATTTTTCTAGACATTTTATTTAATGGTGCAAAGGTTCAGAGTAGCAAAGGTACAAAGTCTTTCTCAAAGGTTCTAAGATTCTGAGATGCTAAGGTTCTAAGTTTTTTCTGTAGAGACATACTGCAGTGCGTCTAACTTCTCTTAAAATAAATCTTTTTAATCCAAATAATCTGTGGCTAAAAATAAATCGGAAAGATTTTATGAAAAATAAATTAAGGATAAAATCTGCTTAGATCTGCGTAAATCTGCGTGAAAATTTAGAGTAAATATAAAATCTCATTTCAAAATAGTACTTTTGCATGTTCTTTTCATAGAAAGAAAAGCTAATAGAATAAAAAAGATAAAATGCCTAAAGAACTTTTACTTCAAGTAACACCAGAAATTGCTGCAAACGAATCATTGCTAAAAGACTATTTGTCTAAGCAGATTAAAGTTTCTGCTCAAGAAATTCAGCATGTTTCAATTTTAAAACGCTCTATTGATGCACGTCAGAAAGCGATTAAAATTAATTTGAAAGTTCTTATTTATTTAAAAGGCGAACCTTTTCAGGAAACCAAAATTGAACTACCTATATATAAGGACGTTTCCAATGCGCAAGAAGTTATAGTTGTTGGAGCAGGTCCAGCAGGACTTTTCGCAGCATTGCAATTAATTGAATTAGGTTTAAAACCAATTGTACTCGAAAGAGGAAAAGACGTTCGTGGCCGTCGTCGTGACTTAAAAGCGATAAATCGTGAACATATTGTAAACGAAGATTCAAATTATTGTTTTGGCGAAGGTGGAGCAGGAACGTATTCTGATGGAAAGTTATATACTCGTTCTAAAAAACGTGGCGATGTAACCCGAATTTTGGAACTTTTAGTTGCTTTTGGAGCTTCTGAAGATATTTTGGTAGAAGCGCATCCGCATATTGGAACTAATAAACTTCCAAAAATTATTGAAGATATTCGAAATAAAATTAGGGAGTTTGGCGGTCAGGTTTTGTTTGAAACCCGTGTCAACGATATTTTAGTAAAGAATAATGAAGTTGAAGGAATCGTAACGCAAAACGGAGATAAAATTCACGCCAATAAATTAATCTTAGCGACAGGACATTCGGCGCGTGATATTTTTGAATTATTAGACAAAAAGAAAATTTTTATAGAAGCAAAACCTTTTGCTTTGGGAGTTCGTGCAGAACATGCTCAAGAATTAATTGACAGTATTCAATACAGCTGTGATTTCCGAGGAGAACATTTACCTCCAGCGCCGTATTCTATTGTAAAACAAGTGAACGGCCGCGGAATGTATTCGTTCTGTATGTGTCCAGGAGGTGTAATCGCGCCATGTGCGACAAGTCCGAGAGAAGTGGTTACAAATGGTTGGTCGCCTTCTAAGCGTGATCAGTCAACGGCAAATTCTGGAATTGTAGTCGAATTAAAATTGGAAGATTTTAAACCTTTTGCAAAATTCGGAGCTTTGGCCGGAATGGAATTTCAAAAAAGCATCGAACAAAAAGCTTGGCATTTGGCTGGGGAAACTCAAAAAGTTCCTGCACAGCGAATGATCGATTTTACTAAAAGTAAAGTTTCAGCAGATATTCCAAAAACATCTTATGTGCCAGGAACCACTTCGGTTGAATTGGGACAGGTTTTTCCAGGATTTCTAACTCAGATTATGCGTCAGGGATTTCAGGATTTTGGAAAATCAATGCGAGGTTATTTAACTAACGAAGCAATCTTGCATGCGCCAGAAAGCAGAACTTCATCACCGGTTAGAATTCCGAGAGATCCAATGACATTAGAGCATTTGCAAATCAAAGGTTTATATCCTTGCGGAGAAGGTGCAGGTTATGCAGGTGGAATTATTTCAGCAGCAATTGATGGTGAAAAATGTGCCTTAATGATTGCGGAATCCTTGAAATAATTGACCTCAGGTTTTTTGGTGTAGTAAAAAGATTGCTATCTTAGTGGTTTGATTGTAATAGAATTTGCCCCAAAAGATGACAGTACAAGAAATAGAAACAAAATACGGATTCCATTTTCCTCTTTTATACAAACAATTAGACGCCGACGGGATGTTGGATGTCGGAGAATATGGCCCGAATTGGTATACAGAAGTTTATCCAACTTTAAAAGATAATCCGCCTTTGCTTTTGCATTCTTACGATTTTGAATCGTTGAATTTAAAATCGGTTGCAGAAGAAATAGAAGAGCTTAGAGATCCTGAGGATTATCGAAATATCAATCCAGAATTTAAATTTATTCCGTTTGCCAAAAGTGGCGGAGGCGATCATTATTGTTTCTTTTTAAACGAAGAAAATGATGGTGATGTCCCAATTGTTTTTGTTTGGCACGACATGAATGAAGTGAATTATCTGGCAAAAAATCTTCAGGATTTTATCTTCAAAGTTTTATTGATCGATATGTCGAAACAAGATGTATACAATGAACTTACCGACGAAGAATTTAGAAGCGATATTGAATCGGTTTTTAAATCGCACAAAAAATACCTGACCGATCGCCAAAATGCTATTTTATCCGAAATTTTAGAACGCGATATCATTGATTACGAAATACATGTTTCTCCAAAAATAGTAGAATCGGCTAGAGGATTATTAACCGATTTCGAATTGGAATCTATTGTTAATGAAGTAATTCCTTTTGATAAAATGAATCAGAGTTTTAAATACTCCAACGATTAATTCTTTAGTGCAAAATATTTCTCATGAGTTTTTTCTCCAATTTATTAGGTCGTAACAATAATCCAAAATCAATCATTTCTTTTGATGTTATTGATTCAATTTATAGCGGTTTATACAATGAATCTAAAAGTATAGAATTCAGAATTAAAGGAATTCATGATACGGTTACTGTAAATGTATATTCTATTCCTTCTTCATTAGGTCATGATGAAGGAAGAGCCGAAATTAAAAAAGCAGGATTCAATAATGCTTATGAAGTTTTAAATGAATTATACAAGAAGCTTAATATTGGAGGTTTATCAGAAGAAACAATTCAAGATGAATTAGAATTTGATTTCATTCATGTTCAGTTTTACTCACAGCCAAGTCAGGAGTTGAAAAAACACTTTAAAAGTGTTATTAATAATTTCATGATTTTCTTTTGTTGTACCAACAGTTTAGAAGTAAACGATTTCAGAATATTATATTCTAGCAATCATTTTTCAGATTACACGAAAGGTTTGCTAGACTCAGAATACCTAGATTTTAATAATCCTGGAAATGAAACCGAAGAAATAGGAATTAAAGACTTTAAAAAAGTTTTACAGGGAATCTGTCAGTATTTAAATATTGAAATTCCTGCTGATGTAGAGCTTCCATCTTCAGAAAATTTACTATTGGATGAAAAAGCAACTGTAGAGGATTTTGAAGAATTTATAAAGTTGATTTCAAGAAACAGTATTGAAGAAAGTGATCTAAAAAAATATGCAGAGAAACTTTTTGAAAACTTCAACGATGAAACCAAAGAATATTACGAAACGACAGAAGATCATTTTAGTTTTTTTGAAGAAATAAATACTTGGCATAGCGATTGGAAATTTGATCCAGAAGATGCAGAATATTTTATTTCTGAGATGCTTGGCGAAGATTTCAAATTTGATTATCCAGAAGAAACCTATAGCCATGATTTGTTTCCGTACATTCAGTCAGAATTAGAAAAATCAAATCTGGAGCTGATGACTTATGAAACTTATGGAGACAGCTATTTGTTTTTTGTTGCGAATAAAAATGAAGTAGAAAGAATTTTAGAATTCTCTGAACTAACAAAAATTGAGGTTACTCAGCTTTAAGCTAATTTAAACGTATAGTTTGTCATCCTGACGGAGGAAGGATCGCACAAGAAGCTCCGCACAAAAAAAATTACCAATCTTTGTCGAATTACTAGTGTGATCCTTCCTCCGTCAGGATGACAAAAAAAAGACGATCCGCTACGGAATCAAAATAATCTTCCCTGTGCTTTTTCTGCTTTCTAGAAAATCATGGGCCAGTTTTCCTTCGGATAATTTAAAAGATGTTGGATCTGAAAGTTTGATTTTTCCTTCGATTATCCAATCGAATAATTGAGTAGCTCTTTTAATTCGTTCTTCTTTAGAATTTAAATAACTCCATAAATCGCCTCCAGTTAAAGTTTTAGAACCGTCCATAAGCATTCTTGGATCTACAGGTGCTGGATCTCCGCCTGCCATTCCAAAGAAAACTACTTGTCCGCATTCTTTGGTGACTTCAAAACTTTCCATCAAAGTACTTCCTATACTATCGTAAACAACGTCGACACCGTTTGAAACAACTTTAAAAACTTCCGATTTCCAATCGTCGTTGTAAAGAAAAACATGATCTGCACCTTGTTCAAATCCGATTTTTGCTTTTTCAGCCGATGAGGTTAATCCAATCACGGTTGCTCCAAGAAGTTTACTAATTTGAGTTAGAATCTGTCCAACTCCGCCCGCAACCGCATGTATTAAAACGGTTTCTCCTTTGGCAGTTTTATGGCTATCTGTTGCAAGATAATGAGCAGTTAGACCTTGAAGTAAAACAGAAGCTGCAGTTTCAAAAGAAATGTTTTCAGATAACGGAATAATGTGGTTTACATTTACGGCAACCAATTCTGCATTGGCAAACGGAGCATCGGCAAAAGCAACGCGATCACCAACTTTGTATTCCGGATGATTATTGGCATCAACCACAATTCCTGCGCCTTCGTAACCAGCAATAAATGGCGGATTTCCTTTTAAATGATAATTTCCTTTTCGGCGGTAAACATCTGCAAAATTTAACCCGATGGCTTTCATTTCGACTAAAATCTCCTCTTTTTTTAATTGCGGATTAGGGATTTCTATATATTCTAAAACATTTGAATCTCCGAAAGTAGAGAAGGTAAGTGCTTTCATTTTTAATTGATTTAAGAATGTAAAGTTCGGGAAAAATCGCATTCAGTTTTGAAAGCTTTTTTTAAACTTCAAAAAAAACCTCGTTTATTTAAAACGAGGTTTTTAGATTATTCAAATTTGTATTGTTTTTTGTATTGAAGGTAACTTATGTATGTTTTGAAGATACTTGTCAAGCTAACACTTGATGCAAGTAAAATGGCAATCATATTTTTATACGAAAAAGTCATATTTACATAGGCTCCAGAAATTTTTACGTAAAGCGCTACTAGCATATATAAAATAAGAATACTAAAGAAAATCATCCATAAAAAGAAACTCGCTTTAAACAATTTGTAATATCCAACTGCGGTTATAATAAGTAATATCGAACCAATTGCGAAACCATGTTTAATTGTATAAAAATATCCCATTAATGGTGATAAGGAAAGAATTAATATTATCGAAAAGGAGAATATAAATGGTAAAGATTTTAAAATATCGCTTTTCTGAATTTTCGGATAATAATTAAAGATCTCATTTTTAATTTCATCTAAAGAAAATCCTTTACTTAATAATTGTTCAATGGTTTCAGATTGGGTATATCCAATATTTACATAATTTTCAATTTCTTTTTTTAATTGTGTTACGTTTTCCATTAAGTATAAATTATATTTTAGGGAATTTCATATCATTAAAAGTACTTTTTTGTTTAGCCAAAGCTTCGATATCCTGCCATTTTCTTGGAGAATCTGCAGACAGATTTTCATAAGAATCTTTAAGCATCAAGATATCATCTTCAATACGAATACCGATATTCCACCATTTTTTATCGCATTTACTGTTTGCTGGAATGTAGATTCCAGGTTCTACAGTAAGAATCATGTTTTCTTTTATAAGAGTCTGCGGTCCGTTGTAAGTTCCTTTGTCATGAACATCTAAACCAAGAAAGTGTGAACATGAGTGTGGATAGTATAATTTTACATCTTTCGGATCTGTAATAATTCCCAATTTAATTAAACCTTTTGCGATAACATCTTTAGCAGTTTCATTTAGAGCAACAAGAGGAGTTCCTGCTTTGCATATTTTAAAAACCGCTTCTTGGGCATCATAAACGATTTGATAAATTGCTTTTTGTTCTTCAGTAAATTTTCCGTTTGCAGGAATTGTTCTTGTAACGTCTGCAGAATAACCATGATATTCAGAACCCACATCCATTAGTAATAATTGGTTGTCAATTTTTGTAGCGTTGTTTTCCCAATAATGCAAGATGCATCCATTTGCTCCAGCTCCCACAATCGGGCCATAACCTTCGGCTTCTGCACCGTAATGTTTATGAATGTAAGCATGAATTCCATCAACTTCGTTTTCGCTCATGTCTGGACCTACAGCTTTCATCACTTCGTTGTGTGCAATGCAGGAAAGTTTGACCGTTTTGCGCATCAAAACAAGTTCTTCAGGAGTTTTTATCTCGCGAAGTGAACTTGTAATTTTATTGAATAATTCTGTTGAAGTTTCATTTGCTTGTGTAATTCCAGCTTTAGATTTAAATGATTTGAATAATGCATATAAATTATCAGGATTATTGTTCTCTGCTACATCTGTTGGGATTTTGTCGTAAATTACTTTATCAAATTTTGAGAAATCAATGGCAAAGGCATTAAAATCTTTTCCATTATAAACCGTTGTAAAACCAAGTTTTGATTTTGCGCCTTCAATTCCTAAACGTCTTCCTGTCCACATTTCACGATTTGCGTTTTTTTCTCTAACAAAAAGAACTTCATTATACTTTTCGGTTCCTTGTGCTTCTTTAAAAATTAGCAACACGGCATCTGGTTCTTTGTATCCTGATAAATAATACATGTCTGGATTTGCATGGTAATTATAATCGATGTCTCTAGAGAAAACTCTTTCGGGATAAGAAAAAACGACTGCGACAGAATTAGCGGGCATTAAAGCTCTAAAAGCTTCGCGACGTCCTTGATGAAATTCTTTTGTGAGATAATCTGTTGGAAGGTTTTCTTGTGATTGAACAAACGGAGTTGTCAATGCAAATACAAACAAAAATAGAAATTGTTTCATTTTTTGGTTTTTTATTGATGATTTTGGTTTTTTGATCAATGCAAAGTACAAAAAAAATATCCTCGCTTGTTTTATTTTAAACATCTGGTTGATAAAACTTTAAATAATTTGTAGTAACTTAGAGATAGAAAATAACAGCTTCGGGTTAGATTTAAACTTAAGAAATGCTGTAACTGGGCATGAATATTGAGAATAGGATTTTATAGAATTATTTTAGTTCAAAAAACAAAACAAATTATAAATCTTTAAAAAACATTTTTATGAAAAAATACGCATTTGCAGTCCTTTCAGTTGTAACGTTATTATTTGCTTCATGCAAGACATCAAAAACAGATAAAAGTGCCGATGATTTATTTGGTACAACTTGGGAATTAGAATATATCTCTGGACCAAGAATTGCTTTTCAAGGATTATATCCGCATAAAAAACCACAACTTACTTTCGATCAAAAAGAAACAAAAGCATATGGAAATAATGGATGCAACGGTTACAGTGCACCTTATACTTTAAAAGGAAAGTCTTTGACTTTTGGAGAAGCAGGACCAACTACAATGATGTTTTGTGAAGGTGGCGGAGAGCAAGAATTCTTAAAACAAATTAAATTGGTGACAAGTTATTCTGTTGATAAAGATGGAAAGCTAAATTTAAGTCATGATAATGTGCCAGTGATGCGATTTAAAAAAGTGGCTAAACAATAGTTTTAAAAGTGAATATATAAGGAAAGTGAAATGAAATTTATCATTTCACTTTTTTTATGCCAAATCTAATTTGTATTTAATTGCAAGCGCTCAATGTTTTTACGAATAATATTTTTGTCAGAACTTGTTTTGGATAGATCTATTGCAGTTTCAAAATGTTTTAATGCCTTTTTGATGTCAATTTCAGAATAGAGATTTCCGAGAAGAGAATAATAAAAATGATTATCAGTTAAATTCAATTTTTCGGCTTCTTTGATTGCTTCTTCTTTGCCTTTTACTTTAGATAAAGCATAAGTTCTGTTTAAGGCAACAATTGGCGAATATTCCAAAATGATTAAATTGTTGTAGAGTTCCAGAATATTTTCCCATTTTTCTATAGTTTCTGTTTTTATGGTGTGCCAATAGGCAATTCCAGCTTCTAAGTGATATTTTGAAAGTGTATTTCCGGTTGAGGACTGACTGAGGAAATAAGTTCCTCGATCAATTAATTCCTGATTCCAAAGCGATTGATCCTGATCTTCGTATAAAATAATTTCACCATTTAAACCAGTTCTAGCATCAAATCTCGAAGAATGAAAACACATCAGCGCCATTAACGCATTGGTTTGTGGGAGATTGGTGCTTTCGTTCTGAATTAATAAATACGTCAGACGCATGGCTTCGGTACAAAGATCTTTTCGCAAAGTGGTGTTTTGCGAAATAGAATAGTAGCCTTCAGAATAAAGCAGATAAATGGTTTTGAGAACTGTTTGTATTCTATCTTTTATTTCAGAATTGTTCGGATGCTGAATTTTAATGTTTTCTTCTTTGAGCTTTTCTTTCGCGCGATTAATTCTTTTATAAATAACTTCTCTGTTGGATAAGAAAGCATCAGAGATTTCATTTACTCCAAAACCGCATAATAAATTTAAAGCAAGAGCAATTTGAGCTTCTTCGGAATTACACGGATTGCAAACCGTAAATATCATCGCCAGCTGGCTATCGGCAATATTTTGATCAGACAAATCAATATCGATTTCTGGATTATTTAATGGAGTATTGTGTTTTATTTCAGTAACGATTTTGGTTTCAAAAACGTTGTTTCTTTTCAGATAGTTTTTGGTTTTGTTTTTGGCAACCGTGTATAGCCAGGCAGTCGGATTTTCGGGAATTCCTTTAATCGCCCAAGTTTCTGAGGCAGTCAGAAAAGTATCGCTTACAATATCTTCGGCAATTTCGATATGATGAATGCCAAACAAATTGCAGAGAACCGAAACTATTTTTTGATATTCTGTTCGAAATAAATTGGGTATAAGTTCTTTTTGCTCCATATTTTTTTAGAAAAAAAATGCCTAAGTAAAGATACAAAGGCATTTTTATATGTTGGTTTAAAATTTAAACAGCCATTCTAATTTCGACATTTCCGCCAAAATTTAAAACCGGACATCCTTGTGCAATTTCGGCAGCTTCATCATAATCTTTAGCTTTGATGATTATTAATCCGCCAATAGATTCTTTAATTTCAACAAAAGGGCCATCAGTAATTCCTTTATTTGAATTTACAAGTTTTCCCTGGCCGTCCCATTTCTGTAAAGGTCTTGCTAATTTATCCTGAGCAGCAAGACTTCCAAACCAGTTTTGCCATTGCTGAAAATGCTGCTGTAATTCTTCCGGAGATGGTTGTGTTTCTTTTGTTTTAAAATCTCTTCTGAAAATCAATAAAAACTCATTCATTTTTTTATGTTTTATAATTGAATAATTTGCTTTTAAGTTGTATAAAGTTAATTGTTTTTAGAAAATAAAAATCAATTATTGTTTATCCAAACTGTCCAACTCTATAAGATCCAGGCACATTGGAAAAAGTGATGTTAAGACGGTTCCAAGCGTTGATTGCAGCAACTGCAAGCGTAAGATCTATTAATTCTTGTTCTGTAAATTCAGCTTTTGCAATCTCGTAGATTTCGTCTGGAACATCGCATGCGTTTACTGCTTCTGCTAGAGCAAGAGCAACTCTTTCTCTTTTTGTATAATAAGGAGTTTCTCTCCAAACACTTAATCCAAATAAACGCTGTGCTGTTTCTCCAGCGGCTAAAGCTTCTTTTGAATGCATGTCTAAACAATAACCGCAGTTGTTGATTTGAGAAACTCTGAAATTTATTAATTCCATAAGAGATGCTTCAATTGTTCCTTTTTTTAAGTAACCACTGATTCCAAATAATGTGCTAACTGCTTTTTGACCTTGTTCGAATAAATTAAGTCTAGTTTCCATGATGTATAATTTTTAATTGTTTATACCTTAATAACAATCGAACTTTTAGGATTGGACAAAAAAGAGAAAAAAAATAAAATTATTTTTTAATTAATAGGAGAACCCAATATTTATAAGGGTTAGTAAGCAAAAAAAAGTATGATTAAATCGAAGAATTTATAAAATTATCTTGTCAGCAAGCCCCAGCGGGGTAAAATATTTATAGAATTTCATAAGAAAAATAAAAAAAGCTCCAGAGGAGCGACATATATTTTTATAACCTAAATATATGTCGCTCCTCTGGAGCTTTGTATGGCAGAAACATTCTTGCTATAAATATTTCGCTTCTCCGAAGCTTTACAATACCAATTGTTACTATTTATTTCTTTTTCAGCTTATCTTTAAAAACCTTTTCAAACTTTTCTATTTTAGGCTGAATCACCATTTTACAATACGGCTGATTTTTATTGTTGGCATAATAGTTTTGATGGTAATCTTCGGCTTTATAGAAAACTTTAAAAGGTTCCACTTTTGTTACAATTGGACTGTTATACACTTTTGCTTTGTTGAGGTCTGCAATAATGCTTTGAGCCGCTTTTTTCTGTTCTTCATTTTTATAAAAGATAACAGAGCGATATTGCGTTCCTACATCAGCTCCTTGGCGATTTAAAGTTGTGGGATCGTGAACGGTAAAAAAGACTTTGAAAATTTCGTTAATATCGGTTATGTTTTTGTCGTATGTTATTTGAACTACTTCGGCGTGACCTGTTTCTCCTGTGCAAACTTCTTCGTAAGTCGGATTTGCGACTTTTCCGCCAGAAAATCCAGAAACAACAGATTTTACTCCGTCCAGATTTTCGTAAACGGCTTCAACGCACCAGTAGCAACCTCCGCCAAGTGTGATAGTTTCTAGATTTGCTTTTTTATTTTGCGAAATGCCATTTAGCGAAAGCGCAAAAAGACATATTAAAAGTATATTTTTCATTTTGTGATTATTTATTGTCAGGAATAAAATCTAGGGCAATCGAATTCATACAGTAGCGTTTTCCGGTAGGAGCAGGACCGTCATCAAAAATGTGTCCTAAATGTCCGCCACAGCGTCCACAAAGCGCTTCAGTTCTTTCCATTCCAAGTGAGTTATCTTCTTTAAAAACAATGCTCTTTTTGTTTTCTTGTTCAAAAAAACTTGGCCATCCGCAGCTGCTAGAGAATTTAGCTGTAGATCTAAAAAGCAAATTGCCGCAAGAAGCGCAGTAATAAGTTCCTTTTTCGTCGGTATTCCAATATTTACCTGTAAAAGGTCTTTCAGTATCGGCTTCGCGCATTACAGCATAAACATCCTCAGGCAAAACCTTTTTCCATTCGGCGTTGCTTACGTTAAGTTTTGTGGTGTCGGTATTTGAATAATAAGGATTTCCGGGTTTACTGATTTTGTTTTCCATAACGGCTGTTTTTGCAGATTGTTTTTTTGTGTTTTGTCCGCATGCCTGAAAAATAAAAAGCGGAATCAAAAAACAAAGGCTGAAAATTAGGTTTTTAGATTTCATAAGTTCTTAGGTAAATTAATCTGTATATCAAAGATACGTTGAGAATTAGCTTCAAATTACAGTGTTTATTATTATTGAGATTTTTTTAAGTGTGTTTTAACTTTTTATTAGTTACGTAAAAGAAGGCAATGTAGTTTTTATGTCTTAATTTTAACAGCTTTTAAAATTTAGTATAAATTATAATGCTGTAAATCAGGAAAATAGAAGCGAGGTGAAAAGCTTAGTTTTAGGCAAGCTTAATTAGCATTTTTAAGCCATTTCTTTTTTCGTATTTTTGTTTGCTTAAGAAGCCTTATGACAGAAGAAAACGTAATACTAGTTAATCAAAACGATGAACAGATTGGCTTAATGCCAAAATTAGAAGCACATGAAAAAGCGCTTTTGCACCGTGCCTTTTCGGTTTTTATTTTGAATAGTAAAAACGAAATTATGCTGCAACAGCGTGCTCATCATAAATATCATTCTCCGTTGCTTTGGACCAACACTTGTTGCAGTCATCAGAGAGAAGGAGAAACAAACATCGAGGCAGGAAGCCGAAGATTGTTTGAGGAAATGGGTTTTAAAGCCGAATTGAAAGAGTTGTTTCATTTTATTTATAAAGCGCCTTTTGATAACGGTTTGACAGAACATGAACTGGACCATGTTATGATTGGTTACTATAACGACGAACCAAACATAAATCCAGATGAAGTAGAAGACTGGAAATGGATGAGTATTGAAGATGTTAAAGCAGATATTGAAAAACAGCCCGAAATTTATACCGTATGGTTTAAGATAATTTTTGATGAATTTGATCATTATCTAGAAGACCATAAATTATAGCCAACTAACCAGAAACATAAATGAGAGTAACCATATCAAGAAAAGCACATTTTAATGCTGCACATCGACTTTATCGAAAAGATTGGTCATTTGAAAAAAACGATGCTGTTTTTGGGAAATGCAATAATCCTAACTTTCATGGTCATAATTATGGTTTAACAGTTAGTGTTACAGGAAAGATTGACCCGGAAACTGGTTTTGTTTTAGATGTGAAAGTATTGGCGGATATTATACGAGAAGAAGTAGAAATTCCGTTTGATCACAAAAATCTTAATCTGGATGTTCCAGAATTTGCAGATTTGAATCCGACTGCAGAAAATATTGCTGTTGTGATATGGAATAAAATTAGACAACGAATTCATACCGACTTTGATCTTGAAGTCGTGCTGAACGAAACGGACCGAAATTTTGTAACTTATAAAGGAGAATAAAAAATGTCATTAAAAATAGGAGATATAGTTCCGAATTTTACTGCGAAAGACAACAATGGTGAACTTTTTGAAAGCCAAAGCGTTTTAGGAAGAAAGCCACTGGTGATTTATTTTTACCCAAAAGATAATACGCCAGGATGTACAACCGAAGCTTGCAGTTTTCGGGATCAATACGAAGATTTTAAAGATTTGGGAGCTGAGGTAATTGGTATTAGCAGCGATAGTGTAAAGTCACATCATAAATTTGCTGCGAAACATGAATTACCTTTTATTTTGCTTTCAGATCAGGATAAAAGATTAAGAAAACTTTTTGGTGTCCGTAATATTTTATTTGGACTTCTGCCAGCACGCATTACCTATATAATAGATAAAAATGGTTTGGTAATTTCGATATTTGATAGTGCAAATGCAGCTAAACATATACCAAAAGCACTAGAAACCGTAAAGGAATTAGTATTATAGATTACCAAAATAGTATCAGAATAGAATTAATTAAACAAATATATTAGCCTAAAACATGAGTCAGAATTTATACCCTTTGCAATTTGAACCGATTTTGAAAGAAAGAATCTGGGGAGGAGAAAAACTTAAAACAATTTTAAACAAACCAATCGTTTCTAAAATTACCGGTGAAAGCTGGGAATTGTCTACTGTGCAAGGAGATGTAAGTGTGGTTGCAAACGGAGTTTTAAAAGGAAAATCTTTAATGGATTTAATAGATGAAACGCCAGATGCTATTTTAGGGACTAAAGTTTATGAAAGATTTGGAAAACAATTTCCGTTGCTTTTTAAATACTTAGATGCAAGAGAAGATCTTTCTATTCAAGTGCATCCAAATGATAAATTGGCAAAAGAACGTCACAATTCATTTGGTAAAACCGAAATGTGGTATGTAATGCAAGCAGATGCTGATGCTAGAATTATTGTTGGTTTTAAAGAAAATTCTAGTAAAGAAGAATACTTAAAACATTTGCACGATAATACCTTAGTTTCTATTTTAGATGACGTAAAAGCAAAAGCTGGAGATGTTTTCTTTTTAGAAACTGGAACAGTTCACGCAATTGGAGCTGGTTTGGTTGTTGCCGAAATTCAGCAAACTTCTGATATTACATATCGTTTATACGATTTTGACCGTGTAGATGCACAAGGAAACAAAAGAGAATTACACGTAGATTTAGCTCTTGATGCTATAAACTACAATAAAGTTGATACACAAAAGAAATACGATTCAAAAACCAATACATCAAATGTTGTGGTAGATTGTCCTTATTTCACGACAAACTTTATTCCGTTAGAAGATAAAGTAGAAGTTTCGAAATCTGGAGAAACATTTACAGTTTATATGTGTATTGAAGGAAGCTTTGAAATCGAATATGACGGTTTTAAATATACTTACATTAAAGGAGACACTGTCTTAGTTCCAGCTGCGATAAATGCATTTGTTTTGAGCGGAAAAGCTTCAATTTTAGAAATTTACATTTCTTAGCGCTTATTCTAAAGATAATATGTACTTTTGCAGACGCAAATTAAAATTAAAATAAAAATGGCAAACGTTAAAAATTTAAAGAAAGACATCAATTTTGTATTAGGAGATATTATTGAGGCAGTTTACTTGTTTGAGATGTCTACAACAGGAAATCCAACTCCAGAAACGAATGCTTTAATCGATGAAGCTATCGCTGCATTTGATACTTTGATTACAAAAGTGAACGCTAAGAACGTTGAAAATAAAAAAGCACACTTCAAACAAATCAATGTTGAATTAGAACAAACTGCTAATCAATTGATTGAAAAAATCAACGCGCTTTAAGCAAAAAAAAGTGTAAAAAAGTGCAAAAATATTTTGGGAAATTGAAAAACCGCTTTATATTTGCACCCGTAATGACGCCGATGTAGCTCAGCTGGCTAGAGCAGCTGATTTGTAATCAGCAGGTCGTGGGTTCGAGTCCCTCTATCGGCTCAAAAAACGGAAACCATCACAGAAATGTGATGGTTTTTTTAATTATAGAGAGAGGTGTGAATTTTTTTTTTGGAATATTAAAAAACATTTATATCTTTGCACTCGCAAAATAGGCCGATGTAGCTCAGCTGGCTAGAGCAGCTGATTTGTAATCAGCAGGTCGTGGGTTCGAGTCCCTCTATCGGCTCAAAAACCACCACAGAAATGTGGTGGTTTTTTTATGCCTGAAATTGAAAGTCCCAAGAATAAAATTCTAAAATTATAGCGTTGTTTTGACCACGGGAGACACATTGCAAGAATAAATGGTATTGTCGTAATTTATTTGCGTTTTAAAGACTGAAAACTGTTAATGGCAATTATTATGTGTCTTGCGGAAATTTAATCGATTTAAGCATAAAAAAAAACGCCCTGATAATTCAGGGCGTCTTTTTTGTTTTATTCAGCTGGAGTCGGAGTTGTTGCGGCTGCCGGAGCTTTTTGTTCTTTTTTGATTTCAGTTACATACTTGGTAAGCTTTTTTCCATAAAGTGATTGGGCTACTTTTGGAGTCATCGATTTTTGAATCGTATCTAAGAATTTGATATTGATATCGTAAATCTCTGCTAAAGCAATG
This sequence comes from Flavobacterium sp. LPB0248, assembly GCF_013388355.1. GTDB lineage: Bacteria > Bacteroidota > Bacteroidia > Flavobacteriales > Flavobacteriaceae > Flavobacterium. The sequence continues at coordinate 3,516,494 of NZ_CP058246.1, forward strand.
TAAGGCGCTACTTCGTGATCTTTATTGTTAATGGCGAAGTTTGTAGCGTACAAATATTTTCTTTTAATGTTTGAGTCTTGTTTTGCCTCAAGGCTGTCAAGAGCTTTTTGATCTTGTCTTTTTAAAGCTTTAAACTTTGCTTCAACCATAGATAAGTTCTCGTCTCTAAAACGAGTATTTATTTTTTGATATTCTTCGTATAAATCTTGGTTTTTAGATCCAGTAATTTTTGCGCTAGCGATGAAGTTGTCTAAATTGGTTTCAATATTAATATTTCCTGGTTCAGCAAAGAATAAAATATTATTGTCTAATGAATTTGTTACTCCTCTGTCTAAATATAAATATAACATTTCAGGAGATTCTAATTTAATATCTCTTTCAAAAGAAGAGTTTCCATCGATTTTTATGCTGTCAATAGCAACAAGGGAAGTGTCAACAATTCTTTGGATATATAAAGTTCCGGTTTTTAAGCCTTTAATGTTTCCTGTGATGTGTAAATTATCAGCAGCAGTTTCTTTTTTGCTGCAAGATGCTAATACTGCAAGAGTAACAAAAGCAATTAATGTTTTTTTCATTGGTTTTTGAGATTTTGGTGCAAAATAAAGAAAATAGTTTAAATGTAAAGAGGCAGATGTTTTATTTTTATAAAAAAAATAAATCCCAATCTATTTCTAAATTGGGATTTTAAAGTCGTGCAATAAAAGGTCTTACATCGATAAATTGAATGAAGAGCCGTTTTCGTGTGTGTAAGTGTAAATTGCATCACAGTCATTATTGCCGTAATCTACTATGCCGTTTAAAATGCCTCCTTGTACTTTTAATTGTCCTTTAGAAATAAATAGGCAAGAATATTTTTTGATTAATGGTTCTTTTACGGTCAAAGTAAGTGTTTCGCCATTCGAAGCTGTTACTGTATGTGTGCCTTCTGTAATTTCATATACATTGTCAGATAAAACAAGAGGAGTATCTGCGCCTGCAGTTTGTTTAGTAGTATAAATTCCAGAGTTGGTATAAACTCCTCCTTGCAAATCGGTTAATTTACCATTTGTAACTTTTCTAGTCCATTGCGGTACAGTTTGAACAGTTGTAGTATTGGTATATTCAATAGTGCCTTCCAGTTTTATACCTTTTATAGAGTAGTCAATTCTCTCGATTGTCATTTTGCTTCCCGTTTCATTGATTGGTCCAGAAAGTGTTACTTTTAGTTTTCCTTTTCGCGTAAGGTTGTTTCCGTCTGTACATCCAGCAGTTCCAAAATCTGCTAAAAAGACTTTAGGATAATTTCCTCCGTTTGGTGTTGTAATGGTGATCGTTGCACAAACTCCAGGAGCTGTCTCTGTAGTTTTTCCAGTTGTTGAGGTGGCTGTTGAGATTGAAAGACCAGTGTTAAGATCCATTTCGTTTGAAGTATCAACAGCAACTGAGGCTCCAATGCTTGTTAAGTTTGTTGAAACTGTGTCGTCGTGATTGTCGCTTGAACAAGAAACGTATAAAAGTGCTGTAGCACAAATAGCTGATAGTAAAATAGCTGTTTTTTTCATAATGGGGGTTGTTTTGGATTAGATTAATAAGGCAATCAAAAGTAATAAAAAAACGAATTATAATTAAAAAATCCTGCAATGGTTAGTTTACAGGATTTTATAACGGTTTTTTGGTGAAAAAATTATGGTTAGTGTTATTAGAAATAAATTAAACAGATTTATAATAATTGCTTTTGGCCTTTCTGATTTTTTTGTATTCTTCCCAATTAAATCGGTTTAAGAAATCGGCCGCATTTTGAGCGCCACGAATAAATAGATCAATTTTTGCATCATCGGTAAGATTAAAGTTTAGCCAATTATGGCTTCCGGTATCAATATATCCGATGAGGTTTTTAAAATCTGGATTTTTTTGAAGGAATTCAGAATCGTAACCATAGCGTGAAGTGTCAAACATTGAACCTATTAAGCTGGAGAATTTTTCATTTTTATTGATTTCGTTTTTGTCGTAACCCAATTTGATTCCGAAAGTTGGAGAAGCGGGAACATTCATGTTTTCATGAAAAATATCTATCGGGAAATTTGAGATAATACCGCCATCCATAAACATAACTTCTGAGGGTACAGATGTTCTAAGACAGGTTGCGTCATTCCATTTATTCCAAGCATCTATTCCGCTTGGAATATTTTTAATTTTAAAAGGGGTAAAAAATAAAGGAATCGACATAGAAGCGCGAACAAAATCGGCTGGATTTTGAACATCTGGGTTGGAGTAAAACAAATCGATCATTTTTGGAAAGATGATTTTGCTTTCGGTAGTAATATCGGCAGTAATTATAGCCATTTGGCTCCAATGATCTACCCGAGTATATTCTTCTTTGTCTCCGTTATTTAATCTGTTTATTCGGTATAGTTGATTTTTGTCTGAAACGCCTTTTTCTCTCAAAGCTTTCAAATCGGCATAATTTTTTATCCCTTTTTGAGAAAGCAGATTTGTCATCCATTGGTGAAAATTATTTCCAGGATTCAGCCCTAAATCATCTTTAAAATTATCCACCACTTGACAGCCTTTCATTATTAATTTCAGATTTCCAGCATCACTTAAAAGTGCGTCAATAAATTCGCGTGCATCATGATCGCCATCAACAAAATCGTATAGATTTTTATTGCATAAACAATCCAGAATCCATTCCGATTTTTCAATATCACAAGTTCCTGCGGCAGCCATCAGCATAGTATTGATGCTTCCTGCAGAAGTTCCTGCGAGACTTAAAAAACGAATTCCCATTTTTTCTAATACATATACATATCCAACAAGTGCAATTCCGAGCACGCCGCCACCTTCTTGTACAAGATCTACATATTGGCAATTGTTGTTGTCGACAATGTCAGAGAATTTTTTGCCTTTAATCTGTTCTTTTAAATCCTTTATAATTGCTAGAATTTCTCCATTTTCTGTAAACTTTCTTTTATCCATGATTTCTAGAATTTTAGATTTGTTGTTTTGGTTTTAATTTGTTGATTTTCAAAATTATGCAATCATGTTTTGCGAGAAAAGGGGAGAATAGCCCTTTTTTTAAGGGTGATTTTAGGGCAAAAAAAAATCCTGCAAAACTTAATTTGCAGGATTTTGGAAATATTTATTTTCGAATGATTACTTAATCATTTCAAAACTTCTTTTTACGAAAGCAGTAAGCGCTTCACCTTTTAATAGGTTTTGAGACAATTTAGCCAAATCTAATGCTTGTTTAACCAAATGCTCTTGGTGCGTTTTGTCTTCTGTATTTAATATACTTGAAGCCAAATCAGAATTGGTGTTTACAACCAGATTGTACATTTCTGGCATATTGCCCATTCCGAACATTCCGCCGCCTGTCTGGCTCATTTCTTTCATTCTTCGCATAAATTCTGGTTGCGTTATAATGAAAGGAGCAGCCTGAGAATCCATAGCTTCTAGCTGAACGCTGTATGCTTTTGGAATATAAGCTTCTAATGAAGTTTTTAAAGCTGCTTTTTCGTCATCAGATAATTTTGAAATCGTATTTTCTTCTTTTTTGATTAAGTTATCAATATGGTCAGAATCTACACGAACAAAAGTTACATCTTTATTATCGTTTTCAATTTTTTGAATCAAATGAGAAATGATTGGAGAATCTAAAAGCAATACTTCGTATCCTTTGTCTTTCGCAGCTTCAATATAAGAGTGCTGTGCATCTTTATTTCCAGCATAAAGAACTACAAGTTTACCATCTTTATCAGTTTGGTTTTCTTTTAGTTTTTCTTTTAATTCTTCTAAAGTAAAATATTTATCGTCTACAGTTGGATACAAAACAAATGCACCTGCTTTTTCGTAGAACTTATCTTCAGAAAGCATTCCGTATTCTAAAACGATTTTAATATCATTCCATTTTGCTTCAAAATCAGCACGGTTTTCATTGAATAAAGCTTTCAATTTATCGGCTACTTTACGAGTAATGTAGTTCGAAATTTTCTTAACCGCACCGTCAGCCTGTAAACCAGAACGAGAAACGTTTAATGGAATATCTGGAGAATCGATCACACCTTTTAACATCGTCAAGAATTCAGGTACAATTCCTTCTACGTTATCTGTAACGTAAACTTGGTTTTGGTACAGCTGAATTTTGTCTTTCTGGATCTGCATGTCGCTTCCTAATTTAGGAAAATACAAAATACCAGTTAAGTTAAACGGATAATCTACATTTAAATGAATGTTAAACAACGGATCTTCAAACTGCATTGGATACAATTCTCTGTAGAAGTTTTTGTAATCTTCATCAGTTAATTCAGAAGGCTGTTTTGTCCAAGCAGGATTTGGGTTGTTGATGATGTTGTCAATTTCAACAGTTTCATTCACATAATCTTCTGGAGCATCTTCTGGTTTTGGAAGCGTTTCAGTTCTTGTTCCGAATTTAATCGGAATAGGCATGAATTTATTGTATTTGTTTAATAAGCCACTGATTTTAGAATCGTCTAAGAATTCCAAAGAATCTTCTGCAATATGAAGAATGATTTCTGTTCCGCGTGAAGTTTTGTCAGCTGGTTCTAATGTGAACTCAGGACTCCCGTCACATGTCCAGTGTGCAGCTGGCTCATCTTTGTATGATTTTGTAATGATTTCAACTTTTTCAGCTACCATAAAAGCAGAGTAGAAACCAAGACCAAAATGTCCGATAATTCCAGAATCTTTAGCAGAATCTTTGTATTTGTCTAAGAATTCTTCAGCGCCAGAAAAAGCTACTTGATTAATATATTTTTCAACTTCATCAGCAGTCATACCTAAACCTTGATCGATAATGTGGATTTTTTTTCCTTCTTTATCCACTTTAACTTCGATAATCGGATTTCCGTATTCAACTTTAGCTTCACCAATGCTGATTAGGTGTTTTAATTTTAAAGTAGCATCAGTACCATTAGAAACAAGCTCACGCAAGAAAATTTCGTGGTCGCTGTATAAGAACTTTTTAATTAAGGGAAAAATGTTTTCTACTGAAACATTAATTTTACCTGTTGCCATATTTTTTAATTTTTGATTTAATTTGATGATTTTCATTTGTTCAAATAGAATACCAATTGTTTTTTGGGTGACAAAATGTCGCAAATGTTAATTTTGAAAGAAAATAAATGGATTGTAAAACAAAAAATATCTGAACGAATCGTATATTTGTGGTACAATAATTGTTAAAAAGACAAATATTAATCTAAAAAAATTGTACAAAATGAAGAAGAGTATTTTAATGTGCATGATTGCCGCTCTGTTTTTTGCGTGTAAATCATCTTCGTCCACTGCAGCTTCATCTTCTGAGGCTACTACACTTTCAACTAAACTTGACAAGAAAACTCAGGTAGCTCTAAAAGGGAATTGGGTTCTAACTAATGTATCTTATCCAGGTTCAGATTATATCAAAGTTAATTCTTTTGATCTTGCCGATTCTAAATGTTTCATTGGAAGTACTTGGAGTTTTATTTCTAATAATAATAAAGGAAATATGGCTTTAACATCACCAAGTTGTACTGGATTTTCTTCTCCAATTGTATGGAGTATAAACAGCCAAGGTTTGTTTGTGCTTAAAATTCTTAATGCAGGTGAAAAAGCGAAGAAAGTAAGAGATGGATATTTACTAAAAGTTGCTGGGGTGACCGAAAGTTCATTTCAGTTAGTAGATAATATAAATGTTGGAGGTCAGGTAAAAGATGTGACTTACCAATTTCAAAGAGCTAATTAATATTTTAAAGGTATAAAAAATGAGAAAGATAAAGGTTTTAGGTTTAAGTAGTTTATTGGTGTTAGCTAGCTTTTTTACAAGTTGCGATTCAGTAAAAAATGCAAATAACACACAAAAAGGAGCAGGAATTGGTGCTGTAGCAGGTGGTGTTATTGGTGGTATTTTAGGAAATAATATTGGTCGAGGCGGTAACGCTGCATTAGGAGCTGTAATTGGAGCTGCTGTTGGAGGTGGAACTGGAGCTTTGATTGGTAATAAAATGGATAAACAAGCTCGTGAAATCGATCAGGCGCTTCCAGGTGCTGATGTTGAAAGAGTTGGTGAAGGTATTCACTTGACTTTGAACGAGAATGCGGTTCGTTTTGATACTAACAAATCGTCTTTGACTACTCAGGCAAAAGCTAATTTAGATAAATTGATTCCTGTATTCACTGAGTACGGAGATACTAATATTGAAATTTTTGGTTATACTGACAATACAGGAAAACCAGAATATAATTTGACACTTTCAGGACAAAGAGCTGCATCTGTTCAAGCTTATTTAGTTGCTAAAGGATTAAAAGCAAGCCGTTTTAAAACTTCAGGTTTAGGTATTGCAGATCCAATTGCAACAAATGATACTCCAGAAGGAAGAGCGCAAAACCGTCGTGTTGAATTCTCAATTACAGCAAACGACAAAATGGTAAATGATGCTAAAGCGGAAGCTGGAAAATAATTTCAAAACAAAATAAAATATTAAAAAAAGCTGTTTCATAATTGAAGCAGCTTTTTTTATTAATTGTATTTAAATAGTCATTAATTGTAAACGTAAATAGTATATGGTTTGCAATCATGCTCGTTTGCAAAAATGAAAAATGGTTTTACAATATTAATTCCTTCAAAAATATCAGCTTCAAGTTTGTCAAACGCTTCACTTAACAATATAAAAGTCTTCAAAGTATAAACTTCTAAAAGTGATTCGTAAAATGAGGTTTCATATATATCATTGTCTAATTCCATTTCTTCCAAGATCGCTTGAAACTTAGTTAAGTTTTTCCAAATTAGTGAATAGTTAATTTTGCAACTTTCATCATGAATTCCATCATTACAATCAAAATCAGAGATATTTGTGCTTTTATTTATTGAGAAATTCTTTTTGCTGCATAATTTAATATAGCCATAAGGAAAAAAATCATGTTCAATAAACATAGACTGATAAGTAGTATTGTTTTTGTTTTCTTCTATTATTTTTTTAAATTGATTAAGAGATTTTGTAATGTCTTCTTGAAAGTTTGAAACAATCTGTTTTTCATCAATATTTAATTCTTTTACTTTTATAAAAGAGTTGTTGATTTTTTTACTGTTTTTTAGCTTATTTAAAAATCTTACCTCTTCATCTTCTAAGTAATTAGTAATTCCTATTGAAAGGTAGTATTCATTATTTTGTTTGATGTATTCATTTATAATATCAGCAAATGAATAACTATTCACAATCTGTAAATGATGATTATAAAGTTGAACTATTGTGTCTTTCATTTTTCATAAATTTTTTCACGTTCACCTCCATGTAGCCATTCTCTTAATGATAACTCTATTGGTTGAAATTCAATGCCTGTGCAATTTGCTTCTTCTATTTCTTTTTTCAGTTTTTCGGAAGCAATATATTGTATGCCATCCTCTGTATTTTGTATAATAAAAAAATGTTCGGCGTTATTTTTTTTTATTTCAATTTTATCAATCAAAAGACCTTTAGGATATCCTTCTTTAGCAATTTCTTTTTGCTTTTCAATAAAATTATTTTCATTATCAATATCTAACTTATTCGTTTTGTCAAATTTTGTAGTCACAAAAAATGCTGAGTTTTTAAAGTCAAGAAATTGATAGTTTATTCCATAGTAATTTAATACCCAATAATCAGTGTACTCAATATTATTTTTAAAAACTGTGCATGGAAAAAATTGGATGCCTAAAGTTTTGTTCTTTTCTAATATAGATTTTAATTTACCACTGATTAAAAGTTTGAATAAAAAACCAATTTCACCTTTAACATCTATATAATCAGTTGCTTTAGAAGTAGGATGCAAAGTAATGTTAGAAATGATCAAATTAAGATTAGTTTTTCCAAAATTAAACTGATCAATAAAAAGAGGGGCTTCCTCAGTAGTATAATAGTGAATGATGTTTTTAATCTGAGGATAATGCCCTAATATTCTTTTATTCAATGAATGCCTAATGAAATAATATTTCATACTTAAAAAATTAATTGATTAATATGCGTGTTAGGGTTATTTGCAATAGCAGTTCTTACTTTATTTATTATATCAGTTACAGCTTCATAGCATTGATCAGGTGTCGCATTATCTGGAATTCGATTTAAATATCCTTGAATTAAATCATCGTAGCGAGCATGACTGCCATTATGTACGGCATTCTCTAAAGGAATTCCATTTAGTGCCTCATTCATATGAAAAGCATGTTGAGATTTTGAAGCTTTTTGGATGACGGCTTTTGATTGTTTATTCCAAGGAATTATATGATGTGCTTGTCGTAAATCTCCAATTGCAAGACCTAACACTTTTCTTAATTGACTTCTTGAACCAAAAGTAATTAAATCACCACTTACTTTCCAAACTAATTTAACTTTAGTTCCTATTGAATAAACTTCATTTATTTTAATGGCATATTTAGTGGAAACTGCAGCCCATCCCGCTATTGGAACAGCGCTTGCAATACTTATTGTAGCATTTAGACCATCACCTTCAATAACATACAATACACCATTAGTAACGTCAGCTAGTTCTCCTATAACAGGTACGGTTCCAAATACGTCAAGTGTTATATGAACAACTTCTTTACTTGCTTCCCAATAGCATTTTAAATAGCTCCATTGTGGATTTAGTTTTTTTAAACGTGCCATTTTAACAATGTGATGCGCTCCAAAATATATAATTAAATCTGGATCATTATTATAGATGTCTTTTATATCTGCATCCATATATTGATCCATGGCGAGTAAGAATGCTTCATCTAATCCATTGTTTATTTTCTTGTTGCTCTGAGCGTTTAGAGTAAAATAGAATGCATTTAAATCAAATGAAGTGTCTGTTCGTACTATTTCTAGCAATTCCTTACCAAATTGTCTAGATTCAAGAGAAGAATTATTTTGCAATAGATAGTAATACAAAACATATACTATTGTATCATGACTGTCTAAGAATCGACTTTGTTGCCCACCGACATCTAATTTATCCTTTACAAAACTTAATCTAACAGGACCTTGATTGTCAATATGAGACTCTTTAGGTGCTGTTACAACTCCACCACCGCTTCCACCGCTTGATGGATTTGAAGGAATTGCTCCACCCCCTGTGTCAGAATTATGGTCTTCGGAACCGTCAATAACATTGACATCTATAGCAGCACAGCTCGTAGCTACCAATACCCATTGATATTTAACATTTTCAGCTCCAACTAGGTCGCCAGATCCTACCCACTCATAATCGTATTTGCAAACCCATAGTGTTTTATATTTTGAAGTCAGGGATTTTAAATCAAGATTTATTGGTTTTATGGTTGCAGGGGAAGGTTTTGTTTTACTATTAAATTGTTTAAGTTCGAGTTTATTATAATTGTACTCAACAAGATATGCGTCATAGTCGCCATCCTTATTTAAGGAAAAAAGAACATTTTTGATGTTTTCAGTTTCTTTTTGCACTGTAGAGAAAGTATATGAATGATAATTTCCATTTTCAATATAAGTTGCATCGTCAGTTTGTATTACTAATCCAAGATTATCAACATAAATATTTTTTGATGATAAGTTCTTTGGAGAAGTGAATTTTTCAAGTTTGGTTGTTATTTTTTGGTTTTGGTCAATTTCACTCTTTGTAACTACTTTTAGTTTGTAGCTACTAGATTTTATTTCGTTACCTACTGAGATTTCTTCATCTTGACAGCTAGAAAGCAATAAAATAAATGTTGTAACTAGAAAGAATACAGTAAATTTTAGTTTATTTTTCATGGTTTGTGTTTTTAGGTTTAACACAAATAAAGTAAAATAAATATTACAAATTTAAAATTTAACAATATTTGTACTATTTTTAAAATGTAGTTATAACTAAAATTGGAATTGTTTTTTCATCTTAGAAATTTCCGGACAAAATAAAATCTAAAAAAAGCTGTTTCATAATTGAGGCAGCTTTTTTTTGACTTTAGAAATTAAACATTGTAAATTTGACGTCTCATATTACAACTCATGCTCGACATACAAAATATATCTTTTTCGTACACCGAAAACCCTGTTATAAAAAACATCTCTTTTTCTATTGAAAAAGGTCAGAACATAGCCATTATTGGTGAGAGTGGCTGCGGAAAAAGTACACTGCTCAAACTTATATATGGACTTTACGATCTAGACGAGGGAAAGATTTTTTATGGAGATAAACCAGTCTTAGGACCAAAGTTTAATTTGATTCCAGGAATGCCTTATATGAAATATCTGGCGCAGGATTTTGACTTGTCTCCTTACGAAACAGTTGCAGAAAATGTTGGTAAATTTCTATCAAATGGTTTTGCAAACATGAAAAAACTTCGTGTTCAGGAATTATTAGAGATGGTAGAAATGGACCAGTTTTCTAATGTAAAGACGAAATTCTTAAGTGGAGGACAACAGCAGAGAGTTGCCTTGGTAAGAGTTTTGGCTTTAGAACCTGAAGTAATTTTACTAGATGAGCCATTTAGCCAGATTGATGCTTTTAGAAAAAATGCGTTGCGCCGTAATTTATTTCGTTACCTAAAGCAAAAAGGAATCACTTGTATTATTGCAACTCACGATAGTACCGATGCTTTGTCTTTTGCAGATCAGGCAATCGTGATGCGAAATGGAGAAGTCTTGGTAAAAGATGATCCAGCAAAAATATATGAAGATCCGCAAATTAAATATGTCGCTTCTTTGTTTGGTGAAGTAAATGAAATTCCGACTCATTTATTACTGTCTTATGAAGATGAAAATCATAAAACGCTAGTCTATCCGCACCAGTTTAAAATGGTTTCGGAATCAAAATTAATGGTAAAAATTAGAAGAACTTATTTTAGAGGAAGCCACTATTTAATTGAAACTGTTTATAAAAGACAGCTGGTTTTCTTTGAAAGCGAAATAGATTTGCCACTCGAACAGGAAGTTTTTCTGGCATTAAATTATTTATAATTAGGGAATGTGTCAATTAGAAAATTAGATAATTTCTGATTGTTAAAATAATAAACCCGACAGGTTTAAAAATCTGTCGGGTTTACTTTTGGAATCAAATTATGAACTTAGTTTTTCAGATATTTTTCTAAAAATTGATCTTGTTCCCAAAGCAAATGAAGAATGTTTTCTTTAGCTACATAACTGTGAGATTCTTTTGGTAGAATAACCATTCTTGCAGGCGCTCCTAAACCTTTTAATGCTTGAAAGTAACGTTCTGTCTGCAAAGTAAAAGTTCCAGGATTGTTATCTGCTTCTCCGTGAACCAATAAAATAGGAGTTTTCATTTTTTCAGCATTCATAAACGGAGACATGGTATTGTAAACTTCAGGAGCTTCCCAGTAATTTCTTTGTTCAGATTGGAATCCGAATGGGGTTAGAGTTCTGTTGTAAGCACCACTTCTGGCAATTCCGCAAGCAAAAAGATTAGAATGAGTTAATAAATTTGCCGTCATAAATGCTCCGTAAGAGTGTCCTCCAACAGCGACTTTTTTACGGTTAATATAGCCTAAAGCATCAACCGCATCAATAGCCGCTGCCGCATTGTCTACTAATTGCGAAATGAAGTTGTCGTTTGGTTCTGTAGTTCCTTCACCAATAATTGGAAAAGCAGCATCGTCTAAAACAACATAGCCTTTTGTAACCCAATATACAAACGATCCATAATACGGGAATGTAAATTCGTTCGAATTTTGAGTCGATTGCGAAGCGCTGTTTCGATCTTTATATTCTGCAGGATATGCCCAAATTAATAGTGGCAGTTTTTCTTTTTTAGTTTTATCATAACCGGCAGGGAGATATAAAGTTCCCGAAAGTTCTAATCCGTCTTTACGTTTGTATTTAATAACTTCTTTACTAACGTTTTTAATGCTTTCAAATGGATTTTTGAAATCAGTAACTTGTGTTAGGCTGTTTTGTTTCTTTATATTTCTGAAAAAATAATTCGGATATTCACTTTTTGACTGAATTTGAACTAAGACTTTTCCAGACTTAAAATCTTCAATTTCTAAAATATCCTCTTTTTTATCTTTGTATGGAGAAGTATAAATACGCTTTGATTTTAAAGTTTCCAGATTGAATTCGTCAACAAAAGGAAATTGTCCATCTTTGGTGTAACCTTCGCCAATTCTATACAAGTTGTTTTTTTCGATAGCTAAAACATATTTATTATAGGCATTTTTTCTTGTTTCGAAAACTCCAGGATCTGAATAAACATCCTGAGAATTTCTATCTGTAATCAATTTTGGCTGCTGACCTGGATTTGATGGATTTATTAAAAATGTTTTGGTGTTTCTCGTATCGTACCATTCTTCTGAAAGAACCGCTAGATTGTCATTCCCCCAAGTAATATCACTGAAACGCTGTGGTGTTTTTACTAATGAGGAAGCTTCTTTGTCGAAAGGTGCATCCCAAAGAAAAACTTCATCTCTAAAATCAACTTTGTTAGCAGGATCTCCTTCATCTAAAGCTACTACATAAGATAATGTTGCAGGTTTGTCGTTTCTCCACGCCATCTCTCTTTTTCCTTTTCGAACAGCCATGAAACCTTTTGGCATAATTTCGTTTAAAGGAACCTCATTTACCGTTTTAATTTCTCTTCCGCTTAAATCATAAACAACGGTTTTGAATGGAAATCTATTCAATGGAACTACATAAGAAAATGGTTTTTGAATGGTAGTAAGCATAATGTAATTGCCATCTGGTGAGATTCTTTCTCCTGCAAACATAGCGGCGTCTTTATACAAAACAGCATCACCATTTAGTTTTACTTTGTATAATTCAGAAGTAATGCAGTTTTCAAAATTAGCTTCGTCATTTTTGTTTTTCAACATATCAGGATAGGTTCTGTTTTGCGATTTCTCTCCTGAGGTATTCGAAATAATTGGGCCAGTAGGCAGATCTTTTTTGGAATCCAAAAGTGGCTGTCTGTTTTTAGGAAGCATTTTTACTAATATAGTCTCACTATCCAAAAACCAGCTAAACGGATTTCCAAGATTTGCATTTACTCTAGCCTCTGTAAGTTTTGTTGCTTGTGCTGTTACGACATCCAAAACCCAAAGCTCAACGCCAGAATTTGTAGTATGAGAGAATAAGATTTTTTTGTCGTTTGGCGACCAAAGAATGTTTGTTATTTTTGGATTTTCAGGCAGTCCTTTAACCTGAATTTCTTCCTTCCCGCTTATTTTTCTTAGTTTTAGATTGTTTAGGTAGGTTACAGTGCTTGAAATATTAGTAACAGGATTAATTCTTAAACCTGCCAAACGAACTTCGTCTTGATTGAGATCATCGAGCGTTTTATAAGTATTGCGATACATTAAAAGCATGTTTTCTTTTTTTGTATCCATAGACACAGAAGGCGCTCTTTGATAATCTGCCAAATCTAAAATGGATTTAGAAGGTTTTTGATAAGTTAGATTCTCCTGAGCAAAAGAGAAAAAACTTATATTTAAAAATAAAAACAGCGTAACCTTTAATTTCATAGTTTAAATTTTATGGGTTCGTAATAGTATTCAAAATGTTTGTCTAAAATACTTTTATGTTGTTACATCTTGAGCCTTATTTTTAATTTTTTTCAATGTTTGTGTCTTAATATTGTCTTTTCAAGAAGTAAATGATCATAAGTCACTTTAGAATTAAAATATATTAAATTGCTAATAACGAAAAAAATAGTATTTTGTGTACGTATATTTTAAAGTATGCGTAAATTTGCAATCCAATTTTTTAATAAATAATAATAGATTATGTATCATTCAAAAATAGCTGGTTTAGGATATTATGTTCCTTCCAATGTAGTGACTAACGATGATTTGTCTAAGATAATGGATACCAATGATGAATGGATTCAGGAAAGAACTGGAATTCAGGAAAGAAGACACATCATTCGTGGAGAAGACACTACGACTTCAATGGGAGTAAAAGCAGCTAAAATTGCAATAGAACGTTCTGGTGTTGCCAAAGAAGATATTGATTTTGTAGTTTTTGCTACATTAAGTCCAGATTATTATTTTCCAGGACCTGGAGTTTTGGTTCAAAGAGATTTAGGTTTAAGAACAGTTGGAGCATTAGATGTTAGAAATCAATGTTCTGGTTTTGTTTATGCATTATCTGTTGCAGATCAATACATTAAAACCGGAATGTATAAAAATATCTTGGTTATTGGTTCTGAGGTTCACTCTACAGGATTAGACATGACCACTCGCGGACGTGGAGTTTCCGTAATTTTTGGAGATGGAGCAGGAGCGGCAGTTTTAAGCCGTGAAGAAGATTTGACAAAAGGAATTTTATCTACGCATTTGCACTCTGAAGGAGAACATGCAGAAGAATTGGCATTACAAGCACCAGGAATGGGAGCTCGTTGGGTAACTGATATTATTGCAGATAACGATCCAAACGACGAAAGTTATTATCCTTATATGAATGGACAGTTTGTATTTAAAAATGCTGTTGTTCGTTTTGCAGAAGTAATTAATGAAGGATTAGAGGCAAATGGTCTTCAGGTTTCAGATATCGATATGTTAATTCCGCATCAAGCAAACTTGAGAATTTCGCAGTTTATTCAAAATAAATTCAAATTGACAGACGACCAAGTTCACAATAATATTCAGAAATACGGAAACACAACGGCAGCGTCTATTCCGATTGCTTTGACTGAGGCTTGGGAACAAGGAAAAATCAAATCTGGAGACACTGTAGTTTTAGCAGCCTTCGGAAGTGGATTTACTTGGGCAAGTGCTATTATTAAATGGTAAAATAATCATCTTACATTATATTTTTTTTAAAACCTGCTTCTTAATTAGGAGCAGGTTTTTTTATACAGATTTGTCAGGCTGAGCGGAGTCGAAGCCCATGTTTCAATAGGAACGCCCTTCGACTCCGCTCAGGGATACAAAACTTTAACGATTGTATATGTTTGATTTCTATTTGTCAGGCTGAGCGGAGTCGAAGCCCCGTTCCTATTAGCACGCTCTTTTATTTAGTTATTTTGAGTTAAATTTCTTACATTTACTTTGCTTAAAATAAAAAAATAATGAAAATATATTATGTCTATATTTTGAAATGTTCTGATGGAAGTTATTACACAGGAATGACAAATGATATAAATAGAAGATTAAATGAACATGATTATGGTTTAAATAAAGAAAGCTACACATTTAATAAAACGCCTTTAGAGTTGGTGTTTTGTACTGAGTTTAATGATGTTATCCAAGCTATCGCATTTGAAAAGCAAGTAAAAGGCTGGAGCCGTAAAAAGAAAGAAGCTATAATAAAAGAGAAATGGGAGGATTTGAAAAAACTTTCTCAATGTCTGAATAAAACAACTCATAAAAATTTTAATAAAAAGGATGTTTAGTATTAAATTAGCCTTCGATTTTGCTCAACAGTACATAATTGTTTTGTAGTTTGCCAGGATGAGTAAAGTCGAAGTTCACTTCCCAATAGGAGCGCCCTTCGACTCCGCTCAGGGAGACAAAGATTGAGCATAATTATTTTGTAGTTTGTAAGGCTGAGTAAAGTGAAAGCCTCTTTTTAATGTAATAACAATGAAAAAAAATCAACTAGAAATAGCTTGTTTTAATTATGAATCGGCATTGATTGCTCAGGCAAACGGTGCAGATAGAATTGAGCTATGTGAAAATATGAAACTGGGAGGAACTACTCCAAATTCTATTTTGGTAGTAAAAGTTCGCGAAAGCATAAATATAAAAATGCATGTTATCATTAGGCCTCGTGGCGGAGATTTTGTTTATTCTGATGAAGAACTCACAGAAATGAAACAAGACATAAAACAATATAAAAAACTAGGTGTTGATGGTTTTGTTTTCGGAATTCTAAAAGAAAACGGGAAAATAAATAGAAAGCAGAATAAAGAATTGGTTCATTTAGCGCATCCGCTTTCATGTACTTTTCATCGTGCTTTTGATGTGGTTAAAAATCCAGAAAAGTCACTAGAATCTGTTATAGACTGTGGTTTTAAAACTATTTTGACTTCAGGTCAAGGTGTAAATGTAGAAGAAGGAATTCTCGCTTTAGAAAGACTTCAGGAATTGGCAGGAGACAGAATTGAGATTATGCCAGGTGGCGGTTTAAGATCGTCTAATATAAAATTACTGCAAGAGAAATTAGATCTTACTTTTTATCATTCTTCAGCAATTACAGATAATTCTGAAACTGCAAATCCAGAAGAAATAAAAGAACTGTGTAATTTTTTATAAGCTTAATAAAACAAAAAAGTCTGGAGGTGGCAATCTCCAGACTTTTTTTCTACAAGAAATTATTCAAAAATTATTTAAAAAAAATCTTTTTAGGTAAGATTAGAACATTCCGCCCCCACCTTTATTAGTATTATCTTCTCTTTGTTTACGCTGTAAGTTTTTGATTTTTCCTCCTCCAAAGTTATAAGTCAAACCTAAATAAACCGTTCTGCTTTCCCAAGAAAACTGACCAGTTTGCGGATAAGGATAAATTCCATCAAAAGCATATTTCATTGTCTTGAAAACATCATTAAAACGTACACTAATGTTCATTTTGTTGTCTAGCAATGTGTAACGTGAACCAATATCCATTTTGTACATTTCATGTCGATTTTGCTGTACATCTTCAACCGGTCCTCTGTAAAAACCAAATAGCAAGAAGCTTAAGCGCTTTGTAGGTTTGAAGTTAGAGTTCATACGAGCATTAAATGCTGTAGTTGTTACACTGCGTTCAGTACCAGTTGGTTTATTAATTTCAAAAACTACACCTTGTTGTTTGATACTTGAAAAATCAATCGATGGTTGAATATCCCACCATTTTGTCAATTTATAATTTAACGAAACATCAAAACCATAAGCACTGTTGTGATCATAATTTGTATAGCTCAGGATTTGTTTGTATCCAGACGGATCATTTGGATCTGGACTCAATGTTCTGCTTATTTGATCATTAATGCTTCTTACATAAACACCTGCAGTAACACTTCCTTTTTCAAGTGTTTTAGTATAATTAACCTCCACCGAATTTGTAAACTGAGGTCTTAATTCAGGATTTCCATATGAAGTTACTAATGGAGTTGAGAATTCACGAATTGGTTTAGTTTGCTCTATACTTGGACGGTCAACACGACGGCTATAGCTAAATTGAAGAACATTTTTTTCATTCAAATTATACGTCAAATAAGCTGATGGATATAAAGTAATATAATCATCATTAAATTTATCTTGGCCGTGGTTTAAATTTGCTTGAACTTTATAGCTCTCAAAACGAGTTCCTAATTGGTAACTAAATTTTTTGAATTTTTGACCAAAAGTCACATAAGCCGAATAAATATCAGTGTCGTAAGTATAATTTGAAACTCTTTCATCAATAGGAACTAAAGGATTACCTGTATTGTAATCATTATTTGTTCTAGTAATTCTAGCTTCTGCGCCAGCTTCAAGCGTGGTTTTATCATTTAATGGATTTACATAATCAACATTTATCGTGCTCAATTTTCTTTGATCACCAATTTGATCGCTATAAATTACACTATTTGAAGTGTTGTCAGGTCTTGTTGTATTAGTATCAAAACTTGCATTTTGGTTTGATTTCGTATCACTGTAATTACCCTCAAAATCTAAAGTATGTCCTTCTTTTTTGAAAATATGTTTGTAAGCCAAATTGTAAGTTCCAGTTTTTGTTGGCCCTTTGTAAAGTGAATTTTGGTAAATGTTTAAAATATCTGGATCGCCATTGTTGTAATCGATATTAGTAATTACATTTCCGTTTCCAGTTGATTTATTTTGATTGGTATAGAAAGACAAAGTGTTTTTGTCATTAATTAAATAATCCATTCCTAACTTGTATAAGTAATTATCATTTTCGTTAGAAATTTTCAAATTTTGTTCTACATCCTGATCCAATCTTAAGATTCTACCTTTGTTATAGTACGTTCCAAAGTTTTGTCCTCCATTTCCAAAGAAGTTTACTTTTCCAGTTTTGTAGTTCAAATCAAGCGATTGATTGTATTTTGCAGTTTCACCAAAAGTAATACCTCCGCTATAGCTTCCGTTAAAACCAGTGTTTGCACTTTTATGCAATACAATATTAATGATTCCAGACATTCCTTCTGGATTGTATTTTGCACTTGGGTTTGTAATTAACTCAATTTTTTTGATAGAAGTTGATGGAATTTGTTTCAATAATTGAGCAGGATCAATGTTCGATGGACGGCCGTCAATTAATACACGTACATTGTCATTTCCGCGAAGAGAAAGCTTTCCGTCCTGATCTACATTTACAGATGGAATATTACTCATAATGTCAGATGCAGAAGCTCCAGCAGTTGTTAAATCTTTACCAACAGTAATTACTTTACGATCAATTTTTTGTTCAATTGTTGAACGTTCAGCAACTATATTTACACCTTTTAACTGAGTCGCTTCTTCTTCAAGAGCAACATTTACAGTTGCTGTTTTTCTATTTTCGCTTAAAATTACGGAACCAATATATTTCTTGAATCCGATATATTGAATTTCGATTGTGTAATTTTTTAAAGCAATGTTTTTAAATGAAAAGTCTCCGTTGTCATCTGTGTTTACTCCAGAAATCACTTTTCCATTTTCTTTAAGCGAAACAGTGGCATAAGAAATCGGCGCGTTGTTCGACTTTTCTGTAATTTTTCCAGAAATACTTCCAGTATTCTGGGCCTGTGCAGTTGCGATTATCCCTAATAATGCAAACAGAAAGAATTTTAATTTCATGATTTTTTTACTGATTATTTTTGATTTGATTGATGATGATGATTTCGTTTTGTTAGTTTTTCTTTTTTTGTTTTTCTTGATCTTAAAAAAATTAGAATCTCTAGTAAGACTCTTTTACAGCTGATATGTTACAAGAAATGCTAGAAAAAAGTATATTTTTTTTCTCATGGACTGTTTTGTAAGAGATTACGCTTTTGATTTTTCGATAATTTTAACAATTAATATTTAGGCTTTTTTGTCAAATTGAAACTCTTTTCTTGAATTTAATATGTTTTTGATTTTCTCTAATTGATGAATAAGCAGTATCTTTGCTCACTTTAAAATAAGTTTACATGTCATTATCACAAATTCTTACACCTTCTATACAAAAAGCAATACAAGCATTATTTGATGTTACTGTTGATAAAATCGAGTTCCAAACTACTAGAAAAGAGTTTGAAGGAGATATTACGATGGTAATTTTCCCTTTGCTAAAAGTGATTAAAAGTAATCCGGCTGAATTGGGAAATAAAATTGGAAATTATCTAGTAGAAAATGTCTCTGAAGTTGCTCGCTTTAATGTAGTTTCTGGTTTCTTGAATATTGTGATTTCAGATAGTTATTATCTGGATTTCTTTAATGGAATAAAAGACCAAAAACAATTCGGTTTTGTAGCTCCAAACCCAGAAGAAAAAGCAGTAATGGTAGAATATTCTTCTCCAAACACCAATAAACCGTTGCATTTAGGGCACGTTCGTAACAATTTGTTAGGATATTCTGTTGCTGAGATTTTAAAAGCTTCGGGTAAGAAAGTGTATAAAACGCAAATTATCAACGATAGAGGAATTCATATCTGTAAATCGATGCTGGCTTGGGAGAAATTCGGAAACGGAGAAACTCCAGAAACTTCTGGTTTAAAAGGAGATAAACTAGTTGGTAAATATTATGTAGAGTTTGATAAAGCTTATAAAGCTGAAATTAATGGTTTAATAGAAACTGGTAAAACAGAAGAAGAAGCTAAAAAACAAGCACCAATCATTATCGAAGCGCAGGATATGCTTAAGAAATGGGAAGCTGGAGATGAAAAAGTAATTGAGCTTTGGAAAAAAATGAACGAATGGGTTTATGAAGGTTTCGCAACAACTTATACCAATCTTGGAGTTAATTTTGATAAATATTACTACGAAAGCAACACTTATCTTTTAGGAAAAGATGTTGTTCAGGTAGGTTTAGATAAAGGAGTTTTTGAAAAAGATCCAGACGGTTCTGTTTGGATTGATTTGACAGATGAAGGTCTTGACAGAAAAATCGTTTTACGTTCTGACGGAACAGCGGTTTACATGACACAAGATATCGGAACAGCGATTCAACGTGTAAAAGATATGCCAGATGTGGGCGGAATGGTTTATACAGTTGGTAACGAACAAGATTATCACTTTAAAGTATTATTCTTAATCCTTAAAAAATTAGGTTTTGACTGGGCTTCAAGTTTATATCACTTATCATACGGAATGGTAGATTTGCCATCTGGAAAAATGAAAAGTCGTGAAGGAACCGTTGTAGATGCTGATGATTTGATGCAGGACATGACCGATACAGCAAAACAAATCTCAGAAGATTTAGGAAAATTAGACAGCTATTCTGCCGAAGAAAAAGCGAAGTTGTACAAAACCATTGGTTTAGGAGCTTTGAAATATTACATCTTGAAAGTAGATCCTAAAAAACGTATCTTATTTAACCCAGAAGAATCTGTTGATTTTGCTGGAAATACAGGTCCTTTTATTCAATACACATACGCAAGAATTCAATCGATAATCCGTAAAGCCGATTTTGATTTCTCTAGCAAAATTGAAATTGAAGAACTACATGAAAAAGAGAAAGAATTGGTAAAACAAATCGAACTTTTCCCAGAAGTAATTCAGAACGCTGCCCAAAATCATAGTCCGGCATTAATTGCCAATTATACTTACGATTTGGTAAAAGAATATAACTCTTTTTACCAATCGGTACATATTTTAGGAGAAGTTGATTTGACAAAAAAAATATTCAGAGTGCAGCTTTCTCAAAAAGTTGGCGAAGTAATTAAATCTGCATTTCAACTATTGGGAATTGAAGTTCCGGAAAGAATGTAGGAAAAAGAGATTAAACAGTTAATAGCAAAAAAAGCCAATAGTTTCGACTATTGGCTTTTTTTATTGTTTTTTTGGCTTTTAGAGACCAAATGTAAGAATATACTTCTTTAGTTTTGTCAATAGAAATAATTACAAAAATAGTTTATTGTTTAAGTTGTTGGTGAACAGTAGTATAATGTGTTGTTTTTGAGTTTTTAAGATATTCTTCCTATTATTATTTTTAACTATTTTGAATTAGTACGCTTTTAGGAAAAAGTGATAAAGGAATAAAAACCGTATAGATCCATAATCTATGCGGTTTTTTATTTTGTAAGTAAAATATTTCAAATTATTATGTTAATTAGTGATTAATTCTTGTTAAAATTATTTTAATTTTTTAAGTTCGCCCCCTAATAACTCAAAATGAAAAATAATGAAACAAAAATTAAAAGGATTAACAGTGCTTTTTTTTGTGTTTGTGTTGCAATTTACTTTTGCCCAACAAAAAAAAATTACAGGGACGGTTTCAGACAATGCAGGAATACCTTTGCCAGGTGTTAGTGTTTTGGTTAAAGGAACTAAATCAGGAACTCAAACTGATTTTGATGGAAAATATGTAATTAATGCCAGCTCGGATCAAGTTTTGGTGTTTAGTTATATTGGGATGAAAACGCAGGAAGTAGCTGTAAGTTCTTCTACAATTAATGTGAAAATGGTAGATGCTGGTGCACAAGAACTTGAAAGTGTTGTCGTAACGACAGCGATGGGTGTCAAAAGAGAGAAGAAGTCTTTAGGTTATGCAACGCAGCAAATTTCAGGAAAAGATTTAGACGGAGGAGCAGGAAATACAAATGTTTCCAATCTTTTATCTGGAAAAGCAGCAGGTGTAGAAGTTTCAAGAAATACAAATTTTGGAGGATCGACCAATGTTGTCATTCGTGGAAATAAATCTCTTACAGGAAATAATCAAGCTCTGTGGGTAATAGATGGAGTTCCGATAGATAATACAAATAATAATACCACTTCTCAAACAACTGGACGTGGCGGTTATGATTATGGAAACAGCGTATCTGACATTAATCAAGAAGATATTGAGAGTATTAATATTCTTAAGGGTGCTGCAGCAACAGCTTTGTATGGATCTCGAGCAGCAAACGGAGTGGTAATGGTTACGACTAAAAAAGGAAAAAAAGAAGATAAAAAAATCGGATTTACTTTTTCAAGTAATTTGACTGTTGGTACTGTCGATAAATCTACATTTCCTAAGTACCAGAACAAATATGGTTCAGGATACGGAATTGGAACTTCTTTCTTAGATCCAGACAGCAAAATTCCTACAGTAGATACCTCAAATGATGCTTCCTATGGAGACGCATTTACTGGACAGCCAGTTTATCAATGGGATGCATTTACGCCATATTCAAAAAATTATGGAAAAGCTACACCTTGGCAGGCCGCTAAAAATGATCCGATTACTTTTTTCAAAACAGCGCAAACAACCATAAATAGTTTGTCTCTCGAAAAAGCTACCGAAAAATCAAATCTTTCTCTGTCTTATGTAAATACACTGCAATCGGGTATTTTGCCTAATAGTGAATTGAAAAAAAATCAATTAAGTGCTAGATTTAGTCAAAACATTACAGACAAGTTAACAGCAAATGCATATGCAGCAGTTACTTTACAAAGTACTATTGGTAGAAACTCGACAGGATACAATGATAATATTATAGGTAGTTTTAGACAATGGTGGCAAACTAATACTGATATAGAAGAATTGAAAAATGTTTATAATGCTTCGGGAGGTAAAAATATTACTTGGAACTGGAGTGATCCTAGTTCACCAGATGGATTAGTGCCCGCTTATTGGGATAATCCATATTTTACTCGATATCAAAATTACTCTTCAGATAATAGAACACGTTTTTTCAGTTATGCATCCCTTAATTATAAAATTACAGATTGGTTAAGTGCTTTAGGACGTGTGTCGTTAGATACTTATAAAGAATTGCAAGAGGAAAGACGTGCGGTAGGTTCTATTGCATCTGGATTTGGATTATCTCCGGTCGATGAAAATTCTGGTTATCAGAGATACGATAATAATTTTCAAGAAGTCAATTATGATTTCATGTTGAATTTCAATAAAAAAATTGGAGAAAATATTAGTTTGACTGGAGTATTGGGAGCAAATGTAAGAAGAGATGATAAGGAAAGTGTTCTTTCGTCAACAATTGGCGGTTTGGTGACACCTGGAATATATGCATTATCAAATTCGAGATATGCTTTACCCTTTCCAAAAGAAACAAAATATACAAAACAAGTAAACGGAGTGTATGCTCAGGCATCTTTAGGTTTTAAAGATACTTACTTTCTAGATGCTTCTGTTAGACGTGATGTTTCTTCAACACTTCCAGACAGCAATAATTCATATGTGTACCCTGCTGTTTCTGGATCTATTTTATTTTCTAATTTGATGAAACAAGAGTGGCTAAATTTAGGAAAATTTAGAATGAATTATGCTGAGGTAGGTAATGATGCAGATGCTTTGCAGCTTAATAACACCTATGTGAGAAGTTCTAATTTTGATAATCAATCAATGTATACTTTGCCAAACATCAATAAAAATCCAAATCTAAAACCTGAAAGAACAAAATCTTTTGAAGTTGGTATAGAAACAAGTATGCTCAATAACCGTTTAGGATTTGATGTTACTTATTATAAGACAAATTCAGTAGATCAAATTGTTTCGGCAGCTGTGTCTTCTGCATCTGGTTTTACAAATGCAGTAGTAAATGGAGGTGATATTGAAAATAAAGGTCTAGAAATTCAAATTACAGGTACTCCTATTAAAATGAAAGACTTTAGTTGGGATGTTACTGTAAACTGGTCAAACAATAAAAGCAAAGTTGTTTCATTGCCAGGGGGAATCGAAAATTTACAGTTAGCTAGTTTTCAAGGTGGAGTTACAACCAATGCAACAATAAATGAAGCTTACGGAAGTATCAAAGGGACAGATTATGTGTACACCAATGGGCAGCCGACTGTAGATCAAAAGACTGGTAAATATATGATTACCACTACATCTGATAATACAATAGGAAACATCACTCCAGATTGGATTGGAGGTTTAAGAAATCGATTTACTTATAAAAATGTTTCATTCAGTTTTTTAATTGATACCCAGAAAGGAGGAGATATTTTTTCTTTGGATATGTACTATGGTCTTGCTACTGGATTGTACAAAGAAACTGCAGCAGGAGATATTCGTGAAAAAGGTATTCTTAATGCAGGAGTTGCGCCTGATGGTCAGCCAAATAAAGTGATGTCGCAAAATCCAGGAACCTATTCTAATAATTATGGTTATTTAGCTCAGCCTGCCAAAGCATTTGTGTATGATGCTTCGTATGTAAAATTAAGAGAAGTTTCAATCTCTTACAATTTTCCTAAGAGTATGTTTGAAGGAACATTTGTCAATTCGGCAACCTTTAGTTTATTAGGATCTAATTTGTGGATAATAAGTAAACATTTGCCTTATGCAGATCCTGAAAGTGGATTGTCTTCAGGAAACAATTCTAGGGGTTATTCTGTTGGGTCATTGCCTACCACGAGAGATATAGGCTTCAATTTAACATTTAAATTTTAATACAAGATCATGAAAAAAATAATATACTTTTTTAGTGTTTTAGCACTTACAAGTTCATGCAGTGATTTGACGGACTTAAATGTAGACAAAAAAAATCCTTCTGAAGTTCCTGCTTCGTCACTTTTAACCAGTGCACAAAAAGGTATTGCTGAACAAATTGTAAATACAAGTGTCAATAAAAATATTTTTAGACTTGTAAATCAGCAATGGACAGAAACAACATACATTGATGAATCAATTTATCAATGGACCACAAGAAATATTTCAGGTAACCATTGGGGGGCTTATTTAGCTGGCACAACTACTAATGATGGGGCTTTAAGCGATTTGATGAAGGCAAAAGAATTTATAGAAAAAGAAGTGATTTTAGCTTCTGATCCCGAGTTTGAAGCAAAAACGGCTACAAAAAAAAATCAACTTGCCTTGATAGATATTTTGACTGTTTACTCTTATCAAATTTTGGTAGATACTTTCGGAGACCTTCCTTATTCTGAAGCGCTAAAAGGTTCGGGTAATTACCTTCCAAAGTATGATAAAGCGATTGATATTTATAAAGATTTAATCGTGCGTCTTGATAATGATATCAAAGATATTAATACAAGTTATAACGCATTTGGTAATGCAGATGTTATTTATAATGGTAATATGATATCATGGGTGAAATTTGCCAATAGCGTTAAATTAAAACTGGGGATTAATCTTAAAGTTTCAGGATTAGAAGATGTAATTGCAGATAATGCTATTATTTCAGCATCAAAAGGAGTTTTTGAATCAAATTCCGACAATGCAAAGATTTATTATGAAAAAAATGTTCCCAATACCAACCCTCTATATGTAGATTTAGTCTTTGGTGGAAGACATGATTTTGTGCCTGCGAAACCTTTTGTAGATGCATTAGTTGCTAAAAATGATCCAAGAGTAAAAGCTTATTTTGCTCAAAATTTAGAAGATGATAATGGAAATCCTTTACCGTATAAAGGAGGAGTTGTAGGAACAAAAAATAGCTTTGGAAAATTTACACATATAAGTGATAAAATCCAGGCACCTGATTTTCCAGGCACCTTTCTGGATTATGCCGAAGTAGAATTTTTATTGACAGAGGCTGTAGAAAGAGGTGTTGCAATCGGAGGAACCGCAGAAAGCCATTACAACAATGCAATTAAAGCTTCTATGGAAGATTGGGGATTGAGTGCTGTAGATGCAAATAACTATTTAGCCCAAGCGGAAGTTAATTATACTACTGCAACAGGAACATGGCAACAAAAAATTGGAGAGCAGGCCTGGTATGCAATGTATAATAGAGGATTTGAAGGTTGGACATTTACAAGAAGACTAAATTTCCCGATTCTTAGCCCACCTTTAAATGCCGATGCGGCAGCAGAAGGACAAATTCCATCAAGAATGACATATCCTATTAGAGAGCAGACTTTAAATGCGACTAATTATAATGAGGCCGCAATATCTATTGGTGGTGATAAATTAAAAACCAAATTATTTTGGGATAAAGACTAAAGAGACTTGATCAATAAGTTAATTTACTTCTGACATATAATTTAATCTAAACCAACAGCTATCAGATTAAACTCTGGTAGCTGTTGGTTTATATAGACTTTTTCGATTTTAATAACAATAAAGCTGTTTTAATCATAATTGTTTATCCTGTTCTGCTTTTTATAGTAAAATATAAGTTTTAGATTACTTTTTAATGTGTTTCATAGTTATTTTGTAATATAAATAATACTTTTTTAATTGTTAAATAGTCAGAAAATCTTGTTAAAATTATTTTAATTTTTTAAGTTCGCCCTCTATAATTAAAAAAACAAAATAATGAAACATAAATTAAAAGGATTTATGGTGCTTTTTTTTGTACTGACGATGCAGTTTGGTGTTGCTCAGGAGAAAAAAATCACAGGAGTAGTTTCAGATGCAAATGGACCAATTCCAGGTGTAAATGTAATGGTCAAAGGGACTAAAACAGGAGTACAATCAAGTTTTGATGGAAAGTATGTAATAAACGCTAAAATTGGAGATGTTTTGACGTTTTCTTACATGGGTTTTAAAGATGTTAATTTAACCATTAAATCTAGTTCTGTTCTGAATATTAAAATGCAAGAAAGTGGGAAAGAATTAGATGAGGTGGTGGTTGTAGCTTATGGTAAGCAAAAATTGAAATCTGTTGTGGGGTCGATGGCCGTTGTTGGCTCTGAGGTACTGGAAAAGCAACAAAATGTAAATGTGTTGAACGCATTGCAAGGAAGTGTTGCAGGTGTTAATATTATTTCTTCTGGAGGTATGCCTGGCGAAAATCCTACAATTCGAATAAGAGGAGTTGGTTCAATTAATGCTTCTGCTGAACCGTTGATTGTTTTGGATGGTGCTCCTTTTAGTGGAAATATGAACACAATAAGCTCTGATCAAATTGAATCGATGACGGTATTGAAAGATGCTTCATCAACAGCTTTATATGGTTCAAGAGGTGCAAATGGGGTAATACTTATTACAACAAAAAGAGGAAAATTAAATTCTCTACCAAGAGTTAATTTTACTAGTTCTGTTGGATTTGCTAGTAACGCGGTGCCTTTGCATAAATTACTTAGCACTGATGATTACATGAAGCTTAGTTGGGAAGCCATCAGAAATACAAATCAGTACATCAATAAACAGACTCCTGATGTGGCTGGTCTGAATGCTTCAAATTCTCTGATTTCTAGACTTGGTTATAATCCTTATACTGTTTCGACCCCTGTTGATGCCAATGGTAATTTAGTTACAACAGATAAAAAATGGGATACAAATTGGGCTGATTTAATGTTAAATAAGGCGGCAGTACGAAAAGAAAACACTTTATCTGTATCTGGTGGTAGTGATAACACTAGATACTTTTTTACTTCTAATTATTTATCGCAAGAAGGAAATGTTGCTACGTCTAAATTTGAGCGTGCAACAACACGTCTTAGCATTGATACCAAAGTGAACAATTGGATGAAAGTTGGTGCAACGATGTTTTATTCAACCTCGAATCAAAATTTTCCTTCTCAAAGTGGCACTAGTTTTCAAAGTGCAATTCAATGGATTTATAATGTTCCGTCAATTTATCCAGTTTATCAAAGAGATAATAATGGAGATTTAGTATTTGATGGTAATGGGCAAAAAATCTTTGATTATGGTGCAACCTCTGGACAATTGTTAAATGGTAACAGACCGAAATACAATAATGAAAATGCTTACGGATCTCTCTATATGTATAAGGTTGGTTACAAACGAGATAATTATACCGCAAATGCTTACTTAGAATTTACATTAGCTAAAGATTTGACATTCAAAACAAATTTAGCATATGATAAATATATCTATGATTATTATAATTATGCAAGTAATGAAGTAGGTTATGCAGCAAGTGTTGGCGGAAGAGTTACTCAGGAAAGAGATATTACAACGTCGACAAATTTAATTAATAGTTTGAGCTATAAAAAATCTTTCGGAAGTCATAATTTTTCTGCGGACTTAATACAAGAGTCATATAATTTCAAAATAGATGCTTTGGAGGCTCAAGGGGAAGGTTTTTTGCCTGGGGTAAAAGTTTTAGATGGCAGCACTACGCCAGCAAGTGTTGGAGGGTATGTCTCAGAGGATAGAATCTCAAGTTATCTAGGACGTTTAGCCTACAATTATGAGGAAAAATATTTTATAGAAGGCTCTTATAGAAGAGACGGGTCTTCGAGATTTAATTCAAATGTTAGATGGGGAAATTTTTATTCAATAGGAGGGTCGTGGTTAATATCTCAGGAAAATTTCTTAAAAGAGAATTCTGTTATAAGCGAATTAAAATTAAGAGGTTCTTATGGTGAGCTAGGGAATAATCAAACAGTTGATATTAACCAAACGGTAGATGGTAATTATAGACCTAATTATTTTCCTTACAAACAATTATTTGAGACAGGATACAATGAATTAGATAATACAGGAGTAGTTTTAGGTTCTGCGGTTGATCCATATTTGACATGGGAGAAAACGGCTTCTACTGATATTGGACTTGATTTTGGCATTTTCAAAAATAGATTGACAGGAACAGTTGATTACTATAACAAAAAATCTATTGATCTGATTTATACAAAACCTCTTCCAGGCTCAACAGGAAACACTGGTATTACTACAAATGTTGGAGCACTCAAAAATTACGGATGGGAGATTGCATTAAACTCTAAAAATATTAAAAAGCCAAATTTTGATTGGACATCTGGCGTGAATCTATCATTTGATAAAAATAGAATTACAGAACTTACACAAGAAAGTTATATAAATGGAACTAAAAGATGGGAAGTTGGTCGCTCTTTGTATGATTTTTACCTTCAAGAGTGGGCTGGTGTAGATTCAGAAACTGGTTACGGAATGTGGTATAAAGATGTTTTAGGTGCCGACGGTAAGCCAACAGGAGAAAAAGTTACGACCAAGGTATATTCTGAAGCCACTAGATACTATAATGGTAAGTCATCTTTACCTGATTTTGTTGGTGGTTTCACGAACTTTTTTAGATATAAAAATATTGATTTAAACGTTTTGTTTAATTTCAGTTCTGGATCATATGTTTACGACAGTAGTTATATTGGTCTGATGGAAGGCTTTAAAAGTGCAGGACAAGCAGCAAGTCAAGATATTGAAAATCGCTGGCAAAAGCCTGGTGATATAACAGATGTTCCATTATTGTTGGCTTCAAATAATGATTTCAATTCTCAATCGACAAGATTCTTATTTAGAAATGATTATGTAAGGCTTAAATCGTTAAATTTTGGATACAATTTTCCTCAAAGTGTTCTCGATAGAACGAGTCTCTCTAAAGTAAGGTTGTACTTTCAAGGAGACAATTTATGGACTTACCAATCTCATAAAGGTCTCGATCCAGAGCAGAGTTTTGCAGGTACTACAAATAACAGATCTTATAACTTAAAAGTCGTTTCTTTTGGACTTAATTTAGAATTTTAAAATAAAAATATATGAAGAGTTTAATTTTAAAAATTTTCATTGCTATAGTGACATTGCTCACAACGGCAAGTTGTAGCAAAGATTTTCTTGATGAACCCCAGCCAACTGCAGGAGTTTCTGAAACAGTTATATTTAGTTCGAGAGAAGGAGTTGAGGCTTTTATTTCTGGAATAATGAGACGTTTTAGAGGACAGTTTAGTTCTACAGATACTGCTGGTCTTAATTCAATATTTTTTGCAAGGAGTGTGAAAGGGAATGATTTGATTCAAGCGGATAATTGGTTTGGATCTGACTATGCTAATACAAATAGAGAGCCTACATATAGGAGGACTATATTTACTTGGAATTATTGTTATTATATGATTAATCAAGCCAATGCTTTAATCACTGGTGTAGAAGAGAGTACTGTGTTAACTTCACAGGATAAAAAAGAACTTGCTGCTTATGGTTATGCACTTAGAGGGTTTTTCTATCATCAATTAGTTTTAGAATTTTGTCCATCATATTCAGTAGATACCAATTACCCAGCTCCACCAATTTATACTAGTGTTTCTAAAGAAGGAAATGCAATGTCAACAGTAGGAGAGATGTATATGTTTATAGAATCAGATTTATTAAAAGCTATTGATGGCTTGACAGCTAACCGCTTAGGAAAGTCTTATATTAATAAAAATGTTGCAAATGGTATTTTAGCAGAGGTTTACCAAGTAATGGGTAATTGGTCTGGAGCTGCCAATGCTGCTAATGCAGCTTATGGAGGTGATCCGGCAGCAGTTTTGAATGCTGCAGGCTATCGTTCTGGATTCGATAATTATTCTAGTGTTGAATGGATTTGGGGAACTCCTCAAAGGTCAGATCAAACTAATTATTATTATAATGCACCAGCTGTAATGACAGATCATATGGTTGCTTCATATGCCGCAACATATATAAATAAAGATTTTGTGAGTTTATTTTCTCCAACGGATGTTAGAGGGTATTTTCAAAAGAAAAGCGCTTCGATAACAGACATAAATGATTTTAGATATTGGATTACTCGCAAGTTTTCATTTAGTTTTGCAGGACATAATCCTATTATAAGAGCTCCTGAGATGATTTTAATCGAAGCAGAAGCTAAGGTTAGATTAGGTGATGAGGTTACAGGGCATAATTTACTTTATACGTTACAGAAAGATAGAGATGTGAATGCAGTTAAATCTGCTAATACAGGAGCAGCTCTTATTGATGAAATCTTGATGGAAAGAAGAAAAGAACTATATGCTGAGAATGGTGTGGAATGGTTTGATGCGAAACGGTTAAGAAGAGGAATTACGAGAACAGGTAACCATAGAATTGGTGCGGCAGGTAGTTTAACAGCTGATGATAAGAAATTTTTCTTAAAAATACCTCAGGCTGAAATTGATGCAAACCCATTAATACCGAAAGATATAAACAATAATAGATAGATAAAAAAAAGCCGGAAGTCTCAAAACTTCCGGCTTTTTTATAACAACTAATTCTAATTACTTAACAAATTTGTCAATGATTTTATCTGTTTCTGCTTTTGAAGCATCTGGTTTCAAATCAAATAAAAGAGAGTAAAGTGCTTTTCTGTCAACTTTAGCTTCTAGGTTTAAGTCTTGGTGTCTGTCAAAAAGAGTTTGCCATTTGTCACGAACGTTTTTCCAAAGTGCATTATTTTCCTTCCACCATTTTTGTCCTGCGATACATTTAGAGTTATCTACTTTAGTATAAACATCAAATCCTTTTTCTTGAGCTAGTAAAACATCTTTTCCAGCATCGTCACGAACTAATTTGTCATTGTCTTGCTCATGATTCCAACCTGTAGCAGTGATTTCGTGGATGTTTCTTCTTTTTAAAACATTATAATCGTTACGTTTTGTCTGCTCTCTTCTAGGAAGTGGTGCATCTGCAACGTTTGCCCAATAATCTTGTCCGTCAACATGTACCCAAGTTGAAGATCCCTCATATCTTGGACTATCGTCTACTTGATATACTTTTTGAGTCCACTGACCTTTAACAGCCTTTTTGTCTAATTTCTTGTATTTCCAAGAATTGCCTTTGTCAAAAGTGTATAAGTCTGTGTTTTCGTAAAGCCAATCTTGTCTCCAGTGTTTGATAATCATATCAGGACTTACAATAAGTAAATGCTGCATTACAATTTTGTTTGGAGTATCTTCTAACAACTCAACCCATTCTAAAGCAGATTCGTGTTTAGTCTCAGAAGGTTTATAAGTAAGAGAATCTTTTGGGTAAGAGAAAGTTTCTGTGAAATTGAACTTCACCTCATAACAACCACACATCGATTTAATAGATTTTATGTCTTGTTGTTTCTTGTCCTGACTAAATCCAAGACCACATGTTAAAGCCATAGCGGCTGACAAAAAAAGGCTTTTTGAAATCATAACTTATTGTTTTGTTTTTAAATTTTTCGCAAATATATAAATTTAATTTAGAACAATTAAAAATAGTTATATATTTGCATAGATTATTAAGACTGAATAAAAATAATGAAAATTAAAATTACCCTTTTTGCTGGATTTCTATTTTGTACATATTCTTTTGCTCAGCAGAAAGATAGTATTGCCTCTAAGGAAAAACTTTCCGAAGTTGTTGTTACAGGACAGTTTGAACCACAATCTATAAAGAAGTCTGTTTTTAATGTACGAGTGATTTCTAAGGAAGACATAAAACAATTGGCGGCAAATAATTTGTCAGATGTTTTAAATCAATATTTAAATATTACAGTTCAGAATAGTGGGAGCGATGGACGTTCTACGGTTTCAATGTTCGGATTAGATTCGCAATATTTTAAAATTTTAATAGATAATATACCATTGGTGAGCGATACAGGTATGGGAACCAATGTTGACCTAACGCAGGTAAATCTTGACGATGTAGAACGCATTGAGATTATAGAAGGTTCTATGGGGGTGACTCATGGAGCAAATGCGGTTAGTGGTATTTTAAATATTATTACTAAAAAAGGTGGCGGTTATAGATGGCAAGTAAGTGCAACTCTTCAAGAAGAATCAGTTGGTAACGAATATGCACTTTTTGATAAAGGCCGTCATATTCAGGCTGTTAAAGTAGCTCATAATTTTAATGAAAACTGGTTTGTAAATATTGGAGGAAACCGTAATGATTTTGCGGGATTTTACGATGATAAAAAAGGAAAAGATTATACAGGAGATGATGGTTTACGAGGCTACAGTTGGTTGCCAAAAGAACAGTTAGTCGGAAATGCTATGTTGGGATATCAAAAGAATGATTTTAGGATTTTTTACAAGTTTGATTATTATGGGGAAAACGTACATTATTATAGTCCGATTTTAATTCCGCAGGATAATTATCCTTTTCCAGATACCTATTTTACAAATGACAAACGTTTTTTGACAAACCGTTTTTATCACCATTTAAACTCTAATGGGAAACTTTTTTCTAAACTTAATTACAATGTTTCTGTTTCACATCAGAAGCAAGAACGTGATTTGGAAAAGTTTAATTACCAGCTTGAAACTGAACAAGAATTTGCCAATGATAGGCAAACATATCAGTCTAAAGAAGTGCTATATTCTACGGGAACGTTGAGCAATTTTTTTAATAATAAGAAAGTTGATTTTCAATTAGGATATGAAATAACAAATGAAAATGGGTTTTATAATGCAGCGGCAGGAACTTTTAAAGATGATCAGCAGCAATTTAAAGATATTAGAAAAAGGCTCGAAAACTATGATATTTTTTCTGTAGCTGAAATTAACCTAAATGAAAAATTCTCAATCAGACCAGGTCTTCGATATTCATTTCAGGCACAGTTTGATAATCAATATGCAAGTTCTTTAGGATTAAGATATCTTTTCAAAAAAGGATTAGAGGCAAGGGCTTCACTTGGAAAATCTTATCGTACACCAAACTTTGACGAACTTTATACATATTTTGTTGATTCAAATCATAACCTTCAAGGGAATCCTGAGTTAGTACCTGAGAACAGTACGTCATACGAGTTGAGTTTTAAAAGATCTTGTTTTTTTGACTCAGGAGCTCAAATCGCAAACAATCTTGCAGTTACTTATTTAAATGTAAATGATCGAATTGATATGGTCTTGACACAAGTAACTCCACTAGTTTATAAATATGTAAATATTAATGAATATAAGATGTGGAATGTGTCTACTACAGAGCAATACTCTTATAAAAACTGGAACATAAAGGTTGGTGCTGCTTTGGTGGGAATTTCACGAAAAATAGATTTGGCAGCTTTAAATTTAACTTCAGATGATAAATTCTTGTATTCTTTGAACTTAAACTCTAGTATTTCTTACAATGTTCCAAAATGGAATACACTATTTGCTCTTTACTACAAATATAATGGAAAGCAACAACAGTATGTTGCTGGAACAGATACTGCAGGTGGTGCGCAATTTTTCTTAAGCGAAATAGAGCCTTACAGTTGGATGGATTTTTCTGTTAGAAAGTTCTTTTTCAAAAATCAATTTGAAGTTACAGCGGGAGCTAGAAACATATTTAATATAACAAACGTGCAAACGACTCAAAGTGGAGGGTCTACAGGAGGAGTTCATGCTACAGGAAGTCCTGATTTGCTACTAGGATACGGACGTTCTTACTTTCTAAAACTTACATATAACCTAAATTTTAATTAATATATAAATCCAATGAAAAAAAACTTTATTTTAATCTTGTCTTTCGTTTTACTAGCTTTTGCAGCTTGTAATAGTGACGATAACGAACAGCCAGTTGTAAACTCGGTTGCTTTTGCTGCAACATCCGTAAACTTGTCAAATGCATCTACTCCTATTGAAATTAAATTTGCAACTCCCACAGCAGCAGCAGGAAGTGTAACAGTTTCTTTTGTTGAGAAAGATGTAGTAAGTGGAGCTGACTTTAGTACTACACCAGTTGCATCTGCAAAAACAGTTGTAGTTCCTTTTGAAAAAAATGTATCTTCTGTGAGTTTTACTTTTAATAAATTAAAAGATGCTATAGAAGGCGAAGTAAAAAATGTTGTGTTTACAATTGCAAGTACAACAATAAACTCTACAATAGCTGAGAATAAAACAATCCAAGTTAATTTTAATGAAACAGCTTCTTTAGGAACAGCTTTAGCTCCTGAACTTGGTGGTTCTGCACAGTCAAATCAAGTATATGTTGATTTAAGCAGCGGAAAAATGACAAGTGTAGTAAGAGCTTCTTGGGATTTAGGTTTCTACGCTGGATCAGAATTCAGAGTAGTATTGAATTCATCTTTAAAAATGTCAGCTAAAGTATTGGCAACAACTAATATTGATGAAGTTCAGGTCGAAGATCCTACTATGTTATTTTCTCAAGGAACTGGAAATCCTGCTTTAGTTGATGATCCAACAGGAGATCTTACAAAAACTACAATTGCTGAGGTTTCTGCAACCGATTCGGCAAATAAAGTTTACTTAATTAATATGGGGAATAATTCGGCAGCAGTTGCTTTGGGAGCAGAAGGTGCTGTAGCAGGAACTTCAAGAGGTTGGAAAAAAATTAGAATCTTGAAAAGCGGAAATGATTATAAAATTCAATATGCAAATATTGATGCTACAACTCATGATGAAGTTGTAATTTCAAAAAACAGTGCATTTAATTTTACATTTTTTAGTCTTTTAGATAAGAAAACAGTTAGTGTTGAGCCACAAAAAGGACTGTGGGATCTTAACTTTACTTCATTTACAAACGTTATTCCTGGACAAAACGGATTAGCACCTTATTTATATGCAGATTATGTGGTAAATAACAGTAAAGGAGGAGCTCAGGCTTACCAAGTTCTTACAAGTGCATTTACATTTGAAGCTTTCACATTAGCAAATGTTGATAATACTAAATTTAATACAGATCCAAGAAATATTGGTTCTAATTGGAGAGGAACAAGTGTAATTGGACCTAATGGTGATCCAGTTTCTCAGTTTGTTTTAAGAACAGATCGTTTCTACGTTGTTAAAGATCCTGCAGGGAATATCTACAAATTGAAATTTACTGGAGGATTAAAAGAAAATGGAGAAAGAGGATTCCCTAAATTCCAATATGCTCTTTTAAAATAATTTTAAAATGAAAAATCTAAAAAATATAAAGATTATTCATTCTAATATATAGTGCCTTGCATTAAGATTTAGTTAATCATTAGCTTTGTTTTTTTTATTTTTTTTTGATAAAGAGGTTAGAAAAATTCTAACCTCTTTTTTTTGTTCTACTTTCTTGTTAAAATCAAATAGAAACAAAATGTTATTCTATCTTTGCACAAATTTTTTCTGCAGTAAGTTAGCCTTTATTGAATTGGTTTAATTTTTGAATGCAGTTCTTCATATTTTATAATTATTAGGTGAATACAAAATCTTATTTTTTTCAGTCTTTTGCGATCGTTGCGTTAGCGCTGGTTGCTTTTATTGGGTTTAAACAAATCCTTCCAGATAAAATATTTTCTGAGACTAAGTTAGATTCTAAAAATATATTGATAGATAGTATGCTTTTAGAATCTGTTGCCGACGATTCATTATCGCTAGACAAAGACAGTATTGCAAAAAGTGAGCAAGCATTAAATGGGCAGAAAATTGTTTTTGATGAAACAGAAGGAATTGAATTTCCTGCTGAAACATTCGAAAACTATAAAGGATATCAATATCTGATTTCTTTCTATGAGAAATTGTATCAGTTAGAAAAAAATCCGCAGAACAAAGTTCGAATCGCTTATTACGGAGATTCTATGACCGATGGAGATTTAATCGTTCAGGACGTTCGTACCAATTATCAAGAACGCTTTGGAGGAAACGGTGTTGGTTTTGTGCCTATTACTTCAGAATCTGCAGCTTCTAGAGGATCTGTAAAATCAACTTATTCTAAAAACTGGAAAACGCAGTCTTATTTAAATGTAAAAAGACCAACGAGCCCTTTTGGAGTTAACGGACATGTGTTTTTTGCCAATGATAGATCCAATTCAACTTGGGTTCAGTACGAAGCTGGACTGAACAAATATTCGACTTCTTTAGATAATGCAACATTATTTTATGGGCGTTCATCTAAAATAGGAAAAGTGAATTTCATTATAGGAAAAGATACTCTTAAGAAAAGCCTTTCTCCAAATAGTTTAGTTAACACACTAAAAGTTTCATCAGGAAGTTTAAAAGCCTTTAAAGCAAATTTTGTACAGGCAGATTCTATTCCGATTTATGGATTTAATTTTGATAACGGAAGCGGAGTTCATGTTGATAATTTCTCTCAGCGAGGAAATTCAGGACTTCCAATTTCGATGTTTAATGCCGATGTAATGAGAGCTTTTAATAATAGCTTAAGATACGATTTGATCATTCTGCACTATGGAACCAACGTTTTAAATTACGGAACAAAAAATTATTCTTGGTATGAAAAAGGAATGACGAAAACCGTTAATAAAATCAAAGAATCATTTCCAGGTGTTTCAATTTTAATTGTTTCAACAGCTGATAAATCAACAAAATATGATTTAGAAATGAAAACCGATTCTGCTGTAGTTCCTTTAATGAAAGCGCAAAAGCATTATGCATTAGAAACTCATGCAGGATTTGTTAACCTATATACTTTGATGGGAGGAGATGGTTCTATGATAAAATGGGTTGATGAAACGCCGGCAAAAGCCAATAAAGATTATACACACTTTAACCAGCGTGGTGCAAAAGCCATTGGTAATTTGCTGTATGGACAATTAAACAAAGGATACGAAGAATATAAAGCACTGAGAGAAAAAAGAGATGCTGAAGGAACTAAGCCAAAACCAGTAAGAAGAGCCAAACCCGATTCCGTATCAGTAACAAAAGACAGTGTATGATAAATAAACTAATGGTCTTCTTTTGTTGTCTTTTTTTTACAACAAATGAAAAAACTCCAAAAACAGACGTACAGCCAATACCCAAAAGCATGATTCAAAAAGTGGATACCGCAGCAATTGATGCGCCTTCTGATGGTCAGATTTATAACGCAAAAGCGATAAGTGATTTTTTTCATAAACTGGAAAAAAATGAAGATCAGAAAAATCAGAAAATCAATATTGTACATATTGGAGATTCGCATATTCAAAGTGATTTGATGACGAATGAAATCAGAAAAAAACTGCAACAGCAATTTGGGAATGCAGGACGCGGTCTGGTTTTTCCGTATCAATTAGCGAGAACAAACGGATCTTACAATGAGCGATTCAAATCGAACAGAACTTGGGAAAGCTATAGAAATATATATCCGTTTAAACAGTGTCCAATTGGATTAAGCGGGATCGGACTTTGGAGAGATTCAGGCGGATTTGTGATGGAAATGAATATAAAAGATCCAGCGTACAAATTCAATACAATAAAAATTATTACGCCTCAAAATCAGAATATGTTTGATTTGGCTATTTCTTCTAAGATCAATTCTATTCAGACAACAGAACGAAGAGTTATTACGCATAAAATTAAAAAAGGCGAAGTGCTTGGAAGTATTGCAGATAAATACAATGTTTCTGTTGCCGAGATTAAAAGAGACAATCGTTTAAAGTCAAATAATATCCGTGCCGGAAGAACTTTAAGAATCTCAACAAACGAAACAAGGCCAAAGACCATTTCAATGTCTGAATTTGTTCCGTTGGCAATCGAATCAGATTCTTTCTCACATTATTATAATTCAGAAAATGCTTTAAGCCGAATTTTCTTGATTCCGAATAAAGAAGCAAAAGATTACGAGTTAAACGGAATTGTCTTAGAAAAAGATGCGCCAGGAGTTATTTATAGCAGTATTGGAGTAAACGGAGCTAAATATTCAGATTACAATAAATATCCTTTATTTTTTGAACAGCTGAAATCGTTACATCCAGATTTATTGGTTTTTTCATTAGGAACAAATGAAAGTTACGAGAAATTGGATGCTGGAGGTTATATTAAAGAATTAAGAGAGTTTATACAGAATGTAAGAGCACAGAAAATAGATGCACCAATAATTGTAATGACACCACCGCCATCTTTGCTAAGAAGAAAACCAAATACATATATTGATGATTACACGCGACACATTATTGATATAGCCCAAAAAGATGATTTTGCTGTTTGGGATTTGTACGATGAGTTTGGAGGCATGAGCGGAATCAAACAATTGAAAGTTCAAGGATTAATTGGGCCAGATTGGGTTCATTATTCAAAAAAAGGATACGAGAAACAAGGAAATCTGTTTGCTCAGGCGTTTTTAAGATCATACGATAATTTTAAATTAAAGAAGTAAGTTGACAACAATAGATAGCATTAATAATTGGTTCATTCAAAACTTTGGTGCAATTACAATAGAACAAGTTAAAAGTTGGTTTGTTTACAATGAAGACGAAAAACTTTTATTCAATACCGGTTTATTCTTAGGTTTATTTCTGGTTTTCTATTTTGTGTATGGTTTTTTACGCAAAACATTTTATTTGAGATTAACGTATGTTATTCTCTTCTCATTATTCTTTTACTATAAATCAAGCGGGATTTATTTTCTGCTGTTATTGCTTTCGTCAGTCGTAGATTATGGTTTGAGCCAGATTATTTACCGTGAAAGTAGAGATGGAGTTAAGAAATTTTATTTGGTAATTAGTGTCATTTTGAATTTGGCACTTTTAGGCTATTTCAAATACATGAACTTTTTGATCGTGACGTACAACGATATGTTTCATGGTAATTTTGAACTTCATAATGTTTTTCTTCCTGTTGGAATTTCGTTTTATACGTTCCAATCTATGAGTTATATTATTGAGATTTATAGAGAAGAAATTAAACCAACTAAAAATTACATCGAATATTTATTCTTCGTATCATTCTTCCCTCAATTAGTTGCGGGACCAATTGTTCGTGCAAAAGACTTTTTGCCTCAGATTTATCAAAAATTAAATCTGACCAAACAAGATGTAAACAACGCTTTGTTTTTGATTATTGGTGGATTGATTAAGAAAACAGTAATCTCAAATTATATCTCGGTAAACTTTGTCGATCGTGTTTTTGATACGCCGATGAGTTATACTTCTTTCGAAAACTTAATGGCTTCGTACGGATATGCCATTCAGATTTACTGTGATTTCTCTGGATATTCAGATATGGCAATTGGTATTGCATTATTGCTTGGATTTAAATTGCCAGTCAACTTTAGAACGCCTTATAAATCGACTTCGATTACCGATTTCTGGAGAAGATGGCACATTTCGCTTTCGACTTGGTTAAAAGACTTTTTATATATTTCGATTGGAGGAAATCGAGAAGGATCTTTTGCGGGATATTTATTCCCAAGTTTATTTTTCTTCGGATTATTGCTTTGGGGAATGTCTTGTTATAATGAGAGTGTAATTCCGCTTATTATTGCAGGAGTCAGTATTTTAATTTTCGCTTTGTCATTTTTACTTTCAAGCAAAATAAAACAGACTTTAGTAACCAATTTCAACCTGTTTACTACAATGCTTTTAGGAGGTTTGTG
The DNA here is from genome assembly GCF_013388355.1 of Flavobacterium sp. LPB0248. Lineage (GTDB taxonomy): Bacteria > Bacteroidota > Bacteroidia > Flavobacteriales > Flavobacteriaceae > Flavobacterium. Next base: position 3,556,344 of record NZ_CP058246.1, read on the forward strand.
GCATGGAGCAGGAGCACAGTTTATTGTTTGGGGAGCTTTACACGGATTAGCATTAGCAGTTCATAAAATATTTATGGAATTTTTTCCTTCGAAGAAAGATAAAAGTCCGAATTTCTTATGGAGATTTTTCTCAATAGTAATCACGTTCCATTTTGTAGTTTTCTGTTGGATTTTCTTCAGAGCAAGAGATTTTGAAACAGCATTACAAGTAATTAATAACATCGGTCAATTAACATTTGAACCAGAACTTTGGAAAACAATTGTTTTGGGATATAAAAATGTTTTCGGATTAATGTTGTTCGGTTACGTTTGGCATTTCTTACCAGAAACTTTCACAAACGGAATGAAATCTGTTTTTGACAAAACTCCACTATTAATAAAAGCAATAATCTTAGGATTCGTATATTGGATTGTTTACGCTACAGCAGTAGCAGGTTCGCAACCTTTTATTTACTTTCAATTCTAAAATAAAGGTTCAAAGAGACATAGTAACAAAGGCGCAAAGGTTTTATTCTTTGCGCCTTTTTTTTGTCACGGATTAAAAGAATTAAGAAGATTATTGTTTCACGGAGATTCTGCAGATATTAGCAGATTTAAATTTTTAATTATTTAAAATAGAAATCTGAATCATCTGCTAAATCTGCGAGAGAAATAATCAGTGAAATCGGTGTAATTAGCAGCAAAGAATAAAACCTTTGCTCCTTTGTTGCTTTGCCACTTTGAACCTTAAAAAATAAATTGCCTGAAATATGTAATTAGATTATCTTTGCACTTCATATAAAGAAAATGATATGTTTGATAATTTAAGTGATAAGTTAGATAAAGCGTTCCATATATTAAAAGGACACGGTAAAATTACAGAAGTAAACGTTGCCGATACTTTAAAAGAAGTTCGTCGTGCTTTGCTTGATGCCGACGTTAACTTTAAAATTGCTAAAGATTTTACAGCTAGAGTAAAAGACAAAGCAATTGGTCAGGACGTATTGACAACCTTACAGCCAGGACAATTATTAGTAAAACTGGTAAAAGATGAGTTGACAGAATTAATGGGTGGAGATGTTGCTGGTGTTAACTTATCAGGAAATCCAACTGTTATTTTGATGTCAGGACTTCAAGGTTCTGGTAAAACAACTTTCTCAGGGAAATTAGCTAATTTCTTAAAAACAAAGAAAAATAAAAAACCACTTCTTGTAGCGTGTGATATTTACCGTCCAGCGGCGATCAACCAGTTACATGTTGTGGGAGATCAAATAGGTGTTGAGGTTTACTCAGAACCAGAAAATAAAAATCCTGTAGAAATTGCTCAAAACGCAATTAAACACGCTAAAGCAAACGGATTCAATGTTGTTATTGTCGATACAGCAGGACGTTTGGCAGTAGATCAGGAAATGATGGATGAAATTGCACGTGTACACAAAGCAATTCAGCCACAAGAAACATTGTTCGTTGTAGACTCTATGACAGGACAAGATGCTGTTAATACAGCAAAAGCTTTCAACGATATCTTAAACTTTGATGGAGTTATCTTAACGAAATTAGATGGAGATACTCGTGGTGGAGCTGCACTTTCAATTAAATCGATTGTAAACAAACCAATTAAATTTGTTGGTACTGGAGAAAAAATGGAAGCAATTGATGTTTTCTATCCAGAACGTATGGCTGAGCGTATCTTAGGAATGGGAGACGTTGTGTCTCTTGTTGAAAGAGCTCAAGAACAATTTGATGAAGAAGAAGCAAGAAAACTTCAAAAGAAAATCGCTAAAAACGAATTTGGTTTTGATGACTTCTTAACGCAGATTCAGCAAGTAAAGAAAATGGGTAACATGAAAGACTTGGTTGGAATGATACCAGGTGCTTCAAAAGCGATGAAAGACGTTGAAATCGAAGACGACGCTTTCAAACATATCGAAGCGATCATTTATTCGATGACTCCAGGAGAAAGAAGCAAACCAGCGATTATCGACGTAAAAAGAAAAGCCAGAATCGCAAAGGGTTCGGGAACTAAAGTCGAGCAAGTAAATCAGCTGATGAAGCAGTTTGACCAAATGAGCAAGATGATGAAGATGATGCAAGGCCCAGGCGGAAAAAATCTGATGAAAATGATGGGTGGTATGAAAGGGATGCCGGGTGGTATGCCAGGAGGAATGCCGAAATAATAAAAAGAGTTTCAAGTTTAAGGTTTCAATTTAAGAGACCAAAACTTGAAACTTTTTTAATTCAATAAAAATTAAGTTTCGCAAGTAACGTGAAACATGAAACTTTAAACTTGAAACAACACACAATGCAGCTACTAGACGGTAAAAAAACATCTAACGACATTAAAAACGAAATTGCAATCGAAGTTCAATCTATAAAAGCAGCTGGAGGAAAAGTGCCTCATTTAGCAGCGGTTTTAGTGGGTAATAACGGAGCAAGTTTAACTTACGTAGGAAGTAAAGTAAAATCATGCCAAGAAATTGGTTTTGATTCCACTTTAGTTGCTTTACCAGAAACCATTACGGAAGATGAATTATTGGCTAAAATTAAAGAGTTAAACGAAGATGACAATCTAGACGGATACATCGTTCAGTTGCCTTTGCCAAAACATATCGACGAGCAGAAAATCTTATTAGCAATTGATCCAGACAAAGACGTAGACGGATTTCACCCAACTAACTTTGGTAGAATGGCTTTGGAAATGGAAAGTTTCATTCCAGCAACCCCATTCGGGATTATGGAATTGTTAGAACGTTACAAAGTAGAAACTGCAGGAAAACATACTGTTGTAATTGGAAGAAGCCATATCGTAGGACGACCAATGAGTATTTTAATGAGCCGTAAAGGAAATCCTGGAGATTCGACAGTTACATTAACTCATAGTAGAACTAAAGATTTAGCAGAATTCACTAAAAATGCTGATATCATCATTACAGCTTTAGGAGTTCCAGAATTCTTAAAAGCGGACATGGTAAAAGAAGGAGTAACGGTTATTGATGTTGGAATTACACGTGTAGAAGACGCATCAAACGCAAAAGGATATGTTATCAAAGGAGATGTTGATTTTGACGGAGTAAGCAAAAAAGCATCTTTCATTACGCCAGTTCCAGGTGGTGTAGGACCAATGACAATTGCAATGTTGCTTAAGAATACACTATTAGCAAGAAAAATGAGAAGCGCAAGAAACCGGTAATATTGCATCAAAATAATATAAAGCCTGTTCGTTAGAGCAGGCTTTTTTATTTGTATATCTTAGAAAAACTATATAAAAGTCTCGTTTTAATATATTATTAATAGATTAAAGTTTTGGTTCTTAAAAATAAAGGATACTTTTGCACCACTTAAAAAACACTTCTCCAAATGGACGATTATTATTATTCGTTAGTATTAAATTAAGCAGCTTTTGAAAATTTCAAAATGCTGCGCTAAAAACCTGTATTTTGAAATGAAAGCCTTTTACACAAACAACAACGGATTGGTAGAAATCCAAAAATGGACTTCAAATTGCTGGATTCACATCGAATCTCCTACAGAATCAGATAAAAACTATTTAGTCGAAGAACTTCAACTTCCAGAAGCCTTTTACAATGATATCGAAGATATCGACGAAAGACCTCGTATCGAAATAGAAGACGGCTGGACGCTTATCATTATGCGTATTCCAATTAAAAGCGGAGACGTTAAAATTCCATTTCATACCGTTCCTCTCGGAATCATTTTTAAAGACGACATCTGTGTTACCATCAGTTTTTATAAAACAGAAATAATAAAAGATTTTGTTGCCTATTCGCAACGCAAAAACATCGAAATAGAAGATAATTTCAATTTAGTGCTAAGATTACTTTTGTCGTCAAGCGTTTGGTATTTGAAATATCTAAAACAAATCAATCATAAAATAAAACTGGCAGAAGATAACTTAGAGAAATCAATCAAAAATGAAGAATTGCAAGCGCTACTTCAAATCGAAAAATGCTTTGTATTCTTTATAACCTCTTTAAAAGCAAACGATGTTTTGTTTCAAAGAATCAAAAACTTAAAAGCACATAAAGCCAGTTATGATCCAGAATTATTAGAAGATGTTGAAATCGAATTAAATCAGGCACAAGACACAGCCAATATTTACAATAACATCTTAACCGGAATGATGGATGCTTATGCTTCTGTAATTTCAAACAACATGAATAATATCATGAAACAGATGACATCAATTTCGATCATTTTAATGATTCCAACGCTAATTGCCAGTTTGTACGGAATGAACGTGCCAAACGGATTGGAAGAAAGTAAATACGGAATCTGGATCCTGCTTTTAGTTTCAATAATTCTATCCACTTTTGGAGTTTTTTTATTCAAAAGAAGAAGATGGTTTTAATTTAAAATCTCGTAATAATAAAAGCCTGTTCGTTAAGAATGGGCTTTTTCATTTTTATATTTTGGGCGTGACCCCGATCCGTTGAGAGGGCAAACATACTTTACGCTGATGCGCCCTCTCAACGGGTCGGGGTCGGGCTATCCGCGCTACTTCGGTAGCTGCTTCTATCCCTCACGCAATCATTTTCATAAGAAAGTTTCGTTTTTAAAAAAGTTTGTTGAATCCCAGAGGGATGAAATATTTATAGAAATGGATAAGCGCACTCATTTAAGCCCCAGAGGGGTGAAATTTTAAAAAATAAAATCACTTTTTTATTTGCTAATTCGAAATAAATAATAACTTTGTAGCGCAAAGTACTTTAATTATGAATCAAAAGCACCAAGAAGATTTAGCACATATTCGTTCCATGATGGAGCGCTCTTCAAGATTTATATCATTAAGCGGACTTTCAGGAGTTTTCGCTGGTCTTTCAGCTTTAATTGGCGGAATCTATGTATATCAGCTTTTCAAAGTAAACGGCATCGATTATCTAAACGATGGGCATAGATTATATTCAACCAATCTGGTTTCAGAATTATTTTGGATCGGAATCATAATTATGGTTGTTGCATTGGTATTTGCTGCTTTTTTTACCATTAGAAAAAGCCGAAAATACAATTTGCCAATTTGGACTTCGGCAACAAAAAAGATGCTGTTTCATTTGGCAGTACCACTTATAACAGGCGGGATATTTTGTCTGGCTTTAATATATTATGGGAACTTTGGTTTAGTGGCTCCTGCAACATTAATTTTTTACGGACTTGCTGTTGTAAACGCAGAAAAATATACATTTTCGGATATAAAATATCTTGGTTTCTCGGAACTGATTTTAGGATGTATTGCACTTTTTAATATAGGATATGGATTGATATTCTGGATTATCGGATTCGGAATTCTGCATATCGTATACGGATTAGTGATGTTCAAAAAATACAAATAAATAACCCAATGGGAATTATTGATAAACTAAATAAAGATTTTGAAAGCCGTGTCAGACTGGGCATTATGTCCGTTCTGATGGTTAACGACTGGGTAGATTTTACCGAGATGAAAACGCTTTTAAATATCACCGATGGTAATTTAGCGAGTCATTCTTCTGCGCTTGAAAAAGCAGGTTATATAGAAGTGAAAAAAGAATTTGTAGGCAAAAAGCCTAGAACCTCTTATCAGGTTACCGATTTGGGGCGTGTTGCCTTCAAAGAGCACTTGTCATACCTTGAAAAATTAATGAAATCCTAATAACGCTATTTTTTTATCTAAAAACTTTGAATTACAAAGTACTTTTAAATTTATCAATCATGAAAAAACATCAAATTATCTTAGCTTGTACAGCGGTTTTTATACTGCTTTTTTACAACGAATCTGTTGGAATCAATATTTCTATTTTTGGCGTTTTGCTCACGCTTTTAATTAGTTACTTCTTTCAGGAAAAGATGGTAGACCGATCACATCTTGTTCTTGTAATGACTTCTATTTTATCTTGTTTTGCTTTTGCTTGGTACGGAGATGCAGCATCATTTTTTGCTTTAGCACTATCAATTCTGTTTTTGCAGTTCAAAACGCAAAATGACGAACTCAAAATAATTCAGGTTTTTCCATTAGTATTCTTAAACGGATTTACTTCTATTGGTAGAATATTCATTTTTAAACAATGGCTTCCAGAACGAAAAATCCATAATGATTTTGCGAAAAAACTAGTGGCTTTTGTTCTTATTCCGGTTATCTTTCTCGGATTGTTTTTTATTGTTTATTCTTTCGGAAGCGATCATTTCTCTTCATTGTTTACAGATTATGAACTGGATATCAATTTACCGCAATTAATTGCAATGTGCGTTTTAGGATTTTACATCTCGTTCAGTTTCTGGAATTATTGGGTTCCTGATGTTTGTTACGAATACAATCCGAAATTGAACAATGATTTTACCAATGTTTCTGAAGTAAAAAATCAAAGCACTTTTTCTTTTTTAGATCTTGATTTCGAAAGAAAAAGCGGTGAGATTACATTATTTCTTTTAAATATTATGCTTTTAGTTTTTATTGGAACTTACAATTATGAGCAATTTTTTGAAGTAGTCAAAAAAACAAATTTAAGTGCAGATACACACGAACGTGTAAATGCTGTAATTTTTTCAATTCTAATGGCGGTTGGAGTAATTCTGTTTTATTTTAAAGGTGGATTCAATTTTGATGAAAAAGCTAAAAGTTTAAAGAATCTAGCAAAAGTTTGGCTTGCGCTAAATGTCATTCTAATTGTAAGTGCTATGATTAAGAATACAGAATATGTTTCTTTTTATGGTTTAACATACAAACGTCTTGGAGTTTATGCTTTTTTAATCTTAGCTATTATCGGATTAGCAGTTTCATTTCAGAAAATCAGAAAACAAAAAACAAATGCTTATCTTTTCAATCAGATGGTTTGGTATTTCTACGGAACAATTCTTTTATGCAGTTATATCAATTGGGGAAACCTTGTTACGAATTATAATATTTCAGTTAACAAAGGAGTAGAACCTGTCTTCTTAAGCGGTTTAAATTTTAATGATGATGCACGTCGTGAATATTTTGAAAAAAATAATTTAAACGGAAAATATGCAGAAGCGGTAAGAGAAGAATTGATTTGGAATTATCAAGACGCCAGTTTTTTATCTAAAGCGTTGTATTATGAATTTTTGAATAAAGAAAAGAAATAGGATAAAATGAGAAATCCCATTCAACTGAATGGGATTTCTTTTTATTTATTATCTCCTCTTTTTTTAAAGCGAGGATCATGTTTTGAAATAAACGTTGTTCTTCGACTTGAATTTTGAGTCGAACCTTGAGTTGAGCTTCTATTCGAATTCCTACTTGTATTTTCTACTTTCGGAAGACTTGCTTCTTCTGTTTTGCTAGAAGGTTCAATCAATTGGTTTAATTCTTTTATCTCAGCATCAGTTAAATCTCTATATCTTCCAACAGGAACATCCAAAGAAATATTAATGATTCTAATACGTTTTAAGGCCGTAACTTCATAACCCAAGTATTCAGACATTCTTCTAATCTGACGGTTTAATCCTTGGGTTAAAATGATCTTGAAAGTGAATTTGCTAATTTGTTCGACTTTACATTTTTTGGTAACCGTATCGAGAATCGGAACACCATTTCCCATACGCTGAATAAAACGCTCTGTAATAGGTTTGTTTACTGTAACTGTATATTCTTTCTCGTGGTTATTTCTAGCACGAAGAATCTTGTTTACAATGTCACCATCATTAGTCATAAAAATTAATCCTTCACTGGCTTTATCCAATCTTCCAATTGGAAAAATACGTTTCGGGTAATTAATATAATCAACAATATTATTTTTAACTTCAAGGTTAGTCGTGCATTCAATTCCGACAGGTTTATTGAAAGCCAAATAAACTAATTTTTCATTTTTCTCTACGATTAATTTACCATTAATACGTATTTCATCATCTGGCGAAACTTTAGTCCCCATTTCAGCCACAGCGCCATTTATCGTTACGCGTCCTTCTTCAATTAATTTATCAGCTTCACGACGAGAACAATATCCCGTTTCACCAATAAATTTATTGAGACGTTTTAAATTTTCTTCCATACTGCAAAAATAGCTAAAATTTAGGACTTGTTAGATCTTTAGATTTTAGACTTCTTAGATTATTGGGTTGTTTTGAATTTCATGCTGTTTTGTCATCCTGAGGAACGAAGGATCACACTCATAATTCGACAAAGATTGGCGATTTTGATTGCGGAGTTTCTTGTGTGATCCTTCGTTTCTCAGGATGACAAGTTTGTGCAAAACCTTTGTCTCTTTTTACGCTTGAATCTTAAGAATGAAATTCAGAACTATCACTTGGAGTTTCTTTTCGATCAAACATTCCATAATCACGAACCACAGTTGCAATTCGTAAATGATAATCTTTGAAAACTTCATTTCTGCCTTTTGCCTGAGCTGCACGATGCATCTCGAGATTTCTCCATTGTTGAATGCTTTCTTCATCTTTCCAAAAAGATAAAGACAGCACTTTTGAAGGATCAGTAAAACTTTGAAATCGCTCTATCGAAATAAATCCTTCAATATTATCTAATTCTGGACGCAGACTTGCCGCGATGTCTAGATATTCTTCTTTTTTTCCTTCGTTAGGGATTACTTCAAAAATTACAGCGATCATTTTTATTTTTTATTTTAGATTTTTGGAAAAACTTTGCGCCTTTGAACCTTTGCTACTTTGAACCTGCAGAAAACAAAAACTCAATCACTTTGTCATACAATTCATCATCATGCATTCCGTGACCTAAACCGCTAGTTTCAATAAACTGGCTGTTTTTCCAGTTGCTGGCTATTTTTTTTCCTTCTTCAAAAGCTACAATCTTATCTGTCGTATCATGAGCAATAAAACCTGGAATAGTAAATTGAGAGGCAAATTTTTGTCCCGAAAAATCTTCTAGTTTAAAATTGAAACGATTGATGAATTTGCTTTCCAAAAGTGGCAACATTCTTCTATTCAAACTAAGCATCGAAATGTAATTGTTAATCAAAGTTTTTAAATCAGAAGGAGCTCCAAGAACTACCATTTTGTTAATGCTGGTGTTTGGAAACAAATATTGATGATAAACACAGGCAGCTCCGCCAATAGAATGCCCAATTATAATTTCGGGCTGATATTTTTCTACAGCTTTATTGATGAATTCAGCGTAAAGTGGCACATTAAATTCTTTTCCGCTGCTTTGTCCGTGTGCGGGCGCATCAATTGCAATAATGGTACTTCCAGATTTTTGAAGATGTGGTAAAGTTTTTTTCCATCGAGCAGCATTGCTTTCCCAGCCATGCACTAATAGAATTTTGGTTTCATTTCCTTTCCAGATGTAGGTTTGAAAATGATGTTCATTATGATGAAATATTTCTGTTTCTGTATGTCGCAAAACTTTTGGAAGTTCCTCTTTTTTTAATCGGCCAATTCGTGGCTGGCTAAAAAGAGCATAAGAAAGTTCCATAGCTTTTTGCGGACGAACATAACTCAAAAAATTAATGTAAGATCCAACTGATTTTAATGTGATGAACCGAATTCCTTTTTTAATTCCCAAAACTTAAATTTTTTTTTTCTAAAGGTAAAAAAAGGTCTGCCACGAATTACACAAATGGGCACGAATTTTTTATTCTCAAACGAATAGATTAAAAAAAATAATTTGCGAAAATTCGTGGAATTCGTGGCAGAATAAACGCAAAAAAAAGTCCCGATTTAATCGGGACTTTCTATTAGAATTTTGCGAACAATTGTTCCATTTTTTCTTTTTCTTCTTCAGCTAATTGCGTATCAACTAAAATTCTTCCAGAGTGCTCATCAGTAATGATTTTCTTTCTTGAAGCAATTTCAACCTGAGTTTGTGGTGGAATTGTAAAGAAAGATCCAGCAGAAGCTCCTCTTTCGATAGAAACTACAGCTAATCCGTTACGAACACTGCTTCTGATTCTGTTGTAAGCAGCCAATAATCTGTCTTCGATTTGTGCTGCAAATTCAGCAGATTTCTCAGTTAAGAAAGTTTCTTCTTTCTGAGTTTCAGCCATAATAGCATCTAATTCAGATTTTTTATGTTTTAAATGAGAGCTTTTAGCATCAAGTTTTTCTTTTAAGTTAGAAATAACTTCTTTTTTGTGCTCGATAGAAGCTTTCATTTCTTTGATTTGCTTTTCAGCCAATTGAATTTCTAATTCCTGAAATTCAACCTCTTTTGTCAAAGAATTAAATTCTCTGTTGTTACGTACTGATTCTTGTTGTTTTGTGTACTTCTTGATAACCTCTTTATGCTCCTCAATAGCAATTTTCTTTGCTTTGATTTGCTCCTCAATCACTTCAAGTTCACCTTTCAGTTTCTCTGAACGAGTGCTCAAACCTGCAACTTCATCTTCTAAATCTTCAACCTCTAAAGGAAGTTCTCCTCTAACGTTTCTGATTTCGTCAATTCTAGAGTCAATAAGCTGTAAATCGTATATTGCTCTTAACTTGTCCTCAACACTTAATTCTTTCGTATTCGTCATATTTTATAAGTACTTAACTGGATTTGTATTTTCTTCCGATAAAATGATTGCAAAATTAAGAATTTTTTTTCGAAGATAATCAACAATATAATTTTTTGTATAGCGTTCGCTCTCAAAATGACCAATATCTGCCAAAAGTAACTTGTTTTCAGCTTCATAAAACTGGTGATACTTCAAATCGGCAGTCAAAAATGCATCTGCTCCAGCACTTATTGCGTTTCTAATTGCAAAACTTCCAGAACCTCCTAAAACAGCAACTTTTTTTATTTTTTTGCCTAAAAAAGCAGAATGGCGAATTCCGTCGGAAATCATTTTTTCTTTTACGAAATGCAGGAAATCATTTTCATCCATTTCAGTTTCAAATTCGCCAATCATTCCTAAGCCAATATTCTGATGTGAATTTTCAAGATTGTAAATCTCATAAGCGACTTCCTCGTAAATATGATTCGCAAAAAGCGCTTTTAAAATGCGAGATTGCAAGTGCTTTTCAAACGTAACTTCGATTTTTATTTCTTGCGTTTCGGTTAAGTTGTGGCGTTCTCCAATAACAGGATTGCTTTCAGAATTTCCTTTATATGTTCCAATTCCTTCAGAGTTAAAACTGCAATTTTCATAATTGCCAATTGTTCCTGCACCTGCTTCAAATAAAGCATTTCGAACTTTATCTGCATTGTCTGGAACAGTATAAGTGACTAATTTTTGGATGAAATTATTTTTAGGAACTAATATTTTAGTATTTGTCAAACCCAAAGCATCACAAAATATTTTATTCACTCCAGCTGAATGATTGTCTAAAGCGGTGTGAATGGCATAAATAGCAATATCATTTTTAATTGCTTTTAGAATTGCACGCTCAACATAATTTTTACCCGTAATTTTCTTGATGCCAGAAAATAAAATCGGATGAAAACAAACAACTAAGTTGCAGTTTTTAGATACGGCTTCGTCAATTACATTTTCTAACGCGTCGTGACAAACTAATACTCCTGTGCAATCAGTTTCAGAATTTCCAACTAAAAGACCGACATTGTCAAAATCTTCGGCGTAAGCCAAAGGAGCCATCTCTTCAAGAACCGATATAATATTTTTGATTTTCATTTTAAGATTTGTTTCAAGTTTTAGGTTTCATGTTTCAAGTTCTATGACTTGTACCAAAACCTTAAACAAATTAACGAAAAAAATTATACTTTCGTAGAATGAACTTACTTCGAAAATTACTTTTTCCATTTGCTATTTTATACGGATTCATTACTTCAATCCGCAATTTTCTTTTTGATAAAGGAGTTTTAAAATCGACTTCATTTGATCTTCCTGTTATTGCTGTTGGAAATTTAAGCGTTGGCGGAACTGGGAAAACACCACAAATTGAATATTTAATTCGATTATTATCTGATAAATATAAAGTGGCGACTCTAAGCCGCGGTTATAAAAGGAAATCAGAAGGTTTTGTTTTAGCGGATGAAAATTCGAATGCTGAAATTTTGGGTGACGAACCGTTTCAGTTTTATCAAAAATTTCCAAATGTAATGGTGGCTGTAGATGCCAATCGTACAAATGGGATTCAACAATTGCTTTCGCAAAATGAGAAACCGGAAATTATTTTACTGGATGATGCTTATCAGCATCGAAAAGTAAAAGCAGGTTTTTATATTTTGCTTACTTCTTACGGAGATTTATATGCAGATGATTTTATGCTGCCAACAGGGAATTTGAGAGAAAGTAGGAGTGGAGCAGAAAGAGCCAGTATCGTAGTGGTTACAAAATGCCCTAGTATTTTAACTGAAGAAGAGCAAGCAATAATAAAATCTAGATTAAAGCTCAATTACAAACAACAGTTGTTTTTTAGTTTTATTGATTATGATAATGTGATTTACGGTAAAAATGAAAAAATTACAGTAAGCGAAATTAAACCAGAATCAAAATTGCTGCTGGCAGGAATTGCAAAACCAAAACCATTTTTTGATTATTTAAAGAATGAAAATGACGAATGTCTAACTTTCCCAGATCATCATCATTTTTCGGATAATGATTTAAATGCGATTCAGAATAAAGCAAACGGAAGAAAAATTGTTACAACCGAAAAGGATTATGTTCGATTAAAAGATTCAAAGTTGGTTTCGCAATTATATTATCTTCCAATTAAAAGTTCATTCATCAATCATCAGCAAGACTTCGATGCGACGATTTTAGAGTATGTAAAAGAAAACTTAGAACCTTAGTGTCTTAGCATCTCAGAACCTTAGCTAATCAAAAAACTTAGCAATTGTACTGTAGAATTCATCTGGAACAAAAGGTTTTGTAATCACATCATCCATTCCGTAAGAAAGCAACATGTCGCGATTTTCATCAAGCGAAATAGCTGTTAAAGCTATAATTGGTGTCGTCTTGTCAAATTCACGAATCAGTTTAGTTGCTGTAGTTCCGTTGATGCCAGGAAGATGAACGTCCATTAAAATCATATCAAAACGTTTGATTTTTAGAAGTTCAACAGCATCTTCTCCATTGTCAACAATCTCGCAGGTAATGTTTTTGTTTTCCAACATTTTGCGAGTGATCATTTGATTGATCTTGTTGTCCTCAATCAATAAAATAGATTTGTTTTTCAATTGTTTGTCATTATAAGGTTTTACTTCTTCGATTACTTCCAATGGCTCGTTGTTGATTTTAAAATTTAATTTGAAGGTAAACGTAGAACCTTTACCAACTTCACTTTTTAATTTTATTTCGCCTCCTAAAAGTTCGATTAATTTTTTTACAATAGTAAGGCCAAGACCTGTTCCGCCGTATTTTCTGTTTACTTCGATAGAGCCTTGAGAGAAGCTTTCAAAAACTGACTGAAGTTTGTCTTCGGGAATTCCAATTCCAGTATCGACGATTTCAAAATAAACTGTTGCTTCTTCTCCTTCTTGCGAGTATAATTTAGCAATAACATTTACATGTCCGTTCTGAGTAAATTTTAAAGCATTGTTGATTAAATTAAGTATGATTTGAGATAGTTTTGTTGGGTCGCCAATTAAATTATCAGGAATTGCTTTGTCTATTTCTAAGTTGAAGTAGTTTTTGTTGGCTGTAGCTAGTTCTTTTAATGAACTTTGAATATTAAAAAGTAATTCTTTTAAGTTAAAGCTAATGTTTTCAACTTCAACTTTAGTTGAATCAATTTTATTAATTTCTAAGATTTCATTGATAAAAGTAGTCAAATAGTTTCCAGAGAATTTTAAAGATTCTAAATATTTGAGCTGTTTTTTCTTTGGTTTGTCTTCGAGCAAAATATGCGTAATTCCGTTAATAGCATTCAACGGTGTCCGGAGTTCATGGCTTACGGTAGATAAAAATTCAGATCTTGCTTTTGAAGCTTTTTCTGCTTTGTTTTTGGCTAAAATCAATTCTTTGTTTTTTTCGCGAAGCAGTAAATTGTTCTGGTTTCTTATAATGTTGTTTTTGTACAAAGCCAAACTCAAAAGTGACAAAATCGAAATTAAGGCAATGGCCAAAATACTGACTAGTTTAGAATAGCGATAGGTTTTAAGCTGAAATTTTTCTTCGCTTTCTCTTTTAATAGTATTGTTTAAAGATTGATTTTTTTTGAATTTTTCATATTCGTTCAAATCAATTTTGGCATTTTTTAATCTTAAAAGATAATTTTCAATCTGATAATGTTCGTCTAAGTAAGAATAAGCGAGATCATAATTTTTATTTTGTTTATAGTATTGGCTTATTGCTAATACAATTTTCGATTTTTTAGGAAGGTCATTTATTTTATTATTATAATCCAGCGCTTTATCAAAATATATAATGGCCGAATCATTTCTTTTGAGTTGGCCTTCAATTAAACCAAGCTGATAATACGCATCAATTTTTGTTTTTATAATTGCGTTATTATCTGGTTTTTTGGTGATTGTTTTAAAAGTTTTTACAGCTGATTTAAGATCGTTATTAGTCTTAAAAGCTAAAGCCTTTTGATAATTTAAAACTTCAGCATTGTCTTTAATGTCAAGCTGTTTTAATAAATCTTGAGCTTTTGTATAATAGACAGAAGCTGTTTTATAATCTCCCTTGGCGGTATTGGTTACCCCAATATAATGCAGAGCTAAAACTTTTGTACAGCTAGGTTTTAGGGTGTCAAATAAAGAAACTGTTTTGTGGAAGTTTTTTAAAGCGTCTTCAAATTTTTTCTGGTTGTAATAAATTTTACCAAGTTTAAAAGTCTGATTGGCCAAATTTTCTTTTTTGCCGTTTTCTTCGCAAAAATTAATTGACTTCTCTGTGTAAAAAATCGCCTGATTGTATTTTTTATTGTTAAGATTGGTGTTAGCCAGCTTGTTATAATAGGTCACGCTATCCGTATTCTTTATGGTTTGAGAATACAAAAACGAGTTAAAAAAACAAACAACAATAAAAAGACAGTATTTCATGTATGGCAATGCTATTACAATGAATCTTATTTTTTTCTTATCAGTAAAATTAAATCGATCAACCTTGATGAATAGCCAATCTCATTATCGTACCAGCCTACTACTTTTACCATTTTATCGATAACCGATGTTAGCTGAGCATCAAATAAACAAGAATGTGTGTTGCCGATTACATCAACCGAAACAATCGGATCTTCGGTATAATCCAATATTCCTTTTAAATTTGTTTTTGAGGCTTGTTTGAATGCTTTATTAATTTCTTCAATGCTTACAGCTCGTTTTACATTGAAGGTTATGTCTGTTAATGAACCGTCTGGAACTGGGACTCTAATGCCACAGCCACCCATTTTATTGTGCAATTTAGGAAAAATTTTTGTTAATGCCTTAGCTGCACCTGTAGTTGTTGGAACAATCGACTGGCTGGCTCCTCTCGCACGACGTAAATCCTTATGTGGTTGGTCATGAAGACTTTGGTCTGTCGTGAAAGAATGTATAGTCGTAATATACGCTTGTTCAATTCCGCATAATTCCTCAATGATTTTGATCATTGGGGCTGCGTTATTTGTAGTACAGCTTGCATTTGAAACTATATCTTCGTTTCCATCCAAAATATGTTCGTTTACACCAAGAACTACCGTTTTTATGGTGTCAACTTCTGATGGAGCAGAAAGAATAACTTTTTTTGCTCCAGCTTCTAGATGCGCATTTAATTCTTCGTGCGTTTTATATTTGCCTGTCGATTCGATTACAATATCAATCGAATGCGATTTCCAGTCTATGTTTGAAATACTTCTTTCATGAAAAAAGAAAAAATGCCTTCCATCTACAATAATGCTATTTTCATCGTGACTTACTTCAGCTTTCAAAACGCCGTGAATACTGTCATATTTAATTAAATGCGACATGGTTTTGTTGTCTGCAATGTCATTTATAGCAACGACTTCGATTTCGGGGTGATCTAAAAGAAGACGGAATAAATTTCTCCCGATTCTTCCAAATCCATTAATGGCAATTCTTGTTTTCAATGTTTTATTTATTCGTTTAATTGTTTAACCGTTTAATCGGTTTTACAATTAAACGATTAAACGGTTAAACTTTTTTTATAAAATATGTTTTTGTGCTTTGTATGAAGAACGAACAAGAGGTCCGCTTTCTACGTGTCTAAAACCTAACTCAAGACCAAATTTTTCATATCTGGCAAATTGTTCAGGTGTGATAAATTCTTTTACAGGAAGATGTTTTTTACTTGGCTGAAGATACTGTCCAATTGTTACAACATCAACATTTGCATTTTTTAGATCGGTCATGGTCTGGAAAACTTCTTCTTCTGTTTCTCCAAGGCCAAGCATAATTCCAGACTTAGTTCTGTTAATTCCTTTTTCTTTCAAATAGCGAAGCACTTCTAAACTTCTGTCATATTTTGCCTGAATACGAACCTCACGCGTTAAACGGCGTACAGTCTCCATATTATGAGAAACCACTTCAGGATTTGCTTCAACAATTCGATCTATATTTCTTTCAATTCCTTGAAAATCTGGAATTAAAGTTTCAAGAGTAGTTTGCGGATTCATTCTACGGATAGCTCTTACAGTTTCCATCCAGATGATAGAACCGCCATCTTTCAAATCATCTCTGTCAACACTAGTAATAACAGCATGTTTGATATTCATGATTTTAATAGAACGAGCTACTTTTTCAGGTTCGTCCCAATCTACCGTTTCAGGTCTTCCGGTTTTTACGCCACAGAATCCGCAAGAACGAGTACACACATTTCCTAAAATCATAAAAGTCGCTGTTCCTTCGCCCCAGCATTCTCCCATATTTGGGCAGCTTCCCGAAGTACAAATGGTATTTAAACTATATTTATCAACTAAACCTCTAAGTTCAGTATATTTTTGTCCGATAGGTAATTTTACTTTTAACCACTTTGGTTTTGTGGTAGGTATATTTTCAGCGACTGTTTCCATATATCAATGTTCAAAGTACAAAGATACGGAATGTAGTTTATTTTGAGATGTTTATTTGCTTTTCGTTTGCATATCTTGTTTGTGGGGAATATTTGAGATAATTCAGCTCAAATGTTAATAGTTTAGGTTTAAGTATGATTTGAGAATTGTTTTTTGGTTTATGTTTAATTTTTTAATCTGTAGTTCCGTTTTTATGGATTATAAAAGTTCAGCCTTAATCTGTTACAAATTTGGCTTCTTGGGATCTTGTAAAATTAGTGCAGTGGTAATTTTGCTGTTAATTTAACAGTTTTAAAACCATGAAAAAGAGAATTATTGTATTAGGAGCTTTATTTGCAATTTTAAGTTTAACCAAAACAAATGCGCAGATACTTTCAGATAAAACGATGGGAGCTTTAGGAAAAGGTGTTTCAGGATTTACTTTTAGTGATGCAGATGCAGCAGCTTTAGCCAAACAATCTATTGCAGAATTGGATGCAAATAATCCAGTTGCCGATCCAAAAGATGGGTATTCAATTCGGTTAGATCGTTTGTTTGGAAAACATACTACTAGCGAAGGAGTTACTTTAAACTATAAAGTGTATCTAGTAAAAGATATAAATGCTTTTGCATGTGCCGACGGAAGTGTTCGTGTATTTGCAGGTTTAATGAATATTATGGATGATAACCAGCTGCTAGCTGTTATTGGTCATGAAATCGGGCATGTTGTTAATCATGATACAAGAGATGCTATAAAAGCTGCTTATAAAAAAGAAGCTTTATTAGATGCAGCGTCTTCACAGTCGGGAAAAGTAGAGACTTTTACTAAATCGCAGTTGGGGCAAATAGGAAGCGCTATGATTGATAGCAAACACAGTAGAAAACAGGAATCGGAGGCAGATAGCTTCTCTTATGATTTTATGAAAAAAAATGGTTATGATGTGAATGCAGTGGAATCGGCTTTTAGAATTCTTCAAAATTTAAGCGAAGGAGCAGAAGCATCTTTTATGACTAAAATGATGAGTTCTCATCCTGATTCTGGAAAAAGAGCAGATACAGCAAAAAAGAAAGCAACAAAAGATGGATTGTATCATGTTTACGAACAGCAGAAAATTGATAATACAGCTCCTGTAACAGAAACGAAGAAAGCAACTACTACAACAAAGAAAAAAAGCACAGCAAAAAAGAAATAAGCAATACATGATTCAAAACCGGTAAGCCAAAAAAGTTTACCGGTTTTTTCTTTTTACGATAGAATCAAAATCCACTGTAGGTTGATTATCAGCTCATAAAAATGTTTTATCTTTATTTGTTGAAAAACAAGTTTTGTGTGAAATTAAAATAGCATTTTGTTATGCTACATTTGTTGTTAAATTGTAATTATAAAAAATATGAAAAAGAAATTTATAATAGTAGGACTTTTATTTACAGCATTTGGTTTAACTAAAATGACTGCACAGATTAATTTTGGAGATAAAGCAATTGGGGCAGTTCAAAAAGGAGTTACAGGTTTTACTTTTAGTAATGCCGATGCGGCAAAATTATCTAAAGAAGCAGTTGATAAATTAGATGCAGAGCATGAAATTGCTGGACCAACTGATGGTTATACTTTAAGATTGAATCGTGTTTTTGGAAAACATGCTTCTGGAGACGGATTTACTTTAAACTATAAAGTATATAAATTGAAAGAAGTGAATGCTTTTGCAACCGCAGATGGAAGCGTTCGTGTTTATTCTGGATTAATGGATATTATGGACGATAACGAGCTGGTTGCAGTAATCGGACATGAGATTGGGCACGTAGCAAACAACGATTCTAGAGATGCTATTCGTGCAGCTTATCAGAAGGAAGCTTTAATGGATGGAGCAGCTTCTCAATCGGCGACTTTGGCAACTGTAACAGACAGCCAGCTTGGGAAAATTGGAAGCGCAATTATTGATAGTAAATACAGCCGTAAACAAGAGTCGGAAGCAGATTTGTTTGCTTATAACTTCATGAAGAAAAATGGTTATGATGTAAATGCTGAAGAATCGGCTTTTAGAATTTTGGCAAAAATGAGTGAAGGATCTGAAGCTTCGTTTATAGATCAGATGATGAGTTCGCATCCTGATTCTAAAAAAAGAGCAGATGATGCTAAGAAAAGAGCAGAAAAAGATGGTTTGTATAAGCCGTATGTACAGCAGAAAATTGTAAATACAGTTCCTGCAACTACCGCTAAAAAAGCAACTACAACCACAAAGAAAACAACTACAACGAAAAAGAAATAAGAGTTGTTTCTTAAATTATAAAACCCAGCAAATTTCTGTTTGCTGGGTTTATTTTTTTATCCTAATACATGAAAAGCAAGAATCTTTTGCACTTCATAAACATTAACCGATTTATTGAATTGTTTTACAATGCTCGGGTGTTGTTCGCTTGAAATCCAGATTTTTAGTTCAGCATCCAAATCAAAAGTTCCTGCAGTTTCTACGCTGAATCTCGTAATGCTTTTGTAGCCAATAGATTTATACTCTGTTTTACTTCCTGTGATTCCTTGTACATCTACTAAGATTAATCTTTTATTGGTAAAAATGAAGGTATCACGAATAAGTTTGAATCCCATTTCGATTTCTTCATTTGCAGTTAAAAGCTGTCCGTATTTTTTAATTAAATCTTCTTGGCTTACTGAACCTGCATTGCCAAGAATGGCTGAAAATATTCCCATTATTCTGTTTTAATTTAGTTAAAATGATTTCCGTTTTTGAAGGAGTAAATGTAGTGGATTTTAGAATTAAATGTAACAAAAAAAGCAGAACCTAAGTTCTGCTTTTTACTTTTCAAAATATTTATATTATTCTACTTCTGTTTTTATTGTTATAGGAAGGTTATATGCGGTTCTCACTGGTTTTCCGTCTAGAATTCCTGGAGCCCATTTTGTTTTCAATGATTTAAGAACTCTAATCGCTTCTTTTCCTACTCCGTAACCAGGATCATTTCTAACAATGATGTCAGTAAGCGATCCGTCTTTCTCAACTACAAAAGAAACATATACTTTTAATGTTCTTTCTACATCAAGCTCTGGTCTGCGGAAATTGTTTCCAACGTATTTGTAAAACTGAGCAATTCCGCCCGGAAATTCTGGAAGTTTATCCAAAATCGCAGTAGAAACTGGATCATTACTTGGCGGTGCAACCGAAGCAACTTCGCCATTTCCTCCTCCGCCTCCTGTTGTAGGTAAGGCATTAGTAGCGGTTCCTGTTCCAGAAGCATTTTCTACAACTGGTGCATTTTCTGTATTAGGAGCGATTTCCTTAACAGCTTCTGTTGTTGTTACGACTACAGGATTGGTTAATTGAACCGCTTCTGTTTGGCTTGTAGCTGTTTGTTCAACCATAGGCGCAGGCGGGGCCGGCGGTGGTGGCACAACAGTTGGATCAACGTGTACAATTGTAGGTTCGTAAATCCTAGGTTCTGGATCGACTTCAACAGGCGAAGTTTTTAATTTGCTAATAAGTACAGGTGCACTTCCTAAAGCCGTTATTAACAATAAACCCATAAAGAGAGCTGTAACAGAATTTTTGGAATTCTCCTGGCGTAATTGATATGCGCCATATTCTTTGTTTTTGTTCTCGAAAACAAGATCGGTCCACTTGTTTTCATAAATGCTTAATTTAGACATAATTTTTGGGTTTTAAGGTTAAGTAACTTTAAATCATACGCAGAAAAGGTTTAGGTTGGAGCTAACAACGTAAATGTTGTAGTTTTTAATGTTTGTTAAAATGTATTGTTTTTAAGAATAAATATGAGAATAATTTATTCTTTGATTAAAGATAATAAATTATCTATTACGTTCGATAATTTCGGCCAATAATTTTTTAGCACGTAAAAGTTTTACTTTAACGCTGCTTAATGGTTCGTCAATCTTAGCAGCAATCTCCTGATAAGACATTTCCTGAAAATAACGAAGCTGAATTACTTCTTGATAATGTGGTTTGAGTTCTTTGATGCATAAGAGCAGACGGGAAAGATTCTGTTCTTTAATTAAGGCATCTTCTGCAGATGGAGTAGGGTCGGCAATGTTGTATGCCTGTTGGTCTTCGTTGTCAGTGATTTCTATGAAAAGATTGGTTTTCTTTTTTCGAAGTAAATCTATATAGACATTTTTTGCAATGGCAATAAGCCAGGTATTAAACTGAAATTCTGGATTGTAAGAAGCTATTTTGTCAAAAGCCTTGGAGAAAGTTTCTATTGTGATATCTTCTGCGGTGGTTTCGTTTTCGGTACGTTTGAGCATAAAAGCGTACACCTCATTCCAATAATGATCTAATAAAAAAGTAAAGGCGATCTGATCGCCTTTTTTTGCTTTTTCTATTTTAGAATTTATTTCCAATATACCGGTTTTGAAAAGATATTAGTTATAAAGATATTAATTTGCGTTAATATAAGCGCTATCTCAACAACTGGAAACCAAATTTTGATATCTTTTTCTTTTAATTTTCCTGCTGAGCATCCAATTACGATCCATACAACAGTATAGCGAGTTGCTAAAATTGCCAGTACAGCGATCCATTGAAATTGAAATGCTAATAATATAATAACTAATATAAAGAAGAATAATTGTGAAAGGAAGAATAATCCCAGCTGCATTTTATCAAAAAACTTATAATGCTCTGCAGTAGAAATATGTCTTCTTTTTTGAGTAAACCATTCTTTATATGTTTTCTTAGGTTCTGAATAGGTAAAACTCTCAGGTGTATAAGAAATAGTAGTGTTGGTTTTATTGGCAGCTTGATTAATGAACAAATCGTCGTCTCCAGAACGAATCTGAATGTGGTCAATAAAGCCATTTACATTAAAGAATTCTTCTTTTTTATAAGCAAGATTTCTGCCGACTCCCATATATGGAAGACCCATTTTTGCCCACGAAAAATATTGAATCGCGGTTAAAATTGTTTCGAAACGAATGATTTTGTTTAGGAATGAACGCTCTACTTTTTCGTAACCTCCATAACCTAAAACGATTGTTTTATTCATGGTAAATTGCGAAGTCATAGAAGTAATCCAATCTTTAGAACTCGGAAAACAATCAGCATCTGTGAAAAGTAAATAATCTTTTTTGGCAGCTTTTATTCCAAGCGTTAAAGCGTATTTTTTATTTCCCCAAAAGGCTTCGTTATTTTCAACTTTTACCAAACGGATATTAGAAAATTCTTTTTCAAATTCTTCAAAAACCTCAAGAGTTTCATCGCTGGAAGCATCATCTATTAGAACAATTTCAAAATCAGGATAATCTTGCTGTGCCAAAAGCGGAATGTATTTTTTTACATTCTCTTCTTCGTTTTTTGCACATACAATTACAGAAACAGGAAGGTTTTTAGGCTTCACATGCTGAGGCTTGGCAAATGCAAATTTTCCAAAAACTCCGAGATAATAAAAAAGTTGAACTGCAACTATAGCAATAAAAAAGTAAAATATGTATATAAGCATCTGATTTATTTGATTCTATTAATTTCACGTTTTGCGACTGCAAATGTACTTATCAATTCGCTAAATTCAATAGCTAAAACCGATTTACTTTCGGCATTTTGACATTTCTTTTGCAACAGCAATAGACTGAGGGTTTTCGGTTTTTTCCAATTCCGAAATTATATTTTTGTAATTATGATCGTCTCGATTTTGAGAGAGTTTTTTGGTTGCTTGAATTTCTTCAATTTCGATTTCAAAACCAAATATTCCTCTGGCTTCGCGCATTGTTTTTTCAGATAAATCTTCAACACGTACAGGGTTTTTAGAATTTACCTCGTATTTGTCTACAAGTTTTTTCAGCTGTTCTACTGAAGTTTCGTAATCCACAATCTTGATTTTTCCATAAACATGTACGGCTATATAATTCCAAGTCGGAACATTTTCATGATCGTACCAAGAGGAAGAAATGTAACTGTGCGGACCTGTAAAAACAGCCAAAACTTGGTCATTTGCCGAAAAACCTTCTGCTTGCGGATTTAATTTTGAAATATGTCCTTGCAAGATTTCTTTTCCTTCAGCATTTATTTCCAGTTCTATCGGAATATGCGTTGCGCATAATTTTCCGTTAGTTTGATTAATCAGGATTCCGAAACTATTTTCTTTCAAAAAAGCTCTAATCTCGTCCTGATTTTCATTTTTGTATAAATCTGGTGTATACATTTTTTTCTTTTTTAGGTCCAAAGGCTCAAAGAGGCAAAGGTTCAGAGGCTATAAACTCTAAATCACATTCACTTCCGCTTCAATCTGAATGCCGAATTTTTCAAAAACGGTTTTCTGAACTTCTTTTGAAACGGCTAAAATTTCTTGTCCTGTCGCGTTTCCGTAATTTACCAAAACTAAAGCTTGATTTTTATGAACTCCCGCGTCTCCAAAACGTTTTCCTTTAAAACCTGCCTGTTCAATTAGCCATCCTGCTGGAACTTTTACTTCAGTTTCTGAAACTTCATAGAATTTCATTTCTGGAAATTTCTGGTGGATTTTCTCAAAATCTGATTTTAATAAAATCGGATTTTTAAAGAAGCTTCCGCTATTTCCTAATTCTTTCGGATCTGGCAATTTGCTTTGTCTGATGGCAATTACAGCATTACTCACGTCTTTTAAAGTAGGTTCAGTAATATTGTTTTTAGCCAATTCAGCCAAAATATCTCCGTAAGAGGTGTTGATTTTATGATTACGCTTAGTCAATTTAAAAACAACCGATGTAATAATGTATTGGTCTTTTGCTTCATGTTTGAAAATACTTTCACGGTAACCAAAATTACATTCGGTATTTTCGAAAGTTTTCATTTTCTGAGTTGCAATATTCATGGCTTCGCAAGAAACAAAAGTGTCTTTTATCTCAGTTCCGTAAGCGCCAATGTTTTGCACTGGAGTTGTACCAACATTTCCAGGAATTAGAGACATGTTTTCTAATCCGCCAAAATTGTTGTCGATTGTCCAAAGTACAAAATCATGCCAAGTTTCTCCAGCCTGACTTTCGACCCAAACAAAATCGTCGTCTTCTTTAATTATTTTTTTGCCTTTTAAGTCGATATGAATTACCAAAGCGTCAATATCTTTTGTTAAAAGCATATTGCTGCCGCCGCCCAAAATGAATTTTTTCTCGTTTTTGTTTGCTGCTAAAACTGTTTTCAATTCATCAATAGAATGAACTGCAACAAATTGTTTAGCACTGGCTTCAATGCCGAAAGTATTATATTTTTTTAAAGAAAAATTGGATTGGATTTCCATAAATAAAAAGGCTTTTTAAGTTCCGAAACTTCGGAAAAATTCTGAGATCAAAAGTAACGATAATAATTTATTTGAGTAGATTTTCTATAAAAAGACTTTTCTCTAGATTTTATTTTATCGCTTCAATAAATCGCTGCATTTCTTTCATTGTGCCAATTGTAATTCGCGTCCATTTTCCGTTTTCTTCATAGATTTTTGTTCCTTGTATATTGTGGGCTTCCAATTGCTTGAAGAAATCTTTTTTATAATTGTCTAAAGAAAAATAGATGAAGTTTGCGTGCGAAGGAATGCAGGTTAAATTAAGTTTAGTAAGCTGGTCGATGGTATATTTTTTTACTTCTTCATTTGCCTCGTGTACTTGCTGAATGAATTTATTATCATTCAACGACGCCATCGCTGCAGCTGTTGACACTACACTGATAGACAAATTTGGAGAAGATTTTAAAGCGCTAAGTTCTTCAATTGTTGACGAAGATGCAACAGCATAACCTATACGAGCGCCGGCCAGACCATACATTTTTGAAAAAGTTTTTGTAATGATTAAATTTTTATTTTCGATTACGAGATTACTTAATGATTTTTCTTTTGTGAAATCTAGATACGCTTCATCCACAAAAACAATTGCTTTTTTAGACGCTTCTTTTACAAAAGAAACCAGTTGCTCGTAATCGCAAATTGTCCCTGTCGGATTATTGGGATTACAGATATAAATCATTTTTGTATCAGAATCGATTGCTTTTAGCATTGCTGGTAGATCATGCTTTTTATCGACAGTTAGCGGAACTGTGATTTTTTTTAAACCTAATTTCTCAGAAGGAAATGCCCAATAATTAAAGGTTGTCTCGGCCAGTATAAAATTGCCTTTTTGTAAAGCAGTATATTGAAGAACCAAGTCTAGAATTTCTGTTGAGCCAGCGCCAAGTAAAATATTCTGGTTTGAAACATTGTTTTTTGTTGCAATAAGTGCAATTAATTCGTCTGAAAGATTCCAGCCATATCGATTACTATTATTGATGCTTTTTTGCATAGCAGCGCGAGCAAGTGGAGAAGGGCCATAAGGATTTTCATTTGATCGTAATAATATGGGCGATTGGTCTAAATCTGGAAGAATATATGTTTCTGGTGGAGTATTTGCGAATGTTTCAAATTGGCAGAGGCCTAATCCAACTGCACCTAAACCTATTTGTTTTAACCAGTTTCTTCTATTGCTCATATTATTCAAAGATTAAATTAGACAATTTGTTTTAGTAGTATGTCGTTGAGATTGGAGAAAAGTTACGGCTTGGTTTTTGTTTGTAAGATTATTTACAACTATTCTGGATTGAATTTTATATTTGAATGGTTTTTATTGATTTTTAAAGACTTAATAATTCTAAAATGAAAAAGATGACTCTTAGAAAGAACAAAGAACTAAATTTAAGTAAGTGTATTATAACTGCATTGTTGCTCTTTGCGCAATCAGTAGTTTCTGCACAAATTAATGTGTATGGAAATTGGAGTATTGATAAGATATTAGATTCAAATGATTTTCAGGAATATTCAATCGTTAAACAAGATGATAGGAATCCTTGGGGAAATATCCTTACACTAAATCTAGATGGAACATTCTTATGCGGAAATAGAGCTCCATGTGGAAATGATGTTTTTAGAGTGGTTTCTGGTGATTTTGTAAAAGTCGGAGATTCACATATTCGTTTTATTGTAAAAAGGAAATCGTCAAGCAGTTATGGTAAAGTAAATCACTTAGATTCAAATTTGAATAAAGACTTAGGGATTTTTTATATCTATGAAGATGCAAATTCCATTCGATTAATTCAGAGTAGCGGTAATTTGCAGGAAGATAAAGATAGAATGCTTTATAGTCAAATGCTTGATTTTTTTACGAAAGAATGGAAATCTTATGATTTTGCTTGGGAAAATACAGATGGGAATCAGCCAGATGAAATTTTGAAAGATTGTAAAGAGAAAACAAAACAGATAGATCTATCTAATTGTAATATTGTGTTTTCTAGAAATGAAAGTTATGGAGATATATTTCTTTTGAGAGAAAATGAAAGTTTTTATTATGTAGTTTATAACGCTATAAATAAAAAAGTTTCCTTGGCTTATCCAAAATAAGTTTTGTGTCTTTGCGGTTAAATTATTTTCTAGAATCAATCAATTTATGATATCGATCAGCGATAACTTTCATATTGATATCATAATTAGCATTTTCTTCTACAAATTTTCTATTTCGAATAATAGCCTGATTTCGAGATTCAGAATTCTCAAAAGACCAAATCAATTCATTGGCCAGCATTTCTGTATTGTCAATTTCAATCAATTGCCCATTTTTACGATGCGTAATCCAGCTTTGGTTGCCTGGAATATCTGAAACTATAGGGTAACAATTACACGCCATTGCTTCAAACAAAGATGCCGAAACACCTTCGGTAATTGGCATACTAATATAAATATTGGATTGCTGTAATAATTTTGGAAGCTCTGTATTTGGAATTCTTCCTGTAAAAATCACTTTCTTTTCTATATCTAATTCTTTAGCCAAATCTTTCAAAAATTGCAGTCTTGTTCCGTCTCCGACAATTGTAAGTGTAAAGTCAATTCCCTTCTGATGTAAAATTCCAAAAGACCTTAAAATAGAATCGTGTCTGTATTCTGGCATAAGCGAACGCGTTACAATTGCTTCAATTTTGTCTGAGTTGTTTGTTGAAGGAGTAAAAAGCGATAAATCAATTCCTTTTGGAAGGACTAGAATCTTGTTCATGTCAACGCCAACTTTTTTCATGTGAATGGTCATAACAGGTCCCCAAGCATGAATTAAATGCGCTTTTTTGAAAGCATATTTTTGAATGAATTTTTTAAAAGGATATAATTTAGATTCCTCTGGCCATAAATCGGTACGGCCTTGCTGTGCGATCGCAATGGTTTTTGATCCAGATAATGCTGCAAGAAAACCATAACTGGTGGTTCTTTCTGCAATTACCATATCTGGTTTTTCTTTTTTAATTGTTTTTCGAATAGAAAGAGGAGAGAAAAGATACTCTAAAATGCGTTTGAATCTATAATTGTTTGATGTTTGAAGTTCCCAAGTGATAATTTCAAAATCGCCAAATTCCTTTAAACCTTTCATCCAGGTTATGGCATCGGCACGATAAGATTCTCCAAGAAAAAGTATTTTCCTTTTCATTATAAAAGTTTTTTCGCCACGAATTCACGAATTAATTTTGAATAATTCGTGAATTCGTGGCGATTTTTTTATCTCTAAAATTCTTCAGTATCTAAAGCTCGGTTTATAAATTCGTTTAAAGGTTTTAGAGCAATCAATTTCTGGCTTATCTTTTTTACGAAGTCTTTCTGAGTAACTTCGGAGATGTCGTATTTTTGAGTTGCGGTGAAGCTTTTCAGTTTTAAGAACTCAATTGCAGGATGATCTTTTTCATAGCCGCGTGGCATGCTTTTAAGCGAATTGTTTTCGTTGATGTCTAAACTTCCGAATTCTTTTTTGAAATTTTTGTCATTTAAGATTTCCTGCAAATCATCATAGAAAAAAGCAATTTCTTTACGAACTTTTTTCAAATCTTCAGATTCAGGAGAATAAAATCCGCCTGCTATAAAACTGGCGCCTTTTTCAATATGCACATAATATCCAGCGCGGTTTAAACCTTTGGTTCCGCCAGACATCCAGATTCCTAAATGCGCTTTGTAAGGAGATTTGTCTTTAGAAAAACGAATATCACGATTAATTCTAAAAGTGCAATTTTTAACTTCTAATAGTTCTAAAGAAGGATCAAGCGGTTTCATTGCGTCTAGAAAATCGTTTACCAATTGATGGTAGTCTTTCTTGAAAACCTCATAGCGTTTTTTGTTTTCCTGAAACCATTCTCGGTTATTGTTCTTTTTTAAATCGTCTAAAAATTGCAATGATTCTTTCGCTAACATATTCCTTATATATTTTATTGCAGTTATTTTTTAAGTTTTTTGTTTAAGCTAATTTAATGATTTCTATTTTGGAATTGATTCTAAAAGCTGATACAAATTATATCAATTTTTAAGAAATCGGACAAAATCACAAATTAAATATCTTATAAGTCTGATGCGTCGATTTTACAATCGCCTCAGTTCTTTCGGGATGAGTATCTGAGATGAAAAGCTGTCCAAACGTTTCACTATTGACCATTTCGACAATTTTAGCAACTCGTGTTTCGTCTAGTTTGTCAAAAATATCATCAAATAATAAAATAGGCTTTACGCCACTTTGTTTCTTTAAAAATTCAAATTGCGCCAGTTTAAGGGCAATCAAAAAAGATTTTTGCTGTCCTTGTGACCCGAATTTTTTTATCGGATGAGAATCGATTTCAAAAGACAAATCATCCTTATGAATTCCAACACTGGTATATTGAAGTGCACGGTCTTTATTGATGTTTTCTTGTAAAAGCGCTAAAAGATCTTTTTCAAACAAATGACTTTCGTAAACGAGTTGTACACTTTCTTCCGATCCGGTTATTACTTGATGGTGCTTATTAAATATAGGTATGAACTGTTCCAGAAAATTTTTCCGTATTTCAAAAATAGACTTTCCGTAACCGTTTAATTGTTCATTATATATAGATAAGGTATCATTGTCAAAAACATGATTTAAAGCAAAATATTTTAAAAGAGCATTTCGCTGCGTAATCACTTTTTGATATTGAATGAGTTCGTGCAGATAAGTGGAATCTAATTGTGAAATAACACTATCCATAAATTTACGACGCGTTTCGCTTCCTTCAACAATCAAGTCACGATCTGCAGGCGAAATAATTACTAGCGGAATAAAACCAATATGATCCGAAAATTTATCATACGCTTTTCCGTTTCGTTTTAGTACTTTTTTTTGTCCCTTTTTTAAACTGCAGACAACTTGTTCTGTTCTCTCATTTTTTTCGAGTTCAGCATCGATAACAAAAAACTCTTCACCGTGTTTGATATTTTGTACTGCCAACGGATTAAAATAGCTTTTACCATATGCTAAATGGTAAATAGCATCGAGCACATTGGTTTTTCCAATGCCGTTTTTTCCAACAAAACAGTTGATTTTGATATCGAAATCAAAACTTGCCTCTGAAAAGTTTTTGTAATTGAATAATGAGATTTTGTTTAAATGCATTTTTTAGAGACTCCAAGTATAAAAATTGCTGTTTTTGAGCAGTAAAAATTTGAGGGTGCAAATTACCGAAAATTATCGATATAATTGGCTTTGGAGGTGTTTCAAACTGATTTATTTTAGCGCTTTCGCGAAAGGACAAGCGAAATACAAAAATATTTTTTTTAAAATAGTGATAAAATTGAAATTTTTTACCTCAGTTTCAATAAAAATTTTATTTTTGCCGTTCACTAAATAAATTTTAAATGGCAACTTACAATAAAAGAGGATATAAGACACCAAAAGAAAAGGAAGTAAAAGAAGTTACTGAAGAACAACAAGTAATTATTGACGAAAAAGACAGTACTACAGCTGGAGTTTTCTCAAAATTAGATGAGACAGCTTCAAAAACTGAGGACTGGGTGGCTAAAAATCAAAAAATCATTATTGGTTTAGTTGCTGGTATTGCAGTTGCAACAATTGGATATTTGGCTTACCAAAAATTCATTGCAACTCCTAAGCAAGAAGAAGCTGCAAGTGAAATGTTTGTTGCACAGCAAAACTTTGAAAAAGCTGTAAATGGTGTTTCTAGCGATTCATTATTCAAATTATCATTGAATGGTTCTGAAGGTAAATTCGGATTCATTAAAATTGCTGACGAATATTCTGGTACAGATGCTGGAAACTTAGCAAACTACTATGCTGGTATCGCTTACTTAAATACTGGTAAATTTGATGAGGCAATTAAATATTTAGGTGAATTTAAATCTGAAGATGTAATCTTAAGTGCTTTAGCAAAAGGTGCTACAGGAGATGCTTACTCTCAAAAAAATCAGCAAAAAGAAGCTTTAGATTTTTATGTAAAAGCTGCTGAGTCTAACAAAAACGATTTTACAACGCCTCGTTTCTTATTAAAAGCTGGAAAAACTGCTTTAGCTTTAGGACAAAAAGAAGATGCATTGAAATATTTTAATGACATTAAAGACAATTACGACAGTACTCCAGAAGCAGCATCAGTTGATGCTTTGATTGGATTAGCACAATAAAAATTTTAGACTTTAGATTTAAGATTGTAGATTTGTAGTTAAGAATCTAAATTCAATCCCGAAAATTCGGAACAAAAATCTAAAATATAAAAGATGGCTACTGAAAATAAAAATCTATCAGAATACGATAAAAACACAATCCCAAACGCGAAAGACTTTCGGTTTGGGATTGTTGTTTCTGAATGGAATGATACTATAACAGAAGGACTTTATAATGGTGCTTTTGATGCTTTAGTTGATTGCGATGTTCCTGCACAGCAAATTATCCGTTGGAATGTTCCAGGAAGTTTTGAGCTGATTTATGGAGCTAAAAAAATGCTTCAGACTCAAAATGTTGATGCGGTTATTGTAATCGGATGTGTAATTCAAGGAGAAACAAAACATTTCGATTTTGTTTGCGAAGGTGTTACGCAAGGAATCAAAGACTTAAATGTTCAAACCGATATTCCAGTTATTTTCTGTGTATTGACAGATAATAATATGCAACAGTCAATTGACAGAAGCGGAGGAGCTCACGGCAACAAGGGAACTGAAGCAGCAATTGCAGCAATCAAAATGGCTTATATTCGTCAGCAAGCTTCAATAGCGCACGTTTTTAATCAGCCATTATTGACGTCGGGTGCGATTCAAATTGAAGATTCACCGAAAAAAATAGAAAACGAATAAGCACGTTTGTTTTAAAAAATATTAAAACCTATACTGTGTAATAACGGTATAGGTTTTTTTGTTTTTTTTATGATTATTCTTATTCTAAAAGCCAACCAAAATTCATTAAATTTGTACTTCTTGGTTTGCAAAAACCTAATCTAACTTTAAAACCTATTTTTGCTTAATGTCGAGTATTATTCAATTGCTTCCTGATCACGTTGCTAACCAAATTGCTGCTGGAGAAGTGGTTCAAAGACCAGCTTCAGTCGTAAAAGAATTGTTAGAAAATGCTGTTGATGCCAAAGCAACTGATATCAAATTAATAATAAAAGATGCTGGTAAATCGCTGGTGCAAGTTATCGATAACGGAGTCGGAATGACCGTTACTGATGCACGTTTGTGTTTTGCGCGCCATGCAACTTCCAAAATTCGTCAGGCCGAAGATTTATTTTCGCTTGGTACAAAAGGTTTTCGTGGAGAAGCGTTAGCTTCTATCGCCGCAATCGCGCATATGGAAATGAAAACAAAACAAGATCAGGACGAACTTGGAACACATATTGTAATTGAAGGAAGTAAATTTGTTTCGCAGGAAGTGGCAGTTTTGCCAAAAGGAACTTCGTTTGCGGTTAAAAACTTATTTTTTAATATCCCTGCTCGCCGTAATTTCTTAAAGTCAGATACAGTTGAATTTCGTCACGTAATGGATGAGTTTCAGCGTGTGGCATTGGCTCATCCAAATATTCATTTTAGTTTTTACCATAACGGAAGCGAAATGTATAATCTTCCTGCAGCAGGATACCGTCAGAGAATTGTGGGTATCATGTCTGGTAAAACAAATGAAAAATTAGTTCCTGTAAATGAAGATACAGAAATTATAAATGTTCAAGGATTTGTATGTAAGCCAGAGTTTGCAAAGAAAAATAGAGGAGAGCAATTCTTTTTTGTAAACGATCGATTTATAAAAAGCAGTTTCTTGCATCATGCGGTAATGTCTGCCTACGACGGATTGCTGAAAGATGGTTCTCAGCCAAGTTATTTCTTATACCTGCAGGTTCCACCAAATACAATTGATATCAATATTCATCCAACTAAAACAGAAATTAAGTTTGACGATGAACAAGCGCTTTATGCTATTTTAAGAGCGTCAATAAAACATAGTTTAGGGCAGTTTAATGTTGCTCCAGTTTTAGATTTTGATAGAGATGCCAATTTAGATACGCCATATCACTATAAAGATGTAGAAGTGGGAATTCCAACCATTCAGGTTGATGGAACTTTTAATCCTTTTACAGATGATAAAACCAATCAGCATTATAGCAAAGCGGCTTTGGGATCATCTGGATATAGTTCTGGTTCTTCTTTTTCGTCTTCATCAGGATCATCATCTTCTGGATCGTCGTATTCTGGTTTTTCTAAGAGAGTAGAACCAACCGCAAGTTGGGAAAGTTTGTATGTTGGGTTAGATGTTGAAAATCCAGAAAGCATAGAAAGTTCGCCTTTTACATTTGAAAATGAAGAAGTGACTTCTTCTTTATTTGATGACGAAGAAGTAGAACAAGCAACGCAGAAGACCTATCAAATACATAAGAAATATATTGTATCGCCAATAAAATCAGGAATGATTATTGTGGATCAGCAGCGTGCACATCAGCGAATTTTGTACGAACAATTTTTGCTGAATATGACCGTAAATCAAGCTTCTAGCCAGCAGTTGCTTTTTCCTTTAGATTTGTTTTATTCGGCTTCAGAAATGAAACTGATAGAAGAATTGAAACCTTCTTTGGAAACTACTGGATTTGTTTTTGACGAAAGTAAAACAGATCACGTTGTAATTTCGGGAATCCCGGTAAATATTACAGAAAGTGAAGTTTCGCAGGTGATTGAACAATTATTGAGTGATTTGCAAGACGGAATTCCTGCAAACAGCTACAGTCAGAATGACACAATTGCCAAGTCGATGGCTAAAAGTTTAGCGGTTAAAACGGGATCTTATTTAACCGAAAAAGAACAAGATAATTTGGTAAACGGTTTGTTTGCCTGCAAAGATCCAAATATTTCACCTTTTCAAAAACCTACCTTCATTACCATGCGTGTTGAAGATATAGATAAAAAGTTTGCTTTATGATGAATATTACGCCAGTAGTTAAACAACTGCTAATTATTAATATTATATTTTTTATTGGCTCTCAGTTGGTGCCAGTTTCTTATGACTATTTAATGTTGTATTATCCTGAAAGTGATAATTTTAGGATTTGGCAAATTATTACGCATATGTTTATGCATGCGCCATTGCCAAACTTTGCACATATTTTGTTTAATATGTTTGCATTATACAGCTTTGGTTCTGCTTTAGAACATTTTTGGGGAGGAAAAAAATTCTTGTTTTTCTATATCTCTTGTGGTTTAGGAGCGGCATTGCTTCATACGGGTGTAAATTATTTGCAAATACATTCTCTTTTAGATTCTGTGTCTAATTTAAATTTGTCTAAATCGGATCTTCATGTAATATTAAATGCTGATTATCAGTCTCTTTTTGATTCAAATGGTAAAATGGTTCAGGGTGAAGTTTTGAATATTTTAAGCCAAGCACATTGTAATCAAGAGCAGTTTAATATATTGAGAGAAACAAGTTTCATTGTGCAATCGCCTGTTTTGGGGGCTTCTGGCGCAATTTATGGTTTGCTTACAGCTTTTGCATTTATGTTTCCAAATGCTCAGCTGGCGCTATTGTTTATTCCTGTTCCAATCAAGGCAAAATATTTTGTTCCTGGAATTTTAGCAATCGATTTGTTTTTAGGTTTTAAAGGAAGTTCTTTATTTGGAAGTGGCGGAACTGGAATTGCACATTTCGCGCACGTTGGCGGTGCAATTGCTGGTTTTTTAATGATGTTGTACTGGAAAAAAAATCAGTTTAATAACAACCGTTGGAATTAATTTTTAACTTTAAAGTACGAATTCTAAAATAGAAGAATTTTTATGAATATTCTAGACGATTTAAAATTACAGTATAGATTGGGTGGTATTGCTATGCGAGTTATGTATTGGAACATAGCATGTTTTATTGTATCGCTTATCTTTTTCTATCAATTTTCAGTAGGTCAGTTTGCTTTTCCGAACTGGTTGGCTTTGTCGTCGGATCCTCAGGTTTTTATGTTTAAACCTTGGACGTTTTTAACGTATGCGTTCTTTCATGACGGATTTTTTCATCTGTTATTCAATATGATGGTGCTTAATTTTGCAAGTACTTTGTTCTTGACTTATTTTACTCAAAAGCAATATTTAGGACTATATCTTCTAAGCGCTCTTTTTGCAGGAGTAGTTTTTGCACTGAGTTTTTATTTTTCTAATATCAGCGGTTCCATTGTTGGAGCTTCTGCTGCTATTATGGCTATTTTGGTGGCCGCAACTACGTATTCCCCTTTAATGAATGTGCGTTTGTTTCTTTTCGGTAATGTAAAACTTTGGCACATAACTGCTGTTATTATAATTTTAGATTTAATGCAGTTTCGTCTTGGAAATATGGGCGGACATATTTCGCATCTTGCTGGCGCTTTTTTCGGATTTGCCTATATTAAATTGCTTCAGAATGGCACCGATTTAAGTGTTATTGTTTCTAAGACGTTAGATTTCTTTGTAAATCTTTTTAAAAAATCTCCTACGACCCCATTTACAAAAGTTCATAAAAATTACAGAAAACCTACAGAAAAAACGACATCAAGAATTGTTACGAAAGATAAAACGCAACAGCAGATCGATGAGATTTTAGACAAAATAAGCCAGTCAGGATATGATTGCCTGACAAAGGAAGAAAAAGAGTTTTTATTTAAAGCTGGAAAATAAACTTGTAGGAGACTAAATATGAAAAACCTTTCTTGGTTTAATAAAATAATGTTCTTTTTGAACATAGTGCTGACTGTGCTTACATTTAGCATTTATGTTTTACCTTTTTTAGCACCTAAAAGTTTTCCGCTTTTATCGGTGCTTACCTTGTTTATGCCTGCTTTTTTTGTGGCCAATATACTGTTTTTTGTCTATTGGGGAATTCAGTTTAAAAAACGTCTTATTTTGTCTGGTTTGGTTTTACTGACCGGAATTACATTTATTAGTAAATTTTATAAGTTTTCTGGAAAAGAGTATATCAAAGACGAAAAGGATTTCTCTGTAATGAGTTATAATGTGCGTCTGTTTAATGTTTTTAAATGGCTGGATAGAGATGATATTCCGTCAAACATTAAGGCTTTTATAGACGAAAAAGATCCAGATATTCTATGTATTCAAGAATATTCAAATTCGGCGCATTTAGATTTAAAAGTATATCCGCACCGTTATATTTTTATTGATGGCAAAAAAATTAAGACAGGACAGGCTATTTTTTCTAAATTTCCTATTATAGACGAGGGGAAGATTATTTTTCCTAAGTCAGATAATAATGTAGTTTATGCTGATATTAAGCGTGGAAAGGATATTATTCGTGTTTATAATATGCACTTGCAGTCCATTAAGATATCTCCAGATGTAAGTGAAATTTCAGATGATATTGATAATGTAAATCAGAAGAAATCACAGCGTATTTATGCTAGAATTAGCAAGGGATTCACACAGCAGCAAGAACAGGCGGAAATTTTTAAAGAGCATATTAAAAAATGTAATTACCCAATAATTATTTGTGGAGACATGAATAATAGTCCGTTTTCTTATGTTTACAGAAACATAAAAGGAAAACTTAAAGATGCTTTTGAAGAGGCTGGAGAAGGTTTTGGTGCAACGTATAAGTTTAAGTATTATCCAGCCAGAATTGACTATATTTTTACAGATACTAAAATGAAGGTAAAAGAGTTTGAAAGTTTTCCTGATTTCGAAAACTCAGATCATTATCCTATTATGACTAGACTTTCGATAGACCAATTTTAGATTATTTTCTGTGTTTTTAAATAATCCATTGCAAATTTACCTTCGTTAAAAAGTAAATCCAAAACACTTAAATTGTTGATGAAGCCATGTTTGTCATCAAATACTTGAGTGTATTTCTTGAAAGAATTAGTGTCTTTTTTTCCATTTGCTAAGTGTCTGAAATCGGTAAAATCAGCAACTTCATGAAAATATTCTGTTGTTTTTCCAAATTCCAGTTTCATTCGAAGGCATTTCGTAACAATGTCTAAAACTTCGAAGTTTAAATCCATTAAAAATTGGTGTTTTTTCTCGAAAATAGGAACGATATCATCTTCAAAATACTCAAAGAACGGAGAACTTCTATAAGCTGCTTCAAGCGATTTAAAATGCTGTTTCTGCCAATCAAATTCATTTTCGATCAAAATGTCTTTTGTCTTCTGATGCGTTGCTTTAGAATGCTTAACAGGAATATTTAATAATTGAATTCCATTTGGACTATAAATATAAGTTCTATTTCTATTGGTCTGTTTTTGGAAATTATCTTCCATTTCAAAAGTAATACTGTCAGATTGCGCTATTACAGCAAAATGACTAATAGAAGGGAAATAAGTTGGAAGTATTAAGGAATTCATGATTTTAATTCTTGTTTAAATGTTTCAGGTTTCAAGTTGACGTAAAAACGTGAAACTTGAAACCTGACACAAAAATAACTTTTTTTTAATTACGCTTTATTCTCTCTTCTTTTTTTCCAAATAAAATCTCCTACAAAGTAGATAGCAAGAAGTATTAGGAAGTATTTAAAGTAAGAGTGTGGCTGGCCTTCACCATCAACAGTTGTAAATACTCTGTTCCAGCGAATTTTATTGATGCCTTTTCCGTTGGTATCCCAGCTCATCCAAATGAAAACTGGTTTTCCTACGATATGATTTTCTGGAACGTAACCCCAATAACGGCTATCTTCAGAATTGTGACGGTTGTCTCCCATCATCCAATAGTAATTTTGCTTGAAGGTGTATGTTGTTGCCGGTTTTCCGTTGATTAAGAATTTTGAGCCTTGCAATTCTAATGTGTTTCCTTCATAATTAGTGATAATTTCTTTATAAAAAGGAAGGGATTCATTTGTTAGCGCAACTGTTTTTCCTGCCTCCGGAATATAAATTGGTCCCATGTTGTCTTGGTTCCATTTATTAATGTGAGGGAAAATGTCGTTGTTGTTTCCTGTGTCAATTTTTCGGATTACTGCAGTGACACCAGGAGTGTTTTTAAATCTTTCTGCTCCAGCTTCGGTTAGCGCACCTAAATAAAGAGTATCTCTTTTTTCGGTTCTAAAACCTGCAGGATCTGTAATGTCTAATTCTTTGAAAATTGTTTCAAAATCAATAGGTGTTTTTCCGTCTAAAGCTACAGCGTATGAATACTGTGGTTTAGCTCTTTCTGGTAAAACTAATTTTTTTCCGTTAATGAAAACATATCCATCTTTTATTGATAAACTGTCTCCAGGAATACCAACACATCTTTTTACGTAGTTTGATTTTTTATCAATTGGTTTAATAACACCAGGTCTTCCTTTTGGCTCAAAGAAATAATGAACCGTATCGACAGGCCAGTTAAAGACGACAATATCGCATCGGTTTATTTTTTCGAATGCTGGAAGTCTGAAATATGGCAATTGTGGCCAGCTTAAATACGACTTGCTTTTTGTCATAGGAATAGAGTCGTGAACCATTGGTAAAGCAACAGTTGTCATCGGAACTCTAGGTCCATAGTTTAATTTGCTTACAAATAAGAAATCGCCAATCAGCAAAGATTTCTCTAAAGATGATGTTGGAATTGTATAAGGCTGTACTACATAAGTGTGTACTAATGTTGCAACTATAATAGCAAACAATAAAGAGCTAACAGTATCTGCCGCTTTGTTTTCAGGTGTTAATTTACGGTCTTTATGATACTCTAATTTCTGAGTGTAATTAACAACGTAGATATAAAAACCTAAAGTGAAAAGCCCTAAAATAGTATCTAAAGTTGATTTTTTACCAAAAGTTCTTAATGTCTCAATCCATACAACTGGAAACATGATTAAGTTGATAATCGGAATAAAAAGCAAGATAGTCCACCAAGTAGGACGCCCGATAATCTTCATTAAAACGATAGAATTGTATACCGGAATTGCTGCTTCCCAGCTTTTTCTTCCCGCTGCCTGATACAGTTTCCAAGTACCAAGAAAATGGATAATCTGAACAGCTAGAAAAAATACGAACCAAGAGTATAAAGTCATAATATTGTATTTTAAGTTTCAAATTTAGGTGGGAATGTAATCCTAAATTGTATCGATTTATTGTAAGTTTAAAACGTCTTTCATTGTAAAAATCCCTTGTTTTCCTGCAAGCCATTCGGCGGCAATAACAGCACCAAGAGCAAATCCTTCGCGGTTATGAGCAGTATGTTTAATTTCGATACTGTCAATTGCAGAGTCGTAAGTTACAGTATGTGTACCAGGTACTTCTCCAATTCTTTTTGCTTCAATATGAATTTCATTCTTTTTTGCTTCGTCCATTGTCCAGTTTGCATAACCACTGTTTTCGATAACGCCTTGAGCTAAAGAAATAGCGGTTCCGCTTGGTGCATCTAGTTTATGGATGTGGTGAATTTCTTCCATAGAAACTTTATAAGAATCAAATTGATTCATGATTTTGGCTAAATATTCGTTTAGTCCAAAGAAAATATTTACTCCTAAACTGAAGTTTGAACTAGAGATGAATCCTCCTTTTTTCTCGTTGCAAAGTGCAATCATTTCGTCATAATGTTCTAACCAGCCAGTTGTTCCAGAAACTACAGGAACATTGGCATTAAAAGATGCAGAAATATTGCTAACCGCTGCTGATGGAACGCTGAAATCAATGGCAACATCGGCTGTTGAAAGTCCGTCATAGGTGTTAAATTCATCTTTCTTTAAAACTATTTCATGACCTCTTTCTAAAGCAATTCTTTCAATTACTTTACCCATTTTTCCGTATCCTAAAAGCGCAATTTTCATTATGATTTGTTTTTGATTTTTTAAATAGAGGCTGCTCTATTAAAACTTATAATTAAAGGTTAGTCCGACGTTTGGTTTAAATGTTACATCGTCGGGATAAATTTCTGGACGCATTGAAAGCCTTTCATTTACATTAAACTGTATCAGTGCGGCGTCAACATTGGCATCGATAATATTTAAGACATAGAATCCGACAACAAACAAAGCTGATAAATCTCTGTTTCTTTGGTAGAATTTTTGTCCGTCAACAAGACGGCTGTCGTCCAAAAATTGATATTTGTCATCGTTGTAGCCTTCTAATCTTCGTTTGTAGGCGTCACGATAATCGTGATATTTTTTATTGTTATCTATATAGAAATACAAACTGGTTCCGATTGCTCCGTAGACCAATGGAATTTTCCAGTATTTTTTGTTGTATGCTTGACCTAAACCAGGTAAAATAGCAGAGTAAAAAGCTGCTTTTGCTGGCGTAAGCGGGTCTATTTCTTGTAATGCGGTAGTGTCTTTTACGACTAAAACCGTGTCTTTTTTTGCTTGGGCAAAAAGAGAAACGGTTCCTGTTAGAAAGAACAATAGACCAATGGGGACAATTTTATTCACTATCCGTTTATTAATTTTATAATTCTGTTAAAGTCAGCTTCAGAATTAAATGGAATTGTAATTTTTCCTTTTCCGTTACCAGCGACTTTTATATCAACTTTTGAGCCAAAATAATCGTTGAAAGTGTGTTTTTGTGTTTCTTTAACTATAAATCCAGCATCAGCTTTAGGTTTGCCATCTGCTTTTGGCTGCTGGCCTTCATGATAATTTTTAACTAAAGCTTCTGTCTCACGAACAGATAAATTTTGACTAACGATTTTTTGATAAATATCAGTCTGAACGTCTAAATCTTCAATGTTGATAATTGCTCTACCGTGTCCCATACTGATAAAACCGTCACGAATACCTGTCTGGATAATCGGGTCTAATTTTAAAAGTCGTAAATAGTTGGCAA
Organism: Flavobacterium sp. LPB0248; assembly: GCF_013388355.1. Taxonomy (GTDB): domain Bacteria; phylum Bacteroidota; class Bacteroidia; order Flavobacteriales; family Flavobacteriaceae; genus Flavobacterium. The sequence continues at coordinate 3,596,096 of NZ_CP058246.1, forward strand.
TTGTCGAGCGTTTTTTTCCCACTCTTTCACTCATTTGTTCTTGAGTTAATTGAATTTCGTCAATTAAACGCTGGTATGATAAAGCAATCTCAATAGGATCTAAGTCATGACGTTGGATGTTTTCAACCAAAGCCATAACCAATGATTCGTTGTCATTTGCAATACGAATATAAGCAGGAACATGAGTAAGTCCTACTAATTTAGATGCACGAAGACGACGCTCTCCAGAGATTAACTGGTATTTATTAAAATCTAATTTACGAACAGTAATAGGTTGAATTACACCGAGTTCTTTAATAGAAGTGGCTAATTCGCGTAACGATTCTTCATTAAAATTGCTTCTAGGCTGAAACGGATTTATTTCAATCGCACTTATTTCAAGTTCAATGATATTTCCAACAACCTTATCAGCATTTTTGTCTTCTACTGATTTAATGTCGTTTTCCGGATCTTTTAATAAGGCAGATAATCCTCTTCCTAAGGCTTGTTTTTTAATTACTTTTGTCATAAAAACTATTTACTGTTTTTCTTTATAATTTCTTGTGCTAAATGAATATAGTTTACGGCACCTTTACTTGTTGCATCATAATTGATAATGCTTTCTCCAAAACTCGGAGCCTCACTTAATTTTACATTTCGCTGAATTACAGTGTCAAAAACCATATCATTAAAGTGTTTTTGAACTTCTTCTACAACCTGATTAGATAAACGTAATCTTGAATCGTACATTGTAAGTAGCAAACCTTCAATGTCAAGATCTGGGTTGTGTATTTTTTGAATACTCTTAATAGTGTTCAGCAATTTTCCTAATCCTTCAAGTGCAAAATATTCACACTGAATAGGAATAACTACAGAATCTGCTGCTGTTAAGGCATTTAATGTTAACAAACCTAAAGAAGGAGCACAGTCGATAATGATATAATCATATTCTTCTTTTGCTTCTTCCAATGCTTTTTTAAGCATGTATTCGCGGTTTTCTTTGTCAACCAATTCAATTTCGATAGCAACAAGGTCAATGTGAGCTGGGATCACATCTACGTTTGGAGCTGTACATTTTAAAACGGCTTCTTTTGGTGTTACAGTGTGCTCAAGTATTTGATAAGTTCCGGTTTCAACTGTTTCTACGTCAATTCCAAGGCCAGATGTAGCATTGGCCTGTGGATCAGCGTCGATCAATAATACTTTTTTTTCTAAAACACCTAATGAGGCAGCAAGATTTACTGATGTAGTAGTCTTTCCAACGCCTCCTTTTTGATTAGCAATAGCAATGATTTTGCCCATTTATTTTCTGAATTTTGAACCGTAAAAATACAATTATTTATGGTTTCTGAAAATCTATTTTGTTAACATTTGTGAAAGTGTGCCTAATCGGGGTTTTATGGGAGTTTGATTGAAAATAATTTTAGTTATGAATAAAATTATTAATAAGTTTTTTAGATGATTTAGAGATATTCTCGCTTCAAAAATGCAAGAATCTAATTTTGAAGCGAAAAGTTTATGTTTTAAAATTTCGATAGCAACCTAAACCAAACCGCTTTTTTTATCTGGTGCAATATTCATAAATACTCTTTTGATGTGCACATGTAATATTAGAAAAAACTAACGCAGTAAATAGTATGGTGTTTTTCATTTTATTTTCACGCTCTATTTGCGGACAAAAAAGCTGTTGAAGAAAAAGATATATGTTCAATAAGGTTTATTTATGTTAGAAAAAGACAAGATTTAGTGATTTTGTAGTGTTTTTGATAAGAAAATTGAGTCCCAAAACGGACTCGATGGTTGGAGATTATTGCTATTTTGGGCTTTCTTAAAATTACAATTATTACAATCTATCAAACCACAAAATGAACATTCTTATGAGTAAAAAGGCAATCTCATTATTGGCAGTATTTACGTTTATGATGCTTTTATGCAGTTTTGTTTCACCCTATTCTTCTAGCGAAAAAATAGAGGGAAATAAAAAAATCGAGCGTAAAATTGTTTACAATAAGCAGAAACATAGTATTACGTTGTCATGGTCAGCTTTTGGTTCTTCTGGAAATTATAGCATTACAAGAGGAGGCAGTCGTTTGGCATCTGATTTTGTACCGGTAGGATCAACTTCTAAATTGGCATTTACCGATAATAAACCTAGCAGAAATAAATACGAGAACTATTATAAAGTAAGTCGAAATGATATTACGATTATAATTTCGCTCGAAAATCAGATTTTTGGCGATAATATGTATTTCTATGACAGAAAATATGAAAAGGCTGAAACGGCTAAAAATGATATAAATTCGCAATTTGGCAGTATTGGTTTAGGAGGGGCAAATGGCGAATGGACAACAAAACGTCAGGCTTATTATTTTAAACCAAACGTAAATGGGCAAACTTATGATGTTGGCGGATCGGGTTCTGCATCATCTGTAGAAGCAAATGCAATAGAATTAGGGTTTTATTCTCATATTGGAGGTTTGGGTAAAGTGCCGTCAGATGTTAAATTAGGCGCTATATTTACAAGACCTCATCTTTCGGGTGGAGCAAATGCTACTTGTACATTTTGGCGTTCTGTAGAAAATGTAGAAGTAATGCGTGATTTTTCTTGGACGGTTTCTCAATCAACCAGTGCACGAAGATTGTTGATTGAAAGTACTTCTAAATATATTTCTGATATTGGAGACACTGATTTTTGGGGTAGTGGAGGTTTTATCGCCGATACTCATTATACATCATCAAGGCCAAATTGGGGCGGACAGCAACAGTGGTATACAAGAAATACTGTTTTTCCTTCTGGCTCTGGAGCTATGGGAGGTTCTTATAATATGGTTTGGCAGGGATGTGTAAATCCTCCTCAGGCAAATGATGCTAATTCGCCAATTCCGACAACGCCTATTATTAGAGAAAAGCCTTTTCTTTTTATTGATAATGATGGAGAATATAAAGTTTTTGTGCCGGCATGGCAAAAGGATAGAGTGGGAGTTTCTTGGTCGACAACAGATATGGGGAAAGGCCAAATTCAAGATTTAAGTGCAAATTGGTATGTTGCTAAAGAAGGAGATACCGATGTTGAGATTAATGCAGCATTAAAAGTGGGTAAAAATATATTTTTTACTCCTGGACATTATGCATTGAATGCTCCGATTCAGGTAAACAGAAAAGATGCTATACTTCTTGGTGCTGGTATTGCTTCTGTAACACTAGAGCCGACAGAGAAAAATACTTGGGGATGTATTTATGCGGATGATAAAGACGGAATTATCATTGCTGGACTTTTAATGGATTCATTAAATAGTACGACCTATCAAGTTAGAATTGGTAATGAAGGAGCAAATGCGGATCATAGTATAGATCCTATTTTGCTTAGTGATATTACATGTCGAGTAGGTGGAGTTCAGTCAAAAAATATACAGATTCAGGCTTCTATGCAAATAAAAAGTAATAATGTTGTAGGGGATCATTTCTGGTTATGGCGTGCCGATCATGGTTCGCAAAAAGGTGGCGATGCACGCTGGAAAAGAGATAGATGTAAAAACGGACTTATTGTTTCTGGTAATGATGTAACGTTATATGCATTGTTTGTTGAACATTATCAGGAATATGAAGTATTATGGTTAGGAGAACGTGGTAGAACTTTCTTCTTTCAAAATGAGCCACCATACGATGCGCCAAATCAAGCAAGTTGGAGCAGTCAAGGAGGAAGAGTTGATGGTTATGCTGCATTTAAAGTAGCAAATACTGTAAAAGAACATCATACTATAGGAATGGGATCTTATGCTGTTTTTACAGGAACTGATGGAAATGTGAATAAGAAAAATGGTTTTGAAGCACCTAATAGTCCAAATGTAAAACTGGAAAAAATGTGTATCACACGTTTTGCAGGACCAGGAAATATTCAAAACGTTATTAATGGTACTGGTGGAAGCACAGCAACTGGTGCAAAACGTTTGGCATCATATAATAACGGAGAAGGCGTACAGCCTTTTGATGAAGAATTTATTTTGCCTAATAAGGAGTCCTATCCTTCTTATATAAGTATGGAAAAATAGCAAGACCGATTTTTTTCGCCACGAATTCACGAATAGTTTTTTCAAATCTTTGTGATTATTTATTCGAATTAATTCGAATAATATTAGATAAAGTATTTAAAAAGAAAATTCGTGAATTCGTGGCGAATACTATTTATTTCGTTTCTAGTATGTTTACGAATAGCTAACAAAGTCGCAAAGTTTTTTATTTGAGTTTAAAGCAAAAAAAAGTTTTTTCAAAATTGAAAAGACTTTTGTCGGGGTGGCAGTTCCGAAAGCTTTCAGGAGAACCTGCGGCCTTCCTGATTTTTAACCAGGAAGCGATAACCGTTCGATTATATAGATTTTAGCTTATTGCAAAAAAAAAGTCTTTCCAAATAAATGAAAAGACTTTTGTCGGGGTGGCAGGATTCGAACCTGCGGCCTCCTGCTCCCAAAGCAGGCGCGATAACCGGGCTACGCTACACCCCGAAGATGTAATTTTGTGGTAGTGCCCGAAAGCGGATGCAAAGATATAAATAAATTTGATTTGTAAAAGGAAAAAATGAAAATAAATAAAACTTATTTTGATATAGCTATTTCAGATTTATTTTCGGCGTTATTTTTTATAATAAAGTTTACATTTGCAACTCAAAAAAAACTATTACTATGTCAAATACAATCGAAAAAATTAAATGCCTTATTATAGGTTCTGGTCCTGCAGGATATACTGCGGCTATTTATGCGGCTAGAGCTAACATGAATCCAGTATTATATCAAGGAATGCAGCCTGGTGGTCAATTGACTACTACTAATGAGGTTGAAAACTTTCCTGGTTATGTTGATGGAGTGACAGGACCTGAAATGATGATTCAGTTACAGGAACAAGCAAAACGTTTTGGGGCAGATATTCGTGATGGATGGGCTACAAAAGTTGATTTTTCTGGAGATATTCATAAAGTTTGGATTAACGATACAATCGAATTGCACTGTGAAACTGTAATTATTTCTACAGGTGCTTCGGCTAAATATTTAGGATTGCCATCAGAACAGCACTATTTAAATATGGGTGGTGGAGTTTCTGCATGTGCTGTATGTGATGGATTCTTCTACAGAAACCAAGAGGTTGTGATTGTTGGAGCGGGAGATTCTGCTTGTGAAGAAGCACATTATTTGTCTAAGCTTTGCAAAAAAGTAACAATGCTTGTTAGAAGCGAAAAATTCAGAGCTTCTAAAATTATGGAAGAGCGCGTTCGTAAAACTGAAAATATCGAGATTTTAATGAATCATGATACCGTTGAAGTTTTAGGAGATAACAATGTAGTTCATGCTATTAAAGCTTTAAACAAAACAACTGGCGAAACAATCGAAATTCCTGCAACTGGTTTCTTCGTGGCAATTGGTCACAAACCAAATACAGATATTTTTAAAGATTATATTACTCTCGACGAAACAGGATATATTGTAAATACTCCTGGTACATCTAAAACAAATGTTGAAGGTGTATTTGTAGCTGGAGATGCTGCAGATCATGTATACCGTCAGGCAATTACTGCTGCTGGAACAGGATGCATGGCGGCTTTGGATGCTGAAAGATATTTAGCTTCTAAGGAATAAGTTAAAAAGTTTCAAGTTTCAGGTTTCAAGTTGTTGGAAAGCTGAAATCTTTTCTAATAAAAAATCCCAGTCTAAAATTTTAGACTGGGATTTTTCTTTTTCGTTATATTGATTTTTTAAACTTTAAAAAGCTTACAATGTCGCTGCTTTTGGTTTTGCTGCGCCTGGCTTTTTTATCAGTTTTGCTTCTTCACTAAAGCGTGTAAGTTCTATTTTTGGATCACCATATAATGAAATTTCAGACTTGTCTCCAGCTGCTATTGCGATAGTGGTATCGGCTAAAATTGTAGCAACAGCAGAACCTTCAGCTGTAACATTTGCATCTTTCAACGTGAATTTTGTTCCGGTGAAAACTGAATTATTGTCTAAGCGAATAGTTGCTTTTTCGGCAATTCCTTCAATGGCCGCAGTTGCTTTTTGATATAAATCACATTTGAATTTTATTGCAGAAACCAATGTTTTAACGCTAGCATATTTACTCAATTGCAAACTTCCGTCCTCTGCTTTTAAGTTTAATTCTGTTCTAGACTTATCATCGGCAATTAAAGTAAATTTCTTTGCATTTACATTCAAATACAATTTAGAAAAGTCCATGCAATTCATTGTAATGTCGTCTAATTGTAGCTCTTGAATAGCATAAACTATAGCTTCGTTTTTAGTGATTACTTTATTCAAAGATTTAGTATAAGTAACCTTAACAGATAGTTTCTTAAAAATAGCAGATTCCTTATTAGTGTATAAACGAAGTGTTTTTTCTCTTAAATCCATGCCTACAATATCGTGTAGGTTGTCATCGGCTTCAATTTTAATTTCGTTTTTCTCTCCTTGTTCCAAATAAACTTCTAGGTTATCATCGACTTCAAGAGCATCAAAACTTCCAACTTCTTTTATTGAGGTAGTTACAATTTTAGAACCTTTAATTTTTTCTCTTTTTTGAGCGAAAGTCAGAGTCGTAACAAATAATAATAGGAGTAGGGCGGTACTTTTTTTCATTAATTCTAGATTTGATTTTGACAAATATAAAAAAATCATCCACTTTTGATGAATGATTTCGTTTATATTTAACAGTTGCTTTTTTAGCTTTTGTTTACGCTTCCTCCAGAACTTGAGGATTTTTCAACCGTTTTTGGATTCCCGCTGTAATTAATATTTCCTCCACTAGAAGCGTCTGCTTTTAAGCTTAAAATTGGTTGTACAGAAACTGTTCCTCCGCTAGAGGCATCTGCATGAATGTCATTTGCTATTAATTTTTCAGCATCAATACTTCCTCCGCTTGAAACTGAAGTCGTTAGACTTAAAGCTTTACCTTCAATATCTATAGAACTTCCGCTTCCAGCATCTATTGCAATTCTGTCAGATTCGATTTTAACATCCATCGATGCTGCGCTCGAAGCTTCTAAAGTAACATCTTCACCTTGAACAAATCCGTCAGTTTCAACAGTTGAAGCACTAGAAGCTTCAATTTTATGAACAACAGGCATTTTTACTGTTACTTTTTTTGATGTAATGTTACGGAAAGAGCTGTATTTGCATTCAATAATAAGCGTTCCGTTTTCTACTTTAGTAACAATTTCTTTTTGAAGATTATCATCAGCCTCAACTGTGATTTCTGTAGCATCAGACTGTACAATAACCAAATCGATAGCATTACTTACAGAAATGTTTTTAAATTCTCCTTGAACATTTCTTTTTTCTGTTGTAACATTTCCGCTTCCTTCAATTGCATTCATGTTAAAATTACATGAGGCAAATAATAAGGCTGTAACAGTCGCAATTATAAATTTCGTAATATGAATGATTATTTTTATCATGGTTTAGTTAGTTTTGATTACAACTCCGTTTTTATCAATAGTTAATTTTCCTTTTTTTCCGTTTAAAACTTCTTTTCCATTAATTTTAACCGAAACTTCTTTTATAGTGTCATTTGAGCTACCAGTATTATTTTCGTTGTCATTCTCGTAGTCATTTTCATAATCGTTGTCATTGTCCTCATCAACAGGACAGTTTAAACATTTTACTTTAGATCCGATAACTTTGTAATTGTAATCTCCTTTGTAATTCAGTTCAAAGAAATTGTCATCTGAGTTATAGTAATCTCTTACAGAAGAATCTGGTTTAACTAGTTGTCCTTCTGGTAAGTAAAGGTAGATGTCAACTTCTTGCCCTCTAAATTTATTTTTTACATCTGTCAGAAAATAATTATCCAAAATTAAATGATTTCCGCTAATTTGAAACTTATAATTAATTTTTTCTGCTCTTTTTTTAGCGTTTGTAAAAGAGTTGCCTCTTGCACTTTTTTCAATCTGAATGAACGGAGCTGATTCATCTGTATGTAATACATGTAAACGTACATCGTTAGAATAGATCAATTCGTTGTTTGCAGAATCTTGTACAAATTCGAATTCTCTATAGTGGTTCAAGCTTTTTGTATAATAATCATTGTACTTAAACTTTATGAATAAAGTATCAGTAGGTTTGATTGCCAGAACTTTTTTCTCTACTATTTTATTGTCGTATGAAATTTCAGTTGCCTGTTTGATTCCAATACTTGTAAGAATTGCAATAGAAATAATCCAAAGTGCTAAAAGCGTATATTTTGTAATGTTTCCAATTGATTTTAAGTTTGGAGACAACAATTTAAATCCTAATAATGTTAAGAAGAAAAACGGAATTCCAACAGCAAAGAACATTAACAATCCGAATGACCAAAGAGGATATTCTGTAAAGTTTCCAGCTTCTACAAAATTCTGCCAAGGGAAATCGATAAAAATATTAGTTCCTAAAGTAAATACGCCAATCAATAACATGATTAAGGTAGAAATCCCTGAGATAATTAGAATTACTCCTAAAAACTTAGCAAAGATTTTAAAAACCGTCATGACAAAGTCTCCAAATGAACTACTTATTCTCCCAGCTCCCGACTTTACCTGGTTTCCCATTTTGTCATAATCTGCATTTTTGAATTTTTCAGAAAGTGAATCAATTTCTTCGCGAACTTTTTTTTCGATGTTCGAAATAGTCACTGGTTCTCCTGTCATTTCCAATTTTTCAGAAGTTGTTACCGCTTCAGGAGTTACAATCCAAAGAACGAAGTAAGCTAAAATTCCTGTTCCAAAACCTGCAAAAACGAAGATTAAGAATACGATTTTAATCCAAACTGCGTCAATTCCAAAGTAATGTCCTAAACCTGTAGCTACACCGCCAATCATACCATTTTCTTTGTCACGATATAATTTTTTGTGTTTTCTTGCAGTATAGTTATTGAAAGATTGATTTGCATTTTCTTCGTCTTCAATTCTATAATCTTCTGGTTGTCCCATCACTGCAATCACTTCGTCAACATCTTTCAGTCCAACAACATGTTTTTCGCTTTTTTGTTTTTCTGTCAGTAATTCAGAAACACGCATTTCGATATCTTTAATGATTTCATCCTGGCCAGATGAGTTGTTAAGGGATCGTTTTATAGCGTCAAAATAGCGTGTCAATTTTAAGTATGCATCTTCATCGATGTGAAAAAACATCCCGCCTAAGTTAATATTTACTGTTTTGTTCATGACTTATTGATTTTGATTGGTGATTAGATTTACGGCGTCGGATAATTCTGTCCAAGTACCGCTAAGTTCGTTTAAAAATGTTTGTCCTATTTCGGTTAATCCATAATATTTTCGTGGTGGCCCAGAGGTCGATTCTTCCCAGCGATAATTAAGTAAACCATCGTTTTTTAATCTAGTTAACAACGGGTAAACGGTTCCTTCTACAACTAGTAATTTTGCGTTTTTTAAAGTGTCTAATATTTCAGATGTATATGCGTCTTTTTCTTTTAATACAGATAAGATGCAAAACTCAAGAACACCTTTGCGCATCTGTGCTTTTGTGTTTTCAATGTTCATAATTTCATTTTGTTTTTTTTTGATTGAACAATTCGTTTTTTGATTGATGATGATTTGATTGATGATGATTTGATTGATGATTGATTTCGAAACTTATATGATTTGATTGATGTTTCGACTATAACTTTTAATTTTTGTGTCACTTTATAAAAGGAATCGTAATCGGATATTTGTATAATTCTCCGTTTGAAGCTTTTATTGAAGCATAAATCACTAAAAAGAACTCAACAAATTTTAATAATCCGAAAAGGATAACAGCTGTTATGCCGACACTTAGAATTCCAATATTTGCTTGAAAATTAAAGTTTCTAATTACAAAATCGTCGCTATTAAAAACTGCTTCTAATGGAAGATTCTGCAAGAAAACCGTAACGAAAATCGGTATTGCGATAAGTGCTAAAATCAATGAATAAAGCAAAATGCTTAATTGAAAGTTCAAAGCTTGTTTTCCGTGATGATCTGCAAATTCAGACTTGTCTTTATAGTTTGTCCAAATGATTAGGGGAAAAATATAGTTCCCAAACGGAATTATATATTGGCTTAAAGTACTCAAATGAGTAAATGCTGCTGTATTCTTTTCTGATGTTTTTTCCATGATGAGTGGTGTTGTTGTTTCCATGATTAAAAGTATATAGTAATTTCTTATGCAAATATATGTCTAAAAGACAGTATCTTGTTTTGCATAGTACTAATTATTAACAAAAATTTAACAAATTAAAAACCGCTAAATATAGACCAAAGCACTGAAAATCATTTGAAAGTACCATGTTTATTGACTTCTTTTGATATGCAAAGAATTTATTGTGCGTGCATAGTTTTTTTGTATTTTTACATAAAAAAATAAATTATATGGCACTTTCGGTATCAAAACTTAATAAGTTTGTCTTCTTCAAACTTCCTTCAGCATACTTTTGCGGAGTTCGCGTAAAGGACATAAATGAGAATAGCTGTACAGTAACAGTAAAACACAGATGGATCAATCAAAATCCATTTAATTCGATGTATTTTGCTGTTCAGGCAATGGCGGCAGAGCTTACAACAGGTGCTCTAGTTATTTCACAGATACAGCAAAGTGGGAGGAAAATCTCTATGCTGGTTGCCAATAACAAAGGAAATTTCACTAAAAAAGCAACAGGACGAATTACTTTTGTCTGCAATGATGGGCATTTGATTGCCGATGCTATTAAAAAAACTTTAGAAACCGGAGAAGGACAAACGTTCTGGATGAAGTCTATCGGAACAAATGAAGAAGGTGTTCAAGTTTCTGAAATGGATTTTGAATGGAGTATTCGTGTGAAATAGATGCTACCAATAATCATAAAAATAGTAATGATCTGCCTAACAGCAGGTCATTTTTTTTGGAATGTACTTACTTCTATAACTAATGCTTTTTCTTTTTATAAGGTCTTGTAACAGGTTTGTTTTTTGTTCACTTTTCTTTTGTATTTTTAATACATAAATGTTTTCATAAAAAAAACGTGCGTTAATTTTATCTTCATTTAATAGTAATAGTTTTACGTTTAAATTGAATTTGAAAGCCTCAGAGATTTGAAATTTTATTCTGAAATTGAGATGTCAAAGAGCTTTCGTTCCCAAACAAGTAAGATTTATGGATGGTAAAAAACAAATTTTTCAGACCACTACTCAAAAACGCTGGAAAACTTTTCAATGGTCAAGTAGACTCCTATTGTTTATTCTGATTTTAATGGTTCCTATTTTTTTTATCACTTTAAAAAGAGGATTGAAACCAGTATTACCGATTTTAGCAAATAACAGTCAAGTTGGACATAGCTTAGAAAATCCAATAACACCTAAAGATTTAAGTCCAAAAGAGCTTAAAAAATTTAAAGGTTTTGATTATTTCTTGAGAGCAAAAACTAAAATCGAAAAACTAAAAAACCAGCCTGCTGATGTAAAAACAGCATCAGAAGTTCGAGCTGCTTTTTATGTTGACTGGGATCCGCAAAGTTTGTTTTCACTTCAAAAAAATATTGATAAACTTAATATGGTAGTTCCAGAATGGTTTTTTATTGATCCGAAAACCGATCTATTGCGAACTGAGATTGATACGGCCGCCTTAAAAGCAATGAAAAAAGGAAAAGTAAAGATACTTCCTTTAATCAATAATATAAATGAATCTTTAGGAGAAGGTGATTTTGATGGAGATCTTATTCATCGCATTCTTCATGATAATAATAAAAGAGAAAGGCTTATTAATGATATTGTAAAAGCATTAAAAAAATACGATTTACAAGGTATAAATATTGATTTTGAGGAGTTTAAAGAAAATAGCGATGAACCTATAATTGCTTTTCAGAAAGTATTATACGAGAAACTGGATCCATTAGGATACCTCGTTTCGCAAGATGTTATGGCTGGAGACGATGATTTTAATGTGAAAGCATTGGCCAATTACAACGATTATATATTTCTAATGGCATATGATGAACATTATGCTAGTAGTGTCTCAGGAGAAATAAGTGGACAGAAGTGGATTGAAAGGATAGTCGACAAAACGGCAAAAGAAGTCTCGTCAGAAAAAATAATTCTGTGTTTTGCTGGTTATGGTTACGATTGGCAGGAAAAGAAAGAAGGTGAAACCATAACTTATGATCAGGCAATAGCCATTGCAAAACAATATAATGCCACGATAAAGTTTGATAACAATACTTATAATAACTCTTTTAAGTATACAGATATAAACGGTAAAAAACATGAAGTCGATTTTGAAGATGCCGCAACTAATTTTAATACTATAAGATTTAGCGATGAATATGGTTTGGCAGGAACGGCTTTGTGGCGACTTGGCAGTGAAGATCAGCGTTTGTGGACTTACTATCACCGAAGCTTAACTAATGAAAGCATTAAGAAAAAGCCTTTCGATTTTAAAGTAATGAAACGAGTAAATACTCGAATTGAAAGCCCTGCTTATATTGGTGACGGCGAAATATTAAATGTTATTGCCGATCCTGCGCCAGGAAAAATAAAGCTAGAAATTGATAAGGATGAAGCTATTATAACAGAACAAAAATATCTAGAATTGCCCACCAAATACGTTATAAGCAAATTTGGAAATGTAAACAAACAAGTCATTTTAACTTTTGATGATGGGCCAGATCCTACTTATACACCGCAGATTTTAGATATTTTAAAGAAAGAAAAAGTACCAGCTGTTTTCTTTGTTATCGGTATTCAGGGAGAAAATAATATTCCTTTACTGCAAAGGATTTATGAAGAAGGCCATGAAATAGGGAATCATACTTTTACACATCCTAATATTGCTTTGGTCAGTGCAGAAAGGGCAGCAAAAGAAATGGAAACTACACGGTTGTTAATTGAAGCTGTTACAGGGAAAAGTACTGTGCTTTTTAGAGCGCCCTATAATGCAGATGCCGAACCAACTACAGAAGCCGAACTAAAACCAATTGCATTAAGTAAAACGCAAAATTATTATACAGTTGGAGAAAGTATAGATCCGAATGATTGGGAAAAAGGAGTAAGTGCTGATTCTATTTATACAAGAACCATAAAGCAGTATGAGGCAAATCCCGACAAAGGAATTATTCTGCTTCACGACGCGGGTGGAAACAGAGAAGCTACGGTTAAAGCGCTTCCTAGAATTATAAAATACTTTAAAGACAGAAAAATTCAATTTACAACGGTTGCTCATTTGCTTGGAAAAACTAAAGATGAAATTATGCCAGAAGCAAAAGGGCCTTTTATAACCATTGATAATTTAATTTTTGATTTCGGATATTGGTTTGGCCATTTTATTAGTGCAACATTTTGGGTAGCTATTTTTCTAGGTTTTTTGCGTATTGCACTGATGGCTATTATGGCTTTTATAAAAAAATGGAAAGATCATAAACATCCGCCCGTTTTTAAAACCTTTAATGGAGGTCTTCCAAAAGTGAGTATTATTGTTCCTGCTTATAATGAAGAAATAAATGCAGTTAAAACTATCGAAAATTTATTGGGACAGGACTATCCTGATTTTGATATTATTTTTGTAGATGATGGATCTAAAGACAAAACTTTCGCCATGATTAATGAAGCTTTTGCTAATAACCCAAAAGTGAAAATAAATACAAAGCCCAATGGAGGAAAAGCTTCGGCATTGAATTGCGGAATTTCATTAACAGAAAATGAGTATGTCGTTTGTATTGATGCCGATACACAACTAAAAACCGATGCGATTTCACAATTAATGAAAGGTTTTACAATTCAGTTAAAAGATGATCAGGAAATTGGTGCTATTGCTGGGAATGTAAAAGTTGGCAATGAAAACACCATGCTTACCAGATGGCAAAGTATTGAATATACAACGGCGCAGAATTTTGACCGAAGAGCTTTTGATTTAATAAACGGAATCACTGTAGTTCCTGGTGCAATTGGTGCATTCAAAAAAGAAGCAATTGAAAAAGCGGGAGGTTTTACAACCGATACACTGGCAGAAGACTGCGATTTAACCATTCGTATTTTAAGAAACGATTATCGCATCATAAATTGTATAGAAGCCGTTGCTGTAACAGAAGCTCCAGAAAGTCTGAAAGAATTTATGAAACAGCGTTTTCGTTGGAGTTACGGAATTATGCAGGCATTCTGGAAAAATAGAGATGCTTGTTTTAATCCGAGATATAAAGGATTGGGAATGGTCGCTTTGCCTAATATTCTGCTTTTTCAGATTGTATTGCCAATTTTTGCGCCTTTGGCAGATCTAGTTTTGATCTTAAGTTTAATCTGGAATCACAACGATCCGGATAGTCTCCATAAAATATTGATTTACTACATAGCATTTATGGTAGTTGACATGATGGTTAGCTTTGTCGCCTTTATTTTCGAAAAAGAAAAACTTACTAAATTGATATGGTTAATTCCGCAACGATTTATCTATAGACAATTGATGTATGTGATTTTATTTAAAGCACTAAGAAAAGCTATAAAAGGAGAAAGCCAAAGTTGGGGAGTACTTACAAGAACCGGAAATGTTGCGACAGTTAAATAGTTTTTTTAGCCACAGATTAAAAGGATGTAAAAGATTTCTCTATGAAGATTTTAAAAAATCTTTTCTAATCCTTTAATCTGTGGCAAATAAGCACAAAAAAAGACCTCAGATAGTTGAGGTCTTTTTCTTGAAATAAATTTCAGTTTATTTTTTAACGCAACAAGATTTTTTATCTTTTTTCTCAGTTGAGGTCTTTTTGCAGCAAGATTCTTTTTTTGCTTTTTCTTTTGTCGCTGGTTTTGTTTCTTGAGCCATTACTCCAATTGAAAATAAAGCAGCTGTCATTACTGTGATAACTTTTGTCATTTTAATTAAATATTTTTTGTGTTAGAGATTATAATTGGTAATCCAAATATAAACTGATTTAGTATTTGTGAGAATAGTTTTATTGTTAATGTTTTGATAAAAGAGATCTAGAAATTAAAAACCATAAGCAACTTTACGTTCTTTATATTGTCCTTTTTCTATGATCCAAATCAATTCATAACTTCCGGCGCCATCACTATTGCTTGAAGAAATATATAAAATATCCGAGTTTTTGTCATAATTTATTTTTGTATTAAAAAGACTTGGCTCATATAAATCCTCAAAAGCATTTTTAGGAAGTTCAATTGTTTGAGATCCCATGTCTATCGTTATGGATTTAAAAGTTGTTTTAGGAATTCCTCCGTCAGTTCCCCAAAAATGCTTTCCATTAATCTTTTTTACGATCGATTTGCTGTCTTTAAAATAGCTGAGTTTTGCAGTGTTTGATTCGAATTTTTTGCTTTCAATACTAATGCTAAGACCATCTTTCTCAAAAATAACTTTAGTTTGAGTTTCTTTGATTAAAGGGATTTTTGTGAATTCGGACAAATATTGAACTCTGTCTTTGTATAGATAACCACTCTTATCTTTGTCATTTTTGGAATAATCAATGTTGATCCAATTGTTTTTCGGTTCGAAACAATACACTACAAAACCGTTATTCAATTTGTCTGAAATATTGTTGCCTTTTGACGCTTCGGTTCTAATGTTCACGTATCCGTCATTGTCTTTTATAACTGCAAATTGCGCTGATGCATTTATTCTGGTAAACATCATTAAGAAGACAAATATTTTCTTCATTGTTAATTTTTATTTGAAAAAATCGTCATCAATTTTAATGTTTAACGATTTCATGATTATGCCCTTATAGTTTTCTTTCAGTAAATTCCGTATTGCAGGTTGAGATTTGTATACCATCTTATAATTATCATTTTCAATTTCAATGCTTTTAATGGATTTGCTAATTTCACTAATATTTTCATCGTTCCATCTTCCTCTTCCAAAATAAATATAACCATCTTCTTCTTCGGGATTATGCGGGATTAAATTAAAAACAATTGAATCTCCTTTTTTCATTTCATCCAATTGATCGTTCTTCACTTGTGAGTTTATTATCAATTTTACTTTGACATTGCTTTCTCCTTTATTTGTAAAAAGAATACCCTGTGAAGGATCGCAACTAGTTAAAGTGATTGCACAAAAAAGAAATAATGTAAAATATAGTTTTCTCATACTTGATATCAAGATAATTGATTTTAGAAAACTAAGATAAAATTTATTTCACTGTAAAGATGCTTTTCTAAATGAACTTAATTCACTTATATGGTAAAAGGAAAAATTAATAATTCAAGTTCATTCCAAATCCAATTCCCATATCGCTGTCATAATGTGTTGTAATTCCTATGTTTCGGGTTACAAT
This sequence comes from Flavobacterium sp. LPB0248, assembly GCF_013388355.1. GTDB lineage: Bacteria > Bacteroidota > Bacteroidia > Flavobacteriales > Flavobacteriaceae > Flavobacterium. The sequence goes on from NZ_CP058246.1 coordinate 3,612,320, forward strand.
GTATTTTAGCCCAGCCATATATTCTTTATCGGTATTCCACATTAAATTCATTCGAAGCCTTTGAGATAACGGAATATCTTTTCGCTCAAACTGTAAACGAACATTTCCATCGGTAAAGACTTCGACTTGCGCTTTTATGAGCATTGGTAAAGTATATTCAGCACCTAAACTGAAAACTGAACGATTGTCTTTAGTGTTTTTCTGTCCAAAAAGATTCTGTTCCTGTTCGTCTATTCCCATTTTTCGGTATCGCCAGTCAAAACCAATAAAAGGCATTAACCACTGATTTTTACCAATATATCTTCCAATGTGAGTTTCTGTTTCGTAACCATGTTTGTCATTATAACCCAATCTCCATTCGGTTCCAATACTCCATCTGGTATTGCTAAACATTGCTTCACCATCATTTCCGTTAGTAGCAAAATCATTTTCTGCTCTAAAATGAAACATTCTATCATCCATTTTTAGCATTTTAAAGGCCATTTCAGGATGGTGAATTAATGGATTTGGTGCTGAATTTTCATAACTAAAAATACGTCCCATTCCAGCCATCATGTGATATAATATATGACAATGAAAAAACCAGTCGCCATCAGCATTTGCCTGAAACTCGATCGTATCGGTTTCCATTGGCATAATGTCAATTACATTTTTAAGTGGAGAATAATCTCCGTGTTCATTTAAAATTCTAAAATCATGTCCATGTAAATGCATTGGGTGGCGCATCATCGAACCATTGTATAAAACGATACGAACGTTTTCTCCTTTTTTAATTAAAATTTTATCCGTTTCGGAAACTACTTTATTATCCAAACTCCAGACATAACGATTCATATTTCCAGAAAGCGTAAAACGCAATTCTTTAACAGGAGCATCTTTTGGAAGATTGGTTTTAAATGGAGATTTCAGCATTCCGTAATTTAAAGTCACAATTTCTGAAGTTTCAGTACTGTCACTTTCCATTTTCATACCTTCCATATTATGATTAGAATGATCCATTTTAGGTTTTGAATTTTCATCTTCGCCTGAAATTTCTGGATACATTACGGCGTTCATGTCCATTTTGTTCAAAGACATATTCATACCCATATCGTTCATTTCGCCGTTTATTTTCATCATATCGTTCATCATTTTCATGCCTTCAAAATATTTTAATTTCGAAAGATGATGAACAGGCTGTTTTTCTCCACTTCCTAAAAACAAAGACGCAGATCCCGTTCTGTCTTCAGCTGTAGCTAAAAAAGCAAAAGATTTATGGTCTTCTGGAACAGTAACGACAACATCATAAGTTTCAGAAACGGCAATAATCAAACGATCCACTTCTACTGGTTCGACATCATTTCCGTCACTTGCAACAACGGTGATTTTGCCTCCGCCGTAAGTCAGCCAGAAATAACTGGAAGCACCTCCGTTGGCAATTCGCAATCTAACTTTTGAGCCAGGTTTGAGATCTGAAAATTGTTGTTCATTTTTACCATTAAGCAGAAATTTTTCATAATAAACATCGCTGACATCCATTGCGTTCATTCGTTTCCATTCGTTGGTTACTTTGGTCGAAAAATGTCCTTGTTTGATAGCCTCGGCATAACTTTGTGTTGTTCCTTTTTTAATTGCAAACCAATCATTGGCATTGTGCAGCATTCGCTGAATATTCTCTGGTTTTAGATCGGACCATTCACTTAAAATAACTGGAATAGTTGGCAAATCGTCAATACCTTTTCTAATACTTGGATCGTCTTTTTTCTTGTTGATGATAAAAAGTCCGTATAAACCAATTTGTTCCTGTAGACCCGAATGACTGTGATACCAATAAGTTCCATTCTGAATAATCGGAAAAGTATATTTATGAGTTGTTCCAGGCTCAATTGGCATTTGAGTCAGATACGGAACACCATCTTCTTTATTGGGCAGAAATAATCCGTGCCAGTGCATCGAAGTGCTTTCTTTTTTGAGTTCATTATGCACGTAGATTTCTGCAATATCACCTTCAGTAAAAGTCAAAGTCGGCATCGGAATTTGTCCGTTTACCACAATTGCACGTTTTTCTTTACCCGAAAAATTGACAATCGTATCGCGAACATGCAAATCATAACGCACTACTTTTTGTGCCTTTAGCTGAAAAGCAATTAAAAAAAGGATAAGGATATATTTGATTTTCATCATGATTATAATTTTAAATCAATTGAGTACAATTTAATTTTGTTAAGCTCCAGCGGAGCTAAATATTTATAGAAATTCAATTACGTTGATGTAAAAGAGCTCCGGCGGAGCGAAATATAAGCTCAATAAAAAAAAGGTGTCGCTCCCTTGGAGCTTTACTGTCGATACTAATATTATTTCTATAAATATTTCGCTTCTCCGAAGCGTATTTTTTTTCTGTTTTTTTTCACACAGCGCCATTTAAATTAGTGAAACGCCTTTAACCACATTCCGTATAGTTATCGGGGATGTTTCTATATGTTTAAAATGATTAAACTCCAACTTATAATTTTAGATTTCTCAATCGTAAAGCATTTACGATTACGGATACAGAACTTAAACTCATTGCTACTGCAGCCAACATCGGCGAAAGCAAGATTCCTAAAAACGGATATAAAATTCCTGCTGCAATTGGAACGCCCAAAGTATTATAAATGAAGGCAAAGAATAAATTCTGTTTAATATTTGACATTACAGCGTGGCTGAGGTTTTTAGCTTTTACAATTCCGTTTAAATCGCCTTTAACCAAAGTAATTTTAGCGCTTTCGATTGCAACATCAGTTCCTGTTCCCATAGCAATTCCGATGTTAGATTGTGCTAAAGCAGGCGCATCGTTGATTCCGTCTCCCGCCATGGCAACAATTTTTCCTTGAGCTTGAAGACGTTCAATTTCTTTTAATTTATCGTGTGGAAGACAATCTGCTTTAAATGAACTCAAATGCAAATGTTCGGCAACTGCTTTTGCGGTGTTATGATTATCTCCCGTCATCATGATAACCTCAACGCCTTGATCGATTAATTCTTTGATCGCTTTTGCACTGTTTTCTTTAATGGCATCAGTAATGGCAACATAACCTAAAACAACATTTTCAATTGCGATGTACGAAATAGTTTTTCCTAAATTTTGTTCAGCAGTTACTTTTTGTTCTAAATCACTAGAAACAGAAACGCCGATTTCTTTCATTAATTTTTTATTTCCTAAAGCTACTTTTTTGTTTTCGATCGTTCCTAAAACTCCTTTTCCAGCAATAGTTTCAAAACCTTGAACTTCTTTTAAAGCACTATTTTTTGCTTTCGCAAAATTAACCACAGCTTGTGCTAGTGGATGTTCACTATGTTGATTTAGCGAAGCAATATTTTGAAGCAGAAAATCTTCCTCATTAGTAATCGAATAGACTTTTTCTACAGATGGTTTTCCTTCTGTGATGGTTCCTGTTTTGTCGGTGATTAAAACATCAATTTTATTCATGTTTTCTAGAGCTTCGGCATTTTTGATTAAGATTCCGTTTTGTGCTCCTTTACCAACCCCAACCATAACCGACATGGGAGTTGCCAACCCAAGCGCACAAGGACAGGCAATAATTAAAACAGCAATAGCATTAATTAATCCGTAGACATAAGCAGGTTCAGGACCGAATTTCGCCCAAGCAAAAAAAGTTAAAACCGAAATAATAACAACGGTTGGAACAAAATATTTAGAAACACGATCGGCTAATTTCTGAATCGGAGCGCGAGATCTGCTAGCGTCATTTACCATTTGGATAATCTGCGAAAGCATCGTTTCTGAACCAACTTTTTCAGCAATCATAACAAATGATTTTGTTCCATTTATTGTTCCAGAAATTACAGCATCGCCTGTTTTTTTATCAACAGGAATAGGTTCTCCGGTTATCATCGATTCATCGATACTGCTTTCGCCAGTAGTTATTTTTCCGTCAACGGGAATTTTTTCTCCTGGTTTTACACGAAGTAAATCGCCCTTTTTAATGTTATGAATAGAAATTACTTTATCAATTCCGTTTTCAATTAAAGTCGCCTCAGTTGGCGCTAATTTTAATAGTTCTTTTATGGCTCCATTAGTTTGTCCGTGCGCTTTGGCTTCCAATAATTGTCCTAATAAAACTAAGGTGATAATTACGGTTGCGGCTTCAAAATACAAATGAATGGTTCCGTGATGCGATTTGAATTCGGATGGAAAAATATCAGGAAAAAACATTCCGACAATACTGAAAAGGAAAGCAACACTAGTTCCTATTCCAATTAAAGTAAACATATTTAAATTCCATGTCACAATGGATTTGTATGCACGAACAAAAAACATCCATCCTGCATAAAACAATACTGGAAGCGAAAATAGAAATTGAACCCAATTCCATTTTTCGATAGACATTATATTGTAAAGCGGATTATTCGGAATCATTTCTGACATTGAAATAATGAAAATAGGAAGTGTAAACAAAATCGCAATTTTCATTTTCTTCAATAAATCTAAATAGGTTTTGTTTTCCTCACTTTCAGAAGCTTGCATTGGAACTAAATCCATTCCGCAAATCGGACAGTCGCCAGGTTCGTTCGAAACAATTTCTGGATGCATGGGACACGTAAATTGTGTCGCAGTTATGGCAACTTGAGGCACTAAATCCATTCCGCAAACCGGACAATCTCCAGGTTTGTTGTACGTTTTGTCACCTTCGCAATGCATTGGGCAATAATAAACGCCATTTGCACTATGCACATGTACTTTTTTAGTTTCTGTTTTATGATGGTCGTGATTGTGACCGTTATGTTCTTTTTTATGACCAGAACAGCAAGATTTAACGGCTGTTTCTCCATGGTTTTTAGGAGAATCCATTTCGATAGTATAATTTCCTGCAGCAGACAAAACTTCTTGAAATTTTTCTGTCGGCACATGTTTGTCCATTGTGATCGTAGCAGTCGGCGGATTTAGAATTACTTCTGCCTGAACCCCTTCAACTTCATTTAAAGTTTTTTCTACTTTTTTGCGGCATCCGTCGCAAGACATCCCTGAAATTATATATTGATGAGTCATTGTATTGGTTTTTAAGTATTACAACGCAAATTTCTGAACTATCTGTGAGTTTGATTTGTAGAATTTTGGGAATGATTTGTAAGATTTACTAAATGCTGTTTTTTAACGCAGAGAGCGCAAAGAATTTACGCAAAGAGCACTAAGTTTTGTTTGTTTAAAGATTAGAGAGTTCTCAAAGCTTTGCGCATAAAAAGTTAGCCACAGATTAAAAAGATTAACACAGATTTTTAAAAATCCTTCTAATCCCTTTAATCTGTGGCTAAAAAACTTTGCGAACTTCGCGTAAACCTTAGCGTCTTTGCGGTTAAAAAAAGCTACAAATTCTCGATCTGAATACGCTTATTATCTTTCAATTGTTTAAATGAAGTAGGAGTGTAGCCTGTAATTTTTTTGAATTGATTGCTCAAATGCGCTACATTACTGTAATTTAGAATATCGGCAATTTCGCTTAATGAAAGCTCATTATAAATCAATAATTCTTTTACTTTTTCGATTTTCTGATTGATAAAATACTTTTCGATTGTTGTGTTTTCGATTTCAGAAAATAAGTTGCTTAACGAATTATAATCTTGATTTAAGTTTTCTGCGAGATATTCTGATAGGTTGATTTTTAAATCATTGTTTTTATGATGAACCAAATCTACAATCAGGTTTTTTATTCTTTCGACTGTTTTCGTTTTTTTATCATCGAGTAGATCAAAACCCAGAGATTGCAGGTTTTTTAATAAAATTTCTTTTTGCAAATCGTTGATTTCTTCCTGTAGTTCAACTTCTCCTAATTCTACAGAAATAGGTTGAAGTCCGAGTTTTTCGAACTCAGACTTCACTACCATTTTGCATCGGCTGCACACCATATTTTTGATGTAAAGCTTCATATTTATTTGATCGTTTCTACCACATTTCCGCAAGTCAGCATCGAAGAACCGTAATAAGGGTTTTTAACTGCTTTTTCTTTGCTTAACCAATCTGCGTCTGCCATTGGGCAATATTGTTTATAGATTGGCTCTTCTGGACTAGAAACTTTTATAAGATCGTAAGTGCTTTTAGATAATGATTTAAAAGTCTCACGCTGTTTTTTAAGATCTGTTGTAGTTGAAATGCTTTTGGCATCTGCAGTTAATTTTTTTACCACTTTCATCCAAACAGTATGTTCGTTGCTTTTTAATTTGTCCATTTTTACGGCAGTAATGGCAGTCAATAAAGTTGCAGCTTTTGCCGAAGTTAATTTGCTGTCACTTTTGATAAGCGCATCTTTTACCGAAAAATAAGCATCATAAACAGATTGCAGCTGACTTGCATCTGCGATTTCTGTTGTTTCTGATTCAGCTCTTAATGTATTTGCCTGAATATTATTTGCACTAAAAAATACTGTTAGTGCAGTTGCTAAAGCTATAATTGATTTTTTCATTGTATATATTATTTGATTAAAGGATTTTAAATTTCCTTTAAAGTTAATTAAAAATTCGTTTCAATAAGACCCAATATGGGCTGTCACCAATTCAATAATTATATTTTAGGCTTAAGCCAGATAGAAGTGAATCCTGAAGAAATATCGGATTCGTTATAAGAGGAAATTGTGTTTTTTAAAGAAAAATTGAATACATCGTTTTGTAAATTAAAATTATTTGAATCTAAAATAACAAATTGAAGTACAGAGGTATTGCAACTAGAATGACGGCATTTGCCATCGCAATCTTGTTTTTCTTTTTTAGAAGTCTTCTTTTCACAGCACTTTTTAGAGCAACTGTCAGTTTCTTTTGAAATTTCTGTATGATGCTCCATGTTGCATGCATAACTAACACCGGGATTCAAGAAGAAACTCAGCGTTAGGAAAAGCATTATTATGTGGACTTTTTTGGTCAAAGAAATTGTTTTATGAATACAAATTTAGTTAAAAATATTCGCAGAAATTATTTTTTAAGATTTCGATAACTAGAGTTTTTTGAAATCGGTTGGTTTCATGTTTCTGCGTTTTTTAAAATAGTTGGTCAAATGACTTTCATCTGTGAAGCCAAACTCGTAGGCAATTTGTTTAATGGGCAATTGATTATTGTGAAATCTCTTTTCGATTAAAGTCATTCTTAAATTATGAATGTATTCGCGATAACTAATGCTGAAAGTTCTTTTAAAATAAGCACTAAAATACGTTTGAGCAATATTAAAATGTTCTGCAATTACTTTTATCTGAACCAGTTTTGGCTGATAAATATTTTGATGTATGTAATTGGCAATTTGTTCATTATCCAAATGTTTCGATGTCATCTGTAGATTCATACATCGAATGGTTTCTTTAATAAGTCCAAAAATCGAAAGAATCTGATAGAATACAATTGGAGAATTGGTAACATCAATATACTCTCCATATTTTGTAATGTTCTCGACAGTATTTTTTAGGATAGTTTTGCAAGGCTCATCAAATTTTAAAACCGTTTCTTTTAAAATTTTATCGCGCATAAAACTTTCAGGTGTATGAATCAAGAATTCGTCACAGGTTAAGTTTTGTTTTGAATTAAAATAATTATCTGTGAATTTGATAAAAATAAAACGAGTACTTTTTTTAATGTCGAAGTAATGTTCGTCATCAGGAGAAATTACAAATAGATCGCCTGCTTTATAATGAAGGAGATTATTATTTATGTGATGAATGCCGCTTCCTTTCTTGATATAGATGATTTCGTAATAGGTATGCGTATGTGGAGGAAGATGAAATTTTTCTTCTTCAAACTCATCCAGAACAAGCGTTTTAAACTGATTTAATTTAGGTATAACTTAATTATACAATTTTATATCACAAATATACAATTTTTAATTCGCTTAATGGTCTTAATTTTGCCTCGTAGAAATCTATTCCTTTCTACATTAAATCAAAATGAAAAAAAGTCTTATTGCACTCTCTTTAGGAGGGTTAACTATTGGAATTACAGAATTTGTAATGATGGGATTACTCCCAGATATTGCTTCAGATATGAAAGTTTCAATTCCTGTTGCTGGATATTTAATTTCGTCTTATGCACTTGGAGTTGTTATTGGAGCACCTTTATTAGTAATCGCAGGAAGAAATTATGCGCCAAAAAAAATGCTTTTGATTTTGGCTTTAATGCTGGCAGTTTTTAATGCATTATCAATTATAGCTCCTGATTATAATGTTCTATTTGCTTCTCGATTTTTATCTGGATTGCCGCACGGAGCATTCTTTGGAGTGGGAGCGGTAGTCGCAAGCCGTTTGGCAGACAAAGGAAAAGAAGCGCAGGCAATTTCTATAATGTTTGCTGGTTTGACTATTGCTAATTTAATTGGTGTGCCAATTGGAACTTATATTGGACACCACTTTATTTGGCGTTATACTTTTGTATTAATTGCTATTGTAGGTTTGTTGACATTTTTGGCTATTTATATGTGGATGCCAAATCTCGAGAAAGGAGAAAGCGTGAATATGAAAACGCAGCTTCAGTTTTTTAAGAAAACAGAAGCTTGGTTAATTATCGGAATTACAGCAATTGGTTTCGGAGGTTTATTTGCTTGGATTAGTTATATCGCACCTCTTTTGATTAATGTTTCTAAGTTTTCGCCAGAAGATGTTTCTTCTATCTTGATTTTAGCAGGATTAGGAATGGTAGTCGGTAATTTCGTCGGTGGTAAATTGGCAGATCGTTTTTCGCCAGCGCCAACAACGTTGGCTCTACTGCTTGTTATGTCAACTGATTTGATTTTGGTTTATTTCTTCTCATTCAATCAATATGCTTCTTTATTTCTAACTTTCTTAACCGGTGCCATTTCATTCTCTGTAATTGCGCCAATTCAGATGTTGATGATTAGAACTGCAAAAGGAGCAGAGATGATTGCTTCGGCATCTCTTCAAGGAAGTTTTAATATTGGTAATGCTTTAGGTGCTTTTCTAGGCGGTTTACCTTTAGCGGCAGGATTTAGTTATTCTTCTCCTAATCTTATTGGAGTTGTAATGTCGGTTATCGGAATGATCATTACATTCATATTGATGAGGTTACATCAAAAGCAAGTTCAGGTACAAGCTATCTGATTTTAAAATATTCAATTTTCTTAGCCCTTAACTTTTGTTTAAGGGCTTTTTTTGTGCTTATAAAGACGCAAACTTATAGTCAAAATTACTTTTTCCTTCATTTTGTCGACTTCATTTATAGGTAAAATCATTGTAAATTTTAAAATATAAATGAAATCACGCTATTTTTTTTGGCTTGATTTTAACTTTTTAAGTGTAAAAATAACACCTAATAATTTCGTAATAGTTATTGATGTAATCGATTGTTTTTTTTATAAAAATCGAATCAAATGCACGAATAATAAAAATATATTTAATATTTTATCTTAAGATAAATTAGATATGTCATAGAAAAAGTCGATATATTTTTTAATATGTAATTTTTTTTATGAAATTTTTATGAAATTTTATTTTTCGTTTTAAAAAAATATCTATGTTTGTGTAATCGATTACAACTTCATTTTTAATCTTCGAAATCGATTAAGTTATATGATGGAAAACAGAGCAGGAATAAAGCTTTGGGGGAGAGGTGAATAAATTACTATTAAATAAAAACCACAAATATTAACTATAAAATGAATTGAAAGTAACCACAAAAAACCACTTAAACCAAAAAGAAAAAACTTTTAATAACTTAAACAATCAACCATGAACTTTAAAGAACTATTAAACAAAGGAGCAAATTTTTGCTTTAAACTTGTTTTCTTACTGTGCTTATTGATCGGTAGTCAAGTACACGCTCAGGGCACAACGATAGAGGGAACCGTGAAGGATGCCGCGGGACTTTCTCTTCCTGGGGTAAACGTCTTAGAAAAAGGAACTAAGAACGGAACTTCTACCGATTTTGACGGGCATTATAAAATAAAACTAACCAACCCAAAAGCCGTATTGAGTTTTTCTTTTATTGGGTTTCAAAGCATTAATATTTCTGCAGAAGGAAAGACTAAAGTAAATGCAACACTAGTAGAAGATTCGAATAACTTAAATGAAGTTGTTGTAATCGGATATGGAACAGCTAAGAAATCTGATTTAACAGGTGCTGTGTCAACTATTTCAGGAGCTGATTTGAAAAAAGTACCAGTGGCTAACGTTGCTGAAGCTTTAACAGGTCGTATAGCGGGTGTGCAGGTAACTGCAGCAGAAGGTTCTCCAGATGCTGATATTAGAATTAGAGTTCGTGGAGGTGGTTCGCTTACTCAAGATGCTTCGCCTTTAATCATTGTAGATGGATTCCCTATCAATAATATGAATGATATTTCTTCTTCTGACATTGATACAATGACCGTTTTAAAAGATGCTGCTTCAACTGCAATTTATGGATCACGTGGTGCAAATGGGGTAATTCTTATTACAACAAAAAAAGGGAAAGACGGAAAAATGGCCGTGAACTTTAATATGTTCTACGGTATGAAGACGATGGCAAAAGATATTGATGTTTTGTCACCTGAAGATTATACTAAATGGCAATATGAATATGCTTTGCTTTCTCAAAGTGGAACAAAAGTAGCTTCTGATCCAGATTCATACACTAAGTATTTTGGAAATTGGCAAGATCACGATATGTACAAGGGATTGAAGGGAGATGATTGGCAAAAACAGATTTTTGGACGTAGAGGTGAGGTACAAAGCCGTGATTTAGGAATTAGAGGAGGAACAGATAAGCTTAATTACAATTTTAATTATGCTCATTACGATGAAAAGGCAATTATGATTGGCTCAAACTACAAAAGAAACAACTTAGCCTTAGCTTTAAAAAGTAAGTTAAACGACAAGATCGATGTTGGTTTCACGATGCGTTACTCAGATACAGAGATTGATGGTGGTGGTGTAAATGAACAAAACGAAAAATCTTCAACAGATTCTCGTATGCGTACGATTGTGGGTTATGCGCCACTTCCTGTGTCAGGTTTGACTTCAGATGATACTGCAGGAGATGGATCTGATGTATTGATTAATCCTTTTAAATCTGTTTCAGATAATGATCGTCAGCAATTGCGTAAGAACTTTAATATGTTAGGAAGTTTCGGATGGCAGATTGTAGATAATTTAAAGTTGAATGTAGATTTAGGTGTAGATAATTTTAATACCCAAGACTACCGTTTTTACGGACTAACTACGTATTATGTGGCTAATGCACCATTAGCTACAATGCAGAATATGCCTGCAATGATTATGGCAGATACTAAAGACAGACGTTTCAGAAATGCTAATACGCTGACTTACGATTTCAAAAAATTAATGGGAGATGACCATCATTTGAATGTTCTTGTTGGAGAAGAAAGTATTGAATACAATTCAAATACTGTAACTAGCACTATTCATGGATATCCAAAGTTCTTTGATTTTGATCAGGCAAAAAAATTGACTACACAAGGAACTCCACAATCTGTAGACAATTACTATAACCCAGATGATAAATTATTATCATTCTTCGGGCGTGCAAATTACGACTACAAAAATCGTTATATCCTTTCTGCTACATTCCGTGCCGACGGATCTAGTAAATTTTTAGCGGAGAATCGTTGGGGGTATTTCCCAGCTTTTGCAGCAGGATGGAAAATGTCAGAAGAAAGCTGGTTAAAAAATCAAAGCTGGTTAAGTCTTTTGAAACTAAGAGCAAGTTATGGTGAAGCAGGAAACAATAATATTCCTGTGGGGCAGCAAATTCAAATTTTTCAATCTACAGCAACATCATGGATCAATGGCGTTACTAGTGTTTGGGCACCTTCAAAAACAATGCCTAATCCAGATTTGAAATGGGAGACAACAGTAACTCAGAATTTTGGTTTAGATTTCGCATTCTTCAAAAATCGCTTAAGTGGTAATTTCGATGTCTATAAAAATGTTACAAGCGACTTATTAATTAATTTCCCAGTTGCTGGATCTGGATATGATTTCCAATATCGTAACATGGGAGAAACACAAAACACAGGTTTTGAAGCAACTTTAAATGTTGTGGCAATTGAAAAAGCTAAATACGGATTGAATTTTTCATTCAATATGGGAATAAACAAAAATCGTATTAATTCATTAGGTACTATGAATGATTTTGGACAGGCAACAGGTTGGGCTTCTTCACAAATTGGAGATGATTACCTTATCGCAGTTGGTGGTTCATTAGGTAGTATGTATGGTTATAGAAATGATGGAAGATACGAAGTTTCAGACTTTGATTATGTTGGAGGGAAATATGTCCTAAAAAGCGGAGTAGTTAACACTTCAACTTCTTTGGTAGGAGACGGAAGTTCTCTTAAACCAGGAGACATGAAATTGAAAGATGTTAATGGAGATGGTAAAGTAGATATTAACGATAAAACAGTTATTGGAAATGTTAATCCTAAAAGCTATGGTGGTTTTATAATCAACGGGAATGCTTATGGATTTGATTTAATGGCAGCTTTTAACTGGAGTATTGGTAATGATGTTTATAATGCCGATAAAATTGAGTTTTCAACAGCTACTGCTTCAGGAAAATATAAAAACTTAAATTCTACTATGGCTGATGGAAAAAGATGGACAAATCTAGATCCTGCTACAGGTCAATTAGTAACAGATCCTACAGCATTGGCAGATCTTAATGCTAATACAACTATGTGGTCTCCATATATGAGAAGCGCAATATTTACAGATTGGGCAGTTGAAGATGCATCATTCTTAAGATTGAATACCCTAACATTAGGATATACAATGCCTGAGATGTTTACCTCTAAACTTGCAATTTCTAAATTGAGATTTTATTTGACAGCAAGTAATGTTTTTGTTTGGACTAACTATTCTGGTTCTGATCCAGAGGTTTCAACAAAAAGAAAAACTCCACTTACTCCTGGAGTTGATTCGAGTCCATATCCAAGAAGCAGACAAATGATTTTTGGAATGAATCTTAATTTCTAATTTAAAAGACAACACAAAATGAAACATAAAATAATAATAGCGGGATTGATTATTTCGGGTCTATTTAGTTCTTGCCAGCAATTTGAAGATGACTATTTAGATGCGCCTGCACAATCAACATTAGATGCTTCTGTGATTTTCTCTACAGCGGGACTTGCAAAAGGAGCTATTGACGGAATAAAAGTGCCATTTGCTGAGACGAACTCTTATAGAGGAAGATTTTTACCTTACTATGGATTAAATACAGATGTGGAATGGTATAACACTTCGCAAACAGCAGGAGATAAATCAGATTTATGTGTGTACGATGCGAAGCCAAGTAATACCGAGATGAATACAACTAATAATGCCTATGCCATGATGTATTCTGGTATTGAACGCGCAAATGTTTGTATTCAAGGAATACGCCAATATGGAAATCCATTGCCTGGAACAGAAATGGGGCAACTATTAGGAGAAGCTTTAACCCTAAGAGCTATTTACTATGCCGATTTACTAAAATCGTGGGGTGATGTTCCTGCTCGTTTTGAACCTATTACAAGTGCTACTTTATATCTGGCTAAATCAAACAGAGATATTATTTATAAGCAATTAATTGCAGATTTAGGAGAGGCATCAACATTGGTGGCATGGCCTAATGAAACAGCTTATACAAGCACTGTAGAACATGTAAACAAGACTTTTGTAAAAGCATTCAGAGCTCGTTTGGCTTTAGCGGCAAGTGGTTACCAGCAATATCCTGACGGAGTAAGAAGAAGCAGTGATCCAGAACTTTCAGTTGCTAATATGTATGCATTGGCTTTAAAAGAATCTCGTGAAGTAATTCAAAGTGGTTCTGCTCATTTAGAATCTACTTTTGAAGGATTATGGAGAAAATACAACGAAGAAAATACTGCTGCTGGAGGAGAGTCTCTTTGGGAACTTCCTTTTTCTGATGGACGTGGTAGAATGTTATTTACGTTTGCAGTAAAACACACTGCAGCTTTAGATCAATTTCAAGCAAATGGTGCTAACCGTGGTGGAGTAGCAGGACCATTACCATTTATTTTCTATGATTACGATCAAGCCGATGCTCGTAGAAATGTTACTTGTGTACCTTATAAATATGGTGCTGCAGTTAATGGTATCGCAAAACAAGAGTTAGGAACTTTAGACACATGGTATTTTGGTAAATATCGTTACGAATGGATGAAACGTTATGTGACCTCTACTAATGATGATGGAGTAAATAAAATGTATATGCGTTATGCCGAAGTATTGCTTATTGCTGCTGAAACAGCAAACGAGCTGGAAGGACCAAGTGCAGCGATGTCATATTTAAAGGAAGTTCGCAGAAGATCATTCTCTTCTGCTGATCAGGCTGTGAAAGTTGAAAATTATGTAAATGCTTTAACCAGTAAAGAAGCAATGTTTAATGCTCTTGTTGAAGAAAATAAATTTGAATTTACGGGAGAAATGGAACGTAAACAAGCGCTTATTCGCTGGAATTTGCTTAAGACAAATCTAGATAAGGCAAAGCAAAAAATGGCAAATTTATCAGCTCGTACAGGAGAGTATGCTGATGTGCCAGCAACGCTATACTACAAATATCAAGCAGATAATGTAAGTTTAGATATTTATGGGCTAAATAGAGGAGAAAATGTAAATCCGGGTGCAGCCTATTCATCTACGACATGGACTTGGACAGGAACATCTGCAGATGCTAAGATAGCTTCATTATATAAGGTGGGAGTAAATCCTGATAACAGACAATTCTGGCCAATATGGCAAGTGTTTATTGACGGAAGTAATGGTCAGTTAAAAAATGATTACGGTTATTAAAATCTTTCAAAAAATTAATAATAAAGTATAAATTATTATGATGAAAACAAAATATATATTTAAAGGGTTAATAACGATATTACTTCTCGCAATTTCAATTTCAAGCTGCGAAAGTTATAATGAAGCGTTATTAGACAACATAGGAAATTCAAGAGAGTTTTCTCCAATTGGACTTACTGCCAAAATTAGAAATTCAACTACTGTTGAATTGAATTGGTCAGTCAAAAAAGATGAAGCTCCAGATCATTTTGTAGTAGAATTTAGTGCCGATGATCCTGAGTTCAAGACTATTTATAAAACAATAAATGTTACAGCTTCGCAACTTCCTGTGCAAGTAGCATTAGAAGGAGAAACTGTTTATTCTATCAGAGTAAAAGCAGTTAGTGGTAAAGGATTAGAAGATTCTAAATGGTATATTACCACAGCAACAACATTAACAGAGCAAATTTTCTTCCCTGTTCAAGATGCAGATATTGAAGCAACTAAGGTTACTTTAAGATGGACGCCTAACAGTGCAGTAACACAAATTTCTGTTGAGCCAGGAAGTATTACACATACAATTACAGCAGCAGAAAAAACAGCTGGAGTTGCAACGGTAACAGGTCTTACGGGTGAAACTGCTTATACTGCAACATTATTAAACGGAACGAAGAAAAGAGGGGTAGTAACTTTTACTACGGGAATTGATATTGGAACAGGAATTTTAGTTAAGCCAGAAGATGATGTGCTTCAGAAAATTACTGACGCTCCTGCTGGATCTGTTTTAGTGTTTATGCCTGGAGATTATAAAGTTTATACAGGAGACATTGCTTTAAACAAATCAATTACACTACGTGGTCTACGTCCTGGCGATAAACCAAAACTACACAATACTTTTACGGTAAATGTAGGAACTTCAAACCTTTCTTTAATTGATCTTGATCTAGACGGAACAGGTATAACAAATGGAAGTGTAATCACATTTGGTGTTTCAGGAACTTTTGGTGATGTTTTAGTAAGTGGTTGTAGAGTACATGATTTTACTCGTTCATTCCTTTCTAATACAGCCACTGGCGCAGCTGCTAAAATAAATTCATTTACAATCGATAATTGTATTGTTAAAAATGTAAACACTAATGCAGGTGCTGAATTTATTGATGTAAGATCTGGTGTTGTAACTAATATTGTACTTCAGAATAGCACATTTGACACTTGTTCGGACTCACGTGAATTTATTCGTTTAGATGCTTCTACAGGTTTGACAGGTACAGGTTTAACAACTAATGTTTTAATTAACAATTGTACTTTGTACAAGGTTTGTACTACTGCTGCTTCAAAAAGACTATTGTACAGCCGTTTTGCAAGTAATGCATCTACTGTCAAAAACACTATTATAACAGATGCACCGGCTGCGATATATTCAAACCAAAATGGTACAAGTACACCTACAACACCGCCAACATTTTCTAATAACAATTATTATAATGCGAGTTTGTTGTACACAGTTGGAGCAGCTGCTATCACTGTTGATAAGTCTACTTCGTACACAACATTAAACCCGCAATTTGTGGATGCTGCGGCTGGTAACTTTAAAGTGCAAAACCAAACATTGATTGATAACAATATTGGTGACCCTCGTTGGTTAAAATAAAAATCGTGGTTGATTAAATAGAGAAAAGCGGGATACAATTTACTTTGTAATCCCGCTTTTTTAGTTTTCAGTCTCAGTTTTCAGTCTCAGTCTTCAGTAATGAGGGGTAGCTGAAAACTGGGACTGAGACTGAAAACTAACAACTACTCAATAGATAAATCAAATTTTTCTAATAAACCTGCAAGCGCCGTATGCGAAACTTTTGTTCCTTTAATCTTATTTTCTGACGGATCAAAGGCATAATTTCTAGAAGTTCTGAAATCGGTTTTTTCTAGTATGCATTCTACGAAAGTGGCACCAGAAAGATCACAATTTTTAAAAACGGCAAAAGATAAATCGGTATTTGAGAAATCAGTTTCTTTTAAAAGGCAATCTGTAAAATTGGTTTTCTTTAGTTTTTTGTAAATGAAAGTAGAATAGTCTAGAACGCAATCTTCAAAATTCATAGAAAATAAAAAACTATTGCAGGCACTAAAGTCAAGTCCCATTAATTTACAGCCAATGAATTTGATGTTTTTCAATCCCGTATTTCGCAAAGTTGTCAACGAAAGATTGCAGTTTTTAAATGTGCAATCTAGAAAGTCGTTATGGCTTAAATCACTTTTAGAAAAGTTGCAGTTTATGAATTCGCAGTTTACAAATTCGGTATTGGCTAAACTTTGATCCGAATAATCAATCGTTTCAAAAGTTCGGTTTTGGTATAATTTTGATTCCATATAAATTTAAAAAGGCATGTAAGGGTTATTCTAATTCGATACAATCGAATACAGGGTTATTTTCAAGTAAGGCTCCTACATTCAATTCGCTGTCGACTCTCAGAATGTTGTCGCAATCTTCTAGGTCAAAATTCCACAAAGAATCAGGTAATAATTCATTTAGAAGTACAGAAGCCGATTCAAATTTTGCCTCGCTATCAACGGAAGTTTTAAAAACATAAATCATAATTTGCATTTTTGAGGTAGCAAATTTCTGAAAAACGTCTACATATTTGTTAGGATTCTTTAATCAATAATTAGGACTTATCAATCATTTTTCGGTATCGAATAGGAGAGATTCCTTCTGCTTTTTTAAAAAATCGACTAAAGTAAGATTGATCTTCAAAGCCTACCTGCGTTGCGATTTCGCCTACAGAAAGTGTGGTTTGAAACAATAAATATTTGGCCTCTAGCAATATGTTTTCGTCAATCCATTTTACAGCAGATTTTCCGGTTACATTTTTGACACATTTGTTTAAATGATTGGGAGTAACATTTAGCATCGACGAATAATAATTGACCTGATGATGGGTTTTAATATGGTCATGAATCAATTCTTTAAATTTCCCCGTAATTGCTTCTGCTGCCGAAATACTTTTAGAAGTCTTCACCGCATTTTTTTTCATTTCATAAAACAAAGTAATCAGATACGACTGAACAATATTTAAATCTGTAACTGTTTTTTCAGAATATTCCTTTTTCAATCGTTCCAAAATATTGGTAATTGGAGCAATATCTTCGGGAGCAAGTTTAACTTTGGGGTCTCCTGAAATTTTTAGAAAGTCAAAATCATTGAGCAGTTCACGGCTGCCATATTTCCGAATCAAAATATCGGGATGAAACTGGCAGATATAACCTTTATGAATATTGTTAACATTATCAAGAGAAAAAATCTGACCAGCAGGAACCATAATCATTTCGTTATCGGTCGTGGCATATTCCTGATAACCTAATTTCATAACATGCTGACCTGACGAAATAAAAATCAAAGTATGGCAAGAATGTTTAGAAGGCGGAACAGGATGTTGCATCTGCATCATTTCTTCGATTTCAAGACAGAAAAAATGATCCGAATTCGATTTGAAAAGTAAATGAATAGGGTTGTCTTCTCCTAAAAACTTTTCTCGAAACCCTTTTGGATTATAGGTTTTTATTTTCTCTGCCTGTTTTTTCATTCTAATAATATAATCTAAAATCAAGCAGTTTGCAGAGATTGTAATGTTTAGCATACAGATCTTCAACCACTTCAATCAAATTGTCGTTTTCCTGATACAAGCTAAAAAAAGCTTTGTCAATCGTGCTGCAGCTGGCAATTTTATTATACGTAGAACCGTAGCCAGAAATGGCTCTCGCTCCAGTTATGTCTAAGAAATATTGCGCTTCTTCTTCGTTTAAATCTAAAACCTTAAGATTGGCAAAATGAATAATTTTTCCTTTCATTTTTCCTTCAAACAATTCTGCAATTTCTTCAATGCTATAATAATAATCGTGAAGACAGATATTATTTTCCTGACCTGGCATGGCTAAATAAATGATTTCATAATCTTTGAAATTATGATCTTCGTAAAGCAAAATGTTCAGACTTTCTTCTAAACCTTCGATTGTATCGCAAGTTTTATGAATGCTCGAAATACCTTGGTCTATGGCCAATTCTTCCAAACATTTTACCACATTGGTTTGGGTATGATCGTCTATATCTTTAACGCCTTCAAGGCAGAAAATAAATTTTTCACTATCCATGCAGTTATTCTTTCTGGTTTTAAACTTTTTTTACTGGTTCTCGCAAATGTATTTTTTATATCATAAAATCCAATAGCTAAAACAGACTTTAACGTCTTTTTTGGATTTTAAATTTAGGTTAGAGCATCGTAAATTTTTAAACGTATTTTTGTAAACCGAAAATAAATTACACATGATACAAATTAATCAAACGGCATCATTTGCTATTGAAGATATATTATTCTGTTTTGCGCTTGAATCTGAAGCGGCAGAAGTTTTTAAAGATCACAATGTCTTAATTACCGGAATCGGAAAAGTAAATGCAGCTTACGAATTAACAAAAGCCATTCAAAAGAAAAGGCCCTCTGTAATTATTAATCTGGGTTCGGCGGGAAGCAGCTGTTTTCAAAAAGGAGATGTAATTTGCTGTACCAAATTTGTACAAAGAGATATGGACGTTCGCGGTTTAGGATTTGCTTTATACGAAACGCCACTTTCTGGTTTGCCGCCACTTTTAGAATATGGTTTGTTAATGGATAATCTTCAAGAAGGAATCTGCGGAACTGGAGATAATTTTGAAATGGGACATTGTTCAGACGCTTACAATGTGGTTGATATGGAAGGTTACGCTTTAGCCATGATTGCCATGAAAGAAAATATTCCGTTTTTAAGTCTAAAATATATTTCTGATGGAGCCGATGACAATGCTGCAGAAGATTGGACGATTCAAGTTCATAAAGCAGCTATTGCTTACGGGAAAATTTTAGGATTGATAAAAGAATCAGAAGCCATTTCTTAGTTGAAATGGTTTTTTTAAATTTTTATGTTCAAGATATGTTTGTTTTAATCGATAGCATTTTTTTTGTAAAATGTATATATGCCATTTTCTTTTCTGTAAACACTAAAAGTATTAGTATTTGATTTTTTTGAAATAGAGTCTCCTATTTTTAGATCAAAATTATCCTTAAATGTAGAGTCAATTCTCAATCCATTTTGCAAATAAAATTCAGTCGTTCTTAATTGCCAATTATTTCGCGTTACAATAATACTGTTTGCTTCTAATTTTATAAATTTTTTATTCCATTGATTATTATATATAAGAAATACAGTTACTGCAGAAATGATAATGAATAGTGGTAAAATTCTATAAAGATTTATTTTTTTCTTCATACTATTTTAATTGAAAAATTGGCCTAACTACCCCATAATATTGTATATACCTGAAAAACCCAAATTAGAAGATAAATAATATAATTTCTAAAAAAAAGAAAACCGTTTGCTAAATAATTATCTTGAAAAGTATCATTTTTATTTAAAAACATAATCAATAGAGAATTAATGCCGTAATGAAAGACAAAAACGACAAAACTAAATACTAGTAGAATAACGAATTTTTCATTATCCATATAACCTAACTTACAGAATAAAGTAAATTGTAATAAACAAAATACAAATATTAAGATTGAAAATAAAATTTTCAATCTTAATATTAAAATAGGTTTAGATAAAACATTAAAAATAACGAAACCTAATATCGTAAAAAATAATATATATAATATTCCCATTTTAATTTATTTTCGTACTGATAACTTCGTAATTGACCGTACAAAACAAAAATAAAGAGACCTAATAAGATTAATGACGGAATAATATTTTTCTTTTCTATCATATTTAATCTAATGCTTTTGTAGCGGAAGCCATTTCTTAATTGAAATGTTTTTTTGATTTGCGTATAATTCTATTGAGGTAGATAATTGCTTCTAATCATTTCTTTAATCAATTTTAAAGCTTCAGTAGACGTTTTGCGAATGATGATTTTATTCTTTTTATCTTTTATCAAAGTCGTAAACTGATTGTCTTCTATATTAATATCGACGATAGTTCCTCCGTATTTTAAAGTGGTCTCTGCAATTGCTACAGGTAGATTCGTTGCGCCAGAAGTTCCCAGAATAAAAAGTATTCCTGAATTTTTGGCAATTTTCAGAGAACTGAATTTTTTATTTGTTTGTTCGTCATAATATTCGTCAAACCACAGAATATTTGGTCTCATCCAACTTCCGCAACTTTTGCATTTTAAAAGCTTTATTTCTCTTTCGGTTAAATCTTCATCAATCTCTTTTCCTTTTATTTCTTCAGGTAGATTTATAATTTCTCTGCAACCTTTTGAACACTTTATTTGTCTGTTATTTCCATGAATTTCGAAAATTCTTTCTGTTCCGCTTAACCTGTGTAGGTTGTCTATGTTTTGAGTAATTAGATGAAATCTGTCTTTTAAAATGTTTTCAATTTCGACCATTTCGTAATGGCTTGCATTTGGCTTTGCATTTTCGAACATTTTTTTTCTAAACAATGAATATTGCCAAACTTCTTCGGGATTTTCTTTGAAGTATTTAAAAGTCCCAAATTCTTCAGGTTTATGAAATTTTGTTCCCTTGATCCAAATACCATCAACACCTCTATAAGTCGGAATTCCACTTTCAGAAGAAATTCCGGCGCCCGTTAAAAAGGTAAAAAGGTTTCTTTTATTTTTAGTGGAAACTTGTTTTATTATGTCTTCTAATTGTTCCATGTTTAATGAAAAAGGGATATTTTTTTGATTAAATATAAACTAAAATTTAATATCTTGAAATTCTGATTCTTTTATGAAATTGCTCTTGGTTTTGAAATTTTCTTGTCTTTGGCAGATGTTTTTATTTTTATGAGTATTAATGTATTATTATAGGTATTGATTAGCTCCATCGGTTACAATTCCGTTAAAATATTTCCTTACCATCGCCTCTCCAAAACCAGAGCCTTAAAGATAATTATCAGTTGCTTTTTCAAAACGATTAGTTAAAACAGCAGAGAAGCTAATTAACCTAATTCATTATAGTTGTTATCTGCAATAATTTCCGGATCACTGGCACCATTTATAGCGGAAGTTAACTGGACGTCTCTTTTTCTATTCAATAATTAAAATTTTATATTCTCTTTCAATTAGTTAAGTGGATATATTATAAAAACACCTAAATCTGTAACAATACTATTTATAAATGCAGAAAACCCCGCCAAGCGGCGAGGTTTTCTTTATGTATTTTGTCGAGTTTCTTTACCTTCACGAGCAAGATGCTCGCCAGTAAGGGGCATTATAAGAAAAACTTACATATAATCTATCAGGAGTCATTAATCTATTTGTCATCTTTATTGTCCACTAGCAACGAGTAAATTAAATACTCCTAATGAAGTAGCATTAATAAAACAAATCTACTTTCAATCAAACTTATTATTTGTATCCGAAAGAAAAATACATGGTTGTATCTTTTTTATGAATTGCAAAAGTATCTTCTCCTGGCTTTTTGACTATTGTATCTCCAATCTCAAAATCTTCATAATGCCAAGCAAATAAAGTATTCTCCTCACGATAAATTTCATTTTTATTATTTTTAATATTTTTTATTTTTAAATTCACTTCTCTACCATGATTTAGAGGCTTTTTTTCTAGAATAATAAAATTTAAATCCATATTTTGATAATAAGATGCTGATTTATTACTATCATATCTCTCGCAGGATAATTGAATTAGTAGAGCTAGTATAAATAGATTTTTTATTTTCATTTTTTCATATTATTATAAATTTCTGTAAAAGTCCACGATCTTGACATACCTTTTTGTGCGTTTATTCCCAAGCCTAATCCTATGCTTTTTGTTTCAACGCCGTAATCGGACTTTTCCGTCGCTCTTTCATTTGAAGAATATGAATACCCCCCTGTTAATCCAAGACCACCGCTATATGTTTTACTAGTCCCTCCTAAATTTTGAAGTACACCACCAGGGATCGAATTCGCAAGAACTGAATTATCATTTCCAATATAACTGTCATGAAGATTTATACTTAGTCCAAAACTTATTTTAGGAATACCAAAACTTCCAATGTAACCAATATCTCCAAATCCACCAACATATCCTTCGACATCATTATGAACATCAATTGCTCCACCGATTGTTCCGCCAAAACTACCTAGTATTCCTGTATTTACGGTTACTGATAGACTAATTCCAATTGCATCAGGAATGTAAGGAGAATATGGATTTTCACCTCTCCCGTAATTACTTCTATCAAAATAAGTTCCTTCCCAACGTGTATATTTATCAAGTGTTACTCCTTCCAAATTTATAGCTGTATCTTTGGTGCCTCCATCATTATAAATTGTAGTTGTACCATTTCCATTATCTTGAAAAGCTGAAGGGCCAATATGTGTGTAACCGTCTACTTTTCCATTGCCTTCAAACCATTGTACTTCTTGAGTTGTTGTGTTTACATACCAATCAGGAGGAGAAGCCTCCATACCATCAGAATCAATAAAAAATACAGGATTATTAAGAGCATAAACATAAGGAGAGAAACGTCTTGACTTTTCCGCCAGCGGGTCAATGTTCATCCATCTGCCTAAAGAAGGATCATAATTTCTAGCTCCAAAGTCATAGAAGTCAAGTCCCAGCTCGTCTTGGAGCTCTTTACCATTATACTTATACTTTTGCGCAACTCTATTTCCTTTCGTAATATTAGTAACAGCATTATACCCTTTATGTTTTAAACCAAACGGATAATAGTTGTTTTCTTCTTGAATAACTAAGTCTTTATCATAACTTAAACGAACGTTTCCAAGATGATCCTTGTATTGGTAAATATAATCAAAAGTTCCCGAGTTATTTGATACATATCCTTCAGGCTGCGAGAAAAATTGTAGCTGGTTGTTTTCGTAAATAAAAGCGCCAGCATAATCGGTTGTAAAGGTATTTGCAATTTTCTGTTGCTTAACACCTGTTGCATCATAATAATATTTGATTGTTTGCCCCTGAATCGTTACTTCGTCAGGCAGATTCAAATGGTTATAAGTTACAGAAGTGATTCCTTTATTGGTATCAGTTTTCATGTTTCCATTGGCATCGTAGGTATAATCAACACTTGTGTCATCGCCATTGCCTGTAAAATCATCTTTAAATCCGTGGGTTTTATTACCTAAATCAGAAACAATTTGGAGTTTGTTGCCATTGTCGTAACTGTAAGTAAGATCATCCATTAAACCAAAATGTGATGGAATGTTGATATTAGGAACTCCATCAACCAATTCTCCATTTCTCTTTAGTTTCAGAATATTGCCGTTCATGTCATAAGTAAGACTTTCGTTGAATTTATTCAGATTATCATCCGCATTTCTTAGCCTGTTCAATTTATCATAAGTATAGGTATAATTTTTAATGCTGGTATCGTCATTTGTCGTTTTCCAAAAAGTCTGGCTGATGTTTCCGTTAAATAGTTTTTTAGTAGGATCGGTACTATCATTATAGTTAATTTGAAAAGCAAACAAATCATTTCCAATAGCATTTATGTCATTTATGTTTTTAAGCCATCCTCTAATATTGTACTTGTAATCTACCGTTTGTAATCTATTTTGTGAAGCTTTGTTTCCAACGCCTTTGTTTACTAATTGACCTAATTCATCATAAGTGTTAGCTACAATAATTTCCGGATCAGTCACGCCATTTATTGCCTGCGTTTGCTTTGTAAGCCTGCCTGCCTGATCATAGTCAAATTTATCAACAATAGTAGTTGTAATATTATTTCTAATATGTGTTGAGGCTGTCTGTTTTATATTACCAGAAAAGTCAAATTCGCTTTGTACAATAGCTACTGTATTTAAAAAGTCATTTTTAGTATAGGTATAAAAAGGCTTGCTTTTAGTATTGTAGTAATTCCAATTTGTAATCCAGCTATCTGTGGTTAAAATACGAGTTTTACTTCCTGTTGAGAGTCCTTTTGTATTAGTGATCGCACCCAGAGAAGAAATATTGGTTGGTAAAGTATCGAAATTATAATTGTCATAATAACTTATTGTAAATAAATTAATATTGTCATCATTTACGTTTGGAAAGGCATTATTACTGTAATAAACAGTTGTTCCATTTATTGTATTAGCTGTTTGTTTTTGCTCAAAAAGAGTATCATTTTCATCTGCAAAAGACTGCATTGAAGCGCGTGTGGTTTTTACCGTATTTTTGTATTCGCCAGTATATACAACTCTATCAAAAACATCATACTTAGTAAAAAGCCATTTGTTTTGGGCTCTTAAATTAGCATCTTGTGTTAAAATAGGTTTGTCCTGTTTGTTGTAAACAATATATTCCCAGTCTTTTCCTGGCAGTTTCTTTTCAATCAATCTGTTTCTTTGGTCATAACGGTATTGATAACATAAATTATCTAAAGCGCTTTGGCTACCATTATCTATAATTGCAGAAAAAGTACTTCCAGCTTTAGCATGAAATCCTTCTTTTAATGTAATAGAATTAGATGCCTTTAGATTTAGTTCCGGGCTTCCAGGCTCCAAAACCACAGATGATTCTAGGTTAGCATCAACATTAATTGAGCCTAGAAGATCTACGGCTTTAGGAGGAATTACAAAACTGAGATTCCCAAAATCATCATAAACATAATAGGTATCATGTCTTTTGTTTGTTGTTTCGCTACCTACAATTCCGTACGACCTTTTTAAAACAACTTGTCCGTCTTTGGTCTTAAACTCTATGGTAGAGCCTCCTGATTCTATATAACTTGACGTAGAGTTTTCATCAAAAACAACGTTTTTGTATAGCATGGTAGGAGTATAATATCCTGATTTTTTTAATTTGGGTGTATATGCACTATTTTCAAGTGCAAGATCTACTGTGAACAGCTGTACTTCTTCAGATGCATTTGTTTTATAATCCATTTTTACTTCATTGCCTCCTCCCAATCTCCAGTCATAACCTGGTGCGGCCTGTTTTAGAACGCGACTAAGAGGCGAGGGTTCTAAATCTTTTTGAGAATATGGGTTTGGAGTCCCTGCATTGATGTCATAAGGGAAATGATTTTTATAATAAGTCTTGGTTGCTAAATCAACGTCAGCTGTTCTAAAAGCGCCACAGCTGTTCCCGTCTGTATAAGGTAGATATTCCTTGTCTTGTCTGCCATAATCATCATAATCAAAGTGAGTTATAATGTCATTATTGTTAACTCCTCCCGCTCGTATCTCAATTTTCTGTTTGGATCGTCCTATACCATCATAATACGTTATGGATTCTTGTTTTTGGCTGTTAGCAAGCGCATCAACATCTGTGCTTTCTATTAAAGGAGTAGTTGTATGAACATAACTTTCTTCACTGCTAATACCATCACAATTAAAGGGCTGTAAATTAATAAAAACATCTACAGAAGCTGGAGAGATGCATCCCCAGTAATTTGTTACAGTGAAATTATGTACAACACCAGCTTTTAATCCACTAACGTAGGCAACGGGGCCAGAACCGAAAACATTTCCGGGGTTTATTGTCCAACTCCCTGAGAGGCCTGTCAATGTAACACTTCCTGTTGGAGTGCTTAAGGTAGGATGTGTTATGTTGCCCACAATGGGTGCAGTTGGAGTAACAGGTTGTGCGTTAATACTGAAATTAGTTACGGGAGATAAAATATTAAATTCAGATGTCGCCCTTATTGTATAGCTACCTTGCGGAGCAAATACTTTTGATCCTAATATGCTTACATTTGTTGATGGTGTTACGGTATAAGCGTAGGAAGAATTATAGTTTGTTATGGTAAATTGTCCCTTACTATTATTACAGTCTGGCTGAATAATATCAGACAGCACTGGAGCATCCAGTGTTGATGATTGTGCATTGATGACTACATTAGCCGAGGCATTTGAGGTACATCCGGAAGCATTTGTAACTGTAAAATTGTATGTAGTAGCAGGATTTAATCCTGTTATGGTTGTTGACCATCCTGTTCCCGAAATATTTCCTGGATTAATCACCCATGTACCAGAATCTGGAAGTCCGGTCAAAGTTACACTTCCGGTCGGAGTTGTAACAGTTGGTTGCGCAACACTTTGTATTGTTGGAGCGGGAACGCCAATAAAATAAGAAACACTACTCGATTCATCACTCCAGTACCCATTATAACTTCTAGCTCTTAAATAATATTCAGTACCCGATGTCACTGTTATTGAAGGAGAAGAATTGGCCATGCTGGTTCCGGTTGGGCTGGTTTGCCAATACCAAGTGATGTCTTGATTGCCAGTTCTTATTTTTCCAGGAGGATCGTTTCTTTGTAGCACAACTTGATTACAACCAGAGCTTACTATTGTTGGAGTATCTGGCGTTGCTGGTGTTGGAAGAACGGTAACATTGAGTTCTGCGTAGTAAGGCTCTCCTTGTCTCTGATATAAAACATATACTTTTTCCTGACTTGGTGTCCCGTCCCAATAGACCTCTACATCAGCCTGATAGTTTTCATTTATATAAGTTAGGACTGTACCATCATCAACAATCATCCAGTTGAAATTATTGTAGGCATATGTCGAGGGAGGATAATTATCCATATAGTCTTTAAGTGAATAAGATACTACATCGCCATAATGAACGGTTGTGGGTCCTGTTAAGTATAACTGACCAGTTACCTGCGCCTGAATTTTGAATGGGTTAAGGATAATTATCATCACCAAAACCATAAAAACAAACGTATTTTTTATTTTATTATATATCATAATTAAAAGTTTAAATTTTACGATAGCATTAACTATTTGCTTACAATGTCTGTCAGCAATGAGATGCTAAATTTGTACGATAATTTTTAGTTTGTGAAATGGTATTTATTGGCAGAAAGAATTTTCTTGTCATTATCCTTTACCTGCTTTAACCTTCCATAAGTATCATACTCATAGTAAGTAGTAAATTCTTTAGGATCGGTGATACTTGTAATTCCTATTAAAGAATCATAGGTATAGGTTGTAACCATAGCATCGGGGAAACCAGCTCTCAAAAAATTTAATTTTTCGATTAAATTACTTTCTGTAGTAGCATTGATTTCTCCAAGTGAGGCAGAAACAGCATTGTTTATAAGAGTTTGCTGGGCAGAAGATATACTGTTGGATTGTCCACTTACAAAGCTCGCGTTTTCAATTTTAGCAATAAGATATTTTTTATCATATCCCCAGATGTAGCATACAGACGCTTTTCCTTTTGGAGTAATTTGTGTTGGATTTCCTTTATCATCATAAAGATCATAAGTGACTTCAGGATTTGAACTGTAATGAGAATCTTTCGTTGCTCCATTAAAAGTTGCAAATTGTGATAAAGGTATTGGCGTGTTTAATTGGGTGATGTAATTTTGTTCTGGAACAAAATTTTCATCGCTTTTTTTGTAAGTAAGTATAGTGCTGTTAATTATTTTATTATTTTTTAACGCTGTTTTTTCAATTAAAGGAGAAAGAACATTGGCATTTGTCATTTGATTGTAAATCCCTGTATTGATATTAAAAGGATAAAGAAATTTTTGTACAAGATTTTCTTCTCTGGAATTTGAAGAAGCAGATTGTCTCATAAATGACGGTTTATTTACATCATATTCGTTATTAACAGTCTGTACAATGCTTGTTCCATCATCAAAAAATAATTCTTCTGTTGTAGTTTTTAAATTTTCTATGCCACTAGTATATTTTTGTGTTTTATAGCCAAAATAAGCAGCTGGATTATTTTTTATTCGTTCTAATTCTTCTTTAGCAATTGCCATTGATTCATTTTTATATCTGTCTTTGTCTTGGTTAGCCTCCATTCCATAAAAAGTCTTATATTTAAAAATCGACGTGTCGTAAATTTCGTCGACGATATAATCCTGATAGTCGTAGTCAGTTTTTCTAACTTTTACGTAAGTGTTATTGCTTCCCTTTTTGTACTCAATTTTTTGACTTAAATTATTCCCAGACCAAAAATTAGATGGATCGATGGCTAATTTGTTTCTTTGAAAGGAGAAATTGCGGTTATCAAAGATGTACTCCTGGACCTGAGGGATATTGTTTGAATAGTAATTTTCAATTTTGCCTATATTATTGGATGAGTCACCTATATATTCGGTAACCTTATTATAGTATACTAGCTTGTTTAAAAAAGTATAATAACGAGAAGGGAAATAGCCATTAAAAGTTCTGGTTTTGTAGGTAACATTAGCTGATTGATTTCTAAAAGATGGAGTACCATGAGCACCACCAAAAATTAGGTAATTGTCTATAACGTTCCAATCAGTAGCGGTTTCCTCCATTTCATTTTTGAAATATCGATCAGGGTAAAGGTAACTAGGTATTTGACCTATTCCGTCTTCATTTAAACCATATGTATACTCTTTTTTCTTTATTTCGGTACCATTTTTATCTTTTTCCGTTACGGTTTTAATCCTTAGTCCGCCACATTCTTTAACAGGGTTTCCGCCATCATTATACAAGGCCATAATTTTATTGCCTTCATATTCAAATTCGCTTTTTCCTCCTGTTGGATAGGTGATTGTTTTTAACATTCCAATTTTCATATCTTCAGGATTACTAAAACGACTACCATATCCGCCTATTTCGTTCTTAAAATAAAGAGTTGAAGATCCTCCGATGCAACTACCTATAGGAGTAGTAAATGCAATATTTACAGTGTCTTTTGAAATTAAATTTTCAAGTTGCGAATTATAATAGCCCCAATAATCACCACTATTGGTTAATTTTGTAGCATGTGGAAGTTTATTCAAATTATAATAGTCAAATTTATATTTTTCTATTATCTGATCATTTTTGTCTTTTATTTCAAAAGAATTTAAATAACTTGGCTTTGGCAGTTCATAAATGCTTTCCCTGCCAGGACTAATAATGTCAAACTTTACTTTTTTTAAAATTTCAGTATTGTTTTTAATTTCGATATTATTTAACAGAAGGTCATTGATATCTGGAGCATTTTGCGAATAGTTTAGATTAATGGTTAAATCGTTGTATGTTATTTTTGATAAGATACAAGCCTGTTTATTGCCATATGGTGGCATGTTGTAATTTTTTACAAAATAATTTCGATGCAGGTCCCAGCCAATAAGATCGTATAAGACAGAATTACTGCATATGTTCAAATCATTTGAAAAATAATTCACTGCAGTGGTTAGCTGGTCATTGATAATAAGCGGGGGCAAAGGACTATTTCCATTTATAACTGTTTTGGTATATTCAAATTTGATGACATCCTTTTTGTTTGGAGCCGTAATTGAATTTAGAACCCAGCAATTGATAGCATAATCTTCTTGATCCAGTTCATAATATTTATAAGAATCACTTGAATTTTTTTTACCAAATACATATATATATCCTGAATCATCAGTGAGTTCTATAGAGGTTGTATATGAATGAACGCCAATGAGATTTTCGGTAGTAATATTAATTTTATAAGGTTGGTAGGGCATAAAGGCAGCAGTTTTATTGCCATTTAAATCCTTTAATATAAATTTTCCGTTTTTTCCATTAGGTAAATAAAAGGTAAAAATATCGTATTCAGTATCGTCATATTTACCTTGAACACCAGGCATGCCTATTGGCCATAAATCTTGGACCTGAGTACCTTGAAAAATCAAATTATTATTAAGATAATCATTATCATTGCTGCCTCCATATAAAGTCATCCAATCTGGGATATACCATTCTCCATTAATACCCTGTTTGTGATCATTTCTTTCATCAGCATAACCTCTAACTTCACGACTAATGAAACCGCCTATATTCATAACCCACTTAAGGCCTAAAACTCCATTTTCGGTAACATTCGCTTTGAGACCCGAAGCATGGAATTTTAGGTTTAAGGGAATTTTAATGTCTCCAAAATTGATTTCATAAAGTGGCAACGAAACATCTACTAAACCACTTGCTAAATCGACTGGATAATCGGCAAATTGTTTTAAAAGATGGACTTGAGGAGATTTTATTTTTTCAAGTGTAGAATTTTGTGGATCTGTAAATTGACTTTGTGAAAAACTTTCTACTGATAATAAGCCGATAAAAAAAAGTAAAATTTTGGTCATAATTTTGGTAATTGAGATAGTGTATTTTGATAGTTAGAATTGAAAAAATTATTTTAAATTATAAAGGAGTAAGCTGTAATTAACCATTTATAAAAGAAATTGGAGAACAATAAAATATTCGTGATAGCGAGATAGCGGTAACAAAAGTTTCCATATTGCAAAAACATCTTTTTTCTTGTTAATTTTTGCTAAAATAATAATTAAAATTTATCGTACAAGAAATTACAGGTGTGTTTTTTACAATTGTTTTTTGTTTAATTATAATAGAAAAAACCAGGTATTTGTAAGTGGTTGATTTTTAGTCGTTTGTTTTGAAGACGCTATTTTTTAAAGTAAAAATAAATTTAAAATAAGTCAATTGATAAGATTGTTATTTAAGTTTTTTGAATTTGGTTTGATGGTAATAAAGCAAGGAAAGTAACAATATTATACCTAGTAGCACAAAACTGATAAGTATTTGATGGGTTATTTTGACCAATCAAAAGACAGTAGTTTACCTCTGCATTAGAGAAACTTTTTAACTTTATAGTTTTCATTTTTTGATGAAAAACGAATTAACTATTGAAACCAAAATGATTTTTATTATGAAGAAAATTGCAATGCTGTGCGGTGCTTTTTTGCTGATGGGAAAAGCTATGGCGCAGGAAATTCCACTACTATCCAATATTTCAGCTCGAAACAATATTACTTTAAATGGAAAATGGAGATATATTGTAGATCCTCTCGAAAATGGATATTATAACTACCGTTTAGAGCCTTTTAAAGACAATGGCTTTTTCGAAAATAAAAAATGGAACACTACAGAACTGAGCGAATATAATTTTGCGACCTCAGCGGTTATGGATATTCCGTCTGATTGGAATTCGAAAGATCAAAGATTGTTTTTTTACGAAGGGACGGTATGGTTTCAGAAAGACTTTAGTTATAAGAAAGATGCAAAAACTAAAGGAATTCTTCATTTCGGGGCAGTCAATTATGATGCAAAAGTCTATGTAAACGGAAAATTGGCGGGAACACACATTGGCGGTTATACTCCTTTCAATTTTGATGTAACCCATTTATTAGTTGATGGAAACAACTTCGTAGTAGTAAAAGTCGATAACAAACGCCATAAAGACAATGTTCCAACGGTAAACATGGATTGGTGGAATTACGGCGGTATTACAAGAGACGTAACTTTGGCTCAGGTTCCGAATATGTATATCGAAGATTATTTGGTTCAATTGGATAAAAAAGAAAAAGGAAAAATTTCGGGTTGGATAAAACTAAACAGCGAATCGGCAAATCAAACGGTTTCGGTTTCCATTCCAGAATTGAAAATTAAAAAAAGCGTTACGACTGATGCTAAGGGAATTGCCTCTTTTGAAATTAAAGCCAATCCTGTTTTATGGACGCCTGAAAAGCCAAAATTATATGATGTTACGATTTCTAAAGCAGATGAAAATATTACTGATAAAATTGGTTTTAGAACCATTGAAACGAAAGGCAAGGAAATTCTCTTAAACGGAAAAAAAGTCTTTTTACGCGGAATCAGTATTCATGAAGAAGCGCCTTTTAGATCTGGAAGAGCTTGGTCTGAAGAAGATGCGATTACATTACTGACTTGGGCAAAAGAATTGGGCTGTAATTATGTTCGATTGGCGCATTATCCGCACAACGAAAACATGGTTAAACAAGCCGAAAAAATGGGATTAATGATCTGGTCTGAAGTTCCAGTTTATTGGACCATTTCATGGACAAATCCAGATACGTATGCCAATGCCGAACATCAGTTGCACGATATGATTTACAGAGATAAAAACCGTTGCGGAATTGTAATTTGGTCAATTGCCAATGAAACGCCTCATGGAGATGATAGAGATATCTTTTTAAGCAAATTAGCAAAATACGCACGCACACAAGATAATTCTCGTTTAATCAGTATGGCGATGGAAGTTACTTCGAGTTCCAATAATATCAATACACTTCATGATAATATGAATGAATATGTTGATATTGTAAGTTTCAATCAATATTTGGGCTGGTATAGAGGAACCAACGAATCTTGTAAAGACATGCAGTGGGTAATTCCGTACAACAAGCCCGTTATTATAAGTGAGTTTGGTGGCGAAGCTTTGCAAGGTTTACACGGCGATAAAAAAGAACGCTGGAACGAAGAATATCAGGAAGAATTATACATTCAAAACACACAAATGTTTAATAGAATTGAAGGTTTGGCTGGAGTTTCGCCTTGGATTCTCGTTGACTTTAGATCACCAAGAAGACAGCTGGCAGATATTCAAGATTTCTTTAATCGCAAAGGTTTAATCTCGAGCAACGGAATTAAAAAGAAAGCTTTTTATGTCATGAAAGATTGGTACAAGCAGAAAGAAGAAGAATATAAGTAAGTTTAAGAAAAGAGAAAACCTTCAAAGTCATTTTTGATTTTAGAGGTTTTTGAATTACTTTTTTGTCTGAAAAGTTGTATTTTTGATGCGATGAAAAAATAAGATATCTAAGTGGTCTGTAAAAGATTGTTTGGTATGAAACAAGACAAATTATGTAGTTTACATATTTCGTATTTATTTTAAGTCGTAATTATTATCTTTGAATTATGAGCACATTAACCAAACCAAATCACATCGGGAGAAAAATTAGCCGCATTCGTGAGCTAAAAGACATGAAACAAGAAGCATTGGCAATTGCTTTGGGAATAAGCCAGCAAGCGGTTTCAAATATCGAAAATAGTGAAACTGTTGATGAACAAAAATTAATCGAAATTGCAAAAGCTTTAGATGTAACTGTTGAAGCTATCAAGAATTTTTCGGAGGAAGCTGTATTCAATTATTTCAATAATTTTTACGATAATAGTCAAGGAAGTGTCGGAAATCATGATGGAAACCATCATTGCACATTTAATCCATTAGATAAATTAATAGAATCTGTTGAAGAAAATAAAAAGCTTTACGAACGTCTTCTGCAAGCTGAAAAAGATAAAATCGAATATTTAGAAAAACTATTGAAAGAAAAATAGTTTTTGCATAAAAACTTAAATAGAGATAACCTTCAAAGTCATTTTGATTTTGAAGGTTTTTTTGTGTTTTTTATGTAATTTTATTTGAAAAAATAGAAGATTTTAATGGAACTAGAAATTATCATAAGATTGCTTTTAGCAGCATTTTGGGGAGCATTAATTGGTGCTGAAAGAGAATATAGAGGAAAAGCCGCTGGACTTCGAACTACAATAATGATTTCTGTTGGAGCTTGTTTCTTTACCTTAATGTCCCAATGGATCGGAGGAGCGGGAAATCCAGACCGTATAGCTTCTAATATTGTTACCGGTTTAGGTTTTCTTTGTGCAGGAGTAATCTTTAGATCAGACAATCATGTTTCGGGCATTACAACGGCAGCGACAATATGGTCGGTTGCGGCGGTTAGTATGGGAGTAGGAGCGGGTTATTACTTTGCTTCGGCTTGTGCGGCACTTATGATTCTTATAATTCTAACGATGCTAACTGTTCTTCAGGATAAAATTGATTTAGTTAATGAACATAAAACCCTTCGAATAACCTTCAAGCGGTCAGATGCAGGTCATGCAAGGTGTAAAGAGCTTTTCGCCACTTATGGTATAAAAGCTAAACTGTTGGTGCAACATCGTACTGTAGATCATATTATTTTAGAGTGGCAGATACATGGTTCTAAACATACTATAGAATCTTTGTACGCTGCGCTTTTGCAAGACCCAATTTTTGAAGAATTAGTTTTATAAAAATAAGAATAATGAATTTTAATTTACAACCCGTATTAGAAAATGATCTTTGTATTCTATATCCTTTAGAAGAAAAAGATTTTGATGATTTATATAAAGCAGCTTCCGATCCTAAAATTTGGGAACAGCATCCAAACAAAGACCGATGGAAAAAAGAAGTCTTTGAAAACTTTTTTGAAGGTGCCATGAAAAGTAAAGGCGCTTTTAAAATTATAAGTAAAGAAACCGGAGAAGTTATTGGAAGTACACGATTTTACGATTTCAATCCAGAAGACGATAGTATTTTTATTGGGTATACTTTTTATACTGTTTCCTGCTGGGGAAAAGGAGTTAATCAAAGCGTAAAAAAGACCATGTTGGATTATCTTTTTCAATATGTTTCGAAAGTGAAATTTCATATTGGTTCAGAGAATATTCGTTCGCAAATTGCAATTTCGAGAGTAGGAGCAAAAAAAATAGCTGAAGAAGAAGTCGCTTATTTTGGAGAAAAACCAAAGTTGAATTTTGTTTATCAGATCGAAAAAACAAATTGAAGACTGGTTCTAATACCGCAAATTACTGGTGTCTTTTGATTTTTTGTTTTATAACAAAACTATTTTATTTAAAAAGTTAAATTAAGATTACAATTCTTACATTAGCCAATTCAAAATTTGGACTATGGAGAATTTTATTCTTTTATCATTAATTGCATGTGTTGTCATTTTATTTAATAATTTTTCGAAATTAAAGAAGGAAAATGAATTTTTAGATTCTTCTTATTCAAAGATTAAGGAAGATTATAAATCTTTGAAAAAAGAAATTGAAGAAATAAAAAATCAGCTGATTCAACCTGATTTTAAACCTGGAGACTTGACTTCTGTAACAGAAGAGATTGAAATAATTTCTGAACCTATACCCGAAAATAAACCTTTAATTATTCCAGATGCTGATTCTGTTATTGACAATATTTCTCAAGAAAACAATATTGCAGCAGCAGAAATTTCAGAAAGTCCAATATTAGTTTCAGATATTTTAACAGATGATTCCTATAACGAAATTGAAGCAAACGAAAATTCTCAGTTTGTAGAAAATTTTGAAACGCTTCCTGTAAACAAAGAGATTGTAAATGATGATTCGAAAGAAATTGAAGAAGAGAAAATTTATGTAGAAAGCGCTTTTTCAGTTTTAATCAAAAAATTAGAACAACAATTTGCCGAAAACTGGACCGGAATTCTAGGAACCGCAATTATGGTGTTAGGAATTGGTTATCTGAGTATTTATACAGCATTGAAAGTTTCGCCAATGTTCCGTGTATTAATTCTTTGGTTGTATGCTGGAATTTTAGCTGGGTCTTATTATTTTTTAAAGAAGAAAGAAAAATGGTTCAAAACAGGACTTTGGCTTCGTAGCGCTGGAGCAAGTTTATTCTTGTTTGGTTGTTTTGGGGCATCGCAGATTCCGGCTCTTACATTTATAAATAATATTCCACTTGCGTATTCGCTTATTGGAATCGGAATCGGAATCAATTTGTATGTGGGATATATTATTAAGCAGCAAACTTTTTTATCGCTCCATACTATTTTGAGTATTTTAATTCTCTGCGTAATTCCCGAAAAACTATTAATTACATTTTTACTAGCGTCACTCACTGCAACAGCGGGAATTATTTTATCGTACAAAGAAAAATGGGAGTATCATTTGCTAATTGTTATTTCTGGTTTTATAATATTCGATATTTGGTTTACACAAGGCACAAATGCGTTAAGTAAGTCTCAAAATATCTTCGCTATAATCGGTATTGTTTTGGTTTCGGTTAGCTGTATGTATATGCAATACAGAAGTATTTATGCCAATACAAGATTTGATAAAATTGCCTTTGTAACGCATTTAACCAATTGGATTTTATTTGCTTTAGGCCTAGTTTTACATTCAACTGGAAGCAGAATCAAAATTTTTGTTTTGCTGGTTGCGGGTATTCTTTGCCTTTTTGCAACACTATTCGCCAGAAAGAAAAAGATTTTTTGGCTGTATCATCTTGACGGAATGGTTTCGTTTGTACTTTTTGCTTTAACTATATTTATGCTTAATGATTGGAAAGTAGGTTATGATATAATCGCATGCGGATTGTACTTCTTAGTGGTTACATGCCTAATAATTGTTTACAAAAGCAAGGAAATTTTATTGCATAAAATATTTTTAGGACTCAATCATGCTTTAGGGATTTTTATTTTAGGATTCTTTATTTTGCACATCAATCCATCCTCAGTACAAACCAACATTACAAATATCTTTGCTTCCTTAATTGTGATGATAGTAGCAACATTGTCAGTTTCTGTTTTTTGTGTTGCAAGAAAAGAATTTTTAGAAACAGATGTTTTCGTTTTAAAGAAAGATTTGAGCTTAAATGGAATTCTCTCTATTCTGTTTTCGCTGTTCTTTTTCATAAGCTGGTACCATACAATCGAAGTTTCGTTCTATTATCCGCTTGTATTTATTGCTTTATTGTGGTGTCTTTTGCGCTTCAAATTCAAAACAAACACATTTGATATAGGAAGATTTACTTTTTTAAACATTGCTATTGTAGTAGGTGTAGTATTAATTGCTATAGAAGTAAAATCTAATTTAGATATTTTTTATGCTCTAGGAATTATTGCTGTAATTATAGCAAACTGGTTTGTAAAAGAATTTTATACAGATAAAAGCATCATTAAAACAATTAGCATTGTGGGTACAAATGCGTTACTTGTTTCGCTTTCTTATAAATATCTGTTTTTAGGAAATATTGTTCAAATTTTGCCTTGGATTGCTATTGCTTTATTAAATCATGAATTTCTTTGGCTTCAATTTAAGCGAAAAACACTTTCTTCAGACAACCAAATTCTGCTATATCTATTTTGTGCGGTTTTTTTAATCTTCGGAAATGCTTTGTTTTTATATAACACTCAATTTTTAAATACTATCGAAATTGGATTGATTGCTTTGGGACTTTCTGCTGTCGAAGTTTATATTTTGTTTGCAGATAAAATAAGAAACAAGTCAAACGAGGTTATTTCTGGATGGGGAAGGTTCCATACATTAAATTGTGAGCTGATACTATTTAATGCTTTAATTTTTGGTTTTTCTTGTATTGAGCTTACCTATATTCCAATATATTTAGGAAGTTTGGCTATATTAATTTTTTGGATTTTTCAGAAAATTGAAAAATTTGAGCGTTACAATATTTATTCGTTTGTACTATTAATTGGGACAATATTTTTAAGTATTTATCAGGCGATTTTTGATGCCAATCCTGATAATAGAATTATACTTTATAGTGTGCAAGCCTTATGCGTTTTGCTATCTGTAGTTTATTATTATTTGCAAGTAAAAAGTACAAGAGAAGCAGGTAAAATGTTTATTTCAGTTTTACCGATTGTTCAAAACTTATGGATCATAACTTTATTATTTATTCAGGTAGAAATTGCTTATTTGCCAGCTATATTTATGCTTTTGGCCATCTTGAATTTCGGTCTGATTTTGTACAGAAGGATAAATTTAGCTCCAGAATCGATTTTAATTATTTCACTTTTGTCCATTTTAGTTTCTGCTTTTTACAGCGTCAAAAAACTTAATGATTTTGATTTGATCGATTGGGGATTACAGCTATTGAGTGTGGCTTTATTGATTGTCTTAGTTATCCTGATCAAGAAAAAAGATTTCATAAAAGAAGTGAAAGTAGATTTTCAAATTGTCATCAATCTTTGGCTTTCTACAATTATGTTTGCGCAATTAGAACATAAATGGCTTCCTGTGTTTTGGGCCTCAACTGCTATTGTAAATAGTATTCTTTATTATAAAAAAATAGGAAACAAAAAGGAAATCAGTATTGTATATTACTTACTGGCCAATTTTCATTTGGCTTTTGTAAGTTTCAATTATTTTGAATCTAGATTCGAATTTGTATACCTTATTATATTTGCGTTACTGGCACTATACATTTTTATTGTCTATAAATATATCGAAGATTTCGAATTTAAAAACAGCATTATTATTTATCCAGCCACTTTTAGTATTGGTTTATTTTTGTTCCTTACATTCGATAAAGGAATCTTAACCTTCTTCTGGATATTAGAATCTCTAGGATTGCTTATATTAGGTATTCTTCTTAAAGAAAAATATTTTAGATATGTATCATTGTCTTTGGTAGGAATTTGTGTTATACGACTCATGTTTTTTGACTTATCAAACGCAGATTTCCTAATCAGAGCTATGGTTTTATTAGGAGTTGGAATAGTACTTTTAATTATGAATACGCTATTTAAAAAATACAAAGAACGATTTGATTAACATAAATCTTTCCCAATAAAAAGAACCATAAATTCATTTGTTTGAATTTGTGGTTCTTTTGTTTTATACCCAGATTTAATTTGTTTTTAGCTAAAATATCATTTCCTAAGTTTTGGTTTTTCTTGAATTATATTAAAATAAGAAGCGCTAAAAGCAGATAGACTTTTATAACCAACCAAATGAGCAATCTGACTTAAAGTATATTGTTTGGCATCTAAAAGTTCAATACTTTTTAGAATACGAATTAACTGCAAGTATTTCTGAATTGTAATACTGGTATTCTGTTTAAAAATACGCTGTAAACTTCGAACCGACATTTGTGCCAGTTTTGCTAGTTCGTCAATATCAAAAGCATATTGATAATTTTTGTTAATCTCGTTGCAGACTGGAATTAGACGACTATCGACAGGAACAGGAATTTGCAGGGAATTATTTTCCTTGCAAAATGAAGGAAGACTGGTTAAAAGCGCATTTAAAAAGCTAGTCTTTTCTTCATTGTCAATTAATTCTTTATCCCATTTAGAAGCATATAATATCATTTCCTTCAAAACAGAAGGTGCAGAAAAAACATGTACATTTTGATAAAAATCTTTTTCGGGAGTCGATTTAAAAAGCACAATCATCAAATTTACTGTTTTAGATTCTGAAGTAATTCGATGTTCTTTAGCAGAAGGTATCCAGATAACATGGTTCTGAGGAACAAGATATACTTTTTCGTCCATGTGAAAGTATTGATAGCCTTCTTCGACAAAAGTGAGTTGAGAACGATGATGTTGGTGTTCATAATCATCGTGTTTCCAATTTTTATCATACCACACATAGGCATTGGTCGTTATGTCGTCTACATAATGGCCTTTGCTTTTTTCAGATAAACCACATTTTAAATTGGCGTTTTGCATATAATTTTTGGCAAAGTTAATAAAAACGTCATCGCTATTTTTGTAAATCAATATAATTTACAAAGACATGAAAAAACTGAAGCTTCTTTTAATAGCAATTTTAGCACTGACAAATACTGTAATTACGGCGCAAAATAAAACCGCAAATGTATTAGTGCTTATTCATTCTGATAACGGAGGAACGTATGAACTGGCGAAAGAAATAGCAAAAGGAATAGGAAGCGAACCAAATGTTCGTGCAGTCATTAAGCAAGTAAAAGTATCTGCAAACGCAAAACTAAAAGATGTTCCAGTTGCTACAATCGATGAACTAAAAACCTATGACGGAATTGCATTTGGCTCTCCAGTTTATTTCGGAAATATTAGTACGGCAATGAGTGAGTTTCTTTCAAAAACGGTTGATTTATGGACGAATCATGTTCTAGAAGGAATGCCCGCAACCGTATTTATGTCGGCTGGGAGTGGAGCTGGAAAAGAATTGGCATTGCAATCTTTTTGGAATAGTTTAGCTGTACACGGAATGGTTTTGGTTTCAAACGGAATTAGAGGAAACGAAAAAATAGATAAAAAGATTCCGCAGGGAAATTCGGTTTTAGGAACTACGAGTATGGCTTCTTTAAAAGATGTGCCAAGACCAACAAAAGACGAACGTTATTTGGCGGAATTGCAAGGAAAAAACTTTGCAAAAGTTGCATTGGCACTAAAAGGAACTTTTTCGAAAAAGGAAATAGCTGAAAAGCAGCAAACGTCAATCAATGATGTATTAAAAGAAAAAAATATTGTACTTCCTCAAGTGCCAAAACCAGCAGGAAATTATCAGCCTTTTGTGCGTACGGGGAATTTAATCTTTATTAACCAAGTCGCTTTAAAAGACGGAAAGATTTTAAATCCTGGAAAATTAGGCGTAAATCTAGATGAACAGCAGGTAAAAGAAGCAACTCAAGCAACAATGCTTAATGTGATTTCGGTTTTGAATGAAGCTCTTGATGGAGATTTAAACCGCGTGAAGCGTTGCGTACAGCTTACAGGAATTTTCAATACCAAAGACGATTATACTAAACATGCCGATTTAATGAATGTAGCTTCTAATCTTACCGTTGAAATTTTCGGAGAAAAAGGGAAACATGCTAGGGCAACTTTTGGAGCTTCATCTATTCCTGTTAATTCTTCGGTTGAAATACAAGCCGTTTTTGAAGTGGAATAAAACAAAATATTAAAAAAGAAAAACCCTTAGACAGCAATGTTTAAGGGTTTTCTAATTTATATAAGAGACTTTTATTTCACTAAATAATCAACTTGATCTGCTTCGCAAAGTCTGAAGTAGCCAAAAGCGAAATTATTAGCATCAGAAGTGTTTACAATATTTCCTCTAATGTTTCCTGGCGGAACAAGAAAAGGATTTGCACTTGAAGCTTCCAAAATTAATTTCCAATAATTATAGAAGTTTTTAGAAACACCTCTATGTGTAATTTTTACTGTATTTCCAGCTTTCATATCTTCATCAGAAAATCTTGTACTGATTTCGTTTCCGTTATAAAATTCATCATTAGTAATCTCATATTGCGGATAAATCAAAAAGCTACTTTGATAATCTGTAACATAATAGTTGACCTGATCTGCTGGGTCGTTATAATAAAAAGTCAGTTCGATTACATCTTTCCCGCCAAAATCGGGAACAATATTTTGTTCGATTTTAGTGATTGGAGTTGCCGAAGTTAGCTTTTCTGTTGCAGTAAAACTTTGTCCTTCAGCAGTAATAAACAATTTGTAATCCATATCAATTACAGGAACAAAATTAGTGCATTTGTAAACTCCTGCTTCAGTTTCGTTAAAGGTAAAAACATCTCCGTTTGTATTTTCCACTCTAACTTGTGCACCTGAAACCTTCGGAGTAGAACCACTATAATAAGGAGCTGTTTTACTTATTTTTATCGTTTGTTCATTTCCTGTTGTTCCTTTTTTCCAAATGATTTCGGCATCGATTACCAATTTGGTTTCCCCAGTTTCCAGATCAAGATTGACCACATCTTCGCAAGAAGCAAAAGAAAAAACAAAAAGAAGACTTATTAATGCCAGTGCTCTATTCATTATCGTATATTTTTTCAATTTATTCATAGCATTAAAATTTAAAATTATAAGAAACTCCAGGTACAATTCCGAAAATCGAAAGTCTTCTAGTTTCATTTGCTCCCGTATCTTCATTGGTTGTAAAACTCATAGAAGCAGCATTTTTTCTGTTGTAAATATTGTAAAGGCTAAATACCCAATAGCTTTGCCATCCTTTCTTTTTGTCTGGTTTCGGAGTATAAGTTGCTGCAACATCTAAGTGATGGAAAAGCGGTAATCTATTTTCGTTTCTCAAAGAATAATTTGGAACATGAATACCTCCCATTTCGTAATATCCATTGGCATACGTTACAGGCTGCCCTGATTGTAAAGTGAAATTTCCATTAAAAGACCATTTCGGATTCAGTTCGTAACTTCCTACAATGCTTAAATTATGTAGTTTATCATAACCTGATAAATACCAGTCACCATTTGCAATTCCTGGTTCTTCTGGAGTTCTTCCGGGAGTTTTTTGTTCTGCTCTAGACAAAGTATAAGAAATCCATCCTGTGAAAACACCAGTATTTTTTCTAAACAATAATTCCATACCATACGATCTGGCTTTTCCGTTTAGAATAACCTGCTCAATATTGTTGTTAGCCAAGACATCAGCGCCGTCAATATAATCAATACGATTTTGAACATTTTTATAAAATAATTCTGTTTCTAAAGAGTAGTCGCCGTCTCTGAAATTTCTAAAATATCCCATCGCATACTGATCCAAAAGTTGAGGTTTTGTAAAAGGTCCGCTTGGTGTCCAGATGCTCATTGGCAACGGAGACTGTGTGTTTGATAAAATATGAATGTATTGTGCCATTCGGTTGTAGCTCGCTTTTATCGAGTTTTCGTCATTAAAAGCATAAGAAAGAGCAGCTCTTGGTTCAAAATTATTGAACTTACTGATGGTTTTTCCTTTTCCGTATGAGATGCTTCCGTTTGGAGTTCCCTCTTCATAGATTTTATACAACGGATTGTATACTACTGCCTGACCATTTTCGTAAGTGCTGATAGTTTCGTCTCCTAAACGGTAAAACATGCTGTAACGAAGTCCGTAACGGAAGTTCAGTTTCTCTGTAATCTGATTTTCAAAATCAACAAAAGCAGAAGCCTCCAAAGCATATTTTTTATCCAACTGCATATAATTAAACTGAGAATCTGGAGAAGTCGGTTTTACAACTCCAGGATTGAAATTGTAGTACAAACCATCAATACCATAATTGATTTTAAACTTCTCAGATTGCTGGAAATTCCAATTGTACTTTAATCCGTAACTCGCAATATTGCTATCCCATTTAAAACTTTCGATCGGAATTTCGAGATTAAATCTATAATCACTGTAGAAAGTAGATAAATTGCTGTTCAAACGATCAGAAAATTTATGTTTCCAGCTTAAGATTCCCATTGTGCTTCCGTAAGTACTGGCAAAACGGTCACTAATATCAAATATATCATTTCCGAAATAACCAGAAAAAGATAGTGTATTCTTAGCATTAAAACGATAATTTAATTTAGCATTCAAATCATAAAACATGGCAGAGTTATTATTGTCTGCCAATTTCATAAACAAATGCGCATACGAAGCACGTCCAGAAAGAATAAACGAACCTTTTTCTTTTTCTAAAGGACCTTGAACCAATAATCGGCTAGAGATTAAACCAATTCCTCCGTTTACTTTATATTCTTCAAAATCTCCCGTTTGTTGGGTAACATCTAGAACAGAGGAAACACGTCCTCCAAACTTTGACGGAATTCCTCCTTTATACAAATCTAAACCATTAACAATATCGGCATTAAAAATAGAAAAGAAACCAAACATATGTGAGTCTGCATAAACAGGAGCGCCATCCAAAAGAATTAAATTCTGATCTGCAGCACCACCGCGAACATTAAATCCCGAAGAAGCTTCTCCAGCATTGGTAACTCCTGGCAAAGTTAATATTGATTTTAACGGATCAGGTTCACCCATTGCAACAGGAATTTTTTTGATTTCCTGCATCGAAAGCTTATTAACACTCATTTGAGTATTTTTAATATCAACCGCCTTATTATTCATGATAATAACTTCTCCCAATTGCTGGCTGTCAGAATCAATGTTGAAATTGACTTTGGTGTCATCGGAAACAGAAACACGTTTTTCCTCATTTTTAAATCCAACATAACTAACCTGAACAGTATAACTTCCGTTTGGTACATCAATGCTATATTTTCCGTCGGGATCTGTAACAACACCAGTCTCTAATTCTTTTATGTAAATGTTGGCACCGATAACAGGTTGCCTTTCATCGTCATAAATGTGACCGGTTAGCTTACTTTTTTTTTTGGCAGGTTTTTGAACTTGAGATTTCTGCTTTACAAAAATATTGCTGCCAACGATCGTAAATTGTACAGATGAAGTTTGATTTAATTCCGCAATAAGCTTGTTAACTTCGATATTCTTAAAAGTGCTTTTTTTATTAAAATACTTTTTATTGGTATCAATCTGATCTGTAAAAGCAAATTTAAAGTCGGTCTGACTTTCAATTTGTTTGAAGAATTCTTTTAAAGTTACATTTTGATCTACAGTTACTGTGACGCTCTGAGCAGACATTCCTAAACTGAATAAAAAAAAGCACGCTGAAATTATATGCTTCATGAAATTTTGTATTTTTGAATATTATTAAACGGATTAACCTCGTGTTATCCTGAAAATTAGGAGGATGTGTAGTTTCGCGGCTTACATCCTTTCTTGTTTTTATTGAAAAGTGATCTGTTTTAAATCTTCATTTATTTCAAAGTTTAGGTTATACATTTCTGATAATAATTGTACAATTGTTTTTAAATCTTCTTTTTTATTGATTCGAATCGTAATTTTCTGATTCATATTTTCTTTTGGAAGAATCACCTTGTAACCATAGTTTTCTTCAATATAAAGGCTTACTGCAGAAAGGTTTTCGTTGT
Organism: Flavobacterium sp. LPB0248; assembly: GCF_013388355.1. Lineage (GTDB taxonomy): Bacteria > Bacteroidota > Bacteroidia > Flavobacteriales > Flavobacteriaceae > Flavobacterium. Next base: position 3,657,063 of record NZ_CP058246.1, read on the forward strand.
CAAAATCTACAAATCGGCTAAATTCTGTTACTGAAGCAATTTGGTTTCCATAAGTAAATTTTTCACCTGGTTTCAAGATCCATTTTTGATCTTTGCCTTTCACATTCATTTGAACGCTTCCTTCAAAAAGTTCAACAGTTACTTCTCTGTTTTCAGATTCTTTAACTGTAAAAGAAGTTCCTAAAACAGTAGTTGTTGTTTCGTTGCAGAAAACTTGAAAAGGATGCTGTTTGTCTTTTTTTACCTTAAAATAAGCTTGACCTACAATTTCTATTTTTCTGTTTGAAGCGAAATTTTGCCCGAAAGAAATTTTAGATTTCGGACTTAACTCGACTTTTGAGCTATCTGGTAAAACAATAAACTTTATTGCTGAGGTAGTATTTTCAATTACGTTTTCGGCAAGAACTATGTTTTCGGCAGTAGGTTCTTGGTTAAAATAAATTCCAGTTCCAATAAGAACAAAAAGCAAAACCGAAGCCGCCGCATAAATACGCCAAGGCTTAAATTTTCTTTTCTTCTCTGAAAATGTTTTAGCATGAAATTGTTCCCACGAAGCTTCTTTTTCATTATCTGAATGTGCTGTAGGTTTTTCATTCCATAACTTTTCAAATTCCTCATCAAATTTTTCTTGATTCATTTTTTTTAGCTATTAAATGATTTGACACTGAAATCCGTGTTTATTAAAAACACGGTAAACCATTTCTTTAATGTCGCGGTTGGTTTCGATTTTCAAGATATTTTCCTGTCCTTGACGATCAAAATTTATAATACAGTCAGAAATAACAAACTGCAAAAGAGCTACAAGTAAACTTGCGTCTTTTTTTGTTCTAACATTAGTTTTATACGCTTCAATGTGCATTTTTAGTTCTTGTTTTTATATATAACAAACGAGAACTAAAAAGTTCCTAATGGTTTTCGATTTTTTTTCGAATAAATTTACTGGCGAGATAAATATGATTGGCAATGGTCTTCTCAGAAAGATCCGTTATTTCTGCAATCTCCTTATAGCTAAGGTTTTCCAGTTTATGTAAAGTAAATATTTTTTGCTGCTGTTCTGGAAGCTGACTAATGAAATTTTGAAGCTTTTCTTGTCTTTCTTCAAAAATTCCGAAATCTGTTTCTTCCTCAGGCACATCAACTTGAGCAGGATTAAGCTGTATTATTTTACTTTCTCTGTTGACGTGATTAATAATGATGTTTTTGCAGATAACAAATATCTGTTTGTCGAACAGCACCTCTTCGTTAAGCAGTTCTCTTTTATTATATAATCTTATGAAAGTCTCTTGAACAAAATCTTCGGGGGTAAATACAGAAGAATTAAATCGTTTGGCAATATTTATAAGTTTATCGTAATAGTTGAAGTAGACTTCTTTGAAAGCTGCTTCATTACCTTTTTTTAAACTTAAAATAAATTTCTTATTGTCCATAACGAAAATATCGTGACTAGATTCCTAGTTCTAAACTCATTGGAGTCAATATTATTGTATTCAGAATTTGAGTAAACTCAAGTGAGAATGTAATAAGTTACAAAGAACCGTAATTTAATTTTAGATTTGACGTTTTTGATTGATAAATGTTACAATTTAATTCAAATAAAAACCCTTAAATGTTTTCATTCAAGGGTTTGTTTTATTGTAAATGAGAAATTCTAGCTTTTATAATCTGCGATAAGTTTATCAAGAAACTGAAATAATTTTTCATTCATTTCGGTATAATCATAGGAAAGAATTTCTTTTGGATTCTGAACAAATGGATGTTTTTTACTTTTAGCCAACAAATCAGTTTCACTTTCAATTAAAAGAGCAACTACTTCGGTTGTTAATTCCATGTGGCATTGAAATCCGTAAACAAGATTGGAATACGAAACAATTTGAATGGGACAGACTTCGCTAAAAGCAAGGATTTCGCTTTCTTTTGTTAAGCCAGGCATGTCGTTGTGCCAGTGGCCAACGTTAAGACTTTTGCCAAAATGATTTACTTTTTCGTCTTTTAATCCGTTTTCGGTTAAAGTTATTGGAAATACGCCAATTTCTTTCTCTGGACTATGATCGAATTTTGCTCCTAAAGCTTCACCAATTAATTGAGAACCTAAACAAACGCCAACAACAGCTTTTTCTGCAGAAATACATTTTTGAATCAAATTAATTTCAGCTTTAGAATTAAAATGCGGACATTCTTCGAGAGTTGTATTTGGGCTTTGAGGTCCGCCCATTACAATAAGCATGTCGATAAATTCAACAGAATCGGGGAGTGTTTCATTTTTAAAAACTTTCGAAAAAGATATTTTATAATTTCTATTTTCTGCCCAATTTAGATATGCGCCTGGAGCCTCATATGTTTCGTGCTGTACTATATGTATATTCATTCTTTTTGGAATTTACCGCAAATTTATTTGAGATCAAAAAAGTTTCAATAGTCCACTTTTTTTATAAAGTCATAGTCCAGTTTCGGAATTAAGTATAAGCATCATCTGAATATCTACTCTATTGTAAGACGAAGAAAGACCTTCTACTTCTTTAAAACCTAATTTTTCATACAGTTTAATTGCGGGTTTCAGTTTGGTGTTGCTTTCCAGATAAACTTTTGACGCGCCTTTTTCAGTAGCCCATTTTATTGCCGATTTAGCCAATAATAATCCAACACCTTTTCCTTGCGCTTTCGGACTTACAGCCATTTTTGCCAATTCGTAATCGTAGTTTTTTCCATCACTTTTAATTAAAGCACAAACGCCTAAAACTTCATTGTCTAAGATTGCAGAAAATATTTCACCGCCTTTGTTTATAATATATTCTTCGGCATGATCGAGCGCTTTTACATCATTAGGTTCAACCTCGAAATAAGTTGAAATCCATTCTATATTTAAATCCTTAAAACTTTTTAGATATTTGGGTTTGTAAGTTGTTATTTCTACTTGATCTTTATTCTTCATAATGCTGTTAAATACTGTTTTTTATCATTCTGCCCAATTTCTCCAAATCAGAATCTACGCGTTCATTCCATTCTAAAACATAGGTTAATCGCATGCAGTTGTTGTATTGATTGTACTGTGAAAAAATTCTTCCCGGCGCAAAGACAATTTTTTGGGCTAGGGCAGTATTGTATAATTCTGTTGTAGAAATTCTTTCATCTAATTCTAGCCATAACATAAAACCGCCTTTTGGTTGTGCTATTTTAGTGTTATCCGGAAAATAGGATTCGACAGCTCTGTTAATTTGGAGATAATTAGCATAAAGTTTATTTCTAAATGTTTTAAGATGATGATCGTAACGTCCGTGTTCTAAGAAATCTGCAATGACATCTGAATATAAAGAGGAATTACAAACCGTTTGAACCAACTTTTGACGTATAATTTTATCTTTAAATTTTCCAGGAGCAATCCATCCAACACGATAACCTGGTGCGAGAGTTTTAGAAACAGATCCGATCCACAAAACCAAACCAGCTTCGTCATAAAATTTACAAGGTTTCGGGCGCTCTGAACCAAAGTAAAGATTACCGTAAATATCGTCTTCAATTAATGGAATGTTGTACTGAGTAATTAGTCTTACCAATTCTTGTTTGTTTTCATCGGGCATTTGAAAACCCATCGGGTTATTAAAATTAGTGACGAAACAACAGGCTTTTATCTCTGGCAATACTTTTTTTAAAGCGTCGAGATCTATTCCGTACAAAGGATGGGTTGGAATTTCGACAGCTTTTAAACCTAATGCCTTAATGGCTTGAAGTATTCCAAAATAGGCAGGACTTTCTACAGCAACGCTATCTCCAGGAGATGTCGTGGCCATAAGCGCATTGTACATGGCGTGCATAGCACCAGAAGTAATTACAAGATCATCTTCTGTAATTTTTCCTTCCATGACCAATGCCCATTTGGCAATTGCACGTCGAAGTTCTTCGGATCCCTGAACAGGTTCGTAGGCCGTGCCTGCATCACCTCTATTGCGAACAGCATTGATGATTCCTTTGTTAAGTTTGGCGACTGGAAGGAAATTTTTCCCCGGTAATCCCAGTGCAAATTGTGTTACATCGGTTTGATTGATGGTGCCAAAAACTTTATCAATAAGCTCCTCGGGTGTGTTTTCTGTTTCATGATTGTCAATACTTGCAATTGTTGGGAGTCCCTTTGTGCGCTGTGAACTCTTACTCACATAATATCCTGTTTTTGGACGCGACTCTATGAGTGAACGGCTTTCCAGTTCTAAATATGCCTGCTTAATGGTGTTTAAACTAACATTATACAATTTTTGTGCGCTTCGTACTGAAGGCAATTTGTCGCCAAGCATCAGAGTTTCGGTGTGAATCTGGTCTTCAATGATTTTGGCAATTTTAAGGTATAATGTTTCTCTGTTTTTCATTTTTTACTTTTTCTTAAGTATTTAAAAGCTGAGGCAATGAACAAAATGCTCAGTACTTTGTTTGAGCTGTGCCGCATTGTAGAAATTGGCACTTCTTTTTTTCTTTAGAAATTTTTTGATGTAGTCATTAAATGCTGTTATGTTTTCATTTGTTAAACTTCCGTCATCATAAATTTTAAATTCAATTTCATTGCTTTGATTTAAAATTAAACTGGCAAACGCATTTATATTATTGTCTTTTTTGCAGAGAAGAAAAGGGATGCCAAAAAGCATTTTATCTTCGGCTTTTTCATGCATATTTTGAATGAAAATGTTTTGTAAAATCTCCATATCAAATATATAAACTTCTCTAAACGTTATTCTTTCCTGCGTTACTGCTTTAGATTCCATATCTTTTTTTAGCAAAATTATTGCTATTAAAAATTTGGGTACAGATACAGTAAATGCTTTTTTTACGGATACAGATTAAAAGTAATGTTTTTATTTGAATCGGTAAAAAATGTCTGCAGGCTTTTACAGCAGGATAAATTAATTGGTAATTACAGTTGGATTTGAAGCTATTTTATCCATCCTGTTTTTCTTCTCCATTCAAGTGCTTCTTGTTTTCGTTTTTCGAAATCTTCAGGAGGTAATTGATTTTCTTGTAGTATTCGATTTCGAATAATTTCGGTTTGTTCTTCCAGAGAGTTTAGTCCAATAGATTGTCTTCTTTGATTTACCATTTGTAAGTCATCGAATAAATTTGGACTTAAATTTCCTTTTTCATCCCAATCAAATTGAGTTCCATAGAGTTGTGGATTTCCTTCCAAGACGGCTATTCTATCTTTTAAATAGGCAAGATTAATAGGGTCTGCTTGGTTTTCTTTGACTGCATTTTGCAATTGCTTTGCACATCGTTTCATGAAATCTGGAGATCCAATAGAATGTTGTATGATTAGCCAAGCAGCTTCGCTTGCTTCTTTTCCAACTTTATCAATCGTAGGATAGCCGATTGTGTTTATGATTTCATTTAAGATTATTGCATTTTGTTTATGCAGCTTTTCCATTTCTTCATCATATCCTTCAAAAAGTTTTTTGTTTTCAATAAGCTTGTTTCTCAATTTGAGATCAGCATTTTTCAACTCAATTATTCTTTCGGAAATGATTTTGTTATCCATTTGATATTGGTTAAAAGAATTAACTAGAAATGGTTTTTAATTTACAAAAGATGGTCTGTAGATAAAATTAATTATCCTCCTTTTCCAAATCTGCAGCAGAGATCTGATCTAATATATTAGTTTGATTTGGCGAAATGTAGTTTTTGTTTTCTGTAACCTGTTCCTTTTTAAAAAGAAGGTCGAGTGCATTGTAAAGCTTTAATAAAACATCTTTGTCTTCTTTGGCAATATCTAAAGCGGTGTTGAAATTAAAAACATAATTGTTAGAATTACGTACTTCTACTTTGATTGTTTTAGATGTGATCTTAAATTTTACTATATCCATATGTTATAAAATTACCACTGCAAAATAACTATTTTAATAGCAGTTTTTATGGTTATTTTTAGATTTTTTAATTATAAAGATTTTTTATTTTCTTCTTTTAATTTAAGCAGTACATCCATTGCCTTAAGAGCGTCTTTTTCATCAACAAATATGTGGTCATGTAAATAAGCAGCGACTACATTGCAACTGATATTGGCATTTCCTAATGCTTGAGAAAATGCAGCGGTCAAACCAACAGCGGCTAAAGAAGAATGAACTTCCAATGTAATCCAAGAAGCAATATAAGAGAAAGTAAGATTTAGCTCTTCTGCAAAGTGTTTTTCTAATACTAAAGTGATTCCTTCTTTTTCTTTAAATAGAAACAAAATCTTTGAAAAAGGAATCTGATCTAGAGCATCAACTTTTGTAAAAACATATTTCCCTTCATTAAGAACAGGATTAAGATTCTTTAAAATAGTACTTAAATTAATTTCTCCTTCCATAAAATTAGGGCTGTTTTTTATTTAAAAATAATAAAAAACCCTTAAACATTTCTGTCTAAGGGTTTTACCTTCTAGTAGCGAGGACGGGAGTTGAACCCGTGACCTCAGGGTTATGAATCCTGCGCTCTAACCAACTGAGCTACCTCGCCTGGACTGCTATCATGAATTCCTGATTGCGGGTGCAAAGATATAAATATTATTAAAGCATACAAGCATAAAATGAAGAAAAAAAAATATTTTTAAAAATGCATTGTTTTTGGACATATATTCTTATATTTCGAAAAAATTAAAAGTAGCACATGGATTCAAAAATACGTTACGAAATCGAGTTTCCGATCAATTCTTCGCCGCAATTATTGTATCAATATATATCAACTCCGTCAGGTTTACAAGAATGGTTTGCTGACAATGTTAATTCAAGAGGTGAGTTTTTTACCTTTATGTGGAATGATTCACAAGAAAAAGCACGTCTGGCTTCAAAAAAATCTGGAGAAAAAGTAAAATTTAAATGGGTTGATGACAGCAGTAAGGATACTGAGTACTTTTTTGAACTTCATATTTTAGTTGATGAATTGACTAAAGATGTATCTCTTATGGTAGTTGATTTTGCCGATAAAGATGAATTGGGTGAGGCTAAACAATTGTGGGAGAATCAAATCTCAGATCTAAAACATCTTATAGGATCTGTTTAGTAAAAGTCTATTTTATACCTTATATTTGCCCTGAACAAAATTCAGGGTTTTTTTATGATTAATTTTAACGGAAATATAGCGAAGGAAGATAATATACTAACTCTAAACCGCGCTTTTTTGTATGGTGACGGAATATTCGAAACAGTAAAAATTGTCAACGGAAAAATCTTGTTCCTTGAAGATCATTATTTTAGATTAATGGCTTCAATGCGTGTAGTTAGAATGACGATTCCTATGGATTTTACAATGGAATATTTTGAAGAGCAAATTCTTAATTTGGTTAATCAATTAAATATTGCTTCTTCAGCACGTGCAAGGATTACTGTTTTCAGAAATGATGGCGGTTTGTATCTTCCAAAAAGCAATGATATTTCATTCTTAATCAACGCGATTTCTCTTGGAAATAAAGCCTACAGTATAAATACAAACGAATACGAAGTAGATTTGTATAAAGACTTCTATGTGACAAAACAATTGTTATCATCTCTTAAAACAACAAATAAGATGATCAATATTACAGGAAGTATTTATGCGAGTGAAAATGATCTTGCAAATTGTATTTTACTGAATGATAGTAAAAATGTTGTAGAAGCACTTCAGGGGAATATTTTTATGGTAACGGGTAACAAGCTTATTACACCTCCAGTTTCAGAAGGTGCTTTAAACGGAATTATGCGCAAGCAAATTTTAGCATTGGCTAAAAAAGTTGAAGGCATAGAAGTTGTAGAAGATATAATTTCGCCTTTTGATCTTCAAAAAGCAGACGAATTATTTCTAACTAATGTAATCACGGGAATACAGCCGATAACTAAATATCGAAAAAAGGAGTTTACAACAAATCTGGCTCATTTATTAGTGCAGCGACTAAACGAATCCATTTCTGAAAATTAATTCAGATATGGATTTTCTGGTGCATTAGACCAAATAAGATAATCACCGCCAAGCTCAATAATCTGCTCTTTCCAAAAATGGGTAGTCGATTTTCCGATAATTTTATTTTTGTAATTATTATCAGCAATAATCCAAGAGTTTCCTTGCATCTCATTCTCAAGCTGATTTTCTTCCCAACCAGTGTAGCCTAAGAAAAAACGAATATTATTTTTACTAATAGATCCGTTGTTTATTAAGTCTTTGGTTGACTCAAAATCACCACCCCAATAAATCCCGTTTGAAATCTCAACACTATTTGGGATCAACTCAGGAATATTGTGAATAAAATAAAGGTTGTCTTGTTCTACAGGGCCGCCGTTATATATCTTAAAGTTAGCATCAATCTCAGGGATTAAGTCATTAATGGTATATTTTAATGGCTTATTAATTATAAAACCTATTGATCCTTCTTTGTTATGGTCTGCTAATAAAATTACCGATCTGTTAAAAGATAAATCTCCAATTATTGAAGGCTCGGCAATAAGCAGGTGTCCTTTTTTTAATTTTTCTGAAATCATACGGTTACAATTTTTATTAAATTTAATCATAAAAAAATTAAAATCACAAAAAAAATCGTTAAACCGCATAAAAAAACCTTCCAGAAGGAAGGTTTTAATTATATTATAAGTTTAGAGAACTTTCTTACTTAGTTCACTGCACCTTCTAATTCAGCACCAGCTTTAAATTTTACAACGTTTTTAGCTGCGATTTTGATAGTTTTTCCTGTTTGAGGGTTTCTACCGTCTCTAGCAGCTCTAGAAGATACTGACCATGATCCGAAACCTACTAATGAAACTCTTCCTCCTTTTTTCAAAGTAGTTCCTACATTACCTAAAAAAGACTCCAAAGCTAATTTAGCCGCAGCTTTTGTAATTCCTGCATCAGCAGCGATAGCATCGATTAATTCTGATTTGTTCATAATAATTAGTTATTAATTGTTGGTTAAAAAAAATTGTTAATACACAAATTTAGTAGGAAATCCGTTGCGTGCAAGTGTTTTCTTTATTTTTAGCAAAAATTGTTAATAACTTGCTTTTTTTGTTCATAAAGAGTGTTGTTTATCGATGAAAAACAAGTACAAACCCCTGTTTTACTGACCTTAATACACTTTTGCAGCATCTGAAAAACTCACTCCATTTAATAATTCTGAAGCAAGCATTCTCTTTTTTCCTGGAAATTGTAGACTTAATAACTGAATAAAACCCTCTTTTATTGCAATCTTGATTTCTTTTTTACTGCTAATTAACTTTCCAGTCTCATAAGAATGTGATTCTGAGAGTAGTTTTGCTTCGTAAATTTTGATGTTAAGTTCTTCATTTTGGTCTTTTAGATAACACCAAGAAGCTGGATACGGGCTTAAACCGCGAATCAAATTGTTGATTTCTGCGCCAGATTTTGTCCAATCAATTTTACAGTTTTCCTTATTTAACTTGTAAGCTGTTTTAATATCGTCGTTATCTTCTTGGATTGTTGTGGTTACATTTCCATTTTCTATAACTTTTAAAGTATCAATTACAGTTGTGCTTCCTAATTCCATTAAACGATCATGCAGTTGTCCTGCCGTTTCTTCTGGTTCAATATTGATTTCAGAATTTAAAATCATAGCTCCAGTATCAATTTTATCATCAATAAAGAATGTGGTAACACCAGTTTTAGTTTCTCCATTAATAATAGCCCAGTTAATAGGAGCGGCTCCACGGTAATTTGGCAATAAAGAAGCATGAAGATTAAAAGTTCCCAAGCTTGGCATTTCCCAAACTACTTTTGGCAGCATTCTAAAAGCAACTACGATTTGTAGATTGGCATTTAGCGCTTTTAATTCTGCTAAGAAATTTTCGTCTTTTAAATTGGTTGGCTGTAACAGAGTAAGATTATTGGCAAGTGCATATTCTTTTACAGCCGAATATTTTATTTTTTGTCCGCGTCCCGCTGGTTTGTCTGCAGCAGTAATTACGCCAACAACGTCATAGTTATTTTTAATAATGGTATCCAAAATGCCAACGGCAAATTCTGGCGTTCCCATAAATATAATTCTCAATTTCTCCATTATGATTTTAAAGTGTATTTATTATTCGCTTGTATAATGATATGATTGTTTTCGAGCAATTCTTGAAGAACCGTAATGATGTCTTTTGTGTCCATTTTGATTTGATTTTCAATTTCTCTCGAAGTCAACGAAGCTGTTTTGAGTAAAGAAAGGATTTTGTCAGCAATCGAATCGGCTTCAGTAATTTTTCCTTTTTGTGTAATGCAATAAGAACATATGCCACAATTTTCAGTTGTTTCTTCTCCAAAATAATTCAAAACCAATCTGTTTTTACAGGTTTTGTTATCCTTTATATAATGAAGAACCGACAAAAGCTGTTCTTTTTTAACCTCGTTTTGTTTCTCTAAATATTTAGAAACTCTATTTATAGTAAGATCATCTTCGCGGATTTCGTTAAATAATATAGTAGCATCGTTATTTTTAGACTTGTATTCTATAATTTCTTTTTCTTTTAATTTTTCTAAAAGTGCGGTAACTTGTTCTTCTGAGTGATGAGATTTTTTAGCAATTAAACCAAGATTCAGATTAGATTTTACGTCGTAAATTCCAGGATAAGTTCGCAAAATAGCCAGCATAATCTCTTCGTCATTTGGATTCAAACTTATGTATCGAATGACTTCTTTAGATTCTATTAAAAATTGAGCGCTAATTTTTTCTGAGAATTCTTGAGACATCGTAATAATTCCCTGCTGATTTAAAAATTGTAAAGAATTGTATGTTTTAAGAGTAGGGAAGTCGTATTTATTGCAAAAGTGATTCAGCTTAAATGAAAAGGATTCATCTAGACCTTCGCCATATGCAATCTGAAAATAATTACAGAGTTTGATGTACATTGTTTTTAAAAACTTCTTGTCGGGAAGAATGTTTATAAACTGCTGTTCGGTCTGAATCATGTCTGAATTATTGTAAAGCAAAACCGAAAAAGCTTTTTCTCCATTTCGTCCCGCCCTGCCAGACTCTTGATAATAGTTCTCTATGTTTTCTGGAAGCTGTGTATGAATAACGGTTTTAACGTTGTCTTTGTCGATTCCCATTCCAAAAGCATTTGTTGCCACAATAACCTGCGCTTGTTGTGACATCCATAACTGCATGTTTTTGTCTTTTTCTTTAGACGAAAGTCCGCCGTGATAATACGTTGATGTAAAACCTAAAGATTGCAATTGAGAAGACATGTTCAAGCACGCTTTGCGATTTCGTACATATATAATAGAAGGTTGCGGATTCTTTTTAAGGATCTGTTCGGTACGATATAATTTATCTTCGACTTCAAAAACCATGTAAGCGATATTTTTTCGCTCAAACGACTGCTGAAAATGTCTCGGATTTTTTAATTCTAACTGCGTTCTAATATCTTCAATAACTCTCGGAGTTGCTGTAGCAGTCAGAGCTAAAAACGGAATTTTAGGGAAGAACTTTTTAAGTTCCGAAATTTTAAGATATGCAGGCCTAAAATCATGTCCCCATTGCGAGACGCAATGCGCTTCGTCAATAGCAATTAAATTTATAGGGAGGTTTTTAATGCGCTCCAGAATCCAATCTGACTGCAAACGCTCTGGCGATAAGTAGAGAAATTTATAGTTTCCGTATTGGCAATTGTCCAAAAGATCAATCAATTCTTCGGTGTGAATTCCGCCCGTAAGAGCAATTGCTTTAATATCTCTTTTCTGCAGATTGGCAACCTGATCTTTCATTAAAGCAATCAAGGGAGAAATAACAAGACAGATTCCTTCCTGCATCATGGCCGGAACCTGAAAACAAATCGATTTTCCTCCGCCTGTCGGAAGTACTGCAAAAGTATCCTGTCCTTCAAGAACCGAATCGATAATTTCTTTTTGCAACGGTCTAAAACTGTCGTGTTTCCAGTATTTTAGAAGAATATCCTGCGCTCCGAGCATTGCGTAAGTTTTAAAGTTAAAAATTTAGAAAACAGCTTCTAGTTTTGCAACTTTAAAACCTTTTGCTAAATTTTGTCTAAGATATAAAGAATTCTGTTTTCAACCGTATCTTTTGGAACCTCAATTAGTTCGTAACCGTATTTTTTATAGGTCTCAACAAGATGTTCCTGAATTTTAACTGCCTGTTCAAAATTTTCATAACGCTCTGCATCGCTTTGGTAAATTTCTTCCCATGGCGGCAGAATAAAAGTCTTAGAATATTTATAGTCCTCGCAAGCCTTAACGAAACTTTCCGGATATTCGTCGCCAATATAATCCATATAAGCAACTACATCTGGAATTCCTCGGTCAATAAAAACTACATTGTCAGGTTCTTCAAGAGCATTTTTGTATTGTTCAATACGACCTTCAAGCAACATTTGGCTAAATAAAAGAGGCTGTTCTAAAAACAGCTGTTCAATGCCTTCCTGTTGTGCTTTCATGGTAACCTGTCTAGAGATTTCTGGATAGCAGCAAAAGCCACGAGCTACCAATTCGTTAATAAGTGTTGATTTTCCAGTACCAGGTCCGCCAAGCAAGACTATAATTTCTTTTTGCACTATTCTAAAAATAAAGCGCAAATTTACCTAAACTTATTTATAATTAAAAAGAATATTTATCAGAAACGAAAGATTTGATATTTTAATAAACAAAAGTTACTGATTGAGGAACGGAAATGGTTTTGTTTTAGCAAAGTGAAAAGTCCCGATAGGGACGACATATTTATAGAAAAATTGAATACAATAAATCAAAAGCTCCAGCGGAGTGATATATTTTGAGTGATTTTTATATCGTTCCGCTGGAGTAAATTCTAAATGAAATAACAAAAAAAGTTTTATGCACTCCCCGAAATATTTAAATCTGAATAATTGTGTGTTGTTAAATTGATTTTTAAACCAATGTTACAATTTCCACCATCACTCATATCTATTAAATTATATTTATAGCTTCCATTAATATCAGAATCTTTGCAATAGCAGTTTATTAAAACTTCTTTTTCTTGTTTTTCATTTGCTACAACAATGCACTGTTTTAGGTATTGATCTATTTTTCTGAGTTTAGTATTGTTTTTCGAAAAGCATTTTCTTAAAATTTTGTCCAACTCCACTAATTCGTTCTGATTTAAATCTGAGGCTTTTAGTTTTCCAGGTTGGTTTTGAAAATATCTTTTGTGAAATTTTTCTTCAAAACTAAAAAAAGCATAATCATTGTAATTTTTTAAATCTAATTGGTTTTTTGTGTAATATAGATTTTTTTTGATTTCAATTTTTAGTGGAAAATTACCATCAATGAATTCGATAAAATTATTTTTTATGACTGCTTTTGTGCTTCCGTTATACCGAAAACGTGTTTGGCTGAAATAAATAGTGTCATTTTTTTTATAACAGTAATCATTAAATTTTTCTAGTTTTTCATGATTTAAATCTTTTTCGTCAATAGTGAAAACGTACGAACTATCAGAAAAGAATTGAAATTTAAAACTCGAATTTTGTATAAAATTATAATTATTTATAGCTCTAATCTTTTCAATTTTAGGCGCTGATTTTTTAGAATTTTCATTTTGACATTGCACATTTAATGCTAAAATGACGAATGATAATACAAAGTTTGTTTTCATAAATCTAGTCTGTTTATTTACTCACAAAACAAATACTTTCCAGAATTTTTTCCTCTTTTAGAAGGAACAATCAAATGCGATTGGAATTTTTTACCATTCAAAACATCATTAACAAAATCTAAAACATATTGCTGTCCTTCGTGGAAAAGATACCCAGAGAATTCATGTCCGCCGCCGCAGAAAGTGATGAGTTCAATATCTTTATGCAAGTCATTCATTTGATTGTAAACTGCATACGAGCCAAAAAGAATCAGCCAGCCAGAAGCATTTGTCGGACAAGAACGATGTGAACCTGCAGCGTATGGAACTGTATCGTCATTGCTTCCGTGAGCCAATAACATCGGAATTGCTTTTTCTTTTGTAATCAGATTAATATCCTGAATTGCTCCCGAACCTCCGATGAAGCCTTTGTATTTAAAATTTTCAGGCAGATTACTTTTGTATAAGTTCATTAATTTATAATCCCAGAATGAAGCATGAAAACCAATTTCGGCACCGGCGCTAATTCCAGAAATAAAGATTTTTGAAGTATCAAGATTATATTTATCAGCATTCTCAACTAAGAAAGCTGTCGCTTGCCACATGTCGCTTACACCAATTTGGATCGCTTTTATTTTTTCGGTTAAAGTTCCTTTGCATCCAAAATCTTTTCCTTTCATATATAAACTATATGAAATGCTTGCAACAGCATAACCATTTTTTGCCATGAATAAGCCAAAATCTTTTTCGCTTGTACGCTCTCCGCCAGAAAATCCGCCACCGAAAGCAAACATAATCAGCGGGATTTTTTCGCCAGCTTTTTTCTTTGGCAGATATAAATCTAAATCTAGTTTTAAAGTGTCGTTTTGGAAATAAGTTAGCGTTTTGACTTCTTGTGCTTGAATATTATAAAAAGTAAAAAATGCAAAAAGTAAGAAGATGTTTTTTTTCATTGTGAAGTGTTTTAATATCGAAGAGTTTAAACGTTAACTTGTCATCCTGAGGAACGAACGATCGCACAAGTAGCTCTGCATAGAAATTCTCCAATCTTTGTCGAGTTTCTAGTGTGATTCTTCGTTCCTCAGGATGACAAAAACAAACTCTATAATGTTTGCGGGCAATTTTTAAGCAGATTATTTCTCAAATATAAGCGTAAAATTTACAAAGAAATAATCTTCGATTGCTTTTTTCTCTGCACCTTTGCACCTTTGTAACTTTGTCCCTTTAAAACAAAGTTTTAAGCCCCAAAAAAATCTAAAATCTAAACTCAAAAGTCTAAAATCAAAACCGTATATTTGCGTTTATTTTTAATTACGAATGGAGAACGATAAAGAAAAAAATACCGCCGAATTTTACGAAAGATTAAAAGTAGAGCTAGATAACGCAAATACTTGGCCAGCAGAATATTTATACAAATTTATTGTGCCTTCTGTAGCAGATAATGTAGAACGTGTCGAAAAAGCTTTTGATCGAATGGGGGCGGTAATTAAAACAACAAAATCTAAAACAGGTAAATTTACCAGTGTTTCTGTAGACGTTACGATGCACAGCTCAGACGATGTGATTAGTAAATACAAAGAAGTTTCTACAATTGAAGGTATAGTTTCATTATAAACTTATGATCGAAAAATATAAAAGAGAAGCAGCAAGCGACGTTGTGTATAATCTAGAATACAATTCTGAAAGACAACGTTTGATTATCCCAGAATATGGTCGTCATTTACAAAAACTGATTGATCAGGCAACTGCAATCGAAGATGATGAAACGCGCAATAAAGCCGCAAAATATATCATTCAGGTTATGGGAAGTCTGAATCCGCATTTGCGTGACGTACCAGATTTTCAGCATAAACTTTGGGATCAGCTTTTTATTATGTCTGATTTTAAACTGAATGTTGAATCTCCGTATCCAATTCCGTCAAGAGAAGTTTTGGAGCTAAAACCGGATGCTTTGCAGTATCCGCAGAACTTTCCAAAGTATAGATTTTATGGTAACAATATCAAATATATGATTGATGTTGCCAATAAATGGGAAGAAGGCGAAATGAAAAATGCACTGGTAATGGTAATTGCCAACCACATGAAAAAATCTTTCTTAAGCTGGAACAAAGACACTGTAAAAGACGATGTTATTTTTGAACATTTATATGAATTATCTGGAGGTAAAATCAATTTATTACACAGTACAGAAGAGCTTTTAAATACAACAGACTTAATGCGTACAAACAAACGCATGTCTAATAAAACAGCTTCTGGTGCGCAGCCAAAAATTCAGAACAACAAAAATAACAACAACAAAGGCGGTCAAAAAAAGACATTTCAAAAAAATAATAATCAAAAGTAAAAAAAAGCTATTAAGTGGCTATCCCGATAGCTATCGGGACTAAGTTGCTAAGTTTTTTTTACTCAGATGCTTAAAAAATAAACAAAAACAAAAATAAAAAAAAGCTGCTAAGCTGCTAAGCTACTAAGTTGCTGAGTTTTTTTACTTAGAATCTTAGAATCTCAGAATCTTAGAAACTTTGAAAGAACCTAAACAAGATCTATGGGAATTTTTAAAATCGAAGGAGGAACTCCTTTAAAAGGAGAAATCACTCCACAAGGAGCAAAGAATGAGGCATTACAAATTTTATGTGCCGTGCTTCTAACAGGAGAGAAAGTAAAAATTAATAACATTCCTGATATTATAGACATCAATAAATTAATCACTTTGCTTGGTAATTTAGGGGTGAAAATTCAACGTAACGAACCAGGTTCAATTACTTTTCAAGCAGATGAAGTTAATGTTGGATATTTAGAAACTGAAGCTTTCAAGAAAGAAGGAGGAGCGCTTCGCGGTTCGATTATGATTGTTGGTCCGCTTTTAGCTCGTTTCGGAAAAGGATATATCCCAAAACCAGGAGGAGATAAAATTGGGCGTCGTAGATTAGATACTCACTTTGAAGGTTTTATTAACCTTGGAGCAAAATTTAGATATAACAGAGAAGATCATTTTTATGGAGTAGAAACTCCAAAGGAAGGTCTTAAAGGAACAGATATGCTTTTGGATGAAGCTTCTGTAACTGGGACTGCAAATATTGTGATGGCGGCTGTTTTAGCAAAAGGAACAACTACAGTTTACAACGCAGCTTGCGAGCCATACTTACAGCAGTTGTGTAAAATGCTAAACTCTATGGGAGCTAAAATCACAGGAGTTGGGTCTAACTTATTGACTATCGAAGGTGTTGAAAGTCTAGGAGGTTGCGAGCACAGAATTCTTCCTGATATGATCGAAATCGGTTCTTGGATTGGTCTTGCGGCTATGACAAAGAGCGAAATTACAATCAAAAATGTTAGCTGGGAAAACTTAGGTTTGATTCCGAATACGTTTAGAAAACTTGGAATTACAGTTGAAAAACGTAATGATGATATTTATATTCCTGCTCACAAAGATGGGTACGAAGTAAAAACTGATATCGACGGTTCTATCTTAACAATTGCTGATGCGCCATGGCCAGGATTTACGCCTGATTTATTAAGTATCGTTTTGGTTGTAGCAACTCAAGCTAAAGGAGATGTTTTAATTCACCAAAAAATGTTCGAAAGCCGTTTATTCTTCGTGGATAAATTGATTGATATGGGAGCAAAAATCATGTTGTGTGATCCGCACAGAGCTGTGGTTATGGGACATAATTTTGAATCTCAATTGAAAGCAACAACAATGTCTTCTCCTGATATTCGTGCGGGAATCTCATTATTGATTGCAGCACTTTCAGCAAAAGGAACAAGTACAATTCAGAATATCGAGCAAATCGATCGTGGATACGAGCGTATAGATGAGCGTTTAAGAGCAATTGGCGCAAAAATCGTAAGAGCTTAAAAAAATATATGCCACGAATTCACGAATTAAACTAATTCAAAATTTTTAAAGTCAAATTAAACGAATTTCATTTTAAAAATTAGAGAAATAAGATAAATTCTAAATTTCGTTTAATTCGTGAATTCGTGGCTAAAAAAAATGTCTTTAAATGACAAACGAACAAAAAGCTGTAAAAGCTACTATTTTTAGTATAATAGGAAATACCTGCCTGGCCCTTATAAAAGGTCTCGCAGGTTTTTTTGGCAATTCTTATGCCTTAATTGCAGACGCGATAGAATCGACAACAGATATATTTGCGTCTTTTTTGGTTCTGTTTGGAATTAAATATTCGAATAAACCAGCAGACGAAAATCATCCTTACGGTCACGGCCGCGCAGAACCTCTGATTACCTTTTTGGTTGTTGGGTTCTTAATTACTTCGGCAACAATTATTGGTTATGAAAGTATCGCCAATATTGGCACTTCGCACGATTTGCCTAAATCTTGGACTTTGTATGTTTTAGGTGCAATTATTATCTGGAAAGAATATTCTTTTCGTTTAGTAATGAAACGAAGCAAGCAAACAAATAGTTCGTCTTTAGCAGCCGATGCGTGGCACCATAGAAGCGATGCTATAACTTCTGTAGCTGCTTTTGTCGGAATTTCCATTGCTTTGATTATGGGGAAAGGTTACGAATCTGCAGATGACTGGGCGGCGCTTTTCGCAGCTTTTTTTATTCTTTATAATAGCTATAAAATATTCAGGCCTGCACTAGGCGAAATCATGGATGAAAACCTTCATGAAGATTTAGTTGAAGAAATTCGCGTAAAAGCTTTATTGGTTCCAGGAATTCTTGGAACAGAAAAGTGCTTTATTCGTAAAGCGGGAATGAAATATCACGTAGATCTTCATGCTATTGTTTCGGCAAAAATTTCAGTTAAAGAAGGACACGATTTAGCACACCTTTTAAAAGATACTTTAAGAAATGAAATCCCAGAACTTGGACATGTTTTAATACATGTTGAGCCAGATGATTATTCATAAGGTTCAAAGTTGCAAAGGTTCAGAGGGACAAAGGGACAAAGTTTTTTTACTAAAACCTTATAGAAGATTGAAATAAAAAAATCAGTTTATTACTTAGTAATAAACTGATTTTTTATTGTCTGTCTGTCTGAGCTTCACGAAGCTTCGGAAGAGAATCTCACAAAATATTTAACCTCTGAGCCTTTGTCCCTCTGAACCTTTGCACCTTAATCTAACGCATTCAAAATCTTCAATCCAAACACAACGCCGTTTTGCTGCGCGCCACCTTGGTAAGAATGCACATAATCCACTCGGAATAATTTGAATTTACCAAAACCTAAATTATCTAAACCGACTGTGATTTCAGAGTATGGTTTTCGATCTGGAATTGCAAGGGAATGAAATCCAATATTCATAGTTGACTTTAAAAGATTTAGTAACGGAATTTTATTCATGATAAAACCTGTGTCATTGTATTCTGTGTGCATTTCAAAGTAGCTATCGTTTGTGCTGTTTGAATAATATGGCATCATATTAAAAACATTCAAATAACGTTCACTTGTTCCAATATGAGTTTGGTTTCCGTTAAAATGTCTGTAATCTATAAAGGAAATGTTTTCGGCGTTAAAGAATTTTCCACCTCTAAAATTGGTTCCTAAAAGACCTTTGTTTCCAAGTGATAAATCATATTGAACAGAAGCTCCAATTCTTTCATACTCATACTTTTTTTCGCTCGCCGCGAATGTTTTTTCAAAAGCTAGGTAAACCGTCGGGTATTTATCGTTTTTGAAATTAAATCTTCCGTCAGGTCTAGAAATGTATTTGTTGCCAAAATTGATTCTAGTTGTTATAAGAGCTTTAAATAAATGATGCTGATTAAAAGCGGGTGTTGTAAAATCGTCTGGAGCCAAAGGATTATTAGAAGAATAAACATCATCTTTTTTAAAGAAAGAATAGTCAGTTGTGTTGAAAAGTGGTTTTCGTTGTTCGTAGCCAATTTTTCCGGTAAGATTCATTCCATTTGCAATATCTTGCCCATAATTAATTTCAACATATTCTAAATTATACAACTTCATATAATTGTCTTTGAAAAATAAGGAACTTACAGAATTGATAAGTTTAGAAATAGGTTCGGCACTATTAAACTGAGCCGTTTTTGTTCCTCCCGAACCCCAAATTGTGGCATAATTTATAGTATTGAATCTATGGCTGAATTCGCCAATTACGCGAAAGCGTTCATCTGAAAAACCATAATTAAAAGTTGTACTTATAGAAGTGTTTGTTCCTTTTTCTTCATCCCATTTTCTAAAAGAGAAACCCGAATCCAGATTAAAACCTTGCACAGTATTAAAGCTTAAAGAAGCAACATTCAATAAGCCTTTATAATCAAAAGAATATTTCTTAAAAGTATTTTTATAATCGTAACCCATTAAAATATCCCAAACCTTAAACCTATTGTTTTTGGCATCTATAGAATCGGTATATTTTTTTGATTTTCTAATGGTTTGCAAACTGTCTTTTTTAGCATAATCATTACTTTCTTCAATTGTTAACGGAATTGGACGAATTTCATTCCAAAAAGCATCATCTTTTTTGTTGGCATTAAGTTCAAAAGCTACAAGTTCATTTCCGAAAGTTTTTTTGTCGAAAGAATCAGGAAATTCATAATTAGAATAAACATAATTGAAATTTCCAGAAAACTTTATTCCAAAAATACCAGCATTAAAAGAAAGAGTCTGAGCATTTTTAGACCAGATCTTATTTTTAGTATTATAGCTAAAGCTCTGTTTTAGATTCATCACCTCTGTAAATTCATTTTTCATTCGATACCCTTTGATATCTAAATCAACGGCATAAATAGCAAAACTGTCGTCTACAATATAAATGTAGCCTTCAAAGACAGGTTCCTTATCTCGTTTCGGAATAACTTTTATTTTATTAATCTGCTGGTTATTGTCATCATAAAAAGTGCTTTCCAGTTTGTATTTGTAATAATTGAAAGCATTATCGGCAATAGGAGAGATGAGTTTTACATCAAAATCTAAAGTGTTGTCGTAGAAGTCGTAATTAGATAGGGCAGCCGTGTTATAGCTGTAGCCGCGATTGTTGCCAGAAATTTTAGAAGCAATAATTTTTTCTTTTAGTTTGTCTGGTTTTTCAAGAGCAACTTTTGAAACAGTTTCAGACAAATATAGAATACCTGTTCCTGTAGAATCTAAATTTGCGCCCATGTCATTACCAAGTTCTACTTTTTTACCGAGGATTTTTTTAGGAAGATCTTTGACTTTAAACATTCCTTTTGAATAAAAATCAGCTGTATAACGTCCAGTTTTACCTAGGTTTTCTTTCTTATGCGCAATAGCACTTTTTATGATAGCGTTTGCAGGATTGTTTTTAGGATCAATGATAACTTCATTTAATGCGAAACTTTCTTCCTGAAGTTTAACATCTAAATTGACAATTTTCGTTGCTGCTAAAACGGTTATTTTTTGAGTTTTATAGCCTAAATATTGAAAAGTGATTTTATTTCCTCCAACTTCTTTTACATTCAGCTGATATTTTCCTTGTTCGTTTGTGGTAGTTCCAGAATAGGTATTTTCTTCAAAAACGGATACAAAAGGAAGCGGATTTCCCTTATCATCTGTTACAGTTCCTCTTATTTGAGCAAAATTAGAAAGCGAAAAAAAAAGAAAGGCAAATAAAGTATAGTTTCTCATACAGGTGTGGTTATCTTACAAAAATATAATAAGTTAAATCTGAGCTTATTAATAATTTGTTAAATTGAATGAGAGAGTTTGTCCGATTGAGCGAAGTCGAAGGCATTAGTCTTACAGGTCTTCGACTTCGCTCAGGAT
Organism: Flavobacterium sp. LPB0248; assembly: GCF_013388355.1. Classification (GTDB taxonomy): domain Bacteria; phylum Bacteroidota; class Bacteroidia; order Flavobacteriales; family Flavobacteriaceae; genus Flavobacterium. The sequence goes on from NZ_CP058246.1 coordinate 3,678,299, forward strand.
GACATTATATTATAGAAAAGATTGTATAGCCAATTCGTAGCTTTTTAGACCGAAACCTAAAATAACACCTTTTGCATTTCCAGATAAATAGGATTGATGTCTAAAACTTTCGCGCGCGTAAGTATTTGAAATGTGTACTTCAATTACGGGAGTTGTAACAGCTTTGATAGCATCGCCCAAACCTATAGAAGTGTGTGTGTAAGCGCCAGCATTCAGAATAATTCCGTCGAAAGTAAAACCGCATTCTTGAATTTTACCAATCAGTTCGCCTTCAATATTGCTTTGGTAATATGAAAGTTCGATGTTTGGGAATTTTTGTTTCAACGTTTCAAAATAATCTTCAAAAGTCTGACTTCCGTAAACTTCTGGTTCGCGCTTTCCTAAAAGATTCAAATTTGGTCCGTTGATAATGCAGATTTTCATGTTTTTTTGTTTTAAGATATTGACATTGCCATTGATTTTTGCCATTGTCATTGAACTTTGTAAAAATAAAAAAACCGCACTAATAATTAGAGCGGTTTTTATAAAAGTATGTGATATTCTTTTAGAACATAAATCCAGCTGAAAGCTGAACTACTGAATTTCTAATGTCAGCATTTGAAGAGGCATCTGTTAATCCTAGGCTGTAACGTCCTTGAACAAAAATGCTTTCTGTAATTTTTAAACCTAAACCAGCATTAATAGCAAAATCAAATGTGTTGGCATCATCAAATCTTACATCATTTTTTTGACTTAATAAAAATGAAGCTTGTGGTCCAACCTCTAAGCTTAATGATTTAGTCATATAGATTTTTGCCATTACAGGAATCGATAAATAAGCTAATTTATTTTCGAAATCTTTTTGAGCATCAGAAAATTTGTAAGTTGCTCCTTGAGTAGAATACAAAAGCTCTGGCTGAATTGCGAATTTTTCTAATAATTTTACTTCAGCCACTACACCAGCATGAAAGCTTGTGATTCCATCTTTATCAAACGCTACACCGTTTAATGTTGCATCACCAGGCTGGCTTGCAAAGTTAACTCCGGCTTTTACCCCTAATTTCAATAATTGTGCTTGTACTGCCGCTGATGTTGCAATGAACATAACAGCTGCTAAAAGTATTTTCTTCATAAAAAGGTTTTTAAAAATTGGTATTTTAAAATGTTATTTAAAGTTCAAAACTACATATTTAGCATTTTATTGCCTTATAATTTGCATAAAATAATTACTAAAATTCCCACTCAAATTGATTTTTAATCTATAAAATCCTTCTTTTTATCTTTTAAAGTTTTGATTTTCAATGAGTCCAAGCGGACTTTGTTTTTGTCTTATTTTAATACTTTTTAAACTTATTGTGGAGTTTTTTTTGTAAGTAGAATCTTAGTTTTGCGGAATATTAATCAAATAATATTTTAAAAATTATGAAAAAAATTGTTTTAGCTGCTATTGCAGTATTATCTTTTGGATGGGCTAATGCTCAAGAACAAACAGCAAAAGGAAAATGGTTGATTGAAACTAATACTGCTTTTGGAGCAACAAATGTTGGTAATACTGGTTTTCAGTTATCAACAGAAGATGGTGAAACAACATGGGGAATTGGTGCTGAAGGAGGTTACTTTGTAGCTGACAATTTAGCTGTAAAAGCGGGATTAGGATATAATGATTTTGGCCATAGCCAGAATTCATTTGCTTATAAAGTGGGAGCTAAATATTATTTGTTAAATAAATTCCCTCTAGAGGCTTCTTACACAGGAGCAAGCACGAAAAATGCAGATGAAAATCCTTCTTATCTAGGATTACAAGGAGGATATGCTTGGTTTGTTGGAAAAAACATATCTATTGAGCCAGGTCTTCGTTACAACATTACTTTAAATGAAGATTACGGAAAAGATGTTTTCCAGTTTAATATCGGTTTTGCATTACACTTCTAAATATTTAGTTAATAGTGTTTTTTTTGAGAGCCTTTCCAGAAATGGAAAGGCTTTTGCTTTTGATAAATTCATGATCTCTTAACAATTAGTATATTATTTACTACTTTATTTGTTAAATTCCTAATATAGATTTATGAAGAATATTTTTATATTTGACGCATTAATTTAACCCAAAACAAATTAGAATGAAAAAAATTATTTTATCTGCCATTGCCCTTATGGCATTTGCATTCTCAAATGCTCAAGAAACAAGATTTGGAATAAAAGGAGGTCTTAATATCACAACTTTTGCTGGTGGAAATTACTGGGACGCTAATTCTTTAGTAGGTTTTCAAGTTGGAGGTTTTGCTGAGATTAAAGTTATTGAAAGATTAGCTATTCAACCAGAGGTTTTGTTCTCTACTCAAGGTGCGAAATTGAAATTTGCTGGTGATAGTTTTGACACTAAATTAAATTATATTAACGTTCCTGTTTTGGCGAAGTTTTATATCACAAAACAATTTACTGCTGAAGCTGGACCACAATTGGGATTTTTAGTTTCTGCGAAAAGTGATGGTAGAGATGTTAAAAATGGTTTCAAATCTGTTGATACTGGATTTAATTTCGGACTTGGATACAACTTCACAGATAATTTTTCAGTTGGAGCTCGTTATACTGTAGGTTTGTCTAATATCGCAGATAATGATGCAGATACTTGGGACGAATATTATGATAGCCCAAAAAACAGTGTTTTTGCTATAACGGCAGCATATAAATTTAATTAAGAAATTAAAATATTTAAAAGAACCTTCCCGATAACGGAAGGTTTTTTTATGCCAAAAAATCACTTACTTTGTAAATATGAATTGGAGCAGATATATAAAAGATTATCAGTCGTATTTGAGGATAGAGAGAGGTTTGTCTAAAAATACGATCGAAAACTACGGCTTTGATATTGAACGTTTATGTCTGTTCTTAGAAACCAATCAGATTGATGTTTCTCCAATAAAAATTTCCGACGAAACTTTACAGCAATTTATTTATACGGTAGCCAAAGAAGTTAATCCAAGATCGCAGGCAAGGATTATTTCTGGACTCAAAAGTTTCTTTAATTATTTGGTTTTTGAAGATTATCGAAATGATAATCCTTTAGAATTAATTGAAGCTCCAAAAACGGGTCGCAAATTACCCGATACTTTATCGCTTCCGGAAATCGATACTTTAATTGAAACAATCGATTTAAGTACCAATGAAGGAGAGCGTAACCGTGCAATGCTAGAAACGCTTTATGGTTGCGGACTTCGTGTTTCTGAACTGATTTCACTCAAAATTTCGGATCTTTACTTTGATGAAGGTTTTATTAAAATTACAGGTAAGGGAAATAAAGAGCGTTTTGTTCCAATTGGACCTTTAACTCAGAAATATATTGATTTGTATAGAAATGCTGTCCGCTGTAATCTTAATATTAAAAAAGGAGCCGAAGATACCTTATTTCTAAATAGAAGAGGAGGTCAATTGACTCGAGCTATGATATTTACGATTATTAAAGATCTAGCTCAGAAAGTGGGTTTAAAAAAAAGTATCAGTCCGCATACACTGCGCCATTCTTTTGCAACACATTTACTGGAAAATGGTGCCGATTTAAGGTCAATTCAGTTGATGCTTGGTCACGAATCAATTACAACAACTGAAATTTATGTGCATCTGGATCGCAGTTTTTTGAAAGAAGTAATGCATAGTTTTCATCCAAGAAAATAATTTTTTTGCAGTATGATATGTTTTTGATTTGAAAATTTATATATTGTGTTAAAATTTTGTCTTAATTTGAATAAAAAGCACTAAAACGTTGTAGTTTATCTTTGCTTTTTCCGAATAAGTTCTGAATATCTTATTTACATAAAAGAAGTAGTATATGGTTTTTGATTTATATGGAAATGACGATTGCTTAGAGGTAAATAATTTTTATAAAAAATTGTTGGCCGAAATGCCCGACCTGCTTTTTCAGTTTGTTATTGATGCGGATAATAATTACACATTTCCCCTTGTAAGTAAATCGGCAGATGAAATATTTGAACTTTCTGCGGCAGATTTTAATAACGATATGAAGTTTATAGTTTACGATCGAATTTTACCTCAGGATCGTGAATTTTTTTTTCAATCTTTGGTCAAAGCTAGAAAAGAAATAAAACCTTGGGAAATAGAGTTTAGAGCGACTCTTCCTAAAAAAGGAATTCGCTGGTTTAGGGTTTCTTCAAAAACAGAATCTTCGGCAAATGGAAGTGTGATTTTTTACGGACATGTTTCAGATATTACCGAATTGAAAGATAAGGAAGAAAAGCTTCGAATTTCTGAAGAGCGTTTTCAGTTTGCTCTCGATGCTTCTACTGCTGGAATCTGGGATTGGGATATGGTCACAAATAGTGTTTTTTATTCTTCTTTGTCTCTTAAAATCTTGGAGCTAGAATCTTCGGATATTTTTGACGATCCTGAGCGATGGGATAAAATTGTGCATCCAGATGATCTTCCAAAATATTATTCAGATATTCATGATCATTTTGATAATAAGATTCCGTTTTACGAAAATTATCATCGTGTAATGACTTCTAGTGGTAATTATAAATGGATTTTGGATCGAGGAAAAGTGATTAAACGTGACGAAAATGGAAAACCTCTGCGTGTAATTGGAACACATACAGATGTCTCGGCTCAGAAAGAAAAAGAACTTGAGCTTATGAAAACTATGAAACTGTATAGTGATCAGAATAGCCGTTTGCTGAATTTCTCACATATTGTTTCTCACAATTTAAATACACAGGCAGGAAATATAAAATCGATTTTAGACCTTATTGATGCCGATGTTAGTAAACAGACTGTAGCGGAAATGCTAGAATACTTGCGAGCCGTTTCTAACGATTTGAATGACACTATTTCAAATCTTACCCAAATTGTTAAAACGCAGAGCAATATTAATATTGCTGTGGTTCCGTTAAAATTATGCGAGTATATCGAAAAAACTATTTCGACGATCAAAGGCTACGATAAACAGCGTAAAGTGACAATTATAAACAACGTTCCGAAGTATTTAACGATTAATTTTAATCCGGCTTATATGGAGAGCGTTTTGTTGAATTTTACCACAAATGCAATCAAATATGCGCATCCAGATCGTGATCCTGAAATTACTTTTGATTTTGCAATCGAGCCAGAAGGCTTTAAGTCACTTAAGATTACAGATAATGGACTTGGAATCGATTTGAAAGTCTATGGTGATTTGTTGTTCGGTATGTATAAAACTTTTCATAAACATGAAGAAGCTCGTGGTATAGGATTATATATTACAAGAAATCAAATTGAAGCGATGAAAGGAACTGTTGAAGTAGAAAGTGAAGTAGGAGTAGGAACGAGCTTTAAAATCATTTTTAATGATATGTAGAGCTTTGTATAGTGGATAAAAATAAAGGCTGTCAATTGACAGCCTTTATTTTTATTTATTGTTTCTTAGATTATTTAGCAATATTTACAGCTCTTGTTTCTCTAATAACTGTAACTTTTACCTGTCCAGGATAAGTCATTTCTGTTTGGATTTTTTGTGAAATCTCAAAAGATAAGTTTGCGGCGTTGTCATCAGAAACTTTTTCACTTTCTACAATTACACGCAATTCTCTACCAGCTTGGATTGCATAAGCATTTTTAACTCCGCTGAATCCGTAAGCTACATCTTCAAGATCTTTTAGACGCTGGATGTAAGAATCAAGAACCTGACGTCTTGCACCTGGTCTAGCTCCAGAAATAGCATCACAAACCTGAATAATTGGAGACAATAAAGATTTCATTTCAATTTCGTCGTGGTGCGCTCCAATTGCGTTGCATACTTCTTCTTTCTCGCCGTATTTCTCAGCCCACTGCATACCTAAAAGTGCGTGAGGTAAATCACTTTCTGTATCTGGCACTTTTCCGATATCGTGTAATAAACCAGCTCTTTTTGCCAGTTTTACATTCAATCCTAATTCTGCAGCCATAATACCGCAAAGTTTAGAAACCTCTCTTGAGTGTTGTAATAAGTTTTGTCCGTAAGAAGAACGGTATTTCATTCTACCTACAACTTTGATTAATTCAGGATGTAAACCGTGAATTCCTAAGTCAATAACAGTACGTTTACCAACTTCAATAATTTCATCATCGATTTGTTTCGCTGTTTTAGCAACTACTTCTTCAATACGTGCTGGGTGAATACGTCCGTCAGTTACAAGTTTGTGCAGAGACAAACGAGCAATTTCTCTACGAACAGGATCGAAACAAGAAAGGATAATTGCTTCTGGTGTATCGTCAACAATAATTTCAACTCCAGTTGCAGCTTCTAGCGCTCTAATGTTACGTCCTTCACGTCCGATAATTCTACCTTTTACATCGTCAGATTCTATATTGAAAACAGATACACAGTTTTCTACTGCTTCTTCTGTTCCAACTCTTTGAATAGTGTTGATGATGATTTTTTTAGCTTCTTGTTGTGCGGTAAGCTTCGCCTCTTCAATAGTTTCTTGAATATGAGACATTGCTTTTGTTTTAGCCTCAGCTTTTAAGCCCTCTACTAATTGCTCTTTTGCTTCTTCTGCAGAAAGACCAGAGATTACTTCTAATTGCTGTAATTGGCTTTTGTGAAGCTTTTCAACTTCAGCTTGTTTTTTGTCTAAAACTTCAATTTTGTTTTCGTATTCAGCTGTTCTTGCTTCAAAATCGTCGTTTACTTTTTTAGCTTTAGAAAGTTCGTTAGAAACTTGAGATTCTTTATCGCGAACACGTTTTTCTACTTCAGCCACTTTTTTGTCACGCGCTAAAATAACTTGTTCATGTTCTGATTTTAGTTCGATAAAACGCTCTTTTGCTTGAAGAATTTTATCTTTTTTGATGTTTTCTGCCTCTAAATTAGCGTCTTTTAAGATAGAAGCTGCTTCTTTTTTAGCGTTTTTAATTAGGTTTGAAATATTACTTTTCTCGATAATTTTAGCTATTGCAAATCCTGCTGCAATACCTACAATACCAATGATGATCGTTATGATGTCCATGTTTGTTAGGGTTTATATATAAAAAAAGCCTACATTAATTGCTTGTATAAACTCGTAAAGACAAGTTTTGAGCTAACTCACTGTTCAAGTTTCCCAGCCAAAAGGAGGGCATACTATAGTAGCGACGATTTGCTCATTCTAAATTGTTAGTGTTGAGTTTACCAATTGTGAACTAATGTAGGCAGTATCTTAGTTTCTGTAAAGAACGTTTAATTTTCGAGATATTGATCTAAAAGCGTATTTAATCTTTTAATTCTTTCGATAGTTTCTTCTCCATCGATTGCATTATCAATCTGTTTTTGTTCTACTTGCGATGCAAATTGCAATGCACACATGGCTAGAACATCTTGTTTGTCACGAACCGCGTAATTTTCTTCGAACTGCTTGATCATGGCATCAATTTTTTTAGAAGCACTTCTAAGTCCTTCTTCCTGAGCCGGTTCAACCGTAAGTGGGTAAACGCGGTCGGCAATTGATATTTTAATTCTAAGCTTTCCGTCCATATTATTAATCTGATAGTTGCGCTATGCAGTAATCAATTTCGCGAATTAATGAATTTATTTTAAGCTTTGTCTCTCTCTTGTTATTGTCGCTGCCAAGCAACGAATTGGCTATCTTAAGTGTTTCATTTTGCTTCTTCAAAGCTTCCATTTCCTCAGATTGTTTCTGGATAATTTGCGCAGCTTTGGCTAGTTCTAATCGTAATACTTGATTGTTTTGTTCAAAAGCCTTTGATTTCTCAAATAGCTTTTCAACTTTATATTCAAGAGTATCAATTATTTCTGCAATTACACTCATTATACATCCTATTCATTACTTAATCATACAAAGTTAGTATTCCTTTTTATTAATGCAATTTTTTATCGATTTTTTTACATTAAAAATAGGCAAATAAATGAAATTCAAGTTATTGTGTTTTTATGGGGGTTTTCCTCGGTTTTGCCCTGTTAATTTTTTATCTTAGCAAAAATGTTGCTTATGAGATTTTCTGTACTTACCCTTCTGATTTGTAATTTTATATTTGCTCAAGCGCAATATCCTAAAGACTATTTTCGACCTCCATTAGATATTCCAATGCAGCTTTCAGGCAATTTTGGAGAACTAAGGCCGAATCATTTTCATGCTGGTTTTGATTTAAAAACGAATCAAAGAGAGGGGCTAAGTGTACACGCAATAGCTGATGGATATGTTTCTAGGATTAAAATTTCGACTTTCGGGAACGGAAAATGTATTTACATAACCCATGCAAACGGTTATACATCTGTTTACGGACATTTGCAAACGCCAGTTGGACCAATTTTGGATTATGTAAAAAAAACACACTACAAGGAAAAAGCGTATGAAATCGAAATGTTTCCAAAACCAGATGAGCTTCCTGTTAAAAAAGGCGATATAATTGGCCTTTCTGGAAATACGGGTTCGTCAGAAGGACCGCATCTTCATTTTGAAATTCGAGATACCAAGACAGAATTTGTGATCAATCCGATTTTCTTTGGCTTTGACCAAAATATTAAAGATACCAAAAAGCCAACTTTGTCTAGTTTGTATGTTTATCCATTGGACAATGCTACAGTAAATCAGTCTAAACAGCCTTTGCTCGTAAATATGGCGCTTCAAAAAGACGGAACTTATCTAGCTTCAAAAGTCAAAACAAACGGAAAAATTGGTTTCGGAATTAATGCGGTAGATACAGATGATGTATCGCATAATAAAAATGGGGTTTTTAATGTTTCGACTTTTTTAAATGGAAATCAGAATTATAACTATCAATTTAATACCTATTCTTTTGATGAAATGCGTTATGTAAATGCATTGATAGATTATTCTCGTTATAAAAAATCGGGACAGCGCGTGCAGAAACTTTTTATGAAAACGCCTTTTGCATTAAGCATTATCAAAACAGATTCTCTTCGCGGTATTGTAAAAGCAGAGCCTAATTTAACTTCAAATTACAAAATTGAAGTTTCGGATTATTTTGGGAATATGAATTCGATTACGGTTCCAATTGAGTTTGATGCTGCAATACCTCTTGTGGAGTCAGAGTCGGTTAATGGGAAATATTTCATCAAATATAATAGAGATGCTAATTTTGAGAAAGATAATATGTCAGTTTTCTTTCCAGCTGGAACTTTTTATGATGATTTTAATATGAATTTTGATGTGAAAAATAACAAAGTTTATATTCACGATGATACGGTTCCTGTGCATTCTAATTTTACTATTTCCATAAAAGACGACACTTATCCAGAGTCTCTACGAGATAAACTTTATATTGGCAAAGGAACAAGTTTTAATGGAACCATTAGAAAAGGTGATGTTTTTACGGCGAAAGCAAAAATATTGGGAACGTACGGTTTAGTTCTCGATACGATTCCGCCAGTTGTTAAAATTGCAAAACCGATTGAAGGAAAATGGATTAGCGATCAAAAGAAAATTGATTTTACAATAAGCGATTCTCTGTCTGGAATAAAATCGTATAACGGTTATTTAAACGGAAGCTGGGTTTTGTTTGAATACGAAAATAAAGCCAGAAGAATTACTCATACTTTTGATGATCAATATTTAGCAGAGGGTGAAAACGTATTAAAAGTTGAAGTTGTTGATAATGTAGGAAATACTACTATCTTTGAAACTCATTTTTTTAGAAGTCAACAAAAATAAAACCCAAAATCTTTGAGTTACAACAGGTTTACATTCGCTTTTTTATTTTTATTTTTCAGCTGTATTGCATTAGCTCAAAATGCCCATATTAAAGGGCTTATTTTGGATACGGAAAAACATCCTGTTGCAGGCGTAAATATTTCGTCGCAAGGAACTTCTATGCAGTCTGATGCAAATGGATTTTATGAAATTGCAATTCCATCAAATAAAAAAGTTTCTCTGATTTTTACTCACCTTTCTTTAAAAATGATGAGTTTGACAGTCAGTTTAAAAACAAATGAAGTTTTTGTTTTTAATCCGATCATGAGCAATTCTGAAGAACAAATGGGTGAAGTTTTTGTTTCTTCTGGAGGAAGAAAACGAGTTCAGGGAATAACATCAATTGATACTGAAACCATAAAGAAGATTCCAGGTGCCAATGCCGGAATCGAAAATATTCTAAAGACACTTCCAGGCGTAAATTCCAATAATGAATTAAGCACGCAATATATGGTGCGTGGTGGCAATTATGATGAAAATCTAGTTTATGTAAATGAGGTAGAAGTATATCGTCCGTTTTTAATTCGTTCAGGACAACAGGAAGGTTTAAGTTTTACCAATACCGATTTGGTTCAAAATGTTGAATTTTCTGCTGGTGGATTTCAGGCGAAATTTGGAGATAAATTATCTTCTGTTTTAGATATTACCTATCGAAAGCCAACTAAGTTTGGTGCTGCCTTTGAGGCAAGTTTTTTAGGAGGAAGTGCAGCTGTCGATTTGGTTTCTAAAAATAAAAAATGGTCAGCCGTAACTGGAGTTCGCTATCGAAACAATAGTCTTTTGGTAAATAGTCAAGATACAGAAACGAACTATAAACCAACTTTTGCAGATATTCAGACCAATATAAATTATGATATTTCTGAGAAATGGCAAATGAGCTTTTTAGGAAATATTTCTCAGAATAAATATTCGTATGAGCCTTTGGTTCGTCAGACTAATTTTGGAACAGCAGATCAGCCAATGGCTCTTGCTGTTTATTATGATGGACAAGAAAAGGATCAATACGATACTTATTTTGGTGCTTTAAAAACTACTTATAAAGCATCGCCTTCACTGACTCTTAAATTGATTGGTTCTTTATTTCATACTACAGAACAAGAGCATTTTGATATTTTGGCACAATATCGTTTAGGAAATGTAAATGCCGAAGATCCAGAAAATACATCTGCAGTTGATTTTACACGCGGAATTGGTTCTCAGCTGAATCATGCTCGAAATGATCTCGATGCTTTAATTGCAAATATAGAATTGAAAGGAATTAAAGATTGGAAAGAAAGCCAATTGGAATTTGGTTTAAAATATACCAGAGAATCTATTCGAGATCGAGTAGTGGAGTGGGAAGTTATTGATTCAGCAGGTTTTTCTATTAATCCGCCTTTGGTTATTCTTCCAAAAAATAATCAGCCTTATACACCTTATACGGGACCGCTTTTGCCATATCAGAATATTCGAGCGACCAATTTTAATACCATAAATCGATTCTCGGGTTACGCGCAATGGAACAAACAATCAGAAATTGGTTCGAGTCAGATCTGGTATCATTTGGGAGCGCGTTTTCAGGGTTGGAATGTTGCAGGAGCTCTAGAAGAAGGAAAAACACAATTTGTAGTAAGTCCGCGTGCGCAATTTGCGATAAAACCAGATTGGGATAGCGATATGGTTTTTAGAATTTCGGGAGGGTTATATCATCAGCCGCCATTTTATCGAGAATTACGAGATTTGGAAGGAGTTGTAAATCCAAATGTAAAAGCTCAGGAAGCAGTTCATGTGGTTCTGAGTAACGATTATAACTTTAAAATGTGGAATCGCCCTTTTAAATGGGTAACAGAACTGTATTTTAAATCACTTTCAGATGTCAACGTTTATTCTATAGATAATGTTCGAATTCGATATGTCGCCAATAATAATGCAAAAGCCTATGCGCAAGGTCTTGATTTTAGATTGAATGGTGAATTTGTGCCAGGAACTGAATCTTGGATAAGTTTTGGATATTTGAAAACGGAAGAAAATTACGAAAACAAAGGGTATATTGCTCGCCCGACAGATCAGCGTTTGAAATTTGCGATGCTGTTTCAGGATTATATGCCAAATATTCCAAGTGTGAAAGTATATTTGAATTTGGTTTATAATACCGGTTTGCCTGGTGGTGCGCCAGCATATTCAGATCCGTATTTATATCAAAACCGATTGAATGATTATAGAAGAGCTGATATTGGTTTTGCAAAAGTTTTTGTAGATGCTAGTACGCAAAATACAAAAAAAGGCTGGCTGAAAAACTTTAAAGAATTAGCTGTTGGATTGGAAATTTTCAATCTTTTCAATAATCAAAACGCTATTACGAATACTTGGGTTCGTGATGTATATTCAAAAAATCAATATGCGATTCCAAATTATATGACTTCGAGGGTTTTTAACGTTAAGATAAATGCGAGGTTGTAATCTGCTTCGCAATTGTTCAGTAAAATTCAATAAAACTCAAAAATACAATCAAAAATAGTATATTTGATAATCGTATATAATCATTGTAGATGAAAAAGTATTTTAAATATATCGCCCTTATACTTATTGGAACAGTAATAAGCTGCCGAGAAGAAGTTCAAAAACCCAAAGTAAGCTACGGTGCTTCAAATAAAGTAAGTATTACCAAAACCGATACGACCCAAATTGAAATTGCAGATCTTCCGATTCAGTTGGAAGGCACTAATTATTTGATTCATCCGGTTGGAGATTTAAGAGTTTATGAAAGAGGCTCAAAAGCTCGTTATGGTTCTTCGAGTGTTAATGATGTGAGTTTTACAATTTCTAATTTAGGCGAATATGAAATTACAGGATATCTTCAGAATTTAAAATTCCAAAAAGTAGATTCAGATTCTATCCGGCCATTATCAGACAAACCAGTTTTGATTTTAACAGCAACGTATTTAAAAACGGTTGCAGATAGAACGCATAATAATGTGATGGTTTACACGCTTACAGATTCAGATACCAATAAAGATGGTAAAATAGATACTAGTGATATCAAAACTTTATACTTGAGTGATATAAGCGGAGAGAATTTCACGAAAGTTTCAGCAGATTTACAAGAATTGGTAGATTGGAGTTTAATTGAATCTAAAAACCGTTTGTATTTTAGAACTATTGAAGATACCAACCAAAATGGTCAATTTGATAAAAATGATGTTTTGCATTACAATTATATAGATTTGGCTTCTAAAAAATGGGAAGTGAAGAGTTATAAACCTATCTAAGATGCTAAGGTTCTGAGATGCTAAGAATCTAAGGTTTTATCACAGATTAAAAGGATAAGAAAGATTTTTATAAAAAGAGAGGCTGTTTCAATAAATTGAAACAGCCTCTCTTTTTATAATTGTTTTCATTAATGAAAACAGCATTTTCCCATTTTTATATATCAACTCGTCATTCCGTAGGAATGTCTGGTCGGTAAAAAAAAATGATGTCCGACCAAATTTACGTTCCGTAGGAACGTTTGATGCATTGCATTGTTTAAAAAAAATACACCAAAAATCAAACGTTCCTACGGAACGTAAATAACTGTAACTATATAATTTTTCTACCAATGAAATGTTCTTACGGAACATAATCAAATCAGAAACGGAAAAAAAAATCTAATCCTTTTAGTCCGTGGCAAGAAAAAAAACTTAGAATCTTAGTATCTAAGAACCTTAGCAACTTTAAATCAATATATCACTTTCTAGATCTGATTTTTCGATTTCAAAACCAAAACCAAGGCGTTCGACCAATTCTATGACTAGTTTTTTGTACCAGTTTTCAGATTTTGGATGAATGTATATTTTTTCGATCAATTGATTGATGTCGACGTTGATTTTTAATCCGTCGTTTAATTTGATATCGCTTTTTGAAGTGTCACTCAGAATTCTAACTTCTCTTTCGTATTGAAAACTTTTTCTTTTGAATAAAAACGGAAAGAACAAATCATCAAACGGAATGTATTCTTTTTTGTAATCAATGTAATTTACTTCGCCAATATACTGATCGAAGTTATTCTCGGGTTTTACTGCTTTTTGCAGTCTTCGAATGGTGGACTGAATAGCTAAACCTTCATTATTTTTGGTAAAAATCTGCCACATGGCAAAAGATTCGTATTCGTTAATATGCCAGCTACTAATGGCTACTTTTTCGCGATGTGTTTTGTAGTAGTTTAAAAACTCTGGATTGTCTGCAGCAAGTTTTTTTATCTCTTCATAAGTCGGTTCGCTAAAAGTGCCTTCGTATTGATCTTCAAACTTGTCCGAACGCGACATAAAAAGTTTCTTCGAAAGTAATAAATCAAGAAATTTAGATAAGTCAAGATATTTCCAAACAATAGTATCGGGATCGTCGGGAAGTTTTATGTTGGGGTTGTTAAGATACATTTTCTTTAGATTAAATGATTTCAATCTTTAACTAACCTAAAGTTATAAAAATAAACACAGATTAAAGAAATTAAACTGAGTTTTAATATTTCCTTAATCTGTGCATTATTAATTTGGTATTAATGATTTCTTACGATTCGAAAGACTGCATTGTTACCAGTTTATTGTAAGTTCCGTTTTTTGCAATTAATTCATCGTGTGTTCCTTGCTCAACGATTTTTCCTTTCTGCATTACTACAATCACATCTGCTTTTTGAATTGTAGAAAGACGGTGCGCAATCACGATTGATGTTCTATTCTGCATCATGTTTTCTAGCGCTACCTGAACAAATTTTTCGCTTTCTGTATCCAATGCCGATGTTGCTTCATCTAGAATCATAATCGGCGGGTTTTTCAATACTGCACGAGCGATAGATAAACGCTGTTTTTGACCTCCTGAAAGTTTGTTTCCGCTGTCTCCAATATTGGTGTAAATGCCTTTTGGAAGATCTTTGACAAATTCATAAGCATTGGCGATTTTTAAAGCTTCGATAATTTCATCATCCGTAGCGTCTAATTTTCCTAGAGAAATATTGGCTTTGATAGTGTCATTGAACAAAATGCTGTCTTGAGTAACCAATCCCATTAAACTGCGAAGCGATTGCAGATTCATGTCTTTAATATTGATTCCATCTATAGAAATAGAGCCTTCGGTTACATCGTAAAAACGAGTCAATAAATTTGCAATTGTACTTTTTCCACTTCCAGATTGTCCAACAAGTGCAACAGTTTGCCCTTTTTTAATTTCAAGAGAAAAATCTTTTAAAACATTTTCCTCTTCATATTTGAAATTGATATTTTGAACAGTAATATTATCATCAAACGTTGTTTTCTCGATTGCGTTTTCTTTAGAAACAATAGTGTTTTCTTGGTCTAAAACTTCAAGAACACGTTCTGCGGCAGCGTTTCCTCTTTTTACTCCGTATGAAGCTTTAGAAATTGCTTTTGCAGGAGTTAAAATGTTATAAGCTAATCCCATATAGGCAATAAAAGAAGCGCCGTCTAATGTTTTGTCAATTAAAACCATTTGACCACCATACCAAAGCAAAATGGCAATAACTGTAATTCCCATAAATTCGCTGGCAGGAGAAGCTAAGTTTTGACGGTTTCCAATTGTGTTTGATAAACTAAAGAAACGATCTGTTGAATCTTGAAATAATTTGTTAAAATAGTTCTCTGCATTGTATCCTTTTACAACTTTCAAGCCTCCAATAGTCTCTTCGATAGTCGATAAGAAAGTTCCTTGTTCTTCTTGAGCTTTACTGGACTGTTTTTTTAATTGTTTTCCAATTAATGAAATGATATAGCCAGAAACAGGAATAAATATGAAAACAAATAAAGTCAGCTTAGCACTGATTATCAGCATGGCGATAATGGTAAAAACAATTGTTAATGGTTCTTTTACAATAAGTTCTAAAATTGCTAAAAATGAAGTTTGAACCTCATTTACGTCTGCTGAAATTCTCGAAATTACATCTCCTTTTCTCTTTTCAGAATAGAATGATAAAGGTAATTCAAGTGTTTTTTTATACATCGCATTTCGCATATCTCTTAAAACGCCATTTCGTAAAAAAGTGACAAAAAACATGGCTAAATAATCAGCTAAGTTTTTTAGTAAGAAGATCGAAATAATAATGGCCACCATTATAGAAAGCACATAACCTGGGTTATGAGTGTCGGTATTTGTAGTGATGTAGTAGCTTAAATAATTTTCTCCATAGTCTTTTATGTGCGCAATTCCTTCATAAGTTGGCATCACTGTATTTTTTTTGGTTTTGTCAAATAAAACCTGAATCATGGGAATTAATGCCATGAACGAAAGTGTGCTGAAAAGTGCATATAAAATATTAAAAAAGATATTTAAGAATGCGTATCTTTTATATGGGTATATAAAAGGAAATATTTTTTTGAAATTACTCATTTATTTTCGGATGTTATTTTTTTGCTGTGGTAATGTTCTTTCGAATTTTGGGAATATTTTTTTTGTTATGATGAATCCGTTTTTTGGTGGATTTTTACTGCACAAAAATAATCCAATTGGATTATTTTCAATTTCTTTTAGGTTTTTTTTATAAAAAAAACTCTGATTTTGCATCTTTAATAAATGCAAATCAGAGTTTTAAATGTTGGAACTCATTGCTTTTTAAAGGCTATTTGTAAATGGTTGTACTTTAAAAAAAATGAGTTTATTTAATTCAACTTCATATCTGCGATAATGTTCTGAATTTTTCCGTCTAAGAATTTTTCTGCTTCATCAAAATCTGAAACTGATTCTATTTCTGCATTTACACTGATATAGAATTTGATTTTTGGTTCAGTTCCGCTTGGTCTTGCGCAAATTTTAGAACCATCTTCTGTGTAATAAATTAATACATTTGATTTCGGAATATCCATTGTCGATTCTGAACCGTCCAATAAATTTAAAGCAATAGAAGATTGATAATCTTCAACCATAATTACACGTTGGCCATTGATTTCTTTCAGAGGATTTTCTCGTAAATCGATCATCATCTGATTGATTTCCTGTAATCCTTCCATTCCTTTTTTAGTTAAAGAAACTAAGAATTCTTTATAGAAACCATTTTCAACATAAAGCTGTAAAAGTTCTTTGTAAACTGAGCTTCCTGCTGCTTTAGCTTGAGCTGCAACTTCGCAGATTAATAAGGTAGCAGCTACCGCGTCTTTATCTCTAACGGCGTCACCAACCATAAATCCGAAACTTTCTTCACCACCTCCGATAAATTCAAGTTCAGGAAAATCTTTAATCATTTTTGCAATCCATTTAAAGCCAGTTAATCCAACTTTACACTCTACGCCATAGCTTGTTGCCAATTCCATCATCATTGGAGTGGAAACAATTGTAGAGCCAACGAATTGTTTTCCGTTAAGTTTACCTGCTTTTTTCCATTGTTTCAATAAGAAAGAAGTCATTAAAACCATGGTTTGGTTTCCGTTTAATAAAATCATTTTGCCGTCATTGTTTCGAACAGCAACTCCTAAACGATCGCAATCAGGATCTGTTCCTACTACAATGTCAGAATTTGTTTTATCTGCTAAAGCCAAAGCCATAGTCAAAGCTTCTGGTTCTTCTGGGTTTGGCGATTTTACTGTAGGGAAATCTCCGTCTGGAACAGCTTGTTCTGGAACGATATGAACATTTTTGTATCCAGCTTGCGATAAAACATCTGGAACTGATTTTATAGAAGTTCCGTGCAATGAAGTAAACACAATATGAAGATTGTCTTTAGCTTCAGCCGGAGTATTAAAACTTGCGTTTTCGATAGATGATTTTATAAATGCTTTGTCAAGTTCTGTATCAATGTACTCAATCAAACTTTCGTTTGCATTGAATTTGATTTTATCATAACCTAAGCTTTCAATTACATTGACAATTTCTTTGTCTTGTGGAGGAACAATTTGTCCTCCGTCTTGCCAGTAAACTTTGTATCCGTTATATTCTGGTGGATTGTGAGAAGCTGTTAAAACAATTCCGCACTGGCATTTTAAATATTTAAGAGCAAAAGACAATTCTGGTGTTGGTCTTAAGTCAGAGAATAGGTAAACCTGAATTCCGTTTGCTGAGAAAACATCAGCAACAACTTTTGCTAAAGTATTGCTGTTATGGCGACAATCGTAAGCAATAACCACTTTTAAAGGCTCGTTTGGGAAAACTTTATGCAGGTAATCAGATAATCCTTGAGTGTTTTTTCCAAGCGTATATTTGTTGATTCTATTATCACCAACACCCATAACACCACGCATTCCTCCAGTTCCGAATTCTAAGTTTTTGTAAAAACTCTCTTCCAGTTCTTTTGGAGAAGTGGTCATTAATTCTTTAACTGCAGCTTGCGTTTCTTGGTCAAATGTTGGTGTTAACCATTCATTGACCGCGTTTAGTATGTTTGGTGCTATATTCATTTTTGATTTCGTTTTTATTTATTTAAAAATAGATTTTTACAGAGAGTTAACGGTGCTGTATACAATATTTTTATGCCTTAATTAAAAACGGATTATAAAATACTGCATAAAGATAAAAAAATTAAAAATTAACCTCTCTTGCTACTTTATATCTTGCTTCGTTATTTTTTGTTCTTAAAATAATTTCACCCAAGAATCCTGCTAGAAATAACTGAGTTCCAAGAACCATAGTAGTTAAAGCAATATAAAACCATGGATTATTGGTAACCAGACTGTATTTCATTCCAGTATACATATGGTATAGTTTAGAAACGCCAATATATCCGGCTGCTAAAAATCCTATGATAAACATTAAGGAACCCATAGCGCCAAATAAGTGCATTGGTCTTTTTCCGAATCTTGATAAAAACCAGATAGTAATTAAATCTAGAAAGCCGTTTATAAAACGCTCCATTCCAAATTTAGTCTCACCATATTTTCTAGCCTGGTGAATAACTACTTTTTCTCCAATTTTTCCGAATCCGGCGTTTTTAGCCAAAACAGGAATGTATCGGTGCATTTCGCCAGAAACTTCAATATTTTTTACTACAACATTTTTGTAGGCTTTTAATCCGCAGTTAAAATCGTTTAATTCAACACCCGAAGTTTTTCTGGCGGCCCAGTTAAATAATTTTGAAGGAAGATTTTTGGCAACAACAGAATCGTAACGTTTCTTTTTCCAGCCTGAAACCAAATCGTATTTCTGAGCTGTAATCATTTCATACAATTCTGGAATTTCGTCTGGACTATCTTGCAAGTCGGCATCCATTGTAATAATAACATCGCCTTTTGCTTTTGCAAAACCAGCATGTAAAGCTTGAGATTTTCCGAAGTTTTTCATGAAACGAATTCCTTTTACATTTGGATTTTCGTTAGAGAAACCTTCAATAATCTGCCAAGAATTATCTGTACTACCATCATCTACAAAAATGATTTCATAAGAGTAATTGTTAGACTGCATCACTTTAATGATCCATGTGTAGAGTTCTTTAAGTGATTCCTCCTCGTTTAGAAGCGGTATAAGTATAGATAAATTCATTTATATTTTTATTCTTGTGTAGATTTGCTTTTAAAAAATGCTGCGAAAATTAATCCGAAAATTGCGCTTACAACCATAGCAAAAACTGATCCTTTTAATAATTCAAAGGTAGAATACGGATTGCTTTCTTTCATTTTGGCAACAGCTTCATTAATAGAAGCGGCTGGTGCGCCGAATTTCTGCATCATACCAATTGTATATTTGATCATAATTTCGCTCAAAGTATCTTTTGCACCTGGATCAATTACATTAAACAATACAATGTTAAAAGTTGTAGATATTAAAATACCAATTACTGCCGCTATAAAATAAGTAGTAAAAGCATCTTTAAAAGGAAAAACGCCGTTTAAATCTCTTTTGGTTTTAGAAAGTAAAAGAATACTAATTGTAAGACTTATTACGATTCCTATTATTCCCATCCACCAAGCTGTAAATAAGTTTAAATCAACAGCATAGATCGTAGCAGTAACCAAAGCCGACGCAATTCCGATCATTGCACCATACGTAATACCATTCTTTTTTATAACTTCATTAATCATATTTCGATATGTTTAAAATTAATCCACAAATATAGTAATTCCCACTATAATCGGATATAAAAAAAGCTTTTCGAAATAAACTAAAAAAAAGTAGGCTAACTGTTTGTTTATTAAAAAAGAATTGTAAATTTGCACACTCAAAAATAATTAAATTTTTAAACAAAAAAGAGTATTATTTGTTTACACCTTTTTCTAACCATGAAAAAGCTTCAAAATAAAAGTGCTCCAAACAATAAATAAAAGAAAAGATGAAAAAAGGAATTCACCCAGAAAATTACAGATTAGTTGCATTTAAAGACATGTCGAATGATGAAGTTTTTATCACTAAATCTACTGCAGATACAAAAGAAACAATTGAAGTTGACGGAGTTGAGTATCCAGTTGTAAAAATGGAGATTTCTAGAACATCTCACCCTTTTTATACTGGTAAATCTAAACTTATCGATACTGCAGGACGTATTGATAAATTCAAAACTAAATATGCTAAACACGCTAAAAAATAATAGCTGTTTTAAATTATACAAAAGCCTTCCAATTCTGGAAGGCTTTTTTTATGCGTTAAATATTACTTTTCGTTAAAGTGGTTTTTTACTAAACCGGTAAAATATTTGTAACTTTGGAGCCAGGTAACCAAATCAAATTTTAACAAACACTCAATTATTTATGAACTACATTCTTTTCGACGGCCCCGTTCGGAATGCTTTATTACCCTTTACTTTTACAAGACCAGTAGCGGATATTTTGGTTGGAATTATGACAATCCGCCAGAAATGGGAAAAATATTTAGGTTCTACAATTACAACTATAACCGAAGAATATTTGTCTGAAAAATTTCCAATGGTTGAAATGGAAGAAAACGTTATGATCAACGCAGCGTATTTGCCAAATGATACTCTTGCTGAGATGGTTTCTAATTTGACTGAAAACCAAGCGATTTTTAAAGGAGAAGATGTAATAGCATTTTTTACGAACGAGAATCAGGAAGAAGTCGATTTTGATTCTTATGAAATTATTCAGTACAATGAAGATTGTATTACAATAGAGCATACTTGGGATATTTTCTCTAAAAATGATGCAGCGATTCGTCAGGATTTTAAATATCTAACTGAAGATCGCACATCGCAGCCTATTCCAAAAAGCGTAAACGTAATTTCGCCAGAAAATATTTTTATTGAAGAAGGAGCAAAACTAGAGTTTGTAACTTTAAATGCATCAACTGGTCCTATATATATAGGTAAAAATGCCGAAATTATGGAAGGAACCGTAATTCGCGGACCATTCGCTTTATGCGAAAATGCAATGGTAAAAATGTCAGCCAAAGTTTATGGAGCAACAACTGTTGGACCTGGATCTAGAATAGGAGGCGAGGTTAAAAACTCAGTTCTTTTCGCAAATTCAAATAAAGGACATGAAGGGTTCTTAGGAGATTCTGTTTTAGGAGAATGGTGTAATATTGGAGCAGATTCTAATAATTCGAACCTTAAAAACAATTATGAAGAAGTCAAATTATGGAGCTACGAAACAGAAGGTTTTGCTAAAACGGGACTTCAGTTTTGCGGTTTAATGATGGGAGATCATAGTAAATGCGGAATCAATACCATGTTTAATACGGGAACAGTGGTTGGTGTAAGTGCTAATATTTTTGGAAGTGGATTTCCTCGCAATTTTGTTCCAAGTTTTTCTTGGGGAGGCGCTGCAGGATTTACGACTTATGTAACTAAAAAAGCTTTTGAAACAGCTAGGTTAGTAATGAGCCGAAGAAATATAGAGTTCGACGCAACGGAAGCCGCAATTATGGAGCATATTTTCGAAGAAACTAAAAAATGGAGAAAAGATTAATTAGGTAATTAGTCAATTTGAAAATTAGATGATTTTTACAACCCGACAGGTTTTTGAAACCTGTCGGGTTTTGTTATTTTATAGTTTTGAGAATTTTCTAATTGACACATTTTCTAATTTTACTTATTTGTCAATCTTAATAAAATCTCCTTTTAAATTGAATTTTAATTCTAAACCATTGGTTAATTTTGTTTCGTAGCCAGAACTTCCAAGTTCGATTTTGGTTACATCTTCTTTGGGAAAATTTGATTTTATATAAGAAGCAATTTTTTTGGGAACAATAGACTTTGGAACTTTACCACTTTTAGCTTCCACTTCTTTCCAATTTCCTTTTTTATCAAATTCAATCTCAATTTTATTGTCATATTGTACTTTGTACTCTGTAGAAAGAATTTCTTTGTCTTCTAATATGTAGCTTGGCTTTTTCGATCCGAAATGTGTTTTTAGAAAGGTTTGTGCGTTTCCTGGTAAAGCTTCCTTCTTAATTACGGTTTTTTGAGCATTTGCAGTAAGTCCAAAGAGTAATCCTGCAATTAAGTAGACGGTCAGTTTTAATTTCGTTCTCATATTTTGCTGATTTTTAAATTATTATACAAGGTAAGATTAAAATTTTAAAATATGGTAAAACCAACTGAGGTTTCGTTCATTGCGATTTAGGTGTTATTTAATTGGTATATTATCTAATTGACACATTTTCAAAATTATCTAATTATCAAATTGGGACATTATCTAATTAAATCTATCTTTGCAGCACGAAAAAAATGGGTAGTCAGTCAAACGATTAACCGATTAAACAAAATTCACAAACACAAATGATTACAGTTAACGATATTTCGGTTCAATTTGGTGGAACTACACTTTTTAGCGATGTTTCTTTTGCTATTAATGAAAATGATAAAATTGCCCTAATGGGTAAAAATGGTGCGGGAAAATCTACACTTTTAAAGATAATTGCAGGGGCAAACAAACCTTCAACAGGAAGTATTTCCGCTCCGAAAGAAGCTGTAATTGCATATCTGCCTCAGCATTTGCTTACCGAAGATGGTGCTACCGTTATGGAAGAAGCGTCAAAAGCTTTCAGTGAGATTTTTAAAATGAAATCTGAAATCGATGAGATCAATGAGCAACTGACAGTTCGTACTGATTACGAAAGTGATGAATACATGAAATTGATCGAAAGAGTTTCTGACTTAAGCGAGAAATTTTATGCTATCGAAGAAGTGAACTACGAAGCGGAAGTTGAGAAAATATTAGTTGGTTTAGGTTTTGAAAGGGAAGATTTTGCACGTCAAACTTCAGAATTTTCAGGAGGATGGAGAATGCGTATTGAGTTAGCGAAGATTTTATTGAGAAAACCAGATTTGATATTGCTGGATGAGCCTACTAACCACATGGATATTGAAAGTATTCAATGGTTAGAAGATTTCTTGTTGACTCAAGCAAAAGCAGTTGTGGTAATTTCGCACGATAGGGCGTTTGTAGATAATATTACAAATCGTACGATCGAGGTGACAATGGGAAGGATTTACGATTACAAAGCAAAATATTCTCATTACTTAGAATTAAGAAAAGACCGCCGTATCCATCAGCAGAAAGCGTATGATGAACAACAGAAAATGATTGCTGAAAACCGTGCTTTTATTGAGCGTTTCAGAGGAACATTTTCTAAAACAGATGCTGTTCAATCTCGTGTCAAAATGCTTGAAAAACTAGAAATAGTGGAGGTTGATGAAGTTGATACATCTGCATTGCGTTTAAAATTCCCACCAGCGGCACGTTCTGGTCAATATCCAGTTATTGTAAAAGAAATGTCTAAAGCTTATGGAGATCATGTTGTTTTTAAAGACGCAAATATTGTAATCGAACGTGGTCAGAAAGTAGCTTTTGTTGGAAAGAATGGTGAAGGAAAATCAACAATGATTAAAGCCATCATGAAAGAAATTGGTGTTGATTCTGGAAGTGTTGAAATCGGACATAATGCTCAAATTGGGTATTTTGCTCAAAATCAAGCGGCACTATTAGATGAAAATGCGACCATTTTTGAAACTATTGATAGTATTGCTGTTGGAGATATCAGAACTCAGATTAAAAATATTCTAGGAGCTTTTATGTTTCAAGGAGATGATATTACTAAAAAAGTAAAAGTGCTTTCAGGAGGAGAAAAAACACGTTTGGCAATGATTAAATTATTGTTGGAGCCAGTTAACTTGTTGATTCTGGATGAGCCTTCGAATCACTTGGATATGAAAACTAAAGATATTATTAAGGATGCCTTGCGTGATTTTGACGGTACTTTAATCTTAGTTTCGCACGATCGTGATTTCTTAGACGGTTTGGCTACTAAAGTTTTTGAATTTGGAAATAAAAGAGTAAAAGAACATTTTGAAGATGTAGCTGGTTTCTTGGCTCATAAGAAAATGGATTCTATGAGAGAAATCGAAAAATAAGTATTTTAAAATATAAAATTTTAAAGGGTATAAGTTTAATTCTTATGCCCTTTTTTTATTGCTGTTTATTTTGATAACAGTATTTTAATGCAATTTTATTTACATAACGAATCTTTTTTTGTTATTTTAGTATTCTCATTTCGTGTTGACTAATAAAGAGTTAATTTTTTTTTGCCTAAAGACTATAAGTCGATTTTAAAATCGCTATAGAGATTAACATTTTACATTTATTTTAAGCCTATGAATAAAAGTCTACTCCTACGAATTCTTTTTATTATAACCCCATTTTTTTTACATGCCCAAGATAATGTCAGTCAAGGAACTGATAAAAAAGAAAATGAAGAAGTAAAATATCCGCAGTTTCAATTAAAAGGACTTCTTCAAGCCAGATATTTGGAAAGTTTTGGCGATAATGTAGATGTTTTAGGAAATCAGCATTCAACTGGAGATGTAACCCAAAGTTCTTTTGATATAAAAAGAATGCGTGTTGGGTTAAATACCAAATTAAGCGAAACAACAGAAATTGTAATTCTGGTCAATCTAGCAGATTTTAAGTCAGATACAAAAGGGAAGGTTCTTGAGAATGCCTACGGGAAATATACTTTTAATAAATATATTGCTTTAACAGGAGGGCAATTTCGCCCTGCATTTGGTATCGAGGAGCTTGTTCCTGTAGATATTATTAAATCTTTTGATTTTTCGAATCAGTATTATGAATTCGGAAAAAACGGATGGACAAGTTTCCAAATTGGTGCATCGGCAACAGGAGCTTTTGATATTGGAAAAATTCCTGTGAATTATGCTGTTTCAGTTTTAAACGGAAACGGAAAAAATCAGGAGATGGACAAAGACAACGGAAAGCAATTTTCTTCGAGATGGGTTTTTGGTTTGTCAAAAGAACATAAAATAAATCTTGGTTTAAATGGCGGTTTCGGAAAAGTTTTTAAAGAAGATGTTTTTGCAATCGGCGCAGATATTACCAGTGATTTTAAATTGACGGATAAATTTAGTTTTGATTTACAGATAGAGTATAAGCAGGGAACAAACCATAATTTGTACTATTCGCTTCCAGTTACTGGCAGAACAGATAATGTTGCCGATTACCAGATGAGAGGAATTTATTTTCTTCCGAATTTGAGATATGTAGTAGATTATAAAAAACTTACAGCGCTTGAATTGTCTTGTCGTTATGAGACTTTCGATCCAAGTTATAAAATCAATTCAAACGTACGCACCACTTATACGCCAATGATTAGTTTAGAATTCGGAAAATCGTATACAGGCCGTATCGAAATGGGATTTGAAATTGACAGATTCGATAAAAGTATTCCAGATACATTAAACTATAATAATGATTTGTTTTTAATTCAGTTGCAGCTCAGAATTTAATTCACCTTAATTTTTGTTTTTATGAAAGAAGTAAAAATTCCTCAGACTTTAATTACGCTGGCAGTTTTAGTTGCCATTTGGTTTATTCCAGCTCCAGAAGGTGTTGTGATAGAGGCGTGGCATTTATTTGCCATTTTCGTAGCTACGATTTTAGGAATCATCTTAAAAGCGGCTCCAATGGGAACAATGTGTATGATTGCAATTGCTTTAACGGCAATGTCTCAGGTTTTAGCTCCTGGAGATCCTGGAAAGTCGATTACATTGGCTTTAAGAGGATTTGGAGACAAAGTAATCTGGCTGATTGGAATTTCGTTTTTTATAGCAAGAGGGTTTATAAAAACGGGTCTAGGGAATAGAATTGCTTTTTTATTCATAAAAATATTTGGAAAAAGTTCTTTGGGATTGGCGTATGGCTTAGGATTGGCAGATTTGGTTCTAGCTCCAGCTGTTCCGAGTAATACTGCGAGAGGAGGAGGAATTGTTTATCCGATTATGAAATCAATGTCGATGAGTTTTGGTTCCATGCCAGACAAGCCTGAAACACATAGAAAACTTGGGGCTTATTTAACTTTGAATAGTTATAATATGAATTTGATTGCTTCTTCTATGTTTTTAACGGGAACGGCAAGTAATCCGATGTGTCAGAAGTTTGCGCTTAATTTAGGAATAAAAATCAGCTGGATGTCTTGGGCTGCAGCGGCGATTGTTCCAGGTTTGTGTGCTTTTATTGTGATTCCGTTTGTGCTTTATAAAATTTATCCGCCAGAGTTAAAAAAGACTGGAGATGCACCACAGATTGCAACACAGAAATTGAAAGAGATGGGCGCGATCACGAGAGATGAATGGATGATGTTGCTGACCTTTTTTATTCTGCTTTTTCTCTGGATGACGGGAGATTTATTTTCTATTGATGCAACAACGACTGCATTTATCGGATTGGTAATTTTGCTTTTAACTTCGGTTTTGACTTGGGAAGATGTTAAATCAGAAAAAGGGGCTTGGGATACTATTGTATGGTTTTCTGTTCTAGTAATGATGGCCAGTTCGCTTAACGAATTGGGTTTTATTGCTTGGTTTAGCGACTTAGTAAAAGCTCAAATTGGCGGATTAAGCTGGCAGATGGCTTTTCCGATTATTATATTGGTATATTTCTTTAGCCATTATCTTTTTGCAAGTGCAACCGCACACGTTGCAGCAATGTATGCGGCTTTACTTGGTGTTGGTGTTTCGCTTGGAATTCCGGGGTTATTGCTAGCGTTTATGCTTGGTTTTGTCGGATCTCTTTACGGAACTTTAACGCACTATGGTCATGGTCCAGCACCTGTATTTTTCGGGAGCGGTTACGTTGACCTAAAGAGCTGGTGGGTCAAAGGGCTTATAACCGGTTTGGTTATGCTCTTAATCTATATGGTAATTGGAGGATTATGGCTCCGAATTATTGGATATTTTTAGATTCTAATTCCTGGAGGAAGCAATTCTTTATATCGAGGGTTTTTTTTGAAAAATGAAACAATCTTTGGGTGGATAGGAACTACTCTATAATTTTTTTCAGAACTTAAATCTAATATGTTTTTAAGTAGCGTATTAATTGTTTCTTCGTCTTCGTATGAATCTGGTTTGTTGATCTTGGTTAAAAAGATTTTTTTTTCTTGAAATGAATACTCAACTGCTAACATTCCTTCAGGAATGACAGTTTCAAATTGGCGTGCAAAAGTGTTGTCTTTGATTTCCATAGTTACAGAAGATTCCATAGTAATTTCTTGTTAGGTTATTGGTAAATAGTGAATTTGGGACTCGAAATTTTATTGAAAGAAAATTCTTTATAAGTTTTAAATTCAAGAAATATTTCGAATTGCAAAGGTAATCATTTGATTTTCAATATTAAATTATTTTTTGCAGCTATAAACTTTAAGTTTTTGTTTTGAACTTGGATTTTTTTTGAATTGCTATAAAATAGGTCTGAAATTTGATTATCATGACATTAAAAAAAGTAACTTTATTTTTTCCAATAAAGGTCTTAATGGTAATTTCATTTTAATGTTATGAGTAAAATTCCCGTATATTTTATGCCAGGTCTGGCGGCAAGTTCATCTATTTTTGAAAGAATAAAATTGGATGAAGATACTTTTGAAATGCATCTTTTGGAATGGGAAATTCCAAACCAAAAAGAATCTTTGTCAGATTATGCACTTCGAATTAGTAAAAACATAAAACACGAAAATCCTGTTTTAATTGGGGTTTCTTTTGGAGGAATTCTAGTACAGGAAATTTCAAAGCATATAAAAACACGAAAAGTCATTATTATATCGAGTGTAAGAAGTAATCATGAATTCCCAAAAAGAATGAAAATAGGGAAGAAGACAAAAGCTTACAAGCTAATTCCGATGCAGTTAATTCTTAATATTGAGAAACTGGCTAAATTTTCATTTGGCGAAAAGGTCAATAAACGCATTAAATTGTATGAGAAATTTTTATCTGTACGTGATTTAGGATATTTGCAATGGGCTGTAGAAAGTGTGATTTTATGGGATCGAGATAAAATTGACGAAAATGTAGTTCATATTCACGGAGATCAAGACGAAGTCTTTCCGATTAAATATATTGATAAATGCATTTTAGTCAAAGGAGGAACCCATATTATGATCTTGAATAAGTACAAATGGCTGAATGAGAATTTGCCTTCTATTATATTGGAAGATTAAAATTCTTTTTTTATGCATATAGTTTTGTCATCCTGAGGAACGAAGGATCACACTAGAAACTCCATGCAGAGAATCGTCAATCTTTGTCGAGCACAAGTGTGCTTCGTTCCTCAGGATGACTAGCTAGACAGAGGATCTTCAGTGGCAAATCTAAAATCCAAACTCAACAATCTAAAATAAAAAAATCCCAAACTCTTTTTAGAATTTGGGATTTATAATATTGTATTTTAGAAAATTAGATTTTCTTCATTTGTTCTTTCATCATAGAGATTTGCTCTTTCAGCATACCTTGTTTGTCTAATTTTTTAGCTTCGTTTAATAAATTAGTCGCTTCCAATTTTCTTCTGCGTGACATTGCAACTCCTGCAAGGTTTAATTTAGCTACAGCCAAATCCATATCCATTGATAATCCAAGTTCGATTGCTTTTTTGAAATGTTTCTCCGCTTGGTTAATATTGGTTTGAGATAACATGATACCTTGTAAATAATTTAAGTATCCTTGTTGTTTTCTTACTAATGCATCTTCTGGATTTTTGATATATGATAACCATTTATTAGCACCTTCAAAGTCTTGTTTTCTTAATTTAAGGAAGGCTAAAAGGATAAATTCATTTTTAAAATAAAGAAAAATTGGAATTGCAGTCAATAAGATAAGGAATATACCATTCCCAATATTACTTTCTGTAAATTGCCAAATGCCCGCCACTACAAGAAGTCCGGCCAAAATAAGTTTAATATTCTTGTGAAACATAATTATTGTAAATTTGTGATTGCAAAGATAGTAAAAGGAATTAAAAATATTTTTATAAAAGTACTTGCCAGAAAAAAAAGTCTTTGTATATTTGCACTCGGTTTTTGAACAACGATATCCAAAACCAAATAAACGAGTTAATAGATACCATTTTTAAAGATACAAAGCAATGAGCAAAAGAACGTTTCAACCATCGAAAAGAAAAAGAAGAAATAAGCACGGATTTATGGACAGAATGGCTTCTGCGAATGGAAGAAAAGTTCTAGCGCGTAGAAGAGCAAAAGGAAGACATAAATTAACTGTTTCTAGCGAGCCTAGACACAAAAAATAATGTTTGTATAAACATACATAAGGCGATTACTTTTTTAGTATCGCCTTTTTTTATACCTTGTCGGTAAAAAATCTCTCAACTTTCTAGTTTATAGTGCACTAGAAAAGTTTTTTTAAATCGTAAATAACTACACAATACATACAAAATGCCTAAAGACACATCAATAAAATCAGTTTTAATAATAGGTTCAGGACCTATTGTTATTGGCCAAGCTTGCGAATTCGATTATGCGGGATCTCAATCTGCACGCTCGATTCGTGAAGAAGGAATTGAGGTTATCTTGATTAACTCGAATCCAGCGACGATTATGACCGACCCATCTATGGCCGATCATATTTATTTGAAACCTTTAACGACAAAATCGATTATTGAAATTCTTAAGGAACATCCACAAATTGATGCAGTTTTGCCAACAATGGGAGGACAAACTGCTTTGAACTTGTGTTTGGAAGCTGAGGAAAAAGGAATCTGGCAAGATTTCGGAGTGAGATTAATCGGTGTTGATGTAAATGCTATTAATATTACTGAAGACAGAGAACAGTTTAAGCAGCTTTTAGAAAGAATAAATGTGCCAACTGCACCTGCAAAAACAGCTACTTCTTACCTTGAAGGAAAAGAAATTGCTCAGGAATTTGGTTTCCCGCTTGTAATTCGTCCTTCGTTTACATTAGGAGGAACTGGAGCAGCTGTGGTTTACAAAAAAGAAGATTTTGATGAGCTTTTAACTCGTGGACTAGAAGCTTCTCCAATTCACGAAGTTTTGATCGATAAAGCTTTAATGGGATGGAAAGAATACGAATTAGAGCTTTTGAGAGATAAAAACGATAATGTTGTAATTATCTGTTCTATCGAAAATATGGACCCAATGGGAATTCATACTGGAGATTCGATTACAGTTGCGCCAGCAATGACTTTGTCTGATACAACTTTCCAAAAATTACGTGACTATGCTATCTTAATGATGAGAAGTATCGGAAATTTTGCTGGAGGATGTAACGTACAATTTGCAGTTTCACCAGACGAAAAAGAAGATATCGTAGCCATCGAGATTAACCCTCGTGTATCTCGTTCTTCTGCTTTAGCATCAAAAGCAACTGGATATCCAATTGCAAAAATTGCTTCTAAACTAGCTTTAGGATACAATTTAGATGAGTTGCAAAACCAAATTACAAAATCGACTTCAGCTCTTTTCGAACCAACTTTAGATTATGTAATCGTAAAAATACCACGTTGGAACTTCGATAAATTTGAAGGTTCAGACAGAACTTTAGGTCTTCAGATGAAATCTGTAGGTGAGGTTATGGGAATCGGACGTTCTTTTCAAGAAGCACTTCACAAAGCAACTCAATCTTTAGAGATAAAGAGAAATGGTTTAGGAGCTGATGGAAAAGGATACAAAGATTACGAATTGATTATCGATAAACTGACTCACGCAAGTTGGGATCGTGTATTCGTAATTTATGATGCAATCGCAATGGGAATTCCGTTGAGCACAATTCACGAAATTACAAGAATCGATATGTGGTTCTTAAAACAATACGAAGAGCTTTATACTTTAGAAAAAGAAATCTCAAACTACAAAGTTTCTGATCTTCCTAAAGAATTATTGCTTGAAGCGAAACAAAAAGGTTTTGCTGACAGACAATTGGCTCACATGATGAATTGTTTAGAAAGTGAAGTGCATTCTTTACGTATGAACATGAACATCAACCGTGTGTTCAAATTGGTTGATACTTGTGCGGCTGAGTTTAAAGCTAAAACACCTTATTACTACTCAACTTTTGAGGCAGAAATCGAAAAAGCAAATGGAGAGCGTTATGTAGATAACGAAAGTATCCTGACAGATAAAAAGAAAGTAATCGTTCTAGGTTCTGGACCAAACAGAATTGGACAAGGAATTGAATTTGATTATTCTTGTGTACATGGAGTTTTAGCAGCTAAAGAATGTGGTTATGAAACGATCATGATTAACTGTAATCCTGAAACGGTTTCTACAGATTTCGATACAGCTGATAAATTATACTTCGAGCCAGTTTTCTGGGAGCACATTTATGACATTATCCAACACGAAAAACCAGAAGGTGTAATCGTGCAGCTTGGTGGTCAAACAGCTCTTAAATTAGCAGATAAATTATCTAAATACGGTGTAAAAATTATCGGAACTAGTTTTGATGCACTTGACTTAGCGGAAGACAGAGGAAGATTCTCAGATTTATTGACTGAATTAAATATTCCTTTCCCAAGATTCGGAATCGCTGAAACGGCTGATGAAGCTTCGAAATTAGCAGATACTTTAGATTTCCCACTTTTAATTCGTCCTTCTTATGTACTAGGAGGTCAAGGAATGAAAATTGTAATCAACAAAAAAGAGCTTGAAGAGCACGTTATCGATTTGTTGAAAGCAATTCCAGGAAACAAATTGTTACTAGACCACTACTTAGCTGGAGCAATCGAAGCTGAAGCTGATGCGATCTGTGATGCTGACGGAAATGTTTACATCATCGGAATTATGGAGCATATTGAGCCTTGTGGAGTTCACTCTGGAGATAGTAACGCAACATTGCCTCCTTTCAACTTAGGTGAATTTGTAATGCAGCAAATTAAAGATCATACGCATAAAATTGCTAGAGCTTTAAAAACTGTAGGTTTAATCAATATTCAGTTTGCGATTAAAGACGATACGGTTTACATCATCGAAGCAAACCCAAGAGCTTCTAGAACGGTTCCGTTTATTGCGAAAGCTTACGGAGAGCCTTATGTAAACTACGCTACAAAAGTAATGTTAGGTCATAATAAAGTAACTGACTTTGATTTCAATCCACAATTAAAAGGATACGCAATCAAACAACCAGTTTTCTCTTTCAGCAAATTCCCGAACGTAAACAAAGCGTTAGGACCAGAAATGAAATCTACAGGAGAAAGCATCTTGTTTATTGATGACTTGAAAGACGATCAATTCTACGAATTGTACTCTAGAAGAAAAATGTATTTGAGTAAATAATCTCAAATTCTAGTATAAAAGAAAAGCTCCAATGAAAATTGGAGCTTTTTTATATTTATCTTAAAAAGATATTGAAAGTTAAATCATATTTTTAGTATATTCTTCTCTGGCACTATTATAATTAAAATATCTGTTTTCGTTTGTGATCCATGAAAAATTTAAACCGATGATATTATTGTATTTTTCTCGATTATTATAATTTCCAATATATTTATCATCTTCAAGTACAATCGAATCTTTTTTTATTTCTCCATTTATCACTGCAATGTAAAAATCATCGTCAGGAATATCTGCCCATTCTGTATAATATCGAATTGAAAAATTTTTTAATTCATAGGTTTCAATAATGTCAACTATTGATGTAATATTATCTTCATAATCGGTCGAATTTGTTCGAATATCATAAATTGGGAGTGTCTTTAAATATTGTAAATATTCTTTTATAGTATTAAAATTATCAGCTTCTTTAATGAAATATTCAATTGTATTCCCGCTTAAATTTAAAGGTATAATTACGATATTCTCTTCAAAAAAATGAACTAAATTTTTATTGTATTTATTCTTTTCGTTGGTTACAATTGCGCAAATTTTTTGCCCCATAAATTTTCTTGTTTATTAGCTTTGATATTGATTTTATAATTTCAATATACAAAAAGCTCCAATGAAAATTGGAGCTTTTTGTACTTTAAGTGGTTATGAATTTTTATTCACTTTGACCGAAGTTCATATTGTCTCTAGTATTTTTCTGAACTGAAATTGCACCGAACAAAGCTAATAGAAAAGCAAAAGCATAAAAACCTTTTTCGCTTGGAAGAATCGTTGCATTCCAAAGTCCAACAACTAAAAGAACGATTGAAAGTAAAGTTCCAAACCAGCAGATTCCGTAATATATATCGGTTACAGGAAGTTTTTCAAGACGGTCTCTAACACTTTTTTGTAATGAAACAACAGCAAAAAGGCCGAACATTAAAACAGTGAAATAATATCCTTTTTCGTTTAATAGCATTTCAGCTCTGGCAAGTCCAACAATAAAGCCAACTGTTCCTGCTCCAAGAGCAACCCAAGATGCCGCGATAAAGGCATTTGATGTTTTTTGTATCATAATTTATTATTTTGGTAAGTGGCAAATATAATTAAATTAGATTCAGAACAAAATAATTAGTAACTGTTTTGTTCAGTAAAATCTCTCAAATAAGTAAAAAGAAAAAGCTCCGTAATCGGAGCTTTTCTCATTTAAAAAGTAAGATGTTTTTATTTTTTAAGCAATTGTTCTAAAGGTTTTAGTTGCTCCATGTCTATTTTAGATTTCTGTAAAACAGACATTAAAGTCATAATGTTATTTGGATTCATATCTTCGCCTAACACACGAACTACTGCAAAACCATTTTCTTTTCTGTTGGCAAAAATGACAAACTCTTTTATATTGTCATCACTTCCAACATAGCTTACAGAGGCACCATCTTTTCCAGATCCAATCTTCATCAATTCTTGATATTTCGGATCTTTTAATATGGCTTTTACTTTGTTTCTTTCTGTTTCAAACTCTGCCTGATTATTTTGATCCGCTTTAAAAGCTAGAATATTCATTTTGTCAAACGAATTTAAAGCTTCACTTTGTTCTGCTGATAATGTTGCTTTATCAACATTTAGAATAGTTGGTGAAACATCTAATGAAATAAAATCTTTTTTCTCTGAATTTTCGACAAAATATTTTTGAAGTGAAGGTTCAGAATTACAGCTCCCTAAAGTTAGTAGAGCTGTAAGTGCTATGATGAAGATATTTGTTCTCATTTTATTTTTTGCCTTTTGAAGCTTTTTTTAAATCTGTTCCTCCAGGAAGCTGCATCTTATCTGTTAATACTGAGATTTCGTTTAGATCAAAATTACCAGTTAAAGATAATAAAACAGTTTCGTCGTTTTTGGCACCATCGACATACATTAAAAGTTCTTTTATCTGTGTATCGGTAGCACCAGATTTTACCATAATTCGAACGTTTTTTCCACCGTCATTTACTCGCATTAATTCTTCTAGACCGGCAGTTTTTACATATTTGTCAGCAGTAGCTTTCATGTCTGCTTCGATTTTCGGATTTTTAGTGGTAAACACTTTTAGATAATCCAATTTTTTAATTAAAGCAATATATTGCTGTGTCTCTTTATCAGACGGGTCAGATTTTACTTTGCTCATTAAATCGAACATTTTTTTGTTTACAATTACTGAAGTTACATCATCCTGACCATCAAATTTGTCAAAAGCACCTTGTGCATAAAAAGTGGTGGAAACGAATGCGAAAACTAAGGTTATAATGAAATTTCTCATGATTATTTTTGTTTAATTACTGTTTAAAAATTTTGTTTTTTGATTGTTCGTATTCTTTAATGTACTGTACACTTTCAATACCTACATTAACATTGTTTGATAATAAAGCCAAAGCCTTTTGAGTTGCTTTTAAGGCTTCTTCGGGATCATCGTAAGTTCCTAATTCTGTTTGCGAAGCTACTGCAGTGGTATCATTTTTTTCGCTAACAAAAAAGTAAGTTCCGATGCCTAGCATAACAACAGCAGAAGCCGCAATCGATAACCACGCTACGTTGCGTTTTTTAGATTGTAGTGGAATCTCATACGTCGATTTCTGTTCTTTTGCTTGAGAGAAATAGCCAAACATAGGTTTGTATTGCTCCAAATGCTGCGCAACATTTGATGAAGAAAAATATTCTTTTAATTGATTTTCTTCGGCAATAGAAGTTTCTCCCTGAAAGTATTTTTCTAATATCTCTTCTATTTTATTTAGTTCCATAAAGGTGTGTATTTGTCATTGATTCTCTAATTTTTTTTCTTGCTCTCGAAAGCGCCACTCGAATTGCGGTTTCATTCATATTTACAATTTTGGCGATTTCTTCAAATTCATATTGTTCAACATCCCGAAGCTGAATTAATAGCTGCATCTGTTCGGGCATCTCGTTTATAATTTTTTCGACCCATTCTAAACTATCTTGATCCTCTAATTTTTTGTCCAATTGTGGCTGCCGATCGGTAAAATTATTATGGACAATCTGCAGATTGCTAGCTCTTTTAGATTTTAACTGATCGAGACAGTAGTTTTTGGTCATGGTCATAGCCAATGCTTCAACACTATTGTAACTTTCGAGATTATCTTTTTTGTTCCATAATTTTACCATTACTTCCTGAGTCGCATCTTCTGCTTCTTCAGTACTTGTAAGCAATCTTTTTGCCAGACGAAAAACTTTGTCTTTAAAAGGATTTATTAATTCTATAAATACAACTTGGTTCATTAATCTGATGGTTAATCGTTAGCTTATATATTCAAGACGAGGCACAATTATATTTGTTACAGCAAAAAAGAAAATATTTTTTTTATGTAAAAAAAATACTGCTTTAACAATAAAGCTTAAACTAAAGATACTACTTTTACGTTTATTCAGAATATAGATAACCTACACGATATGAAAACAACTTTAAAGAGCGTTCTTTTTCTCTTTTTATTCGCTTTTTCTTTACAGTCTTGTGAAGATCAGGACGATGTAGCTGCTCCAGCTGACCTGCAGATTAATAATTTTATATGGAGAGGATTAAATGAAGTTTACTTATGGCAGCAAGATGTTCCAAATCTAGCTGATGGCCGTAATTTGCAACCAGATTTTAATCAGTTTTTAAGAGGATATTCTCATCCCGAAGATTTATTTCAAGATTTATTAAACAGACCAGTTAGTAAATATCCTAACGGAGATGCTATTGATCGTTTTAGCTGGATTGTTGAAGATTATACTGTTCTAGAACAGGAATTAAGTGGTGTTACTAAAAATAATGGTGTCGATTTTAGGTTAAGCCGAGTTTCTTCGACATCAAATGATGTGGTGGGTTTTGTGCGATACATTATTCCAAATTCTGATGCTTCTACTAAAGCAATTAAACGTGGCGATTTGTTTACTAGTGTAAACGGGACGAAACTTACTATTTCTAATTATCAGCAGCTATTATTAAATCAGGATAGTTATACTTTAGATTTGGCAGATTATAATGGAACGAGTTATGTTCTAAACGGAAAATCAGTTGCCTTGACTAAAACTGTTTTAGAAGAAAATCCTATTTTCATTAATAAAGTGATTACTTCTGGAAGCCATAAAATTGGTTATTTGATGTATAATGGTTTTTATTCAAGTTATGACGATAGATTAAATCAGGCCTTTGGAGAATTAAAATCACAAGGAGTTACAGATTTGATTTTAGATCTTCGATATAATGGTGGAGGAGCGGTGCCTTCTGCTATAAGACTTTCTAGTATGATCACGGGACAATTTGATACTCAGGTTTTTGCAAAAACGCAATTTAATGCTAAGTGGATGAAAGATATGACTGCTGATGATTTAGAAAGCTTGAATTACAGATTTGTGAATAATATTGATGGTAAACCATTAAACAGTTTAAATTTAACTACGGTTTATATTATTACTACAGCAAGTACAGCATCTGCGAGTGAATTGGTTATTAACGGATTAAAGCCTTATGTTAATGTAGTTCAGGTTGGAGAAACTACAATAGGTAAAAATGTTGGTTCGTATACAATTTATGATTCTGAAACTCTTTTTACTAAAAAAGGAATTAATCCAAATCATAAATATGCGATGCAGCCTCTAGTTTTTAAAATCTCAAATTCTGCAGGTTTTGGTGATTACCAGCAAGGTTTACAGCCTACTTATCCGCAGCTTGAACATGTGAGCACTTATGGTGTTTTAGGAGATACCTCTGAGCCTTTGCTTAATCTGGCTATTTCTAAAATTACAGGGTCTACAGCCAAAAGAACTCTTAATGATAATTCTGAGCCGGATACTCCTTATTTGACAGATTCAAAAATCATTAACGGATTAAGACACGGAATGTACATTCAAAATCCATTAAAAAATTAAAATACAATAAATAGAAAAGGCTTTCATATCTGAAAGCCTTTTCCATAAAAAAAACAAAAACTAATTCTAAGTATAAATTAATCGTTAAAGTAGAATCCGTTTGGACCAACACCAACAGTTAATTCTTTTAATAAACTTCCGCTGAAGTTATAAATATATGCTTTGCTGTCTGTTTTAAAGTTTCCTCCATCTGAAAGGAAAACGCGGTTGCCTTTAACTGCAAATCCGTAAAGGTATCCAATATCTGAAGTAGCTGTGAAAAGTGGGCTAGCAGAAGCTGTTGTTGCAGCCGTATTAATTGAGTATACTGAGTTTCCTACTGTATAATAAACTTGGTTGTTTTCGATGTCTAAATATCCGGCAACTCCTTGAGATTCTGGAATTTCAATTTTAGAAACTGATTTGTCAGAGATTTTAACTTTTATAATTTCGCTGCTTTGTGTAAAAGAAGGACGTAAGATAAAAAGCGTTCCATTTTCTTCCTCAATAGAATCTGAGCCAGAACCAATTGTTATTGGAGCTTCTAAAGCTTTTGTGTTGATATTGTAAATTGAAAGCTTGTCACTACCGATAGGATCTGTAATGTATAATTTTCCGCTTTCTTCAACAATTCTATTTCCAGTTGTATTTAAGTTGATTTTAGATTCAACAAGATTTGTTGCTAAATTAATAATAGCAATATAATCATCTGTAACAGAATCATATGAATTTGCATTTGTTACATAAGCTTTGCCATCTTTTACAACACCATATCTTGGATTAGCCAATCCGCTGTCAACTTTAGCGATTAGCTTAAAAGTATAACGGTTTACAATGTTTATTACATTAGATCCGCCAGCAATTATATACGCTCTGTCTCCGCTGAAAAAGATGTTTTGAGCAAATTTCCCAAGTACATCAGATCCATTTTCTGCTTTATAAGCGTCTTTAGTAAAAATGCTGAAATCATCGCTAGAAAATGATACCGTTCCAGCATCTGTGCTTCCTTCATTTAAAATAAAAAAACCATTGTCGTAAGCACCTTTTGGGCCATCGTTGTCATCGCTTGAACAAGAAGCAAATAACGAGATGCTTAACGCTATTAAAAGTAATTTACTAAACTTCATATATTAAAATTTTAAGGTTAAATACATATTGAAATTGCGACCTGGCATTGGTCTGTTTTCTAGACTTTCGTAGTCTTTATTAAAAAGGTTTAAGACCTGAAAACCTACTTTGAAAGAATCTAAGAATTTAAGATCATAATCAATTCCGATATTTGAAATCGTATAATCATTAATAATTTCATCTGGATTATTATCGGCTCTCGTGTAAACAAAACCATTATAAAGAATTTGATAATAAGCACTTATTTTATTTCGAGAATACGAAAATGCTCCTGTTGCTTTATTAAACGGAACGAAAAATATTTGATTTTTCGTTTTTTCGTCCTGTGAGATTGTATAGGCGTAAGTGGCATTTAAGGCAAAAATGTTTTTACCATAACTTTTTTTCCAGCCTAGTATGGTTTCTGTACCATAACTATTTACTTTGTCTTGATTTTGTGGAGTCCAAATACCATTTGCTCCTGGAACCCATTGCAGCATATCAGTAATTTTCATGTAATAAAAATTCTGCGTCCAGGTCCAATTTTTGAATGTAAAGACATTGCTAATTTCTCCTTGATATGAGCTTTCAGGTTTTAAGTTCGGATTTCCTCCTTCGTCCCAATATAAATCGTTGTAAGTTGGAATTCTAAAGTTTCTAGAGACATTCAGTTTTAGATTGTACCAATCGTTGAATTTATAAGAAGATCCTAAATTGAATAAAACGGGCGATTTGTAATTGTTGGTAAATTCTTTCCTAACACCTAATTCGTTTTTCCAATTAGTGCCAAAATCTTGTCTAATCAACAAAGCAGCAGAACTTATTTCGCGAATATGACTCCCAAAGCTGGTTCCGTAGCCATTTGTTCTACTGTAATCTACAATTCCGTTTACATGAGTTGCTTTAAATAAATGATAATCGATATCTAACTTCGTGATTAAATTTTCAGTCTTTCCGTAACTATAATTTTTTAAAGAATTATCAGCAAAATATTGATAGTTTTCAAAAATGTAAGCGGTTTTGAAATTAGTTTTAAGTTTTCCGAAACTTCCATCGTATTCCAATAAGTTTCGGTTAAATCCATTTATGTATTTGCTTTTGGTTTCAGATTCTACTACTAACGAAGTATTACGGTCGGTGTTTGAACTCTGACTGTAAAGCTTTAAAATATGATTTTCGTTGAATTTATATCCAGCATTAGCACTCAACGTAATAATGTCATATTGTCCATTCTGATTCCATCTTTGTTCACCTCTCCAAGTATATCGATTTAAATATTTATAATCGTTTGTCGAGCTGTTTTTCGATAATCCGATTTGAGCACTCCATTTTTTATTTGATATGGAAGTTTTATAATTAATCCCAATCGTATTAAAACTTCCGTAGTCTAGTCTTAAATTATTCTCAAAACGATTAGAAAACAACAAATCGTTATTTAAATGAACCGTTCCTCCAACTGCGCCACTTCCGTAGATAACACTTCCGCCACCCGCTTTTACACTTATAGAGTTGTAGTCTGCACCCGAAATAGTATTAAAATCGGTGCTTCCGTTCATTTGAGAATTAATGTTAATTCCATTCCAGATAACTGCTGTTTGAGAAGCAGTCGTTCCTCTAAAAGCTACAGTAGATAACATTCCACGTCCGTATTCTTTAAAGTAAATCGTAGAATTAAAGTTTAATAAATCGGTTAGAAGAGCTTCGTTTTTATTAATTACCGAATCATTTAATTTTAAAACAGATTGCGAAACCGAGTAATTTTTTAAATTTTTGTCTGAAACTAATACTTCTTTCAAACTGGTAATAGAATCGCTTTGCGCCGAAAGAATTTGGCACATCACAAAAGAACAAAAAGCAAAAAGTCGTTTTAAAGTCATAATTCCTTCACTCTTTTTCCCGAGAGTTCGATAAATTGTTATAAAGGCAGGTCTCCTGGCTTGCGTCTTGCTGTTTACCTTCCCATTCGCCTCGGCGGAACAGTGGTGATGTAGTTACAGCAAGCATTCATTTTTTTGAACTAAGCTTACAGTTGCGGGTACAGCTCAAGAATTTACTTGATTCCCTTTTAATGTGTTTTTAAATTTAAAACACAACCTTAATTTGCTGCAAAGATAAAGTTAAAAATATTGATTATTCAAATTTGTTTTATGTTTCATGAAAAATTATAAATAATTTGCATTAAAAATCGATTTTTATAACTTCTCCGAAATCAACTTTATTATTGAAAGCTTCTTTTAAGGGTAATGAACTTTGATGGCATAAAATGCTTCTGATGATTCCGGCATGAGCAACAATTACAATTGGCTGGTTAATTTTTGAAATTTTATCAGATAAAAAATTACCAACTCTTTCGTGTAATTCAACAAAGGATTCTCCGTTTGAAACTTTTATATTCACAAAATCTTCCATCCAAGGATTAAGTTCTTCAGACGGAATTTCGTTCCAGCTTTTCAATTCCCAATCGCCAAAATTCATTTCCTTTAAACGTTCGTCTTCCTGATACGAAATGGTTTTAATATTTTCTTGAATATGTTTTGCTAATGTAACGCAACGCTTTAGTGGACTCGAAAAAATAATTGCCTCAGAAGGAAGTTCAGAAATAATTCTGTCAAAGATTTCATTAAAAGGAACAGCAATATCAACGTCCGATTGTCCATAACAGATTCCTTTTTCACAGACCGTTTCGGTATGGCGAACTAGATAAATTTCCATAAGAATAAAATGCTTAAGTAAAATACCACTTCGCAAACTTGTTGTGTAGCGCCAAGACAATCTCCAGTATAACCGTCAATCCATTTTTGAAAATATCGCGCTAAAAAATATCGCGTTATAAAAACAGGAATTATGGCAAGAAGAAGTTTTAAATCGAAATAAGAAAATACAATTAGTGGAATCAAACCAAAAAAGAAAGAGCCAAAAACTTCTTTCCAAGTATATTGTTTCGCAATTGGTTTGCTTTTGCTAGAAGCATCATCACGAGAATATTCGTGTGTAAAAATAATGCTTATTGCTGCGAGACGACTTAGTGAATGAGCAGAAATGAATAAAAGGAAAATTAGTAAAATATTATTAGTAAAAAGTAAAATGGATTCTGAAAGGAGTTTGAATTTTAAGAGAAAAAGCAAAACCAATCCGATTGCTCCATAAGCACCAATGGCGCTGTCTTTCATAATCATTAAGATTTTTTCTTTGGTCCAGCCTCCGCCAAAACCATCACAGACATCGGCAAATCCGTCTTCATGAAAGGCTCCGGTTGTTAATATAGAAGTAATAATTGCCAATATAACAGCAATTTCTGTTGAAAGAAAAAATGAAAAAAGATAAAAAGCCAGAAATGAAATACTCCCTACAATCCAACCAATAAAGGGGAAATATCTTGTAGCTTTATTTAAATAATCTGGATGATGCGTAATGTTTTTTGGGCACGGAATTCTGGTGTAGAACATCAAGCAGGTGAAGAATATGTGTAGTTCTTTTTTCATTTATATAATTAGTTTTCCATTTAGGTTGTCATTTCTGTAAAAGTCACTTATTTCGGTAACGGATTTATCATTTCGATTGGCTTTTTTCCATCAATTCCCTGATGCGGTCTTTCGTGATTATAGTAATATAAATATTGTAATAATTCTTCTTTTAGTTCTTCCAGAGAATCAAAATCAGTTTCTCTAAGCAGATCATCTTCGAGAGTTCTCCAGAAACGTTCAACTTTACCGTTTGTCTGTGGTCTGTAAGGTTTTGTATGTCTATGGACAATTCCTAATTCTATAAGCATTCTCTCAAAAGGATGGTTGTATTTCTGCTGGCTGGTTTTGATTCCAAATTCAGGGCCATTGTCAGATAAAATCTCTTCAAATTTTATCTCATAATGATCACTTAAGATGTTTAAGCATTTTAATGCAGCAAACATAACTGTTAAACTGGTAATGTCTGGAACTAATTCAGCCCAGGCAATCCGGCTGTAATCATCAATTACACACACTAAATAGAGCTTTTTGTTTTCTCCCCGAATTATGCTTTTACTTAAATAATGACAATCAATATGACCCAGCTGTCCCATTCTTTCCTTGATTATTTTCTGATGATTCTTCTTAATCTTCGGAGTTAACCTGTTTATTTGGTTACGTTTAAGAATATTATAAACCCCTGAATATGAAGGTGTGTTCTTTCCTAATTTTGGCTTTAAGATACTAACAATTTCATATTTGTTGTTTCCTTTTTCTCTTAATTCTATTACTTTTTGTTCTATAAAAGGCACAGGACGTCTTGTCTTGTATTTTGGACCACGTTTTTGAGGCAGTAAATCTAAAGACTTACCGCTCTGCTTATAGCGGTTATAATACTTTAAGAAACTTTTTCTGCAGGTGTCATTTGCCTTATAAAAATCCATCGCCTTTTTATGCACTGGATGAGTTTTACTTTTTACCTGCTCATATTCTCTTATCAAAAATCGATACTTCTCTAAATAGTTTCTTTCTAATGTTGAATCCTGACTGTTATTTCTCATCGCAACAAAATTTATTAAAGTTAAATTTTGTTACCGAAATATCTAACCTTTACAATTTCGACAAAGGAGAAATCTTCGTTGGATATTCTACAAAGATTGGATTTTCATTGTGGAGCTACTTGCGAAGATTTACTTCGTCTATTCGCTATCGCTCGAGTCTCCTTCGTCGAA
The DNA here is from genome assembly GCF_013388355.1 of Flavobacterium sp. LPB0248. GTDB lineage: Bacteria > Bacteroidota > Bacteroidia > Flavobacteriales > Flavobacteriaceae > Flavobacterium. The sequence continues at coordinate 3,721,067 of NZ_CP058246.1, forward strand.
ATGACAAAAATGAGAATAAATCACTATGTAACATAATTGTTTTTTAGAAATACAAAACTATTTCTTACTTATCCCTGCACTTTCAAAACTAGCCATTTCATTCAAAAAAACTTCAGCCGATTTTAAAATAGGGAAAGCTACAGCGCAGCCAGTTCCTTCTCCCAAACGCAAATCTAAATTTAATATTGGTTTTGCATCTAAATAATTTAGCAATTCTGAATGTGCTTTTTCAGCAGAACAATGGCAAAAAATAGCATTTTGTTTGATGTTCGGATTTATTTTGGAAGCAATTAAATAGGCCACAGTACAAATGAAACCATCAACGAGAATTAGCATTTTATGATCAAAAGCAGCCAGCATTCCGCCAGCCATTTGAAGAATCTCAAAACCGCCAAAATAGGAGAGTTGTGTCATTAATTCGGTTTGACCGGAATAATTATCTAATGCTTTTTTAAGTAAATTTTGCTTTAAAAGCAGTTTTTCGTTTTCAACTCCAGTTCCTTTTCCGATACATTCTTCAATTGGAAAACCCGTTAAAAGACTCATTAAAACAGAAGCTGTCGAGGTGTTTCCAATTCCCATTTCGCCAAAACCAATACAATTTGAACCAGATTTTGCAATATTTTCAACAATCGATTTTCCTTTCTCAAAACACAAATGAACTTCAGATTCGCTCATTGCAGGAACGTGAAGAAATGACTGTGTTCCTTTGGCAATTTTAGCATCGATTAAATTGGCATTGGTTGGAAAATCATAATTGACACCCGAATCTACAATTGATAATTCGATATTATTCTGATTGCAAAAAACGTTTATTGCTGCGCCGCCATCTAGAAAATTATTGACCATCTGTCGCGTAACATCTTGTGGATAATCACTTACGCCATGATTTGCAATTCCGTGATCGGCTGCAAAAACTACGATATTAGGTTTTTCGATTTTCGGATTTAAAGTTTCAAAAACCGTTGCCATTTGAAAAGCTAATGCTTCTAAAGTTCCCAGAGAACCAACCGGTTTTGTTTTCGAATCTATTTTGTCTTGTAAAAGACTATAGAAATCGGATTTATCTTGAATTTTGTTTTCTGATTGTAAATCGAAAGAAGAAACATTTATTGACTTAATTTCGTTGATTTCAGTACAGATTGGAGCTTCCGATTTTTGTTTCCAATGCAATTGCTGCAGCATTGGCTGATTATTATAATTGGTTGCTGGTTTCCCGATGCAGAAATAGCCAAGCGGTTCTATATTTTCGGGTAAATCGAGAATTTTTTTAAACTGATAATAATTTAGAATCGAAACCCAGCCCATTCCGTAGCCTTGTTCTGTAAGCGAAAGCCAGATATTCTGTGCCGCACAAACCGAACTGAATTTTACGGCTTCGTTGCTGCCAATTGTTCCAATCGTAAACTGATTAAGAACAGAACGATCATAAGCAATAACAAGTCCGATTGGAGCTTCTTCAATTGCTTCGAGTTTTAGCGATTTGTAAAGTTCTTTCTGCTCAAGATTATCGGTAAGTTCTTCAGCCTTTTTGTTGTAATCTAAAAAGAGGTTTTTAATTGAGCTTTTAACTTCATGCGATTTAATGAGATAATATCTAGTAGCATCCGTTAGTCCTACAGAAGGTGCCCAATGTCCCGCCTGTAAAGCTTTCTGGATCACTTCATCGGGAACTTCATCGGCTGTAAAATGTCGTGTGTCGCGGCGTGATTTTAATATATCGTCTAAATTACTCATTTCTTTAAATTCCAATTTTTTAAATTCCAAATTCCAAATCAGAAAATGGAAAGATTCTAGTAAAGGTAAAGCATAGCTTTGGAATTTGGAGTTTAAAACTTAGAATTTCGTCTCAATTTATTGGAATTTGGAATTTTCTGTATTGGAATTTATCCTTTTATTTTAACCGGAATTCCAGAAACCATCAGCACAACTTCGTTGGCATTTGCAGCAAGAAATTGATTCATCCAACCTTGAAGCTCAACAAATTTTCTTCCGATATGCGTTTCTGCATGAACACCCATACCGATTTCATTTGTTACAATAATGATATTAGCATTTTCGTGCTTTGCAATAGCAAGAAATTCTCTTTTAGCTTCTTCCAAGCTCAAAGCCACATCATTTTTAGTATCTATAAAAAAATTAGTTAGCCAAAGAGTAACGCAATCAATCAAAGCCGTTTTACCAGAAAAATCAATTTCACTTAAATATTTCTCTTTTTCAATATTTGTCCAATGTTCATCTCTTTCCTGCTGATGGCGATCAATTCGATTTTGAAAATCAGCATCCCATTTTCGTGCAGTTGCTACATATATAGGAGAGTTGGAAAGTTCTAAAGCAAGTTTCTGTGCATAACCGCTTTTTCCCGAACGTTCACCGCCAGTTACCAAGTAAATCATTATGTATAATGGTTAATTATTAATTGTTAGTTGTTAATTTTTTTACTTCTGATTGTTTTTTGGAAGTTTTAAGGATGCTAGTTATTAATTTTAGTATTGTAATAGCATCATTATAAATGTTTTTAAATTCTTTTTCGTTGAGATAATCAGTGGCTTTTAATAATTCTAGCCAATAGACAGTTTCATTAGCTTCTTTTTGAGCAATTGCAAACTTATGAATAAAATCGCTTTTACTCTCAGCATGTTCAGCTTCTCGAATCATTGCGCCAACACTAGTGCCAGATCTTAAAAGTTGCTTCGCAAGAATAAACTCTTTTTTATCATTATTTAAATATTGATATAGTTTGACGATTCTTATAGCAAAATCAAAACTTTTATCTCGAACAATATTATTTTTCATAATTTACAATTAACAATTTATAATTAATAATTAATACGGGCAATGTCGGCAGTTATTCCCGCAGCAGGTTCCTCTTTTTAGATGAAACCAGGTTTTAAAAACATAATTGCCATTTTCGATATAATAATCAATTCCCTCAATTAAATTATCAGTTTTAGGTAATAGCATAGCTTTATTGTTAAGCGCTTTTTTTGGAGTTAAGGTTTCGATATAAGCATCAATTTTATCTTCGCAGGCTTCTTTAAAGCATACAGGACAAAGGCAGTCGCCTCCGTCTGAAAGATTGAAAATAGGTGGGTAATCATTACACCAGCACTTATTTTCAGGTGAAGTGTCACCGCACGAAAAAGCGGTCTCACAACTGGAGCAGATTTTTGTTTTTGGCACACTCATCAAATAAAAGGCTATTTGTTTAAATTTGTACGAATAAAGGTAAACAAAAAAAATAGAAATTGATTTACCTTTGTTGCCATACAAAACATAAAATATGAAATATTTTTTCCATAAATTACCAGTCGTTTTTTTACTTCTTTTAGTAATTAGCTGTAAAAAAAATGAAACGCAAACTACTGTAAAATCTGATGTTTCAGCAGAAAGTATTGAATATGCTTCTGGTCTTTCGATTGTAAAAAAAGATGGTTATTCGATTGTAAATGTGATTAATCCGTGGCCAAATGCTAAGGAGAAATTTACTTACATTTTAGAAGAAAAAGACGTACAAATTCCAGACAGTTTAAAAAAATATCCAGCTATAAAAGTTCCATTAGAAAGTGTTGTGGTAACTTCAACAACAAATATTCCTTTTTTAGAAATGCTGGAAGTTGAGAATAAATTGGTCGGATTTCCGCATACGGATTATATTTCTTCTGAAAAAACACGAGCATTAATTGATAAAGGTTCTGTGAAAAACGTTGGACAAAATGAAAAATTGAACATCGAACAATTAATAGAATTGTCACCAGATTTGATCGTTACTTTTGGTGTCGATAATAATAATCCGATGTTGGATAATTTGAAAAAAAGCGGTTTGAAAGTGCTTATTCAAGGCGATTGGATGGAACAGTCTCCGCTAGGAAAAGCAGAATGGATTAAACTTTACGGCGCTTTATTTGGAAAAGAAGAAAAAGCAAAAGAACTTTTTGATAAAATCGTAGAAAGCTACAATCAGGCAAAAAAACTGGTTGAAGAGAAACCTGCAACTTCAAAAGTGTTGTATGGTTCTATGTATGAAGATGTTTGGTACGTTGCCAAAGGAAACAGCTGGGTAGCGCAGTTTATGAAAGATGCAAAAGCTAATTATTTATGGGCCGATTTGAAAGGAACTGGAAGTGAAGGCTTGTCGTTTGAGAAAGTTTTAGATAAAGCGAAAACGGCTAATATCTGGATTGCTTCAGGATCTTTTAAGAGTTTAGATGAATTACAAAAAGCAAATCCGCATTACTCAGAATTTGATGCTTTCAAAAACAAAAGTGTATACAATTTTGAAGGAAAGATGGGTGCAACAGGAGGAACGGTTTACTATGAATTGGCACCAAGCCGTCCCGATTTAGTTTTAAAAGATTATATCAAGATATTTCATCCCGATTTATTGACAGGTTACGAATTTACTTTTGCATCAAAACTGAATTAAATTGGCGAATAAAAAAAGAAATACCATTTTATTTGTCGTATTGACTTTTGGACTTTTACTAATGTTTTTTGCAAGCATTAGTTTAGGATCAGTTACAATTCCGCTAAAAGATGTTTTTGCAAGTTTAACTGGAGGTCAAGCAACAAAATCAACTTGGGAATATATTATCATTAATTATCGTCTTCCAAAAGCCATTACGGCAGTTTTGGTTGGAACGGGACTCTCAATGAGCGGACTTTTAATGCAGACTTTATTTCGAAATCCGCTTGCAGGACCTTATGTTTTAGGCTTAAGTTCTGGAGCGAGTCTTGGAGTTGCTTTTGTGATTTTAGGAGCAGGATTTCTGCCTTCTTTTTTAAGTGTAATTGCTTTGTCTTCTTACGGAATTGTTTTGGCATCTACTTTAGGAAGTACATTGGTTTTATTTTTGGTTTTAGTCGTTTCGCAACGATTGCGCGATACAATGGCTATTTTAATTGTGGGGTTAATGTTCGGAAGTTTTACCACCGCAATCGTTAGTGTCCTAACATATTTTAGTACGGCAGAACAGCTTCAGAAATTTACTTTTTGGTCTATGGGAAATCTTGGAAATCTCTCTTGGACAACTATTGTAATTTTAACTGTCTGTGTTGGAATCGGATTGCTTTTAAGTGCCAAAAGTATTAAACCATTAAACGCTTTGCTTCTTGGAGAAAATTATGCGAAAAGTATGGGATTGAATTTTAAACGGGCTCGATTAATAATCATATTTGCAACCAGCATATTATCAGGAGCGATTACAGCATTCGCGGGACCAATTGCTTTTGTCGGTTTAGCAGTGCCTCATATTGCAAAATTGACTTTTCAGACCAGTAATCATACTATTTTGTTTTGGAGTACTTTATTTTTTGGTTCCATAATAATGTTATTTTGTGATATTGTATCACAAATGCCAGGTTTTGATGTCACGCTTCCAATAAATGCCGTTACGTCTATAATTGGTGCGCCGGTTGTTATTTGGCTCTTAGTTCGAAAAAGAAATTTTTAAAGATTATTTAGCCACAGATTAAAAGAATTAAAAGGATTTTTGCCCATCTAAAGAAAAACTTAGAACCTCAGCATCTTAGTAACTTAGAACCTCAAAAAAATGAAAAACATCTTAACAACTGCGAATCTAAATATTGGATATAAATCCAAGAAAGGAGTTACGACTATTGCTGAGAACCTAAATCTTAATCTTGAAGCAGGTAAATTAATTACTTTAATCGGAGCAAACGGAATTGGAAAGTCAACTTTATTACGAACGATTACAGGAATTCAGAAACCTTTATCTGGGAAAGTATATTTGAATGAAAGAAATATTTCAGACTATCAACCTTTAGAACTGGCACAAAATCTAAGTTTGGTTTTGACCGAAAAATTGCCACCTAGTAATCTTTCCGTTTTTGAATTGGTGGCTTTAGGTCGCCAACCTTATACCAATTGGGTCGATAAATTGTCTGACGAAGATGTTCTAAAAGTTCAAGAAGCAATGACTTTGACGCAAATCGAGCATTTAGCTTCAAAAAAACATTTTCAAATTAGTGATGGGCAATTGCAGAAAGTTTTAATTGCAAGAGCTTTGGCGCAAGATACGCCATTAATTATTCTAGACGAACCTACAACACATCTTGATTTACTGCATAAAGTTTCTTTGTTTAAATTATTAAAGAAGCTAACTCAGGAAACTCAAAAATGTATCTTGTTTTCAACGCATGATATCGATCTGGCTATTCAGTTAAGTGATGAAATGATTATGATGACGCCAGAAAGTATAGTGCAAGATCAGCCTTGTAATTTAATTTCAAACGGAAGCTTCAGCAATTTATTCAAAGATGAGCATATCATTTTTGATGCTGAAAAAGGGAAGTTTATTGTGAGTTAGTTTTTATTATTTTCCAATCATCTATTTTTTGAGTAATCATCATGAAAATTCTAACAGAAATCAGAAAGATTGAAAGTTTGATTAATAGCTCAAGAAACAAATTTGAAGAATAATAATATGCAGACATAGTCCAGGAACTTGGCAAGTAGTCTCTATGGAAAGAGGTAATAATGATTACTATTTTTTCAATTGATATAATAAAGAAAAAGCTGAAAATTAGCTTTAAAAGAGTTCTTTTTTGGATCGATTTAATTCTAAGAAGTTGGCTCATAGAAAACCAAAGTAATGGTTGAAGCCAAAATCCAAACCAATATTTACCAAACATTCTGTTAAATAAATAATTTTTACTTTCCTGATTTGAAATGTTTAATTCAATAATTATTGCTAGGAGAAAGACAATTAAATAAACAATTCCAGTAAATGAAATGAAACGATTTGACTGATTATTAATTTTTTGGAGAATTGGATTTTTAATAAATGTTGAAAGAAGTAAGCAAATGATAGTAATTATTCCATAAGTAGAAAAAAAGTCTACTAATATAAATTCCAAGCTAAACAATAATCTTTCAGTCATATACTTTATTATTCTCGGTTAAACAGTTACACAATTAACCCTTTTTTAACCCAATCTGTCTCTTCGCTTCACCAACTACAAAAGCAACCGAATTGGCTATATTAAAACTGCGAATAAGCGGAGACATTGGAATCGTTAAATGATTTTCGAATCTTACCATAAATGCTGCACTCAAACCAACGCTTTCTTTTCCGAAAACCAGCCAGTCACCATCTTGAAATTCGTTTTCTAAATAGGATTTATCAGAATGCGAACTCATTAAAAAAACACGAGAATGATCTGGAATCTGAGCAATCCATTCTTCTACATTTTGATATTCTGTTACATCAAGATGAACCCAATAATCCAATCCAGAACGTTTTAGATTTTTGTCATTAATCACAAATCCGAAAGGATGAATTAAATGAAGTCGGCTTTCTGTACCTACGCACAATCTTCCTATATTTCCGGTATTATTCGGTATTTCTGGTTCTACAAGAACAACGTTTAACATCTTTTTTTAGTTATGAATTATGAGTTATGAGTTTTGAAATTATCTAATTGTCACATTATCTAATTATCTAATTGAAAATCGGAAACTTCCAAAACTTCACCCGCTTTTAAGTTTTGCAAATATACATTTCCTATTCGAACGCGAACAAGACGCAGCGTTGGAAAACCAACTGCAGCAGTCATTTTTCTAACTTGACGAAATTTTCCTTCTCTTACTGTGATGGATGCCCAAGAAGTAGGACCATGACGTTCGTCTCTTATTTTTTTGGCTCTTGGACCAAAATCAGGAATTTCAGTTACAATGAAAGCTTTGCAGGGTTTTGTTCTGTATTTTCCACCGTCAAGTCCGATTTCTACACCTTTTTGCAATTGTTCTATCGCTTCGGGAGTAATTAATCCGTCAACCTGAACGTAATATTCTTTGTCGACTTTTTTGCTTCGTACAAGTTCACTCATATTTCCGTCAGTTGTCAGTAAGAGCAAACCTTCAGAATCTTCGTCCAATCTTCCAATTGCCATTGTTCCTTCTGGGAAATCGTACAATTCGCCCAAAAGCTTTTTTTTTCTTTTTAATTCATAAATAAATTGGCTTAAATAGCCGTAAGGTTTAAAAAGAATGAAGTGTTGGTGCATTTTTAATTTTTTGCAAAGATAGTCTCTTTCTTAGAACTAAATCTTATAACTGTTTTTCAGATTTCATTTTTTTCAGCCATTGGTACACAAACCAAATTACGGTTATAGCAAAAATGACAATTAAAACAGGATAATAGTTTTCTAAAAATTCATGAAAATAACTTCCGATTAAAATATAAATAGAAGCCATACATAATTTGATTGGGATAAATTCGGCATTAGACCAGCTAGTTTTGATTTTGAAGAAGTTCATAATAATTAAGGTTGTTAAGTTGCTTTGAATAAAGGTAATAAATAAAAAAACAGATGGCAATTATAAAAGAAAAGCAATATCAAGTCATAATTTTTTCGCTCTTAGAATTCGTAATATTATAAATTCAATGTAAAAAGAATAATGTCATGGAAACAAATAATTTAGGAACAAAAAAGATAAACGGGACGCAGAAAAATATTGATGAATCTAAAGGTAAAAACGTCTCGCATGATGAAGAATTAAAAGATGCCAAACTGAATAAAGAATTGGTAACCGATGCAGACGGCGATAAAAAGATTGTAGAACGCGCTCGAAATGAAAATGAGGATATTAATAAAGCGCTTCATCAAGTAAGTCCAAATAACCCAAATGCAAATCGCGGCGTAGAAACAGAGGAGGAGGCAAAGAAAACAGTGGAAAATAAAGATCGTAATTCTGATATAACGCCAAATCGATATCCAAACTCACATCCTGATAATCATAAAGATCGTGGGAATATGAAACTAGACGAAGACGAATAAGGCAATACAAAATTTTAAGTAAAATAGAGTCAATTTAATGTCAAATAACATAAGATTAGCGGTTCGCGTTAATGTTATTGTAAACTCCTTTTAAAGCTTCTGTATCGGTTGATATCTTCGTAAATTAGAGGAATCAATTTAAAACATATACAAAATGGCACTTTTAGAAAATAAAGTAGCTTTTGTATCTGGCGGAGGATCTGGAATCGGACGCGCAGTTGCAAAAGCGTACGCTCGAGAAGGAGCAAAAGTAGTAGTAGCTGATATAAATGTAGAACACGGTGAAGAAACCGTAAAGATGATAAAGGAAAAAGGTGGTGAAGCTTTTTTTATAAAAGGAGATTCGTCTAGTGCAGCCGACAATAAACACATGGTTGAGGTGACAGTTTCAAAATACGGTCGATTAGACATTGCTTGTAATAATGCAGGAATGGGTGGACCGGCAAAACCAACTGGCGAATATGAGCCAGAAGCTTGGGATAAAGTTATTGCCTTAAACTTAAGTGGCGTTTTTTATGCCTGCCGTTACCAATTGGAGCAAATGGAGAAAAATGGTGGTGGAAGCATCGTAAATATTGCTTCAATCCACGGACAAGTTGCCGCGCCAAATAGTGTTGCGTATACAGCAAGTAAACATGGTGTTGTTGGTTTGACAAAAAATATTGCAGTAGAATATGCGCAAAAAAATATTCGTTGTAATGCTGTTGGACCAGGTTATATTGAAACAGCACTTTTAAAAGATAATTTAAATAAGGAAATGATGCAGGCCGTTGCAGCAAAATCTGCAATGAATCGTTTAGGAACAGCAGAAGAAGTTGCCGAGTTGGTAGTTTTTCTAAATTCTGATAAATCATCATTTACTACAGGAAGTTATATTATTGCCGATGGTGGTTATACCGCGGTTTAATATTTGTTAGAGAATACTATTTTGAATTAGTGAAAAGCAGTAAGCGAAAGTTTACTGCTTTTTTTTGTATAAAAATCCTAGTATTTGTAGGAATTACGGAGTTTTTTTAATGCTGTTTGGATAGATGTCTGTTTGAATTATGTGTGAAGAAATATTCTTTTTATTGGTTTTATTTTATTATATTTAATGTAATGTTAAGTTTTGATGAATAATGTGTATAAAATATCAAACATTAAGTTTATAGTTTTATAATATTGGCTTAACTTTAAAGAAGATAAATTTGAACTCTAAAAACTCTATTCTTTAACGTATGAAAAAACTCTACTTTTCGCGCCATGTTTTGGCTCTTTTATGTTTTTTTTGCCTTTTTTCTGGTAATCTTTTTGCTCAGATTACGATAAGAACTTCACTTCCTATAAGAGAAGAATTTAATGATTTAAATGGTGGTACTTCTGTAGTATATCCAATTGGCTTTCAAGGATGGACCGCAGGAAATACAAATGGTTCTGGTGTTACAGATTATGTTACATCTGGTGTAATTATAGCAGATAAGCCTTTAACGGCTGGAGGAAAAGCGAATTCAGGCACAGGAAATGTTTACAATTATGATGGAAAAATTGGTTTTCTAAATTCTGGAAGTAATGATTATGCAATTGGTCTTGCTTTTTCAACAGAACAAAAAGCAAGTATTGAAATTCAATATGATGCTTTAGTTATTCGTAATCCATACGGTACAGTAAGTGGTTCAACTACAAGTTCTCGTATAAATGAATTTGCTTTACAATACCGAGTTGGTACTACGGCAGATTTTGTAACGCTGTCTGATACTTATTTTCGCAATAATACCACGCCACGCATGGATGAAACTACGTTACCACAAAGTAGTCATATAACAGTAATGTTACCTGCGGAATGTAATAATCAACCTGTAGTTCAAGTACGATGGATTTCAAAACAGATTTCTGGAGGAGGTTCTCGTCCAGCTTTTGCCATTGATAATATTGATGTAAAAGTTTTTAGTGATCTAGATGCGCCAATTAATGTTACAGGCTATCCAAAGGTTACTAATATCTTAGCTGATAGTTTTGACTTTATTAGTAAAATAAATGAGAAAGGAAAAACATATTATGTGTTATTGCCTAATGGTAGTGCAACGCCAACAATTGCACAGATAAAGGCAGGACAGAATGCGGAAGGAACTTCAGCCTTACAATCTGGTTTTTTAGATATTACAGATCCTACTCAAGAATATGTAAAGAGCTTTGCCGGATTGAACTTAAATACCACGTACTCTGTTTTTTCTGTTTCAGAAGATTTTTATAATAATATACAAATTGCAGTAAGTAAATTAGATGCAACTACTGCTATTGCGCCAGTTTTATCGACGACAATAGCATCTTTAGATTTAGGAGCATCAGAAGCAAATTATGATTCAAAAGTTTTAAGTTATCAAGTTGGAGCAACAGATTTAACACAAGATGTTGTCTTAACTGCATCAGCAAACTTTACAATATCTAAAGATAATGCCACGTTTGGATCTTCTATTACTTTTGCATTAGCCGATTTTGCATCAAATGCAACACCAACAGTTTATGTAAAATTCAATCCAACTTCAGTTGGAAGTTTTACAGGTTCAATAACTCATGAAACAACAGGAGGTACAACAAAAATAGTTAGCCTGTCTGGAAGCGGAACAAATCCATATATACAAGGTTTTAATGATCCAAATGTTTTAACAAATAGCGGATGGTCGCAATACAATGAGGCGGGACCTTTGAATAAATGGTCACACACTATTCTGTCACGTAATGTTAATTCTGGAACTGGTGCGGTTTTAATAAACGGATTTTCAGAAAATGGAGCAAGCAAAGATTGGCTGATTTCTCCGAGATTACGTTTAGATGGTTTTACACAAATTCCGTTATTATCTTTTTACTCTCGCCAATATTATGATGGGCCAGCTTTAAAATTAATGGTTTCAACCAATTATGATGGAGTTAGCGACCCAAATACTGCAACATGGACACCGATAAACGGAAGATTTCCACAAGATACAGGAAGTTATGTGAAATCTGAATATATAAATTTATCAGCTTATAAAACAGATCATACTTATTTGGCTTGGGTTTACGAAACTACTTCTGGCGGACTTGATAATGCTGCGGAATGGTCTTTTGATGATTTTGCTATTATTGATGAATCAAAATATGTGGATTCTAACCCGCGTTTAGATTTTGCAGATGTAAGTCCAAATTCGGTTTCTGCTAGTCAAACTTTTGTTTTTGCAGCGGCAGGCTATGGAGATATCACTATTGAAGCTCCGACATCATACCAATTATCATTAGATAATATTTCATTTTCATCAAGCATTATTATTGCTGCATCAGATGCATTAACTGGAAAAACAGTTTATGCAAGATTTGCTCCAACTACAAAAGAACCAACAATTTCTGGTGTGTTGAACATTACAGGAACATCGCTAAGTAAACAAATTGGTTCATTTACAGGAACTTCTATATTAAAAGCAGATACTTATGATGTAGTGTCTTATAATTTAGAATTTTTTGGTTCTGATGCTAGAGATAGAACAGGTAAAGAATTTGGCCCAACAAATGATGCGTTACAAATTGAAAACGTAGCCAAAGTAATGAACAAATTAAATGCAGACGTTTATGTAGTTCAGGAAGTTTCTGATGAACCAGCACTAGATGCTTTAATTCAAAAAATTAGCATTAACGGAAAAACATTTGATAAGACAATCTCAACTTCTTGGTCTTACTCATTTAAACCTTTAGATCCTTATTTTCCACCTCAAAAATTGGTAGTAATTTATAATACACAAACGACTACTGTAAAAAACACAAAAGTATTATTTAAAGATTTATACGATCAAATTCTAGCTCATACTGTAGTTTTGCCAAGTTATCCAGGAACAGATACTCCAGAACTTAACGATGATAGTTTTTTCTCTTCAGGACGTCTTCCTTATTTGGTTCAAGTTGAAGCTAATATTGGCGGAATTAAAAAAGAAATTAACTTAATTGATCTTCATGCGCGTGCAAACAGCGGAACTGATATATCAAAATACAATCAGCGTAAATATGATATTGATTACCTGAAAGATGCATTAGATGCTGAATATCCAGATGCGAATTTAATTCTTCTTGGAGATTTTAATGATGACGTAAAAGCTTGGGTTGGAAATGCAAGTACAGCTTCGTCTTATAAGAAATTTGTAGACGACACTACTAATTATAATGCTCTAACATGGGATATTAGTCAGGCTGGAGCTTATAGTTTTTTAAGTTCACAAGGATTTTTGGATCATATCTTAATTTCTAATGAATTGAATGATGATTATATCACTAATTCAATTGCAGTTTACGATCCAAGAAATGATATTGCAAATTATATCACAACAACATCAGATCACGGACCAGTAATTGCTCGTTTCCAATTAAAACAAGACGTACTTTCTACGCCAGATTTTGGAGCGAAAAATAAATATTTCGTAAAAGCTTATCCAAACCCTGCGACAGATGTTTTGAGTTTTGATATCAAAACAGCAACGCAAGGAAGAGATCTAAAAATCAGATTGTATGATTTTAATGGTCGTGCAATTGGAAATCCAATCAATGTTAAAAATGAATCTGAAGTTAGTACAGCAGTTGTTGCTGTTGGGAATCTAGTTTCTGGAGTTTATTTCTACACGGTTACAGAAAATAATAAAGTGATTTTTAAAGATAAAATCATCAAGAAATAAAATAGATTATAAAACAGAAAAGGCAGTCATTTTAAGACTGCCTTTTTTTATATAAATAGTTTTTTCAATTCTTCTAAATCAATATTACTTTGATCTGAAAAGCTGAAAAAATAATCCAATTGCCATTTTTGTGTTTTCTGAGCCTGTTTACTTGTAGTTTCATCCCAAGGCGGATAAACTCTTGTGGCTCTAATTCCCTCTTTACTTTGAGTAGAAAAAATGCCTTTTTCTAATAATGTCTTTTTAGGAAAAATAAACTGTCCCCAATTTTGGTCTTTTCGAACAGTTACAATTACAAAATCGATAGCGTCAGAATAATCAAAAGGTTCAATCGTTCCCGTTTGATTTCGTTTCCATAAAGTAACAAATTGTCCCGTTTTGGTTGGGGTAATTTTGGCTTCTCGATAACAAATGTTTTTATTGTTTATCTGAAATCGATAGGCACTATATTCTTCACTTTCGCTTTCCTTTTCTAAAGAAGTCATCTGCAAATCTGCTTTATCAAAAATGCTTTCTTTGCTCAACACTAAATCAGATGAGCCAATGGTAAAATTCATAAAAATCTATTTTAAGATAGTTTGAAAATTACTATAAATTTACTTTAGAAATTAACATTCAGTCCAAAATTTAATCCCCATTGGAACTGGTTGAAAGACTGACTGTTTAATGGATTGATGTAATAATTTACCGCAGGTTCAACAAAAACATTAGTCTTTTTGTAGACACGATATTGAACCGTACTGCTCAAAGTCGAACCATAAACATAGTCATTGGCATTTATATTCTCTCCAATGGAGTGTCCATCTAAAGCCACGTTGTTAGAAATTAATTTACCTACAAAACCTCCTGTATTTAAGTTAATGCTGGCTTTATTTTTATTAAAAACAGAATACGAAACCTCAAGCGGCATTTCTACATATCTTAAATTCTGATCCAATTTACCAGTTTGCACGTTTTCATTTTTCAAAGCTTCTTTTGTGCTATTTGAAATAAAAAGATAACCTTGGCTTGACGGGTCTGCTGAAACAACGGGACTGTTATTACTATCGGCATTTAGAGTGCCAGGATTAAAAAAAGCATTGCTTTTGGCGCTTAAATATGATACATTGGCAACACTCTGTCCTAATTCACTAATTTTTAGCCCAGAACCTACGGCCCATTTTTTATTGATGCTATATTTTGTTTTTACTCCATAAGAATTAGACTGCTTAGAATCATTCACGTTACCTAAAGTTTTTTCGTTTCTAGTGTTTTCAGAACTCGCTACACCTGCAAAAACGGCAACTGCCCATTTTTCTTGTTTATTAAGCAATTTGTCTTTTTTCTCTTTTTCTTCTTTTTCCTTTTCTGGAGCTAAAATTCCTTTTTCTAAATTCTGAAGTTCAGCAAGTTGCATAGAGTCTGTTTTGCTCAAACCGTTAGTGATTTTCAGATCGTCTTTTATGATGACTGCTTTATCAGTTCGTTTATTCTCAGTTTTACCTAAAACGGCATTGTTTGAGTTAGATGCGTTACTTTGTGTAAAAGGGTTATTATTTACAGCATATCCCTGATTGGTGAAAGCTATATTTTTACTGTTTTTAGGAGTAAGCTGTTCTTCAAAAATAGAATTTGAAAGCTGTTTTTTTGCTGTCGAATTAAATTTACTTTGTTTTCCAAAAGCAATTCTTTCTTCGGAAATACCTTTATTTGAAGATCTTGTATTATTTTCTAAAATAGATTTTTTAGAAGATTTTACAATTGATTTTTCTTCTGATGAACCAGAGTTTTGATAAGCAACAGATTGGTTCGCCGTATTTGCTGGAACCACAACATTAGATTTAGAATCTCTTTTACTGGTTTTGTTCTCAGAGTTTATTTCCGCTACAGAAGTTTCTTGAACTTGAATTTGCGACTCACTATTGAACTGATTCTTTGGAGAATTTTCATTTAATGAATCTATTGCTTTGCCAGTATTTTTATTTCGATTTAAATCTTTTCCAGTATGAATGTTATTTGTTTTTTTGTCAATAACAACGCTGTTTGTATTGTTTTCTAAATTGCCGTTGTTGAGGTTTGTGTTTTCAGAAGAAGCAGTAAAATGTAAAATTGAAGGCAGAAGCAACCCTAATAATAAGCATGCAGCAGCCGACCACCAAAGAACAACTCTCTTCTTCTTTTTAGGTTTATCTAATTTTTCTTCAATCTGACTCCATAATTCTGGAGGCGGAACACTCGAAAAGTCTTCCATTGATGAAAAAATATCTTCTATTTTTTGCTTCTTCATGCTATCTTAAAATTTTTTATGCTCAAAATTCGCTTTTGTAATATATGTTTGGCGCGATTTAAATTTGATTTTGATGTTCCTTCGGAGATTTTCAATAGTTCGGCGATTTCTCGGTGTTTCATTTTCTCAAATACATACAAGTTAAAAACCGTTCGATATTGATCTGGTAAATCCCTAATATACTCCAGAAGCTTTTCCTGTTCGATCGGAATAGCTTCCAGTTCCTCTTCTTCAATAAAATCTGTATCGGGATCAAAAACATCTAAAAAGAAACTCTCCTTTTTCTTTTTGTTTAAGGTTTCAATGAGTTTGTTTATAAAGATTCGTTTTAACCATCCCTCAAAACTTCCTTCAAATTTATATTGGCTTATTTTCTGAAAGGCAATTACAAATGCTTCCTGAAAAACGTCTTTTGCATCATCTTCGTTTTTCATATATTTCAAACAAATACCATATAAAACAGGAGAGAACAACTGATAGATTTTCAGTTGTCCCTCTCTGTCATTTTTCATGCACAGTTTGATATATTTTTCTAACTCGTCTTTCAAGAAATGGTTCAAATTTGATTTTGCAAAAATAGTTTTAAATAGCTTACAAAACTATCTTTTAAAAATAGTTCGAGTACCGTCTTGACTGTTGCTTACAATTGTTAGGTTTTGATTGTCAAGGTTTTCTATTATGTAGGTTTTGCCTTCAAAGGTAATTAGATCATGTTCTGACTGATCAAAATATCCTTTTCCTTTTTCTATCTGATAAGCACTATTTCTAATCTCTACATTGTTTTTATAAGTAATAACCCTTCCGTCTTGGGTGAAAATAATTTTCTTAGTAAATCCGATTGTTTTTGGGGTAGCTACATAAGGATTATTGGAACCCCCAATAGATTTTTCCCAAGTCCAAGTATTTATAATTGATCCTGCAGCTTCTGTAGAAGTATTAACAGAAATCATTGATGTAAAAAGAAAGCAAATAATAAAAGATAAAAAGAGTTTCTTCATGATAGAATTGAATTATTTTAAACTTGTAATTTTTTCTTGAATTGTTTTTTTGAAAAGTTTTACCTCTGAACTTTGATCTTCAGTATCGTTATTGTCGATATAAACTTTAGTGGTACTTGCACCTTGACGAAGCTCAAAATAAATTCCGCCTTGATCTGCAGCATCTGGAGAACCATACGTTTTTGTTTGTCCTTTTAAAGCTAAAATTTCAGCAGGAACGCTTTTTAATAATGAAGTATATTCGCCTCTCTTAATTGTTGGAGTATATCTATATTGTCCAAAATCATATTGATTAGCACCAACGTTTAAGAATTTTAAAGTATTAAAATCGTTAATCTGATAGAATTTTTGGCAGTCAGAACTTAAACATTGGTTATTGAAACTTCCAATAATCATCGCGTCTGCAATTTCTATTGTTTTGTTAAAAATCATTCCTTTTGATGTTTTCGGAATCAAAACAAAATCATAAGGATAAGTAGGAGCTTGAGTTACGTTTTCACCTTCAGCAGGAGCTTTTTCGTAGTAATTAACAACGATCTCGCAATTGTTTTCTACAATCGAAGTAATTTTGATGGCATATCCGCTTGTAGGTTTAGCGCCTGCAAAAATTCCAACTAGATATTCTTTTGTAAAATCAATATTAGGGTCACTTGCAACTGGACAGTTGTTATCATGTTTCGTAAAAAACTCTTCCATTTTTTCTTGAGATACAATAACAACAGCAGCAGGATTATTAGGCATTGATTTTACATTATAATTACATGCGAACGGAAAGCCAGTAAAATTTACAACTGTATTAGCTCCACAATCTACATATTTATTTCCGTCATTGAGAGAACAAGCACTGAATCCAAAGGCTACAAACAAGCCAAGCATTAATTTTTTCATAATCATTTTAATAGGTTTATATCTTAGTAGATTATGGTTTTGAAAAAAGGTTGCGTTGAGGTTGAACTTTTTTCAAAAAAAATAAAATGTTGGTTTAGTTGGATTTGAAAATGAATTAGTGAAATTTCTATTTTAAAAACTAAGCACTACGTATTATTGCGTACTTTTACGTAAAATTAACTTAGTTATGTCTGATTATTTACCGTTTTTACTGGGCTTTGTTGTTGCACTTTTTATTGGAATCTACGTAGGGAGAATGCTTTCTGCGTCAAAATTTAATTCTGAAAAGGCTATTTCTGAAGAAAGATTGAATGCTTTAAATGGGCAATTGCAAATGTTGAAAGAGCAATTTGAAAACGAAAAAAATAATTTTCAGAAACAATTACAGTTGAGTATTTCCGAGAAAGAAAATATAAGGACCGAGAAAGACAGTCTTGCAATTCAGCTTTCTAAAAAAGAAGTAGATTTCGAAAATTTATGGGAACGCCATAAAGAGCAAAAAAGCGAAATCAACGAGCTTCAAGAAAAATTTACTAAAGAATTTGAAAATCTAGCCAACAAAATCCTGGAAGAAAAATCGGCTAAGTTTACCGAACAAAACACAGTGAACATGAAAAATATCCTGACGCCTTTGCAGGATAAAATTCTTGTTTTTGAACAAAAGGTTGAGCAAACTCATAAGGAAAGTATCGATTATCATGCAGCGCTTCGCCAGCAGATTATTGGTTTGAGCGAAATGAATGCACAAATGAGCAAAGAAACTTTAAATCTTACCAAAGCATTAAAAGGCGACAGTAAAATGCAGGGAAATTGGGGAGAATTGGTTTTGGAGCGTGTTCTAGAAAAATCAGGACTTGAAAAAGGAAGAGAATATGAAGTGCAGCAGAGTTTTACAAATAGTGAAGGAAGCCGTGTTTTGCCAGATGTGGTAATTAATCTTCCCGATGGTAAAAAAATGATTGTCGATTCTAAAGTTTCACTTTCGGCTTACGAAAAATGGGTAAACGAAGAATCGGAACTTTTAAAAATAGAATTTCTTAAAGAACATGTTCTTTCTATAAAAAGACATGTGGAGCAGTTAGGAAGTAAAAATTACCATGATTTATACCAAATGGAAAGTCCAGACTTTGTGTTGCTTTTTATTCCTATGGAACCTGCTTTTGCTATTGCTTTAAACGAAGATCCATCTTTATACACCAAAGCTTTTGACCGAAATATTGTTATTGTAACACCAAGCACACTTTTGGCTACTTTACGAACTATTGACAGTATGTGGGCCAATCAGAAACAGCAAGAAAATGCTTTAGAGATTGCAAGACAAGCAGGAGCTTTATATGATAAATTTGAAGGTTTTGTGTCTGATTTAGTCCGAATTGGAAATAAAATAAAAGATACCAAAACCGAATACGAAAGCGCCATGAATAAACTGGTTGACGGAAAAGGAAATCTGATTTCGAGCGTAGAAAGATTGAAAAAAATGGGAGCAAAAGCAAAGAAATCGCTTCCAGACAATATTATTGCAAGAGCGATTAATTCAGATGAAAATGAATTATTAAACTAAAAACAGAATACAACTAATCATAATTCCAAAAACAAAAACATGAGTACAGATTTTAAGCCCGTTTCATCATCAAAAGTTAGTATATCAGAATTAATGCTTCCTTCGCACACCAATTTTAGTGGAAAAATTCACGGAGGATATATTTTGTTATTATTAGATCAGATTGCGTTTGCATCGGCATCAAAATTTAGCGGAAATTATTGCGTAACGGCTTCTGTAGATACGGTAAACTTTTTAAAGCCAATTGAAGTAGGAGAGTTAGTGACGATGAAAGCTTCTGTAAATTATGTTGGAAGAAGTTCTATGATTGTGGGCATTCGCGTAGAAGCCGAAAACATTCAGACTGGCGTAATCAAACATTGTAATTCCTCGTATTTTACAATGGTTGCCAAAGATAAAGACGGAAAAAGCGTTCCGGTTCCAGGATTGATTTTATCCAATTTAGAAGAAGTGCGCCGTTTTAGAAAAGCAATAAAACATATTGAGGTTAGAAAAGAAGTAGAAGAACACGAAAAATTGACCAATATAAATTCGATTGAAGATCTAGCGAGTTTAGAAAAATATAATGTCCTTCTAGAAATCAGCTAAATTTTCTTATATTTATTTGATACACATTAAATAGTAGAAATTATGGTCAAGTTTGGATATACAATTTTATATGTTGAAAATGTCGAAGAATCTATTGCGTTTTATGAAAATGCTTTTGGGTTCTCGAGAAAATTTATCACGCCAGATGGCGATTATGGCGAATTAAGCACAGGAGAAACGACACTTTCATTTGCATCAAAAAAGCTGGCTTCTCAAAGTTTGAAAGACGGTTTTATTGAAAGCAGTTTAGAAAATAAGCCTTTTGCAATAGAAATTGGTTTCATTACAGATAATGTTCCAGAAGTTTTACAGAAAGCAACTTCTTTTGGTGCCGTTATAGTTTTAGAACCTGTAGAAAAACCTTGGGGACAAATTGTAGCTTATGCAAGAGATTTGAATGGATTTTTAATTGAAATTTGCACAGAGGTAAAAGGTTGATTTTATTGAAATGAATTATATACAACGAAAACCCTATGTTTTATTTTTAGCTATAATAGTCATTCTTTTAAGTTTTGGCTTTTACAGAGGAGATGAAACGCTCGATATTAATATTTCCGACACTTATTATGTCATTTCGTGGCAGTTTTTAATGATTCTTATTTCTTCCATCTATGGATTATTAACCTTAATTTATTTTTCATTAATAAAACTCAACTTCAATTTAATAAATTGGATGACTGTTTTACATGTTTTGGTAAGTATAATTGGGTTATTTGCAATTTTTACTTTGCCTCAATTGATGAAAGAAAATTTTCCGATTGATACCTCTTTTATATTGGATAATGCACGTTTTAATGATAGAATCAGGTATGGAATTGTGATTTCCATTATGATATTATTAAGTGTTCAAATTTTGTTTTTTGTGAATGTGATCTATTCTTTGGCAAGAGGAAGATCTTAATCATTTTGCTTTTCACATAATTCATTTCACAACAAAAAAAAATTCACAAATATTTAGCATTAATCTCAGAACTCGGCGTTGAGAAATTTCGTAACTTTAAGTGTAATTATTGGGTTACGGAATTTTTTCACTGAGTATTGCCGTTCTATTTTTCAGATTAATTAAAAGCTGAATTTTTTATTTTCTGTTGGTCAGAAGAAATGGAATGACATAATTGTTTAAATGTAGACGATTATGAAAACAACTACCTTACTTTTTTTACTTTTTACTGCTTTTTCTGTTATTGCCCAAGACAAATTTTTTACTAATACAGGGACAATTAATTTTGAAGCCTCCGTTCCTATGTTTGAGGAGATTAGAGCAGTAAATAGACAAGTTGCTATACTTTTAGAACCTAAAACAAGTACTTTTATCTGTACTGTTGTCATCAAAAATTTTCGTTTTAAATTGGATCTCATGCAAGAGCATTTCAATGAAAATTATATGCAAAGCGATCGTTATCCTAAAGCAGTATTTAAAGGAAAGATTGAAAAGTTTGATTTGAAAGATATTAATGAGGTTGAAAAGCAATATCAGATAAAGGGAAAATTGAATCTACGAGGCAAATCAAAAGAAATTATTGTGAATGCTTTGATTAAAAGAGTGCCGGAAGGAATTCAGGTTATTTCAGATTTCCCAATTGAAGTCTCCGATTTTAATATTCAGATTCCAACTCCTATAGCAGCCAAAATTTCAAAAACAGCTAATACAGAACTGACGGGCATTGTTCGAAGTGAAGATACTATGCTTACTTTAAAATAAAAATTATTTAATACAGCTGATCAGTGTTTTTTCTAAATCAGTAAACTGAAATTCGAAACCTGTTTTCTGAATTTTTTCTGAAGAAACACGTTGTCCAGTTAAAACTGCTATGCTCATTTCTCCCAATAAAATCTTTAGTACAAAAGGAGGAACATTAGGAAGCCAAATAGCATAATCAAACAATTTAGCGAATGTTTTAGAAAATCGGGCATTAGTTGTGTTGTCTGTTACACAAGCGTTGTAGGCGCCTTCTAGTTTTGTGTCTTCAATACTTTTTAAGTAAATCTGACATAAATCTTCAGCATGAATCCAAGGGAGATATTGTTTACCCGAACCCAATACCGCGCCAAAACCTGATTTAAAGGTCGGAATCATTTTTTTTATAAAACCTTCTTCTTTTCCAAAAACGATACCAGTTCGAATTTTGACAGTTCGAATGTTTAAAGAATTCATTTTATCAGCAGCATTTTCCCATTTTTGACAAGTAATGCCTAAAAAGTCATTTGCTGGAGGCGTGTCTTCGGTACAGATTTTATGACTGGTTACAGCACCATAAATACCAACAGCCGATGCAGAAACAAATGCGTCTAGTTTTTTATTGTTGTTTTCCAAAACCGAAAAAATCATTTCTATAGGTCTAATTCGGCTTTCAAGAATAGCTCTTTTTCGTCTTTTGGTCCATCTTTTTTCTACTATTCCTTCACCTGCAAGGTGAATAATGTAATCGGCATTTAGGATAGCATTTTTATCAATGTAATTTTTTTTGATATCCCATTTGTAATAAGTGACTCTTGGTGTATTTTCTCTATCAGATCGGCTCAAAACAGACACAGAAAATCCGGCTTCGATGAGAACATCTGTTAAATGTTTTCCAATGAAACCGCTTCCGCCTGTTAATAGAACATTTTGAGCCATAATAGTTTATAATATATTTAACAGTATATAGTGTTTAAGGATTAGTAAAGGTACTTAAACAATGTTTACCTTTATGGCAAATTCTAAATTTTAATAAAATGGCGACTAAAAAAAAGGTAATTACCAAAGATGATATCGTTTCAAAATATATGGAAGAGGTTTTAGAAAAAGGTCAAAAACCAAAATCGGTTTATCATTTTGCCAAAGAAAATGATTTTACAGAAGCCGAATTTTATGCTTTTTTTGGAACATTAGAAGGTTTAGAAAAAGAAATATTCCGACTGTTTTTTGAAAACACAGTTAATCTTCTTCATAAGAATGAGGAATATCAGGGATATGACATGAAGAATAAAATGCTGAGTTTTTATTTTACTTTTTTTGAAATCCTGACTGCCAACAGAAGCTATGTTTTGCAATCGCTTAAGATTGATAAAAAT
Organism: Flavobacterium sp. LPB0248; assembly: GCF_013388355.1. Classification (GTDB taxonomy): domain Bacteria; phylum Bacteroidota; class Bacteroidia; order Flavobacteriales; family Flavobacteriaceae; genus Flavobacterium. The sequence continues at coordinate 3,743,894 of NZ_CP058246.1, forward strand.
CCGATTAAAAATTTAGTTCAGTTAACTACGCTTCGAAATAGTTTTAAAGAATATGTTGCTGAAATCCTGACAGACGATTACAGATTGGAACAGGAAAGATTTCAAAAATTTCAAGAAAAAGCCATTCAGGAATCTTCTTGGGTGCAATTAATGATGACAATCAAATTTTGGATGGAAGACGAATCTCCGGCTTTCGAAAAGACAGATATTTTTATTGAAAAATCTGTTAATGCTTCATTCGAATTAATGAATGTTGCGCCAATGAATCATTTGATTGATTTCGGGAAATTTTTGTTTAAAGAAAAAGTATACAGCAGATAATGAAAACAATCGATTATATTCCAACCTCAAAAATAGAAAGAGCGGGAAAATTGGTTCAAACGGGTGCTAAAATCGGTGTAAACTATGTAAAACATTATGCCGAAAAAATGGTTAATCCAGATTTGAGCCGTGACAAACTAAACGAGAACAACGCCGAAGATATTTATGATGGACTAAAAAGCTTAAAAGGAAGTGCGCTTAAAGTCGCTCAAATGCTAAGCATGGATAAAAACTTTCTTCCGCAGGCTTATGTAGAAAAGTTTTCGTTATCGCAATTTTCTGTTCCGCCACTTTCTGCACCTTTGGTTTTAAAAACATTCAAAAGCAATTTTGGAAAAACGCCTTATGAAATTTTTGACGAATTCAATCCGAATTCGGTAAACGCAGCAAGTATTGGCCAAGTGCATTTGGCAAAAAAAGGCGACAAAAAACTGGCTGTTAAAATTCAATATCCAGGTGTTGCCAATAGCATTTCTTCTGATTTGGCTTTGGTGAAACCAATTGCAATTAGAATGTTTAATCTGCAGGGAAAAGATTCTGATAAATATTTCAAAGAAGTCGAAGACAAACTGATTGAAGAAACTAACTATTTGTTAGAATTACAACAAAGCCAAGAAGTTGTTAAGGCTTGCAGTAAGATTGAAAACATCACTTTTCCGAATTACTATCCAGAGTTTTCATCAGAGAAAATCATTACGATGGATTGGATGACTGGAATTCATCTTTCGGAGTTCACAGCAAAAAACACCGACCAAGAAGCAGGCGATAAACTAGGTCAGGCGCTTTGGGATTTTTATATGTATCAAATTCATGTTTTAAGAAAAGTGCATGCAGATCCGCATCCAGGGAATTTTTTGGTTGATGATCAAAACCAGTTAATCGCTTTAGATTTTGGCTGTATGAAACAAATTCCAGATGATTTCTACACTCCGTATTTTGAGTTGATTAATAAAAATGTCATTACAGACGAGAAGCTTTTCAATCAGAAATTATTCGAATTGGAGATTCTTCGTCCAGACGATACGCCTGCAGAAATAGAATATTTCACCGAAATGTTTCATGATTTGCTATCTCTCTTTACAAGACCTTTTCAAAACGAAACTTTCGATTTTGCCGATGAAGAATTCTTTAACGCAATTGCCCAATTAGGAAAACGCTTTTCGGAAGATACAAATCTCAAAAAAATGAACGGAAATCGTGGCTCTAAGCACTTTATTTATATGAATCGTACTTTCTTTGGTTTGTATAATTTAATGTTCGATTTGAAAGCGAAAATTGTGGTTGAGAATTATTTGAAATACTAATTAATTAGTTTCTTTTTGTTTCAGGTTTCAGGTTTCAAGTTGGCTGAACTTTACATATAGAGCTTTGTCAAAGTTTAAAACTTTGACAAAGTTTTTTTTTTGTTTAGTTTGTCATCCTGAGGAACGAAGGATCACACTCGCAAATCGACAAAGGTTAGCGACATTCTGCGCGGAGTTTCTAGTGTGATCCTTCGTTCCTCAGGATGACAAAAATGAGTATAAACCTGAAACCTGAAACCTGAAACTTGAAACAAAAACTTTATTTCAAAATCCCAGCCTTGTAAGTCGCAATCGCACGATCTCTTGCAAAAGCATGATCAACCATAGGCTCATTATAACCAAAATCAAATTCAGGAATCCATTTGCGGATATATTCTCCTTTTGGGTCAAATTTTTGCTGCTGAATTTCGGGATTAAAAACTCTGAAATAAGGCGCAGCATCACAACCCGTTCCTGCCGCCCATTGCCAGTTTCCTACATTTGAAGCTAATTCGAAATCTAGAAGTTTTTCTGCGAAATAAGCTTCGCCCCATTGCCAGTTAATGAGTAAATGTTTGCATAAAAAACTCGCTACCACCATACGCACGCGATTATGCATATAACCCGTTTCATTCAGCTGACGCATTCCAGCATCAACCATTGGATATCCTGTAGTTCCAGAACACCAGCGTTTGAAATCTTCTTCATTATTGCGCCATTGGATTCCGTCATAATTGGATTTGAAGTTATGATTGACACAATTCGGGAAACTAAAGAGAATCTGAATAAAGAATTCTCTCCAGATTAATTCGCTTAAAAAAGTTTGATTTTTTCGGTTTGCCCAGTTTACTAATTTTCTAATGCTAACAGTACCAAAACGTAAATGTGGTGAAAGATAAGAAGTGCTGTCCAAAGCTGGAAAATCTCTCGTTTCTTTGTAATTGGCTATTTGTGTTAAGTTATGTGGTTTTACTTTTATGGAACTTCTGTCAAAACCAATTTCTTTTAAATCAGGAAAGTTAAATTGGTTTTTTGCAAAATTAGATTGAAAAGGCTTGATATCATATTCAGGAGCAGAACCCGAAAAATGGTATTTCTCTAGCCATTTGTTTTTATAAGGCGTGTAAACGGTATATGGAAGTCCGTCTGCTTTTGTGATCTCTTTTTCTTCGAAAATTACATGATCTTTAAAAGAAAAAGATTTAATATGGTTTTCTTTTAATAACGCAGTTATGATTGTATCACGCTTGATGGCAAACGGTTCATAATCTTTATTAAAGAAAACGCTTTGAATATCAAATTCTTCAATTAACGATTTCCAAACATCTGTAGTTTTTCCTTTTTTGATTAAGATGGAAGAATCTAGTTTGTTTAATTCTGCGTTTGTTTTTTGAAGTGAATCATAAATGAAAGTTACTCTAGCATCATTTTTTGGAAGATGTTCCAGAATATCATCGTCGAAAATAAAAAGAGGAACAACAGGGAAATCTGATTGCAAGGCATGAAATAGTCCTGTGTTATCTTCTAAACGCAAATCGCGTCTAAACCAGAATAAAGTAACTTTTTGTTTTGTCATTTTTGAGGATATTTTTTTGCCACAGATTAAAGGATTAAAAAGATTCTAATCTGTGAAATCTATGGCTTATTTTTTAGAATTAAACAATTCTTCAATTTTATTAAATCTATAGTCGAAAATACTTTTCAGTTTATTTTTTACGACTAAAAGATTCATGATTCTGCCTAGAATTCCAAATGGGAGAGCGTAATGAACAACGTCTGTCATTTTGGTTCCTCCATCTGGTGTTGGTTCAAAGAAATGTTTGTGATGCCATAGTTTATAAGGCCCGAATTGCTGAATGTCTACAAAATATTCGTTTTCTTGACAAGCTGTAATTTCGGTAACCCAAGAAATTTTGATTCCGAAAAGCTGTTTTAAAGTGTAGGTAATAATTTGTCCGTGATACATACGCTTTCCGTCGTAATCCTGAATTTGGAAATTCATATTATCGAGTGTAATAGTTTGAAGGTTTTTTGGACTTGAGAAAAAATCCCAGCACTCTTCTACGCTAGCATTGATATGTTGTACGGTTACTATTTTGTATAATTTCATAATCAAATTGTTCTTGAAAAATGCTCAAATGATGCTACATTTTATAATATTTAAATGGCACGAACAACATTCCGAAACATTCTCCTTTTTCTTTTTGTAAATGTTTGTGGTGTATTTTATGAGCTTTTCTAAGTCCGATGAGGTATTTGTTTTTGGTGTTTTTAAACCATTTAAATCGCTGATGAATTAAAACATCGTGAATTAAAAAATAACAAGCGCCATAGAGTGTAATGCCACATGCAATAAAAAACAGATAATTAAATCCGCCCTCGACGCCAAAGTAGAATAAAATAATACTCGGAGTGGCAAAAATGACGAAGAAAATATCGTTGCGTTCAAAAGCGTTTTCGTATTTCGGCTTATGATGATCGGCATGAAAATACCACATAAAACCATGCATAACATATTTATGCGTTAGCCATGTCACACATTCCATAAATAGAAAAACGCCTAAAAAGATTAGAAAAGAAATCATTTTGTAATGTTGATGTTTTAAAATTATCGTTTTATTGTTTTTGAGTTTAGCTTTAGATTATAAAAGATTGACTCAAAAAGATTCACTATTTGGTTTTAAGTCTGCGATTCTTTCAATCTTGTCATTTCGACGAAGAAGACTCGAGCGATAGCGAACTGGCGAAGCAAATCTTCGTAAGTAGCTCCTCAACAGTATGCCAATCTTTGTAGAGTTTCTTGCGCTCCTTCGACTTCGCTCAGGATGACAAACTATATGATTTTATACCAACTTCAATTTATAAGTTACAAAAGATTGCGCCAAAAGCCCAGCTTTTGTATAATTAGAAACTCGAATCCGAGCATTTCCAATTTCGTAATATGGTGTGTTTTTTAACTTTTTTAATAGTTTTTTATAATAAACATAAGCGGTATAAACTCCAAATTTGGCTTCGATAGGCAACTTTACAATTCCTTGATAGGCAATTCTAAAATCTTCTTCAATTTCTTTTATAATCTGGTTTTTTGAATCTTCATTAAAGTTATTCAAGTTTATGCCTGGGAAATAAGAACGGTTTAAGATCGTGTTATCGTCTTTCAAATCCCTAAGAAAATTTACTTTCTGAAAAGCCGACCCTAAACGCATGGCTTCGTATTTCAGTTGTTCGTATTTGTGCTCTTTTCCAGTTACAAAAACTTTTAGGCACATTAAACCCACAACATCGGCAGAACCATAAATGTAATCGATGTACTCGGTTTGTGTTTGGTAATTCGATTTTATGAGATCCATTTTCATGCTTTTTAAAAATGCCTGAACCAAATCGTCTGTAATATTATATTCTTTGACAGTTTGTTGGAAAGAATTCAAAATAGGATTTAAGCTAATGCCTAATTCCATAGCTTTATAATATTCTTTTTCAAAATCTTCAATCAAGTATTCTTTTTCGTAGCCGTGAAATGAATCTACAATTTCATCGGCAAAACGTACAAATCCGTAAATACTGTAAATAGCATCACGAATACTTGGCGAAAGCATTTTTACAGCAAGAGAAAATGAAGTGCTGTAATTTTTGGTAACCAATTTGCTGCATTTGAAAGAAACGGCGTCGAATAGTGATTTCATTTTTAAGATCTAAAAGATTTTTGAATTAATTCAGCTGCTAGTTTTCCTGAAATTAAAGCAGGCGGAACACCTGGACCAGGAACGGTTAATTGTCCTGTAAAATATAGATTTCTGACTTTTTTGCTTTTTAATTTTGGTCTCAAAAAAGCCGTTTGCAATAAAGTATTGGCCATTCCGTAAGCATTTCCTTTGTAGGCATTATAATCGGCAACAAAGTCGTTTTTACAGAATGATCTCTTAAAGATAATGTTATTTTTAATTTTTTGCTGGGTAAGTTCTTCAAAACGAGAAATGATTTTTTCAAAATATTCTTCTCTCAGTTCTTCCGTATCTTCGATTCCAGGTGCAAGCGGAATCAAGAAAAATCCAGATTCCATTCCGTCTGGCGCCGCAGTTTTATCTGTTTTAGATGGAAAGTTAGCGTAGAACAACGGGGCTTCTGGCCACTTCGGTTGATCATAAATAGCTGCTGCGTGCTGATTGAAATCGACATCAAAAAACAAAGCATGATGCGAAATGTTTTCTATTTTTTTATTAAAACCAATAAAAAATAGGAGAGAAGAAGGTGCAAAAACCCTGTTTTCCCAATATTTTTCAGAATACATTCTGTGTTCGCTGTCAAGTAAAGTCTCAGAATGCTGATAATCGGCACCACTTAAAACAATATCTGCTTTTAAAGTCTCGCCATTAATTACGATTCCGGTTGCAGTTTTATTCTCAACAATAATTTTTTCTATTGGTGAATTGGTTTTAATCGTCACGCCAAGTTCCAAAGCCAGTTTTTCGATTCCCCGAATAACATCAAACATTCCCGTTTTTGGATGCCAAGTTCCGAGACCGAAATCGGCATAATTCATAAAATTATAGAATGAAGGGGTTTTTTTCGGTTTTGCTCCGAGAAATAAAACGGGAAACTCCAAAATCTGGATCAGTCTTTCGTTTTTGAAATTTTTGCGAATATCAGCACTTACATTCTTGAAAAATTGATCAAGCTTTAATGCAGTTTCTTTAGTGATTAACTCGAGAGGAGAAATTCCAGGACGATAAACTAAATTTTTAATCGCGATATCATAATTGCTTTTGGCTTGGTTAATAAAGTTTTGCAGTTTTTGACCGCTTCCTTTTTCTATGGTTTCAAAAGTGCATTTTATTTCTTCTAAATTGTCGTAGATACTGATAAAATCATTGATCCCAAAATAAACCCTATAAGCAGGATTTAATTTTATCAGTTCATAATAATCAGAAGGTTTTTTATTGAAATCCTGAAAAAAGCGTTCAAACACATCTGGCATCCAATACCAGCTTGGTCCCATATCAAAAGTAAAACCATCTTCTTTAAATTGTCTTGCGCGCCCGCCAATTGTATTGTTTTTTTCGTAAACAGTAACCGTGTTTCCTTGTTGAGCAAGGTAACATGCGGCTGCTAAAGAAGAGAAGCCTGAGCCTATTATTTGGATAGTTTTCTTCATTTGTTTAACAAATATAAGAAAAACTTAAACAAAAATAAATTAAAGCATGTTAATAGTTTCTTCCATAGAATCGAAAATGCGGATTCTGTCGCTAAGGACTTTTTGGTCAATGTGTTCGACCATTTTACCCATAAGCCAGATCTCGTTGTTTTCCTGCAATAATTTCTGTCCCATCGATTTAACATATTGATTGATTACGCTTCTGTCTGGCTGAACAGTCATAAAAGAAATAAACGTAATATTCTCAAAGTGTTTGGTTAAATCCTGAAGGTTTTCAATCGGCATGCTTTCTCCAAGATAAATGGTTTTGTAACCTTTATCAAGGATTTCATATTGCAAGTACAATAATCCGATCTGGTGAATTTCGTTTAACGGAAGTGATAAAACAAAAATGCGGTCGGTTTTGATTGGTTTTCTAATCTGAAGGCTTTCGGTGTAAATTAAGATTTTCTGCTTTATTAAATGACTCATAAAATGTTCATTAGCAGGGGTAATAGTTTCAGATTGCCACAATAATCCAAGCTCTTTTAAAAGAGGCAGAAAATGTTCTTTAAAAACTTCTTTAAATGTTTTTTCAGTAATAAGCCAATCGAATGTGTTAAAGAATAACTCCTGATCAAAGTTCATCATCGCCATCTTAAAAGAGGTGATAGCGTAGTTTTGAGAGTTTTTCTTTGAGATTATTTCGCGTACCAGTTGTGGTATCTTTTCTTCAGGATATGTTGCGATTTTAGAAATCTTGTAGCCGTACTCGTGCAGTAACGTAATATTTAAAAGTTTCTGCAGATTATGAAGGTTGTAAAATCTAATATTAGTATCGGTTCGCATTGGTTCAAGGATGTTGTATCTCTTTTCCCAGATGCGTATGGTATGCGCTTTTATTCCAGATAAGTTCTCAAGATCTTTAATACTGAAAACAGTTTTAATATTGTTTATCATTTTTCGCGATTAAGTCAACAAATGTAAAATAAAATCTTAGATTCGACCTTAAAACTACATTAAAAAGATAGAGGATTAGAGGTTTACGTATTTAAAATATATTTTTTACCTAAAATCAGGTATATAATTTTTAAGAAATATATTACTTTGATAAAAAAGAACGGTCTGCATATTTTTGATATGCAGACCGTTTTTAATTTTTTGGTGTTGTTATTTACAAAAAGTGGCTTTGTTTTTTATAGCACTCTGACTTCCAAGCTCAATTGCTTTGCTGAAATCTTTGCAAGAGTTTTTCTTATCGCCAATTTTGTTGTAAGCCAAACCTCTTAGGTTGTAGGCAACGTAATCTTTCGGGTTTAAACCTAAAGAAGCTGTACAGTCGTCAATTGTGCCTTGATAGTCTTGTAATTTGTAATTCACATTGGCTCTACCTGTAAAAGCGTCGGCATTCATGTTGTCAAGTTCGATCGTTTTGCTAAAGTCGGCTTGAGCTCCTTTTAAGTCGTTTAGTTTGAATTTTGCGACACCGCGATTCTGGTAAGCTTCGACAAATTTAGAATTCATGCTAATGGCTTTCGTGTAATCGGCAATTGCGCCTTTGGTGTTGCCAGCTTCAGCTTTTTTTATAGCTTTGTCAAAATAGCCAGTTGCAGATTGTGCCCAGATAGAGCAAGACATCATGATAAGTGATGCTAATAGTAGGTTTTTCATAAAACTAATTTGGGATTAGTGATTTAATTATTTCCCCACGAATTTATGAAAGTTTTTATTTTGTAAGAGATTTTCTTTTTTAAATATTGGTTAGGAAAAAAATGTGCTTTGAGATTTTGAGCATTAAACCGTGTTTTAGCGATTGTATTTTCTAGTGGTTACTTTGTTTTCATGATTCTCAATTTCTATAAAAACATATTTTTTAGTGGCTTTTTTTATTTTTACAACCTGATTTAGTTCGCTAACCATGCAGTCAATTACTTTTGATTGATTTAGATTTTCTATGAAATTGTCTTTCTTCTTTTCTATATCATAGAGCATCAAAGAATCGTAGCCTTTTGCATATAAAAGAAGCTCTGGATTCTTAAAACTGTCTACAATAAATCCTGATTTTATTGTTTTGCCATTTTGTTTTTCAATTAGTTTAAAATCATGTGGATTTCCGCTTCCAAATGAATTTACAAAAGCGAAATATTTATTGTAGTCTGCGCCAATATATCCTAGATTTTTATGAGGCGCTCCATATCCCATAATGTTTAATGTGTCGATAGTTTTGTCTCCTCTTTTTAAATTTAAACACATTTCAATGGGGCTGTTTTTGTCTTCCTGAAAATATTTAAATTCTAAGCTGTATCCATTGCTTAATTTGGTTTCGTAATCATAAGGATTGTATTTATTAAGGTATTCAATAGTTGTTGTGTCTCTTTCTGGCGTTGCCTTTTTCTTGTCTGGTTGAGAATTGTTTTTGGCAGTAATGATATTAGTTGCTTTTTTTTCGTTGCTTTTTATCTTTTCTTGGCAGGAGAAAAAAAGAAGGAGAAATATAGAAAATAGTAATGCTTTGGTTTTCATAGGCGCTTAATTAATTGCAATTAAGCTAATGTAGTTTATTTTATCATTGATTATATAGATATAAATTCTAATAGGAATAATTCTAAAACAAAAAAGGCCAAGTAAAATAATTACTTGACCTTTTGTGACCCGACTGGGGCTCGAACCCAGGACCCCATCATTAAAAGTGATGTGCTCTACCGACTGAGCTATCGAGTCTTCATTTCTTCAATGAGGGTGCAAATATAAGGACTTATTTTAGCTTAACAAGCCTTTTTTTAATGAATTTTTGAATAAAATTTAATTGTTGTTGTAAGTGTTTGTTTTGTAGTGAAATATGTTTTTATATTTTATGAAGACTTCAATACTAAAAAAGAAAAGTTTTAGAAAGATTTGGGTTTTTTTAATTTGTTGGATATTTTTTAAACTCACTGATTAAGCGGAAGGAAATTATTTTACCTCAAAAATAGTTTTATATTAGCTGTATAAACTGTGTTATTTTTCTTTTCGAAATAGAGAAGAATTGAAGGTTATGTAAGTAATGTGAATTTTATAATATTAGTCATCGAATGAATAGATTCTTAATGCCTCTAATTTTTGTAGTAAGTTTGGTTAGTTGTCAAAACTCAAAAAAAGAAATATATGTTGCGCTCGAAATATTTGATAATTCTTTAGATTCATTAATTGTTGGGAAAGTTTATGATGAACCCAAAATTTTGATTTTTCAGGGGGATACTTTGTGTGGTAATCCTAAAGAGATTAATGAAACTTGTTATCAAATTGTTGGATCTGATTCTATAAAAGTAGATGCCAATTGCCATATTTATAAGTTTAAAAATAATCAATTAGTAATCAATTCAAGTGAAAACTTTCTTGGAGAAAAATTTGTGCAAAAGTTTATTTATTTTAAAGATAAGATTGATAATAGATTGGTTGATGATTTAAGGAAAGTTAAATCGGATACAGTTTACTTCGGTTGTCTTAAGAAATATGATGAAATGGGGAATGTTGTAAAAAAAGTAACTAACAGTACTTGGAGAGAGATTCAAAAAGGTGGAACAGTAGTCATTAATGAAAATCGCATTCTGGAAGTTTCCAATTATAATAGCAATAATAAAGTAACTATATGGCGAAAAGAATACTTCAATAAACAATATAATGTAGGTAGCTTAAAGAATGCAGATGTAGAAAGAATTGCTTCAAGTAAGTCTAATGGCTTGGATGAAGCTAATTATTCATATAAAAAGGATAAGCATGGAAATTGGGTAGTTAAAAAAAGTGATAGAAAAGAAAATCCAGATGTATATTATAGAGAAATAATCTATTAAAGCGTTTATAATTATTTAAATTTTTAATCAGGCTTTAATAGAAATTAATTCAATAAGAATGAAGTAAAATAAAAAAGCCTATTTTATCACAAAATAGGCTTTTTTATTTTAGTGACCATGGAGGGATTTGAACCCTCACGCCCTTACGAGCACCACCCCCTCAAGATGGCGAGTCTACCGTTTCTCCACATGGCCTAAAAAGAAAAAAGGTCGAGTAAAATAAATTACCCGACCTTTGTGACCCGACTGGGGCTCGAACCCAGGACCCCATCATTAAAAGTGATGTGCTCTACCGACTGAGCTATCGAGTCATTGCTTTCAAGAAATTTAATTTGTTAATCACAAAATTTGTGACCCGACTGGGGCTCGAACCCAGGACCCCATCATTAAAAGTGATGTGCTCTACCGACTGAGCTATCGAGTCATTTAATTTCTTGAATGCGGGTGCAAATATAAGGAGTTTTTTTTGAAGTTTCCAAGCTATTTTATCATAAATTTGTCTTTTTTTTGGAAAAATCTCCAATTGCTTAGTTTATAAGGTTTTATTAATATGAAAAAAATTGTACTGTTAGGTTACATGGGTTGCGGAAAGTCAACAATTGCCCAAAATTTGTCAAAAATTACAAATATTCCGTTCTTAGATTTGGATAAATGTATCGAGGAAAGAGCAAATTTATCCATAAATGAGATTTTTGAAAAGCATGGAGAAGTGTATTTTCGAAAATTAGAGCACGAAATGTTTGTAGAATTACTGCAATCTTCTGAAAATAATATTATCGGATTAGGTGGAGGAACTCCATGTTATGCCAATAATCATGAATTATTAAAAGGAGATGATGTTGTATCTGTATATTTAAAAGCATCTATTGATACTTTATATAATAGATTGGTGCATAATAAAAGCAAACGTCCTTTGATTGCCAATATGGATGAGGAGGAAATGAAAGAGTTTATTGCGAAACATTTATTCGACAGAAGTTATTATTACAATCAGGCAAAACATAAAGTTTCGGTAGATGATAAATCTGTCGAAGAAACGGTTCAGGATATTTTAGAAATCTTAGCTTAAAAAAGCATAATCGCCATTTTCTGAATTGAAAACTACTTGAACATGCTCTAATAAAGAAGTTGAAAGTGAAATTCCTTTAAAATCTGCCTTTACAGGATATTTTTTGTGATTTCGGTCAACAAGTACTGCTGTTTTGAATTTTTTAAGTGGAACGTCTAAGAAATGACGAACAGCATATATTAATGTAGTGCCCGAGTTTAAGACATCATCAACCAGAACAAGTCCTTTGTTTTTGTATTCTTCAGGAGTTAATGAAGTGCGTATCGCTTCTTGCGGATTTTGTTTGTTTATTTTGACTTCGCAGATAGAAACTTTTAAAGTAGATATACTGCTAAGTGCCGAAGCTACTTTTTCGGCAAAAACAAATCCGTTAGAAGCAATTCCGGCAATAACAACTTCATCTTCGTCTACAAAAGTCTCGTAAATTTGGTAAGCGATACGTTTTATTTTATGTTCGATTTCCTGATGGGTTAGAATAATATTGTTACTCATGGTGTATTTTTTTGCTAAGATAATTAATTTAAAATCTAATCCCGAAACCTCAAAATAAATTGCAAATTCCAATTGTTGAGGGAAGTTTGTTTTTATTTTAACTGTTTTGAAATTTGATTGCTTTTTTGGAATTTGGGATTAAAAAAAGTGAAATTTTAAAAAAGGGATTTATTCAGTTTCCTCTTCTTCGTCATCGTAAATTTCGTCTCCGTAATCATCAATGTCTCTTCGGTCTTTTTTAGTTGGACGTCCGGTACCGCTTCTTCTATAATGTTCTTTAGATAGTTTTAATAGCTCTAAATGTGCATAAGCTTCTGGCGGAGTTTCATTTTTTCGGTAAATATCAACCAACTTTGCTCCAACACGACTTTGCGGAATATCTAAAACCGTTATAATTTGCGTAATCTGATCTTTTCTAAAAGTAATTCGGTCCGTAGGAAAAACTTCTTTTGATGGTTTTGCAATCTGCCCATTTACAGTGATCTGATTCTTTTTGCAAGCTTCAGTAACCATGTTTCTGGTCTTGTAATAACGAACGCACCACAAGTATTTATCTATTCTCATAATTTTTCTAAAATCCAAGTTAAATTCTTTACAAAAATAAATCAATATTGTATCTTGCGCACCTAAAAAAATGATAATAATGAATAAATTTAAATATTATTTTGTTTTGTTACTTGTTGGCCTTGCCATCGTTTCTTGTAATAAAAAGGATGATGATGAAGTAGTAGTTGTTCCTTTGAAAGATTATCAAGAACAATTTAATATTGATAATGCTAACATTGAAGAGTATTTAAAAACAAATTATATTACTGTGACAGAAAATATGGATGTAACAATTTCGGCCATAACCGATCCTGCTACACAACCATCTATAATGTCCTATTTAAATAGTTCTACTTTTCCAAAATTGCTTTTAAGAAATATTGATTTGCATGGCATAACTTATAAAATGTATTATCTGGTTTTAAGAGAAGGTACTGGTGTTGCTCCAATGAATACCGATGGCGTTTTAACTGCGTACAGAGGGGAATATTTGAAACGTGTTGACGCGACAGCTACAGAACCAGAACATTTAACGACTACATTGTTTGATCAGATTGTATATCCACAAGATATTTTGGATTTATATGGTGTTATAATGGGGTGGAGTGAGATTTATCCTCAGTTTAAAACGGGAACCACAACTTATAATGGTGATGGGACTCCTAATTATCAAGATTTTGGAGCAGGTGTTTTATTTGTGCCTTCTGGGCTAGGATACTATGCTTCACCTCCAGCTTCAAGCATTATTCCAATTTATTCGCCTTTGATCTTTAGTTTTAAACTTTATGATATCAAAAGATTGGATCATGAGAATAATGGTTATTCTAATGGTGTTTTGATAACAAATCCAGATGGTGTGTTCGATTATCAGGAAGATATAAATGGAGATGGGTATGTTAGAGATTATAGAAATACAACTTTATATCCAAATGCTCCTGTTAATCCAGATGATACTGACGGGGATGGAATTCCAGATTTTTTAGATCAAGATGATGATGGGGATGGATATCTTACAAGAATTGAAATTACAAAACCTAGCGATCAGGTGGGTTGGGGAACACTAGATGGAAATCCATTTAATTTTGGATTGAGATTGTATTATCCTTGGGATCCAATGACCGATAATCCTGCTACCCCAAATGTTGATGAAACTGAACCGAGAGGAATTCCAAGAAGGCCAACAGGAGATCTTACTTATCCTGATAATGATCCTGCTCATCCAAATCCAGAATCAATAACAAACCCTCGTAAGTTTGTTCCTGAAGATTATACAGCTCCAGGACGATTAAGAATTCATTTAGATAAAAGTTATCCTTATCAAAAGAAATAAAAAAAGAATTTAAAATATATAAAGCCTCGGAATTTTCATTTCGAGGCTTTTATTTTTGAAAAAAGAAATAACTTCTAAAAGGGGATTAGAATTGAATCTGTATTGTAGTTATTTATCCTTAGAACTGGGAAAAAATGGCTCTTCTATTTTCAAAAAGAATAAAGCAAATAAAAAACCTCGAAATGTGAATTCCGAGGTTTTTTATAAAGTAAGAAAGTTTAAGAATTACTTTCTTTTGATTACTCTTTCTACAGCTTCAACAATCGCTTGGTTGTTTAATTTGTATTTTTCCATTAATTGCTCTGGAGTTCCAGATTCTCCAAAACTATCTTTTACTGCTACAAATTCTTGTGGAGTTGGATTGTTTAATGCTAATACTCCAGAAACACTTTCTCCAAGACCTCCTAGGTAGTTGTGCTCTTCTGCAGTAACTACACATCTTGTTTTAGCAACCGATTTAAGAATTGCTTCTTCGTCAAGAGGTTTGATGGTATGGATGTTGATTACTTCCGCAGAAATTCCTTTTTCTTCTAATTTTTCAGCAGCAATAAGAGCTTCCCAAACTAAGTGTCCTGTTGCGATAATAGTAACATCTGTTCCTTCGTTTAATAAAATTGCTTTTCCAATTACGAATGGCTCGTCTGCAGGAGTAAAGTTAGCTACTACTGGACGTCCGAAACGTAAGTAAGCAGGACCATGGTGGTCTGCTAGTGCAATAGTTGCAGCTTTAGTCTGGTTGTAATCGCATGTGTTGATTACTGTCATTCCTGGTAACATTTTCATTAAACCAATATCTTCTAAGATTTGGTGAGTTGCACCGTCTTCTCCTAAAGTTAAACCAGCGTGAGAAGCACAGATTTTTACGTTTTTATCTGAATAAGCAACAGACTGACGAATTTGATCGTAAACTCTTCCTGTAGAGAAGTTAGCGAAAGTTCCTGTAAAAGGAATTTTTCCTCCAATTGTTAAACCTGCAGCAATTCCAATCATGTTAGCCTCAGCAATTCCGATTTGGAAAAAACGCTCTGGGTGATTTTTCTTGAAATCATCAAATTTTAATGATCCAATTAAGTCAGCACATAATGCTACAACATTTTCGTTTTTTTGACCTAGTTCAGTCATTCCCGCTCCAAAACCAGAACGAGTATCTTTACTTCCTGTATTTTCGTATTTTTTCATTTTATTTCTTTTGAGGTACTAAGCTTCTAAGTGACTAAGTTTCTAAGCTGAAAACTGTCTACTGAGACTGAGTACTTTTTAATAGTCTGCTAAAGTTGAAACGTTTTGAGCTAAAGCACTTGCTAATTGATCATTATTTGGTGCTTTACCGTGCCAAGCATGAGTATGCATCATAAAATCTACACCATTACCCATTTCTGTGTGTAATAAAATGCAAACTGGTTTTCCTTTTCCTGTTCTTGATTTAGCATCAGTTAAACCAGCGATAATAGCATCGATACTATTTCCTTCTTTAATTTCTAAAACATCCCAGTCAAAAGCTTCAAATTTAGCGCGGATACTTCCCATTGGCAGAACTTCATCTGTTGTTCCATCAATTTGTTTTCCATTAAGGTCGATCGTTGCAATAATGTTGTCTACTTTTTTAGCAGAAGCATACATGATAGCTTCCCAGTTTTGACCTTCTTGTAACTCACCATCTCCGTGTAAACTATATACGATGTGATTGTCTTTGTTTAATTTTTTAGCTTGAGCTGCTCCCAAAGCTACAGATAAACCTTGTCCTAATGAACCAGACGCAATGCGAACTCCAGGTAAACCTTCGTGAGTTGTTGGGTGTCCTTGTAAACGAGAATCTAATAATCTGAATGTAGCTAATTCTGAAACTGGAAAGTAACCACTGCGTGCTAGAACGCTATAAAAGACAGGAGAAATGTGTCCGTTTGAAAGGAAAAATAAATCTTCTCCAATTCCGTCCATATCAAAACCTTCTTTGCGGTCCATTATGTTTTGATATAATGTTACCAAAAATTCAGTACAACCTAATGAACCACCTGGGTGTCCAGAGTTTACAGCATGTACCATTCTAAGAATATCTCTTCTTACTTGGATCGTTAAATCGCTTAATTGTTGTGTGTTAGGCTTCATTTTATATGTAAAAGTTAAACTGGAGCAAAAGTAATCGTTATTTTGCGGGGAGACAAATGATTTTTTGCTTTAGTTTTATAGCAATTGTTAAATTTTACTATTTTTTTTACATTATAAAGAAAAATATAACGGGTGTTTTGCTTTTTAATCTTGTATAAATGTGGTTTTTACAATTTATGTTAAAGCGTAAAAAAAGCCTTGTGAAACACAAGACTTTAGATATATGTTATATGATAAATAGTGGTTTTTATTCAGTATCGCCTTCGCTATAATAATTGTTTTCTTCGTCTTCTGAGCCTATTTCTTCTTGTTGGTCGTCTAGTTCGGCACCAGGAATATCCAAATCATTTCCAAGTTTGTCACTGTTTTGTTTCCATTCATTGTCATTTTGAGTAATGGTTTGGTCAGTTGAAATGCTTTCTGGATCTACATCTTCTGATTTGTCTTCACGATTGTAAATGTCTTCATTTGCTGGATAATTTAGGTTTTCCAGATTTCTTTCGATCTCATTTTCTTTTGCTGTGTTTTTATCTTCTGAATTTATCATAACGCCAATATTTAATATTATTAAACAGATACTTTATCTATCATAAAGTTATGAAATCTATGGTTTCAATAGTTATATTTTTAAAATCAGTATGTTATAATATTTGCATAAAATAAATTATCTCATCTTCTAATTTGAAAAATTATCTAATAGCAGCAATCTCTCGCCACGTGACTAATTGAATATTATTCTCTTTTAGTTTTGCTTTGCATTGATCACTTGTAAAAAAATCGAAATCTATTTGGCGCCATTCTGAACCAAAATTTGGATGATTTATGGTAATATCTTGCATTTCAAAATCATCAAACGCAGGATGAAGCAGGAAAACATTTAATCCAGAAATGGTACTGTCTAAAACTTTTTCATAAGATTTTTGAAGTTCTCCTTTTTCAAAGTCATTATAATATCCAATTAAAAGTTTGTCGGCCAAAAGTGTATCATCAAAATTATATTTTTCATCAGATAAAGAAACAGATTCTACAAAGTCTTTATTGATGAAAACAGGTAAATTGTATGTTTTTCCTAACCCTTTATAGATTTCTAAAATTTCAGGACTAACGCCAACACTGCACATGTGCGAGTCGAGATGCGTAGGCTGAATGCCAAATTGCAGAGCTTTTTCGATTTGAGCAGTAAGTTCTTTTTTAATTTCAGATGGTTTTGCGCTGTTTTTGAAGTCTTGTCTGGTTTTATAAAAATAACCATTTTGGTCGACTAGACTTGAAACTTCAGAAATGGGAAGAATTGGACCAAACTTATAATTTTCCCACTCGCAAGTCAGAGTTAAATGAATTCCGCAGTCATATTTCGGATTGTTTTTAGCAAAAGTTGCCATTTCAAAAAACCACGGACAAGGAACCATTATGCTGTACGAATTTACAGATCCGTTTTGAAGTGCTTTTATAGTTGCCTGATTTTCGGAATGCGATAATCCAGCATCGTCAGCGTGAATGATTAACAATTTGCTATTTTCACGATATCCGAGTTTTTGCGCTAAGTTCATTTGTTTTTTTGTTGTGAATATGCTGTGCGACGACTTCAGCTTCGTGCAATCTAACAGCACCGCATTTCATTTTTTAATAGATTTTATTCAAATTTAAAAATTTTTGAAGTTTAGGTTTTATGTTGTTTTTGAATTAACTCAATTTTATAATTGACAAATTTTCTAATTAATTAAATTTCCCTGAAATTAGCTTATCTTTGCCGACTGAAAAAAGAAACAAATGAAGTTCGATTTATTACAAAAAGATCCGCAGTCTAAAGCAAGAGCGGGAAGTATAACTACTGATCACGGCGTAATTGAAACGCCTATTTTTATGCCAGTTGGAACAGTTGCATCTGTAAAAGGTGTGCATCAGCGTGAGCTTAAAGAAGAAATAAATCCGGATATTATTCTAGGAAATACATACCATTTATATTTACGTCCACAGACCGAAATTTTGGAAAAAGCTGGAGGATTGCATAAATTCATGAACTGGGATCGCAATATTTTGACTGATTCTGGAGGATATCAAGTGTATTCTCTTTCTTCAAATAGAAAAATTAAAGAAGAAGGAGTAAAGTTTAAATCGCATATTGATGGTTCTTACCACTTTTTTACACCAGAAAATGTAATGGAAATTCAGCGTACAATTGGTGCCGATATTATTATGGCATTTGATGAGTGTACGCCTTATCCTTGCGATTACCGTTACGCGCAGCGTTCGATGCACATGACGCACCGTTGGTTGGATAGATGTATCAACCATTTAGAAAAAGTGCCTTATAAATATGGTTACGAACAAACGTTTTTTCCTATTGTTCAAGGAAGTACTTATAAAGATCTTAGACGCCAGTCGGCTGAATATATTGCCAATGCAGGACAGCAAGGAAATGCAATTGGCGGACTTTCTGTAGGTGAACCAGCTGAAGAAATGTATGCAATGACTGAAGTAGTTTGCGAAATTCTTCCAGAAGATAAACCTCGTTATTTAATGGGTGTTGGAACTCCAATTAATATTTTAGAAAATATTGCGTTAGGAATTGATATGTTCGACTGTGTTATGCCAACTCGTAATGCAAGAAACGGTATGTTGTTTACAGCAAACGGAACTATCAATATCAAGAACAAAAAGTGGGAAGCTGATTTTTCTCCAATCGATGAAATGGGACACACTTTTGTTGATACAGAATATACAAAAGCATATTTACGCCACTTGTTTGCAGCCAACGAATATTTAGGAAAGCAAATTGCTACCATTCATAATCTTGGTTTCTATATGTGGTTGGTTCGTGAAGCTAGAAAACATATCTTAGCAGGCGATTTTAGACCATGGAAAGAAATGATGGTTAAAAATATGAGTCAAAGACTTTAATTAAAAGTTTCAAGTTTAAAGTTTCAGGTTTCACGTTCTCTGCAGAACTTGAAACTTTAGACAAAACAAACAAAAAATATATGCTGACAATAATTGATAAG
Source organism: Flavobacterium sp. LPB0248 (assembly GCF_013388355.1). GTDB lineage: Bacteria > Bacteroidota > Bacteroidia > Flavobacteriales > Flavobacteriaceae > Flavobacterium. Next base: position 3,763,004 of record NZ_CP058246.1, read on the forward strand.
TATATTTTAAAAAGATATTTAGCCACTTTTTCGGTAATGATCTTGTTATTTATTCCAATCGGAATTGTAATTGACGTTTCAGAAAAGGTAAATAAAATGCTGGAGAACAAGATTCCGTTTTTGGATATTGCACTCTATTATTACAACTTTACTATCTATTTTGCAAATTCTCTTTTTCCGATATTTTTGTTTTTATCGGTGATTTGGTTTACTTCAAAATTGGCAAATAATACAGAGATTATTGCAATTTTAAGTTCAGGAATTTCTTTTACCCGATTTCTTCGACCTTATATTATAGGTGCTTCAATAGTTTCACTTTTTGTGCTTTTAATGGGCTTTTATATTGTTCCCGCAGCAAGTGAAGGATTTAATAATTTTAGATACACTTATTTAAAAGGAAACGGAAAAGTTGAGATGCTTGGTAACAACACTAATGTTTACAGACAGTTAAATGATCATGATTTTATTTTTGTAAACAGTTTTAACGAAGAATCTAAAACGGCTTTTAATTTTACTTTAGAGCATTTTGAAAAAGAAAAAATGACCTATAAAATCTCAGCAAGCCGAATTAAATGGGATCCTAAAAAGAAAACATACATTTTGTATGATTATACTAAAAGAACTGTTGGGGAATTAAATGATATTATCGAAAAAAGCCCTGAGAAACAGGTTAAGTTTAAATTTGAACTTGCCGATTTAACACCAGTTGTTTATATAGCCGAAACACTTTCATTAGGAAAACTGATTGACTTTATTGATAAAGAAAAGAAAAGAGGTTCAGGAAACATTAATACTTATTTAGTGGTGCTCTATAAAAAATATAGTGTGCCAGTTTCAGCCTTTATTTTAACAATTATTGCCGTTGCAGTTTCGTCTATGAAACGTCGCGGAGGAATGGGAACCAATTTGGCGATTGGAATTGCCATTGCATTCTCATTTGTATTCTTTGACAAAATCTTTGGTACACTAGCCGAAAAATCTACATTCTCACCTTTATTAGCTGTTTGGTTCCCGAATATTGTTTTCGGAATCTTAGCAGTTTACCTATTACGTAATGCGAAACGATAATTTAAAAAGTTATTTAAATCTTCACTTAATTGTTTTTATCTGGGGTTTTACAGCCATTTTAGGCGCTTTAATAACCATTGATGCCGATAATTTGGTTTGGTACAGAATGCTGATTGCCATGATTTTTCTTGGCGGATTTATTGCCTTTAAAAAACAGTCTTTTCAAGTTCCAATAAAAGAATTTTTCAAATTGATTTTTGTTGGATTGCTGATTGCGCTTCATTGGATTTTCTTTTTTAAAGCAATTCACGTTTCCAACGTTTCAATTACACTTTCTATATTTTCTTTGGGAGCCTTTTTTGCATCATTACTAGAGCCATTATTTTACGGAAGAAAAGTGCTTTGGTACGAAGTTCTTTTTGGACTTGTAATTATAGCTGGTTTAGGATTGATTCTTCAGGTAGAAATAAAATACCTTACTGGAGTTTACTATGCCTTGGCGGCCATTATTTTAGGAGTATTATTTACTTTGATGAATGGGAAATTAATTTCAGATCACGAACCTTCAGTTATAACATTTTATGAATTTGGTGCAGGAGTTTTCTTTATCACGATTTATTTTTTATTTCAAGGAAAATTTACGGCAGATTTCTTCCAAATGTCTTTAAACAACTGGGTTTTATTATTGATTTTAGCTTCAATTTGTACGGCTTATGCCTTTACCGCTTCAGTGAAAGTAATGCAGCGATTGACGCCTTATACCGTAATGCTAACCACTAATTTAGAGCCAGTTTATGGGATAGTTTTGGCTTATTTTATCTTAGGCGGAAAAGAAAAAATGAGTGTCGAATTTTATGTTGGAGCTGTTATTATTATCATAACAGTTATTCTAAATGGTGTTTTCAAACATTATCAGAATAAGAAAGAAAACTTGTAATAGTTTCCTTATTATTAAAATGCATTTTTATACTTTAAATAACAATTAACTTCGCCAATGATATAATATTTTTATATTTGCGGTTCGATTTACAAACAAAATTCAAAAATCCATGGAATATTTAGATTTTGAGCTTCCAATTAAAGAACTTGAAGAACAGTTAGAAAAGTGCGTTATTATTGGAAAAGAATCTGACGTTGATGTGACGCCAACGTGCAAGGAAATCAACAAGAAATTAGTAGAGACTAAAAAAGAAATATATAAAAATCTTACGGCTTGGCAGAGAGTACAATTGTCAAGACACCCAAATAGACCTTATACTTTAGACTACATTAGAGCAATCTGTGGAGACACTTTCTTAGAACTTCATGGAGACAGAGGTTTTAAAGATGATAAAGCAATGGTTGGTGGACTTGGTAAAATAAACGGACAGTCGTTTATGATTATCGGTCAGCAAAAAGGTTTTAATACAAAAACACGTCAATACCGTAATTTTGGTATGGCAAATCCAGAAGGATACCGTAAAGCTTTACGTTTGATGAAAATGGCTGAGAAATTTGGAGTTCCAGTTCTAACTTTAGTAGATACTCCGGGTGCATATCCAGGACTTGAAGCAGAGGAAAGAGGACAAGGAGAAGCTATTGCTAGAAATATCTTCGAAATGGTTCGTTTACAAGTGCCAATCATTACTGTTATTATTGGTGAAGGTGCTTCTGGTGGAGCTTTAGGAATTGGTGTTGGAGACCGCGTTTATATGTTAGAGAATACTTGGTATTCTGTAATTTCTCCAGAATCTTGCTCTTCTATTTTATGGAAAAGCTGGGAGTACAAAGAGCGTGCAGCAGAAGCTTTAAAACTGACTTCTTCTGACATGAAAAAACAAAAATTAGTTGATGACGTAATTCCAGAACCACTAGGAGGAGCGCACTACGATCGTGAAACCACTTTCAAAACGGTTGCAGAATACATCACTAAAGGATATAATGAATTGAAAGACTTATCAACAGCTGACTTAATTGCCCAAAGAATGGACAAATACAGTAATATGGGCGAGTATAAAGAGTAAATTCATAAAAAGAGACTTAAAATCCGAAGCCTTACAGTTTCGGATTTTTTTTTGGTTATGAACAAATCAAGATTATTTATAAACAATTATTAGTTATAACTCGATAGCAGAATTTTTTTAAATTTTGCTACTTTCGCTATATGGAAAATTTCAAAAACTTAAACCCTGTTAAGGTCGACAAAACCACGATTATCAACTTAGAAAAAGGAAAGTTGCCGCCGCAAGCTCTTGATTTGGAGGAGGCTGTGCTGGGTGCGATGATGATTGATAAAAAAGGGGTAGATGATGTAATTGATATTTTGCAGGCCGAAGCTTTTTACAAAGACGCACACAAACATATTTTTGAAGCGATTTTACAACTTTTTACCGAAACGCAGCCAATTGATATCTTAACGGTTTCGACTCAGTTAAAGAAAAACGGAAAGTTAGATTTGGCAGGTGGAGATTTTTATTTAATTCAGCTTACGCAAAAAATTGCTTCTTCGGCGCATATCGAATTTCACTCGCGTATCATTCTTCAAAAATTTATTCAAAGAAGTTTGATTAGAATTTCTTCAGAAATTATTGAAGCATCATATGATGAAAGTGCAGACGTTTTTGATTTATTGGATCAAGCGGAATCTAAATTATACGAAGTTACACAAGGAAATATCAAGCGTAGTTCTGAAACTGCACAAAGTTTAGTTTTACAAGCTAAAAAGAAAATTGAAGAGATTTCTAAAAAAGAGGGATTAAGTGGTGTAGAAACTGGTTTTCATAATCTGGATAAATTAACGTCTGGATGGCAGCCGAGTGATTTGATTATTATTGCGGCCAGACCGGCGATGGGAAAGACGGCATTTGTACTTTCTATGGCTAGAAATATTGCTATTCAATATGGGCATGGAGTAGCCTTATTCTCTCTGGAGATGGCATCTGTTCAGTTAATTACCAGGCTTATTTCTTCTGAAACAGGATTGTCATCAGAAAAATTGCGTACAGGAAAACTAGAGGCTCATGAATGGACCATGTTGAGTACTAAAGTTAAAGATTTAGAAAAAGCACCTTTATTTATTGATGATACACCTTCACTTTCGATTTTCGATTTAAGGGCAAAATGCCGTCGTTTAGCATCACAACATGGTATTAAAATCATCATTATTGATTATTTGCAGTTGATGACCGCAGGAGGAAATGCTAAAGGAGGAGGAAATCGTGAGCAGGAAATTTCTACCATTTCCCGAAACTTAAAAGCTTTGGCAAAAGAGCTTAACGTTCCTGTTATTGCACTTTCTCAGTTGTCACGTGCTGTAGAAACGCGTGGTTCTAGTAAACGTCCTTTACTATCGGATCTTCGTGAATCTGGAGCGATTGAGCAGGATGCTGATATCGTTTCGTTTTTATATCGACCAGAATATTACAAAATTGAGGAATGGGATGATGAAGAGGCTTCACCAACTGCTGGTCAGGCTGAAATTATGATTGCAAAACACCGTAATGGTGGTATTGAAAATATTCGTTTGAAGTTCTTAGGACACTTAGGAAAGTTTGATAATCTTGATGAATTTTCGGGTAGCTATGATGATTTGCCATCAAAAATGAATCACGATGATAATCCGTTTATTACTAATAATCTGCCCTCAGCCAACGAAGCCTTTGGAAGTAACTTAAATGATGACGACGATGACAGTGATGTTCCGTTTTAATAAAAATAAAAAGCCTTAATTTTTAAGGCTTTTTTTATGTTTTTAGGTTAATTTTCTAATAAAAATCAGTAGTTTAGCTAAACCAATTATAAACTATTAATTTTTTTAAATTATTAACCAATAACAAATTTAAATTATGAATGAAGAAACCTTTCCAGGACCTATCCAGATTCCTGTAACAACTGCAAACGAGTGGGAGCAGAGATATATCGACGATAGTGCAGTCGAAGACTCTAAGAAAAAAGTAAAAGCTTTCTTAATCCCAAAAGAAAGTTTGAAAAAAGTGCTTGATCTTAATACAGAAGCTGTTTGGGCTTATTTGGGAATAAATGATCAAAAAGAAAAGACATTACTTTTCGTAGGGGCTAATTATGATCCGGCAACTAAAAAATGGATTAATGTTTACGGTATAGGAGAAGGAGATGGAGAAGTAGGCGGTGGAGATGTAGTTTATGATGGTGCACGCCCTAGCCCACCTTTTTGATTTTTAAACTAAATTTTTCCAAAAATGGCTGATTTTTTAATATATTCAAGTTATTTGATTTTATTGATTAATCTTATACTATATACATTTAGCTTTTTCCGAAAGGAAAAAGCTAATGTTTTTTTTGTTTCGTATTTGGCTTTTTCTACAGTCCTTCAGTTTTCAATGGAACTGGTGTATCATTTGGGTATGAATAATTTATTTCTTGTTAATATTTTTTTTATAGGACAAATGATTATACTGGGACTTTTTTACAATTCGCTATTTTATAATAAAGCTCAAAAAATATTTGTTAAAGCCTCATTAATAATTGCTTTATTGATTTTATTAATACAATTTGTGACAGATTCTAGTCAGTTTTTAAAATTTAATTTATTCGGAATCACTTTAACTTCCTTGCTGATTGTTGTTTTTGCACTTGTGCATTTTTATAATATGCTGACAGAGAACAAAAAATACTATTATATAAGTATGGGGATAGTTTTTTACCTATTAGCTAGTACAGTATTATTTTTGATTGGTAATCTTTCTACAGGATTAAGTGCTGATTTAAAATATCTAAGCTGGCAATTAAATGCTTTTCTGCTTATTATTTATTATCTGGTTTTCTTGTTTGAATGGATAAAGAGCTTTTATAAAGTAAGTTTTTTAAAAGAACAATCTAAATAATATGAATGCAAGTCATATTTCTGAGAAAGAGCTCGTAGCCATAATATTATATATCTCTTTGTTTTTTATAATTGTTGCAGTCGCACTAATTATATTCTTTTATTTTTCTAGAAAAAAAATCATCCAAAAGGAACTAGAAAAGATAGATTTAATACTTCGATACCAAAAAGAACAATTGCATGCTATTATTGTAACTCAAGAAGAAGAACGCAAAAGAATTGCACAAGATCTTCATGATGATATTAGCTCAAAATTGAACATTGTTTCTTTAAATAGTCATTTACTTACGGCTCCAAACCTCACAGAAGCAGAAACTGCAGAAATTACAGAAAATATAATTGCTCTGACAACAAAGGCATTGGATAATTCTAGAAAAATTGCGCATAATTTACTGCCTCCAGTTTTTGAAAAATTTGGTCTAAGTGCGGGTATTGAAGAGTTGTGCGGAGAATTTGAAAGCAGTAAATCTGTCAAAACGCATTATGAAAATAAAATTGATTTTGACGAGAAAGAGATAGATCGACATTTACATGTTTTTAGAATTCTTCAGGAACTTATGAATAATTCTATCCGTCATGGAAAAGCATCTGAGATATGGATTTCATTTGCTAATATAGATGGAATAAATACTTGTGATTATAAGGATAACGGTGTTGGGTTTGATAGCTCAAATGATGAAAATCAAAAAGGCTTAGGAATGAAAAATATCGACAGTCGAATATCATTTTTGCAAGGAACAATAGAAATTAGTTCTGAAATTAATAATGGTATTGTTGTAAATTTTACTTTTTAGGTAGAATTATGTGTTTTATTAAGGTTTTTAGTCGATAAAATGGAGCATTTAGACTTTATCTAAATCATATTTTGTAATTTCGACAAACCAAATTAAACGACCAAAAACAAATAAGATGAATTCTGCTATTAAAATTGCTCTAGTTGATGATGAAATTCTGTTTCGAAAAGGAATTTCTTTTTTATTGCAGAGAGAAGAAAATATAGATATTCTCTTTGAAGCCGAAAACGGAGATGAGCTTATTTCACAACTGAATGAAAGAGAAATAAAACCTGATATAATAGTGATGGACTTAAAGATGCCAGTCTTAAATGGAGTCGAAGCCACTAGAATTATAAGAAAAACGTTTCCCGAGATTAAGATTATTGCATTAACCAGTTACGATACCAAATCGTTTATTGCAAATATGATTCAAGTTGGAGCAGTAGCTTACTTAATTAAAAATACTACTCCAAAAGATTTAATTCATACGATCAACGAAGTAGCAAAAAAAGGATTCTACTACAACGAAAATGTTTTAAAGACAATTCAAGAAACCATTGTTTCTCCTAAAAATACAAGAGGCGGTTTAGAAACTAATTTTCTTTCGCCACGTGAAATAGAAATTCTGCAATTAATTTGTCAGCAGAAAACTACCGCAGAAATTGCAGAACATCTTTTTTTAAGCCCAAGAACCATTGAGGGACATAGGAATAATTTATTGCTTAAAACAGAATCGCGAAATATTGCTGGTTTAGTTGTTTACGCGATTCAAAATGAATTAGCAGTCTTAACGATTTAAAAAATTATGCTGTCAAAAACTGTATTGACAATACATAATATAATATAATTGTGACTACAAGAACACATAATCCTATTTTCTGAATTACATTTAAACCCTTTTGTTGGTTATTACTGTCATTAAATTTCATAATGGTTGTTTTTACAGCGATTAGCTTTATAAACCTGGGATAGCAAATGTAGATAGAATATTTTATCAGAGTATAGGTGTTTTTACCTGTTTTTATAGTTGTAGGAAGTCATTTTTTTCAAGATAATTTATTTTAACATTCTATTATGCTAGAAATGGCTGTAAGCATTCTGTTTTTGTGGCAGCCTTTTATATCTTTACTAAAATAATTTTCTGATGAATAAGAGTTTACTCTACTTTTTTATACTATTAGTTACATTTAGTTCAAGAGCTTCGTTTATCTTACTTCCGATGGACGAAACAACACAGCAAAATCATTTAAAAGCATACGGAATTACTTATTGGTGCTTAAGTCGGGATTATAAAGCGAGTTGGCTTTTAAATTACCGTGGAGGGTCTTTTTTACTTCCTGATGCTGACGAGATTAGAAAAGAATGTAAAATACGAGGAGTGAGCTTTGAGATAATCTCAGATAGTGAACAAGGTTCTATTTTAAATGAAATATCGAGTCCTTCTCAAAATATGGAATCGGTGATTTTAGAAAAGGCACCAAAAATTGCAGTTTATACTCCAAAAGGAAAACAACCTTGGGATGATGCGGTGACTTTGGTTTTGACTTATGCAGAGATTCCTTTTACTCCAATTTATGACGAAGAAGTTTTAAGTGATCAATTATTAATGTATGATTGGTTACATCTGCATCACGAAGATTTTACGGGACAATACGGAAAATTCTATGCTGCCTACAAAAACACACCCTGGTATATTGATCAAAAAAAAGATGCTGAAGCCTTAGCTGCAAAATTAGGATATGCAAAAGTGTCTCAAGAGAAAGGAGCAGTTGCAAAAAAAATTAGAGATTTTGTAATTGGAGGAGGCTTTATGTTTGCTATGTGTTCTGCTACAGATAGTTTTGATATTGCTCTTGCTGCCGATGGAGTAGATATTTGCGAAGCTATGTTTGACGGAGATCCAAGTGAATCTAATTATCAGTCAAAATTAAACTATAATAATTCTTTTGCCTTCAAGAACTTTACTTTAGAGCGAAGACCTGAGGTTTATGAATTTTCAGATATCGATATGACCACAAAAAGGAGAATAGTGATGGAGAAAGATTATTTTACTCTAATGGAATTTTCTGCAAAATGGGACCCGATTCCGAGTATGTTATGCCAAAACCATACACAATTGGTAAAAGGATTCATGGGACAGACCACTTCATTTGATACTTCACTAATAAAATCGAATATCTTGATTATGGGAACCTGTGAATTAAATGGTGAATCAAGATATATTCATGGAGAAAAAGGTAAAGGAATGTTTACTTTTTTTGGCGGACATGATCCAGAAGATTTTCAGCACCAGGTCGGAGATCCTCCAACAGTTTTAGATTTACACCCTAATTCGCCAGGATATAGGTTGATTTTAAATAATGTTTTGTTTCCTGCTGCTAGAAAAAAGAAGCTTAAAACTTAAATTAGTTTAAAGAAAATTCAAACCAGATCGGAATATGATCGGATACTTTTCTTGCATTCTGCAGTGAATCAAAATCTTCGTAAAATTTAATAATTCCAGAATTGCTGACTTTTAAGTTAGTTGTTTTGTAGAATATATTATCAAATTCAGATGCTAGGCAGATACCATTTTTACATTTATGTTTAAGAGTTGTCTTCTGATTTTTTAATACAGACGCGTACCCCATTTTTTTTAACGGATTGAAAACAGTGTGTTTTTCGGGACAGTTAAAATCGCCTAAGAAAACAAGATTAAAATCGGGATATTGGTTTGGTAAGAATTTGAAATATTTGATTTCTGTTTCGGGTTGCTTTTTTTGTGTTATTGCATGAAAATTGACTAGGGTTATGGTCTTTTTATTAATTTCAAACGTAGCAAAATAGGGTTCCCGATCAATTTCTACACTAAATTTTTTCTCCAGCCAAGGCCTATTTTTTAATTTAGCTTTATGAGTTTTCCAAATAAATGCATAGCGTTCTGTTTTATAACTACTGCTAGAGGTTGGATCACTTATTCTGTAATCCCAATTATTTCCTTTTTGATTAAGTAATGATGCAAGTTTTGCAACACTTTGAGCGCCTCCATTTCCGGCTACCACTTCTTGAATTGCAACAATATCATAGCTGGATATTGTTTTGGCAATATAATTTAAATGGATATCAGATTTAGATTTACCAAAGTTCTCTATATTCCAAGATAAAACTTTGGTTTGCGAAAAAGATAAAAATGTAAAGAATATTAATAGGAGGCTGAGATTTCTTTTCATACGAAAATGTAATGGAATAAAATATAAATCTTCTCTTCCAGCAATAATCAAGCCTTTCTTAAAATTAATTAATGTTTTTTATAGCGGTTTTTTAAGGCCGTTCCGATAATTATAATTTGCAATACTAATAATGCTGGAATAAATATTATTTTCCAGTCAATTTCTAGCCAGCCTGTTTTTTCAGAAACAAACGCAAAACTAATGGATAAAAATAGGCAAAGTAACATTGTTTTCATGATAATTTTATTTTGTGTAGTATTAATTTTGGAGAATATAATACTCGCTTTACTTTTCGGTTTCATGGTGGGTTAATAGATTATCACAAATTTAGCGGTATGAAAAATGTAATCCTTACGGAAACCCGTAAAGGACTGTGAAAATTACACCAAACCGAAATCTTTTGCGATTGCAATCAAATGCACATTGTTATTGGCTTTAAAGTAAATTTTTAGTTTATTTATTCTTTTTTCGATACTGCTTGTTCCGTTAGGAGTTATCGATAAATCTTTAAACTCTTTAGAAATGCTTTCTAAAATGTATCCTTGTGATAAAAGTTTTAAGATTGAAATATCATATGATTCAATTTCGATTAACGACTTATCGTTAAAACTAAAAGACAAATCAGAAGAAAGTATTTTTTCTTCATTATTAAATGTACTTTCAATTGCATTTCGTAATTCTGAAATACTATTTCTTCCTTTAGAAACATAAGCATTAATACCTAATTCGTTGAAAAGTGTTTTAATTCTATAACTTTTATCTTCTATAGAAAAAACAATTTTTTTTAGGTTTGGTTGCACTGTATTTATGGCCTCAATAAGTTCATCGCCACTATTTAAGCTTACTTTTCTGTGATCAGATTTAAATGATAAGTCTGTAATCAATAAATCATAAGGTTCATTATCAGCCAATGCTTTTTTTATTTTAAGCAAGCCTTCGTCGCAATATTTCACATGGTTAATTACTGGAACTTGTAACTCTTCAAGTACTTGAACTACTGCAATGCTGATACTATCTAAATCTTCGGCAACTAAAACTTTTTTAAACATATATTGGGTTATATTGGGAATTTGAAATTAATTTTAAAACCTCTTTGCAAGTTGGTGTCAAAATTAAGAGTTCCTTTTATTGTTTTAATACGGTTTTCCACATTTTGTAGTCTTTTTTCTAAAATATTATTTTCTGATGTAATTTCACTGCTGTTATCAGTATAATAAATTATTAAGTTTTTGTCTATTTCTTTAGCAACAATACTTACTAAACTTGAACTATTAGATTTTTTCATATTGAATAATAATTCTTGTAAAATTCGGTAGAGTATTATTTTTTTATTCTTGTCAACTTTATTCCAAGAAATTGAGTCTAAGCCATTAAGGATAATATTTACATCTTGAGTTTTATATTCCGAAATCATTTCCTTCAAGACAGACAAGTATCGATCGTCAATAGGAACTTTGCTGTTTTCTCGCGATATATTTCGAGTTTTCGAATAGATATTATTTAAATTATTCAACAGTTTTTCTTTATCTTCCTTGTTTTCTACATTGTTATTCTGAACAAATAATAATGTTTGATATATATTTGAGTTAAGCTCACTATGCAGTTTCTGAGATATTCTCATTTCACTTTTAAGGATAATGTCGTTCTTTTCTCGTTTGCCTTTAGTAGTAATATAAAATATTAAAAAAAGTATAATAAATAGGCTTAAAGAAATTACAACATAAGAAATATAACTTCTGTTTTTTTGTCTTTGCAATTGTAACTCTTTTTCTGCTTTTTGATTTTTGAGTTCAAAGTTTTCGTTTTTATCTTTCTGTGAGGCGTATATTAAATCAGCAAATTGATTTTTTGCCATTTTTCTGCTTAAAGAGAGGCTATCATTTTTTCTAGTAAAAATTTTCCAGAGTTTTTTTGAATTTTCAGGCTTGTCCATTTCAATTAGTTCGCCTAATCTGTCGATCTCATTTCCAACTGATTTTGCTCGTTTTGCAGCATAATATGATTTCTCTGCATAAAATTTTTTTAGTTCTGGATTATAGTATTTTGAGTAATATTTATAATAACCAAAATAGTTGGCAATTAGCTCAAAATCATTGTTATATGGAATAGTTAATTCTAAACTTTCGTCAAGGCACTTTAAAGCTTGTTCTTTATGATTTCCAAGGCCTATGTAGGAAAGAGCTAAATTATACAATATGGCTGAACGTACAATGTTTGTATTTGAAGGTGTGATTTTATCTGCAATTTTGCACTTAGATATTGGCTCTAATATGTCTTTAGCTTCTTGATATTTTTCTTGTTGAACATAAACAAATGCAATTTCAGATAATATTCGTGCTTTTCTAAATGTGGATATTGCTGTTTTTAAAGCTTTTCTATGATAGTATAGTGCCTTTTCGTTATTATAAGTATAAGAATAGTTGTAAGCCATAAACGTGTAAGCATTGATGGCATACTTTTTACTAGATGTTTTTTCTAAATAAGGAAATGCTTTTATAAGTGTTGTTTCTGCTTCGTAAAAATTGCCATATCGTTGCAAGATTTCAACTATGTAGTTTAATGATTCAACATATGCATCTGGATAATCTTCTTTTGGCTCACATAGCAATTGCGTTTTGTTAAAGTAGAAATAAGCGCTATCAAATTTTCCATCATTAAAAAAAGTATGTGCTTTTTCTAATGTTTTTTTTATTTTAATTGTGCGGTCGACTTTTAGGTATTTCTTTTGTTGTTGTTCTGTTCCAGAAAACTGTATGAAAAAAAGAATTGCTAGAATCAAACTAATGATTAGCAGACAAAAAAGAATGATTTTTTTTTGAAAAAGGGGATGCAGGTTTTTAATCATTACGCAGGAAATTTAATTAAAACCTTAAAACCTTTTCCAAAATCTGAATGAATTTCGACCTTGCCTTTTATGGCTAGAATTCGATTCTCAATATTATGCAAGCCATTTTTGTGTACCATTTTGTTTGAATCAATTCCTTTGCCGTTGTCAGTATAATTGATTATAATAGTATTGTCTCTTTTCTTAAAAGTTACGGCGACCAAAGTGGCGTTACTATGTTTTTTCATGTTTACCAACAATTCTTGAATAGTTCTGTAAACAGATACTTTTTTAATTTCATCCAATAGATCCCATGAAATTTCATCTAATCCATTTATTAGGAGGTTCATTTGAGGCGTATTAAATCCAGAAATCATCTCTTTAAGTGAAATTATAAAATTTTGACTGCTCAAAATCGAATGATTTTCCATCGATACATCTCTTGTTCGAGAATAAATATCATCTAGCTTTTTCAGTAAATGATTTCGGTTTTCTTCAGCAGAAAGATTCCTATTCTCAACAAAAGCTAGCGTATGATAAATATCATTAGCTAATTCGTCATGCAGTTTTTTTGAAATTCGCGTTTCACTTTGATAAGTTGCTTCAAATTTTTGACGATTATTTCGTGCAGTTAAATAGTAATAAATAAATACGATCAAGGATGATGCAAATATGATTATGATATATGAAATAATATTTTTGCTTTCCTGTTTTTCTAATTGAAGTTCGCTTTTGATTTTGTGAGCCTTTAGTTTTAAGTTTTCATCTTTTTCTCTTTTAGAATCATATTTCATTTTTGCAAATTGATTTTTTGCTTTTTGTCGGAAGGCATAAATGTGACGATTCTCTTTTATGTAAAGAAGAGCCTTTTCTTTTGTCTCTGCAGGAGAAACAGTATTTTCTATAATATATTTTAAAGCTAATAAGCGATCATTGGTATTGCCGGACAATGTGTAGTTTTTATAGCTTAATTTGGCATACATCATCGATAAAGCCTTATTGTTGCGATAATATTTGGCAAGATTATAGTATGTTTTGCCTAAACCATCTTCGTGTTTTGCTTCAGAGTTTATTTGTATGCTCTTTTGAAAAAAAGCCAAAGCTTTCGAATTCTTGAGTTTGAAATAACAAATGCCAATATAATCGAGTATTTTGGAATAGTATATTGGTTTTTGCTGTACAATTTTTTCTTTGCTTATTGATAAGAAAATTTGCAATGCTTTATTGTATTTGCCTTGGTTGAGATAAATAGTGGCAATATTGTTTTTTGCTTCAAGCACATTGATTCTGTCTACTTTCAAAGCAAATGCTTTAGAATAATAGTAAATTGCATTTGGATAATCATAAGTGTAATAATAGTTCCTGCCTAAAACACTGTAAATATTCCATTTGTGATTTGGATCTTTAATTTTATTTAAATAAGGAATTACCTCTGTTGCAGTCTTAGTGCTTCCAATAAAATCTTCGTGGTCTTGTTGGATTTCGGCCATGTAGTACATGCAGTAAACGTAGTTTTTGGCATCTTCGTTTGGATTGCATTTCGTTCTAGCTCTGTTGTAAAAATAAAATGCGCTATCAAACTTTTTATTCTTGTAAAATGAATCAGCTTCATTAATAATTTTCTCTATTTTGACCGTATTATTTGGATTGTCTGCTGTAAAGTTTTTTCTCTTCTGACAGGCAAAAAAAAGTGTAAAAATTAGAATTGTATAAAGTAAAAATGGTATTCCTTTTGGTATCATGCGCCAAAAATAAATAATTCCAGAAACCATGAAAGAGTATAAATACGGTATTTTCAATTATTTTCAATCTTTATTTTTTTTAATTCTGATTATTAAATAAATACGAAAAGCCCTTTTTGTATAAGGGCTTTCAGATGCTAAAAGGTTGTAAATATTCTCTTTATAAATTATGACGCACGCATTCCTGTTGCAATTCCTATTCTATTCCAAGCATTAATTGTGATAATCGCTAAAATAATTTCGGCAAGGTATTTTTCGTCAAATAATTTGGCTGCATTTTGATAAACTTCTTCAGAAACGTGATTGCTTATTAAAGTAATTTCTTCGGTCAAAGCCAATATTGCTTTTTCTTCTTCAGAGTAAAAATCAGCTTCACGCCAGGCGCTCAATAAATAGATGCGTTCTTCTGTAACACCTAATTTTCGAGCATCAGCAGTATGCATGTTGATACAATAAGCACATCCATTTATTTGCGACGCTCTAATTTTGATTAATTCTTTGTGCACTGGAGATAATGATGTTGATGCAATATATTTTTCTAAACCTAACATGGCTTGATAAGCTTCTGGAGCAACCTGTGGGATAACAATTCTTGATTTCATTTTTATATGTTTTAAAAGTTCATTACAAAGGTCAGTAATCAATAATTTTAAAAACTTGAACTACTTCAAGAAATTCAAATCAGACTTTTCCCGCTCTTATTTTACTCATAAATTCCGCAGAAAAATCTAAGTAGGAGGCAAGCATGTATTGAGGAACGCGTTGCACAAAATCTGGGAAGTTGTCATTAAAATGATGATATCTTTCTTCGGCAGACATTGTGAACAAGAATTTAATTCGCATTTGTGTTGCGCCAAAACTTTTTTGAGTAACGATTCTAAAGTATCTTTCAAGATTTGGAATTTCAATTAGTAACGACTCCAAAACGTTTTTGTCAATAGCAATAACTTCTGAGTTTTCTACTGCTTGCAAATAAAAGCTTGATGGGATATGATTGTGGTAACTCAAATAATCAGTAATCCACCAGTTTTCAATTCCAAATTGAAGTGTTTGCTCAGTACCTTTAGAATTGATTATATATTGACGCATACAGCCTTTTACAATAAAATACATGGTATTGCAGATTTGGCCTTCATGCAGTACATGTTCTTTTTTCTTAATCTGCGAAAGATTAAGACAAGATTCTAATAAATCAATCTCAGAATGTGCGAGATCAATAAACTTTTGAATATGAAGAATAAGTGCGTTTTGCATTTTTTTAGTTACTTTAAAGTAAAAGTAATTCATTAATTGGTACTTAACCAAAACTTGTTGTAAAAACAAAAAAACCATTCGAGTTAACGAATGGTTTCTTTTATAATAAGTAAGTAATCTTAAATTGAGTTTATAAAACGTTTATTTTACTTTATTAAGAATAGCTTTGAAAGCTTCTGGGTGGTTCATAGCTAAATCTGCAAGAACTTTACGGTTCAATTCGATTCCGTTAGCTTTAACTTTCCCCATGAATTGAGAATAAGACATTCCTTCTAATCTAGCTCCAGCGTTGATACGTTGAATCCATAATGAACGGAAATTTCTTTTGTTTTGTTTTCTATCGCGGTAAGCGTAGCTCATCGCTTTCTCTACTGCATTCTTAGCAACTGTCCAAACGTTTTTACGTCTTCCAAAGAAACCTTTGGCTTGCTTCATTATTTTTTTTCTTCTTGCTCTTTTAGCAACTGAATTTACCGATCTTGGCATAATTTTAATGTGTTTTTGTAGCAGGCGTCCTGAATTAAATCAAAGGAACTTAAAGCCATACTCCAAGGTTATATAAATAATTTTTTAACCTAAAGAATTATTAGATAATTCTTAATTGTTGTTTGATGCTTTTCATATCTGTTGAGTGAACTAGCGCTGAGTGTGTCAAAGCTAATTTACGTTTTTTAGATTTTTTAGTCAAGATGTGACTTTTAAAAGCATGCTTTCTTTTAATTTTTCCAGAGCCAGTAACTTTAAAACGTTTCTTAGCGCTAGATTTTGTTTTCATTTTAGGCATTTTTCCTAGTGTTTTAATTTATTCTTACTTACTTATTTTTTTGTTTCAGGTTTAAAGTTTCAAGTTCTCTGACTGAACACTGAGACTGAAAACGGAACACTATTTCTTTTTCTTCGGAGCAATGAACATAATCATTCTCTTTCCTTCCAAAACAGGCATAGCTTCAACTTTACCATGTTCTTCTAAATCCTGAGCAAGACGTAATAATAGAATCTGACCTTGATCTTTGTAGATGATAGAACGTCCTTTAAAGAATACAAAAGCCTTTAATTTAGCTCCTTCTTTTAAGAATTTTTCAGCGTTCTTTCTCTTAAATTCATAATCATGCTCATCAGTTTGAGGACCAAATCGAATCTCTTTTACAACAACCTGAGAAGATTTAGCTTTTAATGCTTTATCTCTTTTCTTTTGTTCGTAAACAAATTTCTTGTAGTCCATGATTTTACAAACCGGTGGTTCAGCGTTTGGCGAAATTTCAACCAAATCCAGCTCAAGCTGATCAGCTAAACGTAACGCGTCTGCTATTTTAAAAACCCCAGGTTCAATGTTTTCACCTACAAGACGTACTTCAGGAACACGAATAAGATTGTTTATTCTGTGCGCATCTTTTTTTTCTACTCGAGGTTGAAAACCTCTGTTACTTTTTATTGCTATGACTTTCTAATTTAAGTTAAACTGTAAATACTTTTAATGTCTTTTTTATTTCTTCGTCTACAATCGAAGCAAATTCTTCGATAGAAACTGTGATATTGCCTTTTCCTTCTTGTCCGTGACGGCGAATAGAAATTGTACCGTTTTTCTCTTCTTCCTCACCAACGATAAGCATAAATGGAATTTTCTGCATCTCTGCATCTCTAATTTTCTTACCGATAGTTTCGTTTCGGTTGTCAATTAGGGCGCGAATTTCGTGATTTTCTAGCAAATCTAAAACTTTTTTAGCATAATTTTCGTATTTCTCGCTCAAAGACAAGATAATAGCCTGCTCAGGCATTAGCCAAAGTGGGAAATTTCCTGCTGTATGCTCTAGTAAAATTGCTATAAAACGTTCCATAGATCCAAAAGGAGCTCTGTGAATCATAACAGGGCGATGTAATTCATTATCAGCACCTTTGTAAGTCAATTCAAAACGCTCAGGTAAGTTATAATCTACCTGAATTGTTCCTAATTGCCATTGTCTTCCCAAAGCATCTTTTACCATGAAATCTAGTTTCGGACCATAAAATGCAGCTTCACCATATTCTACAACAGTATTAAGACCTTTGTCTTTTGCTGCATTGATGATAGCATTTTCGGCTTTCTCCCAATTTTCATCTGTACCAATGTATTTTTCTCTGTCTTCCTGATCTCGTAATGAGATTTGAGCTGTAAAGTTTTCAAAACCTAATGAACCAAATACATATAATACAAGGTCAATTACTTTTTTGAACTCTTCATCCAATTGTTCTGGAGTACAGAAAATATGTGCGTCATCTTGAGTAAATCCTCTAACGCGTGTTAAACCATGTAATTCACCAGATTGCTCGTATCTATAAACAGTTCCAAATTCAGCATAACGCTTAGGTAAATCCTTATATGACCAAGGTCTTACATTGTAAATCTCACAGTGGTGAGGGCAGTTCATTGGTTTTAATAAAAATTCTTCACCTTCTGCTGGCGTATGAATTGGTTGGAAACTATCAGCTCCATATTTAGCATAGTGACCAGAAGTTACATAAAGTTCCTTTTGACCAATGTGCGGACTAACAACTTGCTCGTATCCAGCTTTCTTTTGCGCTTTCTTTAAAAATTGCTCCAAACGATCTCTTAAAGCAGCACCTTTAGGCAGCCATAATGGTAAACCTTGTCCCACTTTTTGAGAGAAAGCAAACAATTCAAGTTCTTTTCCTAATTTACGGTGATCACGACGTTTTGCTTCTTCAAGAAGTTCAAGATATTCAGTCAAATCTTTTTGTTTAGGGAAAGAAGTTCCGTAAACACGAGTTAACTGTTTGTTTTTCTCATCACCTCTCCAGTAAGCACCAGCAACGCTCATGATTTTTACGGCTTTGATAATTCCAGTGTTTGGAATATGTCCACCACGACATAAATCAGTAAAAGTAGCATGGTCGCAAAATGTGATAGTCCCATCTTCAAGATTAGAAATTAATTCAGTCTTGTAAACGTTGTCTTTATACATTTCCAATGCTTCCGCTTTAGTTACTGGACGCATTTTAAAATCAAACTTTCCTCTTGCAATTTCAAGAATACGGTCTTCGATCTTTTTGAAATCAGCTTCAGAAATTTTCTGATCTTCAAAATCTACATCATAATAGAAACCATTAGCAATTGCAGGTCCAAGAGTTAATTTAATTCCTGGGTACAATTCCTCAAGAGCTTGAGCCATTACGTGCGAAGTCGAATGCCAGAAAGCTTTTTTACCTTCAGCATCATTCCAAGTATATAGTATAAGATTACCGTCGGTCGTCAATGGAGTCTCGGTTTCAATAGTTGTACCATTAAAAGATGCAGAAATCACGTTTCTAGCAAAACCTTCGCTAATGTTTTTAGCGACCTCCATTGGAGTTACGCCTTGAGCGAACTCTCTAATTGACCCATCGGGTAAAGTAATCTTGATCATTGTTTATAATTTTGTGAATGCAAATATACATGATTACAAAAATACATACAATATATATATGTAGAAGATTGCTTTATTATGAGTAAGAGCGTTTTTCCTTTGTAATCCTTCGTTTTTTTAAATCCTATCGGGTTTGCTTTTTGTACATATATAAGTATAGAAGCTTTGATATAATATATATGAGTCATGACTTGATGGCTGCGATTGTTCTGCTGAGCGCGGCTGAAGCGTTTTTGAATTGTCATGTGTCTTAATAGGGAGCTGTTTCCCGCTATGCGCTCCAATCTTTTGCTTTTTAAAGAAAAAAGCAAAAGGATTTCCGCTCCTATCGGGGCTAGGGCATCGGTTTTCAGAAGAAATGATGTTTGGTGAAGATGAATCCTAAGCAGAATAGAGCCCAAAAAGGGAAAACTTGGCGCCTTTGCAGCTTTTCGGGATCAGAAAATGCGTTTTAAGGAAGCCTTAAATGCTGTCTTCTTTCCAAAAAAGAGGGTTAGAGCCTAAAAATCCGATAAAATCTGCAGATGGAAACGTCCTGAAATCATGAAAACCGCGGCGCAGTTCAGAAAAAGGCTACGGAAGGGCAAAAAACTTTGAGGTGTAAACCATCCGTTATCAGAGTGTTAAGAAAAAAGGCGAAAAAAGATGTGAAAAACCCGGTAAAAAAGCTTGGAAAAGCGGAAAAAGGTTCTACTTTTGCACCCGCAACAGCGAAAGGTGCTCTTCGAAATACTGGCAGGAAGGAAGGATCTGAAGGAAAGAAATTTTCAGAAAAAAAGATTCGGAAAAGCTTGCGAGATTAGAAAATGCTTTTTACATTTGCACCCCGCAAAACACGGAAAGTTCATTGAAAGATTGGAAGAGGAATTGAGAGAATGAGGCGAAAAAAAAGCTTCAAATTTTTTTTAAGTTTTTCTTGCAGGAAACAAAAAGAAGTTTTAGTTTTGCACCCGCTTTGAGAGATAAGCGAAAGACAAAGAAATTACGTTCGTAGACATATTGAATTGACAGCCGTCTCGTTTAAAACGAGACAGAAGAATAAGAGCAGTAGAATCGTGAGATTCGAAAAAGAACCGATAGGAATAGCATCGAATAATAATATTAAAATATACGATGAAGAGTTTGATCCTGGCTCAGGATGAACGCTAGCGGCAGGCTTAACACATGCAAGTCGAGGGGTAGAGCACTTCGGTGCTTGAGACCGGCGCACGGGTGCGTAACGCGTATGCAATCTGCCTTTCACAGAGGGATAGCCCAGAGAAATTTGGATTAATACCTCATAGTATTATAGAGTGGCATCACTTTATAATTAAAGTCACAACGGTGAAAGATGAGCATGCGTCCCATTAGCTAGTTGGTAAGGTAACGGCTTACCAAGGCAACGATGGGTAGGGGTCCTGAGAGGGAGATCCCCCACACTGGTACTGAGACACGGACCAGACTCCTACGGGAGGCAGCAGTGAGGAATATTGGTCAATGGGCGCAAGCCTGAACCAGCCATGCCGCGTGCAGGATGACGGTCCTATGGATTGTAAACTGCTTTTGTACGGGAAGAAACACTCCGACGTGTCGGAGCTTGACGGTACCGTAAGAATAAGGATCGGCTAACTCCGTGCCAGCAGCCGCGGTAATACGGAGGATCCAAGCGTTATCCGGAATCATTGGGTTTAAAGGGTCCGTAGGCGGTCTGGTAAGTCAGTGGTGAAAGCCCATCGCTCAACGGTGGAACGGCCATTGATACTGCTGGACTTGAATTACTGGGAAGCAACTAGAATATGTAGTGTAGCGGTGAAATGCTTAGAGATTACATGGAATACCAATTGCGAAGGCAGGTTGCTACCAGTGGATTGACGCTGATGGACGAAAGCGTGGGTAGCGAACAGGATTAGATACCCTGGTAGTCCACGCCGTAAACGATGGATACTAGCTGTTGGGAGCAATCTCAGTGGCTAAGCGAAAGTGATAAGTATCCCACCTGGGGAGTACGTTCGCAAGAATGAAACTCAAAGGAATTGACGGGGGCCCGCACAAGCGGTGGAGCATGTGGTTTAATTCGATGATACGCGAGGAACCTTACCAAGGCTTAAATGCAGACTGACCGATTTGGAAACAGATCTTTCGCAAGACAGTTTACAAGGTGCTGCATGGTTGTCGTCAGCTCGTGCCGTGAGGTGTCAGGTTAAGTCCTATAACGAGCGCAACCCCTGTTGTTAGTTGCCAGCGAGTAGTGTCGGGAACTCTAACAAGACTGCCAGTGCAAACTGTGAGGAAGGTGGGGATGACGTCAAATCATCACGGCCCTTACGCCTTGGGCTACACACGTGCTACAATGGCCGGTACAGAGAGCAGCCACCTCGCGAGGGGGAGCGAATCTATAAAGCCGGTCACAGTTCGGATCGGAGTCTGCAACTCGACTCCGTGAAGCTGGAATCGCTAGTAATCGGATATCAGCCATGATCCGGTGAATACGTTCCCGGGCCTTGTACACACCGCCCGTCAAGCCATGGAAGCTGGGGGTGCCTGAAGTCGGTGACCGCAAGGAGCTGCCTAGGGTAAAACTGGTAACTAGGGCTAAGTCGTAACAAGGTAGCCGTACCGGAAGGTGCGGCTGGAACACCTCCTTTCTAGAGCCCAAAGTGTTAGCTGAAAAGCACGCTTGGGAAATAAGATGCCTGACTAAAGGTTTGGGATTGAAGATTGTATTGCTCTTGCTGTTAATTTAAAAAAAATGATAAAACTTAAGTAAAACAGAGTCTCGTAGCTCAGCTGGTTAGAGTACTACACTGATAATGTAGGGGTCGGCAGTTCGAGTCTGCCCGGGACTACTATTTGACTTGAGAAAGGAAATTCTGGAAGTTGGAATTCACCAAAAGAAATTAGAGAAGAATTAAGAAATCTAAAATCTGAATTCTGCAATCTAAGATTGAAAAATGGGGGATTAGCTCAGCTGGCTAGAGCGCCTGCCTTGCACGCAGGAGGTCAACGGTTCGACTCCGTTATTCTCCACGAAAGCGAAAGCTTAAAAGTTCATTGACATATTGAGATAAGAAAATAATAAGAAAGTAGAAAGCGTTTTTTACAATTCTATTGTAAAAAACAAAACAAAACGGTCTTGTTTTAAGTAACAAGATTGGTACAATAAGCAAAATAAGGGCGTATGGGGAATGCCTAGGCTCTCAGAGGCGATGAAGGACGTGATAAGCTGCGAAAAGCTGCGGGGACTGGCACACACAGATTGATCCGCAGATATCCGAATGGGGCAACCCGCTATATTGAAGATATAGCACACCGATAGGTGGGCAAACCCGCTGAACTGAAACATCTAAGTAGGCGGAGGAGAAGAAAACAAAAGTGATTCCGTAAGTAGTGGCGAGCGAACGCGGATTAGCCCAAACCAGGATTGTTACGGCATTGCTGGGGTTGTAGGACCGCGACATTTCTTGCATGAAGAATTAGAATCTGCTGGAAAGCAGGGCCATAGAGAGTGATAGCCTCGTATAAGTAATGAATGTAAAGGATAGCGGTATCCTGAGTAGGGCGGGGCACGTGAAACCCTGTCTGAATTCGGCGGGACCATCCGCTAAGGCTAAATACTCCTGAGAGACCGATAGTGAACCAGTACCGTGAGGGAAAGGTGAAAAGAACCGTGAATAACGGAGTGAAATAGATCCTGAAACCATACGCCTACAAGCGGTCGGAGCCCTTTAGTGGGGTGACGGCGTGCCTTTTGCATAATGAGCCTACGAGTTAACGCTGCTGGCAAGGATAAGTGGTTAAGCCATGGATCCGCAGCGAAAGCGAGTCTGAATAGGGCGCTTTAGTCAGTAGTGTTAGACGCGAAACCGTGTGATCTACCCATGGGCAGGTTGAAGCTGTGGTAACACACAGTGGAGGACCGAACCGGTTGACGTTGAAAAGTCTTCGGATGACCTGTGGGTAGGGGTGAAAGGCCAATCAAACTCGGAAATAGCTCGTACTCCCCGAAATGCATTTAGGTGCAGCGTTATTTTAGTTATACAGAGGTAGAGCTACTGATTGGATGCGGGGGCTTCACCGCCTACCAATTCCTGACAAACTCCGAATGCTGTATAATGATTGATAACAGTGAGGGCTTGGGTGCTAAGGTCCAAGTCCGAGAGGGAAAGAACCCAGACCATCAGCTAAGGTCCCCAAATATATGCTAAGTTGAAAGAACGAGGTTTGTCTGCCCAGACAGCTAGGATGTTGGCTTGGAAGCAGCCATTCATTTAAAGAGTGCGTAACAGCTCACTAGTCGAGCGGACGAGCATGGATAATAATCGGGCATAAGCATATTACCGAAGCTATGGATTTGCAGGCAACTGCAAGTGGTAGGGGAGCATTCTGACAGGGCTGAAGGTATCTCGTAAGGGGTGCTGGACCGGTCAGAAAAGAAAATGTAGGCATAAGTAACGATAATGCGGGCGAGAAACCCGCACACCGAAAAACTAAGGTTTCCACAGCTATGCTAATCAGCTGTGGGTTAGTCTGGACCTAAGGCGAACCCGAAAGGGACAGTCGATGGCCAACGGGTTAATATTCCCGTACTTCTTATTGCTGTGATGGGGTGACGGAGTGATGAAAGCGCCGCGAACTGACGGAATAGTTCGTTAAAGCACCTAGCTATAGGCTCTATAGGCAAATCCGTAGAGACTGGTGAAATGCGATAGTACTCGGAGTCTTCGGACAAAGAGATAGTGCGCCTAAGGGCTTCCAAGAAAAACCTCTAAACTTCAGGCAATAAGAACCAGTACCGTAAACCGACACAGGTAGTTGAGGAGAGAATCCTAAGGTGCTCGAGAGATTCATGGCTAAGGAATTAGGCAAAATAGACCTGTAACTTCGGGAGAAAGGTCGCCCCGAGCAATCGGGGCCGCAGTGAAGAGGTCCAGGCGACTGTTTATCAAAAACACAGGGCTCTGCAAAATCGTAAGATGAAGTATAGGGCCTGACACCTGCCCGGTGCTGGAAGGTTAAGAGGAGATGTTATCTTCGGAGAAGCATTGAATTGAAGCCCCAGTAAACGGCGGCCGTAACTATAACGGTCCTAAGGTAGCGAAATTCCTTGTCGGGTAAGTTCCGACCTGCACGAATGGTGTAACGATCTGGACACTGTCTCAGCCATGAGCTCGGTGAAATTGTAGTAACGGTGAAGATGCCGTTTACCCGCAGTGGGACGAAAAGACCCTGTGCACCTTTACTATAGCTTAGTATTGACCTTGGATAAATGATGTGTAGGATAGGTTGGAGACTGTGAAGTGGCGTCGCCAGGCGCTGTGGAGTCATTGTTGAAATACAACCCTTTGTTTATCTGAGGCCTAACCCCGCAATGTGGGGGACAGTGCTTGGTGGGTAGTTTGACTGGGGTGGTCGCCTCCAAAAGAGTAACGGAGGCTTCTAAAGGTTCCCTCAGTACGCTTGGTAACCGTGCGTAGAGTGCAATGGCATAAGGGAGCTTGACTGAGAGACATACAGGTCGATCAGGTACGAAAGTAGAGCATAGTGATCCGGTGGTTCCGCATGGAAGGGCCATCGCTCAAAGGATAAAAGGTACGCCGGGGATAACAGGCTGATCTCCCCCAAGAGCTCATATCGACGGGGGGGTTTGGCACCTCGATGTCGGCTCGTCACATCCTGGGGCTGGAGAAGGTCCCAAGGGTTGGGCTGTTCGCCCATTAAAGTGGCACGCGAGCTGGGTTCAGAACGTCGTGAGACAGTTCGGTCTCTATCTACTGCGGGCGTTAGAAATTTGAGTGGATCTGATTCTAGTACGAGAGGACCGAATTGGACTAACCTCTAGTGTATCTGTTGTCCCGCCAGGGGCACCGCAGAGTAGCTACGTTGGGAAGGGATAAGCGCTGAAAGCATATAAGCGCGAAACCCACCACAAGATGAGATTTCTTTTAAGGATCGTGGAAGATGACCACGTTGATAGGCTACAGATGTAAAGGCAGTAATGTCATAGTCGAGTAGTACTAATAATCCGTAAGCTTATGTACGCCCTTTTCCCCCGATGAAAATCGGGGGAGGAAACTTTCTAAAATATTCTTCTTTTCTTTATCTCAGTATGTTAAAATATTATTTTAATTATTAATTGTAAATTGTCAATTATTAATTGAAAAGATTGCCCAAAGCAATTGTAACTTCTTAAGGTGGTTATTGCGGCGGGGCTCACCTCTTCCCATCCCGAACAGAGAAGTTAAGCCCGCCTGCGCAGATGGTACTGCATCATTGTGGGAGAGTATGTCGTCGCCTTTCTTTTGAAAACCCTATCCAAATCGGATAGGGTTTTCTGTTTTTGGGCTGTTTTGGAAAAGGTGCCTGCAGGCAGGGGGCAATAGCCGCATATAGGCCGTATGCCGCGTTAGCGATGGAAGCGGCATCCTTTTGCGGGACACCTAAAAGCTCTTTCCTTCTTATCCTTCCCCCGCAAAAGATACAGCGGACAGCGCGGCCCGGAGGGAAACGCCATAAGCATCTGAATTATAAAGTCCATAAGTGTTAAATTATAGTCAATTGTTGGCGGTTAAATATTGATAGTTTAGACTTTTTGGATTTGAATGAGTATTTTTGTGTTTAAATTACTTTTTAAATATGAAGAAAAATATTTTATTGTTAGCGCTTCTTGCTGTAACAGGTTTAAGTGCGCAACAACGTCCAAAGTTAGTTGTGGGTATAGTTGTGGATCAAATGAAAATGGAATATTTATATCGTTTTTCAGATGATTTTTCTCCAAATGGCTTTAAAAGATTAATGAATGATGGATTTACTTTCCAGAATATGCATTACAATTATATGCCAACTTATACGGCTCCTGGACACGCTTCAATCTACACAGGTACAACTCCTGCTATTCACGGAATTGTAGGTAACGAATGGTTTAGCAGAACGCTTGGTAAAGAAACGTACTGTACTGACGATGCTGGTGTTAAAACAGTAGGTGATGGTACGGCAGAAGAAGGTGCCATGTCTCCAAAAAACCTTCAAAGTACTACAATTACTGATGAAGTTAGAATGGCTACTAATTTTACTGGAAAAGTTATCGGAATGAGTTTAAAGGATCGTGGTGCTATATTACCAGCTGGTCATTTTGCAAATTGGGCATTTTGGTACAGTAAAACGGGTTCTTTTATTTCTAGTACTTTTTATGGGGAGAAATTACCTGAGTGGGTTACCGAATTCAATAATGAGAAAAACTACTTAAAGTATATCAATAAAGGTTGGGATTTATACAAACCAGCTTCTGTTTATAATGAAAGCCTTCCTGATAATAATCCGTATGAAGGGAAATTATACGGAAGTGCTGCACCAGTTTTTCCGTACGATTTAAAATCAATGTATGAGAAAAATGACGCTGGTGTTATTAGAGCTACGCCTTTTGGAAATGATTTGTTAGCGGAGTTTGCAAAAAGAGCTATTGAGAAAGAAGAATTAGGAAAAGATAATATTACAGATTTTTTGACTGTTAGTTTTTCTTCTACAGACTACGTTGGGCATTTACTTGGACCAAGATCTATGGAACTTCAAGATACTTACTTGAGATTGGATCAAACAATTGCTGATTTTTTAGCATATCTTGATAAAACTGTTGGGAAAGGAAATTATTTGCTTTTCTTAACAGCTGATCATGCTGGTGCCGAAAATGTTATTTATTTAAAAGACCGTAAATATAATGTGGATAATTATCCGTCGAAAGAGGTTAAGAAAAGCTTACAGGACTTTTCAACGAAGACTTTTGGTGTAGATTTGGTTCAAAATTATTCAAATTTTAATGTGTTCTTCAATAAGCAAATCATTAAAGACAAGAAATTTGACCTTGATAAGGTTAAAGATGCTTTTAAAAAGTTTTTAATTACTCAGCCACAAGTTAAAAAGGTTTATACTGAGGAGGAAATTTTAGCTAATGCTGGAAATGATTATGCTCTTAATTTTGTAGCAAAAGGATACGATGTTACACAAAATGGTGATTTGGTTATTGTAGATAAACCCGGAATGATAGAGTATACACCAACAGGAACATCACATGGAACAATTTATAGTTATGATACGCATGTACCTGCTATTTTCTACGGTTGGCATATTAAAAAGGGAGAATCTTACGATAAGAAAGCTATTACAGAGATTGCTCCAACAATAGCGCAGAAAATTAAAGTTACGTTTCCAAATGGAACAGAAGCGAAAGTTATGACCGAAGTTTTGGATAGTAAAAAATAATAAAATATAAAGCTTTGAAAACCTGTCTTCGCGACAGGTTTTTTTATGCCATAAAAAAAGGCTTTTCAATTAAGAAAAGCCTTTTGTAATAGTGATTTTAGTAAGCACTTATACAAGTATTAGCACTATGCGTTTGCTAATACTATTTCTTCGTTAAAAGGAAGATTCCAAGCTTCTGCAACTCCTTTGTAAAGGATTTTTCCATTAGCTACGTTTAATCCTTTTTTCAATTCTTCATTTTCTGCACATGCTTTTTCCCATCCTTTGTTTGCTAATTGCACAGCATATGGTAAAGTTGCGTTTGTTAAAGCTAAAGTAGAAGTGTAAGGAACAGCTCCTGGCATATTAGCTACACAATAGTGAACGATATCGTCAATAATAAAAGTTGGGTTTTCGTGAGTTGTTGGAGTACAAGTTTCGATACATCCTCCTTGGTCAACAGCAACGTCAACAACAACAGTTCCTGGACGCATTAATTTTAGCATATCACGAGTAATTAAATGAGGTGCTTTTGCTCCTGGAATTAAAACAGCTCCAACAATTAAGTCAGCATCTTTAATTGCTCTTGTGATATTGTAGTGGTTAGACATTTCTGTATTTACGTTTGCAGGCATGATATCATCCAATTGACGTAAACGAGGTAAGCTTAAGTCCATAATAGTAACTTGAGCACCTAATCCAGCAGCCATTTTAGCAGCTTGAGTTCCTACGATTCCTCCACCTAAAACTAATACTTTTGCTGGCGGAACACCTGGAACACCACCTAGAAGAATTCCTCTTCCTTTTAATGGTTTTTCAAGGTATTTTGCTCCTTGTTGGATCGCCATACGACCAGCAACTTCAGACATTGGCACTAATAATGGTAAGCTTCTGTCTGTTTTTTCTACAGTTTCGTAAGCTAAACAAACAGCTCCTTTTTCTAACATTGCATGCGTTAATTCTTCAGAAGAAGCGAAGTGGAAATAGGTGAATAACAATTGATCTTTCTTGATTAATGGATATTCAGATGCAATTGGTTCTTTTACTTTAATGATCATTTCAGCAATAGCGTAAACTTCTTCAATCGTTGGTAAAACAACTGCACCAGCTTCTGCATATTCTGCATCAGCAAAACCACTTCCTAAACCAGCAGTAGATTGAACATATACTGTATGTCCATGTTTTTTCATTTCAGAAACACCTGCAGGAGTTAAGGCAACTCTGTTTTCATTATTTTTTATTTCTTTAGGAACACCTATTATCATTTTGTTATATTTTTTTGTTTTTATTGAAATTGTTTTACAAATCTACAGATAGAGAATAAATTATGGTTTAATGCTTCATAAATAAGAAAATATTATTTTATTTTTTATTTTTACAGAAAAATATTCTGTTTTGAAGTGAAATTGATTATTCAAAAAGAAAAAATGACTAAATCGAACTAATTTTAATAAAACGTTTTCGTTATGGCTTTAGATGAAATTGACAAAAAAATACTACGTCTTTTGCAAGAAGACGCTCATTACACATTAAAAGACATCGCAAACAAAATAAACTTGTCTTTGACACCTGTTCATGATCGAGTGAAACGTCTTGAAAAAGATGGCATTATAGAAAAATATGTGACGCTTCTTGACAAGAAAAAACTTGGGAATAATTTGACGGTTTACTGCCAAGTTACACTGACAAAGCAGACTTATGATACTTCGGAAGGGTTTAATCAGTCGATTTTGAATTTACCGGAGGTTGTTGAATGTAATTATGTTTCAGGAAACTTTGATTATATGCTGAAAATCATAATTCCAGATATGGAAAGCTATCATCATTTTCACCAAAAAAAATTATCTATTCTTCCTGAGGTTTCTCTAATAAATACCGTTTTTGTGATTTCGGAGGTTAAAAGCACAACAGTTCTTCCTATTTAAAGTAAAATAAAAAACCATCAAGAAGGTCCTGATGGTTTTAAGAAAAAAAGTTAGTTTGGTTGAATTAATAATAGGTATAACGTCTTACTTTGGCAATATATTTTGCTAAGCGAATTACTTGATGGCTGTAACCATATTCGTTATCGTACCAAATATATAGTACTATATTTTTTCCATCCTTTGAAACAATCGTTGCATTGCTGTCATAAATAGACGGGGCAGAAGTGCCGACAATATCAGATGAAACTAGTTCGTTATTTAAAGAATATTTTATCTGCTCCACAAGTTCTCCTTCTAGAGCATATTTCTTCATAATTTTATTGATTGCCGTAATAGAGGTAGGCTTTTTAACTTCTAGATTTAAAACGACCAGAGACCCATTTGGAACTGGGACGCGAATAGCATTTGAAGTTAGTTTGCCCTCTAATGAT
This sequence comes from Flavobacterium sp. LPB0248, assembly GCF_013388355.1. GTDB lineage: Bacteria > Bacteroidota > Bacteroidia > Flavobacteriales > Flavobacteriaceae > Flavobacterium. Next base: position 3,792,625 of record NZ_CP058246.1, read on the forward strand.
GGTAAAGCTTTAGCAACAGCACTTCCTGCGCCAGTTTCAGTAATTACCATATTTAAAGCAGCGGCTCTCCCGCGGCGATATTTTTTATGCATATTATCAACCAAATTTTGGTCGTTTGTATAGGCATGAATCGTTTCTAAGTGCCCTTTTACAACTCCGAGAGTTTCTTCAACAACTTTTAGAATTGGAGTTATAGCATTTGTTGTGCAAGATGCAGCTGAAAAAATGTTTACTTCGTCTGGATTAAAATCGTTATGATTTACACCATGTACAATATTCGGAATACCTTTTCCAGGGGCAGTCAGCAAAACTTTACTAGCTCCGTTTGAAGTTAAATGTCTTTTTAATGCTTCTTCGGTTGTAAATGCTCCAGTATTATCAATAATTAAAGCATCATTTATTCCGTATGCGGTATAATCGATTTCTTCTGGTGAATTTGCTGTAATGATATGAACCGTTGTTCCGTTTATAATTAAGGCATTATTTTTAGCGTCGGCTATTACTGATCCTTGAAAATCGCCGTGAATGGAGTCATATCGCAATAGAGAAGCTCGTTTCTCTAAACTCGTTGCATCGTTTTTATCACGCGTAACAATTGCTCTCAGACGCAATTGATTTCCTTTTCCAGTTTTAGACATTAGCTCTCTTGCTAATAAACGTCCGATTCTTCCAAAACCATATAAAACAACATCTTTTGGTTGAATTTCTTTTGAAGATTTTGCTTTTTTCAGCTTATCAATAACAAAATATCTTGCATCTGGATATTTTTCATCCTCTAGGCGATACTCATAAGTAAGTTTTCCTAAATCTATTTTTGCTGGCGGAAGGTCTAATGATAATACAACTCTTGCGATTTCAACCGAATCAAAAATGGTGATTGGTTTGCCTACAAATTCTCCAGCATATTGGTGAAGATTGATAATATCGCTAACGTTTTTATCCAATAATTGATTTTTGAATAAAACCATTTCGATTGATTTGTCATACCATAAATCGCTTATGATTTTAATTAATTCGACGCCGGCTTTTCTTCGGTCGACTTGTAAGGATACCTCTTTTTGGTACAATGATTTGTTACTCATAATTGAAAAAATAAAATGCTCACTATTTTAAAATTTTGCGCAAAAGTATCTATTTCAATCGATTTCGTAAACTATTTTAGCATTTATTTTTGAAAATAAAAAAGCCACCTTAATTTTCTTAAGATGGCTTTTTTGAAGTTTTCAGTCTCGGTCGCAGTTTTCAGTTTTTTTGATTCTTGAAAACTGTCACTACAAACAGCGACTTAAATTATAATTCTGAAAATCTCTCCATTTCTGTTGATCATTTCAATTCTTACGCTTTGTCCTTCGTCTTTTTTGCTTAAAAGTTTAGAAACAGTTTCAACATTTGTTGCTTTTACATTATCAATGCTAAGAATAATATTTCCTAGTAATTCGTTTTGATATTGCATTAAATTCTCATTGCTTATGTTTTTAATTTTAACACCATAATCTATTCTGAATTTTTTCTTGTCAGTAGCATCAATGTTTTCTAATTCGATTCCTTTAAATTCGGCACTGTAAAATTCATTTTTACTTAAAGTTACAGGAACCGTTTTTGTTTTTCCTTCTTTAATATAAGTTACTTTTACAACATCATTTGGACGTTTAGTATTGATATAACCTGATAAATCAGCATATGTTGCAATATTTTGATCATCCAATTTTACAATGATATCTCCTTTTGTTAAACCAGCTTTTTCTGCGCCTGAATTTTTAGAAACTCTATTAATGTAGAATCCTTGTGTTTCTGTTACTCCTAATTCTTTAGAAGCTGTGGCATTCAATTCGCCTCCTTCAACTCCAAGAATACCTCTTTGAACATTTCCATACTCCATAATATCCTCGATAATTTTTCGGGCAATATTAGAAGGAACGGCAAAAGAATATCCAACATAAGAACCTGTCATTGAAGAAATCATGGTGTTAATTCCAATTAATTCTCCTCTTGCATTTACTAACGCTCCACCACTATTACCTGGGTTTACTGCAGCATCAGTTTGAATGAAAGATTGGATTCCGCTTTGGTCTAAATTTCTGGCTTTCGCCGAAACAATTCCTGCAGTTACAGTTGAAGTTAAATTATACGGGTTTCCAACTGCCAATACCCATTCTCCAACTTTCACATTATCAGAATTGGCAAAAGCAGTGTAAGGAAGTTTTTCATCGGCATTGATTTTTAAAAGAGCAATGTCCATTTTAGAATCTGTACCAATTAACTTCGCTTTGTATGATTTTTTATTGTTTAAAGTAATTTCAATTTCTGTCGCGTCTTTAATTACGTGATTGTTAGTCACAATGTATCCGTCTTCAGAAATAATTACACCAGAACCAGTTCCTACTTGTTCTTGCTGTTGCTGTCCGCCGTATCCGTAGAAAAACTCAAGCATCGGATTGCTTACGGTTCTTCTTGAAACATTTTTTACGTGAACAACAGTATGTACAGTCTTGTCTGCGGCTTCGGTAAAATCTAATGTTTCAGCACCTAAACCAGCATTTTTTGCATAAGAATTAGGGGCAAGAGTTACAACAGAATTTCCTTTTCCAAAAAAAGAATTGTTGCTTTCAAATAATAACTTGTAAGCACCAAGAGTAATAGCACCACTTAACAATGACACTAAAAATAAGGCTGAAAATCTTTTCATATTAGAATTTGTAATTAAGTTATTAGAATTTAAGTTTCATGTTTTATTTAACGTAAAATTACTTCAAAAAATTATTTGTAAAAACGGTTTAACGCTCTTTAACAATGATTAACATTTCATTAATTAATAGTTCGTACTTTTGTATTTCTAACAACTAAAAAATGCAAGTAGAATTTTATAAATATCAAGGTACAGGAAATGATTTTGTAATGATTGATAACCGTACAAATTTCTTTCCAAAAGACGATGTAAAACTTATTGAACGTCTGTGCGACAGACGTTTTGGAATTGGAGCTGATGGATTAATTCTTTTAGAAAATGATACTGAAACCGATTTTAGAATGGTGTATTACAACTCTGATGGAAACCAAAGTTCAATGTGCGGAAACGGTGGTCGTTGTCTTGTTGCTTTTGCTAATCAATTGGGAGTAATTGATGATAAAACGACTTTTATTGCAACAGACGGATTACATCATGCTTCTGTTAATGCTGATTCAATCGTTTCGTTACAAATGATTGATGTGAACGAAATTCAGAAAAAAGATTCTTATACTTTCCTAAATACTGGTTCGCCTCATCATGTTCAGATCGTAGATGATTTGGAACATTATAATGTAAAAGAAAATGGAGCAACAATTCGTTATGGTGAATTGTATGGTGAAAAAGGCAGCAATGTAAACTTTGTAAAAAAAGTAGATAACGATACTTTTTCTTTAAGAACATACGAAAGAGGTGTTGAAGACGAAACTCTTGCTTGCGGAACTGGCGCGACTGCAGTAGCGATTGCTATGAACGCCATTGGAGAAACAGATAAAACCTCAATTAATTTAAATGTTGAAGGAGGAAAGCTTGTTGTTTCTTTTGATAAAGATAATGATGGTTATACCAATGTTTTCTTGACAGGACCTGCAAAATTCGTTTTCAAAGGAACAATTGAGATTTAAATCTAAAATCTGCAATCTAAAATCTGAAATATCTAAATGATAACATTAAAAGGCGATTCGATTTATTTACGTGCACTTGAGCCTCAAGATTTAGAGTTCATTTATTCTATAGAAAATGATGAAAATATCTGGGAAGTTAGTAATACGCAGACTCCTTACAGCCGTTTTTTGATCAAACAATATTTAGAAAACGCCCATCAAGATATTTATGAGGCAAAACAACTTCGTTTGGCAATCTGTCAGGACGAAGATTTTCCTGCTATAGGATTGATTGATTTGTTTGATTTTGATCCTAGAAATAATAGGGCAGGAATAGGTATTGTTATTCAGAAAGACGAAAATCAAGGAAAAAACATTGGTTCTGAGGCTTTAGAGCTTTTAATAAAGTATTCTTTCTATAATTTAAATCTCCATCAATTGTATGCAAATATTGGTGTGCAAAATGTAGCCAGTCTTGCACTTTTTACTAAATTTGGTTTTAAGAAAATCGGAATTAAAAAAGACTGGATTTTGTATCATAATCATTATCATGATGAAGCAATTTTCCAGCTAATTAACAAACAAATTTAAATTTTAAGCTTTGAGTCTAAAAAAAATAATCACAATAAGTGCCGTAGCCATTATTTCAGTTTTATTGATATATGGTTTTATTCTAGTAAGTAAAATTTTTAGTTCTAATACTAAATTTGAAGAGAAAGAAGTATATGTTTACGTGCCTACAGACGCTAGTTATGCCGATGTAAAGAAAATTTTGGAACCTTATATAAAGAATTTTGACAACTTTGAAATGGTTGCCGAAAAGAGAGATTATCCGCAAAATGTAAAATCGGGTCGTTTTCTTTTAAAGAAAGACATGAACAACATTGATCTAGTTCGTGCAATGCGTTCTAATATTCCGGTTAAGTTAGTTTTTAATAATCAGGAACGTTTAGAAAATTTTGCTGGAAGAATCGGAAAAGAAATTGAAGCGGACAGCTTATCATTAATGAAAGCTATAAAAGATTCGACATTCTTAGCAGCAAACGGATTTAATGAAGAAAACGTCTTTGCAATGTTTATTCCAAATACTTATGAGATTTATTGGAATACATCGGCAGAAAAGTTCCGTGATAAGATGATTAAAGAATATCATAATTTCTGGACAGCTGATAGAATTGCTAAAGCAAAAGCACAAGGGTTAACTCCAGTTCAAGCCACAATTTTAGCATCAATTGTTCATAAAGAGTCGGTTAAAAAAGACGAAAGACCTCGTATTGCTGGTGTTTATTTAAACCGTTTGCGTTTAGAAATGCCATTACAAGCAGATCCAACAGTTATTTATGCTTTAAAATTAAGAGATAATGATTTTGACCAAGTAATAAAAAGAGTTTTTTATAATGATTTAGTTATGAGATCTCCATATAATACTTACGTAAACAAAGGACTTCCTCCTGGACCAATCGCAATGCCAGATATTACGGCTTTAGAAGCAGTCTTAAATCCAGAAAAGAACGATTACATCTATTTCTGTGCAAGTGTAGATCGTTTCGGATATCACGAATTTGCTGCAACACTAGCAGAACATAACGTAAATGCAAAAAAATATTCAGACTGGATCGCAAGTCAAGGAGTAACAAGATAATCTGATTTGTGTAAATAATATTAGAAAACCGAAGCCAATTTTGCTTCGGTTTTTTTGTTTTTTTCTGATGCAAAAAAGTCTTTGAAATTGAAAAATTATGAAATTGCTATTTTGTATATTTTTCGATTTGTCATAATAAAAAAATAACCATTTTTTAATGATGAATTTTATAAAATTCGAAAACCACTTTTTCAAAATTTGCATAAAAACTATAATTTTCACGTAAGTTAATTCTTTCTTTTTTGTAAAAATTGCTTAAAATTTCTATAAAATGCGATTTTTTTTGACCCAAAATTTCAATTTTTAGAAGAGAAAAAAGAGACTTCAAATCTTTCGGAATCCATTAGTATATCTGGGATGAAAGCGAATCGAGTTTTTAAATGATAAATGTTAAATCGTTGATTTATAGTATATTTTGAAAAGACTTATCTTTGCAGCGTAGAAATTTCAAGAGGGTGACAGCGTTTTGAAGAAAAACAATTTATGATAAAGAAATGGTATTTTTATGCGAGTTTAGTCGTTATTATTACATTTTTAAGTTTGGGATTTATTCCCTCTAACCATGAAACCAAACCTTGGTTTTTAATTGAAAAAACAGATGGATCAGAATACATTTTTCCATCAAAAGAAAAAGATGATTATCCAAACACCAATGTCCCATACACAGGAAATCATTTAATAGGATTTAAAGAGGCAGTAGCTTTTAAAGAATCACAAGGGCAGTACAGACTTGTAAACACTCTTGGTTATATGGGTAAATATCAATTTGGTTCTAAAGCTTTAAGAGCAATCGGAATTAATGATGATAAAGCCTTTTTAAAAGATCCAGCGCTGCAAGAAAAAGCTTTTATGGCTTTGTTAGCCAAAAACAAATGGATTTTACGTTACGAAATCGAAAAGTATCAAGGCAAAATCATCAGCGGTATTGAAATTACCGAATCTGGAATTTTAGCTGCAGCTCATTTAGGTGGTGCAGGTTCTGTAAAGAATTTTTTCAAAAATAAAGGAAGCAGACATTTTAGAGATGCTTTCGGGACTTCTTTGAAAAGCTATATGAGAGATTTTGCAGGTTACGATCTTTCTTTTATAGAAGCAGACAGTAACGCAACAGTAAACGACTAAATTAAAAGAGGTTGTTTCGCATCAGTGAAACAACCTCTTTTTCTATTTTTTATTCTCTTTCATAAATAGTAAATCTCAATCCTCAACTTTATCCTATTATTAAACTGAAAACTGAGACTGAGACTAAAAACTTAATCTATTAAAGCTTCTAAGATTTTTATAGCCGCTTCACTTATTTTAGTTCCGGGACCAAAAACAGCCGATGCTCCAGCATCAAACAGGAATTGATAGTCCTGAGACGGAATAACACCACCTACAATTACCATTATATCTTCGCGTCCATGTTTTTTTAGTTCTTCTATTACTTGCGGAACCAAAGTTTTGTGTCCAGCAGCAAGCGATGAAACACCTAAGATGTGAACGTCATTCTCCACAGCTTGTTTTGCCGCCTCTGCAGGAGTTTGAAATAAAGGGCCAATATCAACATCAAAACCAACATCGGCATAACCTGTTGCAACCACTTTTGCGCCTCGGTCGTGACCGTCTTGTCCCATTTTTGCAATCATAATTCTAGGACGTCTACCTTCTTGTTTAGCAAAAATATCAGCTAGTTGTTTTGCTCGCTCAAAATTCTCGTCATTTTTTATTGCTGCACTATACACTCCGCTAAAAGATTTAATTTGTGCTTTAAAACGACCAAAAACAGTTTCCAATGCATTACTGATTTCGCCAAGTGTGGCTCTGTTCCTTGCGGCTTCAATCGCAATTTCTAGTAAGTTGCCTTGTCCCGTTTGTGCACAAAGGATTAATTTTTCTAGTGACTTATTTACTTTTTCAGAATCTCTGGTTTGTTTTATTTCTTCGATACGTTCAATTTGCTGCTTACGAACCAATTGATTGTCTACATCTAAAATATCCAACGGATCTTCTTTTTCTAAACGGTATTTATTTACACCAACAATAATATCTTGTCCGCTGTCAATTCTTGCTTGTTTTCTTGCCGCAGCCTCTTCAATTCGAAGTTTCGGAATTCCAGCCTCAATCGCTTTGGTCATTCCGCCTAATTCTTCGACTTCTTCAATTAGCTTCCACGTTTTTTCAACAATGTCGTTTGTCAAACTTTCAACATAATAACTTCCAGCCCAAGGATCTACTGTTTTAGTAATTTTGGTTTCTTCTTGAAGAAAGATTTGCGTATTTCTAGCAATTCTGGCGGAGAAATCTGTGGGAAGCGCAATTGCCTCATCTAAAGCATTGGTATGTAAAGATTGTGTTCCTCCAAAAACCGCCGCTGCAGCTTCTATGCAAGTTCTAGCAACATTATTAAACGGATCTTGTTCTGTTAAACTCCATCCGCTAGTTTGGCAATGTGTTCTTAAAGCCAGAGATTTTTCGCTTTTCGGATTAAACTGTTGTAATAGTTTTGCCCAAATCATTCGTCCGGCTCTCATTTTGGCAATTTCCATAAAATGATTCATGCCAATTGCCCAAAAGAAAGATAATCTTGGAGCAAAATCGTCAATGGTCATTCCTGTAGATAATCCAGTTCTGATGTATTCTAAACCATCTGCCAAAGTATAAGCCAATTCAATATCGGCTGTAGCTCCAGCTTCCTGCATGTGATAACCAGAAATAGAAATAGAATTGAATTTTGGCATTTTCTTGCTCGTAAACTCAAAAATATCAGCAATAATTTTCATAGAAGGAGTTGGAGGGTAGATATAAGTATTTCTAACCATAAACTCCTTTAGAATATCGTTTTGGATTGTTCCTGCTAATTTTTCTGGATTAACGCCTTGTTCTTCTGCAGCAACAATATAAAAAGCCATAATTGGTAAAACGGCTCCATTCATGGTCATAGAAACCGACATTTCGTCTAACGGAATCTGATCGAAAAGAACTTTCATGTCTTCAACAGAATCAATTGCAACTCCAGCTTTTCCAACATCACCAACAACTCTTTCGTGATCAGAATCGTAACCGCGATGCGTTGGTAAATCAAAAGCAATGGAAAGCCCTTTTTGGCCAGCAGCTAAATTTTTTCTGTAAAAAGCATTGCTTTCTTCAGCAGTCGAAAATCCTGCATATTGACGAATTGTCCACGGACGTCTTACATACATGGTTGCGTATGGCCCGCGTAAATTGGGTGCAAAACCAGCTCCGAACTCAAGAAATTCTAAATCTTCGATATCTTTTTCCGAATAGTTTTTTTTGATTTCGATTCCTTCGGCTGTCTTAAAGTTATCTGCCAAGTTTTCTTGACTTTCAACTTCCGTCTTTTGATTTTGAAGGGTAATATGTTTAAGGTCTTTTCTCAATTTAAATATGGTTATTTAAGTGCGATTAACTCTCTTTTGATTTCTTCTAAAAAGTCATCGATGTTAGAGACATCATTTGGATTTTTTAAATAATCTTTTGTTCTTTTTCGAACTTGATCAATTTGCCACTGAGGAATTTTGTATTGAAATTCAGTTATTGAATCGTTTTCAACTGATATTATTTCATTAGGTCTTTTCATAATACTTTAGTTTAAATTCAAAAACTTATCCCTTAATTTTACTCAAGTTCTAATCTTTCCTGCTCCATTTTCTCGGCCAATCTCTTTTCGATAATTGGTGTAATTAATGTTTTTCTTGGTTTGATTTTTACAAAAGGAAACAATTCTAAATCATATTTCATTCTGTCTTCTTTGTTCGGATATTTGTTTGTTCCTAAAAGAATTTCTTTCTTAGAATCGAACAATTCCTGTTCTTTATTGGCACTTTCTTGAATCTTCTTTTTGATTGTACCATCGTTTAGAAGTTTCAAAAAGCCTCCGTTTGCTTCAATATCTTTAAATAAAGCCAAAGCTTTTTCTGCCAATTGCATCGTTAAACTTTCAATATAATAACTTCCATCAGCAGGATTGTCTACTTTGTCAAAATAACTTTCGTGTTTTAAAATTAAAAGCTGGTTTCTAGAGATTCGATCTCCAAATTCGTTGTCTTTGTGGTATAAAGCATCATAAGGCAAATTAGCAATTGCATCTGCACCACCCAGAATTGCCGACATGCACTCGGTTGTTGTACGAAGCATATTTACATTATAATCGTAAATTGTTTTGTTTCGTTTAGTTGGAGTTACCAAGAAATGACATTTTATTTCTGGATTATATTCTTTTGCAATTAAATCAAAAAGCATTCGAAGCGCCCTGAGTTTGGCAATTTCGAAGAAATAATTCGTTCCAACTGAAATCTGAAAAACAACTGATTTTGTTTCGGCAGAAAAGCGGTTTAAATATTCGTTTGCGTGTGCTAAGCTATAAGCAATCTGCTGTGTAATATTGGCACCTGAATTTTGATATAATCCTAGATCAACACTTAACAAATTTAGATGGGTTGCGTTTTTGAATAATAAAGACAATGTCTCAAAATTATTCTTTTCGGGAGTTATAAACCAATTTCCTTCGCGTGCTAATTCTCCAATAGGATCAAAATTACAATAGAAAATGGCTTTTTTCTGTATCGAAATCGTGTCTAATTTTTTAACGAAATCGATTGAGATGAAATTGAAATTAAAGTAAACGATTTTGTTTTCTAAAGGAAGATTCTCTAGTAATTTTTGAACGTCAGTTTTTTCATTCTGGATCGTAAATCGTAAACTTTCTGCACCTCTTTCTAAAGTGTTTAGAGCACGTTCGATAGATTTCTCTACATCGAAAACAAAGATATTTTGGCAGATTTTAAAATCTGAGGCTTGAGTATTTACATTGGCTGCTTTTGTAAATTCATCTATATGATAAAAAGGTTTTACCTGAATATCTTCTGGTGAATTCCAAATAACAGTTTGATTGTAATCGGCTCCATCTAATTCAAACTGAATTTTTTGTTTCCATTGTTTGGATGAAATCGGATTAAAATCGTCGAATAGGTTAGTGGCCATTTTGTTTTGTTTGATTATTCTTTTTCTTGAATGGTATCTCCTTCAAATTGTATGATGTAAATATCTTCGCTGTCTTTCTTCATGAAATATTTCTCGCGTGCATATTTCTCAATTTGTTCCGGATTTTTGAGTTGTTTAATCTGCTCTTGATCTTTTCTGATTTCTTCCTGATAATATTTTTTATTATCCTCAAGTTCATGAATTTGCTCATCTAAAAAACGATGATCAAAATAAGAGTAATTGTCTAAAAATAACATCCAAACAATAAAAAAGAGCAAAACCCAAACATATTTGTTGCCTAGGTACTTGAACCATCTTTTGTCTTTGTATGGATTTTTAAATTTCATTTTAAACGAATATTTCTTTTGAATTTGTTATTTCTAGCCCCGATAGAGCCGGTATCTCCCGATTTAGAAAAACAAGGCTTTTTTGCCGTAGTTTTTCTTTATCGGGAATAAAGGCGAAAGCGGGAATCAGCTCCTAATTATTATGGTTTAAATTTACGATAAAAATTATGAAATTCTCTGATTAATTACAGCGCGAACTACATCTATTGCTACTGTATTGTATTTATCATTCGGAATAATAATGTCTGCAAAAGCCTTAGATGGTTCTATAAATTGCTCGTGCATAGGTTTTAAAGTCGTTTGGTAACGGTTTAAAACTTCGTCAATATCACGTCCGCGTTCTGAAATGTCTCTTTTTAAACGACGAATTAATCTTTCGTCTGAATCTGCGTGAACGAAGATTTTAATATCAAACATATCACGTAATTCAGGATTAGTTAGGATTAAAATTCCTTCCACAATCATCACTTTTCGTGGATGAGTAGAAACAGTATCATCTGTTCTGTTGTGCTGAATAAAAGAATAAACTGGCTGATCGATTGTTTCTCCAGCCTTAAGAGCTTTTAGATGTTTTACCAATAATTCGAAATCAATTGCACGCGGGTGATCAAAATTGATCAATGCTCTTTCGTCAAACGATAAATTATCGGTTTGTTTGTAGTATGAATCCTGAGAAATTACCCCAACTTCTGTGTCTGGTAATTCATTCATAATTTGGTGTACTACTGTAGTTTTTCCACTTCCTGTTCCTCCTGCAAGTCCGATAATGAGCATAAAATTTTTGTTTGATATTTGTTTGGCAAAAATAATAATTTAACTGAATCGCTAAACATTTAAAATAATTTAACCATATAAGTAATGTAAGTAAATTTAAGCTAGAAAATATTTAAGCAAAATGTTACTTAACTGAAATTATTGCCGTTATATTGATAAAAGACCGAATTATTTGTTTTAAATTATTTAAGTAATAAAAGTAAATATAAATAGTTCTTTTTTTGACTTAAACGAGCTTTAAAAATCGTCACTAAATTTATAATCTCTTACATGAACTTATATGGTGAAAAATATAAAAAAAATCCCGAAAGTAAACCTTCGGGATTTCGTGCAATCAGTATAGTTTTAAAAAAATATTCTGAATTTAGTAAGCACTTGTAATTATTTATTCTTTTTTGCTTTTATCATCATTTCAAGCTGATCCCAAAGTTCTTCTGGAATTGCTTCTAATAAATTGAATTGTCCAGCGCCTTTTAACCATTCGCCTCCATCAATTGTAATTACATCACCATTAATATAAGAAGAGAAATCAGAAACTAAATAAGCAGCTAAATTGGCCAATTCCTGGTGATCTCCAACTCTTTTTAATGGCACTTTTTTAGCCATATCGAATTTTTCTGAAAGATCTCCTGGCAATAATCTGTCCCAAGCTCCTTTTGTTGGAAATGGTCCCGGTGCAATCGCGTTAGAACGAATTCCATATTTTGCCCATTCTACAGCAAGGCTTCGTGTCATTGCCAAAACTCCCGCTTTTGCAGTAGCACTAGGAACAACATAAGCAGATCCTGTCCAAGCGTAAGTAGTTACTATATTTAAAATCGTTGCCGAAGTTTGCTTCGTATCGATCCAGTGTTTTCCAAAAGCAAGCGTACAGTTTTTAGAACCTTTAAGCACGATATCTATCACAGTGTCAAATGCATTTGCCGATAATCTTTCTGTTGGAGAAATAAAATTTCCTGCTGCATTATTTAAAAGAACATCTACTTTTCCGAAAACTTTTAAAGTTTCTTGAAGCATGTTTTCTACTTCTTCGTAATGACGAACATCACATTGAAGAGGAAGACATTTGCCTCCAGTCTGACTTTCTAATTCGGTAGCTGTAGTTTTTAACTTTTCTAAATCTCTAGAAGTTATGGCTACTTGAGCTCCTAATTCGAGAAAATATTTAGTCATAGCTTTACCTAAACCGCTTCCGCCGCCTGTAACGACAATGACTTTGCCTTTTAAAGCATCATCACGTAACATTTTATCTGTGTAGCTCATATTTTTTCTTTTTTTTACAATATTAATTAAATAAAATAGGATGCATGCATAATAATGTTATAAAATTTCAATAAATTTTATATATCACATAATTTTTTTGCTGCAGATTCAAGCGTGAAGTCATCTTTGGCAAAACAAAAACGTATCAGTTTCTGGTCTTTATGATCTGAATAGAAAGTTGAAATTGGAATTGCAGCAACACCATGATCGATAATTAAATTTTTGCAGAAAGTAACATCATCTTCATTTGAAATATTAGTATAAGAAGCAACCTGAAAATAAGTTCCTTCGCAAGGTTTTAATTTAAAACGGCTATTTTGAAGTAGTTTCTGAAAATAATCTCTTTTCTCCTGATAGAATTTTCCAAGAAGATTCACATCGACAACATCCAAATATTCGCTAATTGCAAACTGAGAAATACTGTTTACGCTGAAAACCAAAAACTGGTGAACCTTTTTAATTTCTTTCATTAAATGTTCTGGTGCAATGGTATAACCAATTTTCCAGCCTGTTATATGAAAAGATTTTCCAAAAGAAGAAACCATGACACAGCGATCTAAAAGAAAATCTTTTGTATGTGCCGAAATATGTTTTTCTTCGAAAGTAATGTATTCGTAAACTTCGTCAGACAAAACAATAATATCGGGATATTTTTCGAGAAGATTTTTTAATTGAATGAAATCGTCTTCTGTTAAAATTTTTCCCGTCGGATTATGCGGATTATTGATAATCATCATTCTGGTTTTAGCAGAACATGCTTTTTCAATCCTTTCCCAATTTGGTGTGTAATCGTCATTCAGCGCTACTCGAATAGGTTTTGCTTTGCAGAGTAAAACTGGAGATTCATAAGAATCATAACTCGGATCCAGAATAATTACTTCGTCATTATCTTTTACTAAAGCTAAAATTGTGGTAAAAATTCCCTGAGTTGCTCCAGCCGTAACCAAAAGTTCTGTATCTGGATTTATTGTTCTGTTATAAGAAGCCTGAGTTAATTTTGCAATTTTGTTCATCAACGGCGGATAACCTGCCATTGGTGTATATTGGTGAACATTTTCTTTCGCTAATCTGGCAACAATATCTGTTAATCTTTCATCTACAGGAAAATTTGGGAATCCCTGCGAAAGATTGATTGCATTGTATTCGGTTGCCATTTTTGACATTACCGTAAAAATGCTTGTGGTTACGTTTGGGAGTTTACTCATAATAAAGTTTGATAGGAAAAACTTGTGTCGATGAATGAAAAGAAACTAATTAATGAATATAGGAATTGCGCATAAAGTTCTTACTTCTTTGTCGCCTATTTTTCCGGGAATCCATTTCGGAGATAATTTTAAAACTCTGATAGCTTCTTCTTTTGTTCCGAAACCAATGTCTCTTATTATTTTAATATCGCTTAAAGTACCATTTTTTTCAACAATAAAAGTAGCATATGCTTTTCCTTCTAGTTCTTTCGGATTGTTGAAATTTTGTTTTATAAAAGCATACATAAACTCATTTCCTCCAGGAAATTGAGGTTTTATGTCTATTACAGAAATATTATAGATGTGATTTTCGTCTTTTATGACTTCGTTGCTTGTAAATAATTCACTTGGCGGTATTTTACTGCCTTTGTCTTCCTTAATAATTTGAGAAAATGTGATTTGAGTAAAACAGATCAAAGTCAGAACCAAGATTTTTTTCATAACTATAATATTTAAGGTCTTACATTTTATGAATAATAAAAATCGCTGGACGTTTATCTAAGTCAACTTTTAATTTTTTCCAATCGGCAACTTTCAATGTTTTGATGAATTCTGTAGGCAAAGTAATATCTGCCGCAATGCAAAGATGAGTTGCAGGACTTAAAATCTGTAAAAGATCTTCAATCAGTTTATTATTTCTGTACGGCGTCTCAATGAATAGTTGCGATTGATTTTTATCATAAGATAATTTCTCAAAATGACGAATTGCCGATTTTTTTTCGTCTTTGTCAATTGGTAAATATCCATTAAAAGTAAAACTCTGACCATTCATTCCAGAAGCCATCATTGCCAATAGGATAGAAGAAGGACCAACTAAAGGTACAACTTGAATTCCTTTTTCATGAGCCAACTTTACAATTGCGGCACCCGGATCTGCAACTCCAGGACAGCCAGCTTCGCTCATTAATCCCATGTTTTTTCCTTCTAATAAAGGTTTAATGAAATCATTGTGCTCGCTAGTTTCTGTTCTTTTATTTAAAGTAAAAAGAACCAGTTCAGATTGTTTCTTTTCAGGATAAACTGCTTTTATTGATTTTCTCGCCGTTTTGTCGTTTTCAACAATATAATGGTCGATAACTTCTATCGTTCTTCTAACGGTTTGAGGTAAAACATCCATCGGATCGCTTTCGCCCATTGTGGTTGGAATTAAATATAATTTTCCGAGAAGTTTCATGTGTTTTTCTTTAAAATTAAAAAATTCAATTATCTCTTTTTTAGAAATAATTGAATCGAATTAGGAGTGTTTTTTAAGTAATTGATCTGCAATAAGATCTGTTACTTCGTCTAGCATTTTGTAAACGTTGTCAAAACCATTTGTTGAACCGTAATATGGATCTGGAACATCAACATTTTCATCTGGAAATAATTCGTTTAAAATCAAACGAACTTTGTTTTTGTGCTCAGGAGTTTTTGCTAAATGAATAACATCTTGAAAATTAGAATTGTCCATTACATAAATATAATCGAACTCATCAAAATCAGAAACTTGAATTTGTCTCCCTTTTTGCGTGCTAATGTTAATTCCGTTTTTTTTAGCCACTTCGATAGAACGTTTGTCTGGGCAATGCCCAATATGCCAAGAACCTGTACCTGCCGAATCGACAAAGAATTTATCTTGAGGTAATTTAGAAGCTAAAATCCCTTCTGCTAAGGGAGATCTACAGATGTTCCCTAAACAAACCATTAAGATTTTTACAGGCATGGTGCGTCTTAAAGCGTTAGTTTTTTATTGATGTCTTCAACAAACTTTTTAAATTGTTTGTCTGTAGAAACTAAATTATCGACTGTTTTGCAAGCGTGAAGAACAGTTGCGTGATCGCGGTCTCCAATTTGTGAACCAATATTAGCAAGAGAAGCTTTAGTGAATTTCTTAGCAAAGAACATTGCTAATTGTCTTGCTTGTACAACGTGCCTCTTTCTAGTCTTAGATTGAAGTGTTTCAATATCCAATTGGAAATAATCTGAAACGATTTTTTGAATATAATCGATTGAGATTTCTCTCTTTACGTTTTTAACAAATTTCTCTACAACGCTTTTTGCTAATTCAATCGTAACTTCTTTTTTATTGAAAGAAGATTGAGCGATTAACGAAATAATAGCACCTTCAAGCTCTCTAACATTTGATTTAATGTTTCGAGCAACATATTCTAGAATATCTTCTGGCATTTCTACACCATCACGGTATAAAATGTTTTTTAAGATTGAAATACGAGTTTCGTAGTCAGGCTGATGTAATTCTGCAGATAATCCCCATTTAAAACGAGACAATAATCTTTGTTCGATGTCCTGCATGTCAACAGGAGCTTTATCTGAAGTTAAGATTACTTGTTTTCCGTTTTGGTGTAAATAGTTGAAAATATGAAAGAATACATCTTGTGTCCCTGATTTTCCAGACAAGAACTGAACATCATCAATAATCAAAACATCGATTAACTGATAAAAGTGAATGAAATCATTACGATTATTCTTTTTTACAGAGTCAATATATTGTTGTGTGAAAATCTCGGCAGAAATATATAAAACGGTCTTTTCCGGATACTTATCTTTTACTTCTACGCCTATAGCATGTGCTAAGTGTGTTTTTCCTAAACCAACTCCTCCAAAAATCAACAAAGGATTAAATGAAGTTCCTCCAGGTTTGTTAGCAACAGCCATACCTGCAGAACGAGCTAAACGGTTGGAATCTCCTTCTAAGAAATTATCAAAACTATAGTTCGGATTTAACTGAGACTCAATTTTTAAATTTCTAATTCCAGGAATTACAAACGGATTTTTAAGTTCAGGATTTAAGTTTTTAAACGGAGCATCAACCTCTTGCGGTTTCATTGGCACTCTGTTGGCACTTGGCAGCTGCTCGGTAAACGGCTGTTTATTGCCATAAGTGTTCTCCATTTTAATTTTATAGAGTAACTTTGCGTTTTTTCCCAGTTCTTTGGTAAGCGCAACTTTCAATAATTTTACGTAATGCTCTTCGAGCCATTCGTAGAAAAATTTACTCGGAACCTGAATGTATAATGCGTTATCGGTTAGCTCAACTGATTTGATTGGTTCGAACCAAGTTTTATATGCTTGGTCTTGAATATTATCCTTTATAAAGGACAAACAGTTTTCCCATACCGATTGAGCAGTTTTAGTCATAGATTCAGATAAATTTTTATTATTGTTATAAAGATTCTCCTAATAAAAAAGGAGCAATTTTATTCCGTATTTCGGGATAACAAATATGTGAACAAATTTCTGTAAAAAAAAATATTTTGGTATCTAATTTTATAAAAAAAAGTTGTAATGAGGCTTTTTAAATTCGAAATTTTTTAATATTTTATAAATGAAAAATCATCAGACTCAAGTACGAGTTCGTTACTCAGAAACTGACCAAATGGGAGTTGTTTATCACGGAAATTATGTGCCTTATTTTGAGATTGGACGCGTGGAATGGCTTAGAAATAAAGGGGTTTCGTATAAAAGCATGGAAGAAAGTGGAATTGGTCTTCCAATTGTCAACATGAATATCAATTACAAAAAATCGGCGAGATACGACGAACTTTTGACAATTCACACGACTTTCAAAAGTCACTCTTCTGTAAAGATCGAATTTGACTGCGCAATCTACAATGAGGCAAATGAGTTATTAACAACAGCGACGTTTATTTTAGTATTTGTTGCGTTAAAAACGGGTCGTCCAACAGCTCCTCCAGAGTACATTTTGGAAATATTTAAATCCCTAGAATAATTGTTAAAACGAATAGGATTTTGATGTTAAATTATACTAATTTAATATCGATTTCGAACATTAAATCAAAAATGCTGAACACTGTTTCGGCATTTTTTTTTCGCGTTTTTGTTACAATTTTGCCAATTGGCAGTCCCGAAATTTCATCCATTTCCATTTCTTGAGATACAATTTCTAATTTCTTTTCTTTGATAACACGCATCACTTTATTCATGTTTTTATAATCAAAAGAAATTAAAAATTCGACATCGATTGTCTTTTCAACGATTTTACAAATTTCCAAAGTCTGTTGTGCTGTTGTTCTATATGCAGCAATTAAACCGCCAACGCCTAATTTTACTCCTCCAAAAATTCTAACTACTACAACAAGAACGTTTGTAACTCCAAAAGATTGTATTTGGCCATAAATTGGCGCTCCCGCAGTATTGCTAGGCTCGCCATCATCGTTAGCGCGATACGAAATTTTATTTCCAACGCCCAATTGGTAGGCATAGCAATAATGCACCGCATGCGGATGTTGTTTTTTAAGGTCTTCAATTATGGGTTTTACTTCGTCTTCGTGATCTATCGGAAAAGCATAACCAAAGAATTTACTGCCTTTTTCTTTAAACAGTATTTCTTCAGATGCAGTTGCAATAGTTTGATAAGTATCGTTAATTTCCAATTGTAAGGTTTTAAGTTTTTTTAGCCATAGATTAAAAAGATTCTCACAGATTTTCTTTTAATAAAGCAAAAAAGAAATCTTTTTAATCTGTGGCTAAATATTTTTTACTAGAATGTGTGTTACAATAATCCTTTGGTAAATAGATCAACAACATCTTCTTTGCCAACTTGAAGATTCCATACTTTGATTCCTAAAGTTGCAGCGCTGTCGGTATTTTCTGTTTTATCGTCAACAAATAAAGTGTTTTCTGCAATGAGATTATTTTGTTCAAGGACAAACTGATAAATTTTCGGATCTGGTTTTCTCATTCCGATATCAAAAGAAAAATAAACCTTCTCAAAACAATTGTAAAAATCTTTATAAAAAGAAACGCCACTTTTTTCTTCAAAAGTATTGATGTGAATTGAATCGGTATTGCTTAACAAAAACAAGCGATATTTTTTTGATAACTCCTGAAGAAATTCCAAACGATAAAAAGGAAAATCTGCCAAAACAGCATTCCATGCTTTTAAGATTTCTTCTTTTGAAGCATTGGGTAATTGTTTTTGAAAACCACCAATAAAATCTTCTGGCGAAATAGATCCTGTTTCAAAAGAGAGATTTAACTGATCCAGTTCGTTATTCCATTCCTTCATTCCTAGTTTTTGCAAACCAGAAATTGTGGCAGGTTTATCTAAATTGATAAAAATGTCTCCAAAGTCAAAAATTATCGCATCAATCATAATTTCTAATTTGTATTAATTTGTCATCTAAAATATTGGTCTTTGAACTGTTTTTTCTTGAAATTTCTGGAGCTTTTGTTCCTTTTTCAAAACTTGTTTTTCCGACAAAAATTCGAGCTTCATCCCAAAGATTTTCATCTATAAAAGATTGAAGCGTTTGTCTTCCGCCCTCAATAATTACAGATTGAATTTGATTTTGATACAAAACGTCTAAAATCTGAGGAATGATATTTTTGCTAAAATCAATTACTTCAAATTGAGTGTTTTCTTTTGATGGTTTTGATTCTTTACAAAAAATAAAAGTTTTTATAGAATCATCAAAAATAAAACTGTTTTCATCAATTCTATTGTTTTGATCTATGACTACTCTAACGGGATTGTTTCCAGCCCAATCTCTAGCATTTAATTTTGGATTGTCATCAACAACGGTTTGTGTTCCAACTAAAATGGCTTGTTCTTCAGTTCGCCATTTGTGCACTAATTGTCTAGAATATTGATTGGTAATCCAGATAGGTTTTCGATCTTGATTGCTGACTTTTTCAGGAGTCAGAAATCCATCTTGACTTTCTGCCCATTTTAGAATTACATAAGGCCTCTTTTTTTGATGAAAAGTAAAAAAACGCTTATTCAGTTCGTTACATTCATCTTCTAAAACTCCAATAGTTACATTGGCTCCGGCTTCAATTAGTTTTAAAATACCTTTTCCAGCCACTTTCTCATTTGGATCAACTGTACCGACAACCACATTCGGAATTTGATTTGCGATAATCAAATCACAACATGGAGGTGTTTTTCCAAAATGACTGCAAGGCTCCAAGCTTACATAAATTGTAGCTTTTTTCAGCAGCGATTTATCTTTTACAGATCGCACTGCATTTACCTCTGCATGCGGTTCTCCAGCCTTTTTATGCCAGCCTTCACCGATAATTTTGTTTTCGTAAACGATTACGCTTCCGACCATTGGATTCGGATAAGTTGATCCAAGCCCATTTTGTGCCAGTTCAATACAGCGTTTTATATATTTTTCATGTATATTCACAGTGCAAAAGTAATTATTTTTGAGTTTATGACTAAGTTAAGAAACTATAGAAAAAGTATATTTACTTTTGTGTTTATAATGATTTAGAATAAAAAAAATGGTAAATTGGCTTATACGAGCAATTGAAAAAGAAGACAATCAGTCAGTTGCAAGTTTAATTAGATCAGTTTTCGACGAAATGGAAATACCAAAAGTCGGAACGGCTTACGAAGATCCATATTTGGATTTAATGTTTGAAGAGTATAGCAAAGTAAAATCAATGTATTTTGTGGTGGAAAGTGAGGGTGAAGTTGTTGGATGTGCAGGAATCGCGCCTTTAGAGAATGGAGATCCGAGAATCTGTGAATTGCAGAAAATGTATTTTTTGCCAAAAACTCGCGGTTTAGGAATTGGAGCCAAATTGATGGAAAAATGCTTAGAGCAAGCAAAAGCTTTTGGTTTTGAAAAATGTTACATCGAAACAATGCCATTTATGCATGCCGCACAAAAGCTGTACAGAAAGTCTGGTTTTGAATATTTAGAGGAACCATTAGGTTGTACGGGACACAATTCTTGTCCGGTTTGGATGCTGAAAGTTTTGTAATTGTTGTAACAAATTTGGTTCAAGGAGACTTATTTAAAAGATCAGTTTTGGCTGGTGACATAATGTTCAAAAAATAAAATGAAAATTAAACAGTACCGCACTCAATTTATCAAAGAATTATCACCTTTTTACGATGCGTACGAAGCGGAGAGTTTTTTTTATTTAATTCTCGAAGAGAAACACAAACTTCGTCAGATTGACCTGGCACTAAATCACGAATTGACTTTTGAAGGAAACGATTTTATAATTTGGGATGAATTGTTAAAGCAATTGAAGCAAGAAGTTCCAATCCAGTATTTGCTTGGAAAGACCAATTTTTACGGTTTGGATTTTGAAGTAAATGAAAATGTTTTAATTCCGAGACCAGAAACAGAAGAATTGGTCGAGTGGATTATTAACGAAAATGCGAGTCCAGAAAAGTCAAAAAAAATAAGAATACTAGATATCGGAACAGGTAGCGGCTGTATAGCTATTTCTTTGGCAAAAAACCTTCCAAATGCGGAAGTTGTTGCTATTGATGTTTCTAAAAAAGCAATTGAAACGGCCAAAAGAAATGCGGTAAAGAATAATGTTGAGGTAACTTTTGTGATGCTGGATATTTTAAAAGAAGAAGAATTAAGATGCCAATTTGATATCATTGTTTCTAATCCGCCTTATGTTCGAAATTTAGAGAAAGAAGAAATCAAGAAAAATGTTTTGGACTACGAACCGCATTTGGCTCTTTTTGTTGAAGATAATGACGCTTTAATTTTCTACAGAAAAATTGCTTCATTGGCAAAAAAGGCACTTCTTGAAAAAGGAAAATTATATTTCGAAATCAATCAGTATCTCGGAAAAGAAATGATTGATTTATTAGAAAATATGAATTATAATAATATTGAATTGCGAAAAGATATCTACGATAATGATCGTATGCTGAAAGGCAGTGTTTAAGTTTTCAGTCGCAGTAATAACTGAAAACTGAGACTGAGACTGAAAACTAAAATTATTCATATCGCAAAGCCTCAATAGGATCTAATTTTGATGCTTTAATAGCAGGGTATAGTCCAGAAACCAATGCTACGCAGAAACTAGTTGCAAAAGCGGCAAAAATTGCCATCCAAGGAATTACAAATACGAAACTCATAGCTGTTGCAATAGCAAAACCAAGTAAGATTCCTAAAACGATTCCAACCAAACCTCCAATTTGTCCGATTAATAAAGTTTCGATAAAAAACTGAAAAGCAACAGTTGATCTTTTTGCCCCTAAAGCTTTACGAACACCAATTTCGCGTGTACGTTCTGTAACCGAAACAATCATAATATTCATTAAGGCAATAGACGATCCTAAAATGGTAATAACAGATATAATCCAAGCAGCCCAGCCTAAATATTTTGTAATTCCTAAAATTCGGTTTATTAAATCATCACTGCGTCCAATTGCGAAATTATTGTCACGAACAGGACTCAGTTTGCGAACTCTCCTCATAGTGCTTGTGGCATTGTCGACAGCTTCGTCTAAAAGTTCTTTTTTAGAAACCATCACGCTAATGGTATAGTTGATATTTGGTGCAGAAAACAAAGATCTTGCAACCTGAATCGGAATCAAAACACGTAAATCTTGACTGTTTCCAAAAGTAGAGCCTTTTTCTTTTAGAACACCAATAACTTTAAATCTTGCTCCGCGAATCGAAATGATTTTATCTATCGGATTTACATCTTTTAAAAGCCCTTTTTCGAAATCTGAACCGACAACGCACGAATATGTATTGTTGTCAATGTCAAACTGGTTAAAAGAACGGCCTAAAGTGGTTTCTAAGCCAGAATTGTTGATGAAATGTTCGTCAACGCCAACAACTGTAATTTCTGGATCTGTTTTGGTGTCTAAATATTTTACTTCAGCTTTTGAGGTTGTGGTAAAAGAAAGTGATGTTTCCGTAAAAGGATATTTGTATTTGTTTTTAAAAGCAACAGCTTCAGGATACGAAATAATTGGATTGATTACTTCGCGCTCATTTCCGCCACGATTTCGGACCTTATTTTCATATTGATTAATGTTGAAAGTATTAGCTCCCATCGAAGCAAAATTGGTAGAAATTGTATTTTCTAAAGCAGAAACTACTGTAAGGATGCCAACCAAAGCGGTAATACCGATAGCGATAATTAAAACGGTAAGAATAGTACGCAGAATTTGTGTTTTGATGGAACCAAAAGCAATTCGGATATTTTCTTTAAATAATTTTAGCATCATGACCAATTTGTCACGAAAATACGGTTTTTGTTACAAGTTTGTTTTCGAAGTGTTATTATTTATTTTAAAAAGTAAGATATTTGCAGACTTAAATTAAGTCGAAAGTTGGAAAGTCATAAAGGCGAAAGTCTAAAGCGCCAGCAATCAAAAAAATATAAATAAATTAATTTTAAAGGTTTTTGAATTTAAGTTTCAAAAGAAATCTAAAATCTAAAATCGACAATCTAAAATAAAAAAGATGGCTTCAAAACCAAGTATACCAAAAGGAACAAGAGATTTTTCACCAGCTGAGGTGTCAAAACGTCAATATATTATTCAGACTATAAAAGCGAATTTTGAAAAATTTGGTTTTCAGCCAATCGAAACGCCTTCGTTTGAAAATTCAGATACCTTAATGGGGAAATATGGAGAAGAAGGAGATCGTCTGATTTTTAAAATTCTAAATTCAGGTAATTTTTTCTACAATAAAAGTAAAATTGAGTTGCCAGAATCAATCGAAGAATTACAGCTGAATTCTGCTGAAAAAATAACTTTAGAGCAAAGAATAGAGTTAAATAAATTCACAGGAAAAATTTCTGAGAAAGCGTTGCGTTACGATTTGACCGTTCCGTTTGCAAGATATGTTGTGCAGCATCAAAGTGAAATTGAGTTTCCTTTTAAGAGATACCAAATTCAGCCAGTTTGGAGAGCTGATAATCCGCAAAAAGGACGTTTTAGAGAATTCTTTCAATGTGACGCCGATGTTGTTGGTTCAAAATCGCTGTGGCAGGAAGTTGAATTGGTTCAATTATATGATACTGTTTTTACTTCTTTGGGTTTAGAAGGGGTTACAATTAAAATCAATAACAGAAAAATTTTATCTGGAATTGCTGAGGTAATTGGTGCTTCAGATAAATTGATCGATTTTACAGTTGCTCTTGACAAATTAGACAAAATCGGAGAAGACGGCGTTAAAAAAGAAATGATCGAAAAAGGAATTTCTGAAGAAGCTTTGGTAAAAGTACAGCCACTTTTCAGTTTTTCAGGAACTTTTGCGGACAAAATTGCGCAGCTTTCGGACTTATTGTCTTCTTCTGAAGAAGGAATGAAAGGAGTTGAAGAATTAAAGTTTATTTGCGACAATGTGGCTGATTTAGGTTTGTCAACCGCAACCTTAGATTTAGACGTGACATTAGCTCGTGGTTTAAATTATTATACTGGAGCTATTTTTGAAGTTGCAGCGCCAAAAACGGTAGCTATGGGTTCTATCGGCGGTGGCGGAAGATACGACGATTTGACGGGTATTTTCGGTTTGAAAAATATGAGTGGTGTCGGAATCTCTTTTGGATTGGATAGAATTTATCTAGTTCTTGAAGAATTACAATTATTCCCAGAAACTGTTGCGGCGACTTCGAAAGCAATATTCTTGAATTTTGGAGACAAAGAAGCTTTGTATGCTTCAAAAGCAATTCAGCAATTAAGAAAAGAAAACATAAAAGTAGAGCTGTATCCAGATAATGTAAAAGTTGGTAAGCAATTTCAATATGCAGATAAACGTTTAATTCCTTTTGCAGTATTGGTTGGAGATCAGGAAATTAATTCGAATTCATATACGCTTAAAAATTTAGTGACAGGAGAACAGGTTTCTGTAGACTTTGAAGGATTGAAAAAAGCTTTGCAGGCTTAACTGTTTGGGGTTAAGGTTTTTGGTTAAGATTCCGCAGATTTAAAGGGATTTCTTTTAAAATCTCTTCGCAAAATAGTTGCCAGAGAAGAAAAAAAACTCTTAATTTGCCAACCTTAAGTTACGGGCGTAGTTCAAGGGTAGAATAGCGGTCTCCAAAACCGTTGATGGGGGTTCGAATCCCTCCGCCCGTGCAAAAAAAGTTTTTTATCGAAAAGAACGCAAAGATTTTTATCCAAGAATAAAAAAAATAAAGTTCGCAAAGCTAAATCAATATTAAGCTTTGCGAACTTTGTCTTTTTATAAAAAGCTATAATTAAATAAAAATCTTTGCGTTCTTTGCGATAAATTTTTCGTTCAGCAGGTTACGATTGATTCTTTAAGGGTAAAAAGCATAAAAAAAGCTTCGTCTCTGTAAGACGAAGCTTTTTTTTAATATAAGGTAAACTTGAATTAATAATTATTTAGAGGCCGAAGCCAACCCTTAAATTCAATTTTTGGTGGTAATAATTTATATTTATTGGTCTCAAAGATAAGATAAACTAAAACGTAATAGTCTTAAAATTATAATAAATTTTTCTAGCTTGCGAACGTTTTTTAAACGCCTCAAAATTAATAAAGTGACAATTTGACATTTTATAAGATTTGGCAGTACTTTTGCAATCCAACAGAAAGAAATAAAAAATGAAGT
The DNA here is from genome assembly GCF_013388355.1 of Flavobacterium sp. LPB0248. Taxonomy (GTDB): domain Bacteria; phylum Bacteroidota; class Bacteroidia; order Flavobacteriales; family Flavobacteriaceae; genus Flavobacterium. The sequence goes on from NZ_CP058246.1 coordinate 3,817,809, forward strand.
TTAAGAATATTTTTAAAAATAAAAGTAATATGACTACGGAAAATACAGAATTCGATCAGGAATTAGACGATGTAACGTTAGAGAACAATGCCAACGGAGAGCAGTTAATTGTTGAAGAATTAAGTGTTGAGGAGCAATTAGCTAAAGACTTGGCTCACGAAAAAGATAAGTTTTTGAGATTATTTGCTGAATTTGAAAATTACAAAAAAAGAACTTCAAAAGAGCGTCTTGAATTATTTAAAACGGCAAACCAAGAAGTTTTATTGGCTATGCTTCCAGTTTTAGATGATTTTGATAGAGCCGCTATAGAGATCAACAAATCTGAAGATGAAAACTTGAAAAAAGGCGTTGAGCTGATTCATGAAAAACTGAAAAGTACTTTAGTTTCTAAAGGCTTAGAGCAAGTTGAAATTCAGGCAGGAGATGCTTTCAACGCTGATATTGCTGAAGCAATTACCCAAATTCCAGCACCATCTGATAAATTAAAAGGGAAAGTTGTAGATGTAATTGAAAAAGGATACAAGTTAGGAGAGAAAATTATTCGTTACCCTAAAGTTGTAGTTGGAAACTAAAAGCAATTAAGATTCTGAAATTCAACTTTTAAAGATTGGAGATTGGAGTTTTAGATTTAGAATTTAACCTAAATTATGAAAAAAGATTTTTACGAAATACTAGGCATTTCAAAAAATGCTGATGCTGCTGAAATTAAAAAAGCTTACAGAAAAAGTGCGCTTAAATACCACCCTGATAAAAACCCAGGCGACAAAGAGGCAGAAGAGAACTTCAAATTAGCGGCAGAAGCTTATGAAGTTTTAAGTGATCCGCAGAAAAAAGCGAAATACGATCAATACGGTCATCAAGCATTTGATGGTTCTGGCGGATTTGGCGGTCACGGAGGTATGAACATGGATGACATTTTCAGCCAATTTGGTGATATTTTTGGTGGCGGATTTGGAGGTTTCGGTGGCGGAGGCGGAGGTCCTCGCCGTGCGAAAGGAAGCAATCTTCGAATTAAAGTAAAACTGACTTTAGAAGAAATTGCAAATGGAGTTGAGAAAAAAGTAAAAGTAAAACGTAAAGTTCAGGCAAAAGGCGTTACTTATAAAACTTGTACCACTTGTAACGGGCAAGGTCAGGTAATGCGAGTAACCAATACCATTTTAGGAAGAATGCAATCTGCATCTACTTGTCCTACTTGTGGAGGTTCTGGTCAGATTTTAGATAAAAAACCTTCTGAGGCAGATGCTCAAGGAATGGTTCAGGAAGACGAAACAGTATCAATCAAAATTCCTGCTGGAGTTGTAGACGGTATGCAGTTAAAAGTTGCCAACAAAGGTAACGATGCGCCAGGAAACAGTATTCCAGGAGATTTAATTGTTGCAATTGAAGAAGTTGAGCACGAATTCTTGAAGCGTGAAGGGGAGAATGTTCACTTCGATTTATATATCAGTTTCCCTGAAGCGGTTTTAGGAGCTTCTAAAGATATCGAAGCAATCAACGGAAAAGTTCGTATTAAACTGGAAGAAGGAATCCAATCTGGAAAAATCTTAAGATTAAAAGGAAAAGGTATTCCGAGTTTAAATGGTTACGGAAGCGGAGATTTATTGGTTCACGTAAATGTTTGGACTCCAAAAACGTTAAACAAAGAACAAAAACAATTCTTTGAAAATGCTTTAAATAACGAGCATTTTACTCCAAGTCCAGAAAAGTCTGAAAAATCATTTTTTGAAAAAGTAAAAGACATGTTCTCTTAATGTGACTTTTTTTTAATGTTATAAATAATAAAAACCCATTCTAGTATAAAATAGAATGGGTTTTTTGTGTAATATGACACAGATTCGCTAGTAATTATTTACTTTTACAGTCGCTGAACCGTAATGGGTAAAGTGACGCAGTAAATCCTTAAAAACAACATGAGTAACTTACTTGAAGTACATAATGTCATAAAAAAATATGGCGACTATGTAGCACTTAACGAAGTTTCATTAAATGTGCCTAAAGGCAGTATATATGGACTTTTAGGTCCGAATGGAGCAGGAAAAACTTCCCTTATCAGAATCATAAACCAAATTACAATGCCTGACAGCGGTGAAGTAATTTTGGATGGAGAAAAACTACAGCCAAAACATGTGCAGACAATTGGTTATCTGCCAGAAGAACGTGGTTTGTACAGTTCAATGAAAGTAGGTGAGCAATGTCTTTATCTGGCTCAGATGAAAGGTCTTTCTAAAGCCGAAGCCAAAAAACAGTTAGACTATTGGTTTGATCGTTTGGGTATTCAGGGATGGTGGAATAAAAAAATCCAAGAGCTTTCTAAAGGAATGGCACAGAAAATTCAGTTTGTGGTTTGTGTTTTGCATAAGCCAAAACTTTTGATTCTAGACGAACCGTTTTCTGGATTTGATCCTGTAAATGCTAACATAATTAAAGATGAAATTCTGGCATTAAAAGAACAAGGTTCTACTATTATTTTTTCGACACACCGAATGGAAAGCGTAGAAGAACTATGCGAGAATATTGCCTTAATCCATAAATCAAATAAACTGATAGAAGGTAAAGTTGTCGATGTAAAACGTCAGTTTAGAACAAACAGTTTTGAAGTCGGAATTTTGACTAATAATGTTGAAGGTTTGATGTATGATATTACTCAAAAATTTACGGTTTCGCCTGCTAGTTTTAAATCTTTAAATGATGATTTAAAATTAAATATTCAGATTGGAAACGCAAGTCCAAACGAATTATTGAATGTTTTAACACAGCGCGGACAAGTAACGCATTTCGTTGAAAAAATTCCAAGCATAAACGATATTTTTATCCAGACAGTTACAGAAAATAAAGTTTAGATTTCAGATTTTAGATTTCAGAAGTAATCCTGAAATTTGAAAATCTAAAGTCAACAATCTAAAATCTAAAATCAAGAAATGAGTATTATTTCATTAATTATAAAAAGAGAATTTATTGCTAAAGTCCGCAATAAATCTTTTGTTGTCATGACATTTTTGAGTCCGCTTTTATTTGTGGCTATTGCTGTTTTTATTGGCTATTTAAGTTCTATGAAAGCAGAAACAAAAAGAATTGCTATTCATGATGAAACTGGAATTTTTGTTTCAGATTTTTTAAAAGAAAATAAAAAAGGAGCCGAATTTAAATATATAAATCTGTCTGAAATTGAAGTGAATGCTTTAAAAGACAGTATTACAAAGGAGAATTTCAATGGATTAATTGTTATTCCGAAAACAAATAACAGAAAGGATTTAGAAAGTAAAATCGAATTTATTTCTAATAATAGTCCGAGTATTTCTTTTATTGAAAATACTCAGGATATTATTGCTAGTAAAATCACAAAACTAAATCTGGAAGAAGAAAAACTGGATACTGTGGCGATTCAGAAAGCACAATCAAATGTCAATATTCATTTGGTTAAGGCTTCTGGAGAGGAAAGCTTAAAAGGTTTAAACGAAATTAAAATCGGAATTGGAGGTGCCTTTGGCTATTTAATTATGATGTTCATTATCATTTACGGAAACATGGTAATGCGAAGCGTAATCGAAGAAAAAACAAATCGAATTATAGAGATTATTATTTCATCTGTAAAGCCATTTCAGCTTATGATTGGAAAAATTGTCGGAACTTCACTAGCTGGAATTCTGCAATTTATAATTTGGGCTATAATTGGTTTAGGATTAATGTTTGCGGCTTCGGCATTTTTTGGAGTAAATGTTGGACCGACAGCAAGAATTTCGCCAGAAATGATGCAAACAGCTCAACATCAATTTTCAGGTTCTGCGCAAATGTATATTGCAGAATTATGGAATCTGCCAATTGCAAGCATTATAATTGGTTTTGTAATTTATTTTATTGGAGGATATTTTCTGTACAGTTCATTTTATGCGGCAATTGGTGCTGCCGTAGACAATCAGACCGATTCTCAGCAGTTTTTATTGCCAATTTTAATGCCTCTGATTTTGAGTGTTTATATCGGGTTTTTTACTGTAGTAAATGATCCTCACGGAACTGTTGCCGTTGTATTTTCGATGATTCCACTTACATCGCCAATAGTTATGTTAATGCGTATTCCGTTTGGTGTGCCGTGGTGGCAAATTGCAATTTCGGTATCATTATTGTTTGCTACATTCTTCCTTGTGGTCTGGTTCGCTGCCAAAATTTACCGAATAGGTATTTTGATGTACGGCAAAAAACCAACTTGGAAGGAATTGTATAAGTGGCTAAAATATTAACTTGAGATTCTAAGATTCTAAGTTTCTGAGATGCTAAGATTTTTTAGCGGAAAAACTCAGAAACTTAGCATCTTAGTATCTTAGCATCTTTAAAAAGAATGAGTAAAATACTAATTGTCGAAGACGAAGCAGCGATCAGAAGAGTTTTGGTAAAGATATTATCAGAAGAAAATGACACCTATCAGGTTGATGAAGCCGAAGATGGAGTTGCTGGACTTGAAAAAATAAAAAACAACGATTACGATTTGGTTTTGTGTGATATCAAAATGCCAAAAATGGACGGTGTTGAGGTTTTAGAAGAAGTAAAAAAGATAAAACCAGAAATCCCGATGGTGATGATTTCGGGGCATGGTGATATGGAAACTGCAATTCAGACTATGCGTTTGGGGGCTTTTGATTACATTTCGAAACCGCCAGATTTGAATCGTTTGCTAAATACAGTTCGTAATGCTTTAGATAAAAAACAATTGGTAGTTGAAAATAAAATCTTAAAGAAAAAAGTCAGTAAAAATTACGAAATGATTGGTGACAGCGAATCAATCAATCATATCAAAGTAATGATCGATAAAGTGGCTCCAACGGAAGCCAGAGTTTTGATTACTGGGCCAAACGGAACGGGAAAAGAATTAGTAGCGCATCAATTACACGAAAAAAGTGAGCGTGCTGGTTTTCCTTTAATCGAAGTAAACTGCGCGGCGATTCCAAGTGAGTTGATCGAAAGCGAATTATTTGGACACGTAAAAGGAGCTTTTACATCGGCAGTGAAAGATCGTGCCGGGAAATTTGAAGCAGCAGACAAAGGAACTATTTTTCTGGATGAAATTGGAGATATGAGTCTTTCTGCGCAAGCCAAAGTTTTGCGCGCGCTTCAAGAGAATATGATTACCAGAGTTGGTGCCGATAAAGATATAAAAGTCGATGTTCGTGTCGTTGCTGCAACCAATAAAGATTTAAAAACAGAAATTGCCGAAGGTCGTTTCCGTGAAGATTTATATCATCGTCTAGCTGTAATTTTGATAAAAGTGCCGCCATTGAATGAAAGACGTGACGATATTCCTGCTTTGATTTCGCATTTTGCCGAAAAAATTGCTTTAGAGCAAGGAAATGCGGTAAAATCATTTTCGGCGCAAGCCATAAATTTATTACAGGAATACGATTGGACAGGAAATATTCGCGAACTGCGAAATGTGGTCGAGAGATTAATCATTTTAGGCGGAAACGAAATCTCTGAAACAGATGTGAAAATGTTCGCAAGCAAATAATGATTTGGAATCTAAATTCTAAAATCATAAATCTAAAATTTAGAAATGAAACTAAAAAAAATAAACGAGAAATTACAAGACGCTTTAATTGAAAATGGTTTAACAGAGGCTAATGCTTTGCAGATGGAAACTTTTTCGACCATAAAAAGCGGTGCTGATTGTGTGATTATTTCTCCAAAAGGAAGCGGAAAAACAACAACGATTGTTTTAAATGTCATTCAGCAATTGGCTGGTAAAACGGAAGAATCTCCTCGCGCTTTAATCATTGTTGAAGACAAAGCGAAGGTTTTAGAAATGGTTGAACTTTTTGAGAAATATGGAAAATATACCAATTTGGAAATTTATGGCGTAAACGAAAAAGGCGACATGGATTACGATAAAAATTACGTTTCTACTGGAATTGATGTTTTGATTGGAACACCGACCAAATTAAACGATATGTTTAGTACGGCAGGATATAACGTAAATCGTCTAAAAATGTTTATTCTAGATGATGCAGATCCGATTTTGAAATTACGTCATGATCCAAAAATTACACGTATTTCTAATAGTATCGCCAAAGTGCAGCGAATTATCTTTTCTGAAACTCTGACAGAGCGTATTGAAATTTTGGCAGATAAAATCATGGTGGAGCCTTATTTGTTTGATATGGACGAAGACGGGGAAGAGCTTGATGAAGACGAAGACGATATTGAAGAAGAATAGTTTACAATAAAGTTTTCAGTCCCGGTTTTCAGTCTCAGTAACTGAAAAGCGGGATTTTTTATTAATTATTTGCATTTTCAGTTTTCAATCTTGGTAAAGACTAAAAATGAAAACTGCGATTCAAAACTAATTTTAGATATGGAGGTTTTAAAAACGTTTAAATTTTTGGGAATTGTACTGTTGTGCTTTTTTCTGATTATTTATGTTTTGATGATATCCTATTTTTATTTTAATCAGGTTGATTTAGTTTTCTATCGTTCAAAATTGCCCAAAGACTATAAATTTGATTATCAGCAAAAAATTGAAGAAATCAATATTTCTTCTTTTGATGGATCTGTGTTGAATGGATTATTGTTTAAAGCTGAAAACTCAAAAGGACTTGTTTTTTATCTTCATGGAAATGCTGGAACACTTGAAACTTGGGGTAAAATTGCAAAAATATACACCTCATTAGGCTATGATATTTTTATTTTAGATTACAGAAGTTTCGGGAAAAGTGAAGGCGAAATTGAGAATGAAGAGCAATTGAGTAAAGATATTTCTATCGTGTATAAGAAAGTGGCTGAGAGATATCGTGAAGATAAAATTATTATTGCAGGATATTCAATTGGTTCTGGTTTCGCCACAAAATTGGCATTAGAGAATAATCCGAAAGCTTTGATTCTTCAAGCGCCGTATTATAATTTTTTAGAATTATCTAGCTCTAGAGCACCATTTTTTCCTGACTTTATGAAGAAATTTAGTTTAGAAACAAATCGTTATCTTCCAAAAATAAAAAGACCAATTTATATTTTTCATGGAACTAAAGATCAGTTGATTCCAATTGATAATGCAGTTAGGCTAAAGAAGTTGTTAAAAGCAAATGCCTATTTTTATCCGCTAAAAAATCAAGAACACATTGGAGTAAATGAAAATGAAGATTTTCAAAAACAATTAAAAAGAATATTAGAATAAAAAAATAAAACGCTATGGGATTAATGAAAGTATTTTCAGGAAGTGAAGTATTAGCAATTGCTTTGCAGGAAAGATTAGAAGAAGCTGGAGTAGAAACAGTAAAAAAAGATAATATTCAATCGGCTCGTTTAGGAGGTTTTGGCCAGACTGATTTGGCTGTTGAGGTTTTTATTCAGGAAACCGATTTTGCAAAAGCAAATCCAGTTATAGAAGAATTTAGAATGAGCCTTTAATAAGTCACAGTTTGCATTCACAGTTTACAGTTAGATACTGAAAACTGTGACTTCAACTGAAAACTCCCAAAAATATGCAATACAAAATGTTAGTGCTCGACATGGATGACACCTTGTTGACAGACGATCATAGAATTTCAAATTTAAATAAAAAAGTAATATTAGAAGCACAAGCAAAAGGCGTTTATGTTGTTTTGGCTTCTGGAAGACCGACTTCGGCAATGACAGCTTATGCGAAAGAGCTTGAGATGGATTTAAACGATTCTTATATGATTTCGTTTAATGGAGCAATAATTAGCCGTGTTAAAGACGATTTGGTTTTGTTTGAACAGAAATTAACTGTAGAACAAATTCACGCGCTTTACGATTATAGTGTGAAGAAAAATGCGCACATTATCACGTATTTGGATGATGAGATTATCAGCGAAACAGATTCAGAGTTTATTGAGGTCGAAAAAGAAATTACTGGAATGGCGCATCATAAAGTTTCAAGCTTTAAAGATTATGTAGACAGACCAGCAGTTAAATGTATTTTGTTGCAAGATCCAACTTATTTAAAAACCTTAGAAAAAGATTTAATGGAGGCAATGCCACATTTAAGTGTTTCGATGTCTAAACCATTTTTCTTAGAAGCAGCTCAGCAAGGCATTGATAAAGCGGCGAGCTTGAAACTTTTAGCTGAAAAGCTAGGAATTCATCAAAGTGAAATTATTGCAGTTGGAAACGCAGGAAATGACTTAACAATGATAGAATATGCAGGTTTAGGAGTTTGGGTTGATAATGTGACACCAGAATTGCGTGATAAAGCCGATTTAATTGTGGCTTCAAATAATGATGATGGTGTTGCAGAGGTTGTAACACGTTATATTTTAAATTAAACTAAAATGAAAAATCCAATTGAAACGGAACGTCTAATTTTACGGGAACTTGAACTTTCTGATGCAGAAGGAATGTTTGAATTGGATTCGAATCCGAATGTTCATTTATTTGTTGGCAACAGGCCTGTAAAACATATTGAAGAAAGTGTTGAATATATCAAGTTTGTTCAAAAACAATACAAAGATCTTGGAGCTGGCCGTTGGGCCGTTGTTTTGAAAGAAACCAACGAATTTATTGGCTGGTCTGGAATTAAATTTATTACAGACGAAATCAATAACCACAAAAACTTTTATGAGTTAGGATATCGCTTTATAGAAAAGCATTGGGGAAAAGGTTATGCAACCGAAGCGGGAAAAGCTTTTATTGATTATGCTTTTGACGAAATGAAAGTAGAAGTGCTTTATGCTTTTGCAGATGCAGGAAACGAAAACTCAAGAAAGATTTTAGAAAAATTAGGTTTCCATTTTGTGAATTCTTTCGAATATCAGGAAGAATTAGAAGTTTGGTACGAACTTAAAAATCCAAACTCAAACTAAGAGATGCATTCCAAATCTTTACATACTTAAAAGTCAGTAAAGATTTGGAAACAAATCAGAGTTATAATTATTTTTTAGCTACAGAAACAAAATATTTATTTCCGTCACCCATGGTTAATTTTACACGCTCATCGCAAAGATCGATTGCAAAATTTGCACTTTCGTAACAGCTGCAAGTTGTGTTTTTGTCTTTAGACATTTCTGTTTTACAATTGTTGTTTTTAAAGCTTGCCAATTGTGGTGTGTATAAACTAACTAAATCAGTAGAAGCAGTTACTAACGAAATAATACTTGCAGAATTGTTATTGGTAATTCTGTATACAATTCTATCTGTATAATTTACTTCGTTAACAGTTACTTTACGAATGTAGGTATAAGCTGTAGATCCTTCACCTGGTTCTTTAACTTCAAACTTAAACCCAACTGCACGAATAGCAACGTCAAATTGCTGCTGAGAGTTTAAGCTTGCCCAAGCTGTTAATGTGCTAATAGAAGGAAATGGATTTGCATTTGCAGCGGGAGCATTAGTTTGCGCTTGCGAACTAAAAATGGTTAAGAACATCAAGCAGATCGTGGGTAAAAATGCTTTCATAAAGCGTGTATTTGTTATTATAATTTTGCCTACTCTCTTTGGTTTTCGGCTTTCCCATTTCATTTTGTAACACAAAACAACAACATAACGAGTAAAATTCAAAATTGTTATGCTCGAATTATTATTAAATTAATTAAAGCGTGTTAAAATTCTTAAATGTGAATTTATTTAACGGCTCAAGCATAGCAAAAGTAAATGTAAGAAATTTTGAATTTAATCCAATAAAAAATGTATTTAATCGGTGAAATTTGCATTTAATCGATTATTTTGTCTTTTTATTCTTATTGAATTGCTAAAAGGGACTTTGTAGAAAGGAGTTTTGGCGAAAATAAAACAGAAATAAAAGCTTTTTTTGAATGTTTCTAAATTAACATGAATGCAAATTATTGATTCGAAGTAAATTAATCGCTTTCTTTTAAAGAATATTGTTTGTAAATTTGCAGCCTTAAATTTTTTGACAACGATTTCATTAATTTAAGAAAGATTATGGAAAATAGAAAAAAAGTTGCCTTTTATACACTGGGTTGTAAACTGAATTTTTCAGAGACTTCTACAATTGCCAGAAATTTTAATGACGAAGGTTTTGACCGCGTCGATTTTGAAGAAATAGCAGATATTTATGTCATTAATACTTGCTCTGTAACAGAAAATGCAGATAAGCAGTTTAAGCAGGTAGTTAAGAAAGCAATGAAGCTGAACGAAAAAGCTTTTGTTGCTGCTGTTGGCTGTTATGCACAATTAAAGCCAGAAGAATTAGCCGCAGTTGATGGTGTTGATTTGGTTTTGGGTGCAACAGAAAAATTCAAAATCACGGACTATATTCATGATTTGAGTAAAAACGATATGGGTGAAGTTCACTCATGCGAAATTGCCGAAGCCGATTTCTATGTAGGTAGTTATTCTATTGGAGATCGTACCAGAGCATTCTTAAAAGTTCAAGACGGTTGTGATTATAAATGCACGTATTGTACCATTCCGTTGGCTCGTGGAATTTCTAGAAGTGATGCTTTAGAAAATGTATTGAAAAATGCCAAAGAAATTTCGGCTCAAAACATCCGCGAAATTGTTTTAACAGGTGTAAATATTGGTGATTACGGAAAAGGGGAGTTCGGAAACAAAAAACACGAACATACTTTTCTGGATCTAGTACAAGCTTTAGATAAAGTAGAAGGAATCGAACGTTTGAGAATTTCATCTATCGAACCGAATCTATTGAAAAATGAAACAATTGAATTCGTATCGAAAAGTCGCACTTTTGTTCCGCATTTTCATATTCCATTGCAATCAGGAAGCAATGATATTTTAAAATTAATGAAACGCCGTTATTTACGTGAAGTCTATATTGACCGTGTCAATAAAATTCGCGAAGTAATGCCTCATGCCTGTATTGGTGTTGATGTTATTGTTGGTTTCCCTGGAGAAACAGATGAACACTTTTTAGAAACCTATCATTTCTTAAACGAATTGGATATTTCGTATTTACACGTATTTACATACTCAGAAAGAGATAATACAGAAGCGGTAGATATGCCAGGAGTTGTTCCTTCTAATGTGAGAGCAAAACGCAGTAAAATGCTTCGTGGATTGTCAGTTAAAAAACGCCGTGCATTTTACGAAAGCCAGTTAGGAACAAACAGAACGGTACTTTTTGAAAGCGAAAATAAAGAAGGATACATTCACGGATTTACAGAAAACTACGTGAAAGTAAAAACACCTTGGAATCCAGAATTGGTAAATACTCTGCAAGAAATCAATTTAACTAAAATAGACGAAGACGGAAGTGTACGTTTGGAGTTTTTGAATAAACTGGCGGAAGCTTAAAAAATAAATTCAAAGTATTTGTCATTCCGAGGAACGAGGAATCACACTCGAAACTCGACAAAGATTGACAATTATAGCATACGGAATTACTAGTGTGATTCCTCGTTCCTCGGAATGACAAAAAAAGCCTCTTATTAGAGGCTTTTCATTTTTTATAAATTACTCATTTTCCTGAACAACCAATTTCAAAGAATTAATATAATCGGTATCAAATTCTATAACTCGAATTTTTTCGGGATTAAAACCTAATTCTCCTCCAAACTGACCGCGTGTGTCTAGAAAATCAATTGTCAACTCTTCGTCATTCAATTTTAGTAGTTTTCCTAGATAAGCAGATTTAGATGATTTTTTAGCGATTTGAAAAATCCCGTATTTCTTAGAAACATAATTTATAATTGAAGCTAAATCTTTAATCGGGATAATATCATCAGAATTGATTTTTAAACCTTTCAAGCGAATTACTTTTTCTGTAAAGGCCAGATCATGATCTCTATTTACAGCTTCAATGTTTTTATTTCTTAAAATAACAAAACCATCCAAAACAAAATCTACTGGATTATTTCGAAGCAAAATCCAATCATCAGAGTAATCAATTAAAAAACCGCTGAAGATTTCTTTCTTGTCTTGAAATTCTATTTCGACCAATTGTCTTAAATATTGTTCCATTTAATGTCTTTTTGTGATTTAAACTTTGACAAAGTTTATACGATTACTTTTAAGGATTAGTAGACCAAATACTGCTGTTTTTGATAAATACTCTTCGGTTTAATTTTAACTGAGCAATAATTAAATCTGCCATATCTTCAGATTGCATTACTTTTTCAGGATTTCCGTCAGTCAGATTTAGATCTTTTGCCATGTCAGTTGCAACTGTACTTGGCGTTAAAGCCGTAACACGAATATTGTGTTTTCTCATTTCCTGCATTAGAGAATCAGTTAAACCTAAAACAGCAAATTTAGAAGCACTGTAAGCACTTGTTAGAGCGTTTCCGTTTAATCCAGCAGTAGATGAAATGTTAATAATATCTCCAGTTTGTCTTTCGATCATGTTTGGAATTATTGCACGTGTTGTGTAATACGTTCCCATTAAATTCACCTGAATAATTCTTTCCCAAGCTTCTGGCTCTAATTCTAAGAATTTTCCAAAAGAAGCAATTCCTGCGCTATTGATTAAAATATCGATGTGTTTAAATTCTGCGATTGCTTTTTCAGCAGCAGCATTTATAGAACTAATATCAGAAACATCTGCAGACAAAGCCAAAGTTTTTACGCCAAGTTTAGCAGCTTCTGCAGCCAGCTCATCAATATCTTTTTGAGTTCTTGAAACCAAAATCAGGTTTACACCTTCTTTTGCTAAAGCAATTGCCACAGCTTTTCCTATTCCTTTTCCTGCGCCTGTAATAAAGGCGTTTTTATTTTTTAAGTCGGTCATGATTGTGTTTTTAGAAATGCAGAAAGCATCATTTTAAGTCTTACAAAAATAAGGTTTTGAAAACTAAAATGATGCTTTAAAAGGTATTCTTAATCTAAGTTTAACAACTTTTTGCTATTCTTTCAGAACCATGTCAATACACATTACAGCTCCTAAAATCAATTGTCTCAACGGACTATCGGAAGCAACTGTATCTTCAATCTGAAGAACATAATTATCAGCACTTGTAAAAAACTCTTTTCCTAATCCAGCCCATTTTTTATTTACTTGAGCCAATTGTCTGCCTTCATGAGAGAATTTAAAATCCCAACCGGTCCATTTTCCTTGAAGTGTTGCAACTGGTTTTTCGTTTTTATCCAGAATATCAAACTTTCCTCCAATAGAAAAGAATTTTTGTTTGAAAGTTCCAACCAAACGATCTTTTTCGTCCAATACTTCAACAGTCGATCTAAAGATGGCAACACCTCTTCTTACTGTGATTAATTTATCGCCAGAAGCAGTTGTAATTTCAACATTAAATGGAGTAGCTCTTTTATAATCTGTAAATCGAAAAACTTTAGTGAAAAAACCAAGATTGTTTTCTCGGCAGTTCATGATGATTTGATTGTTTTCTGGATGATATATATCGTAATTGTTTGCGGCTTTGAACATTCCAATATGTTCTTTTACTAAAAATAAATTTTGGCTTAAAATAGGATTCATGTGTGTAAAATAAGTTATGAAAATAAAGTCGCAAATGTAATACAATATTTATTAATTATACTGTTTAGAAGTTTCCACTAGACGAATAAACTCAGCTTTATAACCTTCTTCATCATTTGAATTTCCTTGCTTTGCCAGTTTTACAATTTCTTCAGAAGATTTATCAGCAATTAATTTTGAATCTCTCAATTTTAATCCAAACCAAGCTACGGCAGAACTAAATTTCATATCGTCACTCGCTTTTTCCAAAGGAACCGATTTGTTCTCAATTACCTGAACCATTTCGATGCTTTTTTCACCGTCAGGTTTTTTGTAACGGAATTTTATAGTTGCCAATTCATTACTATAATTTGCAGAGTTGGTTTCGGTTTTGGTGTATTTCAAATCATCTGCTTGTGCGGTCAAATAATCGCTTTTTATACCCGCAGGAATAATTTCATACAACGCTGTTACGGTATGATTGCTTCCTAATTCGCCAGCATCAATCGCATCATTTTTAAAATCTTCTGGACGCAATTTTCTATTTTCATAACCAATTAAGCGATACGCTTGAACTTGTTTTGGATTGAATTCAATCTGAATCTTCACATCTTTCGCGATAGCAAACATCGAACCTTTAAACTCTTTTCCTAAAAAACGATTAGCTTCTTGAATGTTGTCGATATAAGCATAGTTTCCGTTTCCTTTATCGGCAAGAATTTCCATTTTACTGTCTTTGTAATTTCCCATTCCGTAACCCAAACAAGTTAAGAAAACGCCTGTTTTTCTTTTTTCTTCGATTAGTTTTTCCATGTCAGAATTAGAAGAACTTCCAACGTTAAAATCTCCATCAGTTGCTAGAATTACACGATTGTTTCCGCCTTTAATGAAATTTTCAGTTGCCGTTTTATAAGCCAGTTCAATTCCTGCTCCTCCAGCTGTACTTCCTCCAGATTGTAATTTGTCCAAAGCGTCGATGATTGTTTTTTTCTCATCACCAGAAGTTGGCGGTAAAACCATTCCTGCAGCGCCAGCATAAACTACAATGGCAACTTTATCTTTTACGCGTAATTCGTTCACCAATATTTTTAAAGATTGTTTTAATAATGGTAATTTGTTCATGTCGCTCATTGAACCCGAAACATCAATCAAGAAAACAAGGTTCGAAGCAGGTAAATCGTTGGTTGAAATATTTTTTCCTTGCAAACCAATTTTTAAGATTTTATTGTTTTTGTTCCAAGGTGAATCGCTCACTTCTGTATTGATAGAAAACGGATGTTCATTTTTTGGTTGCGGATATGTATATTTAAAGAAATTAACCATTTCTTCTACACGAACTGCGTCCTTCGGAACTTGTTGTCCGTTGTTTAAAAAACGTCTAATATTCGTATACGAAGCATTGTCAACATCTATAGAAAAGGTAGAAAGTGGTGCTGTTTTAGGACTTTCGAAGGCATTTTCTACAAAAGTGTCATAATCTTCCTGAGTTGGTTCAGCTGGAATTGGCATTATATTTAATTTTTTGTCCAATTCTTTTTCCGAAAGATTTTTATACATTTCATTTTTGGTTGAAATTACTACAACGCCATTTGACGCTTTGTTTCCATAAATCGAAGTTGCTGCTTGGTCTTTTAAAACCGAAACATTATCAATATCATTTGGATTTATTTTTGCCATTTGATTGGCTTTTGCAGGAACTCCATCAATAATATACATGGGTTCATTTTTTGGAGAAAGTGGTGCATTTCCGCGAATAGCAACAGTTGGGCTTGGCATATAAAGGGCATTGCTTGCAACTTGAATTCCTGCCATTTTTCCTTTAAGTGCCTGCGCAGCATCTTTTTTCTCTCTTCTTTTTTCGGCACGAGCATAACTTCGGTCTTCATATTCAGAACTTGAAGTTCCGTAGCCAACAACTACAACTTCGTTTAATGTCTGATTATCTGGAAGAAGTTTTATATTGATAATATTTGAATTTTGAACCTTTTGGCTTTGGTTTTTGTATCCAATGAAAGTAAAAACCAACATGTCGCCAGTTTTGGCTTGAATACTGTATTGGCCATCAAAATTTGTGTAAACACTAGTTTTTGAGGTCTGATTGAAAATAGTTACGCCTGGAAGCGGTTGTTTATTTTCGTCTGATACGATTCCAGAAATCGTTCTTTCTTGTGCCATGGTTACGAAACATATAAGCATAGCAATGGCTGATGAAATAAGTTTTAGACTTTTCATGATAATAAGTTTTAAGAATTAATGTTGAGATTTAACTTTGTCAAAGTTTCAAACTTTGACAAAGTTCTGTTGTGACCTGCTTATTTTTTCGGAGCTGGTTTTCCGTTTTTAGTAGTAATTATAACAACTCCTTTTTTGCCTTTTTCGCCATATTTTTCCGTCGCTTCAAGGTCTTGTAAAATCGTTATGGTTTTAATGTCTTGTTTGTCTAAAGGAGCATACGGACTTGTTGGATTTTTGCCAAATAAATCATTTTCTGAATAATAAATTCCGTCAATGATGTATAAAGGTTCGTCAAGAACTACAAGCGAATCTAAATTTTCTGGCTGTAGATTCGGAAGTTCGTTTTGAATCATTTTATCTTTTTTTACATCGTCGCTGTGCGCTAGTGCATTTCCGTTTAAAACTACCAGAGGACTGCTTTTTTTTGCTTTTTGTGCTGGCGCGGCAGAGTAAGCAACTCTTGCAGATTCTCTTTGGGGATAACTTGAATACCCCATTTCTGGAGTTACTTCTTTTTTTGAAACGATGTTATTTTCTTCATCATAAGATTCGCTTCTTAGAGGTTCATTTGCAGAAACAACAGCTTCTGATGCAATATTAGAAGCTGGTGCAGACAAAACTGGTCTTGCTTGAGGTGATGTTACTTCTTGAACAGCAACTCGATCTTTGCTTTTAGTTTGATTTTCTAAAATTTTAACCGCTTCTTCGCTTGAAACTATTTTAGAAGGAGTTGTACTATTTTGATTAACAATTGGTTCTTTAGTTTTAGGCTGTTCTATTGCTTTTTCTTCCAGAACAACTTTTGGAGTTTCATTTACAGTTTCTTTATTAGAATGTAAAAACTGAAATCCTAAAGAAAGCAATAATAGAAGAGAAGCGGCAACAGCAATTTTTTTCCATAAAGCAATTGTTTTTTTATCT
This sequence comes from Flavobacterium sp. LPB0248, assembly GCF_013388355.1. Classification (GTDB taxonomy): domain Bacteria; phylum Bacteroidota; class Bacteroidia; order Flavobacteriales; family Flavobacteriaceae; genus Flavobacterium. The sequence goes on from NZ_CP058246.1 coordinate 3,834,298, forward strand.
TCTTTTTTGTCCAGTTTTTCTTCTACGCGCGACCAGACTTTTTCCATTCCTGGAAAGTCTTGAAACTCGGCTTTTTGCGAAGCTTCTTTTATTTTATCGAATAATTTATCTTGATTGTCCATGACTATTTTGCTTTTTGATAATACAATTTATTAACCAGTTCTTTCAGTTTGGTCTTAGCGGCATTCAATTGTGATTTTGATGTGCCTTCAGAAATCTTTAGCATTTCGGCTATTTCTTTATGGGAGAAACCTTCAATAACAAAAAGGTTAAACACCGTTTTACAGCCGTCTGGAATGTGGTTTAATAAATTAAGTAAATCTTCTTCTTCTAAAGTATTTAGTTCGTCAACAGAAGGCTGAGAAATCAGCTTTACGTCGTCGAGATACATATTAAAGTTGGTTGCTTTTCTGATGGTTGCCAAACAATGATTTACAGTTATTCTTCTAGCCCAAGCTTCAAAAGCATACGCTTCTTTTAACTGATCAAGTTTGGTGAAAATAGTAAAGAAAGAATCTGCCAAAGCTTCTTCTATCTCTTCCTCCTTTTTTAAATATCTTTTGCAAAGGCGGTACAGCTTTGGCGCCATGTATTCGTACACCTGACGCTGGGCATCGCGATGCATTTTTTTACAATTTGCTATTTGAGTTTCGTTTATCACAATTGTTGTCTTTCTTACATAGAGAGATAAAAAGATAAAAAGGTTGGGATGGGGGTGAAAAAAAAATCTTTTTTAAGGTTCAGAGTTGCAAAGATTCAAAGTTGCAAAGGTTTTATGGTAGAAACGTAATCAAAATACTTTGTGTTTCTCTGCGAAAAAACTCTGCGAATCTCTGTGTAATAATTCTTTCGCAAAGATTCACAAAGCTGCACGGAGATTCACAAAGGTTTTATTGTAGAAACGTAATTAAAATACTTTGTGTTTCTCTGCGAAAAAACTCTGCGAATCTCTGTGTAATAATTCTTTCGCAAAGATTCACAACGCTACACAGAGATTCACAAAGTTTATTTTATAGGCAATGTCAATTTATAAATTTTAGTTTCTAAAACTTCTGTATCATTATCTTCGCAAAGCAAAAACTCGATTTTGTTATTTTCTTTTTTATAAAAAGTTAAACCTTCAAATTTGTTGGTTGAGGTGATTTTTTGAGTGAAATCTATTTTCATCGTTTTAACGTCTATTCTTCCAATGAAACTTCCTAAGATTTCTCCGTCATCATAAGTAGATTTTGTGTCTTCGGCTGTTGAAAGGAAATAGATTTTATCATCTACCAAAATAGCATCGGTAAAACTGGAACGAACGCCTTTTATTTTTGGTAATTTGTAATTAACAGAAATCAAGGCAAATTCTTCTCCTAGATTTTTGGCGTGAATGGTAAAAATCGTGTTTTTGTTAGAAATGCCATTTCCGCGATTGAATAAATACCAGTTTTCTCCGTCGAAAATAGCTCCTTCTAGATTAAAATCTTGAGGTTTTATTTCTCCGAAATTCTGCATCACCACATACAAATCGACTAAATTGTTCTTTTGTAAAACGGTTTTTGATTTCATATCAAACTCAATCATTTTGTTTCGGTTTTCGGTTGAACCAGAACCAAAAACATAAAGCGTATCATTATGATGTGTAAGCGATTCAAAATCGGGTTTTAAGTTTTTCGGAATATTCTGTGTTGGATTGTCAATCAAAGCATGCTGATTCAGTTGCTGATTTTGCATATTGTATTCGTATAAGAATCCGCTGTTATCGCCAATTACATAAAGTGCATCGTTATTGTAAAATAATCCCGATGCCGAGCCGATTCCGATAATTTGAAATAATATTTCTAATGTAAATTTTTCCATGAATGTTGTTTTGAAAATAAGTGCCTAGCCCTGATAGTAATGGAAATACTTTGAAAAGAAATTGCATTTTTTTCCTGACAGAACAAAGCGACCGAAGGAAGCTCTTGTTATGGCTTTGGAAAAAAGCAATTTATTGAAAAGTATTGCAATGAATAGCAGGAATATGCTTCGTAAAAATACTATATTTATAAGACAAAAAAGGAAAAGATATGAAATCAATAGATCCGAAAGATTTTAAAGTTGTAGATAAAATAAAGCTCAAAGAAATTCCGACTGTTTTGAATGTAAAAGCAGATGACGATGAAAAAGAAGAGAAACTAGATAAAGTTCAAGCTAAATTGAGTGATTTGCAAGACGTAATGTATGCGCACAATAAATATGCAGTTTTAATCTGCCTGCAAGGAATGGATACTTCTGGAAAAGACAGTTTGATTCGTGAAGTTTTTAAAGAATTTAATCCGCGTGGAGTAGTGGTCCATAGTTTTAAAACGCCAAATTCGGCAGAATTGGAACACGATTATTTATGGCGCCATTATATTGCGCTTCCAGAAAAAGGAAAGTTTGCAATTTTTAATAGAACACATTACGAAAATGTTTTGGTCACACGTGTACACCCAGAATATGTTCTGGCTGAAAACCTTCCAGACATTAATTCTGTTGATGACATTACGCCCGATTTTTGGAAAAATAGAATTGAACAGATTAATAATTTTGAAAGACATATTACTCAAAACGGAACAATTGTAATGAAATTCTATTTGCACTTGAGCAAAGAAGAACAGCGTCAGCGTTTGTTGCGCCGTTTGGAAGAAGAAAAACACAATTGGAAATTTTCGCCAGGTGATTTGAAAGAACGCGGTTATTGGGACGAGTATATGAAGTATTATGAAGAGGCAATAAACAAAACCTCTACACCACATGCGCCATGGTATATAATTCCTGCCGATGACAAAGAAATGTCTCGTTATATTGTAGCTAAAATTATATGGGAGGAAATGAAAAAACATACGGATATTAAAGAACCAGAGTTGGACGAGAAAACAGCAATAAATATTGAATTGTATAAGAAAGAATTAGGGGAGAAGTAATTGGGCAATTGAGATAATTAGTCAATTAGATAATTTTTTGACCCCGATAAGTTTTAAAAAACTGTCGGGGTTATTTTATATTGCTTTTTAAAATTCCATTGGTCAAAACAAAAACGCAGTTCGTCAAACTAATTTTGATAGTAATTGCGGTTTGGGCTTCTTTGTGGTTTGTTTAAAAAAATATAGGATTACTTTTGAAGTTAAATTTTTTCAATAAATTATTTATAGATGATCGCAATCAATAAGAACAGGCATTGGATGTTTTTAGTCTTTTTTTGGAGCTTATTAGGTATCACGATTTGGGCGCAGATGATCGAAGATTACGATTTTTTGACGGCTACAATTCAGGCTATTTTAGTTTTGATTTGTTCTGCTGTTTTAGCTCATATTTTAAGTGATGTTATACTGCCCAAAGCGCTGAAACAAAATAAAATGAGCTCGTTTGCAGTACAAAGCGTTGTTGTTGTACTGCTTTTGGCATTTTGTCTGTCATTGATTTATATTGTTTTTTCAGATTCGGTTATAAGAAGAAAAGCATATCCTGAAGAAGCAGATGTAGATTCTCTTCATTTTTTATGGTCGCGATTTTACGGTAACATTCCGTCAGCGATTTTAATTTGCGGTACTGCCTGCGGACTTCGATTTTATCAGGAACATAATGTTATCGAAAGAAATCATGCGCAATTACAGCAAGTTCATCTTGAAGCGCAAATAAAAATTTTGCAGGATCAGATAAATCCACATTTAATGTTTAATGTTCTAAATCATATTCATATTCTAATGCAGAGCAATGTACAATTGGCATCTGTTTTATTGGTTCAGTTTTCAGATATTTTGCGTTATCAATTGTATGAATGCAACAAAGAATATGTGCCTTTGCATCTTGAAATTAAATATTTGAAGGATTTGATTGCTGTTGAAGAAACCCGCTGGGGAAATGAATTGGAAGTGAAAAGCAAATGGAATATCGAAGACGGACAACTTCAAATCGTGCCATTGCTTTTGGTTCCTTTGATCGAAAATGCTTTTAAATATGTTTCCCGACTTCCAAATCAAAAAGGATTTGTGCATTTGTCTTGTGAACAGATTAATAAACAATTGAATTTTAGAATTGAAAATTCGTATACAGAGCAATATAAAATTCCGTCTAAAAGTCAAGGATTAGGACTTGAAAATGTAAAGAAAAGGCTGACGATTCAATATCCAGAAAAACATCAATTCAATATCAATAAAACAGATTCTGACTTTACGGTTACTGTGACTTTAGATTTGAAATGATTTTTTTTCGCCACTAATTGCGCGAATTAACGCGAATTTTTTATCTGCTACTTTGTGAACTTTGCGGTTAAATTTTTTGCCACAGATTATCAGATTAAAAGGATTTCAAAAAAATCTGCTAAATCTGCGGGAAACAAAAAAACATTAAACATTAAACCTGAAACAAAAACAATATTATGAGCATGAAATGCCTCGTTATAGACGATGAACCTATCGCAAGAAACGGAATCGTAGACTTTATTTCTAAAATTGATTTTCTAGAAGTTGCCGGTACTTGCGCTTCAGCATTAGAAGCAACTTCTTACCTTCAAGAAAAGCAAATCGATTTGATGTTTCTGGATATCAATATGCCATATCTTACGGGATTGGAGTTTCTGGAATCGTTAGAAAAACCGCCTTTGGTAATTTTCACAACAGCCTACTCAGAACATGCTTTAGATGGATATCGTTTGCAGGTGGTAGATTATTTATTAAAGCCTATTACGTTTCAACGTTTTTATCAAGCTTCTTTAAAAGCTAAGCAATGGCATCAGATGATTAGCTCTCCAAAGCAAAATCAATTAGATCCGTTTTTATATGTGCGTCAGGAAGAAGGATTTCAGAAAATTTCTTGGGTGGATATTTTATATATAGAAGGCATGCAGAATTATGCTAAACTTCATTTTAAAGATAAGGTTCTTGTGATTCATCAAACCATGATTTCATTAGAAGAAACACTTCCTGCAGAAATTTTCTTTAGAATCCATAAATCTTTTCTTGTCAATATTACCCACATAGATTCTGTTTCTGGCGGACGATTATTTATAAAAGGACAAGAACTACCCATTTCAAGAACACGCCGAGAAGCATTACTGAAAGAGGTAGTTTATAAAAATTTATTAAGCAGGTAGCTCTAGAATTTCCATTTTAGAGCTAATGCTCCGTAAAAAGTTGTTGTGAATCTTGGATCGGCTATATCTTTCTCTTTAAAAATATCCTTAATCTTTCTATTCGTAGTAGAGAAATTACGAACTAGCGTCGTTCCTGCGGTTGGTTCCAGAGTCCAATGTTCGCCAAACTTAAGCTGTGGTCGTAAACCGGCAATAATTTGCTGATAACCCAATAGCGAAGATTTATTTCCAATCTTGGTTTCGGCCGTCATACCGCTTAATTCTCCGACGAGTTTTAAATCAAAATTATCATTCATGCGGTAACCTAATTCCACACCTTCAGGAAAAGCAACTTTAAAATGCAGAGCTCCTCTGGATTCCCAGTTAAAATATATTCCTGGAAGTACCATTGGCACACCAAAACTATTGGTTAAAACTGGTCCTACGCCCAAAGCCAGATTCGGGTTAAATTGTTTAATAAAAAGTACTCCACCTTGCATTAGGACATCATCTTTATTAATCTCTACCATGTCTGTATAAATACCCACCGAAGCCATGATAAATAACGACCAAGAAGAAGAAATAGATCGAATGTGCTTAATACCAATTTGAGTGTTTAGTAATTCATTCGGAAATCCGCCTTGAAATTCTGCTGGAAGATCTTGAATATTGTAGTTTCTGTTTTCCATTTTGGCATAACTTCCATTTACAATAACAGACCAAAGTCTAGGATGATCGTATTTGTCCATTTTTAAAGAAAGCGGTATTTCAAAAGCAATCTGGGCTCTTTTAAAATTGCTTTCGGCATCTGTTTTTGTACTGTCTATTGGTCGTACATATTTAGAAAAAGGAACGTAATCGACTTTAAATTCACCTGAAATTCCTGATTGAGATCGTGCAGCAAGAGTAGCCAATAAAAAAAGAAAAAGCTGCGAGAGATAAAAAACTGTTTTGTTCATGATTTGATTAATTTTTCTGCGAATTACCGCGATCTAAATCAATCCTAAAAAATCATTTGACTAATGGCACTTCTGTTTTGACCAATGGTAAAAAATAAAAAACCCGACAGACGTGGAGACTGTCGGGTTTTTACCAAAAACAAAATAATAAATTAAACCTATTTTTTATAGTTTAAAACCATAAGCAACACGCAATGCTACCTGATTGGTTCTAAAATCATGATAATCTTCATAACGAACACTTAAGTCGATAAATTTGTTAGCATATCCAATTCCTGGAGCCCATAAAAAAGTTGTTTTATCGTAACCGTTTGTTACAGCAAAACCGGCACCAACTTCACCTAATACATAAAATTGATCTTTTAAAACAAAAGCTTTAAAACCTGCTTTGGCTGGAATAAATCCAAGATCTTTTACGTTATTTCCAAGATCGTCTTTTCCCATAAATAGATTCGTAAAACCTGTTGTTAGGGTCAAAGATGTTTTTTTGGAAAGATCATACTGTAAACGAACATCTCCCCCAAGAGACCAGTCGTAATCATTATCAGTTGGCAATCCTCCATTTAAACCAAAACCTAATCTAAAACCTTGGTCGTAATTTGTTGCTTCTGTCTCTTGAGCAAATGTGTTGTTGGCAAATAAAAATGTGAAAGCAGCTAGGCATAACATCTGTAATTTTTTCATGGCTTATATTTTTGAAATTTCTATAATGTAAAATTATATGGGAGGCGTTTGGAGTTTGTTATACAATTTTCAGGTTTCGTTACATAATATTGAGGTGAGCTTATTTTTGTCTTAAAATTGGCATATATTTTTATTAATTGGATAGAATTCCAAGCTTCTGATTATCTTTGCCGACTAAAAAAGAATACAAGTGAATTTAAAGCAGTACACCAAAGAGTTTTCGTATAATTTAAGACTGGCTTATCCTGTTATTTTAGGAATGGTCGGACATACTTTAATTGGTATTGTCGATAACATAATGGTGGGAAAAATAGGAAGTACAGAACTAGCAGCAGTTTCGCTAGGTAACAGTATGATTTTTATTGCAATGTCTTTAGGAATTGGATTTTCTACAGCAATAACTCCAATCGTTGCAGAAGGTGATGCAGAGAAAAATGATACTAAAATTCGCTCTGCTTTTCATCATGGTTTATTTCTGTGCACTATTTTAGGATTAATTCTTTTTACGGTAATTATGTTTGCCAAACCAATCATGGAATTGCTAAAACAGCCTGCAGATGTTATTGTGCTTGCAAAGCCGTATCTAGGATGGGTGGCTTTCTCATTGATTCCTTTGGTAATGTACCAAGGTTATAAGCAATTTGCAGACGGAATGTCACTAACCAAATATTCTATGTATGCTATGGTTATGGCAAATGTGCTTCATGTTGGAATTAATTATGTTTTGATTTATGGAATCTGGATTTTTCCAAAAATGGGAATTATCGGTGCAGCACTTGGTACCGTGATTTCGAGAATATTTTTGGTAATGTTCATGCATATTATGCTTTCAAGAAGAGACGATCTAAAACGCTTTTTTAAAGGTTTCAGTTTTAATGAAATAAAAAAGGCAACAATAGAAAAGATTATAAGCATCGGATTTCCTTCTGCCATGCAAATGCTTTTTGAAGTAGTTTTGTTTACAGCGTCTATTTGGCTTTGCGGTAATATCGGAAAAACAAGTCAGGCAGCAAATCAGATTGCGTTGAGCCTTGCTTCTATGACTTTTATGTTTGCCATGGGATTAAGTGTAACTTCGATGGTTCGTGTCAGCAATCAAAGAGGTTTAATGGATTATAAAAAGCTAATTGTTGTAGCACGTTCTATTTTCCTGCTTGCTATAATCTTAGAAACTATTTTTGCAATTTTCTTTATTATTTTCCACGATTATCTGCCTTATATTTTCTTGAATATGGAAAATACAGGACAGGTTTTAGATAACGAAGAAGTGATCGGAATTGCCTCAAAATTACTTTTAATTGCAGCGATTTTCCAGATTTCTGACGGAATTCAGGTTGTGGTTTTAGGCGCTTTACGCGGATTACAAGATGTAAAAGTACCAATGTATATTACTTTTGTAGCTTATTGGGTTATTGGTTTTCCTATTTCGTACTACTTAGGAGAACATACCGAATTGAAAGCGCAAGGGGTTTGGATCGGACTTTTGGCAGGTTTAACCGCAGCGGCGATTTGTTTGTATATTCGTTTTCATTACCTAACAAAGAGATTGATTATCGATTCAGATCTAAATAACTAAATTTGAATAAAAAATAAGTCGAAGATTGTAAAGTTTAAAGTCAAGAGAAATTCTTTTTAATCTGTATAATCTAGAACTAAAAAAATAAACATTAAAAAAAATAAATAGATATGGAATTACCTAAATTTTTACTTGGAGATAATACCGATTTTCCAGACGATATTTTTATCATTCACCTAGATTACCCAAGATTCATTATCAATTTGAAAGATGATGAGGTTGAGTTTTTGGAAGAACCGGAAGATCTTGATGAAGCTGAATTAAACGTCGAAATGGAGAGTTTAATCGAAAAGGCTAATGAGTTTTATGACAGAGAAATTAACCGTTACGAAGAGTAATCTATTTTCTAATCTTACGTTCTTATACTATTTTTAATGAAAAATTTACGTTTTTTAAAACCTATTTTCAGTTTTATATTAATCGGATTATTGATTACCACTTTAAGCCGAATCTTTTTGTTTTTTCTTTTTAAAGAAAGAGTAGTGCAGACACCAGATTTCTGGTATATTTTTCCAATCGGATTACGAATGGATCTAATATTACTGTGTTATTTGTCATTTTTGCCAGCAGTTCTAATTACTTTTCTGCCAAATAAATGGATAAAATTCACCAACAAATTTCTGGTAATTTATAGTTTTCTATTTCTGTTTTTAATTCTTTTTGTAGAATTAGCTTCTCCAGATTTTGTAAAGCAATATGATACGCGCCCAAATAAGATTTTCTTAGATTATCTTATTTATCCAAAAGAAGTGGTTGGAATGCTTTTAAAAAGTTACCTGACTTCAATCATTGTGACTTTTCTAATTCTTGGCGTTGTACTGTATTTGGCTTTCAAAAAAGGGAAACAATTATTTTATACCACAAGTACAGAATATAAATTCAAATTAATGGTGTTTCCATTAGTTGCTTTTTTATTGTTTTTCGGAGCACGTTCAAGTCTTACTTCAAAACGTCCTATTAATGCTAGTAATGCTGTTTTCTCAACAGATCAGCTTACAAATACTTTGGGATTAAATTCATTTTACACCGTTGCTTTTGCCGCGTATTCAATCAAAAATGAGGGAAATACTAAAATGTATGGTAAAATGGATGAAGCCGAAGCCATTGCTCGTGTAAAAAAATACATGATAGCAGGACCAAACGATTTTAGCGATAAAGACATTCCGTTTTTGCATGTACAGCAGCCAGATTCTGTTATGAAAAAACCATACAATTTGGTGATTTTTCTACAGGAAAGTTTAGGCGCAGAATACGTTGGAATTTTGGGAGGAAAACCATTAACTCCAGAATTTGATAAATTGTCTAAAGAAGGATTATTGTTCACCAATTTGTATTGCACAGGAACCAGAAGTGTTCGCGGAATTGAAGCGGTAGTAACTGGATTTTTGCCTTCGCCATCAGAAAGTGTAGTGAAGCTTGGAAATTCACAACAAGGATTTTTTACATTGGCAGACGCATTAAAACAAAAAGGTTACGATACCAGTTTCATCTATGGCGGAATGGCTAATTTTGATAATATGGCTTCGTTTTTCAACGGAAATGGTTTCACAGACATCGTAGACCAAACTGATTTTGAATCGGATGGAAATAAATATGCTTTCAAAGGAACTTGGGGTTATTCTGATGAAGATTTGGTTACGAAAGCAAATCAGTATTTCAAATCAAAAGGAGACAAACCATTTTTCTCTTTAATGTTCTCGACTTCAAATCACGAACCATTTGAATATCCAGCTGGAAGAATTAAACCGTACGATAAAAAGCCTAATACGGTAAATAATGCCATGAAATATGCCGATTTCTCAATTGGGAAATTCTTTGAAATGGCAAAGAAAGAACCGTACTTTAAAAACACGATTTTCATTGTAATTGCTGACCATAATACCAGAACATACGGAAAAAATTTAGTGCCAATAAATAAATTTCATATCCCAGCATTTATTATGGGGCCAGGAGTTCCAAAAGGAGCGGTTTATGATAGATTGGCAAGCCAGATTGATATTCCACCAACATTGTTAAGTTACTTAGGACTTCCGTTTGAAACACCAATGGTAGGAAGAAACCTAAGCAAACTCGATCCAAAAGTGCAAGGAAGATCTATTATGCAGTTTAATGATATCAACGCATTTAGAGTTGAAAATCAGGTTGTAATTATGCAACCAAATTTGAAACCATTGCAGTTTGAAATCAAAAATGATACAACTTTAGTTCCAGTTAAATTAAATGAAGAATTAGCAAAAGATGCTTTGGCACATGTAATTACAGCAGGGAATTTGTATAAAGAAAATAAATATAAGCTTAGAGCTAAGAAATAGGTTCAAAGGCTCAGAGTTACAAAGGTTCAAAGGTTTTTACTTTGAACCTTTTCTTTTTTTAATGAAATTGAAATGCTTTGAGGGTTCTCGACTCAGCTTGAACTGACAAGATTATGTATAGAGATTGTTGAAGAATAAAAAGGAGCAAAGCGACTTTTTTTTACTCTGTAGCTTTGTCACTTTGTACCTTTATTAAAATACAATTTTAACAACTCAGAAGCAGCTGCAAACGATGAAATTTCATTGTTTTGTGCTGCTTTTTGTTTATTCTAAAAAAGAGAGTAATTTTGTGATGTATATTTTTACAAAAAAAAGTATGGATTGAAAAATGAAATAAGAAAATGAAAACGAAAGAAATATTTGAAATTGGCTGTCAAAAAATTACTGAACTATTGTCTCCACAAGGTTTTAAATCTACAAAGAAAGGACAGGTTTTAAGAAAAAAATCTAAAAATGGAGAATTTGTATTTGAAATTTATTTCCAATCTAGTATGAAAAACTGGTCAGGCAGTGTTGTTATTTGGCCGCTTGTTTCAGTATCATCATTATCACTTAAAAAATGGCAGAATGAAAAATACAATTCAGAAGAAAAAAGTGGATTAATTTTTTCAACTAAATTAGAAAATATAACACCATTAAAAAACAAAAATACTGATTGGAATATTGCCCTTGCAAATCAAGGCAATATTATACCAAAGTTATGTGATTTGATAGAAAAATATGCTGTTCCTGTTTTTGAAAAATTTGAAAACTTGAGTAATTTATTAAACGATATTGCTGAGAATTCTTTCGTATTAAATGAACACTTTGATACTAAGCATCAAAATTTACCAATAGATTTTTTGATTTATTATGGGAGTATTGATTTTGCCCAAAAAATATTTGATACTTATTTGAATCAGCAAAAATTGCACAATAAAGCAAAACGAGTTTTTGAAGAAATGGAAAAAACAGGTGAATGCACGATTAAATTTGTTACTGATATAACTATAAAGAAAGCATATCTCAATAATTTAAAAATTAATGATTAAATTATTGCAGACTAAATAAGAAAACTCAGAAACCTAGAATTTTAGTTACTTAGAGTCTTTGCTAAAATAAAATTTCAATAAATTTGAAGCAGCTGCAAAAGATGAAATTTCATTGTTTTGCACTGCTTTTTTGCTTTCTTCTAAAAGCGAAATGATTTCTGGCTGATTATAGAAATTCTGTTTCAGCTGTTCATTGATGGTCTCCATCATCCAGAAATGATTTTGTTCGTTTCTTTTTTCTTGAAAAAATCCTGTTTCTTTCGTCATTTCAAAATAATCAGAAATCGTATTCCAAACTTCAGGAATTCCGTCTTTTGTGAGTGAACTGCAAGTAGTGACTTTGGGTTGCCAATTTGATTTTTTTGGAGGAAATAAATGCAAAGCACGATTAAACTCCAATTTCGCCTGATTGGCTTTTTTTATATTATCTCCGTCCGCTTTATTAATAACAATTGCATCTGCCATTTCCATAATACCGCGTTTGATGCCTTGAAGTTCGTCGCCTGCGCCAGAAATTTTCAATAGTAAAAAGAAATCGACCATACTGTGAACGGCAGTTTCGCTTTGGCCAACACCAACTGTTTCGATAATAATAGTATCAAAACCTGCGGCTTCACAAAGAATAATAGTTTCTCGGGTTTTTCGCGCCACACCGCCCAGAGTTTCACCTGAAGCACTTGGACGAATAAAAGCGTTTTCGTCTTTAACCAATTCTTCCATTCGGGTTTTATCACCGAGAATACTTCCGTGTGAGAGCGAACTGCTTGGATCGACTGCTAGAACCGCTACTTTTTTTCCTAATTGTGTCAAATGTTTTCCAAAAGCTTCAATAAAAGTGCTTTTTCCAACTCCAGGAACACCTGTAATTCCAATTCGAACTGATTTATTAGCATGAGCTAAACAGCCTTGAATGACTTCGCCAGCTTTTTCAAAATGATCTGGATTAGTACTTTCAATTAAAGTAATAGCACGGCTAAGAGAAGTTCTGTTTCCTTCTAAAATGCCATTAATTAACTCTTGAGAAGTCGGCTGTTGTCTGCGTTTGCTTTTAATTTGATTGATAGCCGAAATATTGGTGATTTCGGGAGGTGAAATTCCAGCTTTTTCAGAGATGCTACCAGTTTGTTTATTAGAATTTGACAAAACGCACTTTTTAGAAATGTAAAAGTACAGAAAACAAAAACAGTTTCAAAAAGTTAGTTTGCCACGAATTACACGAATTTCCACTAATTTGTTATTGTCAAAAGGAGTAAAAATAAGTTGCCACGAATTCACGAATTTTCTTTTTAAAATCTTTATCTAAATGTTATTCGAATTAATTCGAAAAAGTAATCTCAAAGATTTTAAAAAGAAAATTCGTGAATTCGTGGCAGAAAAAAACTAGTAGCCAGCAGTAAATCTAACCTGATGATGTTTTGGAGTTTCTACTTCGTCAGCAATAACAACCGCTAAATCTTCTACAGAAAGAATGCTTCTTTGTTCGTCATTGAAAACCGGATTTTCTAATCCTAAACGATATTTTCCAGTTCTTCCTGTTTTAGTTCCAGCATGCATTTCGAAAGCAGGACTAAAGAATGCCCAATCTAAATCTTTTTCTTCTTTAATAATGTTTAAATAATGTCTCGCTGCATTGGCACCAGGGAAAATCTCTTTTGGAAAATCTGGAGTATCAACCGCTTGTAAATCTGGAGCAACATACAAACTTCCTGCCCCACCAATCGTAATAAAGCGTTTAACGCCTGATTTTTTAACCGCTTCCTGAATTGCTTTAGAACCGGCTAAAAAGTCATCATAAATATTTGGGTTTGTCCATCCAGGGTTATAAGCATTAACCACAGCATCGTGACCTTTTAAGATTTCTGCCAAAGCATCTACGTTAAAAATATCTGCAGCAACCCAAGTAGCGTTTGGAGTGTCTTTTGGAGTTCTTGCAATAGCAGTGATTTCGTGTTTTCTATCTGCTAATTCGTTTAAAATTGCTGAGCCAACAAAACCTGTAGCTCCGATAAGTGCGATTTTCATAATATATAAATTTATTTAGTAATAAAAAATGTTACAGTTTTGGGTAAAAAAATAGTTTTTAAAATTGATTCGAAAAATCCTCCAGAGAAATGTTTTCAAGTTGAGCGCTTACTTTGTCATTCATTTCTTTATACAAAGCTTCTAGATTCTGATTGATGTTTTTTCCAACAGGACAATCAGGGTTAGGTTGATTCTTTGCAAAACCTAAACCAATGGTTTCAAAAGTCATTTCGAATATTTGTTTTAAAGTCAGTTCAGCAGCGTTAACCGCCAATTTTGTACCGCCATTTTTTCCTTCTTTACTTTCTACAATATGATGCGCTTTTAGGTTGGCAATTTCTTTTCGAACCAAAACAGGATTTAGATTAATACTTCCCGCAATAAACTCCGATGACAAATAATCATTTGGGAATTTATGGAGCAAAGTAAGAATGTGAATCGTTATGGCAAATTTACCTGAAATCATACTGTAATAAAATATGTTACAAATTTACATGTTTTGCAACATAAAAATCAATTTTAACTTAAAATTAATTAAAGTAATTCAAAACATAAAATAAAAGAAAGAGAAATTGCATATCATTGATAATTACTGATGTGCAATTTCTTTGTTGACTATTTTGATTTTTGATTGATTTTTAGAGAAGAAAAATATACCCATGCTATAAACAGAAGTTGCATGGGTACCCTAATCCATAAGTACGATAAGCCTTTTCCAGTATAATCGGCAGTTTGTAAATTGATATTATGACTTGCGGCATAAATATTAGCTGGAAGCAGTAAGATAAAAAATAAAATCAACAGCTTTCCTGTAAGGATTTTAGTTTTCGGCAATAGGAGTCCAATTGCAGCAATTAATTCTATGATTCCTGTAATAAAGACAATGGCATTTGCCCAAGGCAAAAAGGAGATCATCATTGCCATTCCTTTAGTAAAAACAAAATGGCCTATAGCAGTAAATGTCAGCATAGCGGCCATGGCTACTCTGCTAGCAAATGCTAGCTCAAGTCGTTTAGTTGTAAGCCAAATAATAAGTAGTGTTGCAATAAAAACTCCAAAAAGTATGATTAAGGTTTCCATATGTTTTTTTTTATTGCACAAAGTTGCATAGTAAAGAAACCTAAAACAATGAACCTGGGTTAATAAATGCGTTTTCTGATTCGGCTTAAAGCTTGTGGAGTAATGCCAATGTAAGAGGCAAGGTATTTTTGAGGAATTTTTTGTATTAAGTGAGGCTGTTCTGTGAATAAATTAAGATATCGTTGCTCCGCAGAATCGTTTAGCAACGACAGCTCTCTCTTTGATTTTTTAATAAATAAATCTTCGCTTGCTAATCGGCCAATAGTATTGCCAATTTTAGTTTCGGCATAAATGTCCTGAAGATCATTATAAGAAATACGCCAAAGTATTGTGTCTGAAAGAGCCTCTATAATATAGTTTACAGGTAATCTCGTAATAAATGAATCATATCCGCTTGTAAACTCACCATCAAATACAAAAGTAAACGTTAAGTCTTTATTCTCAGAAGGAATATAATATCTAAGAATTCCCTTTTCTATAAAGGAAAGATAGTTTTCTATAACACCAGTTTGAAGTATTGTTGTTTTCTTTGAAAATTCCTGTCGAATAAGTTTTGATGAAAAGATGTTCCAGTCTTCATCTGAAAGTTTGGTCATGAGTTCGAAATTATCTCTTATCTGCTGCATAGATTTTTAGAATTACATATTAAAAGTAACAAAAAACTCAAAGAGAGAAGATAATTTGTTCAGTCCATCAATTTATAATTTCCTACTTTTGTTTTGAAGTCATGATATGAACAACTTTATACTAATATTTTTCTTTCTTTCGCTGGGCTTAGTTTTGCAGCATGTAAAACAGTTTCCCACTCATATTTATAAGACGCTCAATAAAATTGTTATTTATTTCTGTCTTCCAGCGATTACTTTATATCATATTCCGAAAATAAAATGGAGCAGCGAATTGCTATTTCCAATAGGAGCAGGGTGGATTACTTATATCCTGGCTTTTATTTTTTTTCATTTTTTGGGAAGAAGAAATGGTTGGTCGAATAAATTGATTGGCTGTCTGATTTTGACAGCTGGTTTGAGCAACAGTTCTTTTCTAGGTTATCCGATTATTGAAGCTTTATTTGGAAAGAAAGGTTTAGAAACTGCAGTTTTGGTAGATCAGCCAGGAACTTTTGTAGTGGTTTCAACTCTTGGTGTTTTTACAGCTGCTTTTTATTCTAAAGGAAGCCCGAATGCTTTGGGGATTTTCAAAAAAATCATTTTGTTTCCGCCATTTCTAATGTTTGTTTTGGCCTGTTTTATGAATGTTTTTGATTATAATTTAAATGAAAATGTTCAATCTATATTACTGAAAATTGGAAGTTTGGTAACACCTTTGGCATTGCTTTCTGTTGGATTGCAATTGACTTTCGATCGAAGAAGCCAACATTGGAAATTTTTACGACTTGGACTTTTCTTTAAATTGCTTTTAATTCCTTTTATCATTTTTGTACTGTACGTATTTATTTTTAATCAGCATTCTGAAGTTATAAAAATTACTATAATGGAAACTGCTATGGCACCAATGATAACAGGTGCAATTCTTGCTTCAACTTACGGATTAAAGCCAAAATTAAGCAGTATGATGATCGGTTTCGGAATTCCGATTTCCTTTGTAACGCTTGCTTTCTGGTATTTTGTTTTAAGTTTTATTTAGATCAAAATAGTAATTATATCGACAAAGTAGAATTTTAACTTTTTTTAAGAAAATCAATGTTTTCTATATCCTTTTTTTGGTTAATTTTAGATGAACTAAAAAAATGAAATTATGTCAACATTAAGATTAGGCGATATAGCTCCTGACTTTCACGCAGAAACCACACAGGGACCAATTAATTTTCACGAATGGCTAGGAGATTCGTGGGGTGTTTTATTTTCACATCCAGCAGATTTTACGCCGGTTTGTACTACTGAATTAGGAACTGTGGCGAACTATGTGCCAGAATTCAAAAAAAGAAATACTAAGGTTATTGCTTTGAGTGTAGACGGTTTAGACTCGCACAAAGAATGGATTAAAGATATCAACGAAACTCAGAATACAGAAGTAAATTTCCCAATCATTGCAGATGAGGATAAAAAAGTAGCTAATTTATACGATATGCTGCACCCAAATGCAAGTGATAAATTTACAGTTCGTTCTGTTTTTGTTATCGGACCAGATAAAAAAATCAAATTAACGCTGACTTATCCTGCTTCTACAGGAAGAAATTTTGATGAGTTGCTTCGTGTAATCGACAGTTTACAATTAACTGCAAATTATAGTGTTGCTACTCCAGCAAACTGGAAAGATGGAGAAGACGTAGTAATTGCACCAGCAATTCCAGACAGCGATATTCCAGCAAAATTCCCAAAAGGACATACACCAATTAAACCTTATTTGCGTTTGACACCGCAGCCGAATAAATAATTTTAGGCTCAAAGGTTCAAAGGTACAGAGGTTATAAAAAAAGCGCTAAGATTTTCAAAAATGAAAATCTTAGCGCTTTTTTTACTAAAGAAATGGTAAGTTCTCAGAAGAACCTTTGCATCTTTGAACCTCTGTGCCTTTGAACCTAAAAAAAACTTATTTAGCTGCCAACAAAGCATTCATTTTTTTCTTATCTCCTACAACCCAGAGAATGTCATTTTTTTCTAAGATTAAACTAGATTCTGGATTTAGAATTCGATTTCCGTTTCGTTCAATTCCTACGACCATTCCGTCTGTTTTGGTTCTAAATTGGCCAATACTTTTTTGAATGAATTCGTCCTGAGAAACTTCAAGCTGACGTAAAACAATATCGGTTTCTTCTACTTTAGTAGGTGGTTCTGTTTCGTTTTGAGTTAAGAATTTAGTGAATTCTGCAATTTGAGCATCAGTTCCAATTACACAAATCTCATCGCCTGGAAATAAACGTTCTGTTTTGGTAGGAATCGGAATGGTTACTTCTCCTCGTTTAATGTAAGCGATATTAATTCCTAATTGTTCCCGAATCTTTAACTCCTGCAAAGTCTGACCCACTAAATTGGATTCTTTTTTAATTTCGAAGAAAGACATGTGTCCGTCCCACGGCATTAAATTAGCATATCGTCTGTCGATCTTTTTGTTTTCGCGATCGTTAAGGTTTTTCAAAAAGTGATTTTCAATTTTGTGATATTGTTCATTTAGTTTTTTAGGGAAAATTTGATATGCACCAATTGCAATAATTAAGGCTACAAATGCAACCAAAGGAGAGAAGAAAATATTCAATAAGAATCCGACAAAGAATAAACCGAGACTCATTCTAATCAGAATCAGCATTAAAAGCGCTCCACGGTATTTTCGTTCTTCCCATAATTTCTCAACTTCATCTACTTTTACACGACGAAGCGAAAGCGCCCATAAAAACGGTGCAATTACAACCAAAGTTAACAAAGCTGCCAAGGTATTTCCGAATCGTGTATCGGCAACCAAGGGCGCTACAAATTTAGACGACAATAATATAATCGCAGTAATGATGATTGTATGAAGGATAATTTGTGTAATCGAAGAGCGGAGTACAATCTGCCAAGTGCTTACAGATTTAATTGCTTGCGCATTTACACTATATCGATTAATATTTTTAACCCATCTTTTTGGCATTTTAGATTCTAAAAAGAAAGCAAATCTTTCTGAGTATTTAATTAAGAATGGAGTAGTAAATGTTGTAATGGCAGAAACGGCTACAATAATAGGGTATAGAAAATCGCTTGTAACTTTTAGAGACATTCCGAGAGTGGCAATGATAAACGAGAACTCACCAATTTGAGCTAAACTCATTCCGGTTTGAACAGATTGTTTTAGCGGCTGGCCAGAAATTAAAGCTCCAATAGAAGAACTGAATGCTTTTCCAAATATGGTTAATAAAGTAATTATAGCCACCGGAAGCGCATAATTTACCAAAGTAACGGGATTGATTAACATTCCCACTGATACAAAGAAAACGGCGCCAAAAAAATCTTTTACTGGCTGAATTAAGTGTTCGATTTTTTCTGCCATTGTAGTTTCAGCAATAATAGATCCCATGATGAAAGCACCTAGGGCAGGAGAGAAACCTACATTCGAGGCAAAAATAACCATCATTAAACATAATGCTAATGATATAATCAGCAGCATTTCGTCAGTTAAGAGATGTTTGGCTTTCTTAAAAATAGTGGGAATAATAAAAATTCCTCCCAAAAACCAGATAATTAAAAAGAAAACAAGTTTTAAAACAGATTGAAGTAATGCTGTTCCTGAAACTTGGTCGCTTACCGCAATAGTAGATAATAAAACCAACATTAAAATGGCAACAATATCTTCTACAATTAAAGCTCCGAAAACAATTCCAACGAATTTTTTTCCTTTAACTCCTAATTCATCAAAAGCTCTGATAATAATAGTTGTGGACGAAATAGAAAGTGTAGCTCCCAGGAAAATACTGTCCATTTTTCCCCAGCCCATCCATTGCCCGACACAATAACCAATTACGGTCATAAACAAAATCTGGGTTATGGCGGTGACAGACGAAGTCCCTCCAACCTTCATTAGTTTCTTAAAGCTGAATTCGAGTCCTAAACTGAAAAGCAAAAATATAACCCCAATTTCTGCCCAAACTTCAACACTTTTCATGTCGGTTATAGAAGGGAAGAAATCAAAATGGTTTCCGGCTAGAAATCCTGCAATCAGGTAGCCTAAAACCAAAGGCTGTTTCATTTTTCTAAATAATAGAACGGCAATTCCGGCAGTCATCAGGATTAATCCTAAATCACTAATTAAAGGTTGTAAATGGTGTGTAGTTTCTGCAGCGGCATTTAGTGCAATCATATAAAAAGGTGGTATTTTTTTAAAAGAGTTGATCCAGCTTTTTGTTTCAAAAGAAATTCGTTAGCTCCAATTTAATATAAAAGGAGCGTAATCTGGATTTGCCTCTGGATTTAATAAAAAAAGCTATCTCGATAAAGATAGCTTTTTCTGGTAAAATATTTGGTATTTTTCTTAAATTCCTTGCGTGATTGCTCGGTTTTTTTGGATTATGTCCCTTATTCTATTTTGACTGTGCCTATATTAACGTCCCTGTAATAAAGATTAAATGTAGAAACTTTTAATGTTAGCGGAATAATGAAAAATAACTCAGCTTTAAAATTTTTATAAGCAGTTTGTCCAAAATATACAATACTGGAATCAGGATTTTTTTTAGTTCCAAGCTCGACTGAAATTTCAGAATTAGTATAACCTGTTATATTAAATTTGTCAAATTGGTCTATTTCAGTGCTTTTGTATTGAGGCAGGTTGCTACTGTAATCTTTATTTTCAGACTTCGTTTTTCTGAAATAATTTCTTTCAGGGTTTCCTGCTATAGCTGCATAACCTAAATAGTCTCCGAGACGGTATCTAATTTTATTAACAGTATCTAGTAATGCAAAAGCACTTATTCGGGCATGATTTTCTTCTATTGACTTGACTTTACATTTGACCATAATGTACTTATACTGCGATTGGTCAAATTTTATGCCTCTCAACATTAGAGTAGAAAATTCGGAAGGTTCTTTTGCCTTAAGAATTTCTATTTCAATTCCGTTAACTACTTTTTTCTGTGCATAAATAGATATGCTAAAAACAAGTAATAAAAGGAGTAAAAAACGATATTTCATCGAATTAAATTCCTGTGTAATTACTAGGAGTTATAGCTAACAATTCTGCTCTAACTGAATCTGAAACTTCTAGAGTCGCAATAAAGTTATGAATCGCATTTTTGTCGATAGCTTCATTTGTTCTTGTTAAACCTTTTAAAGCTTCGTATGGATTTGGATATGCTTCGCGACGTAAAATAGTCTGAATTGCCTCAGCAACTACTGCCCAGTTTTTCTCTAAATCTTCAGCAAATTTACCTTCGTTTAAAAGTAATTTGTTTAAACCTTTCAAAGTTGCTTCAAAAGCAATAATAGTATGTCCAAAAGGAACACCAACATTACGTAAAACAGTACTGTCAGTTAAATCACGCTGTAATCTTGAGATTGGTAATTTCGCAGCTAAATGTTCAAAAATAGCATTTGCAATTCCTAAGTTTCCTTCAGAGTTTTCAAAATCAATTGGATTTACTTTATGTGGCATTGCAGATGAACCAATTTCTCCTGCTTTGATTTTTTGTTTGAAATAATCCATAGAAACATACGTCCAGATATCACGATCTAAATCGATGATAATGGTGTTGATTCTTTTTAAAGCGTCAAAGAAAGCTGCAAAATGATCGTAATGCTCAATTTGAGTGGTTGGGAAAGAATGTTTTAAACCAAGATCCGTTTCAACAAATTTATTTCCGAATTGTTTCCAGTCAATTTGCGGGTATGCAACGTGATGTGCATTGAAATTTCCTGTTGCTCCTCCAAATTTAGCAGCAAACGGAATATTGAATAACAAACGCATTTGCTCTTCTAAACGCTCTACGAAAACCAAAATTTCTTTCCCTAAACGAGTAGGAGAAGCTGGTTGTCCGTGTGTACGCGCCAACATCGGGATGTCTTTCCATTCAACGCTTAATTCTTTTAATTTTGCAATTACAGCAATTAAGGTTGGCATATAAACTTCCTCAAACGCTTCTTTTGTAGAAAGCGGAATAGCGGTGTTGTTAATATCTTGAGATGTTAATCCGAAGTGAATGAACTCTTTGTACTGAGATAAACCTAATTTCTCAAAAGCATCCTTAATAAAGTATTCAACCGCTTTTACGTCGTGGTTGGTTACTTTTTCTGTTTCTTTAATCCAAAGCGCATCTTCTGTTGAGAAGTTTTTGTAGATATTTCTCAAGCTTTCAAATAAGCTAGAATCAATACCTTGCAATTGAGGCAATGGAATTTGGCATAAAGCGATGAAGTATTCTACTTCAACCAAAACGCGGTATTTTATTAAAGCTTCTTCAGAGAAGAAAGGTGCTAAATTTTGAGTTTTATTTCTATATCTTCCATCAATTGGCGATATAGCATTCAATTCGTTTAGAGTAGTCATTGTGATGTTGTTTTTTCGAAAGGTGCAAATATAAGGTATTGTTAAAACTTCTGAAAGCTATATTGATGCTTAAATTATGGTTTTGAAAATTTTATCCCAGATTGTAAAGTAAAAACCATAATTATGAGTTTCATTTTTATGATGATCATTGTGGAATTTAGTGGTAGAAATCCATTTTGTGAAGTAATTGCTGTACCAGAAAGATGGAAATATATCTTTTTTTAAATGTCCAAATATCCCATAAGAAAGATTTAGAATCAAATAAATAATGATACTCAAATAATTAAACTTTAAAATCGTAATTAAAAACAGCCAGATAAATCCAAAACCTAAAGTTTCAATAGGATGCAGAACATATAAACTATAAACATTGGTTTCTACATGTGTATGATGCAGTTTATGAATCGGGTACATCCATTTTAAATGATGAACCAAAAAATGAAAAATGAACATAAAAAGATCCATTAAAAGAATCAACAAAAGTGTATCGAAAATGATAAGTTTTAAAGATCCAGAAAAATCTACTCTCAGAATTCCATATTGATACAATTTGAAACCAATTAAAGTTATAACGGTGTTGCAAAAAAGTGTAGAAAGTACCCATTTTCGATCTTTAGTCTGTAAAACGGTATTTTCAGGTTCCATTGTTATTCCAATTAAAACTGATAAACCAACCAAAACTGAGTTTTCTATCAAAAAGAAAACAAAGAGCCAGATTGTGTTAAATTGACTTAACTGTTGCAACCAGCTTTCAAAAATCATGTTGTTTTTTCTAAGGTCAGTAACTTTTCTCTTAAATCGGCAACTCCTTCAGAAGCAAATTTGGCAATTGTTTCGACTTTATTTCGAAGATTCGGAATCGAAATTGGTTTCGGATCAATATAAAAAACTGGTGTTGTGCTTGGCGTATAAGCAATTAATCCGGCGGCAGGATAAACCTGTAAAGAAGTGCCAATTACGGCAAAATAATCTGCGGTTTCGGTAATGTCAATAGCTTCTTCAAGTGCAGGAACTTCTTCGCCAAACCAAACAATATGCGGACGTAGTTGATGCCCGTTTGTATCTAAATCTCCAGTTTGCAAATCTTCAGTCCAATCTAAAATCAGGTTTTTATTTTGTGTGCTTCGTACTTTTAATAATTCGCCATGCAAATGTAAAACGTTAGAACTGCCTGCACGTTCATGAAGATTATCGACATTTTGAGTGATAATTTGCACGTCGAAATCTTTTTCCAATTCAGCCAAAATAAGATGACCAAGATTTGGGTTCACTTCTTTTAACTGCTGGCGTCTTTTGTTGTAAAAATCTAGAACCAATTCCTGATTTTTATACCAGCCTTCTGGAGTGGCAACTTCCATTACATCATGTCCTTCCCACAATCCATCACTGTCGCGAAATGTTTTTATGCCGCTTTCGGCGCTAATTCCTGCTCCTGTTAAAACAACAAGTTTCTTTTTCATTCTTACGTTTTATTAAAAGATAAAAATAGTGATTTCTTTATTGATATGTTTGATAAATAGTACTGATCGATTGTCCTTTTTTAGAGAAAATAATGGGTATTTATACTCTTTGTCCCTCTTTCTAAATTATTTAGTTTTAATGTCAGGTTAGATAAAAGTATTTCTAAATGATTTTAATACAATTTACAGGGCTTTCTGGTTCAGGAAAAACGACGTTGGCAGAAAATGTCAGGCATTTGTTGCTTCAAAATAATTATAAGGCTGAAGTGGTAGATGGCGATGTTTACCGTCAGACTATCTGTAAAGATTTAGGATTTTCTAGAGAAGATCGTTGCGAAAATGTAAGACGCCTCTTTAATGTTAGCAGAAATTTACTTGTAGAAAAGAAGATTGTTTTAATGTCAGTCATCAATCCGTATGAAAATCTTCGAAATGAGTTACGTTCTTTCGAATTTGTCAGGACTGTTTTCTTAGATTGTTCGATTAACAATTTGATCGAAAGAGATCCAAAAGGATTGTACAAAAGAGCCTTATTGCCAGACCATAATCAAAATAAAATTAGAAATTTTACAGGTATAAGTGATGTTTTTGAAATCCCAGAAAAAGCAGATTTGGTCTTAAAGACAGATTCTGAAACCGTTTCGGTTTCTGCCCATAAACTGTACAATTTTATAATCAGCAATTTAAATTTTTAAAACTTATGAATCCTTCTTCGTGCCAGCTACCCATTTCTTTCTCGATAGAAAAACTGCAAAATGATTTATTGACTTGCGAGGCTAATTTGTGGACACCGCATTTTAATACCAATCGCTATGAAGGAAAATGGACAAGTGTTTCTTTGCGGTCGCAATCAGGTTTAGAAAACGATATTTTTTCTTTTCCTGATAAGGAATATAAAAATACACCTTTGCTTGACAGTTGTCCGTATTTTAAAGAAATAATGGATTGGTTTAAGTGCGAAAAAGAAGCAGTAAGATTATTAAGGCTAGGTCCTCAAAGTGAGATTAAAGAGCATGTTGATAATGATACTTCATATGAAGATGGTTTTTTCCGAATCCATGTTCCTATTATTACCAATTCTGAAGTTTATTTTTATGTAGATAAGAAATTAGTTCCGATGAAAATGGGAGAGTGCTGGTATGCTAATTTTCAATTGCCGCACAGCGTACAAAATAAAAGTTCGGAACCAAGAATTCACTTAACGCTGGATTGCATAAGAAATGATTGGTCTGATGAATTGTTTTCTAAAATGGGCTTTGATTTGAATTTTATAGCCAAAAGACAATATTCAGATGAGGTAAAACAGCAGATTATTGCAGAACTTTTAAGAAATCCATCTGAAACTAATGCTAAGATTATTGCCAATCTTCAATCACAAATGAACTCATGAAAATGGAAAATATACAGCATATTATTTCAAATTGGATTCCGATTAAATTGATTGAAAAAGAAAGTGAAGTCTATTTTGAGTGGATTTATCTTTCGGACATTCCTTTTGCAGATCCTTTTTTTGACGAAACAATTGCGAAGTGCAGAAGCCATAGTTATAATTCAAAATATTTTAAAGTAGTTAGTACAGTAGAAAATTTGATCGATTGGTCTAAAGAACTCGATTTTGTAGAATTGAAAGGATTGATTTTTCATGTGTCAAGATGCGGATCTACTATGTTGAGTCAGTCGCTTTCTACTTCGGCTGAAAATATTATGGTTTCTGAAGCTCCTATTATCGATGAGATTTTAAGAAGTGATGCTTTTGATAAAGAAACCAAAACCGTTTTATTGAAATCGGTTATCAGATTCATTGGGCAGAGAAGATTTTCTGAACAAAAGAATCTTATTATAAAACTGGATGCTTGGAGTATTTTTAAGGCTTCTTATTTAAGATCGGTTTTTCCAGAAGTTCCTTTTGCGTTATTGTATCGAAATCCAGGAGAAGTTTTAAGGTCGCATCAAAAAATGGCAGGAATGCATATGGTTCCGAATTTAATTCCGTCGAGTGTTTTTGGAATTACTTCTAAAGAAATTCAAGAGACAAGTTTTCAGCAGTATCAAGCTTTGGTTTTGGAAAAGTATTTTCAAGGTTTTCTAGATTTTTATGAAATGGACAACAATGTGGCAATGCTGAATTATAATGACGGAATGAAAAATGTTATTGA
This sequence comes from Flavobacterium sp. LPB0248, assembly GCF_013388355.1. Lineage (GTDB taxonomy): Bacteria > Bacteroidota > Bacteroidia > Flavobacteriales > Flavobacteriaceae > Flavobacterium. The sequence goes on from NZ_CP058246.1 coordinate 3,859,621, forward strand.
ACGATTTGTATATTTTAGTAATATCGATTTTTCTGAAAGTGAATTAAATGGGATGCTCGAACGTCTTAAAAAACATTCTAAAAACGAAAATGCTGTTTTTACGGGAGACTCTTATAAAGACGATATTTTGTCTGTGAATTTGGATGAGGTTAATCTGCTTCACGAAAAGCTTAACGCGAATTTCATTGAAGATTTAGTGCGTTGAAAATTCAGACGGAGATGTCTTTCTCTTTAATTTATGTATTTTTGCGCCAAACTTAAATAAAATGATTGATTTAGATTATCTCGCATTCTTAGAAAACATATTGACTGATAATAGAAAAGCTAATTTTTTAAAAGTACTAGAAAATAGAACAAAACATTTTACAGTTGCAGTAGAAGATGTTTATCAGATGCACAATACAAGTGCAGTAATGCGAAGCTGTGAAGTTTTCGGAATTCAGGAATTAAATGTAATTGAGCAGCGTTTTGGAAAAAGAATCGATAAAGAAATTGCCTTAGGTGCGCAAAAATGGGTTGACATTAATCGATTTGATTCGGTTTCTGGATGTCTTTCTGATCTTAAAAGCAAAGGATATCAAATTATTGCGACAACTCCACACGAAAAAGATTGTATGCTGGAAGATTTTGATATTACAAAACCAAGCGCATTATTCTTTGGAACAGAAAAAGAAGGCTTGTCAAAAGAAATTATGGACAATGCTGATGGTTTCTTAAAAATTCCAATGGTTGGTTTTACAGAAAGTTTAAATATTTCGGTTTCGGCGGCGATTATCATTCAAAGTTTGACAAACAGACTTAGAAGATCTGATATTAATTGGAAATTAACCGATGAAGAAATTTTAGTTAAACGTTTATTGTGGGCTAAAAATTCTATAAAAGATATAAAACGAATTGAAGAACGTTATTATCAGGATAACCCTAGATAAGTCGCAGTTTTCAGTCTCAGTTCGGAGTATAAACTAGAAATTTAGATAAAAAATAAAAAGAAAAGACCGATAGTTTTAACTATCGGTCTTTTTTATGGATTTAAAGTGCCAGTTGGTAAACTGCGACTGAATACCGCGACTGAATACTTAAAAAATATTTAGTTAATCAAAACCCAAGTTCCAGCTGCGATTAAAGCTTCCGCTTTTTTGTACTTCATTGTTTCTGTTTTACCAGTAGCAATTTCTTGAACAACAACAGTATCATTTCTGTTGATTTTTGGCATATCTCTAACGATAGTTTCAGTCACTTGACGCTGTTGAGTTTCTCCAGCTTCACGGTTCATGCTCTCGCTGTTTGGAATTTCGTCTTTACTTAATTGTAAGTTTTCTTTTGGACGAGCTACTTCTCTTGCTTCGTGAATTTCAGGAACGTTTTGAGCTGGTAAATCACCTTTGAATAAGAATGAAATTACTTCTTTGTTTACGTTGTCCAGCATTCCTCTAAACAAGTTGAAAGCTTCTAATTTGTAGATTAGCAATGGATCTTTTTGCTCGTGAACAGCCAATTGAACAGATTGTTTCAATTCGTCCATTTTACGTAAGTGTTTTTTCCAAGCTTCATCAACAATAGAAAGAGTGATGTTTTTCTCGAAATCGGCAATCAATTGAGCACCTTCGCTCTCATAAGCTTTTTTCAAGTCAGTAACCACATTCAAAGTTTTGATTCCGTCTGTAAATGGAACTACAATTCTTTCAAAATGATTGTTTGGCTCTTCGTATACTCCTTTAATAATTGGGAAAGCTTCTCTTGCACTTCTTTCAGTTTTTTCTGTGTAGAAAGCTAAAGCTTCTTTATATACTTTTCCAGTAACTTCAATATCAGATAATTTTAAGAAATCTGCTTCAGAAATTGGAGATGTGATTCCGAAATAACGAATTAAATCAAATTCAAATCCTTTAAAATCATTTGCTACTTTACTGTTGCTTACAATTAATTCGCAAGTATCATAAAGCATATTCGCAATATCCAGTTTCAAACGCTCACCAAATAAAGCATGGCGACGACGTTTGTAAACTACTTCACGTTGAGAGTTCATTACGTCATCATATTCTAATAAACGTTTACGAACACCAAAGTTATTTTCTTCTACTTTTTTCTGAGCACGTTCGATAGATTTAGTCATCATAGAATGCTGAATAACTTCACCTTCTTTTAATCCCATTCTGTCCATCACTTTCGCAACTCTTTCAGAACCGAATAAACGCATTAAGTTATCTTCAAGAGAAACATAGAATTGAGAACTTCCTGGATCTCCTTGACGACCAGAACGACCACGTAACTGTCTGTCTACACGACGAGAATCATGACGCTCTGTACCAACGATTGCTAAACCTCCCGCAGCTTTTACTTCTGGAGATAATTTAATATCGGTACCACGACCAGCCATGTTTGTTGCAATTGTTACAACTCCAGCTTTACCAGCTTCTTCAACGATTTGTGCTTCTTGCTTGTGCATTTTAGCATTCAATACGTTGTGTGTGATTCCTCTCATTTTAAGCATACGGCTTAATAATTCTGAAATCTCTACAGACGTTGTTCCAATTAATACTGGTCTTCCAGCTTGAGATAATTCGGTAACATCTTCGATTACAGCGTTGAATTTTTCACGTGTTGTTTTGTAGATGTAATCTTCTTTGTCAATTCTTGCAATTCCACGGTTTGTTGGAATTTCAACAACGTCTAATTTATAGATTTGCCATAACTCACCAGCTTCTGTAACCGCTGTACCCGTCATACCTGCCAACTTGTTGTACATTCTGAAATAGTTCTGTAATGTAACAGTTGCGAAAGTTTGAGTAGCAGCTTCGATTTTTACGTTTTCTTTTGCTTCAATCGCTTGGTGAAGACCGTCTGAGTAACGACGTCCATCCATGATACGACCTGTTTGCTCATCGACAATCATAATTTTGTTGTCCATGATCACATACTCTACGTCTTTTTCGAATAAAGCATACGCTTTTAAAAGTTGCGTAAGAGTGTGGATACGCTCGCTTTTTACACCAAAATCTTGGAATAATCTTTCTTTAGCTTCCGCTTCAGCGTCTTTGTCTAATTTTTGTTTTTCAATCGCAGCGATTTCTGTTCCAATGTCTGGTAACACAAAGAAATCTGCATCTGTATCTCCAGAAAGGTATTTAATACCATTGTCTGTTAATTCTACCTGATTGTTTTTTTCTTCAATCACAAAATACAAAGCTTCGTCAACTTTGTGCATTTCACGATTGTTATCTTGCATATATTGATTTTCAGTTTTTTGAAGCAATTGTTTAATTCCTTCTTCACTTAAAAATTTAATTAATGCTTTATTTTTAGGTAAACTTCTGTAAGCTCTTAATAATAAGAAACCTCCGTCTTTAGTATTTCCTTCTTTGATTAATTTTTTAGCTTCAGCTAAGAAACCATTTGCTAACTGACGTTGTTGTGCAACTAAGTTTTCAATTTTTGGTTTCAATTCGTTGAATTCGTGACGATCTCCTTGAGGAACTGGTCCAGAAATGATAAGCGGAGTTCTAGCATCATCAATTAATACAGAGTCAACCTCGTCGACAATTGCAAAATTGTGTTTTCTCTGCACTAAATCGCTAGGAGAGTGAGCCATGTTATCTCTTAAGTAGTCAAAACCAAACTCATTGTTAGTTCCGTAAGTGATATCAGCGTCGTATGCTTTCTTTCTTTGTTCTGTACTAGGCTGGTGATTGTCGATACAATCTACAGATAAACCGTGGAATTCGAATAAAGGAGCTTTCCAAGTACTATCACGTTTTGCTAAGTAGTCATTCACCGTTACTAAGTGAACTCCGTTTCCTGTCAAAGCATTTAAGTAAAGAGGAAGAGTAGCAACCAAAGTTTTACCTTCTCCCGTTTGCATTTCGGCAACTTTACCTTCGTGCAATACCATACCACCAATTAACTGAACATCGTAGTGAATCATGTCCCAAGTGATATCTTTTCCAGCAGCATTCCATTTGTTTGCCCAGATCGCTTTTTCGCCATCAATAGTAATGTATGATTTTGTTGCTGAGAATTCGCGGTCTTTTGCAGTTGCAGTTACCTCGATATGTGAGTTTTCTTTAAAACGACGAGCCGTTTCTTTTACTACAGAAAAAGCTTCTGGAAGAATTTCCAATAAAGTTTTTTCAGAGATTTCATAAGCCTCTTTTTCAAGAGCATCTATAGCATCGTAAATATCTTCTCTTTTATCGATGTCTTCGATGTTCTCTACTTCTGCTTTAAGCGAAGCAATTTTAGCATCTTTATCAGCTCTAGCTTCTTTTATTCTATCTTTAAAATAAACGGTTCTAGCTCTTAATTCGTCATTTGAAAGACTCATTAAAGGAGCTTCGAACGTTTTGATTTTGTTTAAGTAAGGTTGTAAAGCTTTGACATCTTTTTGCGACTTATCGCCAACAAAGACTTTAATAATACTGTTTATGAAACTCATGATTTATTGTATTTCTTTATTATATAATATGTATTTGAACCAAAAAAAAAGTCTCTATGATGAGACTTTTTTCTTTGGTTTATTTTTTAATATTCATCCTCATTCCAAAGATAATCTTCGTCTGTTGGATAATCAGGCCAAATTTCTTCCATTGATTCATATATCTCGCCTTCATCTTCGATTGACTGAAGGTTTTCTACTACCTCTAATGGAGCACCTGCTCTAATAGCGTAGTCTATAAGTTCATCTTTGTTAGCAGGCCATGGCGCATCACTTAAATAAGATGCTAATTCTAATGTCCAATACATCTGTTATCTGTTTAGTTTGTGCAAAAATAAATTTTTTACTGAAAAAGACAAGTAAATTTTGATTTATTTTAATAAAATTTAAGAACGTCCTTGTTAGTACTCAGTTTTCAGTGACAGTTTTCAGTTTTTAAAGCTAAAATTTGCTGACAATTACTGTGTTTTTAAGTATTCAGTTTTTGTGTGAGCTTGCAGTCAGAAAACTGAAAACCATAACTGTTTACTTACGCGGAATCCATTTCACTTCATCTGCTTTTAAGTCTGAGGACAACTTTCGTGCCAAGACAAAAAGGTAGTCAGAAAGTCGGTTTAAGTATGTGATTGCTATTTCTGGAACGTGCTCATTATGACTTAAATGCACTGCTAAACGTTCTGCGCGACGGCAAATACAGCGTGCTATATGACAATGTGACACGGTTGGATGGCCACCAGGTAAAACAAAATGCGTCATTGGCGGAAGACTTTCGTCCATTTTATCAATTTCATTTTCGAGTAATTCGATATCCGAATCAATTATGCCGAGATTTTCCAAGCGAAGTTTCCCGTTTTTTAAAACTTCTTTCTCTTGTGGAGTTGCCAAAATGGCACCAACTGTAAAAAGACGATCTTGAATTTCGATTAAAATCGTTTTATAATGCGAATCCATTTCTTGATCACGGATTAACCCTATATAAGAATTTAACTCATCAACAGTTCCGTAACTGTCAATTCTGATATGATCTTTTGGTACACGCGTTCCTCCAAAAAGAGCCGTTGTGCCTTTGTCGCCTGTTTTGGTATATACTTTCATTTTTTTTTAAGATGCTAAGGTTCTGAGGTTCTGAGATGCTAAGTTTTTTAGTTTTGTGTGAAACCAAGTTCATCATTCAGTTCGGTTAATTTTTTTTGAGCTTGATTGTTGAAGTTGCCACTTGCTACATCAACAAAATGAGCCGTAGATTGGAGCTGGTAACAAGTTAAGCAAATTTGCGTTTGACAAATAACAGCGCCGTTTTTAAAATATATAAATGCAAGTCGCGGTTCGTAACATCCTGAAATATTTGGATTTTTGTATGTTTTTTTATTTCCAATGATTGCATTTAACCTTGAAATTTGATTGTGACTAAGCTTTTTTGTCTGGCTAATAGTATTTATATAATTTCCTTTTTCATTAATTGGATAAAAAAAATGTTCACCTGCAAAACCTATATAGTTTACTCCGATCACAGAATCACATTTAATTTCTTTATTGTAGGATAGAGTAGGGTCTATTTTTAAGTTGGCCATTTTATCGTTTAACCAAAATATTTTTGTTTTAGGTGTTTTGAGTGGTAATTCTGGATACTGATTCTCCGGTTTTGAAACATTTTTACATGATGTTAAAATCAAAAACGCCAATAAAAAATATTTTATGATTCGCATTTATTTCCTAAATCTTATTACTTTGAAATTCTTTAGCCGTATCACTTTCGATTAAACCATCTCTTAAACGAATAATTCTGTGCGCATAAGCCGCAATATCTTCTTCATGAGTTACAAGAATTACAGTGTTTCCTTGTGCGTGAATATCTCCAAAAAGTTTCATGATTTCTACAGAAGTCTTACTGTCTAAGTTTCCTGTTGGCTCATCGGCTAGAATGATTGAAGGTTTATTGACCAAAGCTCTTGCTACAGCAACACGCTGGCGCTGTCCTCCAGAAAGCTGATTCGGCTGGTGATCCATTCTGTCTGCTAGGTTAACCTGTTTTAAAACTTCGGTTGCGCGGGCTATTCTTTCAGATTTGCCGTAACCAGCATAAATCATAGGCAACGCAACATTGTCTAACGCAGTTGTTCTTGGCAAAAGATTGAAAGTCTGAAAAACAAAACCAATTTCTTTGTTTCTGATTTCGGCCAGTTCATCATCTTTCATTTTGCTGACATCTTTTCCATTTAAAATATAACGACCAGAAGTTGGTGTATCTAAACAGCCTAATAAATTCATTAAGGTAGATTTTCCTGATCCTGAAGGTCCCATTAAAGCAACGTATTCTCCTTTTTGAATTTCTAAATCTATTCCTTTTAAAACATAAACAATTTCATTTCCTAAAGTAAAATTTCGTTTAATGTCGGTTATTTTAATTAATGGTTCAGCCATTTCGTTTTACAATTTTGGATTTAAAAGTACAAAACACTTTTCAATAAAAAGGATAAGTAGTTCAGAATTGGTTTTTGTTACAAAGTTCATTTGTTAATGCCCTTTTGTATAATGCATTTAAAAAAAAGAAAAATGTTATATGTTTTTAAAGATATTTTGTATAATTATCATTATTTTTTAGGTTTTATAATTTTAAGATGTTTTTAATTTTAAAAACATGATAATAATGTAATTTATTAAGATAAGTGTTTGGTAAATTTGATTAATCAATTAATTAAATAATCAAGATTATGAAAAATATCAAAATAGCTACAGGAATTGCTTTATTAGTATTAGGGTTAACATCGTGTAAAGATGAAAAACAAGAAAGAGCTCAAAAAACAGTAGACAACTATGTAATCTATGTTGACTCTGTTAAAAATGTGGCAGCTGCTGACTTAAAAGACAATTGGAAAAGTGTAGAAGCAGAATATGATAAAAGATCTCAAGAAGCGCAAGCTGCTTTGGCAGATATTAAAGACAATGCTGCCGCAACAGAAAAAATAAATGCAAGTAAAATTAAGTACGAGGAATTTAAAAATGAAATGACCGCCCAATTTGCCCCTCCAGCTCCTAGTCCGAAACAACAATTAAGAGATGCTTTGTTTGGTGCAGGAAAAATAGGTGATGATATGAATTTTGACTGGGTGAATGCTAAGAATATTCATAGTGTTTATCAGCAGTTTGTTCATACTGTAGAAAATAACAAAGACAAATATTCTAGAGAAGACTGGGATGAAGTTAAGTTAATGTATGAAGCTCTTGATAGCCGCAAAAATACAGTTGAAAAAGAAGGTCTTACTGCTGAGGATAACCGAAAAATTGCTGGTTTGAAAATCAAATTTGCACCAATGTATACTGTAAACAGAATGGGAGCTAAATCTGAAGAAAACAAAGATGCAAAAAAATAAGATTTTAATATTTTGAATTAGAAATGAAAAAGACGATCAGAATTGATCGTCTTTTTTTTATGCTTCAGAGAAGCAAAATATTTATAGAATTACAATAAAACGAATTAAAAAAAGCTCCAGAGGAGTGGCATATATTAAGGCTGTATAAAACTATACCGCTCCTCTGGAGCTTTATGGCTCTTAACATTTATTCTTTGCTATAAATATTTAACCCCGCTAGGGTTTTTACAGATAAAATAAATATTTAAACATTCCATCCAGCAAAAAAGCTGTTCTTTTCAAACAGCTTTTTTTATGACTTGAGCATTTACTCAATTATTTGCTAATTAGTTTTTCAAGCCTTGCCATCATTTCATCTTTCTCTTTCAACATACGTTCATAAAGAGCTATTTTTTCTTCATGCAATTGAATAATCTTTTCAATTGGATTGTAGTTGTTAATTACCAAACCAGTTGCGTAATCATGGGTGTTAAATGTACTTGCAATAACATTTACGGCCTGTTCTTCATCAAAATTTTGAAAAGCTTCAACAGGAATTTTCAAGGAATTGGAAATTTGTTTAAGTAGATTATCTTCAATTATGTCTTTTTGTTCTAGCATAGAAATTTTTTTCTGATTCCAGTCTTCTCCCAAATCATAAGCCAGCGCTTCTTGTTTAATGCCAAGCATCTCTCTAAAACGTTTTACGTTTCTTCCCTGATGAATTTTCTGTTCCATAATCAATGTCGTTTTTCTAAAGGGTTAAAGATAAACCTATCGGTGCTAAAAAATCTGAATTTCAAAGATAAAAAAACATCTTATAAAACATCTTTTTTTTGTCAGATATTATATCTAAATTTAGAATGAATTATCTTAATCTGTTTGCTTAAATATTCAAGCGAAAGGCAGTAAATTTATGCTCGTATTATAAAATGCTCTTTTGGTTGCTCTCTTCTAAAGAATACGAAACCCCATTGAAAAGTATCAATTGTGACTTTTACTTTTGGGTGATTTTTTATAATCTCCCAAGCTTCTTCCATATCTTCTGACCAATGAATATCGTCAAAAATCCAAACAGAATCATTGTCGATAGTTGATAGTAAAAGGTCAAAATATTCTAAAGTTGCTTTTTTAGAATGATTTCCATCAAAATAGATAAGGTTGTAATTTGTTGCTTGAATGTTTTCAGAAATTAAAAAAGATTCAAACTCAGAAATTACATTTTCTACATTATTGCAATCAAATTCTACTAATTGATTTTGGGCAACATTTGCTGTGTTTGGACAGCCCTCAATTGTAACTACTTTTGCTTTCGGATTTCCTAAAGCCAACGCAGAAGTTGCTAAACCTAAAGATGTTCCTATTTCGAGAATAGTTGAAGGCTGAAAATAATTGGTAACTCGAAATAATAATTCTGCCCGTTTTGGCGAAATTCCTGCTGTTTGAGCAATTTTAGAAATCTGTCTTCTGTTTGATTTAAAAACTTTAGAGCCTGCTCCAAAATCGGTTACTTCAATGAAGTTTTTATTTTCTAAAAGCGTTTTTCTATATTTTTTAAGAATGGCGTATTCCGGTTTAGGTTTCTTATCATAAAAGCATTTTGTAAGCAAACTAAAAACGAATGGAGAATGAACTGCATGTTCGTTTTTAGAATGCCAAAGAAATTTAAGATAAGATTGTATTTGAAACAGCACTCTTAGAATGTTTTGTTCTTCAGATTGATTAATTTACAGAAACGAGTTTTATTTCAAAAATTAAAACAGAGCCAGCAGGAATGTTTTGAACCTTGCTGCTTCCATATCCCAAATGAGCGGGAACGAATAATATACCGCTTCCACCTTCTTTAAAAAATGGTAATCCTTCCTGCCATCCTAAGATTAATTTACTTAATGGGAAAGTTGCTCCAGAAGCATTCTGGTCAAAAACAGTTCCGTTGGTAAGAGTACCTTTATAAATAACGGTAACATTTGACTGTGAAGTAGGCTGTTTTCCTGTTCCTTCTTCTGTAAGAATATAATGTAGGCCAGTACTTGTTTTTTGTGCTGTTAGATTATTTTTAGTTAAATAATCTGTAATTTCTTTTTCGTTTTCAACGCTATAATCTATTTTTTCTGGAATTCTTTCTAATCCTGAATCACTTGTACAAGAAATAAAAAATGTCAAGATAGAAAATGCTGCTAATAATTTTTTCATGTGGTACTTATTTTAAAAGTCGTAAATATATAAATTAGTTTTCTAGTTGCAGTGAGTGTTTATAGATATTAACATTCATGGCCGAGATCTGAAAACTAAAATTTACCCTTCAAGTTTAGCAGAAAGTTCAAACCAGCGTTCTTCTTTTGCGTCTATTTTGTTTATGATATTTTGAAGTTCATTGGCTTTTTTCTCAATATCAGCATCGGCGACTTTCCCATCAGAGAATAATTTTTCGATTTTAGCCTTTTCGATTTCTAAATCTTTAATTTCTCGTTCAATTTTCTGATATTCTTTTTGCTCATTGAAGCTTAAGTTTCCGGTTGGATTATTTTGTTTCCAATCTTTCTTTTCAGCTTTGTTTTCTTCTTTTTGAGCAATATCTGCACTATCTTCATAAGCTCTAAAGTCAGAGTAGTTTCCTGGGAAATTTTCGATTTCGCCTTGACCTCTAAAGACAAATAAGTGATCTACAATTTTATCCATAAAATAACGGTCGTGAGAAACTACCAATAAACATCCTGGATAATCTAAAAGGAAACTTTCTAAAACGTTAAGTGTTACAATATCCAAATCGTTTGTTGGCTCATCAAGAATCAAAAAGTTTGGATTCTGAATTAAAACCGTACATAAATACAAACGTTTTAATTCTCCACCGCTTAATTTCTCAACATAATCGTATTGTTTTTTTGCATCAAAAAGAAAACGCTCCAATAGTTGCGAGGCCGAAATAATTTTTCCTTTAGTAAGTGGAATATATTCTCCGTATTCTTTTATAATATCAATAACACGTTGCCCAGGTTTTGGATTAATTCCAGACTGTGTATAATATCCAATTTTAATAGTATCTCCTTTTACAACACGCCCACTGTCAGGTGGAATTGTTCCTGTAAGCAGATTTAAGAAAGTCGATTTTCCAGTTCCATTTTTACCAATAATTCCGATTCTTTCGCCACGCTGAAAATCAAAACTAAAGTTATCTAGAATAACACGGTCTTTGAATTTTTTAGAAAGTTTGTGAAGCTCGATAATTTTGCTTCCCATTCTTTCCATGTTTATCTCAAGCTCAACTTTGTTTTCTTTTCGTCGACTTTGCGCTTTTTCTTTAATAATGTAAAAGTCATCCTGACGCGATTTCGATTTAGTCGTTCTCGCTTTTGGCTGACGGCGCATCCATTCTAATTCTTTTACAAATAAGTTTTTGGCTTTATCAACACTGGCATTTTCAGAAGTGATTCTTTCTTCTTTTTTCTGTAGATAATAAGAATAGTTTCCTTTGTATTGATATAGTTTTCCGTTGTCTAACTCAATAATTTCGTTACAGACACGTTCCAAAAAGAAACGGTCGTGCGTTACCATAAACAGCGTAATGTTTTCTTTAGCAAAATAACTTTCAAGCCATTCGATCATTTCAAGATCTAAGTGGTTGGTAGGCTCATCTAGAATCAATAAATCTGGACGATTGATTAGGATTATAGCCAAAGAAAGACGTTTTTTCTGTCCACCAGAAAGATTCTTCACTTTAAGTTTGAAATCTTCCAGTTTTAATTTGAACAAAATCTGTTTATACTGCGTTTCAAAATCCCATGCATTATGCTGATCCATTGCATCGAAGGCTTTTTGATACGCTTCTTCGTCAGAAGGATTTTCTAAAGCTTTTTCATAAGCCTCAATTACTTTAAGCGTTTCGTTGTCTGATGCGAAAATACTTTCTTCAATTGTAAGTTCGTCCTGAAGATTATTGTCTTGAGAAAGAAATGCCATTCTGATTCCTTTTCGTAAAACAACTTGTCCAGTATCTGGTTCTTCCAATCCGTTAATAATGCTCATGATGGTTGTTTTTCCAGAACCATTTTTTGCAATAAAAGCGATTTTTTGGTCTTTGTTGATTCCAAAAGAAATGTTGTCAAAAAGGACTCTTTCGCCAAATGACTTCGATATATTTTCTACAGATAAGTAATTCACTTTGTAAGTATGAGTTATAAAATTATGAGTTATGAATGTTTCTAAAACATAACTTTCTGCAAAAGTAAACTATTATCTTGCATTTGCGAATTATTTATGGAGATACAAACTGAGGACTGAACTCAAATCAAAATAATGAATTTGCTGTGGATTGTTTAAAATAGGTTTTCGAACCAGAGATTCATTTGTCATAAAATAATGAAGTCCATCTTTTGTTGCAATTCCTTCTATTTGGTGAAAAGGAAGTTTTATATCGATTCGTCTTTTATTTCCAGACAGAAAATCGTGATTTTTAAAATCGTAGAGCAGATATAAAAACGGTTTTCCAACTTTGGTATAGCCACACAAAGTAATTAATTTTTTATCTTCTAAATAAGTTGCGCCAGTGACCAAACCTTTGGTGTCAAGTATGGCTTTGAGTTTTGCAGTTTGCGTTCCTTCTTGCTTAGATAAAACATAAATATTGGTTTTAGATGATTTCCATTGTTTGGTAAACAGATAAATGCTGTCTTTAGAAACAATAAAAGCTTCACAGTCAAAATTAGTTTTATTGGGTTTTGAAGCAGTAAAATCAGTTTGGTCAGAATAAGAAAATGTAATGGTTTCAATTTTTGGATTAACTTCTAGAAAAGATTTTTTTTCGATTTTAAGGATTCTTAAATCCGATCGGTTTCCAGCATAATTATTTCCAAAATCTCCAACATAAATATGAGTATCATCTTGCGATATTTCTTCCCAATCATGATTGATAACTGCCGGAAGAACAACTTTCTTTTTAATTTTTCCGAGAGAATCTAATCCGTAAATCGTTGTGTCATGATCGTCATTGTGTGTCCAAAGTAGGTTTTCAAAGGCAATCAATCCAGAAGTTTCTTTAATTGAATCGCTTAAACGAATAGAGTATTCAGGTTTTATTTTTAAGTTCTTATAGTGGCAATTCGCGTCATTTCTTTCAAAATTTGAACCACAATTTTCTGCCTGCGGATCTGTACAGCCAGGATTTTGAGCATAAACCGAAGCGGTGATGGTTAGAAAGAAAAATACAATTTTTAGCATAAGTGCAATGTTAAGTCTGCATAAGATAAAAGTAAAGTTTTAAATAATAGAACGAAATAAGTATTTAAAAAATATAATTTAAATGTTATTTTGCATCACATTAAATGTAAAAGTCTTTTTTATTCTTTTTGGATAAAACTACGCCCCGCAATGAAAATTTTACAAAAATTATCACACTACCGAATTTCACGTTATTATAAACTTTTGTTTGTAGTAGTTGATATTGTATTATTGAATCTTGCGACTATTCTTTCGGCCTTGGCAAGGTTTGGCAATTTAGATAAATTACTATCTAAAGACGAAAGAACAGTTTCGCTTTTAGCCATTTTAATATGGGTTGCTTTATTGCTTCAAAAAGATTCTAATAGAAGCGTGAGGGTAGAGCCAATAGAATCGATATTGTGGAGAACAATCAAAAAGATTTCTATTCATGCCGCTTTGGTTTCGATATTCGTGGTTTACTTAAAATACGTTGATATTTCAAGACTTCGTTTGGTTTATTTTTACCTGATATTTTTTGGATTGCTGATGATTTCTCGTTATTTATCAATGAAGCTTTTAAAATATGTTCGAGCAAAAGGATATAATTTTAAGACTTTTATAATCGTAGGCGCCAATAAGTCTGGTGAAAAAATTCGTAAAGTTCTAGCAAGAGATCTTACGTTTGGCTACCGTTTTTTAGGTTTTTTTGACGAAATAATTGATAATCAAATTGTTGATCCGGATTTAATTATTGGAAAATTTGAAGATGTTGAAAAATTCGTTATCGATAAAAAGATTGACGAGATATATGTTGCATTGCATATTGACAATATTGAAATTATTAATGAGCTGACTAGAATTTGCGAGCAAAATATGATTCGTATCAAATTCATTCCCGATTTTCAGCTTTATACAAAAGCAAGTAAAGTAGAAGTAGCTTTTTATGAAAATACGCCAGTCTTAATGTTTCGTCCAGAGCCGCTAGAATTTGCATCCAACAGACTTTTGAAAAAGGCTTTCGATATCTGTTTTTCAGGTCTTGTAATTCTACTTATCTTTCCTTGGCTGTTTCCGATTATCATGATTATTATCAAACTCGAATCACCAGGCCCTATCTTTTTTAAGCAAGAAAGATCGGGGAGAGACAATAGATCGTTTATGTGTATAAAGTTTAGAAGTATGTATGTAAATGGTCTGGCGCATAATAAACAAGCAGAAAAAGGAGATAGTCGAATAACTAAATTTGGTGCTTTTATCCGTAAAACAAGTATAGACGAACTGCCACAATTTTTTAATGTTTTTATTGGAGATATGTCCGTTGTAGGGCCAAGACCACACATGGTTAATCTTGCAAAAGAGTATAGCGATCTTATTAATAATTATTTGGTGCGCCAATACGCTAAACCTGGAATTACTGGCTGGGCACAAGTAAATGGTTTTAGAGGAGAAACTAAAGTCTTAAGCGATATGGAAAATAGAGTAGAATACGATATTTGGTATATCGAAAATTGGAGTTTTCTGCTAGATATTAAGATTATTGTAAAGACTGTTATCAATATTTTTAAAGGAGAAGAAAACGCCTATTAAGCTTTTTTAGAATTTAAAAAACTGATTATTAGCAATCACTTCTTTTAAAGATGCGATATTTTTGGTTTTAATTTTATCTTCAAAAGCTGCAATATGTTTTTTATGATGAACATCGGTTCCGCAAAAATCATACATTCCTTTTGCTAAAAGAGCATCGGTTGTTTTAGCAATCTGCGAGCCATAATATTCTACAGTCGAAAGCAGATTTAGCTGAAAAAGACAGCCTGCATTTTTTAATTTTTCATATTCCGAAAATTTGTTGTGATAAAAAACATATCGTTCCGGATGTGCCAAAACTGGAATATAACCTGCGACTTGTATCTCAAAAATGGTTTTGTAAATATTTAGAGGCGCATTTAAATAAGACATTTCTACCAAAACATAATTGTCTTTTAAAGTCAGCAGTTTTTCTTCTTTAAAATGATTTTCGAACCAGCTGTCTATAAAATATTCGGCAGCAGCCTGAAGAGGTATATTGATTTTGCTTTCTTCTAATACCTTTTGGGTGTCTTGAAGTTTAGATTGAATAATCTCTGCAGAATTATTCCAAACATAATGATTGATATGCGGAGAAGTTATAATTTGGGAAACTCCAAGCGATTTCAAAGACGAAACCAACTCAATTGATTTTGTCATGTTTTTTGCTCCGTCATCAATTCCTGGTAAAATATGAGAATGAATATCGACAAAATTGCCATCAAGCAGTTCTTTTAATGCTGGTTTTGATTTGAGGAATGATAACATGTAACAAAAATGTATAAATCAGTTTTATAACACGCAAAATTAGTAGAGAATTTGTAACAAGACATTTTAGAATTATACTATATTTGATTTTTAGTAAAAAAGTAAAAAATTATGAAAATAAAAGAGAATCTGTTTAATCAGCGTATTATTTCTATTGATGCTTTGCGTGGAATTACCATTTTTGTAATGATTTTTGTAAACGAACTTGCGAGTATTCAAAATGTGCCACAATGGATGAAACACATGCCCGCAGATGCCGATGCGATGACTTTTGTAGATTTAGTTTTTCCTGCTTTTTTATTTATTGTCGGAATGTCTGTTCCGTTTGCTTTTAATGCTAGACTTATAAAAGGCGACAGCCCGAAAACTATCTGGACTCATACTGTAAAAAGAGCGATTGCGCTCATTATAATTGGTGTTTTTATGGTTAATGCCGAATATGGATATGATGCGGCAAAAATGATTATCACGCCAGCATTTTGGGGACTTTTGGCGTATAGTATGCCTATTCCGATTTGGAATAAATATCCAAAAGATTTTCCTGTTTGGTTAAAAAATGTGCTTCAATATGGAGGGATTTTAGTTCTCATCGCACTTTATTTCATTTATGTGCAAGATACTGGAGATCGCGGAATGACGCCAAAATGGTGGGGAATTCTAGGATTAATAGGTTGGGCATATCTTTTTACAGTAATTTATTATTGGCTGGTTTCAGGAAACTTATGGGCAATGATTGGACTTTTAGTTTTTTCTGTAATTATGAATTCCCTTAATTTAACTGAAAACTCTTTTGTTCACAGCACTTCTTGGTTAAGCTTTATAGCAGGACATCTTACACATGTTTCTTTGGCTTCTGCCGGAATTATAATTTCATTATTATTTTTTGATCGAAAAATTAGCTCCAAAATCAATTGGCCAGTAATTGGTTTTATTGCTTTATTTACAATAACAGCAATCTTGCTTCGCCCGTATTTTGGAATATCAAAAATCAAAGGCACGCCTTCTTGGACAATGTTCTCGGCAGCAATTTGCACCGTCCTTTTCTATTTTCTGTATTGGCTGATGGAAGTTAAAAAGCAGACGAAATGGAGCGAATTCTTCATGCCTGCAGCTGCAAACCCGTTATTGATATATATTTTGCCAGGCGTAATTTATTACTTCTGTAAAGCTTTTAACTTTCATATAATACCAGGATATTTCAGAGAAGGCGTTCCAGGAATTTTATGGTCTCTGGTGTTTTCAATAATTATGCTTTTTGTAATGAAGATTTTGAATAGATATAAAATTCAGCTACATCTTTAGAGTTTTCAGTTTGTCAACTGAGACTCAAAACCGCGACTGAAAACTTTCCTCAAAATCGACCTTAATATTCTTAATAAAATTTTAAATTTGTAAGAGACGGATTTTAAAATATTGTTAGTGAATGGTTTAAAAATTAAATACATTTTGATTTTATTTTTAATAGGATCGTTTTGTCAGGCTCAAAACGATAGTACTGCCGTGGAAACCCGGGATATCTTAGACGTCATTCATAAAATTTTTGATAAACAAGATACTATTCGTCCAGATAGAAAACGAAAACTGGCTTTTTCTTTATTGCCTGTTCCGGTCGGTGTTAATTCCAGTAATGGTTTGGTCGTCTCTTTTCTGACTACTTTTTACTTGGGAGATGCAGAAAAAACCAAAATGTCTCAGATTACCTTTTCGCCTTATTTTAGTTTCAGCAATCAATTTGTATTTCCGATCCAATCTTATATTTATACAAGTGACAATAAATGGAATCTTATGGGAGATTATCGGTATATGATTTATCCTCAAGATACTTACGGTTTGGGAGAAGATAATACAAAAAAGGAGATTTCTACGCTCGATTATCAGCAATGGCGTTTTTATCAGTTTATAACAAGACAGATTGTCGGTAATTATCGTTTAGGAGTTGGTTTTCTTTTTGACAATTACAAAAATATTTCTGAAGAATCTTATATAGACGGAGAAACAGATTATTATAAATATATGAATGGTGATTATTCTGATGAGACTTCTTTCGGATTTGCAATTCAAGGTTTGTACGATTCTAGAGAAAATATTATTAATCCCGAACAAGGTCTGTACGTCGAAGCTGATTTGCGAATCAATACTAGTGGAGTAGAAGGAGACAAATGGCAATCTTTGTATTTTGATGCTCGAAAATACCATTCTTTTAGTAAAACCAAACATCGGGTTTGGGCATCAAGAGCTTTCTTTTGGTCTACTTTTGGAGGGAAACCGCATTATTTGGATCTCCCAAGTATTGGCTGGGATCGTGAAGGAAAAACAGGGCGTGGATTCACCAAAAATAGATATCGCAGCAATGCTTTAATTTATTTTGAGACCGAATACAGAACCGATATCAGCCGTAACGGTTTTTTTGGTGCTGTATTTTTTACCAATGTTTCTTCAGTTTCTAAACTTGATACGTACGAATTTAAAAAATGGAATCCGGCAGTTGGAACCGGAATTCGCATTAAATGGAATAAACGTAACGGCAGTAATTTGGCTCTAGATTACGGAATCAGTAAAAACGACTGGTCGCTTCGCTTAGGGTTATCAGAAAATTTCTAACTTCGGCCAAAATCTACAGACTTAATTATTCATGCAATTATCGATTGTTATTTTAAATTACAATGTGTGTTACTTTCTCGAACAATGCCTTTTAAGTGTTCAGGAAGCAATTGCATCAATAGATGCAGAAATTATTGTAATCGATAATAATTCATCAGACGAAAGTGTTTTGATGATGAAAGAAAAATTTCCTGACGTAAAACTGATTGAAAACAAAGAAAATTTTGGTTTCCCAAAAGGAAATAATATTGGTGTTCGTCAAGCGAAAGGAAAGTACGTTTGCATTTTAAATCCTGATACTGTCGTTGCAGAAGATACTTTCATAAAGATTTTGGCTTTCGCCGAAAGGCAAAACAATCTAGGAATTATTGGCTGTAAATTGATTGACGGAATAGGGGCGTTTCTTCCAGAAAGCAAACGTGGCATTCCGACGCCTTGGGTGGCTTTCACAAAAATCTTCGGATTGTATAAAATCTTTCCCAAAGCAAAACTTTTTAATCAATATTATGCTCAGCATTTAAGTGAAAATGAAAGCGGAAAAGTAGATATTCTCGTTGGCGCTTTTATGTTTTTAGAAAGAAAACTGTATGAAGATTTAAATGGTTTTGACGAAAACTGTTTTATGTATGCGGATGATATTGATTTGTCATATCGGGCTTTACAAATGGGAAAAACAAATCTCTACTTTCATGAAACTACAGTTTTGCATTATAAAGGAGAAAGCACGATAAAAGACGAAAAGTATATGATGCGTTTTCAAGAAGCCATGAATTTCTTTTATCAGAAACATTTTAAGAAATCGCAGTTCTTTAGTATCTTTATTCAAATAGGTGCATTTTTGTTTTCAATAGCTAAAATGTTTCAAGGAAAACCAAAAGAAAATCCATTGCCGGAAAGTTATTTTGTATGCTCCGAAAATGAGAATTTCGCTAAAAAACTGGCTTCGATTTTGGAAAATAAAGTTGCTTTTTTAGATTTCAAAGGAGAAAAAATGGTAAATTCGTGCCTAATTTTAAAGGGTAAAAAGGCAGAGATCATTTTGGATAATCACTATATTTCATTCAAAAAATGTATCGAAATCATAGAAACTCTTAAAGATAAGCAGGTTACTTTTAAAATTTTTCCCAAAAATACGGGTTTTATTATTGGAAGTAATTCAAGGAATGACAGAGGGCAAATCGTGAAAATTGAGTAAAAAATTATATTAAGTGTAATTTATGTTTAAAATTTTCATTAATTTCGCAATCTGAAAATCAAAAACATCTTTTAGATTAACAATATGGCAAGATTTGAATTAAAGCTTCCTAAAATGGGAGAAAGTGTCGCTGAAGCAACCATAACAAACTGGTTGAAAGAGGTTGGAGACAAAATTGAGGCTGATGAAGCCGTACTCGAAATTGCAACAGATAAAGTTGACAGCGAAGTGCCTAGTGAAGTATCAGGAATTTTAGTTGAGCAATTGTTTGGTAAAGATGATTTAGTGCAAGTAGGGCAGACTATTGCCATTATTGAAACTGAAGGAGGAGAAACAGTAGCTCCAGAAGCTGTAAATGCTGTTCAAGAAACTGCCGCTCCTGCAGAAGTCGCTGAGATCGAAAAAACAATCGAATCGGTTAAAGAAACGGTAACTTCTCAAGATTTTTCAGGATCAGATAAATTCTTTTCTCCATTAGTAAAAAATATTGCAAAAGAAGAAGGTCTTTCTTTAAACGAACTTGAAAATATTGCAGGTTCTGGAAAAGATGGACGTGTGACTAAAGAAGATATTCTAAAATATGTAGAAGCTCGTAAATCGGGCGCTGTTCAAGTTCCTCAAGCGGTTGAAACAGCTCCAAAAGTGACTGTTGAAACTCCGAAAGTTGAAGCGCCAAAAGCTGTTGAGCCAGCTGTTCAAAAAAGCCAGCAAGCGGTTCCAGTTTCTGTAAACGGTGCTGACGAAATCGTAGAAATGGACAGAATGCGTAAACTGATTTCTGGTTATATGACCGCTTCGGTTCAAACTTCTGCTCACGTACAATCATTTATTGAGGTTGACGTAACGAACATTGTAAAATGGAGAGATAAAGTAAAAACAGCTTTCGAAAAAAGAGAAGGCGAGAAATTGACTTTTACTCCAATTATGATGGAGGCAGTTGCAAAAGCTTTAAAAGATTTTCCGGGAATGAATATTTCTGTTGACGGAGATTATATCATTAAAAAGAAAAATATCAATTTAGGAATGGCGGCAGCATTGCCAAACGGAAATTTAATTGTTCCTGTAATTAAAAATGCAGATCAGTTGAATTTGGTTGGAATGGCAAAAGCGGTTAACGATTTAGGAAACCGTGCAAAAGCTGGAAAACTAAAACCAGACGATACGCAAGGCGGAACTTATACAGTTACAAACGTTGGTACTTTTGGCAGTGTATTCGGAACGCCGATTATCAATCAGCCACAAGTTGGAATTCTAGCTCTTGGAGCAATTCGTAAAGTGCCTGCAGTTATTGAAACTCCAGAAGGTGACTTTATCGGAATTCGTCAAAAAATGTTCTTATCTCACTCTTACGATCATAGAGTTGTAGATGGTGCTTTAGGAGGAAGTTTTGTGAAAAGAGTAGCAGAATATTTAGAGGCTTTTGATGTAGATAGAGATTTCTAAAATTCATTTTAAAAATAAATTCAAATCCGACTGGTTTTAAACTTGTCGGATTTTTTCTTTTGTAAGAAAAGAATTAAGCAGTAATACGCAGACTTATTAAGGGCTTGTTTTTTAAAAGTTAAAATTGCATAATTGAAAGCATTTTTCGACAAAAAAAATCAGAATAAGGGAAGATATTCCGCTTTAAAAATTACATTTGTAAACTTATAAAAATTAGAAATGGAATTAAAACTTAACAAGCCAATTTGCTTTTTTGATCTCGAAACAACGGGAATTGATATTGGTAAAGATAGAATCGTAGAAATTTCAATATTCAAAGTTTTTCCTAACGGAAACAAAGAAAGTAAAACCTGGCTGGTTAATCCAACAATTCCAATTCCTCCACAAACAACTGCAGTTCATGGCATCACTGATGAAAAAGTTGCTAACGAACCTACTTTTGCAGAACTTGCTCTGCATATTCATAATATGATAAAAGACAGTGATCTTGGCGGATTTAATTCAGATCGTTTTGATATTCCTCTTTTAGCAGAAGAACTGCTTCGTGCAGGAGTTGATTTTGATATGAAAAATAAAGTTTCTGTAGATGTGCAGACTATTTTTCATAAAATGGAAGAGCGTACCTTGAGTGCTGCTTTGAAATTTTATTGTGGAAAAAATTTGGATAATGCACATTCGGCAGAAGCAGATACAATGGCTACTTACGAAATCTTGAAAGCGCAATTAGATCGTTATCCAGAATTAGAAAATGACATGAAATCTTTATCTGAATTTACAACACGTAAAAAAATAGCAGATTTTGCCGGAATGATTGCTTTTGATAAAGATGACGAAGAAATTTTTACTTTTGGAAAACATAAAGGCGCAAAAGTGGAGAAGGTTCTAGAAACAGAGCCAGGATATTTCAGCTGGATACAAAATGCTGATTTTCCTTTATATACCAAAAAAGTTTTGACAGCAATTAAATTAAGAAAATTAAATACGAAGTAAGCTTCTAAGGCGCTAAGTTTCTAAGGTTCTGAGTTTTTGCCTTAGAAACTTAGTGTCTTAGCATCTTAGAAACTTAAAATAGAATGAAGATTATCTGTGTCGGCAGGAACTATGCCAATCATATAGAAGAGTTGAAAAACGAGCGTCCGAGTGAGCCTGTTGTTTTTATGAAGCCTGATTCTGCGGTTTTGCTGAAACAGCATCCGTTTGTAATTCCAGAGTTTTCTGAAGATGTTCATCATGAAGTTGAAATAATCGTAAAGATTAATAAAGTTGGGAAATATATTGAGCCAAAATTTGCTCATAAATATTATGATGAAATAAGTGTGGGAATCGATTTTACTGCTCGAGACTTGCAAAGTAAATTGAAAGAAAAAGGGCTTCCGTGGGAAAAAGCCAAGGCTTTTGATGGTTCAGCAGTTATTGGTGATTTTTTGCCAAAAACTGATTTTGTTTCTATGGAAAATCTTAATTTTGAATTAAGAAGCAATTCGGAAACAGTTCAAAAAGGAAACTCGAGTATGATGCTTTGGAAGATTGATGAATTAATCTCACATGTGTCTCAGTTTTTTACTTTAAAAATTGGAGATATTATTTTTACAGGAACGCCGGCAGGTGTTGCAGCTGTAAAACCAAATGATGTTTTAGAAGGCTTTTTAGAAGATAAAAAAATATTCAGAATACAAGTAAAATAATGGCTTTAAAGTACAACCTTTCGAAAGTTTATGCGCTTTCAGATAACGATCCTGAATTTGTAAATCAGATTTTAACTTTATTTGTTACAGAAGTACCAGAAGATTTAAAACAAATCAAAGAAGGAATTAAGAAGAAGGATCATAAATACGCCTATTCCTATGCTCATAAAATAAAGCCTACATTGGATTTAATGGGATTAAATGTGGCTTTTGAAGAAATTTTGCAAGTAGAAGCTTGGACAAAAGCTGAAGGCAAGAAAAAAGATATTATCGAAACTTTTAAAAGTATTAAGGTACAAGTAAAAGAAGCGATTAAAGAAATTAAAAAAGATTTTGATCTTTAATATAAAATTTGACTTATTCCTGTTTTAAAGGAATAAGTCAAAACATTTTTTAGATTTTGTAAGCAGGCTTATAGTTTGTAAAAGCCGTTAATACCTTCCTCCAAGACAAAATTTAAATTTTCTACTTATAAATTATTGGCTTATTTATTTAAGCAACAAAAATATTTCACTGATTATGAAAGCAGCAATTATTACTATTGGAGATGAAATCTTAATTGGCCAAATCGTAGATACAAATTCGGCTTTTATTGCTAAATCACTCGATAGAATTGGAGTTGAGGTGGCAGAAATGCTGTCGATAAGCGATGACAAAAAACATATTTTAGATACTTTTGCTCAATTGCAAAACAAAGTTGATGTTGTTATTGTGACTGGCGGATTAGGACCGACAAAAGATGATGTTACAAAGAAAACATTTTGTGAATACTTTAATGATGAGTTAGTTGTAGATCAAAAAGTTTTAGCGCATGTAACAGAATTGATAGAAGGTTTTTATAAAAGACCAATTTCTCAGCTAAACAAAGATCAAGCTTTAGTTCCGTCAACTTGTACTGTTTTGCATAATAAAGTGGGAACAGCGCCGGGTATGTGGATGAAGAAGGAAAATACTGTTTTTATTTCGCTTCCAGGGGTTCCATATGAAATGAAATATTTGGTAGAGGAAGAAATAATTCCAAAAATTGTTCGCGAATACAAACGTCCGTACATTATTCATAAAACGATTTTGACTTATGGTCAAGGCGAAAGTTTAGTTGCAGAACGTATTGAGCAATGGGAGAATAATCTTCCAGAATTTATAAAATTGGCTTATTTGCCAAATCCGGGACGAGTTCGTTTGCGTTTGACCGCCAGAGGAACTAATAAAGAAGAGTTGGAAGAAGCAATAGAATCTAATGTTCAGTCTTTAGATGCTATAATCCATGATATAATTGTAGGCTACGAAGAAAACGAGACAATCGAAACAGTAATTGGTAAATTGCTTTCTAAACAAAGCAAAACAATCTCAACGGCAGAAAGTTGTACAGGAGGAAGAATTGCTTCGCTACTGTCGTCTGTTCCGGGTTCGTCAGGCTATTTTAAAGGAAGTGTTGTTTCTTACGTAACAGAAGCAAAAGTGAATGTTTTGGGAATTCCGCAAAATTTAATTGATCAGTTCTCGGTTGTAAGTGCTGAGGTTGCTTCGGCTATGGCGCTGAGTGTGAAAGATTTGCTGAAAACTGACTATGCTCTAGCAACGACAGGTAATGCGGGACCTTCAAAAGGTGATTCTGATGCCGAAATTGGAGCTGTTTTTATTGCTTTGGCAACTCCAGAGGGAGTAATTGTGGAGGAATTTAACTTCGGACAACCTCGTGAAAAAGTGATAGATAGGGCATCTATCAAGAGTTTGGAAATTTTACAGAAAGAAATTTTAAAATTTGTGCAATAATTTTTTGCTACAATGGTTTATTTTTCTTTTCTTTGCACCCTGATTTTGAATAACGATAAAAGATAAGTATAATGTCAAGAGTTTGTGACCTTACAGGTAAAAGAGCGATGGTAGGAAATAACGTTTCTCACGCTATGAACAAAACTAAGAGAAAGTTTTCTGTAAACTTAGTTAAAAAGCGTTTTTATCTTCCAGAAGAAGATAGATGGATTACTCTTAGAGTAGCAGCATCTACGATAAAAACAATTAATAAAAATGGAATCACTGCAGTTTTGAAAAAAGCGCAGTCAGAAGGATTTATCAAATAATCTTTTCCTAAATAAATATATAGCAAGATGGCAAAGAAAGGTAATAGAATCCAAGTAATTTTAGAATGTACTGAACACAAAGCTTCTGGTGTTGCAGGAACTTCTAGATATATTACAACTAAGAACAAAAAAAATACTCCAGACAGATTAGAGATTAAAAAATTTAATCCAGTTTTAAAAAGAGTAACTGTTCACAAAGAAATTAAGTAATAATTAGAGATTTTTATAAATCTCAAATGGTTTAGCCATTTCGAGTTTTATGAAAAACTTCAAATAACATTTGAATCATGGCAAAGAAAACCGTAGCATCGTTACAAACATCTTCTAAGAGATTATCAAAAGCCATCAAAATGGTAAAATCTCCTAAAACTGGTGCATATACATTCGTAGAATCTATTATGGCTCCTGAAGAAGTTGATGAATTCTTGAAAAAGAAATAATTACAATTACATTATATAGAAAAGCTACTTTCATTCGGAAGTAGCTTTTTTATTACCTATATTTGTCTAAAAATTTAAAGAATCGTAACAATTGGTCGTTTTTTAAAAAACAATTGCACTTTCTTTAAAGATTTGGATTTCTTGCCTGAAAATCGAGAAATCTAGTAAATCTAATAATCTACAAAAAATGAGTTTTTTTAAAAAATTATTCTCTAGCGAAAAAAAAGAGACTTTAGACAAAGGTCTTGAAAAAACAAAAACTACTTTTTTCTCGAAGTTAAGCAAAGCCGTTGCAGGAAAATCTAAAGTTGATGATGATGTTTTAGATAATCTGGAAGAAGTTCTTGTAGGTTCTGATGTTGGAGTAAATACTACATTAAAAATCATTGAAAGAATTGAAAAACGTGTTGCTGAAGATAAATATTTAGGAACAGATGAATTAAATCAGATTCTAAGAGATGAAATAGGTGCTTTACTGTCTGAAACAAATACAGGTGAAGCAACAGAATTTGAAGTTCCAAAAGATAAAAAGCCTTACGTTTTAATGGTTGTTGGAGTAAATGGTGTTGGAAAAACAACTACTATTGGTAAATTGGCATATCAGTTTAAAAAAGCGGGGCACAAAGTTGTTTTAGGTGCGGCGGATACTTTCCGTGCAGCGGCGATAGATCAGCTACAAGTTTGGGCTGACCGTGTTGGTGTGTCAATTGTAAGACAAAATATGGGAAGTGATCCAGCTTCTGTCGCTTTTGATACTTTGCAATCAGCTGTGGCTCAAAATGCAGATGTTGTTATTATTGATACAGCGGGGCGTCTTCACAATAAAGTGAATTTGATGAACGAACTGTCGAAAGTAAAACGTGTCATGCAGAAAGTGGTTGCTGATGCTCCTCACGACGTACTTTTGGTTTTAGATGGTTCAACAGGTCAGAATGCTTTTGAACAGGCGAAACAATTTACAGCAGCAACAGAAGTTACTTCATTAGCTGTAACTAAATTGGACGGAACTGCAAAAGGAGGAGTTGTAATTGGTATTTCAGACCAGTTTCAAATTCCAGTTAAATACATTGGTGTTGGCGAAGGAATTGAAGATTTGCAAGTCTTTAATAAATATGAATTCGTTGATAGTTTCTTTAAATAATTTACAATGAAAAATATATCAGCTTTAACGTTCTATTTTGCTAGTGTACTATCTTTTGTTTTGGCAAATGTTTTAAAGGATAAAAATCTTTCGATATACTATATTTTATTGGTTCTGGGAATAGTTTTATTCTTTTTGGGAGTCCTTAAAAGAATACGCTCTAATCGATAAATATAATTGAAAATTTATTGAGCCTTTAAATAGGATTCGTTTAGGCGTTTCTATTTGAAGGCTCTTTTTTATTAGGTATACCTCGCTTTGAAAAATACTTTATGGTGTTTTTTGATTTTTTATTTCTTTTGATGATTATAAGATTATCTTTGTAGTTCGATAAAATTTCTTTTGAAAACAGGAGCCCTAGCCCTGATGGGAGTGGCATCCTTTTGTGCCGGTGTTCGGCACAAAAGATAGAGCGGACAGCAGGAAATAGCTCCTAAATCTTCGACTTCATTTAAAGAAAAAGAATAAATTTTAATATTTTTAAGTATGAAAAACATTTTTGTGATTATGGTTTTTTCACTTTTGTTTGCAAGCTGTAAACAAGAAATAAAACCTGCAGATATTGCTAAACTAAATGGCTATTGGGAGATTGAAAAAGTGGTTTTTGATAAAGGAGAAGAGAAGGAGTATAAAATGAACGAGACTTTTGATTTTTTTCAAATTAAAAATAATAAAGGAATTCGAACGAAAGTGATGCCTCAGTTTGACGGAACGTTTTTGACCACAGACACTTTTGAGAATGTTTCAGTTCGTTTTGCAGGAGAACAAGTTTTTCTAGATTATAAAACGAAATATGCAAAATGGAGCGAAGAAATTATTTCGCTTTCAGATGACAAATTAGTGGTTAAAAACCCACAAAAAATAGAATATCATTATAAAAAAACTGGACCTGTAAATCTTCTGAACGATGGCGAAAAGACTAAATAGCGAAACAACAATAGGTGCTGTTTTACAGCAAATTATTCAGGTGAATAAATTGCAGCCTGGAATGGATGAAATTGATGTTCGTGAGGCTTGGAGGCAGCTTATGGGGAATGGTGTGAACACATATACCCGAAATGTTGTTTTGAAAGGCAGTACGCTTTATGTAGAATTAGGTTCTTCTGTTCTACGTGAAGAATTGGCTCACGGAAAATATAAAATCGTAAAAATGATCAATGAGGAATTAGGACGTGAAGTTGTGAAGGATGTCGTTTTGCGTTAGACTTCTTAGAATTTCAGATTTTAGATTTTAGATTTTAGATTTTAGATTTTAGATTTTAGATTTTTCGATATAAAAAAAATCCATTCGCTAAGCGAATGGATTTTTTTTATTAGTGATCGTTAAATTTAGCAATCTGAAATCTAAAATCTACAATCTAAAATTATTAGAATTGCTCTCTTCCTGCAAAGTGGAATGCACTTTCGATAGCAGCATTTTCATCGCTGTCAGATCCGTGAACTGCATTTTCTCCAATTGAAGTAGCGTATGCTTTACGAATAGTTCCTTCAGCAGCTTCAGCTGGGTTTGTAGCTCCAATTAAAGTTCTGAAATCTTCTACTGCGTTGTCTTTTTCTAAAATAGCAGCAACAATTGGTCCGCGAGACATAAATTCAACTAATTCTCCGTAGAAAGGTCTTTCTGCGTGAACTGCGTAAAATGCTTTAGCATCAGCTACAGTTAATTGAGTTAATTTTAATGAAACGATTTTGAAACCACCATTAGTAATCATTGCTAAGATATTCCCGATGTGTCCGTTTGCAACAGCATCTGGTTTAATCATTGTAAAAGTTCTATTTGTTGCCATTTTGTATTTTATTAAATTTTGTGCAAAAGTATACTTTTTTTATGAATTGATTTTAATAAAATCATAAATAAAACGCTTTAGAATGATGTTTTGCTTAGAAATAGTTTTTTTTGAAACCTTATAAGTGATATAAGTTCATTTTAAGAGTGCTGCACAATTTGTAGACAATATTCTTCAATAAGTTTTTAAATGAACTTATATCACTTATATAATTGAAAATTAAACTTTAAAGATTAATTTATTTCTGTAGAAAATCCATAAAATAAATGTCCAGATTGCAACATACGTCAATGCACCTGCTAAAGATGCTGTCATTGGATTGCTGAAAAATGGCGCGATACCAAAACGATATAGATAATTTAAAAGGTTAATTTGTTCGCCAGGAAGCGATGGATGCTGAAAACGAATCATTACCAAAGCTTGTGGAATAATTTGCGAGGCAAAGAAAACAATCATTGGGTTTACTCCCCAAATGACAAATAGCTTAAATCCTTTTTTGAATTCTTTTATATCAATTATATAATATAGTGCTGTAAGACAAATTGTTGCTAATCCTGTTGTATATAAAGCATAACTGCTTGTCCAGATCGATTTGTTTATCGGGAAAACTAAATCCCAGATTAAACCGAAAAAAATTAATGCAGTGCCAATCATTCCCATTCTTTGGGCTTTCTGTATTTTAGTTACACTTAAAAGTAAGATTTGACCAATAAATAAGCCAATAATTCCGTTTACAATTGATGGAATTGTACTTAAAATTCCTTCTGGATCCCAAGTTTTGGTTTCGTGATACATATGTCCTTTTAGAAAGGCACTGTCAACCCAGGCAGCTAAATTGGTTCCTTTTTCTAAATTGGCTTCTCCAAGTCCAGGAACAGGAATTAAAGTCATAACGGCCCAATAGCCCAAAAGCAAAACAATTCCGGTAATAAGCTGTGTTTTTCGTGATGTTTTTAAGTATAAAAGCGAAACTACAAAATAGACAACTGCAATACGTTGTAGTACTCCAGGAAGTCTTACATCTGCATAATTTTCAAATCCTCCGTAAGCTAAAATGAGATATATGGCTAAAATGCTAAAGGCCAAAATGTTTTTTAGTCTGTTGCTGAAATTTCCCATCAAAGCATAGCCAACGGCAAAAGTAATAACCAATCTGCCAATTAAAAGTGGAATTCCGTCTAAACCAAATAGCTGGATTTTTGCAAAGAAATTAAAGAAAATCCCTAAACAGAACATTCTTAAGGAACGAATCAGGATTTTATTGAATGTGGTTTCGTCATACGTTTTCTCTGGCATTGCTAGCGGTACGGCAACTCCCATGATAAAGATGAAAAATGGAAATACAAGATCTGTTGGTGTACAGCCATTCCATTGTGCATGCAAAAGCGGAGGATAAACATGTCCCCAATCACCAGGGTTGTTTACAATAGTCATCAATAGAATAGTCAGTCCGCGAAAGACATCAAGCGAAATTAGGCGTTCTCTTACCATCAGGTTAGTTCGTTAATAGGTTATAAAAATATAATTCTATTTGGTTTGAGAGAGCAATAATTTAGGAGATGTGCTGGTTATTTGTTCCTAAATTATTGCTTTTGAATTTCTAAAGATAATTATTTTAGATTATTATGATGTCAAAATTATGTTCTAAAGGTTTTAATTTTTGAATCAAAAGCGGAATCAGCTGTTCTCCTTTTTCTAAATAAAATTCTGAAAAATTAGCTTGGCGCTCCTGAAGGCTATTGTTTGGAAACAGTTCGCATTGTAAATCGGTTACACGTTGCAATTGATCGTGAAGTTTTCTTTTTTGTGCTTTTAGCAAACGTTTTTCTAGATTTTCAAGACCTTTCTTTTGCTTCACTTCCTGTGCTTTTACGGCTCCTGTGAAAGATTTGTCTGTTTTTTCAGCTAATTCAAAAAGATAATTAAATTGTTTTTCAAGTGCTTCTTTTTGAGGAGTTAAATCTATTGGAAATGGCGAAAGTTTATGAGTGATCTCATTAATTAAATTCTCCGACTTATTGAATAAATCTTTCCAAGATAAATTTAAATTGTCGGCTTTTTTAACTTGTTTTTCGGTTGCTAAAAGAACTGAATTTCGAACTAATACTATTGGAAAAGTAATGTTTACAGCATCAAAGAAGGCTTTTAATTCTAACCAATAAGCAATTTCTCCGCCTCCGCCAATGTAGCAAAGATTAGGAAGAATGATTTCCTGATACAACGGACGCATAATTACATTTGGACTGAATTTTTCAGGATTGTTTTCTAGTAGTTTAAAAATTTCATCCTTTGAAAATGAAATTTTGGTATTATTAACCCAATATTTATCATTTTCAAAAATGATTCTTTCGCGCAGTTTATCTTCAATGTAAAACAAATTAATTTCACGCGGATTTACCTGAACGGTATAATCTGCAAGTTCTTCAATTGATTTCTGAACTGCTTTAAATGAAGTC
The DNA here is from genome assembly GCF_013388355.1 of Flavobacterium sp. LPB0248. Lineage (GTDB taxonomy): Bacteria > Bacteroidota > Bacteroidia > Flavobacteriales > Flavobacteriaceae > Flavobacterium. The sequence goes on from NZ_CP058246.1 coordinate 3,889,759, forward strand.
TGATTTTCTAATTCTTCTTTTGCAAACGGAATAAAAGCACGTTTTAAATCGGCAGTATCTGCATCTATAATTACTAAACCGTAATTGGCAAAAAGTGCGTTTGCTAAATAGCGCGTTGCATCAGCTAGGTTTTCGTGTTTTAAATAAGCGTCTTCAAAAAGCTTTTTTAAGGTATTTGCATTAGAACTCGAACCTAGTTCTTTAGAATAAACTTCAAATAAATCCTCTAAACCATCGGTTGAAAGTCTTCCGACAGGACCTGTGCTTTCTGCATTCCAACGGATTTTTTTTCCTTTAAAATTAAAATAATTAATTTCTTCAAAATCGTGATCTTCTGTAGCCATCCAGTAAACTGGAACAAAATTGTACGAAGGGTATTTAGATTTTAATTCTTTAGTTAAATTAATCGTCGAAATAATTTTATATAAAAAATACAATGGTCCGCTAAACAAATTTAGCTGATGGCCAGTGGTGATGGTAAAAGTATTTTCGAGTGCTAAAAGCGAAATGTTTTGTCTCGTTAAATCTGAAATTTCAATATTTTGATATTGTTTATGCAGAGCATCAACCAATACTGTTCGGTTGTTCTGATCAAAATTAGCTGCTTTTTCGGCTATTTGTTTTTCGAAATTTTCTAAGGTTGGAAAATTATTGTACAGCGGTTTTAATTCTGGTTTTTGATCTAAATAATCCTGCATTAGTTTAGAGAAATATCCAGAAGATTGAAAGCTGATACAGTCGGTAGGCATAATTTTAAATTTATTTTTGATAGCTGTAAATTTAATGAAAATATACAGTTAAAAACGCTATTAACAATTGCTTAAGATTTGATTTTTTTTCTGATGTTTTTAAAAGCGTTGAAATCAAGTTTTTAATTTTTTATTTTGTAAGGTTGTTGAAAATTGAAAATTTAGATAATTTGTTAAAAATGTAAATTAGTTATGAAAGTAATTGATGTAACTGTGAGTTTTTAATAATGAAACTCTATTTTTGCAAATAAAAAAGATATCAGTTTTCATGAAAAATAACCCAAGTAAAAAGAACTCTTTAAATCATGTTCTTTTTGGAAGCCTTATAGGTACCACAATCGAATTTTTTGATTTTTATATTTATGCCAATGCTGCTGTATTGGTTTTTCCACAATTATTTTTTCCAAGTTCAGATTCGACGATGGCGACTCTAGAATCTTTAGCAACATTTTCTATCGCCTTTTTATCTCGTCCTTTAGGTTCTGCATTTTTTGGACATTACGGAGATAAGATTGGACGTAAATTTACTCTTGTTGCAGCTTTGTTGACCATGGGAATTTCTACCGTAACAATTGGTTTTCTGCCAAGTTATGAAAGTATTGGTGTTGCAGCCCCATTATTATTGATGCTTTGTAGATTCGGACAAGGAGTTGGTTTAGGAGGCGAGTGGGGAGGAGCAGTCTTGCTTGCAATCGAGAATGCGCCGCCAAATAAACGCGCATGGTACGGAATGTTTCCGCAATTAGGAGCTCCAATCGGTTTATTGCTTTCAGGCGGAACTTTTCTCTTGCTTACTGATTCAATGAGCAACGAAGATTTTATGAATTACGGCTGGAGAATTCCTTTCATTGCCAGCGCACTTTTAGTAATTGTTGGTTTTTATATCAGAACAAAAATTACTGAAACACCTTCTTTTGAAAATTCTAAAAAGGAAAAAGAAGAAGTAAAAGTTCCTTTTTTAGAATTGGTAAAATCTTATAAGAATCAATTGATTTTTGGAACATTTGCAGCGATTACAACGTTCCTAGTTTTTTATTTAATGACAGTATTTACATTAAGTTGGGCAACTTCAGATTTAGGAATTGTTAAACGTGATGGATTGCTTATACAATTGTTCTCTGTATTGTTTTTTGCCTTGTTTATTCCTGTTTCTGCAGTAGTTGCAGATAAAATAGGCCGACGTAAAATGCTTATTGTGGCTACAGCTGCGATCGCTGTCTTTGGATTTTTCTTTTCTTATTTTCTAAGTACAGGAAATATTGTTTTAGTAACCATTTTTGCTTGTATCGGAATGTCTTTAATGGGATTTACTTATGGGCCTTTAGGAACATTTCTGTCGGAATTGTTTCCAACAAATGTTCGTTATTCCGGAGCATCTTTGACTTTTAATATGGCTGGAATTCTTGGAGCTGCATTTGCGCCTATGATTGCAATTTGGCTGGCTAAGACTTATGATGTAAGTTATGTAGGGTACTATTTAGTTACCGCAGCCTTAATCTCTTTAATTGCCTTTTTAGTAATTAGTAAAGACGAACATAAGTTTTAGGTTGTTCATAAAAATATTTAAAAGCAGTAATGTAAAAAATTACTGCTTTTTTTTTGTTAGTTTAAAAAGTATTTAGATATTTGTCTAAATATATAAATGAGATGAATGATATTTTTAAAGCATTAAATGACGCAACTAGAAGAGAGATTCTAGATCTTTTAAAGCAAAAAGATATGTCGGCGGGAGAGATTGCCGATGCTTTTAATATTTCTAAACCAAGTATTTCGCATCATTTAGATATTTTAAAAAGAGCTGATTTAATTACATCTGAAAAAAACGGGCAATTCATCATTTACTCCATCAATACCACCATAATGGAAGATGTTTTGCAGTGGATACTAACCTTTAAACAATAAAAAATGAATTTAGAATTAAAAAAAGAGCTTCCCTTAATTGGAATTGTTTTGATTCCTTTTATTTATTTAGCAGCAATTTGGAACAAACTTCCTGAAAGAGTCCCTGTGCATTGGAATTACAAAGGGGAAATTGATAATTGGGGTGATAAGTTTAGCTTAATATTTTTGCTTTTTATGCTTCCAGTTTTGATGTACGGCTTAATGACTGCGGCATCTAAAATTGATCCCAAAAATAGAATTTCATTAATGGGAAGGAAGTTTTATCAGCTCAAATTCTTCTTGGTTTTATTCATGTCTTTGCTGGCTACATTTATTGTTTATATAACGAAAAATCAATCTTTTTCTAGTCCGGGCTTAATGTATGTTGCAGTTGGAATTTTACTAATGATTTTTGGAAATTATTTTAAAGTTATTCAGCCGAATTATTTTATTGGAATTCGTACGCCGTGGACACTAGAGAATCAGCAGGTATGGAAAGCTACTCATTCTTTTGCAGGAAAATTATGGCTTGTGGCTGGCTTTATTTTCATCTTGGGAGGCTTGTTGTTTTCGGGATTTAATTTTTCTAAAATTTTTGTAGGTATTGGTCTTACCATTGCTTTTGTTCCTATAATTTATTCCTATTTTAAGTTTAAAAGTTTAGAAAAAAAAGAAAACAATCTTTAAGTAATTAAGCATCGAAATGAAAAAAATAATACTTTTTATATTCCTAATTTTTAGTTCTTCAAAATCGTTCGCACAAGATATTTCGGGGCACTGGAATGGTGTTTTAAAACTTCCAAACAATGAATTAAGGGTTGTTTTTAATCTTACAAAAACACAAAACGGTTACACTTCTACCACAGATAGTCCAGACCAAAATGCAAAAGGAATTCCAGTTAAATCCACTACTTTCGAAAATTCGGTATTGAAATTAGATATTCCTGCAGTAGGTGGTTCGTACGAAGGAAAATTGAATGCTGATAATGTTTTTGTTGGAAAAATAACTCAAAATGGACACACATTAGATCTTAATTTATCAAAAGGAAATATTGAAATTGTAAGGCCTCAGGAACCAAAACAGCCATTTCCTTACTATACAGAAGATGTAAAATTCGAAAATAAAAAAGATCAAGTGACTCTGGCAGGAACTTTATCGTTACCTAAAAAAGAAGGTAATTTTCCAGTAGTTATTTTAATTTCCGGAAGCGGTGCGCAAAATCGAGATGAAGAAGCATTACAACATAAACCATTTTTAGTTCTAGCAGATTATCTTACCAGAAAAGGAATCGCCGTTTTGCGTTTCGACGACCGCGGTTTTGGTGAGTCTACTGGTGATTTTAAAAGTGCAACTACTACAGATTTTGTAAAAGATGTACAGGCTGGGGTTGACTATTTGAAAACTCGCAAAGAAATCAATAAAAATAAAATTGGTTTAATTGGGCATAGTGAAGGAGGAGTAATTGCACCAATTGTTGCTGGAAATTCTAAAGATATCTCATTTATTGTTTTAATGGCAGGAGCAGGAATTCGAGGTGATAAATTGCTTCTCTTGCAAAAGGAATTGATCGAAAAACGAAAGGGGATTTCAGAAGCAATGATACAGCAGAACAAAGAAATTCTTAAAGGCGCTTATGATATTATTGTGGAAAGTACGGTAAATGATGATAATTTGAAAGCGAGTGTTACCGCTTATTTTAAATCAAAATTACTCAGTGATGATCAAGCTAAAACTGTTACAGATCAAATTACAGGTCCTTGGATTTATAATTTTTTAAAACTTGATCCAGCTGCCTATTTAGAAAAAGTAAAATGTCCAGTTTTGGCAATTAATGGAAGCAAAGATTTACAAGTTCCTGCCGAAGCAAATCTTCAAAATATTAATAAGGCTTTGACAAAAGCAGAAAATAAAAAGGTGACGATTAAAGAATTGCCAAATTTAAATCACTTATTTCAAGAATGTAAAACGGGATTACCGGAAGAATATGCATCAATTGAGCAAACAATATCTCCCACAGCATTAGAACAGATTTCAAGCTGGGTTGTGTTGCAGACGAAATAAAATTATGGAATCGCAAAGATTTATGCAATTGCAAAGAGTTTGCTTTTGGACATAAATTTTTGCGATTTTAGCTTTATCTCTTTAAAGAAAAATGACCTTTATATTCTGTTCCGTTTATTCTAGTTGCGGAAAACCAATAGTCTGAAGCGGGCTCTAGATTTCCTAAGTAAGTTCCGTCCCAAGAAGTATTTAATCTCAGTTCTTTAATTAATTTTCCATAACGATCAAATATTCTAATTGATGAATTGGGAGCTAAATAATCAGGATCAATTGTCCAAATATCATTAAAACTATCTCCATTTGGAGTAAAGAATTTTGGATACGGAATTTCATTAGCTAAGCGAATACAATCTCCAGCTGAAGCTTCTAGAATGCTTATTGTTACAGGAATTCTGTCACTTTCACAAGTACTTACTGTTTGAGAAGCATAATAAGTAATTCCATTTTCTAATGAAGTTGATTCTGATAAATTACTTGTAGAAGAAGAGCTTTCATACCATTTTATATTTTGACCATCAATTTTAATATCACTAATTTTTGAGCTTTTCTGAATACAGAATTGCTGTGGAGAATTGGCAATTGGAATTTGAGTATCTTGCATTTTTACGGTAATTGCTAATCTTTCGCTTTCGCAGTTGTTTAGAGTTTGTGTCACATAGTACTTTCCATTTTGTAATAAATCTGTTTCTTGTAAAATATTACCATTTATAGGAGCATCATACCATTTGAGTGCAGTTCCTGCTATATTTAGATTTTCAATTGTTGCTATTTCATCAATGCAAAACTGCTGATTATTATTTCCTGTTGGTAAGGGTGTGTTGTATACATGAACAAGAATAGGAATTCGGTCACTATCACAACCAATTGTTTGCGAAGCATAATACGTTCTATTATCTTCTAAAAGAGTTGTATTTGGTAAAACAGAGGCAGAGAAACTGGTATCAAACCATTTTATATTTTGTCCCGTTATTTGAATGTCATTAAGAGTTTTGTTTTCTTGCTTGCAAAATGACTGTTCCGGATTTCCCGATGGAACAGAAGGGGTATTTACAAGTGAAACTGTAACTCCAAATCTTGAACTTTCACAACTGTTTTCTGTTTGTGATGCATAATATGTTTTTCCGTTTTGCAGATTTGTTGTTTCAGATAATAAAGTACCATTATTTGGAGAGTCATACCATTTTATAGAAGTTCCTGTAATTTCGATATTTGAAATCGTTGGATTTTGTCCTGTGCAAAATGGTTGATTTGCATTTCCTGTTGGAGCTAGTGTATTCTGAATATTGATAGTTACAGGAGTTCTTTCACTTTCGCAACCATTTATAGTTTGAGAGGCGTAATAGACAGCTTTATCCTGAAGTACAGTGGTAGTAAGTACAGGTGTTCCTCCTGTTAAATTACTGTACCATTTTATATTTTGTCCCGTAATTTGAATGTCACTTAATTGTGCATTTTGATTAACACAGAAAGTCTGAGGTGAATTAACAAGTAATTTATCGCCTTGTAGGGTTGGAATCAGAGCTATTCTTTGGCTTTCGCAAGAATTGCCGTTTTCTTGTTGTGTGACATAATATGTTGTATTGCTTTCTAATAATGTTGATGGAGGTAATATATTACCATTATTTTGATTATCGTACCATTTTATATTCGAACCAAGAATAGAAATATCTGAAAGTTTGGGATTGTCTTTTTTACAAAATGTTGAGTTTGTAATTATTGGAAGAGAAGAAGTATTTAAATGAGCTTTGACAGCTAATCTTTCATTTTCTGGGCAGCTTTCAAAGTATGAAGCATAATAGATTTTTCCGTCCTCAAGAGATAAAGTTCTATCTAGGGGTGTATTTGAAGTTTTAGAATCATACCAATTTATAATTTCAATACATGGTTTTAGATCGTTTATTGTTGGATTTGAAGACAGACAGAAATATTGATGGTTATCGGCTTCTGGAATATTTGAAGTGCATGGATTAAGTTTTAAATAATAAGAACTTCCATTAAAAGTATGCATAAAAAATGAACTTATGGGACTAGGATCAAAATCGGGTTTATCTCTGAAATAACCTGAAAGGATTAAATTGTTTTCAAAATCAGATTGCACATAAAATCCGTTTTTAATGTTTTTAAAATTTATAAATTTACCATTTTGATTGAATTTTAGCAATAGATACTCATTGCTGTAATTTGTATTTTTATTTGGAAAAATTTTATTGCATTCGTTATTTATATAAGTAAATCCATTAATGAAGGTTAACAAATAAATGTTGTTATTATTATCCAGGCTCATAGAGTAAGTTTCTTGTCTTTCGTCACCATAAATTTTATTATGCCAGATGTATTCTCCATTTTCATTCAGTTTGAAAAACAGGCAGTCTACTCGATCAGATGTAAATGAAAGAGACGTGTTTTTGAAATCTAGTATCATTGGACTATCATAACTCGAATAATCACTAGTACAATAGATATTGTTAAAGTTGTCTGTTTTTACAGCTTTATCTGCGTTACTTCCTAATCCCGATGTTGTTTTTCCTAATTGTCTAAACCATAATTCATTTCCTTGGGAGGATATTTTAAAAATAAAATTCATATTTTGTATACCAGAATAATTACTGTTTGCAAATAAAAAATTGTACTCATATTTTCCGGTCAAAATGATATTATTTAAATTATCACATGTTAAAGAAATAGGATAATCGTAGCCAGATCCACCCCATTTTTTTGCCCAAAGAAAATTACCATCATTATTGTTCTTTAAAACAAATATATCGTTTGTTGAAGTGCCTAATTTATATACCGCAGTTCCAGCATCAAAATCTGTATCGATCCCTCCATAAACACCAGTTGTAATTATATTGCCGTCATTATCAATAGTAGACTCATCAGCGTATGCGCCAAGATAAAAATTACCAAATATAAAATCTCCATTAGGGCTAAGTTTGACGATGTACGAGCCTGTGGTACTTGTCGTTGAATTTCTAATTAAAAATTGTTTAGTTGGATCAGGATCTAAATCAATCACTTGACCAGTGGCAAGACCGGTTATGATCACATTTTCATTTTTATCTAAAATTATTGATCTACCTCCATCTACCCATTCAGAGGCAATATGTTTTGCCCATAAAAATTCTCCTTTTTTATTTAATTTTAAGATAAAACAATTTGACGCATTTGCTGTTGAAGTTAAAAAGAACTCATTTGGTCCTGGGTCAAAATCTATTCTACCGCCAAATTGTCCTGTGGAATATATGTTTCCTTGACTATCAGTAATTATAGATCTTGTATTAGATGAACTATGGTCCTCATCTATTTTTAAAGCCCATTGAAAATCTTGAGATCTAGAAATGTTGTTGATAAATAGAAAAAAGAATAGGTAAAGGACTGGTAATGGATGTTTCATTTGGGTCATTTGGATTGTCGCAAATGTAATTAAATATCTACAAAACCAAATTAAAAAATCAAAACCCAAGCGAATAAAATCTTTTCAGTAAAAAATCCACAATAACCCGTATTTTTGCAAAAAAAAAACAATCCCTTTTGAAAACGAAACTTTTTGTAATTACGCCTCCTTTTACCCAACTGAATACACCGTATCCGGCAACGGCGTATATAAAAGGTTTTCTGAATACCAAGAATATCGAATCGGTTCAGGCAGATTTGGGTATTGATGTGATTTTGGAATTGTTTTCTAAGAAAGGATTGATTGATTTGTTTCAGGTTTCAGGTTTCAAGTTTGAAGCTGTTGGAAATGAAATCTCAGATAATTCAAAACGCATTTTTGCTCTTCAAGACGAATACATCAAAACAATCGATCCTGTAATTCAGTTTCTGCAAGGTAAAAATCCAACGTTGGCATTACAGATTTGTCAGGAAGATTTCCTGCCCGAAGCTTCTCGTTTTGCACAATTGGAAGAACTCGACTGGGCTTTTGGTTCAATGGGAACTCAAGACAAAGCCAAACATTTGGCGACTTTATATCTTGAGGATATTTCAGATTTTATTGTCGAATGTATTGATGAAAATTTTGGTTTCAGCCGATATGCCGAACGTTTAGGGAGAAGTGCTAATTCTTTTGACGAATTATACGATGCTTTGCAGCAAAAGCCAACTTATATCGATTCGATTTTAATTTCACTTTTGAAAGCTAAAATTGAAGCCGTAAAACCAACCTTATTTTTAATTTCTGTTCCTTTTCCAGGGAATTTATATAGCGCGTTTCGTTCTGCGCAATGGGTAAAACAAAATTATCCTGAGATTAAAATTTCGATGGGTGGAGGTTTTCCTAATACCGAATTGCGCTCGCTTTCAGATAAACGTGTTTTCGAATTTTTCGATTTTATCACTTTAGATGATGGTGAAGTTCCAATTGAAGAACTAATTTTTCATTTAGAAAATCCAGATTCTGATTCTTTTAAAAGAACATTTTTGTTAGAAAATGGAGAAGTTATCTATAAAAATAATTCTCTAAAACACGATTATAAACAATCTCAAGTTGGAACCCCAGATTATTCCGATTTGCCTTTGGATAAATATATTTCGGTTATTGAAATTGTAAATCCGATGCACAGAATGTGGAGCGATGGCCGTTGGAATAAACTCACAATGGCGCATGGGTGTTACTGGGGAAAATGTACTTTTTGTGATATTTCTTTAGATTACATAAAAGTTTACGAGCCTGTTGCGGCAAGTTTGCTTTGTGATCGAATGGAGGAATTAATCGAGCAAACAGGTCAAAACGGATTTCATTTTGTAGATGAGGCTGCGCCACCAGCTTTAATGCGTGCTTTGGCTCTTGAAATTCTAAAAAGAAAATTGGCTGTAACATGGTGGACAAATATTCGTTTTGAAAAAAGCTTTTCCAAGGATTTATGTCTATTGCTAAAAGCTTCTGGCTGTATTGCAGTTTCAGGAGGTTTGGAAGTCGCTTCAGATCGATTATTGAAATTAATTGATAAAGGTGTTACCGTCGAACAAGTTGCAAAAGTAACTCGTAATTTTACTGAAGCTGGAATTATGGTTCATGCCTATTTAATGTATGGTTATCCAACACAAACTATTCAGGAAACGGTGGATAGTCTTGAAATGGTTCGTCAATTATTTGAAGCTGGAGTTTTGCAGTCTGGATTTTGGCATCAATTTGCTTTAACAGCGCATAGTCCAGTTGGATTGTATCCGGAGCAATTTGGCGTGACCAAAAAAACGGAAGCAATTGGAACTTTTGCAAATAATGATATTGAATATACCGATGCAACAGGAATCAATCACGACAAGTTCAGTTTCGGATTAAAGAAATCGCTCTTTAATTTCATGCACGGAATCTGCTTTGATTACGAACTTCAGGATTGGTTTGATTTTAAAATTCCGAAAACCAAAATCCATCCCGATTTTATTTTTAATGCATTAGAAGAACAAAATGATTTCAATACAAAACCAAATGCAAAAGTAGTTTGGCTTGGAGGAAAACCAGCTGCAGAAATCTTTACAAAATCAAAAAAAGGAAGAAGTTGGGAAATGATGTCGCTAACTTTTCATGATAAAAAAGAAAGTTTCGATATCCAAACGAGCAAAGAAGAAGGCGAGTGGCTGACTTCAATTTTATTAAAAATAGCCGTTTCTGGTTCTAAAAGTTATACTTTTCAGGAGGTTAAAAATGATTTTGAAATCGAATTAGAAGATTTCGAATTGTTTTGGTATTCTAAACCAATAAATACTTTACGCGAATTCGGGTTATTGGTACTTTAATATTCAATACATTCTCCGTCATTCGGAATAGAAGTTTTGCTTAAAAGTCCATGATCTGAAAGAACTGTTCTTAATTGGAGTCTTGTGGTTGGACAATGATTTAATGCTTCTAAATGATTGGCGAGAACTTTTCCTGGAGCTAGTGTGACGAATTTTAGAATATCATTCATTCGCATTAATAAAGGCTGTCCAATATCTAATCTTGCGGTTCCGCAGGCAACAATCGAAATGTCTGGTTTAAGCTGCGTTAATACTTTGTTTACATGTTCTGTAAAAATGGTATCGGAACTAACATAAATAGATTTTTGATCTGCCAATTCGATAAGAAAACCCATTACATTTCCCATTAATTTAGCAACAAACCCGTAGCCGTGAATTGCTGGAATTCCGGTGATTTTTCCATCCAAAAATTTTTGAGGTTCCCAATATTCCAAAGTTTGAATGACACTCAGTCCTCGTTGTACAAGTGCTTTTTCATCTTTTGAACTGCAGATAACGGGAATGCTTTTTCTTCTCAAAAAAACTTCACCTGCTTTATCAATGTGATCTGGATGCAAATGTGTAATCAAACAATGCGTCACACGGCTTAAGATGTCACGACTGTTTTTAGGCAAAGCCACCAGCGGATTTCGTTTTGGTTTATATCTGAAAATAGTAAAAGGTGGAATTGTTTTTCTTTTACCTAACATTGGGTCAACTAAAATGACATGCTTTTCTGTTTCAATTACCAAAGTGGCATTTCGCAAATGATGTAATTTCATATCCAAGAAAATTAGATATTAAAAATACAAAGTTTTTCTAAAAACTGCTTACAGATTTTTCTTTATTTTTAACAGAATTGTGATTTACCCAATAGAAAACCTAAACCCAATTCCATGTAGGTTTTCTATAGAAATTCCTTGTTCGTTTGCTAAGATTTTACGCAAACGCGAAATAAAAACGTCCAGACTTCTTCCCATAAAGTAGTCATCAGTTCCCCATAAAGAAGTTAAAATCTGTTCTCTTTTCAAAACGGAATTTTTATGGTCTAGAAAAAGTTTCAATAATTCGGCTTCACGCTGTGTTAAACCAACTTTTTCTTCATCATTGAAAAGAATGAAATTTTTGGTGTCAAATTGATATTTACCAACTTCGTAAATCGTTTTTGCAGTCGGAATATTTTTCTGTGAACGTTTTAAGAAAATTTCAATTTTTAAAAGTAATTCTTCAATACTAAAAGGCTTTACCAAATAATCATCGGCGCCTAAACGCAGGCCTTTAATGCGATCTTCCTTTAAAGTTTTGGCAGAAAGAAAAATAATAGGAACATCGAGATCAATTTTTCGAACCGCTTCAGCAAGTTCAAAACCGTCCATTTTTGGCATCATAATATCAAAAATGCAAATATCGAATTCTTCTTCCTCAAAAATTTTCAAAGCTGATTTTCCGTCTGAACAATGTATTACCTCATAATTGTTTTGCTCCAAATTATCTTTGGTTAAAAACGCTAGGGTTTCATCGTCTTCGGCATATAGTATTTTGAAATTTCTCATTTTTTGTAAGGAATTGATAAAGTTATAGTGATACCTTTTTCTTGATTGTTTTCGGCTTTTATTTTCCAGTTTTGCAGACTGCAGATTTCTTTTACATAATATAAGCCAAGTCCAAATCCGTTCACTTCGTTACTTTTTTCGTTCTGAACACGGTAAAACTTATCAAAGATAAAAGATATTTTTTTAGGATTAATCCCAATTCCATTATCAATGAACTCCAATTTTAAACAGTTATTATTTTCTATGATTTTTACCGTAACCTTAGGCTTTTCACTACAGTATTTGATTGCATTATCCAGCAAATTGTAAACTAAATTAGCAAAATGAAAAGTATCTGTTTCAATTAAATATTCTTTTGAAACAGTTTCAATTGTAATTGAAGCTTCAGGATATTTTAATTTAATGTTTTCTATTGCTTCTTCAATAATCGGAACTATTAAAATATTTTCTTTTTTAAGTTCTAAAGGTGCATAATCAGACTTTGCAATATTTAGAATCTTTTCTATATGACTATTTAACTTATTTCCCTGATTGATAATAATGTCGGTATAAGTATACAGTTTTTTATCTTCTTTAATTGGTTTTTGTTCAATCAGATATTTTGACGCAATTAGAATAGAAGCCAAAGGTGTTTTAAATTCATGCGTCATATTATTAATGAAATCACGCTGCAATTCTGAATATTTTTTATGCTGTAAAAGTTTAAAAATTGAATAAACGTAAATCAATAAAATCAGAATCAATGCAGTTGAAAGGATAAACCAAAAGCGCATTGAACTAAAGAGATAAGTCGTTTCGTTGGGAAAACGTACAGCAAAATAATAAACCAGATTTTTATGTTTAGGGAAATAAACAGTTTTTTTGCATTCTGCTTTTTTCTTATAAAGCGAAATATAATCGCCATAAATCATTTCGTCACTTTGGCAGTTGTACATCGCATACTCGAAATCGGTGGTAATGTTCATTTTTTTGAATTCCGTTTTCAGATAAAATTCCAAAATATCGGGTTCAAATTCATTATCCACATTTACGATATAATAATCGTTTGCAATTTTCTGAACTGGATTTTGAACAGGGAGTTCGTGGTTGGTTCCTTCGTATAATTTTTTAGCTACTTCCAATAAAGCAATATGCGCTTTTTGGCTGAGTTTTTTTTGTTCGATTGTAAAAGCTTCTTTTGTCCAAAGCAATTGCGCTACCAAAATACTAATGATAGCGATTAATCCTAAGATAATGATGCTGTTGAGTTTATTAATTTTCAAGAATAAAGAATTTTGAGAGTGTAATATTAATCAATTTTAGCCTGAAAATAGGCGATTAACAAGTCATTAACAAACGTTTGAAACCAGTTAACAGCGACTTGAATTTGTCTGAATTACCTTTGTAATATCAAAAATGAACTATAAACCATTTTAAATATACCCGTTATGAAAATGATCAAAATTTCGATGTTAGCTTTGGCTTTAGGCCTAATGTCTTTTTCAGCAATTGCTCCCGTACAATCTTTAGTTTCAGAAACTGAAATTTCAGGAACTGCAGCTTCTACAATTGCTTGGAAAGCAGAAACAGTTGATGTTGGGCAAATTCCGCAAGGAACTCCAAAAGCAATTGTTTACGAATTTAAAAATACTGGAAAAACAGCTGTAGTGATTACAAACGTACAAGGATCTTGCGGTTGTACAGCTACAGATTACACAAAAGAACCAATTCAGGCTGGTAAATCTGGAAAAGTTACTGCAACTTACAATGCAGCAAACAAAGGCGCTTTTACAAAAACAGTTACTGTAACAACTAGTGCAGAAACAACACCAAAAGTACTTACTTTAAAAGGTACTGTTATTTAATTAGAATTTTAATAGGTTGGTTATATGGCGAAAGCTCCAGACATGTAAATTGTTTGGAGCTTTTTATTTTTTAGTAACGGCTTAAACTTCAAAAAAATAAGGCTTAAGATTTATTTTTGAATTCTTTGATTTAATAGAATTTTTTCTACTTTTAATAAAAAAATCTACGTATGAAAGTTTGGTATTCGCCTATAATTGCAATTGTTTTTTTTGCTGTTTTTTCGTGTAATTCAAAAGCAGATAAAAAAGAAGAAAATTCAATAAAGAAAGTTGAGAAAATTCCAGAATTAAAACTTACGATTGACAGTACACGCATTGCGAAATTTTATGAAAGTTATCCAAAACTTGAAAAATTTAAAGCAGATGTAGCGGCATTATATCAAAAAAATAAATCAACTCAATTATGGCAGGACAATAAGGGAATTGTCGAATTTGCCAATACACTGTACAATCAGTACAAAAATCTTGATCAAGAAGGATTAAAAACCAGTTATCCTTACAACGAACAGTTAAATTCTGTTTTTGATAATAATGTAAATACGAAACTTTCAAAAGAAGATACCGATTTACTGCTTTCCAATCTATACTACTATTACGCTGATAAGGTCTATGCAGGTTTTGATGAAAAAACGGTTGTTTCTTTAGAATGGCTTCTGCCTCGAAAAAAGTTCAACTATCAAGTGCTTTCAGATTCTATCTTTAAGAAATCAACGATTTTGGATGATAAGAAAAGAAAGATGTTTAGCCAATATTACAAGCTTCGCGATGCTCTTAAAGAATATAGAGAAATAGAGAAAAACGGAGGCTGGAAAACTATTGAGGCGGGAGAAGATTATAAAAGTTTAAAATTAGGCGATTCGTCTGCTGTTATTGCGCAGATTAGAGAACGACTTTTTGTAACCAAAGATCTTAAGGAAGATACCAAAAGCCCAGTTTGCGATACAGTTTTAATGAAAGCCTTAAAAAACTATGAATTGCGTCATGGTTATGTTCCCAAAAACACCATTTTATTGGAGCATATAAATGATTTGAACATTCCTGTTTCAGACCGAATTAAAACTATTATTGCCAATATGGAACGCTGTCGATGGATTGATCCTGAATTAGAAAAAGGGCAGAAGTACATAGAAGTTAATATTCCTGAATTTAAATTGTATATAATTGAAGATAGAAAAATCGCATTTACATCTGCAGTTGTAGTGGGAAGGGCATTGACAAAAACCGTAATTTTTAGCGGAATGATGAGCAATATTGTTTTCAGTCCGTATTGGAATGTTCCGCCAAGTATTATCAAGTCTGAGATAAAACCTGGAATGGCAAGGGATAAAAACTATTTGCAAAAGAAAAATTTGGAGTGGAATAATGGCGCCGTTCGTCAGCTTCCGGGAAAAAATAATTCACTTGGTTTAGTGAAATTTTTATTTCCAAATTCAAGCAATATTTACTTGCACGATACGCCTTCAAAAAGTTTGTTTGAAAGAGAAAGCAGAGCTTTTAGCCACGGTTGTGTTCGTGTTGCAAAACCGAGAGAACTGGCAATAGAATTATTAAAACCAGATCCAGCATGGAATCCAGAAAGAATTGATAAAGCCATGCATGCAGGAAAAGAAAGCTGGTATACTTTGAAGAAAAAAGTTCCAGTTTATATTGGTTATTTTACGGCTTGGGTAGATCGAGAAGGCAATTTGAATTTCTATAAAGATATTTACGGAAGAGATGAAAGCCTGATTAAACTCTTAACTGAAGAATAAAAATAATTTTCACGCAGATTTAAAAAGATTTAAGCAGATACTCGCAGATTTTAAACTAGAAAAATCTAATTAAATCTGCGTGAAAAATAATGATAAAAACTATTTAGATAAAACGTCAACACATTTATAAAAACGTTTGGTGTAGTGTTCTGTATCTAGTGCTGTTATAGTGACCTGTTGTGCTTTTCCTGAAGAAGCATGAATAAACTTAGACTGCATTCCGTTGGCTTCACAAATTATCCCGACGTGACCAACAATATTTCTGTTTTTATATCCGTAGAAAACTAAAACATCACCTACTTTAAATTCTTCTGGTTTTAAAGTTTTACCTATGTTTTTATAACCGCTTGAACTTCTAGGGAGAGTCATTCCAAAATTTTTAAAAACATAACTCACAAAACCCGAACAGTCAAAACCTTTTTTCGGATTACTGCTGGCATAAACATAAGGCGTTCCTAAATATTGTTTGGCATAAGCAATTATAGAGTCACGATTGATTTCGGTTTGAACTTGATATGGAGTTTCTTTCCCTTTCTTTTTTAAATTAAAAGAAGAAAATAAAATAAAGGCTGATAGAAAAATAAAAAAACGTAATCTCATTTTGTATGCAAAAAGGGTTAAACGGTAAAGATAAGCCTTAAATCTAGAATTTCAATAGAATACCATTTGTTTCAGTTGTAAGAATTAACGGTGAATAAGCCAGAAGTGATGTGTTTATGTGGTGTTTTTTTATTACTTTTTGACATTTTAGTATCTTTTTGGATAATCTCTTTCCAATATATTTGTGAATCGTATTTATATTTTAACAAATAAACTATGTTTCCCAAAAAAATAGCTGTTTTAATTTCGTTTTTGCTGATTTCGCTCGTTTCGAATTCGCAAACTCAAAATTCTAATAAAACTTTTTTATACCAAGGTAGAATTGATAAACTTCAAAATGGTCAGGTTATTTTAATCGGAACAGCCTCTTCGGTTACTTTTAATTTTACCGGAAATGAATGCACAATATCTCTTCAAAGCGTTGATTCTTATGAACATCACAATTACGTGCAGCTGGTTTTGGATGGAGAATATATAGGAAAGATTAGAATTGAAAAAGGAGCGGTTCAGTCATTTCCAATCAAAGTTACTTCTAAGCAAAAAGAACATCGACTAGAAATCTACAAAAATACAGAAGCACAAAGCGGCAATATTTTGTTTGCTGGAACAACTGCAAAACTGACTGCAATTTCATTTCAAAAGAAAAAGAAAATCGAGTTTATTGGTGATTCTATAACTTGTGGAGCGGCGAGTGATCCGTCGGATATTCCTTGTGATAAAGGCGAATATATGGATCATCATAATGGGTATTATGCTTATGGGCCAACACTTTCTAGGGCAATTGGCGTCGATTATTTGATGAGCTGTGTTTCAGGAATCGGAATGTACAGAAATTGGAATGATGAGCATAAAGAAGAAGCCATAATGCCAGATGTCTATCCCAATCTATATTTGACAAAAGAGGCTTCAAAACCGAAATATGATTTTGCGTTTCAGCCAGATATTATCAGCATTGCCTTAGGAACAAATGATTTTTCTGGTGGAGACGGTAAAAAGGAACGTCTTCCTTTTAATGCCGAAAAATATGTTTCTAATTATATCAACTTCATCAAAATGCTTTACAAACACAATCCGAAGGTGCAGATTGTAATTACAAATAGTCCAATGGTTGGCGGAGAAAGAGCAGTTGTTTTTGAAGATTGTCTGAATAAAGTTAAGAACGCTTTCGCGAATGATAAAGCACACAAACCAATTCAGATTTTCAAGTTCAAGCCAATGACACCAAATGGATGTTCAGGTCATCCAGATGTAGCTGATCATAAGGTTTTGGCAGAAGAATATGGCCCATTTTTAAAGAAGTTGCTAAATGAAAAATAATATTTTTAAGTTTGTTTTCTTTCTATTGATTTCCAGTACTATGATGGCAAACGTTTCACTTCCGAATATTTTTGGTGATAATATGGTTTTACAGCGCAACTCTGAAGTGAAAATTTGGGGTTGGGCAAATCCAAAAGAAGAAATTAAATTAATTTCCAGTTGGAACAATACGGAATATAACACTGTTGCCAATAATCAGGCAAAATGGGAAATTACCATTAAAACTCCAGAAGCGGGTGGACCGTTTACAATTTCGATAAAAGGCTACAATGAAGTGGTTTTAAAAAACATTTTAATTGGCGAAGTCTGGCTTTGTTCTGGACAATCGAATATGGAAATGTCGGTGAGTTGGGGAATTGACGATGGCGAAGAAGAAATGAAAAATGCCACAAATCCTAATATTCGTTTTTTCACAGTTCCGAAATTGACTGCTGAGAATCCGCAGAATAATTTGCTGGGAAATTGGACAGAATCGACTCCAGAAACCATGAAATATTTTAGTGCTGTTGGTTACTTTTTTGCTAAACGCCTGCGTGAAGATTTAAAAAATGTTCCAATCGGATTAATTTCTTCGAATTGGGGCGGAACTCCTGCAGAAATCTGGATGCCTGCAGAAGTTGTAAATAACGATCCTATTTTATTGGAAAATGCCAAAAAATTAAATGAACAAGAATACGGACCAAGACAACCTGGACGTGCTTATAATGCGATGATTTATCCAATTATAGGATTTAAAATTGCAGGAACGCTTTGGTATCAGGGAGAGTCGAATGTAGGTTCTTTGGTTTATGATAAAACTTTGGGCGCTTTAATCACATCTTGGAGAAAAGAATGGAAGGATGAATTCCCGTTTTATTATGTCCAGATTGCGCCATTTAAAACCGGAAAGAACAATTTTTCTAATGTCACAGTTAGAGACTCGCAGAGAAAATTATTGAAAGAAGTTCCGAAAACAGGAATGGTGGTGATCAGTGATATTTCGGATACGATTGATATTCATCCAAAAAATAAAAAATCGGTTGGAATTCGTCTAGCGAATCTGGCTTTGGCAGAAACTTACAAAACCAATTCTAATTTGGTTAATGGACCACTTTTTAAGGGAATTAAAGTGAATAAAAATACAGTAATCGTTTCTTTTGACTACGGAGACGGATTATACTTTAAAGACAAAAAATCGAATCAATTTGAGGTTGCGGGAACTGATGGAGTTTTCTATCCTGCCGAAGCTTCAATTAAAAATAACGAAGTGATTGTGACAAGTAAAAAAGTAGCTTCTCCAGCAAAAGTGAGATTTGCATGGGGAAATACGATTCAGTCAGATTTGTTTAATAAAGCGAATTTGCCTGCTTCTTGTTTTGTTTCTGAGTGAGTGTGTAAAGAAGAAAGAATAAAGAAGCAAGATTTTAGATTTTAGATTTTTTGTCAGGCTGAGCGATCCCGAAGCTTCGGGCGAAGTCCCACAAAGTGATACGAGAAGTTTGTCATTTCGAGGAACAAGAAACCACACTCGGGATTCGGTAAAGATTGGTGGAATTCTATGTGGAACTTCTAGTGTGATCCTTCGTTCCTCAGGATGACAAGATAACGGAAACGTTCTTTTGAAAACGATTTGCGTGAGGGATAGAAGTGGAAAGCCCACAGCCGTGAGGAACGAACAGGCGAGGACTTGAAACGGATAGCCCGACCCGCTTTTTCAGCGGGACACGCCAAAATAAAAAAACTTAGAATCTTAGCGTCTCAGTCCCGATAGCTATCGGGATAGAACCTTAGAAAAAAAACTAACTAAACCACAATGAAAAATAAACAAATACTAATTATTGGGGTATTTTCCCTGTTTACTGTTGGAAATATGAATGCACAAAAAAAGCCGTATCTGGATAAGAATAAAACTGTGGAGCAGCGTATAGATCTGCTTTTGCCGTTAATGACGCTGGAGGAAAAAGTAGGGCAGATGAATCAATATAATGGCTTTTGGGATGTTACAGGACCCGCGCCAAAAGGCGGAACAGCCGAATTAAAATACGAACATTTAAGAAAAGGATTGGTCGGGTCGATGCTGACGGTTCGTGGTGTGAGAGAAGTTCGTGCCGTGCAGAAAATTGCGGTGGAAGAAACCCGATTAGGAATTCCGTTAATTATTGGTTTTGACGTAATACATGGCTATAAAACGTTAAGTCCGATTCCGTTGGCAGAAGCGGCAAGTTGGGATTTAGAAGCAATTAAAAAATCGGCGGCGATTGCAGCAGATGAAGCTTCGGCATCTGGAATTAACTGGACTTTCGGGCCAAATGTTGATGTGGCAAATGATGCGCGTTGGGGACGTGTGATGGAAGGTTCGGGAGAAGATCCTTATTTGGGAAGTAAAATTGGATATGCACGAGTTAAGGGTTTTCAAGGAGAAACTATAGCTGATTTGGCTAAAGTAAATACGATCGCGGCTTGTGCGAAACATTTTGCAGCTTATGGTTATGTTGAAGCGGGATTGGAATATAATATTGTAGACATTAGTAATTCGAAATTGTACAATTCAGTTTTGCCTCCTTTTGAAGCAACGGTTGAGGCTGGAGTTCGTACGTTTATGAATTCGTTTAATACTTTGAATGGTGTTCCTGCGACTGGGAACGCTTTTTTGCAAAGAGATATCTTAAAAGGGAAATGGAAGTTTGACGGATTTGTGATTTCTGATTATGCTTCAATTCGTGAAATGATCGCTCACGGTTATGCAAAAGACGAAGCCGATGCGACTGCAAAAGCGGTGATTGCAGGTTCTGATATGGATATGGAATCGTATTTATATGTGGCAAAATTGGTCGATTTGGTAAAATCTGGAAAAGTAAAAGAATCTTTGGTTGATGATGCAGTTCGAAGAATTTTGCGTGTGAAATTTGAATTGGGTTTATTTGATGATCCGTACAGATATTGTGATGAAAAACGCGAAAAAGAAGTCGTTGGAAGTAAAGCCAACAATGAAGGCGTTTTGGATATGGCGAAAAAATCTATCGTTTTATTGAAGAACGAAAAGAATTTGCTTCCGCTAAAGAAATCTGGACAGAAAATTGCTTTGATTGGCGCTTTGGCAAATGATAAAAATAGTCCGTTGGGAAGCTGGAGAATTGCGGCTTCTGACGATACTGCAGTTTCGGTTTTAGAAGGAATGCAACAATATAAAGGCAATCAGCTGACTTTTGAAAAAGGTGCTGATTTACTAAAACAAAAAGCAACTTTCTTAACGGAAACCGTTTTCAATACAACTGACAAAAGCGGATTTGAAGCGGCTAAAAATGCAGCAAAGAATGCCGATGTTGTGGTAATGGTTCTAGGTGAATACGGTTTTCAAAGCGGTGAAGGGAGAAGTAGAACTGATTTGAGTTTGCCAGGTTTACAGCAAGAATTGCTAGAAAAAATCTACAAAGTAAACCCGAATGTGGTTTTGGTTTTAAATAATGGTCGTCCGTTGAGTATTCCGTGGGCTGCAGAGAATGTTCCAGCTATTGTTGAGGCTTGGCATTTGGGAACGCAGGCTGGAAATGCGATTGCTCAGGTTTTATACGGAGATTATAATCCGAGTGGAAAACTGCCAATGTCGTTTCCGAGAAATGTAGGTCAGGTGCCAATTTATTACAACAAATACAGTACAGGAAGGCCAATTGACAGCGATAAAAATGTTTTCTGGTCACATTATATGGATGTGGAAAAAACGCCTCAATTTCCTTTCGGTTTTGGATTGAGTTATACAAAATTCGATTATAAAAACTTGAAATTAAATAAGATGGCTTTCGCAAAAGGTGAAAAAGTTGAGATAAGCGTTGAGGTTACAAATTCAGGAAATTATGATGGAAAAGAAGTAGTTCAGTTATACATTCATGATGAATTTGCAAGTATCGTTCGCCCAATAAAAGAATTGAAAGGTTTTGAATTGGTGAATCTGAAAAAGGGTGAAACTAAAACGATAAACTTTACTTTAACCGATAAGGAGCTTGGGTTTTATGATAATGAAGGAAATTATTTAGTTGAACCGGGAACGTTTAAAATCATGGTTGGAGGTAGCTCTGATAAAGGTTTGCAGGGCGGTTTTGAAATTAAAGAGTAGCTTTTTTTGAGGTTCAAAGAAGCAAAGTGACAAAGGTTCATAGTTTTTTCGCCACGAATTCACGAATTATAAATCAATTAATTCGTGAATTCGTGGCGATATATTTTTAATATATTTCTAAAATCATTAATTCGTCGTTTAGAATAAATGATTCTATAATTTCCTTTTTTGAAATTAAGAGTTCCGAAAGTTCTTTAGTATTTTTATTGAAAGTTTTTAAAATAATCACTTTTGGAGGAACACCTTTTAGAAGTAATAATTTTTCAAAATCATCATCATGTGTAAGTATGGTAAAATTATTTTTTTTAGCATACTCCCAAATTTCCAAATCTTTTGCGGGTTGATTTACTGGAATATCTTTAGAATGGAGACAAGTAGGAAAACTACTTTCAATAAGTTTGGTTATTCTCCAAGAAATATTGGCGTCTAAGAGCAGTTTCATTATGCTGCGACTATTTTGGTAATGTTTTCCCTATTGGCCGCAAAAGCTAAAGCTGCAAGAATATGTTCTTTATTTAATTCAGGGAAATCTTCAATAATTTCTTCAGAAGACATTCCTGTTGATAGCCATGAAAGAATATCTGAAACACAAATTCTAGTTCCCGTGATTACAGGTTTACCAAATCTTATATCAGGATTTATTGAAATTAAATTTTGCCAGTTATTATTCATAATTTAAGAATTTAAACAAATTTACAAAATTAAAAATGAATTGGATTTTTAATAGATGCCATGATAAAAATTTAAATGTAAGTATTTTATTGTAGGAAAAATATTTTGGTTTACGCTTTTGTCTTATCTTTGATAGACAGCCATTTAAATGTTTTTTAATTGGCAATTCAAGGTAAGCTGAAAACTTTATAGAGTAGGCAAGATTTTAAAATAGTATTATGGAACATTCTTTATTTAAAAAAGTGAAAGCAGCAATTGATTATTGGTACATTCCGTTATTAGTGGGAATACTTTTTGTAATCATTGGATTTTGGTCTTTTGCCACACCTGTAAAAGCATATTTAACATTGGCATTTTTATTTAGTGTGTCGTTTCTGGTCAGCGGAATTTTTGAAATTATTTTTGCACTTTCAAACAGAAAGAAAATTGATAATTGGGGTTGGACACTGGTGTCAGGAATTATAGGTTTGGGTGTTGGAATAGTATTAATTGCTAATCCGTTAGTTTCAGTAACACTTTTGCCACTTTATGTTGGATTGGCTATTTTGTTTCGTTCTATAATGGCTATTTTTATGGCTTTTAATTTAAAAAGCTATTCGGTTCCAGATTGGAAAAATCTTTTAGGATTAGGGATTTTGGGAGTGTTGTTCTCCTTTTTATTATTATGGAATCCTATTTTTGCAGGACTTTCAATAGTGTATTGGACTGCTTTTGCTTTCATCGCAAGTGGTATTTTTTATATTTATTTTTCTTTCAAACTGAAAAGACTACACGATTTAGAATAAAGAATTTAGTTTGTTCTTTAACTTTTAATACATTAAAAAAGAATTAGATTTTAATTTTCTCCTGCGGATTTAGCAGATTCGGTAGATTTTTTATCTCCTAAATCTGTTAAATCTGCGGGAGTTTTTTTTACCTTTAAAATCTATTAAAACTCCAACTTTTAAATTAAAAACATGAAATATAACAGATGTGGGAAAAGCGGTTTGCTGCTTCCTGAAATTTCTTTAGGATTATGGCATAACTTTGGTTCGGTTGATAATTTTGAAAATGCAGAAAGCATTGCTATTGAGGCTTTTGATAAAGGAATTACCCATTTTGATTTGGCGAATAATTATGGACCAGTTCCAGGTTCTGCCGAGGAAAATTTTGGTAAAATCTTATGGCATAATTTTCAGGGAAATCTTCGTGATGAAATCGTAATTTCTACTAAAGCAGGTTATACCATGTGGAAAGGTCCTTATGGAGATTGGGGTTCACGAAAATATCTATTGTCAAGTTTAGATCAGAGTTTGAAAAGAATGAGCATTGATTATGTCGATATTTTTTACTCACACCGCCCAGATCCAGAAACACCGATTGAAGAAACGATGATGGCTTTAGATCACGCTGTTAGAAGCGGAAAAGCTTTGTATGTTGGAATCAGTAATTATTCTGCTGAGCAAACCAGAGTTGCGGTCGATGTTTTAAAGCAATTGGGAACGCCTTGTTTGATTCATCAAGCAAAATACTCCATGTTGGAACGTTGGGTTGAAAATGGCTTATTGGATGTTCTGGAAGAAAAGGGAGTAGGTTGTATTGCTTTTTCACCTTTAGCACAAGGACTTCTGACTGATAAATATTTAAAAGGAATTCCTGAAAACTCACGAGCTCATAATCCAAACGGACATTTGAGAGAAGATGAGGTGACGCAGGAAAGAATTCAGAAATTAATTCAGCTGAATGAAATTGCGCAGAACAGAAATCAGTCTTTGGCACAAATGGCTTTGGCTTGGCTGCAAAAAGATAAACGAATTACGTCTGTTTTAATTGGAGCGAGTTCTGTAAAACAATTGTGTAATAATATTGATTGTCTTCAAAATACTGAATTTTCGCAGGATGAATTGAATGCGATTGAGAAGATTTTGGCGTAAAATGTTTTTTGTGAAATGTTTTTTTGTGAAATGTTTTTTGTAAAATGTGAAATGTAATTTGTAATACGGAATTGTAGAGACGCACTGCAGTGCGTCTACGCCCAGTTTTCGTTCTGGATATTCTTTGTGTATAAGACGCACTGCGGTGCGTCTCTACAGAAAATAGGGATGAATGATTCTTTTATTTCTTTAATTCTACGTTGTATTTTTTTACAATTTCTAATGTCGATTTATCGCCATTAAAAACAGAATTCAACCCTTGCGGTTCTTGTGGAGGATCTGTTGTAAAAGGTTCTCCTGGATTCCATTTTCCGTCTGGATGAATTGCTTTTCCTTCGCCGCCATAACCCCAGAAATTAGCAGCTCGTAATGGACCATTATTTTTAACGCTTTCTGCAACTCTTCCAAAAATATAGCTGTAAAATTTATCTCTGTAAACAGAAGAAGCTCCCGCATTCAGGTTTTCATTTTCTCTCGGAAGTCCAAATTCTTCGATGATAATAGGTCTTTTCAGATTGTTGGCAACTTTGATATGGTCGTCAATATATTTTCCAGCGTTTTCTATTGTTGTGGGCATTGTAGCTTCGGCATTATCGGCTTTAAACCAATTCCAGTTTTTAGGCCAGATATGCATCGTCAAATAATCAATGTTCGGATTTTGATGCGTTCTTTCGAAGATTTCCATACTGTCGTTCGAACTATTTTTCCCTTCAGAACCTGTCGAAACCAAATGATTTTTGTCTAAACTATCAATCAAATCCACAATATTATTGAGCCATTTTGTGAATTTAACTTCATTTTCTACCGTAAAAAGTCTAGGTTCGTTTCCAACTTGCCAAGACATAATAGTGTTGTCTTCGTTATATTTCTTTTTAGAATAGGCATTTGTTCTTCCAATAATAAACTTTACATGATTGTTTAAAGCTTCCATGCAAGGTTCACAGCTGTGAAATTGTTCTGTATACGACATAAACTGTGGCCAAGTATTTGGCGGAATATTCGGAACAGGAACTGGACCTTTACCATTCCATTCCAAATATTGCGACATTCCACCCGACCATTCCCAGTTATTGGTCAAGTATAAAACGGCATACATACCGCGTTTACTCATTTCGCTAATCAGAAAATCCAATCCGTCCAATAAATCTTCATCATATTTTCCTTGCTCGTATTGCAATGCAGGACGAACCGTAAAATCGTATTTTCCGCCATCAGCGCCAACTAAAACTCGTAAATTATCGATTCCGTTTTTCTTCATTAAATCCAACTCGCGCAAAAGCCTTTTACGATCGCCTATTTTTTTAGAAGCCAACATACTTCCATACCAATAATTGGTTCCAATATAAGCGTACGGTTTATCACCTTTGTAAAATTCATTTCCTTTTACGGTTATTCTTTCCTGCGCCTGACAAGCAATTGCAGTAAAAATTAAGACCAATGAAAGGGTTTTAAAAAATCTGTTTTTCATAATTTATATTTTAAGGAGCTAATCCCGCTATCCGCTGCAATCTTTTTGTGCTGAACCCCAGCACAAAAAGGATTTCCACTTCTATCGGGGCTAGGGCTTTACGTTCTGTAAGACGTTTTGATTTTTATTTGAAACCTTAATTCTCAATTCGATGAATAAGCTCCAGGCAAGCACGGCCATTATGATAAGGGCATTTCCAAAATCCAGCTTTGTCTTTTTGCATTATACTATAATCGCCATAAACTCCCCAAAACCATTCTCCGTTTTGCTGGTCGATCATGTGTTTTTTTATGAATTTCCAGTTTTTGTAAACAATATCCAGATATTCTTCTTTTCCTGTTAATTGATAAGCATTATAGAAACCAATTAAAGCTTCAGCTTGTGGCCACCAATGCTTTTCGGCAATTAATTCATTTTTTTCAGGATCAAATTCATACCATAAACCGCCATCAGTATCTAAACCTTCTTTAGTTACTTCAGCAATTTGAATGGCATGTTTTTTATAATTGGCAATCAGATTTTCATTTCCTGAAATTTCAGCGCATTGTTGCAAAAGCCAAGCCGCTTCAATATCGTGTCCGTATGAGATGACATCTGGTTTTTCTTTCCAATTTTCATCAAAAAACAAACGCAAATGTCCCGTTTCGGTATTGATAAAATATTTTTCGATGGTTTCTAGTAATTCTATGATCTTAGCAAGCAGTTTTTCATCTTTCCAAACCTTGTATAAATTCACATAACCTTCAATGATATGAAGATGCGTGTTCATGGTTTTCTTTTCGTTGGCATCTTTTGTGCTCAAACGCAAATCTTCAATGGGGTGCCAATCTCTTGTGAAAGCTTCAAAATACCCTTTGTTTACAGGATCGTAACTATGTTCCTCAATTTTTAAGTATAGTTTCTTAGCCATTTCTAAAGCTCTTTCTTCATTTGAAATCGAATAATATTCAGACAATCCATAAATTGCAAAGGCTAAAGCATAGATCTGGTTTTTGGTGTCTTTTGGAGTTTTATCCTCGTTTAGACTCCAAAAAAGACCCCCAAATTCGGTGTCATAAAAATAAGCCGCAAGAAACTCAAATACCCTTTCTGCCAGTTTTTTGTGGTTTTTGTTTTTTGTGGTTTTGTAGCTGGCAGAGAATGTCCAAAGAATTCGGGCGTTTAAAACCGAACCTTTTTCTGCATTGGAAATCAGATGATCGTTAAAATCGATTTGCCCGACAAAACCTCCGTTTTTTTCATCTACAGTTCGTTGAGACCAATAGTTTAGAATAGAATCCAGTTCTGCGGTTAGTTCCGATTTTAAAAGTTTTCTTTGTAATGACACGGTATTTTAGATTGCGTTATTTTTTTCGATTTGATTAATGATCGTTTGAACTGAACCTGCAGAAATAAAAGTATCTGCTGGAGTGTTTATTACATAATCAACCAATTTATCAATCGTAGAAACTGCCACGTGCATTCTAGTATCTGAAGAAGCGTAATAAACGTAAACCGTTCCGTCTTCGTCTTCAATCCATCCATTTGAGAATAAAACATTCGAAACGTCACCAACTCTCTCGATTCCTTCAGGTCCCATAAAATGTCCAGCCGGAACGTACGTAACTTTAGAAATGTCATTCAAATCGGTCATAAACATATACAAGGTATAACGTAATCCTGCAGCAGTATTACGAACCCCGTGTGCTAAATGCAACCAGCCTTTTGAAGTTTTAATTGGAGCAGGACCCAAACCATTTTTCAATTCATAAATGGTATGATATTGTTTTCCGAAAATAATTTTTTCGTCTTTTACAACTGGATTTTTCATGTCTTCAACATAACCTAAACCAATTCCGCCGCCTGAACCAACATCAATAAAACCATCTTGTGGACGCGTATATAAAGCATATTTTCCGTCTACAAATTCAGGATGCAAAACAACATTGCGCTGTTGTCCAGTATTCGAAATTAAATCAGGAAGTCTTTCCCAGTTTACTAAATCTTTAGAACGTACAATTCCAGCATTAGCAACAGCCGAACTAGTATCGCCTTTTGGAGCTTTTGGATCTTTTCTTTCAGTACAGAAAATTCCATATACATAACCATCTTCGTGATGAATTAAACGCATATCGTAAACGTTGGTGTCAGGATCTTCAGTTTGGGGAATTACGCATGGTTTGTCCCAAAATTTGAAATTATCTATTCCGTTTGGACTTTCGGCAATAGCGAAAAAAGATTTTCTGTCAATTCCTTCTACACGAACGGCCAAAAGATATTTTCCATTCAATTTCATAGCGCCTGCGTTGAAAGCGGCATTCATGCCAATTCGTTCCTGCAAAAACGGATTTGTATTTTCGTTAAAATCAAAACGCCAGTTTAACGGAATATGAGAAGCGGTCACAACTGGATTTTTGTAACGCTCGTAAATACCATTTCCTGCAATTTCTTGAGGCTCATTTTTTTGCTCAATCAGCGTTTTATGTTCTTTTTCTAATGCCGATTTTCTTTCTTGAAAATGGACTGAAGATGTTATTGTTGCCATATAAATTGATTTCTATGTCTTTATTTTTTTTATTGATTTTGATCTCTTTTTTCGTTTAAATCCTGTTCTATAATCTGTAGTTTTTCTTCTGATAGAGGGTAAAATGCGATAAAAGCTACTGATATTGCAGCCGCAATTGCTGGTAGTATGCTTAACATTAATTGAATTCCGTTTTGTGCTGTTGCAGTTTGCTCGACATTGGCCTGAAAACCGTAATATCCTAAAAGCCATCCAGCTCCTGCGCCGCCAATTGTCCATCCGAATTTTTGCGACATTGAGGATGCTGAAAATACTAATCCTGTTGCTCTTCGTCCTTGTTTCCATTCCGAATAATCGGCACTGTCTGCGTACATTGACCAGATTAAAGGAAAAATACAGCCTGCACAAATACTAATTAAAACTTGGAAACTCATAATTAAGAAAACATCCTCTTTTCCGAATAAATAGAAAATCAGACTTAAAATTGCTGCCAAAGCCATAGCTCCAAAGAAAGTTTTCTTTTTACCAATTTTATTGGCAATTGGCGTTGCAATGATTACTCCAATAATGTTTGCTGCTTGTCCTAATACCAAATAAATTGAAGTTGGTGTCATATGAAAATCGGTTCCGAAAAGCGAAAAATCGAAATTTACAGAACTGCTTACATAATATTTAAAGTAATAAACCGCAGCACCATCACGAATTGAATTGAATACCAAAGCTCCAATTCCTGCTCCTAATAAAATCCACCAAGGTTTATTTTTCCAAAGATCTTTTAAATCTTCTTTTAAGTTGTTTTGTTCGTCTGCGATTGGTTTGATTCTTTCTTTTGTAAAGGCAAAACAAGCCCAGAAAAATGCTGTGGTAATTAAACCGAAAACGGCAATGGTTGCCAGCCAGCCCGTTTTAGAATTTAAATTTCCTCCAAAATAATTCACTAAAGGTTCAATTAGCCAAAGCGCCAATAAACTTCCTCCAAAAGCAAAAACCATTCGGTAAGACGAAAGTGTATTTCTTTCTTTTCTATCCGATGACATTACGCCCAAAAGTGATGCGTAAGGAACGTTGATCAAAGAATAAATCATCATCATTAATGAATAAGTCACGTATGCATAAATGATTTTTCCTTTTTCATCAAAATCTGGAGTGTAAAAAGTTAAAACCCCAATTACGGCAAAAGGTATCGCTACCCAAAGTAAGTATGGTCTAAATTTTCCCCATTTGCTTTTGGTTCTGTCAGCCAGAATTCCAACAATTGGGTCAAAACAAGAATCCCAGATACGGGTAATTAAAAACATGGTTCCGACTACAGCAGGCGCCAATCCGAAAACGTCGGTGTAGAAAAACAGTAAGTACATACTGAAAATTTTCCAGAACATAGATGAAGCAGCGTCTCCAAGTCCGTAACCGATTTTTTCTTTTAAACTAATTTTGTCGTGCATTGGTTATTTTTTAAGGTTGTAATTTATTTTGGGGCAATTATTTTAATTTTTTCTGAATGTCTTTTTCAAAGATAGTCTGATCGAGATTGTAAAAATCAACAAAATCTTTTTCACTTACTTGTCCAGAAAATGGCGCATAATAATGCATTTTTTGTTCTTTTTCTTGCCAGCCGTGATTTCTCCACATCAAGACATAAGAAATTTTATAATCTCCAATTGCTTTTAGTAAAGTTCCTGTCCACCATTTCGGATCTGGAACGGCTTCGTAACCAGCTTCGGCCAGTGCCATTGGTTTGTTTTTTTGAATAGAAATTTCATTTAAAATCTTAAACTGTTTTTGAACTTCACTTATAAATTTTTCACCATTCGGGTCATCATTGTTTTGATAAGTATCAAAACTTAAAATATCGGCATAATCATCTCCAGGATAATTGGCTAAAAAGTCTGCTTCGCTATTAAAACTCCCAGTATTGTATACATATATCAAGTTGTGTACGCCTTTTTTCTGCAAATAATCAACTGTAAATTTCCAAGCTGTTTTAAATTCCTCTGGAGTGCAATTTCCTTTTCCCCACCAAAACCATCCGCCAGTAAGCTCATGAAAAGGTCTGAAAAGAATCGGAATGCTTTTTCCGTTTTTATCTTTTAGAGACAAAAAGAAAGCTGCAGCTTTATCTAGCCAAGAAGTAAATTTTTTATGATTTTCGGCACCAGGCAAAATTGTTTTTAAAGAATTAGGAACGTTATCCCAAGCATTTTTTCCAGTTGCAGGATTATCAAAATGCCAGCTTATGGTAGAAATTCCTCCTCTAGCATTGGCATCCATAATATATTGTTTCATTTTAGCGAAAGGAACGCCGTCAATATTATTAGGTTTATTATTTTCTAAACCTGCGATATCCCACCCATAAACAGCTGGATAATCGCCTACAACATCTTTTACGTCGCTTCGTCCGTCTTCATATTTCCATTTTACACCGTAAGCCAAATCATCTTGATGTCCAAACAGAAAACCTTTTTTCGATAATGTGTTTAGGTTTTTATAAAGTGATTGCGTTTCTGGAGTGGCTTTTTTATCTGAAAGTGACAAAATTGTATTACTGTTGTTTTTTTGAGATTCGCAGGAAGTGCTTATCAAAACAGCAGTTAGGAGCATAATAAAATGTTTTTTCATTGTCGGATTATTGGTTGTTAATGGCGCTAAATGATAAATATACAATGATTTATGATTTGAAAATCTACTGTTTGTATTACTCGAAAATTCTTTAGCGATTACTCTTTAAAATTATTAAAACTATAAAAAGATATTCGATTAAAAATGATTAATGTTTATTATTAATATTCTTTTTAAAGAAATGATAATTAATTTTTTCAAAGATAAACGGATGATAATAGTGTAATTAATATTATTTTATCAATTATATATCATATTATTGCAGTCAAAAATATACACATTACTTTCCTGAAAATAGTTTTAAGATGGGTACTACGAAAAATTTTTATAGAGAAATTGCACCGCTTGCTGCGGGTGACAGCTTTTTGGTTTTTGATCGTGTAAAAGATAGTTTTGATTTTCCGGTGCACTATCATCCGGAATTTGAGATTAATTTTATCCTGAACGGAAAAGGTGTTAAGCGGGTTGTGGGTGATAATATTGAAGAAATTGATAATGTCGAATTGGTTTTGATTGGTCCGAATTTATATCACGGCTGGGAATTGAATAAATGCACAAATAAAAAAATACACGAAATTACGATTCAGTTTCACAACGATTTATTTCATGAATCTTTGCTTGCAAGACGTATTATGAATCCGATTCGGGACATGTTTAATCGATCGATTCATGGTATTTTATTTTCAAAAAAAACTGCCGAAGAGCTGACTCCAAGGCTTGTGAGGCTTTCAAAATTGGATGGTATGGATTATTTTCTAGAAATAACGTCTCTATTATATGATCTTGCCAATTCTAGGAATCAGCGTTTGCTTTCTACTTATACAGTAGATTATGATACGTTTGATGATTATGATAAAATGAAATTGGTTTATGAGTATGTGCAGAAACATTTTGCTGAGAAAATCACTTTAGAAGACGTGGCAAATGTGGCGAGCATGTCAATCATTTCTTTTAACCGATTTATAAAAAAACGTACAGGGAAAACTTTTGTCAATTACATAAATGACATTCGAATTGGTTATGCAGCACGTTGGCTGGTTGAGAAAGATATGAGTGTTTCGGAGGTTGCGTTTAAATCAGGTTTTAATAATATAGCTAATTTTAACCGTAGTTTCAAGGCGACTAAAAATTGTACTCCAAGTCAGTATCGTGAAGAATTTTCTGGTTTGAAGCGCATTTTATAGTGATACTTTTTTATCACTTATAAATATTATTTTTAACGAAATCGTTTTCTTTTCTAGATTTCATTAGTTTTTATTCATGGTTGAGTTGTTTAAGAGGGTTGTCTTTGCGAATAATTCAATTTTTATCCGTATTTATTTTGATATGTGTTTTTTAAATCGATTATAGTAAAAATATTATCATTAAATGATATAATACTATTGATTTGATAATGGTCTCTGTTATAGATTTGTTAAATAATTTAAGAGTAACTTTTCCCTGGCATTTACTTTAAGATTATGCAATAAACAAATTTAACTAACCAAACACTTATTATGAAAAAACTAATTACTAGCTTCATTCATTGGAGGGCTGACCACAGAGCCGTTCCTTTGATATTATTTTTGTTACTGACCAGTAATTTTATTACAGCACAGGTAAAGGTTTCTGGAACAGTATCTGACGAGAAGGGGTTGTCTATTCCTGGCGCCAACATCATGGTTACAGGTACAAAGAAAGTAGCCTCGACAGATTTTGATGGGAAATTTTCTATAGAAGCACCCGCAAATTCTACTCTTTCTATTTCATTTATTGGCTATGTTACACAGACAGTCAACATAAAGAATGGAGGAACATTCAACGTGATTTTAAAACTAAGCGCTGAAGATTTGCGTGAAGTACTGGTAAATGTAGGATATAGAAGTGTAAAGAAAAAGGATTTGACAGGCGCTATTTCTACTGTTACTTCTAAAGATATTGCAGACTCTCCACAAGTATCTGTAGATCAATTGTTGCAAGGACGTGCTGCTGGGGTAACAGTTACAAACAACTCTGGACAGCCAGGAAGTAGTGTATCCGTTAAAATACGTGGAACTACTTCTATTTCTGGAACCAATGAGCCATTGTATATTGTAGACGGTATTCCGATTTCTGGAGATGCTGCCAATACTGCAACTGGAGGTTCTATAGTTACGGGTTATTTGGGAACAAATACAGGAAACGTAACTTCGAGTCCAATCTCTTTTTTAAATCCGAATGACATTGAAACGATGGATATTTTGAAAGATGCTTCTGCAACTGCTATATATGGTTCTAGAGCGTCTAATGGAGTTGTTATTATTACTACAAAAAGAGGTAAGAAAGGTACAGGAAAAATCACTTTTGATTCTTATTTCTCTGTTCAAAATGTAACCCGCTTGTTAGATACGATGACTTTGAGTCAATATGCTGCACAGCAAAATGCTTTGGCTGCTGTTTATGGCGTAACGCCGAGAGATGAATTTGCTGTTCCTTCTGTTCTTGGTAAGGGAACAAATTGGCAAGATGAGATTTATAAAACGGCTATAATGAATAATTATCAGGTTTCGTTTTCTGGCGCAAAAGATGGTACTAACTACTATATTTCTGGAGGTTATACCAATCAGGAAGGTATTGTTATTGGTTCTGGTTTTAAAAGATATAATTTTAAAACAAACGTTGATAGCAAAATAAAAGATTGGCTAACAGTTGGAGTGTCTGTTGGTGCAGGTATAACAAATGAAGATATTACAATAAATGGGGCGAGTAATGGTATTATCAGTACTTCTATTTTATCTACTCCAGATGTTGCGGTAAAAGATACAAATGGTAATTATTCTGGTCCACCGGCAGATGGGTCAATTGGAGTTTGGATCAATCCTGTGGCTTCGGCTTTGATGAATACCAATAAATTAATCAAGAAGAATTTCTTGGGAAATTTTTATGCGAGCTTTAGAATTGCAAAAGGATTGGAATATCGATTTGATTTTGGAGGCTCTACAAATATTGATAATTTTGAAGGTTTTCAGCCTACTTATAAATGGGGTTCGGCGGTTAGAGAAACCAATATGCTGACAGAAAGAGCAAACAATTGGTATCAACTTAATGTTAAAAACCTTTTGACATATAAAGCTGATGTAGGGAATCATCATTTTAACGTCTTAGCCGGTCAAGAGGCAAATGATAGTCATTGGTTTGGAAATTCGCAATCTGTTTCTGGGTTATTGAGTAATGATATTCATTCTATTAGTTTAGGAGATCCTGATTCAGTTATTGCTTCTGAATATAAAGGAAGTTCTGCTTTGTATTCTTTTTTCGGATCTTTTAATTACGATTATGATAATCGATATGGCTTGCAGGCAACGATGAGAGCGGATGGAAGTTCGAATTTCGGGCCAGGTCAAAAATGGGGTTACTTTCCTTCAGTTTCAGGTTATTGGAAACTTTCGAACGAAAAGTTTATGGAAGGAACGAGAGAATACATTGATAATATCAAGTTTAGAGGTGGATATGGAGAGACAGGAAACCAAAATATTGGCGGTGGCGGTTACATGAGTACTGTTCGCGCAATAAAATCGGCAATGGGTAACTTCTTTACTGTTAATAATATTGCAAATCCAGACCTAACTTGGGAAACTTCTAAACAAACCAACTTTGGTTTAGATTTTACACTTTTCAAATCAAAACTTCAAGCAACATTTGATGTGTATAGAAAAGAGTCTGAAGGATTTTTATTTGTATTGCCATTGCCGTACTACGTTACAGGTACAGATGCTTACCAAGGTGGTTTAGGAGCGCCAAGCGTAAATTTAGGAAGCTTAAGAAATCAAGGTTTTGAAATGACTTTAGATTATAATGAAAAGTTCGGAAAAGACTTTTCTTGGAATTCAAAAGTAATTTTCTCTACGAATAAAAATAAACTGTTAAGCTTACAAGACAATTTTGATTTGACAAAAGATGTAATGCTTAATGATTATACGACTAAGGCAGTAACCAAAACTGTAGTTGGTCAGCCAGTTGGCCAGTTTTACGGATATCAAGCAGTTGGTATTATTAGAACTAATGAACAATTGGCCAATGCACCAATTCCTTTTACAGGAAACAAAGCGGTAAAAAGCCAGTTGGGAGATGTGGAGTATGTAGATCAGAACAAAGATGGTTTGATTGATGATAAGGACTTAACCTATATTGGTAACCCAGCACCGAAATTTACTTATGGCTTCAACAATACTTTTAAATATAAAAATGTTGATTTAGGTGTCTTCTTACAAGGATCTTATGGCAATAAAGCAATGAACCTAACAAGACGTGCTGGTACAAAAAACCAACGTTTGTATGAAAATCAGTTGGCAGAAGCTGCAGATTTTTGGACACCAGAAAATACCGATGCAAAATATCCAAGACCTGATGGAGGAGACGGACATCCAAATATTGCAATCTCTGATCGTTATGTAGAAGATGCTTCGTATTTAAGAATCCAGCAAGTTACTTTAGGGTATAATATGCCTTCAGATGTGATCTCAAAAGCGAGCATTAGTAAATTAAGATTTTACTTTGGTATTCAAAATCTTTACACATTTACCAAATATACAGGCTATGATCCTGAAATTGGATCATATAACCAAGATCCATTATTATCTGGAATCGATTCAGGGCGTTACCCAACCAATCGTAGTTTCACTTTTGGAATGAATTTAGAATTTTAATTACTACTCTTATGAAAAAATATATCAATATAAAGACCTTAGTTTTATTCTTAACGCTAGGTTTGGCAACTACTTCTTGCAGCGAAGATTTTTTGGATCACCCATCTGAAGATAGTTACAGCAGTGACCAGTTTTATAATACTGATGAGCAGGTTGCAAGAACTACTTACGGAATGTATGGTGCAATGTGGGCTCCTTATTATACTAAGAACTTTTACGCATTGTCAGAACTATCATCAGGGAATTGTTTGGCTTATGCCGATGGACCAGAACTGATTCAGTTTAAATTGACTTCTGATAGTCCAATATTGTTAGATCCTTGGAGAGCTTGTTTTGCAATTATAGCGCAAGCCAATAACTTAATTAACAATATTGAAAAAAATGCCACAGCAGATGTGAATAAGGCAGTTATTAAAAACACAATTGCTGAAGCACATTTTTTTAGATCGATCGCGTATTTTTATTTGGTTCGTTTGTATGGACCAGTGCCTATTATAGAAGATAATTTGGCTTTGGCAAAAAATCCAATGGTAAATACAAATAGAATTGAAGACGTTTATACTTTCATTGAAAACGATTTAAAATTTGCCGCAGCAAATCTAAAATCAAAAATTAGATCTAGAACTCCTAGCGGAGACAATATTTTTGTAACTCAAGGTTCTGCTGAAGCATTTTTAGCCAAAGTATATTTATATGAAAAGAAATATGCAGATTCTAAATCAATGGCTGAAAAAGTAATCAATTCTGGTGAGTTCGATTTGATGCCAAACTTCGGAGATTTGTTTCTGACAAGTAGAAATAATAACCAAGAGTCTATTTATTCTTGGCAGTGGTCAGGAGCTATTAATACTTATGGAGGAGGAAATTTCTCTAATATTCAATATGGTTTAGATATTTTGAATGATAATGCTTCATACGGTGCTACTTATGTTCCAAGTAATGACGTTCAAGATGCTTTTGAAATTGGTGATTTAAGAAGAAAAGAGTCTTTTATGATTTATGGAGATTCTTATCCTAACATTAAAGGAGATGGTGTTGTAGGTTTTGTTATGGATAAAACGAAATATCCAGATGTATTGGCCAATACAGGAGCAGCGGTTAAGAAATATGTTGTTGGGCAAGTGACTAGCGAGACAGGACCAGCTGACGGGTGGGGCGGAATGAGTAACTGTAATTATATTATGCGTTATGCCGATCTTTTATTAATACATGCTGAAGCAACTATGGCTGGAGCTGATGAAACTACAAACGCAGCAGCAAAAGAGTCATATAACAAAGTGAGACTTAGAGCGGGTCTTGGAATTTTAGGGACTAATGTGCCTTTAACAAAAGCGGCTTTATTTCATGAGCGTAGAGTTGAATTTGCTTTTGAAGGAGAATTTTGGTTCGATTTAGGAAGACTGCCACGTCAGGAAGCAATCAATATAATTTCTAAGCAAGATAGAGGTTTCGATTCTCAGGGTGTAATACATTATACGCCAACGCCAACTGATTTTATTTATCCAAAACCAGATGTCGAAGTTAGAAAAAATCCAAAATTGAAAGAGGCACCAGTTCCTTACACTTTCAAATAATTTTTTAAAAGTAAATCACTATGAAAAATATAAAAAATAGCATGTTATTGAAGTTGTATTTTTTGGCTTCGATTTCAATTTTCCTCTTCGCTTCCTGTTCAAATGATGATTCGTCAGGTTCATCTGGAAAACTCGAAGTAACAGGTATCAGCAGATCTGTTGTTGACGACCCTTTGGTTGAAGGAGATAGAAAAGTAGATGTTCCTACCGATATTATTAATGCGGGAAATTACTATATCATTAGAGGATCTGGTTTTTCGACATTAAAATCAATTTCATTCAACGGATTAGAGTCTTATTTTAATCCGACATTCGTAACAGACAATGCAATTGTGGTTTTAGTAGATTCAAAAACGCCATACTACAATGAGATGGACGAAATGAAGATTGTAACCGGAAAAGGTACCTTGAGCTATAAAGTAGCGATTAGACCTCCAAGTCCTAATATTACAGGATTCCCTATTAATCCAAATCCAGGAGATATCATTACCATTACAGGTGAATATTTCTTGCGTCCTGTAGTTAATTTTGGAGACATCCAAGTTGAGCCAATATCTTCTACATTGACAGAGATTCAGGTTAAAGTTCCTGAAGGAAGTTACTTGAAAAGTTTATCTGTAACAAATGTATCTGGAACAACAGTGGCTCCAGAAACAATAGGTTCGGGAATTTATGATGATGCCTCCACAAATATTTGGGGTTGGGAAGATTTGTGGGATGATAACAACGAGCTTGATAAGGCTTATGCTAAGGATGTTAAGCAAGGATTAAAATGTATTCAATGGAAGTCGGGAGAATGGGATGGTTATGTAATTGGAATTAATAACTGGTCTTATCATGATACAGATAAATTTAAGGCTATACGATTTTGGATTAAAGGTGAAAAAGCAGGAAAAGTGAAGTTTTTTGCTAATGATGTTAATGTTGAAGCTAACACTGAAATAATTGAAATCAAAAGCTCATGGACTTATTTTGAAATACCATATACTGCAGTCGGAAGCCCTACAGAAATATCTAATATTGGATTTCAAGAATTTGGAGGATTTGGAGGTAATGTTATCTATTTAGATAATATTGGATTTGTATTGAAATAATTGGGAGGGATTCGAAAATAAATTTCGATTCCTAAACTGAGTTTGTTTAGTAAGATCCATAATTAAAAACTAAAAAAGAATTTATGAAAAATATATATAATAAAGTAAAACATATTGCTATATGTGCCTTTTTGGTTGTCGCTGCTTCTTCCTGCGATAACGAAATTGAAGATATTGGAGGAGCACAGCAAAATTATAATACTGCCTACGGCTTGCTTCAGGCAAATAGTAATTTAACTACGTTTACAAAAGCGATAAAACTAGCTGGTTTAGAATCTACATTAGATACAGCTGATAATTATACTTATTTTGTTCCTAATAATACTGCTTTTGATGCATATTTGGTAGCTAATGGTTATGTAAATGATTTAGGATATCCAGATGTAAACTTAGTTCCTGCAGCAGATTTGAAACAGCTTGTTTTAAGTCATGTTATTAAAGGTGTTAAGAAAAGAGTGGCTAAATTGGAAGGAGTTCAAGCAGACTATCTGGAAACAGGAGATTATGCGACAATGGCAAATGCAGTAAATGCAGATTTATATTTGTTAAGTATTAATGTAACCAATAACACTTTAAAAGTAAACGGATCAGATAAAGAAGCGCCAGGATTAGATTATTACGGAACAAATGGTTTTGTAAATGTTTTAAGTAATGTGATTGAATTGACTCCTCCAGCTCCAGTAATTAGCAGCTTGTCGCAAGTTCTGGCTTCTCCAGGAGATGTTATAACTATTACAGGACAAAATTTCGTAAAAGTTAAAAGCGTTAAGTTCGGATCTACTGAAGCGACATTTACTGCAGTTTCTAAAACAGAAATAAAAGCAACTGTTCCTGCTGATTTTGATTCGTATGCGCTTATAGTTATTGAAACGGATTTTGGAGTGTCTGCTCCAAGCGGAATCGGACTTAAATATTTATTATACGAAGACTCATTGAAAGGATGGGGCTGGGGCTGGGGAGGAGACATTACCTGGGAAAGCACTGAAAAAGTTAGCAGAGGTACAAATGCAATCAAAAAAGTTGCTGAAGCTTGGAGCGGACTTTTCATGCACTCTGATCTTCTTCTAAAAGCAGCAGATTATCAATTTGTTAAAATGTCTATTTTCCCAACAGAAAGTACTAAAATTATGGTGACCATAAATAGTGATACAGGCGATTCTGCTAAAGGTACGACGGTTACTTTAGTGCCAGGACAATGGAATAATATTTCAATTCCTATTTCGGCTTTACACCCTGAACTTTTAACTGATGGAAATTTTGACAGTGTGTTTATTCAGGAGTTTTCTGGAGGAACAATTACTCCGTCTAGTATTCTTTATATAGATGATATCGGATTTTTATAAAAATAATAATAGGTTATGAGTTAGTTTGAGGTATTCCCTAATTGAGAAATTAGGGAATATCTTTTTATATGTCTTTTTTAAATGAATAAAGAATGAAAAAAATAATTTTAGGGCTTATTCTAGGTATTTCGAGTTTTGCTTTTAGCCAAGGCAATACACATAAACAGCAAGGCGGGAAATTTGAAGGATTAGCGATGACACCACCAATGGGCTGGAATTCTTGGAATACTTTTGGAACCAATATTAATGAAAAATTAGTGAAAGAAACTGCAGATATTATGGTTTCTTCGGGTCTGGCAACTTCAGGTTATAATTATATAGTTTTAGATGATGGCTGGATGACGCACGAGCGTGATGCAAACGGCGATTTAGTGCCAGATCCAGAAAAATTTCCTAATGGAATGAAAGCGCTTATTGATTATGTGCATAGTAAAGGTCTGAAATTTGGTTTGTACAATTGTGCAGGAACAAAAACCTGTGCAGGTTATCCAGGAACAAGAGGTTATGAATATCAAGATGCTAGATTTTATGCAAAACTCGGAATTGATTTTTTAAAATACGATTGGTGTAATACAGAAGGAATTACAGCAAAAGAAGCTTACACCACAATGAGCAATGCGATTAAAACAGCTGGAAGGCCAATTGTTTTCAGCCTTTGCGAATGGGGAGACAATCAGCCATGGGAATGGGGAAAACCAATTGGTAATCTTTGGAGAATATCAGGAGATATTTACCCATGTTTTGACTGCGAATTCAAACATCCAGAAAATTGGTCGTCTTGGGGATTCATGAAAATTGCCGATATGAGAAAAGATATTCGTAAATATTCAGGTCCTGATCATTGGAATGATTTTGATATGATGGAAGTTGGAAACGAAATGAATAATACCGAAGATAAAACTCATTTTGCAATGTGGTGCATGCTTTCTTCTCCTTTATTTACAGGAAATGATTATCGTAAAATGTCTAAAGAAACTCTGGCTATTTTAACGAATAAAGAATTACTGGCTGTCAATCAAGATAAATTAGGGATTCAAGGTTTTAAATATGCTATATTAGATGGAGTAGAAGTATGGGTAAAACCACTTTCAGATGGAGCTTGGGCGGTTAGCTTTGTAAATAGAATCGAAACTTCAAAAAAGATCAATTTCGATTGGAAAAAGAACAATATCAAAGATGCTGATTTTGGTTATGAAGCTGATTTTGTAAAAACGATATTCAAAATAAAAGATCTTTGGAAAAATAAAGAAGCAGGAAATACAAAGAAGCCTTTTAGTGCAGAAATAGCTTCGCATGATGTGATTACCTTAAAATTAATCCCTTAAATTAATACATTATGAAATCAAAGTTTTGGTATGCAGCCTTTTTGCTTTTGTTGTTTGTAAATATTTCAAAAGCACAATTTGTAAAAAAGCATGGGCAATTAAGTGTTCTTGGAACTCAGCTTGTCGATAAAGATAATAATCCAATTGTGCTTCGCGGATTAAGTTTTGGTTGGCATAGCATGTGGCCGAGATTTTA
This sequence comes from Flavobacterium sp. LPB0248, assembly GCF_013388355.1. GTDB lineage: Bacteria > Bacteroidota > Bacteroidia > Flavobacteriales > Flavobacteriaceae > Flavobacterium. The sequence continues at coordinate 3,930,689 of NZ_CP058246.1, forward strand.
TAATGAAAAAGCAGTGAGTTGGCTAAAAAAGGATTTTAATTGTAATGTGGTTCGTGCCGCAATGGGCATCGAACTTGGAGATTTCTCCTATATTAATAATCCAGAATTTTCTAAAGAGAAAATAGAGGCAGTAATAAATGGTGCTATAAAATCTGATATCTACGTAATTATAGACTGGCACAGTCATAATATAAATCTGAAAGAAGCTACGGCCTTTTTTGCAGAAATGTCAAAAAAATACGCTAAGTATCCTAATATTATATATGAGGTATTTAATGAGCCGGATTATGAAACTTGGTGGGAAGTGAAAAATTACGCCGAAGAAGTAATTCGAGTAATTCGTGAAAACGATCCTAATAACATTATTTTGGTCGGCTGTCCGCATTGGGATCAGGATATTGATCTTCCAGCCGAAGATCCGATAAGAGATTATACTAATATAATGTATACTATGCATTTTTATGCGGCAACTCATGGTAAAGAATTGAGAGATAGAACAGATATGGCCATTAAGAGAGGGTTGCCAGTTTTTATTTCAGAATCTGCTGGAATGGAAGCTTCCGGAGACGGAGCTTTAAATTATAAAGCTTGGCAGGAATATATAGATTGGATGGAAGCTAGAAAATTAAGTTGGATCACGTGGTCCGTATCTGATAAAGATGAAACTTGTTCTATTTTGAAAAAGTCTGCCAAATCGGATGGAAAATGGAAAGATGAGGATTTGAAAGAATCAGGAATTAAAGTCCGTGAGTATTTAAGAAAATATAATAAAGAAGAATAGATCATTTTGAGTCGTTTATACAAAATCCCGTTCATTTAAATGAACGGGATTTTTTTTGTTTTTCTATATCGTAAAAGCGCTTTTCAGTTCTTAAATCAGAGGTGTTTTGTAAGGGTATTTTTTGTAAGAATTTTTTCTTGTTGGAAAAAGGCTTGCAAGCTGTTTTTTCTGAAAGTGTTTTACATGTTTGTTTTTAATGTTTTGCGCATGACCCCTATTTTTTTATGGGGTAATTTGTTTTGAAATGTATTTTTATAGTGTTTTGTGTTTATTTTTTGTAGTAATTTTTGCTTATACCCATTGTGAAATTTAAAAATAACGAAAAAATACGTTGTTGAATTTTCAAAAACAATTATCTATAAATGTCAAATCACGATTATTGTCGACTTAATTTTTGTAATCCATAATTCTTCGTCTAAAACGTCAAAAAAGCAGTTTTGAATTATTCTACTCATGCAAAAGTTAATAAATTCGCTAATGAAAATGATGATGATTTGAAGGCGCATGAAAGGTTTTAGAAATGACTTATACTATTAAATAGATATATAAAAGATTAACTAACCAGAATCAATTAATAACTAAAAACCAAATTAAAACATGAAAAAAGCATTTCACATTTTAGCCGCGATGTTAACAAGTTCTTTTGCCTTTGCCCAAGAAGAGGAAGCAGCCGCTCCAGCAACCACATGGGGAGGTTCTGCAGATGCGTACTATAAATATGATTTTTCAAAACAAATGAATGGATTAACGAGCTTCACCAACTCGCAGAATTCATTCGAATTAGGAATGGCATCGATCGAAGCGAGCCATACTTTTGGAAAAGCTTCAGTTTTTGTAGACTTAGGTTTCGGAAAAAGAGCAGCAGAATTTTCATATAATGAAACACCAGATAAAGATGCAAGTGCAAAATTTATGATTAAACAATTATTTTTTACATACAATTTGACTGATGAATTTAAAGTAGTAGCAGGTAGTTTCGGAACTCATATCGGTTATGAAGTATTAGATGCAGTAGATAATAAAAACTACAGTATGTCTTATGCGTTTTCTTACGGACCATTTTTTAATACTGGGGTTAAAGCGCAATATACTTCTGGTAAATTTACAGCTATGTTAGGATTAACCAACCCAACAGACTTTAAATCAGCTATGGATGCAGGTTCGTATCAAAAAACGTTCATTGGACAAGTAGGATATATTGGTGATACAGGAAGTGCTTATTTGAATTTTACAACAGGAAGTACTAACCCGATACCAGGAAGCTTAATTCCGGTTTCAGACGAAAACAAAACGCAGTTTGATTTAACAGCTTCTAAAGCAATTTCAGATAGTTTCTCGCTTGGGTTAAATGCAACTTATGCTAAAACAACAAATGATTTTGATAGTAATTTAGACGGAGATTGGTTTTCTTTGGTAGGATATGCTACTTATTCTTTCAATCCAGCATTGCTTTTGGCTTACAGAATGGAATATTTTGATGCTAAAGATGCGGCGCCAAGTTTAGGAACTTTAGCAGGATCAAATGTATTTGCTAATACTGTTTCTTTAAATTATAAAGTTGGAAAATTGACTATAATTCCTGAGCTAAGATACGATGCAGCGTCTGAAGATATTTTCTTAGATAAAGATGCATTACCAACAGGCGGAAGCTTCTATGCCTTAATTGCAACAACATACTCTTTCTAGAGATAAAGATTGATATTTTTTTTTTTTTTGGAGCTGTCGAGACATATTATGTTTTGGCAGCTTTTTTATTTTTATAAGAGTTTTAAGTTATGAATTATGAATTATGAATTATGAATTATGAGTTATGAGTTATGAGTGATACCTAATGATTCTTTTAAAAACGGTTGTGCATTTTTTATATGATTGTGGAAATGCGCCGCAGTGTGTGTTTTTGCGAATCGTAAATAGTGAATTGATCAATATGATTTATATTGTAGAGATGCACTGTAGTGCGTCTTTTAGATAATAAGAAGCGTCAACGGTATTATGGTATATTATTATGGAATAAAAAAAAACGCATTTCTAAAATCTAGAAATGCGTTGTGTATTTTTAAAAATTGATTTTATTTATTGGACTTGTTTTTTATAAATCGAATAAATAGTATCTATGGTTTTTCTGTCTAAAACTGATGTTGCATCAGTTTGAATGTAATGCAGCTTAAATGCCTGAATTGCTGCAGTTAGGTTTTTGGTGTTATAGCCTATTATTCTTAATGCAGGTTCAATCTTAAAATCAAATGGAGCTGGTTCTAAGACTTCATCTGGCCAGATTCCAAATCCTTTTTCTGCTAAGGTTTTCCATGGAAATAAGGCGCTTGGATCTTGTTTTCTTCCAGGGGCTATATCCGCGTGACCTAAAAAGTTTTGTGTCGGAATATTGTAATCCTTTTTTAATTTGGTCAACAAAGCTACTAAACTACTGATTTGAGCTTCTGTAAAAGGTTTAAATCCGTTATTGTCTAACTCAATGCCTATAGAGCAAGAGTTTAGATCTGTTGTTTTTCCCCATGTTGAATTTCCAGCATGCCAAGCTCTTAAATAATCATTCAGCATTTGCACTACTTTTCCGTTTTCAGAAATAATATAGTGTGCACTTACCTGAGTTTTGGTTTTAGTAAAAGTATTAATGGTTTGCTGTAGAGAATCTTGAGCTGTATGGTGAATAATAACGAAGCTTGGTTTTCTTAAATTGAAATTTACAGTACCAATCCATTCTGTATTAATTCCATTTTGTAAATAAGTAGAATTTGTCTTAGACAAAGTGTCTTTTACAATTCTCAGTTGCTGTGCATAAGAAGTGTCAATAACAACAGGCGAAACTGCTGGAATTGGTTTGGCTTCTTTACTTGTGATTTGGTTTTCCAAATTTTTTAGCTGCTGATCATAAGCCTTTTCAGTATTCTTGTACGGATTTGTAGAACAAGCACTGACAATAACAGCTAAAATCAGATAACAAAAATGTTTTTTTGTCATAATTCGTTGTTTTATAGATTAATAACGATTATTCTGATATTTTCGTATCTGGGGTGTCTTTTACTTCTTTTGAATCTTCTTTAGAGTCTTTATCTTTTTTCTTTTTTGATTTAGTCTTTTTTACTTCTTTTAAAGTACTCATGAAGGTTTTGTACTTTTCAACTTGGTCTGGATTTAAAAAAGCAGTAATCTTTTTATCGGTACTTTCGCGTAAAGCTTTAATCTGCTCAATTTTTTGATCTTGATTGCTGCTTTCGTTTTTTAATAAAATACCTTGTTCGCGTATACTATCTGCTAAAACATTTGTAATAGCAATCGCTTGTAATTCATCTAGATTTACTTGCGGTTTCATTTGTTCTACAATAATACCTGCAGTTTCTTCAGGAGGAGTTTCTTTAGGTTTGCTTTGAGAACCCTGCTGTGGTCCAGCCATCATGCTTCTATCCATACCCATTCCGCTACCTCTTCCGTAACCATTGCCATAACCACCACCATAACCATTATTGTATCCTCCTCCATATTGAGCAGAAACAGTAAAAGTAAATAAGCCAAAAACTAAAATAAATAAAGTTTGAAAAGGTTTCATAAAAATATTTTTATCTGTGATTAACAATTGTTCAGCGTAAATTTAAGCAGGTTCCCCGTATAAATCAAATTCTGTTGCTTCAATTATCTTGATATTAACAAATTCTCCTGTTTTTACATAATGTTTAGAAGCATCGATTAGAACTTCATTGTCAACATCTGGACTGTCAAATTCTGTACGTCCAACAAAATGAGCGCCTTCTTTTCTGTCAATGATGCATTTGTACACTTTACCTACTTTTTCTTGATTCAAATCCCAAGAAATTTGAGATTGCAGTTCCATAATTTCGTTAGCTCTAGCTTGTTTTACATCATCTGGAACATCATCTTCCAATAAATAAGCATGAGTATTTTCTTCATGAGAATAAGCGAAACATCCCATTCTGTCAAATTTCATTTCTTGAACAAAATCTTTTAAAATTTCAAAATCTTCCTGAGTCTCACCTGGGTAACCAACAATTAATGTAGTTCTAATTGCCATTCCAGGAACTGCTGCACGGAAATCCTTTAATAACTGAGTCGTTTTTGCTTGAGTTGTACCACGACGCATTGATTTCAAAATTGAGTCAGAAATATGCTGTAACGGAATATCAATGTAGTTACAGATTTTAGGTTCGCGTTTCATTACTTCCAAAACATCCATAGGGAAACCAGTAGGGAAGGCGTAGTGTAAACGAATCCATTCAATTCCTTCTACTTTCACCAAAGCTTCTAATAATTCAGCAAGATTTCTCTTTTTATAAAGATCAAGACCATAGTAAGTTAAGTCTTGAGCAATTAAGATTAATTCTTTAACTCCATTTTTAGCTAATCCTTCTGCCTCTTTAACCAATTTTTCAATTGGCTGAGAAACGTGTGAACCTCTCATTAACGGAATCGCACAGAAACTGCAAGGTCTGTCGCATCCTTCCGCGATTTTTAAATAAGCATAATTTTTTGGAGTTGTAGTCAAACGTTCTCCAAGTAATTCGTGTTTATAGTCGGCTCCAAGAGCTTTTAATAGTTGAGGTAATTCTGTAGTTCCAAAATATTGGTCAACATTCGGAATTTCTTTTTCTAAATCTGGTCTGTAACGTTCAGACAAACATCCTGTTACAAAAACCTTGTCAACAAGTCCTTTGTCTTTTTTATCTGCATATTCCAAAATCATATTTACTGATTCTGCTTTTGCATTATCAATAAATCCGCAAGTATTAATTACAATAATATTTCCTTCTTTTTCTGCAGGAGCTTCATGTTCAACTTCTTTTCCATTCGCACGTAGCTGTCCCATTAGGACTTCACTATCATAAACATTTTTTGAACACCCAAGAGTGATTACGTTAATTTTGTTCTTTTTTAAAGACTTGGTTCTCATACTTTTATAAATTGGAGTGCAAAATTACACTTTTTTTATTCAAACTACGATAGTTTGCAGTTTGTTTTAGCTGTTTTTTATGAAGTTAACTAGATTAGTTGCTTATGTTTTTTGAGTTGAATTTAAAATGAAGTTTTTTTTAAAGGATAAAAAAAATCCGTCAAGGAAGAACTTAACGGAAATTTCAATCATCTATTTTGATTTCTAATTACAATTCAAATAATAAAGTCATAGTGACATTGTTTAATTTCGAAGTGATGTTGGCGCCATCAATGAATCCTCTTGAAAAAAAGCCTTGGTTTGAATCTCTTTCCAAATAAGAATAAGCTAAGTCTAATTTTGTAGATCCAAAGTTATAACCTAAACCAGCAGAATAACTGTTTAGTTCTCCAACTGTAATTCCATTTTTATAAGGACTTCCTTCATAACGGTATCCTCCTCGCAAGCTTAATTGCTTGATTTTGTATTCAGCACCAATACGAAGCTCTCCAGTACTCGCTAGACTATTGTCTATCTCATTGTTAATGCCACCAAAGCCCGCATTGCTTGGTTTGAATTTAGCGTTTCCGTAATTTCTTATGCCGTAATCAATACTTAATAATCCAGATTTTCCAAATATGTATGCGGCACTAAAAGTCCATCTGTCAGGTGTTTGTAAAGTATAAGATTCGTATACGTTTACAACATTAGGAGCTACATTGGCATTGATAATTGGTCCGCCTGCAGCTTGTCTCGTAGTGAATAGACTTTGTGAAAGCTCGTCGTACAATTCGTACCAAGTGTTAGATTCGTATGCTACACCAAGTCTAAAATTGTCAGTTACTTTTCCTATTGCTCCAAGTTGGAAAGAAAAGCCATTTCCATAAGTGTATAAATCGTTGTTGAATCTTAAATTTGATATAGTTTCGTTAGGTTGTAATGGATTGTCATTGTCTTCATAGAAACTTGTAGATCTTCTATAATCTGTAATATGGACATTTAAATTTGCTCCTAAATATAGTCGGTCTTTGTAAGATGTTGCGATATTGAAGCCTATTTTACTATTATAGCCTCTAGTATAAATTTCGTTTTCCTGATAATAATTTCCGCCTTTTGGGACATTTGTGGAATACGTGCTGTTAGGATTGTTTGCTTCGTCAATGCCTACAACGCGTCCAAGATTTCCTAATAGTGCTTGTTGTGCAGAAAAGCCGCTTAGGTTTGGATATTGGCCGTTTGGAAAATTGGATCCTAAATATCGATATAAATCAGATACTGTTTCTTTTGGTTGTAAAGTAACAAATTCCTGAGGAACAGGAGCGCCTCCATTGCTATAATTTGCGTAATCTAAGAAATAAGCTCCAACTGAATTCGTAGGGTTTATTCCAGCTGAGAAAACTTCATTATTGAAATTGTTTGTGTTTTCGTAAGTTGCGCCAATTGCAATCTTACTCCAGCCAACTCTTGGATCGTGGTTTTTAAAAACAAAAACACCTCCTGCTTGGTTTAGGATAAAAGAGTTTTCTTTATCAGATGTTTGAGTTCCGTTGTAATTAGAATTGTTTTTGATATTCTGATTACTAAAGGAAACTCCAACTTGATTGCTGTTGAAAATAGCAGATCCAGCAGGGTTAACGCTTAAAGAAGATATGTCTCCTCCAACCGCTCCAAAAGCACCACTCATGGCTCTAAAACGCGCAGTTCCAGTTAGGTTTTCTTGGGAATAACGCAGAGCATCTGAAACTTCTTGTGAATATGACGCGCTGACAGTTAGTCCTGTTATAAATAGGAAAAGTATTTTTTTCATTTTGATGAGTTTTAGTTCGAATTAAGTGTGCTGAGAAAAAATTATCTTCTTCCTCCGCCACCACCGCCGCCAGATCTCATTCCGCCACCGCCGCCACCGCCGCCGCTGTACGATCTTGAGCCGCCACCTCCACCATTACTAGGAGAGTAGCTTCTTGAAGAGCCGCTATTGCTAGGAGTGTAGCTTCTTGATGAACCACCGTTGTTACTAGGTGTGTAGGTTCTGTTTGTTGTGGTATTTCCGTTGTTGTAAGATCTTCTATTGCTATAGTCGTAATTAGAACCGTTGTTGTAATTTCCTCTATTGGTGAATGTAGGGCTAGTAGTTCCTCTGTTTAAAGTAGAGGTTCTTCTAAAGTCAGTATAGCTGTTAGATCTGTTTGTGGTATAATTTCTATTTGTTGTGTAATTTCCTCTATTGGTAGTATAGTCACCTCTATTAGTGGTGTAGTTTCGATTGGTTGTATATCCTCTATTAGTGCTGTAATTTCTGTTGTAAGCATAGTTTCTGTCTCCATAATAAGCTGCAGAGCCTCTTCTTCCATAATTGTAAGAGTAGTTATAGCCATAGCCATAGTATGGATAGCCTGGATAACCCCAACCTGGGTAGCCCCATCCTGGATATCCCCATCCGTAATAAGGGTAGCCCCATCCATAATAGCCATATCCATAATAAGGATAACCCCATCCAAAACCAAATGACCATGTTGGAGTAGTATAGAAGTTTACAGAAACATCAGAACTGCTGCTTCCCCATGCAGGATAAGCTACAGATGCAGTCTGAGTGCTATCAGAATAATTAGTATAATTGTCAACGTCAGTAAAAATTTCAGTTGGTTGATTGTCATCTTGAAGTGATCTGAAATATTCCTTGTATTGATTGTTTGTTCCATTTGCTACATATTTAACAGATGAACCACCATAAACTCCATCATTATCATAATACGAGGAATTTTGGTAAGAACCACACGATGCTAGCAATAAACTCAATAATCCAATTAGGTAAAAATGATTAGAGTTTTGGCGGAGTGAAAGGTAAGTTTTCATATCTGTGGTGTTTTTTATTGTTGCACATTACAAAATTAGTTAGTTTTGTCAAACTATTTAGTTAAAATTGTTTAAAACAAAATTTGTGCCAAAAAATATAATATGAGTAAGAACCTTACTACAAGATCAGAAGATTATTCGAAATGGTATAACGAACTGGTTGTAAAAGCAGATCTAGCTGAAAATTCAGGAGTTAGAGGATGTATGGTAATAAAACCATACGGATATGCTATTTGGGAAAAAATGCAAGCTGAGTTAGATCGTATGTTCAAAGAAACTGGACATCAAAATGCGTATTTTCCTTTGTTTGTACCGAAAAGCATGTTTGAGGCTGAAGAGAAAAATGCTGAGGGATTTGCAAAAGAATGTGCGGTTGTGACGCATTATAGATTAAAAAATGACGAGGATAGACCTGGGAAATTAATGGTTGATCCGAATGCAAGATTAGAGGAGGAGCTTATTGTTCGTCCAACAAGTGAAGCTATTATTTGGTCTACATATAAAGGATGGGTGCAATCTTATAGAGATTTACCTTTGTTGATTAATCAATGGGCTAATGTGGTTAGATGGGAAATGCGTACGCGTTTGTTCTTGAGAACTGCAGAGTTTTTATGGCAAGAAGGGCATACGGCTCACGCTACAAAAGCAGAAGCAATTGAGGAATCAGAAAAAATGATGAACGTTTATGCTGATTTTGCTGAAAGTTTTATGGCAATTCCAGTTGTGAAAGGTTTTAAAACAGAAACAGAACGTTTTGCTGGAGCAGATGAGACTTATTGCATTGAAGCGTTAATGCAAGATGGAAAAGCATTGCAGGCTGGTACATCTCACTTTTTAGGACAGAACTTTGCAAAAGCATTTGATGTTAAGTTTGCAAACGCTGAAGGGAAACAAGAGCATGTTTGGGGAACTTCTTGGGGAGTGTCTACTCGTTTAATGGGAGCATTGATTATGACGCATTCTGATGATCAAGGATTGGTATTGCCTCCAAATTTGGCTCCAATTCAAGTGGTTATTGTTCCTATATATAAGACTGATGAACAATTGGCTCAAATTACTGAAGCGGTTAAGGATTTAACAGCTAAATTGAGAAAATTAAAAATCACTGTTAAGTTTGATGATAGAACAACGCAAAAGCCAGGATTTAAATTTGCTGAATGGGAATTAAAAGGAGTTCCTGTTCGAATTGCAGTTGGTCCGAAAGATTTGGAAAACGGAACTTTTGAGGTTGCAAGACGTGATAATTTGACAAAAGAAGTGGTTTCTAGCGAAAAAATCGTTGAACATGTAAACGATCTTTTAGAGCAGATTCAAACCGACTTATTTGCAAGAGCATTAGATTATCGAAATACTCATATTACGGAAGTAAATAATTTTGAGGAATTTAAAGAAGTTTTAGAAGGAAAAGGTGGCTTTTTATCTGCTCATTGGGATGGAACTGCAGAGACAGAAGAAAAGATAAAAGAATTGACAAAAGCAACGATTAGATGCATTCCTTTGGACGCTATTGAAGAGGCGGGAACCTGCGTATTTACTGGGAAACCATCCTCTAAAAGAGTGCTTTTTGCTAAGGCATATTAAAAAATTATATATTTTTTTGCATTAGGTATTGCGCAACTAAAAAATAGATGTATCTTTGCATCCGCAATACAGAAGCGCGGTCCGTTCGTCTATCGGTTAGGACGCCAGGTTTTCATCCTGGTAAGGGGGGTTCGATTCCCCCACGGACTACAAGTTATATTACATATTGAAAAGTTTCCAACTTAGGAGAATATTGGTCCGTTCGTCTAGGGGTTAGGACGCCAGGTTTTCATCCTGGTAACAGGGGTTCGATTCCCCTACGGACTACAAATTAGTTGTAAATAAGTTTTGTAAAACAAAAATTGGTGTCTCGGTTTTTGTTTTATTAGTTAAAACCAAAGTGATTGTTATACGATTGTGGGAGGTTTTTCTTTTTTAACTAGTATTTATAATAATTATTACATCTAAAATTAAAAGAAAATGGCAAATCATAAGTCAGCATTAAAAAGAATCAGAAGTAACGAAAAAAGAAGAGTTCTTAACAGATATCAGCACAAAACTACTCGTAACGCTATTAAAGCATTAAGATTAGCTACTGATAAATCTGATGCTGCTGCTAAATTATCTACTGTAATCTCTATGATTGATAAATTAGCTAAAAAGAACATCATTCATGATAATAAAGCTTCTAACTTGAAGTCTAAATTAACAAAACACGTTGCTAAATTGTAATTAAAAACAATTTGCTAAAAATATAAAAAGTCCTCTTTTAGAGGACTTTTTTTGTTTTAACTCAATGTGTAAATTCCAATAAAAAAATAAAATTCCAAATTCCAATCTTTGTACATATTGGAATTTGGAATTTTAATTTTTGTGTATTGAAGGATTTTGGAATCTAAACATTGGAATTTTAAATTTTACAAATCAATTTTCTTTTTTAGGTATTCCAGCATTGGCTGTGTAATAGGTTTAGAAAGAAAATCTATTATTATGGGATATTTTTTTGCTTTGGCAAGATCTTCAGGGTCAATAGTTGAAGATAGTACAATTACGGGAACGGTATTGAATTCTATGTAATCCGAAGAAGTGAAATGGTCTAAGAATTCCCATCCACCCATAATTGGCATATTTAAATCTAAAAAAATTAATTCAGGTCTTTTTTTTGCTTTGTCCTTGGCATATTTTAAGACATTGAAATGATGAAGAGCCTCTTCGCCGTTTTGAGCCGTAATAACTTCGTGTGAAAATGAAGCTTTTGAAATTACTTTTTTGCATAGCATCAACGTGATAGGGTCATCATCGATGCATAAAATCTGCTCAAGCATAATAATTAATTTTTAAATGTTATTGTAAATGTGGTTCCTTTGTTGACTTCACTGTCAATGGAAATTGTGCCTCCCATTGTTTCTACCTGCGATTTTACAAGATACAATCCTAAACCTTTACTGTCAGGGTAATTATGAAATCTTTGATATAATCCAAATATTTTGTCGCGATTTCGCTCTAAATCAATTCCGATTCCGTTGTCTTTAAAAGTCAAGATTGTTCTTTGTTCTATTTGTTCTGCCGTTATGGAAATCTTTAGTTTTCTGTTTTCCGATTTGTATTTTATAGAATTGGTAAGCAGGTTCAATAAAATACTTTCTATGTAAGCTTTGTTTGTAATAAGTTCTGGTACTTTGTCAAACTTAAGTTTGATTATAGGCTTGTGTAATTCAATTTGAAATGAAAGTTGACTGAATACATTTTCAAAAACTTCTTTTAAGGAAACTTCCTCTTTTTGCATCGAAGGATTGTCCTTAATGATAATAACTTTTACTAAATCGTTGATGGTTTCATTTAGTAAATGTGTCGATTTTGTAAATCCAGCTACTATTTCTTGAAGTTCTTCATTTTCTATTGGAATGTCTTCCATTAAATTTAATAACCCAATTAAGTTTGAAAGTGGTGCTCTAAGATTGTGCGATGTGATATAAGAGAATTGTTTTAAATCTTTATTGTTTTGAGTTAGTTCTCGAATAAGATGTTCTTTTTCTGTTTCAAGTTTTTTCTCATCTGTAATATCTCTCTGTATCGAAATCCAGTGAGAAATTAGTCCTTCGTTATTGAAAATTGGAATCATAGAAAAACGGACCCAATATTCTTCTTTGCTTTTAGTGTAAGTAATGGTTTCAATCAGGCATTCTTCTTCGTTTTTTATGGCGCTTAAGAGTTTTTTTAATTCATCAGAATCTGATTTTGGCCCTTTAAAAATGTTTGGCGATTTCCCAATTATTTCATTTGATTGGTAGCCAGACATTTGAGAAAATGCAGGGTTTACATAAACTATTTTAGGTATTTTTCTTTCAGAAGAATTAGCCTCGGTAATTAATATTGAATCTTTAGATTGTGTAATTACGGTTTCTAAAAGTTTTAATCGCTGTTCTTCTTCCTTTTGTTTTGTAATATCTTGAATGGCTCCAATCATTCTGATGGCTCTGCCATTTTCATCCTTTAATAAAAAACCTCTGTCCAAGACATATTTGTAAGTTCCGTCGGCGCATCTAAAACGATATTGGTCCTGCCATTTTTCGGTTTTTTGTTCTATAAAAGAATATAATTTTATTGACATTCGGATGCTGTCTTCAGGGTGAATTTTGTCGAACCACCATTTAGAAGTTTTGCCTACTTCTTTTGGATCGTAACCAAAAACACCTTCAATTCCTTTATTCCAATTAATACTGTCCTCTTGAATTTTCCAGTCCCAAATCGTATCGCTTGTTGCTTTTGCTACAATGTCATATTTCTCATTTGATTCTTTTATTTCTTCATTGGTTTTGTTTAACTTTTCAAAGATGGTTATGTTTCTTTTTTCGTTTTTTGAAAGTATAAAACTGAAAACCAATACTGTAATTAGAATAAATACAATGTCTTTTATTAAAGAGAAATATGGATATTCTGAAGAAGAAAAGTAGGTTGTGAGTAATTTATGACATATGACCGCCATAATTATCGAGATGATTGTATAAATAAGAGTAATTTGGAGAGTTTTACTTTTCATCACCTCAAATATAGTTAATTTAACTATAACTAAACGTATGTTAATATCATTTTGAAGTCGATATTTACATGATTTATATTAACTAATTGATTGTATATACGCAAACTATGGCAGAAACATTTTTTTTTAAAAAATAAAGTGTACCTTTGCGCCCATTAAAAATCACAGATGGAATCTATTAGAAACATTGCAATTATTGCCCACGTCGATCACGGTAAAACAACTTTGGTTGATAAAATTATGTATCACTGTCAGTTATTTCGTGAGAACGAAAACACAGGTGATTTAATCTTAGATAATAATGATTTAGAGCGTGAGAGAGGTATTACAATTACTTCTAAAAACGTATCGGTTCAATATAAAGGAACAAAAATCAATATTATCGACACTCCTGGCCACGCCGATTTTGGAGGTGAAGTAGAACGTGTATTGAACATGGCCGATGGTGTATGTTTGCTAGTTGATGCTTTCGAAGGTCCAATGCCTCAAACTCGTTTCGTTTTACAAAAAGCGATCGATTTAGGATTAAAACCATGCGTGGTTATCAATAAAGTAGATAAAGAAAACTGTACTCCTGAAGAAGTTCATGAAAAAGTTTTTGATCTAATGTTTGAATTAGGTGCTACTGAAGAGCAGTTAGATTTCCCAGCTGTTTACGGTTCTGCTAAAAACAACTGGATGTCTGATGATTGGAAAAATCAAACAGAAAACATTGAACCATTATTAGACATGGTTATTGCTAATGTTCCAGCTCCTAAAGTTTCTGAAGGAACTCCACAAATGTTAATCACATCTTTAGATTTCTCTTCATTTACAGGTCGTATCGCTATCGGGCGTCTTGAAAGAGGAACTTTAAAAGAAGGAATGCCAATTTCTTTGGTAAAAAGAGATGGAAAAATCATCAAATCTAGAATTAAAGAATTACACACTTTTGAAGGTTTAGGCCGTAGAAAAGTTGAGGAAGTAGTTGCTGGTGATATTTGTGCTGTTGTAGGTATCGAAGGTTTTGAAATTGGTGATACTATCGCTGATTTTGAAAATCCAGAAGCTTTGCAAACGATTGCTATTGATGAGCCAACAATGAGTATGTTGTTTACAATTAACGATTCTCCTTTCTTTGGTAAAGAAGGTAAATTTGTTACTTCTAGACATATTCGTGAAAGATTAACAAAAGAGCTTGAGAAAAACTTAGCGATGAAAGTTGGAGAAACTGATTCTGCTGATAAATTCATGGTTTTTGGTCGTGGTGTACTTCACTTATCTGTTCTTATCGAAACAATGAGAAGAGAAGGGTACGAACTTCAAATTGGTCAGCCACAAGTTATTATCAAAGAAGTTGATGGTGTTAAATGTGAGCCAATTGAGGAATTAACTATCGACTTACCAGAAAACCTTTCAGGTAGAGCTGTTGAATTCGTTACTATCCGTAAAGGAGAAATGCTTTCTATGGAAGGTAAAGGAGAGCGTATGATTATTAAATTCAACATTCCATCTCGTGGAATTATCGGTTTAAGAAATCAATTGCTTACTGCTACAGCTGGTGAGGCTATTATGGCACACCGTTTCATTGGATACGAACCATATAAAGGAGAAATTCCTGGACGTAACAACGGTTCATTAATCTCTATGGAAAACGGAAAAGCTATTCCTTATTCTATCGATAAATTACAAGATCGTGGTAAATTCTTCGTTGATCCTAATGAGGATATCTATGAAGGTCAGGTAATTGGAGAAAATACTCGTAGCGACGATATGACTGTTAACGTTACTAAAACGAAAAAACTTTCTAACGTACGTTCTTCTGGAGCTGATGATAAAGCTAGAATTATTCCAGCTATCAAATTCTCATTAGAAGAAGCTTTAGAGTACATTCAAAAAGATGAGTACGTTGAAGTTACTCCAAAATCTTTACGTTTGAGAAAGATTTACTTAAGTGAAACTGATAGAAAAAGATATAAAATCTAATTCGTTTTAACTTTCAATATGAAAAATCCCAAATTCCAATTAAGGAGTTTGGGATTCTTTTTTATGCTTAATTGAAATTGTTTTAAGTGCTGAATTTTTGGCCAAGTATTGGAATTTGGAATTTCAGAGTTTGAAAGGTATAAAAGTTATAAAAGTTATCTTTTTAAAGAAAAGTGTCCTTTAACATTTTTGCCATTGACAAAAAGAAGGGTAAACCAATAATCATCTGAAGGCATTTCTCTTCCGTTGAACATTCCGTCCCAGCCTGAGCCATTCTGATTCATTTGTTTTAATAATTTTCCGTAACGATCAAAAATTGAGATTGTGTAATCGGGCATTTGATCAATGTTTTTGATTACCCATAAATCATTGAATCCGTCTCCATTTGGAGTAAAGAAACGTGGATAATCCAAAACATATACTATAAAAGAATTAGATATACCACAACCATTCTTGTCTCTCGCAATTGCAGTATAAACTCCTGGAGTTACTTGTGTAAAAGTTGGGTCATCTTGAAAAGCGGTTCCATCAAGAGAAAATTCATAATTTCCAACACCCGTATATAGAATTTTTACAGAATTATCTATTCCAGAGAAATCCTTCACATCTGCTCCTGTAATTGTTGCTGGTTCTGATAAAATTATTTTGAAGTTTTTAGTTTTTTTACATCCATTTACATCGGTTACGGTTACCGAGTAATCTCCAGGACTCGTAACAAGCATTGAGTTTGTTGAACCTCCGTTATTAGTCCAAGTATAACTGCTAAAACCTGTAGCAACAGATATTGTTATTTGATCTCCTTTACAAAGATATTGTGTCTCATCTTCAAAATTTGGTGGATCAAAAGTGTGAACAATCAATTCGATTGGAGTTATATCATAACAATCTGAACCGTTTGCAGCACGCGCATAAATAGTCTGGCTATTTGGCGTAGTATTTTTAAAAATATTCGGTAGCTGATTTGTCTCTGTAATTGCATCAGAAGCTGTTGGAAAATAATTGATTACTATTCCGTTAGGTAAGCCAGTTTGAATTTGAGGGGTTACTTCTTGTTCTAAATTAAATTGATAAAGTCCATCTTGTATTTCGTCTTCATCACACTTAGCAATTGGCGATTGATCTGGAATTACGGTATTAGAGACATTTAGAGTAACTTGAGCTATTGCACTACAGCCAAAAGTATTTTCAATCCTTGCAAAAACGATTTGATTCGGCGTTTTATTAGTATAGCGTTGCGGATTTAAAATTGGATTTGTTTTGGCTTGTGCATCTGTTAGAGTTTCGTAGTAACCTTGATTGGTAATCTGCGCATTATTATTTTTTACAATATTGGCGACTTTAGTCAAATCAAAAATTGTGATGCCATCAGTATTATCATCGCATTGCAATAAAGAAGTGTTGGTTGCTGGAATCTCCGGTGAAAATTCAACTGTAATTTCTCCAATTGATACGCATGTTGTACTGCCCAAAGTTGCTTCTACTTTATATGTTCCTGTTGCAGAAACGGCATAAGATGGAGATGTAGCACCTGGAATTAGGACATAATTGTTTGAAGCGTCTTTTTTAAACCATTCAAACGTATGAGTTGTTGAACTTAAATTGGTATCTAAAACATAATTTTCTCCAAAGCAAACAGGATTGTTATTAGCCACAGTTCTATCTTGTCCAAAATTTATTTTCGTTACAAAACTACCCGCTTCAATGAAAACTGCTGAATTATATTGTCTAGTTACATCATCGGCAACGACCAATTTTAAATGATATTTTTTATTCGGAATCACATCTGTTGATGCATTCATTACTACCGTTTGACCTGCATAATTAATAGGGCTTGAAGCTGTATTATAACCATTAAAGTAATTCTCGTTTACGGCTTCGCATCCAACGATTGGCTCGCCGCCACTGCCATTTATGGTGTTAATTTTTGGATGTACTGTTGTGGCAGAAACTGCTGTGGTAGAATTAGGTAAAACTGCTAGATTTTTGTATGCTTCAGTAGGATTGTCCGCATCTTTAATTAAAAAAGCAAATCCGTCTGAATAAATACAAGGGAAATTAAGTTGATATTCATTCGAAGCAAAAATATAATTAAAACTAATCGAATTAGTTAACGCCACAAAATCAAATTCTAAAACTGTTGCTTGTGTACTATTGTTAATTCCTAAGGCTGTGTTAAGATCTGCGTCGCCATTCCAGTTTCTAACTTGTACACCTTTAGAATTTTGTTGAATATATGGACCTTCAGCATTTTTGCTAGGCGAAGAGCTTAAAACTATTCCGCTCGAAAAAGGAAAATTTGCTCCAGCTGTAAAAGAACCGTAACTCTGCTGGTTTGGAGTTGGATTTCCCGATGCATTTACACTTTCGGTATCAATACAAGAACTATTAATTAAAACATTCTGAATTAAATCTTCTGGTGTTACTGTAGAATTGACAGAAATGTTCTGCGCACTGATTTTATTATAAAAGCAGCACAGAATGAAAAGTGGTATTAAAGTTCTTGGAAGACTCATAGTAACAAATATACTACAAATCTCTATTTTTTAATAATTTGTAAGAAAAATATATAAACGCGAAAGTCCAAGCTAAAACGATTAAAACAGCAAAATAATCTACACTAAAATCAGCATCTGTTTCAATTCCCATTTGTGTGCCAATGTTTTTCACGACAGACAATCTTGGCCCTGGATTAACAATTAAATTCGACATTGATTCTAATGGGAGAAACTGTGTTATTTTTTTGTCAGTATCACTGTCTGGAAAAATTTTAAATGCTAAAGTGCCTCGTACAATTGCCTCAATTATGTTCCAAACCAAAAGAAAGCCCAATGCAAAAGCAGAACGTTTTACTAAAATTCCTAAAAATAAACAGAACGAAAAGAAACCAGTTAATTTTACAAAAAAGGCCAGAAGGTAATCTAAGTCGCTAAAAATAATACTAAACTCTGTGTAAGAAGAAAAGCATAATCCTAAAGCCAGACTCATTAAAAAGACAAAAACGGTAGATGCAAAAGCAAATAAAACTACAGTTAAGAATTTTGATAAAATAAATTCTTTTTTACTGAGACCGTCAATTAAGTTTTGTTTTAAAGTTCCGTAGCTATATTCATTCGCCATCATCGAAACGATTACAATAGCCAAAAAGAATTTAAGCCAAGCCGCAACATAAGTATTAAAATGCCAAATAAAAGGAAAATTAAAGATTCCCATTTCAGCCAAATGAAATTTAAATGGCCCAATATCAAACTTAATAGCTGCGATTAAAGCAATAAAAGAAAGTAATATAAAGTAAGTTAAAGTTAATACTCGGCTGGCTTTGTTCATCCAGATTTTTTGTAATTCTATAGAGAGAAGTCTTTTCATGGTTTAGTTTTTTTGGGCGATAGCGTTTTTGGTTAATTCTAAAAATTGTGCTTCTAGACTGTTTTTACGTTTTACTAAATGACTTAAAACAATGTTTTTAGAAAACAAAAACTGATTTAAGTCTGAAGCCGATAAATCAGATTTTAGATAAACTAAAACTTTTCCGTCTTCTTCAGCAATTCTATCTACAGCAGGATGTTCTTGTAAGGCTGATTTTAAAATTAAATTATCATTTGACTGCACTTCGAAGAAACCTTCATTTGAAGACATTCCATCAACAGAACCTGAGTATAAAACTTCGCCTTTTCTTAAAACAATGACTTGTGAACAAACTTTTTCTACTTCATCCAATAAATGTGAAGCAAGCAGAATAGTAGTTCCTTGCGAAGCAATTTTTTTTATGATATCTCGAATTTGATGAATTCCTTGCGGATCTAATCCGTTAGTTGGTTCATCTAAAATTAAAATTTCCGGATCGTTTAAAAGTGCTGATGCAATTGCCAGACGCTGTTTCATTCCTAATGAAAAAGTACTGAACTTGCTATCTTTTCTTTCGATCAAACCTACTAATTCCAATTTTTCATTGACTTTAGAATAGTTGATGTTTTTGATTTTGCAAACCAATTTCAAGTTTTGCTCAGCTGTCATGTATGGATAAAAATTAGGCCTTTCTATAATAGCGCCCACTTTTTTCAACGCGTCATGAGTTTCCACATTACCATCAAACCAGCGATAACTGCCAGACGATTTATTAACAACATTCAATACAATTCCTAATGTAGTCGATTTTCCGCTGCCGTTTGGCCCTAGAATGCCATAAACACGACCTTTTTGTATTTGAAAAGATACATTTTTCAAAGCCTGAATTCGGCCGTATCTTTTACTTAAATTCTCAATGGTTAATATGGTTTCCAAATTTTTCTGGTTTTAGTTTTTAGTATGACGAGCCAAGTTGTTTTTTGTTACTTTAAATTCTGACTTTAAATCGTATTCACGTAAATTTGTAATAAAGATATTCAAAATGAGCGAGCCTTTAATGGTTTTAAAAAAACCGTCTTACCCTTTAACACAGCCACTTTTAAGTTATTTAGAGCGATACGAACGTATTTCTAAAGTTTCTGTGTTTTATGATGACTTGCTTCGTTTTTCAGGTTCTATAAATGTTTACGACAAACACGATACAGATACACTCTGGATCAGGGTTTATTATGGAGAATTTGAGCGCAATGAAATCGATTTGAATCTAAAGAAAATATATTCGCTTCTGCATTCTGATGGAAATAGTGAAATTATTCAATATCTAAATGTCGATGCAATTGATTATTGTACGTTTGGAAATTCAAAACCTTTTAGAATTAAGGTTCGAAATATTCTAAATGACAACTATGTTCATTTTTATATCAAAAAAGCCGATGCTTCTCGTATTTACGGATTGGAGTTGGAAGACATTCTTTCGCCAGATAAAATCAACTTTCTAGTTTATAAAGATACTCTAATAGAGGAACACATTATAGGAATTCCGGGCGATGTTTTTATGGATACGTTGTTAGATAAATGCAGTGAAATGGAAAAGGCGCAAATTGCAAAAGAGTTCGTCAAGTTTAACGAACGCTGTATGATTCGTCTTTTAGGGGATATGCGTGCCTATAATTATGTAATTGTCCCAATTCACGATTTTGATCAAGTGGTTTATAAAATTCGTCCAATCGATTTTGATCAGCAATGTTACGAGGGAAATTTTAAAGTATATCGTCCGCAGTTTTTCAAGGAAAATTTTCCGATGATTCAATTAATCAAAGAGAAATTAGAAGAACGTTCGATTATTCAGTACAAAGATGAAGAAAGAGCGATTTTGGCGAAACGTATTCATTCTGCCGAAACGAGAATCAAAAAATTGTTGAATATTATGTGCCACGATACTATTTCCACACAAGAGCATTTGACACAATTGAAAATGGAATTGTACCGTTATACGAATGATATGAAATTTAAGAATGCAAAATCGATGGGGCATGTAATGCATGCTGCATTTGAATTTATTACACGTAATTTTAAAAATACTAACTTAGTTTAAAAAAAAAATCACCATGTAAGTTATATAAGTTCATTAAGTCATGCTCCTTAAATTATCTTATATAACTTATATGGTTTTAAAAAAAATAAATCTTATGAAAAAATCTTTTTTAGTTGTTGTTTCTATAGTTTTACTAGCTTGCCAGAAGCAATCAGGTTCTGATTTAAAAGAGCTTTATTCCCTTCCAAAGAAATTAAAGGAAGTTTCTGGGATTACGTATTTTCCTGAAACCAACACTCTTTATACTTTAGAAGATAGTGGAAATAAAAATGCTCTTTATGCCATCGATTCTAAAGGAAAATTAGCTAAAACAATCACAATTTCGAATGCCACAAATGTAGATTGGGAAGATATTACTAAAGATAAAAGTGGAAATATTTACATTGGTGATTTTGGAAATAATGATAACGAAAGAAGAGATTTGTGTATTTATAAAGTCGCAAAAAATCAATTGAATAATGGTGTGGCTAAAGCCGAATATAAAATTTCATTTTCATACCCAGAACAAACAGAATTTCCTCCAAAGAAAAAAGAAATGTTCTATGATGTTGAAGGTTTCTTTGAACTGAACGGCTATTTCTATCTATTTACCAAAAACAGAAGCAAAGGTTTTGACGGAACTGCTTTTATTTACAAAATCAAGAATGCCGCTGGAACTCAGAAAGCAGTAAAGATTGGAGAATTTAAAACATGCAACAATTATAATCATTGTGTGCTGACAAGTGCATCAATTAGTCCAGACGGAAAAAAAGTTGCTTTATTAAGTCATGACAAAGTGCTTTTGTTTAAAGGATTTAAAGGAGATTTATTTCATAAAGGAACTCAAACCGAAATTAATCTGAATCACTTCTCGCAAAAAGAAGCCATTGTTTTTAAAGACAACAACACCTTACTTATAGCCGACGAAAAAACAAATAAAATAGGAGGAAAGGTTTATGAGTTTCTTCTAAGTCGCTAAGGTTCTAAGGTGCTGAGATACTAAGAAAAGATTAGCCACGAATTCACGAATTTTAATTAAATTATTCGTGAATTCGTGGCTATTTTTTTTAGCTCATAGTAGAGAAAACCTTAGAGCCTTAGCATCTCAGTACCTTAGCACCTTTTTTAAAAACTATATGCTGCTCCAAAAATCAATCTTCCAACTTCGTCAGGAGACTTAAAATATGAGATTCTAGCTGTAATAACATTTATGGCATTCAACCAAAGTCCACCGCCGTAATCTTGGTGCCATTTTCTTGATTCTTCACCATCAAGCCAGACTCTTCCGTAGTCGAAACCACCTAAAATTCCATAAGTAAATGGGACAATTGTTTTGCGGATTTTTCCAATAGTTAAACGTAAATCTGAACTTTGAGAGAAATACGAACTTCCTAAGAAACGCTCATTTCTATAGCCGCGTAAATCCGTGTCTCCTCCTAAAGAAGCACCTTGGTAGAATTCATAATTATTGTTGAAAATAGCCTTTCCTTTAACGTAAGTGGCTAATATTAGTTTTCCGTTATGATCGATTTTATGAGTAAATCCTAAGAAGCTTTCCAGAGTTGGGAAATTTTTCTTTGTGTCATCTAAATTAGCTGTCCAAGTTGCTGCAATCATAAAAGCCATCCCTAAAGTTGGTTTTGTGGCAAAATCTGAATTTTTAAACTGATATTTTACTTTTAAGCTTCCGTAATTCTGACTGTCAAATACATCTGGATTTACAATTCCAGGAATATTAATGTATCTGTTTTCGGTATCTTCAACAGTCATTCTCTGGAAGATTGGCTGAACGCTAAACTCACTTCCATATCTTCCAACATGGCGAATGGCACCCGAAGCATTAAATTTTCTAATGCGGACACGATTGTAATCCATTCCTAAATTATCATCATATTGCGATTCATTTCCATAACCAAAATAATTCATCGCAAAATTCGGAGTTGTATACAATGATTCCACATCAATAACCCATTTGCCTAATAATCCAGGGAAATGTGCAGCATAATTAAACTCTAAACCTCCAGTAGCAAAGTAGTAGAAAGCATTAAAAATATGTCTTTGCGTGTACGGATTTTGTTTAAAATTATTAACAGTATAATTTACGTTAACTCCCATTTTTACTCCATCATCTGGATTGTATCCAATGTTTGGAAGACCAGAAACTACATTATATTTAGGTCTTTCATAATTGTAGGCATTAACTTCGTAATCGTCTGTAAGCTGTGTTTGAGTTTTAGAATCGAGATTATAAGTGTTTTCTTTTGATTTGAAATCGTAAACAATAACCTTTCTTCCGTTTTCAATATTGTAAGTATCATTGTTCTGGCCTCCAATCAAACGAATTTTAATGCTAGATTTTTGATCTCCTTTTACTTCAAAAACATCATTATCGTCTAGTCCGTAAATCCAAAGATTTTTGGTTTTGTCGTCGGTTACATTTTTGGTATAAAGCAATTCATCGCCTTCTTTTTTAATTCTGAAAACCTGAATTTCAATTCCTTTCTTTACATTATGATTTAAAACAAACTTGTCTTTTTTATCTGTTCCCGCAATCATGACGGTTTTATCTAACACATCAGAATATTCGCGAGCATATTTCTGAAGATCTTTTTTTCTGCTTTTTAGTTTTGCTTTGATTTCATCAACCGTTTCGTCCTGAACTTCTTTTGGCATATTCTTGAAAGCTAGATCAATATCTGCGTCTGTCAGGTTTTCTTGAATGTATTTGGCTTGTTCAACCCAGTCTTTTTCTCCGGCAGTTTTTAGAAATGCTAAATCCATTGGATAAGGTTCTCTTCCAAGCCATTTTACATTGATTCGATCCCCTTTAAAAGATCTCATGTGACGAAGAGGAGGCATATTCATTATAAGTGAAAGCAAAGCACCGTCGTATTTTACAAAAGCCTGGTCGCGATCTCTAGGAATAGGTCTGTAAATTACTTTTCCATCTTCTTTATATTCAGCCCAACGCCATTGATCGCTGTGTCGGTCCCAATCACCTAAAAGAATATCAAATAAACGCGCTTTAATATATTCTTTTTCATCGACAGTATATTTTTCGTCCTTATGAAGATTCAACATCATATCATCAGTTCCGATAATGTTGCTTGGTTTTCCAAAATTTTTGCCGTCAAGATGATTGTCAGCAGGCCTTTCTTCAACCATATACAACTGATCTCCAAAACTTGCATTAAACTCGCCCAAACCATTTTGCTTCGGTATATAATATAAAATTGGATTAGTATGCCTAAGTCCAATTTGATCAGACATGCTTCCAATCGCAAAAGAAGAATAAGGATGGGAAGTCGTATAAAAATCAAATAAAAAATCTTCGGCGTATGTTTTTTCAAATTCATTTACCACATATTGATCTTTAAAAGCTACTGATTGTAAAAATGTTGTCGCACTTTTTTTCATAGCACGCATCACATATTCACGCCCTTGAGGATCTGACATTCTCAAGGAAATGGACTGATGTCCTCCACCTTCGCGAATTGGTTTTAGTCCGCCTTTTAAAGTGTCAACTGTCGCTGTTGTAGCTTCAATTGGCATACTATAATATTTTCTATAATGCTGACCGAATAGAAATTTGTGAAATGCACTTTTTTGAGTCATTTTTGGAGAATAAATAGAAGTGGTCACAGTTGCAGGAAACTTATTTGGAATATCTGAAGCCCAATTGATTTCTTTGGCTTTTATTATTTCACGTTCGAAAAGCAGTTTTTCTTTGCCATTTTCATTTCCATAAAAAGAAACTTTTGCATCTCCGCTTTTAAACATTGTCAGTGTTGCATAACCATTTCCTCCATATGAAAAATCGTATGGACTAATAGCTCTTGCAGCTTCCGATTTTGATCCTGCGCCACTAATAATCTGCTGAATATTTTCTTTGCTGATATATTGTAAATTATGATCATGACCTGAAACTACAATTACATTTTTCTGTTTTTGCAAAAGCGTTTTAATTCTTTTAGCATAAATCGTGTATTGTTTATTTTGAATGTCCTGCGGACTTGCGCCAGATGTTTTTCGCAACAAATTAATGAAGGAACCAATTACCGGAAGCGGAATTTTTTGCTCTAAAGGAAATAACTGTTTTTCTAATGAAAATTGTCCGCCATGTGTCCCATTACTTAATAGCGGATGATGAATGGCTAAGACAACTGTCTTTTCCTGATTTTTATTTAAAAGTCCTTCTAACTCTTCAAAAAAAGCTTCTCTAGTTTTGATTTCGCAATTGTCATTTATAGTTGGGTGATCGTTCCAATCTTCCAGAAACCACTCACTATCAATAGCTATCAACGTCGTAACGCTGTCAATTTTTACATTTTCGATAGGACAAGATTTTCTCGGAAGAAATGCTTTTTTATCGTTTAAATATTTCGTCACAAAATCAGACTGACGCTCCAAACCTTTGATGCCACTGTACCAATCATGATTTCCAGGAATTACGATTGTTTTTCCTTTAAAACCTTGAGTTAATTTTAGTTGATTCGTTAATTTAGTTTCTGCCAAAGCTTTATCTTCAGAATGTTTGTCACTCGGAAAACCTTTCGGATAAATATTATCACCCAAGAAAAGCAATGTCGATTTTTTGCTCGCTTTTTTTAGTTTTTGATGTAAAAGTTCCAGTGTCTGCTGTGCCTGTTCTTCGTCGGCATTTCCAGCATCACCAACAAGAAAAAAGGTGTGTGCAATTTTTATGGTATCTGTTGCGTTTTCTGTTTCGTTGGCACTTACACTTTTTCCATATTGCGGTTTGCGGGTCGCGCAGGAATAAACAATGAAGAGTGCCACTATTGCTATTAAAAAGTTTTTAATCTTGGCAATAAAATGATTATCCAAAAACAATTTCATAATTTAGTGGTATAAAAATATTCTTTATGAATCTAATAGAACAATCCGAGGATTTTGTCGGGAATTTACTCAAAGATAAACTTTCTAATTTATATTCTTACCATAATTTTAATCATACTTTTACGGTTGTTACAGCAGTAAAAGAACTTTGCAAAAAAGAAGATGTAAGTGGTGAGGACAAGGAAGCGCTTTTGGTGGCTGCATGGTTTCACGACACCGGATATATTGAAGGGTATGAAAATCATGAGAAGAAAAGTACCGAAATTGCCGCCAACTTTTTGCGCGAAAAAGGAAAATCGGAAGAATTTATAGCACTCGTTTCAAGTCTGATTCTGGCTACAGTTAAAGAATATGAACCAAAAACGCATCTTGAAAAAATTATAAGAGACGCAGATTACGCTCATTTAATGGGAGCGGAATATGCTACAACTTGCGAATTATTGCGTTTGGAATTGAAAAATGCTGGAATAGTTAGTTTTTCTAATGCCGAATGGACAAGAGAAAACCTCAATTTTTTATTAAACAAGCATAGATTTTATACTGATTATGCCTTGAGAAAATGGCAGCCTTTGAAAGAAAAAAATCTATTATTAATTCAGAAAAAAATCAATAAACAGGAATTGAAAGCAGCTGCAGCGCTAGAAGAAGAAAACAAAAAGAAAGATAAAATAGAAAAACCAGATCGCGGGATCGATACTTTATTTCGTGTCACGCTTGGAAACCATACTCGTTTAAGCGGTATTGCCGATAGTAAAGCTAATATTTTATTGTCTGTAAATGCGATTATTATCTCGATTGCATTATCATCTATTATTCCAAAACTGGATAGTCCCAAAAATGCGCATTTGGTTGTTCCAACATTTATTATGCTAATGTCGAGTGTAATTACAATTATTTTTGCGATTCTTTCGACACGTCCAAAAGTGACATCAGGATTTTTTACAAGAGATGATGTTGAAGCTAAAAAAGTGAATCTGATGTTTTTTGGAAATTTCTACAAAATGCCTCTCGAAGATTATGATTGGGCAATGAACGAAATGATGAAAGATCGTGATTATTTGTACTCGACAATGATCAAAGATTTGTATTATCTGGGATTGGTTTTACAGCGAAAATATAATTTACTCCGAATTGCCTATAACTTTTTTATGTTCGGAATTATCATAACGGTGATTGCGTTTGTGATTGCTTTTAAGTCTATTTAAAGCTAATTAACTTTGTCAAAGTTTCAAACTTTGACAAAGTTTTTAAACGTTAAGTTGCAAAAAAAAGCTCAACTATTTAGTTGAGCTCATCTAATAAATCCTGATAAGTTATTTTCTTAAGTCCTGGGTTTGAACTATTGTTGATTACTTTGACACGAATTGCTCTTAAACCAGAAACTCCCTGTAGATCTTCAACTTCAAATTGTTCAATTGAAGGTTCAAGAATTTTTTTATGCTGCAGATATTTAATGTATTTTAAATATTCTGCTTCTTCGCTATTTTGAGAATATACAATTGTAATTTTCTCTTTCTCGGTAATTCTTTCGTTTGTTCCTTTAATATGCGATTTGTCAATTCGTTTTTTAACAACTTCATATCTCGCATTATAAGTTCCATCTACATCAAAACGTTTTTCATCCATTCTAAAACGGATCGAAAGCGCAGAACTGAAAACAAGAATTAACGAAGTAACATCCAATTCGTATGGAAGAGATTCTTTAAGTTCATGGTGTTCCAATTCCATTTCGCATAACGTTTGCAATTGCCACAAACGAAGATTGTGCAAATACATAATATCGAAAGGTTTTGTTGGCGAAATTGAAGCTCCGATATATAAATTATGCTCAACACCATCCGTTTTAAAACGTTCGTAATAATGTGGATAAATCTGCTGCGCTTCAACTTGTTTTCTATCCAAAACCGTTGCCAATCTTTTATTGATGATCGACATAGCATTGTCAAATTTCTTTCTTTCCTGATAAAACATTCCTGTTTTTTCGTCTAGACTATCAAAGTATAATTGCTCTAACTTCTCAGATTTAGCATTACTTTTAGTGTTTTTCAGTATCGGATGAATTTCTTCTTCAATATAACGCTGTATATGCTGTTCTGTATCAGCTTTTAATGGATAATCCAATTCGCTTCGAAGCGATTCCAATTCAAATTTTCTTTGTTCAAGAAGAACTAAATTTGAGTTTTCTTCTTGATTATCAAAAATTTCCATAAGAGCTGTCAGTTGACTTTTCAAATCAATTTTTACCGTTTCATTACGATGTTCAGAAGAACCTTTAATATCAATTTGTCCATATAGCGGATATACATTTTTAAAAACGATTTCTTTAAAAATATAATCTTTAGTATGATTCATATTTTGAAAATAGTTCTGAGATTCTCTTTTGAATTTCCAATATACGCTAGGGTGAATCGTAGTGTATTCACGCTGAATAATCGCTTCAATCTGATGTTGCATATCGGTATTATAACGATCAATAGTATCAGTTAAATACGGTAGAACCAAATCTAATTTTGTGGCATTGACACTGTTTAAATCTCTCGGGTTTTCAGAAACCAGTTCGACAACGCCTAATAGATGTCCGCTTTTAATTACAGGAGCAAAGATGCAACTTTGAATACCTTGAGTAAGTAAATGTTCGCCAAGTCTTTTGTTTGTTGATTCTTCTGTGAATTTGCTAACATTAGATATTACAAAAGGTTCTTTATTGTCTAATAGATTTTCGAAAGAACATCCAAAAAAAGCGTTCTTGCAATCTACTTCCTGATCGGCAGAAAGTAAAAAGCTCTTCAACTGATTCTCGTATTTTGCAGGTCGCATAAATTTCTCTTCCTCAGGATTATAGATAATAAATCCGACTTTTAAATTTGGGAGATTAAAAATGGACTGGAAAATATTAGAAACTTCCTGATCTGTAGCAACTGTTTTTGGACCAGGTTTTAACAAACTGCTTTTCAAAATAGAAATAGCACTCTCTGTTGTTGCATCAAATAAAGAAACAATTCCGAAACCTCTTAAAATCCAGCTTCCTTTTGGGAATTTAGATTTCCATAAATTGATATCGTTATAATTATCAAGTAATTGATCAATATCTTCCTGAGTTAAAGAAATAGCGTTTTCAGTCGGAATAATTTCCATAAAATCAGCATTGTATAAAATACGATAATGCTTTTCAATACCATTTTCATCTGGAATGTCATAGAAAAATGGCTGATTGAAATCGATATGCTGCTTGTAATAACTGCTTAAAATTAAACAGCAGTTATTGATGTAGAATTGATGGTCGCTAAAATCACGAATTTCCATATAAAATTCGTCTCCCGCATTTTTGAGGATTTTTTTGAAACGCTCTGTATAATTAAAGGAGATGTTTTGAAAAGGAATCGTTACCGCTTTTATTTCGTTGTGCGTCAATGCAGTCGGAAATAAATCGGCTAATATATTTTTAATTAAAGCTTCATTGTTTTTGATAACCGAATAATCCTGGATTCCAGTCCTTAGTTCCGGAATTAATTCAATTTGTTCTAAAATTGCTTTGGCATAATTTGATCTGTAATCAACATCTGACTGCGCAATTTCTTCAAAAGATTCAATTAGCTTGTGAAATGAAATTATAGTGGTAAAAGGACTTTCTTTAAAAAATTGAATATCCATCTGAGTTATTTTTTAATGCAAAATTAAGCATAAATTAAGAATCAACCTCATTTTGCGATTTCTTTCGTTTATCATTCTATAGATAATTCCTTATTTGACGGGCGTTTCTATTCTAAGTTAAATATTTTAACATAAAATTAACTTTAATAATAACGGAACGATCGTTCCGTTATTATATCTTTGTATCATAATAATTGAATAATCAATAACTTAAATAATAAATAAAATGAAAAATTTAGAAAACAAAGTAGCAATCGTGACAGGTGGAAACAGTGGAATTGGATATGCAGCTGCAGCAGATTTAGCAGCAAAAGGAGCAAAAGTAATTGTAACAGGAAGAAACAAAGAAGCTTTGGCAAAAGCGGAAAAAGAATTGAATGTTACTGGAATTGTAGCCGATCAATCAGATTTAAAATCAATTGATAATTTGGTTGAAGAAGTAAAATCAAAATTTGGTAAAGTTGATATTTTATTCTTGAATGCTGGAATTGCAGCTTTTGCACCGCTAGATTCAGCTTCAGAAGATCATTATGACAGTATTATGAATGTCAACGTAAAAGGAGTGTATTTTACAGTTCAAAAAGTGTTGCCAATTTTAAATGACGGGGCTTCAATTATCTTTAATACTTCAGTAAATGCTCATGTCGGAATGCCTAATTCTAGTGTTTATGCCGCAAGTAAAGCAGCTGTATTATCTTTAAATAAAGTTTTTGCTGTTGAATTGGCTTCAAGAAAAATTAGAGTAAATGCGGTTTCTCCTGGTCCAATTGAAACACCATTGTACGGAAAAGTTGGTTTAGAAAAAGAAGAAGTAGAAGGATTAGGATCTGCTTTGGGAGAGAAAATTTTATTGAAACGTTTTGGACAAGCTGCTGAAGTTGCAAAAACAGTTAGTTTCTTAGCTTCAGATGATGCTTCATTTATTACTGGATCTGAAATTGTGGTTGATGGTGGACTTATCGTAAATACCGTACTATAATTTTTTTGATCAATTCAGGAACGATTGTTCCGTATTTTTGTATCTTTGTAAATGAATTTAATTTGAATGTCATGGCTAGAACGAAAGAATTTAATGAAGATCAGGCTTTGGATAAAGCAATCGAAATTTTTTGGCACAAAGGTTACAACGGAACTTCTGCACAAGATTTGGTGACGCATTTAGGTTTAAGTCGTTCTAGTTTGTACGATACTTTTGGCGATAAGCAGCAATTGTTTACAAAGTCCTTAAAACGTTATCAGGAACAGGCACAAGATGCGGTAAAAGAACTTTTAGAAAAATCTGAGAATGTCAAAGAAACTTTGCAGGCTATTTTTAAGCAAGCTGTGCTCGAAAGTTTAGAAGATCGAATTACAAAAGGCTGTTTTATGGTTAATTCTTCTGTAGAACTAGCTATGCATGATGAAGAAATTGCCAAAATCGTAAAAGACAATAGCCAAACTATGGAAGAAGTTTTTACAA
Organism: Flavobacterium sp. LPB0248; assembly: GCF_013388355.1. Taxonomy (GTDB): domain Bacteria; phylum Bacteroidota; class Bacteroidia; order Flavobacteriales; family Flavobacteriaceae; genus Flavobacterium. The sequence continues at coordinate 3,961,132 of NZ_CP058246.1, forward strand.
ATGCTGTTAAAAAAGGGCAGGAGGCGGGACATATTTCCAAACAGCTGGATGCAAAAGTTTTGGCTAGATTTATCTTTAATAATTACTCCGGAATTCGAGTTTTGGCTCGCACGGGAGAAAGGAACAAACAAGTGTACGATGATATTGTAAAAGCCGTATTCTCGGTTTTATAACATTAAAATTTAAGACAATAAAAAAACGGCAGTTACTTTTGTAATTGCCGTTTTCTGTTTTAAGTAAGTAATAGAAAATGAAAACTTCTTAGCTTTTCTCTTCTTTGTTGAAGTAAACTAAGTAGTAATACATTTGTTTTTCTTCATCCCAGCCTTTTTCAACAAATTTTTCTGCACTTTCAGGATTAATAAAATCCATTTTAATCTGAATATGAGTATCCAAATTAATGACGTTTTTAATCGATTTTCTAGCGTCAGAAACTGCTGCGTTGGCGATAGGGAATGAGGTTACATCTTCGATGCTGTATTTTTCTCCTTTATCAACTTTATAGTTTTTAAATTCAGGAATCAAATCAGGATTGTCTAGTACTTCATTCAAGAAATTCTGCTCTTCAAACTGATCATTTTTAGCGAAATAATTCACAGATCGGTTCATAAACATTACTTCCTCTTTCTTGTCTTCTGCTGGCAAAACCACATCTTTTGCGAAGTTTTGACAGAACTTTAAATATTTTTTTGTGATGAAATTTTCATCTTCAAAAGCATCAACAGATAAAAAGTGCTCTAACCAGTAACGCGCATCGTAACGGTTGCTATCTACAGTTAAGATTTTGTATCCTTCTTCTTTTTTGTAGTTGAAAATCAAACATCCTTTATCTAATTTATTTAGGTTGATTCCCTGTTGTAAAATCATTTCAAGGTTACTGTTGTTTTCTTCAAACTGTAAAAAGTCTGCCTGTAACTCACTTTTAAAAATTCCGATTGCATCTACAACATTATTATCGATGCTTAAGTTGGTCAAATAAGTCACATAAACCTCTCCGTTTTTAATGTGCGGGTGATTAGACTGCTCGTATAAATGTTTTGTGATGTTTTTAGAAACCTCATGTACATTTGACGGATTAGCAAAAATCTCAGTTGCATATTTAAACATGTCGTTGTAATCCAAGTCCACTTCGTGTGCAAACTGATAATAGTTTTCTTCTTTTTCTCTAAAAGGCTTAAAAAAGAATTCTTTTATCAAAGGAACGATCTCGTCATTTAAATTAAATGGCTGCTCCGATAAAAAAATTGCTTCGTTACGGCTTTTGTTTCCTACGCGGTGTATTGACAGCGTGTCGATGTGGGTGTTGAAAAGATTAATCATGTGTTTATAGGTTCAGAGTTGCAGAGGTTCAAAGGTACAAAGGTTATTTTCTGTCTTTTATTCTTCGAATAAAAGAACTTAACATTCGTTCTAATTCTCTGCTTTCTCCATTTATTTTACTGAATTGGTACTCGGTTATATATTTTAGATTGAATGAAATTTCAAGCTGAGTCTGCATTTCAAATAATGATGATATTGAAATATTTAAAAATCTCAAATAATCACTATTTCCATCTCTGCCATATCCTTCCGCAATGTTACTTGGTATTGATATTGAACATCTTCTGATTTGTGAAGATAGTCCATAAATTTCTTCTTTTGGAAATGAATTTGTTAATTGGTAAATTTCAGTTACCAGATTCATAGATTTTTGCCAGATTAAAAGGTCGCGAAAAGTTTTCATTTTATATTTTAAGAATTAAAATATAAAAATAAAGAAAAATATTACATTTAAAATCGTCGGATTTTAAGAAAACCTCTGAGCCTTTGTACCTATGCCTCTTTGAACCTCAAAAACTAATTCCAGTTCTCCTCAAATCCATAATCTTCGAAGCTGTCGTCTCCTTCGAACATGTCAAGATCGTCTTCGTCTAGGTCGTCTTCAAATTCTCCGTAGATATCGTCGTGTATGTCATCGGCTTCGAAGTTTTTTTCGTGAGCTTCGTCTGGCATTTCACCGTGAGAGAATAAAGTTTCAGGGTAAGTTGCTCCAACGGTTTCATCTTCGACTGCAGCCAATTCGACTAAGAATGTCCACATACTGATGAAATCGTAAACGTAGATAATCTTTGTGTTTTCTTTGTCTAAGATACTAGATAACGGATAATCGTTCATGGTTCTTATTTCGCCAGGAACATCTCCCGTATCAAAAAGCGGAATTTCATCTTCCTGATTCCAAGTGTCGTCACAAGTATAAAATGAAGCCACTTCTGATCCGTCAAAGCCAAAAGCATTGAAGATTGCATTGTGTAAATCCTCAAGTGTATCTTCCTCAAGAATAGCAATGTCTCTAAAAATATCTTCTTCGGCGTCTAGAATAACTCTAAATTTATAAACCATAATCTTTGTTTTTATTGAGAGGTCAAAGGTAAAATATAAAAAACGAAATTCGAATCATGAATTACGATTTGTTGAAAAGATTTTAGAAAGTTAATTTTCAATTAGTTTGTTTGGCTGAGCGAAGTCGAAGCCTTTTTTCAATAGGTAAACCCTTCGACTCCGCTCAGGGTGACAGTTGGGATATATCGGGCAACTATTTCCTAGATAATCTTTTTCTAATTTTATGATAGTGTTTATGATAAGTGCTGTGACTTGGGTAAGTTCTGCTTGAAGTCATATTATTAAAAATCAATGCAGTTATAAGTAAGATCGAAACGCCTGTTAATACGGGAGAAATCACATACATATAGCCTAAACCTTTTATTTGAGCAGAGCCCGTTACTGCAATTAATGCCGTTGCGCCACCTGGCGGGTGAAGTGTTTTGGTAATCTGCATAAAAATTATAGATAGAGAAACTGCCAGCGGAGCCGAAATCCAAACAATGTCTGGAACCAATTTATTGATGGTAACTCCAATAAAAGCCGAAATTAGATGTCCGCCCACGAGATTTCTCGGTTGTGAAAACGGACTTTGTATAATTCCGTAGATCAAAACACTCGACGCACCAAAAGAACCAATTAAAAAGAGCATATCACTTCCTGCAAATTGTGAAGCATCGAGATAAGAAAGAATCCCAATTCCGACAAATGAACCTAAAAAGGACCAAAAATGCTCTTTATAATCGATTAAAGTTTCTTTATAAAGAATGTAACGTGTTTTGCGGTAGCTTCTTTTTATTTTTTCAGTTGGCATTATTGTGGTATTATATTTTATGCGTTATGCTTTTAAATATACTTTGCTGTATATTATTTTTTATTGCTTTGTAAATCTGTAGATTACAGTTTTACTTGATTAAACTTGGAGAATAACTGTATACGGTGTACGGATAAATCATTTTTGCTGTGTATTTTGAAATCAGGCAAACAACCATGATTGGCAAAAACAAAGTATAATCATTTGTTAACCCGCAAACCAGAAAAATAGCTGTAAAAGGCGCATGGATACTGGCGCTTAGAACCGCAGCCATTCCGATAATCATAAAGTTAACTGGAATTACATTTACATGAAAAAAGCTGTTTAAGATAGAAGCTAACAATAATCCTAAAAAGGCTCCGATAAATAAACTTGGCGCGAAAACACCACCGTCACCGCCAGAAGCCAATGTAATAGAAGTTACAATTGGTTTTAGAATCAATATTCCGATAAATGTTAAAGCCAATGTAATGGTTAGCGGAAGCTGAGATGAAGGACCAAAAATCCCTTTGATGGCATGATAACCTTCTCCGTATAATTGAGGAAAAAAGAATAATGAAATACTTAAAACCGCAGATCCTAAAATAATTTTGTAATAATGCGTATCGATTTTTCCAAATTGCGATTTGAAGAATAAAACACAGCGAGTTAGATAAACAGAATTCATTCCTGCTAAAATTCCTAAAAGAATGAAGTACGGAATCGCTTTTAAGTTCCATGTCGTGATGGAAACGGCAAATAATGGTTCCTCTTTTAAAATCGTTAGCAAACCAAATGCTATCGAAACCGCAATTACATTTGAAATAATAAATGCTTTTGTGACTTTTCTGGAAATTACTTCGAAAGCAAATAAAATTCCCGCAATCGGACTGCTAAAAAGTGCTGTAACTCCTGCAGCAACTCCCGCGCAAATTAGTTCTGTTTTGTACTGGCGGAAAACATTTTCTTTTTCGTGTGCTACAGAACCAATAGTTGCTGTAGCTACAACGGTAGAAACTTCAATTCCTGTTGAACCTCCAAAAATAACCGTTAATAATCCGTTTATAAAGTGAGATGGAATTTTATAAGAAGGTAGATTTTTAGATTTTGATGCAGTGCTTTCAAAAACCTCTTTGATTCCTTTATTTTCTTTTTTCTTAAAAAGATATTGTCTTAAGAAATAAATTACCGACAAACCGAAAACCGGAAATATGATATAAAATATGGGATGAACTGAAACTTCGTGAAAGAAGATTTCTTCGTAATATTCAGTTATTTTTTTTAGTGAAATTCCGAGAAAGGCAGAAAGAAAGCCAATTAAGATAGAAACAATAACTAATTTTCGGAGTTTGATTAATTGATGATTTTTTTTGATTTGCGCCGTTTTGTTCATCATTATAAGTTTGAGAATCGCATTTTTTTCTGCGGATTACAAAATTAAGTATCAAATTCGGTTTTTTCTAGGAAATATTCATTTTAGTGTGTTAAAATGGATATAAACAGGAAAATTCTGTCGATGTTGTTTTTGCCACAAAGACGCAAAGGCACAAAGATTTTTTATTTAAGGCAACGATTAAACAGGCAGTTTGTCATTTCTGTAAAAGTCACTTATTTCGGTAACGGATTTATCATTTCGATTGGCTTTTTTCCATCAATTCCCTGATGCGGTCTTTCGTGATTATAGTAATATAAATATTGTAATAATTCTTCTTTTAGTTCTTCCAGAGAATCAAAATCAGTTTCTCTAAGCAGATCATCTTCGAGAGTTCTCCAGAAACGTTCAACTTTACCGTTTGTCTGTGGTCTGTAAGGTTTTGTATGTCTATGGACAATTCCTAATTCTATAAGCATTCTCTCAAAAGGATGGTTGTATTTCTGCTGGCTGGTTTTGATTCCAAATTCAGGGCCATTGTCAGATAAAATCTCTTCAAATTTTATCTCATAATGATCACTTAAGATGTTTAAGCATTTTAATGCAGCAAACATAACTGTTAAACTGGTAATGTCTGGAACTAATTCAGCCCAGGCAATCCGGCTGTAATCATCAATTACACACACTAAATAGAGCTTTTTGTTTTCTCCCCGAATTATGCTTTTACTTAAATAATGACAATCAATATGACCCAGCTGTCCCATTCTTTCCTTGATTATTTTCTGATGATTCTTYTTAATCTTCGGAGTTAACCTGTTTATTTGGTTACGTTTAAGAATATTATAAACCCCTGAATATGAAGGTGTGTTCTTTCCTAATTTTGGCTTTAAGATACTAACAATTTCATATTTGTTGTTTCCTTTTTCTCTTAATTCTATTACTTTTTGTTCTATAAAAGGCACAGGACGTCTTGTCTTGTATTTTGGACCACGTTTTTGAGGCAGTAAATCTAAAGACTTACCGCTCTGCTTATAGCGGTTATAATACTTTAAGAAACTTTTTCTGCAGGTGTCATTTGCCTTATAAAAATCCATCGCCTTTTTATGCACTGGATGAGTTTTACTTTTTACCTGCTCATATTCTCTTATCAAAAATCGATACTTCTYTAAATAGTTTCTTTCTAATGTTGAATCCTGACTGTTATTTCTCATCGCAACAAAATTTATTAAAGTTAAATTTTGTTACCGAAATATCTAACCTTTACAATTTCGACGAAGGAGAAATCTCCACAAGTAGCTCCGCAATCAAAATCGCCAATCTTTGCAGAGCTTCTCGTGGAGATTTGCTTCGTCAGTTCGCTATCGCTCGAGTCTCCTTCGTCTAAATGACAAAAAATGAGAGAAAACTTTGCGTCTTAGTACCTTTGTGACAAAAAGCTTATCTCTCATAAAACTCAATCGGCAATAAATCTGGATCTGCAATAAAAGTGAAACGTTTTTCGGTTGTTTCATCAATTCTGATTGGTTCCGATTCTATGTTTTTTGAAGTTAAAAAAGCAATCGTTTCTTCCAGATTAATGACTTCAAATGCCAAATGTCTTAAACCTACTGCTTCTGGTCTTGAAGGTCTTTGTGGCGGATTTGGAAATGAAAATAATTCGATAACATAAGAGCCATTCAAAGCCAAATCTAATTTGTACGATTGGCGTTCTTCGCGGTAAATTTCACGAATAATGGTTAAGCCTAAAATCTGAGTATAGAAATATTTCGATTTTTCGTAATCGGAACATAAAATGGCAATATGATGAACTTTATTAAGGGTAAGCATTATTTTTTTGATTCAGGTTCTTGATTTAATTTTCGAATAACTTTTGCCGGATTTCCAACAGCAAGCGAATTGTCTGGAATATCTTTTGTAACCACAGATCCGGCTCCAATAACACAACCTTTTCCGATGGTTACACCTGGGCAGATAACCGAATTTCCGCCAATCCAGCAATCGTCTCCAATGGTTACGGGATATGCATTTTCTAATGTTTTTCTTAGTTCAGCGTCAAGCGGATGTGAAGCGGTATAAATCTGAACATTTGGTGCAATAAATACATTCGAGCCAATATTTACTGGCGCACAGTCTAAAACCACACAATTCACATTAAAATAAACATTTTCGCCAGCAAAAATATTGTAACCGTAATCACAATGAAAAGGAGGTTCAATATAAAGACCAGCTCCAGCATTCGGAATTAATTCTTTTAGAATCTCTTTTGCTTTTTTGGTAACTCTATATTCTTTTACATTTAAGCTGTGTAAAAGGTTTTTTGCCGCACGGCGTCCTTTTACTAATTCTGGATCAAAGGCATTATAATATTCGCCAGAGATCATTTTTTCTTTTTCTGTTTTCATATTTTACATTTTCGTCTTGGCAATTTTTTCATGCATTTTCGGAATTTCCTGCAAAGCTGCGGTGCAGTACCAAGGCGTTAATTCGGCTTCGAGTAAATTGGCTTTTATTGCCGGATCGGTTGCAACAAGCGCTTTGGCTTCTTCCACAGTTTCGACATTAAAAATATAAATGCCACGATAATTTCGATCATTTTTCATGAAAGGTCCTGCAACAACCAGTTTTCCTTCTTTGGCTAGTTTGCCAATGTTTTCCATGTGTCCTTCAAAAAGTTTTTTACTTTCTTCTTTAGAAGCTGTTGTATTACTTCCGGATTTTAGAAGACAAAAAACATATTTCTTCATTCCGTATTCGTCGGCATGAAGTGATTTGGCCAGAGCTTCATCATATTTAATTTCGGATTCTTGTGAAAAGCCGATTGTACTCATTACTAAAAAAACAAAAATTAAAAGTGACTTTTTCATGATGATGAATTTTTAAAGCAATTTCTTCAAAATAACAATCTGTCCCAAATGATACACGTCATGCTGAATGATTCCGTGAATATCTTCATAAAAATTGTGATTATTGTTTAGATCTATTTTCTCAAAATCCTCATCATTAAAATTACTCAGACAAGCACTCCATAATTCCTGAGATTTTGCAAGACTTTGCAGTGATTGTTCCCAAGCGGGCTCAGATGAATCTAAAATTGGCACAAAATAATTATGATCGGGAGTTGTAATTATTTCTCCTTGAACACGTTTTAATATGTTTCTTCTCCATTGTATTAGGTGATTGACAATTTCCCAAATCGTGTTTAAATTAGGATTGATTTTTTTATAAGCCTGAGCTGCAGTTACATCTTTCAAAGTATCTGCCAAGGTCACTTCAAGCCATGGATTTCCATTATATATGGATTGATATAAATTCGAAACTCTTTTACTTTCTGACATAGTTAATAGTTTTTAGAAACACGTTACTAAGATACAAATTAGTATTTTACAACTCATCCTCGAAAATCTACAATTGGGTTATTATATATTTTTTAACATGAATTGTTAAAATACATTTGCTTCATCAAAAACCAAGGATGACATGAAAACCAAATTATTTTTTACTATTAGCTTTTTATTTTTTACAGCTTTAATTTTTGCTCAAAATACTATTTCTGGGAAAGTAGTAGATCCAAAAGGGAAACCGGTAGCTGGAGCTAATATTTATATTGACGGAACTTACGACGGAGCAACAAGTTCTGAAACTGGAGAATTTTCTTTTGAAACTACAGAAACTGGAAATAAATTTTTAGTGGTAAGTTTTTTACTTTTCGAGACCTACAAACAAGAAATTGATGTTGCTAATTATAAAGATCAAATAGTAAAATTAAAAGAGAACATTAATACTTTGGATGCTGTTATTATTACAGCTGGAACTTTAGAATCTGGAGAGAAATCGAGAGTTTCTGTTTTGAAACCGCTAGATATTGTTACAATAGCAGGTTCTGCAGGAAATATAGTGGCGGCTTTGCAGACTTTGCCAGGAACTCAAACGGTTGGTGAAGACGGACGTTTGTTTGTTCGTGGAGGAGAAGCAAGCGAAACACAGACTTTTGTTGACGGAATTCGTGTAGCGCAACCTTATGGCGCAACTACAAATAACTTACCTACAAGAAGCCGTTTTTCTCCTTTTTTGTTTAGTGGAATCGCTTTTTCTACAGGTGGTTATTCTGCAGAATATGGTGAAGCCTTGTCGAGTGTTTTACTTTTAAATACTCAAGACGAAGAAGATCATGAAAAAACGGATATCGGATTAATGACGGTTGGTTTGAGTTTAGGAAATACACAGAAATTCAAAAAAAGTTCATTGAGTGTAAATATGATGTATGTGAATTTAGCGCCTTATCAAGCTGTTATTCCGCAAAATGTAGATTGGAATAATCCTTATCAATCGCTTGGAGGTGAGACGGTTTACAGATACAACTTCACAAACGGAATATTTAAGCTGTATGCTTCTTTTGATTCTGAAAAATTTGATTTGAATCAGAAAAACGTCAATTTCGAAAATCCAATTCGAACTGATATGAACAATAATAACTTCTATTTGAATTCATCTTACAAAGGAAGTTTTGGAACTGGATGGCAGATTACTTCTGGAGTGAGCTATGGTTACAGCAAAAACAAATTGAAATATGATATTACTGGAATCGAAAACCAAGAAAATGCCGCTCAGCTGAAATTGAAATTAAGCAAGAAATTTTCAAACTTTTTTAAATTGTCTTTCGGAAGTGATTATTTCATTACAAAATACGATGAAAACGTAGCCGATAATATTTCGCTTAATGTTACAAATGGTTATGATTCAAACATTTTTGCAGCGTATACTGAAGGTGATATTTTATTTTCTAAAAGACTAGCCTTAAAAGTTGGTTTAAGATATTCAAACAACAGTTTATTAAACGAAAACAATATTGCGCCAAGAGCTTCACTAGGATATAAAGCTTCAAAAAACAGTCAGTTCTCGTTTGCTTATGGAGATTATTCTCAAACACCAGTTGTAGATTACATTAAATTTTCTAAATACCATCAGTTTGAAAGCGAAAAAGCAAGACATTATATTTTTAATTATACGTTTACAAGAATAGGTCAAACACTTAGAGCAGAGGCTTATTATAAAGATTACAGCAATTTAGTGCAATACGACACAAGAGATATTCAGTACAATTCGGTTTTTAATAATAATGGATCTGGTTATGCAAAAGGATTCGATTTATTTTGGAAAGACAGCAATTTGCACAAAAACCTAGAATATTGGATTTCATATTCTTATATCAATTCAGAAAGACAATATAAAAACTTTCCAAACATGGCGACTCCAAGTTTTATTGCCAATCATAACTTATCTGTTGTAGCAAAATATTTTATTACAGATTGGAAATCTCAGGTTAGTTTAACAAACAGTTTCAGCTCAGGTCGTCCATACAACGATCCGAATCAGACACAGTTTATGAACGGAAAAACAAAATCTTACAATAGTTTAAGCTTCAGCTGGGCATATTTATTAACGACACAAAAAATCCTTTATTTCTCAGTTTCGAATGTTTTAGGAACGAAAAATGTTTTCGGATACGATTATGCAAAAAATCCAGATGCAAGTGGAGTGTATCAAAGACAAGCGGTAGTGCCAACAGCAGACAGATTCTTCTTTGTAGGTTTCTTCTGGACGATCAGCCAGAATAAGAATGAGAATCAGTTGAAAAACTTGTAGTTTTTTAGTAGCAAAGTGGCAAAGGTGCAAAGGTTCAGAGGTTTCTTCAAATGGTTAAAAGTTTTAAATACTAAAATCTTTGTGTTTGTTCTTCAAAATTTAGAAAGAAAAAACCTTTGAGCCTTTGCAACTCTGACCCTCTGCACCTGGGAAGAAAACAATTCATCATCAAAAATCAACAACTCAGTATCATTTAATTTTAAAAGACTAAAAACCAGCATACTTTTGAAGTGTAAATTAAAAGGAACAAAGAAACAAAGTGACAAAGGCTCAAAGTTTTTTAAATATTAGTAATAAGAAAAACAAACCTCTGAACCTTTGCAACTCTGAACCTTTGAACCTAAAAAAAGAGTTTTAATCATCAATAAAAAAACCTTAGAAGCTTAGTAACTCAGAACCTTAGAACCTTAGAACCTTAAAAAATAGAAATCATGACCAAAATTATTACAATAACTATTTTATTTATCTGCAGCTTAATGTCTGCTCAAAATGTGAAATTAACTGTTGCCGTTTCAGGTTTGAAAAATGACACAGGAATCGTGAAAGTAGGATTATATAATTCAGACGGAACTTTCCTTAAAACAACTTACAAAAGTTTGGCTTCCGAAATTAAAAACAATCAAGCAGTTGTAACTTTTGATAATCTTCCGGCAGGAGAATATGCAATTTCAACGTATCACGACGAAAATAGCAACGGACAGCTTGACAGAAACTCAATGGGGATGCCACTAGAAGAATATGCAGCTTCAAACAATGCAAAAGGATTTATGGGGCCTCCTTTGTATAGTGATGCTAAATTTAACGTCAATAAAGATTCAAAAATTGAAATTGCTTTTTAAATAAACACATAAACTAATCCATTAAACAAACCATTAAATAACTTATAAAATGAAAAAAATCATCACTTTAATCGCATTATTTGTTGCAGCAGTAGGTATGGCTCAAACACAATTTGAACAAGGAATGAACAAAGCGTTCGGACTTTGGAAAGAAGGAAAAAATGCTGAAGCTTCGGCTTTATTCGAGAGAATTGCTGCAGCAGAAAAAAACAGTTATTTGCCAAATTATTATATTGCTATGATCAACGCGACAGCTGTTTTTACAGAAAAAGACAAAACAAAAATCGATTTATTATTGACCAAAGCGCAAGATGCATTAGATATAGAGTTGATAAAAGACCAAGCCAATTCAGAATTGTATGTAATGCAAGCCTTAATTTATACAGGATATGTTGTAGCAGACCCGATGACAAATGGAATGAAATATTCTGGTAAAGTAATGGAAGCTTACGCGAAAGCAAAAGCGCTGGATCCAACCAATCCGAGAGCGGTTTTTGGTGAAGCCGATTATCAATTAGGTGGTGCAAAATGGACAGGAGTAGATACAAAACCTTTATGCGCGCAAGTTGATAAATCTATTGAACTTTTTAATACTTTTAAACCAGCAACACCTTATTCTCCAAAATGGGGATTAGAAAGAGCTTTAGAAATTCAAAAAACTTGTAAATAATTCAGTATTATAAATATGATGATATTAAAACCTAATTTGTTAAAAGCATGCTTAGTTGGAGGAATAGTATTTTTGTTCTCTTTTCTAATTCGGTTTGCTTCTTTAGGAACAGCAGTCTTTACCAAGAATCTTTACATTTATTTCTTGTATTGCATGCTTTACAGTGTGGTTTTATATATCGTAAATGTCGTTCTTTTTGATTTTTTAGATAGAGTTTTCAGAGAAAATCCATATTCAGTAAAGAGAATTTTAATTGGTTTTGCAAGTTCTTTTTTAGTGTCGATGATCGTAATTGGAGTATTGCGTTTGTTTACAAGTGTAATAATCGAGAATAAGACAATTATTGGTTTTTTAGCAAATGAAAAGGCTGAAAATTATATAGAATCTGCAGTAATGACTTTTATTGTTTTACTGTTTTTTCATGGACTTAATTTTTATAAACTCTATCAGGAAAACAAAGTAACACAACAAAAGATTATTGCGGGAACGGCAAATGCCAAATTTGAAAGCTTAAAAAATCAGATAGACCCGCATTTTCTTTTTAACAGCTTAAATGTTCTTAGTTCTTTAATAGAAGAAAATCCAGATAATGCACAGCGTTTTACTACTTCATTGTCTAAAATTTATCGATATGTTTTAGAACAGAAAGATAAAGAATTGGTTTCGGTTGAAGACGAGTTGTCGTTTGCAAAAACCTATATGAATCTTCTGAAAATGCGTTTTGAAAATAGTTTGTTTTACGAATTGCCAACAGAAAACATCAATCCAGAAGCCAAAGTGGTGCCGCTTTCTTTACAGCTTTTGCTAGAGAATACTGTAAAGCACAATGTGGTGAGCGAGCAAAAACCGCTTCATATCAGAATTTTTATTGATAAAGATTATCTGGCCATTCAGAATGATCTTCAGAAAAAAGAAGTTTTGCAAGACAGGCAAGGTGTTGGATTGCAGAATATTGTAAACAGATACGGAATTGTAACAGACAGAAAAGTGAAGATTGATGAAGATGGAAAGAATTTCACCGTTAGGATTCCAATTTTAACTAAACAAATTACGGTTATGGAAATGAGTGCAGAATATACCGATGAGGCAAAAGCTTATTATAGAGCCAAAAAAAGAGTAGAAGAACTTAAAGGATTTTACGGAAATATAATTTCGTATTGCTGTGTGATTCCGTTCTTAGTTTTTATTAATCTAAAATTTTCACCAGGATTTCAATGGTTTTGGTTTTCAGCTTTAGGCTGGGGATTTGGAGTTGCCATGCATGCTTTTAAAGTATTTGGATATAGCTCAGATTGGGAAGAAAGAAAAATTCGTGAGATTTTAGAGAAAGACAACAAACAAAAAACGTGGAAGTAATGGAAAATAATTTCACAGAAACCGTTCGTTATTATGATGCTCAGAAAAAAGTAAAAGAGATAAGAGGATTTTACGAGCATTTAACCGTCTACGTTTTATGTAATCCAATTGTGATTATTGTAAATTATATGACTTCTCCAGGATACCTTTGGTGGATTTGGTCTGTAATGGGTTGGGGAATTGCAATCATCTTGCACGGATTGAAAGTTTTTAGTCTTCCGCCTTTTTTTAATAAGAAATGGGAAGAAAAAAAGATTCAGGAAATTTTAGATAAAGAAAACCAAAAACGACTTGAAAGTAATTATGGAAACAAATTTGAGTAATGATCAGGAACAAGTAATACTGCAAGAATTGGCAAGTAAAAAAGTAATTCAACTGAAATCTTTTTACAAGCATTTGTTCATTTACACCATTGTATTGATTGTTTTTCTTTTAAAAGAATATACCAATCTGCCATTGCAATTTTTTCCCATAAAATATATTAATTGGGTGATTGTAATAATTTGGACAGCTGTAATGGTAGGATCTGCAATCGATTTGTTTGCTTCGTATAAAATTTTCGGGCACGAATGGGAAGAGCGTAAATTGAGAAGCATCTTAGAAAAAAAATATAAAAAACAAAAATGGGAATAATCATGGAAACGAATTTAAGCGAAGAAGAAAGATATATTCAGGCCAAAAAGAAAGTAGAAAATATTAAAGGTTTTTATGGAAATCTTTTGGCTTTCGTATTAGTAAATGCAATTTTGATTTTTATAAATTTATATACATCACCAAGTTATTTATGGTTTTTCTGGCCATTGTTATGGTGGGGAGTAGGAGTAGTTTTTCACGGATTAAAAGTATTTGAAGTTTTTCCAGGAATGGGTAAGGAATGGGAAGAAAGAAAAATCAAAGAGTTTATGGAGAAGGAAAAACAGAATAAAAATAAGTGGAAATAATTAAAATATAGTTATGGGACGTTTTAGAAGAGAAATGTATGAAGATTATACAAAACAGCATTTTGGAGAGTATGCAGACGATCCAAATTACAATGCTGCTTATAGAAGAGTAAAAAGACTTAAAAGATTTTACTCGCATTTGAAA